>NZ_JAFCLG010000021.1 GCF_018129685.1 Bradyrhizobium manausense
CGATCGCAAAGCCCCAACACATGCCGGCATCACGACTGGTCACATCCGCGGCATTGCGGCGCTGAGAGAAATCGTGCGAGCACCTTCCCGGTTCGCCTGGCGCTGAGTCTGGTGCCGCTATGCCAGAAAGAGGTCGGTGTGCAGGTGAACCGTATCATTGACCGGCGCTGAGATGACGTGAATCTGCTCGGATCCATACTCAAGGCTGAACCTCGTGATGCCCGAGGGGTCGACAGTCAGCGTCTTGACTGCCGCGAGGCCGAAGCTGTAGTCGACGGCGAGGTGGCTGGAATGCGCATCGACCTTGTAGCCGAGCACGTCGACCTCCTTGAAGGGCGTGCCGGAGGCCAGCATCTGGAACAGCTTCGGGTCGAGATTGAGCTGGGAGAAGTTCAGTTGCAGCGGGTCGAAGGCGACCTTGCCGGCCCCGGCGCCGCTCGACTGGCTGCCGATGTTGAGCGTCTGCGTGTCGCTGAACGAGAAGCTGTCCGGCGCGAACAATGTGTCGCCGTTCACGGTCAGCATCTTGCCGTTCTGGAGCTCGAACGACACGTAGTAGTGCAGCGAGGACGGACCGGTCTGATTGGACACGCCTGTCGTCGGCAGGGTCAACGGCGCGGTGGCTGAGGATGTCGCCGCTGCCGCCGGGATGCTGGACTCGCCGGAAAGCCAGCTAACATTATGGACCCGGTCCCAGCCACCGAGATCGGTCGGCGTCGTCGGGAACGAACCGTTCTTGTTCTGGACGTAATCCCGGAGCTGTTCGCGGCCATACTCCAGATCGAGCTGGCTGATGCCGGTGTTGTCGATGGTCAGCGTCTTGCCTGCCACGAGGCCGAAGCTGTAGTCGACGGCGAGGTGGCTGGAATGCGCATCGGTCTTGTAGCCGAGCACGTCGACTTCCTTGAAGGGCGTGCCTGAGGCGAGCATCTGGAACAGCTTCGGGTCGAGATCGAGCTGGGAGAAGCTCAGATGCAGCGGGTCGAAGGTGACCTTGCCGGCCCCCGCGCCGCTCGACTGGCTGCCGATGTTGAGCGTCTGCGTGTCGCTGAAGGAGAAGCTGTCCAGCGCGAACAATGTGTCGCCGTCGACGGTCAGCATCTTGCCGTTCTGGAGCTCGAACGACACGTAGTAATGCAGCGAGGACGGGCCGGTCTGATTGGACACACCTGTTGTCGGCAGGGTCAACGGTGCGGTGGTTGAGGATGTCGCCGCTGCCGCCGGGATGCTGGACTCGCTGGAAAGCCAGCTAACGTTATGGACCCGGTCCCAGCCGCCGAGATCGGTCGGCGTCGTCGGGAACGAGCCATTCTTGTTCTGGACGTAATCCCGGAGCTGTTCGGAGCCATACTCCAGATCGAGCTGGCTGATGCCGGTGTTGTCGATGGTCAGCGTCTTGCCTGCCACGAGGCCGAAACTGTAGTCGACGGCGAGGTGGCTGGAATGCGCATCAGTCTTGTAGCCGAGCACGTCGACTTCCTTGAACGGCGTGCCGGAGGCGAGCATCTGGAACAGCTTCGGGTCGAGATCGAGCTGGGAGAAGCTCAGATGCAATGGATTGAACGCGACCTTGCCGGCGCCCGCGCCGCTCGACTGGCTGCCGATGTTGAGCGTCTGCGTGTCGCTGAAGGAGAAGTTGTCCAGCGCGAACAATTTGTTGCCGTCCACGGTCAGCGTCGTGCCGTTGTAGAGCTGGAACGACACGTAGTAATGCAGCGAGGACGGGCCGGTCTGATTGGACACGCCTGTTGTCGGTAGGGTCAACGGTGCGGTGGTTGAGGATGTCGCCGCTGCCGCCGGGATGCTGGACTCGCTGGAAAGCCAGCTAACGTTATGGAGCCGGTCCCAGCCGCCGAGATCGGTCGGCGTCGTCGGGAACGAGCCGTTCTTGTTCTGGACGTAATCCCGGAGCTGTTCGGAGCCATACTCCAGATCGAGCTGGCTGATGCCGGTGTTGTCGATGGTCAGCGTCTTGCCTGCCACGAGGCCGAAGCTGTAGTCGACGGCGAGGTGGCTGGAATGCGCATCGACCTTGTAGCCGAGCACGTCGACCTCCTTGAACGGCGTGCCGGAGGCGAGCATCTGGAACAGCTTGGGGTCGAGATCGAGCTGGGAGAAGCTCAGATGCAGCGGGTCGAAGGTGACCTTGCCGGCGCCTGCGCCGCTCGACTGGCTGCCGATGTTGAGCGTCTGCGTGTCGCCGAAGGAGAAGTTGTCCAGCGCGAACAATGTGTTGCCGTCCACGGTCAGCGTCGTGCCGTTGTAGAGCTGGAACGACACGTAGTAATGCAGCGAGGACCAGTCGGTGTGTGAGGACACGCCTGTTGTCGGCAGGGTCAATGGCGCGCTCATGGGCTGTGTAGGCGTCAGGCCGTCAACGCTGAAGCCGGCAATGTTCTTGATCCTGTTCCAGCCAAACGAAAAATCCGACATCACACGATCTCCTCAACAAGGCGTTGGAAAACATTCGATCGAACTGAGTGACGAGACGGCCGCGGGCTGTGATCCATAAAAAGCGGATGGCCCGTTTCCAGAGAGGACAAGTAGTTTCGTTACACGAAAAGCAGAAGCCGACTGCTAAAAGATCAAACGTCTTGTATCCATATACCATTGGAGACCGGGCCAGCGACCGTGTCAACAAATTCGAGCGCGGTTGAAGCTCATCCAATCACAACTCAGGCATGGTGCGAATTCGCAAGTTCATCCGCTTCATCCAGCGATATCCGCTCATGCGCCGTTGTCGGCAGAGAAGCGGATATCAGGCGCGCCGGAGCTGACCGCTCCCATCAGGCTGGCGGCCAGGATGGACTTACTCGTCGTCCTCGTCGTCCTCTTCCTCGTCTTCGTCGTCCTCATCCTCTTCGACCTGGACCAGCGTGGCGAGCGGCAGCGTCTCGCGGAAGAGATCGCCTTCCATGCCCATCCAGAGGCAGAGCACGTCGTCGCCCTTGACCTCCGCCACCGTCAGCGGCTGGCCGCCCGACTTGAGCATCACGATATCGCCGGCTTTCAATTCCATGGGTTTGTCCTTTCGAGTTGATCGATCCGGACATGAAACTATCAACTTGTCATGACAGGCCGAACACGAAACGGCGGCCCGCGAAGGGCCGCTGTGCCCCCGCAGCGATCAAATTCTGCATCGCGGGGCATAATGCGATGGGGCGCGGGCGCACGTCCGCCTCAAGCCCATCACCGGTTCCTCATCCCGGTGCATTCGACTTGTGGAGGCGCAATCCTCGCGTCCTTCACGAAAAGAGTTACTTGGTGGAAAGTGCCACCTGATCGATGTGCGAGTCCATGATCGGGCCAAACCCCTCCCAGTGTTCGCCGTTGAAGCGGCTCATTCGCATCTGTTCGATCGGATAAAAATCGGTCGGCGAAGTCTTGACCCGGATACCCGGACGGAAGGTTTCGAGCGCGAAATCAAGATTAGCGGCCACCTTCATGACGTTCTCACGTGTGAGATTGTCACCGCATCCCTTCAGGACTTCGACCAATCCCTGCGACAAATTGTAGGCGGCCATCGTACCGCCGTCGGACGTGTCGGCTTCCGGATAATACTTTGCCAGGAAAGCTCGAAAGGTTTGCATGCCGGGGTAGCTGTCCCACTGCGGATCGGTGACATCCATGTTGTACAGGGCGGTCAGGATTCCCACGGCGTTCTTGACGCCTGCGGGCTTTATGACGCCACCGATCGAGTTCGAGACGTTCGTCATGATGTGGATCGGATGCCAATCGAGTTCAGCGACTTTCCGGATCGCCTGTGCCGCGTATTTGGGCGTGGCAATATTGATGAAGATTTCGGGTTTCGCGGTTCTGATCGCCACGACTTCCGAATCGATGGTCGGCGTGCCGACATCATAGGGCGCGCTGACGATGACGGTCCTGTCGAACTTGTCGCCAAGCCCGTCCTTCAGGCCTTGAATGTAGTCCTTGCCGAAATCGTCGTTCTGGTAGAGCAGGCCGACCTTGGCGTTCGGATGGTTCGTCAGAATGTAGTTTGCATAGATGCGTGCCTCCGCGCGGTAGGTCGGCTGCCAGCCCATCGTCCAGGGAAAATGCTCAGGATCGCCAAACCGTGACGCGCCGGTCGACACGAATATCTGCGGCACGCGCATCGTATTCATGTATTTCTGGATGGCGGCGTTGGTGGCGGTGCCGAGCGGCGCGAAAATCAGAAAGACTTCGTCGCTCTCGACGAGCTTGCGTGCCTGTTCCACCGTCTTCGGCGGACTATAGCCATCGTCGTAGGATATGAAGTTGATCTTCCGGCCATTGATTCCGCCGTTGTCGTTGATCATCCGAAAATAGGCACTCATCGTCCTGCCGATAATGCCGTAAGCGGACGCGGGTCCGCTATACGGCATGATGTTGCCAATCTTGATTTCGGTATCGGTCGCACCAGTATCGTATTTTTTCTGAGCAACTGCGTCGCTTCCGCTGGAAGCAAATAAAATCATGGCGGTCGATAACGCCGCCAATCGTCGCGTGACGAAAGGCATTTCGCTTCTCCCTGTGAACGTATGAACGTGCTCGCTTGTGTGGGACCTCTTGTCGGGTCTCGCGTCGAGACTGAACGTCTTTCGTCAATTCCTGTCGCCGCAGGAGAGCCACATGTCGTCCGCGCCTTGGCGCGATTGGTCAGTATGACTAACCGGCTCGCTCGTACTTGCCGCCGAGGACGTGCGCCGCAAAATTCGCGACCATGGCATCATGCGCCTGTTTTGCCCGACGGGTCAAGAATTTTTCGCAAAATCCGTAGTCGTGTCCGCGCCTGCGGCAAGCTATTGAATTTGCAGCAACCGGCTACTGTGCATGGGGTTGTTTTCGCGGGTTCAGCGCGGCACCAGCTCGGTCAGCGAGCGGATGATGCGATCGGGCTTGATGGTCGAGCCCTCCGGCAGGCCATCGCCATGCGCATCGAGCCAGATCGCATAGATGCCGAGGCGCTGCGGGGTGACGACTTCCCATTCCAGATTGTCACCGATCATCCAGGTGTCCTCGGCGGTGACGCCGAGCGTTTCCATCGCGTGCAGATAGGCGCGCTCCTCCGGCTTGCCGAAACCGTGCTCGCCCTCGATCTGGATGTGGTCGAAGCGATGGGCGAGCTCGAAGCGCTCGACCTTGGCGCGCTGCATGTCGGCCGCGCCGTTGGTGACGAGCGCGAGCTTGACGCCGTGGGCCTTGAACGCGTCGATCGCGTCATGCGCGCCGGGAAAGACGAAGATCGCTTCCTCGCGATAGGTGGTGAAGCGGTCGGCGAGGCGATCGGCGAGATCGTCGGAGAGCGCGCGATGGCCGCCGGCTGCGAGCGCGGCAAAGCCGCCGCGCACCGTGAGCCGGCGCGCCTCGCCAAGCTTCAGCCGCCAGGCGGCGTCCGCATTGGCCCAGAAGTTTCGCGCGTAAGCCAGCACGGCGGCTGCAACCTGCTGCGGCGGCAGCGGCGCGAGCTCCGGGGCGAATTCTTCCGCGATCGTGTTCCAGGCGATCTCGGGCCGGCCGTAGGCCGACAGGATCGTGTCGTCCATGTCGATCAGCATGGCGCGGGGGAGGGGCTTGGCTGCGGGCTTCAGCGTCATGGCCATTTCACCTCCGGCGGCAGCGAGGACAGGATCGAGTCGACGTTACCTCCGGTCTTGAGTCCGAAGATCGTACCGCGGTCGTAGAGCAGGTTGAACTCGACATAGCGGCCGCGGCGGATCAACTGCTCCTCGCGGTCCTCCGCGGTCCAGGCGCTCGCAAAGTTCCGCCGGACCAGTTCGGGATAGATCTTGAGGAAGGCGCGGCCGACATCCTGGGTGAAGGCGAGGTCGGCATCCCAGTCGCCGCTGTCATGCCAGTCGTAGAAGATGCCGCCGACGCCGCGCGGCTCCTTGCGGTGCGGCAGATAGAAATACTCGTCGCACCACTTCTTGTACTTGTCGTAATCGGCAACGCCGTTCGGCCCCGTGCAGGCCTCCTTCATCGCGGCGTGGAAGGCGATTGTGTCCGCGTCCTCCTGCGTGCGACGGCGGTCGAGCACCGGTGTCAGGTCCGCGCCGCCGCCGAACCACGACTTGGTGGTGACGACGAAGCGCGTGTTCATGTGCACGGCCGGCACGTGCGGATTGCGCATGTGCGCGATCAGCGAGATGCCGGAGGCCCAGAAACGCGGGTCCTCGGCGGCACCGGGAATCTGCGCGCGAAACTCCGGCGCGAACTCGCCATGCACGGTCGAGCAGTGCACGCCGACCTTTTCGAACAGGCGGCCGTGCATCATCGACATCACGCCGCCGCCGCCGTCCGTGCCGCTGTGATCGGTGCGCTGCCAGGGCGTGCGTGCAAAGCGGCCCGATACGCCGGGATAAAGGCTTTGCGGCGCCTCATCTTCCAGCCGCTCGAAGCTTGCGCAGATGTCGTCGCGCAAGCGCTCGAACCAGCTGCGGGCGCGGGCCTTGCGGTCTTCGATTGTGCCGGGGTCCAGTGTGGATGTCATGTCGTCAGCCTTGCGGACCGTAATAGGTACAGCTCTCGTTGCAACTGTCGCGGTGGATGCTGACGCGCGTCACCTTGCCGATATGGGCGAGCCGCTCCCAGACGAAGCGCGACAGGTTTTCCAGCGTCGGTGTGCCCAGCGCCTCGATCTTGTTGAGGAACTTGTGGTCGAGCATCAGGCGGACATCTTCGATGGCGCGCTGGAGCAGGCCGAGATCGACCACCATGCCGGTCTTGGGGTCGGGCGTGCCGCGCACCGTCACCTCGGCGCGGAAGGAGTGGCCGTGAATCTCTTCGCTCGCCGCGCCAAAGGTCGTTCCCGACAGCGTATGCGCCGCCTCGAAGCGGAACGATTTCGTCAATTCCCACATCTGTCCGTTCAGTCCTATCTGATGCCGAGCGATTTATGCGTCTGCACGCTCAGCCGCCATTGCGGATGGCGCAGGCAATAGTCGATCGCGCGCGCGGTGTTCTCGATCACTTCAGGTCCGTCCATCGGCTGCAGCGAGAAGCGCTCGAAGGCGAGGCCCTCGAACGCTTCCGGAGCGGCGAGGGCCTGCGGATAGACCAGCTTGAGCTCGTGGCCCCGACGCAGCACGAGCTCGCTGCCGCCCTTCGGGCTGACGCAGATCCAGTCGAGGCCCGCGGGCGGGGCAACGGTTCCATTGGTCTCGACGCCGATCTCGAAGCCCCTGGCATGGAGTGCATCGACCAGGTCCGCATCGACCTGGAGCAGCGGCTCGCCGCCGGTCAGCACGACGTAGCGATTCCCGGCGGAGGCCGTCCATTGCGCGGCGATGGTATCCGCGAGATCCATGGCCGTGGCGTAGCGGCCGCCGAGCGTGCCGTCGGTGCCGACGAAATCCGTGTCGCAGAACTGGCATGTCGCCTCGGCCCGGTCCGCCTCGCGGCCGCTCCAGAGGTTGCAGCCGGCAAAACGACAGAATACGGACGCGCGCCCGGCATGGGCGCCTTCGCCTTGCAGGGTCAGGAAGATTTCCTTGACCGCGTAACTCAACTCTCTCTCCTCGTCATATCAAATCGTGCGGGTTCCGGACCTGCCGAAGCGCTTCGCCTGCGGCCATCGCCGCGGTCATGGCGACATTGAGCGACCGCAGTCCGGGCGCGATCGGGATCACCAGCCGCGCATCCGCGGCCTCCACCACCGCATCGGTGACGCCGGCGCTCTCGCGCCCGAATAGCAGGATGTCCGACGTCTGGTAACGGAAATCGCGGTAGTCGGTAGCGCCCTTTGTGGTGAACAGCACCAGGCGGTAGCGCTGTGCCGCCCGCCACTCCTCGAATTTCCACCAGGAATCGTGCCTGACGATGCTGACGTGGTCGAGGTAATCCATTCCCGCCCGGCGGAAATGCCGGTCGGAGACCGGGAAGCCGGCGGGTTCGATGATATGGGCGTCGATCCCCAGACAGGCGCAGAGGCGGAGAATCGTGCCGGTGTTCTGGGGAATGTCGGGTTGGAAAAGTGCGATCTGCATGGGCGTCACAGGGGTGGGTGTGGGCCGGAAATGTCTCAATAAAACATCGCCGGCCGCGGAATTCGTGCATTGCACGCTCCCGCGCCGTTAGCGGGCTTGCGCTCGCCCTGCAAGGGTGCCAATAGAACGATTCTGGACTGCTGTTTTCGCCTTGTTTTGGCGGCGACGAGCGAAGTTCTGCCGCCGCGGGGGGCCGCGGGCGCCGGCAGCGCTGTTCCGGGGACCTTGGGGGCTCCTGGAGCGGTTCCACCGGCAGCATAAGAAGAAAGGGTTGGAATCGTGACGACAGCGTCTTCGGCGGACCATCCGACACGCCGTGATTTCTTATTCGTTGCAACGGGGGCAGCTGCAGCAGTAGGGGGCGCAGCTGCGCTCTGGCCCTTTGTTTCTCAAATGAATCCGGACGCCTCGACGATCGCCGCCGGTGCGCCGATCGAGGTCGATCTGAGCCCGGTTGCCGAGGGACAGGACATCAAGGTGTTCTGGCGCGGCAAGCCGATCTATATCAGCCACCGCACCAAGAAGCAGATCGACGAGGCGCGCGCCGTTCCGGTCGCGAGCCTGCCCGATCCGCAGGCCGACGAGGCCCGGGTCAAGTCCGGCCACGACCAGTGGTTGGTCGTGATCGGCATCTGCACCCATCTCGGCTGCATCCCGATCGCCCATGAAGGCAATTACGACGGGTTCTTCTGCCCCTGCCATGGTTCGCAGTACGATTCGTCCGGCCGCATCCGCCAGGGGCCCGCGCCCGCGAATCTGGCGGTGCCGCCGTACACTTTCGTTTCCGACACCAAAATCCAGATCGGCTGAGCTTCGGACCCGCGTCCGAAGCTTCGCGCCGTCTCGTCGTTTTATTTCCTCAGGATCGCATCATGAGCGGACCATCCGACTACCAGCCGAGCAATCCGGCCCTGCAATGGATCGAGCGGCGTCTGCCGATCATTGGCCTCGTCCATTCCTCGTTCGTCGTCTATCCCACCCCGCGCAACCTGAACTACTGGTGGACCTTCGGCGCCATCCTCTCCTTCATGCTGGGGATGCAGATCCTGACCGGCGTGATCCTGGCGATGCACTACACGCCGCATGCCGATCTCGCCTTCAAGTCGGTCGAGCTGCTCGTCCGTGACGTCAACTACGGCTGGCTGCTGCGCAACATGCACGCATGCGGCGCCTCGATGTTCTTCTTCGCAGTCTACATCCACATGCTGCGCGGCCTCTATTACGGTTCCTACAAGGAGCCGCGCGAGGTTCTCTGGATCCTCGGCGTGATCATCTACCTCCTGATGATGGCGACGGGCTTCATGGGCTACGTGCTGCCCTGGGGCCAGATGAGCTTCTGGGGCGCCACGGTCATCACCAATCTGTTCTCGGCCATTCCCTATGTCGGCGAGAGCATCGTGACGCTGCTGTGGGGCGGCTATTCGGTCGGCAACCCGACCTTGAACCGGTTCTTCTCGCTGCACTATTTGCTGCCGTTCCTGATCGCGGGCGTCGTCGTGCTGCACGTCTGGGCGCTGCA
Organism: Bradyrhizobium manausense; assembly: GCF_018129685.1. GTDB lineage: Bacteria > Pseudomonadota > Alphaproteobacteria > Rhizobiales > Xanthobacteraceae > Bradyrhizobium > Bradyrhizobium manausense_D. The sequence continues at coordinate 9,490 of NZ_JAFCLG010000021.1, forward strand.
CGTCGCCGGCCAGAACAATCCTGATGGTGTCGAGCCGAAGACGGAAAAGGACACGGTGCCGTTCACGCCGCATGCGACCATCAAGGACGGCTTCGGCGTCGCCTGCTTCCTGCTGCTCTATGCCTGGTTCATCTTCTATATGCCGAACTATCTCGGCGATGCCGACAACTACATTCCGGCGAACCCGGGCGTGACGCCGCCGCACATCGTGCCGGAATGGTATTACCTGCCGTTCTACGCGATCCTGCGTTCGATCCCGAACAAGCTCGCGGGCGTGATCGGCATGTTCTCGGCGATCATCGTGCTTGTGTTCCTGCCCTGGCTCGACAGCGCAAAGACGAGGTCGTCGAAGTATCGCCCGCTGGCCAAGCAGTTCTTCTGGATCTTCGTGGTGGTCTGCATCCTGCTCGGCTATCTCGGCGCGCAGCCGCCGGAAGGTATCTATGTGATCGCCGGCCGTGTCCTCACGGTCTGCTACTTCGCCTACTTCCTGATCGTGCTGCCGCTGCTCGCGCGTATCGAGACGCCGCGGCCGGTGCCGAACTCGATCTCGGAGGCGATCCTCGCCAAAAGCGGCAAGGCCGTCGCGTCGATCGCTGTCGCGCTCGTCGCGGCAGGTGCGCTGTTCGTCGGTTCGCTCGGGGATGCCCGCGCTGAAAGTGATCAGAAGCCGCCGTCGAACAAGTGGTCGTTCGCGGGTCCCTTCGGAAAGTATGACCGGGGTGCGCTCCAGCGAGGCCTCAAGGTTTACAAGGAAGTCTGCTCTAACTGCCATAGCCTGAACTACATCGCGTTCCGAAACCTGGCCGATCCTGGTGGTCCCGGCTACTCGGTGGCACAGGCGGCTGCATTCGCGGCCGACTACAAGGTTAAGGACGGCCCGAACGAGCAGGGAGACATGTTCGAACGTCCGGGCCGTACAGCGGATTACTTCCCGTCACCTTTCGCGAACGAGCAGGCAGCTGCTGCAGCCAACGGCGGCAAAGCGCCACCGGACCTCTCGCTGATCACCAAGGCGCGTTCCTATGAACGCGGATTTCCTCAGTTCATTTTCGACTTCTTCACTCAGTTCCAGGAGCAGGGACCGAACTACGTCGATGCGCTTCTTCAAGGCTTCGAAGAGAACCCGCCGGCGGGGGTCACGGTTCCGGAAGGGACGTACTACAACAAGTACTACCCCGGCCACGCCATCAAAATGCCGAAGCCGCTCAGCGACGGTCAGGTGACCTATGACGACGGTTCGCCGGCGACCGTTGCGCAGTACGCTCACGATGTCACCACGTTCCTGATGTGGACCGCCGAGCCGCACATGGAAGCGCGCAAGCGCCTCGGTTTGCAGGTGTTCGTTTTCCTGATCATCTTCGCATTCCTGATGTACTTCACCAAGAAGAAGGTCTGGGCCGACTCGCACTGAGCGGCCTGACGCGAACCGAAAATGAAGAAGCCCCCCGCATGGGGGCTTTTTTTATTGGACACGCGCGTGTGTTGTCCGGCGCGATTGCCTATCGCGCCGGTACCCGCCAGAATGCCGCCAACCGCTCCCCACAACATCGTCGGAGGACCACCATGGGAACCACCATCACGTTCAAGCGCCCGGACGGCAAGGACGCCTCGGGCTATCTCGCCAACGCCGCACGCGGCAATGCGCCGGGCGTGGTCGTGATCCAGGAGTGGTGGGGCCTGTCGGACCAGATCAAGGGCCTGTGCGACCGCTTCGCGCTTGCCGGCTTCGATGCGCTCGCGCCCGATCTCTACAAGGGCAAGGTGGTGCCGTATCACGACACGGACGCCGCCGGCAAAGAGATGAACTCGCTCGATTTCATGGACGCCACCACGCAGACCGTGCGCGGCGCCACGCAATATCTGTCGCGCAACGGCGCCAAGGTCGGGCTGACCGGTTTCTGCCTCGGCGGCGCCGTCACGATCATCGGCGCGGTGCATGTGCCGGAGCTCGCCGCCGGCGTCGTGTTCTACGGCATTCCGCCGGAGCAGGCGGCCAGGCCCGCCGACGTCAAGATCCCGCTACAGGCCCATTTCGCCAAAAAGGACGATTGGTGCACGCCCGAGCTGGTCAACGGCTTCGAGAAGGCCATGAAGGCGGCCGGAAAGTCGCTCGAGCTGTTCCGCTATGACGCCGAGCACGCCTTCGTCAACGAGCAGCGCCAGGCCGTGCACGACCGCGAAGCCGCCGAACTCGCCTGGGGCCGGGCGACGGAGTTTTTCAGGAAGCATCTGGGATAATTGTCGGTAACCGCGAGGGGGCGGCGCCCTTGACGCCGTCCCCGCGCCATGGTGAGTATCCGCTCCTATGAGCACCGCAGCCTGCCCATCCCGTCATTGGTGGCGCACCTCCTAAGAGGTGGCCGGTGCGATTTATTCTCCCAAAATCGTCTGAGGTCGCCAGCACAGCGCGGCGGCCTGATCGTTTCTCCTGTGTGGCGTTCCCTCGGCAAGTTTCGTAAGAGGACGACATGAACAGGACGGTCTTTGCTCTTCCCCCCAGAAGCGATTACGTCACCCGCGCAGGTCTTGCGATCACGCGCGTGGCGGAGCAGTTTACCGGCGGCGCCAATCGGCTGGATGATCTCGTCAGCCTGCTCGACCGCCGCCGCGGTGTGGTGCTGTCCTCGGGCACGACCGTGCCGGGCCGCTACGAGAGCTTCGACCTCGGCTTCTCCGATCCGCCGCTCAAGCTCGAGACCGTTGGCATCAATTTCAGGCTCGAGGCGCTCAACGAGCGCGGGCAGGTGCTGATCGCATTCCTCTCGGAGGTGCTGCGCGAACCCTGCGTCGTGATCTCCGAAAAGACCGCCACGCGGCTTGCCGGTCACATCATTCGCGGCGATGCGCCTGTTGAGGAAGACCAGCGCACGCGCCGCGCCAGCGTGATGTCGCTGGTGCGCGACCTCGTCGCCGCCTTCGCCGCCAATGACGACGGGCTGCTCGGCCTGTTCGGCGCCTTCGCCTACGATCTCGTCTTCCAGATCGAGGACCTCGTGCAGAAGCGCCCGCGCGAAGATGACCAGCGCGACATCGTGCTCTACGTCCCCGATCGCCTGCTCGCCTATGACCGCGCCACGGGGCGCGGCGTCGTGCTCAGCTATGATTTTGCCTGGAAGGGCAAATCGACCGACGGCCTGCCGCGCGAGACGGCCGAGAGCCCCTATGTGAAGACGCACCGCCAGGGTTTTGCCGATCACGCGCCGGGCGAATATCAGGCCACCGTCGAGACCGCGCGAGCGGCCTTCGCCCGCGGCGATCTGTTCGAGGCCGTGCCGGGCCAGCTGTTCGCCGAGCCCTGCGACCGCTCGCCGGCCGAAGTGTTCCAGCGCCTCTGCGTCATCAACCCGTCGCCCTATGGCGCGCTGATGAATCTCGGCGAGGGCGAATTCCTCGTCTCGGCTTCGCCGGAAATGTTCGTGCGCTCCGACGGACGCCGCGTCGAGACCTGCCCGATCTCGGGCACGATCGCGCGCGGCCTTGATGCGATCGGCGACGCCGAGCAGATCCGCCAGCTCCTGAACTCGGAGAAGGACGAGTTCGAGCTCAACATGTGCACCGACGTCGATCGCAACGACAAGGCGCGCGTCTGCGTGCCCGGCACGATCAAGGTGTTGGCGCGCCGGCAGATCGAGACCTATTCAAAGCTGTTCCACACCGTCGACCATGTCGAGGGCATGCTGCGCCCCGGCTTCGATGCGCTCGACGCCTTCCTCACCCATGCCTGGGCCGTCACCGTGACAGGTGCGCCGAAGCTGTGGGCGATGCAGTTCGTCGAGGATCACGAGCGTTCGCCGCGGCGCTGGTATGCCGGCGCGATCGGCGCGGTGAACTTTGACGGCAGCATCAACACCGGCCTCACCATCCGCACCATCCGCATGAAGGACGGTCTCGCCGAAGTCCGTGTCGGTGCCACCTGCCTGTTCGATTCGGATCCGGCCGCGGAAGACCGCGAATGCCAAGTCAAGGCCGCCGCCCTGTTCCAGGCGCTGCGCGGCGATCCGCCGAAGCCGCTGTCGAGTTTCGCGCCGGATGCCACCGGCTCGGGCAAGCGCGTGCTGCTGATCGACCATGACGACAGCTTCGTCCATATGCTGGCCGATTATTTCCGTCAGGTCGGCGCCAGCGTCACCGTGGTCCGCTATGTGCATGCGCTCGACATGCTCAAGCAGAAGAGGTGGGATTTGCTGGTGCTTTCGCCCGGCCCGGGCCGGCCTGAAGATTTCGGGATCAAGAAGACCATCGAGGCGGCTCTGGAGAACAGGCTGCCGGTGTTCGGCGTCTGTCTCGGCGTGCAGGCGATCGGCGAATATTTCGGCGGCGAGCTCGGCCAGCTCACCCATCCCGCCCACGGACGGCCCTCGCGGGTCCAGGTGCGTGGCGGACGCCTGATGCGCAATCTGCCGAACGAGATCGTGATCGGCCGCTACCACTCGCTGTTTGTCGAGCAGGATAGCATGCCTGACGTGCTCAACGTCACCGCCAGCACCGAGGACGGTGTCGCCATGGCGCTGGAGCACAAGACCCTGCCGGTCGCCGGTGTGCAATTCCACCCGGAGTCGCTGATGTCGCTCGGGGGCGAGGTCGGCTTGAAGATCGTCGAGAATGCGTTCCGGCTGGATGCGCCGGTCAATTGAGAGGTGCCAATGACCTTTGACCATGATTTGAAGGCGAGCGTCCGCACCATCCCCGACTATCCCAAGCCGGGGATCATGTTCCGCGACATCACGACGTTGCTCGCGGATGCGCGCGCCTTCCGCCGTGCGGTCGACGAGCTCGTCAATCCCTGGGCCGGCAACAAGATCGACAAGGTCGCCGGCATGGAAGCCCGCGGCTTCATCATCGGCGGCGCGGTAGCGCATCAGCTCTCGGCAGGGTTCGTGCCGATCCGCAAGAAGGGCAAGCTGCCGCACACCACCGTGCGCATCGCCTACTCGCTCGAATACGGCATCGACGAGATGGAGATGCATGTCGATGCCATCTCGCCCGGCGAGCGCGTCATCCTGGTCGACGATCTCATCGCCACCGGCGGCACCGCGGAAGGCGCGGTGAAGCTGCTGCGCCAGATCGGCGCCAATGTCGTCGCCGCCTGCTTCATCATCGACCTGCCAGAGCTCGGCGGCGCCGCCAAGCTGCGCGCCATGGACGTGCCGGTGCGCACGCTGATGACGTTCGAGGGGCACTGAGCGGCTGCGATCGTTAGATTGCCTGTGCCTTTAGCTCCGCCTGCCAATGCAGCGCGCGCTCTTTCAGGAGCGCATTCCTGACGTAAGCAGTTTCCTCATCCTCCAGCCGCTCGCACTCGCCAAATGTCAGGCCGGCCTCGCCATGCGTGTTCCACGCGGCCTGGAGGCTGCGGCAGGGGTGGCCGCCCCGGCGTAGCGTGAACCAGATGCGGTTCTTGATGGTCTCGAGGTTCGGAGCCTGGCCGACCCAGGCCTCGCCCGAAGCCGCGCAGCGGACCACATAGATGCCCGCAATGGTCTTCCGCTCCTTGTAGGCGGCGATGGCTGCTTTCCGGTCGGTGCTCACGGGGAGAGGGCCTTGCTGAGGGACGCTGCTGCGCAGCCCTTGTTAGCGGCCGATCCCGTCCACGTCAATATTATCCGGGTAAAATATTCACTACCGTTGCAGGATCAGGCTCAGCTCGAGCTCGCGGAAGGCGAGGTAATTCCGCCGGATCCACTGGTGCAGCTCGGTCGAGGAGTCCTTCTCCTGGCGCAGATAGCCGGTGAAGGAGAAGTTCAGCCGGTCGATATAGGTCTTGAGGAACCCGGGCAGCGCCGGCAGGCGCAACAACCGGCCCTCGGCCATCGCTGGCGGCAGCTCGCCGCGGATGATGAATTCGTTGTCGACGGTGATCAGGTTGATCCGCGGGATCTGCTCGCGCAGCATCGCATGGGCCCGGGCCGAGACGCGGTCGGTGTCGGCGACGAACAGGATCATGGGCGCGACATGACGGCGTGCCGCTTCCTTGAGCAGGCCGATCTCGTCCGTCATCTTGAAGAACTCATCGAAGGCGTGGAAGCCGAGGTCGATGACTTTGGCGAGCCCGTCATCGACGATGACGCGGTCCATCAGCTGCATCTTGCCGTAGGTGTCGTTCACGTCTGCGGTCTCGGTCACCTTCGGCAGGTAATCGAGCAGCGACGGCTCCTTCAGATTGACGTCGAAGGCCGCGACGTTGCCGTTCTTGAGCAGCAGGAATTCGACGAGGAGCCGCGCCAGCAGCGTCTTGCCGACCTGCGGGCGGGGCGAGCAGATGATGTAAAGGGGCGTCGCGGGCATCACGCCATTATCTGAGCGAACTTACCGCCCAATCCAGCCGTATCAGCCCTGCAAGCGCAACTATTTTTCGCTGTTGCGGGCGGGCTTGGACCCGACGATGTCGGTCAGATGGATGCGGTCGAACTCGCTCCAGACGTTGGCCAGCCAGTGCCGGACATAGCCGCGCAGCACGAACGAGTAGTTCGCGGCTTCGTCGTGGATGCCCTTGTTGGCGACGAATTTCAGGAACGGAACGGACGAGACCTCCACCTGCTCATAGGCCATTTCGTTGAGCTTCGGGATTGTCAGCTCGGTCGCGTCCTTGATGCGATGGAAATAGGAATTGTAGGTCGCCTGGTCCCACTGGAAGAACTGGGTGTCGTTGATGAAGTTCTTCACCAGGAAATATTTTGCACCGGTCATGAAGCCCGCCGTCTCGGCGATCTCGTCCAGCGAGGCGATCGAGGGTCCGAGGATGTGGAACACCGCGAAGGTGATCTGGCCGGCCTTGGCGGCGTCGAGGAAACCGATGTCGCGCAGCGACGCCAAAGCGGGTGAGAGCAGGCCGGCGCGGACGTCGATCACGGTCACCGACGGGCTAGTCGCATTGAGCGTATCGAAAATCTTCATCTGATCGGCCGTCGTCGTCATATCGACGATCTCGGTGATGTCAGGGTGGAAGCGCTTCAGCGTGCCCCGCGGCGATTCCGTATCGAAGGCGCGGGTCGGCACGTTGTTGGCGGAAAAATAATCGAGCAAGGTGCGCGATACCGTGGTCTTGCCGACCCCGCCCTTGTCCGCGCCCACCACAACCACTGCCGGCTTTGCCATTGCTGTCCCCTCACGCGCGCCCCCGATCGCGAGGTCGCAATCGGCCGGGCCCCAAATCGATGTCCCAAGGATAATCCCGAGTCTGCTGTTGGGCGCGAACATGGCAGAAACAAGGGAGAATTCAAATCTCTGCCGGCCGCTTGCGGCAATTCCCGGAGTTTTTCCCAAAGGCAGTGAAACAGGCCCAAGGTACGACGTATTCTGTGCCTAGTGGCGGCCCCACGGACCCATGGGATTGCCGATCGGATTGGGCAGGGGATTGCCGGCCGCGGTTCCGGAAGCGCTTGGGGCAGGGACTGGCGGCGGAATGGCCCGGCCGCCCGTATCGTTCCACGGACCCTGCGGAAGCGGCGGCGGCGCTGTGTCCTGCTGATCGGCCTCGGGTTCTTGCGCGGCGGGCTGCTCCGTCTCGTCAGGAGGCGGCGGCAGCGGACCGGGATCGTGGCCGCCGGCGAATTTGACCAGCGCGTCGACGCGGGACTGCACGGAAGGGTGGGTCGCGAACAGATCGGAAAAACCTTCGCGCGGATTGTCCAGGCACAGCTCCATCACCGCGGAGGTTGCGCCGGGAAGCTCGCCGCGGCCCTCGATCTTGCGTAGCGCCGAGATCATGGCATCGGGATTTTTCGTCAGTTCGACCGAGCCGGCATCGGCCAGATATTCGCGCGAGCGCGAAAGCGCGAGCTTGACCACTTGCGACACCAGCCAGGCCACCACGATGAGCACGACCGCGATGATGATCACGATCACCGCGCCACCGCCCGAATTCTTGCTGTCGCTCGATGACGAGGACGATCGTGACGACGAAGAGGAGCCGGACGACCACGATCCGCCACCCGAGCTCCAGCTCAGATTCGTGAACAGGCGGAAGAACAGCTCGCCGAAGAATCCGACCACGCCGGCGATGATGACGGCGACCACCATCAACTGCACGTCCCCGTTCTTGATGTGGGTGAGCTCGTGGCCAAGCACCGCCTCGATCTCCTGGTCGTCAAGCGCCTTCAGGAGACCCGTGGTGACGGTCACAGCGTATTGCCGCGGATTGAGCCCGGTCGCGAACGCGTTGAGCGCCGGTGAGTCCATGATCTTCAGCTTCGGCATGGTGATGCCGCGGGAGATGCAGAGGTTTTCGAGCAGATTGTAAAGGCGCGGCTCCTCCTGCCTGCTGACGTCATGGCCGCCTGTCACCGCGTCGATCATCGACTGATGGAAGAAATAGGCGATGACGATCCAGGCGACGGCCGCAATCGTCGCGAAGGGAAAGGCGACAATGAGGTCGTGGAAGCCCCGGTTCAAATAATCGGCAACGGTCTGATTGCCGTCGGTGACGACTTCGGCGACCAGCGCGCCGGCGAAGACCAGCACATAGACCAGCGCGAACAGGCCGGCGAGCAGCAGCATCGAACGAAACTTGTTCGAGGCGATGTGCGTGTAGAGACCATACGCGGCCATGACGCGCTGCCCTGCCGGCCCGTCAGCTCAGATCAGAACTTCACCTGAGGGGCTGCCTCGACTTCGGTGCGGCTTGCGCCGAGATCGAAGAAGTCCTTCTTGGTGAAGCCGAACATGCCGGCGAACAAAGCGGCGGGCATCTGCTGGATGCCGGTATTGTATTCCTGGACCGCGTTGTTGAAGAAGCGGCGGCTCGCCGCGATCTTGTTTTCGAGGTCTGAGAGCTCGGATGCGAGCTGCTGGAAGTTGGCGTTGGCCTTGAGGTCGGGATAGGCCTCCGACAGCGCGATCAGCCGGCCGAGCGCGCCGGATAGCTGGTTCTCGGCGGCGGACACCTGCGCCGGCCCTTGCGCCGACATCGCCGAATTGCGCGCCTTGATGACCTCGTCGAGCGTGCCGCGCTCATGCGAGGCATAGCCCTTCACGGTCTCGACCAGATTCGGGATCAGGTCGTGACGCTGCTTGAGCTGCACGTCGACATCGGCAAAGGCCTGGCCGACGCGCTGCCCAAGCGCCACCAGCCGGTTGTAGGCGCTGAACGCCAAGAACACGAGGACGGCGATGACGCCGAGAACGATCCAGCCGGTCGACATGGAGAACTCCTGAAAGGGAATTGGAGCGGACAGCCTAAACCAAAATGGAGCCGGGGAAGAGCCCCGCGCGGAGGGAAGGTAAGACTTGGTCGGATCACGAACCATCCAAGTTCAAGGCAAAAGCGGGAAACGAGGTTAACTTTCGGACATGACGGCATCGCCCCAGCGCCAGCGGCGGGCGCTTGCATAGGCGGCCTTGTCACGTCGCGGGACCCTGGCAAGTTCGACGCCGTCCTTGGTGCAGAGCTTTGCCGTGATCTCGGCCTTGCCGATATCCGGCGGCGCCAGCACGCGTGCGACGCGGCTCGCCGGTGGCGTGCGGGTCAGGGCGAGGTAGATGAAGCGCTCGTCCTCGAACGGCACCTCGGCGCCTTTGATCTGACGGTGTGCCTGCGAGCGTGGCAGGCGCTGGCTGAAATGGCACCAGTCAGGGGCGACGAGAGGGCAGGACTTCTCATGCGGGCAGGGCGCGGCGACGAAAGCGCCCAGCTCCGTCAGCTGCTGGCGCAGCGCGAGGATGCGGGCATAGCCGGCGGGCGTGCCAGGCTCGATCACGACCAGTGCGTGGCGCGCTTTGGCCCACATGGTCTCGGCGAGTTTGCGTTGGTCGCTCTCTGCGAGCTCGCCGACGATGTAGCTTGCGACGACGAGATCGGCCTGCGAGACCTCGGCGAGATTGGCGGCGGCATCGCCGGGCAGGTAGCGGCAATCGGCCAAACGCGTGCTGTCGCGTGCAAGTTCGAGCGCGAGCCGGCTCAGCACGGTATTGGCATCGAGCAGGGTGAAATCCTGCAGCGAGGAGAAGGCCTCCGCGGCAGCCCAGCTGGCGGTGCCGGGACCTGCGCCAACGTCGAGCAGCGTTTCGGGAGCAAAGTCCGGCGCGATCTCGGCGAGCGCGCTCAGGCTTGCGGCGACGGCGGCATAAGTCGCCGGCATGCGCGCCAGCGCATAGGCGAGCGCATCTGCTTCGGACTTGATCGTGCCGGAGCCGCCGCCGGCGCGATAAGCCGTCGAGATCTTCTGCGAGCGCTGCGCAGCGTCAGTGCGTGAAAAGCCCTGCAGCTTGGCGTCGAGCGCGGCCTTGAGTTCAGGAGGGAGTATGGGCGAGATCATCGACAACTCGCGTCATTCCGGGGCGCGCGAAGCGCGAACCCGGAATCCAGAGCTTGTAGCGCGAGATTCCGGGTTCGATGCTGCGCATCGCCCCGGAATGACGGTCAATCTTCTCACGCCACGTTCTGGTCGAGAATGTCGACGGCTTCGGACAGGCTCACCGAGACGAGCTGGGAGACGCCGCGCTCGGCCATGGTGACGCCGAACAGCCGGTTCATGCGCGCCATCGTGATGGGATTGTGCGTGATGATGATGAAGCGGGTGTCGGTCGAGCCGGTCATTTCGTGCAGCAGGTTGCAGTACCGTTCGACGTTGTGGTCGTCGAGCGGCGCGTCGACTTCGTCCAGCACGCAGATCGGCGAGGGATTGGTCAAGAACACTGCGAAGATCAGCGCCATCGCGGTCAGTGCCTGCTCGCCGCCCGACAGCAGCGACAGCGTCTGCGGCTTCTTGCCCGGGGGCTTGGCGATGATTTCCAGGCCGGCTTCGAGCGGATCGTCGCTCTCGATCAGGTGCAGCGCGGCCTCACCGCCGCCGAACAGCTCGACGAACAGGCGCTTGAAGTGGTTGTTGACGACCTCGAACGAGGTCAGCAGCCGCTCGCGCGCTTCCTTGTTGAGGCTCTGGATGCCCTGGCGCAGCCGCTTGATGGCCTCGACCAGGTCATCGCGCTCGGTGACCAGGCCCGTGTGCTGGGTCTCGACCTCGCGCAGCTCTTCCTCGGCGCGCAGGTTCACGGCACCAAGGCGTTCGCGGTCGCGGCGCATCTTTTCGAGGTCTTCCTCGATCTCGTGCAGCGGTGGCAGCTCGGCACCGGGTTCGATCTCGGCGAGGCCGGCGACGGCCTGCGGCTCGACTTCGAGCATGTCGCGGATCTCGCGCTCGATGTCCTCGAGCCGGCGCCGCGCGCTTTCCATGCGCTCTTCGGCGCGGGCGGTGGCCTCGCGCGAGCTGGACAGCGCCTCCAGCGTCAGCTTGGCGACGCGATCGGTCTCCGCCATCGCGGTCTCGGCGGTGGCGAGCGCGTCGGCGGCCATACGGCGCTCGTTCTCGGCGTACTCGATCTCGGTGATCAGCGCGCTGCGCTTCTCGGCGAAGAGAGCGGGCGCGTTCTCGAGTTCGCCGCGCTCGATCGTGAGCTCGGCAATGCGCGCCTGGATGGTGTCGATGTGGGAGGCCGCGCTCTCCTTGCGGTTCTGCCACTCGGTGCGTTCGGCGAGGATCGCCTGGACGCGGCGGTCGGCGAGCTCGGCCTCGCGCGCCAGGGCCTGCGCCTCGGCGCGGACCTGGGCGGCGATGCGGCGATGGTTCTCGATGTCGCTGCGGACGGCGGCAAGACGGGTCTCGGTGTCCTCGCTCGACGGCAGCTCGCTGATGCCGGCCTCGGCGTATTCGCAGGCGGCCTCGGCCTCGGCGCGGTCGGCGGCAAGACGGCTGTGCGCCTCCGACAGCGTCGCCTTGCGGGCGGCGTGACGGCTGATCTCACGTTCGGCGGCGGCGTGGCGTTCGCGCGCGGTGTTGAGCTCGCGCTGCGCCGCACGCATGGCTTCGCGGCTGGCGCCTTCGGTGCTGGCCGCCATCTGCAATTCGGACTCGGCATTCTCCAGCGCCTGACGCTTGATCTGCGCGTCGATGCGGGCCTGCTCGAGCTCGTTCTCGATGTCGACGAGACGGGCGCGCTCGGCCAGGCGCCGCGCGGCGCCGGTCGGCGCGTGAGCGGCGGCAACAAAACCGTCCCAGCGCCAGACGTCGCCTTCGGGCGAGACCAGCCGCTGGCCGGTCTTCAGCTGCGAGACCAGCTCGGCGCCGCGCTCGCGCGGCACCACGCCGATCTGCGCCAGGCGGCGCGCCAGCTCGGCCGGCGCCTGAACGTGGTTGGAAAGCGGGGTGACACCTTCGGGCAGCTCCGGATCGCCGTCGGTGACGCCGACATTGGTCCAGCGCATCGGCGCCGAGGGGTCGATCGGCGCATCGAGATCGTCACCGAGCGCGGCGCCGATCGCCTTTTCGAAACCCTTGTCGACGGTGATGCCGTCGATGATCGGCGGCCACAGATTCTTGGTCTCGCCGTTGACGATCTTGGAGATCGTGCGCGCCTCGGTGTCGAGCCGCTGCACGCGCTTGTCGGCTTCGACCAGCGGCGAGCGCGAGGATTCCAGCGTCTGGCGGGCGGCGACATGCGCAGCTTCGCTCGCCTGCGCGGCGGCTTCCGCAGCTGCCAGCGTCTGCTCGGCGGTCTCGACCGCCGCGGTCAGCTCGTCGAGGTCGCCGAAGCCGCCGGTGTCGGCGGCAAGCTTCTGCTCTTCAGCCGTGACATTCGCGATCTCCTGATCGAGGCGCGCGAGCTTGTCGCGATGGGTGCGAACGTTGGCTTCCAGTTGGTTGCGCTTGGCGGTGAGGTCGGCGAGCGCGGTGGTGAGCTCGGCGAATTGCTGCTCGGTCTCGGTCAGCACCGCCTCGGCTTCCGCGACGCGCTCGTCGACGCCGGAGCGCTTCTCGACGCGCGACTTGATCTCTTCCTTCAGCTCGGCGTCCTCGGTGTCGAGCCGCTGCAAGGCGACGTCGGCATCCATGGTTTGCTGCTGAGCACGGGAAATGTCGCCTTCGAACTGCGCGAGACGACGCTCGAGCTCGGCAACGCGCTCCTTGGCGCGCTCTTCCTCGCGGTCGAGCAACTCACGGGCATTGGTCAGGCGCTGAAGACCTGCAGCAGCACGCGCTTCGGCATCGCGCAGTGCCGGCATTTCGGCAGCGCGGATCGCCTGGATGCGGGCGGCTTCGGCCTGATGCTGGGTGCGCTCGGCCATCTCGCGGACGGCGAGATCGTGGGTCTGGCCGGATTCGTTGACGTCGGCATGGGCGCCGATCCAGCGCAGGTGAAACAGTGTGGCTTCGGCCTTGCGGACCTTGGCGGCGACCTCGCGATAGCGCACGGCCTGGCGCGCCTGCTTCTTCAAGCCTTCCATCTGGCCTGCGAGCTGGCCGATCACGTCCTCGACGCGGGTGAGGTTGGTTTCGGCCGCCTTCAGCCGCAGCTCGGCCTCGTGGCGGCGGGCATGCAAGCCGGCGACACCGGCGGCGTCTTCCAGCACGCGGCGGCGCTGCTCGGGCTTGGCCTGAATGATCTCGCCGATCTTGCCCTGGTGGACGAGGGCCGGCGAACGCGCGCCGGTGGCGGCGTCCGCAAACAGGATCTGCACGTCGCGCGCACGCACGTCGCGGCCGTTGATGCGATACACGGAGCCGGCTTCGCGCTCGATGCGGCGGGAGATTTCCAGCAGCTGGCTGTCGTTCATCGCCGCAGGCGCGGTGCGATCGGCATTGTCGATCGTCATCGTCACTTCGGCATGGTTGCGCGCGGGACGGTTGCCGGAGCCCGCGAAGATCACCGCGTCCATATCGGCGGCGCGCAAGCTCTTGTAGGAGGTTTCACCCATCGCCCAGCGCAGCGCTTCGACGAGATTCGACTTGCCGCAACCGTTGGGTCCGACCACGCCGGTCAAGCCGGGCTCGATGACGAAGTCCGTCGGCTCAACGAAGGACTTGAATCCGTGTAGGCGCAGGCGGGTGATTTTCATAAGCACGCATCTCTGTTGGCAGGCGCGAATCCCCCTGCCGGGACAATACCATGGAAGGCAATGCCACTCTCTGGGCGAGTCGCGCGGGGCGCCTCATGCGGCGGACAATGGCCGCGGTGCGCCACGAGGGCAACCAGCCAAAGCCGCTTTTCCCAAGGGATTTATGCCGGGAAAGATACGGCTTTCGAGATGCGAATCAGGATCTTGACGCCCGAATCAGCTCTTCAGCAGCGGATTGATCTTCTTGGCGAACTCCTCGAACGAGGCCTCGCCCTTGATCTTCTCGCCGTTGATGAAGAAGGTCGGCGTCGAATCCACCTTCAGCACGTCGCTCGCATATTTCTGGTCGGCGGCGATCTTGTCGAGCAGTGCCTGGTCCTTCAGGCAGGCTTCGACCTGCTGCTGGGTGAGGCCAGCCTGCTTGCCGATCCGCGTCAGGGTCTCGGTGGTGTTCTTCACCACCCAGTCGTTCTGCTGGCGGAACAGCATGTCGGTGACGGCGAAGTACTTCGGCGCATCGCCGTTGGCGATACAGCGCGACAGCATCGAGCCGGCGGCGGCCTTGATGTCGAGCGGGAACTCGCGGAAGACGTAGCGCACCTTGCCGGTGTCGATGTATTCGGACTTGATCTTGGGGAACACCTGCTCGTTGAAGGCCGCGCAATGCGGGCAGGTCATCGAGGCGAATTCGGTGATGGTGACGGCGGCGTCCTTGGGGCCGAGCGCCATGTCGGGCAGCGACACCGGCTTGGCGACATCGCCGGCGGCCTGCGCCTTTGCTTCAGGGATCATGGCCTCGGAGATGAACCGCAGCGGCGAGAGCCCGGCGATCGCGGCGAGACCGGTCAGCGACAGCATCGTGGTGAAGGCGCGGCGGGTGATGATCAAGGTCGGCTCCCGAATTGGCGTGGTCTCGACCCGAGCTTTACCTGAAGGTTCCCGGGCGGCCTGTCGCTAGCTTGAAACGTGGTTTGAGGCAATGGCGAGCGGCAAGGCCGGGTCCAGATTGGCGCAGGAATGAGGCTCAATTTCGCTTGATGGCGGCCCCGAGCCGCGCCAGCGCCGTCTTCAATTCTTCATCTTCGATATCGCCCAGGCTTTCCGCCACCTTGGCGACGGCCTTGGGGTCCGGCGGGGCGGGCCGCACCGGGCGATGGGGCCGCGCCAGGGGGGCCTGGCGGAAGGCAAGCTTGCCGACCGCGCTCCAGCCGAAGAAGCGGTTGACCCGCTCCAGGATGACGTCGGCCGAGTGCTGGATCTCCAGCGCCATCGGCCCCTCGACCCGCAGCACCAGCGTGGCCGGCTCCTGCGGCTGCCCCTCCACCGGTCGCGGCCATTGCATCTTCAGCGGCTCGGCATGGGCGGCGATCTCGGGCCCGGCGATCTCCCCCCAACGCGTCACCAGCTCGCGCGCGGCAAAACCCTGCTTGGCATACGCCTCGGCAAAGACGTCGTTGAGCAGGATCCCGAGCGGCTTGGCGCTGATGGGGCCGGGTTTGGGGGGAAATTTGGCCATGGGGCCTTATAGCACTCCGGCGCGCCGCGCGCTGCCTCTTGGCGGCCGTCAAGGCCGGGGCGGTCCGAAGGACGGCGTCGCGTGCGCTCGCCTATGTCCCGGCCATCCACGTTCTTTGACGAAGAAAGGCGTGGATGCCCGCGACGAGCGCTGGCATGACGTGGAGAGGTCGGTGCGTTGCCGCTACAGTGCGGGGCATGAACCCCAAATCCGCCCTTAAGGCCGAGCCGGAATCAGCTCAGTCTGCAGTTTCGGCTCGTCCTATATTGCTGCTCGCCTGGTACGACCGCCACCGCCGCAGACTGCCGTGGCGCGCTGCGCCTGGAGAGACCTCCGATCCCTATCGCGTCTGGCTGTCGGAGATCATGCTCCAGCAGACCACGGTGAAGGCGGTCGGGCCCTACTTCGAAAAATTCGTCGCGCGCTGGCCTGATGTCGAGGCGTTGGGGAACGCCTCGCTGGATGACGTGCTGAGGATGTGGGCCGGGCTCGGCTATTATTCCCGCGCGCGCAATCTCCATGCCTGCGCGGTTGCGGTGACGCGCGAGCATGGCGGTGCTTTTCCCGACACCGAAGAAGGCCTGCGGGCGCTGCCGGGCATCGGGCCCTACACGGCGGCGGCAATTGCGGCGATCGCGTTCGATCGGCACACCATGCCTGTTGACGGCAATATCGAGCGCGTGGTGTCGCGCCTGTTCGCGGTGGAAGCGGAGCTGCCGCAGGCAAAGCCGCTGATCCAGCAGATGGCAACGACGTTGCTCGCCAACTCCCGCGCGGGCGACAGTGCCCAGGCTCTGATGGATCTGGGCGCCTCGATCTGCACACCGAAGAAGGCAGCCTGCTCGCTGTGCCCATTGAACGAGGATTGCGCGGCGCGCCTGCAGGGGACGCAGGAGACATTTCCGCGCAAGGCACCGAAGAAAAGCGGCACGCTCCGGCGTGGCGCAGCCTTCGTCGTCACGCGCGGAGATGAACTGCTGGTCCGCTCAAGGCCCGAAAAAGGCCTGCTCGGCGGCATGACCGAAGTGCCGGGCTCGGACTGGCTCGCCGGACAGGAAGACGCGACGGCCAAACAACAGGCGCCCCGCTTGAATGGTCTGTCGCGCTGGCACCGCAAGCTCGGCGTGGTCACCCACGTCTTCACGCATTTCCCGCTGGAACTGGTGGTCTACACCGCGAGGGCCGAAGCCCGCACGCGCGCGCCCGCGGGCATGCGCTGGGTGCCGATCGCGACCCTTGCCGACGAGGCGTTGCCCAACGTCATGCGCAAGGTGATCGCGCATGCGCTGGACTGACGGCTCAGGCGGCGCGCGCGGCGCGTTCGTCGGTTGCGGGCATCAGGAAAGTGCGGTTGCGCCCGGTTTTCTTGGCGACATAGAGGCCCTGGTCGGCGCGCTCGATCACGTCCTGCACGTCGCGGTCGTTCTCGTCGAACAGAGCGAGCCCGACCGAGACGGTGATGGGAATGACGGTGTCGCCATGGCGCACGGTCGCACCCGCGATCGATGTCCTGATGCGCTCGGCGAGCAGAAGCGCTGTCTCCTGGTCGATCTCGCGCAGCAGGACAACGAATTCCTCGCCGCCGAACCGGGCCGCCTTGTCTGTGGTACGGATCGACTGGCTGATGACGTCGGCGATGCTCTTGATGGCGTCGTCGCCGGCCGCGTGTCCGTAGGTGTCGTTGATCTTCTTGAAGTGATCGATGTCGATCATCAAGGTCGCCATGTTGCGCCTGTAGCGGCGGCTGAACGCAACGGCGTCGTCGGCGACGGCGAGGAAGGAGCGGCGGTTCATCAGGCCGGTCATGAAATCGGTGTCGGCGAGATGCCGCAGCTTCAGCATGTCCTCCTGGAGCTGCATCGCATTCTCGGTTGCGCGCATCTCGGCTTCCTTGGTGCGTTCCTCGGCATGGCCGATACGTCGCAGCAGCGAGCGCAGCGCGCGTGAGAGCTGGACGACTTCGACCGAGCCGCTCTGCCGTGCCAGCATGGTCGGGCCGTGGGCGCGTCCGATGCGGTCGGCTTCCTGCGTCAGGGCGATGATCGGAGCGGCGATCCGGCGCGAGACCAGCAGGGCCAGAGACAGCGCGATCAGCGCGATGACCGCTCCGATCGTCAAGATCATCTGCGCGGAGGAGATCGCTGCCTTTAGCGCCACGCTCGCCGGCTGGCTCGCGGTGACGATCCAGTTCAAGCCCTGGTAGTCGCGATAGCCGTAACCGACGTGGAATGCGGTCAGCATCTGCTGGCCGTCGACCGTTTCGCGGAAGGTGCCGTCGCGGGCCTTCAGCATGCCGGCGAGCTGATCGCCGCCGTAGCGGATGGTTTCCTTCTGCGGGCCGACGAGGACCATGCCGCCCTTGCTGAGGATCGATAGCCGCGTGTCGGTATTGCCGTCATTGGCCTCGACGTCCTTGATCAAATTGCTGGCCCATGACCAGTCCAGATGCCCGCCAAGCACGCCGACCACTTTGCCGGAGGCATCGCGCACGGGCAGGGCGATATCGACGAAGCGATAGGGTTCGTTGTTGGCGCGCTGGGTGAGCAGCGACGACAGCAGGATGGCCTCGTGCACGTCGCCGACCACGACATTTTCGAGACCCTGCTTGAACCATGGTCGCTCCAGCACGGATTTGCCCTGCAACAGGCCGCCGGTCGACGCGACAACGTTGGCATTGAGGTCGGCAAAACCGATCCAGGTAAATTCGAAATTGCGCTGAAGCGCCTCGAGCGCGCTGCGCAGCTCGTTCGGGTCGCCCTGCCACAGCCGTTGCATCGGCTCGAGCTCGGTGAACAGCTTCATCTCCTGCTGCCGCGTCGCCATGAAACGCTCGAGCCGGGCGGAGGTGCTGGATGCGATCCCGGCGACGCTGCTCTCGATGAGAGCCGCCGTGTGTCTGTAACTGATGAGGGCGGCGCCGGCGGCCAGGGTGCCCACCAGCACGATGGACATCACCGCAACGGCAGCAGCGATCTGCGTCCGTACGGTCAGTCGATCTTCGATCGCGTGCAGGCGGTTGGCCGCCTGTTGCAAAAGGGCTCGCATGGAAAGGCTCCGGTTTCACCGTCGCTCGTGCCACGTCGTAACTTCCAGCCGCTTACCGCCCGATTGCTTAATTGGATCGTATTGAATCGGTCGTGAAACCGGTTGGTTGAAGTCGGCTTAATCGCTGGCGAAATGCCCTGAATCCGTACAGTTTCCGTAAATCCCGGAAGTTTGCGTTGTCGCGGATCGCCTGCTGCCATGAAGCTGTCAGCAGACCGGGACTATCAGTTCGACGGCAACGGAGGTTCGCATGGTCAAGACCGCGCTCGATAACTTCAAGAGGCCGCCCTGTGCCGAACTGCTCGGATGGCGGCTGCTCGATGTCCGACCGGAGGAGGGGTGGATCAAACTCGGCTTCGAAGGCAGGCCGGAGTTCTGCAACCCGGCCGGTTTTATCCAGGGCGGCATGCTTTCGGCCATGCTCGACGACACGATGGGCCCTGCGGTCCTCGTGATGAGCGAGGGCCGGCTCTACACCACCACGATCAGCATGACGGTGAATTTTCTCAGCCCCGCCAGGCCCGGCCCGATCATCGGCGAGGCCAGGGTGACGCAGCTCGGCAAGACCATCGCGTTCGTCGAGGCCAGGCTGATGGCGGAGGATGGCACGGTGCTGGCAACGGCGACTGCGAGCGAGCGACTGCTGGAGGCGGCTAGGGTGGTGAAGTAGGGCGATTGCTTTCCGCTTCGCGTGCGATGTCTGCGTTCGAGCGCCCAAGCTTCCGCGTCGTCATGGCCGGGCTTGTCCCGGCCATCCACGCCTTGCCAAGCGGAATGAAGAACGTGGATGCCCGGGACAAGCCCGGGCATGACGAACCTCAGAAATCCGCATTAAGTGCGAATGAAATTCACACCTGCACCCGCGCGTCCCCGCTCACGATCGGCGGCTTGGCGTTCAGCGCCTCGACCTGAAACCCCGCAACGCGCTTGTAGTTCGACGCGATGTCTTCCAGCTCCTTCTGCGACAGCACGTCGGTGACGACCTTGTAGCCGTCAGGTGCGCGTTCTTCGACGAGCTGCATCACCTGCTCGGGGCCGTTCTTGCGATTGAGCAAGACAAGGTCGGTGGTCGCCGGCCGCCGCTCGGCCTCATAGGCGAGCAGCGCTGCGGTCGTCGGACCATGCGCCAGGATCTCGCGCGTGATGGTGCGGGCGTCCAGGATCGCCTGCGAGGCACCGTTCGAGCCGATCGGGTACATCGGATGCGCGGCATCGCCCATCAGCGTGACCTTGCCGAACGTCCATTGCGACACCGGATCCCGATCGACCAGCGGGTATTCATAGGCGTGCGGGCAGTTCCGGATCAGGCTGGGGACATCGAGCCAGTCGAATGTCCAGCTCTCGAACCAGGGCAGAAACTCCTCCAGCCGGGCGGTGCGGTTATAGTCCTCGCGACGCCACTGATAGGTCGGCGGCATGTGGCGTTCGGCGACCCAGTTGATCAGGTGATTGCCCGCGGCGTCGGGCTCCTTGGAAATGGGATAGCAGACGAATTTCAGGATTTCGTGGCCAGCCATGATCATGGTGCGGCCGGTGAGGAAGGCCTTTGAAGGCGTGACGCCGCGCCAGAGGATGCGGCCGTTCCAGATCGGCGGGCCTTCGTTGGGATAGAGCTTTTCTCGCGCGGCGGAATGGATGCCGTCGGCAGCGATCATGATCGTGCCGTCGTAGGTCCCGGCAGGCTTGCCGCTCGCCCTGTCGATGAAGTCGGCGCGCACGCCGGTGGTCGTCTCGGTCCAGCCGTTGAGGTGATGGCTGGTCAAAATGTTCTCGCGGCCGAGCCGCTCGACTGCAGCATCGAGCAGGATCTGTTGCAGCGTGCCGCGGTGGATCGAGAACTGCGGCCATTTGTAGCCGGCCTCCAGCCCGCGCGGCTCGCTCCAGATCGGCTTGCCGTGCTTGGAGAAATAGGCGAGCTCGCGGGTGCGCACGCCGCTTGCGTCCAGCTTGTCCAACAGACCGAGCTCGATCAGCTCGCGTACCGCATGCGGCAGCACGTTGATGCCGACGCCGAGCGGCTTCAGTTCCGCGACGCTTTCGAACACTTTTACGGGAACGCCGATTCCGTGCAGGCTGAGCGCAAGCGTCAAGCCGCCGATGCCGCCACCGGCGATGAGTACCGTCATGACAAACCCCTCCGATTGCGGGCGTCTTGGCACAGGCGGGCGGATGTGGGCAACTGCGAAGAGAATGTCGTGCTATAGACCACGGGGACGACAGCGGTTATTTTCCGGTTTTCCCATGAGGTCCGACATGCTCAAGCTCTACTACGCCACCGGCACCTGCGCGCTCGCCACCTACATGGCCCTGGAGGAGGCCGGCGCCGACTACACGGCTGAACGGCTGAGCTTCAAAGACAACCAGCAGAACAGCCCGGCCTATCTGGCCATCAATCCCAAGGGCCGTGTGCCGGCGCTGGTCACCGATCGCGGCGTCCTCACCGAGACGCCGGCGATGCTGGCCTATATCGCGCAAGTGTTCCCCAAGGCGAAACTCGCGCCGATCGATGATCCCTTCGACTTCGCCCAGGTGCAGTCGTTCAACTCCTATCTCTGCTCGACCGTGCACATCAACCATGCCCACAAGATGCGTGGCGCGCGCTGGGCCACGCAGGAGAGCTCGTTCGCCGACATGAAGGCGATGGTGCCGAAGACCATGGGCGCCTGCTTCAAACTGATCGAGCAGACGATGTTCAGGGGGCCGTGGGTGATGGGCGATCAGTTCACGGTCTGCGATCCCTATCTCCACACGCTCTCGCACTGGCTCGAAGGCGACAGCGTCGATATCAACGCGACGCCGAGGATTGCGGATCATTTCAAGCGCATGATGGACCGCCCGGCGATCCGCAAGGTGATGGACGCGCAGAAGGCGTGACACCCTCGTGTCGTCCCGGCCCAGTTGCGCAATTGCGCACGGGGCGCCGGGACGACGCCATTTGCCTTGAAGCTGCGTCTATCCAACGCGGCGCTCTTATGATCAGGCGACTTTCGTCGTCATGTGCTTGAACATGTTGGCGCGCGCCTCATCGTCCATCTCGGCCTTGAAGGTGAACTTGTCCTTCAGCGCGATCGCGCGGGCGGCTGCCGGCCGCGCCGAGATCTCGTCGATCAGCCGCTTCACGTTAGGATAGCGCGCAAACGCGTCGTCGCCGAGCTTGAACGGCACCATCCGTGCCCAGCCCCACAACGCCATGTCGACGATCGAATAGTCGTGGCCGACCATATAGCGGCGGCCGGCGAGATGTGCGTCGAGAATCCTGTAGTGACGATCGGTCTCGTACTGGTAGCGGTTGTGGGCGTAATCGTGGTTCTGATCCTTTGGCGCAAAATGCTTGAAGTGCACGGCCTGACCCGAATACGGCCCGACGCCTGTTGCCACGAACATAAGCCAGGACAGCAGCTCGGCGCGGTTGGCGGGCAGGAATTTTCCGGTCTTCTCGGCGAGATAGAGCAGGATGGCGTTCGAATCGAACACGATCGTGCCGGCGTCGTCGATCGCCGGCACCTTGCCGTTCGGATTGATCTTCAGATAGTCCGGCGCGAACTGCTCGCCCTTGCGGGTGTCGATCTTCACCGGCTCGAACGGCAGGCCGGCCTCCTCGAGGAAGAGCGCGACCTTGGTCGGGTTCGGCGATCCGTTGAAATAGAATTTGAGCATCGTTGGTCTCCCCAGTGCTGCATGTTTGAGGCTGACTCTGCAGGTGCGGCGCCTGCGGTTGGTCTATCTGCGTCGGTTCCACCGCGTCTGCAAGCGAAGACTTCGTGACTGCGGCATGATGGAAACGCAAGGGTGATCTCAAGCAAGAATTTACTTTGCAAAGCGTCAACAAAAGGTAGTGCCTTGTCGCCAATGCACCTTCGTCGTATTTCCCCACGAGGTTTTGCGGAGCGTGCAGGATGGTCGAGGCGAAGAGCTGTTTCCGATTTGCGTCGGCGTGCTTGATTGCTGCGGCAATGTCGCTTGGCAGTTCCGCATGCGCGCAGCAGCCACAATCCGTCGGAGAACGGGTCCTGCTTGGCCGCCTGTACGCGGGGACCGATCTGACTAGGTACATGACGCAGTTGCGTGAGGAGTTCTTCCAGCTCGATGCGGACCGCGATGGTAAACTGACCGAGCGCGATTCGGCGCTTCACGCGCAGATGGAGGCGCCGCAGGCCAGGATCGCTCCGTTGCTGCAGGTCATGCGCTTCGACATCGACGGCGATGGCGTGGTGACCGAGGACGAGGTAAGGCAGGTTACGCGATACGAGCAAAGAACCATACTCGTGCAGCCGGCGGAAAGCAGGCCGCCGATCGGCCGGCTAGAGGAGGAAGTCGAGCGGGTCGTCAAAACGATCATGGCGTTCGACGCCGACAAGGACGGCAAGATCACCCTGGCTGAGGGCTACAGGCCGGCTCCGAATCCTCCCCGCCTATCCAACAACGGCTACGCGCAACGGGTGCGAGATGCGCTGACGCTTGATGCTGCGAATTCGGGCGAGCTGTCGCTGGCCAGCTATCA
The DNA here is from genome assembly GCF_018129685.1 of Bradyrhizobium manausense. Lineage (GTDB taxonomy): Bacteria > Pseudomonadota > Alphaproteobacteria > Rhizobiales > Xanthobacteraceae > Bradyrhizobium > Bradyrhizobium manausense_D. Next base: position 32,386 of record NZ_JAFCLG010000021.1, read on the forward strand.
GGCAGCCGGCGAGATGCTGTTTCGCACCATTGATACCGATGCCGACAGCAAGATATCCCAGCAGGAGCTGACGGACTTTCGTCGCAAAACCACGGATGCCGCGAACGAAGAGGCGCGGCTGCGAAAGCTGCGGGAACAAGCCGAGATCGCGCGCAAGAAACAAGAAGCGATCGACGCCGAGCGCGCGGCCTGTGCTATTCCGAAAGCCTCCGAGACGAGCAAGGTCGTGCTATTGGGCGTCTACCAGACGGACGCGCTGTCGAGCGTCACCATCGGCTCGCAGGACAATGAAGTGCGGGCCGGTCGTATCGTGGTCGAGCCCGGCAGCGAACCGATCTACGTGGTGATCGCGAGCTATGACCCGACGATCTGGCAATTCAGCGGTGCCGTCGAGCGTGTCGAGCGCTTGGTGATGACGAGCTCGCGTACCGGTCCGGACGCCGGTGATCCGAAGCAGCCGTCTCTTGTCGGCGCCACGGGAATCCCGCGTGAGCGCATCACACTGCTGGCACGATCGAACTGCTTCGGCTATTTCAGCGAAGCGCCGTCCAGCGCGTCGCTGCAGGCGGCGGCCTTTGTCAACACCTCAGCCGGCAAGCAGCCGGACTTGGTTGCGACCAGATATTCGCTCGCAAGCGTCAGTATCCCCTCGGGGGCGATCGAGTCCACTGCGGATCAGCGTCAGAAGCTCGTAATCCGCAAGAGCGAGGGGACGCTCAATATCATCGGAAATCTGGCTAACGTCCTTATCCAGTCCGGTCCCAGCCGGGCCAAGGAGGAGATGGAGCGCTTCTTTCCTGGCGGCGTGACCGAGATCGACCCGAATGCCGTGATCGCCAGTGCCCCTGTGACGCCCTATGACGTGCTACCCTCGCAGGCCGGTTTAGTCCAGCTGCTGGCCAAGGGCCAGATCAGCCAGAACCGCGCCGGCGAATATGTCGTACGCGAGAAGATCCGGTTTCCGGCGCGGCTGACCGGCGCCCATTCCGTCACGTTTCTCATCATGAAGGGCGTGCCGTATCCCGACGGCGACCCAGGCCATTCCTGCGTCATTGTCGAAGGAAGCGGAGAGAGCAAGGGCGCCGGTTGTCCCTCGCGTTGATCCGTTCGCAGCTCCTGCTGGCGTGACACATGCTCAGCCCGAACAGGCACTTCCGATCGCAGCCGCGATGATCATGGCGAGGCCCATGGCCTCCAGCCGCAGCCCCAGCCTGGTCGCAAGATGCACGTCCGAGGCCCTCGCCTTCCGCTGCGATTCGCGCGCATAGCCGTGCACGATGGCGTCTTGATTGAATTCGTCATGCGCCTCGTTGCTGCTGGCAAGCCCGACGCAGATCACGAGCACGCCGAACAGAGCGAGCCCGAAAAAGCCGAGCAGGGCGATCAGAAACATCGGGAACATACCGATCAGGAAGATCGGCAGCAGCGGCAACACCAGCAATATCTCGGACTGTTTTCGCATGGCGGACCCGCCGGTCGGGACACGGACTGGTCCAACGTATGTAGTCCCGGCTGTTGCGGCGTTCAAGGAGCCGTAGGGTGGGCAAAGCGAAGCATGCCCACCAAAGCTCTATTGCCGGGAGAGATGGTGGGCACGGCGCTTCGCGCCTTTGCCCACCCTACGGGGTCGCGGAAAACTACTCCGCCGCCATGCCGGCGCGGATCTCGGCGCGGAGCTCGTCGATCAGCTTGAGGCCCTTCTTGGTCTCGACGTGCCAGAAGGTCCAGCCATTGCAGGCCTGCGCGCCCTGCGCTACCGCGCCCATGCGGTGGATCGAGCCAACCTTGTCGCCGAACATGATGGCGCCGTCGGCACGGACCAGCGCGCCGAGCTTCTTCTTGGCGTCGAACAGTTTCGTGCCGGGCATGATCATGCCGCGCTCGATCAGCTCGGAGAATGCCACGCGCGGTGCTTCGCGGGCTGTCATGAAGGGCGCAAGACTCTCCTCCGGCAGCGGCTCGACAGCGGCGATGCGCGCTTCCGCGGCCTTGGCGTAAGTCTTGTCGCGCTCGAAACCGATATAAGAGCGGCCGAGGCGCTTGGCGACGGCGCCGGTGGTGCCTGTGCCGTTGAAGGGATCGATCACGAGATCGCCGGGCTTCGACGACGACAGCAGCACGCGCGCGAGCAGGCCTTCCGGCTTCTGCGTCGGATGCACCTTCTTGCCGTCCGCGCCCTTGAGGCGCTCTTCGCCGGTGCAGAGCGGGATCAGCCAGTCGGAGCGCGCCTGCACGTCCTCGTTGGCCGCCTTCAGCGCTTCATAGTTGAACGTATAGCCCTTGGCTTTCTCGTCGCGCGCGGCCCAGATCATGGTCTCGTGCGCGTTGGTGAAGCGGCGGCCGCGGAAATTCGGCATCGGGTTGGTCTTGCGCCAGACGATGTCGTTCAGGAGCCAGAAGCCGAGGTCCTGCATGATCGCGCCGACGCGGAAGATGTTGTGATAGGAGCCGATCACCCAGATCGTCGCCGACGGCTTCATCGCGCGGCGCGCGGCGAGCAGCCAGGCGCGGGTGAAATCGTCATAGGCGGAGAACGAATCGAACTTGTCCCAGTCGTCGTTGACGGCGTCGACATGGGACTCGTCGGGGCGCTTGAGATCGCCCTTCAGCTGAAGATTATAGGGCGGATCGGCGAACACGAGATCGACCGAACCAGCCTCGAGCTTCGACATCTCGGCGACGCAATCACCGAGAATGATGCTGTGCGAAGCGGACTCAAAATTTGTGCGGGGCGCCTTTGCAGACGCCCCGCGACGCGACACTACCATGACTCAAGAACTCTGACTCAGGCGACGCTGTCGGCGACGCGGGACCAAACAACCGACTGGCCGTTACAATGAAGCGGCAAAGTAAAAATGGGCTTAACCCGCCGCTTTCGTGAGCAGATCGCGCATCGCATGTGGCGCGCGGTTCGCGGCGCGCAAGAGCCGTGTTTTACAGTGTGTTTCGCGTCATGTCGTGTTCGGAAGGTCGCCCGTGTTGCAAAAGACTCTCGAATTTCTCTCGGAAAAAAATGCTTGGCCCTCGGAAAAAATTGCAGGCGTCGCACGCTGTCGCACTAGGCAATAATTGCCGAGCGGGATATTGATTAACGCAATGGAAATTTTACGTCTGTGGCGCGTTGAGCTTTTCTCGCTTCTGCGTGCCCATGCCATGCAAATCGACGACCTGAGGGAAACCCGCCATGCGCTACGATGATTTCCGCCGCAGCGACGACATCGAGGATCGTCGCGACGACAGTGGCGGCGGTGGTGGCGGCGGATTCGGCCTTCCCATGGGTGGGGGCGGCCTCGGCATCGGCACCATCATCGTGCTTGGCCTGGTCGGCTATGCCTTCGGCATCGATCCGCGTATTCTGATCGGCGGCGCCGAGATCCTCACCGGTGGCGGCAGCCAGGCGCCGAGCTACCAGAGCGACCGTCCGTCCCAGGCCAAGCGCGGCGCGCCGACCGACGAGATGGGCAGCATGATCTCGGGCATCCTCGGCGAGATCGACGATCGCTGGAGCGAGCAGTTCGCGGCCAGTGGCAAGTCCTACACCGGTCCGAAGGTCGTGCTGTTCCGCAACGCCACCAATGGCGGCCGCTGCGGCCGGGCGGAGTCGGCGATGGGACCGTTCTACTGCCCGCCGGACCGCACCATCTTCCTCGACACCGGTTTCTTCCGCGAGGTCGAGACCCGCTTCCATGGCTGCCAGGGCAACGCGTGTAAATACACCTCCGCCTATATCATCGCGCATGAGGCTGGCCATCACATCCAGAACCTGCTGGGCATCATCCCGAAGGTGACGGAGTTGCAGCAGCAGGCCGGCAGCAAGGCCGAAGCCAACGCGCTGCAGGTGAAGGTCGAGCTGCAGGCCGATTGTCTCTCCGGCATGTGGACCAATCTTGAACAGAAGAAGCGCCCGAACTTCCTCGAGGCCGGCGACATCGATGCCGCGCTGACCACGGCGTCTGCGATCGGCGACGATACGCTGCAGCGCCAGGCCACCGGCCGCGTGGTGCCCGACTCCTTTACCCACGGCTCGGCCGCGCAGCGCAAGCAGTGGTTCATGACCGGCTATCAGCAGGGCACCCTGAACGCCTGCAACACCTTTGCGCCGGGCGCGGTGCGGTAGTTATCCGTCACGGGCCGTTGTCCGTCATCCCGGGACGCACGCACTTGCGTTCGTCCCGGGATGACGGCGGCGGGTGCGGAAACAGGAGTGAAACCGCAATGTCGATCGACGAATCCAGACAGTTCATCCCGCTCAATATCGCAGTGCTCACCGTCTCCGACACGCGTGCGCTTGCAGATGACAAATCCGGCCAGACGCTCGTCGATCGTCTCACGGCGGCCGGCCATCATCTCGCCGCGCGCGAACTCGTCACTGATGATGTCGAGGCGATCCGCGCCGTCATCCGCCGCTGGATTTCGGACGCCGGCGTCGACGTCGTCATCACCACGGGCGGCACCGGCTTCACCGGGCGCGATGTCACGCCGGAAGCGATCGAGCCGCTGTTCGAGAAGCGCATGGATGGTTTCTCCATCGCCTTCCACATGCTGAGCCACGCCAAGATCGGCACGTCGACGATCCAGAGCCGCGCCACCGCGGGCGTAGCTGGTGCGACCTACATCTTCTGCCTGCCGGGTTCGCCCGGCGCCTGCCGCGACGGCTGGGACGGCATCCTCGCGGCGCAGCTCGACTACCGCACGCGTCCCTGCAATTTCGTCGAGATCATGCCGCGCCTCGACGAGCATCTGCGGAGGCCGAAGGCGCAAGGCGCGACGGTATGAGCACTCCTCTTCTCGTCTCGCGCAGCTACAGATCCCGCTCCCAGGTCTCGCCGATCAGGTCCTGCCCGAAGCTGCGATGCGGTTTCGTCGCGACCAGCTCGAACCCGGCGCTCTTGTAGATGCCGCGCGCGGCGACCAGAATGCTCTGCGTCCACAGCGTCATCCTGCGGTAGCCGCGCTCGCGCGCGCCATTGATGCACTGCTCGACCAGGGCGCGGCCGACGCCGAGGCCGCGTGCTTTCTTCTCCACCTGCAACAGGCGGAGTTTTGCGACCTCGTCCGTGGCCTTGACCAGAAACACCGAGCCGACCGGCTCACCACCGACTTCCGCGATCCAGCAGTGTTCGCGTGCGGCATCGTAGGTCTTGATGAACTGCGCGCAGATCTCGGCGACCAGCGCCTCGTAGCTGATGTCCCAACCGTAGTCCGCGGCATAGGCAGCCGCCTGCCTGGAGATGACCCAGCCCATGTCGCCGACGCGATGGCTGCGCAGCACGACGGTCGCCGGCTGGCTCTGGCGTTGCTCGAGCAACGTCTCGATGGTCGCCATCGCCTGCGTGAGCCGCGTCGCATCGCCGGCCGATAGCGGGGCCAGCAGGGCGGCGACCTCATTCTGCGAGCCTTGGTCCAGCTTGGCGAAGGTCTGGCGACCCTTCGCAGTGAGGCTGAGCTGGTACTGCCGGCGATCCGCGGGCAGGGGCGTTCGTGTGATCAGCCCTTTTTCGTCGAAGCCTTGGACGATGCGGCTGAGATAGCCGGGATCGAGCCCGAGTTCGGTGCCGATCTCCTTTGCCGCAACCTCGTCGCGATGGGCGAGCTCATAGAGCACCCGCGCCTCGCTGAGCGAGAACGGGCTCTGTCCAAGGTGCTGGTCGAGCACGCCAAGCTTGCGGGTGTAGAAGCGGTTGAAGGCGCGAACCGCGGCGATCTGGTCGTCGGGACCGGTATCAGGCATGGGGACACCTCGATACTTGCCATTGTCAAATAACTATTTGACTTTAGCAAGTATTAGATGCGTCACCCGACCATGACGATCCGGCTGCGCAGCAGTGTTCGGGAGGAGCGGCCGAGCCGCCTGAGCAGCCGCGCTTCGGACCGGCGGGCCTGCGGCGGATAGCCGCCGAGCCGGTCATAATGGTCGCGCGCGATCAAAAGCCCCTCATCGCCGAGAGGGCCGACCAGCTTGCGCGCCACGGACCAGAGGATATCGCGGAACCCGGTATCGGCGTAGGGCGAGCGCGCGTAACGGAAGACGGCGGCGCGATCCCGGCCGCTGGCCGCGACGGCCTGGATGAACTGGGTGGTCTCCTCGATCCAGCCGGTGTCCAGCACGGCGCCGGCAGGCAGGAACATCAGCCAGGGCGAACGGGCCTGGAGCGCGCCGGCGGCCAGCGCGGCGCCTTGCGAATGTCCCTCGTAGCCGATGAAACGGCAGCCGGCGACGTCGGCAACGCGCTCGATGACGCCATTGCGGGTGCCGTCGACCAGCAGAACTTCCTTGATCAGGCCCGCAGCGGCGCCGGGGACCAGTGCGGCCAGAGTTGCGACCGCCGTCTGTTCGACGCCTTCGGTCGGAATGATGACGCTCAGCATTGAGACTTCGATGTCCGCACTTCGGGAGAAGCGTAGCTCGTTATGATATTGTCATAAACACGCTGCGGTGCCGAGCGCAAATTTCCACCAGCCTTTGGCCATGCGATGGTAAACCGCCGCCAGTCCATCGCAGCCGAATGTGTCGCCTGCAGGGTGGTCATGTTGCCGAATGTTTCGGGCTATTCCGCCCCCCGTGAGCCCAACCTGGCGCTTTCTTTCCACTGATCTCGCCAGGGCGAGGCTGTACTTTTCGCAAGGCTGCATTGGCAGTCTGACATAGACCCTCGACGGGAAAAACATGCATTCGCCGATGCCCAGAACGAGATATGTCCCATGAATGCCGATCAACTTTCCGTTGGTGCGCCGTCACCATCGCCGAAGCCGGAGGCGGCGCCGACCTTGCGGATCCGCGCCGTGATGCTGGGCGAACGCATCAATGCGTCGGGACTCGAGATCGGTCCGGTGGTGTCCTCGACGCCCGCCGCCTTTCGGGTCCATGCCGGCCTCGCCGTGATCTTCCGCTACGGTGTCGTGGTGCTGATCGGTCTGCTTCCCTCGGAAGAGAAGGTATTGCTCGACAGCCTGAAGTCCCGCGTCACCGGCGAACTCAGCCCTCATGAAGAAGAGACCGCGCAAGCGCAGCTCTGCAAGGACGAAAACGCCGAGGCGATCCAGCCGGGCGGACCGATCAATCTCTCGAAATTTTCCGACGAGCGTTTGCTGCTGATCGCGGACGCACTCGCCAAGAGCACGTCGCTGGCGCGCGACGAGCGGCGCGTCGCTGCCGTTTTCGATGTCATCGAACCCTTTGCGCGCGAACTCGCGGAGAAAGGCCGGACCTCGCGGCGCCGCAAGGGCATCCTGCAACTGATCGGCAATGCGTTGCTGGTGCAGCAGCGGGTCGCCGGCCGTGTCGCGGTTGCCGAAAAGCCGGACGCGCTCTGGGAAAGGCCGCAGCTCGACCGTCTCTATGCGCGCCTTGAAGACGAATACGAGCTGAAGGAGCGCCTCGATACGCTCGAGCGCAAGATCACGGTCATCGCGGAAACCGCAGATGCACTCACTGACATCATCGACACCCAGCGCTCGCTGCGCCTCGAAATCGCGGTGGTGGTGCTGATCGTGATGGAGGTTGTGATCGGCTGCTTCCAGATCTTTGCCGGGATTCACTGAGACGCGTCGGCGCATGCCGAGTGTGGATCGTCGGCGTGCGCCCGCCATGTCGCGATCTCGGCCAGCTCGGCCTCCGGCCGCGTCTGCGACGTCTGACAGCGTCCGAGATAGATCCGTCCCGCATCGCCCTCGATCGTGAGCCAGTCGCCCTCGTGCAGCGCGGCCACACCGAGCCGGGCCTGGCGCGTGGCGGCATCGATCTTGAGCTCGCTGCAGCCGACCACGCATGGCTTGCCCATCTGACGCGCCACCAGCGCCGCATGCGAAGTCCGGGCGCCGACTGCGGTGACGATGCCGGTCGCCACCGCAAAGCCCGCGACATCGGCCGTGCTGGTGTCGGGACGCAACAGAATGACCGGCTCGCCGGCCGCTGCAAGGCGCTTGGCGCCGTCTGAATCGAATGCCGCGCGGCCGACACCGATACCGCCGGAGGCGCCGATACCGCACGTCGCCGGCGTGCCGGAGGATACCAGCGAGATTTCGACAAGCGAGGCGAGGTCGAGGCCGGCGAGGCGAGCCAGCGCTTCGTCCTTCGCGATCAATCCCTCACGCACGAGGTCGATGGCGATCCTGACCGCTGCGCGCGGCGTCCGCTTGGCCGTGCGGGTCTGCAAGATCCACAGCTTGCCGTCCTCGACCGTGAACTCGACATCCTGCACGTCGCCAAACTCGCCCTCGAGCCGTTTCAACACCGCGCCAAGCTCGTCCCGGATCGTCGGCAGCGCACGGGCGATCGCATCGTCCGTATCGGGCGTGCGGCGGCCGGACACGACGTCCTCGCCCTGCGCGTCCAGCACGAGATCGATCATCGCCCGGGGCGCCCCGGTCGAAGGATCGCGCGAGAATGCCACGCCGGCACCTGAAGAAAGGCCGCCATTGCCGAACACCATGGCTTGTACGGTGACGGCGGTCCCTTCGAGGTCGTCGAGCTGCTGGAGCCTGCGATAGGTCTGAGCGCGCTCGCTCATCCAGGACTGATAGACCGCTCGCGCCGCCGCCTCGAGCTGGGCGACCGCATCGTCGAGCCAGCCGTCGGCGCGATCCTCGACCAGCGCCTGCTCCGAGGCGGCAAGCCGCTCCAGCGCTTCGCCATCGAGCTCGCGGTCGTTGGCGACGCCCTCAGCCCCGACCAACTCGGAGATGCGCGCGGCGAACGGCGCGGGATCGAGCCCAAGCACGGTCTCGCCAAAACTCTCCAGGAAACGCCGCCGGCAATCCCATGCGAGCCGCGGCCGACCGGTCGCGCGGATCAGGCCGTGCACGGCATCCGGCGTGCAGCCGACGTCGAGAACGGTATCAAGCATGCCCGGCATCGATCGTGCCGCGCCTGACCGTACCGACACCAGAAGCGGTCGCCTGCGATCGCCGAAGCGCTTGCCGGTCACGCTCTCCAGGAACGTCAGGCCTTCCTTCAGGCCGTCGCGCAGATGCTGCGCCGCATTGGCATGGCCGGAAATGATTTCGGAGCAGAGCTTGACCGGCAGCACGAAGGCGGGCGGCACCGGCAGACCGAGCGCGGCCATCCGGGCGAGATTGGCGGCCTTGGCCCCGATCTCCTCGGCGGGCCGAAATTCGGTTGCCTCGGCGCCGATACGAACGATACGCATGGTGTGTCCCTCAGGCTGCGAGATCGATCATGATGTGGCGGCGGAGCAGGTGACCGAACGCGGCGAAGCGATCGGTGGCGCGCTCGATGGCGCGGGCAAGCTCGATGACTGACAGCGAGGTCGCAACGTCAAAGCCGCCGCGAAAGACGAGCGTGGTGATGGCACGTTCCGTGGTGTCGGCGGCATGTTCGGCATCGATCAGGCGCGCGACGGCGGCCAGCGCGTCCTCGGAATCGATCCGTTGTCCTTCCGGCACATCCATCGCAGCCGCGACGCCGCTCGCCGCCGTTTCCGTCGCGGTCGCGGCCACCAAGCAGAGCTCGGCCAGCGACGCCAGCAAGGCTGCCTCGGTGAGCTCGGGAAGCAGCGAGCCGATAAAGGCCGCCTGCTCCAATTCGTCGATCGCCTCCTCGGCGCGGTCGATCAACTGCCCGATCACGGGCCGGGCCTCGAGGCGGTCGACCTCGTTGCGGCTCTCCAGCGCGATGCGGTCGGCCTTCTGCTCGATCGCGGCGCAACGTCCCGCCAGCAGCTTGCCGTCGGCAGGCTGGCCGGCCCCGAGCGCCGCAATATGGCGCGCGATCGCGGTAACGAGATCATGGGCCAGGCCGACCTGGCGCAGCACGGCTGCAAGCAGCGCCCCGTTGACGCGGTCGAGATGCCGCACCAGATCGGCCTCGATCTGGTCGCGGACCGTCCTGACCGAGCGGCCCGCAAGCAGCGCCTCGGTGGAGGCCCGCAGCGCCGCCTTCAGGAAGTCGATCGCGGCCGCGCGCCCGAGCGCCTGGTCGAGGCGCTCGCCGAAGCCGATCCGCGACGGTGCAGCGTTCCTGACCGCGGAGCTGAGCAGTTCGTTGCCGCCAAGCTCGAGAAAGCCGCGATGGCCGATCCGTTTGCGGGCCGCCCATTCCAGGATGCGCGCTGCGTCGTCCTTGGCGACCCAGGTCCGCAGCAGCTTGCGGGCCTTGTTCCAGTCGATCAGGAAAACCAATGCCGCGCCAACGGCCGCGAGGAATTCGTTGCGATCGGTGGCATGATCTGCCTGAAACTGGCCGGTGACGAGATAGAACGAATTGTCTTCGCCGAGACCTGCGGCGGTGTGACGATCGAGCCCGCTCCATGTCGCCTCGAATTTGTCGAACAGCGAGATGAAGAATTTCGCCCGCGCCAGGTGCACGTCGGTGTAGGTGATGGTGACCGCGTTCTTCTTCACGGCGATCACGACGACATGGGCATCGGTGGTGCCGATGTCGTTCTGGATCAGGAGCCGTCCGCCCGCCCGTGTCGCCATGGTGTCGAGGCCGGGATGATTGAACTTGAGGCCGCGCGTGCTGTTCAGCCCCTTCATGAAGGCCGCAACCGCGGCGCGGTCCTCGCCATGCAGCGCGAAGACATGCGCGCCGTCGAGCGCTTCTTCCGAGCAGCTCGCCGCAAGCTTGTTGAGCTGCTTGTGCAGATCCATGACCAGCCGGTGCAGACTGTCTCCGGCGGTGTCGGTCACGCCGGTCAGGCGTGCGATCCGGGCGATCTCGATCTCGCCGGCGGAATCGAGCAGGCCTGCACCGCGGAACGTCTCGAGCCGCGCATTCGCTTTCCGGCCTTCATCGCCGGCGCCGGCGTCGACGGCGCGAATCATGGTCGCGGCGTCGTCCTGTATCTCATTCATCAGCTTCGCGAGGTTCGGCGCGGCAAGCCGGTCCTGCCCGATCATATGCGCGCCGCCGATCAGCGTCGCGATTGCGGCAGGGGCAATGCCGGCGGTCTGACTCTCAATGCCGAGATCGCTCGCGGGCCGGTCCGGGTTCCGCGCATGCTGGGCCGCTGCCTGCAGGGCACTCATGCGCACCTTGATGCGGTCATTGGCGGCGAGCCCTTCCGCCACGAGGTTCGGCAACAGAATGTCGCCCTGTCCGAGCTCTTCGATGATCTGGGTCTTCATGATCTGTCCGCGCGACGTGGGGTGTCGGCATTATGCCCGCAACGCGACGGCGCGCCGTTGCGCCAGATCATTCATGTATTCGTCACAAACATCCGCGGTCATGGGGCATGCCGGCGCAGAGGCGCTATGCGCGCCTCGAAGACGAATACGAGCTGAAGGAGCGCCTCGATACGCTCGAGCGCAAGATCACGGTCATCGCGGAAACCGCAGGCGCTGACCGACATCATCGACACCCGGCGCTCGCTGCGGCTCGAAATCGCCGTGGTGGTGCTGATCGTGATGGAGGTTGTGATTGGGTGCTTCCAGATCTTTGCCGGCCTTCACTGAGCCGCGGCTGTGCGCGTCGGCGGGCTGGGCCGCCGCTGATCGCGTCGAGCGGCGGCCACGCCAAGACTTCTTCAGCCGTGGGTCACGTGCAATCACGCCTCCAGTCGTGGCGGTCGGCGCCTATTCATTCGGGCAGGATTGCCTTGGCATTGTCACGGGAAAAAGCCGCCGGCACGTCGAACTTGCCCGTCTGGAGGTCGTAGCGGCAGCGCCAGCCGTTCACGACGCCCGTCCGCTCCCGCTTGCGTCCCTTGACGTCGGCTTCTCCCGAGAGGCTGATCAGAAGATAGCGGTTCGCGGGCCAGTCGACGCCCAACTCGCGATAGCTCTCGTCCAGTCCTTTCACCGGATACGCCGAGATATGATACTCCGGCTTCTTCACGATTTTTCGCCACTCGGGCGTTGTCTTCATATAGTCCCAGGCGAGGTCGCCGAGTGGCTTGCTGGTCGCGGGCCGAAAACCGCGCGGCGTGAGTTGGTAGAGATATAGCGTCGCCTCGCCCGAGCCGTACTTTTGTACGCGGACGATCCAGTTGAGGTCGTTGGTGAAGGTAAACTCGGAAGGATAGCCGGCCGGCTCCGGATCGAGCAGCGTGAACGTGTCCTGCCGGCGCGCCCAGAACTGCCACTTCCAGTCGTCATCCTCATCCTTGTTGACATATTGCTCGATGGTCGTCTTACCGTCCGGCGATGTGCGGGTCCATTTCTCGACGATCTGGTAACCTGCCGGAGGAGCCGTCGGCTGCGCGGCGCGGCATAGGCCGATGCTGCAGGCCAGAAAGAGTCCGATCCAGGAAGTTCTGAACAAGGCTTTCCTGGTCCTCATTGTCGCGCCTGTCTTCGTCTCGCCGGCCCACCCGACGCCCGCCTGTCAACGGCCGCTCAGCGCCTTTGTGACGCGCTCGACCGCCCTCGGACCGTCCGGATGGGACGGGGCCAACTCGGCGAACTTCTTGAAATCCGCCAATGCGCGTTGCAGATCGTGCTTCCGTTCCCATGACAGGCCGCGATTGTAGAACGCACCTGCGAGATTCGGATCGAGCCGGATCGCCTCGTTCAGATCCTCGATGGCGCGGTCGAACTGACCGGTGAGGGCGTAGGAAAGCCCGCGATTGTTGAATGCTCCTGCGTATTTCGGATTGAGCCGGATCGCCTCGCTGTAATCCGCGATCGCCCGGTCGAGGTGCTGTTTGTGCCGATAGGCGATGCCCCGGTTGTAAAACGCATCCGCGAGGTCCTGATTGAGCCTGATCGCCTGGCTCAAATCCTCGATGGCGTGATCGTATTGGCCCATATTGTTATAGGCGAGGCCGCGGTTGCTCAGCAGGTCTGCGTCGTTCGGATGCAGCCGGACGGCCTCGTTCAGGTCCTCGATCGTGCGGTCATATTGGCGCCTGGTGTAATAGACGTGGGCGCGGTTGCTGAATGCATCTGCGTCGGTTGGATCAAGCTGGATCGCCCGGCTGCAATCGGCAATGGCCTTGTCACCTTGTTCGTCGCTCCATTCGGCGCAACGATTTGTCAGGAGGGCAACAAGATCGCGACCGCCATATCGACCGGAATCGATGGCGCGCGTGCACGCGGCGACCGCCTTGTCGGCGGAAGCGTTCGCACAGGTCTCGAGATCGTCGGCTGCGGCCGGCACCGCCGTCAGCCAGAGCGCCGACGCGAAGGCCAAAGCCAACGGCATGCCCCGCAAAATGGACCTCATGAAAATCCCCTTTCAAAAAGCTGTTACCGCCTCGAGTCGCGTCTGCGACCGCAGCCGGGGATGCCGCAGGCGATGAACAGGCCAATCGACGAAGTCGTGATACCGCTGTCCTGGCCCGTCATCATCCGGCTCGCTCGATCCGTTCATGCGATTAGTCGCGCATGTCCCGTTCAAGTTCGCGGCAGTGAACCTCTCCGGTCCGTCCACCGACGAATGACCGCGATCACTGCATGAGCGAGTGCGGATAGAGACCCGCCCGGCGCTTCGCGCCGCCTTCTCGTAAGAAGGAAGAGCAGCCGACGTTCAACTCACCAATAGCGCGGCACAGTGCCGTGCCATCGTCACTTCCTCATTGGTTGGGATCACGAGGACACTCACGGCGCTGTCTTCGGCATTGATCCGCTCGTTCGCCGCATCGTTCGCCGCAACATCGATCCGCACGCCGAGCCAGGCGAGTCGCTCGCCGATCGCGGCCCGGATCTGCTTCGCATGCTCGCCGATACCGCCGGTGAAGACGAGGCCGTCGAGCCCCCCGAGCGTGTTCGCCATCACCGCGATCTCCTGCGCCGCACGGAAGGTGAAGAGATCGATCGCCTCGCGTGCCCAGGGCTCGCTGCTCGCAAGCAGCGTCCGCATGTCCGCGGAGAGGCCGGAGACGCCGAGCAGGCCGGACTCGTGGTAGAGCAGATGCTGCAAATCCTCGGCCGACATCTTTTCATGCTGCAGCAGATAGAGCAGCACGCCGGGATCGATCGCGCCGCAGCGCGTGCCCATGACGAGGCCGTCGAGTGGTGTCAGTCCCATCGTGGTGTCGACGCTGCGCCCGTCGCGCAAGGCGCAGAGGCTGGCGCCATTGCCGAGATGGGCAATGACGGTGCGTTTGGCTGCAAATTCCGGTGCGATCTCGATGAGACGGCTGGCGACATATTCGAACGAGAGCCCGTGGAAGCCGTAGCGCCGCAAGCCCAGTGCTTCGTAGCGTCGAGGAATCGCGACGCGGTTCGCCGGCGGTGTCATGCCGTGATGAAAGGCGGTGTCGAAGCAGGCGATCTGCGTCAGGGCGGGACGGATGGCCTTGATGGGACGAACCGGTGCAAGGCACCGCGGCTGATGCAGCGGCGCCAGCGGCGTCAGTGCCTCCAGCTTCGCGTAGATATCTTCGGTCAGCTCGACCGGACCCGAATAGTCCGGTCCGCCGTGGACGATGCGGTGGCCGACAGCACGCAAGCGGTGATCGCCGAAACGGTCTTCGATGAGGGTCAGCACATCGGCGAACAGATGGCCGCCGTCGCCATCTGATGCGTCCCTTTGCGTCTCGAACATCGTCTCGCCAGATGGGCTCTTGGCGACGAGCCGCGGCTTCGCCTCGTGCTCGTCGAGAAGGCCGTTGCAGAGCAGGGCAGGCTCGCCCGCCGAAATATCGAACAGGCCGAACTTGATGCTCGACGAGCCTGCGTTGAGGACGAGGACTGACGCCGTCATGCCGCCTTGCCTGGCCAGGCCCAGTCACGGATCGCTGGCATGTCCTCGCCATGCTCGCGCACGTAACGCGAATGCGCGATCAGGGCGTCGCGGAATTGCTGCTTCACATGTGCGGCCTTGGTCGCAAGATCAGGGACGCGCTCGATCGCCTCGATCGCGAGGTGATAGCGGTCGAGCTCGTTGAGCACGACCATGTCGAACGGCGTCGTCGTCGTGCCTTCCTCGGCAAAGCCGCGCACATGCAGGCCGGCATGGTTGGTACGATTATAGGTGAGGCGGTGGATCAGCTGGGGATAGCCGTGATAGGCGAAGATCACGGGCTTGTCCTTCGTGAACAGGCTGTCGAAATCGCGATCGGAGAGGCCATGCGGATGCTGCTCCTTCGGCTGCAGCGTCATGAGATCGACGACGTTGACGACGCGAATCCTGAGGTCCGGCAGCGCCCTGCGCAGCAGATCGACGGCTGCGAGCGTCTCCAGCGTCGGCACGTCGCCGGCACAAGCCATCACCACGTCGGGCTCGTTGTCGGCGTCTTCGTTGCCGGCCCAGGTCCAGATGCCGATGCCGGCATCGCAATGCGTCGCCGCCTCCTGCATCGACAGCCATTGCGGCGCCGGTTGCTTGCCGGCCACGATCACGTTGATGCGGTTATAGGTGCGCAGGCAGTGATCGGCGATCCACAGCAATGTATTGGCGTCAGGCGGAAAGTAGATGCGGACGATATCGGCCTTCTTGTTGGCGACGAGATCGACGAAGCCAGGATCCTGATGGCTGAAGCCGTTATGGTCCTGCCGCCACACATGCGATGTCAGCAGATAGTTCAGCGAGGCGATCGGCCGACGCCACGGCAGGTGCCGCGTCACCTTCAGCCATTTGGCGTGCTGGTTGAACATGGAATCGACGATGTGGATGAAGGCCTCATAGCAGGAGAAGAAGCCGTGCCGCCCCGTCAGCAGGTAACCTTCCAGCCAGCCCTGGCAGAGATGTTCGCTCAGCACCTCCATCACGCGGCCGTCTTGCGCCAGATGCACGTCGTAAGGCTCGATCGGCTCCATCCAGACGCGTTCGGTGGCGTCGAACACGGCATCCAGCCGGTTTGACGCGGTTTCGTCCGGCCCCATGATGCGGAAATTGCGCTCGGCAGCGTTGAGGCGGATGACGTCGCGCAAAAATTTGCCGAGCTCGCGCGTGGCTTCACCCGTGACGGCGCCGGGCCCTGGAACCTCGACCGCAAAACTGCGGAAGTCCGGCAGCTTCAGCTCCTTCTTCAACAGCCCGCCATTGGCGTGTGGATTGGCGCCCATGCGCCTGATGCCTTCAGGCGCGAGGGCCTGAAGCTCCGGAACGAGCGCGCCGCTCTTGTCGAACAGCTTTTCCGGCTCGTAGCTGCGCATCCAGTCTTCGAGAATTTTCAAGTGGGCCGGGTTCTCGCGGCAATTCGCGACCGGCACCTGATGCGCCCGCCAAAATCCTTCGACCTTCTTGCCGTCGACCTCCTTTGGGCCGGTCCAGCCCTTCGGGCTGCGCAGCACGATCATCGGCCATCGCGGCCGCTCGATCGTCTTGCGCCCGTCGCGGGCGTGCTGCTGGATCGAGCGGATACTGGCGATTGCAACGTCGAGCGCATCGGCCATGGCCCGATGCATCAGCTGGGGATCGTCGCCCTCGACGAACAGCGGCTCGTGGCCGAACCCGTGGAAGAGGTCGCGGATCTCGCTGTCGGGCATCCGCCCGAGCACGGTCGGATTGGCGATCTTGTAGCCGTTGAGATGCAGGATCGGCAGCACCGCGCCGTCATGCGCGGGGTTGAGGAACTTGTTCGAGTGCCAGGATGCGGCGAGCGGGCCGGTCTCGGCCTCGCCGTCGCCGACGACGCAGGCGACGATCAAATCGGGATTGTCCAGCGCCGCGCCATAGGCATGCACCAGCGCGTAGCCGAGCTCGCCGCCTTCATGGATCGAACCCGGTGTTTCCGGCGCTGCGTGGCTCGGGATGCCGCCGGGGAAGGAGAACTGCCTGAACAGTTTCCGCAATCCGTCCGCATCGCGCGGAATGTTTGGATAGATCTCGCTGTAGCTGCCTTCGAGATAGGTGTTGGCGACCATGCCGGGGCCGCCATGGCCGGGGCCGCAGACATAGAGCACGCTCAGGTCCAGCGCGCGGATGACGCGGTTGAGGTGGGCGTAGATGAAGTTCAGCCCTGGCGTGGTGCCCCAATGGCCGAGCAAACGCGGCTTGATGTGCTCGGGCCGCAAGGGCTCGCGGAGCAGCGGGTTGTCGAGCAGATAGATTTGTCCGACGGAGAGATAGTTCGCGGCGCGCCAGTAGCGATCGAGGAGAGCGAGGTCGCTGCTTGCAGCGGACGATTGTCGTTGATTTGTCATATTGCAGCCGATCTCCACCAGGGATCGTCATCAACCGAGTTCCGGTGAGATCGATCCTTCCGCGGCATCAAACGAGATTGCGATGAGGCGGTGTTGCGTGAGGTCAAAAGTCGGCGCGCGAAGTTTGGGCAGTGCTACTGTGCATGGGGTTGTTTTCTCGCTTTTGATTCTTGTTCTTGATTTGTTCTTTTTTCATGCTATCTTGATTGCATGAGTCCAGCTTCTTCTGCTCTCAAGCACCCGCCGGTCACGGCGCCCTCCGAGCCGGCGGGTGCGCTCGCCGATATTGCCGCCGACTTCCCTGAGCTGGCTGTTGCCATCGACCGCCAGCGCAAGCGAGGGCGGGGTGCGCAATCCAACGCCAGCGGTCGCTATGAGGCCGAGGCGCGCATTGCTTTCGACGATGGCTGGCAGAGCCTGGAAGAGCTGCCGCCGTTCAAGACCACCGTCGGATTGGACACTTCGCGCAAGGTGATCACCCGCAACGAGTCTCCCGACATCGGCTTCGACCGCTCGATCAATCCCTATCGCGGCTGCGAACATGGCTGCGTCTATTGCTTCGCGCGGCCGACGCACGCTTATCTCGGCCTGTCGCCGGGGCTCGACTTCGAGTCAAAGCTGTTTGCCAAACCGGAGGCGCCTGCGCTGCTCGAGAAGGAGCTCGCGGCCTCGGGCTACGAGCCGCGGATGATCGCGATCGGCACCAACACCGACCCCTATCAGCCGATCGAGCGCGAGCGCAAAATCATGCGCGGCATTCTGGAGGTGCTGGAGCGCACCTCGCATCCCGTCGGCATCGTCACCAAATCCGCGCTGGTTGTGCGCGACATAGACATTCTCGCGCGGATGGCCAAGCGCAACCTTGCCAAGGTCGCGATCTCGGTGACCACGCTCGACCCGAAGCTCGCACGCACCATGGAGCCGCGCGCCTCGACGCCGCCGAAACGGCTGGAGGCGTTGAAGCAGCTGTCGGACGCGGGCATTCCAACCACCGTGATGGTCGCTCCCGTGATCCCCGCGCTGAACGATTCCGAGATCGAGCGCATCCTCGATGCCGCTGCCCATGCCGGCGTCAAGGAAGCCTCCTATGTGCTGCTGCGGTTGCCGCTGGAGGTGCGCGATCTCTTCCGCGAATGGCTGATGGCGAATTATCCGGACCGTTATCGCCACGTGTTCACGCTGATCCGCGACATGCGCGGCGGCCGCGACTACGATTCGAAATGGGGCGAGCGGATGAAGGGCACCGGTCCCATGGCCTGGACCATCGGCCGCCGCTTCGAGCTCGCCTGCGATCGGCTCGGCCTCAACAAGCGCCGCGCAAAGCTGACGACCGATCATTTCGCCAGGCCGAAGAAGAACGGTGAGCAGCTCAGCCTGTTCTGAGGCGCGGATCGAACGAGGTGTGCGATGAGTAAGGAACTGACGGCTCCGGTGCCACGACTCACGGTCATCACGCTGGGCGTGCGCGATATCCGCGCCAGCATCGCCTTCTACGGTGCACTCGGATTTTCGCGCCGGCTGAAGGCAACTGGCGAGGTCGTTGCGTTCTTCGACACCGGCGGTCCGGTGCTCGGCCTCTTTCCCTGGGACCAGCTCGCTGATGATGCCAAGCTGCCGGACCAGCCGAGGCCTGCGACCTTTCGCGGCGTCACGCTCGCATGGAACTGTGCCTCGCGCGAGGAGGTCGACATGGTGCTGGCGTTAGCGCTCCGTAAAGGCGCGAAGCTGCTGAAGTCCGCGCACGAGACCGATTATGGCGGCTATTCCGGTTATTTTGCCGATCCCGACGGCCATCCCTGGGAGGTCGTTGTCGCGCCCGGCATCGAGGTCGGTGACGACCGACGGGTGCATCTGGCGGACTAGGACAGGCTCACCTGAATAACGGGAATTGCGCGGTGTTCCCGGTTGCGCGAACACTGCTGCTTGCGCACGATCCCGGCCATGATTCGGGACAGGTCCGCCACCAAGCCAACCAAAGACGCGCCGGCGAAGGCCGCTGCAAAGAAGGCCGCGCCAGCCAAGGCGAGCTTCCGCCGCGAGCGTGCGCTGATCAAGCGCGGCATCTGGCCGATTGCCGGTTGCGACGAGGCCGGCCGCGGGCCGCTTGCCGGTCCCGTGGTGGCGGCTGCGGTGATTCTCGACCCCGACCGCATCCCGCGCGGCATCGACGATTCCAAGCGGCTGACGGCGGAAGAGCGTGAAAGACTGTTCGACAGGATCTGCGCCACTGCGCAGGTCTCGGTCGCCGTCGCCTCGCCGGCGCGCATCGACCGAGACAACATCCTGCGTGCGTCGCTCTGGGCGCTGAAGCGCGCCGTGGTGGCGCTGCCGGAGGCGCCAAGGCACGTCTTCGTCGACGGCCGTGATCGGCTCGACACGCCTTGCGACTGCGAGGCCGTGATCGGCGGCGACGGCATCGTGCTGTCGATTGCGGCCGCCTCCATCGTCGCCAAGGTGACGCGTGACCGGCTGATGTGCGCGCTGGCGCAGGATTGTCCAGGTTACGGCTTCGAGCAGCACAAGGGCTACGGCGTGCCCGAGCACCTCGACGCGCTCGACCGCCTCGGCCCCACGGTCCACCATCGCAGCTTCTTCGCCCCCGTCGCGGCTGCCCGCGCCAAGCACATGCCCTGGACGGTCGAGCCGGTGCCGGATTTGTTCGAGGTCGCCGTGGTCGAGGTGCAGGCCGAGACGCCGGTTGAAATCGACGCGCCAGCGGGCCTCTAGCCTAGACTGTCGTTGCCACGGCGCGTCGCGCCCATTATCAAAAAGCTGTGGAGCGAATAGGGCCGGCTGGACGGGTTGGCTGCATCTTGCGGGCGTTGCATGCGGTTTACTTCCCTGGTCATCGAGCTCATTCGCGCCCGGCCGCGGCTGATCGTCTGGATTGTCGTGCTGCTCCAGGCCGCGATGTGGCTGCTGGTGGCGCTGCTGTTCTATCGCAGCCCGCCCGGCAGCCTTGCGACCCTGCTGGCCTTCGGCAGGGAGTACCAGGTCGGCACTGATCTCGGCCCGCCTCTGTCGGTCTGGCTCGGAGACATCGCCTATCGCATCGCGGGCGGCCACATGTTCGGCGTCTACGTCCTCGCCGAGCTCTGCGAGATCGCGACCCTCGTCACCCTCTATTATCTCGCGCGCGCCGTGGTCGGCGCTCAGCAGGCGGTGCTCGCCGTGCTGCTGACCATGACGGTGCTCGCCTTTTCCTCGTCGGCGCTCGACTTCGGCCCTCTCGTGCTGGCGCGGCCGCTCTGGGCGCTGTTGCTGCTGCATTCCTGGCAGATCATCGGCCAGCGCCGCGGCAATGCGTGGTTTGCCTGGTCGATCGAGGCTGGCCTGCTGCTCCTGACCACGCCGGCTGCGATCTTCCTGCTCGCGTTGCTCGTGATCTTTGCGCTTTCGACCGCCGGCGGCCGCCGGACCTTGCGTGCGCTCGATCCGCTGTTTGCGCTTGTAGTCGTCGCCGTGCTGGCCCTGCCGTATGCCGTCTGGCTGATGCGGGCCGAGACGATTGCGCTGCCGGCCTTGCCGCAAGTAGCCGACCTCGGCGCGCGCGCGATCCACGCCGCCTGGCTGCTCGGCGGGCTCGTGCTTGGTGCGATCGCGGTTCCCGTACTGACTTTCCTCAATACGCCGCTGTTCGCCGGCAAGAGCGAAGAGGCGCCGATCATCTACCGGCCGCCGGTCGAATCGCTCGCGCGCAACTTCGTCTATTTCTTCGCGCTGGTGCCGCCACTCGGCGCCGTCCTGATCTCCGGACTGTTCGGTTTTGATTCTGTCGTTGGCGGCGCGGGTGTCGTGCTGATGATGTCGGGCCTTGCCATGGTCGTGGTGGCTGGCGATCTCATTGCGATGCGCCGGGCGCGGATGTTGCGCACGGTGTGGGCCGCTTCTGTCGTGGCGCCTGCGGCCGGCGTAGTGCTGGCCGTGCTGTTCATGCCCTGGACCGGCACCGGCGAGATTGCGACCTCGATGCCGGCGCACGCGATCTCGGATTTCTTCGACGAGAGCTTTGCCCGCCGCACCAACCATCGCCTGCGCGCCGTCGCCGGCGAGACCCAGCTTGCGAGCCTGATCGCGCTGCATTCCGGCCGGCCGCATCTCTTCATCGATGCCAATCCTGCACGCACGCCGTGGATGTCGCAGGCCAAATTCAGCGAGAGCGGCGGCGTCGTGGTCTGGCGCGCCGCTGACACCGCCGGCACGCCGCCGCCGGACATCCTCGCGCGCTTCCCCGGCATCGTGCCTGAAGTGCCGCGCGCTTTCGAATGGCTGGTGACGGGACGCCAGCAATTGCTCCGCATCGGCTGGGCCATCGTGCGGCCGAAGGGAAGCTAGATCACAGCAGGCATTGGGGGCTCGTGATGGATTTCAATCCGCCGACCGGCTCGGAGATCTCGATCAGGCGAGGTGACCAGGGCCCCGTCATCATCATTCCGGCAAAGGGAAGTCCGACGCGATACTTCGGCGGCCTGTTCCTGCTGTTCTGGCTGGGAGGCTGGGCTTTCGGCTTCAAATCGGTGCTGACGCAGCTGCTGTCCGGAAACGGCAACGCTTTTGAGGTTTTTTGGCTCGGCGGCTGGACAGTCGGCGGAGCGATGGCAGCCTACACCGCGTTTCGGATCTTTCGTCCCACCGTGCCCGAGACGCTCCTGCTCAAGCGTGGTGCCATCGACTACGATACCGGAATTCCGCCGCTAGAGCTGAACTCATATCAGAAAAGAAAGAACTACTGGGGCTCGGTTTTTGCGAAGCGGCTTCTCACCGAGTTCGGTCGCCAGGAGCTCATATCGCTCCGCCTGCGCGAAACGGAAGAGGGCAATCGGTTGACCGTCGATATCGGTGCCAAACGTGTCGAACTCGCATCGCAGGCGAGCGAGGTCGAAAGGGAATGGCTGGCTCGCCTGTTGGCGGACCGCTATGCGCTTCCGCAGGTCATGTTGGGCGCAGCGGACAAGACCTGACAGAGTCAGCCCGCCAGCACCTTCGCGATCGACCGCAGATCCTGCCAGGCCAGCCGCTTGTAGGACGGCGAGCGCAAGAGATAGGCCGGGTGGAAGGTCGGCAGCGCGCGGATGGTGCGCTGGCCGGTCTCGTACTCGAACCAGCGTCCGCGCGTGCGCATGATGCCCTCGCGGGTCGAGAGCAGTGTCTGCGTCGAGGGATTGCCGAGCGTCACCAGCACGTCGGGATTCACCAGTTCGATATGGCGCTGGATGAAGGGCAGGCAGATCTGCGTCTCCTGCGGCGTCGGCGTGCGGTTGCCGGGCGGCCGCCAGGGAATGACGTTGGTGATGTAGGCCGTGGTGCGATTGAGGCCTATGGCACCTATCATCAGATCAAGCAGCTTGCCGCTGCGTCCGACGAAAGGCAGTCCCTCGATGTCCTCGTCACGGCCCGGCGCCTCCCCGACGAACATGATGCGCGCCTGCGGATTGCCATCGGCGAACACCAGCCGCGTCGCGGTGTGCTTGAGCGCGCAGCCCTCGAAGTTCTGCATCAGCTCACGGAGCGCCTCGAGCGTCGGCGCGGTTCGCGCGGCCTCGCGCGCCGAAGCGATCGCGACGTCGGGCGCAGGCGCGGCTTCGCCGCGCAGTACCGCAGGCGCGGCGACAGGCCGCGGTGCCTCGACCGGCGCGGCGCGCGGCGCCGGGGCGTCTAATTCCGCCAGGCGGTCGACCGGTTCCTCGGCGAGCGCGCAATCGACGCCGGCCTCCAGATAGAAGGCGAGAAGCTCTCGGACGGTGGGCGTGGGCTCTGGGATCATTTGGGAAAGTCAGACTATTAGTTCATCTTAGGGCGCCTTGCATCCCAGCGGAACGCATTTCCGTGGTTGTCCTACCCGGAAAAATCGGAAACAAGGGGGCGCAAACGACAAGGAACCGTCTCAAGGGCTGAGATCAGATGAGCACCGAAGAACTTCCCCCGCGCGAATCCATGGAATTCGACGTCGTCATCGTCGGCGCAGGCCCCTCGGGCCTGGCTGCGGCGATCCGGCTGAAGCAGATCAACGCCGATCTCAACGTCGTCGTGGTGGAGAAGGGCTCCGAGGTCGGTGCGCACATTCTCTCCGGCGCCGTGATCGATCCGGCCGGACTCGACAAGCTGATTCCCGACTGGCGCGAGGATTCGGATTGCCCGCTGAAGACGAAGGTCAAGGATGACCGCTTCTACTGGATGACCGCCGGCGGCGCGATCAAGCTGCCGAACTTCTTGATGCCGCCGCTGATGGACAATCATCACTGCTATATCGGCTCGCTCGGCAATGTCTGTCGCTGGCTGGCGCGCAGGGCCGAGGCGCTCGGCGTCGAGATCTATCCAGGCTTTGCCGCCGCCGAAGTGCTCTATGACGAGAAGGGCGCGGTGAAAGGCATCGCCACCGGCGACATGGGCATCGGCCGCGACGGCAAGCCGAAGGATTCCTTCACCCGCGGCATGGAGCTGCTCGGCAAATACACGCTGTTCGCCGAAGGCGCGCGCGGCAGCCTGACCAAGCAGCTCATCGCGAAGTTCGCACTCGATGCCAAGAGCGAGCCGCCGAAGTTCGGCATCGGCCTGAAGGAAGTCTGGCAGATCGATCCCGCCAAGCATCAGAAGGGCCTGATCCAGCATTCGTTCGGCTGGCCGCTCGACCTGAAGACCGGTGGCGGCTCGTTCCTCTATCATTACGACGACAATCTCGTTTCCGTCGGCTTCGTCGTGCATCTGAACTATGACGATCCATATCTGTCGCCGTTCGACGAGTTCCAGCGCTTCAAGACGCACCCGTCGATCCGCGGCACCTTCGAAGGCGCCAAGCGCCTCGCTTATGGCGCGCGCGCCATCACCGAAGGCGGCTACCAGTCGGTGCCGAAGCTGACTTTCCCTGGCGGGGCGCTGGTTGGCTGTGCGGCTGGCTTCGTCAACGTGCCGCGCATCAAGGGCGTGCACAATGCGATGGGCACCGGCATGTTGGCTGCCGAGCATGTCGCCGCCGCGCTGGCGGCGGATCGCGCCGGTGACGAGGTCATCGACTACGAGAATGCCTGGCGGTCCTCGTCGGTCGGCAAGGATCTGTTCCTGGTCCGCAACGTCAAGCCGCTGTGGTCGAAGTTCGGCACGGTGCTCGGCGTCGCGCTCGGCGGCTTCGACATGTGGTTCAACACGCTGTTCGGGACCTCCCTGTTCGGCACCCAGTCGCATGCCAAGCCCGATCGCGCGACGCTCGATCCGGCCAAGCAGCATGCGCCCAGGAACTATCCGAAGCCGGACGGCAAGATCTCGTTCGACAAGCTGTCCTCGGTGTTCCTGTCCAACACCAATCATGAGGAGGATCAGCCAGTCCATCTCAAGGTGGCCGACATGAACCTGCAAAGGACCTCGGAGCATGACGTCTTCGCGGGGCCGTCGAACCGCTATTGCCCGGCCGGTGTCTATGAATGGGTGGAGGAAGGTTCCGCTCCGCGCTACCAGATCAACGCCCAAAACTGCGTCCACTGCAAAACCTGCGACGTGAAGGACCCCAACGGCAACATCACCTGGGTTCCCCCGGAGGGCGGCGGCGGACCGAACTACGAGGCGATGTAAGGGCGCGCCGGAAGGCCAAACCGGCCTGCAGGGTGATGGTGCGCACGTTCGCGTGAGGCCGGGAGCACAACAGGTACCCCTGGGAGCGCCACGGGGAGCCCCGGTCACGATAAGGCCATAGTAGCGGGGTCTTGGGGCTCTCGTGAACGCTTACTTGGCCGATTTGAGGCGTGCGGAGCGGAACGCCCGGTCCGAATCCTTGCGGCGAAGCGCCAAAAGCGGCATTGTCCGGACCTGACGGTTCCGGGTCCATGTCGCCGGCCGCGTTCGCGTGCGAGACGGCCTTTTGCTTCGAACCCAGGCACTACCAACTCAAGGCGAGCCCTGATGTTTTCAAATCGTTTTAACTGCTGGACTGCTGCTGCCATCGCCCTTGCCGGCTCTGCGATCGTGGCGGTCCCCGGCGCGGTCCTGGCGCAGACGCCGGACCATCCGGCCGACACGGCGGCGCAATATCCGACCCGAAACGATCTGAAGTCGCTCACCACCGCCGGCAGCTATCTCGCCGCCCGCCACGCCAGCGTCGAGCGCGACGCGACCTCCGCCGCCGCCTTCTACCGCTCCGCGCTGCGGACCGATCCCAAGAACAACGAGCTGCTCGATCGCGCCTTCATTTCCTCCGTCGACGATGGTGACATAGAGGAGGCGGTCAAGCTCGCCGAGCGCATCCTCACCATCGACAAGACCAACCGCGTCGCGCGCCTCGTCGTCGGCGTCCATGACCTGAAGCTGAAGAAATATCCGAGCGCGCAGAGCAACATCAACCAGTCGATCCGCGGCCCGATCACCGATCTCGTCGCTACGTTGCTGTCCGGCTGGGCCGCCTATGGTGCAGGCGATGCCAAGGGCGCAGTTGCGACCATCGACAAGCTGGCGGGCCCGGAATGGTATCCGCTGTTCAAGGATCTGCACGCCGGCATGATTCTCGAGAACGCCGGCAAGGAGAAGGAGGCGGGCGTCCGCTTCGAGCGCGCCTACAAGCTCGACGATTCCATGCTGCGCGTCAGCGAGGCCTATGCGCGCTGGCTGTCGCGCAACAAGGATGCGGCCTCGGCGACCGCGATCTATGAAGCCTTCGACAAGAAGCTCGCCCGCCATCCGCTAATCGTGGAAGGTCTGCGCGAGACCAAGGCCGGCAAGAAGATGCCGTCGCTGGTCGATTCCGCGCAGGCCGGCGCGGCCGAGGCGCTCTACGGCATCGGTGCCACGCTGACCCGCCGCGGCGGCGAGGATCTTGCGCTGGTCTATCTCCAGCTCGCGCTCTATTTGCAGCCCAGCCACCCGCTGGCCTTGCTGTCGCTCGCCGATCTCTACGAATCGGTGAAGCGGCCACAGATGGCGATCAAGATCTACGAGCGCGTTCCGTCTTCATCGCCCCTCAAGCGCAATGCGCAGATCCAGCTTGCCATTGACCTGGATTCCGCCGACCGCAGCGACGAGGCGATCAAGATCCTCAAGGGCGTGATTTCCGAAGATTCCAAGGACATCGAAGCCATCATGGCGCTCGGCAACCTCGAGCGCGGCCGCAAGAAGTTCTCCGATTGCGGTGCAACCTATTCGCAAGGCATCAACGTGCTGCCCGCAGGCAACGACAAGGCCAACAGCGTCTGGTACTATTACCGCGGCATCTGCGAGGAGCGCTCCAAGCAGTGGGGCAAGGCCGAAGCCGACATGAAGAAGGCGCTCGAGCTGCAGCCCGACCAGCCGCATGTCCTGAACTATCTCGGCTATTCCTGGATCGACCAGGGCGTGAACCTCGACGAAGGCATGAAGATGATCAAGCGCGCCGTCGAGCAGCGTCCCGACGACGGCTACATCGTCGACTCCCTCGGCTGGGCCTATTACCGCATCGGCAATTACGAAGAGGCGGTCAAGAACCTCGAGCGCGCGATCGACCTGAAGCCCGAGGATCCCACCATCAACGACCATCTCGGCGACGCCTATTGGCGCGTCGGTCGCACGCTGGAAGCCAAGTTCCAGTGGGCCCATGCCCGCGATCTCAAGCCCGAGCCGGACGATCTGCCGAAGATCGAAGCCAAGATCGCCAACGGCATGACCGACGACAACTCGAACGCTTCGGCCGCGCAGGCGGATAAGAAGAAAGACGACGACAAGGGCGGCTAGGCTGCGTAACTGGGGGCGTATTGCCGATGCCGGCGTTGATTGAAGAAGGGCGCGCGAAGGTCAATCTGAGCCTTCGCGTGATCGGCCGTCGCGCCGATGGCTATCATGATCTCGAAAGCGTGGTTGCATTTGCCGATTGTGCCGACCGGCTCACGCTGGAGCCGGGTGGCGAGCTCAGGCTTGCGACCACGGGGCCACTCGCGGCGGCTTGCGGCGAGATGTCGGACAATCTCGTGTTCAAGGCAGCGAAGCTGCTGGCCGAAGCGGTACCGAATTTGAAGCTGGGCGCCTTCGCGCTCGACAAGGTTTTGCCGGTCGCGGCTGGTATCGGCGGCGGCTCGGCCGACGCCGCGGCGGCGCTGCGCCTGCTGGCGCGTCTCAACGATCTGTCGCTTGACGATACCAGACTGCAGAAAGTCGCGCTTGCGACCGGCGCCGATGTGCCGGTGTGCCTGCTCTCGCGCGCCTGCGACATGACGGGCGTCGGCGAACAGTTGTTGCCGCTGGCGCTGCCGAGCATGCCCTGCGTCATGGTCAATCCGCGCGTGCCGGTCGCGACCAAGGACGTGTTCCAGGCGCTTGGCCTGCGCAACGGCGAGCTTCTGGTCGGTGCGACCGACGTGCTCGAGGCTCCGGCCTGGCCGGAGGCGGGCGGGTCGATCGCCGACTGGGTCGAGGTTCTCGAAACCGTTGCCAACGACCTTGAGGCTCCCGCGCTGCGGATCGAGCCAGTGATCGGTGACGTGCTGGAAGCTTTGCGCTCTTCGGCCGGCGTCAAGCTGGCGCGGATGTCCGGCTCGGGCGCGACATGCTTTGCGATCTATGGCGCGGCAACAGACGCGCACGCCGCCGCCGACAAGATCCGTCGCGACCATCCCGGCTGGTGGGTGCATGCGGGGACGCTGAGCTAGCCAACACTGCGGTAGGGTGGGCAAAGGCGCGTAGCGCCGTGCCCACGATCCATCAATGATAGCGACAGATGGTGGGCACGCTTCGCTTTGCCCACCCTACGGCTGCAAAACTAATTCGCGCCGTCCGCCAGCCCCAAAAACTTCCGGATCTCGCTCAGCACTTCCTCCGGCTTGTCGTGCTGCAGCCAGTGCCCGGCGCCGGCGATGGTTTCGATGCGCGCCTGCTGGAAATAGCGCTCCAGGCCTGCCGACCGGGCACCCGCGAGAAAGCTTTCCCCGGCGTTGAGCAGCAGTGTCGGACACGCAATACGCGACCACAGCGCGACGTGGTCGTCCGGCCAGAGCCGGTGCGGTGCGGAGGCGCGCTGGTAGGGATCGAACTTCCAGCTATAGGTGCCGTCCTCATTCTGCCGCGCGCCATGCGTTGCAAGATGTAACGCGAGCTCGCGGTTGAGACGCTTGTTGTGAAGCACCATCTGCGCAGCCGCATCCTCGAGGGTCGCATAGCGGCGCGGCGTGCGGTCGTGCAGCCTGTCGAGCTGGCCGACCCATCTGCTGATGCGCTCGTGCACTGGGGGCTTCGGTGAATCCGGCAGCATCGTCACGCCGTCGAGCACGACGAGCTTCGAGACCAGTTCGGGGAACGCCCCCGAAAAGATCAGGCTCACCATGCCGCCCATCGAATGGCCGATGAGCGTCACGTGAGACGCCGCGACGCTGCGAACGAGCTGGGCGAGATCGTAGACATATTCGGTCAGTGCGTAGCTGCCGCCTCGGGTCCAGTCGGAATCGCCGTGGCCGCGCAGGTCGGGCGCGATCACATGAAAATGCGGTTGCAGCGATCGCGCGATGGCGTCCCAGCTCCGGCAATGATCGCGGCCGCCATGGACCAGGATGAGAGGCGCCGCGTCCGCATTGCCCCAATCGGCGTAATGCAGCTGCAGGCCGTGAGATTGATAGAAGCGGCTTTGTGGGACGAGCATCAGGTCGCGATCCCCAGGACTGACGGCAGATGCCTTGAACTAGCCTGCTGCCGGCCATTCGACAAGCAATCGCTCACGCTCGCTTCGGAATCGTTCCGTCGCCAGACATCGGCCCACGGACCGAGCCCCTGCGCGATTGCAAGGCCAGTCGCCTAGCCCATGCGGCGGAAGATCGCGCTGGCGTTCACGCCGCCGAAGCCAAAGCCGTTGGAGATGGCGTTCTGCATCGGCATGGGCCGCGCGCTTCCAGCGACGATGTCGATGCCGTCAGCGGCAGGATCGGGGGTTTCGAAATTGAGCGTCGGCGGTGCGATCTGGTCGCGCAAGGCGAGCACGGTGAAGATCGCCTCGAGGCCGCCGGCCGCGCCGAGCAGATGGCCCGTGGCTGATTTGGTTGCGCTTACCGCGATGGACTTGTTGCGGCCGAACAGCGCGCCGATCGCGCCGAGCTCGCTCTCGTCACCGGCCGGCGTCGAGGTCGCATGTGCGTTGAGGTGCTGCAGATCTGCGGGCGCAAGTTTCGCCTGCTGGAGTGCGATCTCCATGGCGCGACGGGCGCCGTCGCCATCCGGCGGCCCCGACGTCATGTGATAGGCATCGGCCGTGGTGCCATATCCAATGATCTCCGCCATCGGTGAGGCGCCGCGCGCGAGCGCATGCTCCAGCTCCTCGATCACCAGGATGCCGGCGCCTTCGCCCATGACAAAGCCGTCGCGATCGCGATCGAACGGGCGCGAGGCGCGTGCCGGTTCGTCGTTGAAGCCGCTCGACAGCGCGCGGGCAGCGGCGAAGCCGCCGAGGCTGACGATGTCGATGCAGGCTTCCGCGCCGCCGCAGATCGCGACATCGGCCTCGCCAGCGCGGATCATGCGTGCGGCATCGCCGATCGCCTGAACGCCGGCGGCGCATGCGGTGACCGGCGTGCCCAGCGCGCCCTTGTAGCCGTATTTGATCGAGACGTGGCCGGCGGCGAGATTGGCAAGGAACGAGGGGATCGTGAACGGCGACAGCCGGCGCGGGCCACGCTGTTCGGTGATGCGCACCGCTTCCGCCATCGCCGGAAAGCCGCCGACGCCGGAGCCGATGATCGTCGCGGTCCGCTCCAGCGATGCCGCATCCTGCGGCGTCCATTTCGCCTGCGCGATCGCCTCTGCAGTCGCGAGCAGCGCGAACAGGATGAAGCGGTCCATCTTGCGCTGGTCCTTTGGCGCGGCGGCGTCGGCAGGATCGAAGCCACCGTCCGCATCGTCGGCCTTGTCGGGCACGAGGCCGGCAATGCGTGCGGGCAGCGCCTGCGACCATTGGGGCAGAGGACGCAAGCCACTTTGGCCGGCAAGCAGCCGGCGCCACGAAGTCTCGACACCACAGCCGAGCGGCGACACCGCGCCCATTCCCGTCACGACGATACGACGCATGTCAGTCTCCGGCCGGCGCAACGGCCGGGTTCATGGCTTTGAGCGAGGTCAGCCGCTGCCGCATCAAGCGGCTGGCGCGGGGCCCTGCGATCACCACCGCATTGGCGAGCGTGATCGGTTGCTTGTCGGCCGCATCGACCAGGACCGGATCGAATGGCCGACGATCGTCCCGGTTCGCCAGCAAGATGGATTCCCCCTTTGGCGCGAGGTGCTTGTTGCCCCAGGCGAGCAAGGCCGCGATGACGGGAAAGAAATCCCGCGCCTTGTCCGTCAGCACATATTCGTAACGCGGCGGTCGCTGCTGATAGCGGCGGCGGACGAACATCCCGGTGTTGGAGAGATGGGCGAGGCGCCGCGACAGGATGTTCGGCGCGATGCCAAGATTGCGCTCGAACTCGTCAAACCGCGTCGAGCCCTGCAACGCATCCCGCAGGATCAGGATGCTCCACCATTCGCCGACCGTCTCCACGGCGCGGCCGACCGGGCATTCCTGGATCGAGGGGGATTTGGGCTGCATGGCAGGGAAGGTAAGGGAGTGGCTTGCAAAATGCAAGTTACTGGACCTCACGGTGCGGGTGGGGCGAACCACGAGACCTCGAATCTGTCGCTGGGGTCCGAATGCTGGTTTGTGGACGACGCCGTGAACACCTTGCTCCGTCATTGCGAGCGCAGCGAAGCAATCCAGACTGTTTCCGCGGAAGGATTCTGGATTGCTTCGCTGCGCTCGCAAAGACGGTGTTGATGCAGTGGTGACGCTATCCCACAGGCGTCGTCCCGGCGAAGGCCGGGACCCATAACCACAGCAAGTAGCTTGACGAAGACTAGTGGTGAAGATGTCTTCGCGCGATACGCGCATCCGCGGTCACCGATGGATCACGCGGTATGGCTCCCGGCCTTCGCCGGGACGACACTGATGTTGCCGCAGTACGCGATAAAACTAATGCGACCGTGCCAGGCAGAACGCCACCACCTGCTCCAGCGCGCTCTTCATCGGCGAGGGCGGGAACAGCGCCAGCGCGTCCACCGCCATGGCGCCGTAGTGCTGGGCGCGGCTCAGCGTGTCCTCGAGCGCGCGGTGCTTGTTCATCAGGCCGATGGCATGATCGAGATCGCTGTCGCCGATCTCGCCGCGCTCGAGCGCCTTGATCCAGAACGCGCGCTCGGTGTCGTTGCCGCGGCGGAAGGCGAGCACCACCGGCAGGGTGATCTTGCCCTCGCGGAAATCGTCGCCGGTGTTCTTGCCGAGCTTTGCGCTCTTGCCGCCATAGTCGAGCACGTCATCGACGAGCTGGAAGGCGATACCGAGATTCATGCCGACCGAGCGGCAGGCGGTCTGCTCGGCCTTAGGGCGGTTGGCGATGACAGGACCGACCTCGCAGGCCGCCGCAAACAGCTCGGCAGTCTTGCCGCGGATCACCGCGAGATATTCGTCCTCGGTGGTCGCGGTGTTCTTGGCGGCGGCGAGCTGCATCACCTCGCCTTCGGCGATGGTGGCGGCGGCGGCCGAGAGGATGTCGAGCGCGCGCAGCGAGCCGACCTCGACCATCATGCGGAAAGCCTGTCCCAGCAGGAAGTCGCCGACCAGCACGCTCGCCTCGTTGCCCCAGAGCATACGCGCGGAGAGCTTGCCGCGGCGCATCTCGCTCTCGTCGACGACGTCGTCGTGCAGGAGCGTGGCGGTGTGCATGAACTCGACGGACGCGGCGAGCTTGATGTGGCCGTCGCCGGTATAGCCGGCGAGATTGGCCATGGCGAGCGTCAGCATCGGCCGCAGCCGCTTGCCGCCGGAAGAGATCAGATGGTTGGCAACCTCGGGGATCATGGTCACGTCCGAGCCGGTCCGCGACAGGATCGTGGCGTTGACGCGCTCCATGTCAGGGGCGACAAGGGCAACCAGCTCTTCGATCGACGCGCCGGGGGTTTCGAAAGGTACGATGACGGCCACGCCGGTCTCCAATATTTGCCCCGGAGGGGCTATTCTGATGGAAAGACAATAGAAACTGGACGGGGATGCGGCAAGGCCTGTGGAACCATTGACATTTGCCGCTTTGACCCGTTTGAGGCAGGAGGCTCGTTTTGCGTGAACTGGTTCGGACCAACGATATCGTGCTGGTGTCGGCGATCGGCGCGTTGCTCGACGGCGCCAACATCCATCATCTGGTGCTGGACCAGAATATGAGCATCATTGAGGGCTCGCTCGGCGTCCTGCCGCGGCGGATCCTGGTCCATGACGACGATGCCATCGAGGCCCGCCAGCTCCTGACCGACGCCGGCCTCAGCCACGAACTGCGCGGCGATGATTGACGTCGTCACAGATCTCACCGAGGACGCCCTTCTCGGCGGCCAGCTGCTGCTGAAGCAGAAGCGATCCGGCCACCGGGCCGGGCACGATGCAATTCTGCTTGCGGCGGCGACCGAGGCCCGCGAAGGCGACCGTGTGGTCGATCTCGGCACTGGCGTCGGCACGGCTGGGTTGGCGCTGGCCCGGCGTGTGGCTGGCCTCAAGCTTTGCCTTGTCGAGATCAATCCGGAACTGGCCGAGCTCGCACGCGTCAATGCTGCCGCGAACGCAATTGACGCTGATGTGATCGTGCTCGACGTGACGGCGGACCCGCGGGTCTTTGCGGCCCATGGGCTCATGCCTGACAGCGCGGACCGCTTGTTGATGAACCCGCCCTTCAATGATCCCTCGCGACACCGCGGCTCGCCGGACCAGGCGCGTCAGGCCGCGCATGTTGCAACGGAAGAGACGCTGCATGCGTGGGTGCATGCAGCGCGGCGCATCCTCCGATCGAACGGTGTGTTGACCTTGATCTGGCGCGCGGATGGATTGGCGGAGGTTTTGGCAGCGCTGTCACGCGGTTTCGGCAGCCTGTCGGTGCTGCCCATTCATGGCGATGCAGAAAAACCTGCGATCCGTGTTCTGGTGCGTGCCGTTAAAGGTGGCCGAGCGCCGCTGCGCTTGTTGCCGGGCCTCATGCTCAATGACGGGTCACGTCTGCCTAAAAAAGAGGTGCGGAATATTCTGGAGGGGAGGGCGGTCCTGCCGCTGGCAGAGCCGTGACGGCTTACTGCGGAAGCGATTCCGACCGCTGTTCGGGCTGGGATGTAAAGCGAATCGCAGTGAAGAGCGCGCCGATCAGCATCAACAGCAGATAGATCTTCATGGCATTTTCTCCGCTGCCTCATTGCAGCTTCCCAGCGAGGATTCTGCAAAACACGTTCCAGGCACCAGCAATGACAGTCGCGTGATAAGAATTGGTTAATCAGGAGTAACGGCATGGCCGAACAATTGAACGATCGCGCGAGTTCCGGCTTGGCCGACAAGCTCATGCAATATCTGCCGGCGCGCTTCCGCCCGGGCACGACCGTGGTGCCGGTGGTGCGCCTATCGGGCGTCATCGGCGCGGTGACGCCGCTGCGCCCGGGCATGACGCTCGCGGGCGTCGCCCGCGTGCTGGAGCGGGCCTTTTCGGTCCGCAACGCCAAGGCGGTCGCGCTGGTGATCAATTCGCCCGGCGGCTCACCCGTCCAGTCGCGGCAGATCTACTTGCGCATCAAGCAGCTTGCGGCGGAGAAGAAGTTGCCGGTGCTGGTGTTCGTCGAGGACGTCGCGGCCTCCGGCGGCTACATGATTGCCTGCGCCGGCGACGAGATTTTTTGCGATCCGTCCTCGATCCTCGGCTCGATCGGCGTGGTCGGCGGTAGCTTCGGTTTCCAGGAGGCGATCAAGCGGCTCGGCATCGAGCGGCGGCTCTACACGGCGGGCGCGCACAAGGCGATGCTTGATCCGTTCCTCCCCGAAAACCCCGACGACGTCGCCAGGCTCAAGGCGCTTCAGCGCGAGATCCACCAGATCTTCATCGCCCTGGTGAAGGAGAGCCGCGGTACCAGGCTGAAGGGCGCCGACGACACCTTGTTCACCGGCGAGTACTGGGCTGGCGAGACCTCGGTCGAACTTGGGCTCGCCGACGGCATCGGCGATATCCGCTCAACTCTTCGTGCCCGCTATGGCGAGAAGGTTCTCACCCCCGTGATCGCGCAGCCGGCCGGGCTGCTGTCCGGCCTGCTGGGGCGGAAATCGCCCGGCGCGGGCCAGCTTTCGGCCATGGAATCAATGGTCGGGCTGCCGGACGAGCTCATCTCGGCAGTCGAGACGCGGGCGATTTGGGCGAAATTCGGGTTCTAGGCGGAGGCCCTCCCGCGCCATTTGGTCCAGGGGAACTTGAAGCCGGGCCGATTGCGGCGCGGCCCGGACTGCGCGAATATGCGCGTGGGGGCTGAGCATTGAACAAGGATCGACCGATGCCGCCGTTCGTTGCATTTGCGGGCGTGCTAGGTGGGCTTGCCGTGGTCCGCTGGGCCTACAAGACCGCCATCAGGATCAATGAGGAGCTGGAGGAGATGCGCCTCTCGCGCGTCGCCGAAGCCGCTCACGCCGGGGAAATTCGGACGTTGAAGCGGGACCCCGTCACCGGGGCTTATAGGCCGGGTTAGTTCTTCAATTTCACACAGCTGCCGTAGGGTGGGCAAAGCCGGCGGGGCGCGAAAGCGCACCGGAGGCGTGCCCACCGTTTTCGGTCGCGGTTGACGAAAGATGGTGGGCACGGCGCAAGGGCGCCTTTGCCCACCGTGCGGCATCGTGCCGGAATGGCCCGAATCCGTCCCTTTGCCTTGATTCCCTTCCCCGCCGTCGATACGGTCCCGCGCGATTCAAAACCCCCCGCGAGAGCCTGATCTGACGATGGACGCCTCATTGCCCGCCCATATGCGCCCGGAACGCTCGTTCCAGGGCTTCATCCTCGCGCTCCAGCGGTTCTGGGCCGAGCAGGGCTGCGTGATCCTGCAGCCCTACGACATGGAGATGGGCGCGGGGACCTTCCATCCGGCCACCACCTTGCGCGCGCTCGGGCCCAAACCCTGGAACGCGGCCTATGTGCAGCCCTCGCGCCGGCCCAAGGATGGCCGCTACGGCGAGAACCCGAACCGGATGCAGCACTATTACCAGTTCCAGGTGATCATGAAGCCGTCGCCGCCGAACCTTCAGGAGCTGTACCTGAAGTCGCTCGCCGCGATCGGCATCGATTCCGCCGTGCACGACATCCGCTTCGTCGAGGACGATTGGGAAAGCCCGACGCTGGGTGCCTGGGGCCTTGGCTGGGAGTGCTGGTGCGACGGCATGGAAGTCAGCCAGTTCACCTACTTCCAGCAGGTCGCCGGCTTCGAATGCGCGCCGGTCGCCGGCGAGCTCACCTACGGGCTCGAGCGCCTCGCGATGTATGTGCAGGGCGTCGACCGCGTCTACGACCTCAATTTCAACGGCCGCGAGGGTGATGCCAAGGTCACCTATGGCGACGTCTTCCTCCAGGCCGAGCGGGAATATTCGCGGCACAATTTCGAAATTGCCGACACCGCGATGCTGTTCGAGCAGTTCAAGATGGCTGAAGCGGCCTGCCGGAAATATCTCGAGTCCGGTTGGCGCGAGGGCAATCGCAAAGAGCACCTGATGGCGCTGCCGGCCTATGACCAGTGCATCAAGGCGAGCCATGTCTTCAACCTGCTCGATGCGCGCGGCGTGATCTCGGTGACCGAGCGGCAGAGCTACATTCTTCGCGTGCGCGAACTTGCAAAAGCCTGCGGCGAGGCCTGGATCCACACTGAAGCGGGCGGAGCGGCCTGATGCCCGATCTTTTGCTGGAGCTGTTCTCCGAAGAAATTCCCGCGCGCATGCAGGCCAAGGCGGCCGACGATCTGCGTCGTCTTGTCACCGAGAAGCTCGTCGCCGAAGGTCTCGTCTACGAAGGCGCGAAAGCCTTTGCGACGCCGCGCCGCCTCGCGCTCACCGTGCATGGCATCCCCGCGCGCCAGCCTGACCTGAAGACCGAGCGCCGCGGACCGAAAGTCGGCGCCCCCGATGCGGCCGTGCAGGGCTTTCTGAAGGCGACAGGCCTGAAGTCGCTCGATGAAGCCAAGATCCAGCGCGACCCCAAGGGTGATTTCTACATCGGTTTGATCGAGAAGGCCGGACGCGACGCGATCGACGTGCTCGCGGAAATCCTGCCCGTCATCATCCGCACCTTCCCCTGGCCGAAATCGATGCGCTGGGGCGCCCTTTCGGCCAAGCCCGGCTCGCTGAGCTGGGTGCGTCCGCTGCACGCGATCACCGCGACCTTCGGCCTCGAGACCGAAGAGCCCGATATCGTGAAGTTCCAGGTCGATGGCATCGAGAGCGGCCAGACCACCTACGGCCATCGCTTCATGGCGCCGTCAGCGATTTCTGTCCGCCGCTTCGAGGATTACGAGGCCAAGCTCCTGGACGCGAAGGTCGTGCTCGACCCCGAGCGGCGCAAGGATGCAATCCTCACCGACGCCAAGCAGCTGGCGTTTGCGCAAGGGTTTGAATTGGTCGAGGACCAGAACCTGCTCGACGAGGTCTCAGGCCTCGTCGAATGGCCGGTGGTGCTGATGGGCTCGTTCGAGCAAGAGTTCTTGAAGACTCCGGATGAGGTGATCCGCGCCACCATCCGCAACAACCAGAAATGCTTCGTGGTGCGCGACCCCAAGACGGGCAAGCTCGCGAGCAAGTTCATCCTGGTCGCCAACATCGAGGCCACCGATGGTGGCAAGACCATCATCGGCGGCAACGAGCGCGTGATCCGCGCGCGGCTGAGCGATGCGAAGTTTTTTTACGAGACTGACCTCAAGACCAGGCTCGAGGATCGGCTGCCGAAGTTCGACCAGATCGTGTTCCACGAGAAGCTCGGCACGCAGGCTGAGCGCATCAAGCGGATCGAGCGCCTCGCCGCGGAGATCGCGCCGCTGGTCGGCGCCGATGTCGCCAAGGCGACGCGTGCCGCGCATCTGGCCAAGGCGGACTTGCTGACCGAAGTCGTCGGCGAATTCCCCGAGGTGCAGGGGCTGATGGGTAAGTACTATGCGCTTGCCCAGGGCGAGGATGCTTCCGTCGCCGCGGCTTGCGAGGAGCACTACAAGCCGCAAGGTCCGACCGATCGCGTGCCGACCGATCCGGTCAGCGTCGCGGTGGCGCTTGCCGACAAACTCGACACGTTGATTGGCTTCTGGGCCATCGACGAGAAACCGACGGGAAGCAAGGACCCATATGCGCTGCGTCGCGCGGCGCTGGGCGTGATCCGGCTGATCGCGGACAATACGCTGCGGCTTTCGCTCATGACGGTGGCCGCGTCCGCGCTCGCCGGTTTGTCGGTGCAGCCTGCGGATGGGGACAAGATCCCGAGCGATCTCCTCGCATTCTTCGCCGATCGTCTCAAGGTCCAGCTCCGCGAGCAAGGCGCGCGTCATGATCTCGTCGATGCCGTGTTCGCGCTCGGCGGCCAGGACGATCTCCTGATGATCGTCCGCCGCGTCGAGGCGCTCGGAAAATTCCTCGAGAGCGACGACGGCAAGAACCTGCTCGCCGGCATCAAGCGCGCGAGCAACATCCTTGGCATCGAGGAGAAGAAGGACAAGCGCAGCTTCGACGGCGCGCCGGATGCGGCGCTCTACAGTCTCGATGAGGAAAAGGCGCTGGCAAAGGCGATCGGCGAGGTCAGCGCGGAGGCGAGTGCTGCCGTCGCCAAGGAGGACTTCGCCGCCGCGATGAGCGCGATGGCCAAGCTGCGTCCGCCGGTCGATGCGTTCTTTGAAAAAGTGCGCGTCAACGACGATGATGCGAAGGTGCGCGAGAACCGCTTGAAGCTCCTGAACGAGATCCGCAGTGCCACGCGTGCGGTGGCGGATTTCTCGAAGATCCAGGATTGAGGCGCGCGGTCGAGCAGCAAATATTGCTGTCATTCCGGGGCGCGCGAAGCGCGAGCCCGGAATCCATAACCACGATCGTGAGTATGGATTCCGGGCCCACGCCTTCGGCGTGTCCCGGAATGACGGCTGTGGATGGGGCACAAAAATGCCCCGCCCGGCGGGGGGAAGACCGGGCGGGGCCTGATGTCCGATGACATTGCTCGCGTCAGCCTGATTGATGTGACGCGCCGGACACCGAGTTGAACGGCTCTCGTCGTCGAGCGGCGCTTGAGCATGATCCGGAAAAGTGTGAAGCGGTTTTCCGAAAAGATCAGAGCTAAAGCGCGATGACGATTCAACCCTTTTCTCATCGCGCTTTAGTCCATCACCTCGACGATGCGTCGCGAGTGCGGCTCGACCAGCACGGTCTCGCCGTTCACGACGGTGTAGCGATAGGTGGTCGCGCCGAAACGTTGCGGCACGTCATAATAGGTAATGCCGGTTTCGGGTAAGGTGGTGCCGACCACGACCCGATCGGGAATGCTGAAGGCCGGCACACGTTGTTCGACGACATAGTCACGGAACGCCGGCCGCTGCTCGACTGTGATAGTCGGGCCTTCATCGACCACCACGGGCGCGCGTCCCACCGTGATCCCGGTTTGCGCCTGCGCCGCGATCGGCGCGCCCAGCGCGAAGCCAAGCGCAGCGAGAGCGAGAATCCTGTTCCGCATAGGCAACTCCTTCGAAATGATTTCAGCCGGCGCCATGGGCGCGACCGGTTGCCAATGCTGCGGCTCGCGCGATGTTCCGAAAAAGCCTCGCCGCATACGCGGCAATTTCGGGCAGTTTTCGCGAAGCCGGGAACTCGCGCGCCGCTGACGAGTCTCTACCCGCGGAACCACGTCCGCTATGATCCGCCCGCGATTCGCCTCACGTCACGAAAGATAATTCATGCACCTCACCGTCGCCCATATCTCGCCGCTGCTGTCACTGCTTGCGGGCGTGCTCATCCTGATCATGCCTCGCCTGCTCAACTTCATCGTGGCGATTTTTCTCATCCTCAATGGTGCGATCGGGCTCGGTTTGCTGAAGTGGCTCCATCTCTAGGCCTTCATTTTCCGGAACTCTTCGACTTGCGCGGGCCTGCTCAAAGTGGTGTAAGGCGCGCGATTTCCCTTTCCTCTCGCAGGTTGTGTGCAAGCTATGGCCAAAGCCGCCTCGAAGCCTAAGAAACTCCCAGCGAAATCAAAGCCTTCCGCCAAGGCGAAGGCCGCGCCGGCGGCCCGCAAGGCGCTTGCCAAAAGCGCCCCGAAGCCGGTTGCCAAGCCCGCAGCAAAGGCGGCGACCAAACAGGCCGCGCCGAAGGTCGCAGCCAAGGGCGCGGTGAAGGCGGCTCCGGCCAAGAGTGCACCTGCCAAGAGTGCACCTGCCAAGAGTGCACCTGCCAAGATCCCGGCCAACAAGTGGGTCTTCACGTTCGGCGACGGCAAAGCCGAGGGCCGCTCGGAAATGCGCGACCTGCTCGGCGGCAAGGGCGCCAACCTCGCGGAGATGGCCAATCTCGGCCTGCCGGTGCCTCCGGGCTTCACCATCCCGACCTCGGTCTGCACCTATTTCTACGCCCACGACAAAACCTACCCGAAGGAACTGCAGTCGCAGGTCGAGAAGGCGCTGGACCATGTCGGCAAGTTGACCGGCAAGATCTTCGGCGACACCAGGAACCCGCTGCTCGTCTCGGTCCGCTCCGGCGCGCGCGCCTCGATGCCGGGCATGATGGACACCGTGCTCAATCTCGGCCTCAACGACCAGACCGTGGAAGCGCTGGCGGAGCTCTCGGGCGACCGCCGTTTCGCCTATGATAGCTATCGCCGCTTCATCACCATGTATTCCGACGTGGTGCTAGGCTTCGAGCATCATCACTTCGAGGAGATCCTCGACACCTTCAAGGACAGCCAGGGCTATACGCTCGACACCGACCTCTCCGCCGAGGACTGGGTCGGTCTGGTCGGCAAGTACAAGGATGCGGTTGCGCGCGAGACCGGCAAGGATTTCCCGCAGGATCCGCACGACCAGCTCTGGGGCGCGGTCGGCGCGGTGTTTTCGTCATGGATGAACGCGCGCGCGGTGACCTACCGCAAGCTGCACGACATTCCGGAATCCTGGGGCACGGCCGTCAATGTGCAGGCCATGGTGTTCGGCAACATGGGCGAGACCTCGGCGACCGGCGTTGCCTTCACCCGCAACCCCTCGACCGGCGAGAGCAAACTCTACGGCGAGTTCCTGATCAACGCGCAGGGCGAGGACGTGGTGGCGGGCATCCGCACGCCGCAGGACATCACCGAAGAGGCGCGGAAAGAGTCGGGCTCCGACAAGGCGTCGATGGAAGCGGCGATGCCGGAGGCCTTCAAGGAGCTGACGCGGATCTACACGCAGCTCGAGAAGCACTACCGCGACATGCAGGACATGGAGTTCACGGTCGAGCAGGGCAAGCTGTGGATGCTGCAGACCCGCGGCGGCAAGCGCACCGCGAAGGCGGCGCTGCGCATCGCGGTCGAGCTCGCCAATGAGGGCCTGATCAGCAAGAAGGAAGCGGTGATGCGGATCGACCCCGCTTCGCTGGACCAGCTGCTGCATCCGACCATCGATCCCAATGCCAAGCGCGACGTGATCGCGACCGGCCTGCCGGCCTCGCCGGGAGCTGCCTCCGGAGAGATCGTGTTCTCGTCGGACGAAGCGGCCAAGCTGCAGGGCGACGGACGCAAGGTCATTCTGGTCCGCATCGAGACCAGCCCCGAAGACATCCACGGCATGCATGCCGCCGAAGGCATCTTGACCACCCGCGGCGGCATGACCTCGCACGCCGCTGTCGTCGCGCGCGGCATGGGCAAGCCCTGCGTCTCCGGCTGCGGCACCATCCGCGTCGATTACGGCCGCGGCACCATGAGCATCGGCTCGCGCAGCTTCAAGGCCGGCGATGTCATTACCATCGACGGCTCGCTCGGCCAGGTGCTGGCCGGCCGCATGCCTATGATCGAGCCGGAACTGTCGGGCGAGTTCGGCACGCTGATGAACTGGGCCGACCAGGTCCGCAAGATCGGCGTCCGCGTCAACGGCGATACGCCGGAGGACGCGCGCACCGCGATCAAGTTCGGCGCGGAAGGCATCGGCCTCTGCCGCACCGAGCACATGTTCTTCGAGGAGACCCGCATCCGCACGGTGCGCGAGATGATCCTCTCCGAGGACGAGCAGTCGCGCCGTGCAGCGCTTGCCAAGTTGCTGCCGATGCAGCGCGCCGATTTCGTCGAGCTGTTCGAGATCATGAAGGGCCTGCCCGTCACGATCCGGCTTCTGGATCCTCCCCTCCATGAATTCCTGCCGCACACCCACGCCGAGGTCGAGGAAGTGGCGCGTGCCATGAACACCGATCCGCGGCGTCTGGCCGACCGCGCGCGCGAGCTGTCGGAGTTCAATCCGATGCTCGGCTTCCGCGGCTGCCGCATCGCGATCGCCTACCCTGAGATCGCCGAGATGCAGGCACGCGCGATCTTCGAGGCGGCAGTCGAAGCCGAGAAGCGCACCGGCAAGGCCGTCGGCCTGGAAGTGATGGTGCCGCTGATCGCGACCAAGATGGAGCTCGATCTCGTCAAGGCGCGCATCGACGCCACCGCAAAGTCGGTGATGCGCGAGACCAACACCAAGATCGCCTATCAGGTCGGCACCATGATCGAGCTGCCGCGCGCATGTCTGCTCGCCGAGGAGATCGCCGAGAGCGCCGAGTTCTTCTCGTTCGGCACCAACGATTTGACGCAGACGACCTACGGCATCAGCCGCGACGACGCGGCGAGCTTCCTCGGTCCCTACGTGGCGAAGGGCATCCTCTCGATCGACCCCTTCATCTCGCTCGACCAGGAAGGCGTCGGTGAGCTCGTCAAGATCGGCGTCGCGCGCGGTCGCAAGACGCGTCCGAAGCTGAAGATGGGCATCTGCGGCGAGCACGGCGGCGATCCCGCCTCGGTCGCCTTCTGCCACAATGTCGGCCTCGACTATGTGTCGTGCTCGCCCTATCGCGTGCCGATCGCACGGCTTGCCGCGGCGCAGGCCGCACTCGGCAAGGCGGTTGCGAGCCAGGCGTAAGACGAAGGCACGATTTGAGAGAGGCGGGGCCAGCGCCCGCCTCTTTTCATTTGAGGCGACTACGCGGTTGTTGAGTTCGCGCAGCTGTTGCTCCGTCATCCTGAGGTGCGAGCGGCGCGGTGCACAGCGCCGCGCCGGGAGCCTCGAAGGATGAATCGGCCGAGATGCAGCCGGGCCGTCGCCCTTCGAGGGCCGCTGAAGAAGCGGCCACCTCAGGGTGACGGTAAATTACAGCTATCTGCTTCCACACATGCGCTGCGCTCTGATCGAACCGCGCGAGTCCCGTAATGATACGAACGCGCAAGAATGATCAGCAAGAGTTCCTTCACCATTCGCGTTGACCAGATGTTTACTGCTTCAGGTGGGCCCGCATTTACCAACGCGCGACATCGCCCCGTGAAAACACCTGACATCGCTTGAGTGTGCTTCGCGCGCAACGCGGATTAACGCCCCGGCAACCTAAATTAGATACTCACGAAAAAGATCGAATTGCACGGATGTACTGGGTTCGATCGGAAACTGGCGTAAGCGTAGCGTGAGCGTATCGATGTTTGTGTTGCGTAACCATCCGAAGGGTGCGCGGTTCGCATCCTTCGGACTCGGTCTCTGCATCTTCGCATTGATGCCGAGAGAGATCGGATATCAGGACATTGGCTCGCTGCTGGCGCGTCAACCCGGCGTTGCCGAGCGCTGGCAGAAGCAGGTGTTCTCTGCAGCCTCGTCCATTCAGCTCGCCACTTATAGCTTCTCGCGCCCGATCGGAACGTCGGTGCCGCAGAGCGCGATGGTTCGCCTCGCAAGCCTCGATGGCCGCGACGTCACCGGTTCGATTTCGCGTAACCCCCTGCTGCAGGCGCCGGCGCGCTACCAGGCCTCCGATTTCCCCAAGGTCGAGCGCGCGCTGAAGGGCGATCGGCTCGCGACCGTGACACAGACGCCAGCGCCTGAGACGACGGCGCCCGCCGCTGCGCCTGCGCAGGAAGACCCCGCGACCTCGAACACGTCCGTGTTCGGCGCCAAAACGGTTCAGCTGCCTGCCGCGCAGCCGCAGGCGATGTCGCCGGAATCCGCAGCAGCGCTCGATCCCGAGCTTCAGGAAGCGATGCGCGCACCGCCGTTGCAGCAATATGCCAATCCGAAGGCCGACGACGTCGCGCTGTCCTTTGCCGCGCAGCCGCTCAACGCGCTGAAGCAGGCGGCGGTCCTGGCCCCTCCGCGTGACTCCTTCAGCGTGAAGACCTCGAACCTGTTCTTCGGCAGCTCCTCGATCGGCGGCAATGTCGAGAGCATCGAGAGCTGGCAGCCCGGCGCCGAGCCATTGATCGTGACGCCCGATCCCGACATGAAGCTGGCCTCGTTGTCGCCGGCGAACGAGGACGTCGCGGCCGCGATCGAAAGCGGCGAAAGCGTCGCGCCCAAGGGCGAAGTCAACGCCGACAACCAGCGCGCCAAATCGCCGGCCGAACGTCTGGCGCTCGACGACAAGTCGCGCGCGAAGTC
Organism: Bradyrhizobium manausense; assembly: GCF_018129685.1. Lineage (GTDB taxonomy): Bacteria > Pseudomonadota > Alphaproteobacteria > Rhizobiales > Xanthobacteraceae > Bradyrhizobium > Bradyrhizobium manausense_D. Next base: position 75,766 of record NZ_JAFCLG010000021.1, read on the forward strand.
GGAAAAGTGCCTTGCCGAGGCGGTCTATTTCGAATCCCGCGGCGAAGCCGTGCGCGGCCAGATCGCGGTCGCGCAGGTGGTGATGAACCGCGTGTTCTCCGGTAAATATCCGGACACCGTCTGCGGGGTGGTCTATCAGAACAAGTACCGCCACCTCGCCTGCCAGTTCACCTTCGCCTGCGACAACAATCCCGACGTGATCCGCGAGCCCGAGATGTGGGAGCGCGCCAGGAAGATCTCGAAGGCGATGCTCGACGGCCAGATCTGGCTGCCCGAAGTCGGCAAGTCGACGCACTACCACGCCTATTGGGTGCGTCCGTCCTGGGTCGCCGAGATGAAGAAGATGTACAGATTCGGCGTGCACACCTTCTATCGTCCGCGCGCCTGGGGGGACGGGGACGAGGAGCCGAGCTGGGGCACGCCGGCGCAGACCGCCGCGCTCTCGGCCGAGCTCGCCCAGGAAGCCAAGAGCTCAGCCGAGATGGGAGAAGTCGTGCGGCGCTGAGATCGTTTGCGATCGCAGCTGCACTCCCTCGCCCCGCAAGCGGGGAGAGGCGAAGACATCACATCTCGATATCCAGCGCGCAGTCGAAATTCGGCGCCGAATGCGTCAGCGCGCCTGATGAGGCGTAATCGACACCGGTGGCTGCGATCGCCGGAATCGATTCGAGCGTCACGCCGCCCGAGGCTTCCAGCTTGAGGCGGCCTTCCGTCATCGTGACGGCCTCGCGCAGCGTTGCGATGTCCATATTGTCGAGCAGCACCGCATCGGCCAGACCAGTGGCGAGCACCTCGCGCAACTGCGCGAGCGTATCCACCTCGATCTCGATCTTGACGAGATGGCCGGCTTGGACACGCGCACGCTCCAGCACTGGACGGATGCCGCCGGCGACCGCGATGTGATTGTCCTTGATCAGGATCGCATCGTCGAGACCGAAGCGGTGGTTGAAGCCGCCGCCGCAGCGCACCGCATATTTCTCCAGCGCCCGCAGCCCCGGGGTGGTCTTTCGGGTGCAGCAGATGCGCATCCTGGTGCCTTCGGTCCGCGCGACGTAATCGGCCGTGAGGGTCGCGACGCCCGACAACCGCCCGACGAAATTCAGCGCGGTCCGTTCCGCCGTGAGAATGGCGCGGGCCGGGCCGGAGATCGTCAGCACCTGCTGCCCGCTGGTAACACGCGCGGCGTCGCGGACATGCGCGCGGACCTCGATGTCGGGCGACAGCTTTTGCAGCGTGGCCAGCGCCAGCGGCAGGCCGGCGATGACGCCGGACTGGCGCGCGACGAGGATGGCCTCGGCGTTGGTGGTTTCCGGGATCGTCGCGAGCGAGGTGATGTCGCCGGCGCGGCCGAGATCCTCGGCGAGCGCGCGATGTACGGCCTCGTCGATCGCCAGCGGAGAGAGGAAGGCGTCGGGATAGAGCAGGGAGGCAGGGGTGATCATGGGAGACTCCGTCAGGCGATCATGAATTGCGCGATGCGCGGCGTTGAATTCTCGGTGAGGCTATCGGCGATGTCGTGCACCTCGGCGAGTGTCGTCGTCGTTCGCCGCGCAAGCGCGGGCACCTCGGCGGGAAAGTCGGCGCGGCAATGGGCGCCGCGGCTCTCATGCCGGCTCCATGCCGAGGCCGCCACGAGCAGAGCCGCTGTTGCCATGTTGCGGACAACCATGCTTGTCGCGGTGTGCTCGAGCGCCGCAAGGCTGCGCACGGCCTCCGCAAGCCCGTCGCGCTCGCGGATCACGCCGACATTCGCGCTCATCATCGCCCGTAGCCGCTGCACGATGCTCGTATCCGGCACGCCGCTGCGCGATGTCACGAGCGCCTCGGGGAGACGGGCTGGCGAGGGGATCGCGTGGCCAGCGATGTCCTCGGCGATGCGCGCGGCATAAACCACCGCTTCGAGCAGCGAGTTCGACGCGAGGCGGTTGGCGCCATGCATGCCGGTGGACGACACCTCGCCGCCGGCCCAGAGACCGTCGATCGAGCTGCGCCCGCGTGTGTCCACGGCAATGCCGCCCATGTGATAGTGCACGGCCGGCGCAATCGGGATGGCGTGCGTCGCCGGATCGATGCCGGCGGCGATGCAGCTGGCGTGCACCGTCGGGAATTTTTCGGCGAAGTGCGCTCCCAGCGCCTCCCGCGCATCGAGGAAGGCTCCGCGTCCTGCCGCGATCTCGGCGAATACGCCGCGAGCCACGATGTCGCGCGGCGCAAGCTCGGCGAGCGGATGAAGCGCTGCCATGAAATGCTCGCCGTTCGCGTTGATCAGCGTCGCGCCTTCGCCGCGCAGCGCCTCGGTCGCAAGCGGTGCCGGATCACGGCCGACCATGATCGCGGTCGGGTGGAATTGCACGAATTCGGGGTCGGCGATCACGGCGCCCGCGCGCGCGGCAATCGCAAGGCCTGATCCGTTGGCCTCGGCCGGATTGGTGGTGACGGCATAGAGATGGCCTATGCCTCCGGTTGCAAGCACGACCGCGCGGGAGGCGATCATCACCGGCCTTGCGGCAAAGTTACCGGCCTCACGCAAGCGAAGGCCGGTGACGGCACCGTCCTCGGTCAGCAGTGCTTCGGCGACAAAGCCCTCGATCAGCCGGATTGATGGCGTGCGGCGCACGGCCGCGCTCAGCGCTGCGACAATCGCAGCGCCCGCGCCGTCGCCGCGGACGTGCACGATCCGCCGCGCCGAGTGCGCGGCTTCGCGGCCCACGGCGAGCCGGCCTTCGAGATCGCGGTCGAAAGGCACGCCATAGGCAAGCAGATCGTGGATCCGCGGGCCCGCCTCGCGTGCGATACCAAGTGCGACGGCCTCATCGACGATGCCGCCGCCGACCGCGATCGTATCCGCAGCATGCGCTTCGGGGCTGTCGCCTTCCGCGACCGCGGCTGCGATGCCGCCTTGCGCCCATGCGGAAGACGCGCCTAATCCGAGTGGCGCTGCCGAGATCAGCGTGACCGGCCGCGGCGCAAGCTTCAGTGCGCAGAACAATCCGGCGAGGCCGCCGCCGACGATGACGACATCGTCGGTGGAGCGGGTGAGGTTGTGGATGTTGTTTGTTGTCATGGCTTTTCTCCTTTCACTCTGCCGTCGTCCTGGCGAAAGCCAGGACCCATTGCCCCGTCCGGTGGTTATGGGTACCGGATCTGCGCGCGCTTGAGGCGCGCTTGTCCGGGACGACGGCTGTGTGTGTTGCTGCGTGTTGCCTTCAATTCTTCAGATTGATCATCCGCTCGACCGAGCGCCGGGCCCGCTCCGCAAGCGCCGGATCGATCGTGACTTCGTCGCCCAGCGTCAGCAGGCTCTCCAGGATGTTGGACAGCGTGATGCGCTTCATGTGCGGGCAGAGGTTGCAGGGCCGCAGCATCTCGACGTCGGGCAGCTCGGCGCGGACATTGTCGGCCATCGAGCATTCCGTGATCATCACGAGGCGCTTTGGCCGCCGCTCGCGCACCCACTTGATCATGTGCGCGGTCGAGCCGGTGAAATCGGCTTCCGCCAGCACGTCGGGCGGACATTCCGGATGTGCGATGATCTGCACGGAGGGATCGGCGTCGCGGAAGGCGCGCAGCTCGTCGCCGGTGAAGCGCTCGTGCACTTCGCACGCACCCTTCCAGGCGATGATCTTCACGTTGGTCTTCGTGGCGACATAGGTCGCGAGGTAGCGATCGGGCAGGAAGATCACGGTTGGCGCGTTCAGGCTCTCGACCACCTGCACGGCGTTCGACGAGGTACAGCAGATATCGACCTCGGCCTTCACCTCTGCCGACGTGTTGACATAGGCGACGATGGGCACCCCGGGAAATTTCTCGCGGAGCAGGCGCACATCCGCACCGGTGATGCTGGCGGCGAGCGAGCAGCCGGCGCGCGAATCCGGGATCAACACCGTCTTGTCCGGATTGAGCAGCTTCGACGTCTCTGCCATGAAATGCACACCGCACTGAACGATGACATCGGCTTTCACCTTGGTGGCCTCGACGGCGAGCTGCAGTGAATCGCCGCCGATGTCGGCAACGCCATGGAAGATCTCCGGCGCCTGGTAGTTGTGGGCGAGGATCACCGCGTTACGCGCGCGCTTGAGCTGGTTGATCGCGTGGATCGTCGGCGCCATCAGCGGCCATTCGATCGGCGGGATCACGTTTTTGACCCGCTCGTAGATCGGCGCCGTGGCGCGCTCGACTTCGCTGGTCCATTCAAGCGAGGGGCGCGGCAGCGTCGGCCCGGTTCGCGCCGGAGCGACCGGGGTGGCGGTAGATTGGCCCCCGGATTGGCCCTTGGGCCGATCGGCGAAATCGTCAGGGCCGTAAATTCCAGTGATCGGCATCGAAGCCTCCCCGCGTGATTGATATATGCTCAATATGAGTATATGTGGAGCCCAAGAAATCCGGCCTGATGGGGGCCGGGGGACTTCAGGGAGCCTAAATATGCTCAGTTTGAGTAAATCAAAGATAACACGGCCTCGATGGGGCCGCTAGGTCCTGTCGTACACATTCCCGTCAAGTCGCGTTTTCCACGCGCCACGGGAGGTCGCGATGAAACGCAATGCTCCCGCCAAAGCCCCTCGCGAAACGCAATCATTTTCGACTTGGGATTTTCATGCACCTGCATTAAACGCGTCAGAGCGCGGTAGCCTATTCCGGATCCGCTGAAAACAATGGGGAACACCCATGTCGACACAAACGGGCGAACTCACGCGTTCCTCGAGCTGGCGCACCCCTGCCGTCATCATCCTCTGCGGCTGCGCGATCGGCATGCTCGGCTTCGGCCCGCGCTCGGCGCTGGGCTTCTTCGTGCAGCCGATGAGCCACGAATTTGCCTGGGGCCGCGACGTGTTCGGTCTTGCCATCGCCTTTCAGAACCTTTTGTGGGGATTGGGCCAGCCGTTCGCCGGCGCAGTCGCCGATCGCTTCGGCCTGTACCGGGTGATGTGCGGCGGCGCGCTGCTCTATGCCGGCGGCCTGATCCTGATGCGCTACTCCTCGACGCCGCTGTCGCTCAACATCGGTGCGGGCGTGATGGTGGGCTTTGGCCTTGCCGGCTGCTCGTTCAACCTGGTGCTGTCGGCGTTCAGCAAGCTGCTGCCGGCCGAGAAGCGCGGCCTTGCACTCGGCGCCGGCACCGCGGCGGGGTCGTTCGGCCAGTTCCTGTTCGCGCCGATCGGTGTGGCCCTGATCGACAATTTCGGCTGGCAGCAGGCGCTCACCGTGTTCGGCTTCCTGATGCTGCTGATCATTCCGCTGTCGCTGGCGCTGTCCACGCCGCCGGTTGCGGCGACGGCAAACGCATCGCCTGCGGACGAGCAGACCATCACCAGGGCGCTTGCCGAGGCCTTCGGCCATCGCTCCTATGTGCTGCTGGTGCTCGGCTTCTTCACCTGCGGCTTCCAGCTTGCCTTCATCACCGTGCATCTGCCGGCGTTCCTGGTCGATCGCGGCATCTCGACGCAAACCGGCGGCTGGGTGATCGCGGCGATCGGCTTGTTCAACATCATGGGCTCGCTGAGCGTCGGCTATCTTCAGAATTCGCTGCCCAAGCGCTACATCCTCTCCGTCATCTATTTCACCCGCGCGCTGGCGACGCTCGCCTTCATCTCGTTCCCGATCACCCCGTTCTCGGCGATCGCGTTCGGCGCCGTCTCCGGCCTCACCTGGTTGTCGACGGTGCCGCCGACCTCGGCGCTGGTGGCGCTGATGTTCGGCACGCGCTGGCTTGCGACCCTCTATGGCTTTGCGTTTGTCAGCCATCAGGTCGGCGGCTTCCTCGGCGTCTGGCTCGGGGGCATCGCTTTTGAAAAGTTCGGGTCCTATACCCCGATCTGGTGGCTCTCGATCCTGTTCGGCGTGCTCTCGGCGCTGATCAATCTTCCGATTGTAGAGAAGCCGGTCGCGCGAGCGGTTGCACAGCCTGCCTGATCGGTTAAACATCGCCTGAAACAAGTCAGGGAGTTCGGCCGTGGCCACATTCAAGGCGATCAGGATCGACAAGGCGGACAAGGGCACCACCGCCGCGCTCACCCAGTTCGACGAAGCCGAACTGATGGACGGCGACGTCACCGTCCGCGTGGAATGGTCGACGCTGAACTACAAGGACGGCCTCGCGCTGACAGGCAAGGCACCGGTGGTGCGCCGTTTCCCCATGATCGCCGGCATCGATTTCGCAGGCACGGTCGAAGCGTCCTCCCATCCGCAATGGAAGACGGGCGACAAGGTCGTCTGCACCGGCTGGGGCATGGGCGAGACCCATCTCGGCGCCTACGCCGAGAAGGCGAGGGTGAAGGGCGACTGGCTGGTCGCTCTTCCGCAGGGCCTCTCGGCACGGGATGCCATGGCGATCGGCACCGCCGGCTTCACCGCCATGCTCTCCGTGCTGGCGCTGGAGAAGCACGGCCTCTCTCCCAAGAGTGGCCCCGTGGTGGTCACGGGCGCGGCCGGCGGCGTCGGTTCGGTCGCCACCGCCGTGCTGTCCAAGCTCGGCTATCACGTCATCGCTTCGACCGGCCGTGCCTCCGAGGCCGACTACCTGAAGAGCCTTGGTGCCGCCGAGGTGATCGACCGCAATGAATTGTCGGCCCCCGCCAAGCCACTGGCCAGGGAGCGCTGGGCAGGCGGGGTCGACAGCGTCGGCTCGAACACCCTGGCGAATCTGCTGTCGATGACCAAGTACGGCGGCGCCATTGCCGCCTGCGGACTCGCTGCCGGCATGGACCTGCCGTCTTCTGTCGCACCCTTCATTTTGCGCGGGGTGTGCCTTCTCGGCATCGATTCCGTGATGTGCCCGATCGAGCCGCGAAAAGCCGCCTGGCAGCGTCTCGCCTCCGACCTGGACCGGGCAAAACTATCTGAAATCACTACGGAAATTTCTCTCGAGGAAGTTCCGCAATGGGGCGCGAAAATCCTGGCCGGCCAGGTCCGCGGCCGTATCGTGGTAAAAATTGTCTAACGGCGTTCAGACTTTACCAACCAAGCTGCTTCAATGTCGCCATGGTTAGTATGGTAAGCAGCGGGTAAAGAGATAAGGCATCGCCCGCTGCGGGGTTGGTTCGGAGTAGAGCATGCTTGCGCGTATTGTGTTGGGGGCTGTCGCGGCAGTCGTGACGTTTGCGCCGGCCATTGCCTTGGCTGGCAGTATGAATGCGGACGAGGCACGCCGCTTCGTCGCCGGCAAAGTGTTCGCCTTCACCTGTTTCGACGGCACCCGCGGTGCAGGCCGTATTCTCGATGATCTCGGCGCGGCCGGCGCGGTGCAGTTCTCGGGCTCAGGTCCGGTCAAGCATCTTCGCCTGCCAGGCAACACCCTTCAGATCCGGGGCCAGAATGTTTGCGCCTCGATCAAGGGCATTCCGTTCGAGCCTTGTTTCAACCTCGAAAAGACCGACGACCGCAGTTTCCGCGGCTCGGTCTCCGGCATGGGCTTCGCCTATTGCGACTTCCACCACCAGGGCGGCAACCAGATGCTGATGGCGCGTGCGGTTGCGCGGCCGCGCTCGCTCCGGGCGCCGGAGCAGACCGGTTCGGTCAACACATCGAGCACCGAGGTTGCCGCGCGTGTCGAGACGCCGCGTATCGAGAGCAGCCGGATCGAGCCGGTGAAGTCCGAGCCAAAAAACGAAGCTCCTCTCGAACTGCGCCGCTCGACCGAGTGACGTCAGGCGCATCGCCGCGCGCGCCATTTACCTGTCTTTCAAGAATGCACCGCACGCGAAGCCGTGGCGCCGTAGTGATACGGCCCGCGGTGTTCATGCCTTGGTAGCGACTGTCGCCCTAGCCTCTGCAACGGCCGGGAGGCGGCCCTACACAAGAGTAAAAAAATGTCGCTGTATTTCTTTCGCATCAGCACCGGCCGCTATTCCGGTGCTGCCGATCAGCCGTACGAGTTCGAGGATCGCGCTGCGGCCTGGACCGAGATGACCGAAGTGTGCGCCAATCTGCTCGGAAGCATCGCCCGCAATCTGAAGCCGAATGCAAAGTGGAGCATGGAGCTGCTCGACGAGAATAAGGAGCCCGTGTTTCGCATCAGCCTGATCAGCGAGACCGTCGGATGCAAAATAATGCCGCGCTGACTTCAAGCTGCAATTTACAACTATGACGAGATTAAACTCCCTCGATTTCAATCATGTAGCGCAAAAGATCAGTATTTCTGCTGACCTCACCGTTAACCTTGGATGGAGCTCTGGCCGATAGCCTTTCGGGTAAGGGCGATCAACGTCCAAGCGGTCGGCAATGTCTGGCTGCTCGCGTTTCGGGAAACGCAATGTTGAGCCAGATCAGATTGCGCATAGGAACCGTGCTGCCGGCTATCATCGCAGCGTTGGTGCTGCTTGGCGTGGGATCGGCTGGCTTGATCGCATTCGAAGCGATCGGCAAGCGTCGTGAAGCAGATGCATTCCTGAAGACTAATCACGCCGCCCAGCTGCTGCTGCAGAGCGCAGGGCAATGGGCGATCGAACGCGGATTGACCAATGGGGCGTTGAAGTCCGCCGATCCGCTTGCTTCCGAACGCGGTGCCGAGATCGATAAGGTCCGTGCGGCGGGGGACGCGGCCTTCCAGGCAGCTATCGTCGAGATCCGGTCCATTCCCGAAATGGCGCTGGGGCAGTCGCAAATTGCAGAAGCCCAAGCCAAATTCGAGTCGCTGCGACGGCTCCGGGAGAACGTCGTCACGAATCTCCAGCGGCCACGCTCCGAGCGGGCGCCTGACGTCGTCGATGGCTTTGTACCTGCAATCACCGATGTCATCGAGATCGCGAGCAACCGGTTGCGGCTAACCCTCGAAACTTTAACCAGTCCTCCCGCGGCAAAGCTCGCCCAGCTCATCGGCGCGCGACACCTCACGGCCCAAATGGCTGAAAATGCCGGAAGAGAGCGTGCGCTTCTCACCGGCGCGGTCGGCGCTCGCGCCAAGCTTGGCGTTGATGAGCTCCAGCGTCTCGCCGCACTGCGGTCCAAAGTCGAGCTTGCATGGGAGGCAGTCGTGCCGCTGCGGCTCCGCCCGGATCTCCCGAGGGAGATAGGCGATACAATGGCAGAGGTGGAGAAGACCTATTTCGGCGGCTACGGGGAGACCCGCACGCTCGTCCTTTCGGGCGGAAACTCCGGCGCGTATATGATTGGCGGAGCCGACTATTTCGCCCGCGCGACCGCCGGCATTAACGCCGTGCTGAAGCTTGGAGAGTCCATCGGAGGGGCTGCCGACCAGGAAGCGAATAGGGAGGCGGCTTCAAGTCTCCGGAACTTAATCATCACGCTTGCGCTTCTCGGCATATCGCTGGTCCTGGCCGGGCTTAGCTTCTGGATTACCTTCTCCCGCATTCTCAAGCCGCTTTCCGCAATCACGGCCACGATGAGACGATTGGCTGATAGAGATTTCGAGGTCGAAGTGCCCGCCGCTGGCCAGACTGTTGAGATCGGCGAGATGGTTGTCGCAGTGGAGGTCTTCAAGCAAAACGGCCTTGAAGTGGAACGGATGAGGGCCGAGCAGGCCGCCGCAGATCGGATTGCAACTGCGCAGCGCAAGGCCGAGATGCACAAGCTTGCCGACAGCTTCGAATCTGCGATCGGCGAGATCGTCGAGACAGTTTCTTCAGCCGCAACCGAGCTTGAGGCTTCTGCCTCGACGCTGACCTCGACGGCCGAGCGCGGGCAGGGACTTGCCACCATGGTCGCTGCCGCCTCCGAGGAGGCGTCCACCAATGTCCAGTCGGTGGCCTCGGCGACCGAGGAATTGTCGTCTTCGATCACCGAGATCAGCCGTCAGGTGCAAGAGTCGGCGCGGGTGGCGAGCGAGGCGGTCGGCCAGGCCCGCGATACCACTGAGCGTGTCAGCGAGTTGTCCAAGGCGGCCATGCGGATCGGCGACGTGGTGGAGCTCATCAACACCATCGCGGGCCAGACCAATTTGCTGGCTCTCAACGCCACGATCGAGGCGGCCCGCGCCGGCGAAGCCGGCCGCGGCTTTGCCGTCGTCGCCTCCGAGGTCAAGGCGCTTGCCGAGCAGACGGCAAAGGCGACCGGCGAGATCGGGCAGCAGATCTCCAGCATCCAGACTGCGACCGAGCAATCGGTCGGTGCCATCAGGGACATCAGCGACACCATCGAAAAGCTGTCGGAGATATCCTCGACCATCGCGGCCGCCGTCGAGGAGCAGGGCGCGGCGACACAGGAAATTTCCCGCAACGTGCAGCAGGCGGCGGCAGGCACCCACCAGGTGTCGTCCAACATAACCGACGTGCAGCGCGGGGCCGGCGAGACCGGATCGGCATCATCGCAAGTTCTCTCCGCCGCGCAGATGCTGTCCGGGGACAGCAACCGTCTCAAGCTCGAGGTCAGCAAGTTCCTGAACACCGTTCGGGCCGCCTGAACCAAGCCTGCCTGGCCTCTCGATCAACGACCGTCGCGGCCGCGGCAGTTGTCTTGCGTTCCTGGTGCACCGATACGGCACGGGATGTTCGGGCGGTTGCGATGAATAGTTGTAGAAGAAACTAGGACCACAATGTCGCATCCGTAGTTCCACGTAGGCCTGTGTTAACGGCTGGTTGCCTCTATGTGTGCAATCCTACCGGACAAGAACCAGCCAATATTGTTGGAATGACTCCGCCCCACCGTCAGTCGTGACGGTCGCAGGGCGAGCGACTTGTGCGTTTTGCTATCATAGGGACTTATCGTGATGTCGAAGTTGTCGATCGTCTTCAAGCTTTTAACCCTATTGTCGGTCCTTGTGCTCTCGCTCGCCGGTGTCGGCGTTGTGGCGATCGGCACGATGCAGAACATCAACTCCCACACCGTCGAGATCGCGCAGAGCTGGCTGCCCAGCGTGCGCGCGCTTGGCTCGATCCGTGCCGACGTCAACGAGCTGCGCGTCGCGCTCCGCCTGCACCTGATGCAGGATACCGCCGAGGGCAAGGAGGCGGCAGAGAAGCGCCTTGCCTCGCTGCGCGAACGCATCGAGCAGACCCGCAAGACCTACGAGCCGCTGATCACGTCCGCCGAGGAGCGCTCCATCTACGAAAAATGGACCAAGGCGTGGACCGAATATCTGAACGGCGTGCAGGACGTGATGGCGCTGTCGCGCAAGAGTCCGGGCAAGTTCCCGACCGACGCCAACGAGCTGTTGCAGACCAAGGTCGCGAAGATGGCCCAGGCCTCCGATCCGCTGCTGATGCAGGACATCGATCTCAACAACCGCGGCGCCGAGGCCGAGACGAAGCAGGCGGCCGACAGCTACGCCATGATCTTCCGCATTCTTGTCGGCATCATCATTGCTTCGGTCGCGATCGCGATCGGCGCGGGCTATTATCTCGTGCGCGACGTTTCGCACGGCATTGCCTCGATCATCAAGCCGATGCAGTCGCTCGGCGAGGGCGACCTCTCGGCCGATGTGCCGCATCGCGGCGAGAAGACCGAGATCGGCTCGATGGCGGATGCGCTCCAGATCTTCAAGGAAGCGTTGATCGCCAAGCGTGCCGCCGACGAGGCGGCCGCGCGCGACGCCGAAGCCAAGATCGAACGCGCCCGCCGCGTCGATGCCATCACCCGCAAATTCGAAGTCATGATCGGCGAAGTCGTCGGCACCGTCTCCTCGGCCTCGACCGAGCTCGAGGCGTCGGCCACGACATTGAGCCAGACAGCGCAGCGCAGTCAGGAGCTCTCGACGGCGGTCGCCGCGGCGTCCGAAGAAGCCTCGACCAACGTACAGTCGGTCGCCTCGGCTTCTGAAGAGCTGTCGTCCTCCATCACGGAGATCAGCCGTCGCGTGCAGGATTCGGCGCGGATGGCCGCGGAGGCCGTCGGTCAGGCGGCGCGGACCAATGCGCGTGTCAACGAGCTGTCGCAGGCCGCCGCCCGCATCGGTGATGTGGTCGAGCTCATCAACACCATCGCAGGCCAGACCAACCTGCTGGCGCTGAACGCGACCATTGAAGCCGCACGCGCCGGCGAGGCCGGCCGCGGTTTCGCAGTGGTCGCCTCCGAGGTGAAGGCGCTGGCCGAGCAGACCGCGAAGGCGACCGGAGAGATCGGCGCGCAGGTCGCGGGCATCCAGGCCGCGACGCAGGAATCGGTCAGCGCGATCAAGGAGATCGGTGGCACCATCGAGCGCCTGTCGGAAGTGTCGTCCGCGATTGCGGCGGCCGTCGAAGAGCAGGGCGCAGCCACGCAGGAGATCTCGCGCAACGTCCAGCAGGCCTCGGTCGGCACGCAGGAGGTCTCGATGAACATCACCGACGTGCAGCGCGGCGCGATCGAGACCGGCTCGGCCTCCTCGCAGGTCCTCTCGGCAGCCAAGTCGCTGGCGACCGACAGCACACGTCTCAAGGTCGAGGTCGCGCAGTTCCTGGAATCGGTCCGCGCGGCCTGATCCGTCAGCTACCTGTCTGCGGAGCCGGCGGCGGCGTTACCTGCCGCCGGAACAGGATGCGCTGGTAGAGCCAGCCGATCGCGACCAGCACGATGCCGAGGCCCATGAACGACAGCGCCCGGTAGACGCCCGTCAGCGTCGACATGTCGATCACGAAGGCCTTCAGGATCGTCAGCGCGATAACCGCGGCCGATGCCAGCCGCGCGCGCTCGGAGTTGGCGAGAATGCCGATGCCGAGCAGCACGACGCCGAAGGCGAGCCAGCCGATCGAATAGGTGTATTGTTCGGCCCCTGTCGTCTCGCCGTTGGTGAGGAACGGGCCGTGATAGAAGCGGCGAATCTCCAGCGTCAGATAGGACAGCGCAAACACGAGGGCTGCGCCCGCGATCGTGTTCGCATAGACCTTGCCGCGGGCGCCGACCGCGGCATAAGCGAGCAGCAACAGCAGCACCGCCGGCAGCGCATAGCCGAGCAGCAGCAGGTTGAGCACGACGCCGCCGACATCGATGTGCCACAGCAGCGGGTTCTCGAGGAACAGGAGGCCGAACACGCCGATGACGCCCGCGATTGCGGTCAGCACGATCGCGCCGACATTGTGCACGATCGAGTAGCTGCGCCGCTGTAACCGCTCCAGCCCGATCGCCATGGCCAGCGCCACGCAGACCTGCAAGGCAGCCTCTAACAGCGATGGCGAGGCGATCATGTCGCCGCCGGTCGCCAGATGGCGGACCTCCATGAAGGCCAGCAGCGCGGTGAACAGGATCGCAGCAGCTTCCACCATGCGTAGCGGCGGGTCGTCGCCTCTGCGGCGCAGAAAGAGGCTCGCCGCCCAAAACGAGGCCGCTGGCAGGCCATAGCCCCACAGCAGCCAATTGAAGATCGGCGTCGCGCCGACGGTGTCGCCGACGATGCGGGGATCATAGCCGACGCGTGCGGTGACGATGCCGGCGAAGATCGCGGCAAGCCAGCGCAGGAACGGAATCGGCCGCTGCATCGCGATCCAGGCCGTGCCAAGCGACATCAGCGCCAGCGCGATGGTGAGCCAGCCCTTGTCGAGCGCGAAGGTCAACGCGAGCGCCAGCGCGCCGAGCGTGCCAGTCGCAAACAGCGCCGTCGAGATCGCAAGGCCCGGCCGGTTTTCACGGCGGGTCAGCATTTCGGTCGCTGTGCCAAAAGCGGCTGCGAGCAGCACGGCGAGGATCGCGAACGGGATCGAGCGGTCGAGATGGGCGATGCGCGCGTAGAGCGCGATGAGGATCGCGATCGGCGCCGCGACGCCTGCTGCCGACCACACCACGGGGATGATCGCCGAATTCGATCGGCCTTGCGCGAAGAAGCCCGCGACGCCGAAGCTGGCCGCGAAGATCGCAGCCATCACCAGATGCTGCGTCACCGCGCTGTCGGTCGCGGTCGGCGTCATGCCCGGCATGGGGCCGCCAGGCAGCACCAGCATGTCAGGATTGGCGCGCACGGCCCATTCGGCGAACACGATGAACACTGTCGCAGCGGCAGCGCCAAGTGCGCCGGCGGCGGCCTCCGCGCGCCAGGCGACGAACAGTGTTGCCGCAACGAGCAGCGTGAAGGCGATCAGCGCGAGGTCGGCATGCGAGCTCGACAGCACGATCAGCATCGCGCCGAACAGATAGGCGCCGAGCGCGCTCGACGAGACCGGCTCGACCTGCCCGTCCTCGATATCAGGGCCGAACATGAAGCCGCAGACCACGAGCAGCGCGGCGAGCGCAAAACCGGCGATCACGTGCAACGCATGCGGTGCGACCTCCAACGCGCCGGCATCGAGGCCTGGAAAAGTCCAGAGCACGGCGAAGACGATCGTCGTCACGGCCAGCCAGCGCCACAACCGGATACGCGCAAAGCCAAAGCTCGCGGCGGTGACGATGGCCAGATAGATATAGAGCGCCCAATAGTCCGGCTTGCCGCTGGAGACGAGCGCGGGCGTTGCGAAGGCGCCGACGACGCCGAGGCCCGCGAGCGCCGGCCCGTGCAGCAGCGCGGCCGCGAGCGTGCCCATCGCAACGATGCCGAGCAGGACGAAGGCGGTGGCGGGCACCAGGAAGCCGTAGAGCGCATAGGCCGCATACACCGTTGCGAACGCCGCCGCGGTTCCAGCCGCGGTCAGGATCGCCGGAATGTTGGCGATTGGCAGCGCCTGAATAGTGGAGATGCTCTCCTTGCGCCGCGTGAATTCGCCGGCACCCAACAGTGCGGCTGCGAACAGGCCGCCGAGAAACACGCGCACGCCGGGGCCGACGAGGCCGGCCTCGATCGAATAGCGCACCATGAAGAAGCCGCCGAGCGCGAGCGCGAGGCCGCCGATCCACACCACCCAGCGTGTCCCAAGCCGTTCTTCGAAACCTGGCTCAGGCGCGGGCAGCGGCGGCGGTGCAACGGCGGTTATTGCTTCGCGCGGTAGCGGCGAAACATCTTCGGTGACGAGCGGCGGCGCGGCCTCGGTTTCCGGCGCAAGCGGCGGCGGCGCTGGCGCAGGCGTGCTTGCTTGCCCCTGCACGGGCAGGGGTGGGGGCGGCTCGATCTGTCGCTGCGCCTGCAGCGCGGCCTCCAGCGATCCCAGCCGGCGGCGCAGCTCGGTCGCCTGATTCGACGCTTTCAGCGCGATCAGGAACGCGGCGATCGCAATCATCACGGCAAAGACGTCGAACGGGGCGTCGAACATGGGGCCTCCCTGGCAATCGGCGGGGGCCGATCGTAATCTCTGATCTAGCGCCGGGAGCGCACGCGCAAGCCCGGGGCGGGCCGCTCCTGGAGCACGTCGCGGCGAAAGCGGTAGAGCGCCGCCGGTCTCCCGCCAGTCTGTGTCGACATCACCCCGGTCGGTTCGACCAGGGCCTCGGTTTCCACCAGGCGGCGGAAATTCTGCTTGTGCAGGTGACGCCCGGAGATCGCCTCCACCGTGTGCTGCAACTCGGTGAGTGTGAACTCGGCGGGCAAAAGTTCAAACACCACAGGGCGATACTTCAGTTTTGCGCGCAGCCGGGCAATCGCGGTGGCAAGGATACGGCGGTGGTCGAACCGCATCGAGGTGCCGAGCGCGGGCAGCGTCCTGCGCGTCAAAGCCGCAGGCCTGCCGTCGCGTCGCGCCTCCTCGACGAGGCCGGCCTCGTAGAGGAGCTCATAGCGGTCGAGCACGCGTTCCTCGTCCCAGGCCGCACCCTCGAGACCGAAATAGAAGCGCACGCGATCCCTGCGCGGCAATGCGCGCGTGGTCTCCGGCGTCTCCTCCTCGGCCCATGCGGTCAGCGCCGGGATGATGTCACGGGCGATGATCGCGGGCGGCGCCTCGCGCCGGTCCTCCCACGGGAAGAAGCGATACCAGGGCTCGAAGCTCGCCGAAGTCGCCGCGCCCTCGGCAGTGCGTGTCAGCGCGAGATAGCCGATCGACACCATATGCGCGCCGGTGTCGCCGGCTTCCGCGTGACGGCCGCGGTCGCCAAACGTATAGAGCTGTTCGACATAGCCCAGTCGCAAGCCCGCCTGTTCCTCGACCCAGGCGCGCAGGCCGATCTCGAAGGTGCGATGGCTCGGTGCATCGAATGGGCCGAACGGCAGCCCGGTGAGCCCGTCGCCGCCGCGCGCGGTCAGCACCAGTGGCTCGTGATCCTCGATCGCGACGATCGCGGCAGTCAGGCCGATCTCGATCGGCGTCAGCAGCTTGTCGCTCATGCGGTGGTGATCGCGGCTGTCATTCGAGCTCGATCACAAACGGGCGGCCCTCGACCAGCATCTCGCCTGGACCCATCTCGTCGAGCGCGCGCAGCATGCGGCCGTTGCGCCCCAACGCGCGGTCGGCAAGGCGGACGATGCGCCGGTTCGGCGAGGCGATCGGGGAGGCCGCGCGAATCTTCCTGGCGATCTCGACCTCGTCTCGATCGGGGTTGAGGGCGCAGACGGCGGCGAATGCGCTCGCGGTGGAGCGGCTGATTCCGGCATAGCAGTGCACCACCAGCGGCGCGTTGCGGTCCCAGCCGCGGACGAAATTCAGCACCTGGTCGATATGGGCCTCGGAGGGGGCGACAAAGCCGTCCATCTCCTCGGTGATGTCGTCCATCGACACCCTGAGATGATTGGCGGGGAGCACCGACGCCGGCCGTACCACCTGTTCGACATTGGCCATCACGGTCAGCACATGGCTGGCCCCGGTGCGGCGGACGGTTTCGGGAAGGGCGGCGAGCGAACAGACGTGGATCATGTCGGACCTTTTGGGGCAATTATAACGAGCGTCCGTAGGGTGGGCAAAGCGAAGCGTGCCCACCACTTTCGTCGAAATCGCGAAGAGTTGGTGGGCACGGCGCAAGTGCGCCTTTGCCCACCCTACAGCACCTACGCAAACACCGCGCCGAACCGTTCCAGAAACTGCTTCTCGGCCCGTGCCGCAGTCCATGGCGTCAGATAATCGCGCCTGGTACTGTCGGAGAGTCCCGGGTCCTTGCCGAACAGGCGCTTGGCCTCGCTCTGGCTGAAACCGGCAAGCCGTGTCGCCTCCAGATAGGCCGCGCCGCGGTCTGCGGCCTTGATCGCCTGCGTGATCTCCTCGGGCAAAACAGGCGGAAGCCCGAAGCGGATGTGAATGGCGCCGAGCAGGCGCTTTTCCACGGCCTTGTAGTGGCCATCGAGCACGGCCTTGAACGGCGAGATCATGTCGCCGATCACGTATTCAGGCGCATCATGCAGCAGCGCTGCCAGCCGCATCCGCTCGTCGACGCGCGGCATCTCGTGCCGCAGCACGGTCTCCACGAGCAGCGTGTGCTGCGCCACCGAGAAGATGTGCGCGCCTGTGGTCTGCCCGTTCCAGCGCGCGACACGCGCCAGCCCATGCGCGATATCGGCGATCTCGATGTCGAGCGGAGAGGGATCGAGCAGATCGAGCCGCCGGCCCGACAGCATGCGCTGCCAGGCGCGGGACTCCACGACGCGTGACGTTTTCCCGGCCGTCATTTGGCCTTGAGGCGCGGCTTGCGCTGCAGCTTGCTGCAGGTCGCGTGGCAATGGCAGTCGACCAGATGGTCGTTGACCATGCCGGTCGCCTGCATGAACGCATAGACGATAGTCGGCCCGACGAACTTGAAGCCGCGCGAGGACAGCTCCTTGGAGATCTGCACGGACAATGGCGTCGAGGCCGGCACGCTCGCGGTGGTCTTGAACTGGTTGACCTTGGGCTTGCCGCCCATGAAGTCCCACAGCAGCTTCGAGAAGCCGGGGCCCTTCTCCATGATGTCGAGATAGGACTTCGCGCTCAGGATCGTGCCCTCGATCTTGGCCTTGTTGCGCACGATGCCGGCATCGTTCATCAGCGCATGCACCTTCTTGTCGGTGTAGCGCGCGATCTTCTCCGGCTGGAAATCGTCGAATGCCTTGCGGAAATTGTCGCGCTTGCGCAGGATCGTGATCCAGGAGAGGCCGGCCTGAAAACCGTCGAGGATCAGCTTCTCATAGAGCGCGCGGTCGTCGTATTCGGGCACGCCCCACTCGGTGTCGTGATAGGCGACATAGAGCGGATCTTCGCCCGGCCATGGGCAGCGGGTCTTTCCGTCGGGATGCAGGCGGGGAGCACGGCTCATGCGATGGGCTGCTTTGCGGGAATGCGAACGACGTCAGGTTCTGCCAGCTTCAACGCAAGTCCGCCGGCGCTGAGCGGCCGCCCGGCATCAAGTGCATCCGCAACGCGGTCGATGCGCACCAGCGCGATGCCCTTGCCCTTTGCCGAGGAGCCCATGGTGCCGACCGACTTGTCGCCGGCCATGATGCTGGCGCCAGCCTCGGGCGCGGCGTCCTCGAGCAGAACCTTCACGCTGCGGGTGCGCGCGGTGCCGCGGTGCTGCATGCGCGAGACGACCTCCTGACCGACATAGCAGCCCTTGTCGAAATCGACACCGGCAAGGCGATCCATGTTGGTCTCGTGCGGGAACGCATCGCCGTACATGAAATCGAGTCCGCCGCGCGGCACGCCGTGCGCGATGCGGTGCGCCTCGTAGTCGGCCGCATCGACCAGGTCGGCGCCGATCAGGTCGGAGAGCTTCTGCTTGAGATCTTCGGGGATCAGGATGCGCGTGCCGAGCTCGGCATTGCGCGGATCGGCAAAGGCGAGATCCGGCTGTGCCGCCGGCTGGCCGTCCCACGCCGCAAGCACGCCGAGATCGAGGTTGTCCACCGTCACCTTGGCACGCAGCTTGTAGAATTTCAGCTTGGTGGCGAGCCCATCGGCGAGCGGTTTCGGGCAGTCGATCAGGAACCCGCCGCCATGGCCGGCTGGCGCTTCCGTGATCAGAAAATCCACGATGATCTTGCCCTGCGGCGTCAGCAGCGCACCGAATCGCCCCAGGCCCGGCTTGAGCCTGTCGAGATCGGTGGTGATGAGGCCGTTGAGGAAGTTGCGCGCGTCCTCGCCCGCGACCTTGATCACGCCCCGGTCCGGAAGAAACGCTGATTTCATGCGAAAATCTCTTGCGACATGGTGCTCCGGAACGTAAGCCCGCAAGGCATAAACGACAAGACCTCGAGCCCTGCGCTTGGGGATGAGAGAGGCCTTCAGCCATGACCCAGCGCTTCGATGTGATCCTCAAGGGCGGCACCGTCGTCAACCAGGACGGCGAGGGCGTGCGCGATATCGCCATCGCGGGCGGTCGCATCGCCGAACTCGGCCCGCTGTCGCAAGCCTCCGCGGCCGAGGTGATCGACTGCAAGGGCCTTCACATCCTGCCCGGCGTGATGGACACGCAGGTGCATTTTCGCGAGCCCGGGCTGGAGCAGAAGGAAGATCTCGAAACCGGTTCGCGCAGCGCCGTGATGGGCGGCGTCACCGCGGTGTTCGAGATGCCGAACACCTCGCCTCTCACGGTGACGGAGGCGACCTTCTCCGACAAGATCAAGCGCGCCCATCACCGCATGCATTGCGATTTCGCCTTCTTCATCGGCGGCACCCGCGAGAACGTGCAGGACCTTCCGGTGCTCGAGCGCGCGCCGGGCTGTGCGGGCGTGAAAGTGTTCATCGGCTCATCGACTGGCGCGCTGCTGGTGGAAGACGACGAAAGCCTGCGCCGCATCTTCCAGGTGATCCGCCGCCGTGCCGCGTTCCACGCCGAGGACGAGTATCGGCTCAACGATCGCAAGTCGCTGCGCGTCGAGGGCGATCCGCGCTCGCATCCGGTCTGGCGCGACGAGACCGCGGCGCTGATGGCGACGCAGCGCCTGGTCAAGCTTGCGCATGAAACAGGCAAGCGCATTCACGTGCTGCACATCTCGACCAAGGAAGAGATCGAGTTTCTGCGCGACCACAAGGACGTCGCCTCCTGCGAGGCGACGCCGCATCACCTCACGCTGGTCGCACCCGAATGCTACGAGCGGCTCGGCACGCTGGCGCAGATGAACCCGCCGGTGCGCGGCGCCGATCACCGCGCCGGCATCTGGCGCGGCATCGAGCAGGGCATCATCGACGTGCTCGGCTCCGACCACGCCCCGCACACGCTGGAAGAGAAGCAGAAGACCTATCCCGCATCGCCCTCCGGCATGACCGGTGTGCAGACGCTGGTGCCGTTGATGCTCGACCACGTCAATGCGGGTCGGCTGTCCCTGGCGCGCTTCGTCGATCTCACCAGCGCCGGCCCCGCGCGCCTCTACAACATCGCCTGCAAGGGCCGCATCGCCGCCGGCTATGACGCCGACCTCACTGTGGTTGATCTCAAGCGCAGCGAAACCATCACGAACAAATGGGTGGCGTCGAAAGCCGGCTGGACGCCTTACGATGGTGTTCGCGTCACCGGCTGGCCCGTCGGCACCTTCATCCGCGGCCGCCGCGTGATGTGGCAAGGCGAGCTGGTGACGCCATCGCAGGGCGAGCCGGTGCGGTTTCTGGAGACGTTGAAGCAGTAGGGGCTTCTGGATGCATTGCGCGTGAGGTGGAACATCGCGCCACCACCGGTGTCGTCCCGGCGAAGGCCGGGACCCATACCGCGGAATCTCTCTGTGATCGACGGTCGGAATACCGGTGAATTGATTAACCGCTAGTCTTCGCCAAACGTCTCCCTGTGGTTATGGGTCCCTGTGTCTGGAAAGTCTGTCATGATGAGAGTGGGCGGGAAGCCGTTGGGTCCTTGGCGCTTGACGCCG
>NZ_JAFCLG010000022.1 GCF_018129685.1 Bradyrhizobium manausense
TACTACGGCAAGCCGGGCCCCGTCGTCATGCTTCAGGGCTGGCTCGAGTTCCAAGCCATGAAACGCGGCACCAACCTAATGATGCGCCACCGGGAAGACCGAAGCGATGTGTGAATCCGGTAGCCCCCAAGGGGGAGGGTCGATCGCGCGGAGCGCGAGCGGGGTGGGGTGATCTCTCCACTCGGGCATCGCATCCGCCGAGAGACTGTCACCCCGCCCGGTCTCACATTTCGCTTAGCTCCATGTGAGCCGACCCTCCCCCTCCAGGGGAGGGTGACACCTTCACTGCGGCTCAGGCACAGTCGACTGCATCTCTGTCAACCCGTCATCAGGCTAGGACATCCCGCTAAGGATTGCGCCTGACGTGGTCTTGAAGAGTTCATCATCTCCACCCATGTTGTGGCGCCCGCGGGTAGAAGACTACCCTGCTTTTTCCGCGGCTTTATGCGAGGACCTGGGATGACTGGACCGGACGGAAGCGAGCCATTTGTCAAAACGCACGATTTCGTTCATTCCAGGCCTTACGCCATCGCAGGCCTTCTCGTCGCCGCCTTCGCGCTCAGCGGTTGCGGACAGCCGACCCCGCAAGCGAGCGCTCCGCCGCCTCCGCCGGTGACTGTTGCACAGCCGGTCAAGCGCACCGTCACGGATTGGGATGAGTACACGGGCCGCTTCGACGCGGTCGAGGAGGTGCAGGTGCGCCCCCGTGTCGGCGGCTTCGTCAACTCGGTCGAGTTCCAGGACGGCGCGATCGTGCATCAGGGCGATCTGCTCTATGTGATCGACCCGCGCCCGTTCGAGGCGGTGGCGGAGCAGGCGGACGGCCAGCTCTCCGATGCCCGCGCCAAGGTGGAGCTCGCCAAGCGCGAGCTCGATCGCGGCCTGAACCTGGTGCAGACCAGCGCGGTCTCCGAGCAGGTCGTCGACCAGCGCCGTCAGGCCTTGCAGGCCGCGCATGCCGCCGAGACCCAGGCCGAGGGCGCGCTGAAGGCGGCCCGGCTCAACATCGAGTTCACCCACGTGACCGCGCCGCTCACCGGCCGCGTCAGCCGCCACCTCGTCAGCCCCGGCAACCTCGTGCAGGGCAGCGACACCGGCACCTCGACGCTTCTCACCTCGATCGTCTCGCTCGACCCGATCTACATCTATTTCGACATGGATGAGACGACCTTCATCAAATACAGCAAGCTCTGGTCCGAAGGGAAACGCCCCAGCTCGCGCGATACCGCGAACCCGGTGCAGGTGACGCTCGCGGGCGAGACCAAGCCGTCGCACGAGGGTTCGGTCAACTTCCTCGACAACCGCCTTGATGTCTCCACGGGCACGCTGCGCAGCCGCGCCGTCGTCAAGAACACGGATCTCTCGATCCTGCCCGGCCAGTTCGGCCGTGTCCGCCTGATCGGCAGCGCGCCCTATGAGGCGCTGCTCATTCCCGACGTTGCGGTGGCGACCGACCAGTCGCGCAAGATCGTGTTCGTGGTGAAGCCTGACGACACTGTGGAAGCACGGCCCGTCGTGCTAGGGCCGCTCGATGACGGCCTGCGCGTCATCCGCGAAGGGCTGAAAGCCGAGGATCGCGTCATCGTCAATGGCATCCAGCGCGCCCGCGTCGGCGCCAAGGTCGCCCCGTCTCCTGCTCCAGCGCCGGCCGGTAACAAGTCATGAATCTTGGCCGTCTGTCCATCAACCAGCCCATCCTGGCGATGGTGCTGTCGATCGTGCTCCTGATCGTCGGTACGCTCGCTTATTCGACGCTGCCGATCTCCGAATATCCGCAAGTGGTGCCGCCGACCGTCGTCGTCACCACGCAATATCCGGGCGCTTCGGCGCAAACGGTTTCCGACACCGTGGCCGCTCCGATCGAGCAGCAGATCAACGGCGTCGAGGACATGCTGTACCTCTACAGCCAGGCGACCTCGAACGGCCAGCTCACCATCACCGTCACTTTCAAGCTCGGCACCGACCTCGACAAGGCGCAGGTGCTGGTGCAGAACCGCGTTGCGATCGCGCAGCCGCAGCTCCCGGACGAGGTGCAGCGCAACGGCGTCGTCACCCGCAAGAACTCGCCCGACATCCTGATGGTCGTGTTCATGCTGTCGCCGGACGATACGTTCGATCAGCTCTACATCTCCAATTACGCGCTGCTCCAGGTGCGCGATCAGCTGCTGCGCATCGACGGCGTCGGCGATATCCAGATTTTCGGCGCGCGCGACTATTCGATGCGGCTCTGGCTCGATCCTGATCGCATCGCCAATCTCGGCTTGACCTCCACCGAGGTGCTGGCCGCGATCCGCGCCCAGAACGTCCAGATCGCAGGCGGCCAGATCGCGGAGCCGCCGATTGCCGATCGCGCTTTCCAGCCCAACCTCGTGTTTACGGGACGGTTGAAAGACCAGAAGCAGTTCGAGGATATCCTGATCAAGGCCGGCTCTGACGGCCGCACGGTGCGACTGCGCGACGTCGCCCGCATCGAACTTGGCGCGCTGGCCTACTCGACCAACAGCTTCCTGTTGCGAAAATCCGCGGTCGCGATGTTGGTGACGCAGCGGCCGGGATCGAACGCGCTTGCGACGGCGAAGAACATTTCCGACACGATGGCGAGGCTCAAGGAGAGCTTCCCGAAAGGCCTCGATTTCAATATCGGCTACAACCCGACCGAGTTCATCGCTCAATCCGTCCACGAACTGATCAAGACGATCTACGAGGCCATGCTGCTGGTGGTCGTCGTCGTGCTGGTGTTCCTGCAGGGCTGGCGTCCCGCGATCATCCCGATCATCGCGATCCCGGTCTCGCTGGTCGGCACCTTCGCGGTGATGGCGGCGCTGGGCTTCTCCATCAACAATCTCACGCTGTTCGGGCTCGTGCTCGCGGTCGGCATCGTCGTCGACGACGCCATCGTCGTCGTCGAGAATGTCGAGCGCCATCTCGAACATGGCCTCAGCCGGCGCGACGCGGCGCTGAAGACCATGGAGGAGGTCGGCGGCGCGCTGGTCTCGATCGCGCTGGTGCTCTGCGCCGTGTTCGTGCCGACCGCGTTCATCGGCGGCATCTCCGGACAATTCTTCCAGCAATTCGCCGTCACGATCGCGGTTGCGACCGCGATCTCCTGCTTCTGCTCGCTGACGCTGTCGCCTGCGCTGGCCTCGCAGATCCTCACCCCGCATGAGGAGAAGCGGCCGCCCGCCGCCTGGAATCTGCTCGCGCGCGGGTGGAATGCCTTCACGGGCGCCTTCAATCGCGTCTTCGATCGGCTCTCGCATGGCTATGCGGGTCTGGCCAATTTCGTGATCCGGCACTCCGTGGTGATGCTGCTGATCTATGTCGTGCTGATCGGCAGCGCGGGCTGGCTGATCGGGACGACGTCGCAGGGCTTCATCCCGACGCAGGATCGCGGCTACGTCATCATATCGGTGCAATTGCCGGGGGCGGCATCCTTGGCGCGGACCACCGAGATTGTCCGGGAGATCGAGCGGACCGCGCTGGACACGCCAGGCATCATCCGCGTGGCCGCCTTCGCCGGCTTCTCGGGCGCGACACGAACGCAGGCTGGCAACGCGGCTGCGCTCTTCCCGGTGTTCGATGAGCCGGAGGTGCGGCTGAAGAAGGGCCTGACGGCGAATGCCATCACAGCCGAGCTGCGCAAGCGCCTCGCCGCGATCCAAGGGGCCTTCATCATCGTGATTCCGCCGCCCGCCGTGCCCGGCATCGGCACCGGCGGTGGCTTCACCATCCGCATCCAGGACCGGCAGGGGCGCGGGCCGGAGCTGCTGGCATCCGCCACCGACGAGCTCGTCGCCGCCGCGCGCAAGTCGCCGGCGCTCCTTGCCCCCACGGTGTTCTCGCCCTTCTCGGCCAGCACGCCGCAGTTGTTCGTCGACATCGATCGCACCAAGGCGCAGAAGCTCGGCGTGCCCATCGCGAACATCAACGACACGATCCAGACCTATTTCGGATCGACCTATGTCAACGACTTCAACCTGTTCGGCCGCACCTACCACGTCACCGCGCAGGCCGACTTCCCGTTCCGCAAAGAACCCAGCGATCTTGCACGCCTGCGCACGCGCAATGCAGCCGGCGACATGGTGATGCTCGGCAGCGTGGTCGACTTCAGGGATGTCTCGGGGCCCGACCGCGTCGCGCGCTACAATCTCTATGCGGCGTCCGAGCTTCAGGGTGAACCAGCGCCGGGCGTAAGTTCGACCACCGCGCTCAACGCCATCAAGAAGCTCGCCGACGACACGCTGCCGAGCGGCTTCTCCTTCGAGTGGACTGATCTCTCCTACCAGCAGATCAACGGCGGCAATGCCGGCCTCTACGTGTTCCCGATTTGCGTGCTGTTCGTCTATCTCGTGCTCGCCGCGCAATATGGCAGCTGGACGTTGCCGTTCGCGGTGATCCTGATCGTGCCGATGTGCCTGCTGGCCGCCACCATCGGTGTGCGCATCATGGGCCAGGACGTCAACATCCTCACCCAGATCGGCTTCGTCGTGCTGGTGGGACTTGCGGCGAAAAACGCGATCCTGATCGTCGAATTCGCGCGCGACATCGAGAAGGAGGGCAAGCCGCGGCTGGAGGCGGTGATCGAGGCCTGCCGGCTGCGCTTGCGGCCGATCCTGATGACGTCCTTTGCCTTCATCCTCGGCGTGCTGCCGCTGGTGATCTCGTCCGGCTCGGGTTCCGAGATGCGCCAGGCCGTCGGTGTCGCCGTGTTCTTCGGCATGATCGGCGTCACGCTGTTCGGCCTGCTGTTCACGCCGATCTTCTATGTGGTGGTGCGGAACCTGGCCGAAGGGCGGAATGAGAAAGGGGCGGCGGCGCCGTAGGTGTTAATGATGCCAAAGGCGCATTCCCAATCACCGTGTCATCCCGGCGAAGGCCGGGATCCATAACCACTAGGCGTAGTTCGGGGCCAGCTGGTGATTGCCAGTCTTCATCAAATGCTCCTTGTGGCGGGTCCCGGATCTGCGCGCGCTTTGAGCGCGCTTGTCCGGGACGACACCGCTTGCTTGGTGCGCACGGCCCATACTAACGATCAACGCCAAACCGGATGGGCATGCGCGCCGTTCTTCACTACACTCCGCGCGATTTCAAAACAGAACACTGCTGGGAGCAACGAATGAAATCAGCACTTTTGGCCGCTGTCGCAACGTCGGTTTTGTTGTTTGCCGCGCCGGCCTCCGCGCAAGGCGTCAAGATCGGAATCCTCAACGATCAGTCGGGCGTCTACGCCGACTATGGCGGCAAGTATTCAGTCGAAGCCGCGAAGATGGCGATCGAGGATTTCGGTGGCGAGGTGCTCGGCCAGAAGGTCGAGATGATCACCGCCGATCATCAGAACAAGCCTGATCTCGCCACCTCCATCGCGCGGCGCTGGTATGACGCGGACAATGTCGACATGATCACGGAGCTGACGACGTCGTCGGTGGCGCTCGCCGTGCAGGAGCTGTCGAAGGAAAAGAACAAGATCGATATCGTGGTCGGCGCGGCGACGTCGGCCATCACCGGTGCGTCATGCGTGCCTTACGGCTTCCACTGGGCGTTCGACACGCATGCGCTCGCGGTCGGCACCGGCGGCGCGCTGACCAAGGCCGGCGGCGACACTTGGTTCTTCCTCACGGCTGACTACGCCTTCGGCTACGCACTGGAAAAGGACACCAGCGAGATCGTCACGGCCAGCGGCGGCAAGGTGCTGGGCTCGGTTCGCGTGCCCCTCAACTCGTCGGACTTCTCGTCCTTCCTGCTGCAGGCGCAGAGCTCGAAGGCGAAGATCGTCGGCCTCGCCAATGCGGGCCAGGACACCGCCAACTCGATCAAGCAGGCCGCCGAATTCGGCATCGTTCAGAGTGGCCAGAAGCTCGCCGGCCTCCTGATGACACTCGCCGAGGTGAACGGTCTCGGCCTGCAGGCCGCGCAGGGCCTTGTGCTGACCGAAGGCTTCTACTGGGATCAGAACGACACGACGCGTGCCTTCTCCGAGCGCTTTTTCAAGCGCACCGGGCGGATGCCGAGCATGATCCACGCCGGCACCTATTCGGCGACGCTGAGCTATCTGAAGGCGGTGAAGGCCGCCGGCACGAAGGACAGCGAGGCGGTCGCGAAGAAGCTGAAGGAGCTGCCGGTCGACGATGCCTTCGCCAAGGGCAAGGTGCTCGCCAACGGCCGTATGGTCCACGACATGTATCTGTTCGAGGTCAAGAAGCCCTCCGAATCGAAGAAGCCGTGGGACTATTACAAGCAGCTCGCGGTCGTCCCCGGCGACCAGGCGTTTGCGAGCGCGAAAGACAGCGGCTGCCCGCTGACGAAGTGAGGCGACGCTGACACCCCAAGCTCGCTGTCGTCCCGGACAAGCGCGCCCAAAGCGCGCGCCGATCCGGGAACCATAGCCACAGGCAGGTGTGGTTACGAGGACTCGGAGTTGTCGGCTTGCGCCCCGATTTCTTCCTGTGGTTATGGATCCCGGATCAGGCGCGCCTCGGGGCGCGCTTGTCCGGGACGACTGCAGAATGTTTGGCGGCGGATTGCCCCCTCACACCAAACTTCGCACCACCGCTCCCAACGCGCCCACCCACAGCGCGATGGCTGCGACGCTCTGGATCAAAAACCCCGGGCCGCGCTTGGCGGCCGACTGCGTGTAGCCGACAAAGTAGGCGATGCGGCCGATGATCCAGACCACGCCGATCGCTGCTGCGATCGCGTCGCCGATGTAAAGTGCGAACAGCCAGAGCGACGGCAGAAAAATCGGCATCCATTCCAGCGTGTTCATCTGGATGCGGAAGGCGCGCTCGAAATCCGGATGGCCCGAGGTCGCGGGCACCTTGATGCCGGTCCTCGCCCGCGCTCGCGAGACGTTGATGCTGGTGAAGAAATAGAACAGGACGGCAAGCAGCGTGACGAGGGCGGTAAGCTGATACATCGTAGATCCCCTGAGCAGCCGCGCTTCAATAGCCGGTCAGCTCGAGATAGCCAACGCCCTCATGCGTGCCGGCAAAGCTGATCGGTCCTTCCCAATAGGAAAAGCCAGTCCCCATCCAGGCCTTCGGATTGAGCGGCTTGCAGGAAATCGAGAAGGAGCGCGACGGAATCGCAATCTGCCATTCCACCGGCAGCTTGCGACCGGCCACGTCCGCTGTCGCTTTTGGCGTCATCTGGATGTCGCTGCCCGCAATCATCTGCGTGTCGCCGGCGGCGCTGATCCAGTTGCCGAACGGATAATCCCTGCCGTCCTTCTGGCGCAGCCGGTACAGCATCAGCTTGTCGCCGGAGGATAGATGCAGCGACAGCCAGTCCCAGCCGGTCTGGTCGGCGTCAAGCGGCTGGCTGCTCCATTCCCGGTCCATCCAGGCCTGGCCGGTGACATCGACCTGGATGTCGTCGATGGTGAGCGTGCCGTGCGCGCGGTAGAATGGCTGGCTGTAATAATACGACGCCTGCCCGCGCTCGGACTTGCGGCTGTAGCCGCCGTCGCCCTGCAAGACAACAGGACGATCGGCCTCCAGCGTCAGGGCGTAGCTGAAATCCGTGCCAGAGGCCTTTAGCGTCACCGGCGACAGCGTGCGATCGTCGGTGCGCTCGGACCCCTTCATCTCCCAATTGTCGATCCATGCGGCGAACGGCTTGGCCTCGACGTTTGCCTGACCGATGCCGCCGCGCGAAAACAACTCGTTGAAACGATGAATACCGGCGCGCGTCACCGCGGCGTGTGCCATCCAGATCTGCTGATTGGCCCAGCCTTCGGCCTGCGCCCCCGGCCGGGCCGCCTGACGGAACAGCGTCCATTGCAGCCCGCAGGCAGCACCATTGCCGTCGACGAGATTCGCCGTCAGATACCACCACTCGATGCGAAACGCCGGGTGCGGTCCGTGATCGGCCGGGAACGCAAATGTCTTTCCGGGCGTCACCTTCGCAAAGCCGTCGGCGGACTCGCCAAGCCCGGCATATCCTTGCGCACCGGCGCGGCGCGCGAAGGCGAGTGCGGCGATGCCGCCGGCAAAGGCGCGCCGCGAGAGTTTGTCAGCGCTCATTGGCAAACACCTTGACGAGGCTCGCGGGCTGCATCCGCGCCAGCCGCAGGACCGGTAGCAGGGCGGCCAGCAGCGAGGCGACCAGCGCGACCGCAACCAGCTCGACCAGTTGCAGCGGAAACACATGGAACGGCAGCCGCCAGCCGAATGCCTTCACGTTGACGATTGCGATCAGGCACCATGCCACCAGGAGCCCGAGGGGCACGGCGAGCAACGACGTGAACAGCGCAACCGACAACGTCTTGGTCAGCTCGATCGCGGCAAGCCGCGGCCGCGTGATGCCGATGGCCCAGAGCGGCGCGAGCTGTGGCAACCGCGAATTCGCCAGCGTGAGCAGGCTGGTCAGCAATGCTATGCCGGCAACGCCGAGCGTGAACGCATTCAGCGCCGACGTCACCGCAAAGGTGCGGTTGAAGATGCGAATCGATTCCGCCTTCACGGTGGCCTGGTCGGCCACGGCGCGATCGTCGAGTGCGAACTGTTTCTGCAAGGCCGCGATCAGTCCGGGAATTCTGTCGCGCGGGACGATGAGCCCGATCCGCGTCTGCGGCGTTTGCGGAAACTGCCGGAGCAGCGCGGCGACATTCACCGCGAGCTGGCCTTTGGGATTGCCGTAATCGGCATAGATGCCGACGATGTCCAGCTCCCAGGTCCCGCCCGGCGCCGGCACCTCGATGACGTCGCCGACGCGGACATCGAGACGGCGGCTGAGCTGCTCGCTGATGAAGGCGGCATTGCCCGGCACCAGCCGGGTCCAGGCGCGCGGCGCGGTTTCCAGGAGCGGCCAGCGCTCGCGATAAAGTGGATGATCGGGCAGGCCCAACACTTCCACCGGCTGGCCCCGGACCTGCGTTTCTGCCCGCCCGCCGGACAGGATCGCTTGAACCTCGCTGCGGTCCTTCAGCCAGTTGCGGATCGCAAGGCTCTGCGCGTTGTCGGCGGCGCTGATGTAGACGTCGGCGGCGAGGCGTCCGTCGAGCCAGCCGATGAAGGTGCGGCTGAACGTTTCCACCATGGTGGACACCCCGACATTGACGGCGAGCGCGAGCAGCAGCGCCATCAGCGCCAGCGATAATCCGGAGAGCTGCTGCCGGCTGTCCGCCCAGAACCACAGCGCCAGCGGTCCGCGCGCAAGGCGCTGGCCGGCGCGCAAGAGGATATCGAGGAGGGCCGGCAGGATCAGCGCCGCGCCGAGCATCAGCGCCGCCAGCAGGCCGAACCCTGCGATTAGCGATTGTCCGTAGGAGAGCAGGAGCCCCGCCACCGCGAAGACGGCGCACGCGGCTGCGCTTTGCAGGATCAGCCAGCGCCGCTGCCGTTGCTGCCAGGCGTGCGGCTGCGCGGTCGCAAGCACGGGCATCCTGATCGCCTTGATCAAGCTGGTCGCGGCCGCGACGATCGCGCCGGCAACGCTGATGCCGATACCCGCAAGCCACCATTCGGGCCGCAAGCTGAGCTGCCCCGGAATTGGCGCGCCATAGAGCCCGCGCAGCGACGCGGCGACATCGGGCAACAGCGCGGCCGCAATGAAGTAACCGCAGACGAGCCCGATGAGGCCGGCGATCAGCGAAAGCGCCACCAGCTCGACGACCAGCACGGTGTTGACCAGCCGCGCCGAGGCGCCGCACGCGCGCAAGGTGCGCAACATCGGCAGCCGCTGCTCGAACGCGAGGCCGACCGCGGAATTGACGATGAAGAGACCGACGAAGAACGATAGCAGGCCGAAGGCCGTGAGGTTGAGGTGGAAACTGTCGGTCAGCCGCTCCAGCTCGGTCTCGGCGGTCGGTTCTATCAGCTTCAACCGGTCGCCGACCACGCTTGGCAGCGGCGTCGGCTTGCCTTTGGCCTTGCCGATCAACAGGCGCGAGACCTGATCCGGCTTGTTCAGGAGCCGCTGCGCGACGCCGATATCGACCACCAGCACATCAGGGACAAGCTGCGGCAGCACATGCAGCGGCGGCAGCGTTGCGCCGCTGCTGATCGAGGGCGTTGCGCCTTCGCTCTCTTGCAAATCGCCCAGTGTCTCCCGCGCCACCAGCGTCTGGCCGGGCGCTGCGACGAAGCTGCTCAAGTCCGCGGCCCCGAGCCGCGGCGCATTGCCGACGTCGGCCGGCAGCGTCACCGGCTCGATGCCGAGCAGCCGCATCGAGCGCCCGTTGATCTGAATCCGGCCTTCCAGCACGGGCGAGACCGGCCAGCCCGCGCGGCGGAGCTTGACGAACAGGTCCTGCGGGAAGGTCGCCGCGTCGGGCGCGATCAGCATCGCCGTCCGCACGCCGCCGAACGTCGCGGCCGCCCGGTCATAGGCGCTGCGGGCCTGCTGGTTGATCGCCTGCACGCCGCTCCACAGGGCGGTGGCCGCAATCAGGCCGATCAGCAGCGTCGCGAATTGCATCCGGTGCCGGCGCCAATGGCTGAGCAGCACCGCCAGCACCCACAGCGCGCGGCTCATGCGATCCGCCCCGCATGGAGCACGATGTGCCGGTCGAGCGTGCCGGCCAAGTGCAGGCTGTGCGTCACCATCAGGAAGCCGCAGCCGGTGCGCGCGACGAGGTCGCGCGTCAGCGCCAGCACGTCGTCGGCGGTGGCCTCGTCGAGGTTGCCGGTCGGCTCGTCCGCGAGCAGCAGCGATGGTTTTGTCGCGAGCGCCCGGCCGATCGCGACCCGCTGCTGCTGGCCGCCTGATAATTGCTCTGGATAGCGCTTGAGCAGGCCGCCGAGCCCAAGCCGTTCGACCAGCTCCTTGGTCCAGGCCGCATCGTGGCGGCCGGCGATCCGCGCCTGGAAGGCGAGGTTGTCCGCGACCGACAGGCTCGGGATCAGGTTGAACTGCTGAAAAACGAGGCCAATCCGGTCACGGCGCAACTCGGCACGGCCGGCATCGGCGAGTTCGGTGATCACGGTGTCGTCGAGCCGTATCGTACCCTCATCGGCGGCGTCCAGCCCGGCGATCAGGTGCAACAGCGTGCTCTTGCCGCTGCCGGATTCGCCCGTCAACGCGACGCGTTCGCCGGCGGCGAGGTCGAGATCGACGCCGCGCAGCACGTGAACCGGCTCTGCGGCCGAGGTGAAGGTTTTGGACAGGTTTCGGATGCTCAGCAAGATCAGTGCGCCGGACGGAATGAACTCAATGTTGCGTAGCACACTTGCCGTGGAAATGCCGGGGTTGCGTTGCCGATCAAGCCGTTGTTAGCTCCCAGGACGGCCAAATCAAAAGTGCCGACAAGAAGACATACGGGGAGAATGATGAGCGCTCAGGGAACGCCGTCCGCGGCGGCTAAGATGGCAGGGATGTCCCAAGGGACCGCAAAGGCAACGCCGAAGGGCGCCTGGACCGTCACATTTCTCCTCTTTCTCTTCATGGTGGTGAATTTTGCCGACAAGATCGTCGTCGGCCTCGCCGGCGTGCCGATCATGACCGATCTGAAGCTCGAGCCTGCGCAATTCGGCCTGCTCGGCTCCTCGTTCTTCTTCCTGTTCTCGGTCTCGGCCATCGTGGTCGGCTTTATCGTGAACAAGGTCGCGACACGCTGGGTGCTGTTGACGCTTGCGGTGATCTGGGCGCTGGCGCAGTTTCCGATGGTCGGCACCGTCTCCTTCACCACGCTCCTGATCTGCCGCATCGTGCTCGGCGCGGGCGAAGGTCCGGCCGCCTCGGTGGCGATGCACGCCATCTACAAATGGTTCCCCGACGAGAAGCGTACGTTGCCGACCGCGGTCCTGACGCAAGGCTCGGCCTTCGGCGTCATCCTGGCCGTGCCGGCGCTGAACTGGGTCATCGTCAATCATTCCTGGCACTACGCCTTCGGCGCGCTCGGCGTGGTCGGCCTGATCTGGGTCTGTGCCTGGCTGGCGCTCGGCCAGGAGGGTCCGCTCGAGGACACGAAGGCGCTCGCCGCCAATGAGCCGAAAATCCCCTACGTCCAGCTTCTGACCTCGCGCACCTTCCTCGGCTGCGTGTTCGCGACCTTCGGCGCCTATTGGGCGCTGTCGCTTGGCCTCACCTGGTTCACCGCCTTCATCATCGCCGGTCTCGGCTTCTCGCAGCAGCAGGCCGGCTTCATCTCGATCCTGCCCTGGGTGTTTGGTGCCACCATCGTCATCCTCACGGGCTGGATCTCGCAGGTCATGATGGCGCGCGGCTACACCACGCGCATCTCGCGCGGCGTGCTCGGCTCGGTGCCGCTGATCATCGGCGGTCTGATCCTGGCGTCGATGCCGCACGTCTCGGGCGCCGGTCTCCAGATCGCCCTGCTCGTGGTCGGCTCCGGCCTGTGCGGCGCGATCTACGTCGTCTGCCCGCCGATGCTGGGCGAGTTCACGCCGGCCTCGCAACGCGGCGCCGTCATCGCGATCTACGGTGCCCTCTACACGCTCTCGGGCATCATCGCGCCGATGGTGATGGGCACCGTAATCCAGCGCGCCGGCAGCATGCTCAACGGCTACATGACCGGATTCACCATCAACGCGGTGGTGATGATCGGCTCCGGTGTCATCGGCCTGCTGCTGCTCTGGCCGAACACCGAAAAGGCCAGGCTGATGCGTGGCGCGGCTCCGCGGGAAGCCGAGCTGAAGGGTGTGGTGTTGCCGACGTAAGGTTGGCCCTGCTGCCAGCCCAAGCCACAACCGTCGTCCCGGCGAAGGCCGGGACCCATACCCCCAGGGAGTGGTTTGGCGAAGACTCGGAGTGGGAGCTCTGCGCTCCAATTGACTTTTGTGAGTATGGGTCCCGGCCTTCGCCGGGACGACACCCGATTTGCGCTACGCCTTGCCTTGCGTTTTCCGTTCGGTGAACGGCGACAGCACCACGGTTGCCAGCATGAAGATCACCGAAGCGCCGAACACCCAACGGGGCGCGCTCTGGTCCATGATCCAGCCGAACAGCAGCGGCGAGACGATGCCGCCGAGATTGAAACCGGTGGAGACGATGCCGAAGGCGCGGCCCGCCGCACCCGGAGGTGCGGCATTGCGCACCAGCATGTCCCGCGACGGCGCAATCACGCCGGAGAGAAAGCCGGCGGTCGCCATCGTAGCGGTCAGCGCCCAGCCGGGCAGCGTGACCAGCGCGATCAGCAGCACGATGGCTGCATTCGCAGCAAAACAGGCGGCTGCAACATAGCCGTGGCGCTCGGTGTGGTCGGCCAGGAAACCGCCCGCGAGCACGCCTGCGGCACTCGCGCCGAGGAACGCCGTCAGCGCGACATTGGCGATGGAATAGGTCGCGCCGTAGCCGCTCATCAGCGCGACCACGCCGAAATTATTGATGCCGGCCACCGACAGGCTCAGCAGCATGAACAGCATGGTCAGCGTGATCAATGCAGGCGTGATGACGGCCTGCCTGGGCATATCGGCGTTGCCGGGCTTCGTCTTGTGCGCGCCGGCATCGGGAATGGCCATGACCACCAGCAGCAGCGCCACCAGCGCGCCGATCGCGCCCGATGCGAGCAGCGCGCCCATGCCGCCGGACACCGTGATCAGCGCAGCGACGATCGCCGGCGCAACGGCACCACCAAAATAACCGGCAAAAGTGTGCACCGAGAAGGCGCGGCCCATCCGCGCTTCGTCCATGTGCTCGGCGAGAATCGCGTAGTCGGCAGGATGGTAGACGCTGTTGGCAAGGCCGAGCAGCACGGCGCAGGCGATCAGCGAGACGTAACTCAGATGCAGGCCCAGCATGATCAGCGCGAGCCCGCCGAGCGTCAGTCCGCCGAGCAAAATCCTGCGCGCGCCAAAATGGTCGACGAGATAGCCTGTCGGCGCCTGGGTCAGCCCCGAGACGACCGCGGACACGGTCAGAGCGAAGCCGAGTTCGACATAGCCGACGCCGAGCTGACCTTTCAGGAACGGGAACAGCATCGGCAGGACCAGCAGATGGAAATGGCTGACCCAATGCGCGATCGAGATCCCGGTCAGCGTGCGTAGCGCGCTGTCCGCCTTGGCTTGTTGCGGTGCGGCGAGAACGTCGACCATTGCAGTTCCGTTTCAGTCTCAGGAAGCGCAAAATATCGGGCTGTCAGGTTATTTGTCCATGAACGCAGGCGCATGGCAGGTAGTGCGGGTGGGGGCGTCGATCCGCTGTCGCGACTGGCAGATCATCCGGATAAGCTGCATGCCCATCGTCGTCCTGGCGAAAGCCAGGACCCATACCGCGAGATCTCTCGATCGCGATCGGTCGCAGTACCGGACGATAATCCTCCGCCAAACTCCTCCCTGGGGTAATGGGTCCTGGCTTTCGCCAGGACGACGTTAGGATATTGCCCGAGCGCGCGTAGGCCACTCCTCACAACGGCTCGTCGTCATTCCCGTAGCGGTCACGCTTGGGCGTGGCGATGTCGCCGTCTTCGTCATCGTCGTCGGTGTCGCGCGGCGGCTCGGGCTTCCTGGCCTTCTCCTCGACTGTCTTCGTCTTGGGCGGCTCGCTCGGCTTGACTGATTTGGCCATGGCTGTTCCGGGATGGTGATGCGTCATCCGCTTCTAGCCGCAAAGTCTATGCGGTTGCTGACTTATCTCAAGCCCGCGACAATGACGTCAGCCGTGCACCACAGGCCCGCCCGCCTTCTTCCAGGCATCGATGCCGCCGGCGATGTGAGCCGTGTTGGAAAGCCCGGCCTCCTTGGCGGCGGCCACAGCCATCGCCGAGCGCTCGCCGAAGGCGCAGAAGAACACGACGCGGCGCCCCGTCGCGGCGGCAACCTCGCGCAGCATACCGCCGGGCTTGAGGCTTTCCTCGACGCTCGGATAGGGCGTGTGCAACGCGCCCTCGAGCATGCCGTGCTTCATCCGCTCGTTGCTCTCGCGCAGATCCACCAGCAAGATATCGGGCCGGTGCAGCGAGCGGATCGCTTCGGCCGCGCTCAGCGCACGGCCCTCCTTCTCCAGCTCTTCCTGATGCAGGCCGACGCGCATGTTGGCCGGCACGGCCACATCCATCATCTTCGGATTGGGCAGCTTCAGGTTCGCCATCAGCTCGATATATTCGTCGACCGAGCGCACCTGCAGCCGCGGATTATAGCGCTTCTCCTCGCCGATGGTGGAGACGGTGTCGCCCTTGTAGTCATGCGCCGGGAACACCATCGTCTCGTCAGGCAGCTTGAGGAGGCGGTTGAAGATCGAATCATATTGTGCACGCGACGAGCCGTTCTGGAAATCGGTGCGGCCGGTGCCCCGGATCAGCAGCGTGTCGCCGGTGAAGACGCGGTCGCCCATCAGGTAGGAATAGGAATCGTCGGTGTGCCCGGGCGTGTACATCACGTCGAGCGAGAGACCTTCGATCGTCACCTTGTCGCCGTCGGCGACCCGCATGGCCACGACGTCGGCCTTGGTCTGATCGCCCATCACGGTCATGCAATGGGTGCGGTCACGCAGCTCGCCGAGGCCGGTGACATGGTCGGCGTGCAGATGGGTGTCGACCGCCTTGACCAGCTTGAGGTCGAGCTCGCGCAGCAACTGGCAGTAGCGGTCAACCTTCTCCAGCACGGGGTCCAGGATCAGCGCCTCGCCGCCGGGGCGGCTGGCCAGGAGGTAGCTGTAGGTTCCCGAAACACTGTCGAAGAGCTGGCGAAAGATCATGGCAAGACCCGGCGTGAACTGGTTTCGAGGATTCTACTACGCCGGCGAGCCAGAAGAGAAGCAACACGCTGTTGAAATAGGAAATTTTAGAAGATTTTTCTCGCGGGGCCCCCGGGTATCCCGGGCGTCTATCCCGCAATGCCCGGATTGTCATCCACGCCCTTCAGCGTGACACCGCTGCCGAGCCGCTCCTGAAACATCCGGCCTGAGCGCAGATATTTGCCGACTACGTCCCACACAGGTGCGCCCTGCTGGCCGTTGACCGAGGCCCAGCCCGCGACCTTGTAGCGACTGCTGGCGTCGAGCGCCTTGCCGTTGGCGAGCTTCAACTCCGAGACGCGGCTGCCGATCGCGTTGGTCGGGCTACAGGTGTAGCTGAGCCCGCCGGCGCGAACCATGTCGCCCCCCTGCTGGTAATAGGGATCGGCGTTGAAGAGGTTGTCGCAGACGTCTTCCAGCACGTCCTTGATCTCCGCGCCGGTCATCTCCTGCACATAGGTCTCGGGATAGGTGATCGCGGTCTCCGCGAGCACATCCTCCATCGTCATCGGCTGGCCGGGGAGCGAGGTCGTGCCCCAGCGGAAGCCGGGCGACAGCGCGATCTCGGCGTCGAGCTCGGTCCGCAGCGCGGCGCAGATCAGCTCGTCGACGGGGCCGGCGAAATTGTCGCGGCGATACAGCAGCCGGTCCGGCGTTGCGATTTTCTCCAACCAGTCGATGGCGTGCGGTGCGCGCAGCTTTCCGATCAGCTCGGCCATGGCGAGATCAGGCTTCAACAGCTCGGAATAGACCGGCAGCAGGTGATATCTGATGTCGCTGACCTTGCCCTTGTCGAGCGCGAGATCGAGCACGGCGAGAAATTTGCCGTTCGACCCGGCATTGGTGACGAGCGTGGTGCCGTTCGGGTTCTTGACTGCGATCGGCTGCGGCACAGCATCGTGGGTGTGGCCGCCGAGGACGACGTCGATCCCGCTGACGCGGCTTGCGAGCTTGAGGTCGACGTCCATGCCGTTATGCGACAGCAGGATCACCGCATCGACCTTGTCGCGGGCGCGCAAGGCATCGACATGCTTCCGCAGCTCTTCCTCGCGAATGCCAAAGGTCCAGTCCGGCGTGAATCGCTTGGGATGGGCGATCGGCACATAAGGAAAGGCCTGGCCGACGATCGCGACGCGATAGCCGCCGAGCTCCTTGATGACGGACGGCTTGAACACGCGTCCCGTCGCCTTGTCGAAGGCGGCCGCGTCATTAAAAGCGGCTTCCTCGGTCAGGAACACGTTCTGCGCCAGAAACTCGCCCTTGAAGTGCTCGAGATTGTCGCGCAGCGCCTGCTCGCCATAGGTGAATTCCCAATGCCCGGTCATCGCCTCGATGCCGAGCAGATTGGCGGCCTCGACCATGTCGCGGCCCTGCATGATGTTGGCAAGGCCGGTGCCCTGCCAGAGATCGCCGCCATCGACCAGCATGGCGTGCCTGTCGCCGACATCGCTGCGCAGGCGGTCGATCAGTGTCTTCAGATGGGCGAAGCCGCCGAGCTTGCCGAAACGGCCCGCGGACTTCTCGAACTCGACGCTGGTGAAGGCATAGGCGTCCGCGCTGTCGGGCCGGATGCCGAAGCGCTCGAGGAAGGCATGGCCGACCAGGTGCGGTGGTCGTCCTGCCATCTCGCCGATGCCGATATTGACGCTGGGCTCGCGGAAATAGACCGGGTTGAGCTGCGCATGCGTGTCGGTGGTGTGCAGGATCCGCGCATTGCCGAAACGCTCGATGTCGTAAATGCTGGCAGCCTCGGCGCCGCGCGCAAGCCGCGGCAGGGCAAGCGATGCGGCGGCAATTGCGGAGCTCTTCAGGAATTCGCGGCGGCGGATCGCCATCACACATTCTCCGCGCCGGTTCTCGGCAGTTCGACAGTTTGGTCCAATCTAGCGGATTTCCATCGCCTTCCAGGCGTCTTTTTCGGATGTCGCCTGGAAGACCGAAGCCTTGGCCAGCGCCTCGGCCTCTTTTGCTGCCGCCACGGCGCCGTCGAAATCGCCACTCTCGCCCGCCTTCCTGGCGGCCGCCAGCGTCGAGACGGTGGTGGTCCACTGGTTGCGCATGCCGGCTGCCTCCTTGGCTGCAGCCTCCGCGGCGGCATAGGCCGCCTTGTAGTCCGCTTCATTTGCCGCGCGCGCGAATGGCGCGAGGCTCAAGCTCAGCAACATGGCCAGGGTAAGTGACCGCTTCATGGCCGCGCTCATGGTCGTGCTCATGGCCGCGCTCCCGGACCCGAGATCGGCAGGCCGTTGGCGACGTAAGAGAGGAAGTATTCGACGTCGCGATATTCATCCGCTTGCGGCTCCAGCGGGACTGCGCGGGTCTGGCTGTTGCAGGTGATGAAGCGGCGGCTGGTCGTGCCCATGCCGCTCCATTCGGAGCGATAGATCGGCATCGCATTCAGGATACCCAGCGCCGGCGCCAGGATCTCGGCGCGGATGCGTTCGCCCGGGCTCTGCACATGACAGCTCGCGCAGGAGAAATTCAGCTGGCCGCGGCGGGTGTAGAAATAGCGCTTGCCGTTCTCGAACGCTGCGAGCGCGCGCGGATCGTCGGGAATCCTGATGTCCATCGGCTTGCCGCGCGAGGTGAACGCCATATACGCCGTGAGCGAGGCCATCTCGTCCTTGACGTAGGAGTAGGGCGCCTCGCCATTGGCCTCGCGGCAGCGGTTGAGCGCGAGCTCCAGCGTGACGACCTTGCCTTCGGCGGTGTCGAAATAAGGATAGTTCTGGCGAATGCCGATGCCGCCATTCGGGAAGCAGTCGGCATAGGTCTTGCCGTTCTTGAACGGCGTTGCAAACATCTCCTTGCCGGCATCGAGCGCGAACTCGTAGGGCGGGAATTCTTCCTTCTCCTGCCACTGCCGCTTCATGTCCTCGTTCAGGGAATAAGGACCGTTGACGAAATCCTCGCGCTTGATGTTCGGAAATTTCCGGACGAAGAAGTCCTGGAACGCCTTGGCATCAGCGACGGGATCGACCTTGTCGGCCGCGACCACGCGCGGGGACGCGAGCGCGAACGCGACGAGCGCGGCGCTGAGCGAACCAAGGAGGAGAGACGCGCGGGCCTTCATCAGGC
Source organism: Bradyrhizobium manausense (assembly GCF_018129685.1). Taxonomy (GTDB): domain Bacteria; phylum Pseudomonadota; class Alphaproteobacteria; order Rhizobiales; family Xanthobacteraceae; genus Bradyrhizobium; species Bradyrhizobium manausense_D. The sequence goes on from NZ_JAFCLG010000022.1 coordinate 18,709, forward strand.
AATCTTCGCGGTGATCGTATCCGATCCGCCCTTGTTGTCGGTCCAGGAGATCGTGAGATCGTCGCCCTTCTTGGCGCCCTTGAAGCTGAACTTGACGTAAGGGTCCTTGGAAACGGCGGTGCCCCAATTGGCGACGAAGACGTCCTTGCCGTTACATGCGAACTTAAGCTCCTGGATGTAGTGCGCAGGGATCAATTCGCCCTTGGCGTCCTTGACCAGGCCAGTGTCCATGGGGTGCTGGATCAGCGTCTGCACCTCGGTGATGTCGCCGTTTGACGTTGCGCGGACGCGAATGCTGGATGCCATGTTCGATCTCCTCCTCGCGCCTTAGCCGCCGCAGCCGCCGACGGTGACCTTCACTTCCTTGGTCGCGCTGTAGAGTTTGCCGTCGGCTTCCACGATCGCGGTCACGTTGCTGGTCTTGGCCATCTTCAGGCGGTTGGCGACAGCGGGGATCGTGCCCTCGGGAAACTTGTAGCTTGCCGCGAGCGCGTTCGGATTTTCGGCGACGAAGAAGGAGATCGAGGTGACCTTGTCGAGCGTCGTCGTCACGGACATCGGCACCACGCCGCCATTCTCCGCGATCTCGGGCGCATCGAGCTTGATCTTGTCGGAGGGCTCGGCGGTCCTGCCGTAGAGCGCCTTGAGCGCATCGGCCTCGTTCTTCAGCTTGAACGCTTCTTCCGGATATTTGTCGTTGGCTGCGGCGCGCGCAGGCGCGAATGGCAGATTGCCAAGGCCGACCAGCGCGACCGTAGCTGCGCCCTGAAGAATCAGGCGCCGCGTCGGATGAGGGTCGTCATGCGTCGTCATGGTAAGTCTCATCTGAGTGTTCCCTGGACCCGCCATTACAGCGTCTGCAGGAAATCAACGATCGCGTTGATCTCCTGCTCGGTCAGAATGCGGTTGCGGCCGAACGGCGGCATCATGGTCTGCGGGTTGCGCTTGGTCTCGTCGAACAGGATTGCGACCAGTTCGTTACGATCGGGGTATTTTGCCTTCAGGTCCTTCAGCTCCGGCCCGATCGTGCCGGGCAGATCGCCGCCCTTGATGGCATGACAGGTCAGGCAATTGCCCTTGCCGCGGTCGAACGCGATCTTCTGGCCTTCAGCAACCGCGGACTGCGCCCACGCCGGACGCGCGGCGAGTCCCGTCAGGACGGCCAGCGCGAGGAGCAGGGCGGGCTTGCGAGGAAAGGCGGTCAAGGCGTCGTTCCGGGGCTTATGTCCGAAAAAGATAGTGTTCAAAAGCACAAAGGACATGCCGTGACAATCAAGACTATGCAGGCCGCAAAATGGCGTTAATATCTGCCGCATTGCAACTGTAGAGATCAATCGTTCATCAAGCCGGCCTTGTCTGGCACTGTTTTGGGGCCTTTGGCCCCGGCTTGCGTTTTCGTCTGCTTTCTCGTTTTCCGGGGACATGAATTGGCTGACTATGTCGTTGAATTTGGCAGGGATGGCGGGCGGGTCGAACCCGATGGCCGTCTCGATGCACCGGCCTTCCATCGCAATCACGAGCCGATCTGGGCGGCGCTCGAAAGGCATCTCGCTGGGCGGTCGGGCGACGTCATCGAGGTCGGCAGTGGAACCGGCCAGCATGTGGTTCATTTCGCCGGCCACACGCCTGATCTCGTCTGGTGGCCGAGCGACCTTAACCAGCGCCATGTGAAGAGCATCGAGGCCTGGCGCGTGCATTCGGGCCTCACCAACGTCCGCAGCCCCTTGCGGATCGATCTGGCTGATCCCGACTGGTGCCCGGAGATGAAGAGCGGACAGGGGCCGAAGGATCTTGCCGCCGTGTTCTGCGCCAATGTCATTCATATTGCGCCCTGGGCGGTGGCCGAGGGTCTGTTCGCCGGTGCCGGCCGATATTTGCGGTCCGACGGCGAGCTGTTTCTTTACGGCCCGTTCAAACGCGACGGCAAGCACACCGCGCTCAGCAACGCCGTGTTCGACACCTCCTTGCGCGAAGGCAATCCCGACTGGGGCGTGCGTGATCTCCGCGATGTCGAGGCGCTGGCGAAAGGTGTGGGCCTGAGGCTCATCGACACGATCGAGATGCCCGCCAACAATCTGACGCTGGTGTTCGCGCGCTGAGCCGCAACGCCCTCACCCGCAAGCGGGAGAGGCAAGCGTCGCTCCCGACTTGCACTGAGGCCGTCACGCCTCCCCGTCCTGCCACCCGATCTTTGCCTTCAAAAACTGAAGGCCGAGCACCTGGAAGCTGGCGCGCTCCTTGTTGTCCTTGCCGTAGCCGTGGCCGCCGGCGGCGGGCTCGTAGAACCAGGCCTCGTAGCCCATCGCCTGGAGTTTTGCGGCCATCTTGCGTGCGTGACCGGGATGAACGCGATCGTCGCGCCGCGTCGTGGCAATCAGGATTGGCGGATAAGGCTGGCCCGGTTTTGCGTTGTGATACGCCGAGTAGGTCTTCAGCCACTCCCATTCCTCGGACTTGTCAGGGTCGCCATATTCGGCGATCCAGCTCGCGCCGGCGAGCAGTTTTGTATAGCGGCGCATGTCGATCAGCGGGATCGTGCAGAACAGTGCGCCGAAGCGCTCAGGATATCGCACCAGCATGTTGGTGATCAGGATGCCGCCGTTCGATCCGCCCTGGGCCGCGATTCGTTTCGGCGTCGTCACGCCGCGGCGAACCAGATCGGCGGCAACGGCGGCGAAATCATCATGCGACAGCTTCTTGCCGGCGTAGCGGCCGGCATCGTGCCAGCGCGTGCCGAACTCGCCGCCGCCTCGCAAATTCGCCTGCACCGTCGTGCCGCCGCGCTCCAGCCAGAGTTTTCCTAGCGATGAATTGTACTGCGGCTTCACCGCGAGGCCGAAGCCGCCATAGGCGGTCATATAGACCGGTGCATCGCCTGACACGCCGGCGGGACCGGTCTGCACATAGGGAATGCGCTCGCCGTCCACCGAGATCGCCTCGTGCTGCGTCACCACGAGGCCATCGGCGTTGAACGTCTTCGGCGCCTGCTTCAAGACGATCGGACTTTCGACGCCGCGCGCAAGCAGCATCAGCGACGGCGGCGTCAGCGGGTCCTGCACATTGGCGAGCAGGTCGCCATTGCTCTCGGGGTCGTAATGATCGAAGCGCCAGACATCGACGACGCCGAGCGTGGGGAGGCCACGCAGCGTCTCGCGGCTCCAGCCGGTGGGCGACGGCGTGCAAAGCTCGAACTCCGGCCGCAATTCGTCGAGAATGGACAGCAGCAGCTTGCCGTCGGTCCAGGAAAATCCCTGGAGCGCGCGGCGTGCGCCCGGCTCGAACAGGATCGCGAAGTTGCGATCGCCGGCGAGGAATGCCGACAGCGAGATGCCGAGCACGCTGTCCGCCATGTAGGTTCGTCCCGCAACGGTCCATGGCTCTCGCAGCTTGATCGCGAACCAGTCGCGATGCGACTGCATCCATACGCCGCTCGGGAGATCGAGCCTGGTGAGCGTGCCGGCCGCGTCGCGTAGCCAGATCGCAGTATTGAAGAAGTCGAGCTGATCGATGATCCAGGCACGCGTCTCCGTGCCGGTGTCTTCGACCCCGCAATAGACCCGCATCCGGTCGGCACTGGTCTCGAAGATTATTTCCGCCTTCTCGATCGGCTGCCCGCGCCGCCACAGGCGGATGGTTCTGGCGTAGCCCGATGTCGTCGCCATGCCCTCGCCATAGGCGCTGGAGAGCACGAGGGTATCAGGATCGAGCCAATCGACACTGCCTTTCGCCTCCGGCAGGACGAAACCGTCGCTCACGAAGCTCTTCGCCTCTCCGTCGTATTCGCGCAGCACGACGGCGTCGCTGCCACCGCGCGACAGGCTCAGCATGACGCGCGTATAGCCTGACCGGGATGATGTCCAGTGCAGCAGCCAGTCCTCGCCCTCGCTGGCGGCAAGCTGGTCGACGTCGAGGATGGTTTCCCAATTGGGCGCGGCTTTCCGAAATTCATCGAGTGTCGTCCGGCGCCATATGCCGCGCGGATGCTCGGCATCCTTCCAGGTGTTGTAGAGCAGGCCGCCGCTGCGGCCGACATAGGGAATGTTGTCAGGACGATCGAAGATCGTGGCGAGCAGGTCGCGATCGCGTTCGAAGGCCGCGCCGCCGAATTTGCCCAGCGTCATCAGGTTCTGCCGCTCGACGAATTCGAGCGCACGGGCGCCTTCGACCTCCTCCAGCCAGAGCCAGGGATCATCGTCGGGAGCGCTCGGCGTGGGCCTGTCATCGACGGACATGAACGAAACTCTCCGAAAGCGGCGGCGCGATAGAATTTGATCGAGCGCAAACCGTCAAGGGCGCGGTGCGGTAGGGTCCATCCGATTGCGTCAGAGGCATGGCCCGCGCCCGTTTGCGCTGGTTGTCCGACCGCCTTCCTCTCTCCATAGTCCCGGGAATCAACGAGCCTTTTTGGGCGGGAATGCCGATGCTGGACGTGACTGCAGCCAATGAGATCGCCGACGACGCCCGCGTGCGTGGCAATGTGGTGCGCCTCGCCGCCGCGCAGGCGCTGACCGGCGCCAATTCGGCTGTCATCTTCGCCACCGGCTCGATCGTCGGCGCCACGCTCGCGCCCGACATGTCGTTGGCGACCGTGCCGCTGTCGATGTATGTGGTGGGGCTCGCCGCCGGTACGCTGCCGACAGGCGCGATCTCGCGCCGCTTCGGTCGCCGCACGGCTTTCATCACCGGCACCGGCCTCGGCACGCTCACCGGCCTCACTGGCTCGTTTGCGATCCTGCATGGTTCATTCGCCTTGTTTTGTCTGGCGACCTTCCTCGGCGGCCTCTACGGCTCGGTGGCGCAATCCTATCGCTTCGCCGCGGCCGACGGCGCCAGCGCCGCCTATCGGCCGAAAGCCGTGTCGTGGGTGATGGCGGGCGGCGTATTCGCCGGCGTGCTCGGTCCGCAGCTCGTGCAATGGACCATGGACGTCTGGTCGCCCTATTTGTTCGCCTTCAGCTTCCTGGTTCAGGCGGCGGTCGCGATTGTAGCGATGGGCATCGTCGCCGGCGTCGACATGCCGAAGCCCGCGCCGGCCGATCTCCACGGCGGCCGGCCGCTGCTGACGATCGTGACCCAGCCGCGCTTCATCGCGGCAGCACTCTGCGGCGTCATCGCCTATCCCATGATGAATCTGGTGATGACCTCGGCGCCGCTCGCCATGAAGATGTGCGGCCTCAGCCTGTCCGATTCCAATTTCGGCATTCAATGGCACATCGTCGCGATGTACGGGCCGAGCTTCTTCACCGGCGCGCTGATCGCCCGCTTCGGCGCGCCCAAAATCGTCGCCACCGGCCTGCTGCTGGAAGCCGGCGCCGCCACCATCGGCCTCTCCGGCCTGACCGCGATGCATTTCTGGGCGACGCTGATCGTGCTCGGCGTGGGCTGGAATTTCTCCTTTATCGGTGCCTCGGCTTTGGTGCTGGAGACACACCGCGCCCAGGAGCGCAACAAGGTCCAGGCCTTCAACGATTTCCTGGTGTTCGGCATGATGGCGATCGGCTCGTTCTCCTCGGGGCAGCTGCTCGCCAATTACGGCTGGTCCGCGGTGAACATGGTGGTGTTCCCGCCTGTGGCCATCGGCCTCGTCGCGCTGTCGCTGGCATCCTGGGCCCGCCGCCGCAAGGCGCGGCTCGAGGCCGCCATGGGCGAGTTCCCGGACGCAATTTGACTGCGCGATATGGTTGGCAGGAGGCTGTCAGCAACGTCGATACTTCGATCCAGCTCGAAGTGATTTTCGGCAGGCGGATTGTTACATGATGCTCGTCATGAACAGGCGAGCGTAGAGTCAAGCGCTCGCGGGGGAGGTTCAAGGAGAAGCGCAAATGCTCGACAATCCCCGCTCCACCACGTCCATCGACGAATCTTCGCTCCGCTACGAAGGCTGGCGCATCGTCGCCGTCTGTTTCCTGCTCGCAACCTTCGGCTGGGGCCTCGGCTTCTATGGCCAGAGCGTCTACGTCGCCGAGCTCCAGCGCGCGCGGGGCTGGCCGGCCTCGTTGATCTCCTCGGGCACCACGTTCTTCTATCTGTTCGGCGCCCTGCTGGTCGTCTTCGTCGGCGAGGCCGTCCGGAAATACGGCCCGCGCATCTGCCTGATATCAGGCACGCTGGCGATGGCGGCAGCCGGCGTCGCGATCGGCGCCGTGCGCGAGCCCTGGCAGCTTTATCTCGCCGATGCCGTGCTCGCCTTCGGCTGGGCCGGCACCAGCCTTGCCATGATCACCAACACGATCAGTCTCTGGTTCGACCACAAGCGCGGCATGGCGATCAGCCTGGCGCTGAACGGCGCCAGCTTTGGCGGCATTGTCGGCGTGCCGTTGCTGGTGATGATGATCAGCCATTTCGGTTTTGCCAACGCGATGTTCGCCGCCTCGGGCGCGATGCTGGTGCTGCTGTTGCCGGTGATCCTCTTCGTCGTCGGCCGGCCGCCCGACCTGCATGCCTGGCGCGGGGCGGCGAAGCCAACGCCGCAATCATCGGCGGATATCCGCAAGGGCGCTCTGCGCGACGTCGGTTTCCTCACGGTCACCATTGCCTTCGCCCTGGTGCTGTTCGCACAGGTCGGCTTCATCGTGCACCTCATCTCGTTCCTCGATCCCGTGATCGGGCGCGAACGTGCCGCTGTTGCGGTCGCGGTGCTCACCGCAATGGCGGTGATCGGCCGGGTGCTGTTCTCGATGGTGATCGACCGCCTCAACCAGCGGCTGGCCTCGGCGCTGTCGTTCCTCAGCCAGGCGGCTGCGCTGTGCGTCGTCATCGTCATGCACAATGATGACGCGCTGATCGCCGCCTGTGCCGTGTTCGGCTTCTCGGTCGGCAACCTCATCACGCTGCCATCGCTGATCGTGCAGCGGGAGTTCGATAGTGCCTCCTTCGGGGTGCTGATCAGCCTCAACACCGCGATCAACCAGGTGGCCTACGCATTCGGCCCCGGCGTGGTCGGATTTCTGCGCGATTGGTCCGGCGGGTACGCGATGCCGTTCTATTTGTGTATCGCGCTGGAGGTCATTGCTGCGGCGTTGATCATGGTGGGGGGAAGCCAAAAGCAAAGCTCTCGTAGGGTGGATTAGCGAAGCGTAATCCACCATGCTTCAACGAGTGCGGAACGAAGTGGGTGGATTACGCCTTCGGCTAATCCACCCTACGCATCACACCTCGCGCTGCTTCAGCAGCGCCTCGACATCCAGCCGCTTGGTAAACATCGCGAGCTTCCCGTCCGGCCCGAACGGCCATTGCTCCCGCGGCTTGTCCCAGTACAGCTCCACGCCGTTCTGATCGGGATCGCGCAGATATAACGCCTCGGACACGCCGTGGTCGCTGGCGCCATCCAGCGCAATCCCTGCCGAGAGCACCCGATGCAGCGCATCCGCGAGCGCAGGGCGTGTCGGATAGAGGATGGCGGTGTGGAACAGCCCGGTGGTGCCGGGCGGCGGCGGTGAGCCGCCCTTGCTTTCCCAGGTGTTGAGGCCGATGTGGTGGTGATAGCCGCCCGCCGAGATGAACGCCGCACCGGAGCCCATCCGCTGCATCAGCTCGAAGCCGAGCACGCCGCAATAGAAGCCGAGCGCGCGATCCAGATCGGCGACCTTGAGATGGACGTGGCCGATCCTTGTGCCTGCGGCGACGGCTTGAGTCTGCGACATCGGTTGCTCCGTTGATCGTATCCACATAGGGACGCCTCGGGACAGTTCTACTGGCCTATCCCGAAACCCAGCGTTTCCTGGAAGGTGATTAAGAATGTCATGTGGGCCAGGAGGAGATGTTTCACCTCTCCCGAAGGGAGAGGTCGGATCGCATCGACAGATGCGATCCGGGTGAGGGGTTACAGTCTCACTGAACGCTGCGGCCCCTCACCCGGATTGCTGCCGCAATCCGACCTCTCCCCGCAGGGGAGAGGTGAACAGAAGCCGCGGCCGGTCTCTTCCTGATATCTAGTTAAGCTCCTTGACCTCGCCCTCCGGCAGTTCGAACTCGAACGCGTTCAGCGTCATCGACACCATCGTGTAATAGCCGCAGAGTCCGATCACCTCGACGACGCCGCGCTCGCTGAGCAGCTTGACCGCCTCTTCATAAAGGCCACTCTCGACGCCGTGCCCCTCATGCAGCGATTTGGCGAGATCGTAGATCATCTGTCCCTTGGGATCGTCGAATTCGGGCGTGCGGCGATCGCGGATGGCATCGATAATCTCCACCTTCATGCCGCCCGCCAGCGCGAGGCGCTTATGCGCATACCATTCGTAATGCGCGGTCCAGTGCCGCGCCGTCACCAGGATCGCGATCTCCGAGAGTTTTGCCGGGAAGATCGTGTCGTAGCGCAGCACCTCGCCGAGCCGCGTGGCGTGACGGGCCATGTCGGGGCTATTGAGCCAGGCCATCATCGGTGCCGGCGGCTTGCCGCGTTTGCCGGCAATCGACTCGTCATAGGTCTGCCGCTGGCTCTCGTTCATTTCGCCAGGCGAAAGAAGTTTCAGGCGCATTCGCGTTTCCTCTTTGTTTTCAAGCACCGCCGAAACAGCGACTATAGCCGATGCGCTCAATCGAAGTGGTTGAATTCCGCGAGGGCTTGGCCCAGAGTCCGGCCCAACAAGTCTGATGTGATTGATGGAAACGACCATGAGCGAATCCGAAGCCGCCGATCTGGAAACATTCCGAAGCGAAACGCGCGCCTGGCTGGAAGCGAATTGTCCGCCGGAAATGCGCAAGCCCGCGACGTCGGATGACGACGTGTTCTGGGGCGGCCGCAACGCGAAATTCTCGTCCGAGCCGCAGCGCATCTGGTTTGAGCGCATGCGTGACAAGGGCTGGACCGTGCCGGATTGGCCGAAGGAGTATGGCGGTGGTGGCCTCTCGGCCGCCGAGCACAAGGTGCTGCGTTCCGAGATGGGACGAATCGGTGCGCGTCCGCCGCTGTCGAGCTTCGGCATCTGGATGCTCGGACCGGCGCTGCTCAAATACGGCAATGAGGCGCAGAAGAAGGAGCACCTGCCGAAGATCGCAGCGGGCCTGATCCGCTGGTGCCAGGGCTACTCCGAGCCGAACGCCGGCTCCGATCTCGCCTCGCTGCAGACCCGCGCCGAGAGCGATGGCGATGATTTCATCATCACGGGTTCGAAGATCTGGACCTCCTACGCCAATTACGCCGACTGGATCTTCTGCCTCGTCCGCACCGATCCCACGGCGAAGAAGCACGACGGCATCAGCTTCATCCTGTTCGACATGGCTTCGAAGGGCGTGACGACCAAGCCGATCCTGCTGATATCAGGCTATTCGCCGTTCTGCGAAACCTTCTTCGACGGCGTCCGCGTGCCGAAGGCGAATGTTGTTGGCACCATCAACCGCGGCTGGGACGTCGCAAAATATCTGCTTCAGCACGAGCGCGCGATGATCTCGGGCATGGGCGAGCGCGGCGTCGGCCGTCCGCTCGGTCAGATCGCGGCCGATAGCGTCGGCAGCGATGCGCAAGGCAAGCTGGATGATGCGATGCTGCGCGGCCAGATCGCGACCTTCGATGTCGATGAGGCAGCCCTTGCCGCCTGCGCCGAACGCGCGGTCGATCTCGCCAAGGCCGGCCAGGCGCATCCGGCGTTCTCGTCGGCGATGAAATATTACGGCACCGAGCTCAACAAGCGCCGCTACGAGATCCTGATGTCGGCCGGCGGCGTCGACGCGCTGGAATGGGAGAGCGAACGCTCCAGGCAAGGCGCCCGTCCGCGCGCCTGGCTGCGGACCAAGGCCAACTCGATCGAGGGCGGCACGTCCGAGGTCATGCTCGGCATCGTCGCCAAGCGGATCCTGGACCTGCCGGGGGCCTAGCTGCACTGTCATTCCGGGGCGCGCGAAGCGCGAACCGGGAATCCATTTCACCGCGTCCATGCCGCCTGATGGATTCCGGGCCTGCGCCTGGCGGCGCATCCCGGAATGACCAAGACAAAATAGACTTCGAATCGGAACCACGCACATGGCCCTCGTCCTCACCGAAGAACAATCAATGCTCCGTGACAGCGCACGCGGGCTGATCAGCGACAAGGCGCCGGTGTCGCACCTGCGCCAATTGCGCGATAGCAAGGACCCCACCGGCTTCTCCAAGGAGCTGTGGCACGCCTTCGCCGAGATGGGCTTTGCTGGCCTGCTCGTGCCGGAAGAATTCGGCGGCAGCGGTCTCGGCTTCATGGAGGCCGGCATCGTGATGGAGGAGATCGGCCGCACTTTGATGCCGTCACCCTTCCTCGCCACCTCCGTGGTCGCGGCCTCGGCGCTCAACCGCGGCGGCAATGCCGCGCAGAAGTCGGAGTATCTGCCGAAGATCTCGAACGGCTCGCTGCTCGCGACGCTCGCGATCGACGAGGGCGCCAAGCATCGTCCGCTCCAGACCGTCTTGCAGGCCGTGCGCGCCGGCAACGGCTTCAGGCTCTCCGGCGCCAAGGCGCTGGTTGTTGACGGCCATGTCGCCGATCTCTTCATCGTCGCTGCGCGCACGGCAGGTCGTGCCGGCGAGCGCGACGGCCTGACGCTGTTCCTGGTGAACCCTGCGGCCAAGGGCGTCGCGATCGAGCGCACCATCATGGTCGACGCGCACAATGCGGCGCGGATCGAGCTTGGCAATGTCGAGGTCACCGCCGACAGCGTGCTCGGCGAGGTCGATCAGGGCGCCGCGCTGCTCGACGGCGTGCTTGATATCGGCCGCGGCGCCGTCGCCGCCGAAATGGTCGGCCTCAGCGACGAGGTGTTTGGCCGCACCGTCGAGTATCTCAAGAACAGAAAGCAATTCGGCAAGCTGATCGGCGAATTCCAGGCGCTGCAGCATCGCGCCGCCCAGCTCTATGTCGACATCGAGATCACCCGTGCCGCCACCATGAAGGCGCTGCAGGCGCTGGATGCCGACGTCGCCAAGGCCGCATCAAGCGTCGCCGTCGCCAAGGCCCGCGCCGGCACCACCGCCACGCGCGCCGTGCAGGAAGGCGTGCAGATGCACGGCGGCATGGGCATGACCGACCAGTTCGACATCGGCTTCTTCATGAAGCGCGCGAGGGTGTGCGAGGAGCTGTTCGGCGACGCCAACTACCACACCGAGCAGCTGGCGCGCGCGCGGGGGTATTGAGGCGAGGCGGGCTCGCGCCGGATAACCCACCGGTGTCGTCGCCCGGCTTGACCGGGCACCCAGTACGCCGCGGCCTCACCGTATACGTCTGACGTCTCTGGAATACTGGATCGCCCGGTCGAGCCGGGCGATGACAGTTGAGAGTGTGGGCAGCGCCCGCCTCACGCTCGTCATTGCGAGGAGCACTTGCGACGAAGCAATCCAGATTCTTTCCGCAGTGGCAGTCTGGATTGCTTCGCTTCGCTCGCAATGACGAAGAGCTACCGCATCGGCGGCGCATACTGCACGCCGCCGGCATTCCACAGCTGGTTCATGCCGCGCGGGATCTTCAGCTGCGACTTCTCGCCGATATTGCGTTCGTACATCTCGCCGTAATTGCCGACGCGGCGGATGATGCGCGCGGCCCAGTCCTTGGTGAGACCGAGCTGCTCGCCGTAATTGCCCTCGGTGCCGACCAGCCGCATCACTTCCGGCTTCTTCGACTTCAGCGCCTCGTCGATGTTCTGCGAGGTGACGCCGAGCTCTTCGGCGTTGATCATCGCATAGAGCGTCCACTTGACGATCATCATCCAGTCGTCGTCGCGCTGGCGCACGACGGGGGCGAGCGGCTCCTTGGAGATCATGTCGGGCAGGATCATGTGGTCCGCGGGCTTGGACATGTTCAGCCGCAGCGCATAGAGCTGGGAGACGTCGGCGGTCAGCGTATCGCACTTGCCGGTGTCGTAGGCCTTCACCACGTCTTCCAGCTTGTCGAACTTCACCTCTTCATACTTCATGTTGTTGGCCTTGAAGTAGTCGGCGAGGTTGAGCAGCGTGGTGGTGCCTGACTGCACGCAGACCTTGCTGTCGGCGAGGTCGAGCGAAGTCTCCTTGTTGCGGGAGCGAGGCACCATGAAGCCTTCGCCGTCGTAATAGGCGACGGCCGGGAAATAGAGATCGTATTCGAGCTCACGCGACATGCTCCAGGTGGAGTTGCGCGAGAGGATGTCGACCTTGCGGCTCTGCAATTCCTTGAAGCGCTCGCTGGCATCGAGCGGAACGAACTTCGCCTTGGCCGGATCGTCGAAAATGGCGGCCGCCACCGCGCGGCAGAAGTCGACGTCAAAGCCGGTCCAGTTGCCCTTGTCGTCGGGGATCGAGAATCCCGGCAGGCCCTTGTTGACGCCGCACAGCACTTCGCCGCGGCGCACGGTGCGCTTCAAGGTGCGGGTATCGTAGAACTCGTAGGTGATGGCCAAGGCGGCGACCAGCACGGCGACGGCGAGCCCGATCAGCAGGCCGCCTCGAAATGTGCGCATCATGTTGCTCTCTCGAAAAATCGGGAAAAGGAATTCTGGCGAAGGCGGGAAGCACGATCCCAAGGAGATGCCAAGAGGATGCCAACGGATCGTGCCTGGACGATAGGCTCTAGAGTTCGGGCTTCTGCCGGATGACGACCTTGGTGCCGACGGGGACGCGATCGTAGAGATCGGCGACGTCGTTGTTGACGAGACGGAAGCAGCCCGAGGACACCTTGGTGCCGATCGTGTCAGGACGGTTGGTGCCGTGGATGCGGTAGACCGTCGTGCCCAGATACATGGCGCGGGCGCCGAGCGGATTGCCGGGGCCGCCGGCCATGAAGCGCGGCAGATAGGGCTGGCGCTGGATCATCTCCGGCGGCGGCGTCCAGTCCGGCCATTCCTTCTTGTTGGTGATCTGCACCAGGCCCTGCCACTGGAAGCCGTCACGGCCGACGCCAATGCCGTAGCGGATCGCGCGCCCGCCGGGCTGGACCAGATAAAGGTGACGCTCCGCGGTCGAGATGATGATGGTGCCCGGCGCTTCGGTCGTGCGGTAGTAGACGACCTGCTTCTGCCATTCCGGATCGAGCTCGTAGCTGTCATCGGCGATCAGGCCCGGCTCGTCGCCGCGGTCGGGCTGCTGGGCAAAGGCCTGCGGCGCGGACAGTATCAGGCCCATCGCAGCCAACAATGTCCCGGTCAGGCGACGAAAATCCGTCATTTCAAGCTCTCCCCACTGCCACAGCGCAAATCGTTCCGAACCATCTGAACTCAGGGGCAGCTTCGTGGCAAGTTAAAGGCGCGCCGGGTTGGTATGTCACGAGAATGCTTTGGTTTTTTGACGTGCATCAATACCATGAACAGGGTGGGTTGGCGCGAAAAACAGTGATCGAGGTGTTCCCATCGTCTGAGTGGACCCGTCTGCATCTGCAAAGGCCGTCATGCCCGGGCTTATCCCGGGCATCCTCGGTGCTGCGGCTTAAGACGTGGATGGCCGGGACGAGCCCGGCCATGACGATGTGGAAGCAGCTCGCTCTAAATCTGACAGGCTTCCGCCCCGATCCCGAGCCGCCGAACGATTTCGACGCCCACGGCGCGGGCCTCGTTGCGCGAGCCGATGCGGGGGCTGCGAAACCGCCGCCCGGACTGCAGGCGGATCGTGACGATGCAGTGCTCGTCCTCGGAGCGTCCGCGGCGCTCGACCGCGATCGCCTTTACCTCACGTCCCTCGATATGGTCCGTGCGCGGCTGGCCGTTGCCCCAGAGGCGTTCGACGCGGATGTCGCCCTCGCGGATGATCCAGAACGCGCCCGCGGCGCGATTGGCAAATCGATAAATCCCGAACGCGGCGATCACGCCCAGCGGCAGCAGCATGTAGTCGATCCATTGGGGGGGCAGGCCACGCCAGAGCCTGAAGGCATAGGGTGCCGCACTCAGCGCGACGGCGATCAACGCCGCGATCCGGATGTCTCTCTGGGAGAACGGCTCGACGGGGTCGCCAAGGCGCATCTCGGGATTGCTGGCGTCCAACGGATTGACGGGCGCCTCGACATCTGGAACGTCGAATTGCGCGGCAATCCGGGTCACCGTGTCATGGACATGTGTGATGTCGGACAGGGGCGGCGAGGTCAGGCGCTCTCCCGATGCCAGCGTGAAGGCGAGTTGAAACCGTGCTTTGGCGGTTTTGCTGCCGGGAACACGGAGCGCCGTGATCTCGTCTTTTGCGACGACCCGGGTCTGGAGCTTTCCGAACGGGCGCTGTCGGCCGATCAGAATTTCATCCGGCGTGATGATCCACACCACGGCCGGGGCCAGCATCACCGCACAGACGAACGCCGCGCCCGCCAGCAGCGCGACGACAGAGACGATCACTTCCACGACATCGTGCGTGAACAGGCCCGGCGTGAAGCAAAGTGCGACGGCCGCCGCAGATCCGGCCACGACCAGCCGCTGCGCGATCGAGGAGCCTTCGCGAAGGCGGATATCGTTGCTGGTGGTCGCGTCGTCCATTGCGGCGGCTGATTTTCGTCGCGGCGAAACTCCACGGACGGGTCCGTGGAGTCAAGCAGCAACGATGGCCGCCGCGCAGGCTAGCTGCTGGCGTTCAGCAGCTTGGCCACGGTGCGGTCGATCTCGTCGTAACGGCCCTCGCCTTCGTGCTGGAACACGATCTTGCCGGTCTGGTCGATCACATATTGCGCCGGCCAATACTGGTTGCGGTAGGCGTCCCAGGTTTTGGAATCGTTGTCCTGAGCGACGGGGTAGGTGATGCCGTGCCGCTTCAGCGCGGCCTGGACGTTGGACGCGGAACGCTCGAACGGGAATTCCGGCGTGTGCACGCCGACCACGACGAGGCCCTTGTCCTTGTACTTGGCATAAAGCTCGGTGACGTGCGGCAGCGTGTTGACGCAGTTGACGCAGCCATAGGTCCAGAAGTCGACCAGCACGACCTTGCCGCGCAGGTCGGCGATGTTCAGCGGCTTCGAATTGAACCAGTTGCTGATGCCGGTGAAATCAGGCGCGGTCACCGCCTGACTGGCGGCCGCGACCTTGACTGGCGCCGCGGGCGAAACCTCGTCGCAGATGCCGGGGATGACGGCGCCGGTGACGGCAAAGCCGATCAGGGCGGCGGAGACGGCGAGCAGCTTGAAAGTCATGGACGTGTTCTCCGTTGAGAGGGAAGCGATCACAGGCCGATCTGGCCGGTGGGGTAGAACGAGGTGAGCCACGCCACGATCAGCGTGTCGTATTGGAAGTAGGCGGCGAGCGCGAAGGCGATCACGACGACGCCAAAACCCTGCTGCAGGCGGGGCGAGATGCGGGCGAGGCTGCGCACACGCGTGGTCGCGGCCTGTCCGCCATAGGCGATTCCCAGCATCGGGATCGCAGCGCCGATCGCGTAGGCGATCAGCAGCGTGCCGGCCCAGGCCAGATTCTTCGAGGTCGCGACCAGCGTCAGGATCGAGCCGAGCACAGGGCCCGCGCAGGGCGTCCACACCAGGCCGAGCGTGGTGCCGAGCACGAGGCCGCCGATCGCGCCCTCGCGCTGCGCGCCGCCGGCAGCGCCGAAATTCAGCCAGCCATTGAGTCTGATCGACAACCATTCGAACGGTGCCGGCCACAGCATCAGCAGGCCGAAGCCGAGCAGCAGGACCGCCGCGGCCTCGCGCAGCACGTTCGGATCGAAATCGAACAGCCGCGTCAGCGCGCCGAGCAGCAGCGCGACCGCGGAGAAGGAGATGACGAAGCCGAGCGCGATCATCGCGGGGCGCAGATGCGAAGAGCGCCCGATCGAGGCGCCGAGCAGGATCGGCAGCATCGGCAGCGTACAGGGGGCGGCGATCGTCAGGATGCCGGCAAGGACGGCGAAGAGAAGCTCTAACATGGCGCACTCGCGATGGAGGTCACGAGGGCAGTTCGCCGCGGAGGCGGGGATCGTTACGCCCCGTCACGCGGTCGTGACGAGGGTGGATGTCTTGCGAGGCGAGTATGCCGGGCGACAGCGGCAGTGCGTTCCCTTCCCCACAAGGGGGGAGGGAATGAGAGAGCGATGCCTGTCTCACTCGATCAAGGAGGGTGGCGCTTAGTGCCACCCCCAGACACGAAACGACCCGGAGGGGGGCATCCCGTCCGGGTCGCTGGAGGTCTTGGGAGGTTTAACGAAACCGTATGCGATCTTTATAGGGACGAAGTTTTTCCGCCTGATGTTGTGCTTTGTTTCATTTGTTTCGTCGGCGGTAACGCTTTCGTGTCCCGGGATGGGGCCGGATATCAGGCCCTATCCCATTGAAATCATTTATTTTAAGCGGCGAAACGATCGACGCCGCAACCCTTAAGCAGATCGGCGAGCTGCTTGCGGGCGTAGAACATCCTTGTCTTCACCGTGCTCTGGGGGATGCCGATGATCTGGCCGACCTCCTCCACCGATTTCTCATGGTAGTAGACGAGGTTGATGATCTCGCGATGCGCGGGTGACAGTTTTTGCACGCAGGCGCGCAGGATGGCGCTGGTGTCGCTGCGGTCCAGCGAGGTCTCCGGCGTGTCGCAATCGTCGGGGATCTGGCGCACATCTTCCTGGTCGATGTCCTCGAAGCGGCGCTGGCGCATCGCGGTCAGCGCCTTGAAGCGGGCGATCGAGAGCAGCCAGGTCGAGACCTGCGAGCGGCCCTGGAACTGGCCGGCGGTGCGCCACACGTCCAGGAACACCTGGCTGACCAGGTCTTCCGCCGTGGTCGCGTCACGCACGATGCGCAGGATGAAGCGATAGACCCGGACATTGTGACGGCAATAGAGGATGTGCATGGCCGTCCTGTTGCCTTCGGCGATGCTTTCGAGAAGCATCTCGTCCGAGGTCGCCTGAGCGGCAATGATGCCCTGGCTGGCTTGGGCGTTGATGGCGATGACGTTCGGCATGGACTTGGCTCCGCGGTGACGCCGCAACCGAGCGGCGTTTCCTTGGGCCGAAGTGTTAATGAGCCAACGTTTCGGGACGTCTGCACGAAAAGGGGAAAATGGTTTCGTGCGCCGCCAAATTGTTTCGTCGCGCTTATTGCGACGAAACATTCGGACCAAAAAAGCGTGTTATTTCAATGCTTGGAAAATACGGTAGCGCCTGATTGGACTGCGCGGAACCAATTCCGGGGGCTTGCGTTGCGTGCGCAAGCGCACACTTGCGCTCCGGCCCTATGCCTTCTCGCCCGCCGGCGAGAACAAATAGCCGCCGCCGCGGATGGTGCGGATCACGGCGGGCTTGGTCGGGTCGGGCTCGATCTTGCGGCGGATGCGCATGATGCGCAGGTCCACGGCGCGGTCGAAGGCCTCGGCGTCGCGCGCATTGGCGAGCTCGAGCAGGCGCTCGCGCGACAGCACGCGCTTGGGATTGGCCGCGAACACTTTCAGCAGCCCGAATTCGGATGCGGTCAGCGGATGCTCATTGCCTTCGTCGTCGCGCAGGGCCTGGGCTTCGAGGTCGAGCCATTTGGTGCCGAAGCGCACCAATTGATCCTTGTCTGATTTCGCCGGCGCTGCGTCGGCGCCTGCAGCCTTGACCGGCGCGCTTCGCCGCAGCACCGAGCGGATGCGCGCCATCAATTCGCGCAGCTCGCAGGGCTTTGCGACGTAGTCGTCGGCGCCGAGCTCGAGGCCGACGACGCGGTCGATCGGGCTTGCTGTCGCCGTGAGCATGATCACTGGCACATTGATGCGGCTCTTGAGGTCGCGGATGATCGAAAGGCCGTCTTCCTCGGGCATGTTGAGGTCGAGCACGACGAGGTCGGGCATGCTGCCGTCGATCGCGGCGCGCAACGACTTGCCGCCGTCGCACAGCGTCACGGTGAAGCCGTGCATCTTGAGGTAATCGCCGACCATCTCCCGGGCCGGGGCCTCGTCGTCGACGATCATGATGTGCTGGCTTTGTGTCATGTCACTTCAGAATATTGCAGATATCGGTGCTCAAATCACGGCATCTCGGTCGCGGGCAGGGTGATGGTGAAGGTCGAGCCCTTGCCCGGCCCGTCGCTTTCGGCGGTGACCTCGCCGCCATGCATGTCGATAATACGCTTGACGATGGACAACCCAAGCCCCGTCGAGCTCTCTCCTGCCGTCGGTTTTGCGGATAGCCGCTGGAATCGGCCGAACAGGCGGCCGAGATCCTCCGGCGACAGGCCGGCGCCCTCGTCGCTGACGCTGATGATGGTGTCGTTGCCCTCATGGGTGACCGCGACGGTGATCCTGCCCGCGATCGGCGAGTATTTGATGGCGTTGCTGATGAGATTGTCGATCGCCTCGCGGATGCGGTCGGTGTCGCACATGGTGACGATGTTGGCCGGCGCGGTGACGCTGATCGCCTGCTGCTTGTTGACCGCGAGGGGCTGGTTGGCCTCGGCGACCTCC
The DNA here is from genome assembly GCF_018129685.1 of Bradyrhizobium manausense. Classification (GTDB taxonomy): domain Bacteria; phylum Pseudomonadota; class Alphaproteobacteria; order Rhizobiales; family Xanthobacteraceae; genus Bradyrhizobium; species Bradyrhizobium manausense_D. Next base: position 36,979 of record NZ_JAFCLG010000022.1, read on the forward strand.
TTGACCAGCGCCGCGACATCCACCGGCTCGCGGCGGATGGTGATGTCGAAGGCGTCGGCCATCGCGTCCGAGATCAGATGGTCGACCATCGTGGTCAGGCGCTTGGTGGCGTCGCGGATATGATCGACCTGGGCGACCACGCCTGATGCCGAGGCGCCCGTCGCGATCAGCTCCTTCAGCATCTCGGTGCGGCCGAGGATGACGCCGAGCGGGTTCTTCAGATCGTGCGCGACGGTGCCCAGAATCTCGTTCTTGAAGCCGTTGGCGCGCTGCAGGCGCAGCCATTGCGCGGAGAGGCGCCGGTTGGCCTGCATCAGCGCGCGGGTGCGCTGGGCGACGCGGTCTTCCAGCTGCGTGTTGGCGTCCTGGAGCTGCTGGTAAAGGATGACGTTGTCGAATGCGATCGACAGACGGCTCGAGAAGATCTCGACCAGCGAGCGGTCGGTCTCCGACAGCTCGCGCTCGGCCTGCAGCAGCACCACGACCTCGCGGCCGGACCCGGTGCGCAAGTAGATGACGCTGCGATGGTCGGCGAATTCGTTCTTGCGGCCCTGGAAGGCGGCTTCCACCATCGCGCGCAGATCGGGGTCGAGCGCCTTCGACGAGGTGGTGCCGATGAAGCGGCTGTAGCAGCCGCTGCCGGCAAGCACGGAGAGTTCGGGATCGACGCCGCCATTGTCGCGCAGCACGAGGATGCCGGCACAGTCGGCGTTGAGCAACGAGGCGAGCTGGGTCAGCACGCCCTCGGCGAGCCGCTGCATCGACTTGAAGTCGTACAGCGTCGAGGCCGCGTCGATGATGATTTCGAGGCCGCGCCGCGTCTGCACCATGCGCTCGAGCTGCTGGTAGGAGCGCAGCGCCGCGGTCAGCGACGTGAACAGCTTGTCGGCGGTGAGCTCGGTCTTGGCCTTGTAGTCGTTGATGTCGTACTGCACGATCACGCGCCGCTCCGGCGCCTGGCCGGGCTGGCCGGTGCGCAGGATGATGCGCACCGTCTCGTTCTTGAGCTCGTTGCGGATGTATTCGACCAGTTCGAGCCCGGCGACGTCGGTCTCCATGATGACGTCGAGCAGCACCGCGGCGATGTCGTCATGCGCGGCCATCAGCTTGCGACCTTCGGCCGCGGAATGGGCCGAGAGGATCTCCAGGCCCTGGCCGTTCAGGCTGTAGTCCGAGAGCGCAAAACGGGTGCCGTCATGCACGGCCGGATCGTCGTCGATGACGGCGATTTTCCATTTCCGGGTGTCCGTATCCTCCGACGCGGTACCGGTATCGTCGATCAGGTGGAGGACATCGTCCTGTTCGGCCATTGAGGAGTCCCGTCACTTTCTGTGCTTTGCGCGCCGCCCTTGGCGATCCGCGGCATGATAATCCGAAAAGTAGTGCCTTGTCCCAGCTTGGATTCCAGCATCATCCGTCCGCCGAGCTGCTGGGTGACAAGGTTATAGACGATATGCAAGCCCAGCCCAGTGCCGCCTTCGTTGCGCCTCGTGGTAAAGAACGGGTCAAAGGCTTGGCGCTGCACGTCGGGGGTCATGCCGGCCCCGTCATCGGCGAAGATGATCTCGATATCGTCGGCGCCGCGCGGCTTGGCCGCGATCGCGATGGTGCCGGCGCGCCCGTCGGCAAAGGCGTGGTTGGCGGCGTTCAGGAAGAGGTTGGTCAGGATCTGGCCGTAGGAGCCGGGATAGCCGTCGAGCAGCAGCCCCTCGGGCACGTCGACCTGGAGCGTGATCGGCGAGCGCTTCAGCACGGGCCGCAGGCTCGCGATGATCTGGTCGGTGGCTTCGCTCAGCGAGAACTGGCGGCGCTCGGCATGGGAGCGGTCGACCGCGACCTGCTTGAACGACTGGATCAGCTCGCCCGCGCGGGTCAGGTTGGCGACGAGCTGCTGCGAGGCGTCGCGCGAGGACTGCACGAACTCTTCCAGCTGCGAGCGGCGAAGCCCGCCTTCGCCCCGGAGCTGGGCCTCGAAGATCTCGCTGCGCCTGGCAAGGCTCGAGGCCACCGTCAGGCTGATGCCGATCGGGTTGTTGACCTCATGGGCGACGCCGGCGACGAGGCCGCCGAGCGCAGCTAGCCTTTCGGCGTCGATCAGATTCTGCTGCGCGGCGTTGAGCTCGAGCAGCGCGCTCTCGGCCTTTTCCTTCGAGGCCCGCAGTTCGTCCTCGGTCTCGCGCTTGGCGATCGCATTCTCGCGGAACACTTCCACCGCGCGCGCCATCGCGCCGACCTCGTCGCGGGCTTTGGTGCCCTGCACCTCGCGGCCGAGATCGCCGAGCGTGATCGCGCGCATCGCGGCCATGATCTGCTGCAGCGGCAGCCGGATCGACAGTGCGATCAGCACGCCGGCGGTGAGGATGATGCCGAGGAAGATCACCGCGATCGACAGCACGCGCCTGGAAATGTCGGCCAGCGTGCGGTCGAAAGTTTCCTGCGCCTTCTGTTCGCGCTGGCGCATCTTGGTGGAAAGATCGTCGATGGCGCCGATCGCTTCGGCCTGGCTGGCGTCGATGGTGTTGCGCAACAGCTCGGTGCGGTTCGACAGCTGCTCGGAGAGCTTTGCAAAGCCCTCGCGCAGCGCCGTGGTGCGGATCGCGAGCCTCTGCAGCGCCATCTTCTGCAGATCGTTGTCGGCAAGATCGATCATCACGGGGATGGTTTTCTCGATCGTCTCGGTGTTGCGCCGCGCATCGTCGGCAGCATTCGGTGACAGCGACAGATAGTAGGAATTGGCCGCCACCAGCATCGCCGTGAAAGCCTCGCGCGACTTGCCGAGCGAGGGCCAGATCAGCGCATCGCGATGGCCGGTGGCGCCTTCGATGATCGAGTACAGGCCCGCCATGTCCCTGGCCGGGCCCTGCACCTGCTCCTCATAGGTCTTGGCGATGGTCGCCTGCACGCTGCGCAGCTCGCCAAAGCCGTTGAGGAAGCGGTCGGTGGTTCGCTCCAGCTCCTCGACCGAGCCCGACAGCATCGGGTCCTTGGCGGCGCGGTCGGTCAGCGTGCCCAGCACGGCCTCGCGCAGCAGCAGGATCTCGGCGAACAGGTCCGGGCTCGGCTGGTTGATGTAGCGGTGGATCAGGTTCTGGAGCCGCCCGGTCTCGCTTTCGAGCAGCGCCAGGATCCGGTCGGATTCCCGCACCTGCCGCACGTCGTCCCAGGCCGAGCCGAGCACCTGGGCGCCGTTCCAGATCAGGGCGACCAGCACGATCACCACGGCGGAATTCAGCGCCGCGATCGACAGGATGCGCCAGCGGATCGGCACCGCACGCAGCAGGCCGACGATGCGCGCGCGCATCCGCCCGGCCGGGCCGGGCGGCCGCTCAGCGATCTCGCTGTGTCCGGTCGCGCTCAAGCGTCACTCCACCTTGCGAATGCGTTCGATCAGCGCGGCCGCGGCGGGGTCCTGGGCAACCTTGGCGTATATAGGCGCCATCGCATCCTCGAACGGCTTGCGGTCGATCGTCTTGATCACGGAAATTCCGGCGGCCTGCGCCTCGCGCTGCGACTGTTCCTCGAGGTCACGCCATTTCTCGCGCATATACAGGCTCGAGCGCGCCGCGGCCTCCTTGAAGATGGTCTGGTCTTCAACCGACAGGCTGCGCCAGGCCTTGAGCGAGATCACCAGCACTTCGGGGCTCATCGTGTGCTCGGTGAGGGTGTAGTAGACGGCGTGCTTGTAGTGGTCCGTGGTCACGAAGGATGGCCAGTTGTTCTCGGCGCCGTCGATCAGATGGGTCGCGAGCCCCGTGAGCACCTGCCCATAGGGCAATTCGACCGGCTCGGCGCCGAGCGCGCGGATCATGTCGCTCATCAACTCCGATTGCTGCACCCGGATCCGCAATCCCTTGAGATCGGCGATGCTCTTCACCGGACGGACGTTGTTGTAGATCGAGCGTGCCCCGGAATCGTAGAAGGCGAGCCCGACGAAGCCGTAGGGCTCGAAGCTGCCGAGGATGTCCTTGCCGATCGGCCCGTCCAGCACCTTCTGCATGTGCTCGATGGACCGGAACAGGAACGGCATGGCGAGCACATTCATCGCCGGAACGAAGTTGCCGATCAGGGCGACGTTGGTCCGGTTGAGGTCGATCGCGCCGACGCGGGTCTGCTCGATCGTCTCCTTCTCCTCGCCGAGCTGGCGGGAGTGAAACACCTTGATTCCGTGCCGGCCGCCGGTGCGCTCGGCGATCAAGGCGCCCATGTAGCGCAGCGCCTGGACGGTCGGGTAATCCTCGGTCTGGGTGTCGGCGGCGCGAAATGCGCGCGCGGCAGCACTCGTCGCGCCCACGCCGATCGTCCACGTGGCGAGCAGAAGCGCGACGAAAATCACCCCGGTCCGTGAGAGTTCGGCACGGTTTAACACTGGCACACTCAACCCCTCGGAGATGGAGTCTATGGCGGGGCCAAAAGGTTCAAGGCAATCTAGCAGATGGTCAAGGGAAGGCCATCCCGCCGGCCGATTGTGCGGCGCGACCGGCCGTCATTCCCGGTTGAAACCGGGTGTCGTGCGCCTTAAGCAGGATAGGGTCGCCTTTTGCCGCTTGATCCGGGAAGAGCCATCGTGACTTCAGCATTGCGCCTATTGCAGACCGCCGCCGCCACGGCGGTCCTGACATTCAGCTTACAGGCGCAAGCGGCCACGGACATCGCGTGGTGGCATGCGATGTCTGGCGAGCTCGGCAAGCAGCTCGAAAAACTCGCCTCCGATTTCAACGCCTCGCAGTCGGATTACCGTGTCGTGCCCGCTTACAAGGGCAGTTACACCGAGACGGTGACGGCTGCGATCTTCGCTTTCCGCTCGCGCAGCCAGCCCGCGATCGTCCAGGTCAACGAGGTCGCCACCGCCACGATGACCGCGGCCAAGGGCGCGATCTATCCGGTCTACAGCATGATGCGCGACATGGGCGAGCCGTTCTCGCTCAACGACTATCTTCCGGCGGTCTCCGGCTATTACACCGATGCGTCGGGCAATCTGCTGTCGTTCCCGTTCAACTCCTCGACGCCGATCCTCTATTACAACAAGACCATGTTCCGCGACGCCGGCCTCGATCCCGAGGCGCCGCCGAAGACATGGCCCGAGCTCGGTGCCGTTGCAAAACGCCTGCGTGATCACGGCGCCGTCTGCGGCTTCACCACGTCGTGGCCGTCATGGATCCATGTCGAGAATTTCTCGGCGTTTCACAATCTGCCGCTGGCGACGCGCGGGAACGGCTTTGCCGGCCTCGATGCGGATCTGACCATCAACAATCCGCTCGCGGTCAGGCACATCGCCCAGCTCGCCGAATGGCAGAAGACAAAACTGTTCGACTATAGCGGCCGCGGGCAATCGGCCGAGCCGCGCTTCCAGAAGGGCGAATGCGGCATCTTCATCGGCTCCTCGGCGACGCGGGCCGACATCAAGGCGAATTCGAAATTCGAGATCGGTTACGGCATGATGCCGTACTGGCCGGACGTTGCGGGCGCGCCGCAGAATTCCATCATCGGCGGCGCCACGCTGTGGGTGCTGCGCGACCGGCCGCGCGAGGAGTACAAGGGCGTGGCGCGGTTCTTTGCCTATCTCTCGCAGCCCGGCGTGCAGGCCGCCTGGCATCAGAACACCGGATACTTGCCGGTCACCCGCGCCGCTTTCGAGCTGACGCGTGCGCAAGGCTTCTACGAACGCAATCCGGGCTCGGCGATCTCGTTCGAGCAGATCACGCTGCATTCGCCGACCGAGAATTCGAAAGGCATCCGGCTCGGCTCTTTCGTGCTGATCCGCGGAGCGATCGAGGACGAGCTGGAGCAGGCCTTCGCCGGCCAGAAAAGCGCACAAGCCGCGCTCGATTCCGCCGTCGAGCGCGGCAACAAGCTGCTGCGCCAGTTCGAGCGCGCCAGCCCGGAGCGGTAGCGTTGGCCCGTCTGCAACCGCGAATGAGATGCGCTCCCTCCCCCGCCTGCGGGGGAGGGTTGGGGAGAGGGTGTCTCCGCAACGGGACAATCCCCCAGAGGAGAGAACCCTCACCCGACGCTTCGCGTCGACCTCTCCCGCAAGCGGGAGAGGTGCACCGGTTGCTTGGCTTGCGCTGATGACCATAGCTCCATCGCACCAATTGCCGGCTTTCGCCGACACCCAGACCTTTCGCGCCTGGCGCTCTCAGCCCGAGCAATGGTTGCCGGTCGCGCTCGACATCGCGCGCAGCCACGGCATCGACGCCGCCTCGCCGCATGTGTTCTCCACCGGCACCAATCTCGTGGTCGGCCTCGGCGAGAGGCTGATCCTGAAAATCTTCCCGCCGCTCCTGCGCGCGCAATTCGTCTCCGAGCGCGGCTCGCTGATGCAGCTTGCGGGCCGCCTGCATCTGCCGATCCCGGAGATCGTTGCGGAAGGGGAGCGAGACGGCTGGCCCTATCTGATCATTACGCTTCTATCAGGCACGCTCGGCTCGGAGGTCTGGCCGCAGCTGCCCGAGGTGCAGAAAGAGCGCGTGCTGCGCCAGATCGGCGAGACCATCGCCGCCGTGCAAGCCGCGCCGCTCGGCCCGCTCGCGCATCTCGAGCCGCGCTGGGATGCGTTCATGCGCGCGCAGATGCAGGCGTGCCGCGCACGGCACACGCGTCTTGGCCTCGCGCCGAAATTCCTCGCCGGCCTCGATGATCTCCTGCGTGACGCCGCGACGCTGATTCCCATGGATGCGCCGCCGGTCATCCTGATCGGCGAATACATCCCGGAGAACTTCCTGCTCGCCTGCCACGACGATCAATGGTCGCTCAAAGGCCTGTTCGACTTCGGCGATGTGCGTGCGGGCTGGCGCGACTACGATCTGCTCGGCCCCAGCGCGTTCATGGCGGCGGGCCGGCCGGGCAGGGTGAGCAACCTGCTCGGCGGTTTCGGCTATGAGAAGCCAGATTATGCGCTCAAACGCCGCCTGATGGCCCTGATGCTGCTGCACCACGCCAGCGACCTCAACAGCCACATCTGCATCGAAGGCTGGCAGGAGCGGGCGAATGATCTGGTGGAGCTGCAGGAGCTGATCTGGGCGCAGTGATCGCTTCATCTCGACGCTCCGTCATTCCGGGATCGAAGCTGCGGATCGCCCCGGAATGACCGCCGTGGCTTGTCGCCTGCTAGCCCTTGGACTGGATCAGTTGAGCCGCCTTGCTCAACACGCCGATGACGGCGCTGAGTCCGGCCGGATGACTGCTGGCCGTGGCTTGCTTCACCAGGCTCGCGAACACGGACCGGCACACGCTGATGGCGGAGAGTGCCTGAGCCTTGCTGCTTGCCGCCCGCAACTGCGAGGCGGCGGTCTGCAGCGCGCTGCGTGCCTCCGGCGGATCATACCGGTTGAGGGTCCCGCCCATGCGATCGAGCACACCAGCGACGCAGTCGTAAAGCGCCTTGCCGGCGCTGGCGCTGCACGATTGCAGCCCGGCAGTGCCGACCTCTGCGGCCGCGGCAGCCCCGCCACCGGCATGTGCCGGGCCAATGGTCCCCGGGGCCGCCGTGAACAGCAGCAGGGCCATGATGATCCGCAGGCCCCTCGCGGTCGATGTGATCATTCCGTATCTCGCTGTCATCACGCGATCCTCCGTCCTCATCCCTTGGCCAGTGTCTGGTCGCTCCATCCGGGCAACACTGTCCTGCCGCGGAGGCCCATGCGAAATGCCGGTCTCGATGTCTCCATGCACGTCCCCTGTCATCGCGACGTCGTTGGTGTGACCGCGTTGCCGACCGTGAATTCGCACGGCACCGTCGTCAGCCTTGGTTCACCTCTCAGCGCGAACAGGTGCTCCCACTGTGACCTGCGGCACACGACACCGCTGGGCGCGTCCTCGACGATGACGACCGCATAGAGCCGGTCGCGCTTCTGGAACGCCTTGATGCTGGTGTCTTCAGGGAAGGTTTGCAGCAACGTCAGCACGCCGTGGCCGCTGTCGAGATCCGCGGCGATGCCGGCGATACCCGAGATGATGCGCCATTTGCCGCCTTCGATCGTGGCGCCGATAAAGGTGCCCTCGGTGAGCGTGTTCTGGAGGATTTTCTGCTTGAGGAAATCAGGTCCAAGCTCGGCGCTCTGGCGCAACCGGTTCTTCAGGCTCGGCGAGTAGAAGACCTTGTCGGTGCCGCCCTGAAACACGATGGTCGTGCCCTCGGGCCCGCCGGCGATCAGGTTCTGGAATTCACGACCGCTCAGCACGCCGGCCGAAGCGACAGGCGTCGCCAATATGGCAAATGCCGCTACGGTCGCTGCCAGCTTCGCTGTGCCGAGCAGAACGGTGATGAAGCGCATCATCTCTTCGCATCATCCCTTGGACTGGACCAATTGAACGGCGTGGCCGATCAGCGCGGATATGGCGGCAAGGTCCTGGGCATCGGCGGTGCCGCCCTCGACGTGTCCGATCGTTCGAGCCTGTTGCAAGGCACCTGAGATCGCCGCGCGCGCTTGCGCCAGCGCCGAGAGCGCCTGCACCTTGTCAACGGCGCGTCGCAGTCGGTAGATGGCGTTGTCGAACGGCTGCTTGACCGAAGGCGGTATCGCGTTCCTCCCAAGCTGTTGGCACGCATTGTTGAGCGCCGTGGCGACGCAGCCGTAAAGGGCCGTGCCGGTGTTGCTGCCGCACTTTGCGAGATCGGCTTCCGCGTTTCGCGCAGCGATGCCGGCCTGCGTGATCGCCATCGCCTCACGGCTCTCGAAAGGCGGTCCGCCAAGAGCCAGCGCCAAAATCATCGACAGGCCGGCGCATGCGCCAATTCTCGATCGATTGCGATGCGCAATTCCAGGTGCATTGCCCCTCATAGAGATACCCCCGCCACCGACTCGAGGTTCGATGATGCTGACCTGCTTCGCCAAGATTTTCGCAACCAGCGTGATGCCGATTCCGGTTGCGAACCGCACAGCAAATCCCGATTCCAGGATCAGCTCCTACCGCGAACAATCGTTTTCGAATGTGACCTGCGGCACATCAGGGCTGAAGCGATCCCGCAAAGGTGTCCGGCACTGAAAGCAATCGGCAATCGCGGGCGGCATTGCCCGTCACGAAAGAATTTGGGAATCGTCAATCTGCAAAATCCAAGCATACTGTCGTTTCGCCGTCAATTTGGCGCAAGCTCAGGAATGACAGCGGCAAGGGGTTCGCCTAGGATTCCGCTCGGCCCGATTGGTCATGATGCAGATGCGAAAATCACTTGAACTTGGATTGGTCGTCTGGCTCCTGCATCTGCTTTTGGTGCAGCCGGTCTTGGCTGTTAGCGAACGCAAAATGGTAGCAACCTTAGCGCCGCGGCTCGCGCTGGTGATCGGCAACGCCAGTTACACAAAGCTGGGGACGCTGGCCAATCCCGCACGCGATGCACAATTGATCGCGGACAGACTGCAGCAGATCGGATTTGAGGTCACGGCAGTGACCGATCGCGACCTGCGAAGCCTCTCGCAGGACGTGGAGGAGTTTGCACAGACCGTGAAGGCAAGCGGACCTTCGACCGTCGCATTGCTCTACTATGCCGGCCACGGCTTCGAGAGCGACGGCGTCAACTACCTTGTCCCGGTGAATGCCGACATCAAGCGGCGCGCCGACATCGGAGGGCAATCCCTGGCCGTCAAGCGCGTCGCCGATCGCCTGTCTGCAGCAGGCAATGCGCTCAACATCCTCATCGTGGATGCTTGCCGCGACAATCCATTTCCGCCGGGCATTGCCGGCAGCACGCTCGGGCTGGTCCCGATGGGGGCAGTCTACGGCGTCTTCATTGCTTCGGCCACCGGCTCGGGCAAGGTCGCGCTCGACGGGGACGACGGCCATAGCCCCTACACCAGGGCGCTTGCGGACGCGATGATCGTGCCGGGCGAGCGTCTGGAAGACGTGTTCAAGAGCGTGCGCCGTCAGGTGCGGCTTTCGACGGGTGAGCAGCAGATTCCCTGGGAATCCACGTCGCTCGAGCTCGACTTCTTTTTCGTGCCGCCACCGCCACTGCCGAGCCAGGCCGCGCAATTGCTCACGGCGGCACAGGAGACCGGCAACGTCGCGCTCTACGATCTCCTTGTCGAACGCTTTCCGACAAGCCCCGAAGCCGCCGTGGCACGCTCGGCGGCCGCCGAACTGAGGAAGAATGCGGCTGCGAACGGGCCTGCGGCCGCATCCGCCGCGTCGCTTGTGCTCGACCGCGCGCGGCAGACCCGCACCCCGGAGGCTTATGATCTCGTGGCCGCGCTGTTTCCGGATGCGCCAGAGGCTGACGAGGCGCGCAACGCGGCCTCGCGCCTGCGCGAGATCACCGTGCTCGACAGTGCGGGGCCCACTTATGAAGGCCGCGAACTCGTGCAGCTCATCCAGGCCGAGCTGGCGCGGCTTGATTGTTTTGCGGGCCAGCAGGGCGGCGTCTTCGATGCTGCCACCATTCAAGGTCTGCGCCGGGCCTCGCTGCTCTCCGACGAGCATTATCTCTGGCACCGTCCGACCATGGCCGCGCTGCGGGCCCTGAAGAAGGTCGACAACCGCGATGGCTGTGCCAGGCAGAAGACGGTCGCGGCGCCGCATTGTCTTCGGGTCAACAACGAGGACTTTTGTCAATGATCGCTCATGAATTAGGCTTCATTATATTGCAGCATATTTTATAGGCATGCGCCTCGCTTTGTATGCAATGCTGAAATGAGGGCGGTGCGTGTCTTTCGATCGATCGACATTTGAAATCAGTGGCTTAGGCGGCGCCTAACCTCCTCTTCACCCTTGGCACGAACCTTGCGAATCCCGTTCCAACCAGAAAACTTTTCGAGTTGGAGCATCCCCCATGAAGCGCCGCGATTTCCTCAAGTCCGTTTCCGGATTGGCCGCCGGCGCGGCGCTTCCCATCGTGCCAGAGGTCATCTCCTCGGCCTATGCCGACGCCCGTTCGGAGACGCTGCTGATCGTCTCGGAAGGCGGCCCCAACAATCTCGACATCCATGGCGTCGGCACCAACGTGCCCGGCTACGAGGTGTCGTGGAATTGCTACGACCGCCTGATCAGCCACGAGATGAAGAGCGGCCCCGGCGGCGTGCCGTATTACGATCGCGACAAGTTCAAGGGCGAGCTCGCCGAGGAGTTCAAGATCGACGACATGTCGGTCACCTTCAAGCTGCGCAAGAACGCCAAATTCCACGACGGCACGCCTGTCACCGCCAAGGACGTCAAATGGTCGCTCGATCGCGCCGTCAGCGTCGGCGGCTTCCCGACCTTCCAGATGAGCGCGGGCTCGCTGACCAAGCCGGAGCAGTTCGTCGTGATCGACGACCACACCGTGCGCGTCGACTTCCTGAAGAAGGACAGGCTGACGGTGCCCGATCTCGCCGTCATCGTGCCCTGCATCGTCAACTCCGAGCTGGTGAAGAAGAATGCCAGCGAGAAGGATCCCTGGGGTCTCGAATTCACCAAGCAGCAGACCGCGGGCTCCGGCGCCTACAAGGTGACGAAGTGGACCGCCGGCACCGAAGTGATCATGGAGCGCAACGAGGATTGGGCCTGTGGTCCGCTGCCGAAGATCAAGCGCGTGATCTGGCGCATGGTGCCGCAGGCCGGCAACCGCCGCGCGCTGCTCGAGCGCGGTGACGCCGACATCTCCTACGAACTTCCGAACAAGGATTTCCAGGAGATGAAGGCGAGCGGCAAGCTCAACGTCGTGTCGCTGCCGTTCTCCAACGGCATCCAGTATATCGGCATGAACGTCACCAAGCCGCCCTTCGACAATCCGAAGGTTCGTCAGGCCGTCGCCTACGCGCTGCCCTATCAGAAGATCATGGACGCCGTGATGTTCGGGCTGGCGAACCCGATGTTCGGTGCGCCGAAGGACAAGCCGACCGAAGTCGCCTGGCCGCAGCCGCACAAATACAACACCGACATCGAGAAGGCGAAGGCGCTGATGGCCGAAGCAGGCATGGCAGGCGGCTTCGAGACCACGATCTCGTTCGACCTGAACTTCGCCGGCGTCAACGAGCCGCTCTGCGTGCTGGTGCAGGAGAGCCTCGCGCAGATCGGCATCAAGACCACCATCAACAAGGTGCCCGGCGCCAACTGGCGCACCGAGTTGAACAAGAAGGAGATGCCGCTCTTCACCAACGTGTTCTCGGGCTGGCTCGATTACCCCGAGTACTTCTTCTACTGGTGCTATCACGGCAACAATTCCGTCTTCAACACCATGAGCTACAAGTCGGCGGAGATGGACAGGCTGATCGACGGCGCGCGCACAGCTGCCGCAGCCGGTGACACCGCGACCTACGACGCCGACGTGAGGGGTTTTGTCGACCTCGCCTACACCGACATCCCGCGCATTCCGCTCTATCAGCCCTTCGTCAACGTCGCGATGCAGAAGAACATCAGCGGCTACCAGTACTGGTTCCACCGGAGGCTCGATTATCGCGCGATGGCAAAAGGGTAAAGGAGGCGAATGGTGAGTGGCGAATAGCGAATAGGGGAAAGTGATGGTTGCCGACGGCCGCGAATATCCATTCGCCATTCGCTATTCACCATTCGCGCGAACGGAGCGCGCCCCATGCTGACCATGATCGGCAAGCGCCTGATGTTCGCGATTCCCTCGCTGATCGGCGTCGTCATCGTCACCTTCCTGCTGACGCGTGCGCTGCCGGGCGATCCGGCGGCTTATTTTGCGGGGCCTGCCGCGACCAAGGAAGCGGTCGAGCAGATCCGGAAAAAACTCGGCCTCGACAAGCCGCTGATCGAGCAGTTCTTCCGCTACACCAACGATCTCGCCCATGGCGATTTCGGCAACTCGCTCACCACGGGTCAGCCGGTTGCAACCGAAATCCGCAATCGCCTGCCGGCCTCGGCTGAATTGACGCTGCTCGGCCTGATCGTCTCCATCGTCATTGCCATTCCGCTTGGTGTGCTGGCTGCGACACGACCGGGATCATGGGTGGATCATTTATGTCGGGTGACGACGACAGCAGGCGTGTCATTACCAGTGTTCTTCACCGGCTTGCTGCTGGTCTATTTCTTCTACTTCCAGCTCGGCTGGTCACCGGCGCCGCTCGGCCGTCTCGACGTGTTCTATAGCGCGCCGCCGACGGTCACCGGCTTCTATCTGATCGACACGTTGATCGCGCGCGACTTCGAAGCGTTCCGCTCGGCGCTGAGCCAGCTCGTCCTGCCGGCGACGACGCTGGCGATCTTCTCGCTCGCACCGATCGCGCGCATGACGCGCGCCTCGATGCTTGCGGTGCTGGCGTCCGAGTTCGTCCGCACCGCGCGCGCCAGCGGCCTGTCGCCGACGACCGTCATCGTCACCTACGCCTTCCGCAACGCGATGCTGCCCGTGGTCACCACGCTCAGCATGGTGTTCTCGTTCCTGCTGGGCGCCAACGTGCTGGTGGAAAAAGTGTTCGCATGGCCCGGCATCGGCTCCTACGCGGTGGAGGCGCTGATCTCGTCGGACTTCGCGCCGGTGCAGGGCTTTGTCCTCACCATGGCGGTGATGTACGTGCTGCTCAATCTCGTGATCGACATTCTTTATGGCGTGATCGATCCACGCGTGAGGCTTGAGGGTTAAACCATGAGCACTGTTGCGCCCGCCGTTGAACCCGCCGGTCCTACGCGAACCTCGGGACTCACGGCGATCCTCGAACAGACCCGCTACGTCCTCGGCGAGAACAAGGTCACGGGCTTTGCCTTCGCCCTGCTGATCGTGATCCTCATTGCCGCGGTCTTCGGTCCCTATGTGGTGCCGTACGATCCGCTGGCGTCCGACACCGCCGCCGCCTTGAAGCCGCCATCGGCGGCGCACTGGTTCGGCACCGATCAACTGGGTCGGGACATCTTCAGCCGCGTCGTGGTGGCAACGCGGCTCGATACGTTCATTGCGGTGGCCTCCGTGGTGCTGGTGTTCCTGATGGGCGGCCTTGCCGGCATCGCGGCCGGCTATTTCGGCGGCTGGACCGACCGTATCGTCGGCCGCATCGCCGACACCATCATGGCGTTCCCGCTGTTCGTGCTGGCGATGGGCATCGTCGCCGCGCTCGGCAATACCGTGCAGAACATCATCCTCGCCACGGCCATCGTGAACTTCCCGCTCTATGCCCGCGTCGCGCGCGCCGAAGCCAATGTCCGCCGCAACGCCGGCTTCGTTCAGGCCGCGCGTCTTTCCGGCAACGGCGAATTCCGCATCCTGCTGGTGCACATCCTGCCGAACATCATGCCGATCATGATCGTGCAGATGTCGCTGACCATGGGCTACGCCATCCTCAACGCCGCGGGCCTGTCCTTCATCGGCCTCGGCGTCCGCCCGCCGACAGCCGAGTGGGGCATCATGGTCGCCGAAGGCGCGGGCTTCATGGTCTCGGGGGAATGGTGGATCGCGCTCTTCCCCGGCCTTGCGCTGATGATCGCCGTGTTCTGCTTCAACCTCCTCGGCGACGGCCTGCGCGACATCGTCGATCCGCAGCGGAGGACGTGATGGTGGGCGTCCTGCAAGAATTCTTCAATTGTTTCAGTGCGACGTCTACTGTGCATGGGGTTGTTTTCGGCCTCGGGAATGACGGGAGGCCCGCATGACCGCCCAGCCGCTGCTCGATGTCCGGGATCTCACGGTGGAATTCACCACCCGCCGCGGCATCGTCAAGGCCGTGCAGCACGTCAACATCTCCGTCGCCAAGGGCGAGACGCTTGCCATCGTCGGCGAGTCCGGCTCCGGCAAGTCGGTGACCTCCTACGCGGTGATGCGCATCCTCGACCGTGCCGGGCGGATCGCCGAGGGCTCGGTGATGTTCTCCGGCATCGACGTCAAGGCCGCGACCGAAGACCAGATGCGCGATTTGCGCGGCCGCGAAGTCTCGATGATCTTCCAGAACCCGCGCGCCGCGCTGAACCCGATCCGGAAAGTGGGCGACCAGATCGAGGACGTGCTGCGCACCCATGTGCAGCAGGCGACGGTTTCGGACCGCGGCGAGAAGGCGATCGAGGCGCTGGAGCAGGTCAAGATCGCCCGCCCGCGCGAGCGCTATCACGCCTATCCGTTCGAGCTGTCCGGCGGCATGTGCCAGCGCGTCGTCATCGCGCTGGCGCTCGCCTGCAATCCGCAACTGCTGATCGCGGACGAGCCGACGACTGGATTGGACGTCACCACCCAGAAGGCGGTGATGGACCTGATCGTCGAACTGACGAAACGCAAGGCGATGTCCACCATCCTGATCACCCACGATCTCGGCTTGGCCGCCGCCTATTGCGACCGCGTCGTGGTGATGGAGAAGGGCCGCGTCGTCGAGACCGCAAAAGCCGCCGACATCTTCGCGAGCCCGCAGCACCCCTACACGAAAAAGCTGATGCGCGCGACGCCGCGGCTCGGGGTGAGCCTGCGCGATCTGCTGCCGGAAGATGATACAAATGCGGCGACATCCTTCGCCTCTCCCCGCATGCGGGGAGAGGCCGACGCACGAAGTGCGGCGGGTGAGGGGGACTCTCCCAGCACCGTGCTCGCGGAGAGTCCCCCTCACCCTGATCCTCTCAGTGCGAGCGAAGCTCGTCACGACCCCGCAAGCGGGGCGAGGGAGAAGAGTGAGCAACCCCTCCTCCTCATCGAAAAGCTGGTCAAGGAATATCCGCGCCAGGGCGCGACGGCCACGCTCGGCAAACTGTTCGGCCGCAAGCCGCCGGTCGAGCCCGACGTCTTCCGCGCCGTCGACGGCATCAGCTTCTCGATCGGCCATGGCGAGAGCGTTGGCCTGGTCGGCGAATCCGGCTGCGGCAAATCGACCACGTCGATGATGGTGATGCGGCTGCTGGACCAGACCTCCGGCCTGATCCAGTTCGACGGCGAGGACATCGGCGCCATCCAGCCCGCCAGTTTCGCCCGGCTGCCGCAGCGCAGCCGGATCCAGATGGTGTTCCAGGATCCGACCGACAGCCTCAATCCGCGCTTCACCGCGGTGCGCGCCATCGCCGATCCGATCATGCAGCTCGGCGACATCAGGGGACGTGACGCGCTCCGCGCCCGCTGCGAGGAGCTGGCCACCATGGTCGGCCTGCCGCACAACCTGCTGGATCGTTTCCCGCATCAGCTTTCCGGCGGCCAGAAGGCCCGCGTCGGCATCGCCCGCGCCATCGCGCTGCATCCGAAACTGGTCATCCTGGACGAGCCGACCGCGGCGCTGGACGTTTCGGTTCAGGCCGTGGTCCTGAACCTGCTCCAGGACCTCAAGGCCCGGCTAGGTATGAGCTATCTGTTCGTCTCGCATGATTTGAATGTGGTGCGCTTGTTGTGCGATCGTGTCATTGTGATGCGGACGGGGCGGATCGTCGAGGAAGGGTCTTCCGAGAAGGTCCTGAGCGATCCGCAGGACGACTACACCAAGGAGCTGCTGACGGCGATCCCGCATCCGCCGTTGCAGGTCCACTGAGAGTGCACCGAGATCAGCTTGAGAGAGTGATGGCCAACCCGCTGGACGATTACATCGACGCCGTATCGAAAGCGCTGGCGCTGCCGGTCGAGGAGGCCTGGCGGTCCGCGATTCGCGCCAATCTCGAAGTCTCGCTGCGGCTTGGCCGCCTGGTCGACGAATTCGCGCTGCCGGACGAGACCGAGCCCGCGCCGATCTTCACGGCCTGACGCCGCCATGACGACCAAGCCAGAGATGAGCGCTGCCGAGATCGCGAGCGCGGTCGCAGGCGGCAAGATGACTGCGCTCGCCGCCACTGACGCCGCGCTCGCGCGTATCGAGCAGCACGACGCCACCCTCAATTCCTTCACCGATGTCACCGCGGACCGCGCCCGCACGAAGGCGCGCGCAATCGATGCCGACATCGCCGCGGGTAGGAAAGTCGGGCCGCTTGCCGGCGTGCCGTTCGCGGTCAAGAACCTGTTCGACGTCGCGGGCCTTTCGACCCGCGCCGGCTCGAAGATCAACCGCGACCTCGCCCCCGCCGAGCGCGATGCGACTCTGATCGAGCGGATGGAAGCCGCCGGCGCCGTACTCGTCGGCGCGCTCAACATGGGCGAATATGCCTACGACTTCACCGGCGAGAATGTCCACGACGGCCCCTCGCGCAATCCGCACGACACCACGCGGATGAGCGGGGGTTCCTCCGGGGGCTCCGGCAGCGCCGTCGGTGGTGCGCTGGTGCCGATCGCGCTGGGTTCGGACACCAACGGTTCGATCCGCGTGCCCTCGTCGTTCTGCGGCATCTTTGGTTTGAAGCCGACCTATGGCCGGCTGTCCCGCGCACGCTCGTTTCCGTTCGTCGCCAGCCTCGATCATCTCGGCCCGTTCGCGCGCTCGGCCACGGATCTCGCATTGGCCTATGACGCGATGCAGGGGCCGGATGCCGACGACGGCGCCTGCACCACGCGGGGGCTGGAGCCGACGCTGCCTTTGATCGCCAATCCGATCTCGGATTTGCGCATCGCAATCGCCGGCGGCCATTTCCAGAAGAACGTGTTCCCTGAAGCGGTCGAAGCCGTCAGCCGCGTCGCCCGGGCGCTGGGCGCGACCAAGGTCGTCGACGTGCCCGAAGCCTCGCGCGCCCGCGCAGCGGCCTATGTCATCACCACCACCGAAGGCGCCTCGCTGCATCTCGATCGCCTGCGCAAGCGCCCGAACGATTTCGATCCGGCCGTGCGCGACCGGCTGATCGCAGGCGCGATGGTGCCGGCGCCGCTGGTCGACCGCGCGCAAAAGTTCCGCCGCTGGTATCGCGCCCAGCTTGCCGACATCTTCAAATCCGTCGACGTGCTGCTCGCGCCGGCGACGCCCTGCACCGCACCGAAGCTCGGGCAGGTGAATTTCAATCTCGACGGCGTCGAGCTGCCGGTGCGCGCCAATATCGGCATCCACACCCAGCCGATCTCGTTCATCGGGCTTCCGGTGGTGGCCGTACCCGTGCCGCTCGAGCCGTTGCCGATCGGCGTGCAGATCATCTGTGCGCCCTGGCGCGAGGACATCGCGTTGCGGGTCGCGTACGCATTGGAAAAGATGGGCGTGGTCGCCGCGCCGAGCCCAAGAGGATTATGAGATGGAGATCGACCTTCCGGAGGTGATCGCGGAAGTCAAGGCCGCGTTCGAGCGCTACGAGCAGGCGCTTGTCACCAACGATGTCGCCGTGCTCGGCGAACTCTTCCGCAACGATCCCCGCACCCTGCGCTACGGCATCGGCGAAAATCTCTACGGCTATGAGGCCATCTCCGGCTTCCGTGCCGGCCGCTCGCCGGTCGGCTTGAACCGCCGCACCGCCAAGACGGTGATATCGAGCTACGGCCGCGACACGGCCGTGGCCTCCACCTTGTTCTATCGCGACACGGCTCCCGGCAAGGTCGGCCGGCAGATGCAGACCTGGATTCGCTTCCCGGAGGGCTGGCGCGTCGTCGCCGCCCATGTCAGCATCATCGACGAGTCGAAAGAGACCTGACCGTATGACGCTTGACGATTTTCCGCCCGGGATACTGCCGGCCGAGCCGGTGGTGCCCCGCGTCGACCGTGCCTCGCCATCGGTGCTGAAGGTCACCCGTGCCGAGGAACTTCGTCTTCAACTCGCCGACGAGATCGTGCGTGGGGCTCTCGCGCCCGGCGCGCCGCTTGACGAGACCGACATTGCGCGGCGCTTCAGCGTCTCGCGCACGCCGGTGCGCGAGGCGCTGCGTCAGCTGGTCGCGAGCGGCCTGGTCGAGGCGCGCCCCCATCGCGGCGCGGTCGTTGCGCAGCCCTCGATCGAGCGTCTCAAAAGCATGTTCGAGGCGATGGCGGAGCTGGAGGCACTGTGCGCCGGCCTTGCCGCCGAGCGCATGTCGGCCGCCGAGCGCCACGGCCTCGAGGCGATCCACGAAGAGCTGCGCGTTCTCAGCTATGCCGGCAATCCCGATCGCTTCCATGAAGTCAACGAGCGCTTCCACAACGCGATCTATGCGGGCTCGCAGAACGGCTACATCGCCGAGATCACGCTGGCGACGCGCGTCCGGGTGCAGCCGTTCCGCCGCGCCCAGTTCCGCAATCTCGGCCGGCTGGCAAAGTCGCAAGCCGAGCACGACCGCGTCGTCGTCGCCATCATGCGCGGCGACAAGCAGGGCGCCGCGGCTGCGATGCGCGCGCATATCGAGCTGGTGCGCGGGGAGTATGAGATTTACGCGGTGTCGGTGTAACTGCGCCTACGCGGTAGCGGCCTCCGCCATGAACTTCCGCCAGCCGCCATACGCCGTGATATCGCGCGCCCCGCCCAGCACTTCCGGCTCGACGAGAAAGCCCTTCAAGCTGCGGCCATCCGCAAGGCGGATGGTCCCGATCGCCATCGGCGCGGGAATCGCATTGACGAACCTGCCGAAGGCCGACGACGACAGCGACCAGATCTCCAGCTCGATCGACGCGCCCGAGCCGGCTTCGACACGCAGCATGCCGGGCTTCGGCGGCGTGGTCTGCAGCGCATAAAGTTTGTAGTCGGGCGCAGTTTTCGTTGCCTCGACCAGCTTTGCATTGAGCGCCTTCAGCTCGCCATTCAACGCCATGCCGGAGAGATGCGCGCCGACGACCGCAATCGGGATCTCGTCGCCACTGTTGGCCGGTAGCGGCGCGAGCGGGGACTGTGCCACGCCCTTTGCTCCGATGGTCAGCTTGGTATCCGCGTGAAAGACGCGGCCGATGCTCGCGAGCATTCCATCGCGTCCTGCAGGCGCGAGCAGCGTGATGCCGAACGGAATGCCGTCCGCGCGCATCGATGCCGGCAGCGCGAGGCCGCAGAGGTCGAGCAGGTTGACGAAATTCGTGTAGGTGCCGAGCCGGCTGTTCAGCTCGATCGGATTGGCCAGCACTTGTGCGGTGGTATAGGCCGTCGGTGCCGTCGGCAGCACCAGCGCGTCGATATTGGCGAAGGTGCGCTCGGCGATCTTGCGCAGGCCCTGCAGCCGGTAGAGCGCGGAGAAGGTTTCCGCTGCGGTCAGTCGCGCGCCGGCCGCAGTGATCTCGCGTGTGACGGGATGAATCGAATCTGGCGCCGAGGCGAGCAAGTTCTTGATCACGAGATAGCGTTCGGCCACCCATGGGCCTTCGTAGAGCAGCCGCGCCGTCTCGTAGAACGGCTCCAGGTCGAACTCGACCAGCGTTGCGCCGAGCGCAGCCCATCGCTTCAGCGCATCCGCATAGGCGGCTTCCGATGTCTTGTCGCCGAAGAAGATCAGCTGCCCGTTGCGCGGCACGCCAAGCCGGAGGTTCGCAGGGAACGGCGCGAGTGCGCCAAGCGGCCGGTCGCGCGAGAACGGATCGGCCTGGTCCGGGCCGGCCATCACGGACAGCGCGAGCGCGGCGTCGTCCACGGTCAGCGCAAACACCGAGATGCAATCGAGCGTGCGGCAGGCCGGCACGAGGCCGGCGGTCGAGATCATGCCGAGGCTCGGCTTGAGCCCGACGATGTTGTTGAGCATCGCCGGAACGCGGCCCGAGCCGGCCGTGTCGGTGCCGAGCGACAGCGGTACGAGGCCCGCACCGACGGCGGTCGCCGAGCCCGAGCTCGATCCGCCGGGAATGAGATCGTCGCGGATCGAATTTTTGGGAATGCCGTAGGGCGAGCGCACGCCGACGAGGCCGGTTGCGAACTGGTCGAGATTGGTCTTGCCGATGACGATCGCGCCGGCAGCGCGCAGGCGCTCGACGGCGGTCGAGTCATGCGTGGGGTTGTAGGAGAAGGCCGGGCAGGCCGCCGTGGTCGGAAAGCCCAGCGCGTCGATATTGTCCTTCACCGCAACCGGAATGCCATAGAGCGGGAGGTCGGCGGCATCGGCGCGCGCCGCAAGCTTTTCGGCTTCCGCGATCGCATCCTTCTCGTCGCGCAGGCTGATGAAGACGGCCGGGTCGTTGTAATCGCGGATGCGCTGATAGGTGCGTGCGATCGTCTCGGCCGGTGTGAGCGTGCCCGCGCGATGCGCGGTCACGATCGCGGCGATCGTTTCAGGCTGCTCAGCCCCCATCTCAGCCTTCATGGCGATAAAAACTCCGGCAACATGTCTTCACCCGGATTGAAGCAAGCGATGTGCCATTGTGTACATTATCCGGGCAGACGCGACGCCCCGGATATTATCGTGCAATCAGTGGGTTGGGTGATATTTCGAGCACTGATGGAACTGCCGTGCCAACGCCCTGTTACGAGCATCTGCTCAAATCATGAGCAGTAGAGATCAGGTGAAGCTCGCAAGGATCTGGAGCAACCGCTCACGGTTCGCCTTGCCGATCTTCTCCTCGACGTGCCGCTCGTGCCCGGCGGCGAGGCGCTTGAACCTGGCGAGCGCTGTCTCGCCTTGCGCTGTGAGATGCAGTGCATCGGAGCGCCGGTCCTCTTTTACACCACCTTGCTGCTGCCCTGCGTGATCAACCGCGCCGCGCGCTGGTCGCGCGCGTAGATCCACAGCCAGCTCAGCGCGACGCTGAGGCGGTGACGCAGCCCGATCAGGAAGTAGATGTGGGCGATGCCCCAGATCCACCACGCGATGGTGCCGCGCAGCTTGACCTTGCCGAAATCGATCACCGCGAGCCGCTTGCCGATCTGGGCGAGGCTGCCGGCATGCTTGTAGCGGAACGCGCCCTTGCTCTCGCCGCGCAGCCGCGCCTTGATGGTTTCGGCGACATGCTTGCCCTGCTGCTTGGCGGCAGGCGCGATGCCGGGCACCGGCTTGCCGTTCCAGGCGTTGATGTTGATGGTGTCGCCGATCGCGAAGATCTCGGGATGGCCGGGAATGGTGAGATCGTCTGCGACCTGCACGCGGCCGGCGCGATCGGCCGGCGCGCCCAGCCAATCGGCGGCGGGCGAGGCCCGCACGCCGGCAGCCCAGATCCGGGTTTTGGCATTCAAGAGTTGGCCGCCGAAGACCGCGCCCTCGCGGTTGATCTCGGTGACTGCCTGCCCGAGCACGACCTCGACTCCGATCTTTTCGAGCGATGCCTGCGCGTAGGCCGAGAGGTCGTCGGGAAAGCCCGCCAGCACCCGCGGCCCCGCCTCGATCAGCACGACGCGCGCTTTCGTCGTATCGATGTTGCGGAAATCACCGGGAAGGGTGTGATGCGCCATCTCGGCGATGGTGCCGGCGAGCTCGACCCCGGTTGGACCGGCGCCGACGATGACGAAGGTCAGCCGCGCCGCGCGCCTTGCCGGATCGGTCTCGCGCTCGGCGCGCTCGAACGCCACCAGGATGTGTCGGCGCAGCGTGGTGGCGTCCTCGAGCGTCTTGAGGCCCGGCGCCCAGGTCTCCCACTCGTCATGGCCGAAATAGGCGTGGCGTGCGCCGGTCGCGAGCACCAGCGTATCGTAGGGCACCTCGCTGCCGTCGTCGATCTGGACACAGCGCTTGTTGGCATCGACGCCGCTCACCGTGGCAAACAGCGTCGTCACCTCGCGACGGTCGCGCATGAGATGACGGATCGGCCAGGCGATCTCGCTGGTCGCGAGCGAGGCGGTCGCGACCTGGTACAGCAGCGGCTGAAACAGATGATGGTTGCGGCGATCGATCAGCGTAATCTCGACCGGCGCGCCCGCGAGCCGGTAGGTCGTCTCGAGCCCGCCGAAGCCGGCGCCGACGATGACGACGCGATGAGGAGTTGCGGCCATGATGCACCTTCGAATCCTGCTGCTCTCACTCATTTAAGTGCGAATTGGGTACCGCGGTCCAATAGCCGTCACGAATGATCGAATAGGCTTCGCGTATCGATATTCCCCGCGAAAAAGCGCCGCAGCCTTGGTCGAAGTAAGTAGAATTATATTTCTTGCCATCCTTGTTTGGGGCGAAATATGGTGCAGGGATGGGCGCTGAGCCATTGGCGGCGCGGCAGATTTTGCGTTCAATAGAGACAGCCCGGGGGCAGCGATCAACCTGTTTCCGGAACCAATAATAGGAGGGGAGTTGTTATGAGGACGGCATTCTGGCTGGCGGGCGCAGCGGCGCTGGTACTGGCAAATCCGGCATTCGCCGGCGACAGCATCAAGATCGGTTTCGTCTCGACCTTCAGCGGCCCGACTGCCGTGATCGGCAATGACATGCGCAACTCGTTCGAGCTCGCGCTCGATCATCTCGGGCGCAAGATGGGCGGCAAGCCGGTCGAGGTGATCTACGAGGATGACGGCCAGAAGCCTGACGTCGGCAAGCAGAAGACCGAGAAGCTGGTACAGTCCGACAAGGTCGATTTCCTCGTCGGCTACATCTGGTCGAACGTGCTGCTGGCTTCGCTCAAGACCGCGGTGGACTCGCAGACCTTCATGATCTCCGCCAATGCCGGCCCCTCGCAGCTCGCGGGTGAACTGTGCAGCCCTTACGTTTTCTCGACCTCCTGGCAGAACGATCAGACGCCGGCCGCCATGGGCCTCTACATGAACGCGAACGGCGTCAAGAGCGTGTTCCTGATCGGCCCGAACTACGCCGCCGGCAAGGATATGCTTGCGGGCGTGAAGAGCACGTTCAAGGGCGAGGTCAAGGGTGAGGAATACACGGTCTGGCCGAGCCAGCTCGACTTTTCGGCGGAGCTGGCGAAGGCCCGTGCCTCCGGCGCTGAATCGATCTTCGTGTTCTATCCCGGTGCGGCCGGCGCGCAGTTCCTCAATCAATATGTCCAGGCCGGCATGAAGAGCACCATGCCGCTCTACACGGCCTTCACCGTCGACGAGACGACGCTGCCGTTGCAGAAGGAGAATGCGCTCGGAGTGCCCGGTGCGCAGGAATGGGTGAACGACCTCCCGAACGAGCAGAACAAGAAGTTCGTCGCTGACTACCGCGCGAAATATCCGAGTGCTCGCCCGAGTTATTACGGCGCGCAAGCCTATGACGCGGCCCAGCTGATCAACAGCGCGGTGGTCGCCGTCGGCGGCGACACGTCCAAGAAGGATGCGATGAAGGCCGAGATGGAAAAGGCCAACTTCAAGTCGCTGCGCGGCGCGTTCAAATACGGCAACAACCACATCCCGATCCAGAACTTCTATCTGCAGGACGTGGTAAAGGGCACCGGTGGCGAGCTTTCGCTGAAGACGGTCGCCACCATCGTCACCAACGATCAGGACCGCTTCCACGACAAGTGCCCGATGAAGTGAGGCTCCTTCCCCTCTCCCCGCGAGCGGGGAGAGGCGAAGAGCCCGCACAGAGAGGGCGTTACTACACCCGCGGCATGCTCGCGGGCCGCACCTCGCGGGCCTGTGCGGCGAGCCGGATCCCGGCGTTCGCTGCACCGAAGCCCTGATAGCTGCGCCGCTCCACGATCTCGAAGAAGAAGCGCTCATCAAAGATGTGGGTGTAGACCTGGAAGAACTCGCCGTCGCCGTCGCGGTCGTAGAGGATGTGGTTGGCGCGCAGCCTGGCCATGATTTCGGGCGCGAGATCGTATTTGGCTTCGATGTCGTCGTAGTAATTGCCGGGAATGTCCAGGAAGCCGGCGCCGCGGGCGCGCATCGCGGCGACGGCGGCAAAGATGTCGTCGCACGCGAATGCGACGTGCTGGACGCCCGAGCCGAAAAACTCCGAGATGAAACGTGCCGGCAGCGTGCGATTGGCTGAGGAGCCGTTGACGACGAAGCGCAGGCTTTGGTCGCCATTGATGAGCGCCTGGCTCTGCACGAGCCCGCGTGGGTCCGCGATCTCCATCTGCGGCAGGCGCTTGAGATCGAGGATGCCGGTGTAGAACAGCAGCCAGGACAGCATCTCGTCATAGGGCATCGACTGCGCGATGTGGTCGACCGCGAGCAGCGCATCCGCGCTCGCATCGCTCGTCACGGCTTCGAAATCCGTGTCCCAGTTCTTGCCGGCCTGGTCGAGGAAATAGAGCAGGCTGCCGCCGACGCCGTGGATCGCGGGGATCTCCAGCTCGCCCGGTCCGACCGGCTGGTAGAAGGTGCGCGCCTTCAGCGTCTCGGCCCGCTGCATGGCAAGGCCGGCATTGTCGACATCGAGCGCGATGGCGCAGACGCCGGGCCCGTGCGTAACGTAATGCGAATGCGCAAAGCCATCGGTCTCGGAGTTGATCACGAGCTCGACCTTTCCTTGCGACCAGCGCTCCACCGCCTTGCTGCGATGCTTGCCGGTCTTGCGGAAGCCGAGCTGTGAAAGCAGACGGGCGAGCTCGCCGGCCTTGGTTTCGTTGACGGCGAATTCGATGAAGCCGGTACCGCTGCTCTTGGCCTTCGGGGCCAACGGCTCGCCGACGAGTTTTGGCCAGTCCGGCGCGAGGTGGTCCTGCAACAGGATCAGCGAGCGCAGGCCGTCGACGGCGGTCTGCGTCGCCGAGCCGGCGCGGAACTGGTCGTTAAAAATCTCCAGCGACCACGGTCCGGAATAGCCGGTCGCCGCGATGGCCTGCATGAACTCGCCGACCGGCAGGTCGCCCTGGCCGGGGAACGAGCGGAAGTGCCGGCTCCACGACAGAATGTCGAGTTCGAGCTTCGGCGCGTCGGCAAGCTGCACCAGAAAGATCTTGTCGCCGGGGATCGAGGCCATCGCGCGGACCGGGAAGCCCGGCGCCAGCGCATGAAAGCTGTCGAGGATGACGCCGATCGCAGGATGATCGGCGCGCCGCACGATCTCCCAGGCGTCGCGATAGTCGTTGACGTGCCGGCCCCAGGCCAGCGCCTCGTAGCCGACGCGCAAACCGCGCTTGGCGGCGCGGTCGCCGAGTTCGCGAAAGTCGTCCGCGGCGCGGTCGATGCCGCCAAGCGAGGCCGGCGATACGTTGGAGCAGATCAGCAGCAGATCAGTGCCGAGCTCCTGCATCAGATCGAACTTGCGCTCGGCGCGGGCGAAATTGCGTGAGCGCTGCGGTTCCGGCATGCCCTCGAAATCGCGAAACGGCTGGAACGCGCAGATCTCGAGATTGAGCTCCTCGCAGAGCTTTGCGATGTCGCGCGGGCCAGACCCGAACGACAGCAAATCGTTCTCGAAGATCTCGACTGCTTCGAAGCCTGCCGATGCAATGGCGCGCAGCTTTTCGTCGAGGGCGCCCGAGAGAGAAACTGTCGCGATCGAGCGCTTGGTCATGCTGCTGTCTCCTCCATGGCGCCCCCGAGGAAGAGCTGCCCGATACGGGGATCGTTCAAAATGCGCTCGGCCTTGTCGACCATGCGGGTCTGGCCGAGTTCGAGCACGATGCCGATGTCGGAGATCTCCAGCGCCGAGCGGGCGTTCTGCTCGATCATCAGGATGGTGACGCCGCGATCGCGCAAGGATTTGAGAATGTCGAACGTCTGCTGCACCATCAGCGGCGACAGGCCGATCGAGGGCTCGTCGATCAGCACCAGCTTTGGCTCGAGCAGCAGCGAGCGGGCGATCTCGAGCTGCTTCTGCTCGCCACCCGAGAGCGTTGAGGCCTGCTGTATCGACTTCTTCCTCAGCGCGGGAAACAGATCGAGTGCCGCCTCGATTCGCATCGGCAGGTCGATGTCTTTCCCGGCCGAGACCCCGCCAAGCTCGATGTTGCTGCGGACCGAGAGCTCCGGAAATATGTTACGGCCCTGCGGCACGTAGCAGATACCGGCATTGAGCAGCGCGCGCTGGCTCATGTTCGTGACATCGCGTCCGACAAAGCTGATCTTGCCTTCGCGCAACCTGAGCAGGCCGAAGATCGCCTTGAATACGGTGGATTTGCCGGCGCCGTTGGGGCCGATGATGGTGGTGATGGTCGCCTGCGGCACCGAAAACGTCGTGCCGTTCAAGATCGTCATCTTGCCGTAGCCGCCAACGAGATTGTGAACCGAGAGGATCGGATCGCTCATGGTTGTTCCTAATGTCCGAGATAGGCTTCGATCACGGCGGGATTCTTGCGGACCTCGTCCGGGCGTCCCATCGCCAGCACCTTGCCTTCCGCCATCACCATGACGCGCGAGCACAGCGACATCACGAATTCCATGTTGTGCTCGATCACGACGAAGGTCGCGTTCTTCTCGCGGTTGATGGCGACGAGCCTGTCCTTGAGGTCCGCCAGCATCGACGGGTTGACGCCCCCAGCGGGCTCGTCGAGCAGCACCAGGCGGGGGCCGCCCATGAACGCCATCGCGGCATCGAGCAGCTTTTGCTGGCCATAGGAGAGACCGCCGGCAGGTTCGGCCGCCAGATGGTCGAGCTTGAAGAAGCCGATCATCTGGTTGGCGGCATCGGTCAGCCCGGCATCGGAGCGGCCGACGAGGCGCGAGGCCATGTTGCCCTGATGCTCCTGTCCCGCGAGGATCAGGTTCTCGCGCACCGAGAGTTTTGGAAACACCTGCAACAGCTGGAATGTGCGGCTGACCCCGAGCTTGTTGAGCTCGGAGGGGCGCAGGCCGGTGACGACCTTGCCGTCGAGCCTGACTTCGCCGTCTGATGGTGTGAGCTGGCCGAGAATGCAGTTGAACAGGGTCGACTTGCCGCAACCGTTCGGGCCGATCAGACCGAGGATCTCGCCCTCGCGTACGTCGAAGGAGACGCCGTCGACCGCCGTGATGCCGCCAAAGCTCTTCTTGATGTTGGTCACTTCGAGCACCGCACTCATTGCGCCGTCTCCAGGCGAGACTTTGCGACGGCACGGAGTGCGGAGGCCGCCTTGGTGCGCCGCGCGGCCATGTAGCGGTCGAGGATGCCCAGAATGCCCGTCGGCGACCAGATCAGCAGCCCCATCACCGCGATCGCGTAGAGCATCAGATAATAGCCCTCCGTGAAGCGCAGCCATTCCGGCAGCAGCACCGCGATCATCGCCCCCAGGAACGGGCCGAAATAAAATCCGGCGCCGCCGACGATCACCATCATCAGGAGGTCGAGCGAGAGCGACAGGTTGAACGGCACGGGGTCGATATATTGCGTCAGCGGTGCATAGAGCGCGCCGGCGACACCGCCGAGCGCCGAGCCGATCGCAAAAGCCATCAACGTGTAGCGGCGCGTATCGATGCCGAGCGACTGCGCGCGCAGCGGGTTCTCGCGCAGCGCCATGAAGGCGCGGCCCCACGGCGAGCGGATCAGCCACCAGACCGCCAGCGAGACGATCGCGAGCGATCCCAGGCAGATATAATAGAACGGCAGCGGCTTGTTGGTCGCGATACCAAGGATATGGGGACGCGGAATGTTGGAGATGCCGTAGATGCCGCCGGTGAGCCAGCTCTCGTTGCGGAACACCAGGAAGGCCAATGTCGAGAAGGCGAGCGTGACGAAAGCGAGGTAGTGGTGCTGGACGCGAAGCGCGGGATAGCCGAGCACCCAGCCGACCGCGAAGGCGAGCACGATCGCCGCTGCGATTGCGGCTGGCAGCGGCCAGCCGTGCGTCGTCATGATCGCAGAAGCATAGGCGCCGATGCCGACGAAGGCGCCCTGCGCCAGCGAGACCTGGCCAGCGTAACCGAGCGTGAGGTTCAGGCCCATCGCGGCGATGGTCATCACCGCCCACTGGCTCAGGATGAACAGGCCGTAGCGGTTGAAGTTCATGGGAATGACGATCAGACCGGCGACGACGATGAGGCCGAGCGCGATCTTCAGGGGTCTGGCGAAACCGCTCATACCGTGCGCTCCTCGGCGCGGCCGAGCAGTCCTTGCGGCCGGAACAGGATGACGGCGATCAGGAAGATCATCGGCACGGCAGCGCGGTACTGCGTCGAGACATAGGCGGCCGCGAGATTGTCGAGCACGCCGATCAGGAGGCCTCCGGCGATGGCGCCGCGCACCTGGTTGAAGCCACCGACGATGGCCGCGATGAAGGCGGCCTGGCCCAGCACTTCACCGCTCGAAAATTTCGCCAGATAAATCGGCGTGATCAGCAGCGAGGCCAGCGCGACCAGGAAGGCGTTGATCAGGAAGGTCAGCAGGATCATGCGCTCGACCGGCACGCCGATGATGCGGGCGACAGTCGGGTTCTGCGCCGCCGCCTGCATCTGGTGGCCGAGCGAGGTGCGGTTGAGGAGCGTCGTCAGGCCGAACACGGCGAGGATCGCCACGACGAGCACGCCGATGCTCTGCAGCGACACGGCGTGACCAAGGATGGAGACGTCACCGGTCGGCACGATCGACGGGAAAGGCGATGCCTCCGCGCTGAAGAACTGTTTCACCGCTTCCTTGATCCCGATCGCGAGCGCCATGGTGGCGATCGCCAGCGGCAGCACGCCATGGCGCATCATCGGGTCGACCAGCAGCATCTTGAAGGCGAGGCCGAGCAGGATCATCGAGAGCAGGATGCCAAGGATGATCGCGAGCCAGAACGGCGCACCGGCATGCATGGCCGCCAGCATCAGGAACGCCGGCAGCATCACGAACTCGCCTTGCGCGAAATTGATGGTCTGCGAGGTCTGCCACAGCAACGTGAAACCGACCGCGACCAGCGCATAGATCGCGCCGGTGGCGAGGCCCGCGACCAGAAGATCGAACAGATTGGACATGTTCTTCTCTCGCCTATCCCTCGCCCCGCTCTATCGTCTCCCTCTCCCCGCACGCGGGGAGAGGCGAAGAAGAACGCCTCACTTCACCTTTGGCAGCACCTGCTTCACCACCTGCTTGCCTTCGACCACCTCGACCAGGAAGCTTTGGCGGTCGATGTCACCGTTTCCATCGAAGGTGACGTCCATCAGGATGCCCGGCTCGTCGGCCGCCTTGATCGTCAGGCCATGCAGCGTGTCGGCGAAAGCCTTGGAATCGACCTTGCCCATCCTCTCGGTGGCGGCTTTCACCATGTAGACGGCGAGATAGCCCTTCAGGCCGTTGTGGTCAGGGACGTAATTGTACTTCTTCGAGAACCGATCCCGGAAACCCTTGATCAGGTCGACCGGCGCATCGGTGGTGAGGCCGACATGGCCGCGCGCGCCGTTGGCGGCATCGCCGGCGAGCTCGATCACCTTCTGGCCGATCAGCGTGGTCTCGCCCATCAGCGGCGCGGTGACGCCCTGGCGCTTCAGCTCCTTCAGGATGCGCGCGCTCTCCTCTTCATTCAGGTAGACGAACACGGCGTCCGGATTGGCGGCCTTGATCTTGCCGACGTCGGCGGCAAAATCGGCTTGTCCCGCTTCTGTGGAGAGATCGGCGACGACCTTGGAGCCGAGTCGCTCAAGCTCCTTGATCACGACGTCGCGTCCGCCACGGCCAAAGTCATTGTTGACCCAGACCACCGCGACCGACTTCGCCTTCATGTCGTCGTGAATGTATTTTGCGACCTTCGGCATCGAGGATTGCTGTCCGAACGAGGTGCGGAACAGGAACTTGTTGCCGGCCTGCGTCAGCTCGGCCGCTTCACCACCCATGATCTGCGTGATGCCGGCTTCAGCGGCGAGCGGAGCAGTGACCTTCACCGAGCCGGAATAGCCGGGCCCGAGCAGCACATAGGGATCGGCGTCGAGCGCCTTCTGCACCTGCGCGCGCGCGACGCCGGGGTTGGACTGCGAGTCGGCATGGGTGACCTCGAGCTTGCGGCCGAGTACGCCGCCCTTGGCGTTGATCTCTTCGATCGCAAGGTCGATGCCGTTCTTCCAGTTGGTGCCGACGGTGGCACCGCCGCCAGAAAGCTCGGCGACGTCGGCGAGCTTGATCGTCTGGGCGAAAGCGCCCGTGGTCGTGATTGCGGTGAGCAGCGCGCCCACCAGTAGCGTTGATTTCATCGTCCTCTCCTCCCGGTTCAATTTTCCAAGCGGCCTTGTGTCCGGCCGCTTCGCCTCAAGCTGCCTGATAGGCGGCGCTGCGCGCAGCCATCACGGCGTCAAAAGCCTCTCCCATGACTTCGGTCGAAGGGGCAAGGCCGGTGAACAATTCGAAGGCGTCGGCGGCCTGGTAGATGGCAAGCTCGCGTCCGGTCATGATCCGCGCGCCCTTCGCCTGCGCTGCGGCGAGCAGCGGGGTGATCAGCGGCGAATAGACGGCGTCGGCGACCCACAGGTTTTCGCGCAGCAGCGAGGCCGGGACCGGGGTGTCCCGGTTCGGAAGCATCCCGACCGGGGTGCCGTTGACGAGGCCGGTTGCACCGTCGAGCGCGTCCTCGACGCTTCGAGCGACCCGAGCACCGCCGTGGGGGGCAAGCCGTGCGGCGAGCTTTTCGGCTCGCGCCGGCTCGCTGTCGAAGATGCGGAGATCAGCGACCTTCAGGCTCGCCAGCGCAAAGGCGATCGCCTTGCCGACGCCGCCGGTGCCGATCACGGCGACTGCGTTGCCAGTCGACGCCAGCAGCGGCTTGACGGCGCGTGCAAAGCCCGTCGTATCGGTGTTGTGCCCGATCAACCTGTTATCCCTGACGACGACGGTGTTGACCGCCGCCATGGTCGCGGCCGTCGGCGCCAGCTCGTCGAGCAGCGGGACCACCGCCTCCTTGTAGGGAAAGGTGACGTTAGTGCCGGCAAAGCCGAGCCGCCGCACGCCTTCGAGCATCATGCTGAGCTCGGCCGCGTCAGCGCCGGCGACTTCGATGAGCTGGTAATGGCCACGCAGGCCGAGCGCCTCGGCGGCGCGTTCGTGCATGGCGGGGGAGGCGGAATGGGCGATCGGCGCGCCGATCAGGCCGGTCAGGAGCTTTTTGGGGGCGATCGGTCCGCGGCTAGACATGATCCACTGTCGTCTCTCGGGGCGCGTTGATATCAGGCCATTAGCGGGGAAATCCACGCAATTCCAAGTGCGACGATAGTCATTCCCCCGCCTAACACAATTACCCTTTTGGCCGGCAAACCTAACATATTGTTATTTCTTTCGCCCGCGTCCTGACGCGGCCTTGCCATTGCCGCGGGACGGCTCGACCGCGCGCATCTCCGCGCGCAGCGACTCGATGAAATATTCGACATGCAGCGAAAGCGGCGCGCCGCGCTTGACCGCGATGTAAGTGTCGAACCGGGTCGGCTCGGTGATCTTGATGAGCTCGATCCCGGGATAGCCGCCATGGGCCACCGTGAATTGGTCGATGATGGCGATGCCGAGGCCTGCTTTGACCAGTGCGCACACCGTGGTCCCGAAGCGCGCGCGGATGGTGATGTTGTAGTCGAGCCGGTTGCGCGCAAAGATCTCGGCCATGATCCGGCCGTAAGGATCGTTCGGATCGATGCCGATCAGAGGATAGCGGGTGATCTCGGCGGCGGAGACCTGCTTGCGACCGGCAAGCTCGTGGCCCGGCGGCACGATGCAATAGAGTTCGCCCGAGGCGAGCGGCATGAAGTCGAGTCCGGAATGTTCCAGCCGGTAGCTCATAGCGACGCATTCGCCGCGGCCGAGCATGAGGTAGTCGATGGCTTCTTCCAGCTTGAGGATGTTGATGTCGATGCCCAAATCAGGATAGCGGCGGCGGACGCGCTCGATCGCGCGCGGCACCATCACCTGCGAAATGCTCGGCACCGAGCCGATGCGCAGCTCCGACAATCCGCCGCGACCGATCTTGGAGATGATCTCGGAGAGGTCGTCGACTTTCTTGTAGACGCCGTTGATCTGCTCGAAAATGTTCTCGGCTTCCGGCGTCGGGAAGTAGCGGCCGTTCTGTCGCTGAAAGAAGCGGATGCCGAGTGAGCGCTCGGTGTATTTGACCAGCCGGCTGATCCCCGGCGCCGACACGTTCAGCAGCTTCGCCGCGCCGCCAATGGTGCCCGTCACCATCACGGCACGGATCACTTCAACCTGGCGCAGCGTCATCATGGTTTGGGCATCCGAAAGACGATCGTGGTGGCGATCATCTCACGAGAGTCGCGATGTCAGCTAGCGGCAAGTGTCCGGCGGTGTGGATGGCCCGGCGGCGCTCCATCCAGGCAACCCGAATTCAGCTCGCTCAAATCCAAAGGCGTCGCCTCGTGGCGTCGGCGTCGTTTGCTGCAACCGCGTCCTAGCGTGCCGGCCCCTCCGGCCACGCGCTGCCGGGGAGTTTCGCGCGCTCGCTCTGCAGCACATCGCGCGCGAACTCGATGATCTTCTGCTTGTTGGCCGCATCCCGGACAGCGAAAAACACGCGGTTCAATTCCAGGCCGAGCACGCTGTTGAGCGCGATGTTCTCGTCTTCCATCGTGGCTTTCCCGCTCTAGACGCCTTAGGTGTAACTGGAGGTCACTTCCTCCACAAGTAGATTGAATCTTCGGTGCCAATGCCACACCGGGGAAATACGGGCGGGGTGAATTGAGGCTGTCCCCCAAGACGTGTTATACGGAAGAGCGAGGGTCAGGGAACGCACCGATGTCCGCCGTTGACTATGGCCGGGAGGCGCTGGACTTCATCGAGGGGTTGGGGGCCTATGACAAGGTCCCGGGTGCCATGAACGCGCTCGCAATTGCGTTTGGTCGCTACGGTTTCGAGCACATTATCGTCTCGGGATTGCCGAACCCCGATCAGCGCTTTTCGCAGATGGTGCTGGCCAAGAAATGGCCTGCCGAGTGGTTCAGCCTGTACACCGAGAAAAGCTACGACCGCGTCGATCCCGTGATCCGCAAGTGCCGGCAGACGGTCAATCCGTTCGAATGGTCGGAAGCCCCCTATGACGCCGAACTCGAGCCGGGCGCGGTGGAGGTGATGCGGCGCGCCGCCGACTTCGGCATGTCGCGCGGTTTCGTCGTGCCCATTCATGGGTTGACCGGCCATGAGGCCGGCGTCTCGCTCAGCGGCGTTCATCTCGATCTCAACGCCCGCAGCAAGCCGGCATTGCATTTGATCGCGATGTACGGCTTCGATCACATTCGTCGCCTGCTTGCGCCGTCGCCGCATCCGTCGTCGGCGCGCCTGACCCCGCGCGAGCGCGAGGTGATCGCCTGGGCGTCGCAGGGCAAGTCCGCGTGGGAGATCGGCGAGATTCTCGACATTACGCAGCGCACGGCGGAAGAGCATCTTGCAACCGCTGCGCGCAAGCTCGGCGCCGTCAATCGGACGCATGCAGTCGCGATCGCGATCCGTCAAAGAATCATCACTCCCTGAGATCACCGCCTACTGGGAAATTTCCCAATAGTCGCTTAGGCCTTTTTCGCTGAGGCTGCCCCCATTTCAAGCCATGGGGGAGTTCATGATTCATGTCATTTCTGCCGTCAACCGGCACCTCTACGAAGACGTGCTCGATCAGCATTTTCGCCTGCGTCACGAGATCTTCGTCGAAGAGCGGAAGTGGGAGGGGCTACGCAAGCCCGACAACCGCGAGATCGACGCCTACGACAATGAGGACGCGATCTACCTGCTGGCTATCGAGAACCGCCGCGTGCTCGGCGGCTCCCGCCTGTATCCCACCGCCAGGCCGACCATGATGAGCGAGGTGTTTCCCCATCTCGCCGCGGTGCGGGGCTGCCCGGTCGATCCGCAAGTGTGGGAGTGGTCGCGCTTCTTCGTGACGCGCGAGCGCCGCGACGGCGCGTTCAATCTGCAACTGATGGCGGCGGCCCAGGAGTTCTGTCTCGATCAGGGCATCGAGCGGCTCTGCCTCGTCATGGAGACGTGGTGGCTGCCGCGCTTCCACCAGATCGGCTTCGTCGTGACGCCGCTCGGACTGCCG
The DNA here is from genome assembly GCF_018129685.1 of Bradyrhizobium manausense. Classification (GTDB taxonomy): domain Bacteria; phylum Pseudomonadota; class Alphaproteobacteria; order Rhizobiales; family Xanthobacteraceae; genus Bradyrhizobium; species Bradyrhizobium manausense_D. The sequence continues at coordinate 71,310 of NZ_JAFCLG010000022.1, forward strand.
GCGCTGATCGAGGACTCCTGGACCATGGCGGCGACCATCGAGGTCCGCCAGGAGTCTCTCGACATCGTACGTGACCGTATCGGGATGACGAACGTCGTCCATCAGGACGGTCCGCGTCTCGACTGCGTCGCCCGTGCCAACCTCTGCGGCCAAACCGCCGCGCAACGAAAGAGCGCCTGAGATGTCGAACGTGATGCGAGATAGCCAGCTCATGGCGCAAACCAAGGACGAGAATCTCGGCTACATGTCCGACATGGCGCTCGAGCTCGCGCAAATGGCGGAAGATTCGGGATTGGCGACGCTGGCCTATCTGTTCCGGATGGCGGCGCTGGAGGCCTCGACGGCCAACAGCGAGATCAAGGTGCCGAACGATCTTCCCTGTCGGGTCACGTCGCACTAGACGTCACCCTCGCGTTGCGACCTCACTCACGCCCTCTCCCCGGAAACGGGAGGAGGGATATCGTTTGGGTGCGGCAGGGTGCCCCACCTTGCACGGCAGCCTTCTTGCAAGGCCGATCCAGACCACATGCACGGGCATGCAACAAAGTGCATGTCTGGCGTTGAATCACTCTTGCCTCGGAACGATACTGCCATTACCCATTTTTCGGCCTTGTAGAGGCAGGGGGAGCTCTTTCACTGATGGCGACTGTGTTCGAACATCGGCGCGTGTGCGCGTGCGCCTGAAAGAGTCTTGATGCTGCTCGTCGTCGAACAGTTCCTGAACGGATTGCAGTTCGGTCTGCTGCTGTTCCTGCTCGCCGCCGGCCTGACGCTGGTGTTCGGGATCATGGATCTCGTCAATCTCGCGCATGGCTCGCTCTACATGATGGGCGCCTATTTCGCCGCGACCTTCGCGGCGTGGACCGGCAGCTTCCTGCTCGGTGCGCTGCTGGCACTGGGGGCGACCCTGATCCTCGGTATCGTGCTGGAAATGAGCGCGCTACGACATCTCTACGGGCGCGATCATCTTGACCATGTGCTCGCGACCTTTGGCCTGATCCTGTTCTTCAATGAAGCCGTGCGGCTGATCTGGGGCCCGGCCGGCCTGGCACTGCCGCTGCCGCCCTGGCTGACGGTGCCGGTGCCGATCCTGCCCGGCATTCACTATCCGGCCTACCGCCTTGCCATTATCGTCGTTGCGTTGCTGGTTGCGCTGCTGCTCTATCTCGGCGTGATGCGCACCCGCATCGGCATGCTGATCCGCGCCGGCGCCTCCAACCGCGAGATGATCGGCGCGCTCGGCATCAACATCAAGCTGCTCTACACCCTGGTGTTCGGTCTAGGTGCCGCGCTTGCCGGCCTTGCCGGGCTGATGCAGGCGCCGATCCTCACCGTGCAGATCGGCATGGGTGAGAATATCCTGATCCTCGCCTTCGTCATCATCGTGATCGGCGGCATCGGTTCGATCCGCGGCGCGTTCCTCGCCGCCATCTTCGTCGGCATGATCGATACGCTCGGCCGCGCCTTCCTGCCCAATCTGCTGCGGCAGGTGCTCAGCGGCGCCGCGGCCTCCACCGCCGCGCCCGCGCTGTCCTCCATGCTGATCTACCTCCTCATGGCGATCGTGCTGGTGGTGCGGCCGGAGGGGCTGTTCCCGGCCAACCGTCGATGAAGACTTTCTCGGTGAGCAAGGCCGTCACGGCCCTGATGCTGGCGGGCCTCGTGCTGCTGCCGCTCTATTCATATCTGTCAGGCAACATCTTCATTCTGACGCTGTTCACGCGCATCGTCATCCTGGCGCTGGCTGCCGCGAGTCTCAACCTCATCATGGGCTTTGGCGGCATGATGAGCTTCGGCCACGCCGCCTATCTCGGCATTGGCGGCTACGCCGTCGGCATGCTTGCGCAGGAAGGCGTTGGAAGCGGCTTCATCCAGTTTCCGGTTGCGTTGGCGGCGTCTGCGATCTACGCGCTGGTGATCGGCGCACTCAGCCTGCGCACGCGCGGCGTCTATTTCATCATGATCACATTGGCCTTCGCGCAGATGGCCTATTACGTCGCCTCAGGGTTGGCCCGTTACGGCGGCGATGACGGCCTGACCGTCTACAAGCGCAGCGACTTCTCCGGCCTGATCAACCTGTCGAACCGTACGCAGTTCTATTATCTCTGCCTCGCCTGCCTGTTCGGCGTCATCTTCCTGATCTGGCGCATCGTCAATTCGCGCTTTGGGCTCGTCGTGCAGGGCCTGCGCTCCAACGAGCAACGCATGCAAGCGATCGGCTTCCCGGCAAAGCGTTATCAGCTGGTCTGCTTCGTCATCTCGGGCACCATGTGCGGCCTCGCCGGCGCACTGCTCGCCAACAACACCGATTTCGTCAGCCCGGCCGTGATGTACTGGACCCGCTCCGGCGACCTCATGGTGATGGTGATCCTGGGGGGCATGGGCACGCTGTTCGGTCCCGTGATGGGCGCGGTGGTCTATCTGCTGCTGGAAGAGTTCCTGTCGCAGATCACCGAATATTGGGCGCTGATCATGGGCCCGCTGCTGCTGCTGATCGTGCTGTTCGGCCGCGGCGGCATCATGGGCCTGCTGGGGAGGGTTGGTCGTGGCTGAACCGCTGCTCCGGGTCGAAAAGCTGGTGCGCCGTTTCGGCGGCATCATCGCGACGGACAACGTCTCGCTCGACGTTGCCGCGGGCGAGCTGCACGCCATCATCGGTCCGAACGGCGCCGGCAAGACGACGCTGATCAGCCAGCTCACGGGCCATCTCGAACCGCATTCCGGCAGCGTCTCTTTGGGCGGCCGCGATATCACTTATCTGCCAGCCTACCGCCGCTGCGCGCTCGGCCTGGCGCGCTCGTTCCAGATCACCTCGCTGCTGCTCGACTTCACCGCGGCCGACAACGTTGCACTCGCGGCGCAGGCGCATGCCGGCACCTCGTTCCGCTTTTTCGCCAACGCGCGCAAGGAGAAGGGCCTGCGCGACGCCGCGCACGCCGCGCTCGATCGTGTCGGGCTGGCCGATCGCGCCGATGTCCTGGTGTCGAAGCTCAGCCATGGCGAGCGGCGCCAGATCGAGCTTGCGGTCGCGCTTGCCAGCAAGCCGAAACTGCTGCTGCTCGACGAGCCCATGGCCGGGCTCGGCGTCACCGAATCCCAAGGCATGGTGAAGCTGCTCCAGGAGCTGCGCAAGGAAGTCTCGATCGTGCTGGTCGAGCACGACATGCCCGCGGTGTTTGCGCTTGCCGACCGCATCTCGGTGCTGGTCTATGGCCGCGTCATCGCCTCCGGCGACCCCGACGCGATCCGCGCCAATGACGACGTCAAGCGTGCCTATCTCGGCGACCAGCATGTGGTGACGCACCATGGCTGAAAACACGATGGCTGACACGCTGCTCGACGTTGACCGCATCGAGACCTGCTACGGCCTCAGCCAGGTGCTGTTCGGGCTGACGCTGTCGATCAAATCAGGCGAGATGGTCTCGCTGATGGGCCGCAACGGCATGGGCAAGACGACGACGATTCGCTCGATCATGGGCCTGACGCCGGCGCGATCAGGCGCGATCCGCTTTGCAGGCACCGAAGTGCGGCAGCTTCCGTCCTATCGGATCGCCCAACTCGGCATTGGCCTGGTGCCCGAGGGACGGCAGATTTTCCCGAACCTCACGGTACGTGAAAACCTGGTTGCTGCCGCTGCCGATCGGTTCGACAGCCCAAATCCCTGGACGCTCGCCGCGATCTACGTGCTGTTCCCCCGTCTTGCCGAGCGCGCCGCCAACATGGGCAACCAGCTCTCCGGCGGCGAGCAGCAGATGCTCGCCATCGGCCGTGCGCTGATGACCAACCCGAAGCTCCTGATCCTGGACGAGGCGACCGAAGGCCTCGCGCCGCTGATCCGCGAAGAGATCTGGCACTGCCTGTCGCTGCTCAAGAGCCGGGGCCAGTCGATCCTGGTCGTCGACAAGAACGTCGATCACCTCGCCCGCATCTGCGACCGCCACTTCATCATCGAGCGCGGCAAGACGGTCTGGAGCGGGACGTCGGACGAGCTGGTGGCCGATCCGGATCTTCAGCACAAATATTTGGGGATCTAGAGACTCGGCTAGGTGAGGCGCGGTACGTTTTTGCGGCTCTCTCAGCGTCGTCCTGGCGAAAGCCAGGACCCATACCGCGTGATTCATCGATTGCGGTGGGTATCAGTACCGAGCGACCAGTCTTCGCCAAACAAATCCCCGGGGTAAGGGGTCCTGGCTTTCGCCAGGACGACGCCCCGGGAGGCAGTGTGCAAACCGATCACCAATAGATCCCGTGCCGGTGCAACTCGCGGATCACGCGCGCCTCGGTGGAGGGCTCGCGATGCTGCTTCGGCTTGGCTTCGGCAGTGGGCTGAACTGGCGTTGCGGCGGGCGCGACTTGGGCCGGCGGAGTTGACGCTGGCGTCGTCGTCGCCGTCTGGACATTCGCCGGCTGTGTCGATGTCGGAGCCTGGGTGGCTTGCGGCGCGGCCGGCGCCGCCGGTTGCTCGGTCGTCTGGCCAGCATTTGTTGCTGCCAGGCTCAGGCTGCGCGAACCGCCGGCATGGGCCTGGCTCGCCAGCAGCGACAGCGTCGCGATCAGGATCAGCTTGCGCATGGGACCCCCTCGTTTGGTCAGTCGGCCTGACCTGATTTACGTGTCGTTAGCGGGCGAGGCGGTGCGCACCGATCTCGATCAGGGTGGTCCGGCAGGACAGGCGATAGATCAGACTGAACAATTGACCCAACATGACCGAACTCGATTGTTGATCACGAGCGGCAACGATAGCCGTAGTCTCTTTCCGGCGGTTTTCGAGGGCCAGGGAAAATGGCTTCGTCCGGGACCGGTGCGATGTCGTCGGAACAGACGGGATGAAGTCGTCTCACGGGGGCGTGAGGCTGATCCCGGTCAGAATACCTCGAAATACTCGCGATGCTCCCAATCGGTCACCTCGCTGAGGAAACGGTCGATCTCGGCATTCTTGATGTGGGTGTAATAGTCGACGAATTCCGCGCCGAATTTTTCGCGGAAGAACGGATCGTCCTTCAGCGCGCTGACCGCATCCCTCAGCGATTTCGGCAGCAGCGGCGCCCTGGTCTCGTAGGGCGTGTCGGCGGAAGGGCCAGGGTCCAGCTTGCGATCGACGCCGTCGAGCCCTGCGAGGACCTGCGAGGCCATATAGAGATAGGGATTGGCAGCGGGTTCGCCGACGCGGTTCTCCAGCCGCGTGGCGGCATCGCCCGCGTCGCCGAGCACGCGGATCATCACGCCTCTGTTGTCGCGGCCCCAGATCGCCCGGTCAGGCGCCAGCGAATAGGAGCGGTAGCGCTTGTAGCCGTTGATGGTCGGCGTCGTGAACACGGTGGCCGCACGCGCGTGATCGAGCAGGCCCGCAAGCCAGGCCCGCCCGAATTCGCTGAGCGGCTGTCCGGCGTCCTTCGCCATGAACAGGTTGTCACCGCTCGCCCGCGAAACGACCGACTGATGCAGGTGCCAGCCGCTGGCGAACACATTCGGCAGCTTCGGCCGGCACATGAAGGTGGCGTGATAGCCGTGGCGGCGCGCGATCTGCTTCACAGCGCTTCGGAACAGCACCATGTTGTCGGCGGGCTCCAGCCCCTTCTTCGGCGCAAAGGTGAACTCGCACTGGCTGGGCCCGAACTCGACCTCGACGGAGCGCAGAGGCAAGCCGAGCGCGATGATGTCACGCCGCAAGATTTCCAGCACCGGCTCCATCTGATCGAAGCGCTGTTCGGTGAGGTATTGATAGCCGTGGCTAAGCAGGCTCACCGAGGGTGGCGTGCCGGGCTGGCCGGCGTCCTCGGGCCGCATCTGCGGATCGTCGAGCCTGAAGATATGGAATTCGACCTCGAGCCCGGCGACGAAATCGTGGCCGCGGCTGGCGAGTTCATCGAGCACCTTGCGATACAGCCCGCGTGTCGCGAACGGCACCGGGCGGCCGTTCTGGAAGTAGAGGTCGCAGAGCACCCAGCCGGTGGTCGGCGCCCATGGCAGCACGCGGAACGTGGTGGGATCGGCGAGCATCAACACGTCGGCCGCGCCCTCCATCTCCTTCATGCCGAAGCCGCCGCCCGATGTGAACACCGGAAACACCGTGCGGTGCGAGGTGTCCTTGGCGAGCATGGTGGTGGTGATGGAGCAGCCGCTTTCCAGCGAGGCGAGCGCCTCGGCGGCGATGATGGTCTTGCCGCGCAAGATGCCGTGCTGGTCGGGGAAGGCGAGGCGGATGACCTCGAGGTTCTTGTCCTCGACCAGACGGCGCATGCGCGACGCCGCGTCCTTCTGCTCATCCGACCACAGCGCATGACGCGCGACGAATGTCACTTTGCAGCTCCTCCAGTCGTGAGGCGCGAAGCATGCGCCACATTCTCCGTCATTGCGAGGAGCTCTTGCGACGAAGCAATCCAGAAATGCGTCCGAGCTGACAGACTGGATTGCTTCGCTTCGCTCGCAATGACGAGGATAGACCTCACTCCGCCGCCGTCAGCCGGTGCACGTTGTCGGCGATGTCCTTTGGCACCGGCGCCGTCCACGGCGCGCCGCGGCGGCGCTTGACGTCGACTTCCATCCAATAGGTCTCCCAGCCGCGCGTCGGCCCGATGCCGTCCATCGTCGCCGGTCCCTGAATGCTGCGCGCATTGGCCTCATCCAGAAACAGCATCGGCTTCTCGCCGCCGCCGACCTTCTCGATTTCCTGCCGCAGCAGCCGACGATATTGCACGATGGCCTTGTCGCTCGAACCGAGATGCTCCTTGGTGCGATCCTGGATCGCGCCCATCGACTCCACCGCCCACTGGTCGTGGACGTTGATATCGTTGCCCATGCCGGTATAAGTCGCGGTTCTCTGCTCGTGCGGATCGAAGCCGTAATCGTTGCTGCGGTTCTTGCGCGAGACGTAATTGGGCAGCTCGTAGAGCTCGAGCCGCTGGTCGCGCATCTTCTTCTTGTCGACCGGGTTCGAATAGCTGGTGAAGATCGCGTACCAGTAGCAGTTCTCGTCATCGACAGGCACGTGCCACTGCGTGATCGTCATCTCGGTGCTCATGGGAATGACGAAGCCATGCGGGAACAGCTGGTTGGTGACGCGCACATGCGTGCGCTCCTCGTCGATCTCGCGCAGCGCGATCAGCCGCAGGCCATATTCGGTGTGCTCGACATTGATGATGGGGCGGTCGTACTCGCGCAGGATTTTCGTCATCGGCAGGTCGCTGCCGGCGGAGGCGCCGCGGAACTGTTTGCCGTAAGCGGTGGAGGTGTCCTCGTCCTCGAAGAAGCGATGCAGATAGGAGGCGTGCGCGGGATCGATGCCGACCTCCAGGGCCTGCAGCCAGTTGCAGGCCATGTGGCCCTTGAACGCAAAGGTGTGCGTTCCGGGCGCGACGAAGCAGTCGATCTCCGGGAAAGCGGGCGGCTCACCCTCGCCCAGATAGGCCCAGAGGATGCCGCTCTTCTCGACCACCGGATAAGAGCGCTGGCGGATGTTCTGGCAGAGTTTTGAATCCTTCGGCTCGGCAGGAGTCTCGATGCACTGGCCTGATGCGTCGAACAGCCAGCCATGGAAAGCGCAGCGCAGTCCGCCATGTTCGAGCCGGCCGAAGGCGAGGTCGGCGCCGCGATGGGCGCAGTGGCGATCGATCAGTCCGTAACGCCCCTGCTCGTCGCGAAACAGCACCAGGTTTTCCCCGAGCAGACGGACGGGGCGGATCGGCCGCTCGCCTTCCAATTCATCGACCAGCGCCGCCGGTTGCCAGTAGTTCCGCATCAGCTTTCCGCACGGGTCTTTCGGCCCGGTGCGGGTGATCAGGTCGTTCTGCTCCTGGCTCATCATGGCGGTCGCGTCCTTTTGCCAGAGGGGCGTTTCTGTTCGCCTATTGAACTAATGGTCGAATTATGACATGCCCTAGCTCGGCAGCAAGCACTATTTTGCAGGACCATCCATGCCCAAACTGAAGCGGAGCGAGACGGGCGAGCGGGCGACGGATTTCGTCGAAGCGCTCGATCGCGGCCTGCGTCTGTTGCAATGCTTCGGCACCAACACAGGTCCCATGACGCTGAGCGATCTCGCCCGCGCCGCCGAGCTGCCGCGTGCGACCACGCGGCGCATGCTGTTCACCCTCCAGCGCGGCGGCTTCGTCAGCGGTGATGGAAAGCTGTTCTCGCTGACGCCTCATGTGCTGACGCTGGCGGCGTCCTATCTGCGCTCGAACCAGCTGGTCACGGTGCTGCAGCCTGTGCTCGACCGGGTTGCCACCGCGGCCAACGAGATCTCCTCGCTCGCGGTGCTCGACGGCGACGATGTCGTGTTCATCGCCCGCAGCAGCCCGGCCCGGATGTTTTCGGGCGGTCTCGAGATCGGCTATCGCCTGCCCGCGTTTTGCACCTCGGTCGGCCGCGCCATGCTCGGCCAGCTCGGCGATGTCGATCTGCTCGCGCGACTGAAGAAGATGAAGCGCGAGACGCTGACGCCGCAGACGGTGACCGATCCCAAGGCGCTGCTCGCGCGTATCACGGCTGATCGAGCCCAAGGCTACTCGCTGGTCGACCGCGAAGCCGAGCCGCATTTCCGCTCCATCTCGGTGCCGGTGCGCCGCTACGACGGTGTGATCGTCGCCGCCATCAACATGGGCGCGCATGTCGACCGCGTGCCGGCGCAGGAATTGATCGACCGCTTCCTGCCGCTACTGCGCGAGGGTGCGGAGGATGTGAAGGACAGATTGTTGTGAGAAATGACATGACGGGTACCCCTCTTCTCACGCTGACGCACATGGACACCGGCGTGACGTTCTATCATCTGAACGATGAGAGGGCGTTTTTTGAATGGTTGACGCGGATTCCTTGCGTGCAGAGTTGCGAGGGCGAGGGCAATCGGGGGCTGGTTGTTCGATTGAAGCGCCGTCCGGGGAAGGACGATCTCCGGCAGCTTCTTGCGCTTTGCTATCGCTATGGCGTCGACATGACGCAATTGGCGAAGTTCGAGACGCCAAAAAATCGCGTCTGGTTCCGGGATCCACAGAAGTACTGGTACCGTGCTGTGTTCGGAAAACCGCCCGCACGGCGGAAATCGTGACAGACACGGTGAACGGCGCTTCGCCGATCCACCCTATGAGTGCTCACCGCTCCGCTGCCTCGCGCTCGATGTCGCTGCCCCCCTCGGCCGTGAAGACCAGCCGGATGCTGCGGACCCCCCGGCGTCATGCGTGCTCTTACATCAGCGCGCTTCGCCGCGACTAGCTGCGGTTGCGCATCCAATCGGCAAGACCGGATAGCGCCCGGTCGAGGTCCTGCCTCGCAGTGGCGTCCGTGACAGTCTCCTCCAGCGCGCCGCGCATGCACTTGAGCCACGCATCGCGTTCGGCGTCCCCGATGGCAAAGCCGATGTGCCGCTGCCGCAGCCGCGGATGGCCTTTCTCGGGGGAATAGAGTTTTGGGCCGCCGGTCCATTCGGTGAGATAGCGCTTCAGGACGTCCCTGATCAGACCGAGGTCGTCCGCATGCATGGCGCGGATCACCTTCGCCTCCGGCAGCGTGTCCATGCGGTCGTAGAAGCGGTCGACCAGGGCGTCGATCGTGGCGCTCCCGCCGATCCGCTCGAACATGGTGGTGGTGACGTCGCTGTCGCTCATATGAGGTTCCGTTTACAGCGCGACGCTGCGCAGCCCAAAGCTGCGGGCTTCGTTCTGCAACACCGGCCGCACCGCATCGATCAGCCTTGCAGCGGCGGCATCGACGCTCAGCCCTGCCGTATCCACCACCGCCGTCGCGCGCGCGTAGAGCGGCTCGCGGCTGAGCAGGATATTACGTAGCTCAGCCATCGCGGAGCGATCGTCCGCCATCGGCCGCAGATCGCCCTGGCGTCGGACGCGGGCCATGTGCTCCTCGGGCTCGGCCTTCAGCCAGATCGTATAGAACGACGTCAGGATCTGGTCGAAGGTCAGCGGCTCCGAGACGATGCCGCCGCCGGTCGCCAGCACCATGAGCTCGTTGCGCGCCAGCAGCTGCTGCAGCGCCGCCTGCTCCATGCGCCTGAAACCTTCCTGGCCATAGAGAGCGATGATCTCGGCGACCGAGAGGCCGTTCTGCTGCTCAACCTCCTTGTTGAGCTCGACAAAGCTCCAGCCGATCTTCTTCGCCAGCATTCGCCCGAGCGTCGATTTGCCGGCGCCGCGCAGGCCAATCAGCGCAATGCCGCAGAACGGTGCGCGCCGCGGCGCGGTTGCGCTGCCGCCGGCGAGCAGATCCTTGGCTTGCGCGATTTGCGCCGGTGTCGCCTTGCGCAGGAGATCGCGAAACATCTGCCAGTCCGGCGTCGGATCGGCTGAGGGCAGCAAATCTTCGAGATGCGCGCCCATTGCGTCGGAGACGCGGCGCAGGAGCACGATCGACACATTGCCCTTGCCGCTCTCGAGCTGCGCGATGTAGCGCTCCGAAATTCCCGATACCTTGGCGAGCACTTTTCGCGACATGCCGCGCAGCGCGCGCATGGTGCGCACACGCTGGCCGAGTTGTTCGAGAAACCGGGATTCGGCGTCGGGACTGTCGGTCATGAGCCTTCTTTACAGATGTCCTGCGGCGCGTTTTAATGAAACATAATGCCTGCCGGCATTGACAGCAAGCCGCCGCAGTGTCTTTCTATGAATTATAATTCTAAAATTCGGGGGAGACGACCGTGAGCGAGGGTTCCTACAATGCGGTGACCTGGCTGCTCGACCGTAATGTCGAGGAAGGCAGGGGCAACAAGCTCGCCTTCGACGATACCGTCTCGCGGCTGACCTACGGCGAGCTCCAGCAACAGACCCGTCGCGCCGCCAACATGCTGCGCCGGCTCGGCGTCCGCCGCGAGGAACGCGTGGCGATGATCATGCTGGACACGGTCGATTTCCCGATCGTGTTCCTGGGCGCGATCCGCGCTGGCATCGTGCCGGTGCCGCTCAACACGCTGCTGACCGCGGACCAATACGCCTACATACTCGCCGACTGCCGCGCCCGCGTGCTGTTCGTCTCCGAGGCGCTCTATCCCGTCATCAAGGACGTCGTCGGCCGCATGCCCGATCTCGAGCATGTCGTGGTCTCGGGCGCCAGGCAGAATGGACACAAGCAGCTCGCCGAGGAAATCTCAGGCGAGAGCGATCAGTTCACGACGGCTGCAACGCATACGGATGAGCCGGCGTTCTGGCTCTATTCGTCGGGATCGACCGGCATGCCCAAGGGCGTGCGTCATATCCATTCGAATTTGCAGGCGACAGCGGATACCTACGCCAAGCAGGTGCTCGGCATTCGCGAGAGCGATGTCTGTCTGTCCGCTGCAAAGCTGTTCTTTGCTTATGGTCTCGGCAATGCGCTGACCTTCCCGATGTCGGTCGGCGCCACCGTGGTGCTCAACAGCGAGCGGCCGACGCCGGCGCGCATGTTCGACCTGATGAACCGCTACGATCCGTCGATCTTCTACGGCGTGCCGACATTGTTCGCGGCGATGCTCAACGACGAGACGATGAAGGGTGAACGCGGCGGCAAGTCGCTTCGCATTTGCACCTCGGCCGGCGAGGCGCTGCCGGCATCCGTCGGCAACAGCTGGAGATCACGCTTCGGCGTCGACATCCTCGACGGCGTAGGTTCGACCGAGTTGTTGCACATCTTCCTGTCGAACGCGCCCGGCGACATCAAATATGGCTCATCTGGAAAACCGGTGCCGGGCTATGCGGTGCGGCTCGTCAACGAGGCCGGCCAGGACGTCGCCGACGGCGAGGTCGGCGAGCTGCTGGTCGATGCGCCCTCGGCGGGTGAAGGCTACTGGAACCAGCGCCACAAGAGCCGTCGCACATTTGAGGGGCCATGGACTCGCACCGGCGACAAATATGTCCGCGACGCCGAGGGACGCTACACGTTCTGCGGCCGCGCCGACGACATGTTCAAGGTCTCCGGCATCTGGGTCTCGCCCTTCGAAGTCGAGAGTGCGCTGATCACGCATCCCGCGGTGCTGGAGGCCGCGGTCGTGCCTGAAGCCGATCCGGAAGGTCTCTTGAAACCAAAGGCTTACGTCGTGCTGCGCCCCGGCGCGCCGACGCGCGATCTGCAGGAGATGTTGAAGGAGCACGTCAAGCAGAAGATCGGCCCATGGAAATATCCGCGCTGGATCGACGTGGTGGACTCGCTGCCCAAGACGGCGACGGGGAAGATCCAACGGTTCAAGCTGCGCGAGGGCGCGAGTTGAGCGCGACGTCGCGGCGGAACAGCTTGCTTACCCCCCTCCAGGGGAGGGTGGGCATCGTCTCTGCGGCTTAGCAATGGGAATTGCTCATGACCAACCTCACCCCCACCGGCTTTCTCGACATCGGCACCGCCCGCCTGGAATACAAATGGCTCGCGCCGCTGGTCACCGACGCTCCGACGATCGTTATGCTGCACGAAGGCCTCGGCTCCGTCGGCCTGTGGAACGACTTTCCGGAAAAACTCCAGCAGGCCACCGGCGCCGGCATTTTCGCGTACTCACGCGCAGGCTATGGCCAATCGAGTCCCGTGATGCTGCCGCGTCCGCTCGATTACATGCAGCGCGAGGCGCTGGATGTGCTGCCGAAAGTCCTCGATGCGATTCCCTTCAGGCGCGGCCTGTTGCTCGGCCATTCCGACGGCGGCTCGATTGCGACGATTTATGCCGGTTCACATCAGGATCATCGCCTGCAAGGCATCGCGCTGATCGCGCCGCATTTCATCGTCGAGGACGTCTCGGTGAAGTCCATCGCCGCGATCAAGACCGCCTATGAGACCACCGATCTCAAGGCCAAGCTGGCGCGCTGGCACAAGGACGTCGACAACGCCTTTTACGGCTGGAATGACGCCTGGCTCGACCCAAAATTCCGTGACTGGGACATTTCGGAATATCTGGCCTATATCCGCGTTCCCGTATTGGTCGTGCAGGGACGGGATGACCAATATGGGACACTGCGTCAGGTCGAAATTGCGCAGGAAGAGTGCTACTGTCCGGTAGATCTAGAAATCATTTCAGACGCGGGCCATTCCCCGCATCGTGAAGCGCCAAGGGTGACGCTTGACGCGATTGAGCAATTTGCAAGAGCGGCCCTGCGCGACGATCAGGGACTTCGGGGACACGCTGCGTGATCATGTGGAGGCGCATCCATGAATGTGCCTCCACATGCGAGCGGCCCGCTGCCGTGGCCGCGATGGGCCTATGTGCCGGGCGAGACCGGCGCTGTCGATGCGGATTACGAGACGCTGGACACGGCCAAGGCGCTGGTGCCCTCGGCCTTCCGCGGCTACGTGCCGGCGCGCCATCCGGCGCTGCGCTATGGGCTTGCGTTGAACGACCGCGGCTATTTCTGGGAATCGCAGGAGGTGCTGGAAGCGCTATGGGCCGCGGCCCCGCAGGGCGGCCGCGAGCGTATCCTGCTGCGGGCCTGCATCCATGTCGCCAACGCCAATCTGCGGCTGCGCATGCAGAAGGCGCATTCGGCCGCGCGGCTGTTCGGGGAGGCGCTGACCGAGCTGCGGGTCTTGAGCGCGCGCAAGACCGGAGCCGCGGGCGATGGCTTTGTCGAAAGCTTTCCGGTGCCGGCGCTGACGGCCTCGCTCGAGGCCAAGCTCGGCCGAAGCCAGCTCACCAAGGCCGACTGGATCGGGCTCGGCGCTATTGTGCGGTCACAGGCACCTTCATGAAACAAAGTGCATATCTCGTCGATTAAGGGCTAGACGCGCGCCGTAATATGCATTATTGTGCATCTAACGGTAAAACCAAGACGAGCTCAAGGGTGGCCCATGGCCGGGGAAGATCGGCGCCTCGCAGGCGGCGCGACATTCATCGATTTCCAGACCGAGCCGTCCCGCTACAAGCACTGGAAGCTTGCGGTCGACGGTGACGTTGCGACGCTGACCATGGACGTAGACGAGAACGGCGGACTGTTCGAGGGCTATCTGCTCAAGCTCAACTCCTACGATCTCGGCGTCGACATCGAGCTTGCCGACGTGGTCCAGCGGCTGCGCTTCGAGCATCCAGAGGTGAAGGTCGTGGTGATGCGCTCGGCCAAGAACCGCGTGTTCTGCGCCGGCGCCAACATCCGCATGCTCGCGGGCTCGACTCACGCCCACAAGGTGAACTTCTGCAAGTTCACCAACGAGACCCGCAACGGCATGGAGGATTCGTCCGAGAATTCCGGCCAGCGCTTCATCACGGTGGTGAACGGCTCGGCCGCCGGCGGCGGCTACGAGCTGGCGCTCGCGACCGACCACATCATCCTTGCCGATGACGGTGCGTCTGCCGTGGCGCTGCCCGAAGTGCCGTTGCTCGCGGTGCTCCCGGGCACCGGCGGCCTCACCCGCGTCGTCGACAAGCGCAAGGTGCGCCGCGACCACGCCGATTTCTTCTGCACCATCGAGGAAGGCGTGAAGGGCAAGCGCGCGGTGCAGTGGCGCCTCGTCGACGAGATCGCGCCGAATTCCAAGCTCGAAGCCAGGATCGCCGAGCGCGCCAAGGAGTTTGCGGCCGCCTCGAAGCGCCAGGGCAGCGGCAAGGGAATCGCGCTGACGCCGCTCAAGCGCGTGATCGACGCGACCAGCATCCGCTATGGCTTCGTCACCGTCGACATCGACCGCGCCGCACGCATCGCCACCATCGCGATCAAGGCACCGGAAGCAGCGGTACCTGCCGACATCGACGGCATGATGGCGCAGGGCGCCTCGTTCTGGCCGTTACAAGTAGCGCGCGAACTCGACGATGCCATCCTGCATCTGCGCATCAACGAGCTCGAGATCGCCATGCTGGTGTTCAAGAGCCACGGCGACCGCGCCCATGTGCTCGCATCCGACGCTTTCCTCGAAGCCAACAAGGCGCACTGGCTGGTCAACGAGATCAGGCATTACTGGAAGCGCGTGCTCAAGCGCATCGACGTCACCTCCCGCACGCTGGTGACCCTGGTCGAGCCCGGCTCCTGCTTTGCCGGCACGCTCGCCGAGCTCGTCTTCGCTGCGGACCGCTCCTACATGCTGATCGGCACCCGTCAGGGCGACAATCAGCCGCCGCCGTCGATCGAACTCTCGGCGATGAATTTCGGCCCCTATCCGATGAGTCACGGCCTGACGCGGCTGGAGTCGCGCTTCCAGGCCGATCCGGCTGATGTGGAGCGCGCCGAAGCCACACGCGGCACCGCGCTCGACGCAGAGCAGGCCGAAGAACTCGGCCTCGTCACCTTCGCGCTCGACGACATCGACTGGGACGACGAGGTTCGCGTGTTCCTGGAGGAGCGCGCCAGCTTCTCGCCCGACAGCCTCACCGGCATGGAAGCAAGCCTGCGCTTCGTCGGCCCCGAGACCATGGAATCGAAAATCTTCTCGCGCCTCACCGCCTGGCAGAACTGGATCTTCCAGCGCCCCAATGCCGTCGGCGAGGAAGGCGCGCTGCGCCGCTATGGCAGCGGCCAGAAACCGAAATTCGATATGACGCGAGTCTAGCGAGTAGGGAGTGGCGAATAGCGAATAGAACTTTTCATTCGCTACTCGCCATTCGCCACTCGCGCCCTCAAACGAGTCAGTCCCATACGGGAGGTACCCCATGAACATGAACATCATGAACGTCGACTACTCGACCAAGATTCCGAACAACGTGAATCTCGCCGAAGACCGCCAGGTGCTGAAGGCGCTCGAGGGCTGGCATCCCGGCTACATGGATTGGTGGAGCGATATGGGGCCGGAGGGCTTCCAGGAGTCGCTGGTGTACTTGCGCACCGCTTACTCCGTCGATCCCCGCGGCTGGGCCAAGTTCGACTACGTCCGCATGCCCGAATATCGCTGGGGCATTCTCCTTGCTCCACAGGAAGAAAATCGCGTCGTGCCGTTCGGCGAGCACTATGGCGAGCCCGCCTGGCAGGAAGTGCCGGGCGAATATCGTGCCCTGCTGCGGCGCCTGATCGTGATCCAGGGCGACACCGAGCCGGCCTCGGTCGAGCAGCAGCGTCATCTCGGCAAGACCGCGCCCTCGCTCTACGACATGCGCAATTTGTTCCAGGTCAACGTCGAGGAAGGCCGTCATCTCTGGGCAATGGTCTACCTGCTCCAGAAATATTTCGGCCGCGACGGCCGCGAAGAGGCGTACGATTTGCTGCGCCGCCGCTCCGGCGATGCCGATGCGCCGCGCATGCTCGGTGCGTTCAATGAAGCGACGCCGGACTGGCTGTCCTTCTTCATGTTCACCTACTTCACCGACCGCGACGGCAAGATGCAGTTGCACAGCCTCGCGCAATCGGGCTTCGATCCGCTGTCGCGCACCTGCCGCTTCATGCTCACGGAAGAAGCGCATCACATGTTCGTCGGCGAAACCGGTATCACCCGCGTCGTGCAGCGGACGTGCGACGCCATGCGCGACGCCGGCATCAGCGATCCGACCGACATCGCCAAGGTCCGCGCGCTCGGCGTGATCGATCTTCCGACGGTCCAGAAGAAGCTGAACCTGCACTACACGCTGTCGCTCGATCTGTTCGGCTCTGAAGTCTCGACCAACGCGGCCAATGCCTTCAACACCGGCATCAAGGGCCGCTACCACGAGACCCAGATCGAGGACGATCACCAGCTCAAGAACTCGACCTATCCGGTGCTCAAGCTGGTCAACGGCGAAATCAAGCTGGTCGACGAGCCGGCATTGACCGCGCTCAACATGCGCCTGCGCGACGATTACAGCCAGGATTGCGTCAAGGGCATGCTGCGCTGGAACAAGGTGATCTCGACCGCGGGCTACGACTTCCAGCTCAAGCTGCCCAACGTCGCCTTCCACCGTCACATCGGCGAGTTCAAGGACGTGCACGCAACGCCCGACGGCATTTTGATCGATGATGCCACCTGGGCCAGGCGCAGGGACGATTGGCTGCCCTCGACCGCCGACGGCGACTTCATCACCTCCTTGATGCAGCCCGTCACCGAAACCGGCAAGTACGCCTCGTGGATCTCGCCGCCCAAGGTCGGCATCGACAACAAGCCCGGCGATTTCGAGTACGTGAAGATCGAGTCGTAGCGCTGCTGGCGAGACGCGACGGTCGCGCCAAACACTCAGCTGTCGTCCCGGCGAAGGCCGGCAACTGTTATGTTGATGGTTCGACCTTATAGATTTTTCGGTCGCGCAGCATGGCGTTGAGGATGGTCAGCAGCTTCCTGGCGACAGCAATGAGGGC
>NZ_JAFCLG010000023.1 GCF_018129685.1 Bradyrhizobium manausense
GCCAGGCCACGCCTTGACGGCCGCAAGCAAGGCGTCATGCTCAATGGCAATCGGACGTCGCTTTAATGGTTGCTACGAGAGCAATGACGATGGAAAGAGCCGCGCACTACCGCACCACGCCCGACGTAAATCCGGCCTTCCGCCGCGGCGGCTTAATGTCCTTTTTCAGGAAGCAGCGTGCCTCGCGCCCGGTATAGCCGGGGCGGGCATAGGTGAAGGCGCGGCATTTGTTGTCGGCGGTGCAGGCGGCCTTGCAGACGTCCTCGCCTTCGCCTTCCTTGAGGTCGAAATTACGCAAATCCCCGCCGGGACGATCGATCGAGGTCTCGACACCCTCGACGCGCGGCTCGATCACGCCAGCGCCGCGCACGCCGGAGATACAGCAATTGGCGGGCTGTCGCGGCGGCACGGTGTTCTTGAGCCAGCACACCGCGGCAGCGCCGTCGATATCAGGGTAGCTGAAGCTCCAGGCGCGGCACTTGCGATCACGCTCGCAGAGCAGCGCACAATCCTCGGGATCACCCGACGTGACCGGGGTGCTGAAATAATCGCCGCCCGGGCGGTCGAACGCCGTCTGGGCGCACGCAGGGACACTCGCCAAGCCACTCGCCAAGGCGAGCGCAAGCAGCGTGGCACATGCCACGACGCAAGCCATGACCTTTGGCAGGCGGCCCTTCCCCATTTGGAACAGCTTTCGAGTTATTGACGGCGCTCAGTTTTTTCGGCTGGTCATTTGATCGCCGCAAACCTGTATGGGCGATGAACAGCCTAGATCCTGATCGTTGGCCAGTCTAACTAGAAGGCGTATTCCGCGTAGGCTGGTTCCACCGAGCCCTTCCAGGCGCCGTTGAATTTCTCGAGCATCTCCTCGGCCGGGGTCCGGCCGGAATCAATGATGCGATCGAGCGGCTCCAGATGCCGCGTTTCGTCGCGGCCGATCGAGTCGATACGGCCGCGGCGGCGCAGGCCCGCATGTGCCAGAACGAGGCATTCCTTGGCGATCTCGAACAGATAGCGGTCCTTGATCCGTGCCTTGAAGCCGAAGCGCGGCACATCGTCGCGCAGCGCCTGACGCTCGGGCGCAGTCCAGTGCTTCACCAGGTCCCAGGCCGCATCGAGCGACACATCGTCGTAGAGCAGCCCGGCCCAGAACGCCGACAGCGCCGGCAGCCGGCCCCACGGGCCACCGTCGGAGCCGCGCATCTCGAGATAACGCTTGAGCCGCACCTCCGGGAATATCGTCGAAAGATGGTTGGCCCAGTCCGACAGCGTCGGGCGCTCTCCGGGAAGATTGTTGTTGCGGCCGTCGAAGAAGGCGCGGAACGAGGAGCCCGACACGTCGATGTAGTCGTCGCCGCGCTTGACGAAATACATGGGCACGTCGAGCGCATAGTCGACATAGCGTTCGAAGCCCATGCCGTCCTCGAACGCCCACGGCATCATGCCGGCGCGCGCATTGTCGGTGTCGCGCCAGATCTCGGAGCGGAAAGACAAAAAGCCGTTCGGCTTGCCTTCGGTGAACGGCGAATTGGCGAACAGTGCCGTCGCGACCGGCTGCAGCGCCAGCGAGACGCGCAGCTTCTTGACCATGTCGGCTTCCGAGGAGAAGTCGAGATTGGTTTGTACCGTGCAGGTCCGATACATCATGTCGAGGCCGTATTGGCCGACCTTCGGCATGTAATTGGTCATGATCTTGTAGCGGCCCTTCGGCATCACCGGAATATCCGCGCGCGACCAGGACGGCGTCATGCCAAGGCCAAGGAAACCAATGCCGAGCGGAGTCGCGATCTCGCGCACCTGCGCCAGATGCGCCATCAGCTCGCTCTGGGTCTGGTGCACGTTCTCGACCGGCGCGCCCGAGAGTTCGAACTGTCCGCCGGGCTCGAGCGAGATCGCCCCGCCGCCGGTGACGTCGTAGAGGCCGATGATATTGCCCTTCTCCATGATCGGCTCCCAGCCGAGCAGGAGCTTCATGCCTTCGAGCAGCGCACCGATGCCCCGCGCGCCTTCGTAAGGCACCGGGCGATGGCCATCGAGCGTGAACGGGGTCTTCTCGTGCTCGGTGCCCATGCGGAATTCGGACGGGTCCTTACAGCCGGCCTCGAACCACGCAACGAGCTCTTCGCGCGATTGCAGCGGCGTCATGTCGATCTGGTCTCGCGCCATATCAAACTCTAATCAAAAGGGCGCTTCGATCGAAGGCGCGCGGGTGACGGGAATGGTCCGCGAACCCATGGGGTGCACGGACGAGCTGGTGTTCCGCGCGGTCATCGCGACGGCAAGGTTTCGTTGACGTTGATGGCGGGCGGCAGCTTCATCTCGCCGCACGAGCAGCCGAGACGGTCGAGCAGACCGCTGAGCTTTACGGCATCAGCATCGGACAGTTTCGAGCCGACATATTTTTCAATCGCGGCCGAGTAGGCGCCCCACATCCGCTTCTGCAGCTCGCGGCCCGCCTCCGTGATCTCCACGAACTGGCCGCGCTTGTCGATCTTGCATTCACGCCTGATGGCGAGGCCTTCGTCGACCAGGCGATCAATCAACCGCGAGGTGGAGTATTGCGGGATCAACATCTGCCGCTCGAGCTCCACTGGACGCAGCTCACCGCTCGGCGCGCGCGACAATTCGAGCAGCGCGTCGTACCATGCCAGTGGCGGGAACCCGGCCTTCTTCAGGTCCTGCTCGACGCAGTCGAGCACACGGCTCTGCACCCGCATCAGGCGGATCCAGGCACTGGTGGCCTCGGTCGATGGTTTGCGTTTCATGGTCCCGCTCAAGCTCGTCGTCCGCTTCTTACCCCACTCGATGCACCTGCATCAATCTTGACTATTCGATGCAGATGCATGTAGGCGTTCTTTCGCCCCAACCAAGCGTCAAGAGGAGGAAATTCCATGAAACTGTATTACTCGCCCGGCGCCTGCTCGCTGTCCCCCCATATCGCGCTCCTGGAGGCCGACCTGCCCTATGAGCTGGTCAAGGTCGATCTCCGGGCCAAGAAGCTCGAAAACGGTGAAGACTATCTGAAGGTCAATCCGAAGGGTCAGGTCCCCGCGCTGGGCCTCGACGGCGGTGAGATCGTGACCGAAGGCCCGGTCATTGTCCAGATGATCGCCGACAAGGCCCCGGCGAAGGCGCTGGCGCCCGCGCGCGACAGCGCCGAGCGCTACAAGCTGCTCGAATGGCTGAATTTCCTCACCTCGGAGGTCCACAAGAGCTTCGGCCCGATGTTTGCGCCGGCACTGAACGACGACGCCAAGGCCTTCTTCAAGGACCGGGTCATGGGCAAGCTGAAGCACATCGACAGCCAGCTCGCCGGCAAAGACTACCTGATGGGCAAGCAGTTCTCGGTCGCCGACGGTTACCTCTTCACCATGCTGACCTGGGCCGACCGGATGAAGTTCGACCTCTCGGCGATGCCCAACCTCACCGCCTACAAGGCTCGCGTGGCGGCCCGGCCGAAGGTGCAGGAAGCGCTGACGAAGGAAGGGCTGGCGCAGGCGAAGTAAGCCCGCACAGCACCGAACATGCGAAAGGCCGGATCAACGATCCGGCCTTTTTGTTGTGAACCGTTTCACCGGCTACGACGTCGAACGAGCATCTCCATGAGACAGTTGCCCCATGAACATGATCGTCCTCATGACCGCCGCCGGCGCGCCGCTTGCGATGCTTGGGCTTTCGAGCCCCGTCGCAGCGCAGCGCAATTGCATCTTCATTGTCCATCCGCAGATCACCTCTGCGGTGTTCGAGAGCAAGGAAGGAAAGATCGTCTTTCCGGACCGGCCGACCGAATATCCGTGTAGCTACGTCAAAAAGAGCGGCGAAGCGAACATCGCCTTCAGCAACCAGAACGGCTGGCGTTTCGAGGTGCGCATTGGCCGCGGCGACGAAGGCAGCTGGAAAGCCAATCTCGCCGACGATGTGGTCTCCGGCCGGGCATTCTCGCCGTTCGGCGACTGAACAAGGAAGGCCGGATCGGCGATCCGGCCCTTCTGGTTTCGTGCGTAGCCCGGATGGAGCGAAGCGCAATCCGGGGTCTCTGCCTCCAGCACGATTGTCCCGGATTTCGCTGCGCTCCATCCGGGCTACAAGTGTCTCAGGCCGCCGCCTTCTTCGGCGCGAAGCGGCCGTAGAAGGTTTCGCCCTTCGCGGCCATCTCCTCCAGCAGCTTCGGCGGCGTGAAGCGGGAGCCGTACTTGGCCTCGAGCTTATGGCAGAGCTCGACGAATGTCTTCGTGCCCATGAAGTCGATGTAGGACAGCGTGCCGCCGGTGAACGGCGCGAAGCCGAAGCCGAGGATCGAGCCGACATCCGCCTCGCGCGGATCGGTGATGACGTGATCCTCCACGGTGCGCGCGGCTTCCACCGCCTGCACCACCAGGAAGCGCTGCTTCAGCTCCTCGATATCGAGCGTGTCAGGATCGAGTTGCTTGGGCTGCAGCGCCGAGAGGCCAGGCCACAGGCTCTTCTGGCCCTTGCCCTCGGGATAGTCGTAGAAACCCTTCTTGTTCTTGCGGCCGAGGCGGCCCTGCTTCTCGACCATCTCGACCATCAGCTTCTTCTGATCGGGATTGATGGCGTTCGGGCCGAGATCGGCTTCGGTCGCCTTCATGATCTTGAGACCAAGATCGAGCGCGACTTCGTCCGAGAGCGAGAGCGGGCCGACCGGCATGCCGGCCATCTTGGCGCAGTTCTCGATCATCGCCGGCGGCACGCCTTCGAGGAACATCTCGTTGCCTTCGGCGACGTAGCGGCCCACGCAGCGGTTGGCGAAGAAGCCTCTGGAGTCGTTGACGACGATCGGCGTCTTGCCGATCTGCCGGACGTAGTCGAGCGCCGTCGCCAGCGCGAGGTCACCGGTGTTCTTGCCCTTGATGATCTCGACCAGCATCATCTTCTCGACCGGGGAGAAGAAGTGAATGCCGACGAACTTGCCCTGGTCCTTGAAGCTCTCGGCCAGCGAGGTGATCGGCAGCGTCGACGTGTTCGACGCGAAGATCACGTCCGGCTTGAGATATTCCTGCGCCTTCGCGAACGTGTCCGCCTTGACCCTGCGGTCCTCGAACACGGCCTCGATGACAAGGTCGACGTCCTTCAGCGCAGCATAGTCCGCCGTCGGCGTGATGCGCGCGAGCAGCTTCTCGGCATCATCGGCCTTGGCGCGGCCCTTCTTGATCTGGTCCTCGATCACCTTCTGCGCATGCGCCTTGCCCTTGTCGGCGCTTTCCTGGTCGCGGTCGATCAGGACGACGTCGAGGCCGGCGCGGGCAGAGACGTAGCCGACGCTCGCGCCCATGAAGCCGGCGCCGATCACGGCGATCTTCTTCACCTTGGTGGCGGGAACGTCCTTCGGACGGCGCGCACCCTTGTTGAGCTCCTGCATCGACAGGAACAGGCTGCGGATCATCGCGGCCGCTTCCTTGGAACGCAGCACCGAGGTGAAGTAGCGCGACTCGACGCGGAGTGCCGCGTCGATCGGCAACTGCAAGCCTTCATAGACGCAGCTCATGATCGCGCGCGCGGCCGGATAGTTGTCGTAGGTCTCGCGGCGATAGATCGCGTTGCCGGCCGGGAACATCATCATGCCGGCCTTGGAGAACACCGGACCGCCCGGCAGCTTGAAGCCCTTTTCGTCCCAGGGCGCGACGGCCTTGCCGCCGCCCTTGATCCAGTCCTTCGCGGACTTGATGAGATCGGCAGCGGGAACGATGGCGTGGATCAGATTGAGCTGCTTCGCCTTGTCGATCGTGACAGGATCGCCCTTGAGCAAAATGGTCATCGCATCCTGCGGGGGCACCAGACGCGGCACGCGCTGCGTGCCGCCGGCGCCGGGGAACAGGCCGACCTTGACCTCGGGCAGGCCGAGGCGCGTCTTGGGATTCTCGGCCGCCACGCGATAGTGGCAGCACAGCGTGATCTCGAAGCCGCCGCCGAGCGCGAGGCCGTTGATTGCGGCCGCCCACGGTTTGCCTGATGTCTCGATCGAACGCAGCACCAGCGAGAAGCGACGGCTCTGCTCGAACAGCATCTGGTTGGCCGCGGTCTCGCCCTGCTCCTTGAACACTTTTGCGTAGGCCTGGTTCATGCCTTCGAGCATGGAGAGATCGGCGCCGGCGCAGAACGCCTCTTTCGCCGAGGTGATGACGACGCCCTTCACCGCGGCATCCGCCGTGGTTTCCTTGACGATCGCGTCGAGCTCGCTGGTCGAGGTCTCGTCGAGCACGTTCATCGAGCGGCCCGGGATGTCCCAGGTAACGAGCGCGATGCCGTCGGAATCGGTCTCAACCTTGAAGTTCTTGTAAGCCATGTTGGTTGCTCCTCGGTGCCGCAGCCGATCTCAGGCGCGGCGGTTGACTGTGATCTCGTAGGGTGGGCAAAGGCGCACTTGCGCCGTGCCCACCATCATTCGCTGAGACCGCAGTGGTGGGCACGCTTCGCTTTGCCCACCCTACGGCAGCTCGTTACACGCGCTCGATGATGGTCGCGGTGCCCATGCCGCCGCCGATGCACAGCGTCACAAGGGCGGTGGACTTGTTGGTGCGCTCGAGCTCATCGAGCACGGTGCCAAGGATCATCGCACCGGTGGCCCCTAGCGGATGGCCGAGCGCGATCGCGCCGCCGTTGACGTTGATCTTGGCGTTGTCGATGTCGAAGGCCTGGATGTAGCGCAGCACCACCGAAGCAAAGGCCTCGTTGAGCTCGAACAGGTCGATATCGGACTTCTTCATGCCAGAGCGCGCGAACAGCTTTTCGGTAACGTCGACCGGACCGGTCAGCATCATCGCCGGCTCGGAGCCGATATTGGCAAACGCACGAATCTTGGCGCGCGGCTTGAGGCCATACTTGCTGCCCGCTTCCTTGCTGCCAACCAGCACGGCGCCGGCGCCGTCGACGATGCCCGACGAGTTGCCGGCGTGGTGCACGTAATTGACGCGCTCGATCTCCGGGTGCGACTGGATGGCGACGCCGTCAAAGCCGCCCATCTGCGCCATCATCGTGAACGAAGGCTGCAGCTGCGCCAGCGACTGCATCGTCGTCGTGGGACGCATGTGCTCGTCCTTGGCGAGGATGGTGAGGCCATTGATGTCCTTGACCGGCACGACCGACTTGTTGAAGCGGCCCTCGTCCCAGGCTTTGGCGGCGCGCTGCTGGCTCTGCACGGCGTAGGCGTCGACGTCGTCGCGCGAGAAGCCGTACTTCGTGGCGATCAGATCCGCCGAGACGCCCTGCGGCATGAAGTAAGCAGGCACGGCCATCGACGGATCCATCGGCCAGGCGCCGCCGGAGGCGCCGATGCCGACGCGGCTCATCGACTCCGCGCCGCCGCCGATGACCAGCTCATGCTGGCCGCTCATCACCTGCGCTGCGGCAAAGTTCACGGCATCGAGGCCGGAGGCGCAGAAGCGGCTGATCTGCACACCGGGGACGGCTTCGCCGAGACCGGCCTTGAGCGCGGCAAAGCGCGCGATGTCGGAGCCGGCTTCGCCGACCGGATCGACCACGCCCAGGATGACGTCGTCGACGGAATCCTCCGGCAGGTTGTTGCGGTCCTTCAACGCCTGCAGCGGCACGGTGGCGAGCGCCAGCGCGGTCACTTCGTGCAGCGCGCCGTCCGCCTTGCCGCGGCCGCGGGGGGTGCGAACGTGATCGTAGATATAGGCATCTGCCATGGGAGCCTCCTGATTGCGGTTGTTTGTTACGATCGGACGCGATCGAAATCCTGGTGAAGCGAAATCATCAGAACGCTTCCGCCGGCAGTTCCATGATGGTGGCGCAGCCGGACTGGATGCGCGCGAGATTGGCGGCGGTCTCCGGCAGCATCCGCTCCATGAAGAAGCGGCCTGTGACGAGCTTGGTCGAGAGATAGGGCGTCGCGCCGCTGGCGGCAATCTTGGCCTGGGTGACCTTGGCCATCTTCGCCCACATGTAGCCGAGCGCGACGAAGCCAAAAAGATTCAGATAGTCGGTCGCAGCAGCGCCGGCATTGTCGGGCTTGGCCATCGCGTTCTGCATCAGCCAGGTGGTGGCCTGCTGGAGATGACCGAGCGAGGTCGAGAGCGGGGTGATGAAAGGCTTCAGCGCCTCGTCGCCGCCATTCTCCTTGGCGAAGGTCATGACCTCGCCGAAGAAGGCCATGATGGCGCGGCCGCCGTCGCGCGGCAGCTTGCGGCCGACGAGGTCGAGCGCCTGGATGCCGTTGGCGCCTTCATAGATCATCGCGATGCGGGCGTCGCGGACGAACTGCTCCATGCCGTGCTCGGCGATGTAGCCGTGGCCGCCATACATCTGCTGCGCCTGCACCGCGTTGGCAAAGCCGTAATCGGTGAGGAAGCCCTTCAGCACCGGCGTCATCAGGCCCATGTGATCGTCGGCGGCCTGGCGGTCCTTCGGGTCCTCGGAGCGGTGGGCGACGTCGCTCTTCAGCGCGGTCCAGATCACGAAGGCGCGCGCGGCCTCGTTGAAGGCGCGGATCGAGAGCAGCGTACGCCGTACGTCGGGATGCACAATGATCGGATCGGCCGGCTTGTCCGGCGCCTTCACACCGGTGAGCGAACGGCCCTGGATGCGCTCGCGGGCATAGGCCACCGCGTTCTGATAGGCGACTTCCGACTGCGCAAGGCCCTGAACTGCGACGCCGAGGCGGGCCTCGTTCATCATCACGAACATGCCCTGCATGCCCTTGTTCTCTTCGCCGATCAGCCAGCCGGTGGCGTTGTCGTAGTTCATCACGCAGGTCGAGTTACCGTGGATGCCCATCTTGTGCTCGATCGAACCGCAGACGACGCCGTTGCGCTGCCCCACAGAACCGTCGGCATTGACGAGGAATTTCGGCACCACGAACAGCGACACGCCCTTGATGCCGGCGGGCGCGCCCTCGATGCGGGCGAGCACGAGGTGGATGATGTTGGAGGCCAAGTCATGCTCGCCGGCCGAGATGAAGATCTTGGTGCCCGTGATCTTGAAGGAGCCATCCGCCTGGCGCACCGCCTTGGTGCGGAGCATGCCGAGATCGGTGCCGCAATGCGGCTCGGTCAGGTTCATGGTGCCGGTCCATTCGCCGGCGACCATCTTCGGCACGTAGGTCTGCTTCTGCTCCGGCGAGCCGTGAACGATCAGCGCGGCGGTCGCGCCCATGGTGAGGCCGCCATACATCGAGAACGCCATGTTGGCGGAGATCTGGAATTCGTTGACGGCCTGCGAGAGCGTCACCGGCAGGCCCTGGCCGCCGAACTCGGTCGGAGCCGACAGGCCGAGCCAGCCGCCCTCGGCGACCTGCTTGAAGGCTTCCTTGAAGCCTTTCGGCGTGGTGACGCTGCCGTCATCGGCGCGCTTGCAGCCTTCGAGATCGCCGACACGGTTGAGCGGCTGCAGCACCTCTTCGGCGAGCTTGGCGGCTTCGCCGAGGATCGCCTCACGCACGTCGCTCGACGCGTCCGAGAAGCCGGGCAGGTTGTCGTAGCGGTCGATCTGGAAGACGTCGTTGAGCAGGAAGTTCACGTCTTCGACGGGGGCTTTGTAGATCGGCATGGTGGTCTCCGGCAATTCTTGAAGTGATTTGCGGTCTGAAGTGATGACGTTGCTTATGATTGGGCGGCAGCGAGCTGCTCCGCCATCAGGCGATGCAGCATGTTGATGGCCTTGAGCGGACGCACCATCACCTTGAAATGGGTGATGCGCCCCTCTGAATCGAAGGTGATGATGTCGACGCCGTTGATCTCGATGCCGTCGATCATGGTCTTGAATTCGAGCACGGCGCCGTCGGCGTTCGTCCATTCGCCGACATAGGTGAAACCGGGACCACCGAGCACCTTCTCGGCGCTGGCGAGATATTTGAAGGTGATGTCGCGCCCGCGCTGCGGCGAGTGCACGACCGGGCTCTCGAACACGGCGTCGGGATGCAGCAGGTCCCACAACGCCTTGGTGTCGTGAGATTTCATGTAGGCGTACCAGGACTCGAGGCCGGCCATTCTCACGTCCTCCCTAAGGCCTTGGGCAAACAGCCCGAAAACAACCCCATGCACAGTAGGAGCGGGTTGATTCCGCTGGGTTTTCAGATCGCGCCTCGGGCCCGACCTCAATCTCACCTCATATGCACATTGACGCATATGCACCGATACGCATAAAGTCAAGCCAAATGGTCGGGACGTCTCAAGGAGCTGGTGCCATGGCGCTGGGCGACGCAATCCTCGCATGCCTGACGGAACGTCCGATGACGGGCTACGAGCTCGCCAAGACATTCGATTCCTCGATCGGCTTCTTCTGGAAAGCCGACCACCAGCAGATCTACCGCGAACTCTCCAAGCTGCGCGACCGCGGCTACATCCAGGGCCGCGAGGTCGTGCAATCAGGCAAACCCAATAAACTCATCTATACGCTGACTCCCGAAGGGCGAACAGCGCTGCGGCACTGGGCCGCGCGGCCGAGTACGCCGCCCTCGATCAAGGACGATCTGCTGGTGCGGCTGCATGCCCTCGACAGCATCGACATCGAGCCGATCCGCACCGATTTGATGGACCGCCTGGAGCACCACCGCGACCGGCACGAGAACTATGAGCGAATACTAAAAAAGCGATTCCCGGAAGGGACTGCTTCAGGCGTGCTCGACCTTGGCAATCTGCTGCTGCTGCGCCTAGGGGCGCGCCACGAGCAGATGGTGGCCGATTTCTGCGAAGAGGCGCTTGAAGCGCTGTCGGCGATGTCAGGCAAGGATAAGGGGACCGGCACGGTGGTGCCGCTGGACGACGGCAAGCGCGAGAAGGGCTGATGCGCCCAGCTAGAACTTCGTCACGACCGGCTTGCCATCCCAGTTGAACCGGACGTTCACGCCGGCGCGGACGATATCGTCGGTGAGCCGGACATCGCGCGTCACAACCGGCACCCCTCCGAGCAGAGTCCGCGTCTCGAAATATCGCTTGCTGCCGAAATCGGTATGAACATACTCGAGCTTGAAGCTCACTGCGCCCCAACTGTCAGTCCAGGCTGCCCATTCACCGCCGAGCCCGGCCGCAAGCCCGGTCCGGGTCCTCGACTCACGCACGGCTCCGAAAGCATCGAAGACAGTGACGTCGGTTCCGGCGAAGGCGATTCCGGCGGTGCCGTAGATCAGAAACTGATCGAGCGCATAGCCGACGCGGCCGCGGAACATGTCGATCCATTTCTCCCGCGTGGTGCTCGTTGCCGTGACGTTGAACGGCGGCATGTCCGGCGCGGAGCCGTGCTTGTTGGTCCATGACGCGTCGTTCTCGAAGCCCAGCACCGTCTTTTCGATCTGGAAATCGCAGCCGAAATCCCCGCCGGCGACGCCACCGGTGAGATTGAAGGTACCGGAAATTGTGGGACCCACGGCATCACCGGCGCGCGGGACGTCCTCGCTCTTGCCCCAGGAGCCGCCGCCCTGAACGCCGACATAACAGCTCGTCCAGTTGAAGCCAGCGGGCACTGGGGCTTTCACCGCAGGCTTTGCCGCCGGGGCATCGGCGGCAAAGGCGGGCGATACCAAGCCGGCCGCGAGCGCGGCCACGAGCAACCATTTCATGTCAGCAACAATCTCAGGCTGAGCGCCGGTCGCGGCACTCACTTACCCATGAGACGATCCGGTCAGGCCCGCGGCGAAATCTTTGTCTGTGCCACGCCGACGGTGCGCTCCTTCTCCCGCAAGCGCAGGGCAATCGCAGGGACATGCCGTACAGCTTCCGTCATCCTTCGAGGCCTCCGCCAAGCGGCGCGATTGCGCCGCTACGCTCCGGCTCCTCAGGATGACGGATTTTGCATTGCCTATGCGGGGCCAATCCCGGCCATGGCGAACATCGGCGCAAGGCTCCCCATGTTCCCGCCGCCCAACTTTAAGACACCCGCGACAGGTTCCTTAACCCGTTATTTACCGTAACGGACAAAAGTCGGAATTCGAGGCAGACGACCCGCGCCGAATTCGATTGTCTTGCAAACGGAACGCGTGGGGAGACTGGAGGCGCCGGGTGGGGCGCCGGAGTCGGAACCGGACAGAGTCATGAATTCGCGCGTATCGTGGAGTGTTGACGGCATCGATCCATCCGTCAGGGAGCGGGCCGAAGCTGCTGCGCGCCGTGCCGGAATGTCGCTCAACGATTGGCTGAACTCCACGCTCGGCGAGACTGCCCCGCCGAACTTTCGCGGGCCTTACGAGCAGCCGCGTCAGGATCAGCGACCGGATCCGCGCGCTCAGCGGATGCCGGGGCAAGGCTCGGGCCAAGGCTCGGGCCAGGACTCGGGCCAAGACTCGGGCCAAGGCTTCAGCCAGGAGAGTCGCGAAGTCGCCGACATCCATCAGCGGCTCGACGCGATCGCCCAGCAGATCGAACGGATTTCAAAACCCGCCGCACCGCGCCAGGATTCTTCAAGACAAGATTCTTCACGACAAGACCCATCACGACAGGACGTCTCGCGCGAGCAGGGCGTCGCACGCCAGCTCAACGATGCGATCTCACGGCTCGATGCCCGCCTGTCGCAGATTTCGCGGCCCCAGCAGCCTCAAGCGCCGCAATTTCAGGCGCCGCGGCCGGCACCAAGCCCCGTCGAATCGCGCCAGCGCCAGGCCGATGCGGTCGAGCGCGCGGCCGCGCAAGTATACCGCAATTCACCGCCCTTGAGCCCCGCATCGTTCGACGTCGCCGTTGCCGAGATCACCGCGCGGCAAAGCGAGCTCGATGGATTTGCGCCGCGGCAGGTGCCGCCGCGCGCCGCGCCGTCGATCGCGCCTGCCGCTGCTCCCTATGCGCCGCCGATGGCGCCGCCCGCGCCCGCCTATGCGCCGCCGCCAGCTCAGGCAGGGCCGGATTTCTCGTCGCTCGAGCGCCATCTGCTCAAGATCACGAGCCAGATCGAATCGCTGCAGCGCCCCGACAATACCGCGCAGGCGATCAACACCTTTCGCTCCGAGCTCGCCGAGATCCGCCAGGCCATCACCGAGGCGATGCCGCGCCGCGCGATCGAATCGATCGAGAACGAGATCCGCTCGCTGCACCGGCGCATCGACGAAACCCGCTCCAACGGCACCGACGGCCAGGTTCTCGCCGGCATCGAACGCGCGCTGTCCGACATCAAGCAGGTGCTGCGCACGCTGACCCCTGCCGAGCAGCTCGCCGGCTATGACGAGGCGATCCGCAACCTCGGCGGCAAGCTCGACATGATCCTGCGCGCCAATGACGATCCCTCGACGGTGCGCCAGCTCGAAGGCGCGATCTCGGCGCTGCGCGGCATCGTCTCGAACGTTGCGTCCAACGAAGCGCTGGCACGTCTCTCCGAGGACGTGCAGTTGCTGGCGTCCAAGGTCGATCAGGTCAATCGCGGCTCGGACCGCGGCGACAGCTTTGCCGTGCTGGAGCAGCGCATCGCCGCGCTCACCGCTGCGCTGGAAACGCGCGAGCGGCCGCAGGCCACCGAGAGCACCGAACATCTGGAAGCCGCGATCCGCGCGCTGTCGGATCGTTTCGACCGCATGCAGGTCGGCAACGATTCGGCGTCGACCTTCGCGCATCTGGAGCAGCGGGTCTCCTATCTGCTGGAGCGGATCGAAGCCGCCTCCGACTCGCGCGGCGGCAATTTGAGCCGTGTCGAGGACGGGCTGCACGACATCCTGCGGCACCTGGAGCGGCAGCAAGCCACCTATTCCGCGCTCGCCGAGAGCCGCAATTCGGCGCCGCCGCCCGATTCCGGAATGGTCGACCTCGTCAAGCGCGAGCTGTCCGACATCCGCTACAGCCAGGCCGAGACCAACCGCAGCACCCAGGATTCGCTCGAGGCCGTGCACAACACGCTCGGTCATGTCGTCGATCGCCTCAGCATGATCGAGGGCGACCTGCGCGCCGTGCGCACCGCTCCGCCCGCCCCTGCCCCCGCGCCGCAGCCGATGGCCGCGCCCCTGCCCGGGCCAACGTCGATGGCAGCTCCGGTCGATCCGGCGCCGATGGCGCGCGAGCAATGGACGCCGCAGCCACCGCAGCCGGGCTACGACCCGAAGCCCGAGCTGCCCAATCCAGCTGCCGCGCAGCCGCACGCGCACTCCGCCTTCATGGCTGCCCCGCGCGAATTCCACGCCGCCGCCGCCCCCGCAGCGCCGCCGCCGCTGCCGATGGCACAACCGGTTCCGCCGCGCGCCATCAGCGAGATCCTCGAGCCGCACGCGGCGCCCGCACGCGCCGCGATCGCGCCTGGGCTGCCGCCGGATCATCCGCTCGAGCCTGGTACGCGTCCGAACGGTCGCCCCGCCACGCCGTCCGAGCGAATCGCCGCGTCCGAGAGCGCGATCAGCGACATTCCCGCCGCTCCGAAGGAGCCGGTGTCGTCGTCGAGTTTCATCGCGGCCGCGCGCCGCGCCGCGCAGGCCGCCGCCGCGCAGCCGCCCGAGAAGCCCGCGCGTGGCGCCAAGGCTGCCATCGCGGCCCGCGTCAAGGAGAAGAAACAGGCCGCAGGCCCGGAAGGCGGATCGACCATCACGTCGAAGATCCGCTCGCTGCTGGTTGGCGCCAGCGTCGTCGTGATCGTGCTCGGCACCTTCAAGATGGCGATGAACCTGCTTGAAGGCGGCGGCACGCCGCCGGCGCCGCAGGCAATGGAAAACACATCGAGCCAGCCGGCTCCGCAAGCCCAGCCGCCGGTCGAGATCAAGCCCGCGGCGCCCGAGCAGGTCACGCCGTCGATGACGTCCCCGACACCGATCGGGAAGCAGTCGTTGAACAACGCCGCGCCGGCGCCGGTGACGAATTCCGGCAGCACGGCTTCGGTCGAAATTCCAGCCGCGCCCGCCGCGGCAGCGCCGCCCCCGGCAGCGGCGAATAGCGACATCACCGGTGCGCTGACGGGCGCGAGCCGCGCACGACTGAGCGTCGTCCAGATCCCGCCGAGCGAGAAACTGCCTGACGGCATCGCCGGTCCCGCCCTGCGTGTCGCTGCAATGAAGGGCGATGCGACCGCGGCCTACGAGATCGGCGTGCGTTTTGCCGAAGGCAAGGGCGTCGCGGCGAATTACGACGAAGCCGCCAAATGGTACGACCGCGCGGCGCAGGCCGGCGTGGTGCCCGCGACCTTCCGCCTCGGCACCCTCTACGAAAAGGGCCTCGGCGTGAAGAAGGACACCGACATCGCCCGTCGCTACTACACGCAGGCCGCCGAGCGCGGCAACGCCAAGGCGATGCACAATCTCGCGGTGCTCGACGCCGACGGCGGCGGACGCGGCGCCAATTACAAGAGCGCGGCGCAGTGGTTCCGGAAAGCAGCCGATCGCGGCGTCGCCGACAGTCAGTTCAACCTCGGAATCCTCTACGCCCGCGGCATCGGCGTGGAGCAGAACCTCGCCGAATCCTACAAATGGTTCAGCCTCGCCGCGGCACAGGGCGACGCCGACGCGTCCGGCAAGCGCGACGACGTCGCAAAACGCCTCGACCCGCAATCGCTCGCCGCCGCCAAGCTCGCGATCCAGACCTTCAGTGCCGAGCCGCAGCCTGACGACGCGGTCAATGTGGCGACGCCCGCCGGCGGCTGGGACAGCGCGCCGCAGGCAGCCACCAAGCCGGCGCCAAAGCCGGTCGCGACGAAGAAGTCGGCGTCAGCGGCGCATTGAGCGCAGTCGGTCGACTCCAACAGCGAATTTCTAAAGTCGTCCTGGCGAAAGCCAGGACCCATTGCCACCGAATTCGGTTTGGCGGAGGCTGGCAGTTATTCTTCCCAGGTCGGTCACTGCGAGTTGTCGCTACAACCCCTCCCTGGGGTAATGGGTCCTGGCTTTCGCCAGGACGACGATGGAGAGCTACGGCGCCTCGATCATCGTCCGCACGCCGGCTCCAGCAGCCGCAGCCGTGCGGTGATCGTCAGCGTGGCCTTGCCGGACGCGTCACCAGGTAGATGCCGAGCGCCACCGGAACGATCCCCAACAGGTCGCGCGCTTCGACATGCTCGCCGAGCACGAGGAAGGCGAACAGCATGCCGAGCGGGGGCATCAGGAAATGATAGGCACTGGCCGCGGTCGCGCCACACACTTTCAGGAGATGAAACCAGAGCCAGTAGGCGAGGATCGAACCGCCAAGCACGAGGAACGCGAAGGCGCCGATCAGGCCCGGCGTGAAGTCGATCGCGTGCACGTCGGCGAAGGTCAGCGCGATCGGCGTCAGCACGATGCCGGCCGCAAGATTCTGCACGCCGTTGCCGATCCACAAGCTGCCCTTGGGCGCGAGCAGCTTGAACAGGATGGTGCCTGATACGATGGAGGCGAGCGACGCCAGCGTGAAGATGATGCCGTGCAGACTGTCGGTGCCGACCGACAAGCGATGCCAAACGATCAGGGTGACACCGATGATGCCGAGCAGGAGGCCGCTCGCCTTGCGCCAGGTCATGCCCTCGCCGAGCAGCAGCGCCGCGAGCGCGGCGGTGAACACCGGATTGGCCGAGACGATCAATCCACCGAGGCCGGCGGAGACCGATTGCAGGCCGGTGTAGCCGAGCCCGAGATAGAGCGCGTTGTTGGCGATGCCGATCACGGTGAAGATGAGGACATCACGCCACGACAACGACCAGTCGCCGCGGATCAGCGTGGTGCCGAGGATGAGGATGCCGGCGAGCGAGAAGCGCGCAGCGAGCAGGATCAAGGGCGGGCAATGGGTGACGCCGATCTTGCCGGCGACGAAGGCATAGCTCCAGAGCAGGCAGAACAGGCCGATCGCGAGCGGCAAGGTGTTGAAGCGGCTGCGGGGAACCGGAATCGAGGGAGCGAGGGACATGGCATTCTCGGATGTTTTTCTCTGGCCCCCGATCTAGGGACCGCGCTTGCCATTTGGAAATTAAATGATTAACTCGCAGCCAGTGGATTTTCGAATGGAGGCGGGGATGCTCGATCTGGAGCTTTTGCGCAGCTTCGTCTCGGTGGTCGAGGCCGGCGGCTTCACCCGCGCCGGCGAGCGCGTCCACCGCACGCAATCGACCGTCAGTCAGCAGATCAAGCGGCTGGAGGACGATGTCGGCCAGTTGCTGCTGCTCCGCGACGGCAAGGACGTGCGCCCGACCGAGGCCGGCGAGCGGCTGCTGTCCTATGCGCGGCGGCTGCTGGCGCTCGCGGAAGAGGCGCGCGACGTGCTGCGCGAGCCCGACGGCGGCGCGGTCCGGCTCGGCATCCCCGAAGATTTTGCGGCGTATCGTCTGGCGAAGCTGCTGGGCGCGTTCACGCGCTCGCATCCGAACCTGCGGCTGGACGTGCGCGCCGACCAGAGCAAGAACCTCGCCCGCGATCTCGAACGCGGCGAGCTCGATCTGGCGCTCTACAAGCGCGAAGCCGGCGGCAAGGGCGCCATCGCCACCTGGCCCGAGGAGGTGCACTGGGTCACCAGCAAGAGCCATCCTGTTGATGTCAACGCACCGTCGGTGCCGCTGATCGGCTTTCCGCTCGGCTGCCTCTACCGCGCCGGCGCGATCCATGCGCTGGAGAGCGCCGGCCGCGCCTGGCACATGTCCTACATGTCGTCGAGCCTTGCCGGCATCCAGGCCGCGGTCGCCGCCGGCATGGGCTTAAGCATTCTCTCGGAGATGTCGATTCAGTCAGACCATCGCGTCCTGACGGCGAAAGACGGCTTTGCGCCGATCAACAAGACCGAGGTCGCGCTGATGGCCGCGCCGAATGCCAGCTCTGCGACCTTGCGGCTGGCGGATCGGCTGGCCGAGTTCTGCGAGACCGTGCAGGCGAAGGCGGCGTAGTCGCCAGGAGGTCGGTGCGTAGGGTGGATTAGCCGAAGGCGTAATCCACCACTTCTGTCTCCGCGGATACGAACCTTGGTGGATTACGCCTAGCGGTTTGCGCTTCGCGCAATCCGCGGGGCTAATCCACCCTACGAAGCGTGCTGCCGCCGCGACGTCAGCATTCGTAGGTTGGGCAAAGGCGCGAAGCGCCGTGCCCACGATCCTTCAATAATTGGCAGATGGTGGGCACGCTACGCTTTGCCCACCCTACGAGAGCCGGCCCTTAGTAACACCGTGACGCGGCGATCGCATGGACACGGCGGTCGCCGAGCAGGTGCGCGACAAAGCCGTTCTTCGGGAAAATTTTCGCGAACGCGGCATCGCGGATGCTGAGGCCGCCGGCATAGGCGCCGAAGGCCGGCATCACGGCGCGTAGGCCGTCACTGGCGAAGCAGCGCCGCTCCATCGAACGGCCGCGGGCGGAGACGCGTGCTTTGGGATGGAGATGGCCGGCGATTTCGCCCTGCGCGCCTGATGGCTCGTGGCGAAAGGTGATCGGTCCGATCGCGACTTCGACAGCAATGGTGCCGCCGAGATCGCGCGGCAGCATCGGATCGTGATTGCCCGAGATCCAGATCCAGTCGCGGCCAGTCTGGAGCGCAGCAACGGCGTCGCGATCGTCTGACGAGAGGCGCTCGTGCGCGGAGCGATCGTGAAAACTGTCGCCGAGCGCGATGACGGTTTTTGGATTATGGCGGGAGATGACAGCAGCGAGCCGGCTCAGCGTCGCGAGCGTATCGTAAGGCGGCAACAGCACGCCGCGCGTGGCGAAGCTGGAGCCTTTTTCGAGATGCAGATCGGAGACGACCAGCAGGCGCTGCTCGTCCCAATAGAGGGCGCCGGAAAGATCGGCAGCAAAGGTCACATCGCTGATGCTGACCCTGGAAACGCGCATATCTTCATCATCCCCCGAATCCAGCGCGCCTGCCGTCACGTCCTACCCGCTTCTGTCCATCGCCTCATTGACCAGCTCATTGGCGGCTTCGGCCAACAGCTCGTCTGCAGCTTCGCCATAAACTGACTCGCGGCCGATTTCCAGCATCACGGGCACGGCCAGCGGGGAGACGCGGTCGAGTTCCCGGTGGGTGATGCGGCCCTGGATGCGCATCAGCATGTCGCTGAGGCGGCGCAAATCGAGCAGGCCGGTGGCGGCATCGGCGCGCGCGGCGCGCAGCAGCACGTGATCGGCCTGATGCTTGCGCAGCACGTCGTAGACGAGATCGGTCGAAAAAAGGACCTGGCGGCGGCTCTTCTCCTCCCCGGTGTGGCGCCGCGCGATCAGGCCGGAGATGATCGCACAATTGCGGAAGGTGCGCTTCATCAGTGCGGATTCGGCGAGCCAGGCCTCGAGGTCGTCGCCGAGCATGTCGGGGTCGAACAGGGCGTTGAGGTCGAGCTTGCCGTTGCGGATCATGAAGGAGAGATCGCCGAGCGCCCAGATCGCCACCGCATATTCGTTGGCGACGAAGCCCAGCGGCCGGGCGCGTGCGCGCTCCAGCCGGCGCGTCAAGAGCATGCCGAGCGTCTGGTGTGCGAGACGCCCCTCGAAGGGGTAGCACACGATGTAATGCTTGTTGGCGCGCGGAAAACTTTCGACCAGCAGCTCGCGCACCGCCGGCACGCGGCTGACGTCCTTTTGCAGCGACAGCCAGTCGCGCACCTGCTCCGGCAAACCCTTCCATGCCCTGGAATCATCGAGCAGGCGGCGGACGCGCTCGGCGAGATAGGTCGAGAGCGGGAACTTGCCGCCCATATAAGATGGCACCTTCGGATCCTTGTCGTGTGCGCGCGAGACATAGACCTGGTCTTCCACAAGCGTTTCGTAACGCACCACCTCGCCACTGAAGACAAAAGTGTCGCCGGGGGAGAGGCCCTCGATGAAGGCTTCCTCGATCTCGCCGAGCAACCTACCGCCGCGCGCGATCACGCCGGTCGAGCCGGTGCCGCCGCCACGCGAGCGCACCAGCCGCACCTTCAGCATGTCGTCCTCGACGATGGTGCCGACATTCATCCGGTAGCTCTGCCGCACCTTCGGATTGGCGACGCGCCAGCGGCCCTCCTTGTCCTGCTTGATGCGGGCGAAGCGCTCATAGGTCTTCAGCGCGTAGCCACCGGAGGCGACGAAATCGACGACGTCGTCGAAATCCTGTCGCGTGAGATCGGCGTAGGGCGCGGCGGTGCGGATCTCGGCATAGAGCTCATCCGAGAAGAACGGCTCGCCGCAGGCGCAGCCGAGCACATGCTGGGCCAGCACGTCGAGTGCGCCGGTGCGCAGCGGCGGCGTGTCCTGCGCATTCTCGGCGATGGCGTCGATGGCGACGCGGCACTCCAGCACCTCGAAGCGGTTGGCGGGCACCAGCACCGCGCGCGAGGCCTCGTCGAGGCGGTGATTGGCGCGGCCGATGCGCTGCATCAGGCGCGACGAGCCCTTCGGCGCGCCGATATTGACGACGAGATCGACGTCGCCCCAGTCGACGCCGAGATCGAGCGAGGAGGTGCAGACCACGCCGCGCAGTTTTCCCGCCGACATCGCATCCTCGACCTTGCGGCGCTGGGCGACGTCGAGCGAGCCGTGATGCAGCGCGATGGCCAGGCCATCGTCGTTCATGCTCCAGAGGTTCTGGAACAGCATCTCGGCCTGGCTGCGGGTGTTGACGAACACCAGCGTGGTCTTGTTCTGCTTGATCAGTTCGTAGATCTCAGGGAGCGCATGGCGTGCGCTGTGTCCGGCCCAGGGCAGCCGCTCGCGCGTATCGAGCATCTGCACTTGCGGCGGCGCCGCGCCTCCGGCGACGACGATGTCGGCAGCCGCCTCCTGCCCGCCCGGCTGCGGCACCAGAAAGCGCGCGAGCTGGTCCGGCTCGGCGACGGTCGCCGACAGGCCGATCGCGCGCATCCGCGGCGCCAGCCGCCACAGCCGCGCAAGGCCGAGCGACAGCAGGTCGCCGCGCTTGGAGGTCACCAGCGCGTGCAATTCGTCGAGCACGATGCGCTTGAGTGAGGAAAACAGGAACGGCGCATCGTCGGACGACAGCAGCAGCGCGAGCTGCTCCGGCGTCGTCAGCAGGATGTCAGGCGGATAGCGCCGCTGCCGCTGGCGCCGCGACACCGGCGTATCGCCGGTGCGGGTCTCGACCTTGATCGGCAGGCTCATCTCGGCGATGGGCCGCTCGAGATTGCGGGCGATGTCGACGGCGAGCGCTTTCAGCGGCGAGATGTAGAGCGTGTGCAGGCCGGCGCTGCGCTGAACGCCGCGGCCGGTGGAGACGAGCTTGTTGTCACCTCCCCCCTTGTGGGGGAGGTCGGCAGCCGCAGGCTCCCGGGAGGGGGGTAGCCCCACGAGCAGTGCTTGTGGCCGCCCCCCTCCCCGGCCCTCCCCCACAAGGGGGGAGGGAGAAGACAGCTCCACCAGCGTCGGCAGAAATCCCGCCAGCGTCTTGCCGGCGCCGGTCGGCGCGATCAGCAGCGCGCTGGCGTCCTCGCGCGCCTTCTCCAGCAGCGCGAGCTGATGCTCGCGCGGCGACCAGCCGCGCGCCGCAAACCACGCCTGGAAGCGGTCGGGCAGCAGCGTGGCCGGCTCGGCCGTGGCTTTGATGATGCGGGGCGGCACGGCATCACACGTAAGCCGCGGGAAAGGGTTCGTCGAGGGGTGGAAGGTCCCGTAGGGTGGGCAAAGCGCAGCGTGCCCACGCATTATTCGCGACCATGAAGAGATGGTGGGCACGGCGCAAGTGCGCCTTTGCCCACCCTACGGCATCTCGATTGCCGAGAGAGCCTACTCCACCACCGGCTTGTCCGAGACCTCCCAGTCCTTGCCGTTGAAGACCTGGATGAACAGCGTCTTCATCGGCGTGTAGTCGTCGGGGGTGTAGCTGTAAGTGACGCCGTCGAGGAAGAACGGCGAGTGGAAACCGTTGAGGTTGGAGGCCTGCTTCAGCACATTGGCCCGGGTCAGCTCATCGCCGCAGCGGCGCAGGATCTCGCCCATGGTGACGGCCTGGCCGTAGCCGGCATAGGCGATCGTGTTATCAGGAGCGATATTGGGTAAATATTTCTTGCGCAGCTCCTCGAACGCCGTGGGGCCCGGATCCTTTTCCCAACGGCCGGGGCCGGCATCCTTCGCATAGCTGATCGAGACGATGTCCTTGGCATTCTCGAAGCCGGCGGCGCTGAGGATGGATTTGCCGGTCGAGCCGGCCGAGAGCAGCTGCAGCGGCTTCCAGCCGAGCTCGGCTACCTTGCGGATCGACTGCGACGACGCCTTGCCGGTGGAGATGTTGTAGAAAACGTCGGCGCCCGATTTCGAGAGATTGATGAGCTGGGAATCGACCGTGGGATCGGTCAGATCGTAGGTCTGCTCCATGATGACAGATGCGGTGCCGCCGGCGTCCGCCAGCACCTTCTTGAAGGGGCCAAGGAAGTCGCGGCCGAAATCGTCGTTCTGGTAGAGGATGCCGACCTTGGCATTCGGCTTCGCATTGAGGACGTGGCGCGCCAGGATGCGCGCTTCGGTCGGATAGAGCGG
The DNA here is from genome assembly GCF_018129685.1 of Bradyrhizobium manausense. GTDB lineage: Bacteria > Pseudomonadota > Alphaproteobacteria > Rhizobiales > Xanthobacteraceae > Bradyrhizobium > Bradyrhizobium manausense_D. The sequence continues at coordinate 22,280 of NZ_JAFCLG010000023.1, forward strand.
CAGGCCCGCCATCGTCCACTTGAACTCTTTCGGGTTGTTCCACTTCGAGGCGCCGGTGTTGAGCAGCAGCTGCGGCACCCCCTTGGAATTCAGGTATTTGTGCACGGCCGTCTGCGGCGCGGTGCCGAGCGAGCCGTAGAGTGCGAGCACCTCCTCCTGCTCGACGAGGCGCCGCGTGGCCTCGACACATTTCGGCGCGCTGTAGGCATCGTCGAGCGTGAGGAAATTGACCTTGCGCCCGTTGATGCCGCCGCCCTCGTTGAGCATCTGGAAATAGGCCTCGCCGACGCGGCCCAGCACGCCGTAGAGCGAGCCGGGGCCGGAATGCGGCACGGTCTGGCCGATCTTGATCTCGGTGTCGCTGGCGCCGGCGTCGTATTTCTTCTCGGCGGCCCACACGTAAGGCGCGGGCAGGACCGATGCGGCGATGGTGGCGAACGCGGCGGCGCTGACATCGCGCCGCGATGGATTCTTGGTCATTGTTGTTTCTCTCCCTGGTGCGCGCATTGTGCTGGCATCGCAGCTTCGCTCGCAAGCAGGAAGTCGTCGCATTGCGACGCAATGACGCTCAAATTGCAGAAATCCTAGCGCCTAGACTCAAGTTTTCTCTTGAGTTTTCTCGGCGACGATGACCAGACCGCGCACCGGCTCGTTGTTCTCGTTGCGCGGCGAGCACGGCTCCAGCGTCAGCAGCTTGAGCCCGGCCTTCGCGATCGCACCGCGCGCATATTCCGCCGAATGGGCATAGCGCAGGCCTTCCCCAAGCACGATGCCATCGCCCGCGTGCGTCTCCAGTGTGAAGGCGAGCGTGCCGCCGGCGACGAGCACGCGCCTGGCTTCGGCGAGAACAGGCGCAAGATCGGCGAGATAGACGAACGCGTCCGCGGCAACGACGAGGTTCGCGCTGGCGTCAGGCTTGGTGCGCAAGCCCTCGATCATGTCGGCGACCTCGAGCTCGGCATAGAGCCCGGTGGCGCGCGCCTCCTTGATCATGCCTGAGGACAGATCGATGCCGATGAAATGATCGACCTGCTTGGCGAAGGCCGCGGCTGCAAGGCCGGTGCCGCAGCCGAGATCGATGGTGCGCTTGAAGAAGGCCGGCTTCTTCGCCGCGACACGCGCCGCCAGCACCGCCTTGAAGATCAGCGAAGGCGCGCGATAGCCGAGATCGTTGATCAGCACGTGCTCGAAGCGCGGCGCGTATTGGTCGAACAGCGCCTGCACATAGGCCTTGGGCATCTCCGCCATCTCGGCGTCGCCGAGCCGCACCAGGTGCAGGCCGGCGCCGTGCTGGTCCTCGGGGTCGGACACGCGCGCTTTCCGGAATGCTGCGATCGCCTTGTCGCGCTCGCCGAGCTGCTGGCGGATCTCGCCGAGCGTGAACCAGGCGGACGTGAAGTTTGGCGCGAGCTCGATCGCCTGCTCCAACAGGTCGGCGGCAGCGGGCAGATCGCCCTTGAGCTGGAGGTCGCGCGCGAACTCGAAACGGCGGTCGGCCATGAGATCGCCGGAGGTCAGGAACAGGCGGAGCGGCATAGGGAACCGGGAACGACGACTCGAAGAATTGGAGGCGCAGCCTATATGACAGAAATGCGCCCGCAAGACATCCTGCTGCCAACTGCTGACGGCCTGTGCTGCAAGCCCGGCGGCTTCCACATCGATCCCGTTCGCCCGGTCGAGCGGGCCTTGATCACCCACGGCCATTCCGACCATGCCCGCGCCGGCCATGGCGCGGTGCTGGCGACGCAGGAAACGCTCGACATGATGCGCCTGCGCTATGGCGAGAATTTTGCCGGATCGACGCAAGCGATCAGTTATGGCGAGGAGATCCGGCTCGGCGACGTCAAGGTCAAGTTTCATCCGGCCGGCCATGTGCTCGGCTCGGCACAGATCGCGGTCACCGCCAAGGACATTTGCATCGTCGCCTCCGGCGATTACAAGGACGCGCCCGACCCGACCTGCGTGCCGTTCGAGCTCGTGCCTTGCGATGTCTTCATCACCGAGGCCACGTTCGGCCTGCCGGTGTTTCGCCATGGCGATGCGGCCGACGAGGTGAGGAAGCTGCTCGCATCAGTGGCGCTGTTTCCGGAACGCGCCCATCTGGTCGGCGCCTATTCGCTCGGCAAGGCCCAGCGCGTGATCGCACTGCTGCGGCAGGCCGGCTACGACGCGCCGGTCTATCTGCATGGCGCGATGGAGAAGATCACATACTACTACCGGAGCCGCGGCATCGCGCTCGGCGAGCTCAGGCCTGTGGCCGGCATGAAGAGGGCTCAGCTGGCCGGCACCATCACGCTCGCCCCGCCGTCCGCGACGTCGGATATCTGGGCCCGGCGCTTTCCCGATCCCGTCACCGCCTTCGCCTCGGGTTGGATGCGCGTGCGTGCCCGCGCGCGGCAGGGCGGCGTCGAATTGCCGCTGGTGATTTCCGACCACGCCGATTGGGACGGCCTCACCGCGACGATCGCCGCGACCGGCGCCGGCGAGATCTGGGTCACCCACGGCCAGGAAGACGCGCTGGTGCATTGGTGCAAGAGCCGCGGTCTGCGCGCGCGGCCGCTCGATCTCGTCGGTTATGGCGACGAGGACGAGCACGAGCCGCCGGCTCAGGGCGAGGCCGAGGCATGAACCGCTTCGCCGAACTGCTGGACCGCCTTGCTTACGAGCCCGGCCGCAACAACAAGCTGCGGCTGCTGTCAGGCTATTTCCGCGAAGTCGGCGATCCCGACCGTGGCTACGCGCTGGCCGCGCTCACCGGCGCGCTCAGCTTCAAGCACGCCAAGCCCGGGCTGATCCGCGACCTCATTGCGGCGCGTACCGATGAGGTGCTGTTCGGGCTGAGCTACGACTATGTCGGCGATCTCTCGGAGACGGTGGCGCTGATGTGGCCGAAGGCCGCGATGGCCGCCCACAACAACCCGCCGCCTCCGACCCTCACCGAAGTCGTCACCACGCTGCGCACGCTCGGCAAGTCCGAGCTGCCGAAGCAGCTCGAACGCTGGCTCGACGAGCTCGACGAGACCGGCCGCTGGGCGCTTCTGAAACTCGTCACCGGCGCCATGCGCATCGGCATCTCCGCGCGGCTGGCGAAGACCGCGGCCGCCGCGCTCGGCGACAAGGATCCGCACGAGGTCGAGCTGATCTGGCCGGGGCTCTCGCCGCCCTATCTCGACCTGTTCGCCTGGCTGGAAGGCCGCGCCGACAAGCCTGTCAATCGCGATCCCGCGCCGTTCCGCCCCGTGATGCTTGCGCATGCGATCGAGGACAGCGATTTCCAAAACCTCGATCCTGCCGACTACGTCGCCGAATGGAAATGGGATGGCATCCGCGTGCAGGCTGTGGCGGGGCGCGACGACCATGGGCAGATCGCCGCACGGCTCTATTCGCGCACCGGTGAGGACATCACCGGCAGCTTCCCGGATCTCGTTCCGTCGCTGCGACTGCCCGGCGCGATCGACGGCGAGTTGCTGGTGCTGCGCGAAGGCCGCGTGCAAAGCTTCAACGTTCTGCAACAGCGGCTCAATCGCAAGGTCGTCTCGCCAAAGCTGGTCAAGGAGTTTCCGATTCACCTGCGCGCCTACGATCTGCTCGGCGACGACGAGAGCGATCTGCGCGAGCTGCCATTTGCGGAGCGGCGGGAACGGCTGGAGAGGTTCATCAAAAAACTTGACGATCCCCGCATCGACCTCTCGCCCACCGTCCCCTTCGCAAGCTGGGATGAACTCACCGCCGCGCGCGCCGATCCGGCGAGCGCCGGCGCGGGCGAGGATGCCGACGCCGTCGAAGGCGTGATGCTGAAACGGCGCGACGCGCCTTATCTGCCGGGACGACCCAAGGGCCAGTGGTGGAAGTGGAAGCGCGATCCGCACATCATCGATGCCGTCCTGATGTATGCGCAGCGCGGCCACGGCAAGCGCTCGTCCTATTATTCCGATTACACCTTCGGCGTCTGGACCGAGACGGAGAGCGGCGACGAGCTGGTGCCGGTGGGGAAAGCCTATTTCGGCTTCACCGACGAGGAACTGCTCCAGATCGACCGCTTCGTCCGCCGCAACACCACCGAAAAATTCGGCCCCGTCCGCCATGTCGTGCACGAGGGCGACAAGGGTCTGGTGCTGGAGGTCGCCTTCGAGGGCCTGCAACGCTCGCCGCGGCACAAATCCGGCGTCGCGATGCGGTTTCCCCGCATCAGCCGCCTGCGCTGGGACAAGCCGCCGCGCGAGGCGGATCGGCTTGAGACGCTGGAGCGGATGCTGAAGGCCGAGACGACGGAGATTGAGGCATGAAGCTTGTGAGGCTTGATCGTCGCCAAGACGGAGCTGCGCTCCCTCGCCCGTTTGCGGAGAGGGTTGGGGAGAGGGTGTCTCCGCATCGGGAGTTTCCCTAGAGGAAAGAGCCCTCACCCGCGCTGCGCGCGACCTCTCTCGCAAGCTCGCGGGAGAGGTTAAGGAGCGCGCGGCTCGAGTTCGGCCGAATTAAACTCCCGTAACACGATTGACGCACCCTTCCGGGTTCCCCATGTCCCCTGCCTTGACCTATAATGGGTGTCCAATCCCCCTGAGGAGTTTGAGATGGTCCAAGACGTCAGAGATTTGCCGGCCGGCCACAGCGATGGCCTGCACCGCTTTCTCGGCGGCTCGCCGCTGGCGGTCGCGTTTCGCCTGGTCCTGCTCTCGATCCTGGTCGGTGTCGTACTGGCCGCGATCGGCTTCGACCCCTGGAACATCCTCATCAGCATTCGCCTGCTGTTCCAGCGGATCTGGGATCTCGGCTTCGATGCCGTGAACTGGCTGTGGCGCTACTTCCTGCTCGGCGCCGTCATCGTGATCCCGATCTGGCTGCTGTCGCGCATCTTCGGCTCGCCGCGGCGCTAAGAAATGCGCGGCCGGCGCAAGCACGCCATGCCGGCCGCGATGGTGCATTCGGCCCGATGGTCGGGTAGACGCTGCTGATGCACGCACCGGTCCATCCCAAGGTCGGCTCCCGCCAGGTCTTCGCCATTGCAGGACCTGCGATGGTCGCCAACCTGACGACGCCGCTGATCGGCGTGGTCTCTACCACGGCGATCGGCCGGCTCGACGATGCCGCCCTGCTCGGCGGCGTCGCGATGGCCTCGGTGATCTTCGACTGCCTGTTCTGGCTGTTCGGTTTCCTGCGCATGAGCACGCTCGCCTTCACCGCGCAGGCGCTCGGCGCCGGCGAGACGCGCGAACAGACCGTGATCCTGGTGCGCGGCTTCATCGTTGCCGGCCTGATCGGCGGCGCGCTGATCTTGCTGCAACTGCCGCTCGCAGGCGTGCTGTTCGATCTGATGGGCGGCAGCGCGGGCGTGACGCACGCCGCAAAGACCTATTTCATGATCCGGATCTGGTCATCGCCGTTCGCGTTCGCCAACTACGTCATTCTCGGCTGGCTGGTCGGACAGGCCCGCGCCAATCCGGCGCTCGCGCTCCAGGTCGTCATCAACCTCATCAACATGGCGGCGACGATTTTGCTGGTGCTGGTCTACGACACCGGCATCGCGGGAGCCGCGATCGCCGCCCTGTTGTCGGAGGGCATCGGCTTCGGGCTCGGCGTGATCGTCTGCCGACGCCATGCCCATGGCGGCTTTGCCGTTCCCCGCGCCACGCTGTTCGATCGCGCCAAGCTGATGCGGCTGCTGTCCGTGAACACCGACATCCTGATCCGCACCGCGGCGCTGATCACCGTATTCCTGTTCTTCACCGCCAAGGGCGCGCGCGCCGGCGACGTGACGCTCGCCGCGAATTCCGTGCTCAACAATTTCCTGCTGGTCAGCGCCTTCTTCCTCGACGGCCTCGCCAATGCCGCCCAGCAGCTCTGCGGCCGCACCTTTGGCGCGCGCGACGCAAAGGGCTTTGCAGATTCGACCCGGCTGGTGCTGCTCTGGGGCCTCGGTTTCGCACTGGCTGTCGCGATGCTGTTCGCGCTGTTCGGGCAGAACCTGATCAACTTCATGACCGCAAGCGAGGACGTCCGCCGCGCCGCGCGCGAGTTCCTGCCGTTCATCGTCCTGGCGCCGATCCCCGGCTTGTTCGCGTTCGGCTTCGACGGCATCTATGTCGGCGCCACCTGGGCCCGCGAGATGCGCAATCTGATGCTGGCCTCGCTGGCGATCTTCCTGGGGATCTGGTGGGCGCTGCAATCGTTCGGCAATGCCGGGCTCTGGTGCGCGCTGATCGCGTTTTATGTGGCGCGTGGCGGATTGCAGGGCGCGCGCTATCCGGCGTTGTACAGGGCGACGTTTCCGAAGCCGTAGCCTGGATGGAGCGCAGCCGGGACCTTTCTGCGGGCGGATAGATTCCCGGATTGCGCTGCGCTCCATCCGGGCCACGCGGACTTGGCTACACCCCCGGCCAGTCTTCCGCCGTCAGGTTGGCCGCGTCCGCGCCGACGATTTCCGACAACGAATCCCGGCCCGTGCGCAGCATCGTCGAGGTGAGATCGCGCTTGATCTCGTCGACGAGGCCGAGCCCCTTGTAGACCAGCGACGAATAAAGCTGGATCAGGCTCGCGCCGGCGCGGATTTTCGTCAGCGCCGCACCGCCGGAATCGACACCACCGACGCCGATCAGGGGGAAAGCGCCCTCGACGCGGACGTAGGTCTCCGCAACCATGCGCGTCGACAGGCGGAACAGCGGCCGGCCGGACAGGCCGCCCTGCTCCTTCGACCGCGTCTGCTCCCGCAGCGTGCTCGGCCGCGCGACCGTCGTGTTCGACACGATCATGCCGTCGACCTTGCGCGAGCGCGCAACCTGCACGACATCGTCGAGCTGAGCGAGGCTGAGATCGGGCGCGATCTTCAGCAGAACCGGCGTGTCGCCGGCCTTCTGCCTGACGCGTTCGCGCGCGTCGATCACGCGTCCGAGCAGATCGTCGAGCAGCGCGCCCTCCTGCAGATTGCGCAGGCCCGGCGTGTTGGGCGAGGAGACGTTGACGGTGAAATAGCTCGCCACCGGCGCAAAGGTCTCGATCAGCTTGACGTAGTCGGCGACGCGATCCGGCGAATCCTTGTTGGCGCCGACATTGACGCCGACGATGCCGCCATTCGCGGCGCGCGCCGCAAGGCGGCGGAGCGCGACGTCGGCACCGTCATTGTTGAAACCCATGCGGTTGATGACGGCCTCGTCGCGCTCGAGGCGAAACAGCCGCGGCCGCGGATTTCCGGCTTGGGGTTTCGGCGTCACCGAGCCGATCTCGACGAAGCCGAAGCCGAGCCGCAGCAGCGCGTCGGGCACCTCGGCGCTCTTGTCGAAGCCTGCGGCCATGCCGATCGGATTGGGAAAATTGAGCCCGAAGGCGCGCACCGCAAGCTTCGGATCATCGGTGCGCGGTTTGACCGGCGGCAGGAAGCGCAGGCCCTGGATCGCGAGCCGGTGCGCATCCTCCGGATCGAGCCAGCGCAGCACCGGCAGCGAGAAAGCATCGAAAGCGCGGATCACGGGGCAAGCTCCGGGATGTCGTGGCCGCCGTCGGAACGCATGTTGAGGTTCGTCACCGAGAGCACCGCGCCGAGATCGAGCTCGCCATAGAGATGCGGAAACAGCTCGTCATTGCGCGAGCGCTCCCAGCGCAGTTCGGCGCCACACGCCTCGCCGTCGACCTCGACCAGGAACAGCGCGCGCTGGCCGAAATAGTGCTTCCGCAGGGTCTCAGGAACCTGGGCCGCGGTCGAAAAATGGATGAATCCGTCACGCGCGTCATCCGCGCTGCCCCGGTACACGCCCTGCCGTTCCGCCTCGCGCCAGGCCGAGGCCGGACAGATTTTGTAGATCTTGACCACCGCTTGCCGGAGCCCTGTTTGCTCGTCGAGTCAGCTCTTTGACTCTCTTGGGGTTTTTCGTCTCTCAAGGGTCTTAAAACCCGGCGCGACCGTAAAGGCCACCCCTTCCGAACTCAAGACTTAGCCACGCCACTTGCGCGAAAAACAGAAAACCGGTTGATTTGAGGACAGTTTTCCTGAGTTGCGACGGGCTGGACCTTCCATGGTCAGACAGGCCAAAGCGCAGAGGATGCTGACCCACGACCAGATCTGGGGCGCGCTGGATCGTCTGGCCGCGCGCGCCGGGCTGTCGCCATCAGGCCTTGCCAAACGCGCCGGGCTCGACCCCACCACTTTCAACAAGTCCAAGCGCGTCACTTCCGACGGCCGCGAGCGCTGGCCCTCGACCGAATCGATTGCGAAGGCACTGGCGGCCGCCGAATCGTCGATCAAAATCTTTGCCAGGCTGATCGACGACGATGCCGGCGACGGCCGCACCGTACCGCTGCTGGCCTTGGCGCTCGCCAGCACGAGCGGCGCGTTCGACGAACTCGGATTTCCGTCCGGCAAAGGCTGGGGCGAGATTGCCTTGCCGAGCGGCGAGGACAACCACGCCTTTGCACTGGAGATTTCGGGCGATGCGCTGATGCCGGCCTATCGCAACGGCGATGTCATTCTGGTCTCACCCGGCACGCCGGTGCGCAATGGGGATCGCGTGGTGGTGAAGACGAAGGCGGGTGACGTGATGCTCGCGACGCTCAAGCGCCGCACGGCGAAGGCGCTGGAGTTGCTGCCGCTCGATGCGGCGCAGCCCAGGCGGACGATGGCGGCAAGCGAGGTCGCCTGGCTGGCCCGGATCGTCTGGGCAAGGCAATGATTTCGGCACGCGACAAGATGCAACGCGAGCTCCATCCGAGCTTGCGACTCACGGACGCCGTCGCCTAGGTTCCCCACGCATCGCCAATTCGTCTCAGGGGGAAACAGGATGAATCGCCGTCACGTATTGAAGGCCCTTGCGGGTCTCGCGCTTTGTCCGGTTTGCAAGCCGGCCTTTGCCGCCGAAGGCGCGCATTGGAGCTACGAGGGTGCCGGTGCGCCGGCCAATTGGGGCGATCTCGATGCGGCCAACAAGGCTTGCGCGGTCGGCCTGCAGCAATCGCCGATCGACATCGAGGCGACCGTCAAATCGCAATTGCCCGCGCTGAAACTGAACTGGGGCAAGAGCGCCGATACCATCGTCAACAACGGGCATACGATCCAGCTCAACTTCGCCGAAGGCAGCACGCTCGCGCTCGGCGACGTCAAGTACAAGCTGCTGCAGGTGCACTTCCACCGGCCGAGCGAGCACCAGATCGGCGGCAAGAATTTTCCGATGGAGGCGCATTTCGTCCATCGCAACGATGCCGGCGGCCTCGCCGTGGTCGGCGTGCTGATGGCCGAAGGCAGGCCGAACGCGGCGTTCGGCAAGATCGTCAAGACCATGCCGGCGGCCGAAGGGCCCGCGGTGAAGGCCGACGAGAGCATCGATCCCCACGCCTTGCTGCCCAACAAGCTCAGCTACTTCCGCTATCCCGGCTCGTTGACCACGCCGCCCTGCTCCGAAGTGGTCGAATGGCTGCTGCTGACGACACCGGTCCAGGTGGCGGCGGCCGACGTCGCGGCGTTCGCAAAACTCTATCCGATGAACGCGCGGCCGGTTCAGAAAGACAACCGGCGCTACGTGCTGCGATCGAGCTGAGCACGCGCTCCGCAAAGCGGAGTCGTCCCGGCGAAGGCCGGGAACCATACGCCGCAGCAGAGGTCGTACTCACAGCTGGTCACGACCAGCCTTCGCCAAAGCCGGCTCGGTGGTTATGGGTCCCGGCCTTCGCCGGGACGACGTCGGCGAGAGAGCTGGGGCTTACGCGCTCCGCGCCAGCGCGCCGTCGATCATGTTGACGGCGTTCTGCACGCCGTACACCGCGACGAACGAGCCGAAGCGCGGGCCCTTCTCCTGGCCCAGCAGCACCTGGTACAGCATGTTGAACCAGTCGAGCGTCACGCCGGGGCGGCCGTCCTTGCCCTTCTTGACCTGGTCGAGGAACGGCTCGCGGCGGCCGATCTCGTAGACGACGTTCTGGATGTCCTCAGCGGATGCATCCTGCGGCAGCTGCGACAGCGCCTCGCGCAGATCCTGCAGCGCGGCGCGCTCGACGTCGGTCGGTTGGCGGAACTGCTTCGTTGGCGCGACGAAGTCGCGATAATAGTTGATGGCGTAGCCGACCATCGCATCCAGCTTCGGATGCGTCTGCGGGCTCACGCCAGGACGATAGCGACCGATGAAACCCCATAGCGTCTCGGCGTTCTCCGCGTTCGACGACGACACCAGCGTCAAGAGAAGCTGGAACGTGACGGGCATGTCGCCCTGCGGCGGCTTGCCGTTGTGGATGTGCCAGACCGGATTGCCGAGCTGCTGCTTGGCATCCTGCTTCGCAAAGCCGTCGATGAACTGCTGGTAGTCGTCGACCTGGCGCGGAATGACATCGAAGAACAGCCGCTTCGCCGCCTTCGGCTCGCGATACATGAACAGCGACAGCGATTCCGGCGAGGCATAGCGCAGCCATTCGTCGATGGTGAGGCCGTTGCCCTTCGACTTCGAGATCTTCTGGCCCTTCTCGTCGAGAAAGAGCTCGTAGTTGAAGCCTTCGGGCGGCGTGGCGCCGAGCGCCCTGGCGATGGCGCCCGAGAGCTTGACCGAGTCGATCAGATCCTTGCCGGCCATCTCGTAATCGACGCCGAGCGCGACCCAGCGCATCGCCCAGTCGGCCTTCCACTGACATTTGACATGTCCGCCGGTCACAGGCGTCTCGACTTCCTGGTTCGTGTCGGGATCGACATAGGTGATCGTGCCGGCGGCGACGTCGCGGCGGATCATCGGCACCTGGAGCACGACACCTGTGGTCTTGCTGATGGGCAGGAACGGCGAATAGGTCGCGCGGCGATCCGGCCCGAGCGTCGGCAGGATGATGTCCATCACCTTGTCGTAGGCAGCGAGCATCTTGAGCAGCGTCGCGTCGAAGCGGCCGGACTTGTAGTAAACCGTCGAGCTCGCAAACTCGTAGTCGAAGCCGAAATGATCCAGGAACGCGCGCAGGCGCGCGTTGTTGGCGTCGCCGAACGACGGATGCTCGTTCGAGAACGGGTCGGGCACCGACGTGAGCGGCCGCCCCAGATACTGCGCCAGCAGATCCTTGTTCGGCACGTTATCAGGCACCTTGCGGAAGCCGTCCATGTCGTCGGAGAAGGCCAAGAGGCGCGTCTTGATCTTGTCCTCGGTCAGCACGCGGAAGGCATGCCGCACCATCGAGGTGCGCGCGACCTCGCCGAACGTGCCGATATGCGGCAGGCCGGACGGTCCGTAACCGGTCTCGAACAGCACCTCGTCCTTCGGGCTTTTCTTCAGCCGCGCGACAATGGCCTTCGCCTGCTCGAACGGCCAGGCGTTGGATTGTTCGGCGAGGATGCGAAGATCGCTCGGGCTCATGCTGGGATCGATAACGGACATCAAGGGGCCTCCGGGCCGCGGAAAATAGCGATTTCCGGGCCAAATGCAAAAGTGGTCTTGATCGTCATTCCGGGGCGATGCGCCGGGACCGCGAAGCGGGCCAGAGCATCGAACCCGGAATCTCGAGATTCTCTGGTGCGCAAGTGCGCACCATAGTTCGCGCTCCGCGCGCCCCGGAACGACGGTTGATGGTTAGAACGGGCTTACCGAAAAATACCGCAGCCACAGATCGGTGTAGCGGCCCTTTTCCCAGACGCGGAACAGGGCCCAGTTCAGGGCCTGGCGCAGCACGTCGTTGCCCTTGCGCACGGCGATGCCGATGCCTTCGCCGAAGAAGCGGCTCTCGACGAAAGGACCGCCGGAGAACGCGCAGCAATCGCCGGAATCCGTTCCGTTGATCCAGAACGCCAGCGAGATGGCATCGCCGAAGATGAAATCGACCTCGCCCTTACGAAGCGCGGCGCGAAGCGCATCGTCGTTGGGATAGGCGTGCAGCTCGGCGTCGGTGAACATCGCCTTCAGATAGGCTTCATGGGCGGAGCCCGCGATGACGCCGACCTTCTTGCCTTCGAGATATTCGGGCCGGATCTCCGGCATCACCGCATCCTTGCGCGAGGCGAAGCGCGCCGGCACGCGGTAATAGGGATCGGTGAAGTCGACGCGGGCACGAAGTTGCGGACTTACCGCCATGGACGCGATGACCGCATCGCCCCGGTTCGAGGTGAGCGCATCGACCAGCGTCTCGAAGCGGCGCATCTGCACGGTGCAGGTGACCTTGATTTCCTCGCAGAGCGAGCGGGCAAGATCGACGTTGAAGCCGGCGGGATTGCCGTCGGCGCCGGTGTAGTTGAACGGCGGGTAATCCGTCTCGGTCAGGAATCGGATCACGGTCAGGCGCGACAGGTCCGGCCGCTCCGGGCGCCGCCGCGGATCCCAGAAGCCGGGCACGGCCTGGGGCGCGGCTTGAACGGGGGCCTGGGGCGCGGTTTTCGGCGTGGCCTGAGGCGCGGCGGGCTGCTTGGCCGGGGCTTGGGCGCGCACGCCCGGTGCACTTGCGAACAGGCACGCGGCGACGGCCAGCCCCGTCAGCAAGCCACGGGCAGATTTGGACGATTTCGCCTGTTGCGATGGAGCCATCGGCCGGAAAAGAACTGATATCATCGGGATCGGAGGGCCTTATAGACCATCCGGGCGGGAACGCGAGCGCGGAATGCGGCCAAGGGCGGAAGGTCAGCGGTCGTCATGCCCGGGCTTGTCCCGCCTGCGCGGCCGAAGCTGCTTCGGCGTGGCGAAGGCCCGGGCATCCACGAACTTGGTACTGCGCGACAAGGCGTGGATGGCCGGGACAAGCCCGGCCATGACGGGACCTACAAATACCGCTTCAGCTCCGTCGCAGCCTCTTCCGGGGTCCGCTTCAGGTTGAACGGCGCGACGAAACGGCCGTCGCGGTCCATCAGATAGATCAGCGCGGTGTGGTCCATGGTGTAATCGCCGTCCTTGGTCGGGACCTTCTTGGCGTAGACCCGGTAGGAGGTAATCACCTTGGCGGTCTCCGCAGGATCACCGCTGAGGCCTTCGAGATGCGGATCGAAGCTCGAGAGGTAGTCCTTCATGGTCGCTGGCGTGTCGCGCTCCGGATCGACCGAGATGAAGACGGCGTTGACCTTGTCGGCGTCCTTGCCCATCGCGCGCAGCACTTCCGACATCTCGAACAGCGAGGTCGGGCAGACATCAGGGCAATGGGTGTAGCCGAAGAAAATCAGGGTCGGCTTGCCCTTCAGGCTCGCCTCGGTGACGGCCTTGCCGTTCTGGTCGGTGAGCTGGAACGGGCCGCCGATCGCGGCCGGCTGCGCCACCTTGCTGACCCCGCCCATGGCCCAGAACAGAACCAGCAGGCCGACGACGAGGCTTGAGGCAAAGGCGGTCGCGATCGCCAGCGGACGGGCAGTGGAGCTCATGAGCGGAAAACTTCCTGTCGCGGATCAGAAGCAGGCGGCAAAGCCTGACCTGATCATTTCGAAGAACACCTGGGTGCCGTAGTGGAACCAGAGCGCAAGCGAAGCGATCACCATCAGCCCACCGACGCCCGCGCCGAGCCACAGCAGCACGGATGGCGCGCGGCCGGCATTGGGCGAATTGTCCTCGAGCGGATGTGCCTGTTGCTGTGGTTGAGCCATGACAATGATCAGGTCCCCTGCCTTTGAAATAGGCGCTCGCGCCCGGCCGGGCAAGCGGAACGGGGCTGGTGGAGATCACGTGGTGATGAGTTCTCCGTCATGCCCGGGGCTTGTCCCGCCTGCGCGGCCGAAGCCGCTTCGGCGCGGCGAAGGCCCGGGCATCCACGAACGTCTTTGCGTCCCAAAACGTGGATGGCCGGGACAAGCCCGGCCATGACGAAAGATCCACGCTGAGAAGCGACCGCCGCTGCGCTTACCTCGACGACGGCTTGATCGCCGAGGCCTGCGCGTCGAGGTAGCAAGGCTTGTACATGGCCTGCAGCTGCCTGCCCTTCAGGAACAGCATGTGCGGTGTGAGGCCGCCGCGCTGTGAGATCCAGCGCTTCACCTGCGAGGGATACATCGCATAGAGCATCTGGGTTGCTTCGGGATTGGTGACGGCGCGGCCGTTGCTGCCGAAATCCCAGGCGGCGTGGAAGCCGAGCGTCGCATGCGAGGTGACGCAGATGCGATCGTGGGGGATGGCGCCGAGGACGATGGTGCAGGCGGACGCGCAGAGGCCGTCGATGATGACGGTGTCGCCGGACTGGCGCAGGTCCTGGTACTTGTCCACGTAGGTCCCGATCCGGCCGCCGCGGTCATCCGCGATCCGGACCACAGCGTGAGAAGTCCCCATTCCGGCGATCAGAAGCAGAACCGCCGCAAGCAACCCCGTCAGAAACTTCATTGGCCCCCGCCCCAGTCGAATTCGAATCTGCGTGTCAGGTGGTGATGCGCCCCTAGCGTCGGTCGTAACAGCGGTTTTGTCTAGGCGGGCCGGCTCGCTCAAAACAAATTCAAATCCAGTGTTGCGTTCGCGCTGCACTCAGGTCCGACTCGATCCCAAAGTGGAACAAGTTAACGAGGTCTTACGCGACAAGCCCTTGATCTCAGTTGCGCCAACTGGCTTCAATTCCGGGCAACTACAGGGGGGAACTCATGGCCGGGCATTCGACCGAGCAGGCTGACGTCATTGTCGTCGGCGCAGGACTATCGGGACTGGTCGCGGCGACCGAAATTGCCGACGCCGGCAAGCGCGTGATCGTCGTCGACCAGGAAGGCGAGCAGTCGCTCGGTGGCCAGGCGTTCTGGTCGTTTGGCGGTTTGTTCCTGGTTGATTCGCCGGAGCAGCGCCGGCTCGGCATCAAGGACTCCTTCGACCTTGCGATGCAGGACTGGCTCGGCACCGCGGGCTTCGACCGTGACGAAGACCTATGGCCGCGCAAATGGGCCGAAGCCTATGTCGCGTTCGCGGCGGGCGAGAAGCGCGACTGGCTGCGCGCGATGGGTCACCGCATCTTCCCCGTAGTCGGCTGGGCCGAGCGCGGCGGCTATGACGCGATGGGTCACGGCAATTCAGTACCGCGCTTTCACGTCACCTGGGGCACCGGGCCCGGCATCGTCGAGCCGTTCGAGCGCCGCGCGCGCGAAGCCGCAAAGAGCGGCCGGCTGATCCTGAAATTCCGTCATCGCGTCGATGCGCTCTCCATCACCAACGGCGTGGTGGACGGCGTCAGCGGCGCCACGCTCGAGGCCACCAATGTCGAGCGCGGCAAGAGCTCGTCGCGCAATGTGGTCGGCGAGTTCGCATTCAAGGCGCAGGCCGTAATCGTCGCCTCGGGCGGCATCGGCGGCAACCACGATCTGGTGCGCGCGAACTGGCCGCAGCGGCTCGGCACGCCGCCGAAATTCATGATCTCCGGCGTGCCCGAACATGTCGACGGCCGCATGATCGGCATCACGGAAAGGGCCGGCGCGCGGCTGATCAACCGCGACCGCATGTGGCACTATGTCGAGGGCATCCAGAACTGGTCGCCGATCTGGCCGCGCCACGGCATCCGCATCCTGCCCGGCCCGTCCTCGATGTGGTTCGACGCAACAGGTACGCGGTTGCCGGCGCCGCTGTTCCCGGGCTCCGACACGCTCGGCCAGCTCAAATATATCATGTCGACCGGCCATGATTATTCCTGGTTCGTCCTGACGCAGGCCATCATCAAGAAGGAATTCGCGCTGTCGGGATCGGAGCAGAATCCCGATCTCACGGGCAAGAGCTGGCGCATGACCTTGCGCCGCGCCACCAACAAGGGCGCGCCGGCGCCGGTGGAGGCGTTCAAGAGCCATGGTGTCGACTTCATCGTGCGCGACAAGATCGAGGACCTCGTTGCGGCGATGAACAAGCTCGCCGGCAACGATCTGCTCAAGCTCGACGCGATCAAGATGCAGATCGAGGCGCGTGACCGCGAGATCGCCAATGCTTACGTCAAGGATGCGCAGGTGATGAACATCCACAATGCCAGGCGTTACATCGGCGACAGACTGATCCGCACCGCCTCGCCGCACCGCATCCTCGATCCCGCCCATGGGCCTCTGATCGCGGTCAAGCTCAACATCCTCACCCGCAAGACGCTGGGCGGGTTCGAGACTGATCTCGACTCGCGCGTGTTCGGCAGCGCGGGACAGATCATGCCAGGGCTTTATGCGGTCGGCGAAGCCGCGGGCTTTGGCGGCGGCGGCGTGCATGGCTATCGCTCGCTGGAGGGCACCTTCCTCGGCGGCTGCCTGTTCTCGGGCCGCAACGCAGGGCGCGCCGCGGCAAAGGCGGTGGGATAGACCATGCGGTGGTGGACCGGTTTTTCCATGTTCGCGGTGGCGCTGCTGGCCGCCGTGCCCGTTCACGCCGACAAGATCGACGTTGGCGGCACGGACCGCAGTTACATCGTGATGCGTTCGCCGAAGAAGCCCGCGCCCCTGGTCGTCGTGTTGCACGGCAAGACGCAGAGCGGCGCCGACATGGTGACGCGAACCGCGTGGCCGCTGGTCGCCAAGCGCGACGACTTTGCCGTGGTCTTCCCTGACGGCCTCAACCACGCCTGGGCCGATGCACGGCCCGACGAACGGCGCGCAGGCAACGGCCCACCCGAGGGCACCGACGATATCGCCTTCATCGCCGCGCTGGTGGACAAGCTCGTCAACGACGGCACGGCGGATGCGAAGCGCGTCTATGTCACTGGCATTTCCAATGGCGGCGCGATGGCCATGACGCTGCTGTGCAATCGTGCCGATCTGTTTGCAGCCGGCGCAAGCGTCATCATGAACCTGACCGATGAATTGGCCGCCGCATGCCATCCATCGCGGTCGCTGCCGATGCTGATGATGAACGGCACGGTCGATCCGCTGATCCCCTATGAGGGTGGCCGCGGCACCAGCTATTTCGCCGCCAACGGCTATTGGTCGACGGAAAAGACGCTGGCGTTCTGGCGCGGCCTCAATGGCTGCGCGGCGGCCGACGCCGCCGTCACCGAACTGCCCGACAAAAATCCCAGCGACCAGTCCACCGTGACGCAGATCGCCTCGCGCTGCCCGCCGGGACACGATGTCGCGCTCTATCGCGTCAACAATGGCGGCCATCGCATGCCCGGGATGTTTCCCGATGCCCGCTTCCCGAAACTTGCCGCCGCCCTGCTCGGCCCGCAGAATGGCGACATCGACGGCGCCGAGACGATCTGGGCGTTCTTCAGCCGGTTTCCGTGAGGCGCGCATGCATCGTCAGGATCGCATGCGTTGCCGGCAACGCATGCGTGCCCGGGGTGGCACAGCGAGGTGTGCTGCGCTAGACAGGGCCGCCATTCCCTTAAGGAGATCCCGCAAATGAGCATTCAGCGTTTTGAAACCGGCCCGCGCATGAGCCAGGTCGTCGTGCATGGCTACACCGTCTATCTCGCCGGCGTCGTCGCCAGCAACGCGGCCGGTGAAAGCGTGACCAAGCAGACCCAGGACATCCTGAAGACCATCGACGGCCATCTCGCCAAGGCCGGCACCGACAAGTCGAAGCTGCTGTCGGCCACGATCTACATCACCGACATGAAGACGTTCCAGGAAATGAACGCCGTGTGGGACGGCTGGGTCTCGCCCGGCAACACCCCGGCCCGTGCCACGGTCGAGGCCAAGCTGGCCGCGCCGCAATACACCGTCGAGATCATGGTGACCGCGGCGAAGTGATTTTTGCCGATTTCGCATGCGACAGGAGCGCGATGAAACCATCATCGCGCTCCATTTTTTTGCGAACACATGATCTGCGAGGTAATCGATCCTCGCGCGCGAACCTTCGATAGTCAGTTCAGCCGAACCACGGCGCCAACGAAGGAGAGCACCATGACCGACCATGTCACCATCGCCCGCCGCTACATCGATCTTTGGAACGAACGCGCGCAAAATCGCCGCAGCGAATTGCTGGGCGAGTTCTGGACGGCGGATGCGAGCTACGTCGATCCGCTGATGAAGGGCGACGGCCGCGACGGCATCGATGCGCTGATATCAGGCGTGCAGCAGCGCTTCCCGGACTTCAGGTTCAGCCTGATCGGCGAGCCCGACGGCTACGGCGACCACGTGCGCTTTTCATGGGGCCTCGGCCCCGATGGTGTCGACAGCCCGATCAAGGGGACTGATTTCGCCGTGCTGAAGGAGGGGCGGATCAGGAGCATCACGGGATTTCTGGATCAGGTGCCCGCGGGGGCGTGAGGGGGCGCTCATGACTGTGCCCTCTCCACTTGCGGGAGAGGGCAGCTCCGCTGGTAGACAGGGAGTCACTCGGGTGAGGGGTATCTCTCGGCACGCGAGTCTCGAGCCGAGTTCGCCGAAAGAACCCCTCATCCGGCGCTTCGCGCCACCTTCTCCCGCAAGGGGAGAAGGGACACCGAGTTCGCGACTCAGGCAGCCGGCAACCGATACGCCGCCTTTGCATTCACGGCAAACGCCTTGTCGCGCACGCTCGCACCTAACTTCGCCAGGCACGCCTCCAGCGCGCCCTTGATCTCGGCATAGCTCCCTGCGAGCAGACACACCGGCCAGTCCGAGCCGAAGATCAGGCGATCCTCGCCAAAGCAATTCGCAACGTGCTGGAGATACGGAAACAGCCGCTCCGCATCCCAATCGTTCCATTTCGCTTCGGTGGCGAGCCCTGACACCTTGCACCAGACATTGCCGCAGGCCGCGAGCGCTGCGATGCGATCGGACCATTCGGCGCTGCCGCCATCGGCGATCGGCGGCTTTGCGGCGTGGTCGAGCACGAAACGGCCCTGCGGAAAGGCTCTTGCGGTTGCGATGGCGGCGGGCAGCTCGCGGGTGCGGACGAGGAAATCGTAGGTGAGGTCACGGCCGAACAGTGCAGCCAGTCCGCGCTGAACGTCGGCGCGCAGCAGCCAGTCGGGATCGGCCTCGTCATGAACCTGGTGGCGGATGCCGACGAGCTTTGCCCCGCCCGGCAAGATGCGCAGACGATCGAGCGTGTCGCCGAGGGCGGCATCGGTCAAATCGGCCCAGCCGACGACGCCGATGACGGAGGGCGTGGCATGCGCGACTTGCAGGAACTCATCGGTCTCCTCGAGCGACGAGCGGCATTGCACCACGATGCTCGCGTCGATGCCGTTCGACTGCATCAGCGGGGCGAGATCGGCGGGACCGAAGGCGCGGCGGATCGGCGCAAGCTCAGGGGCCATCATCCAGGGGTAGTCGGCGCGCGCGGGATCCCAGAAGTGCTGGTGGGCGTCGATTGCCATGGCTCACGCTCCGCCCGGCAGCGGCGCCCGCGCATCGACGAGCTTTTTGGCGCGCAGCTCGTGCCAGAAGGCTTGCGGCACCGCGCGCTCCGACATCGCGATGTTGTCGGCGACCTCGGCAGCGTTGCGCGCCCCCGTCACCGCAACCGTGACGGCCGGATGCGCCATGCAGAACTGGAACGCTGCCGCCTTCAACTCGGTACCGTGCTTGCGGCAGAGCTGGTCGAGTTCGAGCGCGCGCGCAACGAGCGCGGCGTCGGCGTCCTCATAGTTGAACTTCGCACCGCTGTGCGGATCGGCCAGAATGCCGCTGTTGTAGATGCCGCCGAGCAGGATGCCGATGTTCTTCGTCGTGCAAACCGGAAACAGCGCATCCAGCGCACCCTGGTCGAGCAGCGTGTAGCGGCCGGCGAGCAGGAAGCAGTCGACCGGGACTGTTTCGGCGAAACGCGTGAGCATCTCGGATTGGTTCATGCCGGAACCGATCGCCTTGACAGTGCCGTCATCGCGCAGCCGCATCAGCGCACGGAAGGCGCCGTTGACGGCATCGTCATAATGATCATCGGGATCGTGTACGAGCAGCACATCGACGCGATCGAGCCCGAGGCGGTCGAGGCTGTCCTCCATCGAGCGCATCACCCCGTCATAGCTGAAGTCGAATCGCGGCCGCAGCGCGGGCGCGCCTTTGTAGTGATCGTCTTCGGTCGCATTGGTCTCGGGACGCAGCAACCGTCCGACCTTGGTCGAGATCGCGAACTCGTCGCGCTTCTGCTGCCGCAGGAAGGCACCCAGCCGACGCTCGGCGAGGCCAAATCCGTAAAGCGGTGCGGTGTCGAAGAAGCGGACACCGAGCGACCAGGCCTGCGCGATCGTGGCCTCCGCATCCTCATCGCTGACCGCCGAGAACAATCCGCCGAGCGGCGCTGTTCCAAGACCGATCGACGTGACGTCGAGATTAGCTAGCCGCGCTGTTCTCATCGTACTCACCTTGCGGGCTCTCCCACCCTCCCCTGGAGGGGGAGGGTCGATCGCGCGCAGCGCGAGCGGGGTGGGGTGATCTCTCCACCCGGGCAGTGTTCGACGCGGAGAGACTTTCACCCCACCCCGCTACGCATTTCGCTGCGCTACATGCGTAGCGACCCTCCCCCTCCAGGGGAGGGTAAGACGCATCACGCCCCCGGGTTCGCTACGCGAAGCCACCCTCTCCCACAAAGGGAGAGGGTGGTCGGGGCAGGAACGTTGGGCTGGTAACGTTCCTACTTCAACAGCTGAGCGACGTTGTCCTTCGTCACCAGATCGAGACCGGTGTAGATCACCTCCGGAACCTTCTGGCCCTTCTTGATCGCGAGCAACGTGTCCATCGACTTCTCGCCCATTTCGAACGGACGCTGACCGGTGAGCGCGTTGGAGTAGCCGTCGCGCAGCAGTTCGAGCTGCATCTTCAGCGTATCGGCGACGACAAGCGTGAACTTGCCGGCGTCGATGTCCTTCTTGTTCTTGTTGACGAAGGCCTTGTAGCCCTCAGGCGCGAACATCGGCCAGCCGCCGATCGGGACGATCGCGGCAAGGTCGGGCGTCGCGGTGCGCAGGTCCGCCATCTGCTGAACCGCAAGCGCGGAATCGTCGTTGCAGAAGGTCGGCGAGCCCTGGACCTCGACCCACTTGGAGCCCTTGAGCGCTTCGCGGACACCATCGACACGCTCGGCAAGGTTCTTCGCACCCGGCCCGCCGGAGACGATGGCATATTTGCCGCCCTCGGGCCGGAGCTGCAGCAATTGCTTGCCCAGCGCCAGGCCGAAGTCCTTGTTGTTGGTGCCGATATAGGCGAGCCGCTTGGAGCCCGGCGCATCCGCGTCAAACGTGATGACGGGGATGCCGGCTGCAGCCGCCGCGTCGATCGACTTGGTCATCGCCGCGACGTCCGCAACCGAGATGGCGAGCCCATCCACCTTCTGGGTGATGAAGTCCTGGATGATCTGCGCCTGCGTCGCCGGTTCGTGCTCGATCGGCCCCTTGTAGATGCACTCGACATTGCCGAGTTCCTTGGCGCGCTTCATGCAGCCGTCGCGGGCCACGTCGAAGAACGGATTGTTCATCGCCTTGGGAACGACGGCAAACTTGTAGGTCTGCGCAAACGCCGGTGTCGCCATCATCGCGATGGTCAAGCCGGCCAACAGAAACTTCTTCATTACTTTCCCTCCACACTGTGATGCCTATCCATTTGTGATGTGATGCTCCGGCAGGCGGATAGACGATCTTTCGTTGTCCTTCCGGAGTAACCCTCTGAAGCGCGATGCGCTTCGGTTCTTTGTTTGAGCATGATCTTGTCGGAAAACCGCTTCACACTTTGCGCTGGCGCGGCCCTCCGGGTCCGGATCATGCTTTAACTCATGCGCGAGCGGATGCGGTCGACCAGCACGGCAAGGATGATGATCACGCCCACCAGCGTCTGCTGCCAGTAGGAGTTGACCTGCGCGAGCACGAGGCCGTTGCGGATCACCTCCAGCAGCACGCAGCCGACGATGGCGCCGAGCGGACCGCCGAGTCCGCCGGCGAGGTTGGCGCCGCCGATGACCGCGGCGGCAATGACGTTGAGCTCGTAGGACGTCGCCATGTTGGCCGGCGCGGATCCCAGCCAGCCCGAGATGATGATTCCCTGCAGCCCGGCGGCGAGCGCGCAGATCACATAGACCTCGATCTTCACGCGGACGACCGGGATGCCGGTCAGTTCGGCCGCCTTCTCGTTGCCGCCGAGCGCGAAGACGTGGCGGCCGAAGCTGGTGTGATGCAGCACAACCGCCATGATGGCGGCAAGTATCACCAGATAGATGAAGGGCGCTGGCACGCCGAACACGTCGCCCGAGGTCAATGCGTAGAAATATTCGGCATCGGGGCCGCCCGGAAAGCTGCCGCGGCCGTTCGAGACGACATAAGCGAGCCCACGTACGATCGAGAGCATGCCGAGCGTGGTGACAAAGGGCGACAGCCCGAGCACCGCAATGCAGAAGCCGTTGACGAGCCCGACGACGAACGCGGTGAGCAGCCCTGCAAGCACCGAGATCACAAGAATCAATCCGGGCACGTTGGCGACGACCGTCTTGCCGTCGGCGGCCATATGCACGAAAGGCGATCCCGGCGCCGACAGCTCGACCATGACCATCGAGGTGATCATTGCGGAGAAACACATCATCGAGCCGACCGAGAGATCAATGCCGCCGGTGATGATGACGAAGGTGATTCCGAGCGTGGCAATGGCGATGAAGGAAAAGTTCTTCGCCACGTTCTGCATGTTGCCCTCGGTGAAGAAATAGGGGCTGGCAAAATGCATCACGACCATCAGCATCAGGAGTGCCGCCAGCACGTAGCCGGTCTGCGACGCGAAGATGCCGCGCCGCCACCATTTGACTTTGCTGACGTTCGAGAAATCGATCGGGGATTCCAAGGGCATGGCCATTATGCCGCCTCCTTCGCGCCGGTGATGAGGGCGGTCACTTCCTCGGGGGACGTTTCGTGGATCGGCTTGTCGGCCCGCTTCTCGCCGCGGCGCATGACGATGACGCGGTCGCACACCGCGAACACGTCGGGCATGCGGTGCGAAATCAGCATCACCGCAACGCCCTGCTCCTTCAGACGATGGATCAGGCTGAGGACCTGCTCGACCTGGCGCACGGAGATCGCGGCCGTCGGCTCGTCCATCATCACGAGCTTGGCGTTGGACAGTCGCGTGCGGGCGATCGCCACGGCCTGACGCTGGCCGCCCGACATCTGCTTGACCAGATCATGCGGCCGGGTCTCCGAGCGCAGCTCGCCGAACAGCTCCAGCGCGCGCGACGCCATGGCCTTGTGGTCGAGCAAGGCGATGGGTCCGAATTTGCGCTTCAGCTCGCGACCGAGAAACACGTTGGCTGCGGCGGTCAGATTGTCGGCGAGCGCGAGGTCCTGATAAACGACTTCGATCCCGACCGCGCGTGCGTCGATGGGCCGATTGAAATGGACCGCGTTGCCGTCGAAGCGGATTTCGCCATGGCTGGGGCGGAAATTGCCGGCGATGATCTTGACCAGCGTCGACTTGCCGGCGCCGTTGTCGCCCATCAGGCCGACCACTTCGCCCGGACGCACATGCATGTCGACGCCATGCAAGGCGCGGATCGCGCCGAACTCCTTGCCGATCCCCGTCAATTCCAGCACCGGCTGGTCGCTTGCAGAAGAGGTTGTCATGCTCGGCCTCGCTCAGACGTACCGGTTGACGAGAGATTCAAGATATTCCTGACGGCCCGACCGCGGCTGCGGATCGAAGCCGGGGGCAAGCGCACGATCAGAGAGATCGGCCAGCGAGCGCTTGCCTGCCATGATCGCCTGCCCCTCGCTGCTGTCCCATCCCGCATAGCGCTCGGTGACGGGCCCGGTCAGCGCCTCGGCGTCGAGCATGTCGACCGCGGCGAGCAGCGCCCGTGCACAGGCATCCATCGAACCGACATGGGCGTGGATGAGATCATCGGGGTCGATCGATTGACGCCTGATCTTGGCGTCGAAATTGAGACCGCCGGTGGTGAAGCCGCCTGCCTTGACCATATCGTGGAATACCAGTGCCAGTTCCGGCACGTTCATGGCGAACTGGTCGGTGTCCCAGCCAAGCAGATCATCGCCGCGGTTGATGTCGAGCGAGCCGAACACGCCGAGCGCCTGGGCCAGCGCGACCTCATGCTGGAACGAATGACCGGCGAGAATGGCATGGTTCTGCTCGATGTTGAGCTTGACGTCCTTGAGCAGGTCGTAGCGCTGCAGGAAACCGTAGCAGGTCGCGACGTCGAAATCATATTGATGCTTGGTCGGCTCCTTCGGCTTGGGCTCGATCAGGAGTGGTCCCTTGAAGCCGATCTTGTGCTTGTGCTCGACGACGAGCGAGACGAAGCGGCCGAGCTGGTCGAGCTCGCGCTTGAGATCGGTGTTGAGCAGGGTCTCGTAGCCCTCGCGGCCGCCCCACAGCACGTAGTTCTGCCCGCCGAGGCGGTTCGTCACCTCGAGCGCGGCGCGGACCTGGCCGGCGGCATAAGTGAAGATGTCAGGATCCGGATTGGTCGCAGCGCCTGCCATATAGCGGCGATGCGTGAACAAATTGGCGGTACCCCAGAGCAGCCGCACCTTCGCCGACGCCATCTTCTTCTCGAAGATGTCGCCGATCGCATTGAGGTTGGCGACGGATTCAGCGAGCGTCGCGCCTTCGGGCGCAGCATCGACATCGTGAAACGTGAAGAACGGCACGTCGAGCAGGCGGAACAGCTCGAAGGCAATGTCGGCCTTGGCACGCGCCATCGCCATGGCATCGGAGCCATGATGCCACGGGCGCAGGAACGTCTCCCCGCCGAAGGGATCGCCGCCGGGCCAGCAGAACGAATGCCAGTAGCAGACCGCAAAGCGCAGATGATCCTCGAGCCGCTTGCCGCGCACGACGCGGTCCTTGTCATACCAACGGAAGGCCAGCGGGTTTTTGGCGTCCTTGCCGCCATAGGCGACCGGGTCGGCTGCGCCGAAGAATTTGGGTAACGCGTTCACTGGGAAAACTCCTTCAGCGCGGGATAGAGCTTGCGCCACTGGTGATAGGCCTCGTCATAGGCCGCAGTGCGCGACGGGTCTGGTGTGAATGTCGCAAGGCGCCGCGGACGCGTGCAGACTTGCGCTGCATGTTCGCCGGTGACGGCGAGCCGGCCGAGCCGGGCGGCGCCGAGCGCGGCACCGACCTCGCCCTCCTCGACGCGGTGCACCGGAATGCCGAGCACGTCGGCGCAGATCTGCGCCCAGAGCGCCGAGCGCGAGCCGCCGCCGACAAGGTCGACTTCCGCGATGGCCGAGCTGGCACTGGCGAGTGCCGCAAGATTGTCGCGTGCGGCAAAGGCAACGCCTTCGAGCACGGCCTGCACCATCGCGTCGCGCCCGGTGGCGCCGCGCAGGCCGATGAAGGCGCCCGCCGCGGCCGCATCGTTGTGCGGCGTGCGCTCGCCGTCGAGATAGGGGAGAAATTTCACGGAGCTGGGTCCAGCCACGGTGTCGCCGAGCGGCGCGAGCAGCGCGGCGGCAGGCGTCGCCATCACGCCGGAGAGCCACGCCAGCGACGCGGCGGCCGAGAGCATCACGCCCATCTGATGCCAGAGGCCGGGCAGCGCATGACAGAAGGCGTGCACGGCCGAACTGGGGGCGGGGGCAAAATTGTCGGTGACGCGGAAGATGACGCCGGAGGTGCCGAGCGACAGGAAGGCATCGCCAGGCGCGATCGCCCCTAACCCGATCGCGCTCGCCGCGTTATCGCCGGCGCCGCCGGCTACGACCACGTTGTTCGCCATGCCCCAGCGTTGCGCGAACTCGCCCGCAAGCGTTGCGCTCGCATCGCTGCCCTCGACCAGGCGCGGCATGTGGTGCAGGTCGAGCCCGGTGGCGTGCAGCAGCAGCGCCGACCAGCGGCGCTGGCCGACGTCGAGCCAGAGCGTCCCGGCGGCATCGGACATGTCCTCGACCATCTCGCCGGTCAGGCGAAAGCGGACATAGGCTTTTGGCAGCAGCACCTTGGCGACGCGCTCAAAGACCTCGGGCTCATGCCTGGAGACCCAGAGCAGTTTTGGCGCCGTGAATCCCGGCATCGCGAGATTGCCGGCGATCGCATGCAGCGACGGGCATCGACGTTCGAGCCGCTCGCATTCGGCATGCGACCTGCCGTCGTTCCAGAGGATCGCCGGGCGCAGTGGGCGGCCGTCGTCGCCGAGCAGGGTCGCCCCGTGCATCTGGCCGGAGAGGCCGATGCCACGCACGCCGGCCACATCACGCGGATGCGAGGCCGCCAGATCATCGACGGCGCCGATGGCCGCCTCGACCCACGAATCCGGATCCTGCTCGGACCACAGCGGCTGGGGATGCGACAGCGCAAGCTCGCGCGCAGCCGTCGCGACCACCGCGCCAGCCTCGTTCACGAGCACCGCTTTCACACCGGAGGTGCCGATGTCTATTCCGAGATACAAGTCCGTCCTCCCCTTCCCTGTTGCAGTGCACGAACTGACGTCGCGCTTTCGGCAATCGGCCTCGATACAAAAAAGTAGCGCCGCGCCTTTCGGCTACGGCAGATTGTCCCGCATCAGGATGTCGATGCGGATCTTCTCCTGTTCGCTCAAGATCGGCTCGTTACGCGCCAGAGACAGCAGCACGCGCACGGCGGCGCGGGCCTCATGTCCCGGATTCTGCGAGATCGCGACATCCAGCGTTCCCTGCAGCAACAGTCTTCGCGTCATTGTCGTGAGATCGTGGGCGATGAAGACGATCTGCTTTTCGCGGCCGGCCTCGGTCAGGGCCTTGGCCACGCCTTGCGTGCCCGCGCCGACATTGTAGAGGCCGATGATGTCGGGATGCTTGCCGAGCAGCCGCGATATCAGCTGCTCGGAACGGTCGTCCTCGTCACGCCCCTCGAGCAGAGGCAGGATGTCGAGGTGAGAAAATTCCGACGCCATCACCTGATTGAAGCCGAAAATGCGCTCGGCATGGTCGCGCAGGCCCTGCGATCCCGCGATGATGCCGATCTTGCCGGACTTTTGGCCGACCAGCCGTCCGACCAGCGCACCCGCGGTGCGGCCCGCGGCGATGTTGTCGATGCCGACATAATGATGGCGGCGCGACGATGGCACATCCGAGACCAGCGTCACCACCTTGGTGCCGGCATCGACGAGATCGTTGATCGCCGCACGAACAGCGGGATGATCCAGCGCCACGACGGCAAGACCGTCATACTCGCCCGTGAGCGTCTCGAGCGATGCAGCAAGCACGGAGGGATCGAACACATCGGTATTGATCAGCTCGACGCTCAGACGGCGTGCGGAGAGCCAGGCCGACATTTCGCCGAGATAGGCCTCGATCTGCTGCATGAACGGGTTTGACCCCGTCGGCATCACGAAGGCGAATCGGCGGGCACGGCCGCGGGCGAGCTCGGCGGCCGCCACATGGGGCTGAAAGGCGTTGCGCGCGATGATCTCCTGGACGCGCCGGACCGTGTCCGGCCGCACGCCAGGGCGGTTGTGCAAGACGCGATCGACCGTAGCCAGGCTGACACCGGCCTCGCGGGCGATGTCTTTCAGCGTCAGCGCCGCGGAGGCGGTCAGACTTTCGGAAGTCTCTTGGGCCATGCCTGAAGGCTAGCAGAGGCGTTTTGAGGTACGCAACTCATTTTGAGGGATGGGGCAATCTTTTCGAGCGGCGGTTGCGCAGGCGCCTGGCCTAGCTGTTTGTTTTGAAGCGCTTCATTTGCGCACACCGGTATTCAGATCCTTCGAAAATGCCTCCTGACGCAGATCGCTGAGCAGTTCGGCCTCGAACCCAAGGCGAGGCGCGCCCCGGAGGAGGCCACCAAGCGTCGAACGCGTGCTCGACAGGATCGACAATACACATCACTGACAATGGCAGCCTATCAGGTCAGACCCCACTGCCAGGAACGGGGCTGTCGGCGTTAAGCTCCGGCCTTTTTCTGAGGACCTGCGGGCGTCGATGCAGGGGCCTTCGGCGCTTGCACCGGCGGCATCGCAATCTTCACCGGCTCAGGGGGAACGACGTTTCCCTTTCGCAGAGACTCCTGAGAACTGGTTGGTCTAGCGGGCTCAATGCTAGTTTGAATTCTCTTATCGATCATTGGAAATGCTCCTTTCCGGTTGGGGATTTTGCTACGCATCAGTGTAAAAGTAGCTCTGAAAGTAGTCTTGTGTCGCCTTTCCCGCACGCTCGATCAGCGGGTTGACCAAAGGCAACGAGGAAGCCGGAAACGCCTTTTGCAAGGCATCCTGCTTCTTCTTCTTAAGTTTCATATGTAAGTCGTGGATCTCCGCTTCGGTTAGAAGACCCCGGCTAACCTTGAACCAGTCGTTTTCAGCCGACCAGCAGAGGCCGTTCAGCTCGGGTGATAGCGCGTTCAATGATCGAAGCCGTTTCTTGTAGGGCAGAAATTCTTTCAATGTTTGCAGTACCTGCGAACACGCAATTGCCGCCGCCCAGAGAAACGCTAAGTCCTTCCAAATGACCCAAGCTCCTATCGAGGCACTCGACGTGATCGCATTCAGTCCTCCGATATTGCGGTCAATAATTTCCGTGCGTGCTTGATAGAGATCGATGTAGATCGCGTCCCGCTTGAGATCAACGAGCTCCTGCCAATAACGCCTTTGGACGTCCATCGCTACGCTGTCGCTTCTTTGAAAATGGATGCTGCAATAACGTTTTTATACCACAAGGGGCGAACAGCGTCACGATGATACTTGCGAACACAGTACCCTGTAGTTGTGCGTCACGACAGATTGGCTAGCGCCAATCAGACTAGATCGAGCGTCAGAAACAGGCTGTTGGGGTCCTGGGCATAGCCCTCGAACGGGGCACACGGCACGAAGCCGTGCGCCTGGTAGAGCGCGTGCGCCGGCTTGAAATAATCCCACGAGCCGGTCTCGAGGCTGAGCCGCGTCATGTCACGCTTGCGCGCCTCGGCGATGATGTGGCGGAGCATCAGGCCGCCAAAGCCGCGCCGGCGCGTGGTCTGCAGCGTGTGCATCGACTTCACCTCGCCGTGGGCGGCCGAGAGCGTCTTCAGCGCGCCGGTCGCAACCAGCGTCTCGCCGTCCCAGCCGGTCCAGAACGCGACGTCGCCGGCGCGAAGGCCGGCGAGATCGAGCGCATGGGCGCTGCCCGGGGCGGTCTGCGCCCGCGCCGCCGCGACGTGGTGGTCGAGCAGCGCGACGACGCGCGGATCGAATGTGTCGCCGGTGCGGATCTGCATCGTCATGGCTTCACGTCACTTGCAAGCGTCCTCTGCATGAAGACAAGATCAAGCCAGCGGCCGAACTTGCAGCCGACCTCCGGCATCCGGGCGACCTCGACAAAACCGAGCGAGGCGTGCAGGCCGATCGAGCCGGCATTGAGGGCCTCGATCCCGGCGATCATGGCGTGCTTGTCGAGCGCCGTGGCGCGTTCGATCAGCGCAGCCAGCAGGCTGCGGCCGATGCCTGCGCGATGATGCCGCTCATCGACATAGACCGAATTCTCCACGGTGTGGCGATAGCCGGGGAAAGGACGGAAATCGCCAAAAGAGGCAAAGCCGACGATGTCCCTGCCCTTCATCGCGACCAGCACGGGATAGCCCGCCTGCTGCCGCGTGCGGATCCATTCGCGCCGCGAGTCGAGGTCGGCCGGCCCGTCGGTCCAGACCG
The DNA here is from genome assembly GCF_018129685.1 of Bradyrhizobium manausense. Taxonomy (GTDB): domain Bacteria; phylum Pseudomonadota; class Alphaproteobacteria; order Rhizobiales; family Xanthobacteraceae; genus Bradyrhizobium; species Bradyrhizobium manausense_D. Next base: position 51,592 of record NZ_JAFCLG010000023.1, read on the forward strand.
CCGTGGTGTTGATCGCAGCGTCATTGTAGATGGCGAGGATATCCCCGGCATCTTCCAGTGTGGCGTCTCGTACCATCAGCTGCATCATATTTTCCCGTACGACGTGCCCCGACGCGTGATGATGACGTAGCGGGCATCCTGCCTGGTTTCGTTCTCGAAGGTCACGGCGCGCATGACGTCGAAGTCGAGACAGTCGCCTTCGCGCAGGCGCACCGTCTTGGCGTCGATATGCACGCAGACCGCGCCCTCCAGCATCAACAGCTGCTGGGTGAAGGCGTTGCGCCCCCAGGGGCTGTAGGGCACCCGCGCACCGGCCGGCATGTCGACGACGATGATCTCGATGCCGCTCGCCGCATCGACCGGCGAGGCATGACGCCGCCGGTAGCCGCTATCGGGATCGCGCCATAGCGGCTGGTCGGCCAGCCGCGTCAGCCGCTCCGGCGGCTTCTCCGAGAGCGCGACGACGTCGCTGAGCGAGACATCGAGCGCCGCGCAGAGCTTGTTGAGAAGCGCTGCGGTGGCGCTGCTCTGCGCCCGCTCGACCCGCCCGATCATGGCCCGGCTGACACCGGAGCGCGCTGCCAGTTCATTCAACGTCATGCCGGCCTGCGTCCTCAAGGTCTTCAAGCGGCGACCGATCGCCCTGTCGAGTTTTTGCTGGTCCATGGCCCTGTCCGAACATCGCCCGGCACATGGACCGCATCCGCCGGACGGCAAGAGCTTAGGCCGGAGGAGCGGTGCGTGCCGGGAGCGAGAGGCTAATATATTGGAATGTTTGCGTGCCCGTGAGCAACGTTTAGGATGCACCAAACCACAATGCAGCGGGGAGGCGATCACATGGGCGGACCGACACAGCGGACGATCAAGGCCAACGGCATCACCCTCAACGTCGCCGAACAGGGCGAAGGGCCAATGGTGCTGCTCTGCCACGGCTTTCCGGAAAGCTGGTACTCCTGGCGACACCAGCTCGAGGCTCTCGCCGCAGCCGGCTACCACGCCGTCGCGCCCGACATGCGCGGCTATGGCAAAAGCGACAAGCCCGAGGCGATCGACCAGTACACGATCTTCCACATGATCGGCGATCTGGTCGGTGTGCTCGATGCGTTGGAGGCAAAGAGCGCCGTCATCGTCGGCCATGACTGGGGTGCGGGGATTGCCTGGCACGCGGCGCGGCTGCGCCCCGACCGCTTTCGCGCCGCTGCCATTCTCAGCGTGCCTTATCGCCCGCGCAGCGAGGTGCGACCGACCAGCGTGATGCCGCAGACTGAAGAAGCCCAGTTCTATCAACTGTACTTTCAGGAGCCCGGCGTCGCCGAGGCGGAGTTCGAGGCGGACCCGCGCAAAACGCTCGCCGCGATGTTGTTCGGCGGTTCCGGCGAGGGCGTCACCGCCATTCGCGCCATGGCCGCTGCGAGCGGACAGCCGTCTAAAGGCGCGGGCATGGTCTCGCGCAAGGACGGCATGCTGCCGAAAGGGCCGGTGCCGCCGCCGTCATGGCTGAGCACCGCCGACCTCGATTATTACGCCGGCGAATTTGCCCGCAGCGGTTTCCGCGGGCCGCTCAACTACTACCGCAACATCGATCACAATTGGGAGCTGATGGGCGCCTTCGAGGGCGTCAAGGTCACCGTGCCCACGCTCTTCATTGCCGGCGACCACGATCTGGTCATCGCCTTCCCAGGCGCTGCCGAGCATCTCGCCAACATGAAGCAATGGGTGCCCCAGCTGCGCGAGATCAAGATGCTGCCAGGCTGCGGACACTGGACGCAGCAGGAGCGGCCGGCCGAGGTGAACGCGGCGCTGGTCGACTTCTTGCGGAGCTTGCCGGGTTAGCGCCCTTCGCCGCCAGGGCTTCGAAGGCGTCCTGCGAGGCGCCCCGGCGCGAAGCAGGATGGAGCGGGCGAAGGGAATCGAACCCTCGTATGCAGCTTGGGAAGCTGCCGTTCTACCATTGAACTACGCCCGCGGATGCGCGTGTTGCCGCGCGTGTCCTGATTAGCCGAGACGGCGTCCGTCGCCAAGCGGTTTGGCGGCCACAGCCGGACTGATGTTAACGTCCTGGCAAGATTCCAGATGCGCCGAATTGTGACGGTGTTATGATCGGTGCTCCGGGGAGAAACGTGCACTGAGTGGGGCTGTGCATGGTGGGGCGCGCTTACGCGATATTTGACACGGCCATAGGCCGGTGCGGCATCGTCTGGAGCAATTCCGGCGTGGCGGCCGTCCAATTGCCCGAGGCGCGGGAGATCGACACGCGCCGCCGTATTTTCCAGCTCCATCCCGAGGCGCGCGAGCAAGCGCCGCCGCTCAACACCGAGCTCGCGATCGAGGGCATCATGGGCTTGCTGCAAGGCAGCGATCCCGATTTTTCCGATGTCAGCCTGGACGCCGGCGGCGTGCCGGCCTTCAGCCGACGGGTCTACGAATACACCTGCACCATCCCGCGCGGGGAGACGCGCACCTATCACGAGATCGCCAAGGCGCTGGGCGCCTCCGGCGCCTCGCATTCGGTGGCGCAGGCGATCTCGAAAAATCCCTACATGATCATCGTGCCTTGCCACCGGGTGCTGGAAGCAGGGGGCTATGCCGACCGGATTTCGCCTTATGGCGGGGTGATCTCCAAGCGGCGGCTGCTGGCGCTCGAAGGCGCTCACCCGATCGCAAGCAAGACGCTGTTCGAGGTGTTGCTGCCCGTTGCCCCGCCGCGTTCGCCTTCCTAAATCATCTGAATGGATGCGACCACGCTGCTGACGTCGGATGTGATGACGGTCTCCGAGTTTCGCTGCGACGCGGGACCGGGCGACAAGCCATTCGCCGAGTGCCGCACCGGTCATTCCATCGCCTATGTCCGCTCGGGCAGCTTTGGTTGCCATTGCCGGGCCGGCTTTTTCGAGCTGGTGGCGGGCTCGCTGCTGGTCGGCGCGCCCGGCGAGGAATACACCTGCACCCATGAGCATGTCTGCGGCGACGTCTGCCTGTCGTTCTTCCTCAGCGAGGATCTGGTCGAGACGCTCGGCGGGCGGCGCGAGACGTGGCAGGTCGGCGCCACGCCGCCGCTGCCGGAGCTCATGGTGCTGGGCGAACTCGCCCAGACGGCGGCAGATGGCAATAGCGATCTTGGGCTTGACGAGATCGGCCAGATCCTCGCCGGCCGCTTCGTCGATGTCGTTTCGGGCAGGCCGCGCAAACCGGCCTCGCCGACGGCGCGCGACCGCCGCCGCGCGGTCGAGGCCGCGTTGTGGATCGACGACAATTCGCATGCCGAGATCGATCTCGAACAGGCCGCGCGCCTCGCAGGTCTGAGCCCCTTCCATTTCCTTCGGCTGTTTTCCAACGTGCTCGGCGTCACCCCGCATCAATATCTGGTGCGCTCGCGGCTGCGGCACGCGGCGCGCCTGCTCGCCGACGACGACATCGCGGTCACCGATGTCGCCTATGACGTCGGCTTCGGCGACCTCTCCAATTTCGTCCGCACCTTCCACCGCGCGGCCGGCATGTCGCCGACCAAGTTCCGGCAGGCGTCAAAGGGGATGCGCAAGATTCTCCAAGAGCAGCTTGCCCTCAACTGATTAGCGTCGTCTCCGGCGCGCGCCAGTTGCGGCGCGCTTCGCAATGGAGACGACCATGTATGACCATATCGGACTGCGCGTTGCCGACCTCGACGCCGCCACGCGCTTCTACACCGCGGCACTCGCGCCGCTGGGTTACGTCCTGTGCTCGAGCGGCGACGGCTATGCCGGCTTCGGACCGAAGGGCGAGCCGGCGCTCTGGCTGCACCTCAACAAAGGCCGCAAGGCCGACGGCGCGCATATCGCATTTCGTGCCAAGGATCATGACGCGGTGAAGGCATTTCACCGCGAGGGGCTGAAGAGCGGCGGCCACGACAATGGCGGCGCCGGGCCGCGCAAGGATTACAGCCCGACCTATTTCGCGGCGTTCCTGATCGATCCCGACGGCAACAATGTCGAGGCGGTTTGTACGTGAGCCGTGGACGACGCTCACCCCACACGCGCTGTCATGCCCCGGCTTGACCGGGGCATCCAGTACGCCGCGGCTTCGCCGTTCAATCATAACGGCCTCTGGAATACTGGATCGCCCGATCAAGTCGGGCGATGACACCTGAGATGATGGCCCGATTCTCGTCTCTCCACATAATAGGAAACAACATGGCCTCCATCCACAACGACGTCCCCCTGCCCGCCTCCGCCCGCGACGTCTGGGACGCGGTGCGCGATTTCGGCGCGCTGCATCAGCGGCTGGTCTACGCGATCGACAACGTGATCTTTCTCACAGAGGCCTGCCCTCATCAGCCGTAACCATGGCTGCGTGCGTCCTGATGGCCTCGCTCTCCCGGCGAGGCCACGCACGCGAGGAGCATGCCATGAAAGGTGCGGACAAGGTGATCTGCCAGGCAGCCGCCGTGCTGCTGCTGTTTTCGGTCGCGAGCTCGCCGGCGAAGGCGCAGTTCCTCGGCGGCGGCGGTGCCGGCGGCGAGAACATGATGACGCAGATGGCGCCGATGCTGGAGATGATGAAGGCGAAGATGGGCAAGCGCCGCTTCGCCATGCTGATGCAGACGATGGGCCCGATGATGAGCCGCATGATGGAGAATGGCGGCGGCGGTCTCGGCGGCATGATGGGCGGCGGTGGTATCGGCGGAATAGGCGGCCTTTCCGGCGGCAATCTCGGCGGCGGGTTCGGCGCGCCCAATTACGGCGCTGGTTACGCACCGATGGCCGGCGGTATGCCGACAGGAATGGGCGGCGGCGATATCATGGGCATGCTCGGCGGCGCCGGCGGCGGCGACATGATGGCGATGATCCCGCAGATAATGCGGCTGGCCAATCTCGGCGGTGGCGGCCATCGCCGCCACAGGCATCGCTAGTCGACGGCCGAGAGCACCGGACGCACGGACGGCTTGGTCTGCCGCGGTCCCCAGCGCGTCAGCACCACGCTGGAGCATGACAGCAGGCCCAGCACGACCATCGAGCTCGCGGCGAGCCAGAAGAAGCTTTGCGCGGAGGCGTCGTGCGCCGACAGCCACCAGCCGCAGGCGGAGATGTAGATCAGCCGCGCGGTCTGCGCCAATACCGGGCCGACCACCTTGGCCGCGCCTTGCGACGAGAAATACATCACGGTTGCAAGGCCGAAGAACGCGTAGAACGGCCCGACGGTCGAGAGATATTGATGGCTCGTCGCGCGCACGACCGTGCTGTCGGTGAAGATGTTGACCCAGAGGTCCGGGAACAGCGCGACGAGGCAGGCCGGCGCACCGACTGCGACGAAAGCGGCAGCACTGGCGATCCAGGCGATGCGCCGGGCCCGCGCGATGCGGCCCGCGCCGATCGCCATGCCGACCATGGGCACCGAGGCGATGCCGAACGAGAACGCGATCGAGGTCAGCAGAAACTCTAGCCGCGCGCCGATGCCGTAGCCGGCGAGGATCGCGGTGCCGAACTTTGCCAGCATATGCGTGAAGATCGAGATCGTCAGCACCGATTGCAGCGGCGAGAAGCAGGCGATGGCGCCGACCTTGAGGATGTCGAAGAACATCGACCACTGGATGCGAAGCCCGCGCAGCTTCGGGACAACGCGCGCGCGCCCAGAAAACAGGTACCAGCCCATCACACAAATGTTCATGGCGTAGGCGATCAACGCGCCGGCCGCGACGCCGCGCATGCCGAGCTGCGGGAAAGGTCCGAGCCCGAGGCCGAGCGTGCCGCCGAGCACGATCTGCCAGACCGCGGAATTGAGGATCAGGAACGACGGCAGCCGCATATTGCCGGTGCCGCGCAGCACGCCGGCCATGGTGTTGAGCGTCCAGGGCAGCACGGCACCGCCGAAAAACACCTGCGTGTAGGCAATCGCATGCGTCAGCACATTGCCGCGACCACCGAGCATGGTGAGCACCTGGGGTCCGAAGATCAGCATGCCCAGCATGAAGACGAGTCCGAATGTGATGCCGATCAGGAGCGCATGCGCGGCGAGCGTCCCGGCGCGTTCGCGATCGCCGGCCCCCAGCGCTCGCGCGATGGCCGAGGCCACCGCTCCGCCCATGGCGCCACCGGACATCGTCATGGTCAGGATCACTGTCGGAAACACCAAGGCCATCGCGGCCAGCGCTTCGACGCCGAGGCGTCCGATATAGGAGGTCTCCGCGATCACCACGCAGGTGCCGGCGGACAGCGCGACCACGTTCGGCCAGGCGAGGGAGAGCAGCGTGCGCAGGATCGGCCCATCGGTCAGCGCGCTCCGCACGGGGCGCGCGGGCGGCGGCAGCGGACGCTCCTCCTCATCGACCGGGATCTCGGCGATGTCCGTCATTTCCTCTCCCGGACGCAAGCGCCGCTTGCGGCGCGGCAATGCTTAGGTGTGTCAATCGACTTGCTCGCGCGGAAGGCGCGAGGACACTTGTTAGCACGGCGATGGCCGATTCCTCCTGCGTCAGGTGCAGGCGTGCCCTGCGGCAGAGCATTTCAAATGGTGGAATTATTCGACGGTCCAGATCAGGGGCGGGCGACCGCGTGCTGTGGGGCGCAGGTGCACGCCGATATGCCGGCCGCATCCCGCGGCCAGCCCCTCGAACAGCCCTTCCAGCACCTTGGCGCAGGCACGGTGATCATCGGCGACGTCGTCCATCAGCTTCCAGCTCTGCTGGCGGATCTCGAAGCTGCCTTCGGATTGCAAGGTCTCGGCGGCATCGTCCTGCGCGGAGAACAGCGCGTTGAGGAACGACGCGAACTCGCGCGCGCCACCACGCGTCATCGAGAGTGCGGCTGCGACCTCGTCGAAATATTGCATGCCGATCAGCTTGCCGGTGAGATGCAGGAGGTAGCCGGCATCTTCCGGCCCGAACAATTGCACCATCACCGGTGCTGCCGTGCGCACATATTCCATCGCATAGTTGCGATAGGCCTTTTCCAGCCGCGGTGTCGGCCAGCTCGCGACAGGCAGGGCCGGCGCGGTCTTCGGATCGAACAATGGCGCTTCGAGATGCCGCGCGAACACCAGGCGCTGGTCGAGCTCGAGCGGATGATCGTATTGATGGTAATAGCCTTCGAGACCGTCCTGGCCGTCGACGCTCTGCTTGGTGCAGACGAAGCCGAGCCTGGTATCGCCGAGCGCGACGCCGTTGTTGGCGTGCCAGCCGCGCAGCATGGCGCGCGAGACTTCGCCCGGCACGCCGCAAATCGCGGTCCCTTTCCAGATCCAGCGCGGCGGCGGATAGCGGATCCAGGCCTTGGTGTCGCTCTCATACATGTATTCGACGTGCACGCCGCCGATCCAGTTGGAAAGGTAGTGATATTGCGCAGCCGCCACCGCCGGCGGCAGATGATCGATGCCGAGCTTCCTGAGCCCCGGCAGGAAGCGCTCCTGCTGCTGGCGACGGAACACGCGGAACACGAATTCGGCAGCGTCCGCCGTGCCGCGGCGCGTGACAACGGTGAGGATGAGTCCGGTGAAGTAAGCGTGGTAGAGATCAGCCACCGCGCGCCAGCGTTTCCATTGCGCTTGTTGCGCTGTATCTGCTGCTGCGGCGGTCATGTTCACTCCCGGCTTGTTGTTTTGCCGGAGTGTGTCATCGCGGATGGAGCGACGCAACCAGTGCCGAACGCCGCTTTTGGCCGAACCGAGCAGCGGAACGCTCCGAGCAGTCGCACTTGTGCCTCTGTGCTTACGGTCTCGCCGTGCTCCGCAGCAACGCCCTCTACACATTGCCCTCGGCGGTTGAGCCCACGGAAGCCCTTGCCTCATTCCGGTTGCGTATCTTGAGCGGGATACACCACCGTCCCGTCGTTGCGAACGACGCCGCCGGGTGTCAGGCTCGCCACATCGACATGCGATTTCCCGAGAATATGCCTCACTTGCTCCCCTGCGGCGAGCAGGTAGTCGGTAATGATCCGGCGGTGGCAGCGCCACCAGACCGCTTCGGCGCACATGACGACGCACCGTTGCTCCGCGCCACGCTCTCGGAGCCGCGTCAGGCCGTCAGCGAACGGCGCCGTCAGGGCATAATCTGCGTAATTGCGAAAGCTGCGTACGCGCCAGTAGGAATTGGGCGACGTTTCTGACTCGCGCGACTTCCCTCGCAGGCCGCCAAGCTCACTGATATGCTCGTAACCGATCTGCCACGGCGCCAGCGCTTCGGGAAGACGTTGCTGATTGAACTGCGGGTTGGTGCGCGACCGCGGCATCGACCTGACGTCGACGACGAGGCTAACGCCCGAGTCTTGCAAGAGCCCGACAAATTCAGCGAGCGTCCTGGTCGAGTGGCCTATGGTAAAAAAGGTTTTCGTGACATCGCTCCAGGCCGCGAAGGCGCGTGACAGCCCGCCTCACTGTTGATCCTAGGCGTCCGATGCGGCAAACAGAAGCGCGCCGTGCGTTAGTCGAAAGATATTGGGATTTTAAGGAACCGACAGTGATTGCACCGGTTGGTGCCTGCGCCGCTCGAGCAGATATGCATTCAATGCGAGAATTGCATCATGGCAGTTGTTTTGCGGCATCGGATCGAACGACCGTGCGGAAGACCCTCAAGATCCATGATCGCGTCAGCTGGAACTCGGAGGCGGGGCGCGTCAGCGGCACGATCATCCGCGTGCATACTCGCGAGTTCAAGGTCAAAGGCTATACCCATCATGCGAGCGCAGACGATCCGCAATACGAGATCAAGAGCAGAAAGACGCACCATATTGCATTTCACAAGGGCAACGCGCTCACCAAGCTTGACGATTGACGTGTCAATGGACAGGCGCGCTCAATGACCGAAAGCGGCCGGCCAGTGGCCGCGGATACACCATTTCCGCTGGCTGAGCCACTTCGTGCCAGGCTTAGCGATGCCGACGACCGCATCCGTCTCAATCACTGGATGCCGCCACAAAACGGAATCGCACCTCGGATTCGCATTGGCAGGCGCTGGATCAACACGCTATGGGGTCTGCCGATCGCAGCGACGGTGTTGCTCTGTCTGATTGCCATGGCTCAAAGCCTGCGTGAGATTCCGGGCATCGAAGCTTTTATCCGGCAGCATCCCGGCATCGCGCAGGCAGCGCCGGCCGTCGATTCGGGATTCCCGTGGTGGCTGCAGCTTCAACACTTCCTGAACATGTTCTTCATGCTCTTCATCATGCGGGCCGGCCTGCAAATCCTGGCCGACCATCCGCGACTTTATTGGGGCCGCGATTGCACGCCGGGGACCGATTGGTTCCGCTTTCAGGCACCGGTGCCGGAAGGGCGGATCTGGACCGCTAAGGACGACTCCGTCACCCTGCCTACCTGGCTTGGTATTCCTGGCCTGCGCCATACCCTCGGGCTGTCGCGCTGGTGGCATTTCTCGATCAACCTGCTGTGGCTGATCAACGGCGTGGCCTTTTATGTGCTGCTGTTTTCAACCGATCAATGGCGCAGGCTGGTGCCACTGACCTGGGAAGTGTTTCCGGCCGCGCTATCGACGGCGATCCAGTATGCGTCGCTGAACTTTCCGGTCGATCATAGCTGGACCCGCTACAATGGCCTGCAGCAGCTCAGTTACTTCATCACGGTGTTTGTCGCAGCACCGGTCTCAATCGCCACCGGTCTGATGCAGAGCCCCGCGATCTCCAATGCGCTGGGATGGTTCGGCCGGCTGTTCAACCGGCAGGCGATGCGTTCGGTTCATTTCATCTCGTTTGGCTGGTTTGTGGGCTTCGTTCTGGCACATGGCGCCATGGTGTTCGTCACCGGCATCCGGCAGAACACCAACCACATGTTCGCCGGCGTGGACAACGCCTCATGGGCAGGCTTTCCGCTGTTCGCACTGACGATGGCTATCCTGACGATCGCCTGGCTGCTGGCTTCACCCCTCACCATCCGGCACGCCCGTCTCGTCCAGCGCGCCGGCGCGTTTATGATCGGCTGGATCATGGGGCTGGCCGAAAGCTGGGATCCGCGCTCACAGCTCACCAGGAAAGACATCTCCCCTTACTTCTGGCCAAACGGCACGATGCCGCACTCCAAGGAGTTTGACGATCTCGTCGCAGAGGAGTTCGCCAGTTACAGGCTGAGAATCGGCGGTCTGGTCGAAGCGCCCCAGGAATTCTCGCTCGCCGACATCAAGGCGATGCAGAAGCAGGAGCAGATCACGACGCATTTCTGCATTCAGGGCTGGTCGGGGGTTGCCGAATGGGGCGGCGTTCCCATGCGCGATATACTTGATCGGGTGAAGCCAACGTCCGAGGCTCGCTACGCCGTGTTCTATTCATTGGCCGATGGCGCTGATGGCGGGCGCTACTATGACGTCCACAAGATCGAGAACATGCGCCACGAACTGACGATCCTCGCCTATGAGATGAACGACCTGCCGGTCAGCGTGCTGCATGGCGCGCCGCTGCGGCTGCGATGCGAGAACCAATTGGGTTTCAAGATGGTCAAATGGATCGCGGCTATCGAATTCGTGCGTGATTTCACCGATCTTGGCGCAGGTCAGGGCGGCTATAACGAGGACCATGAGTTTTACGGCTATCGCATGCCGATCTGATCGCCGTTGGCCGTCTAGCGTGGTTCGTGACACCACGAGGAGCTACGCATGCCGCGAGAAAATTCCGATACATCCAGCGATTGGAATCAGCGTCAACGCGCTCTGTCCCGATGGGACAACGAAGGCGGCGCCGGGCCCGCCTCGGATTCAGCGCTCGGGGCCAAGGGAATGGAAATCCCTGATCTGACCAATGCCGAATTGGTGACGCTGCGCATCCGTGTCATCGCGTTGGAGAACCTGATGATTTCCCTGCTTGCGACGGCGTCGGATCAACAGCTAAAAATGGCGAAGGAAATGGCAGGCTTTATTTCCCCGCGGCCCGGCTTTACCCAACATCCTCTGACAATTCATGCGGCCGCCCGCATGGACGACTTGATGAAGCGTGCCATTCATTTTCGAGAACTGGCGTCTTGATTGGTGCGCCGCTATTTGCGTTGCCCGCCGACATCGGTTCAACGTCCACTGCGGCGCTCAGGAGCTCGATCGCCGCTTCAATCCGCGGCTGAAACGGCCATCGCGTTTGGGAATGCCATCAACTGCGGCGGCGTTCACCATGATTTGCGGGTCAACATACGCGCCATGCGGACAACTATGCCTAATTTACAATGAGGGACGGCGCTACACCCGAAAATGCTTCGACAGCTTCAGGCCCTGGGCCTGGTAGTTCGAGCCGATGCGCTGGCCGTACATCGCGTCGGGGCGGGACAGCATCTTCTCGTAGACGAGACGGCCGACGATCTGGCCGTGTTCGAGGATGAACGGCACTTCGCGCGAGCGCACTTCGAGCACGGCGCGCGATCCCAGCCCCCCAGCGCCGGCATAGCCGAAGCCGGGATCGAAGAAGCCGGCATAGTGCACGCGGAATTCGCCGACCAGCGGATCGAACGGCACCATCTCCGCGGCGAAATCGGGCGGGACCTGCACGGCTTCCTTGGAGGCGAGGATGTAGAATTCGCCGGGATCGAGGATCAGGCTGCCGTCGGGACGGGCCGCGATCGGCTCCCAGAAATCTTCCACCGCATAGCCGGAACGGCGATCGACATCGACCACACCCGTATGGCGCTTGGCACGGTAGCCGACGAAGCCCGTGCCCTTCTCGCCGGAGAGATCGACGGAGACGGCGACGCCGCCGGCGAGATCGGCATCGTCGATGTCGACGAGACGCTCGACGGCATGCAAGCTTTCGAGTTCGTCTGCGTTGAGGATGGCATCGCCGGTGCGGAAGCGCACCTGCGACAGGCGCGAGCCCTCGCGCACCAGAACCGGAAACGTCTTCGGACTGATCTCGGCATAGAGCGGGCCGTGATAGCCGGCGCCGATCATGTCGAAGCGGCGCGTGCCATCGGCGATCACGCGGGTGAAGACGTCGAGCCGGCCGGTCGAGCTTTTCGGATTGGCCGCAGCGACGATCTCGGGCGGCAGCGCAAGGCTTTCCAGCAGCGGCACGATGTAGACGCAGTTGGTCTCCAGCACCGCACCATCGGCGAGGCTGAACTCATGCAGCTTCAACTGGTCGATGCGCTCGGCGACGGTGGCGCCGGGACCGGGCAGGAAGCTCGCACGGACGCGATAGGCGATGTCGCCGAGACGCAGATCGAGGCTCGCCGGCTGGATCTGGCTTTCGACGAAATCGTATTCGGGCAGGATGAGGCCAGCCTCCGCCATTGCCGCGATCATGCGGTCGGGCAGGATACCATTGGCGTCGGCGGCAACCGTGAACGTCAACCGGGGGTCCTCATCGGGGGTCAAGTACATCCGGACTTGCGGGAAATACCAGTCTTTTACGGCTATCCGATGGACGCCTTGACGGAAAGGGCGTTGCGGAATATGAGCATCACTTATCCCGTGGTGATTTGAGCCGGCCGGCTTGCAGCCACGTTAAATAAGTCGCTAAACAGGCCGGGGACCTCTGTGATCCCGGCCCGTGGAGATATCCAGGCCGGTTTTTTTGTGACCGTTTTCGATGGTCACGCAGGAGGTCCTATGTCGAAGTCCCCGGCGCCCACCGCCCACTATCGTCCCGAAACCCGCCTGGTTCATTCCGGCACCTTGCGCTCGCAATATGGCGAGACGTCGGAGGCGCTGTTCCTGACCCAGGGCTATGTCTACAACAGCGCCGAAGAGTGCGAGGCGCGGTTCAAGGGCGAGGACCCCGGCTTCATCTATTCGCGCTATTCCAACCCGACCATTTCGATGTTCGAGCGCCGCATGATCGAGCTCGAAGGCGCGGAAGCCGCGCGCTCGGCCGCGACAGGCATGGCTGCGGTGACGACCGCGATCCTCGCGCCGCTGAAAGCCGGCGATCATGTCGTCGCCTCTCGCGCGCTGTTCGGCTCGTGTCTCTACGTCATTCAGGACCTGCTGCCGCGCTACGGCATCGAGACCACGCTGGTCGACGGCGCCGATCTCGATCAGTGGCAGCGGGCGCTCAAGCCGAACACCAAGACGTTCTTCCTGGAGAGCCCGACCAATCCGACACTCGACGTGCTCGACATTCCCTCGATCGCCGAGATCGCGCATGGCGGCGGCGCGCGGCTCGTCGTCGACAATGTGTTCGCGACGCCGATCTGGCAGAGCCCGCTGGCGCTGGGCGCCGACGTCGTCGTCTATTCGGCGACCAAGCACATCGACGGCCAGGGCCGTTGCCTCGGTGGCATCATCCTGTCCTCGGAAGCCTTCATCGCCGAGCACATCCATAATTTCATGCGCCAGACCGGCCCGTCGATCTCGCCGTTCAACGCCTGGGTGCTGCTCAAGGGCCTCGAGACGCTCGGGGTCCGCGTGCGCGCGCAGACCGACACCGCGGCGCGCATCGCCGACGTGCTGGCGAGCCATCCCAAGATCTCGCGGCTGGTCTATCCCGGCCGCGAGGATCATCCGCAGGCGGCGCTGGTGAAGAAGCAGATGCGCGGCGGCTCGACGCTGGTCGGCTTCGAGGTGAAGGGCGGCAAGCAGGCTGCGTTCCGCGTGCTCAACGAGCTGAAGCTCGCGAAGATCTCCAACAATCTCGGCGACGCCAAGAGCCTCGTCACGCATCCGGCGACGACGACGCATCAGCGGCTGAAGCCGGAGGATCGCGCAGCCCTCGGCATCAGCGAGGGATTCATCCGCTTCTCGGCGGGACTCGAGCACGCGGACGATCTCATCGAGGATCTGACGGCGGCGCTGGAGAAGGCGTGAACGCTTCGTAGGGTGGGTTAGCCGAAGGCGTAACCCACCAACTTCGTTCGGCAATCGTTGATGCATGGTGGGTTACGGCTTCGCCTAACCCACCCTACGCGCCTACATCGGCCGGTAGGTCCGCACGTCCGCGGGCACGTTCACACCGAGCTTGATCTGCCCGACGGAGCGGATGATATCGTCGCCCAGCAGCTGGGCGAAGCAGGCGTAGCCCCAGTCGTTCATGTGCAGGCCGTCGGCGATCACAAAGCTCTCGACCGGAAGCGCCTGCTTCTCGTGCCAGTCGCGCATCACCTCGAAGCGCGGGAAGATGCCGACGTGACGAAGCTCGGCGACCTTGCCGAGCAGCTTCACCATCCTGTTTGCGCTTTCGGGACGCTCGGTGACCCTGGGTGAATATTGCGGATCGACCAGCACGACGTCGGCATCTCCGGCGGCCTGGATGCGGGAGATGCCGTCCTCGACCATCTTGGCGGTGTCGCCGGGATCGAGGTTGCGCAGCACCGCATTCGTGCCGACCTGCCAGATCACGAGATCCGGATGCACGTCGATCACCTGCGTCTGGAGACGCTTCATCATCTCGGGCGCATCCTCGCCGCCGACGCCGGCATTGATGACGGAGATGTCGGCGGTCGGATATTGCCGGCGCAGCTGCGCAGCGAGGCGGTTTGGATAGTTGAAATCTGGCGAGCTCGCGCCGTAGCCCGCCGTCGACGACGAACCGAACGCGACGATCACGACGGGCTTGCCAGCGATGAGCTTGCTTGCGACATGCGGCAGCGAGCCCATCGTCTTCGAGCCGCCCTTGGGCGACAGACAAGGCACGCGGCTGAAAATGTCGCCGGCGGATTTCGCCACCTGCTTCACCTTGTCGATGGCGCGCGAGGTGAGGCCACGCTGTTCGGCGGGCGGCTGACTCGTCGCGGCAATTGTCGTCTGGGTCGGTGAGGCCGATTCGGGATCAGCAGCCTGCGGAGAAGCAGGCGTCGCCTGGGCGGCTTGTGCGCGAGCCGGGGCCTGCAGCAGAGGCGTCAGCATCAACAGCGCCGCTGCGGGCGCGGCCAGCCATGTCGACAGGCCAAAAGGGCGGAAAGCACTCATTAACGCTAGACCTCAATTCTGCTGCTGGCCCGGTCCCAGATGGGCAGCGTCGATCACAAACTGTGCCAACGCCCGGCCAAGGCAATCGTGGACCTGCTTCGCCAGCTCAGGGCCGCGGGAGGGGCTGAACAGGTCGAACTGACCCTGGTCATTCCACTGTCGCATGATCGCAAAACGGTCGAACAGCGGGACATCATGCTCCTGCGCCACCACCCGCATATTGTCGAGATAGGGCGGTGCCGAGATCATGGATTCGGTACGCGGGCTGTATTGCAAATTCATCAAGACGACGTCGGCCCCTGCATTTTGCAACGCAGCGACCCCATCGGTCACGGCGCTGCGGAAATCATCGGGATCGATCGATCGAATAGCATCGACCGTCCCCGTCTGCCAGATGACCAAAGTAGGTGTTTTTGCTTCCATCAGCTTAACGAAGGTACTCGCGGCCTCCTCCGCCGTCTTCTTGCTCTGTAATTCTACGGATACGTGGACCACCTCCGCAGGCGGCAGCTTCTCCTTCAAAATAGCCTGCATGCGCGCCGGATAGGAGCTCTCCTCCGAGGACGGAATGGTGGTGGAGCGGCTGCCGATGACCAGAATCTCGAGCGGTTTGCCTGCCGTCACGGTGTCGGCGACCTTGTGGAGCTGACTGTCGGTGGCGAGCAGATAAGGCGGTAATTCGCAGGCCGCGGGCGCGTCGGGCACAGCATCGCCCGCACGCGCCGAAGGCACGGCGAGGTACCCGCATAGCAGGGTCAGGCTCAGGAGAACCTTCGCCTTCATCAGCCCCCTCCCGCCAGATCGGCGTTGCCGACGGCGTTTTTGGCTTTCGCACCGCTCTTGTCAGCTACGCGCTTGTACCACGAAATCAACGATGCCATGGCCCACATGATCAGAATTCCGGAGAGACTAATCAGCGCATGCATGGCTGGGCCGCTCGCGACCTCGGCCAGGATGAAATGGCCGGCGAAGGCCAGGAAGACGCCGAGGCAGAAAATCTCCAGCGAGTGCTGGCCGCACACGATCAGCGGCCGCAACCAGGGCGATTTCAGGCCCGGCCATTCCCGCGGCAGGAAGCGCACCGTGAGCGCGGCCAGCGCCAGGAAATGCGTGAAGCGCAGCACGTCGAGATCGGTTTTGTCGATCGGGTACATCCACTGCTCGAGCCGCTTCGGCATGAAGTGCGAGAGCTGCGGAACGTACCAGGTCAGCGTCACGTAGAACGCCGCGACGAGATAGGCGATCGAGATCCACATCGTCACGGGCGATGCCAGAATGCGCGACATGCGTCGCGCGCCTCCGAGCGCGCACCATGCCCCGAACACGAACAACAGCTGCCAGGCAAAGGGATTGAACGCCCAGAAGCCGTTCGGATAGGCCGAGAAGTAGAGGTCGAGCTCCCACGTCGCAGCATAGAGCAGGGCAGACAGCGCGAGGGTCACGTCGGGCCGCCACTTCATCGACCACAGGATCAGCGGCAGCGCGAGCATCAAGACGATATAGAGCGGCAGCACGTCCATGTTGACGGGACGGAAGCGCAGCAGCAGCGCCTGCACGATGGTGATGTCGGGCTGCTTGAGGAAATCCATGATGCCCATCTCTTCGGTGTAGAGCGGGTTCTCGAAGCTGGTCGCGACGTAGGAGATTTCGGCAAGGAAGATCGTGAACAGGAAGACGTGCGCGACGTAGATCTGCCAGACCCGCCGCAGGATGCGCGCGGTGGCGATGAGGAAACCGTTTTCCAGCATCGCGCGGCCATAGACGAAGGCGGCGGTGTAGCCGGAGATGAAGATGAAGATCTCGGTGGCGTCGCTGAAACCGTAGTTGCGGATGGTGAACCAGGTCAGCAGGTTCGGCGGCAGATGGTCGATGAAGATCAGCCACAGTGCAAGGCCGCGGAACAGGTCGAGCCTGAGCTCGCGCTCACCGATGGCGGGCAGCGTGATGGCCGGCGCGGCAACGCGCGGCCTGACTTCCGCGGGCTTGGCACCAACAGGATTGGCACCAACAGGATTGGCGCCAACAGGACTGCCTGCGGTTCCCGCGATCGTCGATCCCGTCACTTGATCGGCAATGCTCATTGGGGTCCCAAAACCCTTCCACAAATCGCGACGTTTGAGGAGTGTACCGGTCCGGTCGCCGCCTCGCAAAGCGGCCGGATCACATCAAGGGTCTACTTCTTCGTGAATTCTGGCGGGACGATGTCGCCACGGCCGTTTGCGGCGTTTGGTTCCCGATAGGGTTTTCGCTATGATGGCAGCCATGTACCGCGCCGTGACCCGCCAGATCGAAGTGACCGTCGTGCCGAACTTTGTTCCGGAAGAGTCGTCGGCCGACCGGTCGCGCTATTTCTGGTCCTACACCATCGTCATCACCAATTCCGGCGACCAGACCGTGCAGCTCAAGACGCGGCACTGGATCATCACCGACGCCACCGGCCGACAGCAGGAGGTCAAGGGCGAAGGCGTCATTGGCAAGCAGCCGACCCTCGCCCCCGGCGAGCGCTTCGAATACACCTCGGGTGTACCACTCTCGACCGCGTCGGGCTTCATGACCGGCCGCTACCAGATGGTCAGCGAAACCGGCGAGCGTTTCGAGATCGACGTGCCGACGTTCTCGCTCGACAGCCCGGATAATAAGCGGGTGTTGAATTAGGGGGCGGTCACGCGTCCTCGACGCCCGCCTCTTCCGGCGTGAACTCGTACACCGACGAGCAGAACTCGCAGGTTACGACGACCTTGTCGTCCTTGACCATCGCGCTGCGATCGTCAGACGAAAAGCTCTTGAGCATCGAGGCGACCGCATCGCGCGAGCAGGAGCATTGCGCTTTCAGGACCATCGGATTGAACACGCGCACGCCGCGCTCGTGGAAGAGACGGTAGAGCAGCCGCTCGCCGGAGAGATCGGGATCGATGAGTTCGACGTCTTCGACCGTCTCGATCAGCGAGCGCGCCTCGACCCAGGCGTCGTCTTCGGCAACGCTGTGCACAGCGGCGCCTTCGGGCGCGTCGCCTGGATGCAAGTCAGCCTGCCGCGCGCGCTCCGGCGCCTTCGGCAGGAATTGCATCAGCATGCCACCGGCGCGCCAACGGTGCTTGCCGCCGTCGCTCGATCGCCACTCCTCGCCGACCGCGAGGCGCACGCGCGTCGGGATCTGCTCGGAGCGCAGGAAATATTCGTGGGCGGCATCTTCGAGGCTGCCGCCGTCGAGCGCAACCAGGCCCTGGTAGCGGCTCATGTCGGGGCCCTGGTCGATGGTCATGGCAAGATGGCCGCGACCGAGCAACGTGCCGGAATCCTTGGCATCGCCAAGCCGCGCGGCATCGAAGCGCGCATAGGCGCGCAGGCGATCCGGCGCCTGATAGTCCACCACCAGGAAGGAGACCGGACCATCGGTCTGGGCCTGCAGGATGAATCGCCCCTCGAATTTCAGCGCCGAGCCGAGCAGCGTCGTCAGCACGATGGCCTCGCCGAGCAGCTTGCCGACCGGCGCGGGATAATCGTGCTTGGTCAGGATCTCGTCGAGCGCAGGGCCGAGCCGCACCAGGCGGCCGCGCACATCGAGCGCATCGACCTCGTACGGCAGCACAGCGTCATCGATCGGAACCGCTGAAGGCGCGCGAACCGGGCCTTCGGGCCCGGTTTTCATGTCAGGGGATTGGGAAACCATGGCGGATATCTGGGGTCGGAGGAGAAAAATGGAAGGGGGCAGCAAGTTCCGGAGGCCCGTCGGACTGTACGAACCAACCTCAAATTCGGTGTCGTCCCGGGGCGCGCGAAGCGCGAACCCGGTATCCATAACCACATGGATGACGTGATTGCGCGAGATGACAACTCCGAGTCATTGCCAAATTGCGTCCTGTGGTTATGGATCCCGGATCTGCGCTTACGCTTGTCCGGGATGACAGCGGAGGGTGGAGCAACCGCCCGCGCCACCACCGCTTCACTTCACCGCGTCAAAGCACCAGGCCAAAATGCCCTTCTGTGCGTGCAGGCGATTTTCGGCCTCGTCGAACACCACCGATTGCGGCCCGTCGATCACCTCATCGGTGACCTCCTCGCCACGATGGGCAGGCAGGCAGTGCATGAACAGCGCGTCGGGCTTGGCCAGCGACATCAGCTTCGCATTGACCTGGTAGGGCTTGAGCACGTTATGGCGGTGCTCGCCCTCCTTGTCGCCCATCGACACCCAGGTGTCGGTGACGACGCAGTCGGCGCCCTTCACTGCAGCCT
Source organism: Bradyrhizobium manausense (assembly GCF_018129685.1). Classification (GTDB taxonomy): domain Bacteria; phylum Pseudomonadota; class Alphaproteobacteria; order Rhizobiales; family Xanthobacteraceae; genus Bradyrhizobium; species Bradyrhizobium manausense_D. The sequence goes on from NZ_JAFCLG010000023.1 coordinate 70,622, forward strand.
CCGGATCGGTGCCGAGCACGATCGGTGCGCCCGTCGCCTTGATCCAGTCGCGCATCACCTTCTTCGGGGCAAGCTCCGGAGGGGTCGCGACATTGAGCTGGAACTTGAAGCGCTCGGCGGCATGGGCCCACGACGCCAGCACGTTGTTGTCGTCGCCGGTCCAGGCCACGGTCCGGCCTTCGATCGGCCCGCGATGCTCTTCATAGGTCATGAGGTCGGCCATCACCTGACACGGATGCGAACGGCGCGTCAGGCCGTTGATCACGGGCACGGTCGCGTAGGCCGCGAGCTCCAGCAGCGCCTCGTGGTTGAGGATGCGGATCATGATGGCATCGACATAGCGCGACAGCACGCGCGCAGTATCGGCGATGGTCTCGCCGCGACCGAGCTGCATCTCGGCACCGGTGAGCATGATGGGCTCGCCGCCAAGCTGACGCATGGCGACGTCGAACGAGACGCGCGTGCGGGTCGATGGACGTTCGAAGATCATCGCCAGCGTCTTGCCTTCGAGCGGCCTGACCGGCTGATGCGCCTTCTGCTTCGCCTTCATGGCGGAAGATGCCGCGAGCATGCTCTTGAGCTCCGACAGCGGCAGCTCGTTGATATCGAGGAAGTGCTTGGGACCCTTGCTCATCAGCTTGCTGCCTGCTTGTTGCCTGACAGCGCAGTGCAGGCGCGCTCCAGCCGCGCGACGCCATCCTCGATCTCCGCCTCGGTGACGATCAAAGGCGGCAGGAAGCGCACGACGTTGTCGCCGGCGCCGACCGTGAGAAGCTTTTCATTGCGGAGCGCCGCGACCAGGTCGCCGGATGGCACCACGGCCTTGATGCCGATCAAGAGCCCCTCGCCGCGGATCTCGCTGACGATATCAGGATGACGGTCGATGACGGAAGCGAGCTTCTGCTTGAGCAGCAGCGACATCTTCTGCACGTGGTCGAAGAAGCCGGGCGCGAGCATGACGTCGAGCACGGCATTCGCGGCCGAGATCGCCAACGGATTGCCGCCGAAGGTCGAGCCGTGCGAGCCGGGGCCCATGCCGGCGGCCGCGTCCGCGGTCGCCAGGATCGCGCCGATCGGGAAGCCGCCGCCAAGCGCCTTCGCCAGCGACATCACATCAGGCGTGACGCCGGTGCGGCGATGCGCAAAGAGATCGCCGGTGCGGCCCATGCCGGTCTGCACTTCGTCGAAGGCGAGCAGCAGGCCCTTCTCGTCGCAGAGCTGACGCAGCGCCTTGAGGAAGGTGGGTGTTGCCGGACGCACGCCGCCCTCGCCCTGGATCGGCTCGATCAGGATGCCGGCGGTGTGAGGACCGATCGCCTTCTTCACGGCCTCGATATCGCCATGCGGAATCTGGTCGAAACCATCCATCGGCGGACCGAAGCCTTCGAGATATTTTGCCGATCCCGTCGCGGCCAGCGTCGCCAGCGTGCGACCATGGAAGGCGCCCTCGAAGGTGATGATGCGATAGCGTTCGGGATGGCCCTTGGAGAAGTGATGATGGCGGACCAGCTTGATCACGCCCTCCAGCGCTTCGGCGCCGGAATTGCAGAAGAAAACGAAGTCGGCGAAGCTCTCGTTGCACAGGCGCGCAGCGAGCTTCTCGCCATCGGGGCTCTGGAACAGGTTCGACATATGCCACAGCTTGGTAGCCTGTTCCTGCAGCGCCTTGACCAGTGCGGGATGGGCATGGCCGAGCGCATTCACCGCCACGCCCGAGGTGAAATCGAGATAGCGATCGCCATTGGTTGCGATCAACCAGACGCCCTCACCGCGCTCAAAACCGATGTCGGCCCTGGCGAAAACGGGGAGCAAATGCGGCGCTGCGCTGTTGGTCATGACGGTCTCTTTGGATGTTTCGGACGGCCTGAACGCGCGTTGCGCAGCGCATCATTGGTCCGGAAAACGAAACGTGCCGCCTTTTAAGGGCGGCACGTAATACTATCTTATGCTCGGCACCATTGGTGTCAATGCCGCCCGGAAAGCCCCGCGAAACGCTGATTCCGTAGTCTTGCGGTGCTAAATTTGCGGGTTTATGGCCACGGAACATGTGGAAGCGAGTCGGCGGACTCTTGCGCGCGAGTCACGCCATATTGTAGCGTTTGGTTTGTCAGATACGACATCTCGTGCAGCGGTTCTGATCCCAAAAGTCCTCATGTACCGGCGTAAACGTTCGGGCGTCTCATTGCGCCCGGCGAGCCTTAAGGGATTCTGGCGGCACGGGTTTTTAGAGGCTTAGGCATTCGTCGTGCCGCCCCCACAGATGGCAGGCGCCGGCGAAGGAAAGGGTGCAATGACGGTTTTGACCTGGTCAGATGATCGCGTCGAGCAGCTGAAAAAGCTCTGGGAGGCCGGACTTTCGGCCAGCCAGATCGCCGCTGAGCTTGGTAACGTGACCCGCAACGCCGTGATCGGCAAGGTGCACCGGCTTGGCCTGTCCGGCCGCGCCAAGAGCCCCTCCTCGGCAGCGCCCCGGCCGCGCAAGGCGCGTCCCGCGCAGCACATGATGCGCGTGAGCCGGCCGATGGCACGCGGCAACACCGCGCTGGCCCAGGCCTTCGAGGTCGAGGTCGAGGCTGAACCTGTCACCTACGACAACGTCGTGCCAATGAGCCAGCGGCTCTCGCTGCTCGAACTGAACGAGGCGACCTGCCACTGGCCGGTCGGCGATCCCTCGAGCCCGGATTTCTTCTTCTGCGGCGGCAAGGCGCTGTCCGGCCTTCCCTATTGCGCCCAGCACTCGCGAGTGGCCTATCAGCCGGCCGCCGATCGCCGTCGCGCGCCGGCCAAGCCGGGCACGCGGTAACACGGATTCGGTTCTCTTCGACGACGACAGCCGTCGCACGATGACGGCTCCAGCTGCTCGGTGTCATCCCCGCGGAAGGCGGGGATCCATGACCACAGGGCGCAATTGTTGCGCGAGATGGTCGCTCCAAGTCCTCGCCAAACCACGTCCTGCGGTTATGGATCCCGGGCTCGCGCTACGCGCGCCCCGGGATGACGGCTGAGATTGTTGCCGCAGCCCGCTAAGCCGACGTCAACGAACCTTAAGTCTGCTCGGCCTTGGCGAAGCGATCGTCGAGCGCGTAGCCCGCGCCGCGGACAGTACGGATCGGATCCTGCTCGCGGCCCAGATTGAGCAGCTTGCGCAGGCGGCCGATATGCACGTCGACGGTGCGTTCGTCGATATAGATGTCGCGGCCCCAGACGCTGTCGAGCAGCTGCTCGCGCGAGAACACGCGGCCGGGATGCTCCAGGAAGAACTCCAGCAGGCGATATTCGGTCGGGCCGAGATCGATCGGCCGGCCCGAACGTGCCACGCGGCGCTTCTCGCGGTCGAGCTCGATGTCGCCGAAAGCCAGGACAGTTGCGAGCCGCTCGGGGCTTGCGCGCCGGAGCAGACCCTTCACGCGCGCGAGCAGCTCGGGCACGGAGAACGGCTTGACGATGTAATCGTCGGCGCCGGTTGCCAGGCCCCGCACCCGCTCACTCTCCTCGCCGCGCGCGGTGAGCATGATGATCGGAAGCTGCTTGGTGTCGGAGCGCGCGCGCAGCCGGCGACACAGCTCGATACCGGACAGGCCCGGCAGCATCCAGTCGAGCACGATCAGGTCGGGGATGTGCTCCTTGAGTCGGGTGTCGGCGTCGTCGCCGCGCATCACCGTCTCGACGTCATAGCCGTCGCCTTCGAGGTTGTAGCGAAGCAGCTCGGTGAGAGCCTCCTCGTCTTCAACCACCATAATGCGTGCGCCCATGGGGTCGTCGCTCCTTGAGGATTCAGGTATTGGGGACCGTCGTGGCGAAGGTCGTCATGTCGCCCTTCGGCCGCTTGTCGGTAATGGCCTGGCCTTCGATCATGTAGAACACGGTCTCGGCGATGTTGGTGGCGTGGTCGCCGATCCGCTCGATGTTCTTGGCGCAGAACATCAGATGGATGCAGAACGAAATGTTGCGGGGATCCTCCATCATGTAGGTGAGGAGTTCGCGGAACAGCGAGGTGCAGATGGCGTCGACTTCCTCGTCGCCCTTCCACACCGCCATCGCCGCCGGCAGATCATGCGCGGCATAGGCATCCAGCACCGACTTGACCTGTTGCTGCACGAGGTCGGTCATGTGCTCGAGGCCGCGGAACAGCTTGAGCGGATGAAAATCCGTCTCCAGCGCCGCGACGCGCTTGCCCATGTTCTTGGCAAGATCGCCGATCCGCTCGAGATCGGTCGCGACGCGCATGGCGCCGACGATTTCGCGCAAGTCCACCGCCATCGGCTGGCGGCGGGCGATCGTGAGCACGGCGTGCTCCTCGATCCTCTTCTGAAGCGCGTCGATCTCGGCGTCGGTGGCGACGACACGCTGGCCGAGCGCGACATCGCGACGGATCAGTGCGTCGACGGAGTCGACGATCATGCGCTCGGCGAGGCCGCCCATTTCCGCGACCGACCGGGTCAGTTCCTGGAGGTCGGTATCGAAGGCCTTTGCGGTATGTTCAGAACCCATGCCCTGTCTCCTCAGCCGAACCGGCCGGTGATGTAATCCTGCGTGCGCCGGTCGGTCGGCGACGTGAAGATCTTGCTGGTGTCGTCGAACTCGATCAGCTCGCCGAGATACATGAAGGCGGTCTTGTCGGAGACGCGCGCCGCCTGCTGCATGTTGTGGGTGACGATCGCGATCGTGTAATTCTCGGACAATTCCTGGATCAACTCCTCGACCTTGGCGGTCGAGATCGGATCGAGCGCCGAGCAGGGCTCGTCGAACAGGATCACCTCGGGGCGCACCGCGACCGTGCGGGCGATGCAGAGGCGCTGCTGCTGGCCGCCGGAGAGCGACAGGCCGGAGGCGTTGAGCTTATCCTTGACCTCGTTCCACAGCGCGCCGCCACGCAGCGCCTTCTCGACGCGGTCGTCCATCTCGGACTTCGATATCTTCTCGTAGAGGCGGATGCCGAAGGCGATGTTTTCGTAGATCGTCATCGGGAACGGCGTCGGCTTCTGGAACACCATTCCGACGCGGGCGCGCAGCAGATTGAGGTCCAGCTTGGGGTCGAGGATGTTGGTCTGATCCAGCATGAGCTGACCGGTGACGCGCTGGCCCGGATAGAGGTCGTACATCCGGTTGAAGATGCGCAGCAGGGTCGACTTGCCGCAGCCGGACGGGCCGATGAAGGCCGTGACACGGTTGGTGCCAAGCGCCAGATTGATGTTCTTCAGCGCGTGGTGCTCGCCATAATAAAAGTTGAGGTTGCGCACCGTCACCTTGGCGGGGGCTTCGGGGAGCACCGGCGCCTGGGGCAGGCCGCCGGCCGCGCTCATCGATACGGAAAGATCACTCATTTTGCGGTCCTCTCGGCGCCAAGAATGCGCGCGCCAATGTTCAAGGCAAGCACGGTCAGCGTAATGAGCAACGCGCCGCTCCAGGCGAGCTGCTTCCAATAGGCGTAGGGGCTCTGGACGAAGTTGTTGATGGTGACCGGCAGGTTCGCCATCGTCTTGTTGAGGCTGAAGCTGAAGAACTGGTTCGACAGCGCCGTGAAGAGCAGCGGCGCGGTTTCGCCGGCGACGCGGGCGGTCGCCAGCAGCACGCCGGTGATGAGACCGGAGCGGGCCGCGCGATAGGCAATTCGCTTGATTACCAGCGAACGCGGCAGGCCGAGGGCCGAGGCCGCTTCGCGCAGCGCGTTCGGCACCAGCAGCAGCATGTCCTCGGTCGTGCGCAGCACCACCGGGATGACGATGACCGCAAGGGCGAGCGAACCGGCGATCGCCGAGAAGCCGCGCATCGGCACCACCACCGCGCCGTAGATGAACAGGCCGATGATGATCGAGGGTGCCGACAGCAGGATGTCGTTGATGAAGCGGATCACCGAGGTCAACTTGTCGTTGCGGCCGTATTCGGCGAGATAGGTGCCGGCGAACATGCCGAGCGGCGCGCCGATGCCGACGCCGATCACGGTCATGATGATCGAACCGACGATTGCGTTGCGCAGGCCGCCGCTCGTCGAGCCCGGAGGCGGAGTGTCCGCGGCGAATATCTCGAGATTCAGCCCTGCCAAGCCGTTGTAGACCAGCGTGATCAGAATCAGCGCGAGCCAGGTGACGCCGAAGGCGGCGGCGGCGATGCAGAGCCCGCGGACGACGATGTCCTTGCGGCGACGGCGGGAATAGATCGGGTTCATGGCGTCAGTTCCCCGCCTTCTTTTCAAGCCGCATCAGCATCAGCCGCGCCGCTGCGAGCACGAAGAACGTCAGCACGAACAGCAAGAGGCCGAGCAGGATCAGGCCGGACTGGTGCAGGCCGTCGCTCTCGGCGAACTCGGAGGCGATCGCCGCCGAGATCGTGGTGCCCGGCGCGAAGATCGACCCGGAGATGCGGAACGAATTGCCGATGATGAAGGTCACCGCCATGGTCTCTCCGAGCGCGCGTCCCAGCGCCAGCATGATGCCGCCGATGACGCCGACCCGGGTGTAGGGGATCACCACGCTGCGGACGACTTCCCAGGTGGTGCAGCCGACGCCATAGGCGGCCTCTTTCAGCACCGGCGGCACCGTCTTGAACACGTCGACCGAGATCGAAGTGATGAAGGGCAGCACCATGATCGCGAGGATCAAAGCGGCATTGAACAGGCTGAGATAGGACGGCGGGCCGGCAAAGATCGAGCCCAGCACGGGAACGCCGTCGAAGACCTTGATCATGAAGGGCTGGAAGCTATTGGCCAGGAACGGGCCGAGCACGAAGAAGCCCCACATGCCGTAGATGATCGAGGGAATGCCGGCGAGCAGTTCGATTGCCATGCCGATCGGGCGGCGCAGCCATTGCGGGCAGAGCTCGGTCAGGAAGATCGCAATGCCGAGACCGACGGGAATCGCGATCAGCATTGCGATGAAGGAGGTCACGAGCGTGCCGTAGATCGGCCCGAGCGCGCCGAGCACGGGCGGATCCGCCGACGGCGCCCAGCGCTGCGTCCACAGGAAGGAGATGCCGAACTCCTTCATCGCCGGAAAGGCGCCGATGATCAGCGAAATGATGATGCCGCCGAGAATGAGGAGCACCGAGATCGCGGAAAGCCGCGTGATCCAGTAGAAGGTGACATCGCCGAGCTTGAACGCGCTCAAGGCCCTGGCGCGATCGTAGGGTCCGGCGTCGTCGACTACATCGCTCTGAACGGCCATATCTGCCACGCCGATCCCCTGTACCAATTTATTTACGCTTGTTGTCAGTTTCGCGCCCCGGAGCCAGCGCACGGCTGATCCGGGGCCGAAAATCATGTGCTCTGCGATGCGGCCGCTGAAGGCCGCACCGCGCCCGGAGGACGAAAGAGCTTAGCTCTTGATCTCGGCAGCCCAGGTCTTCTCGATCAACTGGACGACGGGATCCGGCATCGGGATGTAGTCGAGCTCCTCGGCCATCTTGCCGCCGTTCTTGAAGGCCCAGCGGAAGAACTTGATGGCTTCCTGCGAGGCCGCCTTGTCCGTGGCATCCTTGTGCATGAGGATAAAGGTCGCAGCGGTGATCGGCCAGGACTTGTCGCCGGGCTGGTCGGTCAGGATGACGTAGTAGCCGGGAGCCTTGGCCCAGTCGGCGTTGGAAGCAGCCGCCTGGAAGGCTTCGACGGTCGGCTGCACCGGCTTGCCAGCCTTGTTGACGAGGCCGGTATAGGTCAGCTTGTTCTGCTTGGCATAGGCGTACTCGACATAGCCGATCGAGTTCTTGGTCTGGCTGATGTTGCCCGACACGCCTTCGTTACCCTTGGCGCCGACGCCAACCGGCCACTCGACGGCGGTGCCTTCACCGACCTTGCTCTTCCAGTCGGCGCTGGCCTTGGAGAGGTAGTTGGTGAAGTTGAAGGTGGTGCCCGAACCATCCGAACGACGAACCACGGTGATCGCGTCCGAGGGAAGCTTCACGTTCGGATTGAGCTTCTTGATCGCGGGGTCGTCCCACTTGGTGATCTTGCCGAGATAAACGTTGGCAAGCGTCTCGCCGTCGAACAACAGCTCTCCCGGCTTCACGCCCTCGATGTTGACGACGGGAACGATGGCGCCCATCACCATCGGCCACTGAACGAGGCCGTCCTTCTCGAGCTGCTCGGCCTTGAGCGGCGCGTCGCTCGCACCGAAGGTCACGGTCTTGGCCTGGATCTGCTTGATGCCACCGCCGGAACCGATCGACTGGTAGTTCAGACCGTTGCCGGTCTCCTTCTTGTAGGCATCAGCCCACTTCGAATAGATCGGGAAGGGGAATGTCGCACCGGCACCGGTGATGTCGGCGGCAAAGGCCGCCGTCGTCGTTGCGGCGACCAAGCCGGCAGCGACGATCGTCTTGATGAAATTCATGCTGGTCTCCATACAGGGGAGCGAAGCGCCATCAGCGCCCGATCGCGCTCCCCGTGCCGCCCCTTTAGGAGCGGTCGGCTGTGCTTTTACGAAGGTTTCATGACAGTCGGATGACGCATACAAGCGACTGGAATCGCTTGATATTCGCGTCTAGACTAAAGTCTTGGCCTGGGGAAAACAGGCCGTGAAAGTGGCGCCCTGTTTGGGCACGCTTTCGATCAAAAGACGGCCGCGGTGACGGTTAAGAATATGTTTCACCAGCGATAATCCGAGGCCCGTCCCGCCCTGCGAGCGGCTGTCGCCGACGTCAACCCGATAGAACCGCTCGGTCAGACGCGGCAGGTGCTCGGGCGCGATGCCGGGGCCGAAATCCCGCACCATGACCCGGATTTCCTGGCTTCCATCAGCCGGCCCCGGGAGGGTCAGCGACACGATGACGCGCCCGCCGGAGGCGCCGTATTTGAGCGCGTTCTCGATCAGATTCTCGAACAGGCGGAGCAGCTCCTCGCGGTCGCCGGCGATCATCACGGGTGTCTCGGGCAAATTGGTCTCGATCTCGACCTGGCGTTCCCGCGCCAGCGGCTCCAGCCCGTCGGCGACCTGGTAGATGATCGGCAGCAGGTCCACCAGCGTGTCGGGCCGCACATGGGCCGACAATTCCACCCGCGACAGTGACAGCAGATCGTCGATCAGGCGCGCCATGCGGGTGGCCTGATTGTGCATGATGCCGAGGAAGCGCTCGCGCGCCTTGGGATCGTCCTTGGCCTGGCCCTGCAGCGTGTCGATGAAGCCGGACAGCGCGGCCAGCGGCGTGCGCAGTTCGTGGCTGGCATTGGCGACGAAGTCGGCGCGCATTTCCTCGACCCGGCGCAGCGGCGTCTGGTCGTGGAAGGTCATCAGCATGCATTTGTCGGCGCCGCCGAAATTGGTCGGCACCGGCACCGGGGTGATGATCAGTTCCATCCAGCGATCAACCGGGACATGGTCGAGATAGGTCGCGCGCCGTGGCTCGGTGGTGGCGATGGACTCACGCAGCGCCGTGATGATCTCCGGCGAGCGCAACGCGAACTGGGCGAGCTCGTTCTTGCGCAGCGCCGGCGCCAGCTGGGCGGCGGCGGCATTGAGATGAATGACGCGACCCGCGCGGTCGAGCAGCACCGCCGGGTCCGGCATGCCGGCGACGACCGCGGCCACCGCAGCGCTCTCGACCGGATTCACGCGCCTGATGTCCTCGCGGGAGGTGGCGGTATCATGCAGCCGCCAAGGGATCAGCGCCGCAGCGGCGATGCAGAGGAATACCGTCAGCGCTCGCACCACCGACAATTCACCGAGGGACACCACCACCGACAGCGCCAGCGCCGCGGCGATGAGGATGACGGTCGAATGCCGCAGCCGGTCAGACCAGGGCTGTGCGGGGGGAGAAGATGGGGTGTCGATCGCCATCGGGGCGGGCTTCTCCTAGGGCTGGCGCCTGTCAGGCGCCGCTGTCGCTGCGCTTTCTCACGTAAGCGGCTTCGGGTGGTCGGCCGGGGTCGAGCTTGAGCGCCGCCTGTTGCAGGCGTTTCGATCGGGCGCCGATGATAACCTCGCGAAACGTCAGCAAGATTACAGAGATAACGAAGGGCGACAGGTAATAGAGGACCCGGAACAGCAGCATACCGCCGAGCAATTCCTCGCGGTCCATCTGCCAGAGGCCGACCAGCATGGCAGCGTCGAACACCCCGAGCCCGCCGGGCGAATGGCTGGCAAAGCCGAGCAACGTCGCCGAGACGAAGATGACCGCGACCACGACGAAGCCAAGATTGGGCTCGTCGGGAACCAGCACGTACATGGCGAGCGCACAGAAGCCCAAATCGATGATGCCGATCGCGACCTGGAGCAGCGTCAGCGGGCCGCCCGGCAGCACCACGGTCCAGGGACCGCGTCCGACCACCCGCGGCTGAGTCCAGACCCAGACCACGTAACCGACCAGCGCCGCGATGATCATCATGGCAATCGTGCGGTTCAGCCAGGGCGGCAGCTGGTCGATCGCGGCGGCCGCCTCCGGATGATAGGAGATGCCGAGGCCGAGCACGGCGGCGTTGCCGAGCCAGAACGTGAGACCCGCGAGGAAGCAGATCTTTGCGACGTCGATGGCGTTCAAACCATAGGCCGAATAGATGCGGTAGCGCACCGCGCCGCCGGTGAAGACGCTGGCGCCGACATTGTGCCCGATCGAATAGCTGGTGAAGGCCGCGAGCGCGTTGATGCGATAGGGCACGTGGGAATGGCCGATCGCGCGCACCGCGAACAAATCGTAGAAGGTCAGCGTGAAATAACCCGCGCCGACGAATAGCGCAGCCATCGCAATCTGGCGCGGCTCGGTGCTCTTGATCGCCTCGATCACCTCGAGCATGTCGATGCCGCGCAGCATGTGGTAGAGCACATAGCAAGCGATGCCGATGACCGCGACGCTGATCACAACTCCAAGCTTATGCAGGATTTGCTTCTGGCGCAGAAACGTCATCGCCCTGCGTATGGCTTCCAGCATCTAGACCTCGAACAACGCTTCAGCGGCCAGGGTGGCCGGCGAACAGGCGAACGACGCACTGGCACTCGACGAACCCTCGCCGTCGGCTCCGGTCTCGCGCATGCCCCCCGTCCCTCCACTAGCGCGTTTTGGGGCGGAGTGGAATTCGCCAATTCGAACAAAATCACGTGCCTTCAATATTTTAGGCAGGCTTGCGGGCTCATGATGCACGGTTTGGCGCTTTCGGCGGCAAGCTTGAGGCGAATCTCCATGGCAATCCTGCGCAAGGGCCATGAAGTTTTGATGATTTCGAACGGACAATGCTCCGGCACGGCTTAGGTCGAAATCAATCTATGGGCCGGATCCCCCCGTTGAAAGAGGGCGAGAGGCGATTGCCGATCACGGTTTTCCGATCTGCCGAACGACCCGCCGCTCCCCTGACCGCAATGGTCAGGGTGCAGAGCAACATCACGGAGCGGCAGACGGCTGGCTGCGTGAGACCACCCAATAGCGCAGCCACGCACCTATGGTGCAGCCGACGAGGTAGCAGGCAAACATGATCAGGCCGAGGTCGAGCCAATAGCCGAAGCGACCCGGCACCACGTGCGCGAACGAGGCTGCGACCAGGCCCGCGACGAGCACCGCGAGCCAGCGCGCGGTCACCTTCGAGGTGCCGTTGCCGCGCTGGACCACCGAGATCCAGCCCATGCAGAAGCCCAGCAGAACCGAGCCGGTCAGCCAGCCCATATGAAACGAGACGAGATAGGGCATCATCACCTCACCAGAAATTCGATGCGGCGGTTTTGCGCCTTGCCGTCGTCGGTGTCGTTGCCGGCGACGGGCTGCGTGCTGCCATAGCCGACCGCGGTGAAGCGGTCCGCCGGCAAGCCGGCCTTGACCAGATAGTCGATCACGGACTGTGCACGCCTCTCGGAGAGCGCCTGGTTGAACGAGTCCTCGCCATCCGCATCGGTGTGGCCCGCGACTTCGATATTGGTGGTGGGACAGCGCAGTGCCGTCTCGATCAGATGATCGAGGACGCCTGCGGAGTCGGGATCGATGTCGGCGCGCTTGGACTCGAACCTGATCTTGCCTTTGGCCAGGAGCTCCGAAAACAATTGCTGGCAGACGGTGCCGTCGACCGGCCCTGCCGCGGGCTTCACGGTGATTTCAGGCTTGTACACCCACGTCTTGGGAAAGTCCTTGCCGAGGCCTGCGCGGATGTCGTTGGCCGCGCCTTCGTACAGCGCGTCGCCGGACAGCTTCACCTCGCGATCCGAGACCACGAGCGTGCCGGTCGACAGCCGCGACAGTGCGCCGAGCGCCGCGACCACCGCGGTGTTGAAGGAGCTGGGCGCACCGATACTGGCCTTGAGATTGTCGACGACTTTCTCGGTGAAGAATTTCCGCGATGCGCTGGTCGCGATCGCTGCGTGCACGGTATTGTCAGGCACGTAGCCGGTCAGTGTCACGGTGGCCGCGACCGGATCCTTGTAGGCCTGGAAGATGTAAGGCGGCGCCTTGATCTCGTTGGCTGCGATCGAGAAACCTTCGGGCAAATTCTTCAGCGCGGCGGCAATGGCCTCGCGGCCGCCGAGGTCGCGCGCCATCCCTGACAGATTGACCTTGGTATCGGAGATCGTGATCTTGCCGTCCTTCAGCTTGCCGATCTGATCGAGCAGCAGCATCGCGGCCGCCTCGAAACGCGGCGGCGCACCGCGCGCCAGCCCCATCTGGTCGGCGACCTCACCCCCGTTGACCTCTTTTCGCGCGGCCTCGGTGAGCCGCGCCTTCATCGATGGCAGCGGCGCGGAGCCCGACAGCGTCACCCGCACCACGTCGCGCTCGGCGTTCCAGACGAAGGGTTTTGCTTCAGGGGCAAGGCGGGTCTGGTCGTCGACCAGCCGAACGCCGGGAACCATCTCGACCGTCGTCACGGCGTCACGGCGCCCCTCCTCGGAGAAGGCGTCCGCGGCCAGGCTGACGTCGCGGCCGTCGACGGCGATCCGGGTCTTGTCCAGGACGGTATCCTTCAGTGCGGCCGAGCTGCGGGCCGAAAGGTCGGCCTCAACAGGCAAAGTGTTATTCCAGGCCGCAAATCCCCACATGACGGCCAGGGGAATAAGCCCCGGCCACCATTTGCTGGCCCACCTGAAAAGATTCTGCATTCGACGACCTGAACTCTGGAACCGGAGACAAAACAAACCCTTGGCGGGCTGTCAAACCGGAAATGGCGCCCTTTCGGGGGCCGCGCGTGAACTATTGGAATAACTTTTTCTTCAAGGGTCGTTCCTTAAAGTCGAGGGCGGAATGCCCAGGGGCGGCCAGCCGGACATGAAACAACTGCGTAACAACGTTATTCGCGCCGGGCTGGGCGCGCTCTATTTCAGTGGCGCGCATCATCTGCTGCGTCCGCTGCTGTCGGGCGTCGGCGCCATTTTCATGCTGCACCATGTGCGGCCGGCCCGTGAGGGCGCCTTCCAGCCGAACCGGCATCTCGAGGTCACTCCCGATTTCCTGCGCGCGACGCTGTGCCATTTGCGCTCGCGCGAGATCGACATCGTCAGCATGGACGAGTTGCACGAGCGGCTGGTGCAGGGCCGGTTCGACCGCCGCCTCGCCGCCTTCACCCTCGACGACGGCTATCGCGACAACAGGGACCATGCCCTGCCGGTACTGCGCGAATTTGACGCGCCCGCCACCATCTATGTCGCCAGCGACTTCGCCGAGGGCACCGGCCGCCTATGGTGGATCGCGCTGGAAGCCGTCATCGCCAAGGCCGAACAGGTCGACGTGCAGATTGGCCATTCCGCCCTGCGGCTCGACGCAAGCACGCCGGCCGCGAAGCAGGCGGCGTTCGACCGTCTGCATGACTGGCTGCGCGCGCTGCCCGGCGAGCACGATCTGAAGCGCGAGATCGAAGCGCTCTGCGCCGCGCAAGGTATCGACATGGAGGCGCTGTGCAAAAGCCTCTGCCTGTCCTGGGACGAGGTGAAACAGCTCGCAGCCGATCCGCTGGTCACGATCGGCGCCCACACCATCAGCCATTGCAATCTCGCCAAGCAGAGCGAGGAGATCGCCGCGCAGGAGATGGCCGTGAGCCGGGTCCGCATCGAGCACGCGCTGGAGCGCGAGGTGCTGCATCTCGCCTATCCCTATGGCGACCGCGATGCCGCGGGGACGCGCGAATTCGCGCTGGCCGCCTCCGCCGGCTTCAAGACCGCGGTGACGACGCGGCCCGGCATGCTGTTCGCCGAGAACGCCGACCACATGACGGCGCTGCCGCGTGTCTCGCTCAACGGAAATTACCAGGACGCGCGCATCCTGCCGGTGCTGACCTCCGGCGCTGCGACCGCGATGTGGAACGGCTTTCGCCGGTTTGCGGCCGCCTGAATGTTGCCCCGGCTTTCGCCGAGGCAACACCGAGTTGACACCCCTCCCCGCGGCGCTCAAAACGGCGTCAACCCAAGGGACGCGTCAAGGGAGGCTCCATGTCCAACGATCTGTTTTCGCTCAAAGGCCGTATCGCACTCGTGACCGGCGGCTCGCGCGGCATCGGGAAGATGATCGCGGCCGGCTTTCTCGGCGCCGGCGCGGCGAAGGTCTACATCACCGCGCGCAAGGCCGGTCCCTGCGAAGCCACGGCGAAAGAGCTGTCGGCGCAATATGAGGGCGAGTGCATCGCGCTTCCGATCGACATCTCGACGGTCGAAGGCTGCGACAAGCTCGCCGGTGAAATCATCCGCCTGGAGCCGAAGCTCGACATCCTGGTCAACAATGCGGGCGCTGCCTGGGGCGCGGAGTTCGACGAATTCCCCGAAAGCGGCTGGGACAAGGTGATGGACCTCAACGTCAAGTCGCTGTTCTTCCTGACCAAGGCCTTGGCCAAGCCGTTGCGCGCGGCGGCCTCGCACGAGCGGCCCGCCAAGGTCATCAACATCGCCTCCGTCGACGGCATCTTCGTCAATCCGGGCGAGACCTACTCCTACGCCGCCAGCAAGGCCGCCGTGATCCATCTGACGCGGCGCATGGCGACCAAGCTGATCAAGGACAACATCAACGTCACCGCGATCGCACCGGGTGCGTTCAAGTCAGACATGAACCGCGCCGCGCGCGACCATTCGGACGAAGTGGCCAAGCGTATTCCGGCGCGGCGGATCGGCACCGACGAGGACATGGCGGGCGTTGCGATCTATCTTGCCTCGCGTGCCGGCGATTACGTGGTTGGCAACACCATCGCGGTGGATGGCGGCGTGGTGTACGCCAATGCCGGGCTGGAGATCGCGGGGTAGGCGCGGTGAGATTGTCGCAGCCGCGTCAAACTCCGCTGTCGTCCCGGCGAAGGCCGGGACCCATACCGCGTGATCTAGCGATGGCGCCTCGTAGCAGTACCGAACGAGTCTTCGCCAAACAACTCCCTGTGGTTATGGGTCCCTGTGTCTGGAAAGTCTGTCATGATGAGAGTGGGCGGGAAGCCGTTGGGTCCTTGGCGCTTGACGCCG
>NZ_JAFCLG010000024.1 GCF_018129685.1 Bradyrhizobium manausense
CGGCGTCAAGCGCCAAGGACCCAACGGCTTCCCGCCCACTCTCATCATGACAGACTTTCCAGACACAGGGACCCATACGCCGCAGCAGGGGTTTGGCGAAGACAGGCGATGACCTTCTCGCGCAACAACAACCGCTGCGGCGTATGGGTCCCGGCTTTCGCCGGGACGACATTGGAGTTCGTTGCGCGAACTCGCCTTAATCCACCATATCCGCCACCGCCTTGCCGCAAGCGGTCGTGTCGGCGTTGCCGCCGAGATCCTTCGTGCGCAGCGTGCGCTCGGCCAGCGTGCGCTCGATCGCCGCGACGATCGATTTGCCCGCTTCCTTCTCGCCGAGATGCTCGAGCATCATCGCACCCGACCAGATCATGCCGATCGGATTGGCGATGCCCTGCCCTGCGATGTCGGGCGCCGAGCCGTGCACCGGCTCGAACACGGAGGGGAAATCGCCCACGGGGTTGATGTTGCCTGATGGCGCGATGCCGATCGTGCCGGTGCAGGCCGGGCCGAGGTCGGAGAGGATGTCCCCGAACAGGTTCGAGCCGACGACGACATCGAACCAGTCCGGATGCAGCACGAAGTTCGCGGTCAGAATGTCGATGTGGTACTTGTCCCACTTCACGCCCGGAAACTTCTTGGCCATCGCCTCCACCCGCTCGTCCCAATAGGGCATGGTAATGGAGATGCCGTTGGACTTGGTCGCCGAGGTCAGATGCTTCTTCGGCCGCGACTGCGCGAGCTCGAAAGCGAACTTCAGGATGCGGTCGACGCCGGTGCGGGTCATCACCGTCTGCTGGGTGACGAACTCGCGGTCGGTATCCGGAAACATGCGGCCGCCGACGGACGAATATTCGCCTTCGGTGTTCTCGCGCACCACCCAGAAGTCGATATCGCCGGGCTTGCGGTTCGCCAGCGGCGACGGCACGCCTGGCATCAGACGTACGGGGCGGAGGTTCACATACTGGTCGAACTCGCGGCGGAATTTGATCAGCGAGCCCCACAGCGAGACGTGATCCGGAATTTTTGCCGGCCAGCCGACGGCGCCGAAATAGATCGCGTCGTGCTTGCCGATCTTCTCTTTCCAGTCATCCGGCATCATCTGGCCGTGCTTCTCGTAATAGTCCCAGGACGAGAAGTCGAAATGATCGAAATGCAGGGAAACGCCGTGCTTCTTCGCGGCGGCCTCCATCACGCGCAGGCCCTCGGGCATCACTTCCTTGCCGATGCCATCGCCGGGAATCACTGCGATCCGGTATTGTTTCTTGCTCATCGAGAACGTCCTTGGTTGGTCCGGCAGGCGCCGCCTTTCTGACCGCACTGCAATGGACCAATCTCGGCAGCAGTGCAACGCTGCACTGCAATGTTGACCGTGGCGCAGCCGACCGCCTACTGGTTTCATCCTCTCTCCCATTCCGCGAGTACCTCACATGGATCTGCATCTGCGTGGCAAGCGCGTCCTGATCACGGGCGCGTCCAAGGGCATTGGCGCAGCCGCCGCCGAGGCGTTTGCCGAGGAAGGCGCAAACCTCCTGTTGGCAGCCCGCAGCGGCGATCAGCTCAAGGCGCTGGCCGATCGCCTGCGCGCGGCGAACCAGATCGATGCCACGACAAGCGTCGTCGATCTGCGCAAGGCCGACGACATCGCGCGGCTCGCCGACGAGGCCGCCGATATCGACGTGCTCGTCAACAATGCCGGCGATATCCCCGGCGGCTCGATCGATAAGATCGACGAAGCAACCTGGCGGCACGCCTGGGAATTGAAAGTGTTCGGCTACATCAACCTGACGCGGCAGATCTACGCGCAGATGAAGGCCAAGGGCGGCGGCGTCATCGTCAACGACATTGGTGCGGCCGGCGAAAAGTTCGACGCAAATTACATCTGCGGCAGCGCCGGCAATGCCGCGCTGATGGCCTTTACCCGTGCGCTCGGGGGCAAAAGCCTTGCCGACAACATCCGCGTGGTCGGCATCAATCCCGGCCCCGTTGGCACCGACCGTCACGTCACGCTGCTCAAGACGCGGGCGAAGCACCAGTTCGGCGACGAGAGCCGTTACAAGGAATTCCAGAAGGGCCTGCCGCTCGGCCGCCCGGCGCATGCGCGCGAGATCGGCGACCTCATGGCGTTCCTGGCGTCGGATCGCGCGGGCTACACGTCCGGCGTGATCTATACAGTCGACGGCGGCATCAGCGCCGGTTGGAGTTAGCCGACGTCGCGCCTGTGTACGCCGTCGTTCCGGGGCGATGCGAAGCATCGAATCCGGAACGTCGAGATTCCGGGTTCGCCCTTCGGGCGATCCGGAATGACAACCAAAGTAGGAGTAAAATACTTGTCTCAAGACCTGATCCGCGAAACCGCCTGTGCCGTCGTCGACAAGCTGCGCTCCGGCGACGTTTCTCCACTCGAACTGCTTGACGTGGTGGAGAAGCGCGTCAAGGAGGTCGACGGCAAGGTCAATGCACTGCCGACGCTGTGCTTCGATCGCGCGCGGACCAACGCGAAGGCGCTGATGCAGAAGCCGGCCGGCGCGCGCGGGCTGCTCGCCGGCCTGCCGCTGCCCATCAAGGATCTGACCGATGTCGCGGGTGTGCTGAACACCCAGGGCTCACCGATCTTCAAGGACAATATCCCCAGCACATCCGACCTCATGGTCGAGAACCTCGAGGCCAATGGCGCCGTCGTCTACGCCAAATCCAACACGCCGGAATTCGGTGCCGGCGCCAACACCTTCAACGAAGTGTTCGGGGCGACGCTCAATCCCTGGGATACGTCGAAATCCGCCGCCGGCTCCTCCGGTGGCGCGGCGGTGGCGCTTGCCACCGGCATGGCCTGGCTCGCCCAGGGCTCGGACATGGGCGGCTCCTTGCGCAGCCCCGCGGCCTTCTGCGGCGTCGTCGGCATGCGGCCGAGCATCGGCCGCGTCGCGCATACGCCCAAATCGGGCATCGATCGCAATCTCGGCGTGGTCGGCCCGATGGCGCGCAATGTCGAGGATCTGGCGCTGCTGCTCGATGCCATGAGCGGTGACTATCCGGACGATCCGCTGTCGCTGCCGGCGCCTGCGACCTCGTTCCTGTCGGCTGCGCGCGCGGGCAGGAAGCCAAAGCGCATCGCCTATTCGCCCGATCTCGGCATCACGCCTGTCGATCCCGAGGTCAAGGCCATCACGCGCAAGGCCGCCGAACGTTTCGCGGAGGCCGGCGCCATCGTCGAGGAGGCGCATCCGGACTGGCGGGAGGCGCATGAAAGTTTCCACGTGCTACGCGCTTTCGATTTCGCGATCACCAAGGCCAATCTGCTGCGGACCAAGCGCGACCTGCTCAAGCCCGAGGTGATCTGGAACATCGAAGAGGGCCTCAAGCTCACGGTCGACCAGCTCGCGCGCGCCGAAGCACAACGCGTCGGCATGACCGCGCGCGGGATCGAATTCTTCAAGACCTACGACCTGCTGCTGACGCCGACCACGATCGTGCCGCCCTTCCCGATCGAGCACCGCTATGTCGCCGAATGCGCCGGCAAGACGTTCGGGAACTACGTCGAATGGCTCGGCATTGTCTACGCAATCACGCTGGCCTGCTGCCCGTCACTGTCGCTGCCCTGCGGTTTCACCGCCTCGGGCCTGCCGGTCGGCATCCAGGTCGTCGGTGCGCCGCGCGCGGATGCGCAGGTGATCGCGGGCGCGAAGGTGCTGGAGGATATTCTGGGCTTGCGCGGCAACACGCCGATCGATCCGCGGGTGAAAAAATAAGATTCCTTGTGCCCCGGACGCAGCGCCTCTTCGCGGTGCGCTGCAGAGCCGGGGCACGAGACAACAAGTTAGTCACGTTCAATGACGACACCCATGCGCATCGCCCTGATCCACGCCCTCAAGCACTCCATCGCTCCAATCGAAGCGGCTTTCGCGGCGACGTGGCCACAGGCTCGGCTGATGAACCTGCTCGACGACAGCCTCTCGGCGGATCTGGCACGCGACGGCGCGCTCAACGATGCCATGACCGATCGCTTCCTTGCGCTCGGCGACTATGCGGCGGCGACTGGCGCGAACGCGATCCTGTTCACTTGCTCGGCGTTCGGCCCCTGCATCGAGGCCGTCGCGCGGGCGCATGCGCCGATGCCGGTGCTCAAGCCGAACGAGGCCATGATCGAACAGGCCGCGACCATGGGCAAGCGCATCGGCCTGCTCTCGACCTTCCCGCCGACACTGGTCTCGATGCCGCCGGAATTTCCATCCCGGGTCCAGATCGTGCCGAAGCTTGCCGAGGGCGCTCTGGCAGCCCTCGACCGCGGCGACCGTGTCACGCATGACCGCCTGATTGTCGAAGCATCAAAGGACCTGCGCGATTGCGACGTCATTGCACTGGCCCAATTCAGCATCGCATCATCAGCACCGCTGGTTGCGGAGGCCACCGGCCGTCCCGTTGTGACGACACCGGACAGCGCGGTCGAAAAGCTGATGAGGCTGCTGAAAGCGATGGCCTAGCGTGATGTGTTTTGGTTGAATCGCTGCGAACCGAGAGCTCAGATCACCTCTCCCGCAGGGCGAGGTGATCCCGGACGCCGATCTAACCTGACTCCATCGCGCTTTAGGCGCCGGCCTTTTTCTGCCGCCGCGCGTCCTTGATCGCGACCGCGAGCGCGGCCTTGGTCTCGTTCACGAAATCCTCAACCAGCTCCTCACGCGTGGCGTGCGCGGCTTCGCCGGTGAACAGGCCCTGTTCGGCCAGCATCACCACGCCGTGCAGCGCAGCCCAGATCTTGAGGGCCTGACGCTCGCGCAAATAGCCGACCGCGGGCGCTTCCAGCGCTTCGATCACGAGCGCAAACGTCTCCCGCGTGGCCTCATGCAGCTCGCTGCCCTTCGCCGCGCAAGAGACGGTGCGGGATGCAAACATCAGGCGGTAAACACCGTTGCGCCGCAGGCCAAAATCCAGCGTTGCCTGAGCCAGAAGCGACAATCTCGATTGCTTCGACGGCCTCGCCATGGCCTCGCGCAGCATCGCGCTGAACTGCCGGAACGCTTCCGCCGTCGCCGCGGTCAGCAGCGCCTCGCGGTCGGCAAAATGGCGGTAGGGTGCCGGTTGCGAAACCCCGAGCTGCTTGGCCAGCGCCTTGATGCTGATCGCCTCCGCCCCGCCCTGCTCGGCCTCGCGCAGTGCGGCCTTGATCAGGGCGTCGCGGAGATCGCCATGGTGATAGGTGTTCTGGGGCTTACGAGCGAGATGTGACCGCATGTTGCAGCGAAGCCTATAAGTTTGCGCTTGACAGCGGAAGCCTGTCGCGAATGTAATAGCATATAACTTAAAATGAGCGGCAAATGCCGCGGACATCTTTGACAAGAGGAACGCGCCGCCCTTCGGGCAGGCGCATACGACCGAGGAAGCCGCAATGGCAGAACGACTCAAGGTTCGCGTCGATCCCGACAAATGCCAGGGCCATGCGCGCTGCAAGGCGCTGGCGCCGGAGCTGTTCGAGCTCGACGAATACGGCAACGCTCATGAGGTCGGAGACGGCACGGTTCCGGCCGGCCTCGAAGACAAGGCCTGGCTTGCCAAATCCAATTGCCCGGAAATCGCGATTGACGTGATCGAGGAATAACGCGGACCGAGCCCGCGCAGCGCTTTGCGTGCCTCCAGCGAACACGAGCCCAATTGATATTCAAGGGATCTTCTTGCCATGTCCGACGTCAGCCAGCCCGCCGCCCATCCGCCCGTGACCGACTGGGTCAACGACTTCGACCACACCGATCCGCAATGGACTGATGATCCGTTCCCGATCTGGGAGCAGCTGCGCGCCGCGAGCCCGGTCGTGCACACCGAGCGCTTCCTCGGCTGCTACATGCCGACGACCTATGAGGCGGTGCGCGAGATCGCCCATGACACCGAGCATTTTTCCTCACGCCGAATCATCGTCCGCGACGTGCGGCCCGAGGTCGCCAGGAACGCCGCCCCTCCGATCACTTCGGACCCGCCGGTGCACAAGCCGGCCAAGCAATTGTTGCTGCCGCCGTTCACGCCCGATGCGATGAAGAAGCTCGAGCCGCGGATGCGCGCGATCTGCAACGAGCTGATCGACGGGTTCATCGCCGACGGCAAGGTCGACGCGGCCGCGCGTTACAGCAAATACATCCCGGTCCGGGCAATCGCGCACATGCTCGGCATTCCCGAGGGCGACAGCGATCTCTTCATCAACTGGATCCACATGATCCTGGAGCTCGGCATCAAGGACGAGACCAAGTTGATGCAAGCCGTGCAGGAGATGAGCGACTATTTCAGGGGCCATATCGAGGAGCGCAGGTCGCAGCCGACTGACGACCTCATCTCCTATCTGATGAATGCCAGGGACAAGGAAGGCCAGCCGCTGGAGGAGTCGCACGTACTCGGCTCGTTGCGGCTGCTCCTGATCGCCGGGATCGACACCACCTGGAGCGCGATCGGCTCCTCGCTTTGGCATCTCGCCCGAACGCCCGCCGACCGCGAGCGGCTGATCGCAGAGCCTGAGCTGATGCCCATCGCCGTCGAAGAGCTGCTGCGGGCCTATTCGCCGGTGACGATGGCACGCGAGGTGGTCAAGGAGACCACTATCTCGGGCTGTCCGGTCAAGGCGGGCAACATGGTTTTGCTGTCCTTCCCGGCCGCGAACCGCGATCCAAAAATGTTTCCGGACGCCGACAAGGTCGTGATCGACCGTCGGGAGAATCGCCATGCCGCCTTCGGTCTCGGCATCCACCGCTGCGTCGGTTCCAACCTCGCGCGGATGGAGATGCAGGTTGCGCTGGAGGAATGGCTGAAGCGGATTCCGGACTTTCGGCTCGACCCAGCCGGGACCGTAACCTGGTCGCAGGGTACGGTCCGGGGACCCCGCCAGTTGCCATTTCTGCTGGGAAAGGCGATGTAGGCACCCAGACAATAAGTTCTGGGAGGCCGTACGTGACTGAGCAAGCAATCAAACCGGCCCCCGAACACTTCGACATCACCGACGCCGAACGGCGCATCAAGGCGATCTTCATCGGCTCGATCGGCAATCTCGTCGAATGGTATGACTTTTACGCCTATACGGCGTTCGCGCTCTATTTCGCCCCGGCCTTTTTCCCGGGCAACGACCCCGTGGTCCAGCAATTGAATGCCGCCGTGATATTCGCGGCAACGTTCCTGATGCGCCCGCTGGGCGGCTGGTTCTTCGGTTACCTCGCGGACCATTACGGCCGGCGCATCTCGCTGACGTTGTCGGTCGTGTTCATGTGCTTCGGCTCGCTGATCATCGCGCTGACGCCGACCTACGCCACGATCGGCCTCGCCGCGCCGGTGATCCTGGCGCTTGCCCGCGTCATCGAGGGCCTCAGCCTCGGCGGCGAATACGGCGCCAGCGCCACTTACCTGAGCGAGGTCGCCGATCCCAAACATCGCGGCTTCTATTCGAGCTTCCAATACGTGACCCTGATCGGCGGCCAGCTCACCGCGATCATCGTGCTGCTGCTCCTGCAAAAGGTCTTCCTCACACCCGACGAGCTGAAGGCCTGGGGCTGGCGGATTCCCTTCGCGATCGGCGCGGCGCTCGCGATCTTTGCCGCCGTGATGCGGCGCAATCTCCACGAGACCGAGGCGTTCGAGGAAGCCAAGAAGGTCGTGAAGCCATCAGGCTCGATCACCAATCTGCTGCGCTATCCGCGCGAACTGCTGCTGGTGGTCGGTCTCACCGCCGGCGGTACCGCGGCGTTCTACACCTTCACCACCTATATGCAAACCTTCGTCAAGCTCTCGGTCGGGCTGACCGAAGACCAGACAACGTTCGTGATCTTCGGCACCCTGATCTTCGCGACGATCCTGCAGCCGATCTATGGCGCGATCTCCGACAAGATCGGTCGCAAGCCGCTTCTGATCTTCTTCGGCGTCGCCGGTACGCTCGCGACCGTGCCGCTCCTGATGACGCTGAAGGAGACCAAGTCGCCGTTCATCGCCTTCATCCTGATCTGCTGCGCCTGGCTGTTCGTCGCCGGCTATACCTCGATCAACGCGGTGGTGAAGGCCGAGCTGTTCCCGACCAATGTCCGCGCCCTCGGCGTCGGCCTGCCCTATGCCATCACGGTCTCGATCTTCGGCGGCACCGCGCCGGCGGTCGCGCTCTACTTCAAGACCATTGGGCACGAGCAGTGGTTCTACTACTATCTCGCCAGCATCATCTTCCTGTCGCTGATCATCTATTCCACCATGCGCGACACCAAGCATGAATCGGCGATGCATCGCCACGAGTAGCTCATTCGCGAGTAGCCTATGACCGACGAGACGCCACCCGACAGCAAGCTGACTCGCACCAAGGAGAAGTGGGCGCGCGAGGGCCGCTTTCTCACCGGCAAGATCACGCGGCCCGAGGACCAGCGGTTGCCGCCCGGACAGCATCTCACCAAGGACTGGCCGGTGCTCGATATCGGCGTGTTGCCGCCGGTGTCGCGGGACCGCTGGCGGCTCGACGTCTACGGCGCGATCGAGAATCCCATCTTCTGGACCTACGCCGAGTTCGCCGCGCAGAGGCAGGACCAGTTCATCTCCGACATTCATTGCGTGACGACCTGGTCGCGCTACGACAATCACTGGGAAGGGCTCGCGACGCGCGAGCTGCTCGCGGCCTGCCATCCGCGCGACGACGCGCGCTTCGTCGTGTTGCATTCCTATGACGGCTACACCACCAACCTCGCGCTCGAGGACTTTGCAGCAGAGGACGCGCTGCTCGCCCATAGCTGGTCGGGTCAGCCTCTGAGCGAAGAGCATGGCGGCCCGGTGCGGCTCGTCGTGCCGCATCTGTACTTCTGGAAGAGCGCGAAATGGCTGCAGGCCATCGAATTCGTGACCGAGGATGCGCCCGGCTTCTGGGAAGTCCGCGGTTATCACAATCGCGGTGATCCCTGGGCCGAACAGCGCTATCAGGGCGATTAGGTCCAGCAGGAACGGGGGATGGCCCATGCCGACGGAACGCTTCCAATTCACCGGCGAAGGCGGTCATCAACTCGCGGCCGCGCTGGAGCTGCCCGACGGCGAGCCGGCGGCCTATGCGCTGTTCGCGCATTGCTTCACCTGCGGCAAGGACACGCTGGCAGCCAAGCGCATCTCGGTCGCACTCGCGGCCAAAGGCATTGCGGTGCTGCGTTTCGACTTCACCGGCCTCGGCTCAAGCGAAGGTGAGTTTGCCAACTCGACCTTCTCGTCGAACGTCGCCGACCTCATCCATGCTGCCGATCATCTCCGCACGACCCGAGAGGCTCCATCGGTCCTGATCGGCCACAGCCTGGGCGGCGCCGCGATCCTGGCGGCAGCCGGCAAGATTCCGGAGGCAAAAGCAGTCGTCACCATCGCAGCGCCATCCGATCCGGCTCATGTCACCGGCATGTTCAGGGACCACGTGGATGCGATCCGGGCACAGGGCGAGGTTGAAGTCTCGCTTGCGGGACGCCCCTTCCGAATCAAGCGCGAATTCCTCGACGACATCGTCGAGCATGAACTGATGAAGGATGTCGCCGGCCTGCACAAGGCGCTGCTGGTGATGCAGTCGCCAATCGACGACACCGTCGGCATCGACAACGCGACGAAGATCTTCGTCTCTGCCAAGCATCCCAAGAGTTTCGTCTCCCTCGACCACGCCGATCATCTGCTGACAAAGCCGGCAGATGCGCTCTACGCGGCCGACGTGATTGCCGCCTGGGCGAGCCGCTATGTCGACGTCGCAACGCCTGCGAAAAATGCTGCGGCTACGGAGGAACCCCGCAGGGTCGTGGTTCAGGAGACCCGCAAGAGCAAGTTCAACCAGATCATCACGGTCGGGCCGCACCATCTGGTGGCGGACGAGCCGAAAGCCGCCGGCGGCGAGGATGCCGGTCCCGGCCCCTATGATTTCCTGCTCGCGGGTCTCGGCGCATGTACCTCCATGACCATGCGCCTCTACGCCGACCGCAAATCGCTGCCGCTCGATCGCGTCACAGTCACGCTGAAGCATTCCAAAATCTACGCCAAGGACTGCGCGGAGTGCGAGACGCAAGACGGCATGCTCGACCAGATCGAGCGCGACATCGCAATGAACGGCGCGCTCGATGCCGAGCAGCGCAAGAAGCTGATGGAGATCGCCGACAAGTGCCCGGTGCACCGGACGCTGACGTCGGAGATCCGCATCGTGACCAAGGCTGTGGACTAAACGAACTAGAAGCACGACGCCATCGTCCGCACCGCCGCACTGATCTCATTCTCGCGCCAGGCCGCAAAGCCGAGCAGCAGGCCATGATCGCGCGGCCGGCCAAGCGCCAGGCTGGACAGGGCTCGCGTTTCGACACCGGCTTCGACCAGTCGCTTCACGGTCGCCCGATCGGCACGACCGCGCTTGAGCCGGGCAACGAGCTGGATGCCGCCCGAGGGGATTTCGACCGAGAGCATCTCGCCGAGATGGCGTTCCAGTGCCGCGACGAGGTAATCGCGGCGCGCGTGATAGAGACGGCGCACCCGGCGCAGATGCGCCAGGAAATGCCCGTCGATAATGAACTCGGCCAGCGCTTCCTGGACGTGGCTGGCGGCGATCAGCCCGATATGCCGCTGCGCGATCTCGAAGGCGCCGACCAGCGCTGGCGGCACGACGAGATAGCCGAGCCGGATATCCGAGGTCATCGCCTTCGCAAAGGTGCCGACATAGAATACGCGGCCATGGGCATCGAGGCCCTGCAAGGCGGGCACCGGCCGGCTGTCATAGTGGAATTCACCGTCGTAATCGTCCTCGACGATCCAGGTCTTGCCGGGCCGGCTCAGCCCGAGCAGCTCTGTGCGGCGGGGCAGCGACATCAACCGTCCGGTCGGGTGCTGGTGCGACGGCGTCATGAAGATCAGCTTGGGAGCTTTGAGGCCCGGCAGCCGTTGCATGCCCTGCGCGTCCAGCCTGATGCCGGTGAGCCGCGCGCCGGACGCGCGGAAAGCGGCTGCTGCGCCGGGGTAACCGGGGTCCTCGACCCAGACCTCGTCGCCGGGCGTGATCATGGCAGCCGCAATCAGGGTCAGCGCAGCCTGCGCACTCGGCAGGATCAGGATCTGGTCGGCCGTGGCGCGAACGCCTCTGCTGGTCGCCAGATAATGCGCCAGCGCCTCGCGCAGGCGCGGACGGTTGACCGGACCAGGCTCGCGCCTTGCGGCGCGTAGGGCACTGCGGCGGAGGCAGCGCGCCCAGATCTCGTTCGGAAACTCCCGTGCATCGCCATGCCCCGGACGCAACGGCTTGAGCGGCGCCTGATAGGACATCGGCCAATCGGTCTGCTTGAGCTCGGATGCCCAGGGCGAGAGCTGCGGCTTGGCAGAACGCACGCCGGACGCGGTAGCGACCGTTCCTTCGATGCGTTCACCGCCATCGACCGTCACCACGGGACGTCGGCCGTGCGACGCCTCGATATATCCTTCGGCGGCAAGCTGCTCGAACGCATACGTGACGGTGTTGCGAGAGACGCCGAGATCGCCGGCGAGCCGGCGGCTTGACGGCAGCGCGCCGCCCTTGGCGAGCCGGCCGGCCGCGATCAGACCTCGCAGCTGGCTCGTCAGTTGCGCCACCAGCCCTTCGTCGTCGGCCCGATTCAGGTCGATCATCGCGGAAATCACGCTTTCCGAATCTGGCACCTTATTCCTCTCATATCTGGCACTTTTTAAGGTGCCAGCCTGGATGCTATCCACGCGATCGGACTGCTTCAAGGACTTTGCAATGAACTCTTCCCTGTCTTCCCGCACGGCCATCGGCCTGTTCCTCATCGTCGTGCTGGCCTGGGGCGTGAACTGGTCGGTGACGAAACAGCTCGTGCAATCCCTTCCGCCACTGTGGTCGTCGGCGATTCGGAGCTGGATCGCGCTGGCGGGATTGTTCGTGATCCTCGGCCTCAGCAACAATCTGGTGATCCCGGAACGGCGTGACATTCCGGTGGTGCTCAGCGTGGCGCTGCTGCACATGACGATATTCTCGGTCCTGGTTGCGGCCGGCGTGCGCTTTCTGCCCGCGAGCAAGGCCATCGTGCTGGGCTACACCACGCCGCTCTGGGTCGCGATCGCCGCGCCCCTGCTCGATCAGGATACGCTGACCGCGCCAAAGCTCGCCGGTGCCCTGCTCGGCCTGATCGGCCTTGCCGTGATCCTGAATCCAACGTCGATCGACTGGACCAACTCAAATGTCCTCCTCGGCGCCGGCATGGTCATTCTGGCCGCGATCTCCTGGGCTGCGAATATCATCTATATCCGCGCACACCACTGGATCGCGTCCCCGCTCCAGCTCCTGATCTGGCAGGTGCTGGTTGCGACGATCATCCTGACCGGTTCGGCGCTGGTCACGGATGGCCTGCCGCACGCGGAATGGTCGTGGAAGCTCGTCCTGCTGTTGCTGTATTCCGGCCTGATCGGGACCGCGCTGGCCTATTGGGCGATGTCGATGGTCAACAAGAGCATCTCGGCCCTGACGACATCGCTCGGCACCACCGGAACGCCGCTCGTCGGCATTGCCAGCGCGGCAATCCTGCTGGGTGAGCCGATCGACAGGAGCCTCGTCATCGCGGCGGCCCTGATCGTCACCGGCATTGGGCTTGCGACGCTGGGAGACAGGTTGTTGCGCCGTCAGGCGACCGCGAGCGGTTGAACGCGCAAACTGCCGCGCAAGCCAACCGTCGCGCCGAGCAGGATGCCGGCGACGGCAATGAAAGAGCCAAGCGCGAGCGTCGAGACGCCCGTGAGCCCCTGCCCGATCGAGCAGCCGAACGCCATCACGCCGCCAACGCCCATCAGCGCCGCGCCGGTGCCCGAGCGCAGCATGTGGCGCGGCGAGGAATAGCCCTCGAGCTTGAAGCGGCCGGTGGCGAGCGCCGTGGCCAGGCTGCCGACGAAGACTCCGGCTACGGTGGCAATGCCGAAGTTCAGCGTCAGGCCGGTCGAAAGCATCGCGTATTGCAGGCCATCGGCGATCGGCGCGATGAAGGTCAGCGACGTTACCGGGACCGGATTGAAATCATCGGCGCCGAGATAGCCTGTGACATACCAGCCGCAGGCAACGAGGAGACCGACGATGGTGCCCGCCGCGATCTGCCCCGGCGAGCGGCGAAAAGCGGGATGGGCGAAGGCGAACAGGATCAACGCAACGACGATCGCGGCTGCAGCCAGCGCGCGCGAAACGGCTTCACCGAGACCGACCATCGCGAGCACCGACGGGAATGAATTCGCATTGAATGTGATCTGCGACGCCTGAACCAGCGCAATCCGCGCCGGCGCGATCAGGCCCTTGAGCGTCATCTGCGCAGCAATGGCGAGCACGGTCACGACGACAAAGGAGCGCAGATTGCCGCGGCCGAGCAGCACCAGCGCCCGCGAACCACAGCCGTTCGACAGCACCATGCCGTAACCGAACAGCAGTCCTCCGAGAAAGAGTACCGGCACCGAAAAGGTTGGTTGCAGATAGATCGACTTGCCGAGATCGGCCAAGCCTTGTCCGGCAAGAAACTGGCTCACCGCAATCGCTACCGCTATTGCCAGTGCGTAGCTCCTCACCAGCCGACCATCTCCCTCCGCCAGCCATCCGCGCATGCTGCTCATCAGGCAGAAGCCGCTGAGCAGGCCGACGCAGCCATAAACCAGGCCGATGACGAGGCCGGCCAGGATGACGAGTTGGGTGGATTCCATCGTTACGGCTTCAGGATCACGCGATCGCGCGAGGAGCCGGCAACGGCTACATAGGCCTCTCCGGCTCGCTCGAGTGGATAGACCGAATTCGCCTTGATCGGGAATGGCTTCAAACGGCCGCTCGCAAATCCCGGGCCGAGGTCGCGCAGCACGGCACCCGTTGCGGCCGAGGACAGACCGAGCGTGTCGATGCCGACATAGGTGTGCTGACCGCGATAGAATTCGAGGATGTTGAACTGCACGATGCGGTCGATCGCCGCGATCAGGATCTGGCGGCCGCGCAACGCGAGCGACTTGTGCGCGGCCTGGAAATAGGGATCACCGACCGTGTTGAAGACGATGTCGGCGCCCTTGCCGCCGGTCAATTCGCGCACGCGCGTGGCGACATCAACCGCGGAGGCATCGATCACCTCGATGGGTGCGTTGGTATGACCTTCATAGGCTTCCGCCTTGCGCACAACCCCGATCACGCGCGCGCCCTGCCATGTCGCGATCTGCACGGCGGCCTGGCCGACCTTGCCGTTGACGCCGAACACCAGCACAGTCTCACCGCTCCTCGGGATGCCGGCGCGGCGAAAGCCTTCCATCGCGGTGACGAAGGGCACGCCGATGCCGGCGGCTTCCTCCCATGACACCGCTTTCGGCTTCTCGACGACCGCATCAGCTTCGACCACGAGATGGCTTGCATGCGTGCCGTCGCGGCGGATGCCGAGATCGCCGGAGGAGCCAAACACGTCGCGCCCTATTGTGCCGGCAGGCCCGTCGATCACCACGCCCGCGTAGTCGCGGCCGGGGGTGCGCGGGAACACGGCATAGGGCATCAACCCTGTGGCGGCCTTGACGTCGGATGGATTGACCGCCGCCGCCTTCACCTCGATCAGGAGATCGTTCGGACCGCGCGTCAGCGCATGATGCGCGACCACGGGCGCAACCGCAGCGGCATTTTCGGCCTTGGCATTGAGGCGGACGCAGCGTGCTTCGACGGTTTTGGGTTCGGCTGGCGACATCGGAAAGACCCGCGATTTCTCGCGGGCCTTGTCGCCTTTGGGCGCTATCAAGTCAATCCGTCGAGTCAGTCCTTGGGCCGCTTGTCGTAGAGCCGCTTGGCCTTGCCGAGCGAGCGTTCCAGCGTAGCCGGCGCGACCACCTGGACCCTGGAGGTGATCCCGATGGTGTTCTTGATATGGGTCGAGATCCGGTCGGCATGGTCGACCAGGCCCCGGCCATCCCAGCTCTCGGGCCGCGCCTCGGCGATGATGGTGAGCTCGTCCATCCGGCCCTCGCGCGTCAGCTCCAAAATAAAGTGGCCGCCACACCAGTCGGTCGCGAGCAGCACCTCCTCGATCTGGGTCGGGAACAGGTTGACGCCGCGCAGGATGATCATGTCGTCCGAGCGGCCCGTCACCTTCTCCATCCGCCGCATGCCCGGCCGCGCCGTTCCCGGGAGCAGCCGGGTCAGGTCGCGGGTGCGATAGCGGATCACCGGAAAGGCTTCCTTGGTGAGCGAGGTGAAGACCAGCTCGCCCTTCTCGCCATCGGGGAGAACCGCCCCCGTCTCGGGGTCAATCACTTCGGGATAAAAATGGTCCTCCCAGATGTGCAGGCCGTCCTTGGTCTCGATGCACTCCTGCGCGACGCCGGGACCGATCACCTCGGACAGACCATAGATGTCGGTCGCGTCCATGTCGAAGGCGTCCTCGATCTCGCTGCGCATCGCGTTGGTCCAGGGCTCGGCGCCGAAGATTCCGACCTTGAGCGAGCACTGGCGCGGATCGAGCTTCTGGCGCTTGAACTCGTCGAGGATCGCGAGCATGTAGCTCGGCGTCACCGTGATGATATCGGGCCTGAAGTCGTTGATGAGCTGCACCTGCCGCTCGGTCATGCCGCCGGAGATCGGCACCACCGTGCAGCCGAGCTTCTCGGCGCCGTAATGCACGCCGAGGCCACCGGTGAAGAGACCATAACCATAGGCATTGTGGATGATCATGCCGGTGCGGCCGCCGGCGGCGCGAATCGAGCGCGCCATCACCTCGGACCAGGTGTCGATGTCTGCTTTCGTGTAGCCCACGACGATCGGCTTGCCCGTCGTGCCGGACGAGGCATGCACACGCACCAGCTTTTCGCGTGGCACGGCGAACATGTTGAACGGATAATTGTCGCGAAGGTCTGTCTTCACCGTGAACGGAAACTTCGCAAGATCGGCGAGTTCGCGAAAATCGGACGGATGCACGCCGGCCTTGTCGAAAGCCTTGCGATAATGGGCGACGTTGTCGTAGGCGTGCGTCAGCGACCAGGCCAGCCGCTGCTTCTGCAACGCCATGATCTCGTCGCGTGAGGCGCGCTCCTGCGCATCCAGCTCGGCCCTATAGACGTGGCCGCCTTCCTTCAGCTTCGTCGAAGCCATACTCGTTTCCCCACATTGATCCGTCTTTTTGTTTATTGATCTTGCGTCGGCAGCCACGTGCCCGGAATGACACGCGAATGCCCGCGGAATTCAGCAATAACGGTGTCACCGACGGTGACGCGCACATCATAGATGCCTGAGCGGCCACCGCGGGTCACCTCACGCGCTGTCGCAACGAGACGGTCGCCGAGCTTGCCAGGCTTGATGAAGGTGATCTGCCCCTGCGCCGCGACGACCCGGTCGTCGTGCGAATTGCAGGCAAACGCAAAGGCAGAATCCGCGAGCGTGAAGATGAAACCGCCATGGGCGATGCGCTGGCCGTTGACCATATCCGGCCGTACCGTCATCGCCAGCGTAGCAAAGCCGGGGCCGACCTCGACGATCTCCATGCCGAGGCCTTTGGAGGCATCGTCTTCCGCCCACATGGCATCGGCGCAGGCACGGGCCACATCTTCAGGCGACAGGGCGGCTTTGACGTTCACACGCTTCTCCCGGCGAAATGCCTGATCATGATGTTCTGCCTGATGGCCAAGACTGTCAAACGTGGTCGTAGTCGACCACGACACGCTCGGAACTCGGCTTGGCCTGGCAGGTGAGAACGAAACCGGCCTTCAGCTCCCAGGGCTCCAGCGAATAGTTGAGGTCCATCGGCGCCTCGCCCTCGACCAGCTTGGCGCGGCAGGTCGAACACATGCCGCCCTTGCAGGCGAAGGGCAGATCGATGCCGGCGCGCAGCGCGGCATCAAGGATGGCCTCATCCTCGGCGACCGGAACGTCGCGGCGCTTGCCATCGATGATCAGCGAGGCGATCGCCTTAGGCGGCGCATCGGGAGCGACGATCTTCTTCGGCCGCGGCCTGCCGCCGAATTCGGAGACGAAGCGTTCCACGTGGATGCGATCTTCCGCGATGCCGAGATCGCGACAGGTCGCCTCGACCTCCTCGCTCATGCCTGACGGACCGCAGATGAAGACGTGGTCGATGCTTTCGGCAGGCACGAGCGAGCGCAGCAGCACCTTCACCTTCTCGCCATCGAGACGGCCATGCAGGATCGGGATGTCCTGCTCCTCGCCGGAGATGACGTGGAAGATCGAGAGGCGATCGATGAAGCGATCCTTCAGCTCCTCGAGCGCCTCGAGGAACATGATGTTGTCGGTCGCGCGGTTGCCATAGAACAGGAAGAAACGGCTGTCCGGCTCGCGCGCAAGCACGCCTTTGACAATCGACAGGATCGGCGTGATGCCGGATCCCGCGGCAAAGCCGACATGGATACGTCCGGCTTCGGCGGGCGGAACAGCGCCAAAGCGCCCGGTCGGTGTCATCACGTCGAGTTCGTCGCCGCGCTTCAATTCGTCCGCCGCCCAGTTCGAGAACGCGCCGCCATCGACCTTCTTCACCGCGATGCGGATTTCGCCATCATCAGGGCCGGAGCAGATCGAATAGGAGCGACGCACTTCCTCGCCGTCGAGCGTGGTGCGCAGCGTGAGATACTGGCCGGGCGTGAAAGCATAGTCGCTGGCGAGTTCGCCCGGAATGGCGAAGGTCATGGAGACGGCGTCCGACGCCTCGCGGCGGAGATCGTTGACGGCCAGGCGATGGAAGCGCGGTGCGGCTGCTGACATGGTCAATGACAC
Source organism: Bradyrhizobium manausense (assembly GCF_018129685.1). GTDB lineage: Bacteria > Pseudomonadota > Alphaproteobacteria > Rhizobiales > Xanthobacteraceae > Bradyrhizobium > Bradyrhizobium manausense_D. Next base: position 17,699 of record NZ_JAFCLG010000024.1, read on the forward strand.
TTGAAATAATCAAAGGGTTCGCGGCAGGTCTTGCAGCGCCAGAGCGCCTTGCACGAGGTCGAGCCGAATTCGGACAACAGCTCCGTCTTGTCGGAACCGCATTGCGGGCATGCGACGGCCTGCTCGCCGAACAGCGCGCGGCGTGAGTTTGAAGCTTGCGGCGGCGCGATGCCGTAGGCGCGCAGCTTCTCGCGGCCTTCCTCGCTCATCCAGTCGGTGGTCCAGGCCGGCGACAGCACGGTCCGCACCTTCGGGTGCTGGAAGCCGGCACGCTCCAGCGCGACCTCGATTTCGAGCGCGATCATGTTCATCGCCGGGCAACCCGAGTAGGTCGGGGTAATCGCGACCTCGACATGATCGCCATCGACAGTGACATCCCGCAGCACGCCGAGGTCGGCGATGGTCAAGACCGGAATCTCTGGGTCGACCACGCTCGCCGCCGCATCCCAGGCACGCTGGCGCAGCCCGGCGCTGTTCTCCAGCACCGTCACCATGTCAGCCCCGGAAAGGTGCGCTGCATCGATTGCAGCTCGGACAGGAGATGGCCGAGATGTTCGCTGTGACGGCCGGCGCGGCCGCCCTGCTGCATCCAGTCGTTCTGCGGCAGCGTGAGTGTCGCTTCGCCAACGACATGGGAGAGCGTCGCCAGCCAGCGGCCGCGCAACGTGCCGGGATCGACGGCAATGCCGGCATGGATCAAGGCTCGCTCGCCTTCATCGACGGCGAACATCTCGCCGGTAAAGGCCCAGAGGTGGTCGATCGCGGCCTGCGCCCGTTGATGGCTCTCGTCCGTACCGTCGCCGAGCCGGATGATCCATTCCGATGCATGGCGCAGATGATAGGCGCTCTCCTTCTCCGACTTCGCGGCAATCGCCGCGAGCGTCGCGTCGCGCGAGGTCATCATGGCGCGCCAATAGGGGTCGGCAAAAGCGGAATAAAACAACTGACGCACCAGGGTCTGGGCGAAGTCGCCATTGGGCTGCTCGACCAACAGCAGATTGCGGTACTGTCGGACATCTCGCAAATACGCGAGCGTGTCCTCGTCATTGTTCTTGCCTTCGGCTTTGGCCGCGTAGCTGTAGAGCTCGCGCGCCTGACCGATCAGGTCGAGCGCGATATTGGAGAGCGCCATATCCTCTTCCAGCATCGGCGCGTGCCCGCACCATTCCGACAGCCGATGGCCCAGGATCAGCGCATCGTCGGCACGGCGCAGCGCATAGAGCACCAGCGGCGTTTCGGAGACCTCGATGTTGGAGACGGCCATTACATGTGCCCCACTTCTTCCGGCACCTCATAGAACGTCGGGTGCCGGTAGATCTTCGACTCTGCCGGCTCGAACATCATGCCCTTCTCGGCGGGATCGCTCGCGGTAATCGCGGTCGACGGCACGACCCAGATAGAAAGGCCCTCGCCGCGGCGCGTGTAAATATCGCGCGCGGCCTGCAGGGCCATCGTCGCGTCGCTCGCATGCAGCGAGCCGACATGCTTGTGCGCGAGCCCGTTGCGGCTGCGAATGAAGACTTCCCACAGCGGCGTGTTCGGCGTGGCCATATCGATCTCCTTATTCGGCGGCTTGCGCGGTCTGACGGTGCGCACGCTTGGCGGCATAGGCTGCCGCAGCTTCACGCACCCAGGCGCCCTCGTCGTGCGCCTTGCGGCGCGCGGCCATACGGTCGCGATTGCACGGGCCGTTGCCGGCGAGCACTTGCTTGAACTCGGTCCAGTCGATCTCGCTGTAGCCCCAGTGGCCTTCCGCATCCTGCGTCATGCCGGGATCGGGAATGGTGAGGCCGAGATATTGCGCCTGCGGCACGGTGGCATCGACGAACTTCTGGCGCAGCTCGTCATTGGAGAAGCGCTTGATCTTCCACTTGGTGGACGTGTCGCTGTGCTGGCTCGTCGCATCCGGCGGGCCGAACATCATCAGCACCGGCCACCACCAGCGGTTCAGCGCATCCTGTGCCATCGCCTTCTGCTCAAGCGAGCCGCGACACAGCGTCAGCATGATCTCGTAGCCCTGGCGCTGGTGGAAGGACTCTTCCTTGCAGACGCGGATCATCGCGCGCGCATAGGGGCCGTAGGAGCAGCGGCACAGCGGGATCTGGTTCATGATCGCGGCGCCGTCGACCAGCCATCCGATGGTGCCGATATCGGCCCAGGTCAGCGTCGGATAATTGAAGATGGAAGAGTATTTGGCCTTGCCGGCAAGCATGGCATCGACCAGCTCTTCGCGCGAGGCGCCGAGCGTTTCGGCGGCGGCATAGAGATAGAGGCCGTGGCCGCACTCGTCCTGCACCTTGGCGAGCAGCGCGGCCTTGCGGCGCAAGGTCGGCGCGCGCGTGATCCAGTTGCCTTCGGGCAGCATACCGACGATTTCAGAATGGGCGTGCTGGGAGATCTGGCGGGTGAGCGTCTTGCGATAGGCCGCCGGCATCCAGTCGTTCGGCTCGATGCGCTCTTCGGCATCGATGCGGGCCTGGAACTGCGCGGCCTTGGTCGCATCCTCAAGACCGCGATCGTCGGTCTCGGCCGTGTTCAGCGCCTGGGTATACATTGCGCATTCCTCCCGTTTTATTGGGTGGCAATATATAACAAGAATTGGCGCATGCAAGATATTTCTGTAATATGTAAATCAAGCCTCGAACCTCCTTTCGAGGAGCCTGCGCGCCGGCGGCAACGGCCCCTTTTCGTTGGTTCCGCGGCCGTCAAGCCATTGTTCCGACGGAGCAAGCAGCGCGCGATAGATGTCGCCGCAGAGCTTGCGAGCCGCCCTGCCCGGCCAATCGCCGGGGAGTAAACTCTCGGGCAGCAGCGGATCGCGCAGCACGACGCGGCGATAGTAGTGGATCAGCAGGATACGCGCGGTGAAGGCGTCGGTCTCGGATAAATCCGCCCCGCGCGCGAGTGCGGCACGCAACGGCTCGAACGTCTTCATGAACTTCAGATAGGCATCCGCCGTGCGCTCCAGCGGCCAGCTTGCGCTGAGCAGGCGGCGGCCGCTGTCGTCCTCGGCCGAGACTTCGAGGCGAATGGCACTCGCAGCCTCCTCGGGCACCGGCACTCCCGATGGTGCGACCCAGACACCCGGAAGCGGGCTGCCGAACCCGGCATTGCGCAGCGCCTCGCGTGAGGCGTCGCGGTCTTCGCCATTGCCGATCAGAAGCAGTTCGAAGCGGCCGGTCCAGTCCGACGGCGGCGGATCGTAGATGTGGCGCGTGGCGGCCTCGAACGTCTCACGCCCCTTCTCGGCCAAACGATAAAAGCTGTTGCGGCCGACCTTTTCACGCGTCAGCCAGCCGTCGGCAGCAAGCCGCGACATGGCGGTGCGCACCACGTTGCCGTCGATATCGAGCCCCTCGAAGAACGCCAGCAGCGTACCGAGCCACACCGAGCCGCCGCGCGGCACGATGGCATCGCCGAACATGGTGATGACGATCGAGCCGGTGCGCGACGGCTCGCGCTTGAGCTGGTCGATGATGCGGGAGAGCGGATGCGCCATGCGCGAGGCATAGCGCGTTTGCTGCCGGCGCGACAATGGAGGGGGACGACGCTCTTGTTTCTCCCTCTCCCCGCGGGGGGCAGGGCAATCGCATATGGTTGCACGATGCGGCTGCATCGCGCTGGGCTCCCTCTCCCGTTCGCGGGAGAGGGTTGGGGAGAGGGTGTCTCCGCAACGGGACAATCCCCAAGAGGAAAGAACCCTCACCCGCCACGCTCTGCGAGCGTGACGGCCTCTCCCGCAAGCGGGAGAGGCGGAGCAAACCCGCAGACAATCCTAGCGAAATACATATGCGATTGCCGGCGGGGAGAGGCGAAGCAATCACCTATGCGGATCGGGATAGACCACGCTGCGCCAGCCGCTGCGATCGAACGGACGCCACGCGCCTTCTTTCTGCGCGAGGCGGTCGGCCACGGCATAGACCGCGGCGGGATGGTGGCCCATGCCGCAATGGCTGCTGTCGACCTCGATGCTCTCGGTCTCTGCTCCCGGCTTCTCCATGCAGCCCTGCCAGGCGCAGACGCCGTCGGTGCGGCTGAAGATGGCGGTGGTCGGCACCGGCGGCGGCACCGCGAGCTCGCCGCCGAACTCCGGATCAGTCTCGTCGGACTTGCGGCCGCTGGCCCATTCATAGACACGCCAGGCATTGGTCGAATGCGGAGTACCGGCGAAGGGGCTACCGAGCGTGATCACCTGGCGCACGCGTTCGGGCATCATCTTGGCGAGCTGGCGCGCATAGAGACCGCCAAGGCTCCAGCCGACCAGGCTGATCTTGCGGCCATGCTTGTCGCTGAGCTCCTCGACCAGATCGATCATCGCATGCTGTACACCCGGACGCAGGCCATAGTTGCGGCCCTGGCGCCAGCCGCTCACCGCGTAGCTCTTGCCGGACAGAAAGGTGCGCAACGCGCGCGTGGACTCGTCTGAGGCGACAAGGCCGGGCAGCACCAACACCGGATGCCCATCGCCGCGCGGCGCGAAGCTCAGCAGCGGCAGGGCGCCGAGGAATGCGCCGAACTCGTGGATCGCGCGCCCTTCCAGAAACATCAGGGTACGGGACGGCGGACGCAGCGTCTGGGCAGTAGCGGTCATCAATGGATCCCCTGGCAAGAATTCCGGAAGGCGCCGGCCGCGATGCCGGCAATGGGCATGAATTCCAATACGCCGGCTTCGCGATGGTTCCGCAGCGCAACATGAATCAGCTAGGCGGCCGGTTCCCGACATTCAAGCGGGAGAGATGCGGGGCGACAATAGGCCCGCGCGTTAATGCTGACGGCAGTGATGGAAAAGTCACAACAATCGGAGCAGGAATTCTACGGTGTAGAGCGCGAGTCCCGCGAGGCCCCCGATCAGCGAACCGTTGAAACGGATATATTGCAGGTCGCGCCCGATGTTGATTTCGATCAGCGAAATCAGCTGCGCCATATCCCACGCCTTGACCTGGTCCGAGATGAAGGTCGACACGCCGCTCTTCTGGTCGGCCACGAAGCTGCGCAGCACCGTCACGAGGCCCTTGTTGATTTCGCCGCGCAGTTCGGCATCGCCGGCCAGCGCCTCGCCGGCCGAAACGAACATGCCGGCGAGATGATGCTGCAACACCTGCGTCTCGCCGGACGCGCTGCGCTCGATGAAGGAGCGCGTGTTCGCCCAGACGGTGCGCGCGAGTTCGGCAAGCTCAGGGCGCGCGAGCAGGTCACGTTTCAATCCGTCGATGCGGTCGATATAGGCCCGGTCGGTGCCCAGCCGATCGACGAAGCTCAGCACCATGCGATCGAACTCGCCGCGGAACGGATGCTTGGGATCGCTGCGCACCTCGTTGAAGAAGGCGGTTGCGGACGAGACGATCTTGTTCACGAGAAACTTGTCCGCGCGGTAGAGCCTGAGCAGGGTCGGTAATTCCGCGCGCACCTTCTCGCGGATCATCGCCATCGTCTCTTTCTGGTTCAGCGTCTCGTGCATCACGCGCAGGAGGTCATCGAACAGGATCTGGTGCCGCCCCTCCGTCACGAAGCCGTGCAGCGTCCCGGCCGCGAGCGGTGCAAGGTCGATCGCCTGAATTTGCGATGACATGCGGCGGATGATGAAGGTCATCAAGCCGGAGCTTTCGGTCGCCGAGACCGCCTCCGGTAGCAGACGCAGTGCGAACCGTGCGAGATCGTCGCTGCGTTTGCGATCGCGCAGCCAGTCGGCCACGAAGGAGCCGAAATCGATTTCGTTGAGCTTGGCTTCGACAGGGCCAGCCTCGAGGAAATGGACCTGAATGAACTCGCCAAGCTTGTCGGCGATGCGGGCCTGATTGCTCTGAATGATGGCCGTGTGTGGAATTGGCAGGCCAAGCGGCCGCTTGAACAGCGCAACCACGGCATACCAGTCGGCAAGCCCACCGATGGTCGCGGCCTCCGCGAAAGCGGCGATGAACCCGAACACGGGGTGCACCGGCAGCAGCCATTTCGCGACGATGAACAGCGCTAACGTCGAGGCCAGCACCAGCGTCGCCAGCGCCTTGACGCGACGCAGCTCGGCCGCGCGTTCGGCATCGCCTGGGGAATCGAAGGAGAAGGTGGCAGGTGAGTCCATGACTGCATCACAGTACTCCGTCATTGCGAGCGAAGCGAAGCAATCCAGAATCCTTCCGCGGAACGACGCTGGATTGCTTCGTCGCAAGGGCTCCTCGCAATGACGGCGGAGACGATGGCGGCTGCGGTGGCGCAAACGCCAAAACAAAAGGCCCGCCGAAGCGGGCCTCAAATTCAGTTGGTCTCAGGGCGCCAGATCAGGCGGTCTTGTTGTAGACCTTGGCAAAGTTGTCCTGAGCGGACTTCGCACCGTTGGCGGCAAGCTTGCCGAGATAGTCGGTGGTCGCCTTGGCGCGCGAGACGAACGCTTCGCCACGGGCGCGGAGCAGGCTCGACTGGATCTCGACGGCTTCGCTGAACGACTTGGCCGACGCGAGCTTGTCGATGCCCGAGAAGAACGCCTCGGCGTCCTCGTAGATCGCCTGCTGGATGTTGCGGGTGATCTTGCCGGCTTCAGTGACGGACTCGGTCACCGCGTTCTCGACGGCGGCGGTCACGCGCTCGGAGCCAGCGAACACCTCGGCAGCACGGTCCTTGGCGGTGTTGGCGGTCTTCTTGACGAATTCGCGGGCAGCTTCGGGAACTTCCAGGTTCTGGATGTTCTTGAAAGCGTCTTTGAAGCCCTCGAAAGCGGTGTTGGTTTCGGTGGTCATGGGGTTCTCTCCATCCTCATTGCGTTGAGCTATGGGCTCACCCCGTCCTCGATGGCCCGGGGCACGGCTTATATGGCATAGTTAATTGTGCGATGCAATATTCATGTTGCATTGCGATATCACGAAATCGTGAACAGCCTTAATGTAGGGCAGTCTGCCGCCATCTCAGCCCCGCCGCCTACTGTGCATGGGGTTGATTTCCGGCTTTTGATCTGTGGACTGTGCGCTTGTATTGGACGGCGCTTTAATGCTGGACGGCGCCCGGCAGCCCATAGGCCTCCATCTGGGCCTGGACCTGCGCGATGTTGTGGCCGAGCACGACGATGTCGTGGGTCTTACCACCGACATCCCGGACGTGGTCCCGCAGCAGGGCCTCGGCCTTGAAGCCGAGGCTCTCGAACAGCGCGATCGCCGCCTGCTGGTCGACGGTCATCTGGACCGAGAGCTTCTCCAGCCCTGCCCCCAGCGCGAGCGCAAAGGTCTCCTGCGACAGCGCCTTCCCCACCCCCTTGCCGCGGACGTCCTGCGAGACAACCATCCGGATTTCGCCGACATGTGGCGACCAGGAATGCGGATCGCGCACCAAGGTGCCGCAGCCGACGACCTTGCCGTCTTTCACCGCGAGCAGGCTCTGAATTGCGCCGCGCTCGATCTCCTTGACCCAGGCCGACAGCACCTTCGGCTCGCTGATGTTGCGCGGCAGGAACAACAGGTCGTGGGGCGGCAGGCCCTTGCCGAAGGCAAGCACGGCCGCTTCGTCCGCCGGCGACATCAGGCGGATCTCGATATCGCCGGCGTCGGTCTTGACGCGACGCGGGTAGGAACGCTGCTCACTCATGTCGATCTCTTTCCCAGCCAGGTATCCAGTTTCGGCCACAGCCGCTTCACCGCGTTGGCGCCGGCGACCAGCGAGACGTGGCCGCCTTTCAGCATCACCTCTTCCTTGTCCTCCGAACCAATCTTGGAGATCAGATGCTTGGCGGCGTCATACGGCACGATGTGATCGTGCTCGGCGACCGCGTGCAGGATCGGGACCTTGATGTTCTCGAGCTTCGCCGCGCGGCCCCCGACCGACATGGTGTCGTTGAAGAGCTTGTTGTCCCACATCAGGTCCTTGGTGATGGTGCGGAAATACTCGCCCGCCAGCGGCAGCGTATCCGTCGCCCAGCGATCGAACATCCGGTACGACTTCACGAACTCGTCGTTCCAGATGTTCTCCCAGAGCTGGATCTGGCTCGCCGTGCGCGAAGCCGGACGCAGCATCTCGAACGAGGACAGGATCATCTCCGGCGGCACGTTGCCCACGCTGTCGACCAGACGGTCGACGTCGAAATAGCGGCGGTCGGAGAAATTGGCGAACAGCTTCATCTCGCGAAAGTCGATTGGCGTCGTGAAGCAGATCAGGTTCTTCATCGGCCCATCCGGGAAGATCGAGCCGTACAGCAGCGACAGCACCCCACCGAAACAATAGCCGACGATCGAGACGTCCTGCTCGCCGGAATCGGCCTGCACGCGTCGGACGCAATCCGGAATGAAGTCGAGGACATAGTCCTCCATGCGGAGGCTCTTCTCCTCCGGGCGCGGCGCGCTCCAATCGAGCATGTAGACGTCGTAGCCACGTCGCAGCAGGAACTCGATGAAGCTCTGGCCCGGCACGAGATCCAGGATGTAGCCGCGATTGGTGGTCGCCATCACGATCAGGACTGGCACACGGTAGATCTCGTCCGACACCGGCCGATAGTGATACAGGCTCATCGTGCCGCGCGAATGCAGCACGTCCTTCGGGGTCGATCCGAGCGTCGGACCGGAGGTCGAGAAATATTCGACGCCCTTGATGCTGCGCTGGATGGCGCGCTGCACCTCGGCCTGGATGCGTTCCGGGATTGCCGAGAAATCGAGTCCCGTCGGCGCGTTCATTTCTGCTCTCCGCCTTCGGAGGGCGGACGCTTGGTGCGCGGCGGCCGCGGCGCGGCGCCGATTTGCGACCCACCTGACGCTGCCGACATCTGACTCAGCATCGACTTGATCTCGCCGATCTGGCCCTCGATGGCCTGCAGGCGCTCGGCGATGCCGGTCATCTGTTCGCGGCTCGGCAGGTTCATCGAGAGAAGATATTTCTCCATGAGATCGCCGAATTGCTTCTGAGCACCCGCAGCAGCGCTACCGGCCCGGTTCATGGCCTGCGAGAATTCCGGCGTCTCCATCGCCTTGGTGGCGAAGGAGTTGAACCCCTTCTCCATCTCCCCGACCATCTTCTGCCACAAGGCGACTGGATCATTGATCTTGTCGGTCATCAGCGTCCTCCCGATGTGGAGGGCTTGTGCCCCTCTTTCCCGCCATACCACACCGTCGCGGGGTGGCGGTCAACCGGCAAGCACTGGTCCGGAACACGGCTTCTTCGCCGCGGGAAACCGTGCGATACAGCAACGATCGAAAGCTCGAGGGAATACGCCCGTGAACGCCCATCAGCCGCCCCAGTCCGTCCGCGCCAACGGCATCGACATCTGCTACGAGATTTTCGGCAACGACAATGCCGAGCCGCTGCTGCTGATCATGGGGCTCGGCGCGCAGATGATCCATTGGGACGACGGGTTCTGCGAGCAGCTTGCCGCGCGCGGCTTTCGCGTGATCCGTTTCGACAACCGTGACATCGGCAAGTCGAGCCATTTGACCGGCGGCAAGCGCCTGACGCCGCTCGAACTGCTGAAGCTGCGTTTCCTCAGGATTCCGGTCGCCGCGACGTACAAGCTGATCGACATGGCAAAGGACACGATCGGCCTGATGGATGCGCTCGGAATCAAATCCGCGCATCTGGTCGGCGCCTCCATGGGCGGCATGATCGCGCAGGAGGTGACACTGTCGTTCCCGCAGCGCGTGCGCTCGCTCACCTCGATCATGTCGACCACAGGCAATCCGCGCGTGCCGCCCCCGACGCGGCAAGCGGCCGCCATGCTGATGGCGCCGCCGCCGCGCGGCAAGGAGGAGTTCATCACCCGTTTCGGCGAGACCTGGAAGGTTTTGCGCGCGGGTTCCTTTCCGGAAGAGGAAGCGCTCGACCCCGGCCGTGCGGAACGCGTCTTCGCCCGCGGGCTCAATCCGGCAGGCGTCGGACGACAGCTCCGCGCCGTGCTCGCCTCCGGCAGCCGCAAGGAGCGGCTGCATAGCGTCAAGACGCCGACCCTGGTCATTCACGGCACGGTTGACCCGCTGGTACGCCCCGAAGGCGGCAAGGACACGGCGGAGTCAATTCCGGGCGCAAAGCTGTTGATGATCGAGGGCATGGGCCACGCGCTGCCGATGCGGTTCTGGCCGGACATCATTGCTGCGATCGACAAGCACGCACATGGAGCGGCGGCGAAGGCGGCGTAACCACCCGGGAGGTCTCCCCGCAGTGACCATGTGAGCCAGCGGTGACTGTCTTAACGTCAGTCGACGCCAAGGCTATACAGGCCCCCCTCAATCGCAAGACATAGGCTGCGGCCTCTCGGAGCTCACATGCATCTCATCGTCCGGTCTGCGGCAATCGTTACCGCTTCCCTCCTCATGCTGTCGCTCGTCGGCGGCGCCGCGATGGCCGGCAGCGCACAGGAAGAGGCAAATCGCAAGGCTGTGCTGGCCTTCTACGAGAAGGGTCTCAATCAGAAGGACGCAGACGGCGCGCTCGCCTATGTCGGCGACCGCTACACCCAGCACAACCCGAACGCTGCCGATGGCCCTGAGGGTTTCCGAAAGTTCATCGGCTTCTTGCGCGAAAAATTCCCGAACTCGCACAGCGAGATCAAGCGCTCGTTCGTGGACGGCGACTACGTGATCCTGCACGTCAACGCGGTTCGCGAGCCCGGCACCAAAGGCAACGCAATCGTCGACATCTTCAAGCTGGAGAATGGCAAGATCGTCGAGCATTGGGACGTCGTTCAGCCCATCCCGGACAATCCGGCCAACAACAACACGATGTTCTAGCTCTTCCTGGCAATCCAGATCACATGACGCGCGCCACCGCCTCGGCCGGTGGCGCGAACATTCACCTCATTGACGTCGAAGCCGGCGCGACCGAGACGCTTGGTAAAGGCGGAATTGGGTCCCGACGACCACACGGCCAGCACGCCGGCTGGCCGTAGTGCCGCCTTCGCCGCCGTCAATCCGCTCGCGCTGTAGAGCGCATCATTGCCCTTGCGGGTCAGCCCTTCCGGCCCGTTGTCGACGTCGAGCAAAATAGCGTCGAAGACCGAGCTCTTCGCCCGGATGATGTCGCCGACATCGGTCTGTCGGATGCTGACCCTGGCATCGTCGAGGCTGTCGCCGAAGACCTCCGCCATCGGGCCGCGCGCCCAGGTCACGACCGCCGGCACCAGCTCGGCGACGACGATCTTCGCCTTGCTGCCGAGCACCGCGAGCGCCGCGCGCAAGGTAAAGCCCATGCCGAGGCCACCGATCAGAACAGCGGGCTTGGTCACTTTCTCGATCTGTTTTGCAGCAAGCGTCGCGAGCGCGGCCTCGGAACCCGACAGGCGATTGTTCATCAGCTCGTTGGTGCCGAGCTTGATGGAAAACTCCTTGCCCCGCCGCATCAGGCGGAGTTCCTCGTCGGAGCCGGGGATTTTGGCGGTGTCGATCTTTTCCCAGGGAATCATGCCTGACGTTTAGCACGATTGGGCTGGCGGTCACCCGCCCGCCCACACGTCCAGCACGTAGCGGTTCTTCGTGCCCATCTCCTCGATCCAGCGCGCGCCGGCAGCCGCATCGCTGCCGTTCTTCTCGCGATGGATCGCGACGAGCGCGGCCTTGACGTCGGGCTCCATCCTGCTGCCGTCACCGCAGACATAGATGATCGCGCCCCGTTCGATCAGCGGCCAGACCTTGTCCTTCTGCGCGGCAAGCACATGCTGGACATAGGTCTTCGGTCCATCCGCCCGCGAGAACGCGGTGAACAGTTCGGTGATGCCGCTTGCGGCGAGCGCTCTGAGCTCGTCCGCATAGAGAAAATCCTGGTCGGGATGGCGGCAGCCGAAGAACAACATCGCGGGCCCGAGGGCGGAGCCCTTGGCCTTGCGCGCTGCGCGCTCCTGGAGGAAGCCGCGGAACGGCGCGAGTCCCGTACCCGGTCCGATCATGATGATGGGAATCGATGAATCATCCGGCAGCCGGAAGCCGGCCTTGGTCTCGCGCACGGTCGCATAGATGGTGTCGCCTGCGCGGCGGTTGGCGAGGTAATTCGAGCAGACGCCTTTGTAGGTGCCGCGCCCCGACGCTGCCGGCCCCTCGACAATGCCGACCGTGACGCTGCAGCGCGCCGGGTCCACCGACGGCGAGGACGATATCGAGTAGTAACGAGGCGCCAGCAGCGAGAGCATTTCCAGGTAGACGTGGAATGGCAGCTCGCATGCGGGATACTCGAGCAGCAGGTCGAACACCGATTTGCGTTTCGCCAGAATCTCGCCGCGATAACGCTCGAGAGGCTCAGCCTCCTCGCCGACAAATGCCAGCAGTTTCGGCCTGGTGACCGGACAGCGGGTGTGCTCGGCCATGGTCTGGATCTGCTTCCGCGTCGCCACCTGCTGCAACTCGACGAACTCGCTGAGCAGGCGGCCGACCGACACGGCATTGCCAACCGGCAATTGCGCGCGGCGGCCCTCGGCGACCTGAAGCCTGATCTGGTCGGCCGGCAGGAAGCCGAAGCGGCGGGCGACAGAATCGACCAGCGTCGGATCGTTGCGCGGAACGACGCTGAGGTGATCGCCGACGCGGTAGGTGACGTTTGCCGGCAGCTGCACCTCGATGTGGCGGGTCGAGCGCTCCGACGGATTGGCACCGCTCTTGTTCTGCAGCTCGTCGTTGGCCAGCACCTTCATCGCCACCGCGCCGCCTTGCGCGACGATGGTGTTGACGGCCGTCACGGCCACCGGCTCGATCGCATAGAGCGGATCGTCCTCCGCGGTACGCGTAAAGTTCCAGTCGATGCCGAATTCCCTGGTGGCGACCTGAGCGGCCGCCGGGAACCATTTCTGGAACTGGCCATCGAGATCGCTGCGGGCATCACCCTCGCCGCGCGGATAGACCGCGCGTGCGCCATGCTTGGACAATTGCTCGTCGATGAAGCGCGGCACCGACTGATAGGTCGCGGCCCAGTCGCTGTTGCCGCAGCCGAACACGGCATAGCGCACATTCGCAAAAGCATCCTTCGGCAGATCGTCACCGAGCCACTTGACGAATTGCGACGCATTGTCCGGCGGCGCGCCGTTGTAGGAAGCGCAGATAATCAGCACCCCGCCCTCCTGCGGCAACCTGCCGACGTAATCATCGAGCGGCCCGAGATGCACGGCAAAGCCGTTGATCTCGGCAAGGTCCGCCATGCGCGTCGCAAGTTCCTCGGCCGTGCCGAGATTGGAGCCGTACAGCACCAGCATCGGCGTGTTGTGGCCGGGCCGCGTGGTCGGCTGGCGCGGTGCCTTTGGCGCCGAAGTCGTCGCAGCCACAGGCCCGCCATAAGCGCCGCGCTCGCGATCGGCACGTGGGCGCACCTTGATCTTGAAGCCCTCAGGCTTCATCGTCAGCGTTTCCTTCAGGTGCATCTGGTAGCGCTGGTGGTCGATCAGCTTGAAGCGCTGGAGGATCATGCCGAGCGCAAGCGCGGCCTCGTGCATCGCAAAACCCCGGCCGATACAGGCGCGCTGGCCGTTACCAAACGGCTTCCAGGCATTGATCGGCCGCTTCGCCTCTGCGTCCTTGCTGAAATTTTCGGGGTCGAAGGCATCAGGGTTGGCTCCCCAGACGCTGGGGTCCCGATGCAGCGCCGTCACCAGGATCGTGGTGAAGGTGCCCTTCCTGAGCCTGTACTTGCCGCCACCGATGGTCTCGTCGCCGAGCGGCGAGATGCCGTACGCAGGCGCCGGCGGCCACAGCCGCAGCGCCTCTTTCAGGATCTGCGTGATGTAAGTGAGCTGCGTCACCTGCTGGTAGGTCGGCTTGGCGTTGACGTCGGGACCAAAGACGCGATCGACCTCGTCGTAGGCCTTCTTGAGCACGTCCGGATGCTTGAGCAGCGCATAGAGCGCGCAGGACAGCAGGCCGCTGGTGGTCTCGTGGCCGGCGATCAAGAACGTGTTGATCTGATAGCGGATGTTGACGTCGTCGAGCTGCTCACCCGTCGCGCGGTCGACGCCAGTCATCATCGCGGCGAGCATGTCCTTCTTGTCGTCGATGCCTTCAGCGCTCTTGCGACGCTCGGCGATGATCTCGTCGACCATCTTGTTCATGAAGTCGACGTCTTCGTTCAGCGTCTTGCGGCGCTTCTGCATCCAGAGCTGCTCGAACGGCAGCCCGCGGGTCATCATGATGGTTTCGAGCGAGCGCACCAGCGACTCGACGAACGGATGGTAGTCGCGCCGGTAGAACGAGTTGAAGCGGTAGTCGAAGCCGCACAGGCCGATCGTGTCCAGCGTCAGCGCGGTCATGTCGTGGACCACGTCGATCTCGTCGTCGGCGTTGAGCCGCTCCCATTTCCGGACGAGCTGCTCGGCGATATCGACCATGCTCGGATGGTAGGATTGCATGGCGCGATTGCCGAAGGGCTGGAGCAGGATGTTGTGCGCTTTGCTCCAGTTCGGCTCGCTGGTATCCGCCGTGAACAGCCCGTCGCCGCCGACGGCACGCACGCGGCGCAGCGCACCACGCACCGTCTTGTCGAAGCGCTTTTCGTCGGAGAGCTCGTCGACGAGATCATGGCCGGAAACGACGACGATCGGCGAGCCCATCATGTCGAGCCAGAAGATCGGACCCAGCTCCTTGGCGAGCCGCGTCAGGTGCTGCACGGGAGCTGCCGAGTCCAACGACAGCATGTTGCCGACGACCGGCTTGGTCGGCGGCTGCGGAATCGGATCGAGACGGTTCTTCGATGACATGTAACTACACTTCCCCCAATTCGTCATTCCGGGGCGATGCGCAGCATCGAACCCGGAATCTCGAGGTTCCGGGTTCGGTGCAGCGGACCGCCCCGGAACGACGTCGATATTACATCGACGACTTCGTCGTCAGCCAAACCGCCTTCTGCGCCATTCGATCAGGATGGCGCTGACCTCTTCCGGCTTCTCCTGCTGCGTCCAATGGCCGCTGTCCTTCACCAGATGCTTCTCGAGGTCAGCCACCAGCTTTTCCATGCCCTCCGCCGCCGACGGCGGCAGCACCGCGTCGTTCTCGGCCATGATCATCAGCGACGGGACGGTGATGTGGTGATCGAGCCCTTTCGAACGCTCCCAGTTGCGCGTGAAATTGCGATACCAGTTGATGCCGCCGGTGAAGCCGGTTTTCGTGAAGGTGTCGACGAACACCTTTCTTTCCTCCGCCGACAGGATTGGCTTTCGCGGGTCGAACCTCGCGTCATATGCAGCAACCATGTCGGGAATCGCGAGATTGGTCTTGGCCGACGCACCCACGCCCGCGACCGGCGGCTCCGTCGGCTTGTTCGGCGGCGCTCCCGTCGGTTCACGCATCAGCAAGTCGAAGGTCTGCTCGACCCGGCTGCTGAAGATCTTGTCGGGTCCGCGGCCCGGATCCTGGAACTGGACGATGTACATCTTGTCGCCGAAGCGCTGGCGGAACAGCGCGATCGGATCCATCGGCGCGCGGTCCCAATGCGGCGTGTTGACGCCGACGACGCCGGCGACCCGCGTCGGATGTCGCAGCGGCATCTGCCAGACGACGAAGCCGCCCCAGTCATGCCCGACGAAGATCGCCTTCTCGATCTCGAGATGATCGAGCAGCCCGACGAGATCGCCCGTCAAATGCTCCATGTCGTAGGCTTCGACCGGCTCGGGCCGGTCGGTCGCGCCATAGCCGCGCTGGTCCGGCGCGATCACGCGGATGCCGGCCTCGCTGAGCGCCTTGATCTGGTGACGCCAAGAGAATGCGATTTCGGGCCAGCCATGGCACAGCACTACCGGCGGTTTGTCGGTGACAGGGCCCGCCTCGTAATAGCCCATGCGGATTCCGTTCGTCTTCGCGAACTTCAGCGGCGGCATTTCGATCATTGCGAATTTCCCAATATGCCTGTCATTCGGCCGCGCCCCTGATGTCGGCCGCGGGCGGCGCGTAGGCCGCTTCGAGCGCGGCAAACTCCGCCGGCAACATGTCGCACATCACCTGCACATGCGGAATGATGTTGGCACCGACGATGAAGCCGAAATCGAGCTGGTCGCGATAGCTCTGCACGGTGATGTTGAGCGCCTGCCCGTGCGTCGAGATCGACACCGGGAAGATGTGCAGCAGCTCGGCGCCGGCAGCATAGAGCGTCTGCCGCGGGCCCGGCACGTTGGACACGGTGATGTTCGCCGCCGGCGGCAGCACGTCCGAAAGATCGGAGCGACTGTAGAGCAGCGCCAAGATCTGGACGATGATCGGCGCGCCCAGCATCGAGATGTTGGAGACCTGCGGCATCAAGGCCCGCAGCGGATGCGACATCTCCTTGGACCTGGTCGACTGGGCGATGATGGCCTCCAGCCGCGCCTTGGGATCCTCGATGTTGGTGGCAATCGAGCAGATCATGCCGAAGACCTGGTTATTGGCCTCGGTGTTGCCCTCCTCGCGCAGCGAGATCGGCACGGCGGCGGTCAGCGACTTCGCCGGCAGCGTGCCGTATTGCAGCAGATAGCGGCGGACCACGCCGGAGGCGAGCGCCAGCACCACGTCGTTGAGCTTGCCGCCGGCGAGCTTGGCGAGCGCCTTGGCCCGCGACAGCGAGATCGACACGCCGGCAAAGCTGCGCTCCGACGAAATCGTCTTGTTGAGCATGGTCGGCGGCGACACCATGCTGGCAAGGCTCTCGCGCGACTTCGGATCGGAAATCTTGCCGAGCACGTCGGAGACGCTCTTCACCATGGTCGGGATATTGCCGGCAAAACGCACCGCGCTCTCGATCTGGTACATCGCGTTGTCGAACAGGATCGAGCCGATATCGCTCTTGCCGGTGCGCGGCAGCTGCAGGTTCTTCGCGGCCGCCGAGGCATCGAGCGGCTGGGTGAAGAGCTGCTGATAAGAATCCAGAAGGTTCGCAGCGATGTCGCGCGGCTCCTGCCCGGGCTTGGAACCGCCCGTCGGCGGATCGACCTGTCGCGGGATCGGCGAGATGTCGTAGATCATGTTGGTCAAGGCCGCTCCGGCGCCGCCGTCGATGGCGGCATGGTGCATCTTGGAATAGAGGCCGACCTCGTTGTCCTTCATGCCCTCGAACACATAGAACTCCCAGAGCGGGCGGGCGCGGTTCAGCAGCTTGGCATGCATCCAACCGACGATGCGTTCGAGCGTGGCCCGATCGCGCGGTGCCGGCAGACTGGCGCGGAAGATGTGACGGTCGATATCGAACTGATCGTCCTCGACCCAGGTAGGATGATCGATGTCGAGCGGCGCCTTCTCGAGGCGCGCTTTCAGAATCGGCGCGATGTGGAGCCGCGAGACGATCATCGCCTTGAAGTCTTCGAAGAAGTCGCCCTTGTAGTCGTCGGGCAGACGAAAGATCGCCATGCTGCCGACATGCATCGGCATCTCAGGCGTTTCCAGATAGAGAAACGACGCGTCCAGCGACGACAGCTTCTTACCGTCAGCCATAGTTCCCTCCGCTTGTATTTGACGGGCGCCTTTTGGCGCTTCTCGTCAGGCCGATACTGCCCGCTCCGGCGGGGCATATGCAATGGCAAACGGCCCGGCCCGGTCAAATGGCCAGAACTCCCCCTCCGGTTGCGCCAGGCGATCCGCCACGGCCCACAACGCGGCTGCGTTCACCCCGAGCCCGATATGGCTCGCGAAATACACCTCGATGTTCTCGGCCCGCGCGTTGGAGCGCAGCAGGCAGGTCCGCCAGTTCACGACGCCGTCGGTGCGCGAATAGATCGACGTCGCCGGCACCTCGAGATCGCCGGCAATCGCCTCGCGCAGTTCGGCAAAGTCCTCGACATTCTCACCGGACAGCGCCTCGTAGAGCGCCGTCGCATTGGTCGCCCGCACATCATTGGCAAAGGGGCTGCCGAGCGTGATGACGTTGCGGACCATGTCGGGAGCCTGGAGCGCGAGATCGCGGGCGTAGACGCCGCCGAGGCTCCATCCGACCAGACTGACCTTCCGTCCGCTCGCGGCGTGGATTTCGGCGAGGCGTGTGCGGACGGCTTCCCGCATCTGCGCCAGGCCGCCGAGATTGCGGCCCATCCGCCAGGCATGCGCCTCATAGCCGAGTTCGCCGAGATAGCGCCGCATCGGCGCCATCGAGAGATCGCTGGCGAGAAAGCCCGGCAGCGCCAGCACCGGATGTCCGTCGCCCCTCGGCGCGCGCAGCAGCAGCGGCGACAGCAGGACGCTGGCGTTGAATTCGAACAGGCCCCGCGCCTCCGCAAGCAGCAGGCCGAGCGACGGCGGACGAAGCCGGCCCGGGCCTGGCGCCCCGTCGCGCGTATCAGGCATTATTTCTTCTTGTCGCCGCTACGCGGGGCGCCGAGGCCGGCCATGGTGACGAACATGTCCTGAAACCGTTCCGCGAGCTTGGGATCGAAGGTGAACCAGCTCTGGATCAGCGATTCCGGCGACACTTTGTCGATGTTGCTCAACACCTGCTGCTGCAGCTTGTCCATCACCGCCGTCTGCATCGGCGACACATCGGGCAATCCGAAGAACTGGCGGGCTTCGAGGGGGGTGCAGTCGATTTCGATGTTAACTTTCATGTCCCCTCCGGATGAGATTCGAGCGGCGTCCACAGTATCGCCGCGACATGGCGTACGACGCAAGCGACCTGAGACCTGGGGCCGGACACGGGCTTCCGCAATCGAGGGATATGGTCAATCAAATGCCGGGCGCGGATGGGGACGCCGGCGGGCCTTTTCCACCCCCGTTTTCGCTATCCGGTGGGCCGAAAGTCGAATGTCGCCAGCCTGCTTCTCTCCCCTAAATTGTTGGTCAGCATTGCTGCACAGCGGTGCAACTTGGCGCGTTCCTTGCTGGAATGGCGCTTGCACGGGTCGAGAACTCTGGGCAACATGGATCGATCGGCCCCGCCGAACAATCAAAAATGACGGTCGGGGCGAGTGAAGAGGGTCAAGAATGTCAGTCGGACAAAGTCTGTTTGCGGCGACGCTCGCCGGTGCGCTTGCGTTGGCGGTGTCGCCGGCATCGAGCCAGACGCTGCGCTACGCCAACCAGGGTGAGCTGAAATCGCTCGACCCCTACACGCTGAACGAATCGACCACCAGTGCGCATCTCGGTCATGTCTATGAGGGCCTGGTTGCCCGCGGCAAGGACCTGAAGATCATCCCGGCGCTCGCCGAAAGCTGGGAGACACCGGAGCCGACACGCTGGCGCTTTCACCTGCGCAAGGACGTGAAATTCCACAATGGCGACCCCTTCACCGCTGACGATGTGGTGTTCTCGGCCGACCGTGTGCGGGCGAAAGGCTCGAATTTCCAGAGCCGCGTTCCCGCCGACGCCAAGGTCGTCAAGATCGACGATTACACCGTCGATTTCGTCCTGTCCTCGCCCAATCCCATCCTGACGGCGCTGTGGGCGACCTGGTACATTATGGACAAGAAATGGGCAGAGGCCAACGATGCGGTGGCACCGACGCCCGCGGCCGCGACGACCCCAAGCTACGCGTCGCTTCATGAAAACGGCACCGGCGCCTTTACCATCGAAAGCCATCAGCCGGGCGTGAAGACCGTCTTCAAGGCCAATCCCAACTGGTGGCGCAAGCCGGAGCACAATCTGAAGGAGATCGTCTTCACGCCGATCGCAAACCCCGCCACGCGTGTCGCGGCGCTGTTGTCCGGCGAGGTTGACGTGATCGAGCCGGTTCCGGTCCAGGACATCGAGCGCGTCAAAGCAAGCCCCAACGCCACCGTGCTGGCGGGACCTGAACTCCGCACCATCTTCGTCGGCATGGATCAGGCGCGTGACGAACTGTTGTACTCCAACGTCAAGGGCAAGAATCCGTTCAAGGACGTCCGCGTCCGTGAAGCCGTCTACCGGGCGATCGACGTCGATCTGATCAAGAATCGCGTCATGCGCGGGCTCTCCACACCGTCCGCATTGATGGTCGCACCGGAGATCTTTCCGTTCTCGAAGGACTTCACCCGGCCGAAGCTCGATCCCGACGCCGCCAAGAAGCTTCTGGCGGACGCCGGCTATCCTGATGGTTTCGAGGTAACGATGGACTGCCCGAACGATCGCTACGTCAATGACGCTGCGATCTGCCAGGCGATCGTCGGCATGCTCGCCCGCATCAACATCAAGGTGGATCTGCTGGCGCAACCGAAGGCCCAGTATTTCGCCAAGGTGCTGAAGCCCGGCGGCTACAAGACTTCGCTGTTCATGCTGGGCTGGACCCCGGATACGCTCGACGCCCATAACGTGCTGCACGACATCATGGGCTGCCGGGACGATCCCAAGGATCCGAACCGCGGCGAGGCCAATCTCGCCGGCTACTGCAACAAGCAGTTCGACGAGCTCGCCGACAAGATCCTCGTGGAACCCGACACGACCAAGCGCGATCTCCTGATCAAGCAGGCTTTCGATATCTCGATGAAGGACTGGGCCTATGTCCCGCTGCACCAGCAGGCCATCGCCTGGGGCGTGTCGAAGAAGGTGAAGCTGACCCAGCGTGCGGACAACATGGTCATGCTCTACTGGGCAACCAAGCAGGACGAATAGGTGTCGACATCTGTGAGTCCCGGAAGCCAATACTTCCAAGACCTGGCTTCCGGGACTTGCTGTTTCGGGCTAACGCAATGATGCGTGCCGCTGAAGAGATGTGAAAGGAACAGATGCTCGCTTTCACACTGCGCCGGGCCATCCAGGCCATTGGCGTCATGATCGCCGTCGGGATCATCGCGTTCTCGATGTTCCGCTTCGCCGGCGATCCCGTGAACCAGATGGTCGGGATGGACACGTCCGGCGCCGAGCGCGCCGCGATCCGCAAATCGCTCGGCCTCGACGATCCCGTGATCGTGCAGTTCGGCCGCTATATCGGCAACGCTGCACAGTTCAAGTTCGGCGTCTCCTACCAGTTCCGCCTGCCTGTCACCAATCTGCTGGTGGAGCGGATGCCCGCGACGCTGGAGCTTGCGATCTGCGCCACCATCTTCGCGATGGTCAGCGGCATCTTGATGGGAGTCTATTCGGCGCTTCGCCGTGACAGCTGGCTCGCCCATATATTCCAGGCCGTCTCGCTGATCGGCATCTCGCTGCCGACCTTCCTGATCGGCGTTCTCATGATCTACCTGTTCTCGGTCACCCTCGGCTGGCTGCCCTCGTTCGGTCGCGGCGACGTCGTGCATATCGGCTGGTGGACCACGGGCCTCCTCACCCTGTCGGGCCTGAAGGCGCTGATCATGCCTTCGATCACGCTCGGTCTGTTCCAGATGACGCTGATCATGCGACTCGTCCGTGCCGAGATGCTGGAGGTGATGCGGACCGACTATATCCGCTTCGCCCGCGCCCGCGGTCTGACCACGCGGGCGATCCATTTCGGTCACGCGCTGCGCAACACCATGGTTCCGGTCATCACCGTCGCAGGCCTGCAATTTGGCTCGGTGATCGCTTTCGCGATCATCACCGAGACCGTGTTCCAGTGGCCCGGCATGGGACTCCTGTTCGTGCAAGCCGTTCAGAACGTCGATATCCCGATCATGGCGGCCTACCTGATGATGGTCTCCCTGATTTTCGTCACCATCAATCTCGTGGTTGATATCCTCTACACCATCGTCGACCCGCGACTGCGTTCGACGGTCAGCCGGGCACATTGAGATGAGCGAGGCCGTCGTTCCGCATGAGGTTGAGAAGCGCGCTGCGGCCGCACCCGGCTGGTTCAAGCGCGCGCTCGACAGCGACCTGTTCTATTCGTTCCGCCGCTCCAAGATCACCATGATCGCGGCTGCGGTGACGCTGCTGTTCTTCCTGATCGCGATCTTCGCCCCGGTGTTCTCGGTGCAAAATCCGTTCGACCCGGCGCAGCTCCAGCTGATGAATTCGCGCATCTCGCCGCTCTGGACCGCGGATGGCCAAAGCCCGTTCCTGCTCGGCACCGACGAGCAGGGCCGCGACGTGCTGTCCGCGATCCTCTACGGCCTGCGCATCTCGCTGCTCGTCGGTGTCCTCGGCGTGGTCTTGTCCGGCGCGCTCGGCATCCTGCTCGGGCTGACGGCCGGCTATTTCGGCGGCGCCGTCGACGGGCTGATCATGCGCATCGCCGATGTGCAACTGTCCTTTCCGGCCATCCTGATCGCGCTGCTGATCAACGGCATCGCCAAATCGGTCTTTGGCAACAAGCTCGACGAAATGAGCATGTTGGCGGTCCTGGTCTTTGCGATCGGCCTGAGTTTTTGGGTGCAGTACGCGCGCACGGTGCGCGGCTCGGTCATGATCGAGAAGAACAAGGATTATGTCGCGGCCGCGCAACTGATCGGCCTGCCTGCCCCCGTGATCATGCTCCGCCACGTGCTGCCGAACACTACGGGGCCGATCCTCGTGATCGCCACCATCAACCTCGCGCTCGCCATCATCACCGAGGCAACGCTGTCGTTCCTGGGATCGGGCATGCCCGAGACCATGCCGTCGCTCGGCACGCTGATCCGCATCGGCAACGGCTATCTGTTCGCAGGCGAATGGTGGATCGTCGCATTCCCCGGCATCGCACTCGCGGCGTTGATCCTGTCCATCAACCTGCTCGGCGACTGGCTGCGCGACGCCCTCAACCCGAAACTTCGATGAGTATGCAGCGTTCATGACCGAACCCGTTCTCTCCGTCCGCAATCTTCAGGTCGAGTTCGCCTCCCGTCGCGGCACGCTGCGCGCCATCGACGGCGTCTCATTCGACATCGCCAAGGGCGAGGTGCTCGGTGTGGTCGGCGAATCCGGCGCCGGCAAATCCGTGACCGGCCTTTCGGTGATCGGCCTGATCGATCCGCCTGGTCGCATCTCCGGCGGCGAGATTCGCCTCTCGGGCCTGCGCATCGACAATCTGCCGCCGGAAGAGATGCGCCGTGTCCGCGGCAAGCGCATCGGCATGATCTTCCAGGATCCCCTCACCTCGCTCAATCCGCTCTACAAGGTCGGCGACCAGATCATCGAGACGATCCGCACTCATCTCAATCTATCCGAGACTGCGGCCCGCCGCCGCGCCATCGACCTGCTCGCCGAAGTCGGCATCCCTGCGCCGGACAAGCGCATCGACGGTTATCCCCACGAATTCTCCGGCGGCATGCGCCAACGCGTCGTGATTGCGCTCGCAATCTGCGCCGAGCCGGAGTTGATCATCGCGGACGAGCCGACCACCGCGCTCGACGTCTCCGTGCAGGCGCAGATCATCTCGCTGATCAAACGGCTCGGTCGCGACCATGGCACTGCCGTGATGCTGGTCACCCACGATATGGGCGTCATCGCCGAAACCTCGGACCGCGTCGCGGTGATGTATGCCGGCCGCGTCGCCGAGATCGGTCCTGTGCAGGACGTCGTGAGGAATCCGCTCCATCCCTACGCCAAGGGCCTGATGGGCGCGATCCCGACGCTTGCCGGCGAGGACAAGCGCCTGGTGCAGATTCCCGGCTCGATGCCGCGGCTCTCGGCAATCCCGCGCGGCTGCTCGTTCAACCCGCGCTGCGGATCTGCGTTCGATCGCTGCCGCGTCGACCGGCCGGAGCCATTGCCGCGCGGCACACAATCCGTTGCCTGCCACCTCTATGACACCGCCCCGGCGGAGAGCGCGGCATGAGCACCCCCTTCGTCCAGGCCACAAATCTGCGCCGCGTCTTCGACGTCTCGAAGCCATGGCTCAACCGTGTGCTCGAGGGTGGCCAGCTCGAATATCTCAAGGCTGTCGACGGCGTCACCTTCGACATCAGGAAGGGCGAGACCTTTGCGTTGGTCGGCGAGTCCGGCTCGGGCAAGACCACGGTGGCGCGGATGGTGGTCGGCCTGTTACCGCCGAGCTCCGGCGACGTGCTGATCGACGGCATTGCGATGGCCGACCCGCGGCAGGCGACGGCGCGACGCAAACTGCGCCGCCGCATCCAGATGATCTTCCAGGACCCCTATGCGAGCCTGAACCCGCGCTTTCGCGTCGACGCCATCATCTCCGAGCCGATCCGCGCCTTCGACCTGATCCAGGGTGAACGCGACATCCAGGCCCGCGTTGGCGAGCTGCTCAGCCTCGTCGGCCTGCATCCCGACGACCGGCTGAAATTCCCGCATGAATTCTCGGGCGGCCAGCGCCAGCGCATCGCCATCGCGCGCGCACTTGCCTCCGACGCGGAATTCATCGTCTGTGACGAGCCGACCTCCGCCCTCGACGTGTCCGTGCAGGCGCAGATCCTGAACCTGATGCGCGACCTCCAGGACAAGTTCGGCCTGACCTACATGTTCATCAGCCACAACCTCGCCGTGGTCAGGCACATGGCGAGCCGGGTCGGCGTGATGTATCTCGGCCGCATCGTCGAGATCGCGGAGGGGCGCGAGCTGTTCGCCAATCCGCGCATGCCCTATACCAAAATGCTGCTCGGCGCCGTGCCTGACCTTGCCATGAGCGGCCGTCAGCGCATTCCGGTCAAGGGAGAGATCCCGAACCCGATCAATCCGCCGCCCGGCTGCGCCTTCAATCCACGCTGTCCGCTGGCGTTCGAGCTCTGCCGCAAGGACGTTCCTGATCTGATCGACGGCGTCGCCTGCCATGCCGTTAACACCGCGCCGGTCCCGGCCTAACGCGCGCGTGCCATGCGGCCTGTGCATTTGGCATCCCAGCGCCTGATGTGATCAATTGCGCGCGCCGCAAACGAGGTAGCCCATGGCCAGCATTGTCAATCCGGATCCCTTCACGACGCGCCCCGAGATCGAAGGCACGTTCGGGGTCGTCGCGTCAACGCACTGGATCGCGACTGCCGTCGGCATGGCCATCCTGGAAAAGGGCGGCAACGCGTTTGATGCCGGCGTCGCGACTGCCTTCACGCTTCAGGTGGTCGAGCCGCATCTCAACGGCCCCGGCGGCGACGTTCCCGTCATCGTGCATGATGTGAAGCGTGGCCGCACCGAGGTGATCTGCGGCCAGGGACCGGCCCCTGCACGCGCCACCATCGCACATTACAAGAGTGAAGGCCTCGACATGGTGCCCGGCACCGGCCTGTTAGCTGCCTGCGTTCCCGGCACGTTCGAATCCTGGATGATGCTGCTGCGCGACTACGGAACGATGCGCGTGCGCGACGTGCTCGAGCCCGCGATCTCCTATGCCCGCGACGGCTACCCGCTGGTCGAGCGCGCCTGCGCCACGATCCAGACCGTCGAACAATTGTTCCGGAAGCACTGGCCGACCTCCGCCGCGGTCTACCTGCCGAACGGCGAAGTGCCGAAGCCCGGCACGATCTTCACCAACACAACGCTCGCCGCGACCTACACCCGGATCTTGAAAGAAGCCGAAAGCGGCGGTGGCGGCCGCGACGCCGAAATTGAGCGCGCACGCAAAGCCTGGTCGCAGGGCTTCGTTGCCGAAGCCATCGACAAATTCTGCCGCACACAAGAGGTCATGGACGTCAGCGGCTCTCCGCATCGCGGCGTGCTCACCGCCGACGATATGGCGCGCTGGCAGCCGACGATCGAGGCGCCACTCACCTACGATTACGGCCGCTACACCGTCTGCAAGGCCGGCGTCTGGAGCCAGGGCCCGGTAACGCTGCAACAGCTCGCACTTTTGAAGGGCTTCGCGCTCGATGGGCTCGACCCGACCGGGCCGGAGTTCATCCATCTCCAGATCGAATGCGCCAAGCTCGCCTTCGCCGATCGCGAAAAATTCTACGGCGATCCCAAGTTCTCCGACATCCCGATCGGGACGCTGCTGTCGGATGCCTATAACGACGAGCGCCGTAAGCTCGTCACCGACAAGGCTTCGCTCGATCTCCGGCCCGGCGCGATCGAGGGCCGTGGCGGCGTCGTCAAGCTGCGCCGCGCCGAAGGCCAGCGCGAAGCCGTCGGCGCGCTCGGTGCCGGCGAGCCGACCGTTGGCCGCTTCGGCGAAGTGCGCGGCGACACCGTGCATTTCGATATCATCGACAAGGCCGGCAACATGATCTCGTCGACACCATCAGGCGGTTGGCTGCAATCCTCGCCTGTCATTCCCGAACTCGGCTTCTGCCTCGGCAGCCGCGCGCAGATGTTCGATCTGGAGGAGAACCAACCGAGCTCGCTCGCGCCCGGCAAGCGGCCGCGCACGACGTTGTCGCCGACCATGGCGCTGCGCGACGGCGAGCCATATCTGGCCTGGGGCTCGCCCGGCGGCGACCAGCAGGACCAGTGGATCACGCAGTTCTTCCTGCGCCACGTCCATTGCAAGCTCAATCTGCAGGAAGCGATAGACGCGCCGGCCTGGCACTCCGAGCATTTCCCCATCTCTTTCTGGCCGCGCACCGCGCGCCCCGGCGTGCTCGTGGTCGAGAACCGCGTGCCGAAAGCAACGATCGAGAATTTGCGCGAGCGCGGGCACATCGTCGAGGTCGGCCCCGACTGGTCGGAGGGCCGCCTCACCGCAGCCTCGCGCGTCGGTGTTCGCCGGCGTGCCGCCGCGAATCCGCGCGGCATGCAGGGTTACGCGGCGGGACGCTGAAGGCAACACATGACCTGGTCGATCATCGCGCGCGATCCTGCCACCGGTCAGTTCGGCATCGCCGTTGCGACCCGCTTTTTCGCGGTTGGCGCGCGCGTACCCTATATCGCCGCCGGCCTCGGCGCGATCGCGACCCAGGCCTTCGTCAATCCCTATTACGGCATCGACGGCCTCAAGCTGTTGCGTGAAGGCCTGAACGCCCACGATGTTCTCGCTACGCTGCTTGCGACCGACAACGGCCGCGAGAGCCGACAGGTCCACATCGTGGATGCGGGCGGCGCGATCGCCGCGCACACGGGGCGGGACTGCGTCGACTGGTGCGGGCACATTGCCGGCAGCAGTTTTTCGATCGCAGGCAACATGCTGGCGGGCGCCGACGTGCTCGCCGAAACCGCAAAGACCTACATCGCCAATGACAGTCTGCCCTTCCCGCGCCGGCTGCTCGCGGCCATGCGTGCCGGCGAAGCTGCCGGCGGCGACAAGCGCGGCAAGCAATCTGCGGCGCTGCTGATCCACGGCGAGGAGGAATGGCCGGCGCTGGACATCCGCGCCGACGACCATCCCGACCCGCTCGGCGAGCTCGAGCGGCTCGAGAAGGTGAGCCATGAGCTCTGGGTCCACTTCCGCCCGTCCATGCCGACACGGCAGAACCCGGCCGGCAACACCGATCGCAGAGCCATCGACGCCAGCATCGCTGCGGCGCGGGCGAGGCAGGCATGAGCGCGAGCCCTCTCATCGAGATCCGCGACCTGCGCATACGCTTCCACGGCGACGACGGCCGCGTCACCCATGCCGTCGACAGCGTTGATCTGAGCGTCGCCAATGGCGCGACGCTCGGCCTGGTCGGCGAATCCGGCTGCGGCAAGAGCGTGACGTCGCTCGCGATCATGGGTCTGCTGCCGAAGCAGACGACGGAGATATCGGGCGCGATCCGCTTCGACGGTTTTGACCTGTTGAAGACGCCCGACCAGACGCTGCGCGATCTGCGCGGCAATCGGCTCGCCATGATCTTTCAGGAGCCGATGACCTCGCTCAATCCGAGCTTCACGATCGGCGACCAGATCATCGAGACGATCCTGCGCCATCGCGGCGGCCCGAGGAAGAGCGCGCGCGAGCGTGCCATCGAGTTGCTCCGCCGCGTCCATATCCCCTCGCCGGAGCGGCGGATCGACGAATATCCGCACAAGCTCTCCGGCGGCATGCGCCAGCGCGTGATGATCGCAATGGCGCTCGCCTGCGATCCGCGGCTGCTGATCGCGGACGAGCCGACTACGGCGCTCGACGTCACGCTGCAGGCGCAGATCCTGGAGCTGATGCGCGAACTGAAAGCCGCGAGCGGTGCCGCCATCATCCTGATCACCCACGATCTCGGCGTCGTCGCCGAAGTCTGCGACGAGGTCGCGGTCATGTATGCCGGCGAGATCGTCGAGCGCGCGGCGGTGGACGAACTGTTCGCCGCCCCGCAGCACCCTTATACGGTCGGCTTGCTCGGCTCGATCCCGCGGCTCGACCATCGCGCCGAGCAGCTGGCGACGATCGAAGGCATGGTTCCGAACATGGCGCAGCCGCCCGCCGGCTGCCGCTTCGCCGCGCGCTGTCCGTTCGCGCTGGAGGCCTGCGCCAAGGCGCCACCGCCGCTGGTGGAGGTCAGCCCCGGCCACCTCTCGCGCTGCATCCGCGCGCCGCTCGAACGTCTGGTCTCGTGATGGCGCTGCTCGAGGTCGAGGGCCTGGTCAAGCATTTCGTCGCCGAACGCTCGCTGTTCGGCCGGGTGCGCGCGCATGTCAAAGCCGTCGATGGCGTGTCCTTCTCGCTTCAAGCCGGCAAGACGCTTGCGCTGGTCGGCGAATCCGGTTGCGGCAAATCCACGGTCAGCCGGCTGATCCTGCGGCTGATCGAGCCGGATGCGGGCACGGTGCGTTTTGACGGCCGCGACTTGCTGTCGCTCGATGCGGCTGCGCTGCGCAAATTCCGCCGCGAGGCGCAGATCATCTTCCAGGACCCTTACGCCTCGCTCAATCCGCGCATGACGGTTGCGCAGATCCTGACCGAGCCACTCGCGCTGCACGATCTCGTGCCGCCGGCGCAGCGGCGCGAGCGCGTCGCGGACATCCTGCGGCTGGTCGGCCTGGAGCCGCGTCTGGCGCGGCGCTATCCGCACGAGTTCTCCGGCGGCCAGCGCCAGCGCATCGCCATCGCCCGCGCACTCGCGGTCGAGCCGAAGCTGGTCATCTGCGACGAGCCGGTCTCCGCACTCGACGTCTCGATCCGCTCGCAGATCCTGAACCTGCTGCGCGAGCTCCAGGATCGGCTTGGCCTCGCCTACATCTTCGTCTCGCACGACCTCGCTGTGGTCAAGCACATCGCCGATCGCGTGGCGGTGATGAATCTCGGCCAGATCGTCGAAACGGCGGACGCGGGCGAGCTGTTCGCAGAGCCCCGCCACCCCTACAGCCGCGCGCTGCTGTCGGCGATCCCGCTGCCCCAGCCTCACGCCAAGCGGGCGCGGGTCGTGCTGCAAGGCGAGATCCCGAGCGCGCTCAATCCGCCGGCCGGCTGTCGCTTCCACACCCGCTGCCCCTTCGTGATCGACCGCTGCCGCGCCGAGGCGCCGGCGCTGGTGTCCGACAGCGCAGGCCACGCCGCCGCCTGCCATCGCGTCAGCGAGCTGCCCCCGGCCGACACCATTCTGCCCGCAACGGCCGGATTTTCGCCGGCACTGGCAAAATTAGTTGCGGCTTTCAGCCGAAAGACGGAAGGCGCGGCCGGCCCTGGTGTTGGTATACAGAGTGCAAGCCCACCAACGACGTAGCCGAAGCAATGGGGATTGTCCGATGAAGATGTTTCGCCTCACCGCAACGGCGGCTGCCGTCCTGCTGTCGCTTGGCGCCGCCCAGGCCCAGACCGCGCTGCGCATCGGCCTTGCCGAGGATCCCGACATTCTCGATCCCACCATGGCGCGCACCTATGTCGGTCGCATCGTGTTCGCCGCGTTCTGCGACAAGCTGTTCGACATCGACGAGAAGCTGAACATCGTGCCGCAGCTCGCGCTGTCGAGCGAGACGGTCGATGACGGCAAGGGCCTCGTCGTCAAGCTTCGGCCCGGCGTGAAATTCCACGACGGCGAGCCGTTCGACGCGGAGGCCGCCAAATTCTCGCTGGAGCGGCATCTGACCCTGTCGGGCTCGTTCCGCAAGCCGGAGCTCGCCTCGGTTGACCACATCGAAATCGTCGACCCGCTTACCATCAAGCTGGTGCTGAAATCACCGTTCTCGCCCCTGCTCGCCCAGCTCACCGACCGCGCCGGCATGATGGTGTCGCCGAAGGCCGCCAGGGAAGCCGGCGACAAGTTCGGCCTGCACCCGGTCTGCGCCGGCCCCTATAAATTCGTCGAGCGCGTGCAGCAGGATCGCATCGTGTTCGAGAAGTTCGCCGACTACTGGAACAAGGACAACGTGTTCATCGACAAGATCGTGTTCCAGCCGATCGTCGATGCCACCGTGCGGCTGGCGAACCTGAAATCCGGCGGCCTCGATCTGATCGAGCGCGTGCTCGCCACCGACCTCAAGGACGTGCGCGCGGATTCACGGCTGAAGGTCGCCACGGCCATCGAGCTCGGCTATCAAGGTGTCACGCTCAATATCGGCAAGGACAAGGCCAAGGGGCCGCTGAGCCAATCCGCCAAGGTGCGGCAGGCGCTCGACCTGGCCATTGACCGGGAGGCGATCAACCAGGTCGTGTTCAACGGCGAGTTCCAGGTCGGCAATCAATGGGTCCCCCCTGATCATCCCTACTATCAAAAAGCCCTTCCGGTTCGTGCCCGCGACCTGGAGAAGGCCAAGGCGCTGTTGAAGGAAGCCGGCGTGAAGCCGCCGGTCAGCGTCGACTTCCTGGTGCCGAAGGGAGCGGAGACGGAGACGCCGGCGCAAGTGATCCAGTCGATGGCCGCGGAAGCCGGCTTCGACTTGAAGATCCGGGTCACCGAATTCGCGACCGGATTGAAGCAGGCTGAAGCCGGAGATTATCAGGCCTATATGCTGGCCTGGAGTGGCCGCGTCGATCCCGACGGCAACAGCTACATCTTCCTGCACACCGACGCGCCGCAGAACTACAGCGCCTGGAGCAATCCGCAGGCAGACAAGGCGCTCGATGACGCCCGTCTCGTCACCGACCCCGCCAAGCGCAAGGCCAGCTACGAAACGGTCGCAAAGCTCGCCCAGGACGAGGAGCCGATCCTCTACCTCTATCACCGCCGGATCATCATCGCGCACACCACGAAGCTCGAAGGCTACAAGCAGATGCCCGACGGCCTCGTCCGCGTCATCGGCCTCAAGTTGAAGTGAAGCCCAGCGGATGCTGAACTTCCTCGCTCGCCGGCTTGTGCAGATCGTACCGACACTGTTCTTCGTGTCGGTGCTGATCTTCTCGCTGCAACAACTGCTACCGGGCGATCCTGCGCTGGTGATGGCGGGCGAAGAGCGTGATCCGGCCGTCATCGAGCAGATCCGGCACCAGTACCGGCTCGATCAGCCAATTCCCGTGCAATACGCCTACTGGATCAAGGGCGTCCTTGTCGGCGATTTCGGCGAGTCCCTGCGCAACAAGATGCCGGTGCGCGAGCTGATCGCGCAGAAGCTGCCGGTCACGCTGCAGCTCGGCGCCATGGCGATCATCATCGCATTCCTGATCGGCATTCCCGCAGGCATCGTTGCGGCCGTGAAGAAGGGAACGGCGTGGGACTATGGCGCCAATTTCTTCGCGCTGTGGGGGATCTCGACGCCGAATTTCTGGCTTGGCATCCTGCTGATCTTCCTGTTCTCGATCGAGCTCGGCTGGCTGCCGGCCTCGGGCTATGTGCCGCTCACCGAAAACTGGCGCGCGAGCCTGGCCGCCACGATCATGCCGGCCTTCGTGCTCGGCAACGCGATTTCCGCGGTTCTGATGCGACATACCCGCAGCGCCATGCTGCAGGTGCTGGAAAGCGACTATGTCCGCACGGCGCGCGCCAAAGGTCTCTCCGAGCGCTCGGTCATCCTGAAGCACGCCATGCGCAATGCGTTGACGCCGATCATCACGCTCGGCGCGCTCGAGCTCGGCACGCTGCTGTCAGGCGCGGTGCTGACCGAGCAGATCTTCTCCATTCCCGGCTTCGGCAAGCTGATCGTGGATGCCGTGTTCAACCGCGACTATGCCGTGGTGCAGGGCGTGGTGCTGGTAACAGCCACGGTCTATATCACGCTCAACCTGGTTGCCGACGTCGCCTATATCCTCGTCAATCCGCGGCTGAGAGGCTAGGCCATGACCGACGCCGTGCTCGCGGCCCCGCCCGTCATTGATGCCGGCGAACTGGACAGCCCGGCGCGCCGGGCGCGGCGCCGCTTGTTCAAGCGCAAGGCGGCTGTTGCGGGCCTCGTGGTCCTCACCGTTTTCATCCTGCTGGCGCTGCTGGCGCCCCTGCTCGTGCCCTATGACCCGATCGCGACGAGCTGGAGCCTGGTGCGCAAACCGCCCACCCCAGCACACTGGTTCGGCACCGACGAACTCGGCCGCGACATCCTGAGCCGCGTGATCTACGGCGCGCGCGCCTCGCTGCTGGCCGGCCTGATCTCGGTCGCGATCGCGCTGGGCATCGGCGTCCCGCTCGGCCTTCTCTCCGGCTATCGGGGCGGGTTCGTCGATGCGCTGATCAGCCGTATCACCGATGCAATGCTCGCCTGTCCGTTCCTGATCCTGGCAATTGCGCTGGCGGCATTCCTCGGCCCCAGTCTCGGCAATGCCATGATCGCGATTGGCATCTCGGCAACGCCGGTGTTCATCCGCCTCACCCGCGGCCAGGTGCTGAGCGTCAAGGCGGAAGACTATGTCGAGGCGGCTCGCGCGCTCGGCAATCCGCCCTGGCGGATTGCGGTCACGCACATCCTGCCGAACATCCTGCCCGCGCTGCTGGTGCAGGCGACGCTCTCGATCGCCGCGGCGATCATCGCGGAAGCCGCCCTGTCATTCCTGGGGCTCGGCCAACAGCCACCGTCGCCGTCCTGGGGCAGCATGCTCAATGCCGCCCAACGCTTCCTGACCCAGGCGCCCTGGATGGCGATCTGGCCGGGGCTTGCGATCTTCCTCGTGGTCCTGTCGCTGAACCTGCTCGGCGACGGCCTGCGCGACGCGCTGGACCCCCGGCAGCGTTGAATGACGGTCGGACGTCGGCTCTCACCTCTCCCCGTAGGGGAGAGGTGAAGAACGACCGTTGACGGATCAGATCACCACCTCCCGCATCACGCGCCGGCAATCCATCTCATATTCGAGGTCCACCACCGGCGGCCGCGCGAAGTGCCAGGTGAGCCCCGAGCGCAATGCACCGCGCCGCACCAGTTCATCGACCAGCACATGGTGGAAGTCGTGCACGGAATAGGCCTGCACGCCGGTGGTGTCCTTCCAGCCGAAGCCGAACGCCGTCATCCGGTTCTCCATCTGCGACGTCGTCGTGAAGCGCACCTTCTCGCGGAGGCCGTCCGGACTGAGGTCGCGGTAGCGCACCGTGCGCTCGACATAGGTGCCGCTGCCCTCGCGTGCCTCAGCGCCGCCGGCGATCACGAAGGATGGCGCCTTCGCATCGGTCGGACGCGTGAACGAGAACGCGTAGAAGGACGGCTCCGCGGGCGGATCGATCTCCGGACAGACATTGCTCCGCGCCACCGGATTGGTGGTGCCGTCGAAGATGCCCCATTCCGACAGCGTCTTCACATAGTGCAGGTTGAAGGCGCGAAAGCCTTCTTCGCTGAAGGCCGCCGGCGAGCGAAGCTCGCAGGCACAGAAAGCCGTCAGCGGACGCCCTGCGGCCTGGATGTACCTTGCGGCCAGCGCAAACCCTTCGGCCAGCGGCACCAGACGATCGAACCTGACACGCTCGATCTCATAGCCGTCATCGGCGGCCGCACCCGCCGAATACTGGAACACGGAGGGAATGAACCGGTAATTGCCGGCGGAGAATTCACTGACCATGTCGAGCCCTAATCCAGTTGGATGCGAATGCCCTTGGCGCCGTTGAGCAGGCGCCTCAAATGAAAGCCGGCGAGCGGGTCATCGGCGTGCATCCCGACCAGCGCGGCAAAGGCCGGCATCGCGGCGGCATCGCCCGCCTCGAGCTTGGCAAACGCCTCGACATATTGCGCCGTCGCGGGCGCGCCAAATCTATCCTGTGGCAGCGGCTCGAACGCGCGCAGCGGTTCGCTGCGTCCGCGCAGCATCAGATCACCGACGGGACGTCCCTGAAAATCTGCCGCCGCCTCAGCGACGCTGGAGCTGACGCAGATGCGCGTGCCCAGCTGCTTGTTGGCGGCCTCCAGCCGCGCCGCCGTGTTGATGGTATCGCCATAGGCGGTGTAGTCGAAGAAACGATTGCCGCCGAAATTGCCGACGAGCGCGGAGCCGGCGTGGATGCCGATGCGGGTGGTGCCGAAATTCACGCCCTTGGCCTTCTGGCGCGCACAAAACTCCTGTGCCCAGGCGTCCAAGTCGTGAGCGCACGCGACCGCACGCGTCGCATAATCGGGCTGGTCGCCGGGCGCGTTGAACAGAACCTGGATCGCATCGCCGATGATCTTTGCAACGGTCCCGTCATGCGCGAAGACAATCTCGGTCATTCCGCCGACATATTCATTGAGGAGCGCGCCCAGTGTCTCCGGCGGCGCGCTTTCGACCAACGACGTGAAACCCGTGATATCAGTGAAGATGACGGCGACATCTCGCCACCGGACCTCGATCCCCTCGCCGTTGCTGCCTTCCGCCAGACGCTTGGCGAGCTCGGGCGAGAAGTGGCGCGACAGCGCGGCGTGGGCCCGCTCGGCCTCCGCCTGACGGCGCCGCACCTCGCGCAGCATCTCGATGTGGCGAAGGGTCTTCTCGATCGTGGTTTCCAGGTCGGCGAAGTCGATCGGCTTGGTGAGAAAATCGAACGCGCCGCGGTTCATGGCGGTGCGGATGTTGCTCATGTCGCCATAGGCGGACACGATGATGGTCGACTTTTTATCCTCGGCTTCCTGCAGCTTCTGCAACAGCGACAGCCCGTCCATCCTGGGCATGTTGATGTCCGAGACCACCATGTCGACATGCGGATTCTGCTCGATCGACTCCAGCGCCTCGAGGCCATCGCGCGCGAACATGATGGCGACGAGCCCGTCACGGATCTGCCTGCGGAATTTCTGCAGGATCAGGGCCTCGAGATCGGGCTCATCGTCGACGAAAAGGATGGTCGGTGTCATGCCGCCTGCTCGAGCCTGGTATCGATCTGCTGGCGCAGCAGCTCGAAGTCGATCGGCTTGGTGAGGAGCCCGGTGGCGCCCCGCTCGATCGCCTTGCGCCGCGTCTCGGCATCGCCGTAGGCCGTGATCATGATGACGGGAACGTCCGGGCGCTCGGCGCGCACCTTGGGCAGCATGTCGAGCCCGCTCATGCCGGGCATGTTGATGTCGGACAGGATCAGGATCAGCGAGGGGTCGCGCACCTCGGCGGCGCGCTTCAGCGCATCGGGCGCAGAGGGTGCGAATTCCATCTGGAAACGGCCGGACCGCAGGTCGCGCCGGAATTGCTGCCGGAACAGCGCCTCGACATCGGGTTCGTCATCGACAACCAGTATGTAAACGCTCACGTCTTGCCTCCGGAAGGTCCGCCTGCCGCCATTGCGCGCGGCAGGGTGATGATGAATTCGGTGAATACACCGGGCTCGGTGCTCACGTCGATCGTGCCACCGTGCTGTTTCACCACGATGTCGTGGCTCATGGACAGGCCAAGCCCGGTGCCCTCGCCGGCCGGTTTGGTGGTGAAGAAGGGGTTGAACATCTTCTCCTTCACGTCCTGGGGAATGCCCGTGCCGTTGTCGCGGATCCGGATCTCGACCTTGCTGCCAAGGTTCCTGGTCGCGGCACTCAAGGTCGGCTCGAAATCCTCTCCGGCGCTCTCCTTGCGCTTGGCGGCTGCGTAGAATCCGTTCGCGATCAGATTGAGGAAGACACGCGTGATCTCCTGCGGATAGATGTCGGCCAAGCCGGCAGCGGGGTCGAGATCACGCTTGAGCGTGACGTTGAAACCGGCCCTTTCGGCGCGCGCGCCGTGATAGGCGAGATTGAGGCTCTCCTCCACGATCGTGTTGATGTCTGCGGCCCGGTGTTCGCCGGAGCCCTCGCGCGAATGCAGCAGCATGTTCTTCACGATGGAATCAGCACGCCTGCCGTGCTGCACCACCTTCTCAAGATTACCCTTCAGCATGTGTGTCAGCTCGGCGACCTCTTCCTTCGTCTTGTCGTCGAGCTGCGCCGATTGCAGAACCTCATTGAGCTCGTCGATCAACTCGGTCGAGAGCGAGGAGAAATTGTTGACGAAGTTGAGCGGGTTCTTGATCTCGTGGGCGATGCCGGCGGTGAGCTGGCCGAGCGAGGCAAGTTTTTCGGTTTGGACCAGGCGATCCTGTGCAGTGCGCAGCTCGTCAAGGGATTGCGAGAGTTCCTTGGTGCGTTCCTGCACCTGCTCGAACAGCCTGACATTCTCAATGGCAATAACGGCCTGGTCGGCGAAGGTCTGCACCAGATCCATCTGGCGCTGGCTAAAGGGTCCCGGGTCCGGCCGTCCCAGCAGCAGAACGCCCTCGACCGTCTTGTCGCGCATCAAAGGCACGGCGAGCACGGCCCGGTAGCCGCCCATCTGCGGCGCCTGACCAAAATCATACTCGCGGTCCGCGGCAACGTCTGCGACGTGCACCGGCTTGGCATCCATGAACACGCGCCCGGTGATCGTCGCGCGCCCCGGGTGGATCGGGTTGGCCTGCATGAAATCGACGAAAGCCGGAGTGCAGCCTGATTCAGCCTTAAGCCGCATCATGTCGCCGTCGCGAAGGCATATGATGCCCAGTGAAGCACCGCACAGCGCCTGCGCTGATTCAGTCAGCGTCGTCAGA
Source organism: Bradyrhizobium manausense (assembly GCF_018129685.1). Classification (GTDB taxonomy): domain Bacteria; phylum Pseudomonadota; class Alphaproteobacteria; order Rhizobiales; family Xanthobacteraceae; genus Bradyrhizobium; species Bradyrhizobium manausense_D. Next base: position 53,982 of record NZ_JAFCLG010000024.1, read on the forward strand.
ACGGACTTCAGATCGAACGCAGATCGACTTATGACTTTGAGCACGTCGGCGGTTGCCGTCTGTTGCTGGAGCGATTCACTCAGCTCCGCCGTGCGCTGCTCGACCTTCTTCTCCAGGTCCGCATAGGATTCCTGCAGGCGCGCGCCCATGTCGTTGAACTGGTTTGCCAGCCCTTCGAGTTCGTCACCCGTCTTGATGTTGATGCGCTGCGAGAAATCGCCGCCACCGATTCGCTCGGCGCCGCTGCGCAGCGCCTGGATCGGCCCGACCATGCGGCGGGCGAGAAATATCCCGGCGAGCACTGCAAAGATCGACGCCGCCAGCAGCACGATGGCGAGCCGCTGCAGCGACGCATAGAGCGATGCATAGGCCTCCTCGACCGGCAGCTCGACGAACATGGTCCAGTGCAGCGGCTCGATCGGGGCCGAGGCGGTCAGAACCTGCTGGCCCTGGATGTTGACGGCCTCCTGGAGTGCGTCGGGCATGACGCCGCCGCCGGCCTGCGCCGCGCGCACCTGTGCGAGCCCGGACATGTCGGTGTTGCGCAGCACGAGACTGATGTCGGGGTGCGCGATCAGCCGCCCTTGGGGGCCAACCACATAGGCATGCCCGTGCTGGCCGACCTTGATCTGGGAGACGACGTCCCAGATCAGCTTCAAATTGACTTCGGCGATGCTGACCCCGGCATCCTTCCTTGCCCCCGCAAGCGCCAGCGTCATGTAGGGCTCGGACTCGCGGCGAAAATAGACCGGCCCGTAATAGACCTTATGGGCGACGGCTTCCGTGAACTTTGGGTCATTCGACAAATCAGTACCGCTGTCGATCGCATCCATCGCCAGCCGCGAAACGCGCAGGCGCTCCCTGCCGGTCGAATCCACCTGGGCGAGCTCGGTGATGGCCGGCACTTGGCGGAGCAGCCGCAACGCATCGAACCGGCGCGGCTCGATCGATCCCGCAGACCACGGCAGCTGCGTGGTCCAACCCAGCTGGCTCTCGATCTCCTTGACGAACTGGCTGATCTTTGCGGCGGCCGCCTCGGCCTGCTCGTGCTGGACCCGGATCAGCGCGGCCTTGTGCTCCCTGTAATAGAAGAAGACCTCGAACAGCCCATTGGCCAGCAGCGCGACGGCGACAACGGCCACGAACAGCGCAACATATTTGGTGAACAGCCGGGTCCTGATCCCCCGCCCCGCCTCGGCGGAAGCGACGCCGGCCCCGGCCGCGCTCGGCTGGGTCCTGGTTTGCGTTGTGTCGGGATGGACGGAAATGCTCATTCCCCCAAGCCTAGCAAGAAGGCCGGACCTTGTCTCTCGCTGCCGCGCACAAGGTTATTCGATAACCTCATCCGCAAGTGCCAGCAATGTGGGGGGAATTTCAAGGCCGGTTGCCTTGGCGGTCTTGAGATTGATCACCAGGGGATAGCGGGTCGGCAGCTCGAATGGCAGATCGCCGGGATCGGCCCCGTTGAAGATGCGGGCGACCAGCGCGGCTGCCCGCTCGAAGGATTCGGAGGAATCCGCGCCATAGGACATCAGACCGCCGTCCCGGGCGAACTGGTCGAACTCGTAAATCGCCGGCAGCCTTCGAACCGCCGCGAACTCGAACACGCGCTCCCGATTGAGAATGGTCAGCGCGTCCGCGACCATCAGGATGCCGTCGGGCAAATCGTTCTTCATCACCGAGAAGGCTTCGTCGAAATCATCGGGTTCGCGCACGCCGAGCGCCTGCACGGTCAGTCCAAGCGCCTGGGCCGCCTTTGCGGACGCCTGATAGCGCATGGTCATGCCGAGGTCGTCCTTGTTCCAGAGCATCGCGACCTTGGTCAGCTTTGGCGACACCTCTTTGAGCAGCGAGAGCCGCTTGGCGCTGAGTGTCGCGGCGACATCCGAAATCCCGGTGATCTTGCCGCCGGGGTGCGCCAGGCTGTCGATCAGCCTGGTTTCGACGGGATCGCCGACGCCGCTGGCCGCGACGGTGGCGATGCCGGCAGCCTTGGCGGCCATCGCCGTCGGGTAGCCAATGATGACGACGGCGTCGACGTTGCTGGCTTTCATATCCGCCATCAGCGCCGGCAGCATCGCGACATCGCCACGCGCACCCCGCGCGTCGAAGGTCAGGTTCTGGCCAAGCTTGAAACCACGCTCTTCAAGCACCTTGAGCAGGATCTTGCCGCCGCGGCTCTCCGCCGTGATGGGCACGATCGGCGTCACGGTGCCGAGACGATAGATGCGCCCAGGCGTATCAGCCGACGCCATGCCCGGCCGCGCCAAAGCCGTCCCGCCAAGCACTGCCAGAAATTCACGCCTCTTCATCGGACGACCTGCCTCAAGCGCACGCTCTCGACGCTCCAGCCGTCATACTACGGGATATTGCACGACAAAAAAAAGCGGCAACAGCGATGGCTGTTGCCGCTTCGCACGCAATTGAAGCCTGGTCAGGTCGTCCGCAGCGCCTTGGCGTCGAGGTCGATCTCGTTGACCTGCTTGTTCCGCTCGGAATCCGCGGCCGCACGATGGTCGGTCGCCAGCACGACGTAGACCGCCGGCAGCACGAACAGGGTGAACAGCGTGCCGATCGACATGCCGGCCACGACCACGAGACCGATCGAGAAGCGGCTGGCCGCTCCGGCGCCGGTTGCGGTGAGCAGCGGGATCAGACCGGTGACCATCGCTGCCGTCGTCATCAGGATCGGACGGAGACGAATGCGGGCGGACATCTCGATGGCCGAGCGGCGGTCGAGCCGCTCCTTGATCTGGAGCTCGTTGGCGAACTCCACCATCAGGATGCCATGCTTGGTGATCAGGCCGACCAGGGTCAGCAGGCCGACCTGGGTGTAGATGTTCATGGTCGCCGCGCCGAAGAACAGCGGGATCAGCGCGCCCACGATCGCCATCGGCACCGAGATCATGATCACGAACGGATCGCGCAGGCTCTCGAACTGCGCCGCCAGCACCAGGAAGATGATGATGAGCGCGAAACCGAAGGTGATCGCGAGCTGATTGCCTTCCTGCACATACTGCCTGGAATCCGCGAGATAGGCGTGGCTGAAGCCCTGCGGCAACTTCTTGGCCTCGCCTTCGAGGAAGTCGACCGCTGCGCCGACGGTCACGCCGGGCATCGGCACGGCCGAGAAAGTCGCCGAATTCAGCTGATTGTAGTGCGTCAGCGAATTCGGGCCCGTCGCCGTGTTGATCGACACCACGGTCGACAGCGGCAACTGCTGACCGGTGCTGGTCGACACATAGTAGTTTCCAAGCGACTCCGGTGACAGCCGATCGACGCGCGGCACCTGCGGAATCACCTGATAAGAGCGCCCCTCGAGGTTGAAGCGATTGATGTAATTGCCGCCGCCCAGCACCGCGAGCGCGCTGCCGATGTTCTGCATGTTGATGCCGAGATCCTGCGCCTTGGAACGGTCGACGTTCACGGTCACCAACGGCTGGTTGAAGTTGAGATCGCTGTCGGAGACGATGAACATGCCGCTCTTGCGCGCGGCGTCCTTCAGCTTCTCCATCTGCTCATAGACAGCCTGGAAGCCCGCGGTCGAGTTGATCACCATCTGCACCGGCAGGCCGCCGGGCCCGCCCGGCAGCGGCGGCAGATTGAACGCGAACGCCTGCACGCCCTCGATCTTGGAGAGTTCGGCCTGCACCAGCGGCTTCAGCGCGATCGACGACCGTTTGCGCTCGTCCCACGGCTTGAGCAGCATGCCGGCGATACCGCCCTGCGGGCCGTTGATGCCGTTCAGCACGAAGCGCAGATCGGTCTCGGGAAAGCCTTGAAACTTCTTGTCGAGCTTGTCGCCGTAGAAATCCACGTAGTCGATGTTGGCGTATTTCGGCGCCTTGGTCACCGCGAACACGATGCCCTGGTCTTCCTCAGGCGCCAGCTCCTTCGACGTGTGCACATAGAGGAAGCCAACCAGCCCGAGGATCGTGATCGCGAACAGGCCGGTAATGGCCTTGTAGTCGAGCGAACGGTCGAGCCTGCGGCCGTACCAGCGCGTCATGGCGCCGAACACGCGGTTCACCCGCTTTGCAAACCAGCCCTCTTCGGAGTTCTTGAGCAGCACCGAGCACATCATCGGCGACAGCGTCAGTGCGATCACGCCTGAGACGATCACGGAGCCTGCGAGCGTGAACGCGAATTCGCGGAACAGCGAACCGGTGAGGCCGCCGAGGAAGCCGATCGGGGCATACACGGCTGCGAGCGTGATGGTCATCGAGACGACGGGACCGACGATTTCTCGCGCGCCTTGCAGCGACGCCTGCACCGGCGTCTTTCCCTCCTCCAGATGGCGGTGGATATTCTCCACAACCACGATGGCGTCGTCGACCACAAGGCCGATCGCGAGCACCATCGCGAGCAACGTCAGCAGGTTGAAGCTGAAGCCCAGGGCCAGCATCAAGGTGCAGACGCCGATCATCGACAAGGGAATCGTGACGACGGGAATGATGACCGAGCGGAGCGAGGCCAGGAACAGGAAGATGACCACGATCACGATGATCACGGCTTCGCCGAGGGTCTTCTCCACCTCGTCGATCGACGACTGGATGAACTTGGTCGAATCGTAGGCGACCTTCATCTTCATCGAGGGCGGCAGATTGCGCTCGAGTTCGGGGAACAGCGCACGCACGCCCTTGACCAGGGTCAGCGGGTTGCCCTGCGGGGTGGCCTGCACGCCGATGAAGATCGCGTGCTCGCCGTTGAAGGCGACGCTCGCATCCGTGCTTTGGGCCGCGAGTTCGACGGTCGCGATATCCTCCATCCGCACGAAGCCGCCGTCCTTGGCCTTGACGATCATCTTCTTGAACTGCGCGACGTTACCGAGGTCGGTATTGGTCGAGATGTTCGAGACGATCAGATAGCCCTTGGTCTGGCCCGCCGCGGACTGGAAGTTGTTGGCCTGAATCGCGGCCGCGACATCGGCCGGCGAGATGTTGCGGCCGGCCATCTTCACGGGATCAAGCCACAGCCGCATCGCAAAGGTCTGGCCGCCCAGGATGTCGGCCGAAGCCACGCCATCGACCGTCGACAGCACCGGCTGTACCACGCGGGTCAGATAGTCAGAGATGGCAGAACCCGACAGCTCCTCCGAGGAGAAGCCGAGATACATCACGGCCGTGGTCTGGCCCGTGGTCTTGGTGACGATCGGGTCGTTGGATTCCTTCGGGATCAGATATTTGACCGAGTTCGTCTTGGCCAGCACCTCGGTGAGCGCTTGGTTCGGATCGAAGTTCAGCTTGATGTAGACCTGGATCGTCGATGTGCCGAGCACCGAAGACGACGTGATGTAATCGACGCCCTCGGCGGAAGCGACCGCCTGCTCGATCGGCGTGGTGATGAAGCCCTGGATCAGCTCCGCCGACGCGCCGGGATAGACGGTCGTGATGTTGATGACCGTGTTGGACAGCTTCGGATATTGCCGGATCGGCAGCACCATCGCGGCGCGCAGACCGATCAGCAGGATCAGCAGGCTGACAACGACCGACAGGACCGGGCGCTTGATGAAGATATCAGTAAAGGCCATCGCGGCGATCTCGATTTCTTTGTCTCAAGAAACGCGATCCGGCCGGACCGGATCACGCACGTGTCGTGTTGGCGGCGCTCAGTAGCGCGGCGGATTGGCCGGGATCTGCGGGGCCGGATCGGTCGAAATCGCCACAGCAGCACCTGACTGAAGCTTCAGCTGGCCGACGGCAACGACCTTGTCACCCGGCTTCACGCCCTTGATGATCTCGACGCGGCCGGCGACCCGGTTGCCGGTCTGCACGAAGGTGCGCACCGCGCTCAGGCTGGTCTTGCCGTCCTCTTCCTTCTTCTCGGTGATCACGAACACCGAGTCGCCATACAGGGTGTAGTCGACGGCCGTCTCAGGCACGGTGATCACCGCAGGCTTGTCCGGCAGCACCACCGTGGTGGTCACGAACATGCCGGGCTTCAGGATCTTCTCCGGATTGGCGACCGTCGCCTGCACGCGGATGTTGCGGGTGTCGGCCGCGATCTGCGGCTCGATGGTGGTGATCTTGCCGTCGAAGATGCGGTCCGGATATGCGTCAACTTTCAGCCGGACCTGCTGGCCAACCTTGAGATTTCCCGAGTCCTTTTCCGCCACCGTGAAGTTGGCCCACAGCTCCGACAGGTCAGTCAGCGAGACGATCGGGGTGCCGGCGGTGAGATATTGTCCGACCTCGACCTTGCGGACGCCGAGATCGCCGGAGAACGGCGCGCGCACCAGCTTCTGCGAGATCAGCGCTTCGGTCTTGGCGATGCCGGCCTGCGCCTGGTCGTAGGCGGCCTGCGCGGAATCGACGGTTGCCTGCGGACCGAACTGGCGCGACGCCAGCTGCTTGGCGCGGTCGAGCGAGAGCTGCGCGACGGTCGCCTGGGCCTTGTAATTGGCAAGGTCGCCCTGCTCCGGCGCGTCGAACAGCTGCACCAGCGGCATGCCGGCCTCGACATGCATGCCCGGCGCGAACTTGATCTCGGTCACGCGGCCATTGACGTCGGCGGTGACGTCGACCTGATGCACGGCGGCGAGGCCACCGACTGCGGTCAGCAGGTTCGGCACCACCTCGGACTTCGCTTCGGCCGCGCTGACCAGGGTCGGCGGCGGCTTGTTGTTGGCGAAGAACTGCTTGATCATCTGGCCGCGGAAGTAATTGAACCAGACGAGACCACCGACGAGCGCCGCCAGCAGCGCGCCGACGATGATGAACCAGAGCACCGGACGAACCGGACGCTTTGGGGCCTTGCTGTCGATCGGTTCGCCCGAAATCTTGTGTTCGGCTACGATGTTCATGTCATGCGCTCTCTGCAATCGCCGTCCTGCCCGCATCCGCGGCCTGATCGCGGCCCAAATGCGAAGCAATTGCGGCGTCGTTAAGTCCGATACCCCTCAGGAGAAATTCACACAGCTCCCGCTCCAGATCATTTGCCCCGCCATAGGCGAGGCAGGGTACGGAGGGCAGCCTGGTCAGCGCAGCGGTCATCACCGTGTGATGCGCAAACCAGAACAGATTGAGCGGTTCACCGCCACACGCCCGCGCATCGCCGGCGGCGACCGCGCGTTCGAGCGAAGCGACGAAGACCGCTCCAATCAGCGTCTCGATCTTGGCGTATAGCAAACGAGCGAACTCGCCGTCATCCAGATGACTGGTGGCCATCAGTCGCAGGCGCTGGGCCTCCTCCTGATCGGGACCGTCGGCGATCAGCAGGAAATGCTGGACCATGCCGCGGATCAGTTCGACCAGGGTGGCCGTCGACGGCTCCCGCTCGAGCAGCTCCATCAGCGCCGGGTCTGCCTCGCATTCGTCGCTCAGGATTTCGGCGTAGAGCGCGGCCTTCGAAGGGAAATGCTTGAACAGTAGCGCCTCGGAAATGGCCGCAGCGGCCGCCACGCTCTTGGTCGTGGTGCCGGTATAACCGTGTCGGGCAAAACAGCGTTTTGCGGCTCCGAGGATCAATTGACGCCTCAGGTCGCTCGTCATACGCAATGAGCTCATGGTAGTGAGTAAGCACTCACCCACGCTAAAGTCAAGCAATATGGTGCATCGCAACCTAAGTGCGTGAGAATCCGTTGGAAATTGGTCACAGGGTACCGTGGCGGGAGCTAAGCGCCACCGCCGGTAGCCAGATCAGAACCGGAGTCAGATCGGCTTGAAGCCGAGGTCACCGCGGATCCGGTTGACGATATAAGTCCCGTCCCGGCTCGGCAGGATCCGCTCAACGTTGGCGCTGTCGATCTTCACATTGGCAAAGCGCGGCCCTGCCGAGAGGTCGTGGACGGCTTTGGCGAAGGTTTCGACCTCGGCCATGGTCGAGATCGCGCAGGCATCGGCGATGCCGCAGGCCCTGGCGACGCCGACCAGGTCGGCGGCGGCGCAGGTGTGGCTGGTTTGGCCGCCGGTCTCGCCATAGGCCTCGTTGTCGAGCACGACGATCGAGAGATTGGACGGCTTCTGAAGACCGATTGTGGCGAGGCTGCCCATCCCCATCAGCATCTCGCCATCGCCAGTGATCACCAGCACCGGGAGCTTCGGCTGCGCCAGCGCCAGGCCAAGCCCGATCATCGCGGCGCCGCCCATGCCGCCCCAGAGATAGAAGTTGCGGGCGTGATCGCCGGCGGCGGTGATGTCGTTGGTGGAAGCACCGAGGCCGCCGATCGCGACGACATCCTTCCGGTTCGCGAGCAACGCGGACACCACCTGACGGCGGTCGAGGAGATTGGCCTTGCTCATTTGGTGAAAACCTTGGCGCCGATCAGGCGCTGCGACAAGAGGACAGCGGTGGGCGTCAGCGCGTTGTAGGCTTGCGCCGCGGCCGCTTCCATCACAGCAGGCACCTCGGCCGCGGTCGAGGCGCGCAGCACCTTGATGCCCGAGAGTTCGAGCACACCCTGCGTGGTCGAGCCCATCGGCACCTGCCACGGATTGAACTCGCCCCACTCGCCGCGCATGGTCACCAGCGTCAGGAACGGGAAGCGCAGGACCGGGATGAGCGACAGCATGTTGACGCAATTGCCGACGCCGCTCGACTGCATCAGCAGCACGCCGCGCTGGCCGCCGGTCCAGGCGCCGGCGAGCAGCGCCACGCCCTCCTCCTCGGTCGTCAGCGGAATGCCGCGCATCGTCGATGAAGCCAGCACGCGCTGGATCAGCTTTGAATGGCCGGCATCGGGCACGTAGGGCACCTGCCGGACATCGAAGCGTTCAAGTGTCGCGAAAATATCGTCGGGCCAGGTCAAGGCCGTGTCGGAAGCGTCAGCGCGGGCGTGCATTTTCCTGTCCGGTCGGCTTGCAAATCACGGCACGACTGTAGACGGTGACCGGCAAAGCTCGAAGAGCGAAAACGGCATATCGGTGTCATCAGGTGAGTATGGCGCATGGACGCAAGTGCGAAAGAATTGGCCGCCGGCTTCGATCTGGCGAAGCTGACGCGCGAATTCTACGACGATCCCTACCCGACCTATCGTGCACTGCGGGAGAACGAGCCGGTCAAGCGCCTTGCGAGCGGCACCGTGTTCCTGACCCGCTATGACGACCTCGTCACCACTTACAAGAACACGAAGTCGTTCAGCTCGGACAAGAAACGCGAGTTCGCGCCGAAATACGGCGACACGCCGCTTTACGAGCACCACACCACGAGCCTGGTCTTCAACGATCCGCCGGCGCACACCCGCGTGCGGCGCCTGATCATGGGCGCGCTGTCGCCGCGCGCGATCGCCGGGATGGAGGGCGACCTCGTCAAGCTGGTCGAGGGCCTGCTCGACGCCATCGCCGCCAAGGGCCATTGCGAGTTGATCGAGGATTTCGCCGCGTCGATTCCCATCGAAGTGATCGGCAATCTGCTCGACGTGCCCCACGAGGAGCGCGCGCCGCTGCGTGACTGGTCGCTGGCGATTCTCGGCGCGCTGGAGCCGGTGGTGTCGACCGAAATTGCCGCGCGCGGCAACAAGGCGGTGACGGATTTCCTCAGCTATCTCGAAACGCTGGTCGCGCGCCGGCGCGCAAGGCCAGGCAACCCTGATCGCGACGTGCTAACGCGTTTGATCCAAGGAGAAGAGAACGGCGAGCGGCTCACCGAAAAGGAGCTGCTGCACAATTGCATCTTCCTGCTCAATGCCGGCCACGAGACCACCACCAATCTGATCGGCAACGGGCTTGTCGCGCTCGACGAGAATCCGGACCAGAAGCAGCGGCTGATCGACAACCCTGACATGATCAAGACCGCGGTCGAGGAAATCCTCCGCTACGAAAGCTCGAACCAGCTTGGCAACCGCATGACCACCGAGCCGGTCGAGCTGGGCGGGGTCATGCTCGACGCCGGCACGTCGGTAACGCTGTGCATTGGAGCGGCCAACCGCGACCCCGCGCAGTTCCCCGACCCCGAGCGTTTCGACGTCGCGCGCACGCCGAACCGGCACCTCGCCTTTGCCACCGGCGCGCATCAATGCGCCGGCATGGCGCTGGCGCGGCTGGAAGGCGCGATTGCGATCTCACGCTTCCTGGCGCGCTTTCCGGACTACGCCGTGAGGGACAAGCCCGTGCGCGGCGGCCGGGTTCGGTTTCGCGGATTCCTGAGCGTCCCCTGCTCGATTGGCTGAGGCGTCTATGAAGATCGATCAACTGCGCGAACGCTGGGCCGATCCGGCCCTCACGGTGCTGACCGTGCTGCTGGTGATCATGATGTTCGTGATCGCGCCGTTGCAGGCGCTGGGGCTGTTCGCATTCCAGGTATCCGAACTCGTGTTGGCGCTGCTGCTCGTCGTCGGCATCTTCGTGATCTCAGGCAGCCCGGTCGCGGTGATCGGCATGCTGATCGCGCTCGGCATGATCGTCACCGGCGCGATCCTGCGGATCAGGTCGCCATCCATCCTCGACCTCAATCTGTTTGCCGGCTCGTGGTTCATCGTGGGGACGACGATGGCCTGGGCGGTGGCGCGCCAGACCTTCGCGCCGGGCCGCGTTACCTATCATCGCGTGATCGGCGCGGTCCTGCTCTATCTGACCGTCGCGGTGATCTTCGCGGCGCTCTACACCTTCATCGGTTCGCTGGACCAAGACGCCTTTGTCAGCATGAAGGTGGAGGACAGTCCGAAGCTCGCGAGCGAGGTCATCTATTTCAGCTTCGCGACTATGACCACGACCGGCTATGGGGACGTCGCGCCGCTCCATCCCCTCGCGCGCAGCCTGTGCAACATGGAAGGGATCTTCGGCCAGCTCTATCCGGCGACACTGCTGGCGCGGCTGGTCACGCTCGAGATCGAGCATCGCAGACAGGGCTCCTGACGCCCCTTCGCGAACAAGATGGCGAAAACAACCCCATGCACAGTAGAAGACGGGTTGGTCGAAAATATCAGGCAGTTGCGCGGAACCATTTGAAACGCCGGGGCGAATCGGCGGCATCGCGCACGTCCCAGGCCGCTCAATGGGAGTGACGAAAAATGAGCTCGTCGGTCAATGATTTCATCGCAACGATGAGATCAGACCGGGCTCGGCCGCACCGGCAAGCTGCTCGCCGAACAGCACGAGGGCATCGAAGCGGACGTGACGCTGCTCGGCAAGGCCCTGTCGGGTGGCTTCTATCCGGTCTCGGCCGTGCTCTCGAACAACGACGTGCTCGGGACACTCCGACCCGGGCAGCACGGTTCGACCTTCGGCGGCAACCTGCTGGCCTGCGCGGTCGCGCGCGCGGCGGTGCACGTGCTGGTCGAGGAAGGCATGATCGAGAACGCGGCCATTCAGGGCGCGCGCTATCAGCAAGGCCTGAAAGACATCCGCGCCAACACGATCCGCGAGGTACACCCATGAGCACACGATCCGCATCGCCCCGCGGCTGGTGATCACCAGCGATCAGGTCGACTGGGCGCTGGAGCAGTTCGCCGCGACGCTGACGCAGGATTTGTCTTGAGACTGCGTGCGGCATTATTTTGATCCGACGGATGCACGGTCAGAGTGCCGGGAACACGGACATGACAGCCGCCGGGCAGATTGAGCAACTCAAGGGCACGATCAAGCTCGCAAAGCCACCATCGAGCGTATGATCCGGATCAATATGTAAGACCGGCGTCATGACGTATGAATATAGCGTGGGCGCAGTCAAGGAAGAGGATCGATCATGTCAAATTGGTCATTGAAGGCCGGCTTTGCCGGTGTCGTAATCGTTGCCGCGACTGCTTACGCACTGGCGCAAATGCCCGACCACGCGCGCATGCGCGGGACGACGGGAAATCCCGACCAGCAACACATGATGCAGCCGGGCATGCACGACCAAATGATGCAGGGTCGGCACGGGACGATGGGAGGTCAACCCGCTATGCCAGGACAGGAGGCGTTCGGCACAATTCAGGAGATCGTGCGAATCCTGGAAGCTGATCCGAAGACCGACTGGTCGAAGGTCAACATTTCAGCGTTGCGCCAACATCTTATCGATATGGACGAAGTGACGATGCGAGCCTCCGCCACGGAGCGTGCTCTCGACAACGGAATCGAGATTGCCGTGACAGGCGAAGGCCGCACTCTCGACGGCATCAAACGCATGGTGCCCGCACACGTTCGCGAGCTAAGCCAACTCGGCTGGAATGCCAAAAGCGAAGACCTGTCAAACGGTGTCAAGCTAACGGTCACCAGCACCGATGCCAAGGAAGTCACGAAGCTCAAGGCTCTCGGCTTTATGGGCATCATGGTACAGGGGGCGCATCATCAACAGCACCACCTCATGATGGCGAAGGGCGAATTCAGCCACTAGTCCAAGGATGGGTTGAGCTCTTGCGAAACCCATCAAACTTCATCCTTGCAGTTGGGTCGCACAAGAGGGACTAGACACTGCGTGGGTTGTCTGCGCGATGGGTTTCGCAAGAGCTCAACCTATCCTACGGGCTGACGCAGGATTTGTCGTGAGGCTGCGTGTGTCGGAAAATCACGCGCCGGCCGCGACCAATCGCGGACTATTCCGCCACCTGTGCGCTGAAAATCGTGGGCGATTACGATAGGCGCGCGGACTCACAAACCGAGCTTGGTTGGTGCAGGCCCGGCCAAAATGTCCGCTATGGCCCGGTAGCGATCAGACTCCGCATCGCCGCGAAACGACGCGATGGGCCACAATCGGACATCGATGCTATTCGATCACCTCGTCGGCGCGTGCTAGCAGAGCAGCCGGCATATCGATGCCGAGCGCTTTGGCGGTCTTGAGATTGATGGTCGTGATGTATTGAGTAGGCTGTTCTACCGGGATATCCGCCGGTCTTGCGCCTTTGATGATCTTGTCGACCAGGCGGGCTCCCTGACGAGCGAATGCCAAAAAATCCGGACCGAGGCTTATCAAGCCCCCCGCCTCAACAGTTTCCTTGAAGCCGTGGCAAGACGGCAGCCTGCTCGACAAGGCCAATTCGGCTATAGGCTTGCTGTTCACGTAAGTCAGCGCGCCGGCGACAACGACCAATGCCTCGGATTGGCGGCGCTTCATCTCATCGAATGCGCTCCTGAGATCGTCAGCCGAATTGACTTCAACCGGCGCGATTGACACGCCGAGCGCCCCGGCAGAGTTATCGAGCGACGTCATCGCAAATGGAAAGTTCGGATCACCTTTTGCTCCCAGAACGGCCAGGCGGCTCAGATTCGGAAGGATCTCCTTGAGAAGTTGAAGCCGCTTCCCGTAAGTCTCCGAAGCGGCCTCAAACGTTATGCCCGTCATGGTCCCGCCAGGGTGAGCAAGGCTTTGAACAAGGCCTATGTCCACGGGCGCCCCAACCGATACGAATACCACAGGAATATTTGATGGCGCCGATTTTGCTGCAACTGCTCCGATCGTTCCCCATACGACGAGCAAGTCGATGTCCGGAAGCTGGGAGAGAACGGCCTCCTTCATGTCTTTCGGGTTCGGAGTCGTAAACAGCGTCCGCACCCGAACGTCCTTGCCGTCGACATAGCCGAGGCCAAGAAGCGCCCGGACGAGCTCGGAAGGGGCAGCATTGTCCGGTGGACCGCCAAAGACCTGACCGATGCGCCAGGGGTTGGCGCCCATCGCGGCAGAAGAAAAGCTACATGCAAGGATACTTGCCGATCCAGCGATGAACTGTCGCCGCTTCATTGCCGATCTCACCCCATGCCTCTCTCCGAACCGTAGACAATTTTGGCCCGGAGGTCCAAGGCATCGAATGCCCGGGTCGGGTCCAGAATGCGAAAAGCTCAGCGCGAGCAGATCCAGTCCGCTCCGCCCGGCTAAGCGGACCTCAATGAGCGGTGCCGTCACCTCGACAGCGTGCGCTAGGATCGCACGTCAGAACGACGCGCCGCTGCTATCGGCGAATGCTTAGGTGCTCGCGCTGACCCAGCCGAAGATCACCATCACCACGCAGCACAGAAAGACGAACGCCTGCCCGCTCATCTCCATCCAGTAGCGGACCGGCGATGTGTCCCGTTCGTAGACGGGCCTCGGCAGCCACACGTCGATCACCCAGTCCAGAATGCTCGAACTGTGATAGAAGCTCCTGATCTTCCTGTCGGCATAGCCGGCCCGCAGCGTGCGGAAGCAATCGACGGCCAGATAGAGGCCGAACAGGCGCGCAGCGATCTCGTAAAGGAAGAACTGCATAGAACGTCCGTTCGTCAGCCATCGGTGGCCGGTGCCGTCGTGCGCCGATCGGCAGGGTCAAGGCCGAGGCGCGGACATCGCACCCGGCTCTTAGTGCGGCCGTATCCAGTGTCGGTTCAACTGCCGGGAGTGATTATCGTGCGGGCGGAAGCGTCCCCACGGGCACGGCTCGATTCAGCCAAAGGTCAGCTCCGGGTCATTCGCGACCGGGTCGAGCCAGTAGCAGTCCGACCAATGTCCGTTCTGCCGCTGGAAGCGGAAATCAATTCAGCTCGAGGGTTCCGACAATTTCACACGAACGGCAGGAAGATATCGGGCCGCTTGGGTAGAAGCCGCCGAAAATAGCGCCGGCCTTCTTCCGAAACATGATTGCTGCCGACAAGGAATTCGTCGGGCATATGGCGTGTCTTGCCGGCCACGCGATCGAGCGGCACGAGCCGAGGTTCGATCCGCTCGCCGTCATAATGCAGCACCACCGAGCCGCTGCCGGTTAAGGCGCTTTGCGCGGCAAATGCGCCAGCGTCGAAAGCCTCCTTGCGGTCGGTTTCGTCGATCACGCCGATATATCCGCGCGGCAGATAGCCCAGCGTGTCGACACGCGCCCTTGCCTTGGGGAAACGCGATTTCAGCGCTTTCTGGATCGCCATGCCGAGATCGCCGCCCGTCAATTGCAGATTGCCATGGGCGTCGCGCTCGACCGCCTCGCCCGCCAGCACCTCGGCGAGCGGCCGGCCGGCTTCGTCCTGCACGCCCTCGGACATCGAGACGATACAGCGGCCCAGCCGCGTGTAAACCGCATCGACATCGTCGAGGAACTGAACCACCGAGAACGGCTTTTCCGGCGTGTAGATCAGATGCGGAGCATCGTCGGGCGATTGCTGCCAGCCTGCGGTCGCAGCCGTGAGGAAACCGGCATGGCGGCCCATGACGATGGCGATATAGATGCCGGGCATGGCGCGAAAATCGAGATCCATGCTGACAAAGGCGTTGGCGACGAAGGCGGCTGCCGAGATGAAGCCGGGGACGTGATCGTTCTCCATCAGATCGTTATCGATGGTCTTGGGCGCATGCACGAAATGGCAGGGGCCACTTGACTGCTGGCGCAGCAGTTCGAGCGTTCCGGCGGTGTCGTTGCCGCCGATATAGACGAAGGCGCGGGCGCCGAGCCGGTCCAGAGCCGCCAGGATATCAGCGCATGCGCCGGAATCCGGCTTGTCGCGGGTCGATCCGAGAGCCGAATTGGGCGTGTTGCCGAGGCGGCGGAGTTCAGCCTCGGGCATGGTGGAGAGGTCGACGACGTTCCCCGCCGTGAGGCCTCGCACGCCATAGCGGGCGCCGAGAATGCGCAAGGACGGATCATGCCTGCGCGCGGCAAGGATGGCGCCGCACAGGGTCTGGTTGATCACGGCGGTGGGGCCGCCGCCCTGGGCGATGACGATTGATGGCATGGGCCCTCGACGACCTTGTTTCTGGCTACGCTGCCCGTGAATTGTGAAGCGAAGATTGGCCAATGCGACGGGCGGCCAGGGAAATGGTATCTCCGCAATCGAGAAACCCCAAGAGGAGAGAACCCTCACCCGGCGCGCGGGACGATGCTTCGCGTCGCCCGGGACGCGCCGACCTCTCCCGCAAGCGGGAGAGGTGCACCGAGTCTCAGGGATACTTGATTCAACCTAAACCCGTTCCGTTCAAACTACAGTCTTGTGCCGCTCGATGCAGGTGCGCAGCACCTCGTCCATGGGCCTATTCCACCAATCGTTCGAGAAAATCTCGATCTCGCAATAGCCGGCAAAGCCCTGCGCCTCGACCGCTTCGCGCGAGCGTTTGATGTCGATGACGCCGTCGCCCATCATGCCGCGGTCGTTGAGGATGTCCTTGGTGGGGACCAGCCAGTCGCAGACGTGGAAGGCGAGCAGGCGATCTTGCCCGGCGCGCGCGATCTGGTCCATCAGCTCCGGGTCCCACCAGATGTGATAGACATCGAGCGCGACGCCGAGCATGCCGCTGCTGTTAGGGTCGAGCCGGTCGCAGATGTCGAGCGCCTGCTTCGTCGTATTCACGCAGGCGCGGTCGGCCGCGTAGGCCGGATGCAGCGGCTCGATCGCGAGGGGCAGATTTGCCTGCCTGGCATAGTCGAGCATCTCGGCGAGAGCTTCCTCAACCTGCCCGCGCGCGGCCGCGATGTCCTTCGACGCCTCGCTGCCCGGCCGCGAATATTGCGGCAGGCCGCCGACGACGAGCACGATGCAGGGCGCGCCGAGCGCCTTGGCCTCATCAACGCAGCGCCTGTTGTCGTCACGCACCTCGCCGCGGCGCGCCGCGTCCGAGGTGAACATGCCGCCGCGGCAATAGCCCGAAAGCTCGACGCCGGCGTCGCGCACGGCGCGGACGGCGCGGTCGAGACCAACTGACGCGACCTGGTCGCGCCAGGGATCGATGGCACGGATGCCGTGCCTGGCGCAGGCGTCGATGATCTCGATGAGGTCACCCTGCGCGCGGACCGTGGCCGTGTTCAGCGACAGCCAGCGATGGTCGGACGAGAAATCGCGCATCAGTCTTCCAGTCCATGCGAGGCCAGCACGGACTTCATCCGCCGCGTCGCCAGTTCAGGATTGGCGAGCAGGCCGGCCTGATCGGCGAGCCGGAACAGCTCGGCCAAATGCAGCATCGAGCGCGCGCTCTCCTGGCCGCCGACCATGGTGAAATGATCCTGATGGCCGTTCAGGTAAGCCATGAACACGACGCCGGTCTTGTAGAAGCGCGTCGGCGCCTTGAAGATGTGGCGCGACAGCGGCACCGTCGGCCCGAGCACGTCGTGGAAACCGGCTTCGTCACCGGCCGCAAGTCGCGACAATGCATAGGACGCCGCAGGCGCGATCGCATCGAAGATACCGAGCAGCGCATGCGAAAAACCCTGTTCGTCGCCGGCGATCAGCTCGGCGTAGTTGAAGTCGTCGCCGGTATACATCTTGATGCGCTTGTCGAGGCGCCGGCGCATGTCGATTTCGCGCTTGCTGTCGAGCAGCGAGACCTTGACGCCGTCGACCTTGGCGGCGTTGTTGTTGATGATGGCCACAGCAACGTCCATCGCCTTGTCGAGATCTCTCGTGCCCCAATACCCTGATAGCGCCGGATCGAACATGTCGCCAAGCCAGTGGATGATCACGGGCTCGCGGACCTGCGATAGCACGCGGTTGTAGACCTTCGCATAGTCGTCGGCGCCGCGGCCGAGTCTTGCCAGCGCGCGCGAGGCCATCAGGATGATACGGCCGCCGACCTTCTCGACTGCCGAGATCTGCTCCTCATAGGCCCGGATCACGTCGTCGAGGCTCCTGGCGTCCTCGACCGCGAGATGATCAGTGCCGGCGCCGGAGAACACCAGCGCGTTGCGACGCTTGGCGGCTGACACCGAACGCGTGATCAGCTCCAGCGAGGTCGGCCAGTCCAGCCCCATGCCGCGCTGCGCGGTGTCCATGGCTTCGGCGACGCCGAGACCGAGATCCCAGACATGCTCGCGGAAAGCGATGGTCTTGTCCCAATCGACGGCGACGGAGAGCCAGGGATCGTTGTCGGCAAAGGGATCGGCCACCGTGTGCACGGCCGAGAAGGCAATGCGGTTCAGCGGCCCCTCGAGCTTTGCGGGAAACGTTCGCGAGGCAGCGAGCCGGTAGGTCTCGATCGAGCGATCGGCTTTGGGCAGCTTGAGCGACAGGGATGACATGGGTTGGACTGGTTTGTTCATGGTTTCGAACCTCTCCCCGTCATTGCGAGCGAAGCGAAGCAATCCAGAATGCCTCCGCGGCAACAGTCTGGATTGCTTCGTCGCCAGCGCAAAATTGCTTCGCAATTTTGTCGCGGGCTCCTCGCAATGACGGCTTCGTAGACATCGGGGCTATATCCAGTAAAACGTCAGGCCTTGATCGGGGCGACGTCGATCCAGCGGCGCTCCTTCCAGCTCTTCAGCGCGCATTCGGCGAGCTGCACGCCCTTGGCGCCTTCGAGCAGCGTGAACTTGTAGGGTGCATCCTCGTAGACGTGGCGGATGAACATCTCCCACTGCTCCCTAAAACCGTTGTCGTAGGTGACGTTGTCGGGCAGCTTCTGCCAGTCGCCGTAGAAATCATGCAGCCGCTTCTCGTCGGGATTCCACACCGGGCGCGGCGTTGCCTGCCGCGCCTGGATCATGCAGTCCGTGAGGCCCGCGACCGCAGAGCCGTGGGTGCCGTCGACCTGGAAGGTGACGAGGTCGTCGCGATAGACACGGGTCACCCAGGACATGTTGATGTGGGCGATGACGCCGCCCTCGAGCTGGAAAGTGGCGTAGGCGGAATCATCCGCGGTCGCCTTGTACTTCTTGCCTTGCTCGTCAAAACGCTCGGGAATGTCGGTGTTGCCGATACAGACCACGCTTCTAACGTTCCCGAACAGGTTGTCGAGCACGTAGCGCCAGTGGCAGACCATGTCCAGAATGATGCCGCCGCCGTCTTCTTCGCGGTAGTTCCAGGACGGACGCTGCGCCTCCTGCCAGCCACCTTCGAACACCCAATAGCCGAACTCGCCGCGGACCGAGAGGATGCGGCCGAAGAAGCCGCTATCGCGCAGGAAGGCGATTTTCTTCAGGCCAGGCAGGAACAGTTTGTCCTGCACGGTGCCGTGCTTGACGCCCTTGGCGTTGGCGAGCTTGACGACTTCCAGCGCCTCTTCGAAATTCGTCGCGATCGGCTTCTCGCAATAGACATGCTTGCCGGCGTTGATCGCCTGGGTCAGCAAACCCGGCCGCGCCTGCGTGGTCGCGGCGTCGAAGAACATGGTGTCATTCTTGTCGGCGAGCGCGGCATCGAGATCGGTGGTCCAGCGCGTGATGTTGTAACGCCTGGCAAGCGCCTCGACCTTCTCGGCGCTGCGGCCAACCAGGATCGGATCGGGCATGATGCGGTCGCCGTTCTTCAGGCGAACACCGCCCTGCTCGCGGATCGCGACGATGGAGCGGATCAGATGCTGGTTGAGCCCCATGCGGCCGGTGACGCCGTTCATGATGAGGCCGAGGCGTTGCGTGGTCATGCCAGATACTCCTGAAGTGATTTTGGCTGTTCAAGCGGACGGAGCGCCGACCAGTCCGGATGGACAGAGGTCGCAAAGCCCGCAGCATGAAGCGATCCCGTCAGGAGATCGCCGTTGTGAATGGAGAGCCGGATGCCGTGACCGGTGTCGGCGTAGAGATCAGGATGCGCGGCGGCGAAGGCCTGGGCTTCGGCGAAAGGTGTCTCGCCGAAGCCGTCGACGTAGTGATGGCCGTTGCGTTCGGCGTGGGTGACGCCGAGGAAGGCGCCCAGCGCGAGATCCTGCTGCACGCCGAGGCCTGCCTGGCAGGTCAGGTCCTCGCCGGTGATGAAGAAGGTCTCGCCGCTCGCGCTCCATTTCGCGGCACGCGTTGCGTTGACGACAGACTTGTAGAGCCCTTTGCAGGACTTGGAAGAGATGCCGCGATAGCCGAGCGCCCGCGCCGCCGGGAACGCATCGTAGGAATCGTCGGCCTCGTCGATGATGAAACCCCGTCCGGCCAATGATCCAAGCGGCGATTGCCGCGTGATGTCGCGCGGCATCGGCTGCTCGACATAGAGCAATCTCGATGAGATCGACCGCAGCGCGGGCTCGCGATCGAGTCGGCTGATCAACGCCTGGAGCGCGGCAAGGTCGGCGTATTGCTCGTTGGCATCAAGCGTCACCTTGCAATCGTGCCCGAGAGCGTCGAGTTCCTTGCCGATGCGAGCCAGCCGCGCTGCGTCGGCGGTAGGGTCGCCGGACAGCTTAAGTTTAAAAAAATGCGCACCGCAGTTCTCGCGGCCATCGGCAACGCCGCCCTTGCCTTCGATAGTATCGTCGAGCCCAACGGTATGCCTGATTGCAACGCGTTGCAGTGGCTTCCGGCTCGAGAGGAGCGTCTTGAGGTCCGCGTCCTTGAGGTCCGGCGAGAGCCGGGCATCGATGCCGGCGATATTGCGAGACATCCCGTCGAAAAAATTCGTCTCGGAAGCGCGGAGCAACGCATCGAGGATCGCCTTGTCGATTTCCGCGGGACCAAAGGCCGCTGCAAGTGCCGGAATGTTCTTCCTGGCGCAGGTCGCAACCTGCGCCCCGATGCACGAGGCATGCAGATCGAACGCCGTCTGAAATCCGGTCCGCGCCAGATAGAGCCCGCGCGCGATTTCCAGCGATCGTCGCAACTCGTCGACCGTCTGCGCCGGCGACAGCTCCGGCCGCTTGTCGAACCATTTCGGCACCATCATCTCGGCGCTGGCGCCGACCGCGATGCCTTTCCCCTCGACCTCGATCTCGACTCGCACGAACAGCTGCGGCGCCGTGTTGACGGTCACCGCGCCGAAGCGGAACGGCCGCGCAAAATGCACGGGACGTTCGAAGAAGGCGATATCTCGCAGCTTCAGGCGCGGGGGCATGGTGCTACCACAATGCGAGGTGAACTTGGAGCGAGCACTATGGCCGCGGTCGACTCGCCTCTCCCGCTTGCGGGAGAGGTCGGCGCGCTCGCAGAGCGCGGCGGGTGAGGGTTCTCACCACTCGGGGACATCCTGTGCAATTCTCGACAATCCCAATGCGGAGACAGCCCCCACCCCAGCCCTCCCCCGCAAGCGGGAGAGGGAGCCGACTGCCAATGCCGCCGCATCGTACACACCATATGCGATAGCCCTGCCCGCAGGCGGGGGAGGGAGCGCACCGCGCGTGTGGTCGAGTCTGCGAACACCATCGCCCTAGTCCAGCGAACCTTGCGAGAAGAAATGCTTGCGGATGCGTTGCACCAGTTCCGTGAAGACAGGATCGGCCATCACGTCGAGCGAGCGCGGGCGCAGCAGCGGCACGTCATAGATCGCGGCGATCGCGCCGGGGCGTTCCGTCATCACCAGCACGCGGTCGGCGAGGAACACGGCCTCGGGAATCGAATGCGTGATCAGCAGCACTGTCTTCTTCGTCTCGCGCTGGATCCGCATCAGTTCGACATTCATGCGCTCGCGCGTCAGCGCGTCGAGCGCGCCGAACGGCTCGTCCATCAGCATGATCCTGGGATCGTGCACCAGCGCGCGGCAGATCGAGGCCCGCTGCTGCATGCCGCCGGAGAGCTGCCAGGGCAGCTTCTTCTCGAATCCTTCCAGCCCGACCAGCTTCAGCAGCGCTTTTGCGCGGGCGAGATATTCCTCCCGCGGCAGCCGCTTCATGTCGATCGGCAGCATCACGTTGGAGAGAATGTTGCGCCAGGGCAGCAGCAAAGCGTTCTGGAACACAATGCCGACATTGCCGTGCGGCTTCGTCACCTTCTCGCCTTCGACCAAGACCTCGCCCGTGGTCGGCGGCAGCAGGCCGGAGATCAACTTGAGCAGCGTGGACTTGCCGCAGCCTGACGGGCCGACCACGACAAAGAACTCGCCGTCATTGATGTGGAAGTCGAGCGGCCGCAGCGACGGCACGTCACCGTCGCGCGTCCGGTAGGTCTTCGACACGCCGGAAAGCGTGATGCCCGACGTATCGCCCGCCCGGTCGCTCACCAGTCTCAGATGCGCGGCCGGCTGGTCGGTTAAACTGGCCTTCTTCGGAATCATTCGGTTACATCCAATTGAGCGCACAAGCTACGCTCGTCATTCCGCGGCGCGACAAAGTCGCGAACCCGGAATCCATCAGGCAGCGGATATCGGCGCAAAATGGATTCCGGGCTCGTCGCTGCGCGCCGCCCCGGAATGACTGCGGGGCTCACGATCCACTCTTCGGCAGGTAATCGTTGGTGTAGAAGGCCTTCGGGTTGTCCTTGGCTTTGGCATCTAACCCGCCATATTCGACCATGAGATTGACCGTATCGGTCATGTTCTGGTCGGTGACCTGGAACGGGCGCTTGCTCTTGGTCTCGGCGGTCCGGTAGAGCGGGATGGTCAGCTCGAAGCCCTGCGTGAGCGTGTCGATCTTGCCGCCCTTGGGGTTTGCATCGAGGATCGACTGCGCCGCCGCCTTCGGCTCCTTCTCGGCGGCTTCGACCGCCTTGGTCGTCGCCGACATGAAGCGGCGCACGAGATCGGCGTTGGCCTTCACATAGTCGGTGTTGGCGATGATGCCTGATGAGACCATGTTGATGCCGTAGTCGGCGAACTTGATCGGGAACACGTCCTTGCCGGTGGCGTCCTTGATCTTCATCGACTGGTCCATGACGTAGCCGAGCAAGAGATCGGCCTGGCCGTTGATGACGGCGTTGAGCTTGGTCTGGCCGTCACCGGCCACGGTCTGGAAGTCGCTTTCCTTCAGGCCGGTCTTCTTCAGGAACAGCGGCCAGATCTGCGTCATGGAATCGGCCGGCGTGATCGCCACCGTCTTGCCCTTGATGTCCTCGGGCTTCCGGATGTTCTTGTCGGCGAATCCCATCGCGGACATCGGCGAGGTCTGCAGCAGCACGCCGGTCGCAATGACGGGCGCGCCCTTGATCGCGGCGCGCATCATAGTGGGAACGTCGACATAGCCGAAGTCTGCGGTCTTGGCGGCCACGGCCTGCGTGGTCGCGGCCGAGCCGCGGCCTTCCTGGATCTCGAGGTCGATGCCTTCGGCCGCATAGATGCCCTTGGCCTTGCCGTAATAGAACGGCGCGTGCTCGCCATAGACGTACCAATTCAGCATCAGAACGACCTTGTCGGCCGCCTGCGCCGGTGCAACCGCGAACACCATCAGTGCCGCCGAGACAGCCCCAATCCACCGCTTCATCGTCACTCTCCCTGTGGTTATGTTTCGGCCGTTGGTGGCCGTTCGTTGCTTGATCTTTTGAGCATGATCTTGTCGGAAAACCGCTGCACACTTTTCCGGATCATGCTCTACGAAGCGAAAATCACCTCCTCGCGCTGGCTGACATGCCAGGGGATGATCAGCTTCTCGATCCGATCGACGATCCAGAACAGGACGACGCCGAGCAGAGCGAGGATGACGAGGGCTGCGAACATCGTCGGCAGGTCGAACGTGCCGATCGAGCGCTGCATCACATAGCCGATGCCGGAGTTGGATCCGACGAACTCGCCGACGACGGCGCCGACCACGGCGAGCGTCACCGAGACCTTCAGGCCGGAGAAGATCGCCGGCAGCGCATGCGGCAGGTTCACCGCGCAAAACACCTGGAAGCGGCTGCCCTGCATGGCGTGGGCGAGATCGACCATGTCAGGGTCGACGGATTTGAAGCCCTGCACCGCCGAGACGACGACGGGAAAGAAGCCGAGCAGGAACGCCGAGATCACCTTGGGAATGATGCCGAAGCCGAACCACACCACGAACAGCGGCGCGATCGCGATCTTCGGCACGGACTGGGAGAACACCAGCAGCGGATAGACATAGCTCTCCACCGTCTTGGAGCCCGCGATCAGCATCGCGACGGGGATGCCGAACAGCGCCGAGAGCGCAAAGCCGCAGACGGTCGCATAGGTGGTCGGCCAAGACTGCCGGAGCAGCTCCGGCCAGTCGGTCCACAGCACCGCGACGACGTCGGCCGGCGACGGGATCTGGTAGGCGGGAATCCGGAACAGCCGGATCGCGAGATCCCAGGCCACGACGATGAAAACCAGGAACAGAAACGGCCTGATCCAGGCCGCATTCAGCATCTTGGATACCGCACCTTGCGGCTTCAATTCAGCCACGTCCCGCTCCCGGTGGTCTTCTTGGTTCGGGGAGAAATTAACCCGTTGGATAAATACTGTCTAGGGGGTTCGCTGCGACGTTTTAGGGCGGTTCCTGAGACTTCGCGGGAGGATCATGATGATGTGCACCGCCCGTCCCACGCAATCGGTGTCGTCCTGGCGAAAGCCAGGACCCATTACCCGGGGGCAAAGTTTGGCGAAGGCTGGTCGCTCGGGATTGGCACCGCGCCAAATCGATGGATCACGCGGTATGGGTCCCTGTGTCTGGAAAGTCTGTCATGATGAGAGTGGGCGGGAAGCCGTTGGGTCCTTGGCGCTTGACGCCG
>NZ_JAFCLG010000025.1 GCF_018129685.1 Bradyrhizobium manausense
GGCACGGCTCGAGCGTAGCGCGCTGCTCGGGATCAGGGACGCCGCTGGCGTCGACGCCGCCGTCACCGCACGCAGCCATGACTGGTCGCAGGTGCGTCCCGAATGGGGCCTCGCCGGCAACGCCGCTTTCATCGCCGCGCCGCGCAGCTTAACCCGTGGGCTCGACATGTCGGGCCGGGCGTTCCTGCATTCCTACGCGCACGAGCAGGATCAAGGCTATCGCGTGCTCGAACTGATCATGACGGCGCCGATGGTGGTCGCCAGCTGGATCAATCTGCAATATTACGCATCGACCGTGAACAACGCCGCGTTCGGTAGCGGCAACAAGGTGCTGCACAACATCGTCGGTCAGCTCGGCGTGCTCGAAGGCAACGCGGGCGATCTCAGGGTCGGGCTGCCGTGGCAGTCGGTGCACGACGGCACGCGCTTCGTCCACGAGCCGCTTCGTCTCAACGTCTTCATTGCCGCGCCGGAATCCGCCATGGACGAGATCATGCGGCGTCACGCGGCCGTCCGCGACCTCGTCAGCAATGGCTGGGTGCTGCTGCATTCGCTCGACGATGCGGGATCGATGATCCGCCGCTGCATTCGTCCCGGTGTCTGGGTGGCGACATGAGGCATGGGTTGCCTGCGAAGATGTTCGAGCATCCCTACCGCGGCCGCTGGGCGGCGATCGCGACCATGCACGGCAAGGAGCGCGCGATCGCGCCGGTGCTGTGTCGCTGGTTCGGGATGACGATCACGACGGCGCCCGGCGTCGACACCGATGCGCTGGGAACGTTCACCGGCGAGATTGCGCGAAGCGGCACCATGCTGGACGCCGCGCGCGCCAAGGCCCTGCTTGCGATCTCTCGGACCGGCGCGCCGATTGGGATCGGCGGCGAGGGCGCATTCGGCCCCGATCCCGGCCTGCCGTTCATTGCATCCGGGCGCGAGCTGCTGCTGTTGCGGGATTCCGCGACCGGGCACGAGATTGTCGTGTTCCGGCGCACCGCGACCAACTACGATCATGTCACGATCGCGCCGGGCGACCCGATCGACGCTTTCCTGGCGCGGGTCGGCTTCCCCGATCACGCCGTGGTGGTCCGCGCCGAGCCGCGTGACGGCCGTGCGCCGGCCAAGGGGCTGCGCGATCGCAAACAGGTGGAGGCGGCGCTCCGCGACGTCTTCACGAGTGCGGGCAGGGCGGCGATCGAGACCGACATGCGCGCCCATCTCAATCCGACCCGCATGACTTCGATCGCGCGCCTCGCCCGGGCGCTCGCCGTCCGCACCGCGCGATGCTGCCCGTCCTGCGGCACGCCCGGCTTCGGCCTCGTGGACGTCGAGCGCGGTCTGCCCTGCGGGGAATGCGGCGCTCCGACCAGGCGAATCCGTGCGGAGATCCACGGCTGCTCGGCCTGCGCTACCAGAGCGCTGCGCCGCGAGCGCGCGGCGGCCTTGTATGCCGACCCAACCTGGTGCCAGATATGCAACCCCTGAGCCGCGAACCGCAGAATGTGCCGTCTCCGCCCATCCCGTCGTCCGCTCCGTCTCCTAGCAGGCCGGTTAACAGCGAAGCCTTACGAAGCCGTGCACTCGTTCGCGAAGCGAGAACGTCGACACCGAACGCTGCTCGTATCATCGCAAGGCAATAGCGTCGAACGCGACATCGGTGGCGGACGAAAGGCCGGCATTCGAAGGTCGTCCTTATGGGACCGTCCTCCGACTTGGCGAACGGCGAACCGAACCAAGGGATCACTTGTGGTTCGGTCACCGACTACGTCCTTCGGGGCGCCTGGCTAGTGAGCTCGCATGCCGATGTTGGGCACCCGGCCACGACCGATCGCACCGCCGAAACGGGAGAGGGACTTTCGGCCGGCGGTCGCGTTATGGTTCCGCAGCTATTCATCCGGAGCAAGATCTGAGTATGTGGGCTTTTTTTGAGCGGCTTCTCGATACAACGATGTTCTCGCCCCACGGCATATGCCTGTTATGGGAGCCCGAACTTATCTGGCTGCACGTCGCGTCAGATGCATTGATCGCCGCGGCGTACTTCTCGATTCCGGCCGCTCTCTCCATCTTCGTCTCGAGGCGCCCGGATGTCGACTTCGGATGGCTGTTCTGGGCGTTCGCCCTCTTCATCACCGCCTGCGGTTTCACCCACGTGCTCTCGATCGTCACGTTGTGGGTGCCAATCTACGGAATAGAGGACTCGTCAAGGCGCTGACGGCTTTGGCATCCATTTTTACCGCGGTTATTCTCTGGCCGCTGTTGCCCCGTTTTCTGGAAATCCCCTCGCCCGCACGGCTTCGTGAAGCGCAAGCGGCCTTGGCGGAAGAAGGCCGCTATCGCCGGGAAGCGGAAGAGATGCTGAGACACTCTCAAAAGATGGAAGCTATCGGTCAGCTGACGGGAGGCGTAGCGCACGACTTCAATAATCTGCTGACCATCATCAGCGGAAACCTGGAAATCGCCGGCCGAACTCTTCAATCATGGAACGAAGGATCTCGCGAGAAGCTGGGGAGAGTGATCGCGAGCGCATCGAACGGTGCCCAGCGGGCGGCGATCCTGACGCAGCGATTGCTCGCCTTTGCCCGTCGTCAACCCCTCGACCCCAAAGCGGTCAACGTCAACAAACTGCTGGGTGACATGTCCGACTTCTTTCGCAGGACGCTAGGGGAAAACATCGACCTCGAAATCGTCGGAAGTGCGGGGATCTGGCAGGTCGACGTGGATTCCAATCAGATGGAATCCGCGATCCTCAATATCGTGGTCAATGCCAAAGACGCCATGAGCGACGGTGGTAAGCTGACGATCGAAACCAGTAACGCGTTCATCGACGAGGCGTATTCGAGTCAGAACGCAAATATCCCGGTCGGCCAATATGTGCAGATAGCGATCACCGATACCGGGCCTGGAATGCCTAAGGATGTCCAGGAAAAAGCCTTCGATCCGTTCTTCACGACGAAGGAGCCGGGGCAGGGTACCGGCCTCGGTTTGAGCCAGGTCTACGGCTTCGTCAGACAGTCCGGAGGACACGTCAAGATCTACAGCGAGATCGGTGAAGGGACCACGATCAGGCTTTATCTCCCACGGAGCCACGGTGGCCCCGTCGTGCCGGAAAAAGTCGAGGTGGCCATCACCGGAAGCCGTGGAGGCGAAACCGTCCTGATAGCAGAGGACGAGCCCGGGGTTCGCAGCTATCTCGCCGAAACGCTGCGCGAACTCAACTACGAAGTACTCGAGTTTCCGGATGCGGCGGCGGTGCTCGAAGCATTCGGCAGGGGGGCCATCAAAGCCGACCTTCTGCTGACTGACATCATCATGCCTGGCATGAACGGCCGTCAACTCGCCGACGAACTCGTGGCGCGTCGGGTCCCGCTAAAGGTGCTCTACATGACGGGGTATTCGCGAAACGCTATCGTGCATCAGGGGCGGCTCGATCCGGGCGTTTCGCTTCTGCAGAAGCCTATCAGCCAGTCACTTTTGGCGCTCAAAGTAAGAGAGCTTCTGGACAAGCGCTGAGGCGGAATTCCGTAGTAATGGTTGGGAAGGGATGAGATCGGAGGTGGCCCCTATGAGGGCCTTGCGGATCGGCATCGAGATCAGCTTGAACATCTTCCGAAGGTTCTTTGTGGTGGCCGCTAGATTGAACTCGTCGCGTGCGTCGTTTGGGCCGCGTACTCTTAAATGTAAATTTTTCACGCGTTTTTCACGCCGTGGGTGGTCTTTGCACATCTATCATGGACGACCTGAGCTCTAATGATTCACGGGGCACTCTTGAGCTCGATGTCTGACACAGGAGGGGACAATATCGCTGTCAAACATCTATCCAAAGTGTGAAGAAGGCCACATCACTATCTGCGAAGCGAGCGTTATCATCGCTCCGTTACACAGACGCGTTTCAGGCCCAAGGGATGGCTGGCAAGACTATTTCTAATCGGCAGTCATCGTGGAATTGAGCGGTATGCGGGGATGACCAGCAGACGGGCAGAAACAAAACTGACCACAATCCACATTTAAAATTAGAACAATCAATCTGTATTCCTACAGGTGCAGCATGCGCGATGACAAGCTGTGTAAAGCGTCTGACGTGTACTTTTCCGATATTTGGGTTTCGTCGAAGAGAGCCAGAAGTGTCGCGTTTGCGAGGTTAATTTCGAGAGTCGCGCGCCGAGCTAAGCAACCATTTGCGCGATCAAAACTGACTGCAACGCCCCAGGTACCAGAGACGTCACATAAGAGTGGCTTCTAGCATGTACGATTTTGTAGCCGCAAGTCGGTCACCCAGAAATCCGGATCCTGGCGTCAAAACGAGTAAGTCAAACGCTGGAGATGACATCATCGCTCTCGGTGCATGTGAGCTCTCCGACATGATCATCTCTCGGGCGATCTCTTGCCGAGAAGTCGCCTTGCAATATCTCGACAATATCGAGCGCGTTAATCCACCCTATAACGCAATAGTCTCGTTGCGCACGCGTGACGCGATCCTCCTGGATGCTCGTGAAAGAGACGAGCTGTTATCCCGCGGCATTCGCCGCGGGTGGCTCCATGGTATACCGCAAGCAATAAAAGATCTTGCGGCGACCAAAGACTTGCGAACGACGCTTGGTTCGCTCATCCATCGAGATTCCATTCCTGACCGAGACGCATCGTTCGTAAAAAATACGAGGCAAGCTGGGGCGATTCTGCTCGGCAAGACTAATACTGCCGAATTCGGCTTAGGCTCACAAACCTACAACTCGGTTTTTGGCACTACGTTGAATGCTTACGATCGTACGAAAACGGCCGGTGGCAGCAGCGGTGGTGCGGCGGTCGCCGTCGCAACTGGAATGTTACCAGTCGCGGATGGAAGTGACAACGCAGGCTCGATCCGCAATCCTGCAGCATACAACAATTTGTTTTCGCTAAGACCTACGCCAGGCGGTATGCCCTTCGAGGGCCGGGATCCATATTTGCCGTCATTTGCGACGGTCGGACCGATAGCTCGATCCGTGAAAGACCTCGCTATGCTGCTCGCGGTGCAGTCCGCCGAGAGCAGCTGGCCAAGCTCGGATGAGCAGAACACTTCTGCTTGTTTCTCCGACAGGCTTTCAATCGATTGTGCAGGTCAACGTATCGGCTGGCTCGGTGATCTCGGTGGATATCTATCGTTTGAACCGGGCGTGCTGGCGCTTTGCGAAAAGGCATTGCCGTTCTTCGCTGAAATCGGATGCAGCGTGGACGCTGCCAGAATTGATTATCCGTTCGCTCAGCTCTGGAGTGATTGGGTGGTCCTGCGCGCCTGGACCACGGGTGGCGCCCTCGCGCGACGCTACGCCGACCCCGGTAAAAGGGTCCTAATGAAGGACGAGGCTTGCTGGGAAGTCGAACAAGCAGCGCGTGTTTCTGCAATCGATGTTTTTGAAGCATCTGGTCGCCGAGCAAATTGGTGTAAAGCGCTCGAAAAAATCTTCGATCAATACGAATTCCTGGCACTGCCCTCAGCACAATGCTTTCCATTCGATGCCAAATTAACTTGGCCTCGGGTAGTTGGTGGTCGCGCAATGGATACCTATCATCGTTGGATGGAGGTCACAATCTACGCAACGCTCGCTGGCTGCCCTGCGGTAAATTTACCGGTCGGCTTTTCTGGCGATGGTCTGCCAATGGGCATCCAAGTCATCGCGCGACCGAACAATGACTTGAATTGCCTTCGATTAGCTCATGCTTTTGAGCAAGCGATACCTTGGCGCCCTACCAGGCCCGACTCTCGATAAGAAGAATGGAGGCCCAGATGATGGCGTTTCCTGCGACACAAGCGATTTGGCTCGCAGTGGCTTTAACCGTTGCTGGTGGCTGCACAGGAATCCTTGCCGGGCTATTCGGCGTGGGCGGGGGAACCGTCGTCGTGCCGGTGCTCTACGAAGTTTTCAAGCTGTATGGCGTGCCAGAAGACACTCTCATGCCACTCTGCATCGGTACTTCCCTCGCGGTAATCGTTCCGACGTCAATATCTTCGTTTCTTGGCCATTACCGCAAAGGTGCGGTTGATATGACGGTGCTCCAGAGGTGGCTACTTCCCATCTCAATAGGTGTGCTGCTCGGAGTCTTTACATCATCGTTTGCGAAGCCGTCCCTCTTTAAAGAGGTCTTTATTGTCGTATGTCTCCTCCTGGCCGTGAGGCTGTTCACCAACAAGGAGAAATGGCGGTTGTCAGAACATTTGCCAGGTCGCACCGCCATGGCCAGCTACGGGCTCTTAATTGGTTCGTCTGCCTCGCTTATGGGCATCGGCGGCGGTCTCGTAGGAAATGTTGTTCTGACACTCTACAGCTTTCCTATCCATTCGGCGGTCGCAACCGCGTCGGGAATCGGTCTAATTGTTTCAATCCCTGGAGCCCTCGGTTACGTCGTCTCAGGTTGGGGCCAACCGGGCCTTCCGCCCCTGTCTGCGGGTTATGTTTCGATCATCGGATTCGCTTTGCTCACGCCGCTCAGTCTTCTGACGGTGCGGCACGGGGTCAAGCTCGCTCATCGGATGTCCAAGCGCGAAATGGAATTGGCTCTTGCAACGTATCTTTTGTTGATCAGTCTGCGCTTTGCGGTGACCATCTAAGACGACGCCTGCCAACCTCAGCAGCAGAGAGGTTTGAACCACTTGATGAGACCTAGCACCGGGAAGTTCTTTGGAAGCGGCTACCCAGAGCTTCGCCCCGTGGGTTGCTGTGCGCAAACGCAGGCTCGAACGGCCACGCCTCACTCCAACCGTTCCCGCACGACCACATCTATGGTCGCCAAGCGACATATTTCTTCGCAGTCTCTTCGCCGCCGTCGCCATTCTTCGATCTCATAGATAGTGGCAACAAGGCATCCGCCGAGACAAGTCACGAGCGCGATGAGTAAGAACGCCTGATCGCTCGGTTCCAAAGTCAATCCTGTCCCGCATAAAGGTTGGCATATTCGCCTAGCTCAAACAACAAAGACCCCGCGCGTATTTCCGCCCGTGCCATACCACGCAATAAGGTGAGTACGTCGTTGTCGAGTAATTCCAGCGCACACACTAGCGTATGATAGCCGCGCCGGCCGGCAGCAAATGCCACAAGCTGCAAGAGGTGCCCGTATATCAAAAGACGGTCATCAGCGGCCGAGCTTGCAACCACTAGTTCCGCGCAGCCGGCTTGAGAGGGGATTGGATGTAGTTCGACGATAGCGACTGGCTGATCCTGAGAGATACAGGCAAATACGGCAGTTTCGTTTGTATCCAGACAGCGGCAGTAGTGCAGGACCGAGTGGTCGGAAACTCCTCCTCCAAAACGTGCGCGCCGCTGATCGAACGTCAAGTTTCTAAAGAAAGGTTCTAGGATATTCAGTTCGTTCAATGAGAGTGACTTGAACTCCAAGATTGAACTGCCGGTAGCGCAAAACTCATGAGCAGTTGAAGTCTTCATCTGTTTTCCAATAAAACGACGGTTCACGCAGAGTTTTCGAAAAATATGCTTCACCGCACTAATCTAAAGCTATCGGATGCTTTCGCGGTCTGGCGTGAATTCGGCGTGAAATCGTAGTGCCGATGACCTGGTCGATCGACAAATAGGCATCTGGCGCAACAACGTGCAAATCAGCAGAAGCGTACCCCGACTACGTGGCGCGACAATTCTTTCAGAATTGATTCTCCGGGCGACATCGACCATGATTGCGCGGGTGGCGGCATAAAGCTTCCGCGGGCTCTAGACTGCAAGCAAAGGCTGGGGCCGTAACCTCTCTACGAACAGAGTTCAACACGTTTACTAAACTTCGGGCACTAGAATCAAAGCAAGAAGCATCTGAGCAACTTGCTCATCTGATAAGAGCGATGTTCATCCATTTATGAAACTTACATTTCTTGGGAAATTTTCGGCATTGAGTTCACGCGGCACTAAGCTGCCCGTTACGAGTTCAAAAGGCCGAATTCTCTGCGCTTGCCTGGCCACGGCGCCGCCTGACCAGCGTACTAGGAAGCAGTTGGCAGGCCTGCTCTGGGAGGATCGGCCGCCGGAGCAAGCACTTGTAAGTCTTCGGCAAGAGCTCGCCCGGCTTCGGAATGCTCTCCAGTCAAAACGTCTGGAAGAGTGGAGTGCTGGAAATGCGCTGAAGTTTCCATCAGG
Source organism: Bradyrhizobium manausense (assembly GCF_018129685.1). Lineage (GTDB taxonomy): Bacteria > Pseudomonadota > Alphaproteobacteria > Rhizobiales > Xanthobacteraceae > Bradyrhizobium > Bradyrhizobium manausense_D. The sequence continues at coordinate 8,109 of NZ_JAFCLG010000025.1, forward strand.
TTGGACGATCGATGTACAGCTGCTCCTCGAAGCTGCTGCGAGCGGTGACGCAGCGAATGTCGCAGCGCTCTATTCCGGTAGTTTTATGGGCGACGAAGAGCCGCGCGGCGAACGTCTCACGCAATGGTTGACGGAAACACGCTCTTTTATAGCCGCCAAAGCTCTCTCGGCTTGTGAAGCCAGCCTATCGCGAGATTCAGGTCTTTCCGCCGAACAGCAAGAAAAGATCGCAGAGTTGATTACGCGCCTCAACCCTGCTGCGCAGATCGCTCATATTAAACTAATTGAGGCTTACGCCTCCCAGAACAAGACGGCTCAAGCGATCGAATACTATCGTAAGTTTAGCGCCGGACTGTCGGCTAGAGGACAACAGGTCCCTTCAGCCGCAGAAGAGCTTCTGGCTCGGCTTTTGCGGTCTTCCAGACCTCATGACAGAGCACCAACAATCTTCAGTGACGGCATCGATTGGTTGGACGACATCAATCGACAGCATGACGAGGCAATGGCGCCGAGCCCATGCGCGCTCACGCCTCCACGCGACCGTCCCTCCATTGCCGTCCTACCCTTCCGTGATGTCACACCCTTGGGTCAAACGCTGGCCGGATTTGCGGATGGCTTCACTGAAGAGGCGACGACAGCGCTCGCAAGGCTTAGAAATCTGTTTGTGACTGCACGCCAATCGTCCCAGGTTTACCGTTTTGAAGCAAAGGATATCAGACAGATATCGCTCGAATTGGGTGTCTCGTATCTTGTCGAAGGCAGTGTTGAAAAGGCGCCGCATTCCGTTCGGGTCCATGCGCGGTTGATCAATGGAGCCACCGGGTTGGCGATCTGGGGTGATGTCTTCGAAGCTGAGATGCGTCGATTTATAGACGCGAGAGACCGTCTCGTGAATGAACTGGTAGCGCGCCTTTCACCTGCAGTGATGCAGCAGGAAATTGCCAATGCGCTCAGTCGACAGCCTGGCGACTTTGACGCTTGGACGCATTATCAGCGGGCTCAAGGATACGTTCTGTTCACGCGAAACCCAGAGAGACTTAGCTCGGCTGTCGCCGAGTTAAGATCAGCTCTACGCCGCGATGGGCAGTATGCGATGGCTAAAGCTCTTTTAGCTTCGGTCTACACAATGCGTTCGCTTTGGGGAACGCACCCTAGAGCTGCTGTCGAAAAAAAAGCCGCGGTCCGACTTTCGAACTCGGCGCTGCGCCTTGATCCTGAAAATCCCTCGGTACTCATCAACTGTGCCGATACAGCTTTATACAGCGCCGGCGACCTGGATAACTCGCTGCGGCTCCTCAAGAAGGCCGTAATCGTGGATCCATCCGACGCTCACGGCCTTGCGCTATTTGCAAACGTCAATCGCTGCGCAGACGGCGACATCGATCAAAGCTTAGACCTCCTCACGAAAGCGATGCGCCTGTCTCCTCGCGACCCAAGATCGCACCGTTGGTACCACTACTCCGCCTGGGCGTATTGGAAACAGAACAAGCTCGCCGATATGGAGAGCGCAGCCCGACAAGCGATTAGTCTCTACAGTGATGCGCCAGCCCAGTGGATCGCGCTAACCTGTAGCCTGGGCCTGCAACACAGACGACGAGAAGCTGTGAAAGCAGCCAGCATTTTAAAGCAGATGATTCCAGCATTCACAGCGCAAGCATTCTTCGGGATTGCAAAGAATTTTTATAAAGATCGGTTCCCACGCGAGGAGGACGGGTATCGGCGGCTATGCAGCGCTCTCGAGGATGCATTAACCGGAAAAATGTAAATCCGCTTCTCACGTGAAGGGAATCTACGATGGGGTAGCTTCTGATTTTGGCCCGTAGACTGGCCTGCTCTGAGCGCTGCGCTTTCCCCTTCCTATTCGATCACGCGATCAGCACGGCCAACCAGAAACGGCGGTAGGAATGCCCAGTGAAAACGCTGTTTTGAGGTTGACGATGAGATCAAGCTCAGTTGGCTGTTCGACGGGCAAGTCGCCGGGGTCGGCTGCGTCCAATAGCTTCTTCAGATAATAGCCCATATGGCGAAGGACCTTCCGAACCGATGCGCCGTAACAAATCAGTCCACCAGCTTCGACAGCCGTTAGGCTATTTGTGAAAGTTGGAAGACTATTTGCGCTGGCGAGTTCGCTGATGCGACCGCCTAGATCACTCAGCAGCGGGTCTGCGAGGACCTGCAAAGCCGACGGCTGTCGGGGTAACAATAAGTAGACTGTAGACCAGGTTCGAATACGAATCAGGCGTATAGAAGTCGTCGGGAACATATCTCGATCGGGGCGAAATCATGGCCTTACTGGAACGTCTCCTGAGTTCGTCTATGTATTCTCCCCATGGGATTTGTTTGCTGTGGGAGCCGGAGTTGATATGGCTGCACGTTGCCTCCGACGCCCTTACGGCGATCGCCTACTTTTCAATACCATTTGCGCTGGCCATCTTTGTGTCCAAACGCAGCGATCTTCAGTTCGGCTGGGTCGGTTGGGCCTTTGCGATTTTCATCACGGCTTGCGGGCTGACGCACGTCTTGTCGATCTACACCCTTTGGGTGCCGATCTACGGAATTGAAGGTTTGGCTAAGTCTGTCACCGCCTTAGCGTCTGTCGTAACCGCCGCAATGCTCTGGCCGCTGTTGCCAAAGCTACTTTCTCTACCCTCGGCATTCCAGCTTCAGCAGGCCTATGCCGCCTTGGAGGAAGAAGGTAAGCAACGTCGCGGAGTTGAGGACCAGTTGGAGCATTTCCGACGTATTGAAGCGACGGAATCGCAAATCCGTCAATCTCAGAAGATGGAAGCTACCGGCCAACTTACGGGAGGCATAGCGCACGATTTCAACAACATCTTGACCGTGATCACGGGAACGATCGGAATCCTAGCAGATGCGGTCAAGGATGATCCTCGGCTTGCCGAGATTGCGGAGATGATCGACGCCGCGGCGTCTCGCGGCGCCGACCTCACGCAACACCTGCTTGCTTTTGCCCGGAAGCAACCGCTCGTGCCACGAAGCGTTGATATTAATTCATTGATTCTCGAAGCGGTTAAATTGCTTAGGCCGACGCTCGGCGAGCACGTGGAAATCGACACGCTGTTCGCCCAAGATGTTGGGCCCGCGCTGATTGATCCCAGTCAATTGTCCACCGCAATATTGAATCTCGCTTTGAATGCTCGAGACGCAATGCCGGATGGTGGCAAGCTCGTCTTCGAAACCAGGAATTACGTTTCAGACGCAACATCGGTAGCTAATGAAGAGATTGCCACAGGAAACTACGTGATGATCGCGGTCAGCGACTCCGGTCTGGGTATTCCCGCTGCAATTCTGGATAAAGTATTCGAACCGTTCTTCACGACAAAAGACGTCGGCCAGGGATCGGGACTCGGGCTCAGTATGGTGTACGGCTTCGTCAAACAGTCGAACGGGCACATCAGAATTTACAGCGAAGAAGGGCATGGTACGACCGTTAAGTTGTATCTGCCTCGCGCATCGAACGCTGCCAATTTTGACAAAGCACAACCTGGCAATCGTGATTTGGAGGTTGGGTGCGAAACCATTCTGGTCGTTGAGGACGATGATTTGGTTCGCAAATATGTCGGGGCGCAACTAAGAAGCCTGGGCTATGTAACCTTGAAAGCCAGAAATGGAGCAGAAGCGTTAGCTGTAATCGACAGCGGGGCAGCGATTGATCTGCTCTTCACCGACATCATCATGCCCGGTGGAATGAACGGACGCCAGCTGGCCTTGGAAGTCCAGAAAAGGAGACCAGCCATCAAGGTATTGTACACGTCTGGCTACACCGAGAATGCCATAATTCATCATGGTCGATTAGATCCTGGTGTCTTGCTGCTGACCAAACCCTATCAACGATCGGACCTTGCAAGTTTAGTTCGAAAGGCCCTTTCGGAAAAGGAGCGATTGACAGCGCAATAATGCGCAAAATTTATTCGGAAGAGATGCTTTGCGAGGCGCGCTATCGGCTCGGTACCGCGTATGGACCGGTGTTTGTGAATGCTGATCGAAAAGTGCTCCCCATCGGCGTGTTCGGGACCCCTTCAAGTCACTAATTGAATTGAATGTGATTGATCGGACGCCACGCCGATCAAGGTCGATACCCCGCGCCGAAATACACCGTGCCGTCTCGCCGTACGCGGCGACTTGCTCCACGTCTTCCAGGCCCAGCAGCATCTGATCTTCGGGTAGCGTCTCCGCACGCCGACCAAACCGGTATCGCTGCACTTCCTTGATGATCGGACGCAGCCGTTCGCTCTCGCACCGCACGGCAAGCAGCATCGCTTTCAGCGTATCGAGATCGCCAGGCAGGGCGTGGCTCACACCCAAATCAGAACATTTTCGCCACCATCTTGCGACGCGTTCGGCGCTCCCGATTCACTTCGTCGCAGCACTGCCAACAGCTAGTCGCGCATGACTTGGCGCGTGATGCCCGCGATCAGCGAGGGCTCGCCTTCGTCGCGGCGCTGGTCGGCCGCGCGAAACCAGTTCCAGCACTTGGACGGATTGGCGCCGCCGGGCTGTGCCGGATAGACCACCAGACAGTTCTGTTCTTCCGCGATAAAGTTCATTCTGGTGCCGGCGGCGAAATCGTCCGGCGACTGCGTGCAGCCATGCAGCATGACGACCAGCGGGAGCGTTTGACCTCGTTGGTAGCCGCTGGGGATGAACAGCTTGTAGGACCGACTTCCGGCGTTGTTGCTGTACTTGCCGTCGATGAACTTCGTGCCTTCCGGCACGATGTCGGCCTTCGAAGATGGCGCGTGCTCGGCGCCCCGCAGGCCGAGCCAGGTACCGTCCTTGGCCCGATCGAACAGCGGCCGGTGCCGACCTGCCGTGATCCCCGGAGCTTTGGGGTCGGCCCCGCCGATGCGGTTTGATTTGAGGTCGATGGTGGGCGGAACACCGCCCGGAAGACCGACGATCTGCGGGACGAGTGATGCCGCAGCGGGCGCGTGCACTCCTTGGAACATGCCCTGTAGCAGCGCCGTGGCTTCGGTCAGTTGCCCCGCTCGGGTCAATCGCGTGGCTTCTCGCAGCATTTCCTGATTCAACATCGTGTTCACCTTGTTCTGTCGGCGAGAGCGGCCTTGACCGCGGGGGTGGCATGGAGGGCGCCGAGCACCGAGACCGAGCCGATGGTGGCGCGGGCGAGATCGGCCGTGACGTCCTGCGCGATGCTGGCGAGGCCGAGCACATTGATGTGCAGCATCTCGCCGGCTCGCTGCGCCGCTTCGAGATCCGCGCGCGCGTAATGCCTGAGGCCGAGATCCAGGCCTTTACGGGCGGTGGATTGCTTGACGACGTCGGCGTGACGCTCGAGCTGATTGCGGATCGCCGTCCGGATGAAATCCGTGCGGTTCGAATAGAACCCGTCTTTCACCATCAGATCGATGTGGCCTAGATCAACGAAGCCGAGATTGATGGTGATCTTTTCGCTTTCCGGAGGCTTCGGCCTCAGTTCTTGGACATTTGAGAGCATCAGAACACCTTCCTAAACCATCTGTATGGATGGTACATGGATGGCAAGAGGGCCGGTGGCCAAGCCTCGACGAAAGGGCGCCAGACTTTGGCGGCAGGGGCGAAAACCTTCGACGACGACCGAGGCGACTGGAGCAGGGGGGAAATCCTTCACCCTGCCGATTCGGAATCCAGTCCCGTGCTAACCGGCGGAACGACCGAGGGGTGGGATTCGCTCCAGGGAGGAGCGACGGCATGCCAATGACGAAACAGAGACGCCCGGCGGTCCGAACGTTGCAAGGCTGGGCGCTCGCAATATCGCAAGAGGCCGGCGCAATCCACGAATGCGAAGAGCACGGCTGGCCGCGGGACCACGCTGATTTTCATGCCCGAGAACGCGCTTTCGACATAGCCCGCCGGGATCCGCCCATGGCATCTCGCCGGAGGATGCCGTCACGGAAATCGGCAACGTGCTCGGATTGATCTGCGACACTTGCCCAGAATGCACGCAATAACACTGATGGGGCAAGTGCACGTGCAATAGACGCCAACTTCGCATCTATCCGAATTCGTCGTCGATCTCGCAACTGCATCCCATACCCGCGCGCCGACCCGGTACGCGGGTCAAGCGATCACTTTTGATCCGCAGGAGCCTGGGCGTTTGCCTTGTTGGCGTCCGCCTTGTTCGCTTCGTGATGACCGACAACGCAGCCGGCCGCAGCGCCGAGCTTGCCGTGTCCCGCCATGTGTCCAGCGACGCCACCGAAGATGGCACCCTTGATGCAGCCCTTGGCGTCCGCAGTGGGCGCCAGCGTGAGAGAAATCACGGCTGTGCAAGCCGCTGCCAAAATCCATTTCATGAGAGGTCTCCGATCGTGAAGGATGTAAGAATCCAACAAATCGGGAAACACTCCGTTCCCACACGCAAGGCTCGGCGCTACTCGTTCCGAGTGCGGCGCAAAGCAGAGGACAGGTAGGGCTTTGCATGGAGCGCTCCGCGCTTTCGTCACGTGAGATCTCAACGATGACGTGCGAACCAAACTCCTAACACGAAGGCCGCCAAGAGCGAGCGTTGCGGCGCCTCCATGGTCACCTTGCGGACACGCTCGGCCAATTACTCCACCGATTGTCGCAGGGGTCCGCCGGCTTACTCGTTCCCGGTAACCGTCGGGAAGAATTCTAGTGAGGTTCGTGACCTCTTATGAGCCCGGAGGCTTCCGACATCGCAGCGGTTTCGCTGGCGTCCATGCAGTCCTCCTACGTCCAATAGAGCAAGCTTCCTGGGACCCGTCGGTTCCTATTCCAAGTTTCGCCGTGCTCCGACGGCCGGCTTGGCCGAATTTGCCACACTAGTCTTGGCCACCGAGAGGCAGCTCAAGGATTTTCTTCAGTAGCGTGGGATGCTCCAGAACCGCGCGTATTTCCAGCTTGTCGAGCCAGACGGCGACATCGTCCAAGCTTTCACATTGCTCGACCTTGGCGGTTGCCGTTGCAAGAGGCACATCGATCGAGCCAAACCTTCGAAGCCTGGCAGGTGACAAAGAGCCCAAATGCTCGGCCAGCAATTCCGGATCCCGACCCAGATGACGTAGAGCCCCAACCATACCGGTGGGCTCGGACGCGGCGAGCTCGTTCGCGCGTAGCACCACGGCAGGCGGCCTGTTGGTTTCCGGTGTGGCAAAGACGCCGGGCGCTCCCAACCGTGAAGACGTCATGATCCCCAACGGGATGGAAAGCAGGAGCCCCAGAACCACCGGCGACATCCAAAGAAGCAGGGGCAAAGAGACTGCGCAGGCGCACAGCGACAGGACGAGGCCGCAGAGCGTCGGCCCGGCCAGCTTTCGATAGACTTCGCCGCGCTCAGGCTGTCCATCGCCTCGGCGCTGCACTTGCCAGCCCGCATCTCGGCCAGCGAGAATTTCTACGACGGCCTTTGTCTGGAGGATCATCATGCAGGGAGCAAGCAATGCCGCCACAAGCGTCTCGCAAAGGACCCCCGCCAAAGCACGAAAGCCGCCTGCAAATCCGGTCCGCTCGTCGCGATTGCTGATGAGAACCAGATAAGCCAGCAGCTTCGGCAGGATCAGAAGCCCCATTGTCGCGGCAAAGACCCATGCCGCAAGCACGGGGTCCTGTTGCGGCCAGGTGGGAAATAAACTGAAGCCCTTCGGAAAGTATTCCGGACGGATGAAGTGCGCCTGCAGTGAGATGAGCAGACCGAGCAGCAGGAACAGAAGCCAGAGAGGTGCCGTCACGTAGGATCCGATACCAGTGAGCAGGTGCAGCCTCGAGACCCAGTGCAGCCCGCGCGCGGGCAGGACCGCGAGGTGCTGCAGGTTACCCTGGCACCAGCGACGGTCTCTACCTGCAAAGTCCAACAGCGACGGCGGGACCTCTTCGAAACTGCCGCGAATGGCCGGGACCATGTAGATCGCCCAGCCGGCCCGACGCATCAACGCGGCCTCGACAAAATCATGACTGAGGATGTGTCCACCAAAGGGCTTGCGACCTCTGAGTTCGGGCAGTCCGGCCTCCTCGGCAAAGGCCTTTATCCGGATGATGGCATTGTGGCCCCAATAGTTGCTGTCGCCGCCATGCCACCAGGCGTTGCCCGCCGTGATGAGGGGGCCGTACACGCGCCCCGAAAATTGCTGCAGCCGGCTAAACAGCGTGCGCGCGTTGACGATGACCGGCTGCGTCTGGATCAACGCGCAATTGGGATGGCGCTCCATCGCGTGGACGATACGAACGATCGTATCAGCCTCCATGAGGCTGTCCGCGTCAAGGACGATCATATGATCATAGGCCGCGCCGAATCTTGTGACCCAGTCGGCGATGTTGCCGGACTTGCGCGCGGTGTTGTCCGAGCGATGCCGGTAGTGCAGCCTAGCTCCGCCGCAGGCGCGGCGCAGCTGCATGAAGGCCATCTCTTCGCTGATCCAGATGTCGGGGTCGGTCGTATCGCTTAGTAAAAACCAGTCGAATTGTGCGCCATATCCGGTCGCTTCGATGGACTCATACATCGCGCGCAACCGCGCAACGACATGATGCGGGTCCTCGTTGTAGGTCGGCAGCAGCATGGCGGTGCGCGCGGTGACGTGTGGCAGCGGGCCTGTCGTGTCGATCGGCAGGCTGGGCTGCCCCCGCGTCAGTAGCACGAAGAATCCGGCAAGGGCGGACATGAATGAGAACGCGACCCAGGCGAGCAGCACAAGAAATAGACCGAGTAGCAGCGCTTCGAGAAAGGTCACGCCACCGACTTTCACCACGTCGTACATGCCGTAGCCGCCTGCAAGCGTCAGCAAGGCCGTGCCGGCAAAGATGAAGAGACGGCGAACCGTCAAGCTGGCGCTCGACAGCGCTTGCGATGGCCTGACGTCGGCCGCGCGGTCCAACCTGCACGGCAGCATCGACAGCGGGCTTTCCTGCGGCAGAAACGGGCGGGCGGGAGCGCCTGGCGGCAGCACCTGCGACTGCTTCAGGGCGTCCATCGATAGATCCATACTTCGGAGACCGGCGCATCGTTCTGCGCCAGGAACGCGCGCAATTCGATCGACGCCTGCCCCTTGACTGAGCATTGGAAGCTGAGACGCCATCCGCCGGTCGCGGGATTCGGCTGCGTGACGACGTTGCTGATTTCAGCTTTCTCAGCGGTCACCACTCCTTTCATGGCCTTGGGATCAACGCCCTTGAGTTTCTCGCCCATAAGCTCTAGAACGAACAGCTTGCTGTCATCTCCCCGGCTGCCAATTCCCGTTCGCGTGAAGCGCGCGAGCGCGTCGGCTTTCGGCGCGTCTGGCCCCCAGTGCAATCGATATGTGAAGATGTGCTCGCTCTTTGCCGTCAGTGGCTGCTTCGGCTGCCAGAGCGCGGCGATATTATCGTGGACCTCCTCCTTGGTCGGAATCTCGAACAGTTTCACCGCACCTTCGCCCCAATCGCCGATCGGTTCGAACCAGAGGCTGGGGCGCGTCTCGAAACTGGATTCGAGATCCTGATAAGCGAGATAGTTTCTTTCCCGCTGCATGAGGCCGAAGCCCCCCAGATTGACATCGCCAAAACTGCTCACCTGCAGATCGTGCGGATTGTTGAGCGGTCGCCAGATCTGCTCACCCCTGCCATTGAAGATCGACAGTCCATCCGAGTCGTGGACGGCGGGGCGGAAATCGTCAAAGTCCTTCCGATCGTTCGGGCCGAAGAAGAACATGCTGGTCATCGGCGCGAGCCCCGCGTGCTCGAGGTCTACCCGCGGATAGATCGCCATCTCGACGTCGAAAACCGTGGTTTGGCCAGGCCGGATGGTGAATCGATAGCTTGCTGCCGCGCTCTTGCTGTCGAGCAAGGCGTGGATCACCATCGAGGAGGCATTAGGCGCCGGCTTCTCCAGCCAGAATGCCTTGAACACCGGAAACTCTTCGCCTTTGCTCTCGCCGGTGTCGATCGCGAGCCCCCGCGCGGAAAGACCGTATGTCTGTCCTTTCGCGACTGCCCTGAAGTAACTTGCCCCTAGGAATACACAAAGCTCGTCGTAATAATCCGGCTTGTTGATCGGAGTGTGGATGCGGAACCCTGCGAACCCCAGATCTGCATCGGGCCATTGGCCAAGTCCTTCACCAAACGAAAAGTCGTCGCGCCGGTACACGACCTGAGTGACGTTCCTGTTGGCGACCTGAAAAATGTCAACTCTGTTCTTGTAAAAGAAGCCGCGATGGAAAAATTGCGCCTCGAATGGCAACTTTTCATCATGCCACAGCGCCTTCTCTGGTACGAAACGGATAGATCGGTATTGGTCGTAGTTGAGATTCTTTAGCGCGTCCGGCAGCTTCTCGTCTGGGGGAACAAACGCCTTGGTAGCGAGCGCGCGGGCAAGCTCTCGCACGTAGGACGGACTGAACGTCAGGGCGGCGCCGGACTGGGCATCCGCTGCACGCGGCAACACAGCTGCAGCTGAAGCAGCCACCGATGCATGAAGAAGTTGTCGGCGATTCAAGTTTATGCCTCCGATTTCGAAGCGAAGGAGCAACTGCTGCTGTTCCCAGGAGTTCCGTACGGGAGACCAACGGCTGAGCCGGCAGGAGTGTGTATGCGGCCGGTCACGGGCAAGCTGCGGAGTCCTATTGCCTTCCTCCCTAACCGAAGAGCGCACGCAACGCCGACACGATAGCTGCGGAAACCGCAAACGACACAGCGAGCAACGTCCACCCCGATCGAGCGGTCTCATCAGCAAACCGACGCACAAGCGTCTGCATCCGCCTCAGCATATCTCGCCTGCAAGTCGCACAAATTGGCCATTACAAACCCCGTTAATTCTCCTCGGCGTCCGCATTACGCGCATCCCAATCGGCTGCACGAAATTTTCCAGACTGCAGTCCCCTGCAAGGACCACGCTGTTCCTCTTGTCGCGGATATCCGTCTCAACGCCCCGGGCATCGAAACATGGTTTGACGCCAACTCGGATTGAACGCGAAAGTTTCTACTTTTTCCCGATTGACTGTTGCGCCTGCGGGCGACAGCTGCGACGTTTTGGACCACGATCTCCCAAAAGCCGCTTCGGCCGGCCGTCGGCCTGTCCAGTATTCGCCTACGCGATGTCGTCGCGGCGGAGTGCCGACCAGCCTGTCCTATATCCGAGACGTGGCGTTTGATGTGCGAAGGATCTCGGAAAAAGGATTTGCACACTCGAACTGGTAGTTGCCCTGGAGAACCGCACCTGTCTGAGGAGTCGACGTGACCGGCAGCGCGCTCAATGCGAGATCTCAGACTTCCGCAACTTTTCAAAGCCAGAAGCCAGTAGCCTTTGCTGCAGGGCTAATTCACGTCGATTGGGGCGCTTGAAGCGTCGCATATGATTCCAAATACCCGCACGCTAAGCAACGACGCGTTACGACCGGCAGCGCCTGTCGCCCAAACATGAACGATTCGCGGTACGTCTTCGGTGGATTGCCTTTGAACCAAGTCATCTGGCCGCGTCCTGGGGTGGGAATGAAACCTGCTTCCATTTCACCCTTACACCTGAGACAAGATAACTGATCAGTCATCATTGGCTTCTTTCCCCTCCCATTCCGGCCTTCTTCGTCATCCCTTCCGCAAACCGACGCACACCATCGCCAGCGCAAATTTCATTGCGCACTCACGTTCGCCTTTAGTTACACAGGCGAAAAAGACATGCCGAGCCCGAGTAAGTCGGGCGTGATGCCGATCGTTAGCAAACCGCCCGATGGTCATCGACCGCGTTCAGCAAACCGCCGCGACGATGCACTCGACCGGTCCAGCCCAATGTCTTGCAGCAAAGGTCCTGTCGTCGTAGACAATTTGATGGTGATTTCGGAATGCGTCACACGATTTCGTAAGCGCGACGGGGGCCGGGCTTAGCGAAGTCTGGATTCTCGTCCAAAAAGGCAATCCCTCTTTCGATTATCCCGGTCACAAGAAGCCAAATCAAAGGGTTTGAGCCCTCGCCGATGACAACGATCGCGTCTTGATCTGGCAACGCCTGAAGTTCTTGCACCAGTTCACGCACTTTCATGGTCGAATTGCTCTCCAGCAGAACGATGACGCGCGCCAACCCGCGGTGCGCATCGAAGCCGGGCCGGCCGTCGAGACCGGCCCAGTCGCCGCCCTTAGTGACGATGCCGCCAATTGCCACGCCCATGATACCAGCCGTAGTGATGACCACGATTGCCGTGCCAGCCATGATGGCCGTGACCATGGCCGCCGCCGCGCACCTGAACAATGGCATCATCCTGGGTCGAGGCCATGGGGGCAATGCCAAGCCTCGCTGACGCGGGAGAAAACGCGAGAACCGTCGCCAAAGCGGCTGCGGACGCCAATATAAGTACCTTCATTCTGCTCTCCTGATGCGTTTCTCATCGCCCCGGTTGACCTGAGTATGCGGGACCGGAACACACCCGCATGTTCGAATTTCAATCCGGGCTACCACCCGCCGAACAGTTCATGGCGCTCCATCGCCACGCGTGGCTCGGTCGGCTTTCGTATCGCACGATGCACACGGGGGGTTCGACGCTCGGCGACGCGAGCGACCTGCTTCGGCTCAGGCTGCACGGTTCGAGTATCCTGCGGTATCATCGCGAGCGCGTCCCGCGGATCTTCGTGCTGTTCGGTCGAGATCGGATCGGAAGCAATCGCCGCAGGGGCGTTCGTCGCCATATCAAAGACGATCTTATCCGGGAGGTTTCGCGCAGAGCGGATCCGGATGATACTTCGGTCCACGTCGATCGCGGCCGTTCGCTCGGCGGGCGCCGGCAGATATCGATCGGCTGCCAAGAGCAGGCCGAAGAGCAGGCTGCCGACGAAAACGAAATACCTGACGACCGGCATGAACCCCCACTTGATCGGGCCCGACAGTCGAGCCCCGCGTCACAACGGGAATTTTCGGCAATCGTTCCTTTTTGCCCGCAGATCGGGAGGGCGATATCTGTTTGGACGATCCGGGAAATAGTGGCAGCTTCGCTCCGAACAGGAGCGATATCGATGTCCACCGAAAGCAGTGCCGCGGCTGCCCGCGCGTGGGAAGCCTACACGACGATCAACCCGACGGCCAAGAATGACGACGTGCGCCACACGGCCCTAACGCGGTTCGTCGAGGAGCGATCGGCCGCGGAGGGCCTGAGCGCGGAAGCGTTGGCGGTGGAAGGGGTGAAGTTCCTGAAGCGCCTCGAAGTGGGATAAACGAAAGGGGCCGCCCGAGCGGGCAGCCCCTTCGTCGAAGGTCTCGTCGATCACCAGCCGCGGGTACCGAAGCTGAAGCCAATGCTCGGCCCGCCGGAGTAGCCGTAGCCACGATCGTAGTAGCCCGGTCCGCGGTAATAACCGTAGCTGCGGCGCGCTACGTAGGCGTCGTCGTCATAGTAACGCTGGACGTAGCGCGGGCCTCGCGTACGGAAGCAACGGCCATATTCGTCGCAGACCAGGCGAACCTGTTCGACGTTTGCCGTCTCCGCGGAGGCCAGGCCGCCGGCGTTCAGCGGCGCGGCCGAAGCGGCGGTTGCGAGCGATGCCGCGGCGGCGGCTGCGAGCAGAATGGTCTTCATCGTTCTCTCCTCCTGTCGGTTGCCGTTAGTCGATTTCTTCGATGACCCGCCGCTCCTGCGGCTCGACGATATAAGTGCGGCTGTCCCGGTGGATGTAGCGGTACTCCCGCATCGTCGGAGCATCGCGATAGACCTCCTCCGGGAAGGCTTCGATCTCGACGCCGTCAGGCACGCGTTCGCCTCTGCGGATCTCGGTTCGCACCGTGCTGCCCGTAGTCGTCGTCCGCCGTTCGGCGGGCGACGCCCGCACGTGCTTACGCACGGCCTCTCGATCGCGATCGCTGAAGGTCACCTTGCGCTGCTCGCGGGGCGCCGGCGCGGCCGCCGTCGTTCGTCCCGAGTACGGCATGGTGGCGACGATCTGATAGCTCGAAGGATCGACGATCACGATCTCGTCGCGGACCAGGACGAAGTTGTAGCCTCGATACTGCGGAACAATTTCGACGACGTCGGCGGGAAGCTGCTGAAGGCGCACGTCGCGCGGAATGGCCGTTCCGACCGACACCGAGAAGTTTACGTTGGTGAGAGGTTGGACATTCAGATGCGAGACGGATTCGCTGACGCGGGTCCGCTGCGCGTCGTTGATCTGAACAGAAACATTGGTCCGATCCGAATCGGTTCTCGCTCCCGCACTTTGCTGAGTGGCCTGCCGCTGTGCGGAGGGGGGCGACGAATTGCTTGTCGCCGGCGTCTGCTGCGCCTGGTTGGTGCCTGTGGACGGCGCCGGATTGGTCGACTGCTGCTGGTTGGCCGCCGGCTGGCCGGACTGGGTCTGGCTGGCCGTAGACGGCTGCTGAGTGCCCGCCGACGTGCTGGTGCTGGCGCCGTTCGTGGCCGTCGAGTTCTGGTTGGTGCGGCTACTGTCGGTGGGGGTGTTCTGCTGCGTCTGAGTGGTCGTCGACGCGGACGGGGTCTGGGACGAGGCGGGCGGAGGCGAGGCTTGCGACTGGGTCGACGTCGTGGTCGAGGGACCGGACGTCTGTGGTGTCGACGTGGATTTTTCGGTCTGCTGCGCCGAGGCGCTCGCGCTCGGAACGTCCTTGGAATTGCTCTGCGCGAAAGCCGCGGTGGAAATCAGAATGGCTGCGGTCGTCGTCATCAACTGGCGTTTGATCATGGTGTGTCCTCCAACAAAAGCGCACACCAACCGCGCGTCCAGGCGATCGTTCCTTAAATCGGGAAAAAGTGGCAATCACGATAGGGAACTCATGACCGCGCCGGTTCTTCTCGCGACGCCCTACTGAGGCGAGATCTCGCCATTTCCGCTTGCTTCCTGCTGCTGCCAAAGCTTGCGATGATGTCGCCATTCCCGCCTCTCGGCGCGGCGCTCCTCTCGCAGTTTCCGCCGCTCCTCACGCAACTCCCGCCTCGTCTTCGGACGTTCCTCCGTCTGCGCTGACTGAGCCCGCAGCGGAAGCTGCGTTTGTTGGGTCTTCTCCTGAGCGACGTCGATCGCGACGACGGCGGTCGGAGCGATGGGCTCGGAGGTTGCGGGAAGAGCGACGCGCACTGCGGGCGCAGCCACTTGATGGTCGATGCGAGCCGGGCGCACCTGATTCGATGCCGAACTCGCGAACAGCGCGCCGCCTCCGAAGCCCGCGGCGATGATGGCGATTGTCGTCGCCGCTCCGGCAAGAAAGAATCGCAGGTTCGCAGTCATGGGACCTCCTGGTTCGGTCGAATCGAACGCACCAGGTCGAACAAGGTTGCGGCTCGGATCGGCTGGGAGCGGGGCGACATTGCCTTACTGGGCCGAAGACGTTCGCTTCGCCGCCGCCGCGCGGCGCAACCGACGGCGCTTCTGCCTGCGTTGATTCCGCAACGCGAGAGGGGCGCCGTCCGTTTGGCCGAACGATTCGCGGACTGCCTCCGGCGCTGGTGGCAGCCCGGATGCCGATCGTGCCTCCATTATCTCGAGCACGGCCCGGCCTTTGTCGGTGATCCGCCAGCCGCCGTCGAGACGTTCGACCAGTCCTTGCGAGAAGATGTCGAGGTCAGGTACCCGCGCCGCGAGCCGCCGAGTGCGCTCGGCCCAGTCCCGCCCACTCGTCGCCAATATCGCCATGTCGCGCTTGAGGTCCGCCATGGAGGCATGGCCTCGCGGGTAACTCACCAGAATCTTCAGCACCGTCACCTGGAAGTTCACTGACCGCCTCTGTGAAACGGCAGCCGCCAACTTGGTATGAAGAGGACGCCGCACGTCATTTGAGTTCAGAAGTGAACAAAGGAACTTTCGGTATTCCGAGGGTGCAAACGGCTTCAGCGATTCTGCGGCACGGTTGCCGCAGACCATAGGCCTTGCCTGCGCTAGATTGCCAGAAATTCCCGTCTATACGTGTAGCGGAAGCCGGAAAGTGCGCATGACGGAACACGCCCTCCGGTCGGCCTTGCCTCAACATTGGTTGCTCCGACGCCAGCAATCGACGGATTTTCAGGATTACGAAAACGAGTCTATCGCACGGCCCGAAGGGTCGGCTCACTTGGAGCAGTCGGATCGAGTTTGCGGCGGGGCGTGTGTTCGACGGCCCGCCGCAACGACTTACTCGACTTCCTGAATCACGGCGCGCGTTTCAGGGTCGACCAGCATCACGCGCTCGCCGGAATAGACGTAGCGGTATTTGGTGAGCGACGGACCCCACTCGGTCGGCACCGCCTCGAGTTCGACGTCGCGCGGCACCGGTGAACCTACTCCGATCTTCTCCCGGGTCTCGACCGGACGAATCTTGTGCTCGGTGACGTAGGTCCGGATCTTCGTGCGGTATTCGGGCTCGATCTGCACGGCGCCGGAGTGTCCCGTTCCTGTCGTCGTAACGACGGTCGTCTGAGCGAATGCGCTCGTCGAAACCAGTACCGCGGCGGAAATCAGCAGCAACTTCTTCATCACGTTCTCCTCGCCGCTGGATGCGGCGCGCAGCGAAGAACCTGGCGACCGCAGCAATGTTCCTCGTGCCAGGAACCAATTGCCGCTTTTTCCCGTTAGCGTCCGCCCGTGGATATGCTGCGGGAAAAATTGGAGGAGACGATATGACCTTTAAGACCCTTGCCGCCGCGACGTTGATCGCGGCCTTCGTGACACCGGCGTTCGCGGCCGACGAATTCTACGTCGTGCAGGATGCGAAGACGAAGCATTGCACCATCGTCGACAAGAAGCCCGTTGACACGACCACGACGGTCGTGAGCCCGTCCGGCACGATCTACAAGACGCGTACGGAAGCCGAAGCCGGGATGAAGACCGTCAAGGTCTGCTCCTCAAACTAACCGCAGAAACCGAAGGAGACGAAAATGCCCGTCCTCATTCTGTGGGCCGTGCCCGCCGTTCTTTTCGTCGGCGGCGGCATTTACCTGATCGGTCACATGCACTGATCGCGGTCGTGACGGTGGAGAGGCTCGCCGAATTGCGGCGACCTCTTCACCGTAGCCCGCGTCCTACGCTGCCCTGGAGCCGAGGCCGCCAAGCGGCATGCAGCGCGTCCTGCTGATGTGCCCGGCATCGTCGAACCAGAATTTCGTACGCACGGTGTTGCCGTCGTAATCCCGGTAGTCCAGGACGACGCAATCGTCTTCGGGCAGCACCTCATGGAGCTCGAAAGCGTCCGGCGTTGCGGCTCGCAGCTTGCTTGGCCAATACCTAAGCAGGCCGCTACGACCGACGAAATGTCCTCCGTCACAACAATCCAGCGTCGCCCGATTGGCGTAGAGCTCCAACAGATCCACCAGGCGTCGCTGGCGGCAAGCATCTAGCCAATCGATCACGACCGCGACAGGGTCGAAATCAGTTCCCAAACCCGACATATTCCACCTCGCGTATTGTCCCCGGTGGCATGTGTTGGTTAGAGCGAGCGGGTTGAACGCTGTATGAACCGCCGGTTCTGCTCCTGTTTAGGATTGGTCAAGCGTCGCGGGATGGATCGGAAGACTGCAGCGTATTGTCGTGCGCCCGTTCTCTCGCGAAAGCTCAAGCTTGCCGTCGAGTGCACGAACGCGTTCCGACATGCCAGTCAGGCCCCGACCGAATTTAAGATCTGGAAGCAAGGGGCCGTCATCTGCGACCGCGATTCGTAGATTTTCGCCGTCGATCAGCGCCGAAATCTCCATGTCAGACGCGTTCGCGTGGCGCACCACGTTCGTGACGCCTTCCTGCATCACGCGGTAACTCGTCTGCGACAACACGCCGTCGAGGGCATCGAGATCGCGTCCGATATTCGACCGGATCCGTAAGCTTGGCACTTGTTTGCGCGCGTCGCGCAACAGCGCATCGAGGCTCCCGGACAGACCTAGTTCCTCGAGATAGAGCGGGCTCAAGCCCTGCAGGATACGCTTGTTGGCCTGCTGCAGGGCTTCGGCTGCCTCGACGAGGCCTTGCGATGGCGCGCTGCGCTCGGACGCGCTTTCTGAGAGCACCGCCACGTTGGCCCGGATAGCAAAAAGCAGAGGGCCCATCTCGTCGTGAAGTTCTCGCGCGATCCGACGGCGCTCCTCGTCCTGCAGCGAGACGAGCTTACGCAAGAGATCTCGGTTGTCGCGACTTAGCTGCTTCAAGGTCGCAGCGAGTTGGTTGGCCTCTCGGCAGTACCCACGAATCTCAGGTGGACCAGTAAGCGGAATGACCGCATCGTAGGCGCCTTCGCGCATCCGGGTGAGGCCGGCACCGAGCCGCTCCATCGGGCGGATCGTCCTTCCGGCGACCAGATGCGCGCCGAACGCCGCAAACAGCATCGGCAGCGAGCCCGTCGAGACGATCGCCAGAAAGCCCATCCACTTTTCCCAGATGTCGGCCGACAGGTCCGGGGTGAACACGATGGCGCCGACCCGAGCATTGCCGATGTCAACTGGATAGCTCTTCGCGAGGTCAGGAATGGCGAGGTTGGAGACGAACCAGGCCGGAACTCTACCGCCTTGAGAGCGCGCGGTGTGCGCAGGCGCAGCCGTACCCGCAGGAAGATACCCGACCGCCTCGACGTTCCCGAGATTGGTGCCGAAAGCGTCGAGCGTCTCCTCGGGATTTCGGGAAGCCTTCAGGGCCGCGTTGAGAGCGTTAGCGACCGCCCGCGCGGAGCCGGCTTCTTGCTCGTTTTCGTACTCGAACTGGTCCGGCGAGAAGACGAGAAGCGCGACCCCTCCAGACATTAGTGCGCTGACGATCATGGCGGCGATCGGCAGCAACAGTCGCTGCCGGAAGGAAAGTACGTCCCAGATCTTGCGCAATTCGTGCTCCTTCGAGCATTGTGCTCTATCTTCGGGTCGAGCAATTTTGAACTAAAGACGCCCCCCGACGTTCCTGTCGTGTGAATCGAGGAAGTGTTCGTGCAGGATAAGGCAAAATCGGTCGTTCGGGTGCTGATCGTCGATGACCATCCCGTGGTCGTATCGGGATGCCGCGCGCTTTTCGCATCGGACCCTTACTTCGAGATCGACGAGGCCTTCGACGCGAAGACGGGCCATCGGGCGTACCTGCAGAAGCATCCGGACGTGACCGTTGTGGACCTCAGGCTCCCCGACCTGACAGGCTTTGAACTGACGCGTCGGATCCGCAAGGACGACCCGGCCGCTCGGATTGTCATGCTAAGCGTGAGCGACGATCCAGCCTTCGTGGCGCGCGCCGTGGAAATGGGCATCCAGGGATACGTATCTAAGAGTGACGATCCCAAAATCCTCGCCAAGGCGATCCGGAAGGTCGCGGCGGGCGAGCGCTTCGTCTCGCCGCGCTTAGCCGAAGCGACGACCTTCGCCGGCGCAGCGATCCAGGCCAGCCCTCTGACGCAGATGAGTGCACGCGAGCTCGAGATACTGCGGCTGTTGGGGCGGGGCGACCGGATATCGGAAGTGGCATCCGGACTGGACGTCTCCTACAAGACCGTCGCGAACATCACCTCGGCGCTCAAGACCAAGCTCGGCGCCAAAAACCACTCGGATCTCGTTAGGATCGCGGTCGAGATCGACCTGCACTGACAGCAGCCGCTCAACTCGTCCCTTCGCGCATCCTCCGGAACGACGCGGCGATCCATGAGCGCACAGCGAGGATTGTCGTCCAGAGCTTCGCAAACCACGGAATGATCAGCAGCTTCGGCTTGACAATGATGAAGAGCCGCTCGACCAGGAATAGGCTGAGCAAATAGCACGTCACGATCATGGCCGTCCCCGCGATCCAGTGACCTTCGCCGGCAACCGCGACCGCGACCAATTTCAATGGTTCTACCGTCGCCATCGGCACCGCCAACAAAAGCAGCGATTGGTAAGGTCCGAGATTTTCGATCCGCTGTCTGAGGCTCATGAGCAACAACGGCGCAACGAAAGGCAACGTTCCATCGTCGGAACACTTGCCACTTTATCCCGTTGGATCGGACAATATGGATCGAGGAGTTTGTATATGAAGAACAATCTCGCAATCGGGTGCCTGCTGGCCGCAACGATGGCAACCAGCGCATTCGCCGCGACCACCGTGCTGAACGCGGCGCCGACCGAAAGTTGGACAGTGACGAACTACTACAAGAAGGCCGTGTACGACCCTAAGGAGAGCAAGATCGGCGACGTTGACGACGTACTCGTCGACAAATCGGGCAAGATCACGGGACTGGTTATCGGGGTTGGCGGATTTCTCGGCGCCGGCGAGAAGGATGTCATCGTGCCGTTCACCGCGGTCAAGACCGCGAAGAAGAACGACAAGTGGTGGCTGACCCTCGACGAAACCAAGGACGACCTGAAGGGCGCCCCAGGTTTCAAGTACGATCGCGCCAGCACCACCTGGGTGCCGGAAAAGAAATAGTCGGTCGGTCGCCGCGGAGAGCGAGCGGGGCTTTGACGCTCGCTGTCCAATCCAGGAGGGGGTGGCTCGACCCGTTGGCGCACCCTCCGCTTAGAAGCCATCCACGATGCCAGCGAGGCGTGCTCCGCTTCTTGGCGCAACCATTGAAGTAGGGAACGTGAAACGGGCAACTCCAAGCGTGAGCCGAAAGAAACCGAGCGGGTTAAAGTCGATCGATTCCAAGGAGAAGGCCCCGGCGAAACCGGGGCATAAGCCGTTGCCGCTTGGATCGGACGCACGCAAGAATGCGCGCGTCGTGTTTGCTTTGGCGATCGTCGCACTCTCCCTGTGGACCGCCGCGGGCTTCCTCTCCGCGTTGATATGGGCCACCATATTGGCAATTTCTCTGTGGCCTCTTTACGTATCGTTCGTTGTCGCGTGACGTCGAGCCCGTCCGGCTGGGCCGCGTTCGCATTCACGTTTTTCGTTGCCGTCATCCTGTTCACGCCGATGTCGCTCGCGATCTACCAAGTGGCGCAGCAGAGCGGGGAGATCGCGGGTTGGCTGAAGAAGGCCCGCGAGAGCGGCATCGAGGTGCCCGATTGGATCGCCCGCCTTCCGATCGCGGCGGAGATCGCGCAGCAGTGGTGGCGCGCCAACCTTTCGGACCCGCAGGCCGCGGCCGGCTGGTTGAAGGCCATCAGCGCCGACAGCGCGTCGGATCTCTTCAATACTTTGGGCGGTCAGTTGCTGCATCGCTTGTTCATGCTGCTGTTTTCGCTGGTCGCGCTCTTCGTTCTTCTCAGCAACGGCCGATCGGTCGCGAGCCGCTTTCTGGAGACGAGCGAAAGAATCCTG
This sequence comes from Bradyrhizobium manausense, assembly GCF_018129685.1. Classification (GTDB taxonomy): domain Bacteria; phylum Pseudomonadota; class Alphaproteobacteria; order Rhizobiales; family Xanthobacteraceae; genus Bradyrhizobium; species Bradyrhizobium manausense_D. The sequence goes on from NZ_JAFCLG010000025.1 coordinate 29,217, forward strand.
GGCCATCCCGGCGAAGGCGTGGTCGAGAAGATCGTCGATTCCATTCGCGGCACTGTGAATGGCACCGTCGTGGTCGCGGTCGGCGAGGGGCTCTTGATAGGCGTCGGGTATCTCGTTGCGGGCGTGCCGAATGCCGTCATGTTCACTATATTCACGACCGCATTCGCGATGCTTCCCTTCGGTGCCTGGGCCGCTTTCTCCGCGGCGGCGCTCACCTTGATATCGAACGGAAACGAAGCCGCGGCCGCGGGCGTATTCTGCTGGGGGGCGGTCATCATGCTCGCCGGCGATCATTTCGTCTGGCCGGTGCTTGTCGGGGGTTCGGCTCGCCTGCCTTTTCTTTTGGCTTTCGTCGGGATCTTCGGCGGCCTGGCGGCCTTCGGACTTATCGGCCTATTCCTCGGTCCGGTCGTGATGGCGGCCCTTTTGATGGTGTGGCGTGAATGGATCTTTCGCCCTGTCGCAGCGAACCAGTTCGACTAAACCGGGCGCGAATACGCTGCGTGGCCCCCCAAGGTGTGACGTAAGCGGTTACCGGCACGGAACATTCCGGTCGGAGATTGGTTCGCTCCTGTTCTCCGCGGCGCGCCTTAGCGGGCGGCTGTTCTGACGGGGTTGCCGATGTCGCCGCCCAATCATCCGATCCGGAGCGCCCACGATCGACGCCAACGAAGGCTCTTAGTCGTGTTGGCCGTAGGATTCGTCGTTTTCGGCGCCGCTGCAGGCGCCCTATTCTACGTGTCGCAACCTGAGACCCTGCGGATCGCGGTCGGGCCCGCGGACAGCGACGATCATCAATTGGTGGAGGCGATGGCCGAGGCTTTCGGCGACGAAAGCAGGACCGTCCGGCTCTCCCCGATCACGACCGGGGGAGCGGTCGAATCCTTGGCTCTGCTCGGCGCCGGCAAAGCCGACCTTGCGATAGGGCGCGGCGACCTCGGTATGCCGGCCCATGCACAGACACTGGCGGTCCTCCGCAAGAACTACGCCGTCCTTTGGTCGCCTACCGGGGCGCAGACGAAAGGCTCGAAGAAAAAGGCCGCCGGAAAGGTCGGAGAGATCGCCGATCTGGCGGGCCGCAAGGTCGCCATCATCGGAAGGACCGGAGCCAACCTCGAATTGCTGCGCACCATCCTCGTCGCCTCAGGAGTGGATCCGGACAAGGTCGCGACGATCCAATACGGCACCGAAGAAACCGAAAAGCTCGCCCAGGACGCGACTGTAGATGCTTACCTCGCCGTGGGCCCGCTCGACAGCCGGATCACCGTTGCCGCGATCGCTGCGACATCGCGCTCGCGCGGCGCTCCGAAGTTTCTTCCGGTCGAAACATCCGAAGCCATCGCCCTAAAACACGCCCGCTACGAAGCCGAGGAGATCCCGGGCAGCATATTCAACGCGAACCCACCTTGGCCCGAGGACAAGGTGGAGACCATTAGCGTCAACCATCTCATACTGGCCAGGAAAGAACTTTCCGAAGCCAAGGTCGCGGCCTTCTATCGGCAGCTTTTCGCCGTCCGGGACGCGATCGCGCAGCGCGTCGCCGGCGCCGCGCACATCACGAAGCCCGAGACGGAGAAGGAAGCCGAGCCGGCAGTGCACCGGGGCGCGGCCGCGGTGATCAACGGCACCGAGCGGACCTTTCTGGACAAATACAGCGACTATTTTTGGTTCGCGCTGCTTCTCCTTTCCGGGATCGGTTCGGCCGCCGCCTGGCTGCGCCGCTATCTAAACCGGGACGACCGGGACGACACCACCAGCCATCGCAACCGCATTCTTGCCGTGGTCTCGGGGTTGCGCGATGCCGGGTCCGAACAGGACCTCCTGGTGTCGCAGCGCGAGGTCGATGCGATCATCGGTGAAGCCTTGAAACGCTACGATGACGGCGCGATCGAACAAGAAGACCTCGCGGCGTTCGGCCTGGTTCTCGAACTGTTCGATCATGCCCTCGCCGAACGGCGAGCTGCGCTGCAGGGCGATCCGGCTGATCAAGCAAAAACTTCGGCGCCGACCCTTGCTTCTCGCCGGTAGCGAACCCGGCACAGCCTCTTGACGTCGCCGGCCTTGGTCGCCTTCAAACGCCCCGAAATCGGTCGAACCTTATCGCCGAATCGGCTTCCCCGGTGGTACACAGCGGTGGTCACAAATCGCGACCGGACTTTTCCAAATCCTTGCTTTCCGGCTGATTTCGCGCAAACGGCGCTCTGTGGGAGAGAATCCCACTCTCTCCGCCACCGATTTTCGGAAGCGAAAAAGTCCTTCAAAATCAGGGATTTCCTGAGTGGCCGGCTTTTGACGGTGGAGCACCCCGGTGGGGCACTTCCGAACCCCCTTTTGCCACATCGAGGCGTATCTTTCGACCAAAAAGTCGAGGGCTTCCGAGGATGGGCCACATGAGGAATGGCCGCGGGCACTGCAGCCTTCCTGCGTACGCTGACTAGCGGATCTCGAAGGGTGATGATGCGCTGATTGCTGGGGTGGTTTTTCCTAATCGCGAAACGGGCGAGATCACGATCGCTCAGACGCCCAATCTCGCTCTATGGATCGTCATCGTGGCGGGGCTTCCGCTCTGGATTTGGCCTACCGCCGGCAAAGTGAGCCTCTTTTTGACGGTTGTCTTCAGAGGGGCGCTCCTCATTTGGGCCGCCGATGAGATCGTCCGAGGCGTCAATCCTTGGAGGCGTTGTCTTGGGGTTGCGGTCGCGGGTTACGTAATCATGAACGTTCTGCGGTAGGCGGAAAAAAATGATCCTCGCAAGTCGTGCTCATGTCGAAACAGGGCTTGCTCGATCGTCTTGAGTCCAGGTCCGGATCCCTGGAGTTTGCGTATGGCCCCCCGCGCCAATTGGAAAGGCTTCCTGCGTCTGTTGCTCGTCACCTGCCCGGTGGCGCTGTACCCGGCGACCTCGGAATCCGAGAAGATCTCGTTCAACCAGTTGAACCGCCAGACCGGACAGGGGAAGCGGGGCGGCAGCATTGTCTACCCAAGCACCTTCGGCCGGCGGCATTTTACGCCGACCCACTATCGACATGGTCGGTAGGGGATGGATCGGCACCTCCGCTCCTCAGACGGAAGTCTTGGCCCCCTATCTGAAGGATGCGTTGGCCGGGAAGAGAACACTTGTCTTGGCGGTCGAAACACAGTCCTCGACCGATCCGGACGATGACGATGATGTGGATGAGGATCCGCCGTCTCGGATGAAGGGGCCGACCAAACCTCGTTATCCCGGAACAAAACGCAAAGTAATCCAAATCTAATGGGTCGCAGCCACGCCTATTCGTGCCGTCCTGTGCTCAAGCACTCGCCTGAAGAGATGACGCCTCCGCTGCAAACCAAATCGAACCATGGTCATTCGCTCCGGCCTGGGGAAGCTTAGGACGGCAAAGCAGGACGGAGAGCGGCACAATCAGATCCCCGACACCTCGATCCCAGGGCGGCGGGTGGCACGCGAGCTGACGGCGCTGATCAATCAGCGCGGCAAGCCGGGCATGATCGTCTCCGACAACGGCACCGAGTTTACCTGCAATGCCATGCTGGCCTGGTCGGATGAGAACAAGATCGACTGGCACTTCATTGCGCCGGGCAAGCCAATGCAGAACGGCTTCTGTGAAAGCTTCAACGGCCGGATGCGGGACGAGCTTCTCAACGAAACCTTGTTCTTCGGCCTCGATCACGCCCGCGCCAAGATTGCGGATTGGGTCGGCGACTACAATGGCCAACGCCCGCATTCTTCGCTCGGCTATCTGACCCCTGCGGCCTATGCCGCCTACCTCACCGCAACGTGCGATCGGCTGCGCAACCCCGACCAGCTCCGCCGATCACACGTTGCTCACACCGCGCCAAACGGCGTAACATCCGCCGAGACTCTAACCGCTACTGGGTGAAAATTCAGGGGCAGGTCAGGGTTTTGCAAACCAACCCGGGGCTGGGAAGCCGCTGCTCGCGACACGGATTAGGTGGGCAGCGTTTTTTCCCATGAAGCAGCTTATTCGGTTGGAACTAAAACGCTCTGTGCATTTTTGGACAGTTCCAGGAACGAAATACCGCCGCAAGAGTCATCGCACCATTCCAGTGACGAGGACGGACTAGTGATGGGTAGGAAGTATCTGACAGAGCAAGCGGCAACGCTTTTGAGGTTTGCCAAGGCCACCACAAATCCGGACGTGGCGGCGGGCCTTCTATCCAAGGCCGCCGATCTATCAGCCAAGAGCGAAGAGGCGCCTGACGCCAGCCCCCAAGCGCCTGAGGTGGAGCGGCCGGAGAGCTGACGCACCAAAGAGGCAGCCTCCTTTGGCGGTCTCTTTCATTTCGTCTCATAACCGGCACGAGTTCCGTTAGAAAAACCCAAGGCTCAGATCCAAGCCATAGGTCATCCAAAGCGCGGTAACGAACAAGATAGCGCAACAGAATAGTACGGCTTGCCTGAGGATGTGAGATAGGATTTGAAGGGTGGAAACTTTTCGCGCAAGAAACCTTGCGATAGCGGTCATTCGCGACTCACTCCATGCAGCTTGCCCAACCCAAAATTGGGTCTGCGTCCGGCGCCAAAAGGTTCACAACCGTTTGCCTGCATCAGCTTTTCTTTGTCCCAAAAGCATCCCTGTCGAGAGATTGATGAAGTGCAGCTGGGTACAAGCCGGACAGGTCACAGCCTCATATTCATCGCCGCGCGGACTCGCAGCATCGATACGATGCTGCACTTTGAAGTCAGTTCGGGGGCAGACAAAGATCAGGTCCATGCGACATCATCGGCGGCCGCAAGCAAAGCTTCTTGATCCAGCGCAAGGTTTACTTTGTGCGTAGCATTCTGGGTGAAGCAATGCGCCCGCATCGGCTTCTAACATTATCCCCTTCAGCGATGAATCTCCCGACGATGGTTCAAGGGCTCGATAGCTTGGGTGAGGTCAACCTTTGGCGCGGATCAAAGCTCAAACCTTGACCGAACAAGTCGAACTTAGCCTGGCGGCCGCTAGTTCCGAGACGGACTTGGTATTGGCTGCGTTGTTCCGGTTTCACTTTTGAGCGGACGATCTCGACGCGACCGCTGGCAAGCCGCCATTCGACAGCCGCGTCGCTGATCACCTTGCCGAGGCGCCAGCCACCGCGCGGGCAACGTTCAAATTGACCAGATGCGAGCAGACGCAGCAGTTAGCACGGGTGTGTCTGATATCATCAAGAAGCTTGTCTCGTTTGCAGACGGCATGATCGTCGACGCGCCGATGATCGACAAAGTCCGCGCTAGGTCGGCCCGAGATTGTTGCTCGCCAGCGGAGACAGTGCTGAATCGATGGCGGACCGAAGCTCAGTCAGCAAACAAGGCTTTCTCACGACCAGAGTGCTCTTAAATGCCTCCGGCACTCCCGACGATCCGTATCCGCTAACGAAGAAAAAGGGTTTGCCTCGACGAGCAATCGTCGACGCGATTGGCTCGATGGTATCGCCGCCTACATTGATATCCAGAATTGCGAGATCGAACTCGGCATTCGTTGCAAGGACCGCACCTTTTCCGACATCTCCGGCTTCCGCGACGACCGAATGACCGACCTCTTCGATCATTTCGATCAACATCATGCGGATAAGGGCTTCATCTTCTATGACCAGGACTGAAGCGGGCACGGGTTGCGGTTCCTCAGGCGGGACCCGTCTGCTGCGAGCCTGCGTTCAGGAGCTGGGAAACAGCTGAAACGACTTGCGCGGGCGCAAATGGTTTTTGAAGCAGAATGCTGTTTGGTACACCGAGTACAGGCCACTTATCAGCCGCGCCGCCAGTCATGTAAACCACGGGAAAATGCGGGTCGATCTCGCGCGCGGCTTTCGCGACTTCCCAGCCGTCGAGGCGACCTAGTAGGTTGACATCGGTGACAAGAGCACGGTGCGCGGTTAGACCGTTCTTTAGAATCGTCACAGCTTCTTCGCCAGTCTTAACAGAAACGATTTGAAAACCGCCCTCTGTGAGAGCCTCCTCGACGATCAATTCGATCGCCTCATCGTCTTCGACCACCAGAACGCTCGGAACTTCCAACATCACATCTTCCCCCCGTCCCGTTCTACTTGTGTTACAAAGTGCACACAAACAGTTTTGTTCCCGGCTGTTAAATGGTGAAGATCCGATAGGGAACGCGAACTACGTTCCGGGGATACCTCGTGCTGTAGGGACTAGCTATGACTGGGTTGGTCTGGGACGTCGAAAAACTTCGTACGGCGACTGAAGCGGCTGGCATCGCCCTCTGGTCATGGAACGTAGATACAGACCAGTTGGAACTTGACGAACGTGGTTATCTACTATGGGGGGTTCCGAACACCGGCAGCATTACGTTCGAGGTCCTCTCGGCTTGTATTCATCCGGAAGACCTCGACCGAGTGCGGGCTTCCTTTGCTGCAACGCGAGATATGCACGGGGCTTATGAAACGGACTTCCGCATTCTTTGCGATGGCAAGGTCCGTTGGATATCAGCGCGCGGTCGCGGGGATGACCAAGGTATTGTTGGCCGGATCATGTACGGCGTGTTCCTCGACGTAACAGAACGAAAGAAGGCAGAAGAAGCTCGTGAGATGCTCGCCGGCGAAATGAACCACCGCGTTAAAAATATCTTTGCGATCACTTCTGCCCTGACGGCAATGTCCGCGCGTTCAACTACGACAAAAGACGAGATGGTGAGGGATGTTGGCCAGCGGATTACTGCCCTTTCAATAGCCCGCGATATGGTCCGCCCTGATTTGGGCCAACAGAAAAAGGCAGCCGAATTGGGGGAGTTATTGAAGACCCTGTTGCAGCCATATGCCAACGCGCAGTCACAAGAAGACCGAGTTAAAATCGACACGCCAAGATTGCTGGTAGGTGAGAAGTCCGCATCTGCTCTCGCGTTGGTCGTGCACGAACTAGCAACTAATTCCGTTAAATACGGGGCGCTTTCAGTTGCAAATGGTGTTCTCGACTTAGAGTGTACTGTGAATGGCGGCGTGGTCACCCTCACATGGAGAGAAAGTGGCGGCCCGCCAATTTCTAAAGCGCCGGGCCGATCGGGGTTCGGCAGCAAGCTCGTTGTTAGCAGTCTTTCAGATCAGCTTGGCGGCAGCATATCGGCGAGCTGGCGACCCACAGGAGCGGTGATTACCTTGGAGATCAGTGAAGCCCGGCTCGGCGCATAATCGGTAAGGCGGCCTAGTTGGCGGCCCCTTTCAATTCCTCCGGATGTCGCCTGGCCTTTCACGCCTGAGGGGCTACCGCCGACAAGCGGCGCTATCCGGACGCACCCTGCCTGGTTGAGGGCCAAATTGTCCTAATGTGAATCTAGCGGAGACCTAAATTACTAAGGATTCTTTAGTTTCCTTGGGCATGTGAGCAATACTGACCAGCGTTGTGTCGAGCGAAGTTGCACACTGTTCCCATCACCGCCCACCCCGGAACTACCGGTGACTGGGAGTTCTGTAATGCTCCCGCCCGATCCGGCGTGCAACATGCACCATCCCCAAACGCTATGCTCAACGTGCCGATCAGAAGCAGTTACGTTTGAGTGCCCCGCCTGCAAGAACGTTCACCAGCTTGTAGCCGATCTGGTTGATCCTATGGAATCCCCTCGAACTACCGGCTGGCTTCGCGGTCAATTGCAAGCGCCGACGTAGCAGGTTGCACCTATCCGGCCGCGTTTCCGTATCAGCGCCTTTAATACCCGGGGCATAGTGCGCAGTTTGACCAGCGTCAGCAAAAATGTCGGAATGTGATCCGGTCGCCAAATCGTTCGTACACCGTTATCGGGGCGACCCGAAAGGTTAAAACATGATGCCCAAGGTGAAAGAGCATATCTGCCCAACATGCAATGGAAAGGGCTTTCCCGTATCGATGCAACCGGTCAATCCGGGACACAAAATCTATCCGGGAAAATGCAAAGCCTGCGGTGGCAAGGGAAAGATTGCGGACGCCAACTGAGGGGCCGACCCGTCGTCTCCGCCTTCGTCGCCACCGCCGCAGCAACGGACCAAGCTGCACTCGACGGATCGAGCGCCTCAACGGTGTGATCAAGCGGCGGGCCGAGGTGGTCGGCATGTTTCCAAACGAGTGACCACGCTGTGAGTCTCCCCATGATCGGGACGGTCTAGCCCCACTCGTTCTCCGACACAGAGCCCGGCGGCGGCTTCAGCTCCGCGATACCCGTCTCGATGATCGCAATCTCGTCCCGAACGGCGTTCACGGCGTTCGCGGGATTGATGCCGGTGACCGCCTGGAGTTCGCCGAGCACCTTGCGTCGATGCGTCAGCAGATCGGATAGCGCGCGATGGTTCCTCGTCTTCACGAAGCCGGCGACGATCAATTCCATTGCTCTTGACATACCGGTCTCCGATTGGAGCAGCGGCCGATCATCTCGGCATGCAAACTTCGGCGAGGCCGGTTTGCGTGATGCGATATTCGATCCCGGTCGGCGTGTCGCGCCGCTCGATCCAACCGTTGCGAAGAAGCGTCATCTTCGTACCAGGGGCGTCCGGAACTCTTGAGGCCGTTACCCAACTGCCATCACGCAGCCGATCCAGGAGCTGGCGGTGATACTGATTGAACGCTGTCGCTGAGCTGCGCTCACGAAGTTCTTCGAGAATTGTCTTTAGAGAGCGCTGGTTTTCCATGCTGCAGTGTTGCATCGCATCGTTGAGAAGTGGTTATCGGCAGCCGAGCACGGAATGCCAGCAAGCGTTCACTTATGAGCGCTACGGGCTGCCGATGTCGGAGCTGGGGGCCCAAAACGGAGAGTGGGCGGCGGGCCTATCACGTCGTACTTGAATGCCACGCCCTCAGGATCGTTCTCGGTGAACCAGACATCAGCCGCGTCTTCCGAAGCGAAGACCTTCAGGTGGTCCTTGTCTCCGATTTGTTTCCGTGCGTCAGTGTAGATCCAGACGGTCATTGATCCCTTTTCAGCTTGCGCCGGCCCTAACGCGGCTCTTCGCCCTTCGGGTTCAACTCCGGGACGCAGTGTCGGTTCAATGCGCGCATGACGCCGATCCGGGCGAGCATCGTCGGGCCGCCGCGATCGACGACCAAGAGTAGGGCCTGCATGGCCGCCCGCCGCTCCTGCGCATCGTGCTCCTTTTCGGCAGCGCGGCGATGTACTCGCCGGCGTCGCGCAACGTGACTAAGCTACCGCCGTCGATTTCAATCGGCTCATCGAAAGGCCGCCCCTAGCCCTGGTTCATGTCGTGTTTCGATACCCGATCACCGCCATCTGCGGGTTGCCGCGTTCGAAGTCGGGCCGAACGTCAGCACCGCGATATCCGCACCTCTGGCAGACGAACCGCGGCTCAAGATTGTGAATGCTGATCGAAAAGTGACCCCCATCGGCGCGTTGGGGAACCCTTCAAGTCACTGATTGTATTGAATGTGATTGATCGGACCCCACGCCGATCAAGGTCGAGACCCCACGCCGAAATACAACGGCTTGCGTCTCGCGCCGCATCCGGACCGGCGAGGAGGGGACCGTGCCCCAATTTTTATGCACAAGGTCACTGCAATTAAAGACCAGTGTGCGGAGGGAGAGGCGAAGCGCGCTCTGATCGCGCAGCGCTCGATCGTGTCCCCTAGCGTGGTGTAGCTGGCGGCGGGTCACCGCGTTCGCCGGCATGGGCCGGGCTGATCAGCTGGCGATAGCCTGAAGGCTGACGGTGGGATCATCGCTCAACGGCGCGATGGTTTCCAGCGTCATGTAGCGGGCGCGCTGGACGGCCCATTCATCGTTTTGCTCGAGCAGGATCGCGCCGATGAGGCGAACGATGGCATCTTCATTGGGGAAGATGCCGACGACCTCGGTCCGGCGCTTGATCTTGCCGTTGAGGCGTTCGATCGGATTCGTGGAGTGCAGCTTGGTCCGGTGCTGCAGCGGGAACGTCATATAAGCGAGCACGTCGGTCTCGGCCTCGTCGAGGAAGCTGGCAAGCTTGGGGAGCTTGGGGCGGAGCTGGTCGGCGACTTTTCGCCACTATGCTTGTGCGGCCTCGGCATCGTCCTGGGCAAACGCGGCGGCGATGAAGGCCGAGACAACACGGCGGCCGCTCTTTCCGGCATGGGCCAACGCATTTCGCATGAAGTGCACGCGGCAGCGTTGCCAGCTGGCATTGAGCACCTTGGCGACGGTGGCCTTGATGCCCTCATGGGCATCGGAGACGACCAACTTGACGCCACGCAAGCCGCGGCGGGCGAGCTTGCGCAGGAACGCCGTCCAGAACGTCTCGGCCTCGGACGGGCCAATGTCCATGCCGAGAACTTCGCGCCGGCCGTCGCTGTTGAGGCCGACGGCGACGATCACTGCGACCGACACGATGCGGCCAAAGCCGCAGCAGGCGAGCCGGGACCGAGTCTTGCGGGCGTCGCGGCAACGCGAGGTCTGAAGTGTAGACAGGAGCCATGCGGGTGCGGGAATGAGCCTCGAAAGGTGGATGTTCGCGGAGCCGAGTGTGTTCCCTAAGCACGAAGGCAGCATGAGCATTGTCGTTATGCGAGACGATGCTGCTCCGTCGGGGTCGATGGCCGCATCACGCATGGAAGGCAATCATCGGAACATGAGAGGCCCGACCGGGTCCACTGGATCGGTCTCCAGTGGGGGACAGCGGCAAGGCACTGCCAGAGCTGCGGTCCGAGCTGAGGTCGGGAGTCGGACTGGTCCATACTACCACCCTCGAACGGGTGAACGCGTCGGCCAAGCAGGCTGCCCAAACCCGGTTCACGGCCCTGCTGCATCACATCGACGAGGACGCTCTGCTTCGGGCGTTTCGACGACAAAAGGGGCAGGCCAGCGCGGGGGTCGATGGGGTGACGGTGGCGAAGTACGAAGAGGAGCTCACGGACAACCTCCGCGACCTCTGCGGGCGGGTCCACACTGGTCGTTATCGGCCACAGCCGGTGCGACGAGTCTACGTCCCCAAAGCTGATGGCGGTAAGCGGCCTCTCGGTGTGCCGGCGCTAGAAGACAAGATTGTCCAAAGCGCCGTGGCAGAGATGTTGAGCGCCGTTCTACGAGGCCGACTTCCTCGGGTTCTCCTACGACTTCCGGCCGGGGCGGAATCCTCATATGGCGCTTGACGCCTTGCACACGGCGATCATGAGCCAGCGCGTCAACTGGGTGCTCGATGCCGACATTCGCAGCTTCTTCGACTCGGTCGACCACGAGTGGCTGTTGCGGATGGTGGCGCACAGGATCACCGATCCTCGCATCTTACGGCTCATCCGGCTGTGGCTGCGAGCTGGCGTTCTTGAGAGCGGCGAGAAGCAAGAGACAGACAGGGGTACGCCGCAAGGGGCGGGCATTAGCCCGCTCCTTGCCAACATCTTCCTGCACTACATCCTCGATCTCTGGGTCCACCAATGGCGCCGTCGCCATGCACGCGGTCGCGTCGTGACCGTGCGTTATACGGACGACTTCGTCATGGGCTTCGAGAACAAAGCAGATGCGCAAGAAATGCTCTTGGCCCTCAAGGCGCGGCTGGCCGGCTTCGGCCTAACGCTCCACGAGTACAAGACGCGGCTAATCGAGTTTGGCCGGTTCGCGGCCATCTCGCGTCAGCGGCGCTGCGAGCGGCGGCCAGAAACCTTCGCCTTCCTCGGCTTCACCCACTACTGCGGGCGGACCAGGGACGGCCGGTTTATCGTGAAGCACAAGACGGAAAGGAAACGCCTGACGCGCAAGCTGACGGCGTTGCGCCAGGAGGCCTAGCGGCTCATGCACGAGTCACTGGCTGCGCAGCACGAGTGGTTCGCCGCTGTGCTGCGTGGACACTACGGCTATTACGGCAGGCCGCACAACTATCCAGCGCTCAACGGCTTCTACCGCGAAGTGCGTCGGACATGGATGCGCTGTCTGAGACGGCGCAGCCAGAAAAGTCGACGCATGGGGTGGCTCGAGTTCGAGACCCTGACGGCACGCTTCCGTCTGCCCGTTCCACGCATTACTCGCACTTGGGCACAGGCGCGGATATGACGCGGGTTACCCTCGGGAAGAGCCGGGTGCGGGAAAGCCGTATGCCCGGATCTGTGAGGGCAAAGCAAAATGGCTGAGCTACTCGACCACGACCTCGAGATCCACGAGGTTGAAAATCCGTCGAAGCAACTGTTTGGACATGCCTCGTTTTGCGTCAAAGGCTCCCCGTTTTTCAACAATTCGAATGCAGGAAGCTCTTTTCCTTCTTTCATCACCCTGTTGGGTGACGTCTATCCTGGAATCAAGAACTAGCTTTCTACAACAACTCGACAATGCGTTCTGGTGAATTGCTTCACACAGCCTGTGCTGCGCAACGCGTAAGGTGGCTGCCATTGACGAGCCGTTCGAGAAATAAATATCGCCGTAGCGGTGTCATATGCAGCCAACGACCGACAAGGTAGCCACAGCAACGCCGAGCCTCCGGGCGCTTATGCACCTTCCCGCATTTTCGTTGTTGTTCTTCGCGCTTGCTCTCGCAACACCAACTTCACATCAAGTTCAACTCATTTCCTGGATCGTCCTGTTTTCTGCTTTGGTTTCCAGCATCGCAGGCTTCGCCTTTTCGCCGATAGCTGGCGTCTTCCTCTTCCATACCGTCCATGAGCCGCTTGAAGTAGTGAGGATCCTGCTTGTCGCCTCGATCGCACAACAAATCTACTGCGTCTGGCGCCTGCGTGCGACTATCCAGATCAAGGCGTGCGGCCCTTATCTGATCGGAAGCGTGGCGACCCTGCCCATCGGTCTCTACCTTCTCTGCAAAACATCCGCATCGGTGTTCCTGCCGCTTCTCGGCATTCTGCTCATCGCATACGGAATATTTGCGGTTTTAAAGCCCACGCTGCGCGCTGGGACGGATCCGCTTTGGGGACGGATCCTGGCCGGGGCGCTGGGAGGCATTACCGGCGGTCTGGCCGCGTTCCCGGCAGCGTTCGTGACGATGTGGTGCCTCTTGCAGGGATTTGACAAGCACCGCACGCGATCAGTCACCCAGCCTTTCATTCTGGTCAATCAGATCCTGGCTGTCGCCGCGTTGATGATAGTCCGTCCAATCAATATAGGCGTGACCGACACCTTTCATTATGCCGCGCCTTCCGTCCTTGGCGCGCATTTTGGCCTGCTCATTTTCAATCGTGTCAGCGGGTCCACATTCAATCGCATCGTCGGCGCGTTTCTTGTTTTGGCTGGACTTGGCTTTGTCAGACCTTTTTAGGTCAAAGGAGTCTCTCATGCAGAAATTTCCGACCGGTCTACCGGCCAGTGAGCGCAAGGTGGTCCGCAAGTGGCAATTTGCTGTCGTGGCCTTTTATGGCTCCCTGCTGTCTTTTATGGTGTTGATGGCGTTTCTCTCCAAGCAGGATGTGCAGGTTGCGAAGTCCGAGACACCCCAACGCATTCAGGGTAAATAACGGACAAGAAGTCCGCGATCACGGATGGCGCCATGGACCGACTTCTGGACTTGTTCTACGACGCTGCCGGCGATCACGAGCTCTGGCCTGTTGCATTGACGGCGACTGCACGATTTTAACCCACAGGCGCAAACGAATGCGGCTCTTGAAAAAGCGCAAAGCGAAAACAACGAAGACATCGTTGAATCCGCCCGCGCGCCTCCTTCTCAGTATCACGACGCTACGTTTCGATGCATTGAGGATGCGGAGACATGCGACCGGTCAACGACTGTTCCGAGGTATATCTGCACCGGAGCGACCCGGTTCTGTTTGGCTTCGCGGCTCAATGCGAAGTGACGTTCTTGCGCTGCGTTTCGCGAACATTGCCTACGGCGGCACTTATAGAGTTGATGGCAGCTGCTTCGATGCCATCCTCACAACCATGAGACATTCGCCCGGGCCAACCCAGCGTATTCAGTATCGATCAAGTCGAGATCAAACTCGCCGGCACGGCCGTCGGCAATTTTGCGCCATGCTTCGGCGAGATTGCTCAAGCGCCGGGCATGCTCTTCGAAGTCTTTCTCCTGACGGCTTGCGAAGACGAGGTTTCTAACGACAAGCTTCTCGAAACTGCCGCGAACGGATGTATGAGCCTGGTTTTGTTTCGCGTCTCCTCGGAACGGCTCGTGACATTACCGCTCAAAACGCCCTTTCCACCTGCAAACTATGGCTCAGACATCAAAGTTCTCCAAAGCGAAGCTGACGGCGACTGTTAAAGACGTCTTGGAAGCGTCTGTGGCTCGAGATCGCAGCTCAAACTAGGGATAGGCGGCGGCCCTATTTTTTTGGCTCAGGTCGCCCTCTTCCAAACCAGCCGGTTGAAGGTTGTTTGTCCACCATCGTCCCGAGCTGGGGTTAGCAACGACAACCCGTCTTCGTTGATAGAGACATTGCGCTTCAGAATGGTCCCCGTTTCGTACGGGAGGAGAGAGCTAACAACGTGGTGCGTCACGACGTGCGCCGCGTCGTCCACCTCAAACGTGCCACAATAGGCGTAGTATTCATCAAACCACGCCGCACGATCGGCGGCGGAAAGCTTATCGAAATCAGCGCGCGAAATCGTGCCTGCATGTGCACCTGCTATTTGCACACTCATCCAGCCATTTTCGCTGTAAATAATGACGCCAGTGATAGGCGGATGCCGCCCGAACCAGGGAACGGTCTCGTTCCCCTTCACCGTCACCGCTTCAGTCAGCAACCAAGTCCCGATCAATCGAGAGCGTAGGGGAAGCTGATCGGCTGTTGCGGAGGAACTGGTAGCCAGAACTCCCATTGAAGAAACGAGAAAAGCTCGTCGGTCCATCCGCGCCCTCACAGTTTGAAATACGTTATGCTACCTTAAAAGTCGGCTGTTGCAGGGAGAGCCGACATTGGCCTTAGCCGCGGCCCAGATAGACGAGCAGCCACCTTCATTTCGGCGATGCCTGGTTTGTCCCGGACGGGCCAACGCCAACCACCTGTATGACGACCTCGCCGTCTTTTGCCCATGCAAAGTGAGGCGTGTTTGCCGGTTCGGTCCAGGAGCTTCCTGGTTGAAGTGGTTTCAGTTCAATAACGTTGAATTCGGTTCCATAACCAAAGTAGAGCGTGCCGGATAGGACCGTGCCGACGCGGTCATCCGGATGAAAGTGCGGCGCCAATCGAGCATTTGCCGGGAAACGTATCCGGTAGGCGTAGAGACCGGATTTTGCGTCGTCCCCTGCGACAGTCGCCCTTTCATTTCCTGTGTTGATCTTCTTCCACTCTAACTCTGCAGGCAGCAAGCGGACCTCCGAAAGAGGATCAGCCCATGCCAACCGGCCGAGAAAGAAAAAGGCATTTAACGAGATCAACACAAGGCGACGCATAAATAGCTCCCGCGTTAGACCGTCTCACAACCAGAAACGACGCAACCATGCGTGATAGGACCGACTATTATGCCTCGGCAGGCGGACGCAATGTACCCACCGCCGTCATCAACATAGCGAGCTCGACCTGGCTTTCGGTCGCGGTCTTTGCGTAGATGCGACGCAGGTGGGTCTTGATCGTGTTCGGCGACAGATTTAACAGCCGCCCGGCTTCGCTGACGTTGAGCCCGGACGAGACGGCAAGCGCTACGCGCGCCTCCGCCTGGGTGAGCTTGTAGCCATCCATGATCTGCTCGGAGGAGATCGAACGCCGGTTCGCTGGATCAACAACGAAGAGAAACACGGCGGCATCCTTGAAGCCGGCGTCCGACATCCGTCCGAGGTCCTTACCTCGGATTGAGGACACGGTGAGTGTCAGGAGGTGTCCATCGGCATTGCGGGGAATGCTCATGATGCCTCCCGGCGCCCCGCTTATCGCCGCTTTGATCATCGCGGTGAGGCGAGGTGAATGGCTCGACGACGCCAATGCAACTGTCGGCCGCAAACGAAGCATGCCTTCCGTCTCGAGCGCTCGTACGGTTTCATTGGCGAACAGGATGCGAGCCTTGCGATCAAGGATTGCAACGCCATCGAAAAGACGATCTAGGACCTCGAATGCGGCGTCCCGGAGACTGCGGTATCCATCGATGCGAAAGCCCAGTGCCGCGGAACGGCCCATGTGCGGCGACAGCCATTCGAGCAGGCGCAGTTCCTCAGCCTTGAGCGGTCCCTGACGCAGCGTCCGGCACAAATTGAAGGCCGCCGCGAAATCCTCTTTTCTCGCGATGGCCATCAGGGCGCTATGGCCGACTTCCTGCGGCCGCAACACCTCGTCGTAAAACGGCGTTCGCTGCAGGTTGTCGAGTTCCATGATTTCGTCCGACATGACCAGCCGCCCGACCGGCTGCTTTTCCATGTAGATGGCCCAGGGGTTCATCAAATGCCGCTCCTGAAAGGCCTGTTTGCATTCCTCGTTCAGACGGCCGTTGTAATCGAAGTAGACCGCCTGCTTGAGAAACGAAAAGCCAAAGAGGATGCCACCCTGGCTGTTGGTCAAGTCGGCTATGGCTGTCAGCACATCGCGCCAGAGGTCATTTTCGGCTGCTGCGTCGTAGATGAGGTCGAGAACTTTTTCGATTCGTTCGCTTGGGAGTATCACCGGCGCGTTCCCTCTTTACTGCGGTCCATACATGACAAGCGCGCCCGGGTTGTGACGACCCGACTGCAGCCTACCACAACTTGAGGTCGCTCACCTCACCCACCTGGGTGATTAAGCCTCACTTCGACCAGTCCCCGGATGTCCGTCGGAGCAACCAATGCAAAATTTAACGGCTGCAATTTTGTTATAAGAGACTTGTAGTCTGGCAGACGCGCCCCGCAAACCGTTTTGCGGACGAGTCAAGTAACGCAGACAGCGAGATAGCAATCAGCAGAGTCCATCTTTCCCCGCCGATCCGCGAGGGTTCGACGGGGCTTAGGTGGATGGTGCGAGGCCGTGACGCGCACCGGCCAAGCCCCCGGCAGCTGATCCAATTTCGGATTTGAGCGCCGGGGCGCCCGGCCGATAAGGTTACCGAAAGTTCCAGATTCGGAGCTTACGAAATGACTCGCGGCCCCTCGGTGACGTCTGTTAAAGTTTTCCTACCGGGGCTGGCGCATACTTCACTTAGATCTCTTTCACCCGGCATTTTTGAACTGGCGCGGGCCGTAGCGATTAAACCTCCCGCTGCGGCCTTCGTCGTTCTGGTGTCTTAACCGACGGCGGTGCGTCGTCAGAGAGCCAGTTCCGCCCGGGCAAGGACCTCGTCCGGATCTTCATCCCGCCGGACTTCGCTGACGCCGGCGGACATATTCACCCGCAGGACGTTTGCCGATCGCATCGCAATTCATTTCGCCGACGATTTGTCTTGTCCAGTCGACCATGAATGGCGTCGTCCTGCGGCGCTTGCGCGACTTAAACAAAGACCCCCGCCGGGCCGCGAACGGCATGCAGGGGCTTAATATCCGAAAAAGATGGTGCAAGGCGAACTTTCGCCCGGTGCCGCTCCATGGACCCACGACAACAAAGCGCGCGAAAAGGATTTTCGGCAAGCTGGTCTGCGCTTCTACTTTGTAGAGCAAACGATTCGCGGGCGGCGCCTGGTCGCGGCGGCCTTTCAGCGAAGGGACGGTCCCACGGATCTCCGTAAAAAATCCCCGGCTAGAAAGATTGATCGTAAGAAAGAACCCGCCTCTGGAGTTAATGCGAAGAACGGAGAGGACGGCAATGCCCTCAGCGTACTTTGGATTAGGCGCCCAGAGGCGGAGCCCAAGGAAAAGGGCTAAAGGTTACCAACGAAGGATGACGAAATACGATTGTCAGCCTCCGCGGCCAACCTAGCGGTCGCGGCCTTAGCACTCAAGCGACAAAAGAGAACCGAGAGACGGCCCCCGTGTTGGCCGAGAACAAGCGTTGGCGCTGGGATTTTGGCGATGCCCGCGCCTCAACGCACTTGCTTAATCTAATCAATAGAGTGCGTATCGAGGAAGTGACGCTGGATGCGGAAACAGCCTAGCTAACACCATCGAAATTTGGACTTGACCGCTGCGACGTCTTGGGACCTTACGTGTGAAGACGCTCCATCTCAGCGATCTTGACAAGCAAGTTCTGTTTCTGACGAGTCAACGTAGCGACGAACTCTCGATCCGAGGAACATTCTTCGATCGCTTCGTCGTACTCGTCGACAACTTGTTTTTCACCCATCACGAATGAAGGAAGAGAATTGGTCCCTAGCCCTGTGGTGGCCGCGCGGACGCCGATGACTGTCTTGTGGACCGTAGCCATGAACGATCCGGACTCGTCCGGCTTCTCGCCCAACTTCGTTAGGCCGGCGTGCAGTTCGGCGTGATCCTTCTCCTTCAACGCGGCCATTTCGCTGAACAAGGACTTCACATTCGGCTCAGCGTCCTCGACCGCCTTCTCGTAGCCTTTCCGATTGTCGACGAGCGACGTATGCAGTTTTTTTAAGCTATCCGCGGCCATCGCAACCTCTCATGTGCAGGAGACTGTAATGTTGCAGACTTGTGTTTGTTCCAAGTTTCGGCCGCGGTCCGCCGTGATGCCGCCAGGACACCTAAGAGGCCTGCAGTGCTCTGGAAACGGCGCTGGCTTACCGTCTTATCCGGCCGTTCCTATCCGCGTAGGAACTAGCAGAGCCTTCATCGCCCCTTGCCAGCTTCGCTGACTGGCGGGGCAGGAGCACGGCGGACCATCCCATTAGCCGACATGTTTGGTCTTCCAAGACCGGCCTAAATTTCCCTATACTGCATTAACCCACGGCTCTGTATGTCCGCTGTTGGCGCCGCGTTAGCGTTCTCCGCTAGGTCCTTATGGCTGTTCGAAGACAATATCACTATCTCTCACCTGACATCCTTCCACTCATATCGGAACTGGCAGACCGGGTGTGTTCGTCTGCGCAGACGATCCTGAGCCGTTGCAGAAGTGGCCAGCAAGTTTGTGGTCGCAGTGTTATCCTTTCTTTTCGTTCGGTCAGAGAATGACGTCGAGGCCGAACTCTCGCTTGGCGATGGACTTAAATTCTTCGTCTGTGGCACCGCCCATTTGCACGATCTCCTCGTCAGTCTTGCCTGCACGCCATTTAAGGAAAGGTTCGGCGTCGGGGCCCACGGGATATCGGAGCTGCCAACTACCGCTCTTCACGATTTCGCAAATCTTTTCACCAACAATGTACGGAGACGTGGGTTGGGTCAAGGACGCCGAAAACAGCGCGCGCTGCCGGCGTGCATGAGGATAAGGACTATCCGGCGCGATTGGGCGTGCCTTGCTGAATATGGGAGTAGCAATTACTCCGGGCTCTACGATCGCGACCCGCACATTGAATGCCTTCATCTCTTGGGCCAAGCTTTCACTGAGTGCTTCAAGCGCCCATTTTGAAGCGGCATAAGACCCAGCTGGCGCGATGGCCATCCGACCAGCGATTGAGGTAACGTTTATGATGCAGCCAGCGCGACGTGTGCGCATGCTCGGAATCAAGGCCTTTATGCATCGCAATGCGCCGAAGTAATTAGTTTCCATGACTTCGCGAAAAAATTCGAGCGGGAGTTCTTCTATGGACCCTCCACCGCCGAGACCCGCATTGTTCACTAAAACATCGATGTGACCACGGTCGTTGAGCAAGCGCCGCATTAGTTCATCAACGGCAGTATCGCTGTTAACATCGAGTTCTTCGAACGAGATTGGCAGATCTTCGACTTCGGCTATCTTCTTTAGCTCTGTGGCTCGACTCAAATCTCGCATCGTGGCGATCAACGTGTGGCCACTACGGGCCAAAGACACAGAGGTGGCCAGTCCAATGCCACTGCTCGTTCCGGTAACTAGCGCTAAGGCCATTACAAACTCCTCCAATAGATTGGCGGGCACAGCCGCCCAAATATGCGAAGGGCACCACGTTAGCAGACCGAATTGTCGTACGTCACCTCATGCTGGCGCCGATCTATGCCCAATCCAGGCTGTCGGACGGACAATACCGACCGAGCTCTTCGCTCTGCCTAAGGGTTCGTTGGATGCTCGATGTCCCTTATTGGCCGATCGTTGCCTTTGACCCGCTGCGGCTGCACGTCGGCTCAGAGGGGTAGAGCGGAAGTCCGCGGTCGAGCGCTGGACCTGCCATCCGGCCGCGAAAATATTCCGCTGCAATACCTGCAACGCTGTCGTCTCACTGCCTAGGTGAGCCTGTGCCACCTCTGATCTGATAAATCGAAGGCCTCATGAGACCTTCACGCTAACGAACAGTGTCGGCCTGAAGATACCTGTCGATCCGAATTCGGGGTTTTGGTCAATATTGACCAGGCGCGCCAGCATGAGTTGAGCCAGACTGCGGCAATCGCTGCTCCGACAGGCAGTTATCAGCGACAGAGAGATAGGTAACGCTCCCGCCGAACTTCGGGGAAAGCAGATGTCATCTATCCAGCCAAACCCACTGCTTAGCCGGGCCGAGATCGGAATTCTTCCGTGTTTGAGGTGCGGCAGGCCTATGCGGCTCGTTTGCATCGAACCTGACGAGCCCGGTCATGAAGTCCGCATATTCGAGTGTTCGGAATGCAAAACGACCGGTCGGTTCAAAGCAGTGATATAGTTGAGTGCCGATGGCGGAGATCGACCAAGTCCCAAGGCTCGCTTCGCAGAGTCGCGAAATGACGCTCCGATGAACCGGGCAAAGGGTCTTTCCGTCCGGCTGGTTTATTGGGACCGCCTTCGGGCGGTAGGCCAAAGTGGACATTCATGAGGGCCAAAATCGGCATGCCCGGCAGAACCAATACACCGTTTGACCCGAGAGACTTTCTCGCCAACGTGGGCGAGGGAAAGACCATCCTTGAGATTGGCAAGGGCGACGTCGTTTTCTCCTAGGGTGACGAGGCGAACAAAATCTTTTACGTCCAGAAGGGACGGGTGAAGGTTGTCGTCATATCTGAGCAAGGCAAGGAAGCTGTTGTCGGTATTTTAGAGCCGGGTCAATTCTTTGGCGAGGGCTGCATGAACGGTCATTCGCTGCGGATTGCGACAACGACAGCGATGGAGGCGTGCCTGTGCCAGTCAGACGGGGGCGGCATCAGGTAGTGTGCTATTGGCAGCCCAGTCCCTTTCTCAGGAGAGCCGCCGGCTTCAGCATGAGGTTGGTCAATTTCTCAGGACGGTACGTCTCGCTTAGGAGCGCGGGTTGCCGATCAACCAATTGTTGGCGGAAATCTAGGCCCAGGGTGCGTCCGTCCATCGTCAAGGCGTTAGGAACGAATGTCATCGTCACCGGCCATCCAGCGCACCGCGCCATTCCTGGAAGAAGGCTTTCCGCTTCGATTGGTCGAGATTCGCCAGCAGGTCTGGTCCGACGCGGATAGGAGAGTATCCTTGCTCACAATTGCCCTTTACCCGGTCGTCAGATCCGAGCGTACGGTGCCGAAGGAGCGTGTTGCCAACTGCTCCTGACCGATCCGAGAGAGCAGGAAGTCCATGAATGTGGATGCTGACCGAAAAGTGACCCCATCAGCGTCTTCAGTACTCCTTCAAGTCACTGATTGCATTGAATCTGATTCATCGGACCCCATGCCGATCAAGGCCGAGACCCTACGCCGAAAGACAGACGAGAGCGCCTTTCCGGTCGCGACTCTCGGCAAGCGGAATTCTACATCCGCCAAAGGGCAGCTATTCGGGATATATGCCGCCGGCCCTCCGATAGGCTTCGAGCAGGGCATCGCACCAGACCGCCATCGCTTGGGTCTTCTCGGGAATGCGCTGCGCCTGGAGATACCAGCGCTTGCTCGTCGGTGCGATCCGATCGAGATCGTCTTTCTTGTCGCCCTCGATCTCGTGGCCGATGAGCAGCGAGGCCGTACCGGGGGGAAGGTCCGTCTCGTCAAGGATGTGATCGCCTAGCGTGGACCGGATCAAATGCATGCTGAAGTCGGGAATGCCGCGCAGGTGATCCCGATGATTGCTCTCCCGCTTGCCACGCATGTTGCGGATATGGTTGGCTAGGGCCGAACCGGAGACGGCGAGGTCGCCCGCAGCGGTGACACGGGAGGCGAAGATCCACTTGGTCTTGCGCTGTATGCCAGCGCGCTCGTCTGCTGCGCCCCAATCGCGCATGCAGCATCGCATGATGTGTACGCCGAACGGCGGAATCGGAATGCGAACGGATCGTGCGTCTTGAGGATGTCGGGCTGCCAGGTCGCCAGGCCCCAACCCGGCTCCCCTCGGGGATCCTGGAACTGGACGTCTTCAAGCGCGACCCACGTTCCTGATCCGCGCCGATGGCCGGTGAGGGCGTCCCACCAGAAGCCCCAACGCACGCCTGGGGAGACGCGTTCGTTGCCGGTTCTTGAGGCGCAGTATCGCTCGTGCCGGTCCAGCGCCATGCCGAGATGCTCGACCTTGAACGCGGCCTTCTTCTTCAGGAGGGCCTTGTCGCGCTCAACCTTCTTTTCGACTTCCGTCTTCGTACGCCGGCGCTTCTCGGCCAACAGCCACCAGGCACGGCCGTCAAGCCCGCTGTCCTTTCGCCGGAACGTCTTGGCCCAGTTCAAGGCCGCCTGTCCGTAGGCGCGGAACTTGCGGTAGGCGTCAAAACCATATGTCTTATGCAGAACTTCCTGCACGTCCTCGAACCAGGTCTCGTCGAGATCGTTCAGCGACCGTCCGTCGTGCCGCGCGACCTCGGGACGACCGAATATCCCGCGAACGTCGCTCTGGGAGTCCTCCGACGGGTAGATCGCCCTGCCGGTCGCATCTTCCCTCATCTCGGACAGGTAAAGCTTGTATTCCTCGCCCAGCCTTCCCCACGTCCAACAGACGACCCCCTCGTCGCGGTCGCTTTCCGAAGGATTGCCCAGCTTCGCCCATTCGGCCCCATCAAGAAAGCGACCGACACTAGCAGAGAAGCCCAATTCTCGCACGCGGAAGAGAATCTTCTGACGACCCTGGCTCGATTGTATCGAAACGTGCAGCCATGGACGCGAGCGAAGCCTTCCGGTTCTGCAATGGCGATAGCGCCCGTCCCACCGAACGTGCGTGCTACGTTCCGCGCCTTTACTCTGAGCGCTTGGTCCCATATCTAGGCCATCCAATATGGCTGCGAGCCTGGTCATAGCTCCTCGTGAGCGCCGCCGCCAACTCGCCGATATGCAAATTGAGAAGCAGAGTTCATTTCGGGGGTTTCATACCCTCCGAATTGATCCACTCGTCAATATGGGCTCCGGTCTGTGCCTGCTGGGCTTTGCGAAGGGCCGCATCTCGTTCCGGTCCTGGCGGCAATTTCTCGGCTTCTTCTTGAGCGCGCCGGGCGAACTCCCCAAGGCGATCATGAAGAGATTTCGTCTGGCTCACACGTCTCCGCTTACCCATATCGTCGCACCTCTAAGTTGGGCGGGAGCACGAAGGGCGTTCTCGGCACCGATAGGAGCCACGGGCAGCGCGGTGATATCCGTATATAGGTACTTGCCCGTCAAAACCTAATCCGTTCGACGGAGCCAGCGCGCTTTAGCAGCCGCGCATTCATATTGACAACTTTAGGACCCCATTTGGCCGTGTTCCTGATGGCTTCTGGCGATGGGGCAGGACTGTCACTTAAGGAGTCCTGCATGTTTGAAAGAGTGCTGGTTGCGTCAACCTTTTTCGTAGTTGCGTCGCTCGCTGCCGAAGCCCGGCCCGTTCGCACAGCTCATGCGGCCGAATGCAATGTGATTATGCCGTGCGACTTTTCGTCTTCGCCGGACCACCAGATCGCACAGCGAAGATTACCATTAATGCAGCGGACTAGCGTCTCCGTCGCGAGTATCGGCGTAGGAGGAGAACGAGTCATTGGGAGTCGCCCAGCCGGTTGCCCGCAATCGTTTTGCGGTTGTGGCGCTTCCATCCGCGTCTTCGGGCATATCGTGCCCGAGTTGAACCTTGCATCTGCTTGGCTGCGTTTTCCTCGCACCTCGCCATCGCCCGGAATGGTCGCAGCGCGGCAAGGCCACGTCTTCGTGTTGGAGCAGCACATCGGCGGCGACACTTGGATGGCTTATGACGCAAACTCGGGCGGGCATGTTACGCGCCTTCATCCGAGGTCGCTAAGCGGCTACACCGTTGTCAATCCTCATGCGGCATAATCAGCGCGGTTCACGGCGAAGGTCCAATGACCGGTCCGCGGTCACCTCATCTGCATACGCGGGACGTCCCCGGGGCGATCAGGATGGCTTTCGGAGACCAGCCATTGTTGTCGCAAATGGTAAATGTCAGCACCGACCTTCGCCGGAGAGACGGCCCCGGCGGGGGGCTTGGGGGCAGGTAAACCGGGGCCGCTCCGCCTGCACCGGCGGCGGTGCTGGCATTTGTCAACAGGACGGCGACCGGCCCGTTCCAATCGAAGCTCACTCCACCAAGATGATCGTCGGTTTGTCGCTCTTAGGTTTGGTGGCTGCGCGAGAGAATGACGCCCTCTGCATGGTGGCCATCGTCATGCGAGCGAAGCTTTCAACGTCAGTTGCTCAGGGTCTCACGCGATGTGCACTCGATCCCATATCTGAGCACCGCAAGGGCATTCGAAGAAGCTGGCCGATCCGTACTGCTTCGGTTCTACTTTCAAAGGAGCGGCCACCGCTCGCACCGAAACTCACATGCCCGTTCGCAGTCGCCGAGAGCCTCTCGAATATCAAGAACATCGCCCCCTCCGTTGCGAGACGCATCGCATTTTGAGATCGCCACCTTTGGCTATCGTTCGCGGGCGCTATTCGTGCGGGTTGTAGACCTTTGGCTATCTGCTTGAGCAATCGCTCACGCCCGCCTTCACGTCGTCGCTCACGCCGCCGATGTAGTTGTCTTCGATCTGGGTCGTTCTAAGCGCGCCTGCGAGTGCAGCGCCGACCGCCAAACCAATGGCGCCGATGACCAGCGGCTGGCGCTCCATCAGGTCGCCGGCCGAAGACTGCGCTTTCGTCAACGTTCTCCTGCTGGCAGCGGATTGCCCCGGCACCCAATCATGCTGGCGGGCGACATCGGCGGCTGGGCGATCTTCGAGCAGCAGCTTTATCGCGTGCCCAAAAGCGATGACCGCGGAATCGGCATCTTCGCGCGCGTCTCCGGTGCTCTCGCCGATCGCAATCTGATCGATCTAACGCGGGGTTCGAATTCATCGGTCTCAGCGACAAACGGCCGGACGACAAGTTTGGGATCGCGGCCGGCTATGCGCACGTCTCGAAGCGAGCCCAGGCCTATGCGCGACCGAGTCCCGATCCTCGCGGCAAAGCTACTTCAGGAGGACCGTTCGCAAGAAAAGGCAGGTTACGATAAGGAGATCTAATGGAAGTCAGTGACAAAGACGCTCCCGGCTGGTGTTCATCGCAAGGGGAAGAGATAAAGATCTGGGAAAAAATGAAGGGGATCCTCGAGGCCGGCCTGATGGTTGGCCAGCTTGATAGGGAATGGCGAGTCAAATAACGTCCCTGCCAAGCTCCGAACTACTTGATGGCTGCGGAGTTCGTACAGATCCGAGGGAAGGAAGAGGGCTATCTTGGCGGCCTCACCAGGCTATCGAGGCGGACAAAAGTCGCCGCGTGGTCAGGCAACGACTTTCAATCCAGTCTCAATACGATCAGCGCATCATGGCCTTTTCACGTGCTGCCTGAACTGCGTGCATGCCGGTTTGCTTGATGCGATCCAGAGCGTCGGCACCGGCGTCCGAAACTTCGGCCGACAACGTGTCGGACGATTCGCGCAACGCCTGTGAAACGGCACCCGCCCGAGTCTTTAGGTCAGCCTTCACATCATCGCTCATCGAGCCGACGTAGTTGCTTTCGATTTCGGTCGTTCGAAATGCCCCTGCGACTGCCGCACCGATAGCCAAGCCAATGACGCCGATCACCAGCGGCTGCTTTTCGAGCGCCTCGGCCAGTGACGACTTCGCTTTTGTGACGGCTTCACTGCCCGGAAGCTGGTCGCCCACTTTAGCGAAACCGTCCCTCACCATCTCGACGCCGTCCTCAAACCTATCCCTCATCTTGTCTGCGGCCTCCGACAAGGCTCCGGACGCCGAGACCTTGGCTGACTGCAATGTGTCGCCCACGTTAAAGGTGCCCTCGTGATCCATTTCAGGCGCGGTGGGAGGCGCGGCTGTGCGCTGGAGCGCAGATGCCGCAGTCCGCATCGTGCTCACTCCGCTATCGACCGCACCGGCCGCAGCAGCTGCCGTGGACCGAGCGGCACCCTTGATCTTGTCGTCTCCAGCCATGAGCCAGAGCGCGCCGCCCCCGATAAGGACTGCGGCAAGAGGATTTTCTCGCGCCGCTGCGACCAGAATGTCAAAAAAACCAGGCTGCGTGCTCGTCATCGGACCATTCCCTTCACAGTGTCCTTATCCTTTTCCAGCTGTCGGATTGTTTCACGAGGCGCAAGGTTCCGGGCATCCAGCCGGTTGATGCCGATCGCAAACAGCACCCCCGCAATTGCCCCTGCAAAGATCGCGGAACTTAGGTAGGAAAGCGGCTGCGACCATCCCGCGGAGATCAGCGCTGCTGACAATGCAAAGAGCACCATCACGATGGCGGGCATCACCAGAAGGGCGCCGCCAGCAATGAGAGCTGCTGCTCCCGTTACCTTCTGCACTCTGTCGCTGAACTCCGCCTTGGCGAGGTCAATTTCGTTCTGGAACAGTTTCCCAAATTGCCCGATCGCGTCGGTTACCAGCGTAGAGATGGTTCGAAGATCGTCCTGGCTCGTCTTGATATCGCGCTGAATGGTCATGACACGCCCTGCATCGAGGGCGCCTTATTGCTCGTTTCGGGTCCCGATGAAGGCGCGCCGGAGGCTTTCAGGAAGCGAACCGCGGCAAAACCGGCGAGCACCGAAATGCCCAGGAAAGCAGCCGGCTGGCGCTTCGCGAAATCAGTCGCGCCGTCCAGGAGGTCGCGGAAGCTGCCGTTGCGCATCTTCTCGGCGGCATCTTCAACATAGTCCGCGGCGGAGTTGATGCCGCGCGCGGCGAAAGGCACGTCGCTCTCGAAAGCTCGAGCCGCCTCCCTGACGTTGTCGGCAAGTCGCTCTACAAACTCGGCCCCAGAGCGCTGCTGCTCGCGTGCATGGCCTTGAATTTGGTCCATGGTCCCTGATGCCAGGTTCTTGGCCGCGTCTCCCACTTCTTTGAATTTGTCTTGCGCGTTGTCAACCGAGGCCTGGAAGGCGTCGCCTGCACGCTGCTTAACCGCCGCACCGGCCTCTTGCACTTGATCTTTCAGGTTCTTTGGGGAACTCGCGTCCCGGTTTTGGTTGGAGTTGGCGCTTTTGCTCAGGTCCAGATCGCTCATGACGGTTTCTTTCACGTATTGGAGTTACGGGGAGGGTTGAAGGCAGCACCGACGACATCGTCGGCCGCTGCCTTAAGAGAGTCGGCCATATTCTGGGTCATGCGGCTGGCATGCTCGCCGAGATCGGCCTCGCCAACGGTCCTTGTCGCGGCGTCGGCTGCCGACATTGCGGCGTCTTTTGCCGCCGCAAATCCCGATTGAGCGGCGTCGGCTGCGGCGCGCTTCACGCCGTCGCTGGCCTGACCCATCGCCATGGCCTCAGTCTTCGTCTCCGGAAGAGCGGCTGCGATGATGGCTCCGATCGCAACGCCCAGACTGCCGATCAGTGCGGCGTTGTCGCTGATGATCGCCCGCGCCTGCTCCGGTGCCCTCCCGGCGGCCTCCCTTGCTGCGGAGGCGCTGTCCTTCACCGCATCCACACCGCCTTTGAGTTTCTCCCCAATTGTATCTGCAGCCTGGGCGGCCCGTTCTCGCAAGCCGTCTGCAAGGCCGGCAGTCGCATCCTGCGCCTCATTCGCCATGCTGGCGGCCTGATTCCCGGCGGAAGATAGTTGATCCCTAAGATTGCCTTGCACGGTGCGGGCTTGTCCCGCCATGTCCTCGAAAACCTGCCCCGCCTTGTCCATCGCAGGGCCGGAAGCCTCGGCCGCGCGGTCGCGCACGGTCTTCGAGGTAAGCGCCAAACCAGCACCGATCATCAAGAGCGGCAGGGGGACGCCGCGGGCCCAGCGTAGAAGTGGCACCGCCACGGCCGTCCCGGCGGCCACCGCGCGCAGAGGGTTGTCCATGATCTGCTGCTTCAGTCCGTCAGCCCAGCTCTTCGTCGTGTGGCTAACGTAGTCGGAAACCTCCGACTTGATGTGCTGCGGCGATACCTTGTGACGGAGGTCTTCAGCCGTCTCCGAGACTTGCTCCTTCAGCCGATCGACCGTAGCGGCCAGCTCAGCGCGGCTCCGCTCGGACTCACGTCGCAATTCCTCCACGGATCGCGTCATCGCACCCTCTTTCAGCTTTTCGGATTTCCTACTGATCGAACTCATGCTTACTTAAATCGTTCCTACTTGGAGGCATGCCGGGTGAAATAGCCCACGTACATGCGCGACAGCGCGATCTAACGCTCCGCCATCACCGAACTGTAGGTATCGGGAGGTGCTCAGCAGCGATGAACCGAACGCAATCCAACGAGCGTAGACCTCAATCTACTAAGCGAAGGCCAGCGCTTGGACCTCCGCCTACTCCTCTTGTGCGGCGCAGGTTTCGGCTTCGTGCGAGACCTGACTTGAGCAGTCGCATCGCTAGTGCACGACCGACGGTCGGCACGGACGGAACATGAATATCTTCGTCTTACGAGATTAGCGGCAGCGGGCCCGGCAGGCCCATCCATGTGAATCGTGCGCCTACCGGCGATCCTGAGCCTGGGCTCCATCTGAAGAGGAATTCGCAAGCGCGGGAACTCTATAGATCCGCAGGCGAATATTCCGGACAGGTTTTGCCGGTTGAAGCAACATGGCTTGCTGGGGATAGAACAGCGGCGGTTCTTGCTTTGCATTTCCAATGCGAGCTCAGGGTCGTGCGGGTAAGCTCGGTCTTGCATCCAACCATGCTCCTCAGACTCCCGGATGGCGCCAGCTTCTGCCGCACCGAGATCGCCCAGCCCCGCAGAGTCCATGCTCCCTCACTGGGCTTCAGATTTTCGGGAAAAACTGGAAACCTCCGCTCGGGCGACGAGTTGCCGTTCGACGATGTCAATGTTGTTGGACCGGGAACATGGTCGACGAAGCCCCGCTGCGGCGAGCGGTGGATACAGTTTGGTCCCTCTATCTGGCGAGGCATCGCGACGTGGATGCCGCGGACAACCGGCGCTGTCTTCTACAACGCCACCTTCGAGGAAGATGGGAAGCGCGCGTGAGCGAGGTCGAAGAACTGACCGGGTTCGGCCTGGCCTACCTGAACAGTCTCCCGAAGGACGAATGTTGAGGCTTATGGAGAAGCTCGTCAGGCAACTGGTGGTAAGCACCGCGAGGCCGGACTGGACGCTGTTGATCATCTCCGAACTCGTTTCGGCTGCAATCGTACTGGCCCTCCGATCGATCTTGCCAGGCTAGAGGATCGACATCCGATGCGCATCGCTCAGCTTGCTCCCCTCGCCGAAAGCGTTCCTCCAAAGCTGTACGGCGGCACCGAGCGGGTCGTGGCGTGGTTGGTGGACGAGTTGGTAGAGCTAGGTCACGACGTCACGCTGTTCGCGAGCGGGGATTCCCGGACGAAAGGCAAACTCCATCCCGTGTGGCCACGCGCGCTGCGGCTCGGGCGCAAGGGCGTGGACCCCAATGCGGCGTGTGCCGTGCTGCTGGAGGCCATCGCCAGGCGTGCGAAAGACTTTGACGTCATCCACGCACATATCGATTGGTTGCCGCTTCCGCTGCTCAGCCGGCTCGGCGTGCCGTTCCTGACCACCATGCATGGTCGGCTGGACCTTCCCGGCCTGCCGGACGTGGTGCGGGAGTTTCCCGGCGCGGGCTTCATCTCAATATCCGAGCACCAGCGCGTGCCGCTTCGTGAGGCGAATTGGATCGCCACTATTCAGCACGGGCTACCTTCGCTCCTCTTCCGCCCGTATTTCGATAAGGGATCCTATCTAGCCTTTCTCGGTCGCCTCACGGCGGAGAAAGGTCCCGAGGACGCAATCCGGATCGCGCGGGCGGCCGGCAAGCCACTGCGCATCGCCGCGAAGATCCCGCGCGGTGAGACCGGATACTTCAAGAAGAAGCTAGAGCCGCACATCGATGGTCGAATGGTTCAGCTGGTGGGGGAAGTCGACGATGCGAAGAAGCAGCCGTTCCTCGCCGACGCAGCCGCCCTCCTATTCCCGATCGATTGGCCTGAGCCGTTCGGTCTCGTCATGATCGAGGCGATGGCATGCGGAACGCCCGTTATTGCCTACCGATCCGGATCTGTTCCGGAAGTCGTTGAGGACGGCGTGACGGGTTTCATCGTCCAGAACGAGCACCAGGCGGTAAAGGCGGTTGGAGAGCTTGGCCGTCTCGACCGGAGGGTAGTGCGCGCCCGCTTCGAAGCGCGCTTCACGGCAAGCAGGATGGCGCGAGAATACGAGCGCGCCTACCGAGACATAGTCGCCGATACCGGCGTGAAGGAAACCGACCTATGCCCGGGTGCTCAGCCATTGATATGAAAGGATTCGGCGATGTGGTCTCGAAAGGCTAAACACATCATTGTGCTGCTGGCTGTGATGGCCGGCCCGGGGGCGCGGTGCGCTGAAATGGGCGCGGCTGCTATCGATGCCGCTGAACCGGCGAAGAATACCTTGTCGAGCGAGAAGCCGACACCGGCAGGGGTTCGGTTACAGGTCATGCTCGACCGGGCCCACTTCTCGCCAGGCGAGATCGACGGCAGATTCGGCGAGAACGCGAAGAAGGCCCTCCGCGCCTTCGCGGAAGCGCGGCAATTGCCGAGCTCGGACGTTCCAACCGAGGACGTCTGGAACGCATTGCGCGCGGACGATCGGCGGATCACAGCGAACTACACGATCACCGAGCAGGACGTCGGCGGACCTTTTCTGAGCAAGCTCCCGTCGAAGATGGAAGAAATGAAAGACTTGCCGAGCCTGGGTTTCACCAGCCCGCGAGAAGGACTGGCTGAGAAATTCCATATGAGCGAGCAACTGCTGGCGGCGCTCAATCCGGGGCAGCGCTTCGAACGCGCCGGCGACAGCATCATCGTGGTGGATACCGGGAGCGCAGAGGCCGGCGCGACGTCGAGGGCGGACAGGGTCGAGGTCAACAAGAGCCGGCAGACGGTGAAGCTATTCGACAAGTCGAACGCTCTGATCGGCTTCTATCCGGCCACGGTCGGGAGCGAGGAGAAGCCGTCGCCATCTGGCACTCTGAAAGTGACCGAGGTCGACCGAAATCCGACCTATCGCTACAATCCGGACTACCATTTCAAGGGCGTTCGATCTCGGAAGCCTTTCACCATCAAGCCCGGTCCCAACAACCCGGTCGGAACAGTGTGGATCAATCTCACCGCTGACGGATATGGCATTCACGGTACCCCGTCGCCTGGAAAAGTCTCGAAGGCGGAATCCCATGGCTGCGTCCGTCTGACGAACTGGGATGCGGAGCGGGTTGCTGCGAGCGTTGCGAAGGGCACTCCGGTCGCTTTCGTCGACGGCTCACGATGACCGGCGACTGCGCGAAAACGACTTCCGCCGGTCAGGCAGGGGAGTTTTATTGAGCTACAGCGTTGGAGCGGGCTGTTTACGGCGGAGCCGTTGGAGGAGGATCGAATGGATGCGGCCGTCGAACCGAAGGTTCAAAAGCGAAGGACATTCCGCATCCGGAACTTCCTGTCCACGTTGGGGCCCGGTCTCATAACCGGGGCGTCCGACGATGACCCGTCCGGAATCGGCACCTATAGTCAGGCCGGCGCGCAGCTGGGCTTCGGCGTCGGCTGGACCATGCTGCTCTCTTACCCGCTCATGGCCGCGATCCAGGAGATTTCGGGGCGGATAGGACGGGTGACGGGCCACGGCATCGCCGGCAACGTCTGCCGAAACTTCGGCGCTGTCTACGTCTGGAGCCTGGTGGGGCTGCTGTTCGTGGCCAACACCATCAATATCGCCGCCGATCTCGGGGCCATGGCGGACGCCCTCAAACTTCTGATCGGCGGACCCGGCATCGCCTACGTGGTGCTGTTCGGCACCGTGTCGGTCGTCGCCCAGATCTTCTTTAACTACGACCGGTACGTATCCGTGCTGAAGTGGCTGACGCTCAGCCTGTTCGCCTACGTGATCGCGCTCGCCGTCGTGAAGGTGCCCTGGGGCGAGGCTCTGAAGGGCATTCTGATTCCCCACATGAGTTTGGATGCCGCGTTCCTCACGACACTCGTCGCCATCCTGGGAACGACGATATCTCCCTATCTCTTCGTCTGGCAGTCGTCGCAGGAAGCCGAGGAGCAGCGTATCGACCCTGAGAAGAAGCCTTTGAAGAGGGATTTGTCCGACGCGCCGGCAGAATTCCGACGGATTCGACTGGACACGATGATCGGCATGGCCTTTTCCAACCTGATCGCGCTCTCAATCATCGTAACGACCGCGGCGACGCTTCAGGCCCAAGGCAAGACCGATATCGAAAGTTCGGCGCAGGCGGCAGAGGCCTTGAAGCCGATCGCGGGTCCTTTCGCAGAGCTCATCTTCGCGCTCGGAATAGTCGGCACCGGGCTTTTGGCCATTCCGGTTCTTGCCGGGTCTACCGCCTACGCCGTCGGAGAGGGCCGTCGCTGGAAGGTTGGTCTTTCGCGGAAGCCGAAGGAGGCCATCGCATTCTATAGCGTGCTGGCGCTCTCTGGCCTCGGCGGAATCGGGCTCAACTTCACACCGATCGATCCGATCAAAGCGCTCTACTGGAGCGCAGTTGTCAACGGCGTACTCGCAGCGCCCGTGATGGTCATCCTCATGGTGCTCGTCGGGAGACCAAAGGTCATGGGCAAGCTCGTCGTCGCCGGCCCGCTATACTGGCTCGGTTGGGCTGCGACCGCCGCGATGGCTCTGTGCATTGTGGGCATGGCCGCCACGATGTTCATGAGCACATCATCCTAGAACTTGAGCGTAGTCCTGAGACCGAACACGGACGCGTTCTTGAGAGGCCTGCCGGCGAGCGGACTCGCGGGCAGCGTGGCGCCGCCGCCAGGATGAACGACGTATTGGAAATTGGGCTGTAACGTCCAGCCGTCCTTGACCTGATACTGGTAGACCGCGGTCAGCAATCCTTCGAAGCTGCGCACCGGCCAATTCGGATTAACCAGCGTCCGATAATCCGCGTCGAGCGTCTGAGCCCGTTTCGAGACGTGGGCGAAACCCGCGGCGATCCCGAACTTGTCGTCAGGACGGTCATCGCGCAGGCCGATGAACTCCACGCCTGCATCCGCGTAGAGATCGATCAGATTGCGATCGGCAGGCGCGCCAGAGGCCCTAGCGAACACACCGATCCCCCGATCATCGCTGTGAGGCACGCGGTAGATCTGCTGCTCGAAGACTGCCCAACCGCCGACATCCCCGGACAATAGCAAGGGCTCGCCGCTGCCGGCGGCAGCCGCGAGCGAAACGCCGTTCGCAGCCAGCCGCTGGTCCGCGAAGGAGCCGAAGTGCCGCCAGCCTCCGAACTTGATCTGGCCGGTCAGGTTCGGGTCGCCCTTCTTGTTATTCCAGGCATACTGAATCTGTCCGAGGAGCAGCGGTGGATCGTTGACACGAAAATTTACGCCGTAGCGGTTGCGCTCCTGTGGATCGCCCGGA
This sequence comes from Bradyrhizobium manausense, assembly GCF_018129685.1. Taxonomy (GTDB): domain Bacteria; phylum Pseudomonadota; class Alphaproteobacteria; order Rhizobiales; family Xanthobacteraceae; genus Bradyrhizobium; species Bradyrhizobium manausense_D. The sequence goes on from NZ_JAFCLG010000025.1 coordinate 62,651, forward strand.
CCGGGTCCGGCCTGGTCGCCATCGAATATTCCGCCAAGCACAGCAAGCTGATCAGTCACGTTGACGAGAAGCCGGGTTCCCATCGCGGCCAAAGGCGGCGAAGGTCCTCCGCTGGGCAGATTGAACGAGGTGATGGCCGGCCAACCCATCGAGGCGTTGGTGAACACGTCCGTGTACTTGGTGTTGAAGAATTCGCTGTCGGCGGCGAGCTGTCCGAATTTCAGCGAGACCTGCTTTTCGCCCCACTGCTTCTCGAAATAGGCTTCATACAGACGGGTCGACGGCAGAGCCTCGATCCCGCTAACGACGAAGAAGTTCTGAAGGTTGCTGCGCGAAAGCCCATCGCCATGGATCTGGAACATGTTGGCGTGAAAGGTAAGCTTTTCAATCCCGATCAGCTTCTGCAGATCGACGTCGACGGCGAGGTTCAGGCGGCCTTCGTAGATCGCGCCCTGCTTCAATCCTCCGGACGCGTTGCCGAGCACCTCGCCGATATATGTCGCCGCGAATTTTACGCCGTACTTCTGCAATGGATTGGGCAGAAGACCAAGGGTCTTCTCTTCCACCGTGCTCTCTCCCGTGTCGGGATCGGCAGGTTTGTCGTCGTCGGTCTTCTTATCCTCTTGCCCAAGGGCATTGGTCGCCAGGAGCAGAACCACCGACACTGAAAGCGCCCCTCGCCGATATGCCCTCCTTGGCCAAGACACGGGAACTCCTTATGCTGGAAGCTTCAGGACTTGCCTGATCTTGAAGCCCAAGTCCACCGCTCACGGTGCGAGTTCTCCACGGCGGTTGACAAGCTGCCCGGTGACAAGTGCAACTCGCTTGAAAAGCTCTATTAGGACCGATACGAACCCGCGCTTTGAGCTGCGGTCCCACCGCAGCTCAAAGAGTTCGCAATTGCAGCAAAGCCCTTAAGCCTCAAGTCACCAAGCGCCTTTACGTGTCCTTCGCCAATCTGCCCTATCTTTGGAACGGTGGGGGCGATCTCGATGGGCTTATTCACACGATTGCGGAACGCTTTCTCCGTGGGCGACTCGACCGATCCGCTCGGTCGAGCGCTGCTTGTCGAGCAGTTCCGGGTCCTCCGTAGACAGGTGCCGGTTCTCTACGCCGTACTGCTGATCGACAGTATCAGTGTAGGGCTGGTCCTGCCGCAGTCCGTATCGGGAGGGCTCAGATTCGCGCTACCGACGGCGCTCCTCGCTGTCTGCCTTCTCCGGTTGGTTCAGTGGCTCCGCTTCAAAGCAATTGATTTCACACCAGAGCAGGCGCACCGCGAGCTTAGGAAGACTCGCCGGGTCGCGGTGTTCCTAAACGCGGGCTTTGTTCTCTGGATTCTGGCGCTGTTCGCGACCGTGGATCCTGGGCTGCGCGCGCCGATCGCATTACTGGTCTTTATGGGGTGTATCGGCACTGCGTACTGCCTTGGCAGTTTTCCGCCGGCCTCGCTGCTAACCATGCTGATTGCCGGCACGCCGATCGCGACTGTGCTGCTCCTGTCTGGCGACGGCATCATGATCTCGCTCGGGATCAATCTGCTGTTGCTGCTTGTGCTGCTCGGCCGGATGATTAACACCAACTTCCGATCCTTCGTCCAATTGGTTCAGGCTCATGGCAGTCTAACGCAGGAAGGGGAGCGCGCCAGGGCCGCGGAGCAGATCGCGACCGCCGTCGCCGAGCGATTTGACCGGGCCCTCAACAACATGTCCCAGGGCCTCTGCTTCTTCGACGACGACCAGCGCCTGATCGTCTGCAATCGAAAGTATCTGGAGATCTACGACCTGGATCCGGAAGTCGTCCGGCCCGGCATGAAGCTGAAAGACATCGTCGATCTCCGGTATTCGGCCGGCAGCGCTCCGAAAATGTCGAAGGAGGAATATCTGGTCTGGCGCAACAGCGCCCCGGTGATCGCTGAAAATTCAGATACGACCGTCGAACTGACGAACGGACGGATTGTGCGCATCCGGCACCGTCCCATGGAGGGCAGAGGCTGGGTTGCCACGCACGAAGACATTACCGAACGTCATCGCACCGAGATGGCTCTTGCCGAAGCCAAGGCTGCGGCCGAACAGGCCGAAGCGGCCGCCCGCGCCGCTCACACCCATCTCACTGAGGCGCTCGAGGTTGTTCCTGAAGGGCTCGCCCTGTTTGACAAGGATGACCGACTGGTCCTTTGGAATAGACAATATGCGGAATTCTATGCCGCAAGCCAAGAAGCCCTGGCGGCCGGCACACCGTTCGAAAGTATCCTGCGGGCTGGGCTGGCGCGGTTGCAATATCCGGAGGCGATTGGTCGCGAGGATGAATGGCTTGCCGAACGCCTGGCTCGCCATGCCCTGCCGAGATACTCCCACGAACAGCATCTGCCGGGGGACCGCTGGATCAGAGTGGAGGAGCGCCGCACGGCTGATGGAGGCAGCATCGGGGTTCGGATTGACATCACCGACCTGAAGCGCCGGGAGGCCTCCTTCCGTCTCCTGTTTGAGGAAAGTCCATTGCCGATGTGGGTGGTCGATTCGGCAACGCAGCAATTGCTCGCGGTGAACGCAGCGATGTGCCGACACTACGGCTACCGCCGCGAGGATCTTCTCCTGATGACGGAGCAGCAGCTCAAATGCGGAGGATCGGACCAAGCCGACGACTTCTACCTACACAGGACGGCTTCCGGGGATGCCATCCAAGTCGTTATCGAGTCTCGTCCGCTCCAGTACCAGGGGCGACCAGCGCACATTTGCGTGGCCTTCGACGTCACCGAGCGCAATCGCGCTCAGGAGCGGATCAGCTACCTGGCGTCCCACGATGTTCTGACCGAGTTGCCGAACCGGACCGCTCTGGATCAGCACCTCTCAGCTGCAGTCGAACGCGCCGAGGTCACCGGGTCCGGCTTTGCCGTACTATGTATCGACCTCGATCACTTCAAGGAGATCAACGATCTGTTCGGTCACGGAATCGGAGATGCCGTGTTATGCGAGACCTCACTCCGTCTCCAGGGAGCCGCACAAGGCTGCTACGTGGCGCGGGTGGGCGGTGACGAGTTCATCGGCATCACGGACCTAGAACCCTTGGCGGCCAGCGCGGAACTCCTGGCAACCAAGATGCGGGCAGCGTTCGAGCATCCGATCGAAGTCGACGGTCATGCGCTCAAACTCGACATCTGCGTCGGCGTTGCGCTATTTCCGAGAGATGCCGAGAATATTGTTGGTCTGCTCGCAAACGCCGATGCGGCGCTCTATCGGGCCAAGCACGAGGGCAGGGGTGCGATCCGGCTGTTCACCAGCGCCATGGACCAGCAACTCCGGGAACGCCGTGCGCTCGAGCACGATCTGCGTTTCGCCGTCGAGCGGGGCGAACTCTATTTGGACTATCAGCCGCAGCAGCACCGCGATGGTCGCGTCACCGGCTACGAGGCGCTCGTCCGGTGGCGGCATCCCGATCGCGGAATCATCTCTCCCGGAGAATTCATTCCGATCGCTGAACGAAGCGGTTCGATTTCCCAGATCGACGACTGGGTACTTATGGAGGCCTGCCGCGAGGCTGCATCCTGGGAACGGTCCTTCAGGATCGCAGTCAACGTCTCGGCTGCTCAGTTCCGCAGAGAGAACTTGGATGCGCAAGTACGCAAGGCCCTACGCGAAAGCGGGCTGACGCCGGCCCGCCTGGAGCTCGAAATCACCGAAGGCGTCTTGATCGAGGACGTCTCGCGCGCCCAAAGGTCGATGCAATCCCTCAAAAGCTTGGGCATCCTGATCGCGCTCGACGATTTCGGGACCGGGTATTCCTCGCTGTCCTATGTTCAGGCATTCCCTCTCGACAGGATCAAGATCGACCGGTCCTTCGTTGCCTCACTCGGACAGAGCGAGCGATCATTGGCCATCGTTCGCGCGATCATCGGACTCGCTCACGGTCTTGGCGTGCCGGTTCTTGCAGAAGGGATCGAAACCAAGATCCAGATGGCGCTTCTTGCCAAAGAGGGATGCGACGAGATGCAAGGCTACTTGATAGGACGCCCGCAACGATCTGCGGCTGAGAAAGCTCAATCGAGACAGAGCTCCAGCTCGCTCATGCTCTCGGCATCATAGAAGATTGCGCACCGCCGCAGACCCCCTTGTTCGTGATGTCCGACCGCGCATGCCGCCGCAGCCCCGAGCTCCGCCCTCAGCGGAGCGCGGCCCGTCGTTCAGAACAAATCTGCCGCGAGGTTCAGGCCGTATGTCATGCCAGCGAGCAGGGACAGACAGAGACCAGCGCCGCAAATGAGCATGACGATCTTCAGTCCATCGATATCGACGTCCGTGCCCGTCACGTGCGAGAGCGTCTTCACCAGTGCGGCCATCATCGATCTCCTCCCGAAGCTGCGCGGCAGATCATAAGCCGTAGCGGCTACGGCGAGTGTGAACCAGCTCTCATCGGACAGACGCTCTCGCTGTTTTCTGACGGTCGCTGGCTCCGCGCTGAGACGATGGTCCGCTCAAGCCGCCGCCGGCCGACGCCAAAAACATAACCGGCCCGGCGGCAGCGCCGCCAAGGCCGGGTTTGTCATTCAACGCTGTGTCGTTCCACCCGCAATGCCGGCTACCGTCCGGGAGCCGCTCTCCGAGCCAACCCCACGTAGCGGTCCCAATTGAGGGACGGAGCCCGGAGTGCCTAGGAGTCCGGAGCTCCGCAACCGTAACAGCACCCACGCGCGCTGATGCCGCTCGGTACGGAATTAACTCTACGCCACTGTCGCCGGTTCGCTTTGACCCAGCTCAACATCGCGTGCGACGAGCTGATCGCGAGCCCGCATTTCATCGCGCTCGGGGCAGAAATCGTCGATCTTCGCCCGCATACGGGATAGCTGGAGCTCCGCCGAGGTTGGGGCGCCAGCGCGCTGCAGCATTCGGGCCTCGCGCTGCTGGGCTGGGATCTGCCCGCGTGTTCGTGTGATCTCGTTGCGCAGCCAATCGAGTTTTCGGAACGCACTTCGGTTGCTGGTCTCCCAAAAGAAATGGCCGCCCGGAGGCGGCTAGTTCTTGGTCTTCTTACATCTTCTTACTTTTTGAGAGCGTCAGCGGCGTCCCGCGCCGCATCCTTCACATCTCCTGCGGCGTTGTGGGCGGCTCCCTTGGCTTTATCGATCTTGCCCTCCGCCTCCATGTCTTTGTCGCCAGTAAGCTTACCGGCACCTTCTTTGATCGCGCCTTTGGCTTTGTCCGCCGCGCCTTTCACGTGTTCACGGTCCATGATCGTGTTCCTTTGCTGTCCAGATGACCAGCCCAACGACGGAGTGGCGCAGTGGTTCCTCGAAGAACGAGCTCCGACATCGCGTAAGAAGACTTTTGATTTTGGCCCATTCAGCCGTTGACGCACTGCAGCCACAGGAACCGCCGGAGGTTTGTGTGTAAGCACCAAACCGACGCGATTGACCCGCAGCCGAATTTGCGCTGGTGGTCTCGGCAGCTATGTTGTCAGCCGATGAAAACATCTGACACGGCCACGAGGGTCTGTCGTCGATGAGTTTAGTGTGTGCGATTTGTGCGATTTTTGTTTGCCTTGATGCAGTCCGCAGACGCGCCGCGGCAGGGCTCGACGATCACTTTGGCTTGCAACGCAATAAGTAAGTTTGTGGCTACATCCGGAGCAGAGTTGAAATTGGACCCCATCACCAATCTCCGCGTCATTGTGAGCGCGGGCAGTCAAGCAGTGTCGTTCTTACGTCGTACCGATTACGAAGACCACCCTTTGCTTTTCGGATTCAGCAGCCAGTACGCGAGTGGGAGGCCGACCATATCTGGCCAGATTGATCAAAGTGGTCCGGGCTGACTTGCCAACTTTTCCCGAGCTTGGTTACGTCCTCTTAGTTGGTTGGGGGTACAACGGCGGGATAGGTTCGGTCTACCCAAATGCCTACGAAAAAAGAGCAAGAAGGCCGTCGGGTTTCCTTCGAGCATCCATTGCCCGCGCACATGATGGCAATCGATGGCACTTGGCGCCGAGCTTGTATGCTTAAAGATGTTTCGGACGCCGGGGCGAAGCTTCACGTCGAGGCCTCGATTGAGGGATTGACCCTCAATGAGTTCTTTCTTCTGCTTTCCTCCACCGGACTTGCCTATCGCCGTTGTCAGCTCGTTCGAGTGAACGGCGAGGCGCTAGAGGTCAGTTTCCTCCGTCAAAAAGCTAAGGCCAAGAAATCCTCTAACCGGGCCTAAACCGTCGTCTCGGAGATTGCCAAATTGTCCCGGCGGCGTGGAACTTTTGGCTTGTGTGCTGGTGTGGACGGCCTCTCATCCCCACGGTTCTATGACGCTGTCAGCGTCACAGCTAGATGAGAGGAAAGTCTGATGAATCTTCCTGTTCGCATCGGTATGGACACTTCCAAGTCGGTTTCCAGCTTCATGGTGTTGATGAGAATGAGGTGGTGGTGGTCCGCCGCCAGTTCCGGCGAGCCGAGATGATCCGCTACTTCGAGCGGCTTCCACCGGTTCTCGTCGCCATCGAGTCCTGCGGCAGCTCGCATCATTGGGCGTGCCTGCTGCAGTCGTTCGGTCACGAGGTGAAGCTGATCCCCCCTCAGTACGTGAAGGCTTACGTGAAGCGCGGCAAGAACGACGCGGCCGATGCCGAAGCGCTGTGCGAGGCGGTCACCCGGCCGAGTATGCGGTTTGTACCGATCAAATCGAGGGAACGGCAAGCGGCCTGCATGTTAATGACTGTGCGGGAACGCCTGGTCAGCGTGAAGTCGCAGCTTTCCAATGCTTTCAGGAGCTATGCGGCTGAATTTGGCATCGTCGGCCCCGCCGGTCGGCAGAATGTCGCGCAACTTATCAAACGGGTACTCGAGGATGACAGCTTGCCGGAAATGGCAAAGGATCTCTTCCGACTCCAAGCAGAGGAATATGCCGCGGTCGAAGCCCGCCTGGCAAAGATCGAAGCCAAGCTGATGAGGTGGCACCGCGACGATGATGTCAGCAGGCGGATCGCGACGATTCCCGGCGTCGGTCCGATTGGGTCGTCCATGCTAAGCATGAAGGCGCCGCCGCCGGAGACGTTCAGGTCAGGCCGCGACTTTGCCGCTTGGCTCGGACTGACACCCAAGGATCATTCGACGGGCGGCCGCAAAGATATGGCGGAATCACAAAGGCCGGAGACTCAATGCTCCGATCGACGTTGATTGTCGGCGCGACCGCGCTGCTAAGGCACATTCGAAAGGGCCGTCATAAGCCGACACCCTGGCTTGAATCGCTACTGGAGCGAAAGCCGCCGAAATTGGTGGCGGTGGCCTTGGCTAACAAGTTCGCCCGTATCGCTTGGCGATTGATGATATCGGGCGGAGTATACAACCGACCGGTAGCCGCCATGCCCGTCTGATCTGAAATGGCACCGCGAGCGAGGTTGCTCGGCGGATAGCCCACGAACTTGCAGGACGCAGTAGATGGAAGGACCGATCGGTCGATACGCGCGAGCTTCCGTAGATTACACTGGCATCATCAAGGTCGCCTATGTGCTTGGAGCGTGCGTAGCGAACACCATCTTGGCCAGCGAACTTTGTCCGCGCAAACAGGCCGGACATCTGATAGCAAGCGATCAGGTCAAAAGTCTGCTACCATCCTGACAAGTGGGGGCCGTCCACATCTGCAATTTGTAACGTCCAGGTCACGTGTGTTCGGGGGAAATTGTGACGGAAACGCCGCCGATAGCCATGCTAGTAGAAGACGACGATGCGATCCAAGGGATTGTCGATGATGCATTGAGGGAGGGCGGCTTCGATGTCGCCAGCTCCAAGACCGGCGAGGAGGCGGTTACGCTACTCAAGGGTCAGCTCATTTCATACTGCGCCCTGGTGACTGACATCAATCTGTTAGGAAGGTTCAATGGCTGGGAAGTCGCGCGGGCGGCGCGCGAGGCCGATCCCAGTTTTCCCGTAGTCTACATATCGGGCGCAGCAGTCCAGGACTGGCCGGCGCAAGGCGTTCCCAACAGCATAATTCTTCAGAAACCGTTTGCCCCCGCGCAGCTTACAACTGCGGTCTCTCAGCTCCTCAACGAGCGCTCGGCGGCCGATTCAGGCAGGGCTTGAGGCCAGAGATGACGCAGGCATCGATACTCGTCGTGGAAGATGAGGTGCTTATTCGAATGATGCTTGTCCAAATGGTCGAGGAACTCGGACACGGGGTCATCGCTGAAGCGGGGAATGTAGATGATGGGCGATCTCTTGCACAGATTGAGCAATACGACCTCGCGATTCTGGACATCAATTTGCACGGCACGAGCTCGTGGCCCGTTGCCGAAGCAGTAAGGAGGCGAGGGCTGCCTTTCTTTTTTTTGAGTGGTTACGGCAGCAAAGGCGTGCCGCATGGATTTGAAGAAACGCCGGTCATACTCAAGCCATGTACGCTGGAGACGCTCAACCGCACCATCGATGTTATTCTATCGAACGAAAAAACTTAAAAAGCACAGGACAAAGGTTGCGGAGCCTCGTAGACCTTTTAGTGCCTAAGGACGGCTTGCCGCCCAAGTCGTCCCGGGGCACGAGGTCTGGCATGTAGCTCATGCCGGGCCTCGTTCTGAACTATCCTTCGAAGGGCCAAAAGCAAGCGACGCGATTTGTCCCGATGCGTTGAAGGTCAAAACCGCGCTAACTACGCCGTCACGCGAGACATACGAGATCAATGTCCCCACACATGTCGGCTGAATATTGTCGAGATCAAACGCGGGATATTCCCGGAGGCGTTCGACCCAGTAGGCTCGCAATCCTTCTTTCCCAGTGATTGTCTTCGCGCCCCCGCAGCCACAATGGACCGCGGCGTCATCGGCGCACATTCTCAAAATCGCTTCGATATCGCCGGAGCGATAGGCATCAAGCCAATCAATCGCAGCCGCCATTAAATCAAAGGACATATCTCTAACGTTCCAGCCGTTTTTTTCCGGAGAGGTCTAGGAGGCATCGATGAATACGAAATGCAGGTGGACCTCTCGGAGCTCCGTGTTCCGAGTGGCGCCCCGGGAAAAAGTGCGTTCGGACGCTTCGGCTGAAGTCTGAGCAACTGGCCCATCGCGTCCGTTGGCGCGGTATAATACTGTCGGTCAAAGCGGAAGTCTGCGACTGAGTGCCAGAGCGACGCTTTTAGCAGCGCTGCCGCGTCCATGCGCAACGCCTGGCGTAGGTCGCGGATTCCACCAATCCGGTCGAACGCCTCAACGGAGCGACCCTACTCGAGCGGAAGGATGAGTGGGCTGTCCAGCGCCCGCTACATGACGCTGGAAACCATCGCGCCATTGAGCGATGATCCGACTGTTAGCCGTCCGGCAACCGCCAACTGACCGGTCCGGCACCCGCCGGCGGGTGACCCGCCGCAAGTTGCACCACGCCGCGGGGCACGATCGGATGGTTGTTGTCAAGGTTCGGGATGGCTACAGAAATGAGCTGTTCCTCTAGGCTAACCATCTCAAAATGTAATCGGAAAAGCTGCTCGCGGTCATCGTGGTGGGGTCGAAACCGCGATCGAGCCGAAATTTGGAATTCAGTCTCTCAGCTGTCTCTGACTTTTCCGCCAGCAGGTGCGGATATAGCCCCGCGGCGCGAGCACGGACGGGCGGATCCGTCGTCGCGGGCAAATCGATTCATCTATGGCTAGAATTGCCACTCAGGCGTCTTTCGGCCAGGTCTGCATCAGCCTGCCTGGACCTTCCGAATAAATGCGAATTCGCTTCCTTGAAGCACGCATCCTCCCCCAAAACGCTGCTAAGCTCTGATTTTGAGGCTAGTCTGCGTTGTCGCAGAACTCGTCGACAAATGAGAACTTTGCAAGCGTGGGTGAGCTGCGTTCACCTGTCTGGTCTTGGGCTCTCAGAAGCAGGACAAATGCGGATTCCGATGGCAGGCCGCGGGCATCATCGACCGCCACTGCAATGCCGGCCACATGAAGCAGGCCCAGTCCACCGTGCCTGTGGCGATCACCAACGCCTCGGGTGCTGGTTCCGCAAACCTGTTCAGCGAGTTCAAACAAGGCCGAAGGCGGCGACATCTGGTTCGCGCGCGACAATACTCGGCCGCTCGCATGCTTCGCCGGCAGCGATGTAGCGGACCACTGACTCGAACCGCCGACAGATCAGCGATAGCGGCGCACTGCCCCTCAGCACACGAACCGGGAGGTGGTCCTTCAGGTTGGTTAACCTCGGCCGCAGATCCCGCTGCATCCAGGTGTCTATGCCTATCGATATCTGTTCTACTTCAAGAACGCCGCAATGATATCGCAATGAATTGGGTGAAACGACCGTGAACAAAACGCGACGGGAAAGACTGCTACACCAAGAAAGACAACAGCTTAGAAGATGCTCACTGCGTTCGGGACGCAGGGGTCGCAGGTTCGAATCCTGCCACTCCGACCAAGATTTCAAACCCTTATAGTTTCACGGGTTTTGCGGTGCAACGCGCCCCGGGGGCGCTTTTGGTCGGGGCAGCCATGTCAGATGGTTCCGGCCGCGGCCATATCAGCCTCGCCCGGCGGCAGAACCGCCCGGGATGAACCGCCTCGACATCGCTGACGGACACCAATCCCACTTGTCGGGAGACGATCGCGAAGATCGTCTGCAGCCGTTCTTCGCGAACGCGTCGCATCCACGATGCACCAGAGAGCGAACATGCCGCCGGTCTGGCCGTCGGCGTCCCACGGCCCGCCCGGCCGTAACCGCTCAGAATGGGCTAGCGTCGAGCCTAAGCCCGATTGGTTTGTTGTTGCGCTTGGTTGGAATTCAGGGACTTGGACCACCCCGCCATGCGCCGTCCGATAGCGATTGCTGGGCTCTCCACTGCTCGATACATCAATTCAGCGGCGAGCAACGACAAGAGCAAGGCCACCGGGAAGATCCAAAATATAGGTACGCGGCCAGTCATCAAATGCGCCGAGGCAATCAAGATTGGAACGTGTATCAGATACAGGCTGTAGGAAATTTTGCCGAGCCACATCGGGGCTGGAGTGGCGAGCGCCGCATCCGTTTTGGTGTCGGCAAAACACAATGCCACGATCATCGTCGAGCCGATAGCTGTAGGTATGCCAGCGAGGATCGGAGATATCGAGAGCAGTGCAAGCGCGGCGCACCATAGCACAAGGCGCACCGGCCAGTGCTGAACCTGAAGCGCCATCCTAATCGACTTTGAATTCTCGGCCATGGCTGCTCCCACCGCGAACAGGTAGAGGAAGCGTCCGGTCGACAACGGATCGAAGAGCCAGTCCGGCACAAAGCGCTGCTCCAAATAGGTGCAGGCCAACGAGATCACGAGGGCGCCAAAGCACGTCGTTCGCCAATTCCATTGAATCGCAAGTGCGATGAGAGGGAAGAGAATGGAAATACGCATCTCGACGACGAGACTCCACATTGGATTGTCCAACGAGTGCAGGGCCTCGATATCGGTCATCGCAAGGTGAGCGGCCACCACCGAGAGAGTCGGGCGAAGTTGCCAGCTGGACTGATTGGCCCAATCGGTGAGGCCATCCATAGGGGCCGCCCCTATCAGATGGTAGAGCGCCGCGGATGCCAGAATCGCAACGCAGAACGGTGGGTAAATTCGCCAAAGCCGCTTGATCATGAACGACCAATAGCCGTCCCGGCTTGAAACGAACGCGAGGTGCAGGACGAAACCGCTCAGCACGAAGAACAGCAGGACGGCTGATTGGCCTGAAAACAATATTCTGAGCGGCGTGTACTTGATCCACGCAGGAGGCGTTTCGATCGCCAATAATCGCATGTGGTGAAATAGAACGATTAAGGCTGCGATGCCCCGCACGGCATCAAGTGATCCAATTCGCATAATTCGATCAAGGCCCCGACATCAATTGGATGGTCTTACAGGGCCGTGCGGTCCCGCCACAACATGGCGTGGGCATTAACGTAAACCTGCGTCAGCGCCGCAGCCTCAGGCGATGGTTAAATCGAAGCTCAGGTCGTAAAGGACCGTAAGCTTCGTCAGAAAGAGTGAGGGAATTGGGGTGACAGTGCTGGACCTGCACCCCTCTATTAGAGGCCGCCATCGTCTTATTGGCTTGCCTTGGCAGCGGCGTTCGCCAAGTGGCACATGCTACCGCCGCGTCACCAGCACGCCCAGCAGAAACGCCACCATCAGCGACGGTAGCGGGGCCTCGCGCACCATGCCGCGGAGGATGTCGGACCAGTGCGGCTCGGGGACCAGTCCTGGCGACCTGACCTGCGCCGGCGGCGCGATACCCCACTCCGATGCAAGCTCGGCGATCTCGCTTGAAGCCAGACGTACGCCGTCACGGACACGGAAAATGGTGGCCTCCGCGCGCTCGCGCGGGGCGAGCAACATCACCGTCCCGATCGCCGTGCGCAACGTCATTTCGCCGAAGCCCTGCAGCCTCACCGACTCCTCGGGGTCAGACGTCATTCCAATGTCCTCACAGCGCGAAGTGGTGTGCGATGGTGAAGGCCGCTGTCGCGCACAGGACCAGCGTGGAAACCGCTCCGGCCACGCCGCGCGCGAAATGAGCTCGCGTCAGATGCCTGGTCATGATTCCGCTCCATCCTCACCATGGAAATGGCGGGCGTGGGCGTTGGTTCCCTGCGCAAGCGCCGAATCGTAGAGAACAGGCTATTTCCGCAGCAAGTCCCGCAGCGCCGCCGTCGCCTCGGCGCAGCGGATCTCGTCGATCTCGCGCGACAGGCTGAGCGCGGTCGCCTTCAGCTCGTCGATCCCTGAGCTTTCGGGATGCTGGCGCTCGAGTTGGCTGAGCCGCTTGTTCAAATCATCCAGTTTCGACTGGAGCTGCCCGATGCTGGCGGCCCCATTCACGTTCCAAACGCGCTGTGCACGCATCGTCGATCCCCTGATAGTCTCACGGTGTTGTGAGCAGGGTTCGTGGCGGCAATGGGCATTTCTTTTGTCTGGCATGAGACGGTCGGGAACCGTTGCAGATCGGCAACGAAAGTTCCCGGACATCCATGCGTGGCTTGCTCGGGCCGGGGGCGCGGTGTCGGGAGGCGCAGAACCTGCATGTGCGCGCGCACCATGGGACCGGTCTATCCGGGCAGCGAAATGGGGGACGATTCGTGGCGAGATTTCTGAATGTCGCAGCCGGCCAGCTTGGCCCGATCGCGCGGAGCGAGACGAGAGCGGAAGTCGTGGTGCGCCTGATGACCTTGATGCGCCAGGCCCATGCCAACGGCTGCGACCTGATCGTCTATCCCGAGCTCGGCCTCACCACGTTCTTTCCACGCTGGTACTTCGAGGACCAAGCCGAGATCGACCGCTTCTTCGAACGCGAGATGCCGGGGCCGGAGACGCAAGCGCTGTTCGATCTTTCGCGCGAGCTCGGGATCGGGTTTTGCCTCGGCTATGCCGAGCTGACGGTCGAGGCAGGTATCGTGCACCGCTACAACACGTCGATCCTGGTCGACAAGAGCGGCGCCATCGTTGCCAGGTATCGCAAGGTCCATCTGCCCGGGCATGCCGAGCATGAGCCGTGGCGTAAATTCCAGCATTTGGAGAAGCGCTATTTCGAGCCGGGCTCCGGCTTCGGCGTGGTCGATGCGTTCGGTGGCGTGATGGGCATGGCGATCTGCAACGACCGCCGCTGGAGCGAGACCTACCGGGTGATGGGTCTGCAGGGCGTCGAGATGGTGATGATCGGCTACAACACGCCCGTGCACAATCCGCCTGCGCCGGAGCACGACGATCTGTCGCTGTTTCACAATCATCTGGTGATGCAGTCGGGCGCCTACCAGAACGGCACTTTCGTGGTTGGCGTCGCCAAGGCCGGCGTGGAAGAGGGGGTCGATCATATCGGCGGCAGCTGCATCATCGCGCCATCAGGCGAGATCATTGCGCGATGCAGCACCAAGGGCGACGAACTCGCGCTCGCCCGCTGCGATCTCGATCTCTGCAACTCCTACAAGCGCACGACCTTCAATTTCGATGTTCATCGACAGCCGAAGGCGTATGGAATGATCGTCGAGCGGAAGGGCGTGACCATCATGGCGGATGGCACGCCGGTGAAGCCGAAGGGGTGATGGCTCTGTCTCGATGGCGGCTACACTCTCCGCTGTCGTCCCGGCGTAGGCCGGGACCCATAACCCCGGAAGAAGTTGTGACGCGACGGCGCTAACGCCGAGTCTTCGCAAAGCTATTGCTGCGGTGTATGGGTCCCTGTGTCTGGAAAGTCTGTCATGATGAGAGTGGGCGGGAAGCCGTTGGGTCCTTGGCGCTTGACGCCG
>NZ_JAFCLG010000026.1 GCF_018129685.1 Bradyrhizobium manausense
TCGAACACTCCCCGTGTTGAGAGATCACCCCACCCCGCTCGCGCTTCGCGCGATCGACCCACGGGCGAGCTACGCTCGTCCCGGACCCCTCCAGGGGAGGGTAAAAGAGAGAGCGCGGCTAAACGCTAGGTTCGGCGATGCTTCAGCGGCGTGGCTGTGGATGAGCGGGCGCCTTTACCCTCCCCTGGAGGGGGAGGGTCGGCTCACTTTGAGCGCAGCGAAATGTGAGACGGGGTGGGGTGACGGTCTCTCCGCGTCGAACACTCCCCGTGTTGAGAGATCACCCCACCCCGCTCGCGCTTCGCGCGATCGACCCTCCCCCTCCAGGGGAGGGTAAAAGAGAGAGCGCGGCTAAAAGCTAGGTTCGGCGATGCTTCAGCGGCGTGGCTGTGGATGAGGGAGGGTCGGCTCACTTTGAGCGCAGCGAAATGTGAGACGGGGTGGGGTGGCGGTCTCTCCGCGTCGAACACTCCCCGTGTTGAGAGATCACCCCACCCCGCTCGCGCTTCGCGCGATCGACCCACGGGCGAGCTACGCTCGTCCCGGACCCCTCCAGGGGAGGATAAAAAGAGCTCACCCCTTCGGCGGCGCCAGGGGCTGCACGATCTCCTTGAACGGAGCCAGGGCCTCGCAGCGTTCGGCATGCGCCGACAACGCCGGGTAGCGCGCGGCATCGAACAGGTCCGGATGCGCCTCGCGGGTGAAGCGGACGACGCAGGCGACCGCGATGTCGGCATGGCCGATGCGCGTCCCGAGCCAGTACGGCGCCGACACCTTGGCGCGCTCGGCCTCGAGCACCTTGAGCACGTCGCCGATCTGCGCCCGGCAGCGATCGACCCACAGCGCGAGCTGCTCCTTCCGCAGCACGCGCTCGTAGAGCAGGCTCACCGCCTTGTCGCCGAGGCCCGACGCCAGCGCGCAAATGCGCAACTGCTTGCGCCGGTCAGCGCCGCTTGCCGGCAGCATCGCCTTCTCGGGCCCGACGAGCTCGTCGAGATGGTCGAGGATGATCGTGCTCTCGATCAGCGCCTCGCCGTCGTCACACACCAGGGTCGGCACGCGGCGCAAGGGATTGTACGGCGCGATCTTGTCGGCATCGCCAAACGTCGACCACGGCCTGTGCTCGAAGCCGATCCCGTAGAGCCGCAGCGCAATCGCGACGCGGCGGACGAAGGGGGAATCATATTGGCCGATCAGGAACATGGTTCTCGCTCCTCCGTATCGCTGGGCAAGGCAGGGCCGGTGAGTTCATCGTCATTGCGCGGCGTCCGCAACAATTTTCTTGGAAGGAGAGCATTGCGCGCGGCGCAACAACGCGGAATCAATGGGCCGCCGACCAGCCGGGAATCCTGTCATGTCATTGCGATCAATCACCGTGCTCGTCCTGCTCGCCGCGGCAAACCTCGCGCGGGCGCAGGACGGTCCGATCGGCTTCCAGATGCCATCGAAGAACATCGCCTGCCAGGTCTTCGCCGAGAACGGCCAGGACATGCTTCGCTGCGACATACTGACAATCGACACGCCGCCGCGTCGGCCGCCGGACTGCGAGCTCGACTATGGCCACGCCTTCGCGATGACCGCCAAGGGCGGCGCCAGCGGCGGCTCCGCGCGCATCTGCGCCGGCGACACCGTCATGGATCCGTCACTTCCGGTGCTCGCCTATGGCGAGATATGGCAGCGCGCGGGATTCACCTGCCGCTCGGAACAGACCGGGCTGACGTGCTTCAACGCCATGCAGCACGGGTTCTCGCTGGCGCGGGGGCGGCAGGAGGTGTTTTGAGTATTCCGTCATTGCGAGCGCAGCGAAGCAATCCAGAATCTCTCCGCGGGGACAGCCTGGATTGCTTCGTCGCAAGTGCTCCTCGCAATGACGAGCCGGAAACGGCTCAAAGCCCATCTCGAATCGCCCGCTTGAGGGCGGCGATCGCCGTTTCGTCGCGCTTGTACATGGTCCACTGCTTGATGCGCCTGGCGCGCACCAGTTTGGCCGATGTCAGCACCCGCATATGCTCGCTCACGGTCGGCGCGCTGACGCCGAGCTTTTCGGCGATCAGCAGGCCGCAGACACCGTCCTTGACCAGGTCGCCGTCAACCTGTTCCGGAAAATGCCGTCGCGGATCCCGCAGCCATTCCAGGATCTGCAGGCGCCGCTCGTTGGCCAAGGCACGCAAGGCGATCGCGAACTTCATTTAGCCATTTTGCTAATTGGCTAATTGATGTCAACTTCCTGATACGCTAGCATTCACCATCATGACAGCGACACCCAACATCACCCGTGAGGGGATCGCGGCGAC
The DNA here is from genome assembly GCF_018129685.1 of Bradyrhizobium manausense. Taxonomy (GTDB): domain Bacteria; phylum Pseudomonadota; class Alphaproteobacteria; order Rhizobiales; family Xanthobacteraceae; genus Bradyrhizobium; species Bradyrhizobium manausense_D. Next base: position 2,295 of record NZ_JAFCLG010000026.1, read on the forward strand.
CGAGGCCGTCATCCGTCCGCACATCAGACGCACGCCGCTGTTCGAGGCCGATCTCGCCGATTTCGGCCTGCCGGCGGCGCCCGTCACCTTCAAGCTCGAGCTGCTGCAGCATTCCGGATCGTTCAAGGCGCGCGGCGCCTTTGCCAATCTGCTGCTGCGGCATGTGCCGCAGGCGGGCGTCGTCGCCGCGTCCGGCGGCAATCACGGCGCTGCGGTGGCCTATGCCGCGCAACGCCTCGGCATTCCCGCCACCATCTTCGTGCCTGACATCACCTCGCCGGCGAAGGCCGAGCGGATCAAGAGCTACGGCGCCAAGCTCGTGATCGCGGGCAGCCGCTACGCCGATGCGCTTGCGGCCAGCGAGGCCCATCTGGCGCAGACCGGCGCGCTTGCGGTTCATGCCTATGACCAGGCCGAAACCCTGCTCGGTCAGGGCAGCGTCGGCCTCGAGCTGGAGCAGGATGCGCCCGATATCGACACGCTGCTGGTCGCCGTCGGCGGCGGCGGATTGATCGGCGGCATCGCGGCATGGACGGCCGGCCGGACACGCATCATCGCGATCGAGCCGGAGCAATCTCCGACCCTGCACGCCGCATTCGCGGCAGGCGCGCCGGTCGATGCGCCGGCCGGCGGCGTCGCCGCCGACAGCCTCGCGCCGCGGCGCGTCGGCGAATTGATGTTCCCGATCGCGCGCGCCCATGTCGAGCGGGTCGTCCTCGTCAGCGACGACGCGATCCGGCAGGCGCAGGCCGCGCTATGGTCGCGCCTGCGCCTCGTCGCCGAGCCCGGCGGCGCCGCGGCGTTTGCGGCGCTGCTCTCCGGCCGCTATCGTCCGGCGGCAGGCGAGCGTGTCGCGGTGCTGGTGTGCGGGGCGAACACGACGGCGGTGAAGTTCGACGGCTAGGGCGTGGACTCATAGGTCCGCGATGTCGGCTTATCCCCCTGTAGCGGCGCCGACGTGGACATTTCGTGAGGTCCGGCCGGGGGCCAAAAGCGGAATCAGATTTGATGACGCCGAACACTCTTGCGGATTCATAGTAAGCTGAGCCACGCGAGCGCCCAAACTTTCCGCACCTACGCCGGGCGCGTTTGATCCGCAGATTGGAGGCGCGATGACTGAGAACAAGACACCATCAGCAGCGAGCACCCTAGGCAGCGCTCAAGATCGCTTCGATAAGGCCATCCAAGCCGCCGTCTCGATATCCGAAAGCCGAATTGGAGTTGACCATACGGGTAGGCAGAACCGAGCACTGTTCATTTATAGCAAGCTGATAAGTCACTGCCTCTCGATCAAGCTCATTTTGGACAAGTACAGGAGCGCGCCAAAAGGCATCGGGTTATTGGATCACTTCTCCGTCGCGACATTGGGGAGAGCGATAACTGATGCGTCCCTAATGACGATGTACATTGCTCAACCCAGCCTAAAGCAGAAGGAGTGGGAATTGAGAAGGACGATTCTCTATCTGCACGAGCTGTTCAATCGCAAACGATTTCTTACTGCTTCGGTCGCAGAGGCTGATCGAGGGGCGCTCCCATTTTTTCAGACGTATGAGACCCAAAAAGTTAAATTCAAAGAGAAAATTGAGACTTTAGCTAAGCAGCTCTTGTTTTCCGATGAAGTAATCGAAGAACTAGTGACCGGCCAAAAGGTATTCATCGGCGGCGCGAGAGGCGCTGCTCGTGAGGCGGGCTGGGACCTCGATAGATTTGATTTCCAACAAGCCTATCTATCGAATTGGGTTCATTCGCATCCTGTCAGCTTCATTCGTGCTGATGAACAGAAAATCTCATTTTCAAAGCCCTCCGAATATCAGCTTAATTTCTGTACGACAGTTCTGGATATCGTTCTTCCATATCTCGAATCGACGACTTCGCGAATGGAGACGTTCACAGGCTCGGTCAACGCAGATCCCATCGGAAAGCTTGAGGGGTAGTCGAGCTTGCGCGAAACGCTTGGGGTCTTGTCCGTCGATGCCGACCAGGCGGAGCGGCTTCCGCTTGACGCTCGGAAGCTGGCGTTTTTCAATACACGTCTTTGTTTTGGGAACGCGGCATGATCGGGCTGCGCGCAATCATTGCATTGTCGACCCTGCTTGCGTCGATCGCAGGCCTCGCCCGCGCACAGGATCGCCTGGTCGGATTCCAGATGCCGTCGAAGAACATCGGCTGCCAGTTCTTTGCCGAAAGCGGCGAGGCCACGCTCCGCTGCGACATCACGTTTATTGAGACGCGGCAGCAGCGCCTCGCCGGTTGCGAACGCGACTCGAGCCACGCCTTCGCGATGACCGCAAAAGGCAGCGCAGGCCAGATCTGCGTCGGCGACACCATCATCGACCCGTCGCTGCCCGTGCTCGCCTATGGCGAGGTGTGGCAACGCGCGGGATTCACATGTCGTTCGGAGCAGACGGGATTGACCTGCTTCAACGCGATGCAGCACGGGTTCTCGCTGGCGCGGGCCGAGCGGAAGGTGTTTTGAGAGTTGCAGAATACCTAGACTAGCCTCTATTGCCCGCGTCGGTTGCGCGGACTAAGCTACCGCCATTTAAGATCGAACTTGCCAGACAATTGGTGGCGGCCAGCTTTTGATGACCCCTGGATTTTATCTATTTATTGATGAAGCAGGCGACGAAGGTCTCGATAAAGTGAGACCAATCGATGCTGACGGTGCGTCCGAGTACTTTGTTTTGGTTGGCGTGTTGGTACGAACCAGCAAGTATCCTGAGCTTATCCAAGCCTTTGCCAAGATAAAGTCAAAGGTCGGAATTTCTCCTTCGGAGAAGATTCACTTCCGAGACCTGACTGAGGATCAAAAGCTCATAGTGATCGAATCCATTGCGGAGCTCAGATTGGAGCTAATAGCCATAGTTTCGAACAAACGAAACATGCGCGGATACAGAAATTTGCGCTGCGAGGCCAGCAACCTCGAATTTTCTCGCGGACGACTTCGGCCGCGTCGGTATAATTGGTTCTACAATAATCTATTCCGCTATTTGCTCGAGCGCGCCAGTGCGGAGTGCAAGCGATGGACTTATCGCGCGTACGGAGAGGTTCGCTCGATCCAGATCGTTTTCTCTCGACGCAAGGAGATCTCATACTCACAAACTGGCGCCTATCTTTTGAAACTGAAAACCGAGCGACGCGATCGAGGATACTTCAACAACAAGGGCCAAATTGATTGGTCGGTCGTTAACGCGCTCGACATCAACAGCCGCAAAGACAAAGACGAAATCGGTTTACAGATTGCCGACTGTGCAGCCAGCGCGATTTTTCGCTCTCTCGATCAATCTTGGTTCGGCAATGTGAACCCGATCTATGTTGAACGCCTCAGCAAGAAATTTGCTCGCACTAGTGCCACACCTAAAGACTACGGGTTCAAACTATTGCCAGAAAACTTTCGAGCACCCCTATCGAGCGATCAGCGGCAGGGGCTCCTTTCAGTAGGGTACAAGCTCTAGTGACCGCGACAACGGAACAGCAGGCTAACTTAACTACGACCTTCCGTTTCCTCCCGGAAAGCGGACTTTTGACAGACGGGCATAGTCTGCATTTTCGGACTCACCATCTAAGCACCCTTTTGAAGGTTTGAATCTCGCGAGGCGGCTTTCCTCTGTGCACCTCCGTATGGGTAACTCCCAAGATGCCGACTGCGTCGAGCCATTTCATGTGCTTTTTATTGAGCAGTTTCTTGTTGCTGCGCCGGCACATGAAGATCAAAAGTGCTTCTAGGGCTTGAAGCCAATCCCTCCGGATGTTTTTCGAAAATCCCCGCCGTACGCTTTTTGGCTTTGCGAGCAGATGGAATACGATTTGTCCTTTCTCCTTCCTCCAGTTGTAGTGGACCTTCTCCCTATTATGAACGCCGAAGACCTCATGACGAAACCCCTTGTTGGTAATGCCAACATACAAAGGCGTATACTTTTCCCCATGTCGTAGCGAGAACACGTAGGCTCCTTTCGCACTCGACAAATCGGCCCCTACGAGATCATCGATATAGTCCCACTCGCCATTCTGCCAATTTCTGTCCGATACTCTCTCGCGGTTAACCTCATACGGCCCATAAACTTGAAACGGATTGTCCAAAATTGCCTCCCAGAAGAATTCTTTCTAGCTCGGATGGAATCGAAGGTAGCCGTGGACCCTACTGGAAACCAGCCTGCTAGCAGTCTCCTCTACCGGTTCTTCCACCAGTTCATCTTGTAACAGGCGACCGTCACTCGCCAGTACACCGGCGCGTCGAACAGATCGGCGAGACGCCCGTGGTCCAGTCCGATGTCGTTGTGCCGCTGTCGATGTAAGTGCGGGGCCCGAGCCGGGACAGAGTCGTGGGCGGTGCCCATCGACAACAGCCAAACGTTTTCGTGCTCCCCTCGCCTCAACTTCGCCTTGCCGAATAGATTATCGCATGGTTCATTCCATGGAACCTTGGGGAACGCAGATGAATCGGCGGGCAGCAGCGGTCGGCGTGACATGTGCGGCACTCGCGCTGGGAGGCGGCGCAGGGGCCGCCGACCTGCCGCTCAAGGCACTGCCGAAGGCCATCGATGTCAATCCGTTCTGGGCCGAGGCCGAGTATCTCGCCTGGACCGTGACCGGCGACAAGCTGCCGGCGCTGGTGACCACGGCTCCCGTCGGCACGCCGCTGGCCGTCGCCGGCGCGCTCGGCCAGCCCACGACGACCGTGCTGTTCGGCAATTCCAGCGTCAACACGGACTGGCGTTCGGGCGGGCGCATCACCGCCGGATACTGGTTCGATCCGCAGCGCAGAAGCGGCATCGAGGCCTCGTTCTTCGGGCTCGAGAACATCGGGACCGGTTTTGCCACCGACACCAACGCGCATCCGATCCTCACGCGTCCGTTCCTGGATGCCACGACCGGTGCCCAGAGCGCATTGCTCGCCGGCTTCCCCGGCGTCGGCACCGGCAGCGTCAACGCCAACGAGACCTCGCGTCTTCTCGGCGCGGGCGCGCTCTATCGCCAGGAGTTCGGGATGTGGAGCGGACAGCGCATCAGCGCGCTGATCGGCTATCGCTATCTGCGCTCGTCCGATACGCTGTGGATCACCGATACGATCAACAGCATCGCCTTCGGCACGTTCACGCCATCGGACAATCTCAAGGCGGCGAGCAATTTTCACGGCATCGACCTCGGCATCACCGGTGACTGGCGCAATGGCCCGTGGTCGCTGGAATGGCGCGGCAAGGTCGCACTCGGCGCGAATTTCAACACCGCCGACGTGACGGGCTCGACGATCTCGACGGTCGGCGCCGTCAGCACGACGGTGCCGGGCGGCTTGCTCGCGCTCGCCGGCAACAGCGGCCATTTCTCGCAGACCAAATTCGCCGTGGTGCCGGAGCTGTCGCTCAAGGCGGGCTACCAGATCGCGCCCGCCTGGCGCCTGACCGTCGGCTATGATGTGCTGTATTGGACCGGCGTGCAGCGCGCCGGCGGGCTGATCGACACGACCATCAATCCGACCCTGATCCCGCCGGGACCGCCCGCCGGCCCGACCCGGCCGTTGCCGGTGATGAGCACGACGAACCTGCTGGCGCAGGGATTTAGTTTGGGCGTGCGGTATAATTATTGAGGATGCGGTCGCGGCGCCTGCGCTCCGTCATTCAATGATCGGCACATGCTTTGCCGCTGTTCTCGACAAAGTGCCGTCGAGGCGCGGGTCGTCCGCGATCTCGATCTGGCGGCGGAACGGGATGAAGCCGGAGCGCTGATAGAACGCAACGGCCGAGGGATGATCGAAGGTGCAGGTGTGCACCCAGACGCGACGCACGCCACCCGACCATGCGCACTCCAGCGCGCGGTTCATGAGGAAGCGCGCGGCGCCGGTACCGATCAAGCTTGAAGTGACACCGAAATAGACCAGCTCGCACTGGCCGGGTTCGCGGAAGTCCAGCTCCAACAGGCCTTCCTCGCGACCGTCGACCACCAGTGAATAGACCTCGACATCAGGCGCGTGGATGATCGCGGCCAGCCCCGCGTCGGTCAGGCGCAGCCGCGAGCACCACAGCCACTCCTCACCGACGCGGCGGAGGAGATCGCGGTACGAATGAAGAGCGGGCGTGTCGAACTTGCGCAGGATCCAGTTCCCCGGCGGATCGTCGCGGCGCGCGGGACGCGTCGTCATCTCCAGATGGGTGACGACGGCGGCGATCTTTCCGTTGGGCACATCGGAATAGCCATCGGGGAGGATCATCCTTGCCGACTCCACTTCATCGCGAGAGACTCCAGAGCAGGCACTGCACACTCCATCGTCGTCCCGGCGAAGGCCGGGACCCATAACCACGAATGTCATTTGTCTTGCGCGCCGGAACGACGAGTCCCGTTCACAACATTTGCTGCGGCGTATGGGTCCCGGCCTTCGCCGGGACGACGCGAGAGATGTATTACGCCTCGCCTTCGTCGCTCGCCAGCACGCCCTTCACCGCACGCGCCCAGCCGGCGAGCTTCCGCTCGCGCGTGGCCTGGCTCATGTTCGGCCTGAAGCGATGCTCGAGGCGCCAATTGTCGGCGAATTTCGTCGGCTCGGGATAGACGCCGGCCTGAAGGCCGGCGAGATAGGCCGCGCCGAGCGCCGTGGTCTCCTGGATCACGGGACGATCGACGGGCGCGTCGAGGAGATCGGCGAGGCGCTGCATGGTCCAGTCCGACGCGGTCATGCCGCCGTCGACGCGTAGCACGACGCTCGCCACTTCCGAGCTCGGCCAGTCCGCGCGCATCGCGGCCCAGAGATCGAAGGTCTGGTAGCAGACGCTCTCCAGCGCGGCATGGGCAAGCTCGGCAGGTCCCGTGTTGCGGGTAAGGCCGAACAGCGCGCCGCGCACGCGCGGATTCCAGTAGGGCGCGCCCATGCCGACGAAAGCCGGCACGAGATAGACGCTCTGCATCGAGTCCGACTGATCGGCCAGAGGTCCGGTTTCGGCCGCGTGCTTGATGATGCCGAGGCCGTCGCGCAGCCATTGCACGGCACTGCCCGCGACGAAGATCGAGCCTTCCAGCGCGTAGGTGCGTTTTCCCGCGAGCTGATAGGCGATGGTGGTGAGCAGCTTGTTCTTCGACGCCACGGGCGTGGAGCCGGTGTTGAGCAGCGCGAAACAGCCGGTGCCGTAGGTCGACTTCATCATGCCCGGGCGGAAGCAGGCCTGGCCGATGGTCGCCGCCTGCTGGTCGCCGGCGATGCCCGCGATCGCAATGGGGCCGCCGAACAGGTCCGGCGTGCTCTCGCCGAAGCGGGCGGAGGAATCCTTCACCTCCGGGAGCATCGAGCGCGGCACGCCGATGATCTCCAGCAGCTCGTCGTCCCACTGGCCGGTGTGGATGTTGAACAGCAGCGTGCGCGAGGCGTTGGTGGCGTCGGTGGCGTGCACCTTGCCGCCGGTGAGGCGCCACAGCAGGTAGCAATCGACTGTACCGAACATCAACTCGCCGCGGGCCGCGCGGGCGCGCGCGCCCGGGACGTGGTCGAGGATCCAGGCGACCTTGGTGCCGGAGAAATAGGGGTCGATGATCAGGCCGGTCTTCTGCGAGATCAGCGGCTCGCGGCCCTCGTGCTTGAGCCTGGCGCAGACATCCGCGGTGCGGCGGTCCTGCCAGACGATGGCGCGGTGCACGGCCTGGCCCGTAGCGCGATCCCACACCACGGTGGTCTCGCGCTGGTTGGTGATGCCGATCGCGGCGATGTCCTTGGCCGTAATGCCGGCCTGCTCGATCGCCTCGCGGCAGACCATCACGGTCGAGGTCCAGATGTCCTCCGGCTCGTGTTCGACCCAGCCCGAGGCCGGAAAATGCTGCGGAAACTCCTGCTGCGCGCGCGCCGCAATCGAAATATCGCTGCGAAACACGATCGCGCGCGAGGAGGTGGTGCCCTGGTCGATGGCGAGGACGAAAGACATGGAAGCTTACCTTGGCGTTTCCCTGGAGGATCATTGTGTCGCGGCAGAGAAAACGGGATTGGCAGGGCAAGGTCAAGGTGGGATGCACTGCATGGCGGCGGGTGGCAGTGCCCCCAATCCGAGCCGCAAGACTAGGAGGGCGGAAGCGAAAATGGTACATGCCGGATCGGGCAATTCGGGGCGGCATGACATTTACTTCCCTTCAGTTCGGGATCTTCGTTGCGGTCGTGGTCGGCGTCTATTATTTGCCGCCGCTGCAGCGCTTCCAGGTCCAGCTGCTCGTGCTGGCGAGCCTGACGTTCTACGGATCGGGCCAGCCGGCCCTGCTGCCGTTGCTGCTGCTTGCGGTGCTCGGGACCTATCTGTGCCTGGTGCTGGCGTTCGACAACCGCGCCGTCTGGATGCCTGCCGGCATCGTCTTCAATCTCGGCCTGCTGGCGTTCTTCAAATACAAGCTGCTGTTCATCGACTTGAGCACGCTGCACCCGACCGGCATCACGCCGCTGGACGTGCTGCTGCGGCTGCCGCTGCCGATCGGAATCTCGTTCTTCGTCTTCCACAATATCAGCCTGCTGGTCGACCTCACGCGCGAGAAGCAGCCGCCGCGCCTGCGGGACGTGTTCCTCTACATCATCTTCTTTCCGCAGCTGGTGTCCGGGCCGATCACCCGTGCCGGCCAGTTCATGCCGCAGATCGCGCCCAAGCGGCTCGCCGATGTCGAGGTCCTGCAGGCTGCGAAGTGGATCCTGACCGGCTACTTCTTCAAGCTGTATGTCGCGAACAATCTCAACGAGATGACGTCCCACATGGACTATCCGCTCTACGAGGCGGTGGCGACACCCGACCGCTGGCTGCTCGTGTTCCTGTACAGCTACCAGATCTATGCCGATTTCTTCGGCTACTCTGCGATCGCGCTCGGCCTCGCGCTGCTGTTCGGCTACCGCCTGCCCGTCAATTTCAACCTGCCCTATGTCTCGGTCTCGTTCTCCGAGTTCTGGACGCGCTGGCACATCTCGCTGTCCACCTGGCTCAGGACCTATCTCTACATCCCGCTCGGCGGCAACAGGAAGGGACCGATCCGCACCTGCCTCAATCTGATGATCGTGATGACGCTCGGCGGGCTGTGGCACGGCGCGAGCCTGAGCTACGCGCTGTGGGGCATGCTGCACGGCGTGCTGCTCGTGGTCGAGCGCCCCTTCCTCGCACGGCTGGGCCAAGCCGGCCCGGTCGTGCGCGTCGTCCGCATGGGCGTGGTGTTCTTCTGCGTGACGATGCTCTGGATCTTCTTCAAGCTGCCGAACTTCGATCACGCGCTCGGCTACCTCTCGGGCATGTTCGCGCCGACGGACAATCCCAACCCGACCAAGCTGTACCGCAACATGGCCCTGCTCTACGCCCTGCCCGTCCTGATCCAGCACCTCGGCATCGGCGCGCTTCTCGAGCGCAGATTTCGGCGCCTGGAGCCGTATCTCTACGGCGCCCTCGCAGCGATGAGCTTTCTCGAGGCCGGCCCCGAGGCCGCCTTCATCTATTTTCAGTTCTGACGATGGAACAGACGTCGACGTTTCCATGGCTGATCAAATGCGCGGGCGCCGCGGCCGTGCTGCTGCTCGCCTGCGGCCTTGCCACGGCGCATTTCGGTGCCGCGCTTCAGCAACCGACCGTCACCACCCGCGACGGCACCCTCGTCACGCTCAACCGCTATGTCAGCGAGCCCACGCCCGACCTCGTGCTGGTCGGCAGCTCGGTCGCCTGGCGGCTCAAGGAAGAGTATTTCTCGCGCTCCGGCGTCCGCAATCTTGCTCTGGCCGGCGGCTCCCCGGTGACCAGCCTGGACATCATCGCCAGGCAGAAAAGCCTGCCGAAGATCGTCCTGATCGAGACCAATGTTCTGACGCGCTTGGCCGACGAGGCGTTGATCGGCAAATTCAAAGGTGGCGCGGGCAACGAGCCGCTGTTCCTGCGGCCGGTGCGAACGGCGGTGGCCGCCTACGAGACGTGGAATCACACGCCACCCAATCCTGCCGAGGCTCGCGCCGGGCGGGATCGCCTGCTCGGCGAACCGCCGAGCAATTTCAACAACAAGGTCTATCTCGACCGCGCCGTGGGGCAGATGAACGCGGAGGACCCGACGGCTGCGACGCGCGTGAACGTGGCGCGCATGGGAGCGCTCATCGACGATATCGAGCGGCGGGGATCGCGCGCCTTCCTGCTCGAGATTCCGTTCGCGCCCGAGATCGAGGACTCGCGATATGTCACGACGAGCAAGGCGATCGTCCACGCCGCCTTCCCGGATCAGGGACGCTGGCTGCGGATCGACCCGCCGCGCAGCGAGCTGCGCTGGGCCGACGGCGTCCATCTCGACGAGCGCTCGGCCCTGCTGGTCGTGCGCGCCATCGAGAGCGCCCTGGCCGAGCGCGGCCAGTAACGGCTACACCGCCGCCGTCGTCACGCCGCCGTCGATGACGATGGTCTGGCCCGTCATGAAGCTCGAGGCATCCGAGGCGAGATAGGCGACGGCGCCGGCGATCTCGTCGGGCTCGCCGATGCGGCGCAGCGGCGTGGTGGCGGTGCGGCGCTTGAGGTTGGCTTCGTCTTCCCACAGGGCACGGGCGAAATCGGTCTTCACGAGTCCCGGCGCGATGCAGTTGACGCGGACGCCCTTCGGACCCCATTCGCCGGCGAGCGAGCGGCACAGCGCGAAATCGGCCGCCTTCGAAATGCCGTAGGCGCCGATCACGGTCGAGCCGCGCAAGCCGCCGATCGAGGAGATGATGACGACGGAGCCCTTGCCGCGTTCGGCCATCTGCGGGATTGTGAGGGCCGAGAGCCAGATGTTGCTCTTGACGTTCGAGCCCATGATCTTGTCGAAGGCTTCGTCCGTGATGTCGAGCAGCGGGCCGTAATACGGGTTCACCGCGGCGTTGCAGACCAGGATGTCGATCTTGCCGTAATGCCCGGTGGCGCCCGCGATCAGCACCTCGACCTCGTTCCTGCGCGCGATGTTGCAGGGGATGACGATGGCATCGCCGCCCGAGGCATTGATGCCGTCGGCGACCTCCTTGCAGGCGTCGGCCTTGCGCGAGGACACCACGACCTTGGCGCCGAGTCTTGCCAGCAGCTCGGCCGAGGCGCGGCCGATGCCGCGGCTGGAGCCGGTGACGACCGCGACCTTGCCGGTGAGATCGAACGGGGTGTTTTTCATGGGGGACTCCGCTGATTCAACTTGCTCGGTGTCATCGCCCGCGAAGGCGGGCGATCCAGTATTCCAGAGACCGCAGTGATTAAGCCGATGGGCCACGGCGTACTGGATCCCCCGCTTTCGCGGGGGATGACAGCACCCGTGGATCAGATCAACCCGCCCGCATCCGCGACGCGGCGCTGGTGGTAGTCGGTGTCGCCAAAGGTGTTCTCGATCATGGTGAGACGCTTGAAGTAATGGCCGATCTTCGCCTCCATGGTCATGCCGATGCCGCCATGGAGCTGGATCGACTGCTGGCCGACGAATTTCAGCGACTTGCCGATCTGCACCTTGGCCGCGGCGATGGCATTGGAGCGCTCCCTGGCGTCCTCGAAATCACCGGCCATGGTCGCGAACATCGACATCGAGCGCGCCTGCTCGGCCGCGACAAACATGTCGGAGGCGCGGTGCTGGAGCGACTGGAACGACCCGATCGCGACGCCGAACTGTTTTCGCGTCTTGATGTACTCGACGGTGGTCTTGAGCGACTCGTCCATCAATCCCACGGCTTCAGCGCAAAGCGCGATGCGGGCTTCGTCGACCACGCGCTCGATCAGGGCGAGCGAGTCCTCGGGATTGCCGATCGCGGCATCGCTGCCGACCTCCACACCGGTGAAGGTGATATCCGCGGCGTGGAGGCCATCCTGGGTCGGATAGGACTTCCTGGCAACGCCCTTGGCGTCGGCCGGAACCAGGAACACGCCGATGCCGGTGGTGTCGCGGCGGTTGCCCTTGGTGCGCGCGGTGACGATCAGGGTGTCGGCGTTCTCGCCGTTGAGCACGACGAACTTCTCGCCGTCGATCACGTAAGCGTCGCCCTTCTTCTTCGCCGTGGTGGCGACGTCGAACAGGTCGTAGCGCGAGTTCTTCTCCAGCTGGGCAAACGCCAGCGTCTTGCTGCCGTCGACGATGCCCGGGACATGCGCGGCCTTCTGCGCATCGGTGCCGGCATGGCGGAGGAAGCCGCCGCCGATCACGACGGTCGCCAGATAAGGCTCGAGCACCAGCGCCTTGCCGAGCGCTTCCATCACGATCATGGTCTCGACGCCGCCGCCGCCGAAGCCGCCATCGGCCTCGCTGAAGGGCAGACCAAGCAGGCCCTGTTCGGCGAGCTTGCCCCAGACGGCTTTGCTCCAGCCGCCCTTTTCCTGCATGTACTTCTTGCGGCTGTCGAAATCGTAGCAATCGGTCAGCAGGCCGTCGATGCTGTCCTTCAGGAGCCGCTGCTCCTCGGTCAGGTCAAAATCCATTTTATCGTTCCTCGTACCCGAAATTATCTGGCTTCGTCATCCCGGGGCGCGCGTGGCGCGAGCCCGGGATCCATACTCCCGATCGTGGCTATGGATTCCGGGCTCGCGACTTCGTCGCGCCCCGGAATGACGGTGGAAGAATTGCCCTCTCCGCCTCCGCGGAGAGGGAGCAGATCAAAGCCCCAGCACCGCCTTGGCGATGATGTTGCGCTGGATCTCGTTGGAGCCGCCGTAGATCGAGACCTTGCGGTTGTTGAAGTAGCTCGGCGCGATCTGGGCGGTCCAGTCCATGGCTTCGTTGGAGCCGTCGTCGCCGTGCACGTCGTAGGGCGCGGCGAACGGGCCGATCACTTCCATCAAAAGCTCGGTGGTGGTCTGCTGGATCTCGGAGCCCTTGATCTTGAGCACGGACGAGGCCGGATTGGGCTTGCCCTTGCCGTGCTTGCCTTCGTCCGCGACGACGCGGAGCTGCGTCAGCTCGAGCGCCTTCAGCTCGATCTCGCACGCCGCCAGCTTCTCGCGAAAGCTTGCATCCTGGATGATCGGCTTGCCGCCGGACTCGACCTTGCCGGCGAGATCGCGGATGCGGCGCAGCCGTTCCTTGGAGACGCCGACCCGGGCGATGCCGGTGCGCTCGTTGCCGAGCAGGAACTTTGCGTAGTCCCAGCCCTTGTTCTCCTCGCCGATCAGGTTCTCGATCGGGACTTCGACGTTGTCGAAGAACACCTCGTTGACCTCGTGGCCGCCGTCGATGGTCTGGATCGGGCGCACCGTGACGCCCTTGGAGTGCATGCTGAAGACGATGAAGGAGATGCCCATCTGCTTCTTGGCATTGGCATCGGTGCGGCACAGGCAGAAGATCATGTCGGCGTGCTGGGCCAGCGTCGTCCAGGTCTTCTGTCCGTTGATGATCCACTTGTCGCCCTTGCGCTCGGCCTTGGTGCGGAGCGAGGCGAGGTCGGAGCCGGAGCCAGGCTCGGAGAAGCCCTGGCACCACCAATCGTCGACGTTGGCGATGCGCGGCAGGTACTTCTTCTTCTGCTCTTCATTGCCGAAGGTGTAGATGACGGGGCCGACCATGCTGACGCCGAAGGCGAGCGGCTGCGGCGCCGGATAGGACTGCAGCTCCTCGTTGAAGATATAGTGCTGCACGGCGGTCCAGCCGGTGCCGCCATATTCCTTCGGCCAGTGGCTGACGCCCCAGCCCTTCTTGTTGAGGATGCGCCACCACGTCACCATCTCGTCCTTCGAGAGGTGGCGGCCCTCGACCAGCTTGCGCCGCGTATCCGGCGGCACGTTGTCGCGGAAGAATGACCGCACTTCCTCGCGAAACGCCTGCTCTTCTTTCGTGAATGCGAGATCCATCGGATCCTCCTACCCTTGTCGTCCTGGCGGAAGCCAGGACCCATTACCACCAGCCTTCGTTTCGCGAAGGCAACTGCTGTCTGTCCGCCAAACTCCTGCTGCGGAGTATGGGTCCTGGCTTTCGCCAGGACGACAGAAAACTACTGCAACACCTCGAACAACCCCGCCGCCCCCATGCCGCCGCCGACGCACATGGTGACGACCGCGTATTTGGCCTTGCGGCGGCGGCCTTCGATCAAGGCGTGGCCGGTCAGGCGCGCGCCCGACATGCCGTAGGGATGCCCGACCGCGATCGCGCCGCCGTCGACGTTGATCTTCTCGGGGTCGATGCCGAGCTTGTCGCGGCAATAGAGCACCTGCACCGCGAAGGCTTCGTTGAGCTCCCACAGACCGATGTCGTCGACCTTCAGCCCGTGACGCTTGAGCAGGCGCGGCACGGCAAACACCGGGCCGATGCCCATCTCGTCCGGCTCGCAGCCGGCCGACACGAAGCCGCGGAAGATGCCGAGCGGATTGAGACCGCGCCTGGCCGCTTCCTTGTCGCTCATGATCACCGAGGCGCTGGCGCCATCCGAGAGCTGGCTGGCGTTGCCGGCGGTGATGGAGAAACCTTCCCCGCGCACGGGCTTGAGTCCGGCAAGACCCTCGGCCGTGGTCTCGGGGCGCGGACCTTCGTCCTGCGACAGCGTCACTTCCCTCATCGACACGGCGCCGGTCGCCTTGTCGGTGACCGCCATCTGCGTCGTGATCGGCGCGATCTCGTCCTTGAACTTGCCGCCCTGCTGCGCCGCCGCGGTACGGCGCTGGCTCTCGAGAGAATACTCGTCCTGCTTCTCGCGCGAGATGCCGTAGCGCTTGGCGACGACTTCCGCGGTGTCGATCATGGGCATGTAGACCTCGCCCTTGATCTTGAGCAGCGCCGGGTCCTGGGCGTGGAAGCCGTTCATCTTGTCGTTCTGGACGAGGGAGATCGACTCGCCGCCGCCGCCGACCGCGACCTCGACACCGTCGAAGATCACCGAGCGCGCGGCGAGCGCGATCGCCTGCAGGCCCGAAGCACACTGACGGTCGATCGTGGTGCCGGCAACGGTGACGGGAAGACCGGCACGGAGCAGCGCCTTACGCGCGATGTTGCCGCCGGTTGCGCCCTGCTGGAGCGCAGCGCCCATCACGACGTCCTCGATCTCGTTCGGATCGACCTTCGCGCGCGCAACGGCTTCGCCGATGGCATGGCCGAGCAGCGTCGCGCCCTCGGTGGCGTTGAGCATGCCGCGATAGGCCTTGCCGATCGGCGTGCGGGCAGTGGAAACGATGACGGCGTCGGTCAAGAGCGACCTCCTTGTTGCGTGAGATGAGATGGTTTCTGCTGCTGGCGCAATTCGTGGCGCGACAGCTTTCCGACCGGCGTGCGCGGCAGATCCTCGACGAACTCGACCGCCGCAGGCAATTCGTGCTTACCGACCTTGCCGGCGAGCTGGGCGCGCAGCTCGTCGAGCGTGAACGGCTTTGCATCCGGCTTCAGCTTGATGAAGGCCTTGGCGGCTTCGCCCCGATAGGGGTCGGGAATGCCGAGCACGATCACCTCGTGCACGCCTGGAACGGTGTAGATCGCCTGCTCGATCATCTGCGGATAGACGTTGAAGCCGCCCGAGATGATCATGTCCTTCTTGCGATCGACCAGGAAGAAATAGCCGTCGGTGTCGACATAGCCGATGTCGCCGGTCAGGAACCGGCCGTCGGAGAAATACTCCGCGTTTTCCTTCTGCTTGTTCCAGTAGCCCTTGGTGACGTTCGGGCCCTTGATGCGGATCTCGCCGACCTCGCCCGGCGGCAGCACTTTTGTCGAATCGTCCAGCGAGACGACATCGAGCTCGATGCCGGGCAGCATCAGGCCGATCGAGCCCGGCTTGTCGGGACCTGTAGGCGGATGGCCGGTGCCCGGCGAACAGGTTTCGGTCATGCCCCAGCCGCTCTTGAGCTTCTTGCCGACCTTGCGCTCGAAGAAGCTCGCGACCTCGACCGGCAGCGGCGCGCCGCCGGAGCCGATGGCGTTGAGCGAGGAGAAGTCGCGCTTGTCGAGATCGGGGAGCGCGGCAATCGCGATCCACATCGTCGGCACGCCCGGGAAATAGGTCGCGCGCTTGACCTCGATGTCGCGCATCACGGCTTCGACGTCGAAACGCTGGTGCAGCGAGATCAGGTTGCCGCGCCGGAGCGAGGACAGCAGCACGACGGTGAGCGCGTAGATGTGGAACAGCGGCAGCACGCAGATCACGCGCTCGACGACGTCGCCGCGCGCCGCACGTGCCGGCTTGCCCCAGACGTCGTAGATCGACACGGCAGAGGTGAGATTGCCGTGCGTGAGCATGGCCCCCTTCGGCAGGCCGGTGGTGCCGCCGGTATATTGCAGCAGCGCGACGTCATCGACCGCGACAGCGGGCCATTGCGCCGGCAGCGGCGCGCCCGCGACGAAGGCCTGGAAGGTGACGATCCGGGGATCATCAGGAATTGCCGCCTGCGGCGTGCCGACCTTGCCCCAATGATCGTCCTCGCAGACGACGAGGCGGTCGATCAGCCCTTTCTCGAGGAATTTCAGCGCGGTCGGCAGCAGGGCCTGGAGGTTCGAGGTGACCAGCAGGCGCGAGCCGGAATCGGACACCTTGTGCGTCAGCGCGATCTCGCCGTCGAGCGGCGACAGATGCGCGACGCGGGCGCCGGCCTTCAGCGCGCCGAAGAAATTGACGGGATGATCCGGCGTGTTGCCGAGGAACAGCGCAACGGAGGTGTCCTTGCCGCAGCCGGCGCGCAGGAACGCGGCGGCCGCGCGCTCGGCCATCCCGGCGAGCTCGGTGTAGGTGATCGGGGAATCGCGAAACTCGATCGCGGTGCGCGGGCCGTAATTCGTTGCCGCCGTCGACAGCAGGTCAGGCAACGTGCCCTGGACGATGGTGTCGTCCCAATGCACGCCCTCGGGGTAAAACTGTTCGCCGGGATGGGTCATAGGCGATCGATACTCTGCAAAGCGGTCGTGATGGTGTCGCGTGAGGTGGCCACGGACGGACGGGCTCCCTCCCCCCTTGCGGGGGAGGGTTGGGCAATCGCATATGGATTTCGCGAGGACCGCGGGCTTACTCCGCCTCTCCCGCTTGCGGGAGAGGCCGACGCGCTCGGAGAGCGCGGCGGGTGAGGGTTCTCACCACTCGGGGACATCCTCCGCAATTCTCGACAATCCCAATGCGGAGACAGCCCCCACCCCAGCCCTCCCCCGCAAGCGGGAGAGGGAGCCGACTGCCAATGCCGCCGCATCCTACACACCATATGCGATTGCCCTGCCCACAAGGGGGGAGGGAACGGAGAGAGCGTTGCCCGGAGCGGGGACATAGCAGCAGCACCCAACCTGATCACGCCGCCTTCGACTCGGCCGCCAGCGACGCAAACGTCTTGCCTTCGGCTGCGAGCTTCTTCAGCAGCGGCGCGGGCTCGAGGCTCGGGTCGTTGGTCTCCCTCGCATAGAAGGCCAGGCGGTCGGCGATGTGCTTGAGGCCGACGCTGTCGGCCCAGAACATCGGGCCGCCGCGATAGATCGGCCAGCCATAGCCATAGAGCCAGACCACGTCGATGTCGGAGGGACGGGCCGCGATGCCCTCTTCGAGGATCTTCGCGCCCTCGTTGATCATCGGATACATCATGCGCTCGAGGATCTCGTCGTCGCTGACGATTCGCTTCTTGCGGCCGAGACGCAGCAGCGTCTCGTCGATCAGCTTCTCGACCTCCGGATCGGGCATCGGCGCGCGGGAGCCGGCCTCATACTTGTAGTAGCCCTTGCCGGTCTTCTGGCCGAAACGGCCGGCTTCGCAGAGCGCGTCCGCGATCTCCGACTTGATGCCGCGGTCCTTGCGCGAGCGCCAACCGATGTCGAGACCGGCCAGATCGCCCATCGCGAACGGGCCCATCGGCATGCCGAACTTGGTGACGACGGCGTCGACCTGCTGCGGCAGCGCGCCCTCGAACAAAAGCTTTTCCGACTGCTTGCCGCGCTGCGCCAGCATGCGGTTGCCGACGAAGCCGTCGCAGACGCCGACCACGGCCGGCACTTTTGCAATTTTGCGCGCAATCGAGACAGCCGTCACGAGGGCATCGGGCGCTGTCTTGTCGGCGCGCACGATCTCGCACAGCTTCATGACGTTGGCGGGCGAGAAGAAGTGCATGCCGAGCACGTCCTGCGGACGCTTGGTCGCCTTCGCGATCTCGTCGATGTTGAGGTACGAGGTGTTGGAGGCGAGCACCGCGCCGGGCTTGGCGTACTGGTCGAGCTTGCCGAACACCTCCTGCTTCACCGCCATGGTCTCGAACACGGCTTCGATGACCAGGTCGGCATCGCCGACGTTCTCGATGCCGACCACGCCGTTGATCAGAGCCATCCGCTTGGCGGGCGCATCCGCCGGGATGCCGCCGCGCGCGGCGGTGGCTTCCCAGTTCTTCTGCATGATGCCCATGCCGCGCTTGAGCTGCTCCTCGCCTGTTTCGATCAGGGTGACGGGGATGCCGGCATTGGCAAAGGACATTGCGATGCCGCCGCCCATGGTGCCGGCGCCCAAAATCGCAACACGGTTAACGGGACGCGACTTGGTGCCCTCGGGGACGCCCGCGATCTTGGCGGCCTCGCGCTCGGCGAAGAAGGCGTAGCGCTGCGCCTTGGACTGGTCGCTGGCGACGAGCTTGAGAAAACCCTCGCGCTCCTTCTTCAGACCTTCGTCGAACGGCAGGTCGATGGCGTAGCCGACCGCATCGGCCGCAGCGAACGGCGCTTCCAGGCCGCGCGACTTCTTGGTCATCGATGCGACCGCATTGGTGAAGATCGAACGATCGGCCTTCGCAGCTGCGAGCTTGGAATCGTCGTCGCGCAGGCGGCGCAGCGGGCGCTTCTCGGCGATCAGCTGGCGGACGAAGGCTTCGCCGCCGGACGCCGGGCCTTCGACGATCTCCTCGATCAGGCCGGCCTTGAGCGCTTCAGCCGCACCGATGGGATCGCCACCCACGATCATCTTCACGGCAAGCTCGGGACCAACCGCGCGCGGCAGGCGCTGGGTGCCGCCGGCGCCCGGCAACAGGCCGAGCTTCACTTCGGGAAGGCCAAGCTTTGCCTCTTTGACAGCCACGCGGAAATGACAGGCAAGCGCGACTTCGAGGCCGCCGCCGAGCGCGGTGCCGTGGATCGCAGCCACGATCGGCTTCGGCGAATTCTCCATCTCGGCGAGCACTTCGTTGAGGCCGGGCGGCTTCGGCGGCTTGCCGAATTCGGTGATGTCGGCCCCCGCAATGAAGGTGCGGCCGGCGCAGGTCAGCACGATGCCCTTGATCGCGGGATCGGCGATGGCGGCCTTGATGCATTCCAGGATTCCACCCCGAACTGCGGCACTCAGCGCATTGACCGGAGGGCTATTGACCGTGACGATCCCGACTTCGTCATGACGCTCAAGCTTGACCACTTCGCTCACGGTTTCCCTCCTTGGTGGGATGTAGTTTTGTTCGATTTCGCGGTGCGGAATTTAATTCCGCATCTTGACGGCAGGGTTATTTTGAAGCACGTGGCTTGTCAACGACTCCGCGCAAGAGCAGATCAGGGATGAAGCGTACAGGAAAGAAGACTGCGACCGATCGGAATTTCGTCGTGGCGCTTTCCCGCGGACTTGACGTATTGCGCGCATTCCAGCCCAGCGACGGACTGCTCGGCAATCAGGAGATTGCCTCCCGCACCAATCTGCCGAAGCCGACCGTTTCGCGGCTGACCTACACGCTGACGAAGCTTGGCTATCTGACGCCGGTTCCCCGTTTCGAGAAATATCAGCTGGCACCGGCCGCAATGGCGCTCGGTTACGCGGCGCTCGCCAATCTCGGCGTTCGGCATTTGTCCGAACCGTTCCGCGAGGAATTGATGCGCGCGACGGGAGGTGCCGTCGCGATCGGCGGCCGCGACCGTCACAGCATGATCTATTTCGGACAGAGCCGCGGCAGCGAGACCGTCGGCGTTCAACTTGACGTCGGCTCGCGCGTGCCGATTGCAACCAGCGCGATGGGCCGCGCCTATTTCTGGGCGCTCGGCGAGGAAGACCGCGCCGAACTGACGCGTGTCCTGCGCGAACATTACGGCAGCCGCTGGCCGAAGATGCGCGAGGGGCTGGAGCGTTCCGGCGAGACGGTTGCCAAGCACGGCTTCGCGATCTCGGTCGGCGACTGGCACGATGACATCGGCGCCGCCGGCGTCGCGCTCAGGCTCAACGACGGAACCGGGCCTTACGCATTCAATTGCGGCGCGCCCGCATTCCGCTTCACGGAAGAGCGATTGATCAACGACATTGGACCCCGTCTGCTTGCGATGGTAAGGAACATCGAAGCGGCACTCGGGGGACTGATGCCGCCATCCAAAAAAGACGACAGCAAAAAGCTGAAATCAGGAGGAAAAGTTGCGCGTGTGGCCGAGGGGATCAGATAGCCTTTGTCATGTCAGGGAGCGGTTCGCATCGCCCCTTCGCCTGCGAAACGGTGTGGGCGAGACGACATGACGCAGGCACAGCTCGCACAGGGGACATCGCCTCTGCTCGCGGTTCGCGACGTCAGCGTCGTGTTCGGCGGCATCGTCGCGCTCAACGGCGTGTCCTTCGAGATGCACAAGGGACAGATCCTCGGATTGATCGGCCCCAACGGCGCCGGCAAGACCACGCTCTTCAATTGCCTCTCCCGCCTCTACCAGCCCTCGTCAGGCGACATCCTGCTGGAAGGCGCGAGCATTTTGACGCGTCCGCCGCACCGGATCGCCGAGATCGGCATCGGCCGCACCTTCCAGAACGTGGCGCTGTTTCCGAACCTGTCGGTGATGGACAATGTCCGCGTCGGCACGCATGCCCGCACCTCCTCCGACATCATCAGCGACTCGCTGCGCCTTGCCTGGGTTCGCCGCGGCGAGAGCGGCGTGAACAAGAAGGTGCACGAGATCCTCGCCTATCTCGACCTCGAGGACGTCGCCCACACCACCGTCTCCGGCCTGCCGTTCGGCACGCAGAAGCGCGTCGAACTGGCGCGCGCGCTGGCGGCAGACCCGAAGATCCTGCTGCTCGACGAACCCGCCGGCGGTCTCAACCACGAAGAGGTGTACATTCTCGGCGACCTCATCCGCCGCATCCGCGACGAGCGCGGCATGACGGTGCTGCTGGTCGAGCATCACATGGGCCTCGTGATGTCGATCGCCGACCACGTCGTCGCGCTGAATTTCGGCAAGAAGCTCGCGGAAGGCACGCCCGCCCAGGTGCAGGCGGACCCCGACGTCATCAAGGCCTATCTCGGGAGCAAGGACCAATGACCGTTCTGCTCAACGTCAAGGACCTGCGCGCCTATTACGGCCAGGTCCAGGCACTCCATGGCCTCTCCTTCTCGCTCAACGAAGGCTCGCTGACGACGCTGCTCGGCGCCAACGGCGCCGGCAAGACCACGACGCTGCGCGCGATCTGCAACATGGTGCGCTCCACCGGCGGCATCGAGTTCGACGGCAAGCCGCTGAACAACCGATCCACCGAAAACATCGTGCGCTTCGGCATCGCCCATGTGCCGCAGGGCCGCGGCACCTTCACCACCATGACGGTGGAGGAGAATCTTCAGCTCGGGGCCATCACCCGCAAGGACAATGCCGGCATCATCTCGGACATCGAGCGCATGTATGCGCACTTCCCGGTGCTGAAGCAGCGGCATACCCAGCAGGCCGGCACGCTCTCGGGCGGCGAGCAGCAGATGCTGGCGGTGGCGCGCGCGCTGATGCTGCGGCCGCGGCTGATGCTGCTCGACGAGCCGTCCTTCGGGCTTGCGCCGCTGGTCGTGCGCGACCTGTTCGGCATCCTCGGCAAGATCAACCGCGAGGACAAGGTGTCGATCCTGGTGGTCGAGCAGAACGCCCAGCTCGCGCTCGAGCTCGCCGACCAGGCCTATGTGATCGAGACCGGCCGTATCGTGATGTCGGGCAATGCCAAGGACATCGCGAACAACGAAGAAATCCGCAAATCCTATCTGGGTTACTGAGGTGAGATGATGGATTCGATCTATCCGCGCGCTCGCTTCACCTCTCCCTTCGGGAGAGGTCGGCGCGTAGCGCCGGGTGAGGGTTTACGGTCCCATTCCGAAGCTGCGGCCCCTCACCCGATTTGCTGCGCAAATCGACCTCTCCCCGCTGGGGAGAGGTGGACCTCCGACGTCGTCGCATTTCACCCCGCATCGGGCAAGTTTTAGGGAGCCGGCACGATGGAGCTATTTACCAACCAGGTGCTGGCCGGCATTGCCACGGGCGCGATCTACGCCTGCATGGCGCTCGCGGTGGTCATGATCTACCAGGCGATCGACCATCTCAACTTCGCGCAAGGCGAGATGGCGATGTTCTCGACCTTCATCTCCTGGCAGCTGATGCAGTGGGGCGTGCCCTATTGGGGCGCCTTCGTGATCACGCTCGCGCTGTCCTTCGTCGCCGGCATCGCCATCGAGCGTATCCTGTTCAAGCCGCTCGCCAAGGCCCCGGTGCTGACCAACGTCGCCGGCTTCATCGCGTTGTTTGCGATCATCAACTCGTCGGCTGGCCTGATCTGGGACTTCACCATCAAGCAATATCCGACCCCGTTCGGCTCCTCGCCGTTCCTCGGCAGCCAGCTGATCTCGACCCACCAGGCCGGCATGATCGGCGTCACCGTGCTGCTGCTGCTCGGCCTGTATTTCTTCTTCCAGTACACAAGGATCGGCCTTGCCATGCGCGCGGCCGCCTCGGTGCCTGAATCGGCGCGCCTCGTCGGCATCAACACGAGCTGGATGATCGCGCTGGGCTGGGGCATGGCGACCGCGATCGGCGCGATCGCGGGCATGCTGATTGCCCCGGTCGTGTTCCTCGAGCCCAACATGATGGGCGGCGTGCTGATCTACGGGTTTGCCGCAGCCGTGCTCGGCGGCCTCACCAGCCCGTTCGGCGCCGTGGTCGGCGGCTTCCTGGTCGGCATCTTCGAGAATCTCGCGGGCACCTACATTCCCGGCGTCGGCAACGAGCTGAAACTCCCGATCGCGCTCGCGCTGATCATCTCCGTCCTGGTCGTCAAACCCGCTGGTCTGTTCGGCCGGCAAATCGTCAAGCGAGTTTGATCATGAGCGCAGTCGAAGACGTCGTCACGGAAGCCCCGGCCGTCGAGGCCGTTCCGAAGCGAGCCATGACGCTGGGAAGCGGCACCTCGATCGTGGTGCTGCTGCTCCTCATCGCCGTGCCGTTGTTTGCGAAGAACTTCGTCATCTTCCAGCTGACCCAGCTCCTGTATCTGGGCCTCGCCGTGCTGGCGCTGAACATCCTGACCGGCGGCTCGGGCCAGTTCTCGCTCGGACAGAGCGCGTTCTACGGCATCGGCGCCTACATCACGGCCGTGATGATGGAGCAGTTCAACATCCCCTACTTCCTTTGCCTGCCGGTCGCGGGCGTGCTTTGCTTCGGCGTCGGCTTCCTGTTCGGCCAGCCGGCGCTGCGGCTCTCCGGCGTCTATCTCGCGCTGGCGACCTTCGCGCTCGCCACCGCGATGCCGCAGCTGCTCAAGCTGAACTTCCTCGAGAAGTGGACCGGCGGCGTGCAGGGCCTCGTCGTCACCAAGCCGGATGCGCCGTTCGGGCTGCCGATGTCGCAGGACATGTGGCTCTATTACTTCACGCTCGTCGTCGTGCTCGCGATCTACATCTTCTCGGTCAATTTGCTGCGCTCCCGCTCCGGCCGCGCCTTCATGGCGATCCGCGACAACGAGATCGCGGCCTCCGCCATGGGCGTCAACGTCGCACTCTACAAGACGCTGGCCTTCGGCGTCTCTGCCGGAATCACCGGCGTCGCCGGCGGTCTCAGCGCGATCGCGGTGCAGTTCGTCGCGCCCGACAGCTTCACCATCACGCTCGCGATCCAGCTGTTCCTCGGCATGGTCGTCGGCGGCGTCGGCTGGCTGCCCGGCTCGATCATCGGCGCGGCCTTCATCATCTTCGTGCCGAACATCGCCGAAGGCATCTCCAAGGGCCTCTCCGGCGCCGTGTTCGGCGTGCTCCTGTTCCTCGTCATCTACCTCGTGCCGCACGGCGCAAGGCAAGTCGCGATCCTGGGCCAGCAATTCGCCGGACGGCTCAGAAAGAACTGAAACGCTTCAATCAAGGATGGAGACCAAATTGACTTTCGGAAGAACACTGCGAACCACCGCACTCGTAACGGCGGTCGCGACCCTCACCTCCGGCGCAGCACTCGCTCAGAAGAAATACGACACCGGCGCGACCGATACCGAGATCAAGATCGGCAACATCATGCCGTACAGCGGTCCGGCCTCGGCCTATGGCATCATCGGCAAGACCGAAGAAGCCTATTTCAAAATGATCAACGACAAGGGCGGCATCAACGGCCGCAAGGTCAACTTCGTCACCTATGACGACGGCTATTCGCCGCCGAAGGCCGTCGAGCAGGTCCGCAAGCTGGTCGAGAGCGACGAGGTGCTCGCCGTGTTCAACCCGCTCGGCACGCCCTCGAACTCCGCGATCCAGAAATACCTGAACGCCAAGAAGATCCCGCAGCTGTTCGTCGCGACCGGCGCCACCAAGTGGAACGACCCGAAGAACTTCCCCTGGACCATGGGCTGGCAGCCCTCCTACCAGAGCGAAGCGCATATCTATGCCAAATGGCTGATGAGGGAGAAGCCCGACGCCAAGGTCGCGATCCTCTATCAGAACGATGATTTCGGCAAAGACTACCTCAAAGGAACCAAGGACGGTCTCGGTGCGAAGGCGTCCTCCATGATCATCATGGAAGAAAGTTATGAAGTCTCCGAGCCATCAATCGACGGTCACATCGTCAAGATCAAGTCTGCCAATCCCGACGTGCTTCTGATCTACGCGACACCGAAGTTCGCGGCCCAGACCATCAAGAAGACCGCGGAGCTCAGCTGGAAGCCGCTCCAGATCCTCACCAACGTGTCGATCTCGGTCGGCAGCGTGATGAAGCCGGCCGGTTTCGAGGCCTCGCAGGAGGTGCTCTCGGCGGCTTATGCCAAGGATTCCACCGACCCGCAGTGGAACAATGACCCCGGCATGAAGACGTGGAACGAGTTCGTCGACAAGTATATGCCCGGCGCCGACAAGACCGACACCGGCATGGTCTACGGCTACGGCGCGGCCTCGACCATGGCCAAGGTGCTGGAGCAGTGCGGCGACGATCTCACCCGTGCCAACCTCATGAAGCAGGCGGCGAGCCTGAAGGATTTTGCTCCGGACACGCTTCTGCCCGGCGTCAAGATCAACACCAGCCCCACCGACTTCGCGCCGATTTCGCAGCTCCAGATGCAGCGGTTCAAGGGCGAGAAGTGGGAACTCTTTGGCGAGATCATCAGCGGCGACGTCGCCTCCGAATGACGCGCTGACGTCGCAGCCCAAGCCGGTCCACGCCGACAAAGCCCCCGCGAACGATCGCGGGGGCTTTTTGTTGACGTCAGATATCAAATTTGTTCAATGCGACGCCGATCCTGGTGAGGTGGGAGTGAGATGACTGCCGTTCGATTTCCGGTTGTAGCGCTGTTTGCCGCGTTCGCGTTGTGCACTGCGATGAACACTGCCGCTCTGGCGCAGAAGGCCTACGACAACGGCGCCTCCGATACCGAGATCAGAATCGGCAACATCATGCCCTATAGCGGCCCGGCCTCGGCCTACGCCGCGATCGGCAAGGCCGAGGAAGCCTATTTCAACAAGATCAATGCCGAGGGCGGCATCAACGGCCGCAAGATCAAGTTCATCTCGTATGACGATGCCTATTCGCCGCCGAAGACGGTGGAGCAGGCGCGCAAGCTGGTCGAGAGCGACAACGTGCTCTTGATCTTCGGCTCGCTCGGAACCTCCACCAACGGCGCGATCCGCAAATACATGAACGAGAGCAAGGTGCCGCAATTGTTCGTGGCGAGCGGCGCCTCGAAGTGGAACGACCCGAAGCAATACCCCTGGACCATGGGCTGGCAGCCGAGCTACGCGAGCGAAGCGAAGATCTACGCCAAATACATCATGAAGGAGAAGCCCGACGCGAAGATCGGCGTGCTCTACCAGAACGACGATTTCGGCAAGGACTATCTGAAGGGACTGAAAGAGGGGCTCGGCGACAAAGCCCCGATGATCGTGCTGGAAGAGCCCTACGACACCTCCGAGCCCGCGATCGACGAGCATGTCGTGAAGCTGAAGGCTTCGGGCGCCGACGTCTTCATCAGCATCACAACGCCGAAGTTTGCGGCGCAAGCGATCAAGAAGGCGGCCGAGATCGCCTGGCACCCGATGCACATCGTCTCCAACGTCTCGACCTCCGTCGGCGGCGTGATCGAGCCGGCGGGCTACGAGATCTCGCAAGGCATCCTGTCGGCGAGCTACCTCAAGGACGGCTCCGACCCGCAATGGAATGCCGATGACGGCATGAAGAGGTTCTACAACTTCATCGCGCAATACGATCCGAAGGCCAACAAGCTCGATGTCGGCGTCGTGTTCGGTTACGCCGCTGCACAAACCATGGCGAGGGTGTTGCAGATGTGCGGCGACAACCTGACCCGAGACAACGTCATGAAGCAGGCCGCAAGCCTGAAGGATTTCGCACCCGATACGCTGCTGCCCGGCATCAGGATCAACACCGCGCCCGACAATTTCGCCCCGATCGAGCAGCTCCAGATGATGCGGTTCACAGGCAAGGCCTGGGAATTGTTCGGCGACGTCATCTCCAGCAACCTCGCTCACTGACATCAACCCAGAATAGCCCGCCAAGCATCGAGCAACCCAAGGACGGCGCCGCCGTCTCGCAGTTGCACAGGCGCCGCTGACTACTAAAGAAGCAGCCCCTGCGACGATGTCGCGGGGGCTTTCTGTTGAAGGGCAAAGGCAAATCGTATTGAATTGCCGGTGCGCCGCCAAAAACAATCAAGCCAAAAAAAGGAGCGCACACACCAAGAAAATCAAGGGAGATTGGAATGCCCGCTGTCACCGGCAAGTTTGCGGTTGCGTCACTGGCGCTCGCGCTCATTGCGGCCTCGACCTCCATCGCCTCGGCCCAGAAAAAATACGACACCGGCGCGACCGACACCGAGATCAAGGTCGGCAACATCATGCCCTACAGCGGACCAGCTTCCGCCTACGGCCTCATCGGGCGGACCGAAGCCGCCTATTTCAAGAAGATCAACGAGGAAGGCGGCATCAACGGCCGCAAGATCAACTTCATCTCCTACGACGATGCCTATTCGCCGCCGAAGGCGGTCGAGCAGGCCCGCAAGCTCGTCGAGAGCGACGAGGTGCTGTTCATCTTCAACTCGCTCGGCACGCCGTCGAACTCGGCGATCCAGAAATACATGAACTCGAAGAAGGTGCCGCAGATCCTGGTCGCGACCGGCGCCACCAAATGGAACGATCCGAAAAATTTCCCCTGGACCATGGGCTGGCAGCCGTCCTACCAGAGCGAGACGCAGATCTATGCGAAATGGCTGCTCAAGAACAAGCCGGACGCCAAGATCGCCGTGCTGTTCCAGAACGACGACTACGGCAAGGACTATCTCAAGGGTCTGAAGGATGGTCTCGGCGCAAAGGCCGCTTCGATGATCGTTGCGGAGGAAAGCTATGAAACCTCCGAGCCAACCATCGACAGCCATATCATCAAGCTGAAATCGAGCAATGCCGACGTCTTCATGAACATCACGACGCCGAAATTCGCGGCGCAGGCGATCAAGAAGATCGCGGAGGTCGGCTGGAAACCGCTGCACTTCCTCAACAACGTCTCGGGCAACGTCGGCGCCGTGCTCAAGCCCGCAGGCTTCGAGAATGCGCAGGACATCATCTCCGCCGACTACCTCAAGGACGTGTCGGATCCGCAGTGGAAGGATGATCCCGGCATGAAGGACTTCCTCGCTTTCATGGATAAGTACTTTCCCGAAGGCGACAAGCTCGACCACGGCACCGTCGTCGGCTACGGCGTGGCGCAGACGCTGGTCCAGATCCTGAAGCAGTGCGGCGACGATCTCACGCGCGAGAACGTCATGAAGCAGGCGGCAAGCCTGAAGAACTTCCGCACCGAGGTGCTGCTGCCGGGCATCCAGATCAACACTTCCCCGACCGACTTTGCCCCGATCAGCCAGCTCCAGCTCGAACGGTTCAAGGGCGAGAAATGGGATCTGTTCGGCGACGTGATCAGCGCCGACGTCGGCGGCTAGCGTCTCAATTATCCCGACAATGAAAAGCCCCCTGCGAGATGATCGCAGGGGGTTTTTGCTGCGCCGGATATCATCACGCGATTGCACAATCGAATGATGGTAATGGCTGCTTACCCTTTCGCGCCCGATGCGCTAGGCAGGGAATGGCGGTGCCCGCGCCGTCGCCCTAGTCTGCTCAAGAGTCTGCTGAAGGCCAATCGTCATGACCGATCGACGCCCCCTGCTCCGCGCGCTCTACGACGCCGCCGTTGCCGCCGCCCATCCGAGCACCATCCTGGCGCCTCACCTGCGCCCCGCGCCGAAGGGGCGCGTGATCTGCCTCGCCGCCGGCAAGGGCGCCGCCGCGATGGCCGCGGCTGCCGAGCGGCATTATCTCGACACGCTGGGGCTCGCGCCGGAGCGCCTCCTCGGTATCGCAACCACGCGCCACGGCTATGGCGTGCCGACCCGCCGCATTCGCGTCGTCGAGGCCGGCCATCCCGTGCCCGACCAAGCCGGCCTGAAGGGCGCGGCCGACACGCTCGCGCTCGCGGGTGAGGCGGGGCCGGACGACCTGCTGCTGGTGCTGCTCACCGGCGGCGGGTCGGCGAACTGGATCGCGCCGGTGGACGGGATCAGCTTTGCGCAGAAGCAGGCCGTCAACAAGGCACTGCTGCGCTCGGGCGCGCCGATCGGCGAGATGAACGTCGTGCGCAAGCATCTCTCGCGCATCAAGGGCGGACGCCTCGCGCGCGCCGGCCGGAACGCCGCCGAGATCGTGACGCTCGCGATCTCCGACGTGCCGCATGACGATCCTTCCGCGATCGCCTCGGGTCCCACCGTGCCCGATCCGACCACGCTCGCCGATGCGCGCGCGATCGTCGCGAAGTACAAGCTCGCCATCGACGATGCCGTGGCCCGCGCGCTCGACGATCCCGCCAATGAGAGCTGCAAGCCGGGCGATGCCGCCTTTGCGCGCGCCACGTTCGAGCTGATCGCGCGGCCCGGGCAATCGCTCGACGCCGCGGTGAAGCTCGCCAAGCAGGCCGGCTACGAGACCATCGATCTCGGCGCCGATCTCGAAGGCGAGGCCCGCGAGGTCGCGGCCGATCACGCAAGACGCGCGCTTGCCGCACGCGCGCAGGGCAAGCGCGTCGCGATCCTCTCCGGGGGCGAGCTCACGGTGACCGTGCGCGGCAATGGCCGCGGCGGCCCCAATCAGGAATACGCGCTGGCGCTGGCCTCTCTGTTGAAGGACACGCCCGACATTTCGGCGCTCGCCGGCGACACCGACGGCGCCGACGGCGGTGCCGGCCACCCCACCGACCCCGCTGGCGCGCTGATCGATGCGGCGACGTTCGCCAGGATGAAGGCGCAGGGACTTCAGCCGCAGGCCTATCTCGACAACAACGACGCGACGACGTTCTTCGAGGCGACGGGGGATCTGCTGCAGCCGGGGCCGACGCTGACGAATGTAAACGACATCAGGGTGATTTTGGTGGATTGAGAGTAGGGCGAGCAGAACTCACCTTACCCTCCCCTGGAGGGCTACGGTATTCACACATCGAGGTTGAAGACGGCAGGGATGTCTGATTCCGTATTGTCCGACTGAAGGGGAGGACGGCATGGAAGCTGGACTGGGACGGTTTGGCGACCGTCGCCTGCAAAAAGGGGGGCGTTCCTTCTGGGCCGCCTCGTTGCCTCGGGCGGCAGAAAGTTACGGGTGCGTCGATTGGGCGGCTCTCGGGCAGGAGAGATCCGTCTGACGCGGCTTTTGCGCAATGAAGCATTCAGCTGTGAGGAGATGCTGACGGAAGCAGCCGGGCGGACGGCAGAACGCTGCATGGGACGGCATGTCCTGGCGATCCAGGACACGACTGTGCTGCGCTCGGAAGGTGGCGGGGGTGAGTATCTGCATGCCGTATTAGCTCTGGATGCGCAGGACGGCGCGCGATCCTGGGGCTGATCGGTGGCAGCTTCCTGGAGCGCAAGGAGGGCCGGCGGGCAGCGCGCCGCTCCGTACCGATCGAAGAGAAGGAGAGCTTCCGATGGCTGGAAGGCGCTGACCATGCAGCATCTGTATGCGCCGGCGCGGCTTCCGTGACGGTGATTGCCGATCGCGAGAGCGATATCTTTGAGGCTTTTGCGTTGCGTCCGGAGCGCGTCGAATTGCTAGTACGTGCGGCCCATGATCGCGCGCTGGCCGATGGCCATACGCTATTTGCGCGAGCCGATGCACTGCCTGCGATGGGGCGAGCGGAGCTGGAGTTGCCCGCCAAGCCCGGCCGCAGGCAGCGCACCGCGCAGCTTGAAATACGCTTCATGCCGGCAAGGCTTGCCCGCCCCAAAAATGGATTGCGCGCCGACTTGCCGGAAAGCGTAGTCGTGAACGTCATTGATGTCCGCGAGATCAACTCGCCGGCTGGAGAGGCGCCGATTCACTGGCGGCTTCTAACGACACACACAGTGGCCAGTGAGGCGGAGGCCTGGGGGACGGTCGATCTTTATCGGCAACGCTGGGCAATTGAACAGCTGTTCCGCGTCCTCAAGAGCGCAGGCTTCGATATCGAAGATGTGCAGATTGAGGACAAGGCCCCCCGCGACCGGCTGATAACTGCGACGCTGATCGCGGCGGTGTGCATCCAGCAACTTGTGCACGCCCGTGATGGTGGTCCGGGAACGCTACGGCCTCTGAGCGATGCATTCGAGCCCGAGGACATCCCACTTATCGAGGCCTGCTGCGCCGACCTTGAAGGCAAGACGGAGCGGCAGAAAAACCCCCATCCGAAGGGATCGCTCGCGCGCGCAGCCTGGGTCTGCGCGCGTCTGGGCGGATGGACCGGCTATTACGGCAAGCCGGGCCCCGTCGTCATACTTCAGGGCTGGCTGGAGTTCCAAGCTATGAAGCGCGGCGCAAACCTCATAATGCGCCGAGGCGATCTGTGAATCCGGTAGCCCCTGGAGGGGGAGGGTCGGCGCGAAGCGCCGGGGTGGGGTGATCTCTCCGCACGGGCACCGCCTCGATGGATAGACTGTCACCCCACCCCACCCCGCTTCGCATCTCGCTTCGCTCATGCGAATCGACCCTCCCCCTCCAGGGGAGGGTAAGAGCTCAAAATTCGTTGGCGATCTTCGACAGCATCTCCAGCAGCGCCTCGCGGTTGGCCTGCCCCAAAAGCTCGTTGAGCCGCGACTCGTGCTTGGTGGCGACGAGCTTTTTGGCGCGTGTCAGCACGGCCTTGCCTTTGTCGGTCAGCACCAGAATGTGCGAGCGGCGGTCGTTGGTGGAGCGGATCCGGGCGCAGAGGTCGCGGCTTTCGAGATTGTCGAGCAGGGCCACGAAATTCGGCCGGAGGATGCCAAGGGTGGAGGCAATCTCGGTCTGGTTACGGCCCGGGTTCTTCTCGACCAGCAGCAGCACGGAGAACTGCGCCGGCGTCAGCTGGAGCGAGGCCATGCAGTGCAGGAAGTTCTCGAACACCTTGAGCTGCGCCCGCTTCAGCACGTAGCCGAGCTGCTCGGAGAGCTCGCCGAGCTGGAGGGCCTCGGGCAAGCCTTCGGGCGCATCCTTGCGGCCCCTGGTCCCGTCACCGGCCTTTTCAGCAGACTTTTCAGCGGTTTTCGAAACGGTCATCGCCTCATGCTCGCAATCCCGCTAAATTCGGGATGGGTCGTTCGCCACCCTTGAGATTATATTTGATAATTGTTATGGACCATATCAAATATCGCCGTCGTATTTCAATGGCTGTGAGGGGACCGTCCACCGCAATTGCGGAGACCGGCCCTTGATCTAAGGGGGAGCGTCCGGTCTTGAACACCACCATCATGCTGTTTCTGGTGCAGGACGGCATCACCAATGGCGCGATCTATGCGCTGCTCGGCCTGGCGCTGGTGCTGGTGTTCGCCGTCACCCGCGTCATCCTCATCCCCCAGGGCGAATTCGTCACCTATGGCGCGCTGACCTATGCCTCGCTGGCCTCGGGCCAGATGCCGGGCACGGCCAAGCTGGCGCTGGCCATGGGCATTGTCGCCTGTGGCTTCGACCTGTTCGCGGCCCGCAAGACGCTGCATGGCCGGTTGATCCTGCGCAGCGTCCTCGCCAACGTCGTGCTGCCGGCGATCGTGCTGGCGCTGACGATCAACCTCGCCGCCCAGAAGCCGCCGGTTGCGGTCTGCATCGCACTGTCGCTGGTGATCGTGGCGATGATCGGGCTCTATCTCTACCGCATCGCGTTCCAGCCGCTGGCCCATACATCGGTGCTGGTGCTGCTGATCGCCTCGGTCGGCACGCATTTGGCCCTGCAGGGCCTCGGCCTGTTGTTCTTCGGCGCCGAGGGTCAGCGCGGACCTGCCGTGCTGTCAGGCGCCTTCACCGCGGGATCGCTGCGCTTCACCGGCCAGAGCCTCACCGTCTACGGCATCACCATCGCCTTCATTGTCGGTCTGTGGCTGTTCTTCGGCCTGACACTCTACGGCAAGGCGCTGCGCGCCACCGCCGTCAACCGGTTGGGCGCCCGGCTCGCCGGCATCCGCACCACGCTGTCCGGACAGATCGCGTTCCTGCTGGCCTCCGTCATCGGCGCGCTGTCGGGGATCATGATCGTGCCGATCACGACACTCTATTACGACAGTGGCTTCCTGATCGGCCTGAAAGGCTTCGTCGCCGCGATCATCGGCGGTCTCGTCAGCTATCCCCTCACCGCGGTCGCGGCCCTGTTCGTCGGCATCGTCGAGGCGTTCTCGTCCTTCTATGCCTCCAACTACAAGGAGGTGATCGTGTTCATGCTCCTGATCCCCGTGCTGCTGCTGCGCTCGCTCGCGGCCCCCGCCGTCGAGGAAGAGAAGGACTGAGCGCGATGCAGAGCCGGCTTCCCATCCTCGTCTTCGCCCTCGTCATGGCAGCGATCCCGTTCATCCCGGGCATGCCGCCGTTCTGGATCGTGCTGCTCGACAATATCGGGCTCGCCGCGCTGGTTGCGATGGGCCTCGTGCTGCTTACCGGTGTCGGCGGCCTCACCTCGTTCGGACAGGCCGCCTTCGTTGGCTTTGGTGCCTACACCACCGCGCTGCTGACGACGGCCTACGGCCTGTCCCCGTGGCTGACCTTGCCGCTGTCGCTGCTCGTGAGCGGATTGCTGGCGGTGCTGCTCGGCCTGGTCACGGTCCGCCTCTCCGGCCACTATCTGCCGCTGGGCACGCTGGCCTGGGGGCTCGGCCTGTTCTACCTCTTCAGCAAGCTGGAATTCCTCGGCCGCAACGACGGCATCTCGGCGATCCCGCCGCTGTCGATCGGTTCGTTCAGGATGCTCTCACCCGGCTCGATCTATTTTGCGATCTGGGTCGCGGTGATCCTCGCCGCGCTGCTCACGACGAACCTGCTGGACTCCCGCACCGGCCGCGCCATCCGCGCGCTCAGGCGCGGCCATGTCGCGGCCGAGGCGTTCGGCGTGCACACGCCACGCGCCAAGCTCTTGGTGTTCATCCACGCCGCCGTGCTCGCCGGCCTCTCCGGCTGGCTCTACGCCCATCTCCAGCGCGCGGTGAACCCGACGCCATTCGGGGCGCAGGCCGGCATCGAATATCTCTTCATCGCCGTAGTCGGCGGCGCCGGCTATGTCTGGGGCGGCGTGCTGGGCGCGGCGATCGTCGTGATCCTGAAAGAGGTGTTGCAGAGCTATCTGCCGTTGATCGTGCCCGGCTCCGGCCAGGTCGAGACCATCGTGTTCGGCATCATGCTGGTGGCGCTGCTCCAGCTCGCACCCGGCGGCGTCTGGCCCTGGCTGATGTCGTTCCTGCCCGAACGGTCAGGCGGCAAGAAGCCCGATACCTCGCTCAAGCTCGAGCAGCGCATCCGCCGGTCCGGCGAAGCCGGCGTCCTGCTCCACGTCGAAAAAGCGCGAAAGCAATTCGGCGGCGTGATCGCGGTCAACAACGTCTCCTTCGACGTCCAGGCCCGCGAGATCGTCGCGCTGATCGGACCGAACGGCGCCGGCAAGAGCACCACGTTCAACCTGATCACCGGCGTGCTGTCGGCGACATCGGGGTCGATCTCGGTGCTCGGCAAGCCGGTCGACAACGCGCCGCCGCAGGAGATCGTCAAGCTCGGCATCAGCAGGACCTTCCAGCACGTCAAGCTCGTGCCTGACATGACCGTGCTGGAGAATGTCGCGATCGGGGCGCATCTGCGCGGCCATTCCGGACCGATCTCCTCGATGCTGCGGCTCGACCGCGCCGATGAGGCCAGGCTGCTGGCGGAAGCCGCGCGCCAGATCGAGCGCGTCGGCCTTGCCGACCAGATGCACCAGCTCGCAGGATCGCTGTCGCTCGGCCAGCAGCGCATCGTCGAGATCGCCCGCGCGCTATGCGTCGATCCGATGCTTCTGCTGCTCGACGAGCCGGCCGCGGGCCTCCGCCACATGGAGAAGCAACAGCTCGCAAAGCTGCTGCGCGATCTGCGCGACGGCGGCATGAGCGTGCTGCTGGTCGAGCACGACATGGGCTTCGTGATGAATTTGGCCGACCGCATCGTGGTGCTCGATTTCGGCACCAAGATCGCGGAGGGCACGCCCGCCACGATCAAGACCAATCCCGAAGTCATCAAGGCCTATCTCGGAGTGGCGGCATGAGCGCGCTGTTGTCAGTCACTGACGCGCACGTCGCCTATGGCAAGGTCGAAGCCGTCCGCTCGGTCGGGCTCGACGTCGGCGAGAACGAGATCGTCACCATCGTCGGCGCCAACGGCGCCGGCAAGACCACGCTGCTCTCGGCCATCATGGGCATTTTGCCGCTGAAGGGCCGCGTCGCCTTTGCAGGGCAAGACCTCGCCCGGCTCGACATCGAGGATCGCGTCGCAATGGGGCTCGGCCTCGTGCCTGAACATCGCGAATTGTTCGTCACCATGAATGTCGAGGACAATCTCGAGCTGGGCGCCTTCCGCATCGAGCGGAGCCGCGCGAAGGCCTCGATCGAGCGAATCTACACGCTGTTTCCGCGCCTCAAGGAGCGGCGCAAGCAGCTTGCCGGTACGCTGTCCGGCGGCGAGCAGCAGATGCTCGCCATGGGCCGCGCCCTGATGGGCGAGCCCAAGCTCTTGATGCTGGACGAGCCGAGCCTCGGCCTCGCGCCGATCATCGTCGCCGACATCTTCCGCATCGTCACCGAGCTGAGGGCCAGCGGCGTCTCCGTGCTGCTGGTCGAGCAGAACGCGCAGGCCGCGCTCAAGATCGCGGACCAGGCCTATGTGATGGAGCTCGGCGAGTTCGTGCTCAGCGGCAAGGCCAGCGATATCGCGGCGAATGAGCGGGTGGCGGCGAGCTATCTCGGCTTCCAGCACGAAGGTGCGAGCGTGTAGTTACCCGCGCTGCGCGGTCCGTACAAAGCCCCAGGCGGCGATTGCGGACATCAGCAGCGAGATCAGCACGTTGTAGCCGGCGAGCGACAGGCCAAGGAAGCGCCATTGCACCTCGTCGCAGCGCACCACCTTGACGGTGTCGAGCCGCGACAGCAGATCGCCGGCGCTGCCGAGATTGACGACCGGACCGGTGCAGTCGGTCGG
Organism: Bradyrhizobium manausense; assembly: GCF_018129685.1. Classification (GTDB taxonomy): domain Bacteria; phylum Pseudomonadota; class Alphaproteobacteria; order Rhizobiales; family Xanthobacteraceae; genus Bradyrhizobium; species Bradyrhizobium manausense_D. Next base: position 37,841 of record NZ_JAFCLG010000026.1, read on the forward strand.
CCCCTTCCAGAACCCCCATTCGACGCCGGAATGATAGGTGCCGAGGCCGGCATTGGCGAGCGTCGCCAGCGCCAGGATCGCAAGCCCCGCCAGCAGCAGCGGCCGCGGCGCGCCGCTCCGCGCAGCGAGCACGGTGAGCAGGCCGAGCGGGATCGCAAGATAATAGGCGTAGCGCTGCTCCAGGCAGAGCGGGCAGGGCAGGATGTCCAGGACGAGCTGGAAAAACCAGGCGCCTGCAATCGTCGCCGCCGCGATCAGGGCGACGGCCAGCGAGGCCGTCAGCGCGGGGCCGCCGGCGGCGGTGCGAAATGCGGGTATTGCGGCGCTCTGGGTCGTCACGGCGGCCTCTTCGGATGGGGTCGTGGCGCTAAGGCTGTAATCCGCGACCGAGCCCCTGTCGAGAACGTCAGGGATCACTTTGGCGCGGGTTGACCCGGCTTTTTCCATGGCTATAGTCCGCCGGCTTCGCGACGCCCTCACCGGGGGCCGACCGAGGGCCCCTGTGGCGGAATTGGTAGACGCGCTCGACTCAAAATCGAGTTCCGCAAGGAGTGCTGGTTCGATTCCGGCCAGGGGCACCACGCTCCGCCCATTCGGGCTTCGCGTGGCGCGGCCATGCAAAATCGCCGGAAGCGACACGTGTCCCGACGACCTGCGCCACAGCGTCTTCAAATATTCGACCAACGACCGCCGCTCGTCAGCTCAGGGCCGATGACGCCGGGCGGGAGTTTCCTGATGTCGCGCATGACGGTCAACATCGAAATCGCGACAGGAAGCAGGCGCATTCTGGAATATCTGTTCTCGCCTCTCGTCGAGACGGCTTCCGAAGCCTTCAAGGAAAGGTAAGGCGGCGTCGCAAATTTGCGGCAACTGGCGCGGCCCGATCGTAGGCCGTAACCATTGTATAGTTCTTGCGCGGGCCCGACACGACGTGGCGAATGACAAAGCTGCCGTCGGAGCGGAACGTGTAGGTCGACTGATAATGGTCGAGATTGCACAGATGACTCGCCCTGCCGTTCAACGCGCCGGCTTCGGATGCCGACAGTGAGATCGCGTGGAACGGCCGCAACGGGGTCTCCTTGAAGAGAACCTCGAATCCCCGCTCGGTTCTGCGGAAGACGTACTCGCGAGAGGCCTCGAGCTCAGTGCCGTTGCGGAGCCTCAAGCGTCCCTGTTCGCGATAGGCCAGGCTCTTCGAGTCCAACGGCGTGAAGGTCGCAAGGCCCTGCATGCACCCCTGGCCTTCGATCGCCCGCTCGAACGACCACGCGCCGGCCAGCCGCGCCATCACCTCGCAGGCCGCGCCCCAACCATCGATCGCCGTTTCGTTCATGTCCTTCTCAACCCGACAGCGCTCCGCCGGGACTGCGCGTTCGACTTCGCCGCTCCATTACCTATATCCTGGGCGAACGCGTGTCGATGCAGCGAGCAGGTGATGGCCAGGAGACACACGACCGGACCCACGACCGAAACGGATGCCGACGACCTGCCGCGTTACTTCGTCTGGGTCCGGGGCCTCGAGGGGCCCGAGCCGCAGAAATGGGGCGAGATGGAGTTCGGTATCGGCGACTGGAAGCGTCCGCTCGTGCTTGCCTGGCTGGAACTGCCGGCTGACGAACGGCGCCTGCCGCTGTCGATGCTGGCGCGGCGCTATCCGCCGCCGCGGGTGGAGTCGTTGTAGGCGCGGCCTCACCTGCCCCGCGCCGCCGTCGGCGTCAGGCCGAACCTGCGGCGAAAGCACCGGTTGAAATAGGATAGATCGTTGAAGCCGCAGGCAAAGGCGATGTCGCTGATGCGTCCATCGCGATCGACGAGCAGATCGGCGGCCTTGCGCAGCCGCAATTCGGTCAGGCGCGTGGTGAAGCTGGCACCGGCCTCGAACAAGAGCTCGTTGACGTAACGCTCGGAAAGGCCGGCCGCGATGGCCAGCTTCTGCGCGGAAAAATCCGGCTCGTGGAAGCGCGCCTCCAGAATCGACAGCACGGCTTTCAGCCGCACTGCGCGCAGGCCCCGCCGTCGTGCCGCCGCGGCAACGTCGCTGCGCGCCCCCAAACCGATCGCGGCGAGATCCATCAAATGGGTTGCGATCGCCATGCCGGCCTCGTCGGCGGCGGCGGGATGGCGCAGCAGCAGATCGCTGTAATCCATCGCCAGCGACAGCGCGCCGCCGGCCTCGAGTTCGCGGCCGACGAGGCTGTCCACATCGTTGACCATCGCACGCAACGAATCCACCGGCAGATGTACGTTGGTGAAGCGCTTCCGGCTCGCGCCGTCGGCGGCGAAAAACGGCTCGTCGAGCTTGAGCAGCACGATCGATCCCGGCCGCATGGTGAACTCGCGGCCGCGATGGATCACCTGCGAGGGACGATCGCCGGTATTGCGCGCCAGGCAAAAGCGGTCGTCGCCGGTCTCGACCACCTGGCGCTTTTCGCGCCGCACCGTGACGAAGCTGCCGTCGCAGCGGCCAAGCAAGGTTGTGCCGATATGGATCGAGTTCATCGCGGCGCGAAACGGCACGTCGGAGGCCGGATCGAGCTCGCCGGTATTGGAAAAATGCTCGAACAGCTCGGCGAAGCGGATGAAGCGCTGCCGCTCCGACAGGTCCGGCGGCAGCATCTCGGTCGACAACGACTTCCTGATGACAGACATCGAGAACGGCTTTTCGAGAATGGCTTTTCCGAGCTTCTTCAAAAAACGACTTGGGCGCTCTCCGAGCCTTGCAGGCTGGACATGAACGCCCGCTGAAACCTGCGCGCCAAGCTATCAGCACGCCGACTTGAATCAAGTCGCGCCGGTCAGTCCAAGCCGCAGGCCGGCCGGCGCCGGACAGTCCAAGACGGCCGGACGCCCTCATTCTATTCAATCAGCGGATGCGAGGTCCCGCCACACGTGAATCGCGTCCGGGCAACCGGGCGGCCCCAGCCTGACGCCCGCTGGAGGAGACAACGACATGCGAACCTCTCTCACCCGCAGCTTCGTGCTCGGCGGCGCCATCGCAACCAGCCTCTGCATCGGCTATGCGCTCGGCGCGCAACCGCACATGGACGAGGCGCTGGCGATCCTGCAATCGGCCCGCGCGGAGCTTGCCAAGGCCGAGCCCAACAAGGGCGGCCATCGCGAACGGGCGCTCGGGCTGATCGACCAGGCCATGGCCGAGGTCCGCGCCGGCATCGCGTTCGCAGCCACCCATTGATGCGGCAAGATGCAGGACCACACATCATGATACGAATCGCCTTCGCCGCGGCGCTCGCGCTCGGCGCGATCGCCAGCTCTGCCCAGGCCATGCCGCTGGCGCCGTACGGCGCACAGGGACGTGGCGATGTCATCGCTGTCGCCGGCGGCTGCGGCACCGGCTGGCACCGCGGCCCCTATGGCGGCTGCCTGAGAAACTACGCCGACCCCGCCGCGCATGCCTGCCCGCGCGGCTACCATATCGGGCCCGGCGGCGGATGCCGCGGCAATGGAAAATAAGAGCCCTCCGCGGCTTCGCAACACAGGGATGCCCGGGCTCGCCCGGGCATTTCTCTTGTCGGCCTCTTACCGGCTTCTTGCCGGCTTCTTGCCGGCCGCTCCGCGGATGGCGGACGCGGCGTCGCCGCTGCTCCCTCGCTCTGCTCGGAGCGCAGCGCGGCAAACAAATTCGATATTTTGTGACATAGCACACTTGTACAACGAAAGATTGCGAGGCAGTTTAAGCACGCGATCCGCATAGGCATTGCCACCCAACATTGCATTCGTGGCAATCGCAGATTTTTTTGATCGACCGGTCACGCTCGGAGATGCCGACCCTGGCCGACGAACAGCTGTGCTCACTTGAGATTTTTGGAGCGCACGTATGAGCAACGATTGGAGGCCCGCAAGGAGCCTTGAAGTCCTGCTGAGGCAGGTCAACGAGATGGCGCCGGGTCGCGACAAATCGAGCGACGGAATGCTCGGCGACCAATCCCATCAAATGCGCACATCCGATCACAACCCCGACGCCAATGGCGTGGTGACCGCGATCGACATCACCCATGATCCGGCACATGGCGTCGATGCGGGCGATCTGGCGGAAACGCTCCGCCAGTCGCAGGACAAGCGCATCAAGTACATCATCTCCAATCGCCGGATCGCCTCGAGCGTCGTCTCACCCTGGCAATGGCGTCCCTACAGCGGCCCAAATGCTCACGAGCATCATGTTCATGTCTCCGTCATGGACACACCGAGCCTCTATGACGATACGACAGCCTGGCAGATCGATCCCAACCTCATGCGGCGGGCGAAGATCGTTCCCGAAGCGGTGGCCGGCAGCACGACCCGTTGCATCAACATCACGGCAACTGAATTCGGCGGCAGCGCCGACAAGGACCAGAAGAGCGCCTATGACGGCCACCACATCGATGATGTCGAGCTTGGCGTCGCCCTGCCGGCTCGTTTCTCCGGACCGCGCCCTCAGGTTCGGGTCACGAACAGGGCGAACGGCAAGTCGGTGGTCTGCAACATCGTCGATGTCGGACCGTGGAACATCCGCGATCCCTATTGGGAGAAGGGCGCAAGGCCGCAAGCCGAGTCCGGCACCGACCTGACGGGACGCAAGACCAACGGCGCCGGCATCGACCTGACGCCGGGCGCGGCGCGCGCGATCGGCATCCCGGGCAAGGGCGTTGTCGATTGGGAATTCGTCGGCGCAGGGCAAGGTCCGCAGGCAAACCCGGACGCTGTGCTGGCAATTGTCGCACTGCTACAAAAAATCGCGAAGGACGGAGCCATCAAGATGCCGCTTTCATCCGACGACGTCAGCACCCTTCTCCAGCAGCTGATCAAGATTCTCGGCGGTCAAAATCCAGCGCCCGGGCCGGCGGCTCCGGCGCCCGCACCGGCTCCTGACCCTGCGGCCGATCCTACCGCGGCGATCATTGACCTGATCGCCAAGCTGATCGTGCCGGCGATCAGCAAGCAGATTCCGCAGCTCGGTCAGGTGAATGGCGCGCTGGGACAGACGATCGGCGATCTCCTCAACGGCAAGAAGACCGCGATCGGAATCTTCGGCAGCCTCGCCTCGTGGCTTGCGCCGATCATCGGCTCTCTCTTCAGTGGCTCCGGCGTGGCGGCCGGCCTGGGGGCGGGAGCTGGCGCAGGCGCACTGGGGCTCGTTCCGCAGATCGGCGTGCCGATCTTCATTGCCATGACGCTCTGGGGAATCCTCGGCAAGATGGAGAAGTGGAACCAGGGCAACGTCCCTTTATCGCAGCCGCCGAAATAGCAGGCGGGGAGCCGAGGCGGCATCACGGAGGTGGGGGCATGACCGACTATTTTACGAAGGCTCAGGCCGAAGATCTCATTACGGAGGAAAAAGCCTTCATCGCGAGCAGCCGCGCGCGGGATGGGCGAACAGATTGGTATGGGCTCGCGCTCTCCGGCGGCGGCATCCGATCGGCAATCTTTGGTCTTGGCGCGCTCCAGGCGCTCGCGGCCAAGAACGTCATGCCGAGCTTCGACTATATGTCGACCGTATCCGGCGGCGGCTATGTCGCTGCCGCACTGCAATGGCTCTGGCGAAACGATCCTGCCACCGGATCGTCAGAAGCAGGTTTTCCCTTTGGAGCCACACGCGAATATCGCTGCGGCGAAGACGCCAAGGACAAGCGGCTCGCCTATCTTCGCTCGCACGGGCAATACCTTATCCCGGACGAGCATCTGTCGATCTGGTCGCTGAGCGCCGTGGTCACTCGCACCCTGTTTCTGAACCTTTCGGTCTGGCTGCCGATCGGCGCGCTGGCCTATATCGTCATGATGCTGCTGTCCCGGCTGCTCGAAAAGATTCCATACATCGACAAGCTTCCCAATCTCCTGGCATTCGTGATGGCCTCGCGGTGGCGGAACGACTGCGAAGGCGATGCGCTGGCGATTTGCAAGGGCGCGGCCGAGACGGCTGCCGCGGCGGCTTCGGCAGCGCATATTCCGGGCGGAGCCCAGATCTGCACGGCGGCGACCAGCCTGGCAGCCAAAGCGATGCAGCCAGCTTGTTTTTGGAAGCTCGACCTTTTTTTCGAAATCTGCCTGGTGGCGGCTATGCTGTGGATCGCCCGCTTCGCGCTGTGGGCGATCGGGTTCTCGATCGATACCCGGATATCTCCGAAGCAGGACGTAACGCCGAACCCCCGCCTGCGCCTGCTGTGCGGTGCACTTTCGCTGTTCTGCGGCTTGGTCTTTTTGAGACTGACCCTCTGGTTCTTGTTCACGAATGAGCCGGTTTTAGATCCCTTCAGCTTCGCCGTCGGGATCCTGTTCCTCGTCTTTGCCTACCTGGCGGGCGTTCTCTATCGGCTTCAGAAGGCGAACCGGACGGTCTCTGCGAACTACAACTGGCGGCGCCTGTTCGAGGTCAAGGCCGGATGGTCGCTGCCTTGGATCACCATCCTGATCGCACTCGGCACGATCCCCGTCATTCCCTATCTGCTGATCAACAAAGCCGGCTTCGCTGTAAAAGCGGGCGCAGCTGTCGCCTCGCTCGCGAGCGGGCTCTATGCGGCCGTATTCGGCCATCAGGCACAGGCTTCACAAAGCGCACCGACGGATCTCAGCAGGTGGATCCTGATGGTCGCCTCGGCGATCTTCATCTACTCCATCGCGGTCGTCGCCTACGCCATCGCGCAGTTCTGGCTCGACCCGAACTTTCTGCTGGATTCAAGCGATGCCGAGCTCGCATCCAATCTGATCCGCGCCGGCATCACGGCTTGGGTTTGCGTCGCGCTCCTGATGGCATCATTCACGAACATCAACTATGTCGGGTTGCATCGCTTCTATCGAGATCGCCTGATGGAAGCGTTCATGCCCTCGGACGATGCGGTCCGGCGCAATGTCATCGATTTTTCGCCATTCGCCGACCGGCTTTCGATCGCCGATCTGTGGCCGCCGCCGCGGAATCCAGCCACGCCCGCGCAGCCGCGCGACATTCCCTACCCTATCGTCAACACCAACGTGATCATGATGAATGATTCCGACCGCTTGCTGTCATGGCGAGGTGGCGACAACTTCATCGTGAGCCCCTTGTTCGTCGGCTCGGCTGCGACCGGATGGGAGCGAACGCGCAACTACATCAGCAAGAACGGACCGATCTCGGTGCCCTCGGCGGTGGCGGCCTCGGGCGCAGCCATCAACGCAAACGCGGCCTATGTCGGCGCCGGCGTCACGCGCGACCGGCTGGTCTCGATCGTCCTGGTGCTGCTCAATCTTCGGCTCGGCATGTGGGCGACGCGTCCTGATGATCATGGTCCCGGTCGCCTGAAGCGCGAGCCCAACCATTGGTCACCCGGCTTTCGCTACGGCCTGACCCGTTCGGGCTATCGGTCCGACAGCACTTTCGTCGAACTCACCGATGGCGGTCATTTCGACAATTCGGGCATCTACGAGCTCGTGCGCAGGAAATGCGCGGTCATCGTCGCGATCGACGGCGAGGAGGATCCAAGCATGGCGCTGCCGGCTCTCTATTCGGTGGTTCAACGCGTCCGCGAGGATTTCAAGGCCAAGATCGACCTGAACGGGGTCTTGGACGAACTCATTCCGGAGAAGGGCAAAGGCTATCCGGAGGGCGTCAGCTTCGTCACGCGCCCCTATTTCGTCGCCCCGATCACCTACGATGGCGGCAGCAGCGGTGTCCTGATCTACGTGAAGCTCTCGCTCGCACAGGGACTGGGGTTCGACGCCCTGGGCTACCGCGCCCAGCACACGGATTTCCCACACCAGCCAACCCTGGATCAGTTCTTCGTGCCCGAGCAGGTCGAGGCATACCGCAGCGTCGGCTTCCTGAACATGGACAAGGCGATCGGCGAGCTCAATCTCGGCCCTGGTCATATCGATACAAACGCGGTGGTTACGGCGTATCAAAACCGGCCGCAGCCACAGCCCCCCGCGCAGCCATCACCCCCGGCGACTCCGGCGCGGCCTAATCCGTAGGACGACCGATGTTACGGTCATTGGACTTAGGCCGGAAGACAGAAGACGAAGAGCAGAAACATCGGCAGGCATATCGTCGCGCCGACGACGATTTCCATGCGCCGTGCCAATTCGCGAGAATCAGATTCGCGTCTGCTGTGCCGATCTCTGCGCCAAACCGCGATCGCCCAGACCGCCACGAATGACATCGCGACATAGATGATCGTTAGCAATGCGAATGCCGTCAGGTTCAGGCCGAAGGTCTCGTAAATCGGATCGTCGATCGAGCGCGACACCATCGCTATCTGTGCGGCGGCATAGAGGATGAGGGACACGATCCAGACGGACGATAGTCGAGCATACCTGACCGCGGCTGGGTCGCGATGGTGAGGGGATGGCGGCAGAATGAGAGCCAAGGCCGCATAGACGACGAGGGGGACGAGACCCAACACAATGAGCCAAGCATCGAGCATGGGCTCGTCCACGCCCCATGTCAGCTTGCGATCGACCACGAAAATTGCGCATCCCGCTGCCATGGATACGACAAGGGCCGCGAAATGGCCGCCACCGAGTGCCGGGCTGGGACGAGGCTGCACCGATTGAACGAGGGTGTCACTCATGTTTCAAGCCCGTTACCTTTCCAAGCCTGCTGCCTCGGCCATCATGGCGGCAGCCGGATAAAAGTCACGTTAATCAATTCACCTTCCCTGCGGCCAAGTTCGAATTAGCTCGTCTTTACGGCGGTTTGACGATTCCGAGATCCGCGCCTCCAGATCGTTGATCCGGAACGAATAATCGGTCGACCTGAGCGGGACAGTGAAGCGGACGCAGGCCAAGCCGCCCTCCGTCGCGTATTTCCTCACAAGCACACGGTGCTCGGCTGCTCCGTCGAACGGCGACGCGGGCGCGCGGAACAGCCCGAAAACGGTATAGGCACCGTCAGCGACCACGGTTTTATCAAACGAGAATTGGGCCCGGTTGCTGTTCCAATTGGTTGGAAAGTCGTCGTACTCGCCGCTGTCGGTGCGCACACATCGTCGCTTGCGTACCGAACGATACTCGAAGTGAAACGCCCTGACCGTATCAAATTCAGTTCCGCTGCCATCGGCAGCCCGGCGACGGAGGGCTTCGGTCGCACGTGGCGGAAAGTCGTGATAGTCGCGAAACGACTGGGTCGAGATTGATGTCTCCGAATTAGGGGGACCGACCGCAGCGCAGCCGGGATCACTGACGATGTCGCGGCGCACAAGCTTGACCCTGTTCCGCAACTGATCGGTATCGGTTTGAGCGACGGGCCGGTTGGTCTTGACGACGAGCACACCTGCGCGATCGGGGGCGCCGCTGGCGCCGATCACATAGGCGAACTCCATCTCCTGCGGCGACCTCGCCACCAAGTCGGATAGCGTACCGAATGTCTGCCAGCCCGACTTCCCGGATGCGAAAAGCTGGCCGTCCTGCAACGGGCCCAGGCCATCCGGCAAAAACCGGCAACTGTCATTGGCGAACGAGATACCGGCCGAGGCGAAGGATGCAAACATCAAAAGCGGGAATATGCGTGCGCGCATGGCAAATCCCTTGAACATGACAAGTTCATAAAAATACCGACAAACACTACAGCAACCAAAAGTAGATGAAAAGGAAGGGGATCGACCAGCGTCGCGGCTAGTGCGTCAGCCCATAGACGTCGAGCTGGCCGTTATAGGTCGGGCGATAGATCCGGCCCTTCCAGACGATCGGGCGGTTGAACTTCGGATGCATGAAGGCGTGCTCCGGGCCCCAGTTCTCGCTGTCCCAGATCACCTGCAGCCGCTGCGAGCCATCCGGATTGGCCGCGAAATTCTGCGCGTCATACACCAGGAAACGGCCGGGGCTCAGCAGCATGTTGCTGTCCTGGTAAGGCACCATCGCCACGATGATGCCGTCGGCGCCGTTGTTGGCGGCGAGTGTGATGCTCCAGCCGGGCATGCCGCCCGGCGGCCGCGGCGATTGCGGCGAGGCGATCTCGTTGGATCCCGCGAGATAGACCGTGGTTCCGTCGGCTGCGATCGACCAGGCGCGCAAGGCGCTGTTCTCGCCGCCGACAAAATGCATCGTGCCGTGGATGGCTGACGAGAACAGCAGCGGCGAGCCGTGCAGATGCCGCGTTGCGCCGCCGGGAAACAAATTCAATTGCGTCGGCGCTGGCGGTGCCGGCGGCACGGCGGGGTCGAAATACGTATAGAGAATCGGCGGCATGCGCAGCTTGGCGTAGTTCGCGGCAAAATGGCCAGCGGCGAGATCACCGGGCTGCGTGGAGCCGAGCGCATCGGCATTGCCGGAGTAGAGAATGCCGTCCTTGCCCGCCGCCAGCACGACGTGAGCCGAGGCGACATAGACCGGGCCGCCCGATCCAAAATCCTGATCGCTCCACATCGACTCGTTCATCGCGTCCATCTGTTGGGCGACGACGGGCGCGATTTGGGCGTCCAAGGCATGCGGACCGGACGTGACGGCGACATGCGCCATCTCGCGGGCATGGATCGGCTTCAAGGCCATTCCCATCCGCCTGGCATGGCCGATCACCGTGGTCAGCGAGACGTTGGACGGCAACGCATGCTCGTCGTCATCATCCTCGACAAGCGCTGCGGCTGTCGCGCCGACCCTGTTCGCATCGGTCCATGGCGACCACCAAGATACGACCTCGAAATGCACGTGTGGCCCCGTGCGCAAGGCCAGCCGCACGATGCTCTCGCCGAAATCGCCATGCTGCGGCGAGAACGCGCCGTTGCCGGTGATGACATAGATCGCACCATCCGGGCCGACCGCCGGCCCCGCCCCGCTTTGCCAGAGGCCGCCACCAATACCGGTGACGGTCGAGCACCACGCGGCGGCGAGATGCCAGGCATGGACATCGACTGCGATCAGCCAGCCACGAGCGGTCTTCGACGTCTCGGCGATCGTGCCAAAGGGAATCAGGACGTGGTTCTGCGTCAAGGTCAGCGCGCTGCGCTGCTTGCGCTCGGCCGAGACGAATTTCTGGACGGGCAGCCCGCCCGGCGGCGTATAGACCGCACCCTCGAGGTTCAGGAGGGGATGCGCCCGCGTGCCGTCGGTGATCCGCAGGGCTGCCAGGAAATGCTGGCCCCTGGCCACGCTGCCGTCGTCGCTGATCCAGGCGCAGGCGTAGAGAATGCCGGCGGCCTCGTCGATCACCGGGGTCGAGAGGATGCCCCAATTGACGTTGGTCAGATGGCCGTCGATGGCACGTGTTCCGACGATGGGACGACCAAGATGTGTCGCCCAGACCTTGTCGCCGGTCGCAGCATCAAACGCATAGACCCAATTACCCATGGTGGCCTGGAAAATCAGGTCGCGAATCCTGCCGCCGGGCGTGTGCACGCCGCCGACTGCCAGCGGCTGCGCCTCGAGGCGGGGATCGTCGGGAATAGGAATGCTGAAGAGCTTGACGATACCCTTGGTGCGGACGGCGGTCGCGGTCAATTCCGTCTCGGAATTATTCGCGCCTGATCTGGCGAGGTCATAACCTCGGGTGGTGACGGAGCCGGCCATGGTCAGGCCGCCCAGGCGAGCAGGCCGCCGGCTGCGACCAGAAGGGCCGCCGCCAGCCGCCGCGCGTCACGCAAGCCCGCGCGCCACCGGTTCAAGACGGCAGCGCCGCAGGCAAAGCCGAGCCCGGCCATGATCGCGCTCGACAACGCCGCAAGATGCGGCGCATCGGCTGAACGCATCGCGACATTGTCGATTGCCAGCAATGGCGGCAACACATAGAGCCAGCCCGGCGCCCTCGACAGAGACCGTGCAACAGGCAGACCGGCGAGAAGCGCCACCCCGCACGCCAACAGCAGCATCGCGGCAAGTCCACCCGCGAGCGGCAGACTGACGCCGAGTGCCGAGCCGAGCCCGTCGCAGAGGCCGAACATCACGGCGAGCGGGAGAGCGTGCCGTGCCGGCACAACGAAGGACAACGCAAACGCAACGATCAGGCTGTCCGCGGACGTCCACAACAGATGCAATGACATGAGGTCCTCTCAAAGGATTTGTGGGGCAAGGTAGGTGACGTCGATCGAAAACGCCGCGCCGTGGTCCGGGAGCTGCCGACCCGCGACGCGAATGTGATGTTCGCCGGTCGCGCCGGCCGTTCCCTCCGCGCTGACATGGTCCCCGCTGCAAACCGCCTCGACCACGCTGTGCCCCTGCGCATCGGCGATGGAGACCTTGAGCGACCCATCGGCCGCGACGCCGCGGCGATCGAGACTGACACCGAGGGCAATCCTGCTGCCCTGCTCCACCCATATTTGCCCGGGCTCGTGCTCGGCATTGGTCGCCGGCGGCGTATCGAGATCCGCCGCGCCAAAAATCGTCTGCGTCGTGTGACGCTGCGGCCTGACGGATGCCACGTTCAGGCCGGCGCGCGAGAAGCAGAGATAGCTCTGACCCTTGCTGAAGGCGTTGCTCGGAATCGTGAAGGTTGCGACGCCATTTGCATCGGTCCTGACATCGTCATGATGGCCGCTGTAATCGTGCAATTGGACGTTGGCGCCGAACGCAGTCTGACAACTGATCGTACGCGCATTCACGGTGTCGAAGTTGAGCGCGGTCAGCAGGCCGGGCGCGCCGGTCCTGTTGAGCACGATCACCTTGTCATCCACAAAGCGGCCGCTGGTCGGCCCATTGGCGAGGTGCTCGTGGATCCAGACGAGGTTGTCGATCCACGGTTTCAGCCCGTAGGCGCCCGGCCAGACGCTGGTCGGGAAGTAGTCCTTGCCGTAGACGAAGGGATAGCCCTCGATCGACAGCAAGAAGGCATAGGCGAGCAGCTTGTTGCTGATCACCTGCTGTCCCGGCGAGGTATCGGTGTCAGGATTGTCGACGAAGGTGCAGGTGAGATCGGGCCGCCAGCTCGTATAACCGGCGCCATCCAGCACGCGCGCATCGCCGCCATCGCAAGCGGATTGCAGCGCCCAATGCATCGGAAAGTCGGCGACCAGCGACCGGCCGCTCATCGGCGGCTGCGTCGCCCAGCTGTTGAGGATGGCGCGATTGCCGTCGAAATATTCCGAGTAGAAAAACTTCGACGCCATCACGCCGTGAGTCATGAACTCGCGCACGAACGGCGCCCAGGTGCCCTTGACGTCGTCGAAGCGCGCGCCGTCGGCGCCCGTGGTCCGAAACACCCATTCACCGAAATCGAGCGCATCCTCGATCGTGACGCGCGGCGGACGGCAATGTTGATAGGACAGCTCGCGGCCGAACGGAAAATCGTTGGGCGGGCTCGGCACGTCATCGTCGGGCAGATTGTCCGGTGGCACGCCGCGAAACCAGCCGGGCGATGTGGTGTGACGCCCGTTCAGCGTGTGCCCGTCCGCTCCGAGATAGCGGAACACGCCTGGGCCGCCGTTCTCGCCCATGCGCTGATGCAGAACGAGATCGAGATAGACGTCGATATCGCAGGCATGGGCGACCGCGACCAGGCGCGTCAATGACGCTTTGGTGCCATAACGCGTGGCCACCGAGCCTTGCTGGCCCTTGCTGCCGATGTCGCGGGGATCGAACACGCCGTAGCCGTCGCAGCCCGGCCCTGCGCCGCCTTGCGCCTTCGAGGTCGGCGGCAATTGGATCGCGGTGAAACCGACATTGCGCAGCGCGCGAAGGTGGGAGGCGAGGAAGTCGAGCAACCAGGGCGCGCCGCGTCCGTCAACCGGCGCAGGCACGGTCACGCGTTCGCCGTGCGGACCGAAGAAGCGTCCCCAAGCTAGCAGCGCTACTCCCATGACGCGGCCTCAGGCTGGCTGCGTCGATCATGCCTCGCAGAGCGATCATCCGGAAGTTGAAAATTAAGGCAATCGCCTCCACAGGACGAACCGCCGCTCACGATCGCGTGCGGGGCTGGTCAAGCGCCTAAGCATGATCCGGAAAAGTGCGAAGCGGTTTTCCGGAAAAATCATGCGCAAACAACAATCTGAAGCGCAATGACGATTCATCCAAATCTCATCGCGCTTTAGTCATCGTCGTCCCGACCGAACAGCATGACACCGCCGGGCGGACGACGGACGACAACATCACGGGTCGCGGAATCCGCGCGAACGTTGCGCGCGACATCATCCCAGTCGGTTTGATCGCGCGCGCCGCGTGCATCGCGCTGGTCATAGCGACGGCGTTCCGCCCAGCGCGAGTGCCGTTCCGCCCGCCGCCGCTCCCACGCCGCACGCTTCACGTCAGAAGCGCTGGCCTTGGCATAGGCACTGTCGGGCGAAGGCGCCGACTCCGTCGAGGCCTGTTGCTCGACGGGTCTTGTCACTTGCGGAGCGGACGCAGCCGCGGGCTTGGCCGGCTCGGCCGCGGCCGTTGTCTGCGGAAGCGGGGGCGCCGGGGGTTCAGGGCTCGCCTGAGTGGCCGGCACATCAGGCTTGGCTTCGCCCTGCGCCTGTGCTGGCGCAGCGATCATCGCGCCAAAGCTTTGCGAACCCGTCAGATATTGCACGCGCTCCGACGGCGCGCGTGTGTGTGTGGCGGCTTCGTCGCGCTGCGCCATCTTGCTGGTGTCCGGGCCCTGCTTGGGCGCGATCGGATTCATGATATTGCCGGCGACGATGCCGCCGCCGAGACCAATGGCGATGGCGGCGACGATCGATCCGGCACCGACGAAATAGGCTGTCGAGGCGCGCATTGGTCCACTCCCTGTTCGGAGCAGGCAACGCCTGTCGATTGCCGGATGTTCCTGATGAGCGCGCAGTTCCTCTCGGGAACCAAAACCTCAGATCTGCTGCGCGACCTTCTCGAGCCCGATGATGCGGGCGAGCTTGCGCACTTCTTCCTTCTGGTCGTCACGCAGCTGGAACAGCAGCGGCATCGCCGCCGACTTCAACTGCTGGACCTCGTCGCAATTCGGATCGATCTGCACATTCGGCCCGTTGGGATTGGAGAGCTTGTTCGCCGAAATCTTCTTGACGACGTTGCGCAGCGCGGACTCGACCGAGGGCCAGTAATATTCCTGCGACGACGACAGCTTCAGGCGATCCCTGATACCGGCGATCTGTACGTCGGAGAGCAGTGAGTAGGTCTTCTGGGGCTGCGGTTTGGCGGCCACTTTTGGCTTCGCCGCTTCCGTAAGCGAACCGGTCGCCGGCTCTGCGGTGGCCGGCTCCAACGAAGCGACCTTGGCGTCCCTGGCCTTGAGCTCAGCAGCTTTGGGCTCAGGAGATTTGAGCATCGGGAAATCGGACGGCGTGGCTGCGGCAAAGGCCTGGCGCAGCGGCTCGGTCAGGACGGGGGCCTGCGAAAGCTGATCAGAGGATACCTGCACCGGGTTAATGGCGGCCGAGGCCAGCGCCAGGGTCGGAACCAGCCGGTCGGCCTTGGCGGCCCGGTTAGTGGCGAGCGGCTTCGGCGGGGCCTGGGTGATCATCTCGGCACCGACGCTGGGCACGCTGTCGCGACCGAGAATGGCAGTGGTGGCGGCACCGAGGACAAGGATACAGGTCAGCACGGTGATGGTGATGGCTCTGGACAAACGTCTCTCCGGAAGGACCGCTTCACGATGTTGTTAGAGATGCCCGGGAAAAAGGCGCGAATTAAGGCTTGAGTGTGCCTTTCAGGCGACAATCGACTTGTCCATCGCGACAAGCGCTAAAAGCCCTTTAAAATCAGGCGGCTGCAGCCAGATCGTAGGCGTCCTGGATGTCGGCGACGATCTCGGAGGCCTCCCAGACCGCGCGCGGCTCGACCGATTGCAGCGTCACCGTCCAATTGCCGCCCCGACGGGTGCGGGGAACGCTGACGATGTCGAAGCGGACAGTGCGGCACAGCGGATGGCGGGCCAGCGCGTGGGCGACACGAACGCGGATCTCGTCCAGCGTTGCGGCGGTCTTGCTGTTGAGAAAATCGAAATCCATCGCCTGTCCCTCTCGTCCTGATTGGCGGCCGTGAGGGGAATTCTTGGCGGGGCTTGGTTAATCTGCCGTTAAGTGCGGGCCTGGGCAGCCATGCGAGATTAACCGTGCTGGGCGGCGCACGACGCTACCGCCGCGTTGCATCGCGGTACTCCGCTGCCGTCCGGGCAACGAGATCATCGACTGCCATGATGCCAGTGACACCCGACGTCGAATGGCCGCCGCTCCAGATGTCGCGCCAGCGCTCGGGCCGGTTCTCGCGCGCGGTGACGTCGATGTCCTTGCCGATGTCGATCGCGCCGCGCGCCGGCAGGTCGTCAGGATCAAGCCCGGCCGCGACAATCGACGGCTTCAGCATGCTGGTCTGCAGGCCGGTGAACGCAGTGGTGAGCAGAATATCGTCGGCGCTGCTCTCGACCAGCATCTGCTTGTGGCGATCGTCCGCCATGCTCTCGCGCGTCGCGATGAATTTCGTGCCCATGTAGCCGAGATCGCACCCGAGCACCTCGGCCGCATGCAATGCGCGGCCATCGCTGATGCCGCCGGCAAGCACGATGATGCCGTCGTAGAACGCGCGCACCGCACGGACGAAGGCGAACGGATTGAGCCAGCCGGTCTGCCCGCCGGCGCCCGCGGTGAGCAGCACCAGTCCGTCAACGCCCGCCGCTGCCGCGCGCTCGGCGTGGCGGATGGAGGCGACGTCGGCCAGCACGAGCGCACCGGCATCATGCAGCGGCTTCAACACCTGCGCCGGCGAGCCCACCGAGGTGATGACGATCTCCGGCTTGTGCTTGAGCAGCACGGCGAGATCCTGCTCCAGCCGCGCGTTGGAGCGATGCACGATCAGGTTCGGACAAAGCGGCGCGGCCTTGCGGCCGGTTTGATCTTCGTGTTGTCGCAGCCGCGTTGCGACCTCCGTAAGCCAACCGTCGAGCTGTTCCGTGCTGCGGCAATTCACGGTGGGAAAGCTGCCGATCACACCGTTGCGGCAGGCCGCCACCATGAGCTCGACGCCCGACACCAGGAACATCGGCGCTGCAATCAGCGGCAGGCTGAGACGATCGCGAAAAATCCGCAGCCGAGCTGACGTCACGCATGCCTCCCTGCGCGGGCTTTGTCGTTCCATCCCGCACTCCCTGTGATAGCGTCGCCGGCAACATTGGCACGCAAGAAGCCGATGACAAGGCTGCGAGGAAACATATGTCCGATCCGCTCCACGCATCGTCCCCGACTTGTGCGCAGACGCTACGGGCGCTGGCGCGCTATCCCGATCGCACGGCCTTCGCATGGCCCGGCGGATCGCTGAGCTATCAGGGCTCGCTCGATCTGATCGGACGCATCCAGGGCGTGTTCATGCGGCTCGGCCTGCAGCCGGGTGCGCGCGTTGCTTTTCTCACCGCAAATCGCGCCGACACCTGGTGCGCCGGTGTCGCCGCGCAATTGTCGCGATGCTGCATCACGTGGCTCCATCCGCTGGGATCACAGAGCGACCAGCTGTTCCAGCTCGAGGATTCCGAAGCCGAAGTGTTGGTGGTCGATGTGGCCGCCTTCCGCGATCGCGGCGGCGAGCTTGCCGCAAAGGCCACGCTGCTCAAGGCAGTCTTCACGATGGGACCCGCCGATTACGGCCTCGATCTGCTCGCGGCGGTCGAGAACGCGGGACATGCCAGCGCGCGGTGCCTCGCCGGTCTCGACGATCTCTCCACGCTGAACTACACCGGCGGCACCACGGGAAAATCCAAGGGGGCGCTGCGCTACCACCGCGAAAACGCCGGAGCGGCCGGCGCGATCCTCGCCGATTTCGAGATCCCCGACGCCGCGCGCTATCTCACGGTGGCGCCGATCAGCCACGTCGCCGGCACAAAGGTGCTGCCAACGCTGATGCGCGGCGGCACCGTACACATGCTGAAGGGGTTCGATCCGGAGGCCGTCCTGGCGACGATCGCGCGGGAGCGCATCAACTTCACGCTGTTCGTGCCGACCATGATCTATGTGCTGCTCGATCATCCCGCGCTTGATAAGACCGATCTCTCCTCGCTCGAACTCGTGCTCTACGGCGCATCGGCGATGTCGCCGAGCCGGCTGGTCGAAGGCATCGAACGCATCGGACCGGTGTTCTCGCAGCTCTACGGCCAGACCGAATGCTACCCGGTCTCGGTGCTGCGCAAGAAGGATCACGATCCCAGCACGCCGGAGCTGTTCTTGTCGTGCGGCTTCCCGATCGCGGCCTGCGAGGTCAGGATTCTCGACGACAACGATCAGGAGGTGAAGACCGGCGAGGCCGGCGAGATCTGCGTGCGCGCACCGCATGTGATGGCGGAATACTGGAAGCGGCCTGATATCACAGCCGAGACGTTGAAGAACGGCTGGGTCCACACTGGCGACATCGCGCGCCAGGACGAACGCGGCTACATGTTCATCCTCGATCGAAAGAAGGACATGATCGTCACCGGCGGCTTCAACATTTTTCCGCGCGAGATCGAAGACGTTCTCTCGCAACACGCCGATGTGGCGATGGTCGCGGTCGTCGGCATTCCCGACGAGAAATGGGGCGAAGCCGTCACCGCCATCGTCGTGCCGCGCGAAGGCGCGAGGCCCGATCCGGACGAGCTGATCAACATGGTGCGGGCGCGAAAGGGTTCCGCGCATGCGCCGAAGCAGATCCAGTTCGTCAGGCAGCTGCCGATGACCGGCGTCGGCAAGGTCGACAAGAAGGTGCTGCGCGCCGGCTTCTGGAGCGGACGTGACCGGATGGTGGGCTGATGATTGCAGCTGCTGCGTTCAGCGCAGCATCTGATCGAGGCGATCGCGGAGCTGATCCTGATGATACGGCTTGGCCAGCCTCGGAAGGTCAAGCTGTGGCCCGCCTTCAGGCAATTCGGCATATCCAGTGGCAAGCAAGATGGGCAATGACGGACGCAATTGGCGCGACGCCGCCGCCAGCTCCAGACCCGTCATTCCAGGCATGACGTGATCGGTCACCATGAGGTCGATCGGCTGTTCGCTTCGAATGACGTCGAGGGCGTGGCGGGCCGAGCTGACCCCGATGACGTGGTGCCCGAGATCCTCGAGCATTTCGGTGGTCGACATGGCGATCAGGGGATCGTCGTCCACGAACAGGATGACCGCCGATCGGCCCGGCGGCCGAAGCCCCGGAACGGGCGCCTCGGCTTCCGGAAGCTGGGTTGCAACCGGAAGCACCAGAGTTGCCGTGGTGCCGGTCCCGACCGTGCTGGAGAGACGAAGTGCGCCGCCCAGTTGCTCGGCAAGGCCATGCACCATGGACAGGCCGAGGCCGGTGCCTTTCCCAAGCGGCTTCGAGGAGAAGAACGGTTCCACGGCCCGCTTCAATATTTCCGGCGACATACCCTCGCCGGTATCGATGACGGATAGCTCGAGGTAATGCCCGGACTGCAACGACTGATCGCCGTTCGCACGGCGAGCCCGGATGCGGATGTCGATCGCACCGCCGTCCGCCATGGCATCGCGCGCGTTGATGACGAGATTCAATATTGCGAGCTCGAGCTGGTTGGAATCGGCGCGCGCCGGCGGCAATTGATCCGGAACGTCCAGCCGTAGCTCTATCCGCGGACCGAGCGATCGCTCGAGAAGATCGATCATTCCGCGGATCAAGGTGCCGAGATCGACCGCCACCGCTCGCAGATCCTGCTGCCGCGCGAACGCCAGTAGGCGCTGCGTCAGCGACGCGCCCCGTTCAGCCCCTTGCAATGCGCCGTCGATCAACCGGCGCAAGCGCGGGTCGTCGGGTATGCGTTTTCGCAGCAGATCCAGATTGCCCATGACGGCCATCAGCAGGTTGTTGAAGTCATGGGCGACGCCGCCGGTCAATTGCCCGATCGTCTCCATTTTCTGCGCCTGCCGCAGTTGGTCCTGCGCCCTTTCGCGCGCGGCAACCTCCTTCATCAGATCGGCGGTGCGCTGCTCGACCCGCTGCTCGAGCGTGGCGGTGAGTTCGGCCAGTGCTGTACGTTCGGCCGCGAGCTGCGCCAGCAAGGTCTCGCGCTCGATTTCCGCGACCTTGCGTGCCGTGATATCAGAGCAAACCCCGACCAGCGAGCGAACGCCTCCGTCGGGCCTGCGCACCGAGCGCGCCCGGACTTCGACCCAATGCTGGGACCCGTCAGGCCAGATATTTCGGTATTCGATGCTGTAATCGCTGCCCGTGGCGACGGCCTGGTCGAAAACGGATTGTCTCCTGTCGCGGTCTTCAGGATGAACGGACGCGAGCAAATCGTCGTAGCGGAAGTCCTGCTCTGGCCGGCGCCCGAAGAACAGCTTGCAGGTAGCCGACGCTTCGAGCTTCAGCGACGGCAGGTGCAGTTCGAGCGCTCCGAGCCGCCCTGCAGCCAACGCAGTTTGCAGCAGGCCTTCGCTTTCCGTGAGATTCTCCAGAATGGAGCGCGACTGATACTGGCGGCGCCGCCCGCGGATGGCCGATCCGACCACGCTGACAAGCGTGGTCGGATGAAACGGACGCTCGATGAAGGTGACGTTTCCCAACGCCATAGCAAGCCGCATCGCGTCGGGGTTGCGCTCCGGACCACCGCCCTGGCGCGTCAGCAGAACGATCGGAAAGTCGGACCAGGACGGCTGCTCGTTCAACCATCTCACCAGTTTGCGCAGGTCGGCGGTTTTCACCGCTTCGTTGGCGATGATGGCGAGGCCGGCGCCGGCCGCGATCTCCTGAACCAGCGCATCGAGGTCGGTACAAACGACGGCCGCAAAGCCCGCTTCGTTGATCAGGCTCGCGGCCACGGACGCATCGCGCCCGGTCGGCGCGAGGACGACGGCACGCTCGGGCGACTCGCCCGGTCTCACGCAGCGGGCTCCTCGAGCAGGGGTCGCGCCTGACCCACGTAGATGGGCACGCCGCGCAACACGCCCTGAAACTCCTCCAGCGGCTCGCCGATGGTGAGACCACGGTTGCTGATAAGGAACTCGCGAATCGTCGATTCGTGCTGGCCCATCCGCTTCTTGATCACGGACACCGCCCGCCGCACACTTCCGCGCGCCTCGAAGTAACGCAACAGGATCACGGTGTCCGCCAGGTAGGTGACGTCAACGGGCGCCTTCATGTCGCCGACGAGACCGTGCTGGGCAACGGTCATGAACGTCGCTGCGCCCCGGCGGTTGAGGTATTGCAACAGCTCGTGCATGTGGAGGATGAGCGAGTTCTCCTCGGGCATGGCCGCCTGATAGCCGTTAAGGCTGTCGATCACGACGGCCTGAATACCCCGCTCGTCCACCTGCTTGCGCACCATGTGGGCGAATTCACCGGGCGAGAGCTCGGCTGCATCGACCTGCTCGATGGTGAGACTGCCGGCGTCACGCAACGCCTCGAGGTCGATGCCGACGCCTTTCATGCGCGCGAACAAAAGGCCCAGCTCTTCGTCGAACACGAACAGCGCGGCCTTCTCTCCCCTGGTCACCGCCGCGACAGCGAAGACGATCGCGATGAGGGACTTGCCGGTGCCGGAGGGCCCGAGCACGAGCGTGCTCGACCCCGTCTCGACGCCGCCGCCCAGCAACTGGTCGAAACCGGTGATCCCGCTTGAAAAGCTGCTGCGCTTCAAATTCGTGCGGTGTTCGGACGCGACCAGCCGCGGAAACACGTTGAGGCCGCCCTTGGTGATGGTCGCGTCATGATAGCCGCCGCGGAACTTCGTGCCGCGATACTTGATGACGCGCACGCGGCGCCGCTCTGCGCCGTAGGCCGGAGCGAGTTCTTCCAGGCGAAAAACCGCGTGCGCCACGCTGTGCACGGTCTTGTCGGCGACATCGGCCGTGAGATCGTCGAGCAGCATCACGGTGGTGTCGAACTTGGAAAAATAGTGTTTGATGGCCAGGATCTGCCGGCGGTATCGCAACGAACTCTGGGCCAGAAGCCGGATTTCGGAGAGACTGTCGAGCACGACCCGGTGCGGCTTGACGCGATCGACCGCCTCGAAAATCTGTTTGGTCGTCTCGCCCAGTTCGAGATCCGAGGAATACAGCAGGCTCTGCTGCTGCTCGGAATCGAGCAGGCTCTCGGGCGGCAACAATTCGAAGATCGTCAATCCATCGTCCAGGGTCCAGCCATGCGAAGCGGCGCCTTCGCGCAATTCGCGTTCCGTTTCCGACAGGGTGATATACAGGCATGTTTCACCTGCCTTGATGCCTTCAAGCAGGAATTGCAACGCCACCGTCGTCTTGCCCGTGCCCGGCGCGCCTTCCACGAGGAACACGTGCCCGCGCGACAAGCCGCCTGACAGGATATTGTCCAAGCCCCAGATTCCGGTCCGGGCTTTTGCTGCAAGTCTCTCGATTGAATCCATTTTTCCCTCTACGGGGAAATAAACCGGGAATGGAACAATCGGTTCCGCGGTCAACCCCCGCTGACCTATGCGGCACGGGCAGAGGAACAGCGCCGGATATGGCGTCGGAACGGAACTCGAGCACCGCCAAGACAATCGAGATAGTTAGTCGACGTTTCGGTCCTGCCGCTTCTCGATCACCAGGCTCTGTACGGCCCGGCCGAAATAGCCTTGCCTGTCCGCGAGCCGCGACATCGCAAGCCCCGTTCCGTCGGGACCGATCCAGGACTCGCCATCGAGCAATATCCAATCGCCGACCGGCTGGCGCGCAAGACTCACGGTGAGATCGGCATTGATAAAAGTCCAGGTGC
The DNA here is from genome assembly GCF_018129685.1 of Bradyrhizobium manausense. GTDB lineage: Bacteria > Pseudomonadota > Alphaproteobacteria > Rhizobiales > Xanthobacteraceae > Bradyrhizobium > Bradyrhizobium manausense_D. The sequence goes on from NZ_JAFCLG010000026.1 coordinate 60,329, forward strand.
GGAAGTCGAGCGTCGAGGCCGTGCCGTTGGAGAAATCGGCAGCGACCACGGCGCGCATCGCCTGCGAGACCACCTCGCCCTCGACCAGCGGGTGGTCGAGGCGAAACCAGATCGCGCCGGCACCGGCCTGCCCGAAGCGTCCGCGCGCGGCGCGCATCGAGACCATGCCCGCGAAAGGACTGGTGGCACCGTGGCCGTCCTCGATCAGCGAGTCCTCGGGCGACGGCAGCGTGACCGGCAACTCCTTGACGTCATCGGGCAGCGGCTCAGACTGCCGCTTGATCTTGAGCACGGTGGCGCCGACGACCTGGACGTCATCGGCGAAGAGCTTGACCTCGCAGAGCTGGATCTTGCGTCCCTCGCGCAAAACTTCGGTCTCGATCGTAAGCGGCGCGACTGGCACCGGGCGCATCAGATCGATGGTCACGCGCGCGATGTTCATCGTAACCGGCGTTGGAATCCGCTCCGCCGCCCACGTCACCAGCGCCGACGGCGCCGATCCGTGCTGCATGCGCCGGTCCCAGGGACCGGCGGCATTCGGGCTGGTTACGACACCATTGCCGTCAACGCGATAGATGGCGGGCATTACGATAGCCATCACAACGGCGGATCGATCGCTTCCTCGTATTCCTTCTTGAAGCGCGCGATCAGATCGGCGGCGGGGACAACGGCGTCGATGCTGCCGATGCCCTGGCCGCTTCCCCAGATCTCCTTCCAGGCCTTCGGCTTGGCGCGTTCGCCGGAGGCATCGGTGCCGAAATTCATCTTGGAGGGATCTGACGTCGGCAGGTTTTCCGGGTCCATGCCGGCAGCGAGGATCGAAGGCTTCAAATAGTTGCCGTGCACGCCGGTGAAGAGGTTGGAGTAGACGATGTCGTCGGCCGTCGAGCCCGCGATCATCTCCTTGTACTTCTCGACCGCGTTGGCTTCCCTGGTCGCGATGAAGGCCGAGCCGATATAGGCGAAGTCGGCGCCGAGAATGCGCGCGGCGCGGATCGCCTTGCCGTTGCCGATCGCGCCCGACAGCGCGATCGGACCATCGAACCATTTGCGCGTTTCGGCCACGAATGCGAGCGGCGAGATGGTGCCGGCATGACCGCCGGCGCCCGCCGCGACGAGGATCAGGCCGTCAGCGCCCTTCTCGATCGCCTTGTGGGCGAACTTCTGATTGATGACGTCGTGGAAGACGATGCCGCCCCAGCCGTGCACCGCCTGGTTCAGCTCCTCGCGCGCGCCGAGCGAGGAGATGATCATCGGCACCTTGTACTTTGCGCAGAGCTGCATGTCGTGTTCGAGCCGGTTGTTCGACTTGTGCACGATCTGGTTGACCGCGAACGGCGCCGACGGCTTGTCGGGATGGGCGCGATCATAGGCCGCGAGCTCTTCGGTGATCCGCGCGAGCCATTCGTCGAGCAGCTCCGGCGGCCGCGCGTTCAGCGACGGGAACGAGCCGACCACGCCCGCCTTGCACTGTGCGATCACGAGGTCGGGCACCGAGATAATGAAGAGCGGCGAACCGATCACGGGGATCGACAGGCGTCCCTTGAACAGAGCAGGCATGGACATTGCGGCGCGATCCTTTGCTGGCAGACGCATGAGAGGTTGGGACCATACCAACAAGGCAATCTTTCCACTGTCAAGTATTGCGTTTTCACGCCGAGGCGGACGCCGCTACCGCAATTCCAACGCGCGGAATTCCTGCTTCTGTCATTCCGGGGCGCGCCATTTGGCGCGAGCCCGGAATCCATTTCGCTATTCCCGCTATGGCCCGATGGATTCCGGGTTCGACGCTACGCGTCGCCCCGGAATGACGGCCCTACCCCACCAAATCCGGGTTGATCAGCCGCTCGAACGAGAACATTTCGTCCCACTTCTCCTGCGTCAGCAGCTTGCGTTCGATCACCACGATCTGGTGCAGCGACTTGCCGGTCTTGTAACCCTCGCGCGCGATCTCGGCGCATTGCTTGTAGCCGAGCAGCGGCTTGAGCACGGTGACGATGCCGAGCGAGTTCAGCACCATGTTGCGGGTGTGCTCCTCGTTGGCGGTGATGCCGACGACGCAATTCTCGCGCAGGCTGTTGACCGCGCGCTCCATGGTGCGGATCGAGAAGAACAGCGCGAACGAGATCACCGGCTCCATCACGTTGAGCTGGAGCTGGCCGGCGCTTGCCGCCAGCGTCACCGTGGTGTCGAGCCCGATCACGAGGAAGCTGGTCTGATTGACGACCTCGGGAATCACAGGATTGACCTTGCCCGGCATGATCGATGAGCCCGGCTGCAATTGCGGCAGATTGATCTCGTTGAAGCCGGCGCGCGGGCCGGAGGCCAGCAGACGGATGTCGTTGCAGATTTTGGTCAGCTTGCTCGCCGTGCGCTTCAGCACGCCGGAGAGCTGCACATAGGCGCCGGTGTCCGAGGTCGCCTCGACGAGATCTCCGGCGAGGATGAAGTCGACGCCGGTCAGCGCGCTGAGATGCCGGACCGCGAGCTTGGGATAGCCGGCCGCCGCGGTGACGGAGGTGCCGATCGCGGTGGCGCCGAGATTGATCTCGCGCAGCAGTGCGCGCGCTTCGGAGATGCGATCGACCTCCTCGCCGATCGTGGTGCCCCAGCCGCGAAATTCGGCGCCCAACGACATCGGCACCGCATCCTGCAGATGCGTGCGGCCCATCTTCAGCACGCGCTCGAATTCGCGGCCCTTGGCAAAGAACGCCTCCTGGAGCTGGCGCAGCGCCGTCATGTAGCTCTCGAGCCGCAGGATCAGCGCGAGCCTAAACGCGGTCGGATAGGTGTCGTTGGTGGACTGGCCGTAGTTGACGTGGTCGTTTGGGCTGACGTGCTGATAGTCGCCCTTGTTGAAGCCGAGCGATTCCAGCGCGAGGTTGGCGATCACCTCGTTGGCATTCATGTTGGTCGAGGTGCCGGCGCCGCCCTGGATGAAGTCGGTGACGAACTGATCCATCATGTCGCCGGCGATGACGCGGTCGCAGCCGAGGACGATCGCATCGGCCACCTTGGCGTCGATCGCGCCGAGATCGCGATTGGCCATCGCCGCGGCCTTCTTCACGTAACCAAGCGCCTTCACGAAGTAAGGCTCCTGGTTCATCGGAATGCCGGTGATGTGGAAGTTCTCCTTCCCCCGGATGGTCTGGACACCGTAATAGATGTCGTCGGCGATCTCACGCTGTCCGAGGAAGTCCTGCTCGTAGCGGCTCATGGGCGCTCCTTGCTGCTCGCGCGCGTCGTCGCATCAGTTCTGGCACAGCGCGCTGGTGACGACGGTATCGGTGCGGCAATCGTCAGGTTTACGTTGCCGGCCGGGAATCAGAACCTTGGCCGAGCACTTCTCGGCGGAATCGGTGTTGAGGCTCTTGCCTTCCTTGTAGCCCTTGCTCTGGCAGAGCTGGTTGGCGGCGAGCTTGCAGTCGGGGCCGCCGCTCGGCGAAACCGGACAGGCCGCACGGCCGGAGACCATGGTCGACGGCCGCGCCAGGCGCGACAGATCATTCATGGTCTCGGCGGGGCTTTTGATCGGCGGCAGGATCGAGGGCAGCTTGTCGAACAGCTTGCCCATTTCGTGGATCAGCCCGGGATTGTCGTCACCCGCCGGCGGCCCTGATGCGGGGGGCGGCGAAGGCGGCGGCGCGGCCTGCGGTCCCTGCTCCTGCAAGCCGAGCGATGGCGGGGCCGATTGCGCCGAACCGGTCGCGCCGGCACCGAGCAGGAGCAGAAGCGCTGCTGATATCAGCGTCCCGAACCGCAGCGCCGGATTGCCGGATCGAACCATCATGAGGGCAACCGTATCCGAACGCGACGCGGCGGCAAAGCGCCAGGACACCTAGATCAGCTTGATCGCCACCACGAAGCCGAGCACCAGCACGGCGGCTCCGAGGGCCACCCACAACCCGAGATGCCGCTCGATCCGCTCGCGGATCCAGTCGCCATAGCGGTTGAGCAGGATCGCCACGATGAAGAAACGGCCGCCGCGCGCAACGATCGAGCACAGGACGAAGAGAACGAGATTGTAGCCGGCAAAGCCCGAGGTGATGGTGACGAGCTTGTAGGGGATCGGCGTCAGGCCCTTGAGCAGGATGATCACCGCGCCCCACTCGGCGTAAGAGGCGCGGAAGGCGTCGACCTTGTCGCCGAGGCCATAGGCCTGGATCAGCCAATGGCCGACCGAGTCGAATAGCAGCGCACCGATGGCATAGCCGAGCAGCCCGCCGACCACCGAGGTGACCGTGCAGATCGCGGCATAGAGCCAAGCGCGCTGCGGACGCGCCAGCGACATGGGGATCAGCATCACGTCAGGGGGAACGGGAAAGAAGGAGCTTTCGGCGAAAGCCACGGCACCCATGATCCAGAGCGCGTAGGGCTTGTGGGCGGCGTCGATGCACCAGTCGTAGATACGTTTCAGCATGGCGCCGCGATGAAGCACCATGGGACGGATTTGTCCATCGCGAGTTTTGTGACGGTTTAGTGCCGTTTCCGCGCAGCGCGGCCTTCGAGCGCGACAAAAGGCCGCCGGGACGAGATGCTCGGTGACGCGACTTTGGGCAGTTTCATTGGCGACTTCGGCAGCTTTTCGGCAATGCCCAGCATGTCTTCACGGCGTGACATTTCACGCCAGACGTCGTCGGGGCGCACGCCGGCGGATGCCCAGAGCACGGTGAGATTGTAGAGCAGATCGGCGCTTTCCCGGACGACGGCCTCCCGGTCGCCGTTGACCGCATCGATCACGACCTCGATCGCCTCTTCGGCCAGCTTCTTCGCCATTTTGGAGGGCCCACGCTGAAACAGCCGGGCGGTGCGCGATGTTGCCGGATCAAGATCTCTGGCCGCGAGCACAGCCAGATATAGCCGCTCAAGCGAATCACTCATGCACTCAAAACTACTCTAAACAAATGGCGAGCGCGTTAACGCTTGAGAATAAAAGACAAAACAGGCCGGCGCCACAAGCGCGCCGGCCTGTCGTGGTCAACGACCTACCAGCAACCGGCGCCGCCTCGGCTGCAGCTGGCAAAGGGATCCCGGCCGACATTGCCATTGCCCGGGTATTCGCGGCTGGTGCTGTAGTGATAGCTCGGGCTGGGGTAATAGGCCGGGCCTTCATCGTAATAGACCGGCCCGCCGCCGTAATAGGCCGGAGCGTCATAGGCATAGGAGTCACGGCTCGCGGCGATCGCAAGGCCGGTGCCGATGGCGGCAAAAGCCGCGACCGCAGCTGCACCGCCGCCGCCATGCCAGTGGCGGCCGCCGGCGTACGATGCGGTGGGAGCGGCACTGGTCAGCGCCAGCACCGCGACGGTGGCAAGGACGGCCTTGCCGCCCGCAAACTTCGAAAATCGGCCAAACATGATCTGGACCCTCCTTGGGACCTTAATATTGGTGCGTACGAGACAGGCTCGTATCTTCCAACACCCGCATCCCATGTTGGGTTCCCCAACCCCAACACAAGCTGAACGGAATTGCGTAATCGTGACGCAAGCGCCGCTCATCCTCTGTTCAGGTTCGACGATGCAGGCGCGCCTGATCCAGACAAGCCCTTGTCAGGAGCCGGCTCAGCCAAAGATCGCAAAAGCTTCCGCTGTATCTCGCCTGCGATCCCTGCTTAAAATGTGGTCCCCTCGTCACGCCGCCTGCCTGGATCAGCGCCTGCCTCATGTCCATGTTCAGCCTCTACACCCGTGTTCTCGAACTGCTCGGCAAGGAGGCGCGGCTCGGCTGGCTGCTGGCATTCGCCAATCTGCTGCTGGCCGGCTCGCAATTCGCAGAACCCGTGCTGTTCGGCCGGATCGTCGACGTCCTCTCCGGCAAGACCGTCGCAGGTTCGAGCTCGGCCTGGCCGTTCCTGATGGCGTGGGTCGCGTTCGGACTGTTCACCATCGCCTGCAGCGCGCTCGTGGCCCTGCAGGCCGACCGGCTGTCCCACCGCCAGCGCCAGGCGGTGCTGACCAGCTATTTCGAGCACATCCTGCAGCTACCGCTGACCTTCCACTCCGGCACCCACTCCGGCCGGCTGATGAAGGTGATGCTCAACGGCACCGACGCGCTGTGGCGGCTCTGGCTCGGCTTCTTTCGCGAGCATTTTGCCGCGATCCTATCCGTCGTGGTGCTGCTGCCGCTGTCGCTCTATCTGAACTGGCGGATGGCGGTCCTGCTATTCGTGCTCTGCATCGTCTTCACCGCGCTGACGACGTTCGTCGTACGCCGGACCTTCGGCATGCAGATGGCGGTCGAGGAGCATTACAGCGAGCTCTCCGCCCGCGCCTCCGATGCGCTCGGCAATGTCGCGCTGGTGCAAAGCTTTGTCCGCGTCGAATCCGAGGTAAAGGGACTGCGCTCCGTCGCCGACCAGCTGCTCGCCGCGCAAATGCCGGTGCTGTCGTGGTGGGCGCTGGTCACCGTGATCACGCGCGCCTCCACCACCATCACCGTGCTCGCGATCTTCACCCTCGGCATCGCGCTGCACGACCAGGGCCTGACCTCGGTCGGCGAGATCGTGATGTTCGTGAGCTTTGCGACCCTGCTGATCCAGAAACTGGAGCAGGTCGTCGGCTTCGTCAACAACGTGTTCATGGAAGCCCCGCGCCTGCGCGAGTTCTTCAATGTGCTCGACGCGGTGCCCGCGGTGCACGATCGACCGGATGCGATCGATGCCGGTCGGCTCTCCGGCCTCGTCGAGTTCAACGACGTCACCTTCTCCTACGACGGCAAGCGGCCGGCGGTCGAGGACCTCTCCTTCACCGCGCTGCCCGGCCAGACCATCGCGCTGGTCGGCCCGACCGGCGCCGGCAAGTCGACCGCGATCGCGCTGTTGCATCGCGCCTTCGATCCGCAATCCGGCTTCATCAGGATCGACGGCATGGACGTGCGCGGCGTGACGCTGACATCGCTGCGGCGAAACATCGGCGTCGTCTTCCAGGAAGCGCTTCTGTTCAACCGCTCGATCGCGGAGAATTTGCGTGTCGGCAAGCCTGACGCGACCGAGGCCGAGATGCGCAAGGCGGCCGAGCGCGCACAGGCGATCGAATTCATCGAGCGCAGCGGCGGCTTCGAAACCAATGCCGGCGAGCGCGGCCGCATGCTCTCCGGCGGCGAGCGGCAGCGACTGTCGATCGCGCGCGCGCTGCTGAAGGACCCGCCGATCCTGATCCTGGACGAGGCGACCTCCGCGCTCGATGCCGTCACCGAGGCCAGGGTGAACGCCGCTCTCGACGAAGTGATGAAGGGCCGCACCACCTTCGTGATCGCCCACCGCCTCTCCACCATCCGCAATGCCACGCGGATCCTGGTGTTCGAGAACGGACGGGTGATCGAAAGCGGAACTTTCGATGAACTCGTGGCCAAGGGCGGCCATTTCGCCGAGCTCGCCAAGGCCCAGTTCATGGTGCAGGAAACCGCTCAAGCAACTGCACGGGCCAGCGTGAGTGCCGCGGAGGCTGCTTCCGCCGCCGTCAAGTCCCCGTAACACCGTCGAAATTCAGCCTATTTCATTGCGGAATACGCGGCGGAAACCCCTATGATCGACGCACGAGCCGGTATAGGTTTGCGCTGCCGCGAGCGGCGGCGCTGGATTTCAGAACCGAACATCAGATCACGAGAGCCGTCCGCATCAGGCGGATCTCCAAGGACCGGAATCGGATAGTGCACGCCTTTCGACCGCTGCTTCGCAAATCCCTGTTCAACCTCTTCGCTGCGACGCTCGCCACCGGTGCGCTTGTTGCTCCGTGTGCCGCCAATGCCGAAGCGCTGCTGCTGATCGAAGCCGATAGCGGCAAGGTGCTGCAGGCAGAGAACGCGACCATCCCCTGGTATCCGGCCTCCGTCACCAAGATCATGACCGCCTATGTGACGCTGAAGGCGGTGAAGGACGGCAAGATCACGCTCGACACGCTGCTGACGGTGTCGCCGACGGCGGCCTCGCAATCGCCTTCGAAGATGGGCCTGCGTCCGGGAACACAGCTCACCGTCGACAACGCGCTGAAGATGATGATGGTCAAGTCGGCGAACGACATGGCCGTGGTGCTCGCCGAAGGCGTCGGCGGCTCGGTCGACGGCTTCTCGGACATGATGAACGACACCGCGAAGAAGCTCGGCATGACGCAGACCAACTACGTCAATCCCAACGGTCTTCCCGCGGACGGGCACGTTACCTCGGCGCGCGACCTCGGTATTCTCGCCCGCTCGTTCCTGCGCGATCTGCCGGAATACGAGTACTTCGTCCACATCCCCGCGATCCGCTTCGGCAAGCGCGTCACCGGCAATTTCAACAAGCTGATCGGCCGCTATCCCGGCGCCGACGGGTTCAAGACCGGCTTCATCTGCGCCTCCGGCTACAACCTCGTGGCCTCAGCCACCCGCAACGGCCGGCGCCTGATCGCGGTGGTGCTCGGCGCCAGCTCCGGCACCGCGCGCGCGGTGAAGGCGGCCCAGCTGCTCGAGCGCGGCTTCAGCCAGGACGGTCTGTCGTGGTTGCGTCCCTCGCTCGGCACCGTCGAGAACCTCGTGCCGGTCGACGCGTCGCCGCCGAACCTGCGCGAGGAGATGTGCGGCGGTCACCGCAAGCGTCCCGCCAGCGACGACGACGATGCGTTGATCGCGACGAATGGCAGCGGCGGCGGATCCGGCGCCTTGACCGGCGGCGCGGCTCCGGTGACGTTCTTCACCGCAGGCCTCCAGCCGCCGCTGATGAAGGCATCCGAGCTGATGGCTTCGGCACCGGCGGCCGCGGAACCCGTGGTGGTCTATACCGGCCCGACCCGCAGCGGCGCGGCGCTGGTCGCGGCGGTCGCGGCCGACACCGACCAGCAGGCGACGCCAAAGGCGCGTGGGAAGAAGTCGCGCGTCGCCAAGAAGCCCGACGCCGGCAGCGACGCCAAAACCGCGGCGGCCAAGCCCGCGGCCGCCAAACCGGACGGCAAGCCGGACGCAACGGCCAAGGGTGATGCAAAACCGGCAGCTAGCAAGCATGCCGCGGCCAAGCCCGACGGGGCAGCCAAGCCTGCGGACAAGCCGGCAGCAAGCGGCGATCAGGCGGCGAAGCCGGCCAAGCCCAAGGCTGCGACGAAACCCGCGCCGAAGCCCGCGCCCAACAACAGCTAGGTTAACGCTCCAGGCCCTTTGAGCTCCGCCCGCACTTCGCACCTGCGGCAGCGCGTTGCGACGATTCCAGTAGCCACTCTCCGGCCTTTGCCCTAAGCCTCGACCGCTTGCCAGCCGATCCGTCAGGCACAATACTGCTGATAATGAGGCAAGCCCGAGACACAACGGGCTCTGATGTCAAGAGAGGGGAGTTTCCATGGAGCGCATCTGGCTCAAGCAATATCCGCCCGGCGTGCCCGCTGATATCGAGCCGACGCAATACGCATCGCTGGTCGACCTCCTCGAGGAGAGTTTTGCCAGGTTCGCCGACCGCAAGGCGTTCATCTGCATGGACAAGGCGATCACCTATCGCGACCTCGACCAGATGTCGCTGGCGCTCGCAGCCTACCTGCAGGGACGCGGCCTGCAGCGCGGCGCGCGCGTCGCGATCATGATGCCGAACGTGCTGCAATATCCGGTCGCCACCGCCGCCGTGCTGCGCGCCGGTTTTGCGGTGGTCAACGTCAACCCGCTCTACACCCCGCGCGAACTCGAGCATCAGCTCAAGGATTCCGGCGCCGAAGCCGTCATCGTGCTGGAGAACTTTGCCCACACCGTCGAGCAGGTGATCGCCAAGACGCCGGTCAAGCATGTCATCGTCGCCAGCATGGGCGATCTGCTTGGCTTCAAGGGCGTGATCGTCAATCTCGTCGTCCGCCGCGTCAAGAAGATGGTGCCGGCGTGGTCGCTGCCGGGCTCGGTGTCGTTCAACGACGCGCTCGCGGCCGGACGTGGCCAGACCTTCAACAAGCCAAAACTGTCACCCGGCGACGTCGCCTTCCTGCAATATACCGGCGGCACCACCGGCGTCTCCAAAGGCGCCACCCTGCTCCACCGCAACATCGTCGCCAACGTGCTGCAGAACGACGCCTGGCTGCAGCCGGCAATGGCCGCGCCGCCCCATGTCGACCAGCTCATGATCGTCTGCGCGCTGCCGCTCTATCACATCTTCGCGCTGACGGCCTGCTACTTGCTCGCGGTGCGCGCCGGCGGCTGCAATCTCTTGATCCCCAATCCGCGCGACATCGCCGGCTTCGTGAAAGAGCTGGCGAAGTACCAGGTCAACAGCTTCCCGGCCGTCAACACGCTCTACAACGGCCTGATGCACCATCCCGATTTCAAGAAGCTCGATTTCTCCAAGCTGAAGATCTCCAACGGCGGCGGCATGGCGGTGCAGCGTCCGGTCGCCGAGCAGTGGAAAGCGATCACGGGCTGCTCGATTGCGGAAGGCTATGGCCTGTCGGAGACCTCGCCGACGCTGACCTGCAACACCGCGACCAATGCCGAGTTTAACGGCACCATCGGCATCCCCGTGCCGTCGACTTACATCTCGATCCGCGACGACGACGGCAACGAAGTGCCGCTCGGCCAGCCGGGCGAGATCTGCGCCAAGGGCCCGCAGGTGATGTCGGGCTACTGGAACAGGCCGGAGGAGACGGCGAAGGTGATGACGGCGGACGGTTATTTCCGCACCGGCGACATCGGCATCATGGACGAGAAGGGCTATACCAAGATCGTCGACCGCAAGAAGGACATGATCCTGGTCTCCGGCTTCAACGTCTATCCGAACGAGATCGAGGAAGTGATCGCAAGCCATCCGGGCGTGCTCGAATGCGCCGTGATCGGCATCCCCGACTCCAAATCGGGCGAGGCGGTGAAGGCCTTTGTGGTCAAGAAGGACCCGAATCTTACGGCGGAAGCCTTGATCAAGTTTTGTCACGAGCAACTCACCGGCTACAAGGTGCCCAGGCATATCGAGTTCCGCGCCGATCTGCCGAAAACCAATGTCGGTAAGATCCTGCGTCGGCAACTGCGGGACGAGAAAAAGGCTCAGGCGGCGTAAGGCGCAAGCGGCCAGCGCTCTCTCCACAACGTCGTCCCGGCGAAGGCCGGCAACTGTTATGTTGATGGTCGACCTTATAGATTTTTCGGTCGCGCAGCATGGCGTTGAGGATGGTCAGCAGCTTCCTGGCGACAGCAATGAGGGC
>NZ_JAFCLG010000027.1 GCF_018129685.1 Bradyrhizobium manausense
CCGCGCTGTCGCTGGCCAACCAGTCGCAGCAGAGCGTGCTGCAGCTGCTCCGCTAATAGCGGCTGACATCGTAAGCAGGACACGGCGGCGGGGCTTCGGCCCCGCCGCTTTTTTGCGCGCCAATCGGTATTGGGGGAAGCGAGGAGGGATCGTAAAAGTAACCAGCGGTTATGGTTAACGGGGAGTAAGCGAGAAAAATCGCGAGCGATTTCAGGCGGATTGCGACGCGTGCCAGTGCGCCACAATGGTTTATGGTGAACCGGCGCTTATGACAGCGAGCCACGTTTCACCCTTTATTAGCCATGTTGGCGCACCCTGTGGCCGTCACTCGATCCAGAAGCGATCGAACGAAGACGCGTAAGCCAGAAGGGTAAGAGTCATGTCCGGTATTGTTCTCTCTGCGTCGGTTCGCCAGAACCTGCTCTCTCTCCAGTCCACTGCTGATCTTCTCGCCACCACACAGAACCGTCTGTCGACCGGCAAGAGCGTCAACTCGGCCCTGGACAATCCCACCAACTTCTTCACCGCCCAGTCGCTCGACAACCGCGCCAGCGACATCAACAACCTGCTCGATGGCATCGCCAACGGCGTGCAGGTGTTGCAGGCTGCCAACACCGGCCTGACCTCGCTGCAGAAGCTGATCGACAGCGCCAAGTCGATCGCCAACCAGGCGCTCCAGACCACGGTCGGCTACTCCACCAAGTCCAACGTCTCCACCACGATCTCCGGTGCGACCTCGGCCGATTTGCGTGGCACGACCTCCTTCGCCAGCGCGACCGCAGCCAGCAACGTGCTGTATGACGGCGCGGCGGGCGGCGCGACTGCTGCGAGCGGCGCGACGACGCTGGGCGCGGCCCAGGCCTCGGCCGTGAGCACCGGTACGTCCTACGCAGCCGACGGCTCGACGGCCTTGACGGGTGCGATCACCCTGCTCGGCACCACCACGTCCAGCGCGCTGGCCACGGCGCCCGCTGACGGCGACACGCTGACGGTGAACGGCAAGACCATCACCTTCCGTGCCGGTACGGCTCCGGCCCAGAGCGCTGTTCCGACCGGCTCGGGCGTCAGCGGCCACCTCGTCACCGACGGCAACGGCAACACCACCGTCTATCTCGGCACCAGCTCGGCGCCGCTCGCGACTGTCAGTGACGTCCTCACGGCGATCGATCTCGCCAGCGGCGTCAAGACTTCGACGATCACCGCGGGCGCTGCGACCATCGGCGCGGCCTCCGCCGCATCGCCGTCGACCGCTGCCGCCGGTGTCGTGACGCTCAAGAGCTCGACCGGTGCGGATCTGTCGGTGACTGGCAATGCCGACTTCCTGCACGAGCTCGGTCTCACGACCGCGACGGGTGGCGGGAACGCGACGGTCTCCGCGGCCCGCGCGACCAGCTCATCTTCTCTGGGATCGCTGCTCCAGGACGGTTCGACGCTGAACGTCGACGGCCACATCATCACCTTCAAGAACGCGCCGGTCCCCGGCTCGTCCAACGCTCCGGCGGTTCCGTCCGGCTTCGGTGTCAGCGGCAACGTCCTGACCGACGGCAACGGCAACTCGACGGTCTACCTCCAGACCGGCTCGATCAGCGACGTGCTGAAGGCGATCGACTTCGCGACTGGCGTGCAGACCTTCGCGCTGAACGGCAGCGGCGGCGGTACGCTTGCCACTGCGGTTGGCCAGGCTCCGTCGACGATCAACAGCTCCGGCCAGCTCAAGCTGTCCACCGGCGTCAATGCGGACCTGTCGATCACCGGCACCGGCAACTCTCTCGCCGTGCTCGGCCTTGCAGGTAACACCGGCACGGCGACCGCGTTCACCGCGGCCCGCACTTCGGGCATCGGCGGCATCGCCGGCAAGACCTTGACCTTCACCTCCTTCAACGGCGGCACGGCGGTCAACGTCACCTTCGGCGACGGCACCAACGGCACGGTCAAGACGCTCGATCAGCTCAACAACGCGCTGCAGGCCAACAACCTGTCTGCCACGATCGACGCCAACGGCCGGCTCACCATCACCGCGTCCAACGACTATGCGTCCTCGACGATCGGATCGACCGTCGCCGGCGGCGCGATCGGCGGCACGCTGACCTCGGCGCTGACCTTCTCGACGGCTTCCACCCCCGTCCAGGATGCGGTTGCGCAGACAGCCCGTGCGAACCTGGTGTCTCAGTACAACAACATCCTGAACCAGATCGATACGACCTCGCAGGACTCCTCGTTCAACGGCGTCAATTTGTTGAACGGCGACCAGCTCAAGCTGGTGTTCGACGAGACCGGCAAGTCGAGCCTGAACATCACCGGCGTGACCTACAACTCCAAGGGTCTGGGCCTCGCCGCGCTGACGGTCGGTGTCGACTTCATCGACAACGCGGCTTCCAACCGCGTGCTGACCAACCTGAACTCCGCGTCGAGCACGCTGCGCTCGGAAGCGTCGGCGCTGGGTTCGAACCTCTCGGTGGTGCAGATCCGCCAGGACTTCAACAAGAACCTGATCAACGTGCTGCAGACCGGCTCGTCGAACCTGACGCTGGCCGACACCAACGTCGAAGCGGCGAACAGCCAGGCGCTGTCGACCCGCCAGTCGATCGCGGTCTCCGCGTTGTCGCTGGCCAACACCTCGCAGCAGAGCGTGCTCCAGCTGCTCCGCTAATAAGCGGCTGAAATTACTTAATAAAACCGGGCGGCGGGGCTTTTGCCCCGCCGTCCTTTTGTGTGTTTGGAGACAGCGAAGGGCGTTTACGGCCCATTAACCCTATCCCTTAAACCGGCGTTAACCATACTTTAAAGGACAGGTCCTAAAACTGGACAAAAGCCCGCTTCCAGACCTGCGCGGCCGATTCGTATCCGGTTCAAGAGGAAGACTAGCCAATGTCCAACATCGTTCTCTCGGCGTCCGTTCGCCAGAACCTGTTGTCGCTGCAGTCGACGGCCGACTTGCTGGCCACGACGCAGGAGCGGCTGTCGACCGGCAAGAAGGTCAACACGGCGCTCGACAATCCCACCAACTTCTTCACGGCGCAGGGGCTGGACAACCGGGCAAGCGACATCAGCAACCTGCTGGATGGCATCAATAACGGCGTGCAGGTGCTCCAGGCGGCCAATACCGGCATCACCTCGCTGCAGAAGCTGATCGACAGCGCAAAATCGATCGCCAACCAGGCGCTGCAGACCACGGTCGGCTATTCCACCAAGTCCAACGTCTCGACCACGATCCCCGGTGCTACGCCGGCGGATCTGCGCGGCACGACCTCGTATGCGAGCGCGACCGCCAACAGCAACGTGCTCTACACCGGTGCGGCCGGCGGTGTCACGCCGGTGACGGCGGCTGCTGCGCTCGGCGCCTCGCTCGGTTCCACCGCCGGCACCCTGGTCGGCGGCACCGTGACCGCCGCCGACGGCAGCACTGCGCTCGCCGGCACCGACACGCTGCTCGGCACCACCACATCCACCCAGTTCAGCACGCCGCCTGCGGATGGCGACACCATCACTGTGAACGGCAAGACCGTCACCTTCCGCACCGGGCCCGCGCCGACGACGCAGCCGACCGGCTGGGGCCTCAACGCCAGCGGAACCATTGCGACCGACGGCAACGGCAATTCGATCGTCTATGAGGGAACGGCGGCCGCGCCCAAGGCGACCGTCAACGACGTGCTCAGCGCGATCGACCTCGCCAGCGGCGTCAGGACCGCGACAATCAGCGCCGGTGCGGCCACGATCGCGACCAGCGGCGCGACAGTCGGCACGATCCAGACGCCATCCTCCATTAGTGCAGGCGGCGCCATCACCCTGAAGAGCTCGACCGGCGCCGATCTGTCCGTCGCCGGCAAGGCCGACTTCCTCCATGCCCTCGGCCTGACGTCGGCGACGGGCGCCGGCAATGCCAGCATCACCGCGAACCGCTCGACCACTGCGGGCTCGCTGGGTTCGCTGGTGCAGGACGGCTCGACCCTGAACGTCGACGGCCACACCATCACCTTCAAGAACGCGCAGACGCCGCAATCTGCCGCCAGCGTGGCCAACGGTTTTGGCGTCAACGGCAACGTCGTCACCGACGGCAACGGCAACTCGACGGTCTATCTGCAGAGCGCGAACCTGACCGACCTGCTCAATTCGATCGACCTGGCCACCGGCGTGAAGACCGCCAGCCTCTTCAACGGCACCGCGACGCTCGGCACCACCTCGGGCCAGATCCCCTCGTCGGTGAATTCGAGCGGCCAGCTGGCGATCTCGACCGGCATCAACGCAGACCTCTCGATCACCGGCACCGGCAACGCGCTGAGCGCCTTCGGCCTCAGCGGCAATACCGGAACGGCGACGGCGTTCAGCGCGGCGCGCAAATCAGGCGTCGGCGGCGTCAGTGGCAAGACCCTGACCTTTACCTCCTTCAACGGCGGCACGCCGGTCAACGTCACCTTCGGCGACGGCACCAACGGCACGGTCAAGACACTCGACCAGCTCAACGTCCAGCTTCAGGCCAACCACCTGACCGCGACGATCGACGCCAACGGCGTGCTGACGGTGACCACCGTCAACGAATACGCATCCTCGACGCTCGGTTCGTCGACCGCTGGCGGTACGGTCGGCGGTACGCTGACCGGCGTGCTCGCCTTCACCACCGCGCAGCCGCCGGTGCAGGACCCCGTGGCGCAGACCGCGCGTTCGAGCCTGGTCAGCCAGTTCAACAACATCCTGGCGCAGATCGACACGACCTCGCAGGACTCTTCCTTCAATGGTGTCAACCTGCTGAACGGCGACACGCTGAAGCTGGTGTTCAACGAGACCGGCAGCTCCACGCTCGGCATCAACGGCGTGGTGTTCAACGCGGCGGGTCTCGGCCTCAGCAATCTGGTTCCCGGCACCGACTTCATCGACAACGGCGCGACCAACAAGGTCCTGCAGAGCCTGAATGCTGCGTCCAGCACGCTGCGCTCGGAAGGTTCGAGCCTCGGTTCGAACCTGTCCATCGTGCAGGTGCGCCAGGACTTCTCGAAGAACCTGATCAACGTGCTGCAGACCGGCTCGTCCAACCTGACGCTCGCCGATACCAACGAGGAAGCGGCCAACAGCCAGGCGCTGTCGACCCGTCAGTCGATCGCGGTCTCCGCGCTGTCGCTGGCGAACCAGTCGCAGCAAAGCGTGCTGCAGCTGCTCAAGTAATTCGCCGCGAGGTCGCCGGCCGACGAGTCGCGGCGGGGCTTAGCCCCGCCGTTGTTTTGAGGGAGTCCGCTAAGACAAGGTTAGCTGCGATCGACGTGCATGATGCAGTGCAAATTTACAGCCGGCATCCTGCGCATCTATCCTCGCGCTCACGAAGCGACCCGTAATATTCCGGAGAGCTTCCAAGCGCACATGTAAGCAAATCTTAAGCGGTGATGCATAGGGTTGGGAAAGAAATCCTTAAGTCCGTTCAACGGGCTAGGAAGCTTTCAAGGTGTGATTGATGTCGAATTCCGCTGCCTCGGCCTACGCGCGTGTTGCTACGACCACCGCATCTCCTCGCGACGTTGAGGCGCAGACCTTGCTGAAGGCCGCCAACAAGCTGCAGGACGCGATCAACGCCGCCGATCCGTTCAGCGAGCAGACCACCCAGGCGCTGATGTTCAATCGCAAGCTCTGGACCATCTTCCTCAGCGAAGCGATGCGCGAGAACAACCCCCAGCCGCTCGACGTCCGGCAGAAGATCGCCAACATCAGCGTGTTCGTGCTGAGCCAGACCGCGGCGCTGCAGATGAGCCCGCAGTTCGATCACTTCCGTCCGCTGATCGAGATCAATCGCAACATCGCTGCCGGCCTTTCCGGCCGCCCGTGATGGAGACTCGTGATGTCCGACATCATGAGCATCTTGTCGTCCACGTATAAGTCGAACACGCTGTCGAGCACCAAGGGTTCGTCCAAATACGTTCCGGTCGACTCGTCGCTCTACCAGGGCAACTGGACCGGCACCTACGCCAACGGCAAGAAATTCTCGCTCGACATCTCGCAGGTCAACGGCTTCCGCGCGCAGATCCACTATCAGAGCGACGGGACCTCGCAATATCAGCAGGTGTTGATCAAGGACGCCTCGTTCCGCTTCGGCAACACGAAGTTCACGTTGACGAACACCGGCGTGGCGCAGATCAAGAACGTCGTCACGGATCCCGCGACAGGCTCGAGCTACCTCGATACCGCGCAGGCCAAGCTCGATAGCTGAAACGAAGGTGCCTTCAGGCGCTGAGGTCCGTGTTGAGCGGACGCGGGGGCTCCGACTTCAAATCCAGTGCGTGGAAATAGGCTCGCCGGCGCAGCATCGCCTCGTCGGGGAACTGGTTGACCACCGCGTCGGTATTTTCATTGACGACCTGGAAGACCATGGACGCGGACGCCTGGTCGAACACGACTTGGCGCGCGATATTCGCGTTACCCTGCAAATCATTATTGCCCGCGGCCGCAATCGTATCGCTCGCGGCGACCGTCTGGCTCACCGGCAAATCGGTTTGTACAGCATCGTTCGCCGCCGAATTCGACGTCGTTACGATCTGTACCGGGGCCGGTATCCCCACCGGCCTGATGCTGAAATCTGTACTCATGGCAGCCTCCTGGTTGCCTTGCGTGAGTCAAATCCCAACCCCTCTCAATACGCAACAATGGAACACCAGGATTGAATACCCGGTAAGGAAACGTGGCTAACCGCGCGAAGCTTTTGCCGCGCGGTTTTTCATAAAATTGCAGACAGTTTTCGCGTTTGCTCAGAGCGTGCGGCTGACCGCGAGGGGCGTGATGTGACGCGGGCCGGGTGCCGCGCGGCGTCCTGCGGCCGTATAGGTGTTCGGCACGTTGCGCTTCTGGATTTCCGCGTTGACGCCACGCACAACGCTTTCCGAGACTGCATGCGCGGTCGCAAGTACGGTGAGGTTGACCTGAAGCATGGCGCGGAAGGCGTCATGGTGCCGGTGCAGCGTCGAGAGCAACTCGGGCGCGGATTTCGCCAGCTTGTCCTGGTTCGCCTTCAACTCGCCGACGGCGCCGACGTAGCGCTTCGACAGCTCCTGCTTCTTGCCTTCCATCGTCATCGCCTCACGGACCTTGCCGGCGCGGACCAGTTCGGTCTCGCGCTCGATCAGGCCGAGAAGGGCGCTCATCGCATCCATCAGGTCCTCGGCGAGCTTGCGTGCCGCAGCGCTCTCGCTCGGGTTTGCACGCTGCACAGGCATCGGCTGACGTGACGCGTTGAAGTGGTTCATCTCGTTTGACCTTATGCCGTACGCAGAGTGGTTTTGGCCTGCTGCATGATCAGGGTACGGTAAACGTCGCGGGCAATGCCGACGCCGCCGGCGCTGGCGAAGTTCTTGGAATATTGCTCGGTGAGCATCGAGCGCCAGACGCCGGTGCCGGGCGTGTCGCCGAACGGGCCTTCGCCCTTCAGGCCTGAGGTCATCTGCGCGAACATGCTGTTGAGGAACATACCTTCGAAGTCGGTGGCGGTCTTCTGCGCCTTGGCTTGCTGCTGCGGCGAGACCTTCTGGAGCGCCGCGGCGAGCTCGAAGTCGGGCCGGCCGTTGCGGCTTTCCACGGAGAATGCGGGGTTCGAGGCGAGAGCGGCGGCGTTGACGCGCGCGGTGTTGAGCATGCCGGTCTGCATCACATCACCTCGATGTCGGCTTCGATCGCGCCGGCCGCCTTGATCGCCTGCAGGATGCTGATGAGGTCGCGTGGGCCGATGCCGAGGCCGTTGAGGCCGTCGACCAGCTGCTGGAGCGAGACGCCGTCCTTGACGACGGCGAACTTCTTGCCGTCCTCGGTGACGCCGACGCTGGAGCGCGGCGTAACCACGGTGCGGCCCCGCGACAGCGGATTGGGCTGGCTCACCTGCGGGCTCTCGGAAATCGTGACCGTGAGGTTGCCTTGCGCGACCGCGACGGTGGCGACGCGGACATCGCGGCCCATCACGATGATGCCGGAGCGCTCGTCGATGATGATCTTGGCGGCGAGATCCGGATCGACCTGAAGCTGTTCGATCTCGGTCAGGAAGGCGACGACATTGCCCTTGAACTCCGGCGGGATCGTCAGCTGCACCGTCGAGGGATCGATCGGCTCGGCGCTCTTGACGCCGAGATAGTCGTTGATCGCGGCTGCAATGCGCTTGGCGGTGGTGAAGTCGGCATTGCGCAGTGCGAGCCGCACATTCGGCAGGCGATTGAGTGCGAACTCGATCTCGCGCTCGATGATGGCGCCGTTGGCGATGCGGCCCACGGTCGGAACGCCACGCACGATCTTGGCCGCTTCGCCCTCGGCCTGGAAGCCGGAGATGGCGAGCGAGCCCTGGGCGACCGAGTAGACGTTGCCGTCGGCGCCGAGCAGCGGGGTGACCAGCAGAGTGCCGCCGCGCAAATCCTTGGCGTCGCCAAGCGCAGAGACGGTGACGTCCATGCGCGTGCCTTGCGTGGCGAAGGCCGGCAGATTGCCCGTGACCATCACCGCGGCGACGTTGCCGGTACGGATTGTGGCGCCGCGAATGTTCACGCCCATGCGCTCAAGCATCGCTTGCAGCGACTGCTTGGTGAAGGGGATGTTGTTGAGGGTGTCGCCGGTGCCGTTAAGGCCGACGACAAGACCGTAACCGATGAGCTGGTTCTGCCGCACGCCTTCGATATTGGCGAGATCCTTGATGCGCGAGGTCGCGTTTGCCGTGGCAGCCGAGAGCGCCAGCGCCGACAGCGCGGCACAGGCCAATGCAAACAACCCGCTCAGAATCTTCACCCAACGAACGCCTGGCATCCTCTGCTCCCCAAGGCCCTCGAACGAGCCTCCTCACGTCTCGGACCGACCGCGACACTCCCATGACGAGCTGGTCCGACGCTTTCCTTGCGAGCACTGTGCCAACCCGGGGCAGGGGGATTAGGTGATTGAATAGGTTGAGTAAATTTGTTTCCTCCGGTGTCAGCCGGTGTTGGCGATGGGGAGCGAAACTGCCGTGTGTCGGCAGATTTTGCCGGGCCGTTTACGCCCCGTTAACCATAAGGCGGCGAATGTGGCGCATCGATCACCCGGATTGCTTCGATGCGCATCTACGGACCGAATGGCACCACGCTCGGAACGCCGGCCAGCCAGGCCAGGCGAACGAGCTCCGGCACCTTCGTGCTGCCCGACACCTCGTCGACGCAGGAGACGCGTAGCGCCTCCGCACCCAAGGCCACCGCCAACATCGACGGGCTGCTCGCGCTGCAAGGCATCGAGGAAGATCCGGTCGAGCGCCGCAAGCGCTCGGTTGCCCGCGGCAAGACCGCGCTCGACGTCCTTGACGATCTCAAGATGGGACTTTTGTCCGGCAATCTCGACAAGTCGACGGTGTTGCGGCTGCGTGATGCGGCCGCAAGCCTGAAATCGTCCTCCGGCGATCCCGGTCTGGACTCCGTGCTGTCCGAGATCGAACTGCGCGTCGAGGTCGAACTCGCGAAGGCCGGGCAGGGCTGACGATTATCAGGTAATCTAGAGTGCGTGGGGAACGGCTCTACGCCGCTTCCTCCTTCTGCTGCGAATCGTAGCGGCGCTGTGCAGCGAGCACGTCTTTCAGATTCTCTTCGGCCCAATCGCGCAGCGGATCGACTGCGGCTGCGAGCGTCACGCCAAGCTGCGTGATCGAATACTCCACCGTCACCGGCACGGTCGCGATGGCGTGGCGCTTGAGCAGGCCGTCGCGTTCGAGCGACTTGAGAACCTGGCTCAGCATCTTCTGCGAGATCCCTTCGATCGTGCGACGCAACTGATTGAAGCGCATCGGCTCCTCGCGCAGCAGCAACAGGATCAACACGGCCCATTTGTCGCCGACGCGATCGAGGATCTGACGCGTCGGGCACTCGGCAGCATAGACATTGGGTTTCATTTCGGTTCCTCGCGCTTGCCTGGCTCGGCCAGCTTCTTGCCGGTTACTCCTGTGTAATCAAGTAAGCACAAAGTGCTCTCTTAACACCAGCATTCTTTGCGATATCTAGTAACTATTGGTTACTTTAAAAGCCAAGAGCAAAGGAGCCTTCCATGAAAATCGCAGTTGCCGGCGCCTCGGGTCGGGCCGGGTCGGAGATCACCAAGGAACTGTCCCGCCGTGGTCACGTGGTCACCGCCATAGCCCGGAACCCCGAGAGGATCGCCGGCCTGCCGAACGTCACACCGACCAAGGGAGATGTCCTCGACCAGGCCGGCCTCACCAAGCTCTGGACCGGGCACGACGTTGCCATCAGCTCCGTCCACTTCCTGGCGAGCGACCCGCACAAGCTCATCGGCGCGGCCAGGGATTCGAAGGTCGGCCGCTATCTGGTCGTCGGCGGCGCCGGTAGCCTGGAAGTCGCTCCCGGCATCAAACTGGTCACGACCCCTGGTTTCCCGGCCCAATACAAGGCCGAGGCGGAGGCCGGCGGGGTGTTCCTCGACCTGCTCCGGCAGGAGAAGGACCTGAACTGGACGTTCATCTCGCCCTCGGCATTGTTCGTCGAGGAGGCGCGAACGGGCAAGTTCCGGCTCGGGACCGACCAGCTTCTCGCAGATGCGAACGGCAAAAGCTGGATCAGCTTCGCCGACTACGCCATCGCGATGGCCGATGAGATCGAGAAACCGGCCCATCCGAGGCAGCGTTTCACGGTCGGCTACTAGGCCGTTGGCCGCCCCCGGGCTTCCGCCGGATAAACCTTCCTGTGCAAGGGTTTGGGGGCGGTAACCGCGCCGTTAAGGAAATATTGTCTGTCACAAGGGGTAGCTATATAAGCCCCGGCTCAACGGACCCCGTTCCGTTCGCGAGTCGTTGCTTAAGAAGATAGGCCGCCCTTGGAAAAGTTGAAAAACTACCGACCGACCGAAAAAGAGCCTTTCATGAACGACCGGCAGAAGGAGTACTTCCGTATGAAGCTCCTCGCCTGGAAGGATGAGATCCTCAAAGAGTCCAAGCTCACCCTGCAGGCTCTGCAGGAGGAGAACGTGAACCACCCCGATCTTGCCGATCGGGCATCGTCCGAAACCGACCGCGCCATCGAACTCCGCGCCCGCGACCGCCAGCGCAAGTTGATCGCCAAGATCGACGCCGCGCTCCAGCGCATCGAGGACAACACCTACGGCTATTGCGAAGACACCGGGGAGCCGATCTCGTTGAAGCGGCTCGAAGCCCGGCCCATCGCGACGCTCTCGGTGGAAGCGCAGGAGCGCCACGAGAAACGCGAGAAGGTCTATCGCGACGAATAGAGTCCGAGCCGCAGAGATGCGGCTCTTTGTTTTTGGGCTCAAGGCGCGGTTTCGCGCCGTAACCGGCATTTTGTCTGTCGCTTGCCGCCGCGCGCTTCGACGCACGCGTGCGATCGCGAAAAGTGAATCACGATCAATGAGCTAGAACAGATTTCTGCGAGCTCACGTGAGTTCACATGAGAAACAGCCTTCACTTCAGGTGCGGGACGTTTTGCGAGTCGCATCAACGAGATCTGTTCGGATGCTCAGACACTGATCAAGCAGCATCATGTTTCGCTGCAATCAGGCTTCGTGAGACGCTACAAGGCGCGCATCTCCATAAAGCCCGGACCAGCTCAATATTTCCTTAAACGCCGGCAGCTGGCCATAGGCCGCGTCCGTCAGCCCGTATTCCACGCGAAGCGGTTTCTCGGCGAAGGCGGTGCGCGACACCAGCCCGTCCTGCGCGAGCTCGCGCAGCTGCGTCGTCAGCATGTGCTGGGTGATGCCGCCGATCGACCAGGCGCGGCGCGCCGAAACGAACCGCGCCGTTCATCGGCGCGAACAGGATCTCCAGCTTCCACTACCGGCCCTCAAATCCATTCTACTTGTTCCCTCGTGAGATAGTGTCCAGATGCGGACTTGAGCAGGCTGGCAGAGCCAATTGGCCGGCCCGGCGCAACGAGAGAAATTGGGCAATGAGCACTGTTCTGGTCACCGGCGGGTCCGGCTTCGTCGGCATCCATGTGGTCCTGCAGCTTCTGGCCGCCGGTCATGCCGTGCGAACGACGGTGCGCCGGCCGGACCGGCAGGCCGACGTGCTGGCGATGCTGCGCGAGGGCGGGGCCGTATCGGCCGAAAGCCTGTCCTTCTTTACCGCCGACCTCACCGCAGACGATGGCTGGCGCGAGGCGGTCGCGGGCTGCGACTACGTCCTCCATGTCGCCTCGCCGCTGTTGACCACCGTTCCCGACGACGAGAACGAGATGATCATTCCGGCCCGCGACGGCACCTTGCGGGTGCTGCGCGCCGCGCGGGATGCCGGCGTCAGCCGGGTCGTCGTCACCTCGTCGGTTGGCGCGATCGGCTACGGCCATCCGCCGCGCGACACGCCATTTGACGAGACCGACTGGACCAATCTCGGCGATGCGAGCCTGCAGCCCTACATCAAGTCCAAGACGCTGGCGGAACGGGCGGCCTGGGATTTCATCGCGCGCGAGGGCAACGGGCTTGAGATGTCCGTCATCAATCCCGCCGGCATCTTTGGTCCCGTGCTCGGGCCGGATTTTTCGGGCTCGATCGAGATCGTCAAATCGCTGCTCGATGGCGCCATGCCGGCGGTGCCCAGGGTCTATTTCGGCCTTGTCGACGTGCGCGATGTCGCCGATTTACATGTGCGGGCGATGACCGCCCCGGAAGCGAAAGGCGAACGCTTCATCGCGGTCTCAGGCGCGACGCTGTCGATCCTCGAGATCGGCAAAGTGCTGCGGCGGGAACTTGGGCCGCGGGCGCGCCGGGTTCCGCGGCTCCAGGCGCCGGACTGGCTGGTTCGGATTGCCGCGCGCCAGATCCCATTGCTGCGCTCGGTCGTGCCGATGCTCGGCAAGGTCAGACACTCGACCAGCGCCAAGGCCAGATCAGTGCTCGGCTGGCAGCCGCGCTCCAACGACGAGGCAATTCTGGCCACCGCCGAAAGCCTGATCCGGCTCGGTCTGGTCAAGGCCTGAGGCCGCAGATCGCCCGCGCTTGTCAGGCCCGGGCCGGGATGCTCAAGTGCCGCCCCAGATTGCGATAGCGTAGCGTGGAGGCGGCGCCGATGGACAAAATTCTCGAAGCCGCAAAGGCGATCGCGTTGGCGCGCAGGAACCATGCGCCGCTTGCGGCACTGGAACATCCACCCGCCGACGAGGGCGAAGGCTATCAGGTGCAGCGCGCGCTGCATGATCTCCTGCTGCCGCATGTCGGGCCGCTGGTCGGCTACAAGATCGGCTGCACCAGCCAGGTGATGCAGGACTACATCGGCATCCCGCATCCCTGCGGCGGCGGCGTGTTCCAGAGGGGTGTGCACGACAGCGGCGTCAGGCTCGCGGCCGGCGACTATGTCCGTGTCGGCGTCGAGTGCGAGATCGCGGTACGCCTGAAACGTAACCTCGCCGCCGGCGAGGCGCCGTTCACGGCCGAATGGGTCGGCGAAGCCGTCGAGGCCTATCATCCCGCGATCGAGATCGTCGACGACCGCTATGTGAAGTGGGAGACGATGGGCGCCGCGACGCTGATCGCGGACGATTTCTTCGCCGCCGGCTGTGTGCTGGGTGCCTCGGTTCCGCGCTCGTCGGTTCCGGACCTTAAGGCGGTCAAGGGCCGCGCCATCGTCAACGGCGAGGAGGTCAGCCATGGCACCGGCGCCGACGTGCTCGGCCATCCCCACAACGCACTCGCCTGGCTGGCCAACCACCTCGCCGCCGAAGGCAAGGGGCTGCATGCGGGACAGCTCGTGCTGACAGGGAGCCTGGTGAAGACGCTGTGGCTGAAAGCCGGCGACAAGGTGCGGATGGAGTTGGACGGGCTGGGCGTGGTGGAGGCGGAATTTACGTGAGCTCTCCCCGCCGTCATTGCTTCGCTGCGCTCGCAATGACGGAGCGTGAGGTTGTGGCGTCGCTACACGCGCGAGCACTTGGCTCGTTGCCTCAAAGGCATCAACGCCAGAATAGATGCGGCCCTCGCCAGGGGAGCTAGCGAGGGCCGCGTCGTACATCGTCGTTCGCGCCTAGGTTCGCGAGCACGATGTGGGAGCTCTTGCGAAAGGCTAGAAGGGCAGCAGCACGTCCATGACCTGCTGGCCGTAGCGCGGCTGCTGCACGTCCGTGATCTGGCCGCGGCCGCCATAGGCGATGCGGGCCTGCGCGATCTTGCTGGAATCGATGGTGTTGTCGCTCTGGATGTCCTCGGGACGGACGATGCCGGCGACCACGAGCTCGCGGATCTCGTAGTTGACGCGGATCTCCTGCTTGCCTTCGACGACGAGGTTGCCGTTCGGCAGCACCTGGGTCACGACCGCAGCGACGTTGGTCTGCAACGCTTCCGTGCGATTGACGGAGCCCTTGCCATCGCTGGAGGCCGTGGAGTCGGCGGTGAGGATGCGGCCGGGCAGGATCTTGTTGGCCTGCGTGATCGTCTTGGCGCCGATGAAGTCGGTAATGCCGGAATCTTCCTTGTTGGAGCGGCTGCGCTGAGTCTCGTTCTCGATATTGGCCTTGTCGGTGATGTTCACGGTCACGGTCAGGAGGTCGCCGACATGGGTGGCGCGCTGATCCTTGAAGAAGGCGCGGCTGCCGCTGCGCCACAGCGAGTTCGGGCTGTAGGAGGCAACTTCCGGCTTCGGCATCGGCATCTGCACCGGCTTGTAGCCGGGCTGCGTCGTCGGATTGTCGATCGCCGACAGTTTTGGTTGCTCGCCGATCTGTGACAAGCGGTCGATCGAGGAGCAGCCGCCCAGCGCGCTGGCTGTCAGCAGCAGTGCAGGGATCGCGATGCGACGGAGACGGGAAGCCGAACTGAAAGCGGACATGACTAACTCTTACTTTGCTTGGGCTTGCGAGACGCGAGCTTGCGGGATCTGGGCTTGTGCGACTTGAGCTTGACTTTGAGCGGCTTGGGCCGGCGATGCGGGAGCCTGGACCAGGTTGCGCACGATGGCGTCGGTGTCGACCGGGGCGGGCGCCTCGTCGCGCTTCAGCGAGGAGGTCTGTTCGACAGCAGCGGGCATCGGCGCGGACTGGCTGGCGCCTTGCACGGTCACCTGGCCGCGGCCGGTGACGGTTCCGGTCAGCGTGCGCTTGGTCTGCAGATTGAGGACGCTCACGGTGTCGCCCTCGGCGCCGCCGTCGAGCGCCTTGCCACGGGTGGTGAGGTAGATCCCGGGGACCTGGTAGATCACGGTGACGCTCTGATCGCGCGACACGAATTCGGGTTTGGCGATGTCGGCGGCGCGGATCGGCGTGCCGGCGCGCATCGGCCGGCGCAGCTGCATGCCGACCGCGCGCTCGCGCAGCGCCGGCTCGCCGGGCACTTCCGCCTTCGGCCGGCGCTCCTGCGCGACGTCGGAGGATTTCAGCACATCGGTGCGATCGATATCGCGGGTCAGGACGGCGACCTCGACGGTCTCGATCGCGATGCCGGTCAGGCGCAGCTTGGTCGGCGCCGGGGTGTTGTCGTTGTTGATCTCGAACGTGACATCGAAGCGGCCGCCGCGGGCATCGTAGCGGGTCGCAACCGCCTGGAGCGCGCCGCTGTTGGAGGCGTCGAGGCGCATGTCGGAGATGCCGCGGTCGAAGGTCACGGCGATGTTGGCGGCATCGCCAAGGCCAAAGCGACGTTCGAGCGCGGAAGCGACCGCGTTTTCGAGATCCCTGTTGGCGAGCGTGCGGGCAAGCCGGGTGACCTGGACTTCCCTGATGTCGCCGGTCATCACGCCGATCACCTGCTTGGCGCGCAGCACGCTCAAGACCTGCGCAACCGGCAGCGCACCCGTCGTGCCGAGATCGGGCGAGCGATAGACCGGGATCAGCGCGGCCGAACCGGCATTGTCGACGAGGTCGCCGACCCGGACCACGTCTGAGGAGACGGTGACGCTGGCGCGCAGCGTCGGTGCGGCGATGCCGTCGTCGGCGGCCTCCGCCGGCAGCGCCAGCGCGAACAGGACGGAGAGGGCGAGCAGCGTGGTGCGGATCATGGTCATCACCTCAGCGGAACAGCGCCGTGGTCGATTGCATCATCTGGTCGGCGGCGCTGATCACCTTGGCGTTCATCTCGTAGGCGCGCTGCGCGGCGATCAGGTCGCTCATTTCCGACACGACGTCGACATTGGCCTGTTCGAGGCTGCCTTGCGTGATCTTGCCGTAACCTTCCGAATTCGCGGTGCCGTCCTGCGGCGTGCCCGACGAGGTCGTCTCGACGAACTGGTTGCTGCCGACCGGCTGCAGGCCCGCCTTGTTGATGAAACGGGTCACACCGATCTGGCCGAGAACGGTGTTGCTCGACGAGCCCGGCAGCGTCACGGTCACCTGGCCCTGCTCGTTGACGGTGATGCCCGAGGCGTTGTTCGGGATCGTGATGGTCGGCTGCACCGGATTGCCGCCCGCGGTGACGACGCGGCCCTGATTGTCCATCTGGAAGGTGCCGTCGCGGGTGTACTGGTAGGTGCCGTCGGGCATCAGGATCTTGAAGAAGCCCTCGCCCGAGATCGCGAGGTCGAGGTCGTTGCCGGTCTGCGACAGCGTGCCTTGCGTCATGCTGCGCGGCGTGCCGACGGTCTTGACGCCGCCGCCGATGTCGACGCCGACAGGCAGGATGGTGCCCTGGTCCGAGGCCTGGGCGCCGACGCGGCGGATGTGCTCGTAGATCAAGTCCTGGAACGCGGCCGTCTGCTTCTTGAAGCCGGTGGTGCGCAGGTTGGCGATGTTGTTGGAGATCACCTGAACGTTCAGTTCCTGTGCCGCCATTCCGGTCGCAGCGGTGTGGAGCGCTTGCATGTCAGTGGTCCCCTAATCAGGCCGGAACGTCGGCGAGCTTTTCGATCGCCGATTTGTGCAGGTCGCTTTGCTGCTGAAGCAGGTTGGCGATTGCGGTGTAGCTGCGCATCACCTCGACCATGCGGCTCATCTCGCCGACCGAGTTCACGTTCGACTTCTCGACGTAGCCCTGCTGCAGGGTGGACTTGCTGTCGGTCTGCTGGTTGGCGGAGCCGGCAGCATAGAGA
This sequence comes from Bradyrhizobium manausense, assembly GCF_018129685.1. Classification (GTDB taxonomy): domain Bacteria; phylum Pseudomonadota; class Alphaproteobacteria; order Rhizobiales; family Xanthobacteraceae; genus Bradyrhizobium; species Bradyrhizobium manausense_D. The sequence continues at coordinate 16,943 of NZ_JAFCLG010000027.1, forward strand.
TTGGCGCCGAGCTTGGTCAGCTTGGCCGGATCGTCGAACGACACCATCTTGATCTTGCCGCGGATCGAGTCGACCTTGGCCGTGCCCTCGAGCACCGTCACGGTGCCGTCGGGGGAGACGTTGATGTCGTGGTCGGTCGGCTGGAAGGTGATCGGGCCGCCGGTGCCGAGCACGAGATTGCCGTCGGAGGTCATGAGCTGGCCGGTGCTGCTCAGCGCGAACTTGCCGTCGCGGGTGTAGCGCTCGGCACCATTGGCCTGCACGGCGAAGAACGCGTTGCCGCTGATCGCCATGTCGAGCGGATTTTTGGTCGCCTCCATCGGCCCCTGGCCGACGTCGCGGTAGGTACCGCGGTCCTGCACATAGGAGACCCGGCGATCGGAGCCGACGAAATTGTCTTCATGCGCATTCGAGTTCAGATACTCCTCGAACAGCGAATGGTCGGCCTTGAAGCCGTTGGTGTTAACGTTGGCGACATTGTTGGCGATGACATCCATCTGCCGCTCCAACGTCATCTGCCGTGACAATCCGATCAGAAGCGCATTCTGCATCGGTCAATCTCCCCTCAGGTGAGCCCGGCCATTTCGCTCTCCCAAGCGCCTTGGCCGATCCCGTGAAAGAGGCCGTCAGGTTCTCCCAAACCGTTCGGTCTCGCCTCTCTCTCAGCGAAAGCCGTGCCAACTCGGAAGAATGTGTGATTACAGTCGCTTATGGATTTTGTGGAAGCAAAAGCAGGGGGCAGAAAGGTTCTGTTAGCCATGTTTGCCCGGCAGATTTTTCCTAGCGGAAGCCCAATCGAAAGGTTCCGTTAACCATTATTACCGTAGCGTTTGCTTGTGAGAGGAGCGCTTAGCGCTGGGGCATTTGTATCGCGTCACTGTCTGCCAGGAGGCTTCGCCCTTCCGATCCTTTATGAGATGAGCGAGCCCGGACGATCATGGCAGAGAATGAAGCGGAAGGCGGCGCAGCCGCCGAAGGCGCGGAAGCCGCTGCCCCCAAGAGCAAGTTCAAGCTGATCCTGATTGTCGTCGGCGTGCTGGTCCTGCTCGGCGGCGGGGCCGCGACCTGGTTCCTGTTCTTCCGTCACGGCGCCGAAGAGCATCATGCCGAGGCGGCGCCCCCGCCGAAGCCGCCGGCCTTCGTCGATGTGCCCGACATGATGGTCAACCTCGCCGGTGCGCCCGGCGAGCGCGTGCAATATCTCAAGCTCAAGATCGTGCTCGAGCTGAAGGAAGAGAAGCAGATCGAGGCGATCAAGCCGTCGATGCCGCGCGTCACCGACATCTTCCAGACCTATGTGCGCGAGCTGCGTTCCTCTGACCTCAACGGCTCCGCCGGCATCTTCCGTCTGAAGGAAGAGCTGACCAAGCGCGTCAACGCCGCGGTCGCGCCGATCCAGGTCAGCGCGGTCCTGTTCAAGGAAGTCGTGCTCCAGTGAGGATGCGGAAGGCAACGGGCTAGCGCCATGGCCGGCAACGAGCAAATGGACCAGGATGCGATTGCCGCCCAATGGGAGGCGTCGCTCGATTCCGAGGATCCTGCAGAGGCCGCGAAGGCTGCTGCCGAAAACGAACTCTCGGAGACTATGGCCCTGCAATGGGCGGCCATGGTCGAGGACGGCAGTCGCGACCTCGGCACCGGCAAGAACTCCGGGGAGCGGGTGCTGTCGCAGGAGGAGATCGACAATCTCCTCGGCTTTACCGTCGGTGACGTCACGCTCGACGACCACAGCGGCATCCGCGCGATCATCGATTCGGCAATGGTCTCCTACGAGCGTCTGCCGATGCTCGAAATCGTCTTCGACCGCCTGGTGCGGTTGTTGACGACCTCATTGCGCAATTTCACCTCCGACAACGTCGAAGTCTCGCTCGACCGCATCACCTCGGTGCGCTTCGGCGACTACATGAACTCGATCCCGCTGCCCGCCGTGCTCTCGGTCTTCAAGGCCGAGGAGTGGGAAAACTTCGGCATGGCGACGGTCGATTCCAACCTGATCTACTCGATGATCGACGTGCTGCTCGGCGGCCGCCGCGGTTCCAGCCAGCTGCGCATCGAGGGCCGGCCCTACACCACGATCGAGACCGAACTCGTCAAGCGCCTGGTCGAAGTGGTGCTGGCCGATGCCGAACAGGCATTCCGGCCGCTCTCGCCAGTGACCTTCACGATCGACCGGCTCGAGACCAATCCGCGCTTTGCCGCGATCAGCCGTCCGGCCAACGCCGCGATCCTGGTGCGCCTGCGCATCGACATGGAAGACCGCGGCGGCAACATCGAACTGCTGCTGCCCTACGCGACGATCGAGCCGATCCGGCCCGTCCTGCTCCAGATGTTCATGGGCGAAAAGTTCGGCCGTGATCCGATCTGGGAAGGCCATTTCGCCACCGAGATCGTGCAGGCCGAGATTTCCGTCGATGCCGTACTCTACGAGGCGGACATTCCGCTCAAGCAGTTGATGCGGCTCAAGGTCGGCGACACCCTGCCGCTGGACATGCGCGCGGATGCCAACGTCACCGTGCGCTGCGGCGACGTCACCATCACGGAAGGGCGCATGGGCCGGGTCGGCGAGCGCGTCGCTATCCGCGTGACGAAACCCTTGCGCAAGCCAAGTACGACACTTGCGATGTTCGAGAAGGTGGACGAACAGAATAAGCTGATGGAGGCCCCATGAACCACTCCCTAGGAATGGCGATCGAGACGCTGGTGGCCATCCTGCTGATGCTCACGATCGGCTACTGCATCCTGCTCAACAAGCGGCTGACGCGGCTGAAGGCGGACGAGCACTCGCTGAAGGCGGTGATCGGCGAGCTGATCACGGCGACCGAGATCGCCGAGCGTGCGATCGGCGGGCTCAAGCTTGCGGTGCGCGACGTCAACGAGAATCTCGGCAGCCAGCTGGCCGCCGCCACGCAGATGTCCGATCAGCTCTACAAGCAGCTCGGCGAAGCCGACAACGTGGTGCGCCGTCTTTCCAAGATCGCGATTGCGGCGCGCCCCGTCACGAACCCGGAAGCCGCAGCCGCTCCTGTCGCCAAGCCGTCGCCCGCGAAGGCGGTGGCAGCCGCGGCCGAAGCCTTCTCCGAGCGCCGACGATCCAACGGTCTTGCCGCATAAAGTCAGGGTATGAAGTCCTTTCGTAACATCCGCGTCATTCCGGTCGTCCTGGTTGCGGTCGCAGGTCTCGCCACGCTGAAAGTGGCGGGGCTCGTGATCAATGGCGGCTATGTGTTCGACTACCAGCCGAACAGCGTGAAGAAGTCCTGGGCTCAGGAAAATCTGAACTTCCCTGGGGGTGCAGACCCTGACATCACCGGCTCGACGCACGGGGCGCCGAAGGAAGCACCGAAGCCGGCTGCGCCCGAGACAAAATCCGAGAGCGGCACTCCCGTGAAGATGGACGAGGCCCAGCCGCAGATCTCGGAGTCGGAGCGCGCCATCCTGGAGCGGCTGCAATCGCGCCGTCAGGAAATCGAGGCCCGCCAGCGCGAGATCGACATCCGCGAGAGCCTGTTGAAGTCGGCCGAGAAGCGCATCGAAGGCAAGGTCGAGGAGATGAAGGCGGTGGAATCCCGCATCACCGCGACCCAGGCCGAGCAGAAGGCCGCGGAGGCTCAGCGCTTGAAGGGCCTCGTGACCATGTATGAGGGCATGAAGCCCAAGGACGCCGCGCGGGTGTTCGACCGGCTCGAGATGGGCGTGCTGATCGAGATCGCCTCGGCGATCGCCCCCCGGAAGATGTCCGACATCCTCGGGCTGATGTCGTCGGAAGCTGCCGAGCGGCTGACCGTCGAGATGGCCCGCCGTGCCAATGGGGGCGGGGATCAGGCCGCGTCCGCCGGGGACCTTCCCAAGATCGACGGCAAGCCGACGCAAAAGCCGAATTGAGGGCTCATACTTAAGAAGTCCTTAATTGGCAAAACCTACATTCGAGGGCATGGGCCGGCACCAGTGCCGGCGTGGACCCGTCGAGCCGGAAGAAATGCCGCCAATGGCGCAGGAGGCTGCCGCTGGATTTGTGTCGCGAGCCCGCGCCCTGGCGCTGGGGCTGCCGCGTCATGTCCGCAAGGCCGTCTTGCTGGCCGCCTGCGCGCTGATCGGCCTCAACGCTGTTGCTCACGCGGCTGATCCGATCCGGGGAGAGGCGAGTTTTTCGGCCGCGGGCGGCTTTGCCCGTCTCGTGATCAAGCTCGGCGAGGACATTCCCTCCGAGGTGACGACTGCCGGCTCCATTCTCATCATAAGGTTCGATCGCCCCGTCGACGTTCCCGTCGATCGCGTGCCGGAGGGAGCACCCGACTACGTCAACTCCGCGCGTCGCGACCCCGACGGCGGCGCGATCAGGCTGTCCCTGGCGCGGCGCGTCACGGTCAACACCATGAATGCCGGCGAGCGTACCTTCATCGACCTGCTGCCGGAAGGCTGGAAGGGCCCGCCGCCGAGCCTGCCGATGGACGTGGTGAAGGAACTCGCCGAGCGTGCGCGTGCCGCCGAGCGTGCGCTGCGCGCCCAGCGTGCCGCGGCCGAGAGCAAGAAGCGTCCGCCGATCCGTGTGCGGGCCTCGGTGCAGCCGACCTTCGTGCGCTTCGTGTTCGAGATGCCTGACGGCGTCGGCGTCTCCTCCGTGCTCAACGAGCAGAAGCTGACGCTTGCCTTCAACGCCAATCTCAGCTTCGACCTTGCGGACGCCGTCGTTGCCGCGCCGCCGAACGTCGCGTCGATCAAGCAGAAGGCCGATATCGACACGACCAGCGTCGATATCGCGCTGATCGGCGATTCCGACGTGCACTCGTTCCGCGACGACAAGAATTACGTCGTCGACATTGCTTTCCAGCCCGACAGGGGCAAGACGGCTGCGACGCCGGAGGCCGCGATCGCGAAGGCTGAAGCCGGTGGTCAGGGAGCGCCTCTGGAAAAGCCGGCAGCCAAGCCGAAGGACGCCCATCGCGAGATCACGCCGCCGACCTCGGAGACGATCGCGCGCGAAGCCAAGATCGAGGTGAGGCCAGAGGCCAAGTCGGAAGCAAAGTCGGAAGCAAAGTCGGAAGCAAAGCCGGAAGCGCCCGCGGCAATGCCCGCAGTCGAAGCGCCGAATTCGGCTCCTGCCGCGCACTCAACCGAAGCTCCGCATGTCACGGAAGCGTCCAAAGAGGTCGCGAAGGAAGCCGCGAAGGAGCCTGTCAAGGAAGCGCCCAAAGAAGCGATCAAGGAGGCAGCCAGGGAGCCATCGAAAGAGGCTGCGAAGGAAGCTCCTTCGGAAGCGCCGAAGCCGGCGCCGGTCGAAGCGCAGGCAGCAACGCCGCCCCCTGTCGCCAGCGTCGATGCACGCCGCGACAGCGACGGCCTGCGCGTGACGTTCCCGGTTGCCGTCACATCGCCGGCCGCTGCGTTCCGCCGCGGCGACACGGTGTGGCTGGTGTTCGACTCGCGGAAGCCGATCGATATCGAGGCGATCCGCACCAAGGGCGGCGCGATGATCGGCGATGTCGGCCGCATGCCACTCGACCAGGGGCAGGCGGTGCGCATCCGTCTCACCCGTCCGCTGGTCTATTCGCTGACCAGCGAGGAGGTCGGCAAGGAGACCAATTGGCTGCTCACGCTTGCCGACAAGATCCAGGCGACGCCGTTGCCGCTGACGATGTCGCGCAACATTACCGATCCCGCGCTCGCCAACATCGCCATTCCTTTTGCCAATCCTGGCCAGCTGCACAAGCTCACCGATCCCGATGCCGGCGACATGCTCTACGTCGTCACCGCGCAGCGGCCGGTCCGCGGCTTCATCAAGCGGCAGGATCTCGTCGATCTCTCGCTGCTGGAATCCGCGCACGGCATCGCGATCCGGCCGAACTCCGACGAGGTCGGCGTCGAGGTCGGGGCGGACAAGGTCATTCTCGGCAAGAAGGGCGGCCTGACGTTGTCGCCGGTCGACGTCTCGGCCGAGCGGGCGCCGACTGCGGTGCGGCCGATCTTCAGCCCCGAGAACTGGCGCAAGGGCCAGTCGGAAGATTTCTGGTCGCGTCAGAGCGATCTGATCACGGCAATCTCGGCCGTCGAGCCGGCGCAGCGTTCGCTGCCGCGGCTCGATCTCGCCCAGTTCTACATGTCGCGCGCGATGTATCACGAGGCCAAATCCGTGACCGACGTGATGCTGTCCGATCCCCTCAACAAGGAGGAGAGCAATGCGCTGATCATTCATGCGATCGCGAGCATCCTGATCGGCCGACCGGCCCAGGGCCTGAAGGATCTCGCCAATCCCGTGATCGGCAACAGCCACGATTCCCAGCTCTGGAAGGCGCTTGCCTATGCGCGCCAGGGCAAATGGGCGGACGCCCGCGAAAAATTCAAGAATGTCGAATTCGCCATCGCCTCGCTGCCGCTGGACATCCAGCGCATCGTGACGATGGACGCGATGCGGGCCTCGCTCGAGGTGAAAGACTATGCCGGCGCCTCCAAGCGCCGCGGCGAGATCGAGGTGGTCGGCGTGTCGCCGGAGGCGGCGCCGGGCTTTGCGGTGCTGCGCGGCCGGCTCGCCGAAGCGCTCGGCCACGACAAGGACGCGCTCGACGATTACAAATTGGCGGTCGCCTCGAACGACCGGCAGGCCGCCGCCGAAGCCAAGCAGCTCGAGGTCGCGCTGCGGCAGAAGCGCGACGAGATCAGCAAGGAAGAAGCCCTGCGCGAGCTCGAGACGCTGTCGATGACCTGGCGCGGCGATTCCATTGAGGTCAAGACGCTGCAGATGCTGTCGCAGATGTATGCCGAGGCCGGCCGCTATCGCGACGCGCTCACCGCCGCGCGTACCGCGACCAGGCTGCAGCCGAACGCGGAAGCCTCGCGCCAGGCGCAGGATCTGGCGTCCGATCTCTTCACGCAGATCTTCCTGGGCCCCAAGGGCGACGAGCTGCCGCCGGTCGAGGCGCTCGGGATGTTCTACGAGTTCCGCGAGCTGACGCCGATCGGTCGCCGCGGCGACGAGCTGATCCGCCGCCTGGCCGATCGTCTCGCCTCGATCGATCTGCTCGACCAGGCCGCCGAGCTGCTGCAATACCAGGTCGATCACCGCCTCGAAGGCGCGGCGCGTGCGCAGGTCGCCGCGCGCCTTGCCATGATCTATCTCGCCAATCGCAAGCCTGACATGGCGATCACGGCGCTGCGTGCGAGCCGCATCAGCGACCTCTCGGGCGAGTTGCGCCAGCAGCGCCTGCTGCTGGAAGCGCGCGCGCAGAGCGATGTCGGCCGTCATGATCTCGCGCTCGATATCGTTTCCAATGTCTCGGGACGGGAGGTGCTGCGGCTGCGGTCCGACATCTTCTGGGCGGCGCGGCGCTGGCGCGAGTCCGCCGAGCAGGTCGAGCTGTACTACGGCGAGCGCTTCCGCGACTTCAAGCCGCTCAATACGGTTGAGAAGAGCGACATCATTCGCGCCGCAGTGGGTTACGCGCTCGCCGATGATTCAATCGGCCTGTCTCGCTTCCGCGAGAAGTACGCCCCGCTGATGAGCGAAAGCGCCGACAGGCTCGCCTTCGACATCGCCAGCAAGCCGGCAGCGGCATCAAGCGCCGAGTTTGCCGAGATCGCCAAGCTCGCTGCCAGCGTCGACACGCTCGACGGCTTCCTTCGCGAGATGAAGCAGCGCTTTCCCGACGCCACCGCACGCGCCCCCACCTCGCCGCAGGCCAAGGACGAGACCGAGCACACCGGCTCGCTGCCGTCGATCCCGGTCGTGCGGCAGATCAAGATGACGCGGTAGCAACCCTGCTAGCTCTGGCCTCTCGACAGGCGGCCGCCGAGGCGGCAACCTGTGCCCCTCATGCCGGGAGAGCGTTGATATGAGCAAGCCTGCCAAGACCGAAGCCGAACTCATCGCCATGGCGCGGGCCGAGTTGAAGGTCCATACCGATGGGCCTGACAGCCTCGTCATCTCGATTGTTCGCGACGGCGACAGCTGGGAGTTCCGCGCCGACGCCGACCAGGCGACGCGGGACAAGCCCGGTTTCCCCGAACGCGTCGCCATGCTGGTGCAGATCGGCGATCACCTCAGCAAGCAGTATGATGTGAAGGGGTAGGGGCGCACCCCGTACTCGCGAACCGCGCGAAGCGCGGCCCGAGACTTCGTCCCATTCTCCGTCATTGCGAGCGCGACGAAGCAATCCAGAATCTCTCCGCGGAGGCGGTCTGGATTGCTTCGTCGCGCTCGCAATGACGGGGAGAGGGCGGGGGCTACCGCGGGCATGGGGAGGATGCGCCAGGCCCGCTTACCCCCCGTAACTCTGCACCAGACTCCCCGCCACCAGCGACCAGCCGTCGACCAGCACGAAGAAGATCAGCTTGAACGGCAGCGAGATCGTCGCGGGCGGCAGCATCATCATGCCCATCGACATCAGCACCGAGGCGACGACGAGGTCTATGATCAGGAACGGCAGGAACAGCAGGAAGCCGATCTCGAAGGCGCGCTTCAGCTCGGAGATCATGAAGGCAGGGACGAGAATGCGCAGCGCGAGATCGTCGGGCGTCGCCGGCGGCGGTTCGCCGGAGAGATCGAGAAACAGCTTCAGATCCTTCTCGCGCACGTTCTTCTGCATGAAGCCGCGCAAGGGGACGGAAGCGCGCTGGAGCGCGTCCTCGACGCCGATCTGGTTGGCGACCAGCGGGCGGATGCCGTCGTCGTAGGATTTTTGCAGCACCGGTCCCATCACGAAGAAGGTGAGGAACATCGCCAGCGCCAGGATCACCGAGTTGGGCGGCGCGGTCGCCGTGCCCATCGCGGTACGCAGCAGCGACAGCACGACCACGATGCGCGTGAACGACGTCATCATGATCAGGATCGACGGCGCAATCGACAGCACCGTGAGCAGTGCGATCAGCTGGATCGCGCGCTCGGTGACGCCGCCGCCGCCCTGGCCGCCGAGATTGATGCTGATGTCCTGCGCGTGCGCGGGGGTCACAAGCAAAGTCGTGACGAGCAACGCTGTGGCGAGCAAGGCCGCGGTGGTCAGAACAGAAAGAACAAGAACTCTACGCGGGAGGGACGGCAGCCTCACGAAGACGGCTTCGGACGGCCGAGCAGTGAGGCCATCTCGTCTTCGAGATTTTCAAAGCTGGTCTTTTCCGCGGCCGGCCTGGCCGGCGGCGCCGGGGGTTCGACGCGCGCAGCGCGCTGCGCAGGCGGATCCGGCGCAACCGGCGGCGCGAGGGTCTCGCCGGCGGGACGGCGCAGGGCCGCTTCGAGGCGTTGGGCCATTTCGGCAAGGTTCTGTTCGGCGCTCGACGGCGCGGCGGCGGGCGGCGGAACGGGCGGAGCCTGTGGTGCGGGCGGCGGCGTGGGCGCGCGCTCGGCACGCACCGGCGGCACCTTCGCCGGCTCGCTCTGGCGCGGCGGCCGCGGCATCAGCGGCGGTTCGTTGCGCGCAACACGCGGCGGCATCGGCTCCGGACGAGGCTCGCGCTCGGGACGCGGCGGCATCGGTTCAGGCGAGAAGCCGCCGAGTTGCGGTTCGCTGCGACGCTCGGGGAGAGCGGGTGCCGGCCTGCGGACTTCGTCGGCGAAAGAGGGACGCGCGGGCCGCGGCGGCGGCTCGGGCATCTGCGGCTCCGGATGGTCCAGCACTTCGGGACGAGGGGTTTCGTCGGCCCAGCTGCCGGCATCAGGCATCGGGGCGAGGCGCGGCGGCTCGGCGGCGCTGGAACGTGGCGGAATCTGGTCACGGCCTGCGCCGGCGCGGACGATGTTCGGTTCAACGACGATGTCAGTCGGGCCACCGATCATCAGGAGATGTTCGACATTGTCGCGGCGGACCAGCACCAGGCGCCGGCGGCCATCGACCGCAGCCGCGTCAATCACCGCGAGCCTGGGCATCCTGCCGCGCTGGGTGTTGGCGCCGAGCCGGGTGTTGGCGAATCGGCGGAGCAGCCAAAATACGGCGCCGATCAACGCCAGAACGACGATGAACGCGACGATGAAGGTGATAGGGCTACCGTTCATACCTGTCCCCGGTAAATGGCGCTTCTTCCGTGCCTATGGTCGACGCCGACCACCGGCTTGCGATGCCCCAAACTGCGATTTCTTAACGTCCCGCGGCAAGTTTTGCCGTCCCCAACTCTTAATAACCTATGAATCGCCCGATCCAAAACGACTTCTTGGCCTGTGCACGCGCCGCCAAGCGGTTGGGTTAATGCGGTTTTTGGGGTGCGTAGAATCACGGGGGGGCATTGGATGTCTCAATCGGAAACATGCATTCGCCCCGCCTTAACCACCTGTTAACCATACACGCGGCAAATTCTGCCTAGCTTCGGGCCCCAAGCCTCGCACAAGGGTCCGCAAGAGGCGGAAGGAGCCGCAACGATGTCCATCAACGATCTTCCGGTGCTGTCGGCGCTTCGCACCAAGATGCAGTGGCACCAGGAACGCCAGCGCGTCCTGTCCGAGAACGTCTCCAATTCCGACACCCCCAATTTTCGTCCGCGCGAGCTGGTCGAGCCGAAGTTCGACAAGACCGGAGCGACCACCGGCGCGATGGGGACCCTGGCCATGGCTGTCACCAGCGCCTCGCACATGACGCCCCCGGGGGCGGCCTCGAGCTTCGACCAGAACAGGAACGCGGGTTTCGAGACCCGTCCTGCAGGCAACGCCGTCAATCTCGAAGAAGAGATGATGAAGTCCGCCAACAACCAGATGGACTACGCGGCGGTGACCTCGCTCTATTCGAAGAGCCTGCACCTTCTCAAGACCGCGATCGGCAAGGGCTAGAGCTAAAGGACGCAGACCATGGCGAATGACAGCAGTGACTTTGCCCGCTCGATGGCGATCGCGACCTCGGGGTTGCGGGCGCAGGCCGGGCGCATGCGGGTGATCTCCGAAAACATCGCGAACGCGGACTCGACCTCGGCGAGCGCTGGCGGCGATCCCTACCGCCGCAAGGTGCCGACGTTCTCTTCGGCACTCGACCGGACTCTCGACGCGCAGGTCGTCACGCTCGGCAGGATCAAGCCCGACCAGTCCAATTTTCGCGTCAAATACGAGCCGAGCAATCCGGCGGCGGATGCCTCCGGCAACGTCAAATATCCCAACGTCAACTCGGTGGTCGAGATGACCGACATGCGCGATGCGCAGCGGTCCTACGAGGCCAATGTCAACATCATCAGTGCAACGCGCCGGATGATCCAGCGCACGCTCGACATCCTCAAGGCCTGAACAGGAACCCATAAGCCATGGCAACACCGACAATCGCGGCCAATGCCTACGCCAACCTTGCCCGCGTGCTGGAGAACAGCGGCGCCGGCAAGGGCAGCGAAGCGAGCGGCCAGTCCTTTGCTTCGCTGCTGAAAGACGCTGTCGGCAGCGTCATGGAATCCGGCCGCAAATCGGATGCGCAGACCGTGGCGATGGCCAACGGCAAGGCCAACGTGATGGACGTGGTGACGGCGGTCGCCGACACCGACGTCGCGGTGTCCACGCTGGTCTCTGTCCGCGACCGCGTGATCGCAGCGTATGAAGACATCATGAAGATGCCGATCTGAATGAGGCGGATAGCGAGTAGCGATTGGCGAATGGGGGTGTTCAATTCGCCATTCGCTACTCGCCATTCGCATTTCTTGACGCGTCAGCAACCAAGAGTGAGCAACAAGCAATGACCGGACCCGAGACCCTCGACGTCGCCCGCGATGCGATCTGGACGATCGTGATCGTGTCCTCGCCGCTGATGGTGGTCGGGCTCGTGGTCGGCGTGATCGTGTCGCTGTTCCAGGCGCTGACGCAGATCCAGGAGCAGACGCTGGTCTATGTGCCGAAGATTCTGGCCATCTTTGCCACAATGCTGCTGGCGCTACCCTTCATGGCGGACGCGCTCCACTCGCACATGATGCGGATATCGTCGCGAATCATCGGCGGCTGAGGCACAATGCGCCCACCATGCGCATCGACGTCTCGCTGCTGCCGGCGCTCGCGGCGGCCTTCATGCTCGCCTTCGCCCGGGTCGGCGCGATGGTGATGCTGCTGCCGGGGCTCGGCGAGACCAACATCCCGACGCGGGTGAAGCTGTCGATCGCGCTGCTTCTCACTTTGATCATCCTACCGCTGCATCGGGGCGCCTATCACGTCGACATGGGCTCGCTGGCGCCGATGCTGGTCTTGATGCTGCACGAGATCGTGATCGGCATCGTGCTTGGCGCCACCGCGCGCGTGACGCTCGCGGCCCTGCAGGTCGCAGGCGCCGTCATCGCGCAGCAGATGGGGCTCGGATTCGTCACCTCGGTCGATCCGACACAGGGGCAGCAGGGCGTGCTGGTCGGCAACTTCCTGACCATGCTGGGCGTGACGTTGCTGTTTGCCACCGACAGCCACCATCTGGTGATTGCGGCGCTGAACGACAGCTACGCGATCTTTTCGCCGGGCGAGACCGTCTCCAGCGGCGACGTCGCCTCGCTGGCCACGCGTGCATTTTCAGCGGCATTCCTGCTCGGCCTGCAACTGTCCGGGCCGTTCCTGGTGTTCGGCCTCGTCTTCAACATCGGACTGGGCGTGCTGGCGCGGCTGATGCCGCAGATGCAGGTCTATTTCGTCGGCGTGCCGCTGTCGATCTTCGCGGGCTTCATGGTGCTCGCCGTGGTGCTGACCGCGATGATGGGGACCTATCTCGACTACTTCATCGGCGTCATGCACCAGATGCTTCCGTTGAAATAAGAGCGATCAATGGCGGAAGACAACGATCCGGAAAGTCAAACAGAAGACCCGACACAAAAGCGTCTGGAACAGGCGCTCGAACGCGGCGACGTTGCCAAAAGCCAGGAGATCAACACCTGGTTCATGATCGCGGGCGGCACGCTCGTGGTTTCGACCTTCTCCGGTTCGGTCGGCAGCGGGCTGCTGACGCCGATGCGCAATCTGCTCGCCAACTCCTGGATGATCAAAACCGATCCCGGGAATTTGCTGGCGCTGATGCAGCAGATCGAAGTCGCGGTGCTGGCTGCGGTCGGTGTGCCGCTCTTGATGCTGGTGATCGCGGCGATCGCCGGCAACGTGCTCCAGCACCGGCTGGTGTGGTCGGCTGAATCCCTCACGCCCAAATTCAGCAAGCTGTCGCCGGCGGCCGGCTTCAAGCGCATCTTCGGCAAGCAGGCGGGCGCGAATTTTCTCAAGGGAATAGGCAAGCTCGTCGTGCTCGGCGTGGTCATGACCACGATCCTGTGGCCGGAGCGGCACCGCATGGAGGCGATGGTCAGGCTCGATCCGATGGCCATGCTCGGCGCCAGCACGGGCATGACCGTCCATCTGCTCGGCGCAGTGGTCGCGGCCCTGGCGATCATCGCCATCGGCGACTATTTCTTCCAGTATCGCAGCTGGTTCCAGCGGCAGAAGATGTCGCTCCAGGAGATCAAGGAAGAATTCAAGCAGTCGGAAGGCGACCCCCACATCAAGGGCAAGCTGAGGCAATTGCGGCAACAGCGCTCCAAGAAGCGCATGATGGCAGCGGTTCCCAAGGCCTCGGTGATCATCACCAACCCGACCCACTATTCGGTCGCGCTGTCCTACGAGCGCGGCATGTCGGCGCCGATCTGCGTCGCCAAGGGCGTCGACAACCTCGCTTTCAAGATCCGGGAGATTGCACGCGAGCACGACATCCCGATCGTCGAGAACGTGCCGCTGGCCCGCGCGCTCTATGCGACCGCGGACATCGACAAGGAGATCCCGGTCGAGCACTACCATGCGGTCGCCGAAGTCATCGGCTACGTCATCCGGCTGAAGCGCGGTTTCAGTGCCGCGCGGCAATAAAACCCCGAAAAGTACCGGAAATGGCCGTAAGCTGGGAATCAGCGTACCTTTCGCCCCTGCCGCCCTTGCGTCTGCGGGTCCGATTCAGGCAGGGAGGACCCCACGTGCCCCGTGGCGCGTTGATTCCCTGCCGACAGGCTGCCCTAGCGTGAAATGACCGCCGAAACCGACCACGACCTGTCACGCGAGCCCGTTGCGGCGCATGAGCCGCCGCCGCGCTCGGGCAGCATTGCGCTGGTGCTGCTGGTGGCCACCGGCCTCGTCGCGGTCGCCATCGGTCTGATGACGCTCGGGCGGGCGCAGGCGCAGCCCTATATCCTCGGCATCCTCGCCGTGCTGGCGATGATCGGCCTGTTCAATTTGTTCGCCTTTGCGGCCGGCATCATCCGCTTCGTCGACCGCAATCTCGACGATCCAGTGATGGGACGCATCGCCGATCACGCCTTCGACGGGCTGGCGGTCACCGATCCGCGCGGCCATGTGGTCTATTCCAACGCGGCCTATCTGACGCTGACCGGCGCGTCCGGCCCGCAGGACGTGCGCCCTGTGGAGCGCGTCTTCATCGGCAACCCGGATGTTTCCGAAGCGGTTTTCCGCCTGCTCAAGGCTGCGCGCGAAGGCAAGCGTCAGCAGGAAGAGGTGCGCATTTCCGGCCAGGAGGGCAGCCACGGCCGCTGGCTGCGCATGCGGGTGCGCCCGCTCGGCACCGGAAAGCGCGAGGCCAAATACGCGGTGTGGTCGATCGCCGACATCACCCGCGATCGCGAGCGCCAGGAGGACGTGTTCCAGGAGCTTCAGCACGCGATCGAATATCTTGATCACGCGCCGTGCGGTTTCTTCTCGGTCAATCCTGCCGGCGAGCTCGCTTACGTCAACGCGACGCTCGCGAACTGGCTCGACTACGACCTTGCCGAGATCGGCTCGGGCGGCCTGAAGCTTGCCGACATCGTTTCCGGCGACGGCGCCTCGCTGCTGAGCTCGATCGTGGCGGTGCCGGGCGAGGTGAAGACGGAAGTCTTCGACATCGATCTGCGCATGCGCACCGGCAAGACCATGCCGGTCCGGCTCTATCACAAGCTCGCCTTCGGCGCCGACGGCGCGCCGGGGCCCTCGCGCACGCTGGTCATCAGCCGGGCCCGCGACGAGCGCAGCGATCCCGATCGCGCCGCCGAAGTGCGCTTCATGCGCTTCTTCGACCACACGCCGATGGCGATCGCCACCGTCGATCGCGGCGGCAACGTCGTGCGGGCGAATGCGCGCTACGCCAAGCTCGCGCAGGGCCTCGGGCTGGACAGCGCCTCCAAGTCGATCTTTCGCGCCATCAATGCACGCGACCGCCATCTGGTGATTGCGGCGATCAATCAGGCCGCCGAAGGCCAGGCCGACATCGCGCCGGTCGAGGTCGCGCTGGAAGGCAGCAAGGAGCGCTGGGGTCAGTTCTTCGTCACGCCTGTCGATGCGGCCGAGAATGACGCGGAAGCTGCGATTGTGCACATGCTCGAGACCACCGAGCGGCGCGCGCTGGAGAACCAGATCAACCAGTCGCAGAAGATGGAGACGGTCGGCCAGCTCGCCGGCGGCATCGCACACGACTTCAACAACGTGCTCTCCGCCATCATGATGGCGAACGACTTCCTGCTGAACGCGCACAAGCCGACCGATCCGTCGTTCCAGGACATCATGCAGATCAAGCAGAACGCGACACGTGCTGCGACCCTGGTGCGGCAATTGCTCGCGTTCTCGCGGCGGCAGACGCTGCGGCCGCAGGTGCTCGATCTCGGGGATGCGCTCTCCGATCTCACCATGCTGCTGCGCCGGCTGATCGGCGAGAAGGTCAAGCTCGATCTGATCCATGGCCGTGACCTCTGGCCGGTCAAGGTCGACGTCTCCCAGTTCGAGCAGGTCATCGTCAATCTTGCGGTGAATGCGCGCGACGCGATGCCCGATGGCGGCAAGCTGATCATCCGCACTGCCAATGTCGCGACCGAGGAGGCAGGCAAGCTCGCTTACAAGGGCATGCCGGCGGCGGACTATGTGCGGATCGAGATCGCCGATACCGGCACCGGCATTCCCGCTGATATCAGGGACAAGATTTTCGAGCCGTTCTTCTCGACCAAGGAGGTCGGCAAGGGCACCGGCCTTGGTCTCTCGACCGTCTACGGCATCGTCAAGCAGACCGGCGGCTTCATCTACGTCGATTCCGAACCGGGGCAGGGCACGTCCTTCCACATCTTCCTGCCGCGCCATCAGGCTGAGACGGACGTGCAGGTCGAGCAGCCTGCGGCTGCGGCCGCCGCGACGAACGGCACCGCGAAGGACGCCGCGCCAGCCGCGGCGGAGGCAAAGCCGCGCACCGATCTCACGGGGCAGGGCACCATCCTGCTGGTCGAGGACGAAGAGGGCCTGCGTGCGCTCAACGCCCGCGGCCTGCGCTCGCGCGGCTACACTGTCGTCGAGGCCGAAAACGGCGTCGAGGCGATGGAAATGCTGGAAGAGCAGGGCGGCGCGATCGATCTCGTCGTGTCCGACGTCGTGATGCCGGAGATGGACGGGCCGACGCTGCTCAAGGCGATGCGGGAGAAGAACCCGGACATCCGCTTCATCTTCGTCTCGGGCTATGCCGAAGACGCCTTCGAGAAGAGCCTGCCCGAGGGCCAGCAGTTCGACTTCCTGCCAAAGCCGTTCACGCTCACCCAGCTCGTCGCGGCGGTCAAGGAGACGATGGCGAAGCCGGGGTGAGGCACAAAGGACGGAGGCGCCTTGTACGGGGACGGTGCCTCCCGCCAAATCGCCGGTAACTGGCGACCACAGTTCCCCGCATCCCCGGCTAACCCCCGATAAATATGGGCTTTTGCCACATCCCCGCGACCGAGGGCCGCAGCCGGGGGTTCCGAAACCGGCTTCCTTTTTGTAGAAGGCTGCCCATCTTACTGGCACGTCCCCATGCCGGGGATTTGGGAAACGAACATGACTATCTCGCAATGGTCCCGCAGTCTCGTGAAGACGATTGCCGTGGTTCTGGCGCTTGCGCTGCCGACGGCGCTCGCCATCTCGTCCGCTGACGCCCGCGTCGGCGGCGGCTTTTCGTCGGGTTCGCGCGGTTCGCGGACGTTCACGGCCCCACCGTCGACCACGACCGCACCGGGCTCGACCTCGCAATTCAACCGCACGTTCACCCAGCCTGGCGCCGGCATGAACACGGCTGCGCCTTCGCGCGGCGGTCTGTTCGGTCGCGGTGGTGGCTTCCTCGGCGGTCTTGCTGCCGGCTTCCTTGGCGCGGGCCTTCTTGGCATGCTGTTCGGCGGTGGCCTGTTCGGCGGCCTCGGCGGCCTGTCGTCGATCCTGGGTCTGGTCATCCAGATCGTGCTCGTCGTGTTCGTGGTGCGGTTGGCGATGTCCTGGTGGCAGCGCCGGAATTCGCCGCGGGCCGCTTATGCCGGCGCTGACGCAGGTTCAGGGCCGCAGACGAGCTATCGCAGCGGCCTTGGTGGCGGTCTTGGTTCTGGTCTGGGCGGCGGCTTCGGCTTCGGCGCCAATAGTGCGCCGCTCGAGATCAAGCCTGACGACTACGAGGCGTTCGAGCGTCTGCTCGGCGACATCCAGAATGCTTGGTCGAACGAGGACGTTGCCAAGCTGCACACGCTCGCGACGCCGGAGATGGTCTCCTATTTCGAGAAGGATCTCGCCGAGAACCGCGCGCGCAATGCGGTCAACAAGGTGACCAACGTCAAGCTGTTGCAGGGCGACCTTGCCGAAGCCTGGCGCGAAGGCGCGACCGACTACGCGACGGTGGCGATGCGCTTCGCTCTCACCGACAAGACGGTCGATCGCACCACCGGTGCGATCATCGCCGGCAGTGAGCAGCCGAGCGAGGTCACCGAAGTCTGGACCTTCGCGCGCCGCCCGGGCAGCCCCTGGGAATTGTCGGCGATCCAGCAGACCAACTGATCGCCCGTCATGGCGAAAAACGAGGGCGCCGTGCTTCGGCACGGCGCCCTTTTTTTCTTTTGAGCCTCTCGCGTCACGACATTGGAATAAGCAGGCCCGCCTCGGGTTCACATCAGGCGGCTAATGAGAAACACAACTGGGAGGACAGGATGACCCGCATCGAGATATCCGTGACGATGTCAGGCCTCGCGCTCGCGATGGCCTTTTTTGCAGCGCCGTCGGCACTTGCGCAGTCACCCGACATGACGTTCTTCGTGACCTCCAGCGGCCCGGGCAAGGGCGCCGATCTCGGTGGTCTCAGTGGAGCCGATGCGCACTGCCAGAAGCTGGCACAGGCTGCGGGCGCCGGAACCAAGACCTGGCATGCCTATCTATCCACGCAGGCCGCCGACGGTAAGCCGGCGGTCAACGCGCGCGACCGCATCGGCAGAGGTCCGTGGCAAAATGCAAAGGGCGTCGTGATCGCCAAGGACGTCGCTGAACTGCACAGCGCCAACAAGATCAACAAGGATAATTCGCTGACCGAGAAGGGCGAGGTGGTGAACGGCTATGGCGACCAGCCCAACCGTCACGACATCCTCACGGGATCGCAGCCTGACGGCACGGCGTTCGCAGGTGCCGATGACCGCACCTGCAAGAACTGGACGTCGAGCACGCAAGGCGCGGCGATGCTCGGCCATTCCGACCTCAACGGCCCGGCGAGCAACCCGACGGCGAAGTCATGGAACGCCGCGCATCCCTCGCGCGGCCCGGATGGCGGCTGTTCGCAGGCCGATCTGAAGAGCACCGGCGGCGACGGGCTGCTGTATTGTTTTGCGGTGAATTGAGGCGCTGAGCTCTCTCCTCCGTCGTTGCGCGCGCAACGACGGAGTGTCCAGGTCGCCGGCTCCGTCTCATCCTGTCGGAACCTTCGACCGCATGCTAGATTGGGTCCGTCGTTCCCACGCTCACGGACCGCTCCCATGAAATACGAGCTCTATTACTGGCCCGAGATCCAGGGCCGCGGCGAATATGTGCGGCTGGCGTTGGAGGAGGCGGCGGCGAGTTACGACGACGTCGCGCGCGGACCGCGTGGCTCGGCTGCGATGATGAAGATGATGGAGGCGCATATGGGCACGCCGCCTTTCGCGCCGCCGTTTTTGAAAGCGGGCAAGCTTGTGATCGGCCAGACCGCCAACATCCTGCTCTATCTCGGCGCGCGACACGCCCTCGCGCCGAAGACGGAAGCGGGCAAACTCTGGGTGCACCAGCTCCAGCTCACCATCACCGATCTCGTGCTGGAGATTCACGACACCCATCATCCGCTCGGGCCCTCGCTCTATTATGAGGACCAGAAACCGGCGGCGAAGAAACGTACGGCCGAGTTCTGGGACGAACGCGTGCCGAAATATCTCGGCTATTTCGAGCAGCTCCTCGACGACAATGGTGGCGTCTATGTCACCGGTCGTCGTCTCACTTACGTCGACCTCTCCCTGTTCCAGATCGTCGACGGGCTGCGCTACGCCTTCCCCAAGCGGATGAAGGCGTTCGAGACAAATGTCCCAGGTCTCGTCGGCCTGTATGACCGCGTCGCCGCACGGCCGAACATCAAGGCCTATCTTGCAAGCGAACGCCGCATTCCGTTCAACGAGCAGGGCATTTTTCGGCGCTATCGCGAACTGGACGCGTGAAACACCACGAGGCCCGATCAACCCGACAGGACGATCCTCGCGGTGCAGGGCGGATCAGGCGAGCTGATCGATCCGCGTGCCTTGGCCAGGCGGCAGCGGCGCGGGCGGCGTCGGCTGATAGGTCGGGTCGGTGTCCTTGGTCTTGGTCTGGTCTTCCGGCTGCTTGGTCGCTTCGTAGCTCGGGACCACGACCGTCACAGGCGGCGGCGCAACACTTGAAACGCTCATTCACATATCCTCACAGATTGAAACAATTGACCTTGCCCCGGAGCGGACGAAAGGTCCGTCAAGCCAATTGTTAAAATGCAAGGGATCTGGTGGCAGTGGAGGACATTTTTTTCGATATACAGATGCGATCGAGAAAGGAGATCTCTCTCCCCGTCATTGCGAGCGCAGCGAAGCAATCCAGAATCCCTCCTCGGAAAGACCCTGGATTGCTTCGCTGCGCTCGCAATGACGGAATGTGTGGCGGGCGGCCCGGCCTACTCGTCCTTCGGCCGCGTGATCGTGATCGCGGCTTCCGTCTTTGTCCGCGTGCATTCCATGTTGAGGCGCTTGTAGCGCATCGTGATCTTGTCGCCGCGGAGCAGGCCCATCCGCTTCAGGCAACGCGTCGCGCCGGTGGTGGTGTCGTCCTTCGGCAGCGTAAAGGTGATGGCCGAGGCCGACGCGACCAGATCAAAAAACTTCGGCGTCGGCTTGCGGTCGCCCTTGGCATAGAGCTCGTTGGAATAGGCCAGTCCCTGCGCGCTGCAGCCGAGCGACAGCTCCTTCGCCGCCGGATGGGTGAGGTAGATGATGTTGGCGGCCTTGAAGTTGACCTTCAGCCCGTCGATGCCGCCTGCGAGCTGCTTGGCGATATCGTCGCACTGATCCGCGCGGACAGGCGCGGCGAGGGTCACAAGGCCGACGATTGCGGCGGCGACAGCAATCGCGCCGCGGAAGTGTACTTTGAAAATCATGATGAATAGCCCCTGATGGCGTGCATTCAACCGTTGCCGCGCGCGAAGCGCAAGGGGTGCAACCCTGCTTCATTGGGTACGGCCGCGACCACCGGCTGATCGAAGGAGGGGACGGCAAAATGGGCGCCGAGCGGCCGAATCGGGATGCCCCGGCCGCGCCGGAACGCCTTCCCTTTGCGGCAAAAAAGCTTAGAACGCTTCTATGCTTAGAGGCCCGCAAGGGCTGTAAAACCCGAGATCGCCCCATGAACGCTCCCACCGCTTTCCCCGACCCCGCAAAGCCCGTTCCGCCTTACAAGCACACCCCGCTCTTCCCGCTGGGCAAGGACGAGACGCCCTACAAGAAGATTTCGTCCGAGGGTATCAGGGTCGAGAAGGTCTTGGGCAAGGACATGCTGGTGGTGTCGCGCGAGGCGCTGCGGGCGCTGTCGGAGGCAGCTTTTGGCGACATCAATCATTATCTGCGTCCCGGCCATCTGAAGCAGCTCCGTGCGATCCTGGAGGACGGCGAGGCGAGCCCGAACGACAAATTCGTCGCGCTGGACTTCTTGAAGAACGCCAATATCGCGGCCGGCGGCGTGCTGCCGATGTGCCAGGACACCGGCACCGCCATCATCATGGGCAAGAAGGGCTGCAACGTCATCACCGACGGTGACGACGAGGCGGCGCTGTCGGAAGGTGCGCGCGATGCTTATCTGCGCCGCAATCTGCGCTACTCGCAGGTCGCGCCGCTCTCCATGTACGAGGAGAAGAACACCGCCAACAACATGCCGGCGCAGTGCGAGATCTACGCCGAGGGCGATGACGCCTACAAGTTCATGTTCATGGCGAAGGGCGGCGGAAGCGCCAACAAGAGCTTCCTGTTCCAGGCGACGCCCTCCGTTCTGACCAGGGACCGGCTGCTCGCGTTCCTGAAGGAAAAGATCCTCACCCTCGGCACCGCGGCGTGCCCGCCCTATCACCTCGCCATCGTGATCGGCGGCACGTCGGCCGAGCTCTGCATGAAGACGGTGAAGCTCGCCTCCGCCCGCTACCTCGATGCGCTTCCGACCCACGGCTCGCCCGACGGCAACGCCTTCCGCGACGTCGAGATGGAGAAGGAAATCCACAAGATGACGCAGTCGCTCGGCGTCGGCGCGCAGTTCGGCGGCAAGTATTTCTGCCACGACGTCCGCGTGATCCGCATGCCGCGCCACGGCGCCTCGTTGCCGATCGGGCTCGGCGTGTCGTGCTCGGCCGACCGCCAGGTGCTCGGCAAGATCACCAAGGACGGCGTCTATCTCGAGGAGCTCGAGCACAACCCGGCGCAATATCTGCCGGAGGTCGAAGAGGCGCTCGGCGGCGAGGTCGTCAAGATCGACCTCAACCAGCCGATGAAGGACATCCTGGCGACCTTCTCGAAGCATCCGATCAAGACCCGCGTCTCGATGACCGGCACCATGATCGTCGCGCGCGACAGCGCGCACGCCAAGCTGCGCGAGCGGCTGGAGAAGGGCGAGCCGCTGCCGGATTATTTCAAGAACCATCCGGTCTATTACGCCGGTCCCGCCAAGACGCCCGAGGGCTACGCCTCCGGCGCGTTCGGTCCGACCACGGCGGGCCGCATGGACTCGTTCGTCGACCAGTTCCAGGCCGCCGGTGGTTCGATGGTGATGGTGGCGAAGGGCAATCGCGCGCCTGCCGTGCGCGAGGCCTGCAAGAAGTACGGCGGCTTCTATCTCGGCTCGATCGGCGGTGCGGCGGCGAACCTCGCCGAGCACTGCATCAAGAAGGTCGAGGTGCTCGAATATCCCGAGCTCGGGATGGAGGCGATCTGGCGCATCGAAGTCGTCGACTTCCCGGCCTTCATCATCATCGACGACAAGGGCAACGACTTCTTCAAGGAATTGAATCTGGGCTGAGGCCTGCTCCGATGCCGTCATTCCGGGGCGCGCCGCTTGGCGCGAACCCGGTATTCATCGGGCCTCAATTCTTGCGGGAAAATGGATTCCGGGCCTGCGTGCTGCGCACGCATCCCGGAATGACGGAGTAGCCTTACGCCCTTGTGCCCGTGAACGGGAAGCTGCCCATCGGGCCGATGCCCATCTCGCCGCTCATGCTGTCGCCGGAGACCTTTCCGATGAACTCGAGCGTCAACGGCATCGGATTGGTAATGGACACCTTCCAGTTGACGGCATCGCCGCTGACGGTGCCGTCAAATATCTCGGCGGTATTGCCTTCTGCGCCCTGCGTGCCCGTGAGGGTACCGCCCGCGGCCTTGAGGCTCAGCGTCGCCTGGCGCTCGCCCATCGGCGTCGTCATGGTCAGATTCCAGTTGCCGTCCACGGCCATTCGCGTCTCCCGAACAATGTTCCGGCGGGCTGCGACGATCCGCAGCCAGTCCTGGGCCGAGCCTATAGCGCAACTTGAAGCCGCTGCCTAACGCCCCCTTGGGCGGCCTCAGGCGCGGGCTGCGGCACGCCGGCGGCTGGTGACGACGAGCCTGAACACCACGTATTGCACGGCAAAGGCCAAAACCTTGGCGCCGCCCGCGACCGCTGAGATGTAGAACGCCCACAGCTTCAGATCGCCGGTGGAGGCGACCGCGATCGTGCCGGCACCGAGTGCGAACATCAGCGCAGCCCAGGCATAGCCCGCGGCGGTGACGTATTCCGGCGCGGTCTCGACCACCATCGCCGGCATGTAGCGCAGCATCCAGCCGCGCTTGAGCATGATCGTCCCGATCGCGAAATGCGCGATCGCGGGCTTTGCCATCACGAAGCGCGGATCCTGGGTGAGGATGGTAACGGTGCCGAGCACAATGACGAGCCCGAGGCTCGCATAGGTCATGTAGCCGAGCTCGCGCCCCTTGACGCGCGCGTAAATCACCTGCGCGATCGCACCGGCAATGGCCACCGACGTCGCCAGGATGACGTTGTCGGTGATCAGATAGACGACCAGGAAGACGATGGCGGAGAGGAAGTCGGAGGCGAGGCGGGCGAATACGTCCTTCATTGTCGGTCCTGTCTCACTGCGCTTCGGGCAACGCGCTGGACGGCGCACCATACTTGATCTGGCGATATTCGGGATACCATTTGGTGAAACAGATCGCGCTGTTGCGGGCGGCGAAGGCAACCGCAAGGCCCAGCCAGACCGGCAGGCCGGGGAAGTAGAGCAGCACGATGTTGGCCGCCATCATCAGCACGGCGGCCACTGTCCAGGCAGCGGTGATGATGTAGTTGGCGGTGAGAAAGCCCGGCATCGCCGCGGTCTCGGCCGGAACGTTCTCGATCGCGTATTGCAGCGTGAACGGCCGGCGCGCCAGCAAGGAGCCGAGCGAGATCACGAAGATGCCGATGTCGACCGAGAGCTTGACGGCCAGCACGCTCAGTGTCGGATCGGCGAGCGCGAGGTAGAGGCCGATGCCTGCGAACAGGATCGCGGAGCCCGCAGCCAGGATCTTCACCGAGCGGCCGCGCGCCACATCGAGCGCGATCGTGGCGAGACAGATCGCGCATCCCGCGAACACGGCGATCTTGACCGAGGTCATGAACATCAGGACGGTGTAGACGCCGTAGGGGGCAAGGATCAGGAAGATCGTCATGGTCGCCTCGGTCGCACAAATCTTTACGGTGTAAAGATGAATAAGTCAGCGCGGCGACTGGGTCAAGCAAAATCTTTACAGTGTCAAAATGACGTGAATGACATGTAAAAACTGAACGGTTGCAATGGCTTGATCGGCTATTTCATCGGCGAAACTGGCCCAGGGCAGGCGCGACAGGATGGTCAGCGCACAAATGATCAGGAGGCCGATGGTGATGACGATGCTGCCGCTGCGGCAGATCGCGAACCGCAGCGAGCCCGGCGTTGCGTACATCCCGATCGGGTGCAGCAGCCGCGACAGCACCAGCGCACCCATCAGCGCATGCACGCGCGAGGTCGACGCGCCGGACATTTCCAGCAGTGCGACCATCAGCGTGATGATCGGAACGTATTCCATGAAGTTGCCATGGGCGCGGATCGCGCAGCGCAGGTGTTCGTTGCCGCCATCGCTGAAGGGCGCCTTGCTGCTCCGTCGCAGCCGGATGACCTCGAGCGCGAGCGCGGCGTAGATCAGCGCCAGGACGGCGAGATAGTTCGCCGTGATCGAAGGCATGTGCATGCGAGATCTCCCTGGCAACGCATCACGGGCCTGGGGTGGGAGCTAGGCCGCTCCCACCCAATTGCCGTGGAATCCGTCGGGCACGCGATGGCCGAGCTGCACCAGCGCGGCGGGGCCGGCTTCGATGTCGGTGGCGTTGAACACGGCAAGGTCGCTGCGGTTCTCCCGCGCGCGCCAGACCACCGCCAGCAGCCAGCCGTCGCCTTCCGCAGCATTCTTCGATCGCTCGACGAAGACAGGCTCGGAGATGGTGTCGCCGGCGGGCAGCAGATATTGGCCGAGCCGCCTTCCATCGCCGTCGACATGGACGATCCCGGACAGAACGCCGAACATCGGCGTCTTCGGATTGGCGCAGGCGTACCAGCCGTGACGGCTCTTCAAGCCGGCGCGGCGATCGTCGATGCGCGGGAATTCGCCGGTGAGATCGTCGAGATAGGTCTGTTGGAAGCGGTCGGTGTTGCCCGCGAGATCGAAGCTCCAGCGGCAGTGGCGCGCAAAGGCCTTCTCGGGATTGGTCGGACGCCCGTCAGGGTGCGGAAACAACGGAGCCACATCGAACTGCATGACGTCGGCGACGATGCGACCGCCGTCCTCCCACGCGTTCATGACGTGGAAAACGTAGCAGGCCTCGCCACGAAACCAGACAATCTCGTCTGCCGTGCCGTTGCGCTTCATGACGCCGACATAGGCGCCCTTGTCCGGCTCCCAGGCGTAGGGCGGCTTGCCGCTCATCGCGCGCTCCATGCTGCCGGTGAGTGGCAGGATCGGAAACAGCACGTGATTTTCGGTCACGATGAAATCATGCACCATGCTGGCATAGGGCGTTTCAAAGCGCTCGAAACGCGTCACCCTGCCGGCGGCATCGATTGATCCATAGGAAAGGGCAGACGTCAGCGGCCCCGCCGCATTGTAGCCGAAGAACACCAGCTCGCCCGTGACCGGATCGAGCTTCGGGTGCGCGGTGAAAGGGCCGGCGATGCGGCCTTGATAGTTGCAGTAGCCGCGTGTGGCCAGCGAGCCCGGTTCGATCTCGGTCGGCAGGTGGAACTCCTCCAGCGCGAGCAGCTTGCCGGCATGAAAGACGATGTTGGTGTTGGCCACGCCGCCGTCGGTGAGGTGGGCCGGCGCATCCGGCAGCTTGCGGCCAAAGCCGCCGAACAGCGCGCGGCCGGCATCGTGCTCGGCGAGCCATTTTGCCGTGCGGACCCAGCGGTTGCGGTAGGAGGCGCGGCCGTTCTCGAGGTGGAAGGCGTGCAGCATGCCGTCTCCGACGAACCAGTGCGCGCCGGGGGAATCGAACTGCGGATTGGGACCGTTGCGATAGAGCGTGCCGTTCAGCTCGCGCGGCAATTCGCCGACGATCCTGAGGAAAGGCGCATCGGCCTCAAACGGAATCGGCGCGATATTGTTGCGGCGCTCGGTGACGGCGTCCTGCTGCACGGCGTATCCCTCCTTATCTTTACATCGTAAAGATGGCATAGGGCCAAGCGCGACTTCCGTCAAGTGAAATCTTTACACTGTCAATATTGCGTCATATAGCTTGCAAATGGCCAAAAGCATTACCAAAGGCGAAACGGCGCGGAGCCCGCGCAGCCCCAGGAAGACATCACCGGCATCTCGTCCTGCCCGCCGCCCGGCAGCTGCAAAGACCGAGACGCCCTATCACCACGGCGCCTTGCGCGAGGCGCTGCTTCAGGCCGCCGAGCGGGTGCTGGAGCGCGACGGGCTCGCCGGCTTGACGCTGCGCGCGGTGGCGCGTGAGGCCGGCGTGTCGCACGCGGCGCCGACCCATCATTTCGGCGACCTCACCGGCCTCGTCAGCGAACTGGCGGCGATCGGCTTCCGCCAGTTCAATGCTGCGATGGCCTCGTCCAGTGACGCGGCCACCTCGCCGCTGGAGCGCGCCCTCGCGAGGCCCAAGGCCTATGTCGCCTATGCCCAGGCCCATCCCGGCATGTACGGCCTGATGTTCCGCACCGAGCGGCTCGACTATTCCAGGCCCTCGCTGCACGAGGCCGCGGAATCGTCTTTCGCCGGACTTGCCAATGCGATCGGCGCGATGCGGCAGGAGCCGATCAGCGGCAAAGCGCTGACCATCGAGCAGGGCGCCGCGATCGCGCGGGCCTGGTCGATGGTGCATGGATTCACCATGCTGCTACTCGACGGGCGGCTCGAGGATATTCTGGAGCGGTTGCCGGCAGGTACAACGGCCGAGCAATTGCTGGAAGCGATCCTGAAATCGACGGTTGCCGCGAAGCTGCCAGCCTGATGTGACAGGTATCGTGACGTCGCCTCCATCCTGCGGAACTCGATCAATCGCCATCTTCACTGTGGGCAAGTTCACTGTGGGCAAGCATCGAACGCGGTCTTGATGGACCTGACAGCCGCGCGGAATCGTTCTAGAAGAGCGTCTTCGCTTGGGCATACGGCCCTGTTCGCGTCCACCTTTCCTATCGATCATGCCAGCCATCGCTCCCCGCAAAGCCTATCGCGTCGGCCGTTCCAAGACCGGACTCGGCCTCTTCGCCACCATGCCGATCAAGAAGGGCACCCGGATCATCCGATATTACGGACCGATCCTGGACTCGCGGATTCCGGCGCATGACGCGATCGAGAACAAATATCTGTTCGAGCTCAACAACCGCTGGACCATTGACGGCTCGGTGCGAAAGAACCTTGCGCGCTATATCAACCACTCCTGCCGGCCCAACGCCGAGTCCGACGTGCGTCCGCGCGAGCGCAAGGTGTTCATCCGGGCCATCAAGAACATCGAGCCCGGCGACGAGATCAACTATGATTATGGCACCGACTATTTCAAAGCCTACCTGAAGCCGATCGGCTGCAAGTGCCCGTCCTGCGAGGCCAAGCGCAAGAAGCAGCGTGCCGAAGCGCGTGCCGAGCGCGCCAAGGTGAAGGCGCGCGCCGAGCGCAAGGCGCAGAAGGCAAGCCCGAAAGCGGCCACGGCGAAAAAGAAGAAGCTGAACGGCAAGCATTTTGCCGGCAAGGTCGGCCGGGCGAAAGCGTGACGTCCGTTCAGCCGAGACGTCGGTCTCGCTGCATCAGGCAGGGACCTAAGCGGCCATCTGCTCCAACGTAGCGATCAGTTCCGCCGGACGAACGGGTTTGCTGAAAAATCTGCCTCCGTCTGGAATGACGACGTCCGCTGAAGCGACTTGTCCTGATACGAGAATGATTGCGACGGGCGGCCAGCGGCGACGTACCAGCGCGACAAGTGCCATCCCATCCATTCCGGGCGGCATGTCAATGTCGCTGAGGATGATGCTGATGTCGGATCGGTTCTCCAGGATCTGGATGGCCTGTGTCGCGTTTGCCGCCTCCAGGGTGGGAAAGCCGGCTTCCTCGACCATATCGACCGTATTCATTCGCAGCAGAGGCTCGTCCTCGACTACCAGCACCATGGGCTTACGCGTTTGCACTGAGCCTCCTTAACCTTCCAGGTCAGCAAGGAGTGTTGCGAAGGTCGCCTCGAAGCCCGAAGCATGATAAGCAAGTTGAGCGCCTCCTGTTCCTCCAAGTCCCATTTTTAGCAGTCGCGTGCCGAAACCCCGGAGTGTCGGCGCCGTCACCGCAGGCCCTCCGACCTCGCGCCAATCCAGGTGAAATGTCGGACCAGCTTCCTCGTCCTCGACTTTCCAGCTTAGCGCGACCCGCCCGGCGTCATTGGAAAGTGCACCATATTTCAGGGCGTTCGTTGTCAGTTCGTGCAGGACCAGGGACAGGGACTGCGTCGCCCGGGAACCGAGCGCCACTGTCTGCCCCGAGATGTCGAAACGCGCGATATCAGCGAACGCGCAAACCGTGGATTCGACGATGGTTCCAACGCTAGCCGAACCCCAGTTCTGCCGAAGCAGGACGTCATGGGCCAGACTGAGCGCCATCAACCGATCCGAGAAGGCCTTGACCGGTTCTTGCTCCGGGATGGTTCTGAGCGTTTGCGAGGCGATGGCTTGCACCAGCGCCATGGTGTTCTTCATGCGGTGGCTGAGTTCATGATTGAGGAATCGCTGCTGAGTCTCGGCCCGAATCCGTGCGATTTCGGCCTCGACCCGGTCGGCGATATTGCGCAGATAAACCAGCGTTTCGGGCGGCCAGGTCCGCGGTTGCTTCGCATGGACGATCAGGATCCCGGTCGTACGTCCGCGGTCGATGACGGGCACATTGACCACCGAGCGAATGTCGAGACTCAAAAGCCTTTCGGCATGATCCGCCGTGATCGGATCGTTCAGGACATCGGGAACGATCAAAGCGTCACCTTCGAGTAGGCCGCGTTGAAGATCGTGACCATAGTCGGCCAGGCGATGACGTCCGGCAGCCGATGCGATGCCTGAGCCTGTCCAGTCGGGCTCCACATCGACAAATTCACCGGAACTGTCGAAATGTCCGAATGCGGCGCGATCGACTTTCAGGCTTTCGCCGATGATCGCCGTCGCCGAGCGGGTGACATCGCCGATGGTGAGCGCATTGCGCAGCCGGTCGCCGATGTTCAGGAGGCCGTTGCGGCGGGTCTCCGCGTCCTTCTCCGCAGCCAGCAGCGTGTCGCGCTCGGCGAGCGCCCTGCGCAACTCCAGCTGGCTCATCACCTGACGCGCCAGGTTTCGCAGCGCCCCGGCCTGCGCTTCCGTCAATCCACCGGGCCTCGGCTCGGTATCGATTGCGCACAGGCTGCCAAGCACGTGGCTTTGGGCCGTTCGCAACGGCGCGCCAGCATAAAATCGGATGAAAGGGGCGCCCTGAACGAGTGGATTGTCACGGGTTCGGACGTCGAGCGTGAGATCGGGAATGACCAGCAAATCAGGCTCGATCAGGGCATGTGCGCACACCGAGCTGTTCAGATCGGTCTCGCAATCGCCGATCCCGACCCTGGCCTTGAACCATTGTCGATTGTCCGCCACGAGGCTGACCAGCGCGACCGGAACGTTGCAGAGCTGCGCCGTGAGATCGACGATGTCGTCGAATCCGCGCTCGGGTGGCGTGTCGAGAATATCGAACTGCGCCAACGCCTGGAGCCTGTCGCGGTCAAAGGTATAGTCCGGGGCGCCCACCAAAACTCAAAACTCCAATGAGGAAGTCTCAACCTTCCTGCCGAGCTTCTGGTTCCCAAGCGGAGCACAGGCCCACTTTGAGGATCCTCAAGCCTCAATCCAGCAGGCACGGAACTATTGCCCGACCGAAGGAAACGCCCTGTCAAGCCGCGCGCGTCAAAATATTCGTATTGACCGAAATTGACCATTGAAAGCAAACGACATCGCTCCTTATTCCGTCATTGCGAGCGTAGCGAAGCAATCCAGAATCCCTGTGCGGACAGAGTCTGGATTGCTTCGCTGCGCTCGCAATGACGAAGTTGATGCAGCGCCTTCAAAGATGGCTGACCGTCGTCCTTCGAGGCTCGCTACGCGAGCGCCTCAATGACGGAGCTCTCACTTCACGCAGCCACCGCACTCCCGCTCTTCCGCAGGCCCACATATTGCAGCTCGGCGAACACGCCGGTCGCAATCGCCTGCGCGCCGACCATGAGCTCGCCGGCGAGATTCGGCGCCACCGCGCCCGAGAACAGAAGCGCAATGCTGCCGACCGTCCAGGCGGCGTTGCCAACCACGACCAGCAGCACGAGCGGCTTTGGCACCGCCTTTCGCGAAGCGAGCCAGCCGACCAGCGCGGTGTAGGCGATCAGGAACAGGCCGGTTTCGCGCAGCAGCGCCTCGGGCAGATTGAACAGTGCCGCGAACGCGCCGGCGCCGAAGGTGAAGCCGAGTGCGGCAACGCCGCTGAAGACGGCGTCCGCAAGCAGGGCGCGGCGAAGGAAGGTCGATGTGTCGATCATCGTCATTCTCCTTGGTTGGTTGGACGCGGGGTCAACTCAATGCAGTTCGCGCCACCAGGCGCGGAGCAGGTGTGCAAGGCGGAACACGCCGAGGCTTCTGCCAACGCTGTGTTCGAAGGCCGTGACACGCGCGACGACATAGTCGCCGGTCGTATGCACCAGTGGCTCGGGCATGTTGAGCCCGCGCGCCAGCATCCTGGTCGCGAAAGTCACGGCCCAGGGCAGGATGTGGTCGACGACGGTCCGGTAGAGCAGCAACGCGATCATGGTCATCTCCTGTCGCGACCGAAGATGCGCTGGCCCGCGACCCAATTCGATTACCTCGGGGGTAATGGAAGGGCCGAAAAGCGCGTGATAGGTTTTCCATCATGAACGCACATGCATCCACGGCACGCGCCGAACCCAGCCAGCCGGTCCATATCGGCGACCATTTGCGCGAATGGCGGCAGCGCCGCCGCATGAGCCAGCTCGACCTCGCGGGCGAGGCGGAGATTTCCGCGCGGCATCTGAGCTTCGTCGAGACCGGCCGGGCCACGCCCTCGCGCGACATGGTGCTGCGGCTCGCCGAGCGCCTCGATGTGCCCTTGCGCGAACGCAACGTGCTGCTGGTTGCCGCAGGCTTCGCGCCGGCCTTTCCGCAGCGTCCGCTGGAGGATCCAGCCCTGACGTCAGCGCGGCAGGCGATCGACCTCGTCCTCAAAGCCCACGAGCCCAATCCGGCGCTGGCCTATGACCGGCACTGGAACCTGGTTTCCGCTAATCGAATGGTGGCGCCGCTGCTCGCCGGCATCCCGGAGCGGCTGTTGGGCCAGCCCCTGAACGTCTTGCGGCTCGCCTTTCATCCGGAAGGACTGGCGCCGCGCACGGTCAATCTCGCGGAATGGTGCGCGCATCTGCTGGAGCGTTTGCACCGGCAATGCGAGGCGACGGCCGATCCTGAATTGATCAAGCTTTATCACGACCTCAAGAGCTATCCGATCCCGGCGCGGGCGGGGCCGCTGTCGGGCGATAACGTCGCGATCCCGTTCAAGCTGCGCCAGGACGGGGAGATCCTGAGTTTCTTCTCCACCACCATGGTGTTCGGCACGCCGGTGGACATCACGCTGTCGGAGCTGGCTCTGGAGACGTTCTTTCCGGCCGACGAGCGCACCGCGGAGCGGCTCAGGCAGATGGCCGCAGCCATCAGCTAGCGCCCGTCGCTGCACCCTTGCCTCGGGGCAGGTTCGGCTTATGTTTGGGCGAACCCGTCCCCATCCGAAGGAGGCGCTCCATGAGCACCCTCAAGCCGCTCCAGATCGATGTCGTCTCCGACGTGGTGTGCCCCTGGTGCTATATCGGCAAGCACCGGATCGAGAGCGCGCTGGCGCTGGTGCCCGATGTGCCGGTGAAGCTGAACTTCCGCCCGTTTTTCCTCAATCCCTGGGTGCCGCGTGAGGGCATCAGCCGCGAGGATTACCTGACGACCAAATTCGGCTCGGTCGAGGCCTATAAGGGCATTGCCGGCCGCGTGGTCGCCGCGGCGAGCGAAGAGGGCCTCGTCTACAAGCCGGAGCTGGTCGCGCGCCAGCCCAATACGACCGACTGCCACCGCCTCATCCTGTGGGCCGAAGCGATCGGTAAGGCGCCCGAGATGAAGCAACGCCTGATGGAGCTCTATTTCCGCGACGGCGGCGATCTCACCGACGTCAATGTGCTGGTCCAGGCGGCCGCCGATGTCGGCCTCGATGCCGACGACGTGCGCAGGCGCCTCGCCACCGACGAGGATGTCGCGCGCGTGTCGGCCGATGCACAGGAGGCCGCCGAGAAGGGTATCTCCGGCGTGCCGACCTACGTCTTCGCCCAGAAATATGCTGTGTCCGGCGCGCAGGATCCGAACCTGCTCGCCCGCGCCATCCGCCAGGTCTCGGCGGAGATCAACGCGCAAGCGGCGGAGTAGTGCGCGCCCGTCTGCGGAGCCGGTGGATCGCCTGACGCGCTGCGTCGCGCGCAACGCCGCGTGCGATCAATGCCGCATGGATGAGTGCCACCATCGGATCATTCCGTCGTAGCGGGATCAGCACGTCGCCGATCGCAATTCGCCCGCGCCAGATCGGATTGATCATGGGATGGTCGGCGCTCGCGGTGGAATCAGCACTCGCGATGAAGGGATCGGCGCAGAGATGGCGCGTCAGATCGAGCGTGAGCTGCACGCCCGGTGAATATTTCGCGAACCGCTCGTCGATGCCGAGCTTGAAGAAGAACGCGCGATCCTGGTGGCGCAGCACGATGCCGGCTGCCACCGGCGTCGCACCGGCACGCAGCGTCACGATCTCGCACTGCGCGGTCTCGGCGAGCGCAGGCACCGCGCGGCGGATGAAAGTCGCATCGCCCGCGTCCTGGACCAACGCGGTGCCGCGCCGGCCCTTCCAGCCGCTCGCTTCGAGTTGGAGGAACGTTTCGAGCGCGGACTTGATCTCGCCGACCTTGCGCGCAATGTCGAAGCTGATCGCGCCGTGCTCCTCCAACCGATGACGCTGGCGGCGCAGCTCCTTGACCTTCTTGGCACCGAGAGCTTGGTGCAGCAGCTCGTCGCCATCCCGTGTCGCATCGAGACAGGCGCGGATATAGGAGGAGAGCACGCGTGGCGTCAGGCCAGTCCGGCCAAGCGCTGTCTTGATCGACATCATCGCGGCGCCGTCGAGCGCGACGTCGCGCAGGATCAGCGCATGTGCACCGGCCGCGCGCGCCCGCTGCAGGAGGCCCGTCGCTGCCTCGACCGACGCGTCGCGGTCGAGCAGCGGGCTGCACAGCGTGCCATAGGGATGCGCGCTCACCAGCGCGGGCAGGGGGATCTTCCAGGCTCGCCAGAGCGAGACCACCGGCATCAAGCCGATCAGCCGCGTCGAGGAGCCCGCGCAGGCGGTCAAGGCCGAGGCACCTGTGCGGTCGCGCGCGGTTGCGCTGACGGCAAGCTCCCAGGCGGGCAAATAATAGCCGTTCGGCTCGGCCACGCGCTGCGCCAGTGCGCGCCATTGACTGGGCTCGATGGCCGTGAGGGGGGCGAGCGCGGGCATTGCATCCTTCGTCGATGCCGGATTGATCGCAGCCTGGTGCGCGATGTCGACCACGTCCCGTCGTCCCCGTTCACGCCAGCCAGAAGCCGGCGTTATCAGGTCATGCTTAGCGCAAAGATTGGAAAATACCGTTGGGACGCCGCTTCAATTCGAGTCGTATTGTTAACGTTTGATTGAGCATACGGAGGCCCGACAACGGGTGCCGACGTCACTGGTCACCCGGTATGAAGTGATCGCGGGCGCTTGCCTTTCCGCCGCCGGCGGTGTCCGCGATGGCGATATCGATGTCGCGCGGCGTCTTCGGCAGATGGGCCGGGTCGACCTGCACCGACAGGCGGACCTCGCGGGTCTGATCCTGCCCGACCTCGACGACCGGCTTGTCGCCGGGGCCGGCTGCGATGCCGGCGATGCGAATGGTCGCGCCCGGCAGGCCGGACACATCGAGCGCGAACGATCGCGCTGCGCCCTTGTTGAGAAGGCGCACGACGTAGTCATTGCGCACGCCGCCGTCCGAGAGCTGAACGAACAGCGGATTGCGCTCGTGCAGAACATTGACGTCCATCGTTGCGCGCGTGGCGAGCGTATAGAGCATGACTGTGCCGACGATGCCGATGGCTGCGGCATAGATCAGCGTGCGCGGGCGCACGACGCGGTAGATCGGCGCCTTGCCGTCGCGGCGCCGCTGCATGTTGATGTCGGTGTCGTAGCCGATCAGGCCTGCGGGCCGGCCGATCTCGCGCATGACGTTGTCGCAGGCGTCGATGCAGAGGCCGCACTGGATGCAGCCGAGCTGGATGCCGTTGCGGATGTCGACCCCGGTCGGACAGACATTGATGCACTGGTGACAGTCGACGCAATCGCCGGCGAGTTCACCATGGGTCCGGGCGGCTTCGGCCTTCTTCACCGACATGCGCGGTTCGCCGCGATCGCGACGATAGGTGACGTTGAGCGCCCATTCGTCGGTCAGCGCCGCCTGGATGCGCGGCCAGGGGCACATGTAGATGCAGACCTGCTCGCGGGCGTGGCCGGCGAAGAGATAGGTCGTTGCGGTCAGGATGCCGATCCACAGGTAAGCGATGAACGGAGCCTGAAAGGTGGCGAGATCCTTCACCAGCGTCGGTGCGTCGGCGAAATACAGCACCCAGGCGCCGCCGGTCCACCAGGCGATCATGATCCAGAGAAAGTGCTTCAGCGCAACCTTGCGGATGTGATCGAGCGTCCAGTAGCGCTTGTCGCCCTGCATGCGCTCGCGCCGGTCGCCCTCGACCCAGCGCTCCACCGCGTAGAACAGGTCGGTCCACACCGTCTGCGGACACATGTAGCCGCACCACAACCGGCCCGCGACCGCATTCATCAGGAACAGCGTCATCGCCGCAATGATGAGGAGCCCGGTGAAATAATAGACCTCCTGCGGCCACAGCTCGATGAAGAAGAAATAGAAGCGCCGATGCGGCAGGTCGATCAGCACCGCCTGGTCGGGCAGGCCGGGCCCGCGGTTCCAGCGCAAGAAGGGAAGCAGATAATAGGTCCCGAGCGTGACGCAGAGGATGGTCCATTTGATGCGGCGGAAAGGACCGTGGACCGACTGCGGATAGACCTTCCTGCGCTTTTCGTAGAGCGGGCCTTCGATGATGGTGTCGTCGGTCATGGCAAATTCCCCCGCATTACAGGCGGCGTCGCTGCGCGTTACGAAAACGCGCAACCGCCGCGCAGGCCGAGCTTCTTGAAGACCATCGCGGCCGGGCAGAAGCCGGTGAACGAGGCTTGAATCATGTTCAGCCCGGCTAAGGCGGTCAGAAGGTACCAATACGCGTTTACATAGGTGCCGAGCGCAAGTCCGAGCAGGACGACGAATCCTGCGAAGGCGAGAACGGCTTTGTCGACATTCATGGCATGCTCCTCTTCAGATACGGCGACGTTACGAACGGGTCAGGTTGGCTTCGGTCCACGCGATGATGCCGCGTGCATCCATGGCTCCGGAATGGCGGGCGATTTCGCGGCCGCCACGCATCAGCAGCAGCGTCGGAATTCCGCTGATGTTGAGCCGCGGCGACAGCGTCGGCGCGCTGTCCGAATTCAGCTTCAGCAGCCGGACGCCGGGCTCGAGCGCCTGCGCCGCGCGCTCGAACATCGGTGCCATGGCGCGGCACGGTCCGCACCACGGCGCCCATACGTCGACCAGCACGGGAATGTCGCTGGCGGCGACATGGCGTCCAAAGGCCTCTTCATTCACTTCGATCGGATGGCCGGTGAAGATCGGTTGGTGACAGGCGCCGCATCGCGCTGCTTCAGGCGCGCGCTCGGCGGGCAGGCGATTCTTGCGCCCGCAATGTCCACAGACGACCTGGCGTGTCGTGCTCATGTGCCCGTTCGAACCTCCTTGATCTTGGCGATGTTCAGTCTGTCGAGCACGAAACGCTCGTAGAACGGTTCGCTCTCGCCGCGCCGCATCTTGCGGAGGAAATATTTCTCGAAGGCGACCTTGGCGTAGTGCACCCACTCGCCCTTGGAGGACCAATTGACGTTGCGCGGCGGAATCTGCGGCTGCGCGAGGAATGCGACGCCGGAATCGCCGAAGTCGGCGAGGCAAATCGCGTTCCAGGTCGGCTGCGCGGTCGGCGTCTGGCCGCGGAGCAGAGCGCCGATGTTCATCGCTGTCGCCGTCACCATGGATTCGATCATGAAGCCGGTCTTGGGAACGCCGACCGGCACCGGCGTCGCGCCGACGGGCGCGATCGCGACGCAGACTCCGACGGCGAAGACATTGGGGAAGGTCGGGTTCTGCTGATGCTTGTCGACGATGACGAAGCCGCGGGGGTTGGTCAGCTTCTCGATGCCGCGGACAGCCTCGACGCCGCGAAAGGCCGGCAGCATCATCGAATAGGCAAAAGGCAGATCGTGCGCCTTGTGTGCCGTGCCGTTGTCGGCCAGTTCCTCCACCGACATCAAGCCGGGGCTGATGTTGTCGACACGTGCGTTCGTGATCCACTTGATGTGCTTCTCGCGCATCTCGCTTTCGAGAAGACCCTTGGTGTCGCCGACGCCGTCGAGACCGAGGTGGCCGATATAAGGCTCCGAGGTGACGAACGTCATCGGGACCCTGTCGCGCAGCTTTCGCCGACGCAGTTCGGTTTCGAGGATGAACAGGAATTCGTAGGCCGGCCCGAAACAGGAAGCTCCCTGGACCGCGCCGATGACGACGGGGCCGGGGTTTGCGGCGAGGATTTCGAACGCTTCCTTCGCGTGCGTCGCATGATCGACATGGCAGATGGACTGCGTGTAGCCCTGAGGTCCAAGCCCCGGGATTTCGTCGAAAGCGAGCTCGGGACCGGTTGCGACGACCAGATAGTCGTACTGGATGGACGTTCCGTCGCCGAGCTCGACCCGGTTTTCGGCAGGGTGGACCAGCTTTGCGCCTTGCGTCAGCAGGCGCACGCCCTTGCGCGACATGATCTCGCTGAGATTGATCTCGATCTCGTCTCGCTTGCGCCAGCCGACCGCGACCCACGGATTCGAGGGCACGAAATGATAGGTCGCGCCCTGTGCGACCAAGGTCAAGCGATCACCACTTCTCAACTGGGGCAGTAATTCATAGGCCATCAGTGTTCCGCTCAGGCCGGCGCCGACTACGATCACTTCCGCCATGGGTTCCTCCGTTGGATCAGGCTGCTCCACCGGTTGAACTCCGGCTGTCGTGCAGGTCTTGACTATATATTCATATTATCGTATATACGCAAGTATGAAAATAAACAGCGAGATCATGGAGCGCGCCGCCGACCAAGCGAGCGAATTGCTGAAGGCGCTCTCCAACCGTCACCGCCTCCTCATCATCTGCCAGCTGATCGACGGCGAACGATCTGTCGGCGAGTTGGCGGAGTTCCTGAGTCTGCGGGACTCCACGGTCTCCCAGCATCTTGCGCTCCTTCGCAAGGATGGCCTGGTGTCCTCGAGGCGGGATGCGCAGACGATCTTCTATTCGATCGCCAGCGAGCCGGCGCGCGAAGTCCTGAAGACGCTCTACCAGGTGTTCTGCGCACCGAAGTCCGCAAGGACGAAATGAAGTCTAGGAGGTGGCGGACGGGCGCGCCTTGCGCGAGATCAACGCGCCTGTCTTCGATGTCGATGAAATGAGAGGGGCACCGCGACGCGGTGTGAGCAAGCCGATGACGACAGGGATCCGTCCCGTGCAATATTTGGCGCGATGTCTTGGGCTTCTGGTTGCGTTGTTGGCGATCGACGCGTCGCCACGATACGCCGCGGCTGCGGGAACGCACACCGTTGCGCAGCAGCCGATCACCGACGAGAAGGCGGTCTTCGCCACCGTCGAAAGCATCAGTGTGGTGCCCGCACGCGGCCGCATCGGCGGAACCGTCGTCCAGCTCTCGGTACGCGAGGGCGATCGCGTCACCGCCGGCCAGGCCATTGCCGCCATCGGCGACGAAAAGCTCGTGCTGCAGATGAAGTCGCTCGATGCGCAGATCGAGGCGCTCCAGGCGCAGGCGAGCCAGGCGCAGCTCGATTTCACCCGAACGGAGGGTTTGGTCGAGCGCGGTATCCTGCCGCGGGTCAAGCTCGACGAGCAGCGTACCGCGCTCAATGTCGCAGACAACGGCTTGCGCGCCAGGACCGCAGAGCGTGCCGTCCTCAAGGAACAGCTCAACCAGGGCCAGGTTCTCGCGCCGGCGGACGGGCGCGTGCTCAAGCGGCTGATCACCGTGGGGTCGGTCGTGCTGGCCGGCGATCCGGTCGTGACGCTGGCCCAGCAGAACTTCAAGCTGCGGCTGCGCGTGCCGGAGCGACATGCGCGCTTCCTGAAGGCCGGCGACAAGGTGCGCGTCGACGGTGCCGAGCTCGCGGGCGAGGCTTCGAAATGGGGCGTGATCGACCTCGTCTATCCGCAGATCGAGGAGGGGCGCGTGATCGCGGATGCGACCGTCGAGGGGCTGGGTGAATATTTCGTCGGCGATCGCCTGCGGGTCTGGATTTCCGGCGGCACCCGCCCGGCCTTCGTGGTTCCCTCGAGCTATGTAACGACCCGGTTCGGCATCGACTACGTTTGGCTCCAGAAGGGGGGCGACAAGATTGAGGTGCCGGTACAGCGC
The DNA here is from genome assembly GCF_018129685.1 of Bradyrhizobium manausense. Taxonomy (GTDB): domain Bacteria; phylum Pseudomonadota; class Alphaproteobacteria; order Rhizobiales; family Xanthobacteraceae; genus Bradyrhizobium; species Bradyrhizobium manausense_D. The sequence continues at coordinate 55,423 of NZ_JAFCLG010000027.1, forward strand.
GGCCGCGAGATGCCGACGCCGGCGCTGCCCGACGGTCTGGAGATTCTGTCCGGCATCGGGATCGGCGACCAGCTGGTGCAGCCGTGAATCTCGGACTTTCGGGACGGTTGACCAGGTCGACGATCGCATCGCCGCTGGCGCCTTTGTTCCTGCTCGCTTCGCTCGTTGTTGGGTTGATCGCGGTCGTGGTGATCCCGCGTGAGGAGGAACCGCAGATCAGCGTTCCCATGGTGGATATCCGCATCAATGCCGATGGCTTGCGCGGGCCGGATGCGGTGGAGCTGGTGACAAAACCGCTGGAGTCGATCGTCAAGGGCATCGACGGAGTTGAGCACGTCTATAGCCAGACCGAGGACGACCGCGTCATGGTCACCGCGCGCTTCCTGGTGGGCACCAAGTTCGAGGACGCGATCCTGCGGGTGCATGAAAAGATCCGCGCCAATCTGGATCGGATTCCCGTCGGCATTTCCGAGCCGCTGATCGTCGGCAGGGGCATCAATGACGTCGCCGTGACGGTACTGACGCTATCCCCCAAGCCGGAAGCCGCCGAACGCTGGACCGAGAAGGATCTCTATGAGCTCGCCGACAAGCTGCGTGCGGAGCTGATGAAAGTCGACGATATCGGCTTGACCTACATTTCAGGCGGCGCGGCGCAACAGATCCGGGTCGAACCAGATCCCGAGAAGCTGTCGCTGTTCGGCGTCACGCTGCAGCAGCTCGTGGCCAAGGTCAAAGACGCCAACCGCTCTTTCCTGGCGGGGCAGGTCAGAGATGCCGGCATCGTGCGGAGCGTCGCGGCCGGCCAGACGCTGTCCGGCGTGCCCGACATCGGATTGCTGCTCATCACAAGCCGTGACGGCCGGCCAGTCTACGTCAAGGACGTTGCCTCCGTCGTCGTCGGTCCGAGCACCATCGAACATCGGGTCTGGACGGACACGCGAGACGCCGGCGGGCGGTGGGCACGGACGCCGGCGGTCAGCCTGGCGCTGGCCAAGCGCGCCGGCGCCAACGCGGTCGTCGTGTCCGAGAATATTGCCAAGCGCCTCGACGGACTGAAGGCCCGCCTGATCCCCGACGATGTCCAGGTGACGGTGACGCGCGACTATGGTGAGACGGCGAATGAGAAAGCCAACGAGTTGCTGTTCCATCTCGGCCTCGCGACGCTCTCGATCGTCGTCCTGATTGCGATCGCGATCGGTTGGCGCGAGGCTCTGGTGACTCTCGTCGTCATTCCGACGACGATCCTGCTCACGATGTTCGCCGCCAACCTGATGGGCTACACCATCAATCGCGTCAGCCTGTTCGCGCTGATCTTCTCGATCGGCATTCTCGTCGACGACGCCATTGTCGTCGTCGAGAACATCGCGCGGCACTGGGGCATGCGCGACGGCCGGCCGCGCTTGCAGGCGACCGTCGAGGCGGTGGCGGAAGTCGGCAACCCAACCATCGTCGCCACGTTGACAGTGGTCGCCGCGCTGTTGCCGATGCTGTTCGTGTCGGGCCTGATGGGCCCCTATATGGCGCCGATCCCGGCCAACGCCTCGGCAGCCATGTTGTTCTCCTTCTTCGTCGCGATGGTCGTGGCGCCATGGCTGATGCTCAAGCTCGCGCCAAAAGGCGACACTACGCCGGCGCATGCAGTCCACGACGAGGGTCGGCTCGGTCGAATCTACCGGCGGTTCGCCACGCCAATCGTGCGGAGCAAGCGGTCGGCCTGGGTATTTCTGCTCGGCGTCGGCATTGCGACGCTGTTGTCGACGATGCTGTTCGCGACCAAGTCGGTGACGGTCAAGCTTCTGCCATTCGACAACAAATCCGAGATCGCGGTGGTCGTCGACCTGCCGGAAGGAGCGAGCCTGGAAGCGACTGAGCGCACGCTGTTCGGTGCGGCGATGATCGCGCGGCAATTGCCGGAGGTCACCTCGCTGCAATCTTACGCCGGCACGCCGGCTCCCTTCAACTTCAACGGCCTGGTGCGGCACTACTACTTGCGGGAAAGACCCGAGCTCGGCGAAGTGCAGGTCAACCTGACAGCGCGCGGCGAACGCAAGCGAGCGAGCCACGAGATCGCGCTTGAGCTGCGCGAGAAACTGAAGGCGCTCGATCCGCCCAAGGGCACCAGCATCAAGGTGGTCGAAGTGCCGCCGGGACCGCCGGTGCTTTCCACGCTGCTTGCCGAGGTCTACGGTCCCGATGCGGCCACGCGCCGCGCTGTTACCGCCGAGCTCAAGAAGGTGTTCGCGGAAGTGCCGTTCATCGTCGATGTCGACGATTCCATCGGCGAGAAGCGCCCACGGCTGCGACTCTCGATCGATCAGGACCGGCTTGAATTCTTCGGCGTCGAGCAGCGCGACGTCTACGATACCGTCCAGGCGCTGTTCGGCGGCATCTCGATCGGCTATTCGCATCGCGGCGAGGACCGCAACCCGATCGAGATCGCGGTGCATCTGGGGAAGCGCGACCTGGTCTGGGATGAGGCATTGGCCTCCACGCCCGTGCCGGCCAATACGCTGCCTGGCAGCAAAACGGTGGTCGAGCTCGGCCAGGTCGTGAAGGCGACCATGGAAGAGGGCTCGCCGACGATCTTCCGCCGCGACGGCCGCTTCGCCGACATGGTCATGGCCGAGCTTGCCGGGCGCTTCGAGGCGCCGCTCTACGGCATGCTCGCGGTGGCCGATCGTGTGGAGGCCCATGACTGGGGCGTGCTGCCGAAACCGGCGATCGCCCTGCATGGTCAACCGTCCGACGAGTCGCGGCCGACGCTGCTGTGGGACGGCGAATGGGAGATCACATGGGTGACCTTCCGCGACATGGGGGCAGCGTTTGGCGCAGCGATTCTCGGCATCTACGTGCTGGTCGTTGCCCAGTTCAGGAGTTTTCGTCTGCCGCTGGTGATCCTGACGCCGATCCCGCTAACGCTGATCGGCATCCTGATCGGGCATTGGCTGTTGGGCGCGCCGTTCACCGCGACTTCGATGATCGGTTTCATCGCGCTCGCGGGTATCATCGTGCGCAACTCGATCCTGCTGGTCGACTTCATCAGGCATAGCGGCGGAGACGGCAAGTCCCTCCGCGACGTGGTGCTGGAGGCGGGCGCTGTCCGCTTCAAGCCAATCCTGCTCACCGCCATTGCGGCCATGATCGGCGCGGCGACGATCCTGCTAGATCCGATCTTTCAGGGATTGGCGATCTCGCTTCTGTTTGGGCTCGCGTCGTCGACGCTGCTCACCGTTCTGGTGATACCCGCAATCTATATCGCCTTGCGCGCGCCGCACGAGGCGTCACCGACCACAGCCAAGCTCAGCTAGCGAGGATCCGATGGACAAGAACTATGTCGACATCACCAGGAATATCTCAGCCAACTTGAAGAAGCTGCGCAACGACATCCCAGACACGATGAAGGGATTTGCCGCGCTCGCCCAGGCGGCCACGCGTGACGGAGCGCTGGACAAGAAGACCAAGGAGCTGATTGCGCTCGCGCTCGGCGTTGCCGCGCATTGCGACGGTTGCATAGGGTTTCATACCGAAGCGCTGGTCAAGCTCGCTGCGACGCGCGAAGAGGTCGAGGAAGCGCTTGGCATGGCCGTCTATATGGGAGGCGGGCCATCGCTGATGTATGCCGCGGACGCGATCGCGGCCTACGAGCAGTTCCGCCAGCAGGCGGTCGCGGCCTGACGCATATGAACAGGACCGGGCGAGCGATCTCGTCCGGTCCCGTCCGTCATGATGTGCTGCTCACCATCGGTCTCCGCCGACACCGACGCCCACGCTGACGCCGGGTGCGCGAATGCCTACGCCGGCACGCGGACCATCGTCCCAGTCGTGATCGCGATAGGTGCGGCGTTCGTAATATCGCTCGCGCGGCATCGCGTCATAGGAGTCGCGCACGATCACGCGCGCGCCGCCACGGGTACGATAGCAATTGCCGGCGTCCTCGCAGACGAGCCGGACCTCCTGAACGAGATCGCGGCTGGCGTACTCGCTGGTCGTGTACAGATCCCCGGCCTTCGCGCCGCTCGCCGCAGCGAGAGCTCCGACACCGGCCAGCAGTGCAATCGTGAACGTCCTCATTCTGTCCTCCTCCGAGCTGCCCTCTGCGGTAACAAGAAGGGGAGGCCACGATCGTTCCGATAAAATTACAGGTTTTTCCCGAAACCGGATCATTGTGTGGTGCGATCCATCTTCAGATCGGCTCGTAAGCTTCCGAGCCGCAGATGTCATCGATCTCTGCGCGCCGCCGGTCGATGATCTTTCCGCCTGATATCGTGACGATGTAAGTTTGTGTGCCGAGTGCCGAGCCGGTCGCAGAGGTAAGTTGTGCGCGGACGCAGGCCGTCCAGCCCGAACCGCGGACCTCGTGATGAGGCAGGGCGACCAGCACGTCGCGCGGATAGGATGTGTTGAGGAAGACCACATCGATCTGCTCGCGGACCACGCGCTTCACATCCGGCGGCGGTTCGGGCGCTGGCTGTTCGGCCTCCTTGATGCGCATGAACTCGGGCACCGGCGCGCGGCTGTCGGCAAAGCCGCACGCGCCAAGCGCGAGCGCGCCGGCAACCAGTGCCACATGAGCAACAATCCGCAACATTCCTGAAGGTCCCTGCGGGCCAACAGATAGGGGCGAATTCGGCGGGACGAAGTCCTGCCCGATCAACATTTGCTGAAGGACTGGAGGTCGCCGCATTTGCTATTACCGGAGCGCGGGCTAGTTTGTACCCCGGGATGAGGGGGATCGCATCGATGCGGATTTTGGTCATAGCGGCTGCGGTGCTGGCGCTGACGGTCGCTTCAGCGCATGCGCAGATGGGTGGCGGCGGCCGGCGCCAGCCCAACGAAAGCAGCCAGAAACCGGATAACAAGCCAAAGGTCGACGAGAAGGCCTACAAGGCCGCGCTCGACCGCATTCCGGAGTCCAAGGAAAAGTATGACCCGTGGAGCGGGGCGCGCCCGAGCGAGGCCGCCAAGAAGCCGAAATAGAGCGAGGCGGATGGTGGGGCAGCTGCAATGTCTGCTCGCTCTCGTCCTGCTGCTCGCGGCCCGGCCATGCCTCGCCTGGGAGAGCTGGGGCGGCGATCCCGGCGGTTCGCGCTTTTCGCCTTTGCGCGCGATCACGCCCGACAATGTCGGTCAGCTCGTTCGCGCGTTCGAATTCCGCACCGGCGATGTCACGGCGCGTCCGCCGGACGTGATGCGGCGAACCAAGTTCGAGGCGACGCCGCTGTTTGTCGAGGACAGTCTGATCTTTTGCTCGCCCTTCAACGAAGTGATCGCACTCGACCCCGGCACGGGCGCGCAAAAGTGGCGCTACGATCCGAAGATCGCGACTAGCCAGCGTCCAGCAAATCGCTATGTCTGCCGTGGTGTCACGCACTGGGTCGACGATTCTGCGCCGCAGGGGGCCGCCTGCCGTTCGCGGATCTTCATGGGGACCAACGATGTCCGCCTGATCGCGCTCGATGCGAAAACGGGTCTTCCCTGCGCGAACTTCGGCAAGGGCGGCGAAATCAAGCTCGATATCGGTATGCCGCTGGAATGGCCTGGCGAATTCCAGATCACGTCGCCGCCGGTGGTCGGCCGCGGTGTCATCGTGGTCGGTTCGTCGATCGGCGACAACCGTCGCGTCGACGCGCCAAGCGGTGTGGTGCGCGCGTTCGACGCGCGCGGTGGTGAGCCGCGCTGGACCTTCGAGCCGCTCAAGCACGACGGCATCGAAGCGGGACACGCCAATGTCTGGGCAGCGATGTCGGTCGACGAACCGCGCGGTCTGGTGTTTCTGCCGACATCCTCGCCATCGCCGGATTTCTGGGGCGGCAAGCGACCCGGCAATAACGAGCACGCCAATTCGGTCGTCGCGCTGCGCATCGAGACCGGCGAGCTCGTCTGGGCGTTCCAGACCGTGCATCACGACGTCTGGGATTACGATCTGCCGGCGCAGCCGACGCTCGCGCGTATCGACACCGGTGACGGCCAGCGCGACGTCGTGATCCAGCCCACCAAACACGGTTTCGTCTTCGTGCTCGATCGCGACACCGGCAGGCCGGTTTGGCCGGTCGAGGAACGCAGCGTTCCGCAAGATGGCGCCGAGGGCGAAAGGCTTTCGCCGACGCAGCCATTCCCGACTCACGTGCCGGCGCTGACATCTCAGACGATCTCGACCGACGATGCGTTCTCGCTGCTGCCTTTTCTGCGCCACTCGTCCTGTGAACGGCAGTTCGCTGAAGCCCGCAACGAAGGGCTGTTCACGCCGCCATCGCTGCAGGGCACGCTCGTGTTCCCGTTCACAGGCGGTGGCGTCAACTGGGGCAGCGCGGCATTCGATCCGGTCAACCAGATCCTCTACGCCAACACCAGCCGCGCCGTGCATCTCATCAAGCTGATCCCGCGCGCGGATGCTGCCGGCTTCAATCCGCCGCCGGGTCATGATTTCGGCCAGCAGAAAGGAGCGCCGTTTGCGATGTCGCGTTCGGTGGTGAAGTCGCCACTCGGGCTGCTCTGCAACAAGCCGCCCTGGGGCGAGATGGTGGCGGTCGACCTCAAGGCCGGCAAGGTTCTCTGGCGTTCGACCGTCGGCACGACCGAGGATGTGGCGCCGCTTGGCGTGCCGTTTCCCTTTGGTGCGCCGCTGGTCAACGGGCTCGCCGTGACCGCGGGCGGTGTCGTCTTCACCGGTGCGCTGGACGCCTATCTGCGCGCCTACGATGCGCGCAGCGGACAAGAGCTATGGCAGGGACGATTGCCGGTGCCGGGCGTCGCCAATCCCATGACTTATGTCTGGAAGGGCGAGCAATATGTCGCGATCGGCGCCGGCGGCCATTCCGAAGCCGGCACCTCGATCGGCGATAGTCTTGTGGCGTTTCGTCTGGCGCGTCCGGGCGAGGCGCCGTCACTGTGGTCGCGCACGATCGATCGCCCCGGCGGGCGATTTTTTGCAACGGCGTCGGCGATCGCGCTTGTCATTGCCGCGCTGGTGATTGCGGCGCTTCGCTGGCGTCGACGCCGTCGTATCACACCATCATAATCGTGCTGTGGATGCGATACGAATGGTCGTTCACATCACGCGCATTACTGCACGAATGCGAGGCCGATGCGCTTGTCGCTGCGCCAGACCATGCGACAATTCCGCACAAAATTGTCACGCGTGATCGAAAGCGTGACCGATTGCGGCAATGTGGCTGATGTGTCGAGATCGACGGCCGCGCCGCCATCCGACATGTTTCGCACGGTGCACGCGATCCCCCTGTTTTCAAAGGTGATCGTGCCGCCTTTGAAAACCCGGTGACGCTGTGCTGCGCGCTTTTCAATCATCCGCGTCAATCCATCATGATGATTGTGAAATAATGCATAGAAATTGCGTTGATCTAAACTCAATACTGGCGCTACTTGCACTGCGCTTCAGACTTCGTTTACGACGTTGATGCGGCGAGTCGCTTCCCGCCGAGTTTAGCCCGCAAGCCCTTCCTTTATGGCGTTCCGCGCCGATGGAGATTTCGATGAAAACCAAGCTTTCGCTTCTGTTCGCCGCAGCGCTTTCACTCGCGTCCATGCCCGCCCATGCCACCAAGCTCTATCTCGCGACCATGAGCTGCAAGCAGTTCCTCGAGAGCGGCGACGACACCATCAAGATGGTGCTGACCTGGATGGACGGCTGGTACAAGGGCGACGAGGACAACGCGATCATCGACACCGACGTGTTCGTCGAGAACGCCAAGAAGTTCGCTGCCTATTGCGGCACCAACCCGAACGTCAGCATCGTCACGGCGGCCGACGAAGTCCTCGGCAAGTAAATTCGCAAGCAGGCCGATCGAGGCGCGATCGCGATCCCGCCTCGGTCTTTCGCTGCGGAATGATCATCGTCGGGAGCGGAGGTGCGCTTTTGCGTTCACGCGGCGCTCTTCGTTCCGGATGATGCTCAGCCCGGCAGCATCGCGAAGGCACTCGACACCATCGCGACCTGCTTGTTGTCGCTGGCGGAGAGCAGGGTGACGCGGCCAAAGCTCATGGTGCGTCCAAGCCGCACCACGCGCGCATCCGCCAGCACGTCCGACGAGGACACCGCGCGCATGAAATGCGTGGTCTGGTCGACCGTTGTCATCGGGCGATAGCCCCTGTTGGCGGCGAGGTTGGCGATCACCATCGCGGTGTCGGCAAGTGCCATCAGGGCCTGGCCGCAGACGACGCCGCCATTGCGGCACAGCCGCTCCGAGAACGGCATGCGGAGCAGCGCGCCCGGCTGCCAATCCGGCGCATCCGCAGGCGGCATGTGCTCGATGCGCTCGACGGAAAGGCTGAGATCCTGGACCCAGGGCGCAAAGACCTCGCCGAGGATGCGTCTGGCGTCCGCGATGCCGAACTCGGCGTCTGGCTGCGATGGCATTGATCTCGTTCCCTCCTGTGTTGCCGGATGTTTCACCCATTCTGCCCGCTTGGGAGCGGCAGAGTCACCGGGCCGCCGGCTTGAAAATGCCTGACTTGGCCCGATATGATGGCACGTTTGGGAACGGGTGGACGATGTTGCGTCGATGTGTCCTGGTATTTTGCCTGGCCGCGCTCTGTCTGGCGCTGGGCGGTTGCACCAGGTGCGGCCCGATTTGGGAGGACTGGTTCCAGGGGCCGAAATCGTGCAGATCGGACCGGCTCTAGCGGGCCGAAGCTGCGGTCCGGTGCTATCGATGAAATCAAGGAGTGAGTGATGAAGCTTTTTCGTATGGCAGCGGTGCTGACGGTGTTGGCCGGACCGGCCTTCGCGCAGGAATCGCCCCATATCAATCTGATGGCGGATGGGCCTTCCAAAACCGAAGACGAGAAGGCCGCCGATGCCGCGCGCGAAAAGGCCTACAAGGAGACCTTGAAGAAGATTCCGGACGCCAAGGCGGCCAACGACCCCTGGGGCGGAATGCGCGCCGACCCGCCGAAGCCGCCCGCGCCGAAAGCCGCGGCCGCCACCGGTGCGCCGAAGAAGCCCAAGGCCGGTACGGCCGCCAATTGACGCCTGGCCTAGAGGCAGCTGACGCCTCCGGCGGGACTCCCCTTCGCCGGAGATGGATCCTACATTCCCTCGCAGACTAGCGTTGAGGAGGCAGGATATGGCGGACCGCCCGCGCGACCTCGCCGAGCGGATGGCGCGCCGGCGCAAGCCGGCCGCTGGATCGGGCGACAGGGCGGGCGACGGCTATCTGCGCGAGAGCTTCACCCTGCCGCGCGCCGCGGCCCGGGCAACGGCACAGGCCTTTTTCGCACGCTATCCGAAGGCCGGCTACATGAGCGAAGTCGAGACCTGGCGCGAATTGCCTGATGGCGCCATCGAATTCACCATGCGGCGGTTGCCCACCGCCGACTAGCCGGTCCGGCGTCTCGATCGGCCGGGTCAGGCCGCCTTGTCAGGCGCTCTTGTCAGGCCGTCTTGCGCCCGATGGCCTTCAATTCCCGATCGATGCGCAATTGCACGCGACGGATCGCCAGAAGGTCGATCTTCGTCTCGGTCCTGCCGGTCTTGGTTTGATCGCCGATCCGGAACTGCCATTGCCAGACGCCGGGGATCGCCGTCTTTGCAACCGTGAACTCAACGCCCCTGTGATTCATGGTCACCTCCACGATTCACTTTGTCATGTCCGGAAACATGTTGGCCGCCGCATTATTCCATCGACAAGCAAAAATTGCTGTTAAGTCGAGGATAGTTCATCGGAATCCAGCAATCGCGCGCCGCTCGAAACAAGCGAAATCGGATTCCGAAAGTTGGAGCCGACCAAGGGGTTTTCGGCCCGGTGGAACGGCCGCGATCGCATGGGCACAGCTGCCCCGGCCAGGAACTCTGTTCCGGGCCGGAGAACCACGGACGGAGCCCGGCAAACCTGCGACGCAGACCGTGGGCGCATGCATCGCGCAAGAAAAACCCCGCCAGGGGAGAGCCGGGCGGGGCAAGAGGTTATTGGAGGCTGAGGTGCTGGGCTGCAACACCATAGCGCAACGACCGTAGCCCCCTCGGCTTACGACAAGCTGACACGACGGATCGGTCAGGATCAGTTGGTGTGGAGATCTGGCCCAGGCGGCGGCCGAAAACAGAAAACCCCGCTCGGCGCAGAGCGGGGTTGACTGGGTATGGAGGCCCGGTGTTGGTCCACCGGGCTCGCGCGACGCTAGAGCATTCGGCTGACAGGCGCCTTACGCAAGCTTGTGCAGGGCTTGCGATCCGATTTGCGATCCGGCTGCGCGTCCCAATTCAGACATCCCCCCGCACAACTTCAGACACATCGATTGGCGACACTTTGCGGGCACGGCGAAGCCATGGGGGATACGTGGCGCGCCGATAGCGGGGTGGCATCATGGACAAGGTCGAGCGGTCGTTCGCCGCCGCGACGGCGGCTGGCTTTGTGATACTGGTGATCGGGGTCGTGCTGTTGGCGCTGATGTAGCGGCGCGCTTGTTCAAGCGCGAAAACAACCCCATGCACAGTAGGGAGCAGCCTGTTTCGCCTGGCGTTTCCTCGGTGTGTCCCGAGCAGGTCCGGCGGCGGGCGACAATCGGCGGCGCGCCCCGCGCGATCCTTGCTGCAGACCTCGATTATCTCCCAGAGCGCTGCCTCCAGCAGATCAGGCGCTGCATCTCGTGCTATCATCCTGCATCGCAACTGGAGACGGCCATGGGCTTTTGGCTTTTCGTCATCGTCTCGATCGGATCGCTCCCGCTCGCGGGCGCGATGGCGCGTGAGCGAAACAGGTCGCCGCGGCGGTGGGTGTGGATCTCCGCGATTGTCGGTCCCCTCGCGCCATTGGCGCTGCTGATTCTTGGGGATGCGAAGAGGCCGGCCTCCGCCAATTGAGGCGGCCTTACGCGTTCGCGTAATCCCAGCCTAGCTCGGTCGGCTGTGTGGTGTGAAATAATTCCTCGCCGCAAAACTCGCATCGGTAGACGGATTCTGACCCTCGCCGAGGATGCGCTCCCGTCCAAGTTTGGACTAACCCAGGATGGGGAGGGGCCGCACGGTCGCGGCCGTCAACTAGGGCACGACACAGGTCGCAAGGTTGTCCGTTGGCTATCAGTGCCTCCCATAGCGAATTAGGACACTAACAAATTCTAAATAGGACACTTGGGGTCCAAATACGGACAGCACCAAATTCCACAAAAGAACATATTGCGAACTGAGAACAAATAGTGTACGGTAATTTTATCGACGACCCGCCGCGCCAATCGTTTGTCCCGCACCCGAATCCTCGCCATAAGGAGCGACCCAATGTCCACCACTGCCCTGCGTATCGTCGAAGGATCCTCCATGGACAAGAGTAAAGCGCTCGCTGCCGCGCTCTCCCAGATCGAGCGTCAGTTCGGCAAGGGCTCGGTGATGAAGCTCGGCAAGAACGACCGGTCGATGGATGTCGAGGCGGTATCGTCCGGCTCGCTTGGGCTCGATATCGCGCTTGGCATCGGCGGCCTCCCCAAGGGACGCATCGTCGAGATCTACGGGCCGGAATCCTCAGGCAAGACCACGCTGGCGCTGCACACGGTGGCGGAAGCCCAGAAGAAGGGCGGCATCTGCGCCTTCATCGACGCCGAGCATGCGCTCGACCCTGTTTATGCCCGCAAGCTCGGGGTCAACATCGACGAGCTCCTGATCTCCCAGCCCGATACCGGCGAGCAGGCGCTGGAAATCTGCGACACGCTGGTGCGCTCGGGCGCGGTAGACGTCTTGGTGATCGATTCGGTCGCCGCCCTGGTGCCGAAGGCCGAGCTCGAAGGCGAGATGGGCGATGCGCTGCCGGGCCTGCAGGCGCGACTGATGAGCCAGGCGCTGCGCAAGCTGACGGCCTCGATCAACAAGTCCAACACCATGGTGATCTTCATCAACCAGATCCGCATGAAGATCGGTGTGATGTACGGCTCGCCGGAAACCACGACCGGCGGCAACGCGCTGAAATTCTACGCCTCCGTCCGCCTCGACATCCGCCGCATCGGCGCGATCAAGGAGCGCGACGAAGTGGTCGGCAACACCACCCGCGTCAAGGTGGTGAAGAACAAGCTGGCGCCGCCGTTCAAGCAGGTCGAATTCGACATCATGTACGGCGAGGGCGTCTCCAAGATGGGCGAGATCCTCGATCTCGGCGTCAAGGCCGGCATCGTCGAGAAGTCCGGCGCCTGGTTCTCCTATGACAGCCAGCGCCTCGGCCAGGGCCGCGAGAACTCGAAGGCGTTCCTGAAGGCCAACCCCGACATCACCGCCAAGATCGAGACCGCGATCCGCCAGAACTCGGGCCTGATCGCCGAGCAGATCCTGGCCGGCACCCCCGAGCGCGACGCCGACGGCGAAGAGCCCGTGGACGAGTAAGCTTTCAAGCGAAGAGTTTTTCGCGAGGAGCGGGCGCTGAAGACGTTGAGTTGCCGACGTCGTCAGCGCCCGTTTCGTTTGTATGCGTGACAATGGGGTGGGGCGATGAAGCGTCTGATCCTGACCGGCTGGGGCGGTGGGCACGAGCTTGCGGGATCGGGTTTGGCCGAGATCGTCATACCGTTCCATTTTCAATTCGCATGGGGGCCTCTCCCATCGCCGGAAAAGCTCTCGGCTTATTTCGCGGCCTACACGGCGGATCTTGGCCCGGCTGAACACTGGTCGGATTGGGTTCGCTGGCCACGGGGTGCCAAAGGGCGCAAATTATCCCTGGCCGAATTTTGCGAGCCGTATGACGAGATCGAACTCTGGTTCGCAGCGACCGCCCGAGACCAGTTGCAACTCGTCTGGTTGCTTGATCACCTCAGTGGTTGTCCTGAGCTGGCGCAGAAGCTTGTGCTGCGATTGCTGGACTCCGATCTGAGGTTCCCTCCCGATTATGATTTCGCCAAGTCCGAGCCGCATATTCCTGTCGGGGACGTCCGTGCTGAGGACTTCGAGACAGCCAAGTTGGCGTGGTCGGCCTACCGCGCGCCGACCCCTGAGCCCTGCACCAAACTTCTTCACCGCGCTTTGAGTGGCTTGCTGATGCTGCGGCCAGTCTTGCTAGAGCTTCTGGCAGAGCTCCCGTCTCCCTTGACAGGGCTCGGTGCGACGGAAATGCGATTTTTGGAGATGCTTGACTGGTATGTGAACACGAATCCGTTGTTCCATCTAAGCTCGTTACGACGCACGTATGTGTTCGGCGAGATCGAACTCGGATATTTGCTCGAAGGCCTCGCTCTCGGCCCTAAGCCGGCAGTGGCCGGTCTGGGCGATGAACTTCGTACAATCGACCTTCAGAATTTGCGAGCTCGGCACGAAGTCTATCTGCGCAGCCGGTTGTCGCTGACGGAGTTCGGCAAGGCTGTCCTGGCCCATCGGGAAGATTTCAGCCGCTATAATCCGATCGACCGCTGGTGGGGCGGCACGCATCTGACCAATGATCGGCTGTGGCGTTACGGCTCTGTTTTAACCAAGCCTTGATAAGAGCGAACATGACGCGGCTCATCGTAACGACAGACTCGTCCATCGCCGGCGCCATCCAGCAGGCGGGCCTGGCCGACCTCGTGATTGCGATCGAGCGCCGGCTGGTTTGGGGACGATTGCCGTCCGATGCGGAGCTCGACGCGTTTTTTGCGCCGCGTACGACACAGCCTCAAGGGCTTCATTGGCTCGACGATACGCCATCCTGGCGTCTCGAGGCATCGGGTGCGACGAATCGAGGATTCATTGAACTGCTTGAGGAATACGACACTGTCGAGTTTTGGCGAGGGCCGGAACCGAATGCGCAATTGATCCTGCTCTGGCTGCTCGATCATTGGCGCCGCCGAAGTAATGCAAATCCCGACTTTGCGATACGCTGTCTGCCCCTGGGTGTGGGGGATGTTGCCCCGCCTCAGGGAATTCTCTACCCGCCGATTGTCGAGATTGAATCTCACGAACTCAAATTGGCCAGCCGTGCATGGCGGGCCTATTGCGCGCCGACTCCGCAAAAATGGCGCGATCTCTTCAAGACGAATTTGAGCTGGCTGCCCCAGCTCTCCCCTTATGCGAGCGCTCTCCTCGAAGAGCTTCCGCGCCTGGCTTCTGGCCTCGGTGCCACGGAAGCGCGGATACTTCGGCTCATTGCGCGAGGCGGCCTGCAGCCTTTCGATGTCTTTCCGGGGCGTCGGAAGCACGAGGAGCTGGATGTCTACGAATATTGGGAAGTTGGCGCATTGCTTGACGGGCTCGCCCGGTGCGAGAGGCCAGCGGTCGCGGGACTGGATGAAGGCCCTTTCTCTCTGGAAATGCATAACGATCCCGTCCGTTTCGATCGGTACAAGCGATCGCAATTGTCGCTGACCGAGTTCGGCAAGGCGGTGCTGGCGGGCGACGAGGATTTTCGCCGACACAACCGGATCGATCGCTGGTGGGGCGGCACTCACCTGACCAATGAGCGGCTCTGGCGGTGGGACGGCGAGGCATTCTCGCTCATCGCGCCTGATTGATACCTACGTATTCGCTCAATGTGTTCCTGTGCCGCGTATCCATTTTGAGAGGCAATGGTGTCCCATTTGATCCTGGCGACGAACGATCGGGCGGAGAGCACGCTTCGCCAGACGCGCCTCGCGAATGTCGTGCTCGGATTCTATCCACGCTTCGTCTGGAGCAAACTGCCTTCCGAGGAGCGGCTTTTGACTGGGCTGGAGCACCGATCGGCAAAGCACTGCAATCCCGGCGATCATTGGCTCTCTGCCGCGTGTCCCGATGCGCTTAACGGCTTCGGCACGCGCGATATCGGCCTCTTCGAGCTGTGCGGGAAGTTCGACTCGATTGAAATATGGGTCGATCCTCGGCCCAATGACCAGCTTGTACTGGTCTGGCTGCTGGACCTGCTTCGCCCTTACAGGGAGATCACGACGAAGCTGAGCCTGGTACATACCGACGATCGCATTGCGGACTATGCGCCGGAGTCGGTCGCAAAATGGAAGCTGCCGGCCTTCAAGGTGACCGAGAGCCATTTGGTGATGGCAAGCCGTGCCTGGAAAGCCTACCGGGCTGAAAACGCCGGAATCCTGTTTCGATCTGCTGATGACGGATCTGATGATCCTGCCGAGACATCGATCGGCGCTCATTGCGTTGCTTGAAGAACTTCCGGACAGCGTGACGGGACTCGGTGCCACCGAAATGGATATTCTGGACTTTGTGAACGACGGGCACACCGACCCCAGGCGCGTCACCGAGGCGTGGTGGATGCGCGATGTGTTCGACGAAGATGACGCGCGACATGCGTTGCTCGAACTGGGGGCACATTCGGTGCCGCCAGTCCTGTTGGGCGATCCATCGTTCGACAATGAAGACCGCTACTTCGGCAGGAGCGAGTGGAAAGTCACGCTGACTGAGCTGGGTCGTTCAATTTTTGCGCGCGAGGACGACATGTGGCGCCACAACCGGATCTATCGCTGGTGGGGCGGTACTGAGCTGACCAATGAACGGCTGTGGAGATGGGATCGCGAAAGCCGATCGCTGGTTGCGCCTTAGGACAGACCCGTAGGGTGGGTTAGCCCTGCAGATGCCGTAGGGTGGGCAAAGGCGCGCAAGCGCCGTGCCCACGATCTTGTAAGTCATGCAAAGGTGGTGGGCACGCTTCGCTTTGCCCACCCTTGTATTAGCGCGATCGCTTATGATGGTGCCGTTCCGTGAGGAATGGCCCAGCCCGGGTGGCCGCCCGAG
>NZ_JAFCLG010000028.1 GCF_018129685.1 Bradyrhizobium manausense
GCCCTCATTGCTGTCGCCAGGAAGCTGCTGACCATCCTCAACGCCATGCTGCGCGACCGAAAAATCTATAAGGTCGAACCATCAACATAACAGTTGCCGGATCTGCGCTTGCGCTTGTCCGGGACGACGAGTTGAGTTTTTGGCGCAGATTGCGCTTCCGACGCCAAGAGTTACGATGCCTCCCAATCAGCAACGATCGGGAGACGCATCCATGAGCTCACTCGCCGGCAAGCAGGGCCCGCGTTATCGCCACGCGGCTGAGGACGGCGCACCGTACGAGACCATCGCCGTCGAAAAGCTCACGCCCATCATCGGCGCGGAAATCTCCGGCGTCGATATCGGCGAGCTGGTCGAAGGCGATGCCCGCTCTATCAGGCAGATGGACGAGATCCACCGTGCGCTGGCCGAAAATCTCGTCATCTTCTTCCGCGACCAGACCATCACGCCGAAGCAGCATCTCGCCTTCGGCCGCAAGTTCGGCGAGCTGCATTTTCATCCGGCCGCGCCGCACGAGGATGAAGATCCGGCGCTGATGAAGATCTATGCCGACAAGAATTCGCCGCGCGCCAACGGCGAGGGCTGGCACTCCGACGTCTCCTGCGATCTCGAGCCGCCGATGGGCTCGATCCTCTACATCAAGCAATGCCCGCCGCGCGGCGGCGACACGCTGTTCGCCAACATGTATGCGGCCTATGAGGCGCTGTCGGATCGCATGAAGGCCTATCTCGATGGGTTGACCGCATTGCACGATGGCGAGCCGATCTATCGCGGGCTCTACGCGAACTACGGCGTCGCCGATCGCCCCTCCTATCCGAACGCCGAGCATCCGGTGGTGCGTACGCATCCGGTCACGGGCAAGAAGGCGCTCTACGTCAACCGCGGCTTCGTCCGGCACATCAACGGCATCCCGCGCGACGAAAGCGATGCGATGCTCGCCTATCTCTACCAGCACGCCGAGAACCCGCTGTTCCAGTGCCGCTTCCGCTGGACCGAGAATGCCATCGCCTTCTGGGACAACCGCTGCACCCAGCACCGCGCGATGTGGGACTACTGGCCGCACACGCGCTCGGGCACGCGCGTGACGGTGAAGGGGGAACGGCCGGTGTGAACATATCGTGGCGCATCACCGCCGCTATCGCTGCTGCGCTTTTTCCGCTCCTGGTGTCGTCAGTCGACGATGGCCAGGCGGCCGTGGCTCGCAGGGCCGCGCGGGCCATCAAGCCGCCCGCGCCCGAGCCGTGCGATCCGCGCAGGTTCAAGATCATCCTCGATGTCGGCCACACCTCCGAATCGCAAGGCGCGACCAGCGCGCGCAATGACGTGGAATTCGGCTTCAACCTGCAGCTGGCGAAGCTGATTGGCGAGAGATTGAAGGCGGCGGGCTTTGCCGCGACCCGCGTGCTGGTGACCGACGGCAAGGCGCGGGCAAGCCTGCTCAAGCGCGTCGGGACCGCAAATGACGCACATGCCGATTTCTTTCTTTCGATCCACCACGATTCCGTCCCGGACAAGATGCTGGAGACGTGGGAATTCGATGGTGCCAAGAGCTATTTCAGCGATCGATTCAGCGGCCATTCGCTGTTCGTGTCCGAGCGCAATCCGCGCTTCGCCGCCAGTCTCGCCTTCGCCAAGCTGCTGGGCCGGGAGCTGAAGGAGAAAGGCCTGCAATACGCCGGCCAATACGCATTGCCGGTGATGGGCCGTTATCGCCACGAATTGCTGGACAAGGATGTCGGCGTCTACCGCTATGACGGGCTCGTGGTGCTGTCGCAGACCCGAAGCGCCGCAGTGCTGCTGGAGGCCGGTTCCATCATCAATCGCGACGAGGAGATGGCGATGAACTCGCCGGAGCGGCGCGAGCTGATCGCGACGGCCGTGGTGACGGCGATGCGGAGCTATTGCGAGAGGCGGTAGTTTCCTTCACTCGCAATGACGAAAAGGCTACAGCGGCGTTCCCCGATACTCCCGGTTGGCCAGGCTCGCCTCTTCCAAATCCAGATCGCGTTCGATCCGCCGCCGCGTCTCGTCGGTGATCTGGCCGTCGCGCAGCAGGCCATGGATGAATTTACGCTCTGCGGCGATCAGCTCGCGGGTCAGCGCGGTGCCGGCGGCGGAGACGTCGTGGTGGGCTGGATCGAGCGAGTCCGGAAGCTGGTTGACGCGGATCTCGTGGCGGGCGCGGAGCAGCCGCATCACCTCGTCCGAGACTTCTTTCTCTTCGCTGAACGCATCCAGCGATTTCAGCGCGGCGTCGAGCGCCTGGCGCCGTGCGGCGATCTCGGCCTCGTGTTCGGCGACATGCTCGCTGCGGCCGGCTTCCGCGATGCCGAGCCAGCGCACCACCGGCGGCAGCGTCAGGCCGACGCCGATCAGCGTGATGAAGATGACGCCGAAGGCGACGAACAGGATCAGGTCGCGATACGGGAAGGCATCGCCATCGGGCAGCGTGAACGGCAGCGCCAGCGCGGCCGCCAGCGACACTGCACCGCGCACGCCGGTGAAGGCGAGCGCGAACGGCCATTGCCAGGGCGGCGACGGATCGCGCATGCGGAGCGACTTGCTGAGCATCCGCGGCAGATAGGTCGCCGGATAGAGCCAGGCGAATCGCGCCAGAACGATGACGACCATGACCACGGCGGTCGCGAGCATGATGTCGTCGAGCGGGAACGCCTTCGACTTCTCATAGAGCGCGCGCATCTGGAAGCCGGTGAGCAGGAACAGCAGGCCCTCGATCAGATAGATGATGAGGTCCCAGAAGAATATGCCCTGCAGGCGCGTTGCCGCCGAGATCCAGAGTGGCCCGTTCCAGCTGACATAAAGGCCGCAGGCGACGGTGGCGATCACGCCGGAGCCGCCGACATGTTCGGGCAGCCAGTAGGACACGTAGGGCGTGATCAGCGATAGCGTCAGCTCGACGCGCGGCTCGCAGGACCATTTGCGGAAGCGGAGCGAGAGCCAGCCGACGCCGATGCCGAAGGCGATCTCGCCGGCGACGATGAGGGCAAATTCGCCTGTCGCCAGCGGCATCGAGAAATGCCCGACCATGATCGCGGCCAGCGCGAAGCGGTAGAGGATCAGCGCGGTGGCGTCGTTGGCGAGCCCCTCGCCCTCGAGAATGACCAGCAGCCGGCGCGGCATGTTGAGCCGCCGTGCGATCGCGAGCGGCGCCACCACGTCGGGCGGCGCGACGATGGCCCCCAGCAGGAAGCCGACGCTCCAGGGCAGGCCGATCACATAATGCGTGGCCGCCGCGACCGTCGCCGCGGTGAAGATCACGGCGCCGACCGCAAGCAGCACGATGGGGCGCAGATTGTTCCGGAACTCGCGCCAGCTCATGGCGACGCTCGCCGAGTAGATCAGCGGCGGCAGCACCATCAGCAGCACCAGTTCCGGCGGCAGCTCCACCGGCGGCATGCCCGGCACGAAAGCGAGGCCGACACCGGAGAGCATCAGCAGAATGGCAGGCGCCATGTTGAAGCGCCGTGCGACCAGCGCGGTGCCGGCCAGCACCGCGAGCAGGATGAGAAAGGCCTGAAATTTCGCTGCGATCATGACCTCTGTCTTGGCCCGGAAGCGGCCAACAGGTCAATGCAGGGCGGCTTACACCAGCCGTTCAGCCACCATCCGCCCGACACGCGCGAACACGGCCTCGAGCTGCGCAGGATTCGGCGTGCCGCCCTGGGTGTAAGTGGCGATCAGGATCGGCGCATCGGGTTGGGGCCAGGCAACGGCGATATCGCCCGATGCGTCCTTGCCGTTGTTGCCGGTCTTGTCGCCGATCGTCCAGCTTGCCGGCAGACCGCCGCGCAGCCGGTTCGCGCCGGTCTTGCAGCCCACCATCCATTCGGTGAGCTGGGCCCTTGAAGCGGGCGACAGCGCCTCGCCGATCACCAACCGCTTGAGATTGCCGGCCATCGCAGCCGGCGTCGTGGTGTCGTGGGGATCGCCGGGGGGCGAGCGGTTGAGCTCGGGCTCGATATGGTCGAGCCGCGAGGTCGTGTCGCCAAGCGAGCGCCAGAACGCCGTCAGCGCGGCGGGCCCGCCGATCCGTGCCAGCAAGAGATTGGCGCAGGTGTTGTCGCTGAGCTCGACGCTCGCCTTGCATATGTCGGCAACGGACATCGTGCCGGCGGAGAGATTCTGTTTGGCGACCGGCGCGTAGTCCAACAGATCGTCCTTGCCGTAAGGAATCATGGCGGACAGCTTCTCTTCGCCGCGATCGACCCGCGCCAGCACACAGGCCGCGAGCGAAGCCTTGAAGGTCGAGCACATCACGAAGCGCTCGTCCGCCCGCCAGGCGAGTTTTGCGCCGGTGGCGAGGTTCTCCGCATAGACCCCGATCTTTCCACCGCTTTCGCGCTCGTAGGAATCCAGCTCGGGCGGCGCGTCCGCGGCGAGGGCGGGAGAGGCGGCGATCCAGCAGAGCGAGGCGAGCAGGGAACGACGGTCGAGCAGCATGGTGGACCTTTGGGAGGTGGGAGAGAGCAAAGCGACGAACGCGCCACACGCGCCGTCATTGCGAGCGAAGCGAAGCAATCCAGAATCCTCGGCTGTGGGATTCTGGATTGCTTCGTCGCAAGAGCTCCTCGCAATGACGTGTGGCGAGAGTTGGGCTCGCAATGACGGAGAATGGAGAGAGAGTGTGCCCGATTTCGGGCAGGCAAGACGCGCCCCCTCACTCCTTCAGGTCGTAGCGATACGATTTCGATACGATCTGCCAGCCGTCGGCGAGCTTCATCGCCACCAGATAGTCCGTGAAAAAACGCGGCGGCAGCTGGCATCTGACCTTGATGAAGGCGGTCTTGTCGTCCGAGCGGTCGATGGTGACGATGAAATCCTCTCGCGGCTTGCCCTCGGCCTTGGCGGAGGGACGCTTGCGTACCCAGGCGAGCCAGTCCGGCACGGTCAGGATCTTCAGCTCGCCCTTTTCAACCCAACGCAGGTCGGCGGACGGATGGAACGCCTCGGCCAGCTTGTCGGCGTCGCCCTCGTAAAGTCCGTCGAAATAGGTTTGCACGACCGCTTCAACGCTCGACCGGTTCTGGCTCATGAGGCATCCCCTTGAATGATGGCTGGGCGCGAACTTAGTCGCGCCCCTCAAATTGCGCTACGGGTGTTCCCAGCCCTTTGCGCGAGCCGTGGGAACCTTGGTCGATGCCGCTGCGGTCGCCCCCGTTTTCGTCCGCTTGGCGGCGCCGATGCACGACATCCCGGACAATCTGCCGCAGTACCGGGGGCATGTCGGGGATGCCCAGGGAGGAAAATCGGCCCGCGCGCATTTGGCGCCGAACCTGTAACGCGCTGCCGCGACTAACAAAAGGGGCTCCCTGGCCTCGTCACTAGTGCTGCTTTGGTGACCTCGATCACAGGTGCGGGCGGCGGATCTTGCTAAGGCTGCCCTTCAGGGTGTGAACTGCCCCCCCAAGCTTTTTGGAAGTCGTGCCATGCGCATTTTCTTCAGACTTTGCCCGTTGCTCCTCGCTGTTGTGCTGCTGTTCGGCGCCGAGCCCGCCTTCGCCGGAAAGCGTGTCGCCTTGGTGCTTGCCAACTCGGCCTATCAGAACGCGCCTTCACTCGCCAATCCCGTCAATGACGGTGCTGTGATGGCAAAGACGCTGAAGGACGCCGGGTTCGACGTCGTCGATTCCCGCCACGATCTGACCGCGCTCGAGACGCGGCGCGTGCTGCGCGACTTCGCCGATGCGACCCGCGATGCCGACATCGCCCTGGTCTACTATGCCGGCCACGGCATCGAAGTCGACGGCTCCAACTATCTGATCCCTGTCGATGCCAAGCTCGAGCGCGACACCGACGTCTATGACGAGGCGCTCTCGCTCGATCGCGTTCTGGTCGCGGTCGAGCCGGCGAAGCAGCTTCGCCTGGTGATCCTCGATGCCTGCCGCGACAATCCGTTTGGCAGGACCATGAAGCGCACCTTGGCCTCGCGCGGCATCGGCCGAGGCCTGGCCCAGATCGAGCCGGCCAGCACCAACACGTTGATCGCCTATTCGGCCAAGGCCGGCTTCACGGCGCAGGACGGCGACGGCGCCAACAGCCCGTTCACGATCGCACTGTCGAAGCATCTGACGACGCCGGGCCTCGACGTCCGCCGTGCCTTCGGCTTCGTGCGTGACGACGTGCTCCGGGCGACCGGCAACAAGCAGGAGCCGTTCGTCTACGGCTCGCTCGGCGGCGAAGACGTGCCGCTGGTGCCGGTCAAGGCCGCGCCCGTGACCGCGGCTGCACCCGCGAGGGATCCGCAGACCGATATGCGCCGCGACTACGAGCTCGCGCTTCAGGTCGGCAACAAGCCGGCGTGGGAAGCCTTCCTGGCCCAGCATCCGGACGGCTTCTATGCGAGCCTTGCCAAGCTCCAGCTCGACAAGATCCAGGCCGAACAGGCTCATGCCGCCGCGACCGAGAAGGCGAAGCAGGCCGAGGCCGAGCGGGACCGTCTCGCCGCGGCTGGCGCGCAGAAGGACGCGCAGGCCAGGGCCGCGGCCGATGCGCAGGCCGCCGAACAGGCCCAGCTTGCTGCGCAGAAGGCCAAGGAGCAGGCGCAACAGCAGGCGGCCGCTGCCGAGCAGCAGCGCACCAGTCTTGCCGCCGCGCCCGCCAGTACCGCGAGTCCTGCGGGTACGAACGTCGCCGCGCTGACACCAACGAGCACGCCGGCCGATCTCAGCCGCTCGGTGCAGACCGAGCTCGGCCGCGTCGGTTGTTTCTCCGGCCAGGCCGACGGCGTCTGGAACGCGTCCGCGCAGCGGTCGCTGTCGCAGTTCAATCGCTATGCCGGCACCAAGCTCGACGTGAAAGTGGCGAGCACCGATGCGCTGGACACGGTCAAGTCAAAGCAGTCGCGCGTCTGCCCGCTGGTCTGCGATCACGGCTTCAAGGCCGATGGCGATGTCTGCACCAAGATTGTCTGCGACGACGGCTATGCGCTGAACGACGACAATCAGTGCGAGAAGCAGCGTGCTGCCAAGCCGGCCAAGCCTTCAACTGACAAGCCCGCAACCGCCACTCGCGACGACAGTCCCGCCCGGCCGCGTCGTCAGTCGGGCGGCGCTGCTACCGCCGGCGCGGGGCGCGCCTCGGGCGGAAGCGGTCAGATCTTTTGCAACGATCTGCTCTGCCGTCCCGTCAGGCCCGGCTGCCACCTCGCCTATCGCGGCGGTGGCGGCCCGCACAATGATGCCAATTACGAAGTCTGCAACTAGAGTAGAGCGTTTTCTTGGAAACGTCAGCCTATCGATGCAATGCTGAAGTCTCCCGCGTTCAGCGTGATAGGCAGCTTTTGACCTGAGCGGTTATCTCGGTGCTACCTTGGCGCGTTAGTACCTTGTAGAGCACGCGATAGCCTCGGGAGATGATTTTGAAGCTTTTCATTTATACTTCTGCAAATGTGCAAGAATGATTTCGAGCAACGGAAGCCCCGCCTGGACGGCAGCGGTAATTGATTTTCTGTCTCGAAACCTCCTTGGCAGTCGCGAAGCAGGGGGATGGCAGCACCTTTTCGAGACAGCTCATCAAATCGGTTGCGAGGCTTTGGTCGCGCTGGGCCAAGCCGATGAAACCGAAGTGGGCGCAACACCCCGTGCGGACGCTCGACTACCGGACGAGTTGCCCCGTTGGGACGATCTGTGCGTTTCGGTACTCAGGTTGGCGGGGCAGAATAGCTTGATAACTTATTACCCCCCTGATCGCGGCGTGCCTTCGTCGGAGAGTGACCGGAACTCTCATGAGAGAAAATCGCGACCACTGCCGAACATCAGCTCTGCACACGGTCTTGGTCCTGCCCATGCAACGCCTGAGGTTTTCTCGGTCCTTGAGGCGCTAGGACTGCTTTCTGAAGGGCAATGGAGCCAGGTTGCCGAGACAGTGCTTTGGCGAGAACAGCCAATGGAATGGCGGCTGGATATTAGGTCCGACCCGCGTTTTGCGTATGCAGCCGAACAAGCTCTGGCTACAATACCGACCGATGTCGGCTCCGAAATGGACAAACTCATCGTCATCACGGATGAAGATGTGAAGACGATGATGACGCAGATGAACGAATGGGAAGAGGAGCAGCGCGCCAAGTTCGGGCCGAAAGTACAGACGTTACCGAGAACATCCGAAACGACTCGAAAGTCATTGGAGTTCAACTGTCGCTGCGACCTTGACTGGCTGTTCTTCCGCCGATGGCGTCTAGCTGACGGATGGCTCCTACCGAAAGATGCGAGCAAGGCACTGGGAATCTTTCACGACCCTCTCGCCATTTCTATGCGACGTGCAGTTACAAAACGGCGTTATCCTGAAGTGAAGTTTTTGGCTGATTTACCTTAGCCGGCGCAAAGCCGTTGAACGACTTCCGAGAGATGAGCCGACCAAGCAGAAGCAGCCCGCCGAGGGCAGCTTGTGACCAACCTCGAACCAGCGATTGGCAAAAGGGGGAACTGTCATACTTTGTCACTATGAATGTGTAAGTCGCAAAGCTCAGGGCGACTGAATTCTCATGCAACGTCTTTCACATTCGATTTCAAAAGTCCGGCTCGCTGCGATTTCTCTTACGGCTGCTGCGGGGCTACTCGTCACGGCCTATTTGGCCGGACTGGAGTGGAGATTAGGCTCAATGTGCCCCGAGTTTCGTAGCGTCGATTCATACGCGGCACAAAATCTCTGGTATATCTGCCCGTGGATTGTCATGCTGATTTGTCAATGCGCTATGATGCGCTGGACGAAGTCTGGAATAGCGTTCTATGCTTCGTTTGTTTTGTCCCTAATAGTCGTCTTAATAGAGATTGATGAGTTGGCTATTAGCGGGGTTCAAGGCGTAGGGCTCTGGATGCCGGATTGGGCATTTTGCGATCGGTGGATTGGGTTCGATTTAACTTTGTCTTTAGCGCTGCTTACAGGATACATCACTGCGCCCTTCGCGGGAGTGCTTGGGTTGGCCACGGTGATTGGACTTTCTTGGAGTTGGTTTGAGTCCAGTCGTCTGCACAGCGAGTGACGTCACGTGCGACAAGCTACTTTCGTAACAGCAATGCTGGTTCGTGTCCCATAGCCGACTGGTTTACGGCCAATTGGCCGTGTCCGGTGTTGAAGACTGATCGGGCTCAGCCTTGGCTTCCGCACGGGCTAATGTAAGGCGCGCCAGGCTCCCAACGACGTCCTGGCAAAAGCCAGGATAATATCAGTTCGAAATCGCGCTCGCCGCGATGTTCACCGTCAGCGCCAGCAGGGCCGTGTTGTAGATGAACGACACGATGCCGTGCGCGGTGGCGGTGCGGCGGATGGTCTTGTCGGTGATGCCGACGTCGGAGACCTGCGCGGTCATGCCGATCACGAACGAGAAATAGACGAAGTCCCAATAGTCGGCGTGGTCTTCCTTGTCGCCGCTGGGAAACTGCAATCCGCCGACCGGCGCGCGATAATAGTCATGGGCATAGTGCAGCGCGAAAGTGGTGTGTACGGCCGCCCAGGACAGCACGATGGTGGCGATCGCAATGGTCAGCTCCGCGGCGCCGCGATGGGCGCCGAGCTCGGCGACGATCGCAGCGATGCTCGCGAACGCGCCGATCGCGATCACCAGCAGGATCACGAAGCGACCGTCGTCCTGCATCGCTGCGCTGCGACGGATGTGCTGGTGGTCGTTGCACAGCATCATCGTGTAGACCAGCACGAGATAGACGGCGATCAGCGCATCCCAGCCGAACAACAGCCGCGTCACCAGCCGGTGCGAACCGGGAACGAGCAGGCAGACGAGAATGCCGACCGCAAGCGAGATGAAAGTCCGCGGCCGCGCGTAGATCAGCCGCATCGGCCGCGACATCTGGCGGAAGCGGGCGAGAACGGGGTCTTCCTTGTCCATGCAGATCGTCCGGTGAGGTCTTAGCCGCATCGTAGGTGCGCTCCCTCCCCCGCTCGCGGGGGAGGGTTGGGGAGAGGGTGTCCCCGCACGCGAGAACCCCCAAGAGGAGAGAACCCTCACCCGCGCCTTCGGCGCGACCTCTCCCGCAAGCGGGAGAGGTGAGGGAGCCCGGAGTTGCTAGTTTTTCCGCTCGGCGACGAAGTGTGCGGCGGCTTGCAGCACGGCGGCGCGATCGCCGAAGATCGAGATGGCGTTGTCGGCGCGCGCCAGCAAATCGCGCACGCGCTGCTTGGCGCCTTCGATGCCGAGCTGGGTGACGAAGGTGGTCTTGCCGAGCGCGGCATCGGCGCCGGCCGGCTTGCCGAGCGCGGCGGCATCGCCTTCGACATCGAGCAGATCGTCGGCGATCTGGAAGGCCTCACCGAGCGCGCGGCCGTAATCGTCGAGCGCCTGATATTCCGCCTTCGAGGCCTGGCCGAGGATGGCACCGGCGATGCAGCCAAAGCGCAGCAGCGCGCCGGTCTTCATCTGCTGAATGCGGGCGACATCGATCGGCTCGTTGCCGCCGAAGCGGCCTTCGCCGGCGAGATCGAGGATCTGGCCGCCGACCATGCCGCCGATGCCGGCGCAGCGCGCCAGCGCGCGCGTGAGAAGCAGCCGCACATTGGCGTCGCGATGAATCTCGTCGCGTGTGACGATATCGAAGGCGATCGTCAAAAGACCATCGCCGGCGAGGATCGCGGTGGCGTCGTCAGTCTGCTTGTGGAGGGTGGGGCGGCCGCGGCGCAGGTCCGAATTGTCCATCGCCGGCAGATCGTCATGGATCAGCGAGTAGCAGTGGATGCATTCGAGCGCGGCGCCGACGAGCAGGGCGGCTTCGCGGGGAACGCCGAACACGGCTGCGCTTTCCACCACCAGGAACGGCCGCAGACGCTTGCCGCCGTTGAGGCTCGAATAGCGCATTGCGTCCATCAGCCGCTTGGGGCGGGCGATCTCATCGTGCAGGATGTCGTCCGACAGCAGGCGCCCGAGCAAGGCTTCGGTGTCATCAGCGGTCTTGTCCAGACGTTTGGCGAAATCGGACGGGGACGTGCCGGTCATCAAGAAAGGCTCCAGAACCAAAATTCGGCGGACAATCCTTTATGCGCCCGCTCCAGTCAATCGTTTGGAAGGCCTAAAAAGTGCTGGAAAAGGCCCGAATTATCACAGACTTAATGCCGGGATCGTGGCCGCGTTTCATTTCCCGCTGGAAAGGTCGATTTGCGCATCGTCAAAATCCTGCTGGTAGCGCTCGCGGTCGTGGCTCTCGCGCCCTACGTGGTTGCGCCGTTCTACCGCACCGGTCATCCGGTTTCGACGCTGATGGCCTGGCGCTCGCTGACGGGCGCGCCGATGCACCGGGAATGGATCGATCTGGTCGAGATGTCGCCTTATCTGCCGCGCTCCGTGGTTGCGGCCGAGGACGCCCATTTCTGCAAGCATCACGGCATCGATTGGGGCGCGCTGCGCGAGGCGATCAACGATGCGCAGGAGGATGGCTCCGCCTTCCGCGGCGCCTCGACCATCACCCAGCAGGTGGCGAAAAACCTGTTCCTCTGGCAGGGACGGGATTTCGTCCGCAAGGCGCTGGAGTTTCCGTTGGCGCTCTGGATCGATTTCGTCCTGCCCAAGCACCGGATCCTTGAAATTTACCTGAACATCGCCGAGCTCGGCCCCCAGGGCCAGTTTGGGGCGGAGGCGGGCAGCGCCTATGCTTTCGGCAAGTCGGCCGCAAACCTCTCCCCCCGGGAGGCGGCCCTTCTGGCTTCGATCCTGCCGAATCCGGTCAAACGCAGTGCCAGGGTCCCGGGGCCGGGCGTCAGGCGGCTGGCCGGGACCTATGTGGCCAGGGCGCAGGCCTCCTGGCTTTTGACCTGCTGGCGGGACAATCGCTGATTTCGGGCCCTTTTCGGGCGTATTTTCCGGTCCAAGAGCCTAGCTTTACGGCCAACCTTCCTCTATAAGCCCGGCCTTGATCGGCATTCAGCTCGCCTCGTATTGCGGGTGCTGAGCCGTCCCTTGCGGACGATGCCTGGAAACACCAATCCCTAGAGGATAGCGAAATGGCCGTTCCGAGAAGAAAAACCTCGCCGTCGCGTCGTGGCATGCGCCGCTCGGCAGATGCCATCAAGAAGCCGACTTATGTGGAAGACAAGGACTCTGGTGAGCTCCGTCGTCCGCATCATCTCGATCTCAAGACCGGCATGTACAAGGGCCGTCAGGTCCTGAAGAAGAAAGAGTCCTGAAGACTCTTCTCAGGCGGAGTTATCCTCAATCAGGATGACGTGACCTGCCTGATTTCGGCCAATCCATGAGATATGACAATGACGGCGGCGGAGCGAATGCTTCGCCGCTGCATTGTTCTGTCTGGATATCTTGATCGAGAAGGCATTTCGCCGATGGTTGGTTTCCCGCTGCTCCTGATTCCGCTCGCGGTCTACAACATCATCGCCTTCCTGATGCCCAGCGTGTCCTTCTCGGACGTGCTGTTCAAGGTGCCGATGATCACGGGCGAGGCCTGGCCGGTCACGCTCTCCGATCTGCTGCTGGCGCTCGGCGTGCTGTTGCTGCTGCTCGAAGTGGTCAAGGGCGCACGGCCCGGCGCGAAATTCCTGATGGATCATCTGCTGTCGCTGATCATCTTCGGCGCGGCCGCCGCCGAATTCGTGATGTGGCCCAAATTCGGCAACTCCACCTACTTCCTGCTGGTGCTGCTTTCGATGGCCGATTTCCTCGGTGGCATCGCCCAGCGCACGCGCCGGCGCATCGCCTATGTGGCCGCAGAGACCGTGACGGTGCCGCGCAAGGCCAAGCGACGGTCCGAGCCGCCGGCGGATGAAACCGCATCCGAACCCAAGTTCGAACCGGTGCCCACACCACAGCCTGCACCCGTCCCGCCCGCGCCCTCGGCGCAGTCGGTCGCGGAATCCATTTTGATGGATCACCCCGCGCCAAAGCCTGTCATCGCGCCGTCGCCGGAAATTCCCTCGCCGCATTTGCAGCCGGGTAACGGCACGCCGGCCGCGCCCGAAGAGCCGCGCTAAGCGGCTTGCATCTGCGGCCGCACGGCCGGTGCGCTCCCTCGCCCCGCACGCGGGGAGAGGCGAGGACTGCCTCACGTCGTGTCTTGAATGGTCAAGCCACCTGCCGCGTGCGCGAGGTGACGCTGGGAAGCGGGCGCTTGCTGCCATAGGCCATGCGCGCGTCCTCGGACGAGCCGCGGCGCAGCCGGCTCGCCTGGGGCAGGTGCTCGGCATTGGCGATCAGCTGGGTGACGAAGCTGGGATCGGGGCGCGTCAAAGGCATCTTGCGGACCAGCTGTAAAACCGGCGTCAGCGGGACCAGCGCGGTACTGGCTTCCCGCGTTGTGTCTTCGATCTGGTCCACATTCACCATCGCATCACCGCTGATCCGGTTGACTGGCGCGTTTTGGGACGCTGGCGCCGGTGCATGTGATGGTCTCGCAAGGCCTATGCCGGCCGAGCCTATTCCGTTCCAGGGGGCTCGGGAACGTGGTTTCCAAATTGTTTATGAACTTTGCCTAGGGTCGGAGGCGAATCTGGCCGTATTCTGTGCCGGCTCAGGACTCCCCGCTGTCCCGAAACGAGGCGCTTTTGACCCCAGCATTGCCGCAAGCCTCCGAGATCCTGGCCGCCCTCGGCCAGGCCGTCTTCGTTTGGGATATCGCCAGCGACGCCATTGTCTGGGGCGAGCAGGCCAGCGCCATCTTTCCCGGCATTCCCGCCGAGCGGCTTGCGACCGGTGCCGAGTTCGCCAAGCTGATCGAGCCGGCGCAAGGCTTGCGGACCGCCGCGCTGGCCCAGACCTCCGCCGTGCACGGTGCCGACGGCACGCCCTACCGGGTCGAATATGGCGTGCGCCTGAGTGCGTCCGACCCCGTGGTCTGGATCGAGGAGACCGGCCGCTGGTTCGCCGGCGCCGACGGCCGCCCGATGCGCGCGATCGGCTCCGTCCGCATCAACAATGAGCGGCACGCGCGCGACGAGGAGCTGACCAAGCTTGCCCGGCTCGATCCGCTCACCGGCGAGCTCAACCGCTCACATCTGGTCGCGGCGCTGGCCGAAGCGATCGAGGAGACCACCCGCTTCCGCTCGACCGCAGCGTTCATGCTGGTCGGCATCGATCATCTCGCCCGCGTCAACGACGCCTTCGGCTTCGACGTTGCCGACGCCGTGATCCTCGACGTCGCCAAGCGGATTCGCGCTCGCCTGCGCGGCGGTGACGTGCTCGGCCGCTTCTCCGGCAACAAGTTCGGTCTCATCCTGAAGAACTGCACCGTCGACGACATGAACGTTGCCGCGGAGCGCTTCCTCGCCGGCGTCCGTGACGAGGTGGTGCCGACCAGATCCGGCCCGGTCTCGGTCACCGTCTCGATCGGTGCAGTCAGCCTGCCGCGCTATGCCCGCAATGCCGACGAGGCGATCAACCGTGCCCACGAGACGCTGGATGCCGCCAAGCGCCGGCGCGCCGGCGCGTTCGCCGCATGGCGTCCGGATGCGACCCGCGACGCGCAGCGCCGCGTCAATATCCGCGTCACCGACGAGATCGTCACCGCGTTGAACGAGCGCCGCATCAGGCTCGCCTACGAGCCGGTGGTGTCGGTTGCCACGCGCGAGGGCGCGTTCCACGAGTGCCTGGTGCGGATGGATCAGGGCGATGGCCAGGTGTTGCTCGCGCCCGACATCGTGCCGGTCGCCGAGCGGCTCGGCCTCATCCGTCTGGTCGATCATCGCGTGCTCGAGCTCGTGGTCGCCGAACTCGCCTCTGCGCCCGACATCCGCCTCAGCCTCAACATCTCGCCGGATACGACGATGGATCCCGATTGGTGGGCGGGAATCGAGTCGCTGATGCGCGCCCATCCGGGCGTTGCCGAGCGACTGATCGTGGAGATCACGGAAACCGTCGCGATCCAGGACATCGACGACGTTCGCGGCTTTGTCACACGCTTGAAGAATTTCGGCAGCCGCATCGCCATCGACGATTTCGGCGCCGGCTACACCTCGTTCCGCAACCTGCGCAAGCTCGGTGTCGACATCGTCAAGATCGACGGCGCCTTCGTGCAGAACATCACCCATTCCGCCGACGACCGCGCCTTCGTGCAGACCCTGATCGATCTCGCCCGCCGCCTCGACATCAAGACCGTCGCCGAATGGGTGCAGGACGAGGACGCCGCCAGCATGCTGCGCGACTGGGGTTGCGACTACATCCAGGGCCGCCTGATCGGCCTCGCGTCGGCCGAACGCCCGTGGGCCTCGGCGCCGGACAACGTGCTGCCTGCGGCAAGCTGAGGCATCGCAAATGGAGATCGGGGGCGCGCCGCGAGCGCCGCGATTTTCCCTTTGAAATCAACGGCGTTCTACTGTGCATGGGGTTGTTTTCGCGACCCCCGCGAGGAGATCGGGCCGAAGGAGCGCGCCGGGCCCGCGCCTTCACGGCCCGTACAGCACGAGCTCCGTATCCGTGAGATCGCCCAGATGCGGCCGATGCGGGCCCTTGAAATATTTGCGGCCGCGGCGCTCGGTATAAACACCGACGAGGCCGGGGATGGGCTCGTTGGAATCAACGATCACCGAGATCTTGCCGAGGCGCAGCAACAGGCGGCCGATGCGACCGGCGCAGGCGACATATTCGGCGGCGCTGCGGCAGTAGATCAGCTGCATCGCCGGCGGTGCGATGAAACCCCGGCGGATGCGCACCGGTTGCAGGATGAAGGGAAAGACGCCCTTCGGCGTGCGACAAACCAGGCTGAGGCAATTGTAGCGCGCGTGCCGCGTCAGCAGCTCGGTCTCCGCCTCGGACAGGCCATCGATCGTTTTCGTGTGCTGGGAAATGACCTCGATCCTGCTCCAGCGCGGCGCGCGCGACAGCGCCGGGACCGAGAAGAACAGGCCACGGCAATAGGCACGAAAGCCCTGCGTCTCGATGATCGGCCAGGTCCAGATCGCCGGGCTGATGTTGAGATAGGTCACGTGCTTATGGCGCTGCGCGATCTTGGTCAGCAGTGGCGCGTAATTGCGGTAAGCGGGCTCGACATACCAGCTCGAGAGGTTGCACTGGATGGCGGTTTCCTCGCCATCCTTGCGCGTGGTGTAGATGAGCAAGAGCACGCCGACGGGTTCGCCGTCATTGTCGAGCATGTAGCCGAAGCGCGGATAGCCCTCCGGCACCGGCCGGAAAGCCTGCCGGCGCAGGCCCTGGATCCAATAGTTGCGCGACCGGCCGACGAAGCCGCGCGTCAGCAAGTCCGCGATGGCTTCAACATCGGACTCGGTAATCTCGTGACATCGGACCTTGGTATGGATCACGCTCGTCTTGCCTGTAGAAATGATCAGCCTCGTGTCTTAGCGCCAGCCTTCGCCGTGAGCGTCGGCCGCGACGTGCGGCTGGAGGCCCAGCATGTCCCGCACCTTGGCGGGCCAGGCGGAGAGATCGGTGCCGTGAGTGTGGAACATCGCGACCGCCAGCCGATCCATGCCGAAGGCGACGCAGCCGGTGTGGGCGGGCTCGCCATTGGCGTCCTGGATGCCCCAGGTCGTGCCGAAATGTTCGCGGTGATAGTTGAAGCTCATGCAGGCCGTCGGCTGCTGTTCCGAACGCAGCGGGATCAGGAGCTCGAACTTCAGCTGCTGCTGCTTCTGGCTCACCGCCTTCATCTGACCGACGCGGCCGAAGAAGGGATCGCTGGCATAGTCGACGCGGAAGGTCAGGCCGAGATCGGTGGCGATCGCCTGGGCCCGCACCATCCAGCGCTCGCGAAAATCGGCGACGTCGTCGGGCGTGCCGATGCAGACATATTCGCGCATGCGGAACGATTGCAGCCTGTCGAGGTGCTTCGACGGCTCGCGGCGGAAGCAGTCGGCGGCGACGTCGAAGCGCAGGCCGCCCTTCGGCAGAGGTCCGCGGCTCGCCGCGATCGGATAGACCGGGTAGCAGGCGGCCGGTGACAGCACGAGATCGGCCGGCGAAAGTGACGTGGTCCAGTCGCCGCCGGCATCGAAACGGCTCACCGCCGCGTTGATCTCGCGTTCGGTACCATGCAGCCCGCAGACGCAACCGAGCAGGTTCGGAAAGCTCTTGAGATAGCCGGACTTCTCCAGCTGGGCGCGGCTCATCACCGGTGGGAAGCGCATCGCCTCGGTGCCGGCCTCGCGGTGGCTGGTGATCAGCGCGGCGAGCTTCTCCACGACGCCCTCATAGAGCGCGGTGCGCGCATAGACGCCGTCGGCGCCCATGCGATGAAACAGCTTGTCGGCGAGATGATCGAGCGGATCCGCGATCTCAGGCGCGGTCTCGGGCGAATCGGGGAGGACGGCAATGTTCATGGTCCGATGTCCTGCTATTTCAAAATTGTTCTTGTTGATCTAGTCGCGAAGGCTCGTCGGGACGCCGCTCATCAGCGTGGAGGTTGCGGCATTGGCCAGGATGCGGTCGTTGTTGATCATGATCGGCGAGGACAGCACGTCGCGCAGATGACGGCCCATCGTGAACTCGCCGTCGTTGCGATAGCCGGAAAGACCGGCGGTACGCATCGCATGCATCACGGTTTCGACCGCGAGCTCGGAGGCCTGAACCTTCAGCAGCGTGATCGAGGACTGGAAGTCGAGCGAACCGAGCGCTCGCTCGTCATGCTCGGCGCGGGCGAACGCGTCCAAACTGGCAGCGATCACGGCACGCAGTTTCGCCAGTGACATCTTTGCGGCGGTAAAGTGCGCGGCAGCCGGCGGCATCTGACCTCCGGAGCTGCGGGCCGCCTTGCGCACGAAAGCCTGCGCACGCGTGACCGAGGCGGCGGCGATGCCGGCCCAGGTCGACGACCAGCACAGATGTGCGAACGGCGTCATCGTCTGGGCGTGGATCTTGTCGTAAGCTTCCGGGAAGACGCGATCGGCGGGGCAGTCGACCTTCAGCTCGAAGCCGGTCGAGCAGGTGCCGCGCATGCCGAGCGTTTCCCAGCCCTGCGTCTGCTTCAGCGAATAATCGTCCCTGGCGAGTGCCAGCAGCACCTGATCAGAGGCGGCGGCCTCCGTAGCGCGGCGAGCGATGGTGACGAGCCCGTCAGCCTGGGCGCCGTAGGAGATCACGGTGGCGTCGCGCACCAGCGAAACGGTATCACCGGCGTGGTCGACCGCGGCCGCGCTGGCGCGAATGTTGCCGCCGTTCTGGCCTTCGGTGGTGGAGGACGCGAGCAGCCACTGGTCGCGGGCGACCCGGCGCATCATGGTTTCCATCCAGGGAATGCCATGGCCGTGCCTGACGATGCAGGCGACCTTGGTCTGGTGCATCGCATAGATCATCGCGGTCGAAGCGCAGGCGCGTCCCAGCGTGTAGCAGATGTCGGTGACGTCGTAGATCGAGGCGCCGAAGCCGCCGAACTCGACCGGGATCATGACGCCGAGCAGCTTCTGCTCACGCGCTGTGTCGAAAGCCTTGTGGGGAAAGCGGGCGTCGCGATCGACGCTATCGGCATCGGCCGCGGCCACGGCGGCGGTGCGGGCCGCACGCTCGATGAGGGAGGGGCCCCTCTCGAGGAGGCCCGGCTGCGTTTCGTCGACCGTGATGACTGCTTCACGCACGTTCATGCTCGTCCGCCTCCGCTTCGTCGTTCAGGATCGCCGGCATCATTCGCGATGTCGTGCAAGCGATCCTCCGACCATCTTGGCTTGTGAGATGAGGCTACGGATTTAATTCAAATTCGTCGATGAAATAGAGGGTAAACGAACCGCAATTCCAAGCGAACAGTTAAGGTCCGGTTGTTTGCATGGTGCGAATTTCCGCGATCCCATTAGGGTTCTGGAAGACGTCGGGATTTCGGACAATCTGAGTCATCGTTTACTAAGAAACGCGAAGTAATGATGCCACCCATTGCAGGATCGGCTCGCGGTGCCCATCGTACCCGGCAACCGGTCCTACCGTTTTTAGACAGATGGGAATTTAACCATGCAGGGCTTCGACACCGATGTGCGCGCTCGCATCATCAAGCTGGTGAAGGGCATCCTCGAGCAGAACTCCCTCACTGCTGACGTCACGCCGCAGACCAGACTCGTGGATGCAGGCCTGACCTCGATGGATATGGTCAATCTGATGCTGGGTGTCGAAGCCGAATTCGACTTCACGATTCCGCAAACCGAAATCACGCCCGAGAATTTCCAGTCCATCGCGACGCTGGAGCGGATGGTGGCGACCCAGCTGCAGCCGGCGACCGCGGCTTAGTTCGGACGCACGACCTCCTCCCCTTGGGTCGTCCTGGCGAAAGCCAGGACCCATTACCCCAGGGAGCAGTTTGTCGAAGATTGGTCGTCATGCGGGACCGGTACCGCCCATCATCGATAGATTCCGCGGTATGGGTCCTGGCTTTCGCCAAGGACGACACCGAATGTGCGGCAAGCGTGTCCTCCGACACGCCCTCACCACCCGGTTTCAAAACCGCCGTAAAGCTGGCATAGCTTAACCATGTCGCAGGTTGCGGACATGGGGTGAGCAGGCATGACACAGGCGGTACTGGGCATCATCGGCGGCTCCGGCATCTACGATCTGCCGGGTCTCGAGGGCGCGCGCGAAGAGGTGATCAAGAGCCCCTGGGGCGAGCCGTCGGCGCCGGTGCGGCGCGGCACCATCGCGGGCCTGCCGATCGTATTCCTGCCGCGACACGACAAGGGGCATCGGCTGTCGCCCTCCGACATCAATTATCGCGCCAATATCGACGCGTTGAAGCGCGCCGGCGTCACCGACCTGATCTCGCTCTCGGCCTGCGGTTCCTTCAGGGAGGAGATGCCGCCCGGCACTTTCGTTCTCGTCGACCAGTTCGTTGACCGCACCCACAAGCGCGAAAGCTCGTTCTTCGGCAAGGGTTGCGTCGCGCATGTGTCGATGGCGCACCCGGTCTCGCCACGCCTGCGGATCCATCTGGCCGCGGCTGCAGAGGCCGAGGGCATCGCGATCGCGCGCGGCGGCACCTATGTCTGCATGGAAGGACCGCAATTCTCGACCTATGCCGAGAGCATGACCTACAAGACGCTTGGCTATTCCGTGATCGGCATGACCAATATGCCTGAAGCCAAACTCGCCCGTGAGGCCGAGATCTGTTACGCGACTGTCGCGATGGTGACGGACTTCGACTGCTGGCATCCCGATCATGACGCCGTCACGGTGCAGGACATCATCCGCGTGCTGACATCGAACGCCGACAAGGCAAAGTCACTGGTGGCGCGGCTCGCCCGGGATTTCCCGCGCGAGCATGAGCCGTGTCCGATCGGCTCGGATCGCGCGCTCGACACCGCACTGATCACGGCGCCGGAGGCGCGCGATCCCGAGCTTCTGAAGAAGCTCGACGCGGTGGCCGGGCGCATCCTGCGCGGTTGAGGCGCAAGAGGAACGAAAAGGCATGACGCCATGAAGGTCGACGGCAAGC
Organism: Bradyrhizobium manausense; assembly: GCF_018129685.1. Lineage (GTDB taxonomy): Bacteria > Pseudomonadota > Alphaproteobacteria > Rhizobiales > Xanthobacteraceae > Bradyrhizobium > Bradyrhizobium manausense_D. The sequence continues at coordinate 20,325 of NZ_JAFCLG010000028.1, forward strand.
ATTTCCGCAGCATCTGGCGCGAGCGCGACGGCTGGTCGGTCGGCGCGATCGACCAGCGCCGGCTGCCGCACGAGTTCGTCGTTGCGAAACTGACCTCATGCGAAGCTGCAGCGGTCGCGATCCGCGACATGCTGGTGCGCGGTGCGCCGCTGATTGGCGCGACTGCGGCTTATGGCATGGCGCTCGCGATGCGCGAGGACGCGTCCGATGCCGGCTTGAAGCGCGCCTACGAGACGCTGGTCGTGGCGCGGCCGACCGCGATCAACCTGAAATGGGCGCTGGACGAGATGCGCGCGACGCTCACGCCGATCGATCCGATCGAAAGGGCGGAGGCGGCATACGCGCGCGCCGACGAGATCGTCGAGCAGGATGTCGAGATCAACCGCGGCATTGCCGCCAACGGTCTTGCGCTGATAGAGGCAATCGTGGCCAAGAAAACGCCAGGCGAGACGGTCAACGTGTTGACCCATTGCAACGCGGGCTGGCTCGCCACCGTCGATTGGGGCACGGCGACCGCGCCGATCTATCTCGCGCATGAGCGCGGCATCAAGATCCATGTCTGGGTCGACGAGACCCGTCCGCGCAATCAGGGCGCTTCGCTCACCGCCTGGGAGCTCGGTCATCACGGCGTGCCGCACACCGTGATCCCGGATAATACCGGCGGGCATCTGATGCAGCACGGCATGGTCGATCTCGCCATCGTCGGCACCGACCGCGTCGCCGCCAATGGCGACGTCTGCAACAAGATCGGCACCTATCTGAAGGCGCTCGCAGCCCACGACAACAACGTGCCGTTCTACGTCGCGCTGCCGTCGCCCACGATCGATTTCGCGGTCAATGACGGCATCAGGGATATCCCGATCGAGCAGCGCAGCGGTGCGGAAGTCACCGACATGACGGGCCGCACGGCTGATGGTCGGTTGGAGACCGTGCGGATCGTGCCGGAAGGCTCGCCGGTCGCGAATTACGCTTTTGACGTGACGCCGGCGCGGCTCGTGACTGGCCTGATCACCGAGCGCGGCGTGCTCAAGCCGGATCGCGCCTCGCTGGCTGCGGCTTTTCCCGAACGGATTGCTGCTGCGGCGGAGTAGGTCTCGTGGAGTGGGAAGGCGCGAAGCACCGTGCCCACCATATGCTTATGGTGGGCACGCTTCGCTTTGCCCACCCTACGGGACTTGCGAACTAACCCAGCTTCATCCCCGTCGCCGCCTCAAGCTCCGCAATCGCCTGGGCGCCACTCGCAACCTTGATCGTGGTCATGCCCATCTCGCGCGCGGGCTTCAAATTGACGCCGAGGTCATCAAGATAAACACAATTGCCCGGATCCACATTCAGCGTCTCGACCATCAGCTGGTAGATCCGCGGATCCGGCTTGCGCAGGCCGATTTTGGCGGACTCGATGACGTGATCGAACAGCACCATCACCTCGGCGACGTAGAGCGAGCGTCCGGTCATGCTGCCGATCGCGTTGGCAGGCAGATTGTTGGTGATGCAGCCGGTCTTGAACTTCGCCTTGATGCGCTTCAGCGCCTCGACCATCTCCGGGCGCAGATCGCCCTGCAGCAGCGGCAGCACCTCGCGCCCGCGTACCTCGGCACCGAGCGCGAGCGACTCCGCCGCGAACAGCTTGTCGAACGTATCGACATCGACTTCGGCGCGCTCGAACTTCGCCCAGGCATTTTCGAGATGATTGGCGGCGTTGGTGCGCCGGATGATGTCGGCAGGCAGTCCACGTTCCCGCTCGAATTGCGCGAACGCCTCGAACGGCGAACTCGTCAACACGCCGCCAAAATCAAAGATCACAGCCTCGGTCGTCACTGTCCCGTCCTCGTCAATTCCTTTCCAAGAGGGCTAGCATGCGCTATCGGCAAGAGCCAGTCCTGCCGAGGATAGAAGCGTGTTCCCATGAAGAAGCCTGCAACTCTCGTCGCAGCCGCGCTGCTGCTCGTCTCGCCGGCCCGAGCCATTGTCGGCGGCGGCACGCCGCAGACCGATGGCGTTGCGCGCGCGGTCGTCACCATCGTCGGCTCGCGCGGCAATTTCTGCACCGGCAGCCTGATCGCACCGAAGCTGGTACTGACGGTCGCGCACTGCGTGCAGCCGGGCGCCGATTACAAGATTGTCGATCGCGGCGTCGACGGTCAGCCGCAACTGCTGAACGTGCGATCGATCGCGATTCATCCGAGCTTCAACATGCAGGCCATGCTGGCGCATCGCGCCACGGCCGACGTTGCGTTGCTGCAACTGGAAATTCCACTCAAGGGAAAATCGACGGTGCCGGTCGGCTCGCCCAACATTCCCATTCAGGTCGGCAGCCGCTTCACGATCGCCGGTATCGGCGTCACCGTGCGCGGCGATGGCAAGAGCGGCGGTGCAACTCGCGTTGCTGGTCTCGTTGCCACCGGCCAGCCTGGCACGTTCCAGATCCGTTTGGTCGATCCCGTAACCAACGGTGTTCGCGACGGAATCGGCGCCTGCACCGGTGATTCCGGCGGTCCCGTGTTCGAGGACAAGCCTGGTGGCGCCGTGCTCGTCGGCGTCATCAGCTGGTCGACGGGGCCAAACGGGGCTGCCGGCTGCGGCGGATTGACCGGGGTCACGCCGCTGACGCTCTATCGCGACTGGATCTTGCAGACCGCGCGGAGCTGGGGCGCGCCGCTTTGACTTGATCGCGACTTGATCTATGTCATTTTGCAAGGCAAGCGCGATGGGCGACCATGTCCGTTGCGGAGGAAACGCGCCGCCATCAAGGCGGCCTGAACAAGGCACAGAAGCAACAATGAATGTCGCTGTTCGCAGTCACGCCACGACCAAACAGGCCACGGAACATTTCGATGTGCTGATCGTCGGTGCCGGCATCTCCGGCATCGGAAGCGCCTATCACATCGAAAAGCAGCTTCCGGGAACGAGTTACGTGATCCTGGAAACGCAGGCGACGTTCGGCGGCACCTGGAGCACGCATCGCTATCCGGGCATCCGCTCGGACAGCGACCTGCACACCTTCGGCTACAGCTTCAAGCCCTGGGTCGGACCGCCGATCGCGACCGCCGATGAAATCCTCGCTTACATGAACGAGGTGATCGACGACAACGATATCGCCCGCCACATCCGCTACAAGCACAAGATCGTCTCGGCGAGCTGGTCGAGCGAGCAGAATCTGTGGACCATCGAAGCGGTGACGACGGACACCGGTGAGGCCAAGACCTTCACCGCCAACTTCCTCTGGATGTGCCAGGGCTACTATCGCCATTCCGAAGGCTATACACCGCAATGGAAGGGCATGGACCGCTTCAAGGGCCGCATCGTCCATCCGCAGACCTGGCCTGACGACATTGACCTCAAGGACAAGAAGGTCGTGGTGATCGGCTCGGGCGCGACCGCGGCGACGCTGGTGCCGAACATCGCGGACGACTGCGCGCATGTCACCATGCTGCAGCGATCGCCGACCTATTTCCGCCTGGGCCGCAACGCCATCGAGATCGCGGAGGAATTGCGCCGGCTCCAGGTCGACGAGGCCTGGATCCACGAGATCGTCCGCCGCAAGATCTTGTTCGAGCAGGACGCGTTCACGAAGCTCTGCCTCGCCAAGCCGGAACAGGTGAAGAAGGAGCTGATCGGACAGATCAGTGCCGTGCTCGGTCCTGATTACGACGTCGAGAAACACTTCACGCCGACTTATCGGCCATGGCGCCAGCGTATCGCCTTCGTGCCGGATGCCGATCTGTTCAAGGGCATTGCCAGCGGCAAGGCCTCTGTCGTCACCGACGAGATCGAAAGCTTCGTCGAGAACGGCATCCAGCTCAAGTCAGGCAAACTGCTCGAGGCTGACGTCGTCGTCACCGCGACCGGCTTCAACCTCTCGGCGCTCGGCGACATCGCCTTCGAGATCGACGGCAAGCCGCTCGCCTTCGGCGACACCGTCACCTATCGCGGCATGATGTTCACCGGCGTGCCGAACATGGTCTGGGTGTTCGGCTATTTCCGCGCCAGCTGGACGCTGCGCGTCGATCTCGTCGCGGACTTTGTCTGCCGCCTGCTTGGCCACATGAAGGCGAAAGGCAAGAAGAAGGTCGAGGTGCGCTTGCGCCCCGAAGACCACAATATGCCGATCCTGCCATGGATCGATCCGGAAAACTTCAACCCCGGCTACATCATGCGCAACATGAACCTGCTGCCCAAGCGCGGCGACAAGCCGGAATGGCAGCACAGCCAGGATTACTGGACCGAGAAGGACGAGATCCCGAAGACGGATCTGGATGATGCGGCGTTTGTGTATGGGTGAGGTTGTTGTGCACGAGTGAGGGGCGACAGAGAGCGCCACACATTCCAGTGTCGTCCTGGCGAAAGCCAGGACCCATTACCCCATGGAGAAGTTGCGGCGCGCGCCGGTAACCGCGAGCCTTTGCCAAACGACGTCCTGTGGTGATGGGTCCTGGATCTGCGCTCCGCTTCGCTGCGCTTGTCCAGGACGACGGCGGTGTAAGCGTCAGGAGTTCCTTCGCGTCGCATTCGCTGCAATGGCTGCCGCCGCGGTCCGGTTCTCCACGCCGAGCTTGGCGTAGATCTGCTCCAGATGCTTGTCGACCGTGCGCGGGCTGAGGCCCAAAATCTGCGCGATGTCGCGGTTGGTCTTGCCCTTGCTGAGCCAGGCCAGCACCTCGCCTTCGCGGGTGGTAAGGCCGAGCTCGCTGGTGAACTCGGGCGGCAGCTCAGTGCCGGCTTCTTTCGATAGCCGCAGCAGAAACTCGTTCGGCGCGGTCTCGCCCATGTAATAGAAACGGAGCTGCGGATTGTCGGGCAGGGAGGCTGCCTGGGACTTCGCGCTGCCTCTCCCTTTCGCCTGTTCCAGCCATTGCAGCAGTGGCGGCGGCAGCACGAAATCGTCGGCCTGAGCGCCGTGGTGATCGGCGAGCAGCTTTTGCGCCTGAGGCGTCGCCCAGAGGACGTGGCCCTGACGGTTCACCGCGAACAGGAAGCGGCCGGAGACGTCGAGCGCGGTCCGCGCGCTCTGGGTCAGCCGGGCATTGCCGAGATGGACGCGGATGCGCGCCAGCATCTCCTCGATCACGATCGGCTTTGTCACGTAGTCGACGCCGCCGGCATCCAGTCCGCGCACGATGTGCTCGGTCTCGGCGAGGCCCGTCATGAAGATCACGGGGACATTGGCAAGGCCGGCGTCGCGCTTGAGCCTCCGGCACGTCTCGAAGCCGTCGAGACCAGGCATCACGGCATCGAGCAGCACGATGTCGGGGGTGATCTGGTCGACGATGCGCATCGCGCTGGCGCCGTCGAGCGCCACCATCACGGTCATCCCGGCGCCGTCGAGCGCGTCGGTCAGCAGCCTCAGCGTCTCCGGCGAGTCGTCGACAACCAGCGCGACGTCGCGCTTTTTCGGCTCAATGCTCATAAGCATGCAGGGTTTTCAATGTTGTCATGTATTGGTCGAGGTCGAAGCGCTCGACCAGCGATCGCATTTCGGCGACGAAATCGGCGTGCTCGGGATGATCGCTGCCGATCTCGTCAAGCTTCAACTGGATGGCCTTGACGTAACCGATCTGACCGAGCCCGATCAGGGCCTCGATGTGCCTGACCGGCGGCCGCGAGCCGCTCTCCGGCCGCCATAGCGGCACGGCCGTCTCCTCGGAGCCGTATTGCCATTCGATCTTGAGCAACTGCCTGATGGTCTCGAGCAGTCGCGGAATGTCGATCGGTTTCATCAAATAGCCGTCGTGGAACGGCTGGGCGAGCGGTGCGCCATGCGCTTCCAGCGCGCTTGCCGACACCATCAGGATGCGAGCCTGGTGATGGCCGGCCGCGCGCAGCTGCTCCGCGACGGTCCAGCCGTCCATGCCCGGCATCGAGATGTCGAGCAGGAACAGATCAGGCCGGCAATGCTGCGCCAGTGCGAGGCAGCCGGGGCCGTCGGCCGCGCTGAGCAGGATGAACCCGAGCGGCGTCAGCACCTCGCGCAGGAGATCGCGGTGCACGGGATCGTCGTCGGTGATGAGGATGGTCTTGCGCGCACCATGATAGCCGGAGATCGGTGCTTCCACCGGCGCAGTGCGCCTCGGGTTGGTGACCTCCGACAGCAGCATCTTCACCTTGAACGTGCTGCCGCGGCCGACGGTGCTGGAGACCTTGATGTCGCCGCCCATGACGCCGGCGAGCAGCCGGCTGATGGTGAGGCCCAGTCCCGTCCCCGTCTGTGGCTGCGAGACACCGAGCGCGCCGCGCTCGAACGGGGCAAAAATACGCTCGAGATCGTCGCCCTGGATGCCGGGCCCGGTGTCGATCACCTCGAACTCGGCGACCGGGCTGCGATAGTGCACGACGAACTGCACGCTGCCGGTCTGGGTGAACTTGATCGCGTTGGAGAGCAGATTGATCAGCACCTGTCGCAGCCGCTTTTCGTCGGCATAGACCACGAGCGGCAAATGTGCCGGCCGCCTGAACACGAAATCGATACCCTTGGCGCTGGCCTGCAGGCGGAACATGCCGACGAGCTGATCGAGGAATTCGCTCAAGCGGACTTCGTCGCGGGAGAGATAGAGCCTGCCAGCCTCGATCTTGGAAATATCCAGAATGCCGTCGATCAGGCCGGAGAGGTGATCGGCGCTGCGGCGGACGACGCGGACCTGGTCGCGCGGCTTGGTGCTCAGCGTCGTATCCTGCTCCAGCAGCTGCGCGTAGCCGCTGATCGCGTTCAGCGGCGAGCGCAGCTCGTGGCTCAGGCCGACCACATAGCGGCTCTTGGCGAGGTTGGCTGACTCGGCGACCTCCTTGGCGCGCTGGAGCTCGGCGTCGGTGCGCTTGTGTGCGTCGATCTCCTGGATCAGCAGCGCAGTCTGCCGCCGTGTCTCGGCTTCCGCGGCGCGGCGGCTCTGCTGCGCCAGCACGAACAGCCAGGCGACCACGCCGATGATGATGCTGAGCGAGAAGAACACCTTCCAAAGCACATTGGAGACGAGCGAGATCTCGCCATGAACGCTCGCCGATGTCTGCAGATAGATCAGCCCGAGCACCAGCGCGACGAGGCCGGCGGAGACCACGAACACGCCGATATAGTGCCCGAACTGCGAGTTGATGCGCTGATAGATCGGCTGCGGCAGGATCCTTCCGAGCGCTTCGGAGAACTGCACCTGCGCGCGCCCATGCGGCTTGCAGAGATCGTGGCAGCGCGCATCCAGCGAGCAGCACAGCGAACAGATCGGACCCGCATAGGCGGGGCAGGACGTCATGTCCTCCGGTTCGAAACTGTGCTCGCAGATGCAGCACTGGATCGCCTCGATATTGGCCCAGCTCCTTTTCGGCTTGCGGGCGATGTAATATCTTCCGTCCGTGAGCCAGGCGATGATCGGCGCGGTGACGAAGGCGACCGTCAGCGCGACGAAGGCAGCCAGCGCCTTCATGGTCGGGCCGAACAGGCCGTAGAACGCGGCGATCGAGACGATGATCGCAAGCGTCATCGCGCCGACGCCGACCGGATTGATGTCGTAGAGATGCGCCCGCTTGAATTCCATTTGAGGTGGACGGAGTCCGAGCGGCTTGTTGATGACGAGGTCGGACACCAGCGCGCCGACCCAGGCAATCGCGACGTTGGAGTAGAGCGCGAGCGTTTGCTCCAGCGCCTTGTAGACGCCGATCTCCATCAGGAGCAGCGCGACCATCACGTTGAAGACCAGCCAGACCACGCGTCCGGGATGGCTGTGCGTGAGGCGCGAGAAGAAGTTCGACCAGGCGATCGAGCCCGCATAGGCGTTGGTGACGTTGATCTTGAGCTGCGACAGCACCACGAAGAAGCCGGTCAGCGCCAGCGCGAGGTCCGGATCCGACAGCACGTAGCGAAACGCCACGAGATACATATGCGCGGGCTCGGCCGCTTCCTCGGGCGGAACGCCGTGGCTCAGCGCAAAGAAGGCGAGGAACGATCCGGCAAGAAGCTTCATTGCGCCGAGCACGATCCAGCCCGGGCCCGCGCTCATCAGCGCGATCCACCATGATGCCCTGGAGGTGCGACGGTCGCGCGGCAGAAATCGCAGGAAGTCGACTTGCTCGCCGATCTGCGCGATCAGCGAGAACACCACGGAGGAGGCGACACCGAACAGCAGCAGATCGAAATGGCCGCCGGGGTCGCCGTGTTCGCCGGCGAATTTGTGCCATTCCGTGAAGGAGTGCGGATTGGCCCAGGCGATCGCGGCAAAGGGCAGGATGTGCAGGATGACCCAGAGCGGCTGCGTCCAGAGCTGGAAACGGCTGATCAGCGTGATGCCGTACGTCACCAGCGGAATGATCGCGACCGCGCTGATGAGGTAGCCGATCGGGCGCGGAATCCCTAAGCACATCTCCAGCGCGGTCGCCAGGATCACGGCCTCGATTGCAAAAAAGATGAACGTGAAGGAGGCGTAGATCAGCGATGTAACCGTCGAGCCGATATAGCCGAAGCCGGCGCCGCGAGTGAGCAGGTCAATGTCGATGCCGCATTTGGCGGCATAATAGGCAATCGGAACGCCGCAAAAGAAGATGATGGCGGAGACGACGAGGATCGCGGTCGCTGCGTTGGTGACGCCGTAATTGAGGGTAATGGTGCCGCCGATCGCCTCGAGCACCAGGAAGGAAATTGCGCCGATGGCGGTGTTGGCGACGCGGGCGGCGGACCAGCGCCGCGCGCTTTTGGCGGTGAAGCGCAGCGCGTAGTCTTCCAGCGTCTGGTTGGCGACCCATTGATTGTACTGGCGCCTGACGCGGTCTATCCGCTGCCGCCCTGCCACTTAAACCCCACTCCCGAACCCGTCCGAACCCTTCGCGACCTCGCAAATCCCGTACCAAAAGCCTACGTCGGTATTTTGCGGTGCAGTATACGCGATCTTGCGTATGCTTGCGGTGCACAAATTCGAGCCATCCTCACGGCACCAATCGCGTGTCCTCGAACAAACAGTGGGGTGCTCATGTCAGACGAAACCAACAAGGGCTTGTTGTCGCCGCTTCGGCGCAAACTATTGATGGGAATGGCGGCCGTCCCGGCCATCACGATGCTGCCGCGGACGTCCTTCGCGCAGGCCCCCGCGACTTCGGCGGTCAACACCACCGGTCTTGCGGTGACTGACACCGAGGTGACCGTCGGCATCCTGCACTCCGCAACCGGCACCATGGCGATCTCCGAAACCGGCTCGATCGAAGCCGAGAAGCTGGCCATCGAGCAGATCAACGCGGCCGGCGGCGTGCTCGGTCGCAAGATCAAGTTCATCCAGGAAGACGGCGCCAGCGACTGGCCGACTTTCGCCGAGAAGGCGAAAAAGCTGCTCGTGAACGACAAGGTTGCGGCGATCATGGGCTGCTGGACCTCGGCCTCGCGCAAGGCGGTGCTCCCCGTGGTCGAGCAGTACAACGGCATGCTGTACTACCCGACCTTCTATGAAGGCCTCGAGCAGTCCAAGAACGTGATCTACACCGGCCAGGAAGCGACCCAGCAGATCCTCGCCGGCCTGAACTGGATCGCCAAGGAGAAGGGCGCGAAGAGCTTCTTCTTCATCGGCTCCGACTACATCTGGCCGCGCACGTCGAACAAGATCGCGCGCAAGCACGTCGAAAACGTGCTGAAGGGCAAGGTCGTCGGCGAGGAGTACTATCCGCTCGGCAACACCCAGTTCAACTCGGTCATCAACAAGATCAAGCTGACCAAGCCCGACGTGATCTTCACCGACGTCGTCGGCGGCTCCAACGTCGCCTTCTACAAGCAGCTCAAGGCTGCCGGCATCGACCTCGCCAAGCAGCCGCTGCTGACGATCTCGGTGACCGAGGACGAAATCGACGGCATCGGCGGCGAGAACATCGCAGGCGCCTATGCCTGCATGAAGTACTTCCAGTCGCTCGACAATCCGAACAACAAGGCTTTCGTGCCCGCGTTCAAGAAGATGTGGGGCGAAAAGACCGTGATCGGAGACGTCACCCAGGCTGCCTATCTCGGCCCGTGGCTGTGGAAGTTGACGGTCGAGAAGGCCGGCTCCTTCGACGTCGACAAGATCGCCGCGGCCTCGCCCGGCGTCGAGTTCAAGGGTGCGCCGGAAGGCTATGTGCGGATCCACGAGAACCATCACCTCTGGTCGAAGACCCGCGTGGGCCGCGCCAAGCTCGATGGCCAGTTCGAGCTGATCTACGAGACCGCCGATCTGGTCGAGCCGGATCCGTTCCCCAAGGGCTATCAGTAAGAAGCGCGGCGACCGCCGCGATTTCTCCCCAGGCTCAAGCAGCTCCCTGGCGTGGATTGCAACTCCATGCCCAAGACTCCCGCGTCGCGAATTTGCTCGCGACGCGGGACCCTCATTCCTGACGGAGGACATCGATGTTCGGCGACTATTCGCTTGGTGATCTTGGCTCCATCTTCGTCATGCAGGGTTTTGCAGGACTGATCCTGTTCTCCGTCTACGTGCTGATGGCGCTCGGTCTTGCGATCATCTTCGGCCAGATGGGCGTCATCAACATGGCCCATGGCGAGTTCATGATCCTCGGCGCCTACGTCACCTGGATGACCTCCAATCTGTTCCAGACCTACATGCCGAGCCTGTTCGGCGGTTACTTCTTCCTCGCCATGATCCTCGCCTTCCTCGCCTCGGGTGCGCTGGGAATGCTGGTGGAATGGGCTTTGATACGGCACCTCTACAAGCGCCCGCTCGACACGCTGCTCGCGACCTGGGGCCTCAGCCTGATGCTGCAGCAGGCCTACCGCTCCGTGTTCGGTGCGCGCGAGGTCGGCGTCGAGCTGCCGCAATGGATGCTCGGCTCGTTGCAAGTGACCAGCAGCATCGAGGTGCCGATCAACGGCGTCTTCGTGATGTGCCTGACCGTGCTGATCACCATTGGCGTTGCCTATGTGATGTACATGTCGCGCTGGGGCCGCCAGGTGCGCGCCGTCGTGCAGAACCGCATCATGGCCGGTGCGGTCGGTATCAACACCGAGAAGGTCGACCGCTACACGTTCGGCCTCGGCTGCGGCATCGCCGGCGTCGCCGGCAGCGCCTTCACCATGATCGGCTCGACCGGGCCGACCTCGGGCCAGCTCTACATCGTCGACACCTTCCTTGTCGTCGTGTTCGGCGGCGCCGCGAGCCTGCTCGGCACCATCGCTTCGGCCTTCTCGATCTCGCAGACGCAATCCACCCTCGAGTTCTTCATGTCGGGCTCGATGGCCAAGGTGCTGACGCTGCTCGCCGTTGTCGGAATCCTGATGCTGCGGCCGCAAGGGCTGTTCGCCCTCAAGGTCCGCAAGTGAGAATGTGAGGCTGATGCAATGACCGACAACAGGTTCTTCAATCGATCGGAGCTGATCGGGATTCTGGTGCTCGCCGTGTTCCTCGTGGTGGTGCTGCCGCTCACGCTCGATGTCTTCAGGCTCAACCTTGTCGCCAAATATCTGACCTATGCCTTCGTCGCGCTGGGGCTGGTGATCTGCTGGGGGTATGGCGGCATCTTGAGCCTCGGCCAGGGCGTGTTCTTCGGGCTCGGCGGCTACTGCATGGCGATGTTCCTCAAGCTCGAAGCATCGAGCGTGGAGAACACCAAGATCCAGTCGACACCAGGCATTCCCGATTTCATGGACTGGAATCAGATCACGGCGCTGCCGCTGTTCTGGAAGCCCTTTCACAGCCTTACCTTGACCATCGCAGCCATCATCCTGGTGCCCGGCATCTTTGCCCTGATCATCGGCACCGCGATGTTCAAGCGCCGCGTCGGCGGCACTTACTTCGCCATTATCACCCAGGCAGTCGCGGCCATCCTCACAATTCTGATCGTGGGACAGCAGGGCTACACCGGCGGCATCAACGGCATGACCGATCTGCGGACGCTGAAGGGTTGGGACATCAGGCCCGACCACGCCAAGATCGTGCTCTACTTCTTCGAGGTCGGCTGCCTGTTCGTCTGCATCATGATCGCGCAGTTCGTTCGGCACTCCAAGCTCGGGCGAATCCTGGTCGCGATGCGCGAAAAAGAGGACCGGGTCCGCTTCTCCGGCTACAGCGTCGCGAACTTCAAGATCTTCGCTTTCTGCATCGCAGCCGTGTTCGCCGCGATCGGTGGTGCCATGTTCGCACTCAATGTCGGCTTCATGTCACCGTCCTTTGTCGGCATCGTGCCTTCGATCGAAATGGTGATCTACACCGCGGTCGGTGGCCGACTCTCCATCCTCGGCGCGATCTATGGCACGCTGCTGGTCAATTTCGCGAAGACCAGTCTCTCGGAGACGTTCCCCGAATTGTGGCTGTTCGGCCTCGGTGGATTGTTCATTGCCGTGGTCCTCGCATTCCCGAACGGCCTTGCCGGGATCTGGGGCGACTATGTGCAGCCGCGCATCGATCGCCTGATCTCGTCGCGCAAACCGAAACCTGAAGGCTGGACCGACGGTTCGGTCGCCGACGGCGCCCCGGCGGAGTGAGGAGGTAGATCATGCTCATAGGACACCAGCCCAAGGAATTCCTGCTCGCGGTCGAAGCCCTGACTGTATCGTTCGACGGCTTCAAGGCGGTCAACGATCTCTCCTTCTACGTCGACGAAAACGAGATCCGCGTCATCATCGGGCCCAACGGTGCCGGCAAGACCACCGTGCTCGATCTGATTTGCGGCAAGACCAAAGCGACGTCGGGCTCGATCCAGTTCCGCGGCAAGGAGCTGACGCGGATGAAGGAGAACGAGATCGTCAAGACCGGGGTGGGGCGCAAATTCCAGAACCCGTCGATCTATGACGATCTCACCGTGTTCGAGAATCTGGAGATCTCCTATCCGCGCGGCCGCTCGGTGTTCGGTGCGCTGACCTTCACCCGCGACGCCGCCGTGCGCGACCGCGTGCACGAAGTCGCTGAAATGATCTTCCTGAAAGACAAGCTGAACATGAGCGCCGATCTTCTCAGCCATGGCCAGAAGCAGTGGCTCGAGATCGGCATGCTGCTGATCCAGGACCCCGACCTTCTGATGCTGGACGAGCCCGTCGCAGGCATGAGCGTCTCCGAGCGCGCCAAGACCGCCGAGCTCCTCAATCGCATCATCAAGAACCGTTCGGTGCTGGTGATCGAGCACGACATGAAGTTCGTCGAGGACATCGCCCACAAGGTCACCGTGCTGCATCAGGGCCAGATCCTCTCCGAGGGGACGATGGAGAAGGTGCAGAACGATCCCAAGGTCATTGAAGTTTATTTGGGGCATTGACGATGGCGAGCAACAGGCGAGCAAGTGCGGCGATCTCCGTCCACCTCTCCCATAGGGAGAGGTGGAATGGCGCAGCCATTCGGGTGAGGGGTTCCGCTCCCTCCTGGGACCTGCGCCCCCTCACCCGGCGCTCCGCGCCGACCTCTCCCCGGTGGGGAGAGGTGAAGAGTCACGGAGCCTAGGAGCACGACCATGCTGGCAATTTCAGATCTCCACGTCGCCTACGGCCAGAGCGAGGTTCTTCACGGGCTCAACGTCAAGGTCGCGCCCAACGAGATCGTCGCGATCATGGGCCGCAACGGCATGGGCAAGACCACGCTGATGAAATCGTTGATGGGCATCCTTCCGACGAAGAGCGGATCGGTGAACATGGACGGCGCGGAGCTGGTCGGCTTGCCCAGTTACGAGCGCGTCGCCAAGGGCCTCGCCTATGTGCCGCAGGGCCGCATGATCTTCTCCACCATGACGGTGAAGGAGAACATCGAGACCGGGCTCGTGGTCTCCGGTGGCTCCGAGGTGCCGAGCGACATCTATGAGCTGTTTCCGGTGCTGCTGGAGATGAAGGGCCGCCGCGGCGGCAATCTCTCCGGCGGGCAGCAACAGCAATTGGCGATCGCCCGCGCGCTCGCGACCAAGCCGAAGGTTCTGCTGCTGGACGAGCCCACCGAAGGCATCCAGCCGTCCATCATCAAGGAGATGGCGCGCACCCTGAAGCGCATCCGCGACGAAAAAGGGCTGTCGATCGTCGTATCCGAGCAGGTCCTGAGCTTCGCGCTCGATATCGCCGACCGCGTGCTGGTGATCGAGAACGGCGAAATCGTGCGCGACGATCCGCGCGACGCCGTCGATGCCGCGCAGGTCTCGAAATATCTGTCCGTCTAACCAACCGTAGTAAAAGGGGAGCATCTCGATGCCAGAGACACTGATCAAGGTCGATCTCACCAAGTCGGCCTATGAAAATGACATGGTGCACAACCGCTGGCACCCCGACATCCCGATCGTGGCCTGGGTCAATCCCGGCGACGATTTCATCATCGAGACCTATGACTGGACCGGCGGCTTCATCAAGAACAACGATTCCGCCGACGACGTGCGCGACATCGATCTGTCGATCGTGCACTTCCTCTCCGGCCCGATCGGCGTCAAGGGCGCCGAGCCCGGCGACCTCCTCGTCGTCGACCTGCTCGACGTCGGCCCGATGAAGGAGAGCCTCTGGGGCTTCAACGGCTTCTTCTCCAAGCAGAATGGCGGCGGCTTCCTCACCGACCACTTCCCGCTGGCGCAGAAATCGATCTGGGACATCAAGGGCCTCTACACCTCGTCGCGCCACGTGCCCGGCGTGAACTTCGCAGGGCTCATCCATCCCGGCCTGATCGGCTGTCTGCCAGATCCCAAGATGCTGGAGACCTGGAACAAGCGCGAGGCCGAGCTGATCTCGACCAACCCGACCCGCGTGCCCGGTCTGGCCAATCCGCCGTTCGCGGCGACCGCGCATGGCGGCCGTGCCAAGGGCGATGTGAAAGCCAAGATCGGTGCGGAAGGCGCGCGCACCGTGCCGCCGCGGGAACACGGCGGCAATTGCGACATCAAGGATCTCTCGCGCGGCTCGAAGATTTACTTCCCGGTCTATGTGCCGGGCGCGGGTCTGTCGATGGGCGACCTGCACTTCAGCCAGGGCGACGGTGAGATCACCTTCTGCGGCGCGATAGAAATGGCCGGCTGGCTGCATCTGAAGGTCGAGGTCATCAAGGACGGCATGTCGAAGTACGGGATCAAGAACCCGATCTTCAAGCCGTCGCCGATCACGCCGAACTACAAGGACTATCTGATCTTCGAGGGCATCTCGGTCGACGAGGCCGGCAAGCAGCATTATCTCGACGTTCATATCGCCTATCGCCAGGCGTGCTTGAACGCAATCGAGTACCTGAAGAAGTTCGGCTACTCCGGAGCCCAGGCCTATTCGATCCTCGGCACCGCGCCGTGTCAGGGCCACATCTCCGGTGTGGTCGACGTTCCCAATGCCTGCGCCACGCTGTGGCTGCCGACGGAGATCTTCGACTTCGATGTGATGCCGTCGGCGGCGGGGCCGATCAAGCACATCACCGGCGACATCCAGATGCCGATCTCACCGGACAAATGACGTAGCGCTCCCTCTCCCCGTTCTTACGGGGAGGGGGAGCGGTGAGGGGCCTCTCTCCACACGTGAGGTGGTCGCGGCTCCTGTACCCCCTCACCCGGACCGAACGCGAAGGGAGACAAGATGCCGGTCTATGAATATCTCTGTGACGATTGCGGTCCGTTCAAGGATCTGCGCCCGATGGCGGAATGCGACGATCCGCAAAACTGTCCGCATTGCGAGGCATCGGCGCCGCGCGTGATCCTGACCGCGCCCAACTTCTTCTGCATGCCGGCGGACAAGCGCAAGGCGCACGCCGTCAACGAGCGCAGCACGCACGCGCCGCAGACGCTGGCGCAATACAAGGCCTCGCATGGCCCGGGTTGCGGCTGCTGCTCGTCGGGCAAGACCATGAGGGACAAGGACGCGACGGAGAAGAAGAAGCCGGCGCGGCTGGTGACCAAGACCAAGAGCGGCGCAAAGGGTTTTCCGACGGCGCGGCCCTGGATGATCAGCCACTAACGATCGCCTGACCGGCGGCAATCTCAAACAAGAAGAGACAGGAGCGTCCACCATGCTTCACGGCGATATTTCCTCAAGCAACGACACCGTCGGCGTCGCGGTCGTCAACTACAAGATGCCCCGCCTGCACACCAAGGCGGAGGTGCTCGACAACGCCCGCAAGATCGCCGACATGCTGGTCGGAATGAAGGCCGGCCTGCCCGGCATGGATCTCGTGATCTTCCCGGAATATTCCACGCAAGGCATCATGTACGACTCCAAGGAGATGTACGAGACGGCCTCTGCCGTGCCCGGTGAGGAGACCGCGATTTTCGCCGAAGCCTGCCGCAAGGCGAAAGTGTGGGGCGTGTTCTCGCTCACAGGCGAGCGCCACGAAGAACATCCGCACAAGGCGCCCTACAACACGCTGATCCTGATGAACGACAAGGGCGAGATCGTTCAGAAATATCGCAAGATCATGCCTTGGGTCCCGATCGAGGGCTGGTATCCGGGCAATTGCACCTACGTCTCCGAAGGCCCGAAGGGGATGAAGGTCAGCCTGATCATCTGCGACGACGGCAATTTCCCGGAGATCTGGCGCGACTGCGCCATGAAGGGCGCCGAACTGATCGTACGCTGCCAGGGCTACATGTATCCGGCCAAAGAGCAGCAGGTCCTGATTTCCAAGGCGATGGCGTGGGCCAACAACGTCTATGTCGCGGTCGCCAATGCCGCCGGTTTCGACGGTGTCTATTCCTATTTCGGCCACTCCGCGATCATCGGTTTCGACGGCCGTACGCTCGGCGAATGCGGCGAGGAGGAGTACGGCATCCAGTACGCCCAGCTGTCGAAACATCTGATCCGTGACGCGCGCCGCAACGGCCAGTCGCAGAACCATCTCTACAAGCTGGTCCATCGCGGCTACACCGGGATGATCAATTCCGGAGAGAGCCCGCGCGGCGTTGCGGCCTGCCCCTATGATTTCTACAAGAACTGGATCGCCGATCCCGAAGGCACACGCGATATGGTCGAGGCCATGACGCGCTCCACCGCGGGCACGGCCGAATGTCCGATCGACGGCATCCCGAACGAGGCCGCACCGAGCAATTACTAGGGCTTGGTCGCTGCTGCGAGGCCGTGAGGTCGCGCAAGAGCATGCAGGGGTATGCAAGGCTATGAATGGCCGTCCATATGGTTGGCCATTTTGTCGCGGCATCGCATGCACGAATTGCGCGTCCGTCGTGTCAAAACGTGTCGCGACGGCAACATCAGTTGCTGATTCAGCCTATGTCGCCGACTCCGTGGTTCCACGGACAAGCCTGGTCACCTAATTTGCCGGCGGCGCCGCTACGAGCGGCGGACTGAGGGCATTTGGGTGGGAATTTGGTCGCCATCGAGCGCGCGGGTCGGGCTACGAGTTGGCGCGACCGTGACGTTTTTTGCCGCTGTCGTTGCCAGCCTGACCCTCCTGGTGACATCGGCGCGCGCGGACTGTCAGCCCGACGCTGCCGTGAGCGGCCAGACCGTCACCTGTCGCGGTACCGATTCCAACGGCTTTGCGGCCGGCGGCGGCGTCAACGGCCTGACCGTCAACGTCCTGCCCGGCGCGACCGTCAACGACAATGGCGCCAGCGCGATCGGCATCAACGATTCCAGCACCGTCACCAATGCCGGTGCGCTGTCGGTCGGCGGTTCGCGCACCGGCATTTTCGCCGGTCAGAACGACACGATCACCAACGCCGCGACCGGCACCATCACCGGTGTCGACAGTTCGATCGGGATTTACGCCGCCGGCGGGGCCACGATCGTCAACGCGGGCGCGATCACGGTCGGCAATTCCTCCGGCTTTACGGGCGGCATCATCACCATCAACGCCAGCAACAACGTCACCAATGCGGCGACCGGGACGATCTCGGTCGGGCAGGACGCAGCCGCCATTTTCATGCAGGGGCAATTCCAGACCGCGAGCAATCTCGGCACCATCTCTGCGGGGAATAACGGGGCCGGCATCGTCGTGCAGGGCAACGATGCCCAGATCACCAATGGCGGTTCGATCACGACCGGCGACAACGGGTCCGCGGGCATTTCTGCGCAGGGCCAGCGGATTGCCGTGAACCAGAACGGAACGATCAGCGTCGGGCTGGGCGGACTAGGTGTCTCGGTGGCCAGCTTCTCCTCCATGATCATCAACACCGGCCGGATCACAGGCGGCGAATCCGCACAAGGTCTGTTCGTGTTCGGTGATGGCAATGCCATCCTCAATAGCGGCACGATCAGTGTTGGTGCGTCGGGCGCGGGCATCGCCGTGAACACGCTGAGCACGACGAACCAGATCCTCAACACGGGGACGATCACCGTCGGACCGGGCGGCGTTGGCATCAGCCTCACCAACGACGGCACTGTCTTCAACGCGGGGACGATCAATGCCGGTGCGCTGGGCGCCGTGGCGATCGACCTCTGCAGTTGCGGTTCGAGCAGTCTCACACTCGCTCCCGGCAGCGTCATCATCGGCAAGGTGGTGGCCTCCAGCGGCGATCTGTTCCAACTCGGCGGCACCGGCAAGGATACGTTCAACCTCGACCTGATCGGCACTGGTCTGCAGTATGACGGCTTCTCGATCTTCAACAAGATCGACAGCTCGACATGGACCGTCACGGGCACAGGCCATCAGGATTGGAACGTGCTGGGCGGCGCGCTCATTCTCGCTGGTAACATCAACGGCAGTGTAAACGTTGCGACCGGCGGTACGTTCAGTGGTGTCGGCCATGTCAACGGGATCAACGTCAATGGCGGGACAGTGGCGCCCGGCAGTCCGACGGGGACGCTCGACGTCAACGGCAATCTCACCTTGACGACGGCGTCGACATACATGGTGCAGGTATCGGGTAGCGGCAATGGTATCGCCGTTGTCACCGGGATATCGGCGCTCAATGGCGCGACTGTCCTGGTGGTGCCGGTCGGTACGATCTCCAATCATTACAAGATCCTGACGGCGGGAACGTTGCCCGACACGTTCAATCCGGTCGTGACCGGTCTGTCGCCGAACCTGCACTCGACGCTGAGCTACGATCCCAACAACGCGTATCTCGATCTCGTTCTCGGCTACGGCGGCGGCCTCAACATCAACCAGCGGAACGTCGCCAACGTCCTGACCCGCATCTTCAACAATGGTGGTAACCTGCCCGTGGCGATGGCGAACCTGACGCCCCAGGGTTTGGGCCAGGCGTCGGGTGAATCCGCAACGGGATTGCAACAGACGACGTTCAACGCGATGAACCTGTTCATGAGCCTGTTGACCGACGTCTTCGGCTCCGAACGCAGTGGCACAGCGGTTACGACGCCTTATGCCGACGAGACCAGCGCGACTGCCCATGCGTCGGGCAAGCGTCCCACCGAAGCCTTCGCGTCGATTGAACGCAAGGCGCCGCCGCCAGCCTTCGAGCAGCGCTGGGACGTCTGGGCGGCCGGCTACGGCGGCTCGCAGACCACGGCCGGTCGTGCGGCACTTGGCTCGAACAACACCAACAGCAGCCTTTACGGTAGCGCGGCCGGTCTTGACTATCACGTCTCGCCGTCGACATCAGCGGGTTTCGCGCTCGCCGGCGGCGGCACGGGCTTCGGCGTCAACGGACTGGGTTGGGGCCGTTCGGACCTGTTCCAGGCCGGTGCTTTCGTTCGTCACAACGCCGGGCCCGCCTATATCACCGCGGCGCTGGCCTATGGCTGGCAGGATGTCACGACGAACCGCATCGTTACCGTGGCCGGCAGCGATCAGCTGAGGGCGCAGTTCAACGCCAACGCTGTTTCGGGCCGCATTGAAGGCGGCTATCGCCAGGCGACGCCATGGATCGGGCTGACGCCTTATGCCGCGCTGCAGGCGACGATGTTCAGTCTGCCGAACTATTCGGAATTCGCCGTAGTCGGCAACAACAATTTTGCGCTCAACTATGCGGCCAAGGACGTAACCAGCACGCGCACCGAGTTCGGCCTGCGGGCTGACACATCATTTGCGGCTGCCGGCGGCGTGGTGACGCTGCGCGGCCGCGGCGCCTGGGCCCATGATTTCAACCCGGATCGCACGATCGGTGCGGTGTTTCAGGCGCTGCCGGGTTCGGCCTTCGTCGTGAACGGCGCCGCGCTGTCGCGCGATGCCGCGTTGACGACGGCCGCCGTGCAAATGAATTGGCTGAACGGCTGGTCCGCGTCGGCGACCTTCGAGGGCGAGTTCTCGAACGTCACGCGCTCCTACGCCGGCAAGGGCGTCGTGCGTTACACCTGGTAGGTTCTACCGTTTCTGCTGCGCCGGCTTGCGCGGCGGACGCGGGGCGGCGGCGGTGGGTGCGGACGCTCCGCTCATCTTGTTGGCGGCTTCGCTGACATCGAGCAGCGAGCGGCGCGTCTCCTCGAGGAAGTTTGCCGATTTCTTCTTCATGGTGTCGGCGAGCTCGTGCAGTCCCTTCACCTTCTCGAACAGTTCGTCGGCTTTGCCGTCGACGAAGCCCGGCACCACACCCTCGATCTTCGTGACCGCCTTGTCGAAGCCGGCAAATGCATCGTTCACCTTGAGCATCACCGCGTCGATCTCGTCACCCTTGTGGCTGAGATCGCCGGTGTAATTCTCGAACGTGCGCAGACCCTCCTTGATCGCCGGTGCGTTGCTGACGATCGTGCGATCGACGCCGTGCAGCGTATCGACGATGGACTCGGCATCGCTGAGGTCGGCGGTCAACACGGGGATGCCATCCGAATCCAGCGGCACCGGCGGCGCGGAGGGGGCGCCGCCGATCAGCGAGACTGCGGCGATCCCGGTAAGCCCCTGGAATTCGATGCCGGCCACCGTGTCCTTGCGAAGCGGCGCGGCGTTGTCGATCGACACCAGCGCCACAACCTTGCGCGGACTCTCCAGTTTGATCGACAGGATCTGGCCGGCGGGCACGCCGTCGAAATTAACCGGACCGCCGCGACGCAGACCGCTTGCGGAACCGCCTTCGAACACGACGCGCAACTGGCTGCGGCTCTGGCTGGCGCGCCATTTCTGCACGCCAAGCAAGCCGCCGAACGCGACGGCAATGACCGTCAGCGTCGCCGTTCCAATCACCAGATTGCTCGCGCGTGCCATGAAGTCGAGTCTACGGCCAATGCTTCGAAGTTGGAAGGAGGCAGTCATGGTACGCAGGGCGGGTTAGCGAAGCGTAACCCGCCATTGCTTGGCGCCTTTGTCCCTGGAAGCGGCGGATTACGCTGCGCTAATCCGCCCTACGCGACATCAATGCCCGGCAGCGCGCTTGGCCGCGGCATTGTTCAGTACGATCAGCGCATCGACAGCGACGCCCGTCCTGGTGTTGATCAGGAAAGGATTGACGTCGATCGAGGCGATCCGGTCGCCGGCATCGGCGATCAGGTTGGACAGGCCAACCAGCGCTTTCACGGCGGAAGCCTCGTGCAAGGCCGGCTTGCCGCGATAGCCGCGCATCTTGATGCCGGCCTTGGTGCGGCCGATCAGGAGCCGCGCCTCGGCCTCGTCCAGCGGTGCGCCGGCAAGCGCCACGTCCTTCATCAGCTCGATGTCGATCCCGCCTGTTCCGAACAGCACGACGGGTCCCATCTCGGCGTCCAGCGAGGCACCGACCACGAGCTCGAGATCCGCCTTGACCTGCTGCGCGATCAGGATGCCATCGAGATCAGGCTTGCCCTTCAGCTTCTTCACGCGGGCCGTGATGTCGGAAAATGCCTTCTTCACCTCAGCTGTGCTGTTGAGATTCAGCACCACGCCGCCGATGTCGGATTTGTGCAGGATATCGGCGCTGACGACCTTCGCGACCACGGGAAAGCCGATCTGCTTGGCGATCCTGGCGGCTTCCGCAGCCGTCCGGGCGATTCCCTCTTTCGAGACCGGGATGCCGTAGGCCTTGAGCAGCTTCTTCGAGGCGACTTCGTCGAGCGCGGCGCCGCTTGCCGACTTCAAAGCCTTCTCCAGCACGGCGCGCGCGGCCGGCTTCGAGCTCGAGACGATGTCGGGCACCTCCTTGCGCAGCTTCGAATAAGCGAGCAGCGACTTGATTGCGGTCACCGCGCGGTCCATGCCCTGCATCACCGCGAGATGCGGCAACGATTTGCGCAAGCCCTTGGTGAACTCGGTGAAGCCGATCGACATCGCGCTGACATAGATCACCGGCTTTGACCCCTGGCGCGCCATCTCGTCGACGATGCGCAAATTGCGCTCGCGCAGCTCATGCGGTGCCTTTGGAAATTCGGCATCGATGATGACGATGTCGATGTCGGGATCGTCAATCATCAGCTTGATCGACTTCATGTAGACGGACGGATCGACCACCGCCGCGAAGCCGGCATCGAGCGGATTGCCGACGATCGAGCCCGGTCCGAGCATCTTCCCCAGCTCGCGGCTGACATGCGGGCTGAGCGGCGCAAAATTCAGGCCTTGCGCATGGAAGGCATCGATCAGCATGCCGCGCTTGCCGCCCGATAGCGTCACCGCCGCAAGCCGGTCGCCCTTGGGTACGGCGGCATGGACGAAGCATTCGGTGGTCTCGATCAACTCGTCGAGCCCGGCCACGCGGATCACCCCCTCGCGCGTTGCGATCGCGTCGAAGGTCTCGATCGAGCCCGCGAGTGCGCCGGTGTGTGCCATCGCGGCGGCCCGACCACCCTCCGACGATCCGAGCTTGAGCGCGATCACCGGCTTGCTTGCGGCCCGTGCGGCCTTGCAGGCGTCGCGGAACGCCTTGGTGTTGCGCACGCCTTCGAGATAGACCACGATCACCTTGACGCTCGGATCCTCGGCGAAATAGCGCATCAGGTCCGGCGTCTCGAGCCCGGCCTCGTTGCCTGTTGTCACCATATAGCCGACGCCAACGCCGCGATCCTCCAGCGCTTGGCGGATCGCCATGACGATGGCGCCGGATTGCCCGGCGATCGCCACCTCGCCCTGTTCCATGGTGACCGCGCGGTCGTCGATATTGGTGAAGAGCTTTTCGCCGGCGCTCAGATTGCCAAGGCAGTTCGGGCCGGTGACGGCGAGTCCCGTTTCGCGCACGGCCTGTTGCAGTTCGGCGGCGAGCTTCTGGCTTTCCGCGTCCTGCAGCTCGCTGAAGCCTGAGGTGACGATGGTGGCCGACCGCGCACCGGCCGCGGCCGCGTCGCGGATCACCTGCACGGCAAAGCGCGCGGGCACCAGAACCAGAACATGATCGGGCTTTTCAGGGAGGCTTGCGAAATCCTTGTAACAGGGCACGCCCCAGATGGTCTCGCGCTTGGCGTTGACAGGATAGAGCCCGCCCTCGAAGCCGTATTTGACCAGATTGTTCCAGATACGCTCTGCGTAGTTGCCCGGCTTGTCGGTCGCGCCCACCAGCACGATGTTGCGCGGATGCAGCATGGCGTGGATGCCCTTGACGACATCGCCCGCATCGCGAGACGGCGACCATGGGCGGACAGGAACCGACGTGGTTGAGACCTGAGCTTCCATGGGTGACCTCACCTGTTGTTCTTCTTGGCAACGCGTCGCCCGATCGTATGGCGAGTTGCGCGGAGTGGCAACCAGCGGGGCTGCATGCCGCATGGCGGAATGCGCAAGCGGATCAGAAGCGAAGCCTTCAATCGCGGGCCGTGGCTATTTGCGATTTCCGATCAAGGTGGCATGCAGAAGGTAACGTTCGGGACCGGACGTGACGGCGTCGAACGGCCAGCAAGTCGCAAGCACAAGCTCGAAATGCGTAGCTGCGGGATCGATGCCTGACGCGTCGAAGCGGACAATCGTGGAGGAATCCGCGCGATAGCGAAAACGTCTGCCGTCATTGCGGGTGACATCGATGATGTCGCCAATGGCGACATTCCGCAGGAAGCGAAAATGGGTATCGCGATGCGCCGCATAAACCGCGACGCCGCGCTCGCCGGCCTGCACCGTTTGATCGAGATGACCGGGTCCGAAGGCAAGGGCCTGGCCGCTGGTGCCGGCGAGGACGATAGCGCTGGCACCGATCCGCTTCACCTCGATCCGTGCCACCGGCCAGGTATCGGCCCAGGACCATGGCTTGACGGGTTGGCCGGTCGCTATGCTCCTGTCGAAGGCGCGCTCCAGCAGCGCCTGCGCGAGCCATGCCTTGGCGTGGATGTAGGCGCCGTCGCCGAACAGGATGACGCCGATCAGCGCGAGCGCCAGGGGCGAGATGAGGCGAGGCATTGGTTCCACCAATGACGAGACGAAAAATGCGCGCGCGGCCGTTGATACGGGACGGGCAGCCGCGCGCGCCAAGGAAGAGGAGTTCGGGGTGCTCCTCTCTCAAGCGGCGTCAGCGAGCAAGGTCTGACGCCGTTTGAACACGAACAGGATCAGGGCGAGCACGATCATGATCAGGCCTGCGATCATCTCGAGCTCGGCCGAAGTGGCCGTCTTGGGCAAGCGGATCGCATCTGGCGTGACCGGGGCCGGCCGCCTCGCCGTTGGCTCACCCGCATCGGCGCGGCGATCGCGCAACTGTGCCGGCGGCTGCTGCGGCCGTTCGCCGAATATCTTGGCGAAGTCCCAGCCGGCCGGCAGGTTGATCGGAAGCTGGCTGAGCTTGAGCGGTTGGCCTTCGGGGCGACTCGGGGTCTTGTCGACGGCGACAAGGCTGGTCAGCCGCGTGACGATCTGGTGATCGAGCGCCAGCGCAAGGATCGTCTTGTCGGTATCCTCCGGCGTCCTCTCGCGCAGCGTGCGCGCCACCTCCGCATCGCCGATCTTGCGCCTTGCCCAAAGCTTCGACAGGCCCTTGCCTTCGGCGGCATTTTGCAGCGGCAGCGTTACCGACCACGGGCGGTCGCCGACACGACCCTTGATCTCCAGCGAGCCCGCGAGCTTGTCGAGTTTCGCGGCAAGCACCAGCGGTTCGCCGCGATAGAGGTCCGGAATGATCGCCGGCGTGACGTCGGCGTTCGCTTCGGAGAATTTCGCGGTGAGGCCGGTCACGGCAGGGTTCTCCAGCTTGGCGAACAGGCTGCGCATGCGCTCCTCGACCTGCTCGACCGAGCCGATATGGGTGAAGGCGCCGCGGCCGAGCTCGGAGGCGCGTGTCATCAGATAGGTATTGGGGGCCGAGCCGATGCCGACCATGAAGATGCGCGAGCGGCCGCGCATCGCGGTGATCGTCTCGAACAATTGCTGCTCGTTGCCGATCGCGCCATCGGTGAGGAAGACGATCTGGCGAACCATGTTGGTATCACCGAGCTTGTCGGTCAGCGCTGCACGCATCGCAGGCACCATCTCCGTGCCGCCGCGCGCCTGCAACGCGCTGACGAAGGACGTGGCCTCGCCGACATGCGCGGCGTCGGCCGGCACCGAGGTCGTAAACAGCACGTCCATGGTGTCGTCGAAGCGGATCACGTTGAAACGGTCGTTCGGCTGGAGACGGCCGAGCGCATAGAGCAGGCTCGCCTTGGCCTGCTCGATCGAGGTGCCGCCCATCGAGCCGGAATTGTCGATCACGAACACGACCTCGCGCGGCAACGGCTTCTGGATTGCCTGCTCGGCGGCCGGCGGTGTGACGAAAGCGAGCTGGTAGTCCGCATCGCCGAGATGCTCTCGAAACAGGCCGACCGACGGCGCCTTCTCGGCAGTCGGCTTCCAGGTCAGCTCGAAGTCGCGATCGGCGGGCACGGTGCCGTCGACCAGCGTCACGACGCGCGTCATGTTGTCTGGGCTCTCGATCTTGACATTGTGGTGGTGGCTCTTCACCTCGCCGAGCGCGAAGCCGGCCTTCAGGTGCACGGTGATGCTGGTCGGGTTGACCGGCGCGCTTTTGGCGGGATCAAGCACAGGCGAAGAGATCCGGTCACGATCGGGCACCGGGTCAGAATTGGTCGCGCCCCAGCCGGAGTTGTCGTTGCGGAAATCGACGCTCTGCACGATTGGCGCCGGATTGTAACGAGGCCCGACGACGAGCGGAACGCGCAGCGAATATTCGTTGCCGGCCTGATGCACCGGCTCCTGATATTCGATTTGCACCAGCACGGTTTCGCCGGGGCCGATATTGGCCACCGAGTTGGTGAAGATGTTCGGCCGCTCCTGCTCGGTGAGCGCGGCCTTCTGCCCGGCGCGGCGCGCCTGCTCGTAGATCACGCGGGCCTGCTGACGCTCCTTGATGTCGCCGACGATGACGCGATCGCCGACCACCATCTTCAGCGTGTCGACGGCGCCGTCGCTGGCCAGCGGATAGACGTAGGTTGCCTCGACCCAGTCCCTGGTCGGGTTGCGAAAGATCTGCGTGACGCGCGTGCGCAGCGTCGGACCCGATACCGTGATGTCGACGTCTGTCCCGAGACGGATGGCTTCGGTGGTGGCGCCGTCCTCCTTCAGGAGCAGGCTGCCGGATTTGGCATCGCCGGGCTGGAGCAGGCTGGCCTGCTCCGTCGTCGCCGACCAGGATGTCTCGAAGCTCACCAGCAGGGCCACGAAGCTGACCAGGAGCACGGCAATGCTTTGCGCCAGAAGGAACAGCCCGACCTTGATCAGCCCGCCGAGCCAAGGGTGTTCATCAGGGTGTTCGTCGCTGTCGACCGTGTCGTGGTGATCCATTTGACCTGCTCCCGAAAGCTGCTTGACGACCTGAGCATCGGTCGGGAAGGCCTGATTTCGCGAGCAGAATGATCGGCAATGTTCCGCCGCGGCCGGCCTGAGCCAGCCGCCAATCTGGCGGCCATGTCCGGTTTTGTGCTGACTTGTCCGCCCTGCTAGACTGCGGCCGTGGAACGGGGTTAACGATGCAGACGCAAGACAGGCTCTCTGACAAGCAGCTTTCGGACGAGCAAAGCCGCGAGGTCGCGGAGACGATCCGCGAGGAAATCGCCAGGCGCCGGATCTCGCGGCAAGCACTGGCCGAGCAGGCCAAGCTCAGCCTGTCGACACTGGAGAAGGCGCTCGG
Source organism: Bradyrhizobium manausense (assembly GCF_018129685.1). Classification (GTDB taxonomy): domain Bacteria; phylum Pseudomonadota; class Alphaproteobacteria; order Rhizobiales; family Xanthobacteraceae; genus Bradyrhizobium; species Bradyrhizobium manausense_D. The sequence goes on from NZ_JAFCLG010000028.1 coordinate 47,055, forward strand.
TGGCCGCCGCCCGTTCACGCTGGCGACCACGGTCCGGCTGGAGCAGGCGCTGGGCGTCTCGTTGCGCAAGAACCCCGTCGCGCCGCCGCCTGCGGCCGGCAACGATGTCGCGCCTGACAGCCTCGGCTCCTATTCGCATCGCGCGGTGACGTGGCTCGAGGGAGCCTACATCACACTGCGTCCGTCCTTTGGCGACAGGGATGCGATCTTCGCCTATCGCACCGAAATCGTCTGGGAGCCGAAAGTCTCCTCGCTGGTCTTTCGCGAGGGCGAGCGAACCGATGCGGCCTATGAGCACACCGGCGAGGTTGCCGTGCCGCACCAGTCAGGCTTCATCTATCTCGTCATCAACAAGCACGGCCAGCATCGCGTCATCACGGTCTCGCGGCCGACCGTGACAGGCGCGATGTACGGCATCATCTCGACGCTGCGCGCCGGCGCCGGCTCGCAATTGACACCGGTCGCCGCGCCGATCGCCTATGTGCCGCTCAAGAATGTCCCGACGCCGTCACTGGGGCGGGTCGCGCCTGGCGAGCCAAACCATGCGCTCTATCGCGATCATTTGCGTCGCACGGTCGACGAATCGTTCGCGCTTTTGCTCCCGGGATAGCTGGTCGCCGCGGCCTGCATAAAGAATAGCGGCCCCGGTGGCCGCTATTCAGCGCATATGTGCATATGTGCGCGTTCGTCGCGAACTAGCCGCCAACCTCGGCGCTGATGATGTCGCCGAACAGCTCCCACTGGCCGCCCTTGAACCGCCACATCTTCAGCTGCTCGATCGGCGCAAAATCGTTGGCCGAGGTGTTGATCTTGATTCCCGGGATCAGCGTATCCGGGACAAAGTCCTTCAGGCTCGCGGCCTGCTTCATCACATTCTCGCGCGTGAGATTGTCACCGGCCTGCTTCAGCACCTGCACCATGGTCTGGGCCGCGGCGTAGCCGTAAACCAGATTGGTGTCCGAGATGTTGGCGCCGGGCATGTACTTGTCGATGAAGGCCAGAAACTTCTTCATGCCCTCGTTGTCCTTCCACTGCGGATCGGACGCGTCCATCAGATAACCGGCCGACAGCACGCCTTCGGAAGCTTCGAGGCCCGCCGGCTTCATCACCGAGCCGATCGACACCGAGACGTCGGTCATCAGATGCATCGGCTTCCAGCTGAGTTCGGCGATCTTCTTGATGGCCTGAGCCGCGAATTTCGGGGTCGAAATGTTCACGAAGACGTCGGCGCCGGTGTCCTTGAGCTTGACGATATGGGCATCGATCGATGGCTCGGACGTCTCGTAGCTCTCTTCCGCCACGATCAGCTTCGAGGCCTTGTCGCCGAACACGTCCTTGATGCCGGCAAGGTAGTCCTTGCCGAAATCATCATTGGCGTAGAAGATCGCGACCTTCGCGTCCGGCTTCTCCTTCAGAATGTACTTGGCGAAGATCCGCGCCTCGACGCGGTAGCTCGGCTGGAAGCCCATGGTCCAGGGGAAGTTCTTCGGGTCGTTCCACTTGCTGGCGCCGGTGGCGACGAACAGCTGCGGCACCTTCTTGGAGTTTTGATATTTCTGCACGGCGGTCTGGGTCGGCGTGCCCAGCGCGTTGAACACCAGGAAGACCTCGTCACTCTCGATCAACTTGCGGATCTGCTCCACCGTCTTCGGCGGCGAGTAGCCGTCGTCGTAGGAGATGAAGTTGATCTTGCGGCCGTTGATGCCTCCCTGCTCGTTGATCATCTTGAAATAGGCTTCCTCGGTCTTGCCGATGATGCCGTAGGCGGACGCCGGGCCGGAATAGGCCTCGACATTGCCGATCTTGATCTCGGTGTCGGTGACACCGGTATCGTACGCCTTCTGGGCGAAAGCACCCTGGGTCGAGAGCAGTGCCAATGCGGTTGCTGCGGCAATCAGGGAGAGTTTCTTGTTCATGAAAATTCCTTGCGATTCTTCTGGGTTGGAGCAGGGACGTCGAAAACAAAAAGCGCCCCGCGAGGGGCGCCTTGATCAGGCGTTGGCGACTTTCTTGTCGACTTCGGAAGCCACCGAGAATTCCTTGCGCAGGGTGGGCTTGTGGATCTTGCCGGTGGCGTTGCGTGGCAACGCGTCGACGAAGCGGATCTGCCGAGGGCATTTGAAGCGCGCGAGATTGGCCGCGCAATGGGCAAAGACATCGGCCTCACTCAGCCGCTGCCCCTGTTTGACCGCGACGATTGCGAGGCCCACTTCCCCCCATTGCGCATCGGGAATGCCGATCACCGCGGCTTCCGCGATGGCGTTGAGCTGATGCAGGACGTTCTCCACCTCGGCCGGATAGACATTCTCGCCGCCGGAGATGTACATGTCCTTCCAGCGGTCGACGATGTAGTAGAAGCCTTCTTCATCGACGCGCGTCGCATCGCCGGTGTGCAGCCAGCCGTCGGTGAACGACGACTTGTTCGCTTCCGGCCTGTTCCAGTAGCCCGGCGTGATGTTCGGACCCTTGACCCAGAGTTCGCCGAGTTCGCCGACATCGGCATCGCTGCCGTCCGGGCGGACGATACGGACCTCGGTATGCAGCACCGGCTTGCCCGCGGAGCCGGCCTTGCGTGCGGCGTCCTCGCGGTCCAGCACCAGCACGGCCGGCGAGGTCTCCGTCATGCCGTAGCCCTGCTGAAGCGCGACGCCGCGCGCTTCCCACGCTTTCAGCAGCGGCACCGGCATCGGAGCACCGCCGACACCGCCGACGATCAACCGCGACAGATCGGTCGTTGCAAAGGCCGGATGCTGCGCCATGAACTGGTAGATCGCGGGCACGCCGAAGAACACGTTGATGCCCTGCGCGGGATCGCCGATCAGGCTGAGCGCCGTGCCGGGATCGAACGCGCGCATGATCATCACCGTGCCGCCGGCATGCAGCACGGGATTGGTGTAGCAATTCAGCCCGCCGGTGTGGAACAGCGGCAGCACGGTGAGCAGCACCGAGGTCGGCCCGATGCAGGCGGGCCCGCCGAGATTGACGCAATTCCAGAAGGTCATGCCATGGGTGATGGTCGCGCCTTTCGGGTGCCCCGTCGTGCCCGACGTGTACATGATGGTCGAGATATCATCGAGCGTGACTGGCTCAATGCAGTCGAGCGGCTTGGCCGATGCGATTGCGGCCTCATAGGGGCCTCCGGGGCCAAGCCGCAGGCTCGTCGCGACGTTGCAGAGCTTTGCAACAGCGAGGGCCGTCTCGGCCAGATCAGCGTCGTGGATCATCACTTTCGGTGCGCAATCGCCAGTGATGAACTGAAGCTCGGGAACGGTGAGGCGGGTGTTCAGCGGCACGAAGACGGCGCCCAGCCGTCCGCAGGCGAACTGCACCTCCAAAGTATCGGTCGTATTCAGCGCCAGCACGGCGACGCGATCGCCGCGCGAAACCTTCAGCGTGTGGCGGAAGAACGAGGCGAGGCCCGAGATGCGCGCGTCGAACTGCGCGTAGGTGAAGCGGCGTTCGCTGGAAAGATCAATGGCCGCGACCTTGCCAGGCGCGCGGCGCGCATGATGAGCGATCCAGTCGTAGTAACGAACGGCCAACAATCCCTCCCTCGGCGGCTTTGGGCCGCCCGACTTTATTGCCGTGCACCATGCCCGGCGTGGCCCTGGGAGGCCAGCCGGAGTTTTGTGCCGCAGTCTTTTTTTGATCGGGAGTTGGCCTGCGAGGGATGAAAACCGTCTTGCGTTGAGTTGCTAGGCAAGGGCTTGCCTGAGTGGGCCTTTCGGGCCAGCCACTCCGCGCAAGTGAGCCGCCGATGTTCCAGCCATGGTGGAACGAGAAGAGAGTCGTCGAAGGCGCGCATGCCATGAAGAGCCCGTTCTACACCGCCGAGCACGAGGCCTTCCGCGAGGTGATGCGCCGCTTCGTCGACAAGGAAATCGCTCCGTTTGCCCATGAATGGGATGAAGCCGGCGAATTCCCCCGCATTCTTTATCGCAAGGCGGCGGAGATCGGGCTTCTGGGGCTCGGATTCCCAGAGGAATATGGCGGGATTGCCGCCGACCAGTTCATGAAGATCGTCGCGAGCCAGGAGCTGGCGCGGGCAGGTGCCGGTGGCGTCAGCGCCAGCCTGATGAGCCACACCATCGGCTCGCCGCCGATCGCGCGAGCCGCGCGCGCCGAGGTGAAGGCGCGTGTGCTGCCGCAGGTGCTCTCAGGCGAGAAGATTTCGGCGCTCGCGATCACCGAGCCCGGCGGCGGTTCTGATGTCGCAAACCTCCGGACCAAGGCGCGCCGCGATGGCAATCACTACGTCGTGAGCGGCGAAAAGACCTTCATCACCTCGGGCGTCCGCGCCGACTATCTGACCGTTGCTGTGCGTACGGGCGGCGAGGGCGCCGGTGGCGTCAGCCTGCTCCTGATCGAGGGCGATACGCCCGGCCTGTCGCGCACGAAGCTGAAGAAGATGGGCTGGTGGGCCTCCGACACAGCCACATTGCATTTCGACGATTGCCGTGTGCCGGCCGAAAACCTGATCGGCGAGGAAGGTCACGGCTTCAAGATCATCATGCTGAATTTCAACAGCGAGCGTATGGGCATGGCCGCGGGCTGCACCGCCTTCGCGCGCGTTTGTCTCGACGAAGCGGTCGCCTACGCCAGGGAGCGCCAGACGTTTGGCAAGCCGCTCGCCCAGCACCAGGTCATCAGGCACAAGATCGTCGACATGGCGCAGAAGGTCGCAGCGTCTCAGGCAATGCTGGAGATGCTGGCCTGGCGGCTGGAGCAGGGCGAAAGCCCTGTTGCCGAAATCTGCATGATGAAGAACCAGGCGACGCAGACCATGGCATTCTGCGCCTCGGAAGCCGTACAGATCTTCGGCGGCGCCGGCTTCATGCGCGGCATCAAGGCCGAGCGAATCTACCGCGAGGTCAAGGTCAACGCCATCGGCGGCGGCACCGAGGAGATCATGAAGGATCTGGCGTCGAGGCAGATGGGGTTGTGATGCAGGCTGTCGTTCCGGGGCGACGCGAAGCGTCGAACCCGGAACCCATCGGGCTGCAGACGCTGTAGAGGAATGGATTCCGGGTTCGCGCTACGCGCGCCCCGGAATGACGAGAGGACAAAATGCTGTTTACCACCGACCACGATGACATCCGCCGGAGCTTGCAAAGATTCATCGCGGGCGAGATCAACCCTCACGTCGATGAATGGGAGAAGGCCGGCATTTTCCCGGCGCATGAGCTGTTCAAGAAGATGGGCAGCCTCGGCTTTCTCGGGCTGAACAAGCCGGTGGAGTTCGGAGGCTCGGGCCTCGATTATTCCTACGCTCTCATGATGGCGGAGGAGCTGGGTGCGATCACCTGCGGAGGCGTGCCGATGGCGATCGGGGTGCAGACCGACATGGCGACGCCGGCACTGGCGCGGTTTGGCTCCGATGAGGTGCGGCGCGAATTTCTCAGCCCATCCATATCAGGCGATTACGTCGCCTGCATCGGTGTCTCCGAGCCGGGCGCGGGCTCCGACGTTGCTTCGATCAAGACCACCGCGCGCTCCGACGGCGATGACTACCTCATCACCGGCGGAAAGATGTGGATCACCAATGGCACCCAGGCCGACTGGATTTGCCTGCTCGCCAATACCGGCGATGGACCGGTTCATCGCAACAAGTCGCTGATCTGCGTCCCCATGAAGAGCAAAGGCGTCACCGTCGCCCGCAAGCTCGACAAGATGGGCATGCGCTCCTCGGATACCGCGCAAATCTTTTTCGACAATGTCCGCGTGCCGAAGCGCAACCGGATCGGCGAGGAGGGCAAGGGCTTCACCTACCAGATGATCCAGTTCCAGGAGGAGCGGCTCTGGGGAGCGGCGGCCTGCCTCAAGGCACACGAGTACATCATCAACGAGACCATCGAATACACGCGAAATCGCAAGGCCTTTGGTCAGAGCATCCTCGACAACCAGGTCGTCCACTTCAAGCTCGCGGAGATGCAGACCGAGGTCGAGCTGCTGCGCGCGCTGATCTATCGCGCCGCCGAGCAGCTCGTCGCCGGCGAGGACGTCACGAAACTCGCGACCATGGCCAAGCTGAAGGCCGGCCGGCTCGGGCGCGAGCTGACCGACGCCTGCTTGCAATATTGGGGTGGAATGGGCTTTACCAACGAGACGCCGGTCAGCCGCGCCTATCGCGACAGCCGCCTGACCTCGATCGGCGGCGGCGCCGACGAGGTCATGCTGATGGTCCTGTGCAAGATGATGGGCACGTTGCCTGGGAGTCGTAAAATTTGAGCCTGATCTTGTCGGAAGACCGCTTCACACTTTTCCGGATCATGCTCTAGGGGGAAGACATTCATGATCACGCTCTATCATTGCGACGCCGCGCGCTCGTTCCGCCCGCTCTGGATGCTGGAGGAGATGGGGCTGCCCTACGAATTGAAGATGTTGCCGTTCCCGCCGCGGGTCTTCGCCAAGGAATATCTCGCGCTCAACCCGCTGGGCACGATTCCCTTCATGGTCGACGGCGAGACCAAGATGACGGAATCATCAGGCATCTGCCATTATCTCGGCGTCAAATACGGCCCAACGCCATTGATGGTCGGTCCCGAGGATCCCGCCTATGGCGCATTCCTGAACTGGATGTATTTCAGCGACGCCACGTTAACCTTTCCGCAAACACTGGTGCTCCGCTACACCCAGCTCGAGCCGGAGGAACGCCGCAATCCGCAGGTCGCCGCCGACTACGCGAAGTGGTTCCTGGGGCGGCTGCGCGCCGTCGAGACAGCAACGGCGAATGCCGAAACCTTGTGCGCCGGTCGCTTCACCGCCGCCGACATCGTCATCGGTTACGCGCTGCGGCTCGCCGGCAATATTGGGCTCGCCAAGGAATTCGGACCGAATGTCGCAGCCTATTGGGCACGCCTGCAGCAGCGCGACGGGTTCAAGCGCGCGGTTGCTGCGGAGCAGAAGGCCGGCGCCGACCAGAACATTGCGCCGCGCGTGAGGGCGTAAGTGTAGCTGTCATTCCGGGGCGATGCGCAGCATCGAACCCCGGAATCTCGAGGTTCCGGGTTCGGTCCTTGAGGACCGCCCCGGAACGACGGCCCTTGTTCTAATGACAGCGCTATCGCGTCGTGACAGCGCCCAAATTTCCGCTAAGGTGACCCCCGTCCGCAGCGGCCATAGAGCCGCGCGAGGAGGATCCCCATGGAAGACAAGGGTCGCGAATCCGACCATTTGATGCTGATCACGCCGGAGCGGGTCTTCTATGCCGGCTTGCTCGGCAGGCCCCGCAAACGGACCCCCGGCTGCTCCCACGTCTATGTCGCGGTGAAAGGCAGCCTGCATTTGACCATCGATGACGTCCTCGCCAGCGGCGAGCTGTTCGTCACGATGCCGAACCAGCGCCATTCCATTGCCAGCGATTATCGCACCGCCATCAGCGTTACGCTCGAGCCGGAAAGCGTGCCTGACGGAGTGCTGGAAGATCTCGCCAGGCGGCTGATGGGACCGGACCGTGCGATCTATGCCCGCAAAATTCTCGCCGCCTACGCGCTGCTGCGCGAGCGTCGCTACGGCGACATCGCCACCGCCGAGTTCGACGAGATGTGCTTTGGCGAGGCGCTGCCGCGCCGCGTGCTCGACCCCCGCGTCAGGCGCGCTGTCGCCCGCATCGAGCGCTTCTCCGGCGAGCCGGTGACGGCTGATACCTGCGCAGCCGAAGCGGGCCTCTCAGCCTCGCGCTTCCTGCATCTGTTCAAGGAAGAGACCGGCATCTCGTTCCGCTCCTTCCGCGCCTGGAAGCGCGCGCGGCATCTGTTGCACTTCGCCAACCAGGACCTCAACCTCGCCCATCTCGCGCAGGACATCGGCTATCCCGACTCGACCCATTTCAGCCATTCGATCCGCCGCTTCTACGGATTGAAGCCGCGCGCAATCTTCGTCGGATCGCGCGATCTTGCGATCTATCGCAGCAGCGAGACGGTGCGGCTCGCGGAGGCGAGCTAGGCTCCTCGTAGGGTGGGCAAAGGCGCACTTGCGCCGTGCCCACCACCTCTCGGTATCTGGCAAAGATGGTGGGCACGCTACGCTTTGCCCACCCTACGATAGCCGTTCCTTCCCAGCTTCTCCGCGCAAGAAGCCGCATGCCCCGCATCACATGATCGCCAACGTCGAATTCTCGACGTGCGAGACATCAGTGGCATGAGCGACAAAGCCGTTATCACCTGCGCGCTGAACGGCGTGCTCACCGACCCGAAGCAGCATAATGTCCCCGTGACGCCCGAGCAGATGGCGCGCGAAGCCAGGGCTGCCTTCGATGCAGGTGCGTCCATCATGCACATCCACCTGCGTCAGCAGGCACCGAACAAGGGCCATCTGCCGTCCTGGGAGGTCGCCGTCAGCAAGGAGATTCAGCAGGCGATCCGCGAGGCCTGTCCCGGCGTCATCATCAACCACACTTCGGGCGTGTCGGGGCCGAACTACTCCGGCGCGCTCGACTGCATCCGCGAGACCAAACCCGAGATCGCCGCCTGCAACGCCGGCTCGCTGAATTATCTGAAGGTGAAGGCCGACAACAGCTGGGCCTGGCCGCCGATGATGTTCGACAACGCGGTCGAGAAGGTGAAGGACTATCTGGACGTCATGAACGCGGTCGGCACCATCCCCGAGTTCGAATGCTTCGATGTCGGCATCGTCCGCTGCGTCGGCATGTACCACCAGGTCGGCATGTACAAAGGTCCGCTCGAGTATAATTTTGTGATGGGCGTGGCCTCCGGCATGCCTGCTGATCCCGACCTGCTGCCGATCCTGATCAAGCTGAAGCGGCCCGAGGCGCATTTTCAGGTTACCGCCATCGGCCGCGAAGAGATCTGGCCGCTGCATCAGCGCTGCGCCGAGCTCGGCGGGCATCTGCGCACGGGGCTGGAGGACACCTTCTATCTCGCCGACGGCAAGAAGGTGACGTCGAACGGCCAGCTCATCGAAGCTATCGCCGCCTGCGCCCGTCGTGCCGGCCGCGAGATCGCGAGCCCCGCCGAGGCGCGGAAGATATTTGGGACGAACAGGTAGTCACACACTCCGTCATTCCGGGATGGCCCGAAGGGCCAGACCCGGAATCCATAACCACGATCGGGAGTATGGATTCCGGGCTCGCGCTGCGCGCGCCCCGGAATGACGGGCAGGAGCTTTGATGTCCATTCTCGAAAACACCATCTCCCCAGCCAGTGCCGCCTACCACGCCAACCGCGACGGTATGCTCGGCCTGATCGACCGCATGCGCACGCTGGAAGAGCGGACGCGTGCAGCGTCGGCCGCAGCAAAGGATCGCTTCCACAAGCGCGGCCAGTTGCTGCCGCGCGAACGTGTCGCGCTGGTGCTCGATCCCGGGGCGCCTTTCATCGAGCTGTCGACGCTCGCCGGCTACATGTTCGACGTGCCGGATGCGAGCAAGAGCGTGCCCGGCGGCGGCGTCATTGCCGGCATCGGCTTCGTCTCCGGCATCCGCTGCATGGTCAGCGCCAGCGATTCCGGCATCGATGCAGGCGCACTGCAGCCGTACGGCCTCGACAAGACGCTGCGGGTGCAGGAGCTCGCGCTTGAAAACAAGCTGCCATATGTGCAGCTCGTCGAAAGCGCCGGCGCCAATCTCTTGCGCTACCGCGTTGAGGATTTTGTCCGTGGCGGCAACATCTTTCGCAACCTGGCGCGGCTCTCGGCGGCCGGCCTTCCGGTCGTCACCGTCACGCATGGCTCGTCGACCGCCGGCGGCGCCTATCAAACGGGCCTCTCCGACTACATCGTCATGGTTCGCGGTCGCACCCGCGCCTTTCTCGCGGGGCCGCCTCTCCTGAAAGCTGCGACCGGCGAGATCGCCACCGAGGAAGAGCTGGGCGGCGCGGAGATGCACACGCAAATCTCCGGCCTCGGCGATTACCTCGCCGAAGACGACCGCGATGGCTTGCGCATCGCGCGCGAGATCATGGCGGCGCTGGAATGGGAGCGGCCGGGTCGAGTGGCTCCGCAGTTCAGACCGCCGCGCTACGATCAGGACGAGCTGCTCGGCATCATGCCGATGGATCACAAGCGCCCGGTCGACATGAAGCAGGTGATCGCGCGAATCATCGACGATTCCGATTTCACCGAGATGGCGCCGAATTACGGCCCCGCCACCGTCTGCGGCCATGCCCGGATCGAAGGGCAGGCGATCGGTATCGTCACCAACAATGGCCCGCTCGATCCGGCAGGCGCCAACAAGGCGACGCATTTCATCCAGGCCTGCTGCCAGACCCGCACGCCGATCCTCTATCTGAACAACACCACCGGCTATATGGTCGGCAAGGCTTATGAAGAGGCCGGCATGATCAAGCACGGCTCGAAGATGATCCAGGCGGTGACCTCGGCGACGGTGCCGCAGATCACCATCTATTGCGGCGCCTCGTTCGGCGCCGGCAATTACGGCATGTGCGGCCGCGGCTTCCATCCGCGCTTCTGCTTCTCCTGGCCGAACGCAAAAACCGCCGTGATGGGCGGCGAGCAGGCCGCCGAGACCATGGCGATCGTGACCGAAGCCGCCGCCGCCCGGCGCGGCAAGCCGGTCGAGAAGGAGAAGCTCGACGCCATGAAGGCGCAGATCGTCGGCGTGTTCGACGGCCAGATGGATGTGTTCTCGACCAGCGCCCGTGTGCTCGATGACGGCGTGATCGATCCGCGCGACACCCGCGCGGTGCTCTCCGAGGTGCTCGCGATCTGCCGCGAGGGCGATGCTCGCATACCCCAGCGCATGCAATTCTCGGTGGCCCGGCCATGAGGAACGGATCAGTGCAGCAGCGGCCGTTCTTCAAGGTCTTGGTCGCCAATCGCGGCGAGATCGCGCTGCGCGTGATGCGCAGCGCGCGGAAGCTCGGTCTTGGCGTCGTCGCGGTCTATTCCGATGCCGACCGCGATGCGCTCCACGTGCAGCAGGCCGACCAGGCCGTGCGCATCGGTGGAGCGCTGCCGGCGCAATCCTATCTCGACATCGCCGCGATCATCGCCGCGGCGAAGGTCAGCGGCGCCGATGCGGTCCATCCCGGCTACGGCTTCCTCGCCGAAAACGAGGAGTTCGCGCGGGCCTGCAGGGACGCCGGCCTCGTGTTCATCGGCCCCTCGCCGCAGGTGATCGAATCGATGGGAAACAAGGCCGGCGCCAAGGAGATCATGAAGAAGGCCGGCGTGCCTGTCGTGCCCGGCTACCAAGGGGCGGATCAGGGCGATGAGGTCATGCTCGCCGAAGCCAGGAAGATCGGCTTCCCCGTGATGATCAAGGCGGTCGCCGGGGGCGGTGGCCGCGGCATGCGGCTTGTCACCGATGCGGCGTCGTTTCCGGATGCGCTGCGCAGCGCACGGTCGGAGGCGAAGGCGGCGTTCGGCGATCCCACCGTCATCCTCGAACGCGCCATCCAAAATCCCCGCCACATCGAGATCCAGGTGTTCGGCGACAGCCATGGCAACGCCATCCATCTCGGCGAGCGCGACTGCTCGGTGCAGCGGCGCCACCAGAAGCTGATCGAGGAGGCGCCATCGCCGGCGGTCACGCCGGAACTACGCGCGAAGATGGGCGAGGTCGCGGTCGCAGCGGTCAAGGCGCTCCGCTACGAGGGCGCCGGCACGCTGGAATTCCTGCTCGACGCCAGCGGCGAATTCTACTTCATGGAGATGAACACGCGTCTCCAGGTCGAGCATCCCGTCACCGAGGCGATCACGGGGCTCGATCTCGTCGAGCTGCAGCTGCGCGTCGCGCGCGGCGAGCCATTGCCCGTGAAGCAGCAGGACGTCAGCTTCTCCAGTCATGCCATCGAGGTGCGGCTGTGCTCGGAAGATGCCGCGCAGGATTTCATGCCGCAGTCCGGCCGCATGGCGCGCTGGCAGGTTCCGGACGGCATCCGGGTCGAGCATGCGTTGCAATCGGGCTCGGAGATCCCGCCGTTCTACGATTCCATGATCGCCAAAGTGATCAGCCATGGTGCCTCGCGCGAGGAGGCGAGGGGAAAGCTGATCGTCGGCCTGGAACAGCTCACGGCCTTGGGTGTGACGACCAATCAGACATTTCTGATGTCGTGCCTGCGCCATCCTGGTTTTGCCCGGGGCGAGGCCACGACGGCGTTCATCGCCGCGCATCGCGACGAGTTGCTGGCACCGCGTGCGGACGCTGCATTCAGCGTCGCCCTCGCAGGCCTTCTGCTTTACGTGACCAACCCGCAGGCACCGTCGTGGCGCAGTGGACGAAGCCTCGCGGCAACGTTCCCGCTGCCGGCGAAGATCGAGATCGCAGGCCGGGTGCACGAGCTCGACGTCACGCGCGAGCGTGACGGCGGCTACACCGTCGCTAGCGATGGACGTCAGAACAGGTTCGAGATCGACCAGCTCGATGCTGGTACCATCCGCTTCCGCCACGATGGCGTGATGGACAACGCAAAGTTCCTGCGCGATGGCGATCGGCTCTATTTCCAGCATCGCGGGATTCCGCAGGCCGTAAGCGATCTCACCCTCGCTGCGCCCAAGGCCGCCGCAACCAATGGCGGCGACGGCAAGGTCCGCGCCGCGATGAACGGCCGCGTCGTGGCTGTACTCGTCAAGCCCGGCGATCGCGTCACCGCCGGCCAGCCGGTGATGACGCTGGAAGCGATGAAGATGGAGCACGTCCACAAGGCCGGCATTGACGGCGTGGTCGCCGCGATCGATGTCGCCGAGGGCGAGCAGGTCACCACGGGTCGGATCGTGGCGGAGATAGGGGTGTAAAATCGTAATGAATTCAAGCTGATTAGCACTGAAAAGCAGTTGCGCGCGAGATGTATTGAACTTTGTTCATTTTAGGTCTACTAATCTTGAACAAAGTTCAATACTGCGGAGACGTCCATGTTGCGCGCAACTGATCCAGCCCAAGAGACCGAAGCCAGGCTCCCCTCGGCATCCTTTCCATACCCGCTCACCACCCGCGAAAAATACCTGCTCGCGGCGATGTCGGTTCTGACGCTCGCAGCGCTGTTCGCGCCCGCATTGCCCGCGTCCGCTTGGCACATTCCGCATTACCTCGATAACCGCACCTGGCTCGGCATTCCCAATGCTGGCGATGTGCTGAGCAATCTCGCCTTCCTCGCGATGGCCGTCTGGGGCTCCGAGCGGCTGCGCGGGCGCGCCGACGTGCCGGTGGGCACGAGTTGGTTCTTCGTGGGATTGATCCTCACCTGCCTAGGCTCAGGCTTTTATCACCTCGACCCCGACATGCCGCAACGGCTCATCGCCGATCGTCTCGGCATGTCGGTCGCGTTCGCGGGCTTCCTCGGTATAGCGGCCAGCGAGCGCATCAGCATGCGCGCAGGCGAGGCGGTGCTGGTGCTGATGATGATCGCGGGCCCGCTGACGGCCTGGGTGGCGCGTGAGAACCTCACGCCCTGGGCGGTCGTGCAGTACGGCGGCATGGCGCTCGCCCTGGGACTGGCGTTGACGCGGGCGCGCCCCGGAGCGCTGGGCGTGCCTCTGGGTGGCGTGATTGTCTTCTACGTGCTGGCCAAGCTCTTCGAACTCGGTGACGCGGTCGTGTTCGAAGCGACGGGGCACATCGTCTCGGGCCACACGCTCAAGCATCTCGCTGCGGCGCTGGCGGCCTGGCCGGTGATCCGGGCGTTGGGATCCAAAGCATGATCCGGAAAAGTGTGCAGCGGCTTTCCGAAAAGATCATGCTCAAACTGGATGGCCCCGGCCGGTCCCCTCGTTGAGCAGGCACGCCACCTGATGCCCGTCGCCCGCATCCATCAGGGCCGGCCGCTCGATCTTGCATCGCTCCATCGCAAACCGGCAGCGCGTGTGAAACGCGCAGCCGGGCGGCGGATTGACCGGGCTAGGCACATCGCCGTCAACCAGGGGCGCGAGCTTCTTCGCAAGCGGATTGGCGATCGGCACCGAGGCGAGGAGGGCCTGCGTGTAGGGATGACGCGGGTTGCGGAACAGTTCGTCCTTGCCCGCGATCTCGACAATGCGGCCGAGATACATCACGGCGACGCGGTGGCTGATATGGGCGACCACGGCGAGGTCATGCGCGATGAAGAGATAGGAGAAGCCGTGCTGCTTCTGCAGATCGATCAAGAGATTGATCACCTGCGCCTGGATCGAGACGTCGAGTGCGGAGACCGGCTCATCGCAGACGATCAGACGGGGCTCCAGCGCGAGCGCCCGGGCGATACAGATACGTTGCCTTTGGCCGCCGGAGAACTGATGCGGAAAATTGCGCCTCTGGTCGGGCCGCAGGCCGACCTGCTCGAACAGCTTGGCGACACGCGCCTCCAGTGCCTTGCCGGTGGCAAGACCATGGACCGCGATCGGCTCGCCGACGATGTCGCCCGCGGTCATGCGCGGATTGAGCGAGGCAAATGGGTCCTGAAACACGATCTGCATCGAGCGGCGATACGGTCGCAACGCGGTCTTGGACAGATGCGTGATGTCCTCGCCGTCGAGGCGGATCTGGCCCGAGGTCGGCTCGATCAGCCGCAGCACGCTGCGCGCGACCGTGGACTTGCCGCAGCCGGATTCGCCGACGAGGCCCAGCGTCTCACCGGCACCAAGTGAGAACGAGACGCCGTCGACCGAGTGCACGGTGCCGACCTGCCGGCGCAGCACGCCGGCGCGCACCGGATAATGCTTCTTGAGATCGGCGACTTCGAGCAACGGCTTGGTCATGCTACCTCCGCCACTTCAGTCGCGCGCCAGCACGCGGCGAGATGGCCGCCGCCCCAGTCGGTCAGCGGTGGATATTCGGCCTCGCAGCGCGTCACGGCGAGCTTGCAGCGCGGAGCGAAGGCGCAGCCCTTCGGCAGCCGCACCAGCGAGGGCACGGTGCCCGGAATTTCGTTCAGCCGCTCCTGCGAGGCGACACCAAACGCCGGCACCGCGGGGATCGAGGCCATCAGCCCGCGCGTGTAGGGATGCTTCGGTGCCGCGAACAGCGCCTCGACGCTGGCTTCCTCGACCTTCCGTCCCGCATACATCACGATGACGCGCTGCGCGGTCTGCGCGACGACGCCGAGATCGTGCGTGATCAGCACGAGGCCGGTGCCGAGTTCTTTCTGGAGATCGAGGATCAGCGCCAAGATCTGTGCCTGGATGGTGACGTCGAGCGCGGTGGTTGGCTCGTCCGCGATCAGCAGCGCCGGCCGGCAAGCCAGCGCCATCGCGATCATCGCGCGCTGACGCATGCCGCCGGAGAGTTGATGCGGATATTCCTTCGCGCGCCGCGCCGGCTCCGGGATGCGCACCAGCCGCAGCATTTCGACCGCGACATCGTGAGCCTCCTTGCTCGACAGTTTCCGGTGCAGCCGCACGGCCTCGACGATCTGGTCGCCGATCCGCATGACGGGATTGAGCGAGGTCATCGGCTCCTGGAAGATCATGGAGATGCGATTGCCGCGGATCTTGCGCATCTCCGCTTCGTCCAGCGCCAGCAGGTCGGTGCCTTCGAGCGTGATCGAGCCGCCGACAATGCGCCCGGGCGGATCGGGTACCAGTCGCATCAGGGAGAGCGCGGTGACGCTCTTGCCGCAGCCGGACTCGCCGACGATCGCCAGTGTCTCGCCGCGGCTCACGGTGAAGGAGACGTCGTCCACGGCCTTGAACAGACCGGACGTGGTAAAGAACACCGTCTTCAGGTTCTTCACGTCGAGCACGATGTCGGGGTTATCGACCATCAGCCGCGCTGCCGGGGATCGAGGATGTCGCGCAGGGCGTCACCGAACAGGTTTGCGCCGAATACGGCGAGGCTGATCGCGATGCCCGGGAAGATGACGAGCCACGGCGCGGTGCGAACATATTCGGCAGCGGATTCCGAAAGCATGCGGCCCCATGAGGGATAAGGTTCGGGAATGCCGAGGCCGAGGAAGGAGAGCGAGGCCTCGGTGAGGATCGTCGAGCCAAGCTGGGCGGTTGCGAGCACGATCAGCGGCGCCAGCGTGTTCGGCAACACGTGGCGGAGCGCGATGCGGGCCTCGCTCATCCCGATCGACTTGGCGGCCTCGATGAAGGGCTGCTCGCGCAGCGCCAGCGTGTTGGCGCGGGTGACGCGCGAGACGGTCGGGATCAGCGGAATGGCGATGGCGAGAATGACGTTCGGCAGCGACGGGCCGAGCGCGGCGGTCATGATCAGGGCCAGCACCAGCAACGGCAGCGCCTGCAGGATGTCGGAGACGCGCTGGAATACGAGGTCCACCCAGCCGGAGAGATATCCGGAGGTGAGGCCGACGCTCACGCCGATCATGCCGCCGAGGGTGGTCGAGCCGATCCCGACCGCGAGCGAGATCCGCGCACCATGGATGATGCGGCTGAAGACGTCGCGGCCGAACGAATCCGTGCCCATCCAGTGCGCAAAGCTCGGGCGCATCAGCGCGTGGGCGGAATCGACGCTCAGCGGGTCGTAGCGCGCGATGAAGTCGGCGAAGATCGCCGTGAATACGAACGCAATCATGATGACCAGCCCGGCCGCGCCCAGCACGTGCCGCTGCGCCAAAAACAGCACGCGTCGCCAGCCGCCGGTCGCATGCGCGCCGGCCCGCCTCAGTTCAACGTCAAAGTCGATCGCGGCCAAGCTGGTCTCCTAATCCGTGTACCGGATGCGCGGGTCGAACACCGCATAGAGCATGTCGACGATGAAATTCGCACTCACCACCACCACCGCAATCAGCATCACGAGGTTCTGCACGATCGGATAATCGCGCCAGCGGATCGCCTCGACCAGGAAGCGCGCAACGCCCGGGATGTTGAACACGGTCTCCGTCACGATCAGGCCGCCGATCAGGAATGCCGCCTCGATGCCGATCACGGTGATGACGGGCAGGATCGCGTTCTTCAGCGCATGGTGATAGTTCACGGCGGCGTCCGAGGCGCCCTTGGCGCGAGCGGTGCGGATATAATCCTGCCGCAGCACCTCCAGCATGGACGAGCGCGTGATGCGCATCGTCAGCGCCGAACTGCGGAAGCCGACCACCATCGCCGGGATGCAATAAGTCGCGAAGGCCTCGCCAAAGCTCTGCGGATTGGGATTGAAGATCGGCATCTGTCCGAACCATGCGACCGATGCGGTCAGAACCAGAAGGCCGAGCCAGAACGAGGGCAGCGACAATCCGCTCAGGCTGACGACGCGCAGCGCGTAGTCGATCCGCGAGCCCTGCTTTACCGCGCTGATGACGCCGAGCGGAATGCCGATCGAGGCGGAGAACAGCAGGGCGAGGCCGGCGAGCCGCGCGGTGATCGGGATCCGCGGCAGGATCTCCTGCAGCGCCGGCTTCTCGGAGACGTAGGAGTAGCCGAAATCGCCGCGCAGAAAGCCGCTGATCCAGTGCCAATATTGCAGGATCAGCGGCTGGTCGATGCCGAGCTCCTTCTCCAGGTTGGCCTTGTCGGCGGGGTCGACATAGCCGGCTGCCGCGAACAGGATGTCGACGATGTTGCCCGGCACGATGCGCAACAGGAAGAAGATGACGATCGAGATCCCGAACAGGGTCACGAGCATCAGGAGCAGGCGCCGCACCAGATAGGCAAACATTCGCGCCCTCCCGCCGAGCTGTCTCGTCCGTTGGCTGCGCTACTTGTCCATCCAAAGATCTTCGTACCGGTACCCATTATAGGAGCTGTTGGTCATGATCGTCACGCCCCTGACGTAGGGTTGCCAGCAGGTGCCGGTGCGCGCGTGGAAGATGATCGGGCGGGCAACGTCCTCCTGCAGCTTCTTGTCGATGTCCCATACCAACTTCTTGCGCTTGGCGATGTCGGTCTCCTGCGACTGCACGTCGAACAGCTTCTCGATCTCCTTGTTGCAGTAATTGGTGTAGTTGCGCTCCGAGCCGCAGGAATAGTTCTCGTAGAAGGACTGGTCCGGATCGTCGACCGCGTTGCCGGTGAGATTGAGACCGAGCATGTAGTCCTTGCGGGCGATCTTCGGGAACCAGTTCGCGGTCTCGACCACGTCGAGCTCACCGTCGATATAGATGCTCTTGAGCTGGTCGATCAGGATCACGGCGGGATCGCGATAAACGGGAATGTTGCGGGTGGAGACCTTGACGGCGAGGTGCTTGTCCGGCCCGTAGCCGGCCTTCTGCATCAGCTTCCTGGCTTCCTCGCGGTTGGCATTCACGTCGGGGCCGTAGCCCGGAATGGTCTCCAGCATCTCCTTCGGCATACCCCACAGTCCATTCGGCGGCGGCAGCATGGTGCCACCGACGTCGCCCTGGCCCTCGAACATGATCGAGATGAAAGCCTTGCGGTCAAGTGACAGCGCCATCGCCTTGCGGATGTCGATATTGTCGAACGGCGGTGCGGATGAATTGACGATGATGTTGGTGGCGACATTGTTCGGCTCGACCTCGCAGACCGCGTTCGGCGCCTGCGATTTCACGTCCTTCAGCAGCGGAATGCTTACCTCGGTCGGGAACGTCATGTCGAACTTGCCGGCGACGAAAGCCAGAATCGCGGTCGAGCGGTTCGGGATGATGGTGAACTCGATGCCGTCGAGATAGGGGCGGCCCTTGCGCCAATAGTCCGTGTTGCGCGTCAGCTTGATCGATTCGTTGGCCTTGAACTCGACGAACTTGAACGGGCCGGTGCCGATCGGATGCGTGCGCATATCGCCGGGCGAAACATGGCAGGGATAGACCGGCGTATAGCCCGAGGCCAGCAGCGCCAGCAGCGACGGCTGCGGCCG
Organism: Bradyrhizobium manausense; assembly: GCF_018129685.1. Lineage (GTDB taxonomy): Bacteria > Pseudomonadota > Alphaproteobacteria > Rhizobiales > Xanthobacteraceae > Bradyrhizobium > Bradyrhizobium manausense_D. The sequence goes on from NZ_JAFCLG010000028.1 coordinate 65,713, forward strand.
CTTCAAATTGAAGGAAACCTCGAAATCGCCGTTCGTCGAGACGTCGTTGACCTGGTCGTACCAGCTCTTGCGCGGGTTCTGCCGGAACTTCTGCTGCGACTTGCCCATCAACATGTCGAAGGTGCATTTGACGTCGGCCGAGGTGAACGGCTTGCCGTCATGCCATTTGACGCCCTGGCGCAGCTTGAAGGTCAGCGTCTTGTGGTCGTTCACCCAGGCCCAGCTCTCGGCGAGTTCGGGCACGATGTTGTCCATCGTGTTCTGGGGCTCGTCCTGCTTGTAGATGACGAGATTGTTGAACACGGGCATGAAGGGAATATTGACCGAATAGGTCGCACCTTCATGGATCGAGGCGTTGCCGGGGCTGTCGCGGTGATACATCCGCAGGATGCCGCCCTGTTTGGGCTCACCGGCGAACGTCGCGGTCGAAACCGCCAGCAATGACAGCGCCGCCGTTGCGGCGAGCGCCCATACGCTCCGCATCCTACGTCCTCCCTGGACATCGGCCATTTATGGCCTGTTTGTCAGGACGATAACGACGCGTGCACGGCGAGGCAACCGGCTAAAGTCCTTTATGGTCTTGGCAATTTGGATGACGTCATGCCGCAGGAGCTTCGCGCCTCTATAATTTGCGAGAAGTTCCTTGGCCGTCGTCCTGACGAAAGCCAGGACCCATTACCCCAAGGGCAGTTTAGCGAACACTCGTCGTTCGGTACCCATACTGTCCGCCATAGATAGATCACGCAGTATGGGTCCGGCTTTCGCCAGGACGACAGCGGAGCCTATACAATCCTTGACGGCTTGTTCCCCCAATACCTGTCCCGCAGCAGCCGTTTGTACAGCTTCCCGGTCGGCAGCCGCGGCAACTCCTTCTCGAAATCGACCGAGCGTGGAACTTTCTGCCGCGACAGCGACGCCCCGCAGAAGGCGATCAGCTCTTCGGCCAGAGCATCGCCTGGCAACACGCCCGGCATCGGCTGCACCACCGCCTTCACCTCCTCGCCGAGATCAGCGTTGGGCACCCCGAACACCGCGGCATCCGCGACCTTCGGATGGGTGATCAGCAGATTTTCGCATTCCTGTGGATAGATGTTCACGCCGCCGGAGATGATCATGAAGGTCGCGCGGTCGGTGAGATAAAGGAAGCGGTCCTCGTCGACATAGCCGACGTCGCCGACCGTGCTCATGCTGCCGTCGGCCGAACGCGCCTCCTTGGTCTTCTCGGGGTCGTTGAAATATTCGAACGGCGATCCCGTCTTGAACCAGACCTGGCCCGGCGTGCCGGTCGGGCATGGCTGCATGTTCTCGTCGAGAATATGAAGGTCGCCGAGCAGCACCTTGCCGACGCTGCCGCGGTGCGCGAGCCATTCCTCGCTGTTGCAGGCCGTAAAGCCGAGGCCCTCGGTCGCGCCGTAATATTCATGGATGATCGGCCCCCACCATTTGATCATGTCGTCCTTGACCTGCGCCGGGCAGGGTGCGGCGGCATGGATCGCGATTTCGAGCGAGGACAAATCGTATCGCGTGCGGACCTTCTCGGGCAGCTTCAGCATGCGCGAGAACATCGTCGGTACCAGCTGGCTGTGTGTGATGCCCCATTGCTGCACGAGCTGGAGGTAACGCTCGGGATCGAACGTCTCCATGATCACGACAGTGCCGCCCTGGCGGATGGTGAGGTTCACGGCGGCCTGCGGCGCGGAATGATAGAGCGGCGCCGGCGACAGATAGATCATGCCCTCGCGATAGTGCCAGAGTTTGTGCAGGAAATCGAACAGCGGCAGATTGTGCTTCGGCGGCTCTTCCGGCAGCGGCCGAATGATGCCCTTCGGCCGTCCCGTCGTGCCCGACGAATAGAGCATCGCGGTGCCGAGCCACTCATCCGCGATCGGCGTCTTCGGCAGGTCGGCTGTGACGTCCGCGAGTCCAACGATACGGTCGCTCTCGCCCGGGCCGTCGACGACAATGCAGAGATTGACGTCAGGGCAGGCTTGAAGGGCTTCGCGCGCGATGGCGAGCTTTGCCACCGACGTGATCAGGATCTTGGACTGGCTGTTGACCAGGAGATAGGCAAGTTCGCCCGGCGTCAGGAAGGAGTTGATGCAGGTATAATAGAGGCCGGAGCGCTCGCCCGCGCCGCAGGCCTCGAGGTAGCGGGAGTTGTTCTCCATGAAGATCGAGTAGTGATCGAGCCGCCTCAGGCCCTGCTTGCGGAACAGATGGGCGAGGCGATTGCTGCGTGCATCGAGCTCGCGATAGGTGACGGTCTCGCCTGTCGCCGCCATGATGAAGGCGGGTTGCAGCGGGCGCAGGCGGGCATGCAGGCCTGGGTACATCAGTCCTCCGGGTCTAGACTCATGCGGCGAGAGCGAGGATTTCGCGAATCTGCGCAGGGTTCTCGATCTTGCGCGGGTTGCGTGGAATCCAGTTGGTGCGCATCGCCTGATCGGCGATGGCGTCGAAATGCTCGGGCGAGACGCGAACCTCGGTGAGGCTGCGCGGCATGCCGAGCGAGCGGATGAAGGCATCGAGCACGTCGGCGGCGTCGTGGCCGGGAAAACCCATTGCGGCCGCGACGATCATCTGTCGCTCGGCATTGGCGCTCGCGTTCCAGCGCATCACCGCGGGCAGCATGATGCACGAGGTGTAGCCGTGCGGCACGTCGAATGCCGCGCCCAGCACATAGCCGATGCCGTGGCTCGCGCCCATCGGCACGCCGGCCGCGAGTGCGCCCATCGACAGCCAGGTGCCGATCTGCGCATCCATCCGTGCATCGAGATCGCCAGGGTCCGCCTTCACCCGCGGCAGCGCGTCGGCGAGCATGGCAAGCCCCTTCACCGATTGCGCATCGGCATAAGGATGCGTCTCGCGCGAGCAGATCGCCTCGACGCAATGGTCGACGGCTCGTATGCCGGTGGAGAGAAACAGCCATTGCGGCGTGTGCACGGTGATGGCGGGGTCGAGGATCGTCGCGCGCGGCACGGCGAGCGGATGCCGCAGCATCTGCTTCACATGCGTGCTGCGGTCGGTGACGCCCGCGATCGATGAGAACTCGCCGCCGGCAATCGTGGTCGGCACGCTGATCTGGCGCACGGTCGGCGCGGTCATCTCAGGTGCGACGCCGCCGTGGACGCGGATGCGGTCGATGCCCTCGATAGTGTCGATGCCGTTGGCCAGGCACAGCTGCACCGCCTTGGCGCCATCGGTGATCGAGCCGCCGCCCACGGTGACGATCAAATCGGCGCCGGCCTCGCGCGCAGCGTTGGTCGCCGCGATCACCGCCTCGCGCGGCGTGTGCGCGGGCATCGCGTCGAACAGCCCGGCGCAGCGCGGCCCCAGTGCCTTTACGATTTTCGCGATTTCGCCGGTCTCGCGGTTCAGCGTGCCCGAGACCATCAGGAAGGCGCGGCGGGTTCCCAGCCGATCCATCTGCCCGACGACAGCCTCGGCCGCCGGATGGCCGAACACGACCTCCTCGATCGCGCCGTAAACGACACGTCCCTGATGCACGCCGTCCTCCCCGGACAATTCGTCTTGTCTTGTAAGGGGCAATCTAGCGAAGCCCGCCGCATCAGTCATGTGCGAAGACGCTGGGACGAAGCCCACCCTCCCCTTGCGGGCTACGATATTCACACATCGCAGTTGAAGAGCGAAGAAATGGCTGATTCCATGTGGTCTTCCTGAAGAGGAGG
>NZ_JAFCLG010000029.1 GCF_018129685.1 Bradyrhizobium manausense
TTCCGCATCGCTGAGCCAGTAGACCTGCTTTGCCATTCAAGCCTCCCTTCCGTTGAGAAGCTTGAATCACAATCTAATTTCAGATGGAATCCCTATTGAGTACAGACCCTAGTGAAAATTTATCATACCAAGCCCCAGGACGGGACCATGGGAGACATACGCGGCTTGTGCTTCGGGCAGGGATTTCCGCCTGCAAGCCAGGCCCGGCGGCGCTCTCGCTCACTCTCATTAAGCAATCGGCGAAGTGCGAAGCGGATCATATCGCACTGCGAGATCGGCGCGATAGGATCATGTTTACCGGGGCTGGCTGCATTCCACTTAGAACTTTTCACCCGGAATTTTTGATAAGCGCGGGCTGCGACGAGCACCATCGCTGCGGCCTTCGTGCGTTTAGGTCGGTCAGCACGAATTAGCGTCACGCCCGGGCCGCGCTCGATAACGCCTCGGTGAACGAAACCATCTGCAGCATATGGCGAAGCATGCCAGAAACAGACGGAGCCTAAAGTCATTCCCGTCCTCAAAGAGGGGATTTCAAAATGATTGCACTCAAAGTAATTGCAGCTGCTCTCGGCATAGGATTTCTGTTTTCCACGTATTCGGGCGACCTCGGCGCGGACGTCGTCCTGGCTATCATTTCCTGCTTTTCATAGGGCCATGACGGAGAACCCGCTAGCTTCATCAGCCCGGAGTAACCGTGAGACCGCCGTTAGGCGGTCTTGCGTTCACTTCCCGATCTCTGGGCCAGAACATCGCCTGCTCTCTAACTTAAACGGATCCTGGATGGACGGCGCCGACTGCCTGATGCGGCGCACGCTCACCGGCGTGCCGTCGGAGACGAACAGCAGCTCGTATCGGCGGCCTTCACGGTCGGTAGCCGAACAGGTGACATCAGTGACCTTCCTCGCAGCGAAATTGCCGGTTTGGCGGCAGGTACCCGTTGATGGCTGCTCGGCCGGCACCGGCAGTCCGTCCACCTTGGGCCGATCCTTGGAATTGAGCAGCATGCGATCGATCGGCAGCTCGTAGGAATTGTCATCAGCCCGCCTGCCGTTCGCGCCGGAGAACGACACTACGTGGCTCTCATCGTCGGGATCGTCGACGGCAACCGCGAAATTCACCCGCCCCTTGTCGCCGTGGGCGTACGCCACCGTCTTGCAAGCGAAGCTGCGCCCGGCAACGTTCAGCGTCTTGCACTGCCCCGACATCAACGCCAGAAGGTCGATAAACGCATTCGGTCCGGCGCCCGATGAAGAGCTTAGAGACTCTTCCTCCTGAAAAGATTAAGCAAAGCTTGGTGCAAAAGAAAACAGGAAAACGAGCGCTACGGCAGTCGAATAGTTCGGCATTTGGTCACTTCTTACACGAGTTATGCACGAGCCAGACCACATCCGGATGCAAAGTGCAGCGGTCTCGGAAGCAAACCATGTTCGGGAATCACTCTGACCTTTACATAACAAGTGACGGTGGAGGACGCTATTCCATAGACCGCCTGACAGACCCGATCTTATACCCACCGCGATCCCCGAGACCACGACTTCAATTTTCGGTATGGGCCGCCAGCAATACTGCCTCCAAGTCTGGCGGCCCTTTTTGGACTGCGGAGCGATGCCGTTCGAAAGCCTCTCCGTCTACTTCATCATCCACATATGTGAGAGCACCGAAAAGAGGTGTTTGCCAAAGGACCTCCGGCGTTCGCCCTGCTCTGCGAACCGCAAGAGAGCGGGCGGAGAGCTGAGACGGGGGGCGAGCGCCGCGGCCTGCACTGCAGGTCAATCGAATGGCCGCCAAGCGTTAGCCCGAAACAACCCTTGACCGCGCTACCGCCGCGTTTCTCGCCGCGACCTCGTCAACGAACCGAAACAATGATGTGAGATACATCACATTCAGCGCGCAGCACGCTTGATAGAGCGAGAAAAACTTGCCAGGTGGATAAGATGGCGACGGAAGAAGCCTCATCAGACCAGCGGCAGCGCTCCGACCGCACTCTCGCGATCGGTTTCCTGTTGGTAGTCGCAGCCGCTATGATCGGTTGGGTTTACGGCATCATTCGCGGGGCGATCGCCGTTACAGTTTGGCTATTGGGCTAAAAAGCCTACAGCCCAGATGGCTGCCCTTGATGGCGGCGCAGATGATCATTCCCCAAAGCGCAAAGTTGATTTGCAAAGCCATCGCCATTGGTCCGTCCCCAGTAAGCCAGCAGTTGCATTCTCATTTGATGCAATCTGCCCAGCTCGATAATTCTTGATTTCAGAATTCTATTCCAGCCTAAATTGGCGCCACACGTTGTGCATCGCGACTGTCGCGGTGCACCACATGCTCTCAACCTGAAGCTTGACGGTCCGATCCGCCGTGCGGCCGCCGAGGGCGATAGGTTCTGGAACCTATACTCTGGTCTTTCGTGTAGCCCGACAGCCAGGCCTCGGCTGTCCGTGTTGGAAAGCTCGACGTTGTCGCGACAATGCCCAGAGCAGCTCGAAATTTGAGCTTATGATGGTGTCAATATCCAGCCGCCAGCTCCAATCGAGATCAAAATCGACGATCTCGGTCGCCTTGAACCGCCAGTATGGCATCCGGCAATCGGGCGATGTCCGACTCCGCCATCGTGCTGCCGGACGCCCCACAAGCACGCTAGATGCCGTAAAGAGCATTTCCCGTTGTTACGGAGCCCAAAGTGCTAGAAGCGCGCATTAACTATTCTTTAATCACGCTAGCCAAGCATCGGTTGTTAGTCCCATTTGAGTCGCTGAAGCGTTCTTTCGCGTGTTGCCGCAAATTGCACCGATTTCTACGAGGTGTCGCTTATGCCTCCCGCTTCACCCCTAAATCAGTTCCGCTGGTTATCCCCAGAACACCGCTCCTGGCAGCCCGGCAGCTTTGCCGCTGGTCAGCTAGTCATTGTTCAAGAAACAGCGGGCCCCCGGCTCGGTGGCAAGCGAGGCAAGGTTCTTGGAATCGGCGCGACTCGCAGCAGAATAAGGGTTCAATTGGATTGCTCCAAAGGCCCGATAACCCTGCACGCAAGATTTTTGGAGCGGGCTCCCGTCGTCGCAGAAATCTCCGCCGCCAGGCGGAGTTGATGAATCCCGAGAAGACCATCATAGCGGTCGTCCGATCTGGGCTAGCACCAACCTGCCTATGAAGAACACATTCCAAGAATCAGACGCGCGGGTTCTTGAAGCTGCTTACATTAAAACTCAACGAGGCCGACTTGCTCGAGCAACGGCGGAACACATCTGTCAACGAGCCTCGTAATTCCGCGCCTACGTCGGGGTCGAGATAGTTGGCTATGCTGGTCATGAAGAGTGATCGGCCGAACTAGCCTTCCAAGAGAGGCACCCGCGAAGGCGCAGCAAAGCACACCTTGCCTTCGTCCGTGGTCAAGCTTGTCTCGTCCGTAAGAAAAGCCCTGCCGATGCGCACCACCTAAAGTTCGCGCAACCGCAAGCGTTGGGACGCAAGGTCAGCAATGGGTTACCGTCCCGGTATGCAGTTCGCACCACCGAACTCGTAATCGGCAAGGAAACGAGAGAGCATGGTGGGCGAACTTGCAGATTTCTCGGTTGCCGATAGTCAGTCGCCCTGACAACGTTCTCGAAGCTGCCATGACGGCTACTCGGGTGACATCCGAGCAGGGCCGCAAGCAGCGCAACGCCCATTCTTCGAGCGAGATACAGATGCTCGACCAAATCGGGAGCGCGAATCAGCCGTATTTTTGTTCTTTTGGAGCGGCCCGCGAAGCGTGATTGCCTCGTTCTGCTGCTGCCCGCAAAAGAAACGTCGGCACTTGTCGGGACGGCGGACGCAGGTACGGCTTGTATCTGAGATATGTCGAGCGACGACGTCGCGAAATGATCTCACGAAGCCCGTATCCGGCCCCAAATGAAATCACAGAAACCGCAACAAGGAAGATCAATCCCAGCAAGTTACTTACGCTCCGCGACAGAACGCTGCCTTTTGCAAATCCAATCCACCCGTGTCAATAGATCTCCGGAACGATCTGATTAAATTGGATTATTCCGCGTGCGAAGGTGGAGGTTTCGACTTGCAATAAGGTCGGCGACAGTCTGACAGGCTTAGCCCCGGCGGCTTGAGAACATCGGCATCGCCGCTCCAAACTGCTCACTATTGATAGGCCTTGCCGAAGCCGCCGGAGAAGCGCGTTACTAATTGGATTGCGAGGAGCGACAAGGGCTCGTGGGCTCGATCCAGAGCAGCCGGTTGGCAAATGATGCGCAGGCCCTGCTGTTCGCGGACCATAGCGACCAGATTCGAGGCAATTGAACCTTCAACGGCTGCGACGAGTTTCGCGCTACTGGATTTGACTGTCGAAGCATCGCTTTTGACACAACGATGTAGGGCCGCTCTCGACCTCGCCACCTAGAGCGCGCATGGAGCGACATTTATGGGCATGTAGAGCACGGCAATTATGCAGCGCGCAAACTCCAGCGACCGAATAAAGATAACGCTTGAACTTGGTACTCAGTTGCCGCGACATCACCATACTCTAGTCACACCGAAGTTAAGTTCGCCTGATGAAGTGCACGCAAGAGGCGTACAAGCTACAAACAGCGTCCTATCCGATCATTTGAAACGCAATGACAGAAGACGGACGACTAGAATGAATTCGATGACCTCGAAAGAAGCTTTTGGACCTGGCGAACCCGAACGCGGTCAAACAAAAAGCTCGCTGCGCTTCTTGGAAATCGTCTTCCTAGCACCGGGATTTCTAGCAACCGTAGGATCTGTACGCTCGCGATGGCCGCGATCGCGTTAGTTTGAATAGGAAAGCCGTACATTGCTGGTCGTGCTCTTCATACCTATTCTATGTATCGCCAGCTTTGGCTTGGGCTACGTTGCGCGCGATCGCATATCAAAGCAGCGACGTCGAGAATTTAGGAAGTGGGAGCCTTATATGCGTCCACGCAATTCTCTTCCGGCCTTTTTGATCAGGCAATCATCCGGCTCCGTCGCTCCGATTGATGGGCGCGCAGGTAGGGGCCAGCGCGGCTAGATATCCAACGACGTTAGATGGCTGAAGCGCCATTCTCTTAGATTTGCAAAACTATCGATTTTTCTTGGCTGCGGCCCAGCCCTTCTAAATTCAAAAGCTCCGAGTGATCATGGATTCGCGCGGACATCCGGCCTGCTTCGGAGTCAGGCACTCACGGGTGACTCTTCGTAATTCCAAAATCATTGTTTCCGGCCAATAAAGAAAGCACGGAGCGCTAGATGTGGAGCCTCAACAGGTTGTTCCTAGTTAGAGCGAGTCTGCTGATGGGTGGCATTGAGCCGATACTGCCATGCGGCCGGTGCCAATTGTAGCGGTGAAGCCATCTCGGCAACTCGGCAGCTCGTTCTTTTGAAGTGTTGTAGGCGCGGGCATAGGCCCATTCGCGCAGGCTGGTCTGGATAAAGCGCTCGGCCTTGCCGTTGGTCTTCGGCGTGTAGGGCTTGGTGCGGATATGCTTGAGGCCGAGGCGCTTGCAGGCTTTGCGGAAAGCAAAGGATTTGTAGCAGGATCCGTTGTCGGTCATGACCCGCTCGACCTTGATGCCGAGGCTTGAGTAGTAGGCGATCGCAGCCTTGAGGAAGGCCACGGCGCAGCTCTGTCGCTCGCTCTTCATCACTTTGCTGAAGGCAATGCGGGAGGCATCGTCGATGCAGACGTGGACGTATTCCCAGCCTGGCCCTTCGCCGCGAGCCCGCAGGCTGCTCTGGCCCGTTCGATCGCCGGTGATGCGATGGTATACGGTTGAACTTGCCGAGCTTTTTGATGTCGATGTGGATCAGCTCGCCGGGATGTTCACGCTCATAGCGCCGCACCGGCTCAGCCGGTTCCAGGTCGCGCAATCGGTTCAATCCCAACCGCCGCAGGATACGGCTGACGGTCGCCGGCGAGATGCCGACCTCGGCTGCGATTTGCTTGCCTGTGTGGCGCTGCCGGCGCAACGCCTCGACTTCGGCGCATGTGGCAGGCAGGGTTTGGCTCGGCGATGAAAGGGGTCTCGAGGAGCGATCACGCAACCCATCCACGCCTTCCTCGCGGAAACGCTTGACCCACTTGGCGACGGTCTTCGCCGAGATATTGAATTGCGGTGCGGCTGCAGCCTTCGTCAGGTCGCCTTCGATCACGCTCCGCACCATGGCCTCTCGACCTTTTGGCGTCAGAGGCGCATTCTTATGGGTGTCCATTCGGTCCTCCGGGGATTGGCTAAAGCTTCGACAACTTCAGCTTCCTCGTTCAGGACCGGATGGACAACCTCCTGAAAGCTCACAGCTAGAGCAGCACTTGCACGGTTCTCTTCGCGCGACGCCCGCGCGTCAGCGGATGACGCGCACGCTTCAAAGCAAAATCCACATCTTTTGCAATGCAACAAAGAGACAGCTGGCTAGCTTCCAGATCTGAGGTTGGCGCAAGGCAACGACCCGCACGCTTGTCTACGCGGTGGTATGGAGACGCTTCCGGCCAACACCCGTCTTTCCTCTTTTCAAACGTTAGGCTAGGACGAGATGTATATTGGAACAACTCCAAGCTATGAATTCCAAGGATCTAGTTCCCGAAGAGCATGTCGAAAACGGTTTGGCTTCGAGTGAAGTCCAATTCGCGCTTGTCATTTCTCGCATGCTCGACACTGTCGGCGATGATCCGGAATTAAGACGTCAAATGGTGTACGAGTTAGCTCGTTATAAGCTGTCTGAGCAGTTTACCCACGCAGATGCGAAAAACGCTGGAGAAATCAAAAAGTCACTAGAGAATGCAATTCGAGAGGTTGAACGGTTCGCGCAAGAGCAACCCCGCATCGAGCGAACCGCTTCGCGGCAACTCGTCTCCCCGCCGCCGATCGCCAACTACGATGATGCACCGCAAGCTGAAGTTGCGGACACTCTAATTCGTCAGACGCGTACTCGACCGCATCTGCGCATACAACAGACACTGCCGGTATTAGTGCGTACAACTGCGATTTTAGTTGCGGTGGGATTCATTGTTCTCCTTGTTACACAAAGAGAGCGTCTCGCTAGCGTTCGCCAACTGCTTACATCGCGACAAAATGAGCTCGCAATAAGGTCTCCGCCGCCAGAGCCGAAGGCACCTGAACCACCACCAGCTACTGTATCTACTGCAGCAAAGCCCACAGCCGCGAGGCGCCCGCTTCCCGAGGCTTATGGCGTCTATGCCGACATCGGTGATGGACCATTTATAGATTTGCAAGCACTCTCCATGAGGCCTCCGGACCCTCGCATAGCGATCTCAGCTGCATTCAAAAGGCCGGATCAAGCCCCTCTGCCAGACGGACACGCGAAATTTATTGTGTATCGCAGAGATGCTATCAGCTCTATTCCCGACAGACCGGAGGTTCGATTGGTCGCAAAGATCTCACGCGACTTCTCGGGAAATGCAGCTGGCAAAGCTCTGACTGACGTGGACGAAGCCTTGGTAATCCGCAACATCTCCTATCCATTTCGATCCTCACCCGTGCCAGGAAACCCCGAGATGTACGAGGTTCGCAGCGAAAATCCCGACCTTAACCTCTCGCCCGGGCACTATGTTTTGATCCTGAAGATGCAGGCTTATTATTTCCAAGTTAGCGGAGACAGTGTCGACCCACGTCAATGCCTCGAACGCGTAATTTCCACGAGCGGAACTTTTTACTCGCCTTGCATGACGCCACGACGCTAAGGCTAGATTCTAACCGCAACGTTGAAGGAAAGCGTGGCTTGTCGCTCCATTCGTCGGAAGAGAGCAGCAAGAAACCGGCAAAAATAGGATTCTCTTGTCGCGCGCCCGCGGGCGAATCAGTTGAGCCTTCCTAAGACGCAACAACCCCTTCCCATTTTCAGGAGCAGGAAGCGACGATTGCGTGGCGTGCCGAGGGCTGCGAGGCGATCGATCCGCAGTATCGCTCCGGTGAGGGCCGCCTTGCGCGCTGAAGACGGAGGATGAAGACAGAGGCGTATGACCATACGCCTATTTCGAAGGTCTCCCGATTGGAAGTTGTTTCGCCTGGCGCTCGACGCCGTTGGACATTGGACGAGAAGCGGCGGATCGTTGCTGAGAGTTATGACGGTTCCCGGCTGGCGACGGCGCGGCGCAACGGGTTGTCCACGAGCCAGTTGTTCACGTGGCGACGGTTGTCGCGCGAGGGCCAGCTGGGCGGGGATGCCGCGCCAGTACTTGTTCCTGTGGAGATCACTTCGACGCCAATTCCGGAATCGACCGTGGCTGCGCAGCCACGGCCATCGCCGGCTAGAGAGCGGGCGAAGGTAGGCCTAATCGAGACCGAGCTTGGCGGCTGGCGGGTCACCGCCAAAATGAACGGTGTCGATCCGTTGGTTTGCCTCACCGACATCCTCGTTCGTATAGCCGCCCACCCAGCCCACCGGCTTGACGAGTTTCTGCCGTGGAATTTGGACCTCACCGGCGGCGGTCTCTGCTCAAGCTGCATGACCAATACGCCGACAGGGTCCATCAGCTCACCCAATCAAATCCGCCTGCGGCCTACGCCGGACGCGTACGATCCGCAGCCAGGTTCGAAAGGCCTTCAATGCTCAATGCTCACTAACTTGGCGGGCATCAGGCTCGTAACCGCTGCTTCCACAATCGATGCCCCCCGCTCATGGCGGTTCTTGCCAACGACGAGGAGTGAAAACTTATCTGAGCCCGAAAACTTGGGGTCAGAAAAATAGCGAAATCCCGGTCCCACCAGAACGAGCTGTCCGCTCGACGGCTTTTACACGACCGAAACGTCAAAGATCTGCATTGTCGACCATCGCAGGCCTTGGATACAATCCGTCCCAGGCGCGATCGTCATCGACCAGGCGATGGTATCCCCGGCAAGCTTGTAAGGCGTTTGATTTCGCAGGCAAGGCGATGACGCTTGTGCCGGCAACCCAGACAAAAACACCAGCGCACAGATCACCATCAAAGACTTAGAAAATCTTGACATACTTCGGTTCCCTGCATACGCCTACTCGGCTTTTTACATCTGGGTGAAGGTAACTTGATCCGATTGATCAGCCCTTAAGTCTACTCATCTCTCTCGGAATTGTTTAGTAAATCTGAAGTAAGTCAGTCTTGGAAGGAGTTAGATTTTGCTTAAGCCTGCCAAGTGGGTTGTGCGGGAAATTCTCCGCTCCAAGATTGCCTAATACTGCCATGAGATGGCATCCTTGGCCGGGAACGGCAGACCATCTGCTTTTGATTGCTCTGACTGGAGATTGGCTCGAACTTTTTCGAAGACTTTCGTTTTATCGGCTCGACAATTGGGCTGTCATCGGTGCGGCTGGTATCATAGCGTTAGGCATTGTCGGCGCTGCTGTACTTATCTCTAATCGCATGCTTCGAAGGCATCGCATCAGCACTTTGCTTCGCGAAGAGGTGCGCCTCGAACAGGAGCTTCCGGCGTGGAGAGACGCCCACGACTTCTTAGCGCGCTTTAAACGTACCAACGAAGCGACAGAAGTTACAACGGCTGAAACCTTCATCGAGAACGGGTTTGGCGGCGCGGCAGCAAGCCAGCAAGTTGACCTTGCGGGGATACTACCGAGCTTAAATGGTGCAATACGGGCGCGTCTCGGGACGCTGCTGCGCGAGGCTTTTGAGGCTGCTCAAAAACGAGACCAAACGTCCCGACTGATCTCTCGAATTGAGCGTCTCGAAGCACCGGAAGAGTGGGCGCCCGGCGAGTATGCATTGGCTTTAGCCAACATCGAGACCGCACGTGCAGATCTTCCTAAACTAACGCGCGAACTGACTAGGGCTATGGATGCCATTGAACGTGAAACGAAGAGTCTTCGTCGCGACATCGCCTCGAAAGAGGAACGACTCGTCCTTATTCAAAGGCAGCTCGGTGAATTTTTATCGCACGGCCAACGCTGAAGGTGCATCGACGTAAGCTTCAACCGGGCGGCAGGTGGCTTCCGCGTCAGCGAGTAGGTAAACAGTCCATCGGACTGACTGTTTTCAAACGTTCAAACGGTTCATTGTGGACCTACAGAGCAAAAGAAATCGTCCCCCGGTTTCCCAGCTTGTTTTCGTGAGATTGAGCACGGCTGTTGCTCCGCCGGGAGTAGTTTGATGCGGCGGAGGGTTATAAACTTTGCCGCGGACGGCCCCGTCCGGCTTTCGCTGTCATGCGAGCCGTTTCGAAGTATCCCTCCGGGGGCGACCGCCTTGCCGAGTGAGGTGGCAAGGTGAAGACATAGGCGTATGACTAACCATATGCCTATGCCGAAGGTTTCCCGACTTCAAGTCGTCTCGACGGGCGCACGGCGCCATTGGACTTTGGAGGAGAAGCAGCGGATCGTTGCCGAGAGCTATAGCGGGCCACGATTGGTGTCGGTAACGGCACGTCGCAACGGATTGTCGACGAGCCAATTGTTCACGTGGCGCCGGCTGGCGCGCGACGGCCGGCTGACGGAGGATGCCGCGCCTGCGCTGGTATCCGTCGAGATCACCTCAGCTTCGGCATCGACGTGCGCGCAGCAGCCGTCTTCTCCGCCTGCGCAGCGCGCAATGATTGGAGTCATCGAGATCGAGCTTGGTGGTTGCCGCGTGCGAGTGGATCGTGACGTGGACACTGAGGCGTTGCAGCGGGTCCTTGAGCTTCTGCGACGACAATGATCCCAATTCCGAGCGGCGTCAGGGTCTGGATCGCCACTGGCCACACCGACATGCGCCGCGGCATGCAAAGCCTGGCGCTTGCGGTGCAGGAGAGTCTGAAGCGCGCTCCTCATGCCGGCGATCTCCACATCTTCCGGGGCCGCCGCGGCGATCTGGTCAAGATCCTCTGGCATGACGGGTTGGGCATGTCGCTCTATGCCAAGCGTCTGGATCGCGGCAAGTTCATCTGGCCGTCGGCGTCGGCCGGCGCGGTATCGATCTCAGCGGCGCAGATGGCCTATATGCTCGAGGGCATCGACTGGCGGAATCCGCAACTGAGTTGGCGGTCGCAGAGCGCAGGCTGAGTGAAGAAATCTGCGGTCGCTGCAATTTTGGGGAGTCACATCGCGTCCAATCTGTGATTCACTGCGTCGTATGGATACCGGCCGCGACGCTGTTCCGGATGATTTTGCCGCCCTGAAGGAGGCGCTGGCAGTCGAGCGCGCGAAGGGTTTGGAGATCGCCGCCGAGCTCGCGATCGCCCGCGCGAAAGCGTCGGAAGACGAGGCGCTGATGCACAGCAGAAGCTGCAGATCGCCAAGCTAAGGCATCAGATCTACGGACCACGGTCGGAGCGCTCGGCGCGGCTGGTCGAGCAGTTGGCGCTGACGTTCGAAGAGCTGGAAGCTGACGCCACCGAGGACGAGCTGGCGGCGGAACGGGCCGTGGGCAAGACGACCACGGTGCGTGGATTTACCCGCAAGCGCGCCGAGCGTCAGACCTTCCCCGAACACCTTCCCCGCGAGCGTGCGGTGATCGATGGGCCCGCGGCTTGTGAATGCTGCGGCAGCAACCGCCTGCGCAAGCTCGGCGAGGATGTGACACGCACGCTGGAAGTGGTGCCGCGCCAGTGGAAGGTGATCGAGACGGTCCGGGAGAAGTTCTCCTGCCGCGACTGCGAGAAGATCAGCCAGGCGCCGGCGCCGTTCCATGCCGTCGCCCGGGGGTGGGCCGGCCCAAGCCTCCTCTTGGCCGTGATCATGTTCGAGAAGTTCGGCCAGCATCAGCCCTTGAACCGCCAGCCGAGCGCTATGCTCTGGAAGGCGTGCCAATAGCCTTGTCGACCATGGCCGATGCCGTGGGATCGGTCCGTAGGGCGCTTCAGCCCCTGCTGAGCCTGGTGGAAGCCCATGTCATGGCGGCCGAGCGCCTTCACGCCGATGATACTACCGTGCCGGTGCTGGCCAAGGGCAAGACTGACACGGGACGATGCTGGATCTACGTCCCGGACGACCGGCCCTTTGGGGGCGCGGGGCCGCGGGCGGCGATGTTCTATTACTCGACCGCAAGGGCGAACATCCCCAGGCGCATCTGGCCCGGTATGCCGACATCCTGCAGGCCGACGCCTATGACGGGTACAACCAGCTCTAGCAAGCCAGGGCCAATCCGGGAAGCCGCCTGCTGGTCGCATGGACGGCGTCCGTTCTACGCCATGGCGGACATTGAAGAGAATGCCCGGCGCACGGCTGCCGGCAAGAAGGAAATCCCGCTCTCGCCGATCGCGATCGAGGTCGCGCGGCGGATCGATGGGCTGTTCGAGATCGAACGGTCCATCAACGGCAAGAGTGCCGAGGAGCGCCTTCAGGTGCGGCAGACGCTGAGCCGGCCCCTGGTCGAGGACCTCTAGGTCTATATGCGGGAGCAGCTTGCCAAGCTGTCTCGGGGGCACGACCTGGCTAAGGCGTTCAACTACATCCTGAAGCGTTGGACGAGCTTCACCCTGTTCCTCGAGGACGGGCGAGTTTGCCTCTCGAACAACGCCGCCGAAGGAGGCTTGCGAGGCATAGCACTTGGCCGGAAGTCCTGGCTGTTCTGTGGATCGGATCGCGGTGGACGGCGCGCTGCTTCCATGTACAGCCTGATCGTCACAGCTAAAATGAACGGCGTCGATCCGCAAGCGTGGCTGGCCGATGTCCTTGCTCGCATCGCTACTCATCCGGCTCATCGGCTCGACGAACTTCTGCCCTGGAATTGGACGCTAGCATCAGCGCTCACCGCTCGAGCCGCATGACCACCCCCGTCAACAGGGTCCATCACATCACCACCATCACCAAGGTCGCCAAAGACCTGGGCGAAGACGAAGATTGGCTGTGGGACATCGCCTCCGAGATGGAGATCGAGGATGGCGTCATCTGGGTCTATGGCGTCGGAGAAGACGGCGTTCAGGCGTTCACCGACTTCGGCATCGATTGCCTCATCGAGCTGATCAGGTTCTACAAAGAGAACCCTGGACTACTCAGGCGGTAACCCTGCGGCCTACGCCGAATGGATACGTTTCGAACACTGCCGTTGCAGTCAAAACGGGTAAAAAGGTTCTCGTAGGGAACAGTTAGGCATCAGTTAACCATAATTGGGTACAAGGAGATGCAGCAGGATATGTGCTTGCTCATTGCACCCGTTGGACTGCTTGCATGAAGCCGTCACCCGTTATATTTTTGTGTGTTCTCATATTGAGCGGATGCGCGTCCCGCCCACCGCCGCAATTTGGTCAACTTGTAGCTTGGGATGGCTTGGGGCAAGACCCGAATAGACATTTGAGGCCTTCCACGACGACCCGCACGCACTTAATTCGCTCTTCGGATTCTGTTGTAAAGGACCAAACCAATCAACTAAGCCAACTACGTCCATTCACTCAAGAGTGGTGGAAATTGCATGATGAAATTGAACGCACGCAGGACACCGAGTTGGCGCGCAAACTTGTAATCTGTCTACGCTGCGGCATCGAACCGGCCGATTTCACTGCCTCGATCAAGCACTAGCGATGTCAATGAAGTTCTCGCCTGCACCCTGCAGAACCGGTGAGGCGCGGTTGCGCAAATCCACCCAGGGCGCACGGTCGGCGCGGACGCAAGCCCAATGAGCGCGTCAGACCCACCCTAGCGCAGGCAACAAGCGTTTAGCCTCTTCCGCTTCTGGCTGCCTGTATCAGCTAGACAACAGAAGCCTTGAGGGACCCAAAGGTGAACGCTTCTGAGGTAGCACGCTATTCAGCGTATCCCAACTGCTTTGCTACGTCTCACAACGCAACTAGAATGTTTGCGCGGCACAAAGAGGATTCTGAATATGCGAAATTCCTATATGGCGAGGAGGAGGATCTCGGTCGCCCTGACTGCCCTTCTGTTTATCGTTTATACAATTCAATCAACGATCGCCGAAGAGCATTTTACGCTTACTTGGCCGCTGGAATGTAAGCTCCACGAGACGTGCTTCATTCAGAACTACGTTGACCACGATCCATCTGACCAAATCCTAGACTTTCATTGTGGCCGTCGGACTTATGACGGTCACGATGGTACCGATATCCGGTTACCCGATCTCGAAGCTGAAAAGAAAGGAGTGAGAGTTTTCGCCGTTGCCTCCGGAACGATCGTTCGTTCGCGGGATGACATGGATGACGTGTCTGTCAAGACAGCTGACAGGTCTGCGGTCGTTGGTCGAGAGTGCGGCAACGGCGTTATCATCGACCATGGCAATGGTTGGAGCAGTCAGTACTGTCACATGACCAAGAATAGCATCGCCTTGAAGCCAGGCGCCTCCGTCGTTTCAGGGCAAGCAATAGGGTTCGCTGGCCTATCGGGAGATACTGAGTTCGCTCACCTACACATAACAATACGACACAACGGAACCGTCGTTGATCCATTTTCAGAGGGGGCGGCGCAGAACCAATGCAACGCCGGCCGCTCGCTTTGGTCCTCGGAACTATCTTATGAACCGACGGAAATAATCAATGTTGGCTTCGCTGATCAAGCGATGACCATGGAGCAGATTGAGCTTGGAGAATTGAACCATTTCCTGCCCACATCCCACTCCGCGGCCATGGTCGCGTATGTGCGCGCGATTGGCCTTCAAACAGGTGACGAACAGTTTATCGAACTCAGCTCTCCTAACGGCACTATCTTGTCGGGGTACAACGCGCCGAAGCTGGCGAGAGATCAAGCGCAGTACTTCATGACGACTGGAAAGAAGCTTGATGGCTCCGAATGGCCCAGCGGTACATATGCTGCAACGTTCATTGTGCGTAGAAATGGCGGCGAAATTTTACGCAGGACGTTTGAAGCCAAGATAACAAATTAGCCTATTGTCTCAGGAAGCACGTGGCTTCCGATTCGATCGGGCGTCGTGTTGCGCAAATTCTGTCAACCTTTCGAACCCAATAGCCTATGATGGACGACGACCAAGTCTTGGAGGTTTTCGAATGTTGGACGCCCGAAGGTTAGCCTAGCTAATTTTTGACTCGTATATTTGGAGCGAAGCAAACGAGCTGCCCAGCGTCACGACGTCGCCGTGAACTGCTCGTGCCTGGTCATGTGAGACCTTCGAAGGCATCCGCTGCAGCACCACCGTCGGGAACCTTTCCACGCGATCTACTTACTTCTCTCGCCAATATGAATTAACGTAAACAAGCGGGCGAGTTGCGGTTTCGCCGCGAACCGGGCATACGAACAGCTACCGGGAAGCTCGGCGTCGAAAAACTAACTTCCGAATTCGAGGCAACCTTGAGCAGTATTCAGCACCGATTTCAGGCTTCACTTCGTCGCTACGTCAATCCACTCGGACATGTGGCCTTTTTGCAGGCCCTCCGCCCCTCGGCCCGCGTGCTCGATGTCGGATGCGGGAACGCCTCTCCCGCTCGAGCAAAACGCTATCGACCCGATATCCACTACACGGGCGTGGACGTTGCAGACCACAATCAAACTTCTGCGTCGCTGGCGCTTGCGGACCGTTACATCCTTTTGAAGCCAGAGGATTTCGCGTCGGGAATCGCGGCGCTGGAGTCTGGCAACTTCGATGCGGTGATAAGCCGACATAATCTGGAGCACTGCAGTGAGCCGGACAAGGTGCTTGAGGCCATGAGCGCTACGCTCGCCCCCGGAGGATTGCTGTATCTGGTGTTTCCCTGTGAAGCATCTGTTGACTTCCCAAGGCGCCAAGGCACTTTGAATTTCTGGGATGACCCAACGCATGTCCGTCCCCCGAATTGGGCTAACGTCCTCTCGTCCCTCAAACAGAACGGACTGAATGTCTTGCACTCTGCCGCACGGTATCGACCGCCCATCCTCGCAACGATAGGCGCAGTGACGGAGCCAGCATCTATCTTGACGGGGCGCATAGGCCCTTATGGAGGCACTTGGGCCCTTTACGGGTTCGAAAGCGTCATTTGGGCTCAAAAACCGGCGTACTGACGCGCTCGATGGTGTTGCGATCTGCCAGACTCTCGACCAGACGCCGACATTCCTCGTCCTCGATCACCAGCTCGGACTCAGGAATACGACGAAGCGATGCCTCGAGTTCAACATACCGCTCTTGAGTCAGGCCTTGAAGGGCCAGCCTGAGGGAATCCGGGTCAGCGCTATCCATCCTCAAGCCGACGCCGTGACGGGTTAGCCACTTGCCTGTTTCAACTGTCGAAAGCGCGATTGGAACTGCATCATAATAGATCGAGCGGTACAGCCGGTTTGGCAGCAGCCAGTCGGAATTGGCGCCCTCCTCGTAGAAATCCATCGCCCAGGCGAAGTGAACCGATCTGAACAGCTGGGCCAACTCGTCTTCATCGGCGAACCCCCCGACATAGTTGATACCGGGCAAATTTGAGAAGGCGGACTTGACGTCGGGAAAGACGCCACTGGCTGGCCGGCCAGCAACGATCACCTCGATCAAGCCCGGCGCATCTGCCGCGACTCGCGCAAGAAGGGCAAGGCTGCGTGCGCAGCGTATCACGCCGAACCAGCCAATTCGCCACGGCGGCCCAGGCGCATGAGAACCGCGCTTCGGGCGACCACCGGATGACGCAGGGAAAATCTTATTTTCAAGTATGATCGTGCGCGGCAAACTGCCGTATGTTCGGGCAAAATAGTTTTCTACAAATCCGGGCGAGCTTGAGACGAGCGCCTGACTCTGCCTGAGAAGGACCCCCTCGATTCGCCGAAGCAACCTTCCAAGCCATCCAGAACCTGTCATGAGGCGATGTATATCAAGGCATTCATAAGTGAGCGGAACGTTCCTGCGACACAGTTTTCTCGCAAGAGCCGCCAACAGGAGCATCTCCAGATTTCGCGCCATGATGGCGTCAGCGTCGAGCAGATACTTTCTGTGCTTCAGCAGAGCGATTGCGCCTTTCAGCACAGCACTAGAACGCTGCGCAAACCGAGTGTTGAAAGTTTGTCCGAGACCGAGAACAACATCCGCTATATTTGGATCGAACTCTGCCTTCCGATGGAACCCGATCATTACTACTTCCGCACCGGCCCGCTTCAAAACTTCAACACGCCGCGCAGTATCCGCATGGTTTAAGTCATGGACGAAATAGACGATCTTCATGAGAAATCATTGTCAGTTGCTGCGCGGCTCAGATACTGTATAGCTGATTATCGCGCGTTAAGCTTGGGTTTATAACTTTGGAGCGCCAGGAATGACAAGGTACGCCCGGGATTATTTTGCCAAACTCAAGGCGACGATCGATCTGATGGACTTCGCCGAGATCGATAATTGCGTTGGCGTCATCGAGCGGGCTTGGCGTGAGGGGCGGCAAATTCTCACCCTTGGCAACGGCGGAAGCGCGATGACCGCCATTCACTACATCACTGATTGGAGCAAGATGATCTCCAACCAAAACGACAAGCCTTTTTATGGACGAACCTTGTTGGACAATATCGGCATGTTGACCGCCTACGCCAACGACGTGTCCTATGCTGACATCTTTTCCGAACAATTGAAGCATACCGCAACCAAGGGAGATGTTGTCATTGCCATCTCCGGAAGCGGCAATTCCGAAAATGTCGTTCGCGCCGTCAGGCTGGCGAACGCGATGGGATGTGAGACTATCGGCTTGTGCGGATTCAACGGTGGCCAGCTTCGCCAATTGGCGAAGCACACTATCTGGGTCGACATCGATGACATGCAGATATGCGAGGATCTCCATGCGATCTTCGGTCACATCGTCATGCAACGGTTGTGTGGAGGCATTACCGATACCATGCCCGGCTGCAGACGGTCACTGAGCGGCGCGTCAACGGAAGCGAAATGACAACCGACGCTGTCGATCTCCGGGCCTCTTTTCATGTGGTCACAGGAGGGGCCGGCTTCATCGGGACCAATCTCGCACGGGCCTTGAGCGGAGCCGGAGCCGAAGTCCTGATTCTGGACGACCTCAGTCTCGGTCAACGCGGATATCTCCCGCCGGGTAAGGCCATTCGGTTTGCTCAGGTCGATGTTGCAGACCGCGAGGCACTTTCCGCAGCGCTTTCGCAGGCGTCCGGCTATCCGTCAGTGGAAGTTTGGCATTTCTGCGCGAATTCAGATATCCAGGCCGGCGCTCACGATCCAAAGCTCGACCTGCGTTCTACATTCCAGACCACTTTCGCGCTTCTTGAAGAGATGCGCGTCCGCGGCTGGACGACGATCAACTTCGCTTCGACGTCCGCCGTATACGGCGACCAGGGCGATACCCCGCTAAACGAGACCGCGACGCTACTGCCCATTTCGAACTACGGCGCGATGAAGGTTGCTTCGGAAGCTGTCATCAGGGCTTCTTGTGAAAGCTTCCTCACGACGGCGCGGATTTTCCGGTTCCCGAACGTGGTCGGGATGCCCGCCACGCACGGCGTCATTTTCGATTTCGTCCGACGATTGATCGCAGACCCGATTTGTCTATCGGTGCTCGGCAATGGCGAGCAACAGAAGCCTTATCTCCATGTCGGCGAACTGATCGAAGCGATGCTCTTCATAAGGTGCCGCACCGCGGCCGGCCACCACATCTTCAACATCGGGCCGCTTGATGCTGGTACCCGAGTGAACCAAATCGCGCAATTGGTCTGTCAGGCCATCGCTCCCAGAGCCGCCATCGCCTACGGGGTCGACCCCCGTGGTTGGATTGGAGATGTTCCTCGCTTCCGATACGACGTTTCGCGCTTGCTGCGGCTAGGCTGGAAACCGTCCAAGACGTCCAGCCAAGCGGTCGAAAAGGCCATTTCGGAGATCGTCGATCATGAGCTGCGCGGGAGATGATATGCAGGCGGTGATTTTGGCAGGCGGCAAGGGCACCCGCTTGCAATCGAGGCTTGGTGGTCTACCCAAACCTCTGGTCGACGTTGATGGCACGCCGTTGCTCCAGCGGCAAATTGAGTGCTTGCGAACACAGCAAATCACCGATGTCGTCGTATTGGTGAGCTACCGGGCCGACGCCATTCGCGCATTCTGCGCCGCCCACGACAATTTCGGAATCAAGGTTACAATCATCGACGAAGGGGAACCTCTAGGAACAGCTGGTGCCGTGCTGGCGGTGCTCGACCAACTGCAAGAAAAGTTCCTCGTGATTTACGGAGATCTCCTGGTCGATGCCGATTTCGCTCCCATGATAGCGGCTCACAAACAGAACAAGGCGGATGGAACGCTCTTTCTCCATCCAAACGATCACCCGTTCGACTCGGACCTCGTCGAACTCGACTCCGGCGGGCGGGTCATACGATTTCTTCCTTATCCTCGGCCACCGGAAGAGTTTCATCGCAACCTCGTAAACGCTGCGGTCTACCTTCTCGAGCGCGATGCCCTTAGAGACTTCGTAGACATTCAGAAGCCGAGCGACTTCGGCAAGAACTTGTTTGCCGAAATGATCCGGGCCGGCAAGAGATTGCTCGGTTATGTTTCCTTCGAATATATCAAGGATATCGGGACTCCAGATCGTCTCGACAAGGCCGTAAGGGATCTTCGTTCCGGCCGCGTCGAACGCGGTAGGTTGTCTTCTCTGCAACAAGTTGTGTTCCTGGACCGAGACGGTACTTTGAATGAGGAAGTCGATCATCTTCACGATCACCGACTCTTGTCGCTGCTGCCGGGCGCCGGTGCAGCCATTCGTCGACTCAACGAAGCACAATATCGATGCATCGTGATTACCAATCAACCAGTGCTGGCAAGGGGAGAATGCTCTCTGCATGAAATGGACCTAATTCATGCCAAGCTGGAAAGCGATCTCGGCAGGGACCGTGCCTTTCTGGATCGTATCTTCATGTGTCCGCATCACCCTGATTCAGGATTTGCGGGCGAAATCCCGGAGCTGAAGCGCGCCTGCAATTGCAGAAAACCCGAACTCGGCCTGATCGAGGACGCCGAGAAAATCATGCGGATTGATCGCAAGAATTCATGGTTCGTTGGCGACAGCACGACGGACATCGAGACCGCTCGCAGGGCGGGATTGAGGTCAATCCTCCTTCGAACCGGCAAGGGCGGGATGGACGGCAAATTTGACGTCAGAGCCGACTTCACTGCGGAGGGATTGCCCCAGGCCGTTGACATCATCGTTTCAAATTTCTGAGCAAATACTGGGACTGAGTGGAAGCGGCTGTCAGCTGCGGTTTCGAGGTTATCATGATCATCAGTCGTACACCGCTACGCATGAGTTTCGTCGGCGGAGGAAGCGATATACCAGCGTTCTACAGAGAGTACGGCGGCGCCGTGCTCAGCACCGCAATCGACAAATACGTCTATGTGAACATTAATCGGAAATTCGACGGCGGGATCCGTTTAGCGTACTCGAAAACCGAAGAAGTCGACGACCGTGCAAAGATCGAGCATAGGCTGGTCCGAGCAACCTTCGAGCTGCTGGATATCGCAGGGGGCCTCGAGATCACCACTATCGCCGACATCCCGTCCCGAGGGACAGGATTGGGATCATCGAGCAGCTTCACCGTCGGCCTAATCAACGCGATATCCGCCTATATTGGACGTTACGTATCGCCGGCAGAATTGGGAGAGCAAAGTTGCAAGGTGGAGATCGAACTTTGCGGTGAGCCGATCGGCAAACAGGATCAGTATGCTGCCGCCTTCGGCGGATTTAACCTGATCCGCTTCAATCCTGACGAAAGCGTTCAGGTGTCTCCTGTAATTATGCGCCACGAGTTGCGGGCACAGCTTCAGCGCAACATCTTGCTATTCTACACCGGCATTACAAGGAGCGCCTCTAGCATTCTGCAGTCACAGTCCGATGCGATGAAGAGCGACAGGATCAAGCGGGAAACCCAGCAGCGCATGGTGCAGCTGACTTTCGAGTTGCAACGGGAATTGCAGGCGGGAAACCTCGAGAACTTCGGAGCTATCCTCGACGAGAACTGGCGCCTCAAGAAATCGCTGGCGACGGACATCAGCAATCAGAATATCGACGACTGGTATGAATGTGCACGGAAGGCTGGGGCGCGGGGCGGGAAGATATTGGGTGCCGGCTCCGGTGGATTTTTGCTATTTTACGCCGAGGAGGAACACCATCTGGCAATCGAAAAGGCGCTTCAGCTGCGGCGGGTGAACTTCTCGTTTGAGCCACTAGGGAGCCAAATCATATTCTACAATCCGACAAGCACCTAAGGTGCGATGAGGCTAAGATGAATCTCATCGCGCTTTAGTTTGTTGCTTGAGCGTGATCTCTTCGAGAAACAGCTACGCCCTCTTCCGGATCACGCCCTAGAAGACGGATACGGAGCGCGCACCGGCTTGAGGGGACTGCCAGGACGGCTCGCGGCCGCCGCCCGAGGTGAGCGCTTTAAGCATTGCTCCGTAACAAGCTTCTTCCGAAAAGTGCGCACGCGCGACACCAAGGGCCCTCTGCCCGAGCCATAGGCGAGTTTCCTCGCTCGATAGCAGCAGGTCAATCTCTCTGGCAAAGCCCGAGGCATCATCCGCGATCCTAATCGCATCGACAACGATCGCTTCGACACCTTGCGCAGTCACACTCGTAGCGACGATAGCCTTGCCCTGCCCCATCGCTTCGACGAGTTTTATCTTTAGGCCCGACCCCGCTCTCAAGGGCGAGACGACAACGCCCGCATCCTCGTAGAACTGAGCTATGTCCTCGACGATACCGTGAAGCCGGATACCCGCGGGCATCCGCGCCATCTCGTTGCAGACAGAGCCCACAACATCCAACTGCACGGTCGGCCTGCACTTCGCGATTTTGGGCCAGACCTCGTCTATGAACCATCGCAAGCCGTCAACGTTTGCTGCGGTCTTGCTTCCGACAAACAAAAGCCGATCGGAATTCCCCGACTTTGGACCCACAACTACACGCGTTGCCATTGGAGCCAGCAGAACGGGCTTACGAACTCCAGCTCGATGCAGCGTTTCGGCCTCGTTCGCCTGAATCGCGAGTATGTAATCACTCGCCTGCAGCATTCGCATTTCCGTTGCCAAATCGAGTTCGGGAATCGAATCCTCGACCTGGTTCTTGCCAAAGTGATCGTTTCTTGCCGAGAGTAGGTCGTGCATCACGACCAAAGCGGGGGCCTCAGGAACCAGCATATACGGACGCGCCGCCGTCAAGAATGCGTAGTCGAAAATGACGTGAGTGCAGACCTTACGTACTTCCTTTGCCAGAAACAGTTCGTCATGTCGAGTCAGCGGCGCGGCCACCGCGTACGGCAAGACAGCCGAGCGAGTCGGCAAGCCGAGCCGAGCGCCGACCTTTTGCAATATGGCTACCATAGCGCGCATTGCGACACGCGGGTCGTTCGCGATGATGAGATTTCCGATCCTCCGTGAACCGCGGATCGTGATGGAATCGAAAGCCGCCATCTCGGGCTTGAGCCAGAGAAAGGGCCATCGACCAAAAGTCGCTGGCGATGGCGAGAGATAATGCAGCCGGAATCCCTTCGACTTCAGGAAGTTGGCCATGCTCAGGATATACGCGGAGCTCCCGTTCGTCGCCCCCACAATCCGCTGCCGCGAGATGATGCAAACACCGGGAACAATGCGAGAGGAACCTCGTCCGAGCGTCGAGCGCTTCAGCCGACCGAGAAAACTTCTTAGAGGATGCTTGAGCAGTAACACCGGTGACGGATTCGAGAAGCATGCCCTGACGATGGCTCGCAAAGATCGTGCCTTGATCGACGCAATCAGTCGCTCGAGATTATACGCCCGGCGAATCGAGACCGCTCTTAGCTGCGATGCTGCAAGAGCCTCGCCGCCAATTTCAGGCCTTCGCGAGAAGTTCGATTCGGAATCCTCCATCGCGCGGCACTGTTCATACGACAGACGGTGTGAAATCGACGATGCGTGTTTTCGATAGAAGTATAGAAGTTGAGGATAGACGCGCAGCCTGGCACCTCTCACCAATAGCTCACGCAACAGAGCATAGTCCTCCCCATTCTTTAGTGCTTCGTCATATCTGAGGGAGTCCAGCAACTCACGCCGGACCAAAGGTTTGGAATAGCCGAGCGGCGGCAGCTCGCCGTAGAGAACGTTGGATCGGATGAATGTGGCAGCATCGACCCAAAACGGCGCCTTTGCCCATTGTCCGAACAGCAACGTCCGGCTAGAGCAGGACAGGTTGCTCTCAAAAATCAGCAGATCGTCGGCCACGATGTCTGCACCATCGGCCCGGGCCAAGCCGAGCAGTATCTGCATGCGGTCTGGGTGAATGATGTCATCACTGTCGACGACGGCGATCCATTCCCCCGAGCAGCACTCAAGCGCCCGATTTCGCGCCGCGGCAGGCCCCCGGTTCATCTCCGACTTGAGGAGCACGATGCGGGAATCCAACTCCGCAAAAGATTCAACGATTCGAATGCTTTCGTCAGATGAGGCGTCGTCCGCGACGATCAGCTCAAGATCCTCGATAGACTGCGCGAGCACCGATCGAATCGCGTCAGCGATGAAACGCGCGCCATTATAGTTGGCCATGACGATCGATATCGCAGGCGCGGTCGCGAGTTCCCCCTTCGTACCTCGCTGGCTCGATCTGACTGTCATTGGACGTTGCGAACTTGTAGCGGCCTGAAGGCCCGATCCAGCGCCGCAGAGCCGAAGCTGCGGAGAAAGCCGCAGGACCATCCGAGATGCATCACCATCGCAGCGCATCCGGAGAGGCCGGCGCACCATTGCCGTTCTCGTAGTCCAAGCAGAAGGCCGACGCCGAGACATGACGCGATCCAGCCCGCGGCTGGCAGCATCATCAACGGGAGAAAGACGCCGAAGGGAAGCAACGCGACGGCCGGCACAACTGCGAGCGGGAGAAGCTGGCGCACCTTGAGCGATTGACGATGCTTTAGCGCATTCTTTGCGCGTCCAGCCCCATATGAGAAATACTGGCGAAACAACCCTGCTACAGTCAGTCGAGGATAGTAGATCATCGAGGTCAGGCCGGTCAGCCAAATCCGGAATCCCGCCTGTCGCAAGCGCACATCGAATTCAGCGTCTTCGTTATGGCTGAAGTCGGTGTCGTACCCACCGATCGCGCGGAAACTCGCGATTCGGACAAGCGCATGGTGTCCATGATCGATCCACCGTCCCGCGGCCTCGTTCCTATGTGCAGATCCGCCGTTGCCCAGAATGGAGTTCTGCGCACTCGCTGCCGCCTTCTGAAAGCAAGTCCTTCCCTCGCTTCTCATTGACACGACGACCGCGTCGGCGCCGAGGTTTTCTGCCTCCGACAAGAGAGCCGAGCAATATCCCCCCGGATATTGGCCATGTGCATCGAGGCGCAACAGGTAGTCAAAACCCGAGCCAAACTGGTCAACTGCCAGGTTGAGCGAACTGCTCTGAAATCGGCGCGGATTGTGGATTAGATGCACGCCGCGCCCCTGATCGGACAACCGTTGTACAATTTCCACGGTCCGATCGGTGCTGCCTCCGTCGACAACAACGATCTGCGCCTGCAGTTCACCAAGGTCGGCGACTAGGTAATCGATCAAATCCTCGATGTGCCGTTCTTCGTTCAGGCAAGGTACCACCACCAATACCCTTGGATGAACTTGATTTGAGAATTCAGCTTGCGCCCTCAATTGCGAACACCTCCCAGGTCGACTCTAAAAACTAAGCTTAAGAACAGCAATATTCCGGAGCCGGCGACGGCCATAGCGATGAGCAGCTGGATAGCCGGCTGAACGACAGACGCGCCCGCTCCCTCAAACGAACACCAAGCAATACCAAACATCACAATCAGTGGCATCAGAACTCTCTTAAGATAAAGCGAAGCCAATGGGGTTTCACCATCTCGAGCGAGATACGCCGCATATGCTGTAAACATGCAATTCTTGAGCAGGAGCATCTCTGCGAGCAGAGTGGCGTTGATGCCTGCGAGTAAAAGCACCAGCGCCAGCCCAACGCTTCCGGAACCCAGAGCATACTGAAAAACGAGACGATTCTTGAAAGTCACTGACAGTAGCGAGGCATGAATGCTGCCATAGACCCGGGCAAGCCCAGACAACACCATAATGGCCGCAAGCGGTGCACTTCCGCTCCACTGGGCACCAAGGACCTGATTTATGATGACGAGATTTCCCGCGACGAAGATCATGATCGGCGCCCCGAACAGCACGGTCACGCTAAGCAAACATGCTTCGATCGCTCCGGAGCGATCCACCCTCTCGCCGGCCGAAGCAAATATCGGCTGGAACATAATCGAGGAGAACGACGTTTGAGCGGAAAATATGGTCGTCTCGAAGCGTTTGGCTAGATTGTAGAATGCTATCCCGACAGTCGGAAGAAACGCAGACGCCAGTAGCGGTTCAAAGTAGTTGTTGACCGCTCCAACCGTACGAACTCCGGAAGCGTAAGCAGCTTCGCCAAGAAGTGGAACTAGCAATGACTTCTTCAGGCGCGGCATTCGAACCGCATTCGATCGCACGCACAAAACGAGAAAGCCGACAACCGACTGGCAGACGTAGTACGACGCAATCGCCGCGAGGGGCATATTGAGCACGATGAGCACGAGCGAGAGAACTCCCGCTGCGCCCGCCCCTATGATGCCCCGGACGGCTACTCTTCTGACCTGAAGAAGCCTTGCGAGCCGCGCTTGAGGCTGCAGCGCGAGAATGTCGAAGAGGATTTTCGCTGCGATTGGAGCCAGGAAGGGAAACATGCTCTCCAAATCGGGAGCCCGCTTCACGAAGATTACTAGGCCAAGAGTGTAGACAAGCCCAGCAGCGATTGCGCTGAGTAGCAAGAGACCAGCTGCCGCGCCCTCGGTCTCCTCGTCGACTTGGCGTGCAACGAGAACCTCGTACAATCCTTGCGGGCAAAGCGCCTTCAACGCCTCGGCAGCCGTCACCGCGACCGTGATGACGCCCACCTGCCAGGGAGGAACGACACGCGCAAAGACCAGAAAGATTGCGAACGGAAGCACCACAGTGACCGTCGCGTTGGCTGCAGACCAAAGCGCCGCAAAGATCTTGGTCCGATCAACGCTCGATTTGCTCTTGTTCTGTGCTGTCACGTCTGTTGTATTCCAGTTGGCGATCACCAGGAGGAACTCACTATACTCGGCTCAGGATATGCAAAAAAGACGGCCATTCAACCAATTGTACCGAATTCGACAGAGACAACGTACTGCCGGCTAACGGGGAGACGCCAGGACACTACGATTGCAATGACACAACAATTGCAATGACTGTGCCGTCTCTTGGCCGCAATTAACCTTGATCTGAGCGATGGTCATGCGTCCATGAATCAACTGTACCGTCCCCCTGAGCGATGAGCGTTCGTCTGCGGTCGGCTCAAAGCGCCTCGTTCAACTTCTTCGCTTTTGGAGCATCGTGCATGAGACTGTCAGCTCGATTGGTCGCCGCGGCTGGCATTGCCTTCAACCTGCCGGCAGGCGCGCTCGCGCAAGATGTCCCGATGGTTCAATCGAGTTGCAAGCCCGCGACCGCCCGGATCGTTGATCAGCCCAAGCCGACGGGCGGAAGCGCTATACCCGTCACGCCGGATGGGACCCATGCCATGCATCTTACTCTCGACGAGGAATTCAAGCAGCTCGATCGCAAGGTCTGGACGACAGCCGTCAGGCCGGCGAATGCGGGCGAACAGCAGGTCTACCTGGATAGCGAAGTGGAACTTGGACCGAAGGGGGGCCTTCGGTTGAGAGCGCGCCGCGAGCAGGCGTTTGGCAAGAGGTTCGTCGCCGGCGCAATTTCGAGCGTCATGGGGTTTGCACAATTATACGGCCATTTCGAGATCAAGGCGAAGTTGCCCAAGGGCGCGGGCCTCTGGCCGGCGTTCTGGCTCCTCCCCCTCGATCAGACTTGGCCTCCCGAAATAGACGTCTTCGAATTTCTCGGAAGACAACCGAGGTCGTTGTACCAAAGCTTTCACTGGAGAACACCGGCAGGCAACGGTCAAAAGGTCTTCGACAGCGGCCCTCTTCACAACATCGACTTTTCCGACAGCTATCATGTGTTCGCCGTCGATTGGCGACCAGAGTTCATGGTGTTCTCGATCGATGGCAAAGAGAGTTGGCGGGCGACGGAGAAGATTCCCGACAAGGCGATGTATCTGATTGCGAACCTTGCCCTCGGCGGAGGCTGGGCCGGTTCACCGCCCGACGATCTGGGCTTTCCAGTTTATCTGGATATCGCGTACATTCGAGCGTTCCAATATGATGATCTAGCCGATCGAGAGCCGGCGATAATGGAGTTCGGCCCAACGGAGATCCAGATGCCAGGCCCAGAATCGGCGAACGCAAAATTCGTGGGAGTCTTGCGCACCGGCCGCCAAGACCTCGATCAAGCAACCGTACATCTTTGGGTGCAGGATGCTGCAGGAGAGCACATTTTCTATCATTCCTACACTCGCTTGTCTCATCTTGGCGGATCTGGAGCGTATGCCTATTGCATCAACATACCGACGGCGAACCTCGCCGCCGACACTTACGGCATCAAGCTCGCCGCATTTACGCAAAACAAGAAGATCTTTCTTGCTTTGGCCAACCGCTTGGTGGTCGCCGGTCAAGACAAAAAATAGATCAGGCGTGTCCCTGCAACACGGCTCTGCGCCCATAGTAGAACGCAACCAAATAGAGCGCATACCACGGGCTGAAAACCTGAAACAAATTGACGTCCTGGAACTGGACGACACAAAGCGAGATGATCAGGCCCAGATAATAACCCGCCGCATTGCTGGATCGCAGCCACGTCCATTTCGCGACGACCCAGATCATCGGAGGCATCACGATGAGAGCACTGCACGCCCCTATCCAACCAAGCTCGACGAGCATTTCAAAGAAAAGGTTGTGAAAGTGAAACCCCGAACGTGCGGTCAATCGAAATCTGTCCCACAAGAACTCTGCCGCGGAATGCCCGGGCACCCAGAATGCCTGATAACCCGTTCCAAATATGGGATGTTCGTCCGAAAACCGAGCGGCCCAATACCAAAGCTCGGTTCTGCCCGTCAGAGTGCTGTCTTTACCGACAAGCCGCAGCAAATCGTCGCCGGCGAACATCAGAAGCAACGGAATAACGGCCACCAGAACGATTCCAACAAGGCAAGCGCAGAGGATATACACGCGCTGCTGCCTAGCCGGAACCAGTTGGATGAAGAGATATCCGGCGATGATTGCACCGCCGATCATTGACGCCACCAACTGGCCCACCGATCGGGCCGCCACCGAGGTGACAAGCCCAACCGCGCAACTGGCTATCGAGACCAACCGAACGGGTGAGTTCGTTCCCCTTGAAAGAGCTATGAAGAGGGACGCCAAGAACATCTGTGCCCCGCAGGCGCCCAGCGTGTTCTTATTGGTGTAAATGCCGGCTAGCGAGACAACCCCTGTCAAGCCATCGACTTGCCGGTGACGAACGACCAAACTCAACAACACCGCTAGGCCAGTAACTAGCCCGGCTGTCCCGACGAAAGCCCGAGGCGTAGTGGCCTGTGCCGCAACTAGCACCAACCCGGTGGTCAGGCAGAGCTCGACGCTCATGCGGAGGGTCAGATCCGGCTCAGAGGACCAGACGACAGACGCGAGCGCGAGGAGCGGAACGAACCACGGGAGCCAACCGGCGATTGCGATGGCCTCTTTCAGGTTCGCGAAGCTCCTGAGGCAGTATACGAGCGAGCAGCCAAGTGCGCCGAAAATGATGACCGGCCCAATAGCTTCGTTGAACACCAAACCGGCAAAGGTAAGAAGTCCGCACCACCATCCCAGCGTAAGAAATGGCACCTTGGATGCGGCTCGGAATTCTCCGATTGCGTCTTCGCTGCTCGCTGCGTGTGCCAAGTGCTCTTCTACGACCCGTGATACCGTTTCAGATCCTCAAGTCTCCTTAACATACGGTCCTGATTGCGCGCCAGCAGCGCTCGATCGCTCAACCTCGCCGACTGCTGGGCGAGAGTTACGAGCGCTTCCGCGGTCAAATTAGGTGAGTAGTCGCTCCCGGCCAGCTTTCGCGCTCCCGGAACCGCTTTGACTGCTTTTTTAACCCACATCTTCAGGGTCGAATGTCTTGCTTGGGTCCGGCGGCCAAATTCCGCAAGACCGTCTTCCAGCGAAAATTTGACGGTGGTTCCGAACGGCTCTTGGCGCTTCCCGAATGTCACCACCGGTCCCTCGCTCGGCGGTGGAACTAAGGTAACCTCCAAGGGAACGTCGATGGATGACGTCCAGTCGACCCACTTCGCTACCGAAAAATTCTTTGACGTCGCAAAGCTGCGCCAAGGCACGTCGTAGCTATCGGCAATGATGGCTCCGTGGAGAGATTCAGCCAGAACCAGCTTCGATTGCGCGATTTTCTCGATAACCTTAAGGGGAGTATCTCGTGGATCGATCACGTCGAACCCGGTCAACTTTGCTACATCCTCCCATCCGCCATAATCTAGAGTTTGCCAATGAGGAACGATCGATATGCGACCTTGCGCTCTTCCCAATTGGGGCGGCCAAATGAGCGGAACAAGAATTGCGCCGTCGCTTATTGCCGCATCCTCGTCCAGACCAAGCGAATGTGCGGAGAGCGGACCTCGCACACACCAGTAGCGGACTTGGCGATCGGCCCAGGAATCTACAGGGCAATCGCCAACGCCGCTCGAGAAGACATTGAGCTTCTTGAAAGGGAACGACGGAATTCCGATAATCGTGCCAATCCCGACGAACGCCTCGTCAGACCGTCGGTCGTCAAGCACATCAGGAGCCAATTTGGTCCAAATTTCAGGGTTCAGATCGTCACCAAAATTGGGCAATCTGGATTGGTAGTATGCCAATTGCATCGATAATGCTCGGTTGCGCAGCCGCCTTGCTTTAAACAAGTGAACAGAATGGATCAACAAAAATGGCGAAAAATATGAACTTGGGCTACATTTACAATCGGCTGCTGACTGAGGTCTCGCTGGCGGTGGAGCCTCGCTTTCAGACATTGGTCAATGGACGCACACTTTCTATTGTCGGCCGGGAGAGAGCGGTCGCTCATCTTGCATCGGATTGGCGGCCCAAATGGAAAGCACAACTCCTGCAACGTATCCTGAAGTTGCGCGAAGGCGCCTTCGTGGATATTGGCGCCAATCTCGGTCAGACCCTTCTCGATTTCATGTCGAGCGCCAGTTCCCGCCGCTACGTGGGCTTTGAGCCGAATCTCAAATGTGTTGAGGTTCTCACGGGAATTGTCGCTAGGAACGGCCTGACCAACGCCGAAATCGTGCCGGCCGGTCTGTCGTCCTCGACGCGTCTTCAGAAGCTCTTCATTGGTGACGACTCAAGAACCGATGAGGCTGCAACGATGGTTCGCGACCTGCGACCAGGCAGGCGAACAACGGTTCAGTGGGTGCCTTGCTTCAAGTTCGACGATTTGACCGATCAGCTCAATTTGACGCAAATCGCAGCGATCAAGATCGATGTGGAGGGCTTCGAAGCCGAGGTGATCTCCGGAATGGCGGAGTCACTGAAACGGTTTCAGCCATGGATCATTTGCGAGGTTCTACTACGGGACAAGGAAGCCGATGCAAACTTCTACTCTGAGCGGTCAAGCAGGTTGATCAAACTGATCAACGAGACTAACTATCGGGTTTTCCGTATCCTTAAAACGGCTGATGCGATGAGCGCGATCCGGCTGGAGCACGTGACGGAGTTTCCGAACGAAATTTGGACGCCCGAGCGATCCGAGCAGTGCGACTATTTGTTCGCGCCTCGCGTCGCGTCCGAGTCCGAACTTGAAAAATTGTTCCGCTAGACCCAGCGCCGCTCGCCAACACTGGGAAAAGCACCGACCTAGAGAAGACATTCCGTACTTATGCAGACCTTTACCAAGGGGGCATCAGTACGGGAGTCGTTGCCTACACGAACATGTAGTCCGAATGCGCGAGCAGGTGGTACGTGCCATCGTGATTTGCCTGGACTGCAACGTTCAAGGTCCCTTCAACGTGGCCAGCGGCATCCACGACGTTATAGCTTTGCGTCTGGTGGGAGGCCGCGCTGACATATCCCTTGAAGGCCAGATCAGATCCAGCCGCAAAATTCTTGAACTTGAGCAGGTCGTGGCTGTTTGAGCCATCTGTGCCCTGGAAATAGAGAATGGTGTCGACCTGTCCACCCACACTGCCCTTGGGCATCCTGCCGCCGTCGAAGATAAACGTGTCCTGGCCGGATCCCGCCGAAACGTTTGAGATGCCAGATCCAAATGTGACGACGTCTGTGCCACTTCCGAGATGAATCTTGTTGTTCCCGGATCCGGAATCGATCGCCACGTTCCCGTTTCCAGTATCGATGGTTTTATCGCCGCTCCCGGCGGAATAGACCAGCCCGGTCGCAACGTTGTTAGGCGCGAGGTTTACCGCACCCTTCACGCCATCGCCGGACACAGTCGCGGCGACCGCGATATTCACCGTGGTGGCCGCCGACTGGCTGAATTGGTCGTACGCAATGTAGGTGAAGCTGTCGGTTCCGGCGAAACCATCCTTGGCGGTATACAGGAAAGAGCCATCAGCGTTCAGCTGGACGACACCGTGAGAGGCCGCGGAGCCCAATTTTGCCGAGAGAGCGACCCCATTCAGGTCCTTGTCGTTCGCCAACACCCCGTGCGCGGCATCTTCCGCCAGCTTGCTGCCGGTCGCCGAGTAGAGGTCAGCCATCGTTGAGGGCGCCTTGTGACCAGCGCTCCCGGTCTGGACGCTCGCATCAGTCGAATAGGTTGAAGCCGACACCGCCGCCGAAGTTGCGTATGTGCTGTCCGCCGAAGCGTAAGCCTTGACGTAGTCGATCTTCATGCTCGCACTGGAATGGCCGTCTGCAGCCCCCGGCCAACTGCCGTTCGCGCCAACCGCGAGGTTGAGCAGCATGTACATGGGCTTGTTCATGTCGGCTGGAGTCGTGATCTTGCCGACAGCCACCCCGTCCACATAGTAGGTGACGAAGTCCTTCTCCCAATCCACGCCGTAGGTGTGGTATTCAGTAGTGGTGTTCGCCACATCGGCGACAACGGTATTGACGACGTTCGGACCACCAACCTTTGAGTGGGTGGACAGATATAGCGTCGACGCCTGCTGTCCGAGTTGTTCAAAAACATCCAACTCCGGCGGCCAGCTGCCGTCAGCGGGCAACAACCAAAACGCTGGCCAGAAGCCCGCGCCGGACGGGAGCTCCACCTTGGCCTCGAAGTAGCCGTAGAGTTGCGCGAAGGAATGCGCCGTCGTGATGACTCCGGAAGTGTAGGTCAGCCCGGAGCCGGCCGGCACGGATCCTGCTGCCGCAGGCGCAGCCGTAATGGACAGAACTCCCCCGCTGTCCTTGAACGGATTAACGCCTACGGAAGCATCTGAATAATACTCCGCCTCGTGGTTTGCAGAGATCGTTCGGGCGCTCACGTACTTCGTTTGCCAGACGGTGCCATTGCCGTCGGCCGATGCACTGAACGTATTGAACTCATCATCGAAGGTGAGTTTCATCTTCGACAAATCAATCGGAAATTCGAAATTCTTGGCGCTCAGTTGCGTCTCATTGACGTTACGCAAAATGACTGAGTCAGTAGCGCCGAGCTTGATCACCACGTCATTGCCGACCTGACTCATGTCGGCTTTGAGTGATTTGAAATCAAACGCTTGGAATCCCGAGATTCTGACCTGATCCTTGGTCGTGTCGAAATTGTAGATGACTTCGCTGCCGTACCCCTTCGACATGACGAATGTGTCAGGTCCTGCTCCTCCGACTAGCACGTCATTTCCCCCCATCCCGTCCAAGGTGATGGCGCCAGGACCATTGGCAACCATAAGGTTCTGCAAACCGTTTCCATAACCGGTTGCATTTGTGCCGGTTATCGTAAGGTTCTCTACGTTCTCGGGCAGAGTGTAGGAGGCCGAATTAACTGTTGCAACGACCGTATCGATACCCCCGCCTGGAAGTTCTACGACCTTGTCGGATGACGAATATACGTAATATGTGTCATCCCCATTTCCCCCCACGAGCGTATCGTGGCCGTTACCACGGATGATGTTACCACCTGACTTTCCCACGATGACCTGGGTCTGGGCGGTTGCCATGAAATGATTGGCACTCGGAACGTCCGAGCTCAACAGAGCCAACTGATCCTGAAAATCATGAAACGCCGACGCCTTAGCCATTTTTCTCCACCTGCACGAACTTTTTTCTGGCCTCATTCGTACAGGCGTCGAATTAAGTTCAAGTTTCGGAGAAGCCGCAGTTTGGTCCACGATGTTAATCACCTCGAAACTGCCTCCCGTATTCCAACGGACAAAAGGGCGGCAATTTGCGGATCGTACCGTTTGTCAACCAAACCAATTAGCCTGAAGGCAACCAAATCGGCGCGTTTGCCGCGCACCGAAGTTCGGAGCTCGATGGCATAGACAGCTTGCGGGCCTACGAGGCTGGAGAGGCGGCGTACCCATGACATCGGGCAAAGGACACGACTGTCGCTTCGTCTGCGCCGAACAAGAGCGGCCACCCCGGCTCGACGAGCATCAGCAGTCGGCTCCGCAGTGCGGCGTCAAGACACCGCCGCTCAGCGCGGATCGGCTCAATTTCGAGCGCCTGACTTGATCCGATTGGACTCCAGGAGGCGCCTCGCTCTGGTCGAAAGAGGCCGCTCAATGAAGCGATAAATCGCAATACCCGCGATTATAGAGAGGCCGTAGGCCAAGATAATCAAGATCGCTGAAGCCAGCGACGACGCCAATAAACCCGAAGAGGCGGCCAGCTTACTTACGCCTTGCGTAACAAACGGGTGGCTCAAGTAGAGCGAATAGCTGGCTGCTCCGATCAGTTGCAAGCTATCGCCTGTTGCACTAACGCCGGCGCGTTCCAACACCAGCGCAGCGACCATCAATCCAGTGGCCGGTATAGCCGTCAGCGGCCAGACTGAGTTGTTTAGATGGGCGGCGAGTATTAAAGCGATGAAACCGCAGGGCAAAGCAACCATGGCGAGACGGGTGGCGCGCTGCGAGTTTGGTAACCTCGGATAGATCAGCCCCAAGATCATTCCAGGAATGAATTCGAGAATGATGGGACGAGTAATGAACCGGAGAGGGGCCGAGAGGTATTCTCGAAATACGACGCCGAAGGTGACCATCGCGACGATCAGGCTCGCAACAGCAACCAATCGAGGCACCGGTTCGCGAACGAACAATCCCAGCGCGAACAGCACGTAAAAGAACATCTCGTAGTTCAGTGTCCAGCCCAGGAAGAGCACCGGACGCATCGTGCCATCGCCCCTAGTGTAAGGGATGAAGAGCAGCGATTTCACAAAACCAGAAAGAGATGCCGTGGTATGAGCGAGCACGGATGGAAGGATCAACGCCAAAACGAACGTACACAAGGTAAGGAGCCAATAGAGCGGGACGATTCTCGCGATGCGATGCGCGAAAAAGGCAACCGGCCCAGAGTGCTTGAGGCCGGTCGTATACACCATGATGAAACCGCTAATGATGAAAAAGAGATCCACACCCGAGCCGAAGGCCTCGCGAACGTCACCCACGAATGGCCAAACCTGCCGAATTGAAGGAATAAGAAGCTCACAGTGGACATACACAACCATGAGCGCCGCAAGGGCACGGAGCGCTTGAACGTTTGCAAGCATGCAAGCACTTTCCAATGCTGAGCAGTGATAAGACCTAGTTAGTCAATTGTGACAACACGACGCTCCAACGGGAAGCCGCATGGAGGGCGGACCTGGAATGACTAGAGTCCGCCCTCCTCCGCCAGTTCTTAGCAAGCAGAGCGCTAGGTGAAATCGGACGCTCCAGCAGAACTCGATTCGGCTTTCCAATCAGCTAGGGAGGCAGGGAGGTCGAACTTGTAGGAATATCCCCATTCGCGCAATCTTTTTGCGACGATGTTCGTCGAGTTCATAAGCTTCATCACACGCTCGCGATTGATATCCGTTCGCCACCCCAGCTTGCCTATGAGCTCAAATGCCCAGGCGGCGATCATCATGAGCGAAATGGGCACGACGATGCTGGGCCGCGTATAACCTGCCGTGCTGCAGAAAGCTTCGCAGATATCTTTACTCGTGGTTCGTTGGGGCTGAGCGAAGTTGTAAATGGCGACACCTCGTCGCAAGTCCGACACGTAAAGCAGGGACCCGACGAGATCCTTTACATAACCGCAAGCCTTTACGGTATCGCTGCGACCTGGATAGAAAAAACGCCGACCTGCCAACAGCTTGGCGAGGCGCGT
The DNA here is from genome assembly GCF_018129685.1 of Bradyrhizobium manausense. GTDB lineage: Bacteria > Pseudomonadota > Alphaproteobacteria > Rhizobiales > Xanthobacteraceae > Bradyrhizobium > Bradyrhizobium manausense_D. Next base: position 35,028 of record NZ_JAFCLG010000029.1, read on the forward strand.
AAAATTGCCTCGCTCGGTGAAACCGTAGATCACTGCTGGCCTTGCAACGATTAGCTGGCGCGACTCCGCATCTTCTTGCTGCCACAGTACGTGTATTCTTTCAGCTTGAAACTTAGAGCGGCCGTAGGCACTGACCGGCTCTAGAGCAGAATCTTCGTCCTTCGGCTCTTCGCTCGGCCCGTACACTGCGATCGAGCTTGTAAAGAAAATCCGGCGAGTTCCCCTTATTGCAGCAAATTCGCAGACGTTGACCGCCCCAAGTACATTGGTCCAGTAGTATTCCCAATCCTCATGGCCCGGGGTTGTATGGACCGCCGCCAGGTTGAATATGTCGAGGTCACCGGGCGGCACGAGATTCGGGGGGACGGAAGAACGAACGTCGTGCGTGATGTAAACGACGCCCGGAACTCGAAACCGCGGCTCTGCAATGTCGATACTATACAACGCCTGGTGGGTTCCTTGCTCGCTAAGGTGCCGCAGCAAGTGCGAACCGATAAATCCTGCACCACCAAAAACTGCCGCATCTGCCGTGCTCATTAAGCCACCATCAATTGCCGCATTCACCAGTATAAACAACGCTGGCCGCAGCGATGTTCGACAAAGCAGGGCAACTCCTAGCCCGTAGAAGGTGAGCGATCAACTCGGTCGCGACAAATCGTGGCGATTAAGCCTACTCAGGCCACGCGTAGCTCGGTACAACTTCGTACTGAATAGCTGTCGGGACAAGGAGCAGGCTGCAGGCAACCTCCTCGCGCTGGCAATTGGCGGCAACTTCGCTTTATATGATGGTAAATTCTCGGACAGAATCTAAACTCAATGACGCATATCAAGGAATTCGATGCTCTAAGAGGCGTTTTGTCGTTGTGGGTGATGCTCGGACATTGGGCAACAGCCGTAGGCCTCAGCTTTAGCCCGGTCCGTCCGGATTTGTACAATGTACTTGCCGTCGACGTGTTTTTCATTCTGAGCGGCTTTGTTATCTGTTCGCTTTGTTTGCGGACGAACGAGAATTATTCCGCCTATCTTTTGCGACGCGCCTTCCGCATTTTTCCGGCGTATCTCGTCGTGCTTGTTGGGTCGTGGGCATCGCTCGACAAATGCCTGGATATCCTGCGGCTCGCCCCTCCTACACCGACAAACCTGGAGCGAGTCCACTTCATTCAATCAGCCTTGGAACGCCCTCTTACCCACGTCGGAACACACCTGCTTCTTCTGCAGGGCGCCTTTCCTACAAGCTTCGACGCCACCCTCCCCTACACCATTGTTGGCCAGGCATGGAGCATCTCGGTCGAGTGGCAGTACTACATAATCGCACCAGCGCTGGTCGCATTGGTCTTCGGCAAATTTAGCTTGAAGCGGCTCGTGCTGTTGGGCCTGCTGGTCACTGCTTTTCGTTTCTACGGCCGCTTTGCCGGAGCAGCGTTTGTCGGCTCCCAGCTTCACCTGTTCGCGCTTGGCTTTCTGAGCCTCGCAGTCTGGACCAAGGCCAGTTCGAAGGAACACGTGTCCTTAGCGCAACTGCGTGCGGGCAGTTCATTGGCAGGCCTGTTTTTCAGCATATCATTCCCGCATGCACTACCGATCCTTGTTTGGATTGCAGCCCTTCATATCGCAATCGTTGGCGCCCGAAACGAAGTGGGTACGATAGAATGGATCATCTGCAGCGCGATGCGCCGGCCGACCCTGCAGTTTCTGGGCCGCATTTCCTATTCGCTTTACATCAGCCACATGCTCGTCTTGATGTTCTGCATGTCGGTCGCTGAAACCTTCGCACGCCCCCCCCTAGCTTTTGCCGTATTGCTCCTGGTTCTGTTTGTTCCTCTTACCATTGCCGTTTCCGCAGTGTTTTTTAACCTGATTGAGCTGCCAGCCATGAACCTCGCTCGCCGTCTGACCCGAGGATCCAAGGCTCGCACCCGCCCGATTGGCGCGTCGTAAACATTTCGCGATCGGAATTCAGTCCATTTGCGGTTCTGAGAAATCCAATTCTAGCGTCACGTTCGGGACCGGAGCCGGGCGTTTTTCACGCAGGGGGATGGGCAATAAGGGGATTGACCAAGCATAAAAGCTCTAATAAAGTTTTACTCAAGGGGGGTATTCCCCTTGTGAGCGCGCCCAGTTCTCTATTAAAGGAAATTAGCCATGACCGTCGGTCCTCCGCAGACAATTGATACAAATGGAAATTATAATGCGAGCACGGCGACACAGCCGATCGTTCCGTCATCGGTTACGATCAACGGTGGGCCTGCGGCGCAGAGCTTGACCGGTACGCCGGGCAATGACACCATTCACGGTGGCGGCGGCAATGATGCTCTGCATGGCGCCGCTGGCAACGATACCCTGGATGGCGGAACCGGCGTCAATTCGCTGTACGGCGGTGCCGGAAGCGATCACTTCGTCATCAAGGCATCTGATTTGCTTGCGAACGCCAATGCCGGCATCACCGGAACCCAAGATGCGATTTACGACTTTTCGAACGCTGGCCATTGGTCGGCAACGGATAACGATTTCGTCGCCCTGAGCGGATTTGGCGCAGGCTCGACGATGACGTTCGCGCACTATGCGGGTAACGGTTCGGATCCCACCGCGCAGTACTATACCATTCACGACACGACCTCGGGGAATGATTATACGATCTACATTCATTCGCTTGATGGACAGCAGCTTTCAAAGGCCGCAGGCGATTTCCAGTTCTACGCCTAAGCAGCGCGGGCTCTGGATTTAACTACATTGTTTGGTCCCCGCGCTACGAATCGCGTAGCGCGGGGATTTTTTGTTATGATACTTAGAGTCGGTTTCGACCCTCTGCGGTTCTTTGAGATTTTGGGTGCCAACATTCGTGTATTTTGAGCCTAGAAAGAAGTGCTGGTCGTTTAATATCAGCTGACTTAGAGTTTAATTATGCAATCAAATAAGGGGTCGACGGAAATCTTGGAGGCGGTTAGGGCCTGTCGCGCGGCCTTTGTGGCGGTTGGACTCCTAAGCGCATGCATCAACGTTCTGTATCTGACCGGCTCATTTTTTATGTTGCAGGTCTATGACCGCGTCCTGACGAGTCAGAATGTTCCAACGCTGATCGGCCTCTGCGTCATTGCAGCATTTCTCTATGTCTTTCAGGGGGTACTCGACCTTTTGAGATCTCGCGTTCTGACGCGAATTGGGCGTTCAGTCGATGACGCCCTGGCCGGCCGCGTTTGCGAAGCGTTGATGCGATTGCCATTGTTTGCGCAGATCAAAACTGAATCGCTTCAGCCCCTTCGCGACCTGGACCACTTGCGGACTTTCTTGGCCGGCGCCGGGCCGTCCGCGCTGTGCGACGTCCCTTGGATGCCGATGTATTTGCTGATCTGCTTCGTCTTCCATTTTTGGATCGGCATAGCGGCATGCGTCGGCGGTATTATTCTTTTGGCGCTCACTATTGCTGCGCAGTACGCCTCCCGCAATCCTGCTAAACGCGTAGGCCAACTCTCCGTTTCACGCAGCCTAATTGCCGAGAGGGGTCTTCGCAATGCGGAGGCTCTGGAGGCTATGGGGATGGGCCGGAGCATTCGCGAAATCTGGGAGCAAGCTAATCTAAAGTTCATGGATGCCAATCAGCAAATCACCGACATCACTAGCGGGCTTGGCGCTTTGACCCGGGCATGGCGCGCCGCGTTGCAGTCGGGCATCCTTGCAATCGGCGCATATCTTGTAATCCATCAGGAAGCTAGCGCAGGCATTATCATTGCCAGTTCGATACTGACATCCCGCGCGCTTGCGCCGCTTGAGATGGTCATTGCGCAGTGGAAACAATTCAGCTCGGCTAGAATGGCCTGGACCAGACTAAATGGTCTTCTTACCCAGGTGCCGCCGCTGCCTGACAGATTGCCTCTTTCCCCTCCTAAGGCCAGGCTTTCGGTCGAGGGCCTCGTGCTCTCCCCGCCCGGCATCCCCAAGGTGGTTGTCAGCGACGTCGGCTTCGAACTTTCGGCGGGGCAAGGGCTCGGCATCATTGGCACCAGTGCCTCCGGCAAGTCATCGCTCGTCAGAGCTCTTGTTGGCGTCTGGACGCCTATCCGCGGCAAGGTACGCTTGGACGGCGCGGCGCTGGATCAGTGGTCTCCAATCGAGCGAGGAACGCACATAGGTTACCTGCCGCAAGACGTCGAATTGTTTGACGGCAGCGTTGCTCAGAATATCTCGCGATTTGAACAACACGCCGATCCAAAGATGATTCGGAATGCCGCGGCGGCGGCGGGCGTTCATGATATGATCTTGGGGCTACCCGAGGGGTACTCGACTCAGATCGGCGAGGGTGGTCAAGCCCTGTCGGCAGGACAGCGGCAGCGCCTCGCGTTGGCACGCGCGCTATTTCGCGACCCCTTCCTTGTCGTCCTCGACGAACCAAATTCCAATTTGGATGCCGACGGTGAAGCTGCCCTCACGCGCGCAGTTGAGGGCATTCGTGAGCGCGGTGGCATCGTGATTGTTGTCGCGCATCGCGCAAGTGCTCTAGCCGGTCTCGATAGCTTGCTTTTGATGGCAAACGGAAGGCTTCAGGCATTCGGCGAAAAGAACCAGGTTCTCGCACGTCTTTCGCGCCCGCCGTCCGAGCAAGTCACAGCACCTGCCGCGATACGACGAATTAATACGATCGGCCAGGTGAGCTAAAGCAAACCTATGCCGAGTCTGAAAACTCATTTTTCGTAAGCTGCTCATGTCAACAACTGATACATCGCTAAGACGTCACATCATAGCCACCTTAGTTTCCGTCAGCTTCCTGGTGCTCGGGGCCGGCGGATGGGCGGCAACTGCCAAGCTGTCCGGAGCGGTCATCGCTGAGGGCTCTCTCGTCGTCGATAGTAGCACGAAGAAAGTGCAGCATCCAACCGGCGGCATTGTCGCCCAGCTCAACGTGCAGGAAGGTGACAAAGTAAAAGCCGGCGATGTACTTCTGCGCCTGGACCCGACCCAAACGCAATCGAGCCTGGCGATTGTAGTCCAAAGCCTAAACGAGCTTCGTGCCAGGAAGGCGCGCCTGATAGCCGAGCGCGATGACCAACAATCGATCGCATTTCCGCAAGATCTTAAGAACGAAAGCGCGAAACACCCGGAGGTGGCACAACTCCTCGTGAGCGAACAACGCTTTTTTGAGCTTCGGGCGGCCGCCAGAGCCGGCCAAAAAGCTCAGCTGCGAGAAAAAATTAAGCAGCTTCAGCTGCAGGTGGAGGGGCAGACCCGGCAAGCGACAGCGAAGCAGAAGGAGACCGATCTTGTCACACGCGAGCTAATCGGTGTGCGAGACCTTTATAGTAAGGGCTTGATCCAATTGCCGCGTTTGACGCAGCTTGAAAGAGACGATGCCAGGCTGGAAGGTGAGTATGGTCAACTCATGTCGTCCGTGGCCGAGGCGCGAGGCAAAATGGTCGAGACCGAGCTTCAAATCATCCAAGTCGATCAAGACCTGCGAAGCGAGGATGCCAAGGACCTCCACGAAACGGAATCGAAAATAGCAGAACAGACCGAGAAGCGAATTGCCGCCGAGGATCTGCTTAATCGCATCGACATTCGAGCCCCAGCGGATGGCATTGTCTACCAGCTTACCGCCCACACGGTCGGCGGAACGGTGGACAAGGGGGAGCCGATCATGATGATCGTTCCCGTCAATGACAGGTTGACAGTCGAAGCACGAATTCCCCCCAAGAGCATCGATCAGGTGCACGTTGGACAACGCTCGAACTTGCGGTTCACAGCCTTCAATCAGCGCACAACACCTGAGATTTTTGGATCGGTGAGCCTTGTAGCCGCCGATGCTGCGACTGACCAGAAAAGCGGAGCGTCATACTATACAATCAGAATTGAAATTTCACCCGAGGAATTAGCCAAGCTTGGCGAGGTAAAGCTCGTTCCCGGAATGCCCGTCGAAGCTTTTGTGCAAACCGACGCACGGACGATGGCCTCCTATCTGGTCAAGCCGATCGCGGATCAGCTCACTAGAGCATTCAGGGAACACTAAACCGGCGGCCCTGCGCTTGCGGGAACTTTTTTGGAAAATAAGATTGAACCGCCATACTCGATCCGACCGTGGAGAGGTGTCCAAAATCTGAGAAGAGGTACTGACCTTCTTTTCGATATGGACAGACTTCTTGATCCGCACATAGAGACTGCAGAGGGTCAATGAACGTGGCCTTGCCTTTAACGACCTTCCGCAACTCATCATTGAATCCCGAAGGAACGACTATTCTCCAAGAGTCCGTCGTGTTTGCCGCAAATGCCTGTGCGCGATAGCCGATAACGCGAACGTCTGCGGGAAATTCCGGAGACTGCCCGATTACATAAACGCCGACCTTCATCTTGGAAAGCTCATCTAGCGTGCTCTCCAAAGCTCCTACACCGCCCCTAGCCCGCAGATCGATCCATCGCGCCGACAGGACCACTGCTACCACCCCAAGCTCCTTGATTAATTCAATCGCGTGCCGGTTAAAGTCGGCGCATTGCGGCTGCGCGTAGGAGTAATACGTCAAGACCGGAGGACACCCAGCAGAGGTGTACTGGAAGACGGAAACATCAAAAGAGTTTTCCTGTAATCGGATGCCAGGAACATACTGCGCTGCAAATGAATCGCCCCACAACAGCACCCGTCCAGCCGCACCATGCGTTAACTGACATCGCTCTGTCGACCATCGTCGGTAGTCTTCGTGAGGTTCAAAGAAACAGCTCCCCTCGTTCCAGCGATGCTGGCTCGAGCCTCTAGCCTCATACCTAGGAAACCGTCCTGGGAAACCCTGCTCGACCACCCCCGCAGCCCCTATGCCGAAGAAGACCAGTAGCAAGGCGAGTCCGGCGAACAAAGTCTGAGCATTTGAGCGCCAGAAATGAGGACGACGAAAGGGTTGCTCAACGTACTTCCAAGAGAGAGCTCCTAACAGAATGCTGGCAGTAACCAAAGTAACGCTCTGAGCTAATGTCAGAGGCTCAAGAGTCTCGGAGCGCACGAGAACAGCTAAGGGCCAATGTACGAGATAGACGGAATATGAAATCTTCCCAATCCAAACGACGGGCGCAGAGGACAAGGCGGTCGAGATCCAGGTTCGGGGCGCGGCGGTTCCGGAGAAGATGAGAAGTCCCGCGCCGAAGCACGGAAGGGCGGCGTTGAAACCGGGAAATGGCGTGGATTCGTCAAATGAAAAGACTGCATATGCGATGAAAAGCGCGCCCGTGAGCGCAGCAGCCTCCGCCGAGCGCCGGCCCAGTACGATGCGTTCCGAAAACAGCGCGAGCAGGGTCCCTATGAGCAATTCCCAGGCTCGCGTAGGCAAGAGGTAGAAATTGGCACTGGCGGCATATCGGGTGGCGTAGAGGCTCAATCCAAAGCTTAAGATCGCAGCCAAGCCAAAAGCGATGAGCCAACGCGATCTGATCCAGATGTAAGTGACGTAGACCGCGAGGGGGATGAATACGTAATACTGCTCCTCCACAGACAGAGACCAAGTATGGAGCAACGGACGGGTCGAGGAGTCGGCAGCGAAGTATGATGAACTCTTCCAGAAATAGACATTCGACAGGAACGCGGCGCTCGCCATCATGCTCCGCGAGAGATCAACCATCGCCTCGGGAAGAAGAACGAAGTAGGCAGCAACGAAAGTCGCTAAAATCGTGACAGCTAAGGCGGGAAAAATGCGCCTAATGCGCTTTACGTAAAATCTGAATATCGAGAACCGTCCCGCCTCGAGATCGTCCTTCAAACCCAGCGTGATCACGAAGCCAGAAATTACAAAAAAGATATCCACCCCGACGTAGCCACCGGAGAAGCCGGGAAAGCCTGAGTGGAAGAGCACGACAGGAACCACGGCAGCGGCTCGCAAGCCGTCGATGTCGGCGCGATACTTCATTCACCATGGCCTCGTGACAGGGTTCCCAATGCTTATGCTTGATTGCAAGTCGGCGCCCTAAAGGGGCTGTCTGTCGGTGCCATTGTGCGCCTTCCAGACACGGTCAAACAAAACCCTCTCGGCTCGGTCTGTCGGATTGCAATCTCGCCGTCTGCACTTCAGAATGCCCCGCCACACACACTGGCTGTGTCGATCGTTCCAATCCACCGAGTACCCCCGAAATAGGACGGCTTGGATGCATATGAAGCATCTTCCTTGGTTGCTCGTCTTGATAACGGCCCCTGCTCTTCTCTTCAACACTCAGGGACTTTGCCAAATCGTATCGCCACCAATCGTCGGCGGGACCGGGGGGCTTTCAGTCTCAACCGACAGAGGCCGTTTTGACGCCGCCGGCCCACCGCGCCAACACAAATCCCCAGATAACACGCCATGCATAAAGGTACACGGCCTTTCGCGACGGGAGATTGTCAATCCTACGATCTATGAACATGTGCTGATACTCGAGAATGCTTGCAGCCAACCGATAAAGCTCCGATTGTGCTACTATCCATCGACTGATTGTATCAGCACGACCGTCACTGCATATTCTCGCCGACAGCAAATTCTGGGCATAGCTCCAAATACGCCAGATTTCCGATATGCATATACGGAAGACTTTTGAGAGCGCGCGCCGGCCCCATGGCGAGAGTTGAAAGAATCCGTTTTGCGTGGCCTTATCGCTGGCTTTTTCTGCTGGCCGCTTTTTGTTGTGCGCCTCTGCCATCGTATGCGACCGATGTTGTTTTTCTTAAGCTAGTAGATCAAACTGTTCCCTCTATCGCCGGGCTCCTTCGCGCAGATCAGATGGGGGCATTCCGGGACGAAGCCATCGCATTGAATATTGTCGGCGACGGCTCGGAAAATGATCTGAGGAAAGACATCTCCAGAGTAGAAGTATACTTGTTGCCCGCCGACAAATTTCTGTCGATGCGAGCGAAGGGAATAAAGCTGACCAGTTTTGCGGTTAACGCGGCTGACAGTGCGGTTAGACTGTATTTTCGGAGAGGTTCCGGTGTTCACGCTCTATCCGATCTCACAGGTCGATCGATCGGCTGTCGGTGCACGACGAGCGAAACCATCGTGCTTGAATTACTGCTCGAAAAGAATGGCATTTCAAAATCAGGATTGACGGAGGTCCCGCATAGTGGACCTGATCAACTTCTTACCGGTGGTGTCGATGTGTTGATTGCAAGTGTCGGATTCGATGCCCCACCAGAGCAGGAGGCGAAACTCAATATGCAGGCCTCCGCTAGCGCCCTCTCCGCCGCTCAAATCGACTCGCTGGACCCCAGAAGCTTCGGTGTGCACGTGCCTGGGACCTTCTTCGCGACAAGTGAAGAAACACTGCGGAAAGACCCCTCCGTAATCGTTCGCTTCCTGCGGGCAGTGATAAAGGGTTGGGAGAACGTTTACGAAGATACAAATGCATCTGCGAAGCTTCTCTCCGAGAGAGCACCTCAACTGACCCGAGCCTCCTTGCAGAGTACCCTGGATCTACAGCGTGATTACATACTTCCGGGCGGGCAGCGCTTTGGGGAGACGTCGAGGTCCAAATTGGGGGAACTTTATTCATTCATGCTCCGTCGACGCCTTCTGCCGGCCGCGATCGACCTTCTCGGAGCCATTGATGAGCGACCATTGCTGGATGCCTATCGTCGACCAAGGGAGTGACATATGGTATTGAGGGTAGCGATTTCCGTTTTTGCAAGCGGAGTATTGGCACTATTCGCAAACGACGCGGTAGCCTCCTGTACCTGCAGCTGCAACGATGGCCGAGTGCAGGCAATCTGCACGAGTTCTTTTGATATTCGGCCAATTTGTCCAGCAGTGCCCTGCGCACCTCGCATAGGAGCCAGCCAGGTCACCCCGGTCGGCCCCCCTGGCACGAAAGGCTCTTGCCGGGATGAGCGCGTCTGCGACGCCTTCCAGCGCTGCGAGTGGAAATCGAGCTGCCGGTGACTTTTATCAGTTGACCTGCCAAGGCCTCCATTCCTGCAACTCGATGCCAGGCACACTGACTTCGATTCCCATCTCTCGAAGCCGCTTAGCCAACTGTCGCCTATACTTTTCGCGCGTTTGAGCAGTCGCCAACAGCAGATCGTCGCGAGCAGACCAGCCAGAGCCTACGAGAAGATCCGCCGCATCGTACACAAATCCTGAGCCGACAAGCACCGAAAACTCGGTTCGGACGTTTTCTCGTAAATCGTCGGGCAAGAACGCATAGACCGTCAATGCAACCTTGCAACGTTTCAGCGCTATCCAACCCTCATAGGGACCGAGCTCGTATGATCTTCGCAGCAGCGCTATGTTTTCCGGCTGCAGCCCCCGCTCGAAGTTTTGAAGCCAAAAAAGTACGAACCATAGGAATGAATCCGACGGAGCGCAGGAAAGCGACCTTCGTATGCCTTGCACAGCTCTGTTCCGCTCGAGGTCAAACTCGTCCGGCTCCGAACTATCAAGCGCTACCTGGACCTGCCGACCTCGAATGATCGCGGCGTTATGCAATCCTCTTGGATAGCACTGGCTAACGTCGCTCGTAAGTCTAAGAACCTTGCTACTGGATTCAATATCACTGTAGTCAATATTCTCTCGACGAATAATCTTCGACGCAAGATCATCAAGGCTTGCAACGTGAATTTGAGACAAGCCAAATCCAAGCACCCAAGCCCCGGCTAGGATTGCTATGAAAAGAACGGCACTCCTGACTATCCAGTTCGTCAATCGACGTAACCATACCGATCGTAGTAGCGAGCTTGGTAGTAGTTGCCTCGGAACGAATCATATCTGTTGAGCTGGCCGATATCCGCCTTATTCAACACCGCGCCCAGAATCTTACCTTCGAGCATCGGAGCGTCCTTGAGAGCATGCCCGATGGCTTCTCGATGCGTGCGCCCCCATTCGATTACGAGAAGATAACCGTCGATCAGTTTGACGGTCGTTCGCGCATCGATAATCGGCGACAATGGCGGCAAATCCACGATTACCCATTCATATCTTTCACGCAAAGCGGCCATCAGCTTGCTCATTCCCGACGACGATAGGATTTCAGAAGACTGAGCGACTCGGGAAGTAGAGACCATCGGCAAGAACGCCAAACCGGTCGCAGGATCTTCCAGCAGGACAGCGTCGAGCGGATTGCCCTCTAACACGACTTCCAGCAAGCCAACTTTGGCTGTGGAAGCCATCGTCCTGGTCAGCGATGGGTTGCGGAGGTCCGCATCTACAAGAACCACTCTAGCGCCGCTGAGCGCGACGACCTTTGCGAGCGACGCGGCAATCGTGGTTTTGCCTTCATTTGGCAAGGCCGAGATGACCCCGAGCACTCTTGTCTGCTCGTCCATAAAATGAACGTCTGCGGCGACCTTAATGGAACGGATCGATTCCGTGAAGCGAGAAAACGGCTCCTCCTCGACGAGTCTGATAACACCCGTTTGCTGATCTAGAACCGCATTCTCCTCATGCCTCTGGCCACTACTGCCTGGGGCATTTGCTTGCGACAAAGCCAACGCTGAACGGACTCGCGAAACAATAGGAGCCGATGCTCTATCCGGACCGCGAGCCGACTTCACTGAAGGGACCACGGCAACACAGCTAACGCCAATCAAGGCCTCAACTTGCTGTCCCGTACGGATCACCTGATCAAGCGCATCTCTCAACCACCCCGCGCCAAAACCTAAGAACGCGCCGCCAACGATAGCTCCAGCAATGATGAGCAATGTCTTGGGATCCGACGGCTTGAGTGCCGGAGACGCATCAGTAATCAACCTGGCGTCAGTCATGGGGAACGATTGTTGTTGGACCGAAAGCATATAAAGTTGTAAGAAGTTGTCCGATAGCGCGCGCGCACTTTGCGCGTTGCTTTCAAGATCTCTCAGGATGATTTGGGCTTGGCTAGTATCATTGGACTGGTCAATCGTGGCCTTAAGGCTGGCCTGCACCGAACTCTCGCGCGCCTTGGCGATTTCGAGATCGCTCTTATACGTCTCCCCGATACGCCGAAGTTCGTCCAAGATCGATCTTCGGATTTCTCGCATTTGGTTGCGCAAATTGACCACGGCAAGATGCTGAGCACCGTAGCGTTTCGACCAGTCTGCCTCGCGCGCAGAAAGATCGAGATATTGCTGACGAAGCCGCGTGATCACATCGTTTCGCAGCGAGTCTGCAACCGTCGCGATGTCATTGAAGAAATGACCGGTATCGCCGTCGTCTGACTTAAGAATTTCCGTCAGTCTGTCGTAGCGCGCCTGCGCTTCCGCCGTCTGAGCTCTTGCGATTGTCAGCGCGCTATTCGTCTCCGCAAGTTGCTGCTCGTTCAGCAATCGCCCGCCGGTATCCACAATGTTGTTCTTAGCTTTGTAATCAACCACCGCTCGATCGGCTGAAGACGCCTGCGCCCTCAGTTCCTTCAATCGATCTTGAAGCCAAGTCGCCGCTCGGCGTGATGCCTGATACTTTGCTTCAAGCGCGTCGACGAAATAAGCCTCCGCGATTCCGTTCGCGATTCGCGCGGAAAGGTCCGGATCTCTGGACTTGTAGGAAACGTCGATCACATAACTCAGGCCGCGGCGCTTGACGTTAAGATTTTTAAGAAGGTTCTCGAGAACGTTACGCGTAATGGACTGGCTAGACGCGCTCTCCGGGGCCGACAAGAGAGCGAAAACTGGTCCAATTATACGGCCGATCAATCCCGGCTCCGTGAACTCTGGATTGTGGATGAGATCGAGGTCTTTAATGACAGAAAGCGCCACTTTTTCCGACGTGATAATCTCAACTTGACTATCAACGGTTGCTGAATCGAGCGGCGTATCAACGCCCAAGGGAGAAGACTGTTGCTGCAGCAACTGAGTCTTGCGGCTATCGATGATCAGTGCTGCCGTACTGGTATATTTCTTCGAAGCGGTCAAAACATAAGCGGACGCAAGACCCACGCAAACAAGTAGCGTAAAAATGATGTAGGGCAGCTGCCGCCGTACCAAGCTCTTGATTGCGAGCAGAAGATCCTTGAACGATGCGAGGTCGTTAAACTGTTCGTGCGAATCGGTTTTCGATTTGAAGGTCTGCGGGCCAACCTGAAGCATCAGTCTCTTTCCTCTGACCGCAGTTCTGGTCGAGCAGAACGTTCGGTTTTGACGCGGCCGCGCACAGCCCCTAACGGCTAACGCTATTCGATACGGTGATTGTCGTGGTGCTTGAGTCGGTCACACCGGACGCGCCCGTAACACTGGACGTAAAGTAGTTCGTCCCGATCGTCTGTACTCCAGACGAAGAAAACGGCTGAAACGAGGAGCCTCCACCGAATGACGACGCCGTCGAAGGACCGGTTCCGTTGCCGACACCTCCACCCGAGACACCCCCGCCAGCACCGACGCCTCCGGTTGCTTTACCCGTGACCACGGCGAAATTGGTCTGCGCCAGTTGCGAGTTCGACAGCGACAACTGTATGCCGATGTCGGTCGCAAACGTAGGATCAGGAACGTTGCAGAGGTTTGCGGCCTGACCAAGCCCGCTGCCGATCGCCGTCTGTTGTCCCGGGTTCGCGTTCTTGAGCAACGCAATTACGGCCGGCAACGTCGCGGGATTTGATGCGACCATATCGCGAATCGTGACGATCAGGACACCGCCGCCTTGGGCGTTCTCAGGTCTTGCCAACAGCGCCGACGGATTCGCCAAAAAATCCGAGATCGTTTGTGCAGGCACCTGCTTATCGGGCTGAAGGCAGGATGCGAATGCATCCTGCGAGAAAAATCCACCAATCATCATCAACGAAACATAACCAAACCGGAACTTAACCTTGCTGGCCATCGCCTCGCCTCAACCTTTGTTGTTCATTTCCAAGTGTTTAAAATAAGATTATACCCAATCTCAGGGCTCCGATCTCTGACTGAATTTTACCGCAAGGGCAGATCGAAAGATAGCCACCTTCGCGCTGCAGCAAGGCTCAATTCGGCGTTTGTTTGGAGGTGCTTAATCTAGCCCCCCGCCGGGTCAACGGGGCCGCGAGCCCACATCCGAGCAGAACAAAAAAAACCAAGGCAAAGGCCGGGATTTGCAGCGGAAAATCGACCATCGTATGCAACGAGGCCGCGACGAGCATGCCGAGAGCCACCGCCGAGACGGTAACATCACCTTTTTGCCGCAGCACCTTTCCGACCAGCAGCGCGCCAATGACGATCCAGGCGACCACGATAACGGCGGCCATGGGAACCCCGACCTCAGCCGCTATTTCCAGCAACGTGTTGTGGGCGCGATCCCAGACACCCCAAACCGAGACGTTCGGGCTGCGATAGGCCGGGAACACCCAAGGAAACGACCCAAGGCCCTTACCAAGCCAGGGCGCGGATTGAATGATGTGCCAGGTCGATTGATAAGCGTACCAGCGCCCCTCATCAGACACCCCTTCGACGCCAATGCGCTCCGCAAGGCCGCCGCCGAGAAATTGCACGCCAATGGCGGCGCCAACAACAGAGCCGACCAGTACCGTCAGAATGCCTTTTCTTGAGCGCAGCACGGGGTGGAAATAGCTGGCTCCGACTACCCCCCATCCGATCAGCGATGCGACCGAACCAGCGCGCGAGCGCGTCATGAACATGGCCACCACACAAACCATGAGCGCGGCAAAATTGAAGAGCGTTTGTCGTGAGCGAAGCAGGACTTTTAGCGCAACCCGATCAAGATCAAGCCCCACCCGGCGCTTGATATGTTCGAGCATCAGGGCGAGCCACGCCGCTCCGCAACAGCCAAAATAGATAGCCGCGGTGTTGCGATTGTAAAACGTGGCCGTAAGCTCTCCGACATATTGCTCTTTGGTATAGGTAAGTATTTTGGTCGGATCGACGATATGGGCGATAATCCCATAAATCGCATAGGCTAATCCGCTCCAAGCAAATGCCCTTAAGACCGCTTTGCCGCGCCTTCCGCTGCCCCCGAGGAGCAATCCACACGCGGAGCCAAGGAACACCACAAGCGACGGACCAAGCGCAAGAACCGGTTGCATTTTGACAGTTGAGGGCGATCCCGGGATGTCCTCTCCAAGCAAGCGCGAGGTCTCTTTCCAAATTGGATCGTTGAGCACCCCTCCAAGGAAATTAGGAGGCGCCATTTGAACAGCAATCACGATCGACCAGCACAGCGCTAGTAGAGCCCAACCGAGCAACAGCCTGTTTTGGGACGGACCGATCGGTTGGCTGCAGGCCAGCAGCGCCGCCGCGCTAAGGACTCCGACCCAGAGCGTAATGGCCCCGATACCGACCGAGCCAAATGGAAACGGCGCGCAGCTAATGGAAAAGCATACAAGCCACAAGGAAGCAGCGCCAAACCATCGCTGCAGCCTGTCCGTTAGCAAACTCACAGCTTTGAGTTGATCCTGAGGATTTGAACGTTGTTTGCCGCAACAACCGAGTCGTTCGCCGTAGCGATGATGACGCGCACGTATTGCAAGAATTTAGCAGAATCGACCGTGGCTGCATTAGCCGCAAACAGAACGTCCTTGTCCCGCATATCGAACTTTGTGGCTAGGAAGTACCCCGCCGGATCGCGGAAATCCGCATTGTAGATCACAGGAACGAGCGGACCTACGAATTTAGAGCAATCGACCCCAAGCCGTTCGGCGAGCTCGCGCGGCTCACGGCGATAGACGAACACCCCCGCAGGCTCTGCTTGGGCATCAAGCAATCCACCCGCCTTCGCCATGGCCTGGGCCATGTTGATCTTCCACATGTCGAAATTGAACTGGCCCTGCTGACCGGCGGCGCCAAAAGCCAAGAACACCTGCGGCTCGCGATAAACGTAGATCGTATCTTCTGGATGCACCCAAATGTTGTTGGCGGGCTGATAGACCAACGCGCCAAACGGAACCGTTGCGCGCTTTCCATGACGTTCGAGCGTGACCCAGGTTTCCCACCCCTGCCCCTTGATGCCCCCCGCGCGGGTAATAGCATCGAGCACATGCTCGCCTGCCGCATTAGCGGCAAACCGATTGGGGTTATTCACCTCGCCCAAAACACTGATCAAGGACGTGTTCTGTGTGACCAGGGCAACGACCGCCTGCGGCTCGATTGCTCGGTTTCCGATAGCCTTGACAATATCCTGTTGAATTTCACCAGGCGTCCGACCGGCGGCCTTCACGGCCCCTGCATAGGGCACCGTGATGTTACCAAGCGAATCAACGTTTTGGTTGGGCAATTGGACGAAATTGCCGGGCCGAACACCGGCCTCTGCCGGAATAAACAAACCACCCGCCGCAGCTTCAAAAACAGTGACCGAAACGACGTCGCCAATGCCAAATTTGATGGTCGGGGGCGGTCGGCTGTCCGGGAACGATCCAGCAAGAGCGCCAGGGCCGTACTCCTTCAGGATATCGACCACGCCAGGGGTAAGCTTAACGAGGCCATAGTCGGGCCCCGCCAGGGTCTGACCCGATTTGATCACATGATCCTCGGGCCCCGACATGGGCATGATCGAGCACCCTGCCGCCGAAAGCGCCAGAAACCCCAAAATTCCCCAAAAAGATAGGCTTCTTCGCACCCATAAGCCCCACATTGCAGACCGACGATTGGGCCAAATAGCCCCCTCAGTCAACGCGGATTCGCCGACCGCCGAGAATCCCGGAACGGCTGTTGCGCTACAGTTACAGTTAACGAGCGGAAACCTTAAAACAACCTTACCCCGCCCATCGGGGATGGGCGCAAGCAGCGATCGCAAGCAACTGATTAATAAGCGTTGCGGCTGCGGGGCAACTCAAAGCATGTGAGAACCAGGATCTTCAGATCCAGGTACAAGCTCCAGTTGTTGATGTACCAGATGTCGTGCTCGATGCGAGCCCGCATCTGCTCAACCCGGGCGGTTTCCCCTCGATACCCGTGAATTTGCGCCCAGCCGGTAATACCGGGCTTCACGTGATGCCGGAAAGCATATTCCGAGAGCAGATTTCCATAATGACTATCATGCGCGAGCGCGTGCGGCCTCGGGCCAACAAGAGACATCTCGCCGCGCAACACGTTGATCAGTTGGGGAATTTCGTCGATGCTCGTCCGGCGCAACAGACGCCCCACGCGGGTAACGCGGGCATCATGTCGCTGCGCCTGAACGACATTTGCGCCGTCCTCCATGACGGACATCGTTCTAAACTTGAAAATCGGGAATTGCCTGGAATTGAAGCCATTCCTGCGTTGCCGGAAGAACACCGGCCCAACTGAGTCAAGTTTAATGGCAAGTCCCGTCATGACCATCAGCGGCGTCAGGAGCAAAAGCCCGATCGACGCCCCAACAATATCAAGGGCGCGCTTGCAAAGACGCTCGATAAACGAAAGCGGCGCGCGCTGGATTTCAAGCGATAGCGAATGGCGAAGCCGATATGACGGGTTCTTAGTCAGCGCTCGGATTTGACGATCCGGCAGCAATTGCACCGGCAATGGGGAGATCCGCAACCGATCGCGCAGAAGCTCAAGCTTTCGCTGCTCGTTCCATGGCAGCACGAGAACAACCTCATCCGCGCCGCTCTCCCGCGCGATCCTGACGGCGTCTTCCACCGACGCGGCCTCATCCTCCGTCATGCTAAATCCGTTGCCCTTCCCTTGCGGGAGCGGAACGCGATCGACCTCCGTGATTCCATAGCGCTCAAGAAGCTCATGATTGCCGAGCGCAGCAAGTTCATCCCGCGTGCCCAAGAGAACGGCCCGCTGGCCGCTGACCTGACCATCGGCCACCGCACTGACCGCAAGCCCCTTCACATGATGCCGCGACCAAACGAGAAGGATCAGAGCAAGCAATTCAAACGAGACCACGGAACCGCGCGAAAAATCGGCCCCACTCTTCATCAAAAAGGCCACGAGAGCTAGCAGCAGGCTTACCAGCATCCAATTGGCAAAAATGCGCCCCGCATCCTTCCGGCGGGATAACGTTGAACGGATTTCGTAGAAACCGTTCGATTGCCCCACCAAGACGTATAAAACCGCAGCCGTAAGCCCGACGCCAATCAGTTGCTCCGAATTTTTAAATTTGCCATTGGCAGCGATTTGGTACAGTCCCCCTCCCAAATAACTTGCCGCGACAATCAGAAAGGCATCAAAACTTGCAAGAAGATGCCGCAAAGCAGCAAACGGAATTGTCCAGCTTCGGGCGCGATCGTTCGCCGCAGGTGGTAGAAGGATCGGGAACTTTGAATCTTGATTGGGAGCCGGAAGGGCCTGCGGAGAAGCTGGAACCTTGTCTGACCGCCGCACAGAATGGAACTCGTGGGGTTTCAAGGCGACCTCCAACAAATGCACGTTAAGCAAACGATTCTTGAATAAAATTGCAACGGAATTTTGTTGCGATGCAGCGCGAGGCACGATTAATTTACCGTGAACCGTCTTTGCCAAAATTTTGTTCATTCAGTCAAGTTAATTAGCCGGCCTATGGCGCGTACACTTGTGAGATATCTAGCGATTATCGCAGCTTTCGGGTTTGCTGGGCCGTTTCGAGCCTCGGCCCAGCTTCCCCCATCCTGCTTAACGCCCGGCGGCTCCAACCAATCCGATTGCAGCAACGGCATCGCCAATGCGCTGTCCTCGACGAACCGGTTAACGCCGTTGCAAGACGGGTGGACTTTGGTTCGGACGAAGCTCGAAATCGGGAGCCCAGAACAAATCTCAATCATGCACCAGGCTGATACCGCATCGAACATTGGTCTGGCAGGCATCAGCCTGAGGTGCGCTGCGAACGGCGTCGATGTGATGCTTGTTGTTCTTGAGCCGGTCCCCCCAGGGACGCATCCCTCAATCACGATTGCCGCCAACGGTCAGCAGCGCTCCTTCGATACATCCGTCCTACCCGGACGTCGCTCTCTCCGTCTTCTGCCACAAGCAGAACCCCTCCCCACCCCAGATTGGCTCCAGTCGCACACGTTATCGGTGAAAGTAGAACTAGGACCGAGTTCGGTTCACGGCGTCCTGCCGATCGATGGCATGATAGGCGCCCTTCAAACACTTCGTAGCGCTTGCTCCGCAAGGTAATCGGAGCATTTGCGAGCATTATCGTGATTTGATTCATGTTTTTTTAGCGCGCCCCGGCGATGTTATGGCTGGGGAGCTGCAATGTTGGCCTTTTTGATTTTGCTTTTTTTGACAGGCGCTGTGTTCGCGTGGCGCTTTCGCGTTTTCGCGATTGCCTTCATGTCGGGCTGCGCACTCATCGGCGCGTTAATGACCCTAACGGCCTCCCACGGCATCTTGTCCGCGCTTCTCTCCGCTTCCGTCTTGGCAGCCGCGCCACAGCTTGGATACGCAACGGGATTGGCGACGCGCCTGATTTTAGCATCCCAACGCATGCCGCAGACTGGTGGTCGGCGCGATACAGCAGCTCAGCGAGTGAACTGACTTTTCCTGTGCCCGGCTCTTGACCAGATCGATTAGGGCGTAGGTTAAAATCGCCGCTGCGCCAAGCCACCAAATATGCCATGTATTTCTTGAGCCGCTTCGCTGAAGGAGCGGCCGGCGAGTCTTGGGAAAGCAAACAAGGTGGCGGCGGCGTTCTTTATCATATTGGTTACTATCGCCGCACTTCCGGCACTCGCCGTTGCAACGAGCGACATCGTCAAAGATGCCCTGTTAGTTTTGAGTGGATTCTTGCTAGCGTCGGTTGCATTGGGCGCCAGTTCGTCGCTGAAATCCGGGCTTCCACGAATAGCACCACTTCTCCCCTGCATCGTGTTTCCATGCGCGTGGATGATTTTTCAATCTATCCCGCTACCACTCGTGCCGCTTGCGAACCCGATCTGGTCAACCGCTTCGGACGCGCTCATTGGCGGCACCTCCGGTCATATCAGCGTTGCCCCCGCACTGACGATATGGAGCCTCCTGAACTATCTGAGCATGCTCGCTCTTACAATTTCGGTGGCCATCGTAGCGGGCGATCGCCGGCGCGCAGCAATAGTCCTGTCCGCGCTGACGATCGCAACGATGACACTCTGCGCGGGCTTCTTGATATCAGAGACTTGGCCGCTGACTGTCTTCTCGCTTCCCAAGCCGGCAATGCTCGCGATGTCGTCCTACACAATGATCCTGGTCATCTCGTTTGCAAAGTTGATCAACGAGCGAACATCGAGCCGTACTCAAAAAGCGCCGATCAGCGCTGTTACCCCCTACGGCTTTTGCATTCTAGGCGCCGTCCTCGCCGGCTGGGCAATGGCGCAGGGGCCTCTGGCCAATAGGGCGACCCTGGGTATTGCCTCAGCGTCACTGCTGCTCATGTTGCTAGCGCGCAGGTTGAACGTCCGTCCGTCGCTGGCTTTGTTGTTCGTCTCGGCATTGGTAGGAGGCGCGTCGACCATGATGCTCCTTCATTTCCAAAGGAGTCCCGGACTTGCAGGCTGGGCGGTCGATGCTCCCCAACAATCCATCGTAATCGTCACACGAATGCTGGCAACCACACCCCCGTTCGGGAGTGGCGTTGGAGCCTTTGAATCCCTTTCGCAGGTTTATAGCGAATTGAGTACTGTGCCCACGGGCCCGGTCAGCACCACATCCACGATAGTGATCGAATGGGGCCCGTGGGCTGCGGCCATCGTTACGTTCCTGGTTATTTTGCTTTTTGGATCGCTTACTCTCGCCGCGATGAAGAGAGGCCGTGACGCGTCGTATTCCGCCGCCGCCGCCACCTTGCTCATGGAAGCTAGCCTGCAGAGTTTCCTCGACCCGAGCCTTCTCGCTCCGGTTGTTCAAGTTGCTTTGGCTATCGCGCTCGGCCTGGGTCTAGCTCAACACATCGGTCGAAGCGACTTGCAGTCTAATTAGACCCGGTTGGATGCAATAGTGGCCCAAACTCTGGAATGCTCAGGGCTTTGCATCCGAACCCAGCGATAGGGCGCTGATGACCAAGGCTTGATTTCAGCACTGAGGTTATCAAGTACCAGATCGCCGCCGGTCGTGCGCACCACCAGAACCAGGTGATGTTCACCCGACCTCATTTCGACCTCGCTGAGCAACAGCGCTCGTGCCGGCCACCCCAACTCCAGAAGCTCATGCCGCTTGGTAACAGCATAATCGTTGCAATCCCCGCGCTCCGGAGCCACCAACCAGCGTTCCGCGGTGATCCCAAGATCGTTACGCTCGGGGACAATCTGCCGGTTAACCTGTTGATTGACCTCTTTCAATTCAGCCCAACGCTCCATCGTGAAACGAACAGGGCCCCGACGAAACATATTCTGCTTGTGGCAGTCATTTTGGTAGCGGGCACAAAATTGCAGGTAGGCCATCGGCGGCATGGTCAATCGATCAAATTTAATCCGCTGTGCAGCCTTCTGAAGTCCGATAGGCATGCCAACGAGCCCTGCGTAGCTAGGACTCAAGCCCACGGCGGCTCCGATCAAAATCCCCGCAAGCCAAATGAGCTTCTGTCGCATGTTCGTCCGCCCCTCAATATCCCTATTGGCCCAAGTCATAAGGTCTAAGGCCTTGAAATTTTGCGCGTTTTAGACGACGAATAAGAATCGAATTCGAAAAATCGGGCAAATGACCCGTTAACCATATTGCCCCCTGTTTTCTAAACTGAGAAGTCGAAACTTATCTCTGGGGCTGGGCTGGCGGGCAGATGGTGCGGTGGTCGAAATCAAAACAGAGGACGAAGAGACCATCGCTTCCCGAGGGAATTCGCGTTTATGCAATGACCGATATTCATGGATGCGCCGATCAGCTCGAGCGAATGTTCACCGTGATCGACCGGGATCTTTCGACGGCTAACTCGATCCGGCCCATCCATGTTTTCTTGGGGGACTATATCGATCGCGGTCCAGCATCGCGCGAAACGATCGAGCTATTGGCGCGTAGAAGCCAGCACCACGAAACGATCTTTCTGAAGGGCAACCACGAGGCGTTCCTGCTGGAGGTCTTGAACGACCCTTCACAGTTCTCCAACTGGAAGCAATTCGGCGGAATTCAAACGTTGATTTCGTATGGTTTACGTCCGCCATTGAATCCCGACGCCAAGCAGCAGCTCGAACTGATCGAGGAGTTGCGCGCGAAGATTCCAGCATATCAGTTGGCGTTCCTCAACGCGCTGCGCGCCCGCTTCGTTTGCGGGGATTTTTTCTTCGTTCACGCTGGTGTTCGCCCCGGCGTCGCTTTGGCGCAACAGCAAGAGCAAGATTTGCTCTGGATACGCGAAGAGTTCTTAGTGCACGAAAAGAACTTTGAGAAATACATTGTTCATGGGCACACTCCGGTTCAAACACCTGACATTCGTTCGAACAGAGCCAACATAGATACCGGCGCGTACGCGACAGGAAATTTGACTCTGCTCACGATCCAGGGTGACAGCATGTTGGCGATCTAATTATGCGTTTAACTGGTTTTCGCATCTTACTGTTGGCAGCCGCCGGATTGCTGGGCTTAGCCGGTCTAGTAAACCTCGGCGAACGAATCTTTCCTTCGTCGTTTGGCGGCTTATCCAGCGCGCCCGGCGCCATATCGTCGTACGCGGAAGAGATTTCGAGTAACGCCATCAGGTCGCGCAATATCGAGGAAAACAATCGAGCTCAGGCCGTCATCGAGCACGCGCTGCGCCGTTCCCCCTATGCGGGCAATCTATGGCTGTCCCTGGCGCTGTTAAGGGCACAGCTCAACAATGCTACGCCCCTTGTAGGCTCGGCGCTCAAGCTCAGCTATCTCACAGCCCCCAACGACTTCCGGCTCATGGTGGCCCGGACTATTTTGACAGCAACCACGATAGCCGTGAAAGATCCGGATCTGCAGGAGCTGGCCAAGGGCGATATCCGGGTCATCTTAACCCGACGCCAAGACCTGTCCGCCGGGATCCGAGCGGCTTTCGAACAGTCAAACTCAGATGGACGCGCATTTCTCAAGCAAGCGACCAGCACAATTGACCCCAGTTGGTCCGTCCAATTGCACTAGGGAGTGCCCTTGCTGAAATGCGAAGCCGCCGGTAAGGTTAGCAGCAGAGAGGGATGTCATGAAATTTGCCAGAGCGGCCCTTATCGGCTTTTTTAGCCTGTTGGTCACCGAGCAGGCCGTTGCCGCTGACTACGCGGTACAGCCAAGGTCGGTAGCGGCCTCGGACATAATTGATCGCGGGCCAAATCCCTACTGCGGTCCCCGGTGCGGCTGCCCCACCGTCACCGTCGTTCGGCACCGACAGTTGATCCAGTATCTGCCCTCAAGCTTCGACCCGCGGACCCGCGATGAACCTTACTATGCCTACGGGCGTATCCGGAGCTATCCAAGGTACGGATTGGCATGCGCTAGCGAAACGGTCAGGACACTGTACTGAGCTTGTGGGGGCAAAGCTTCGCGCGCCCCCGGCTTCTACTATTGGGAGCTGAGGTGCTTAGGCCGCCGCCGAAGATGTCAGTTCTGGGAAGCGGGTGAGCAAGGCCGTCTTCAAGAACTTAAAATGCGAGATCGAGGCTGATAGTTCGCGTAAGCGCCGTTGGCCGTTTTCAATCTCGGCGTCAAACAGATCCTGATGATGACTATCGAGCGACTCTCGCTCAAGATATTCGTCAGTGCCATTTCCGAGCGTTACCGCCGCTCGAGCCAAAACATCATCCACGCGTCGATTAAGGCCGGCATGCTCTCGCTCCGCCTGGCCGAGCGCCGTCTCTACCGCTTCCAAAATTGCAGCGACCCGCTGTTGATCCGTGTCTTGATCGCGCTCCGGAGAACGGGCCCTGAATTGCGCGTCCTTAGATCGGGAGCTGAGAATGTTGTGCGCGCGAGCCCGCAAGAATCGTCGAAACATTGGCAGGTCTCCCCGAGAGCCGGGACGAAGATCATTCAAATCTAGTTAACAAACGATGAATCGGCCTTGCCGCTGTTCTCGGATGTGAGCCAATTTTTCCATGCGATGTCGTGCCGTATATAGAGTTCGGTCCACCGACAATTTGAGGCCGTGTCAGCAGCCTCATGTTGCTGACGCACTCCATGGACATCCGCGTCCAAATGTTCAAACTCGGCTGTCTCCTCCCGCGTAAGGCCGACAAGGACCCGGTGGCCGGCATGATCGGCGATGTATCGTCGGGGAACAGATCGCTTAAGCGTGTTCATCG
Organism: Bradyrhizobium manausense; assembly: GCF_018129685.1. Lineage (GTDB taxonomy): Bacteria > Pseudomonadota > Alphaproteobacteria > Rhizobiales > Xanthobacteraceae > Bradyrhizobium > Bradyrhizobium manausense_D. Next base: position 58,977 of record NZ_JAFCLG010000029.1, read on the forward strand.
CTATCTAACCGAAATATCCAAGGCCCCTTCCCGCGGTCTAGACGCCGGCCGAAAAACCACAAGAAACCTGCGACCGCAGCAAAACTGAAGATCGTCAGCATCAAAAGAAGCACGGAATAAGCTCATCGCAAAATTGCATCAGCTTGCTGCTTCTAAGGCGCAATAACTCGTCAGGCAACTAACGCCGGCATTTAACCTAATCAAGAAAGGTTACTCGCCGCGATCGAAGTGTCCGCAAGGCTCATCGCGATCGATCAGCGCGGACGTAACCATCCGAAACGTAACGCCTGTACAATTGCTGCCGCCGATACTGTCCCAAGCGGCGATGTGAGCGCAGCGCCCTTAGCGCGTATCCTGCGATACTACCCAGTAGAAAAGCGGGCAGTAAAAACAAAGGAGTCATCTCGACGATCCTCCATGGCTCGCTTGCAGTTCACTTCTCACACTATTACGAGAAGCGGATTTGCGCGTGCCAAAAATGATTTCAAATTGGGGTTTGGGGTGCAGCAGACTGCCCATCGTATGGGCGTTCTCGCCTTCGTTACCGAAACGAAGAAGGTTCCCTCATCTTGCGCGAGCATTCGCTGCTTACGGAACCGCTTCGCGCGCGCATGAGGCACGAAGGTCCCCTCAATTCGACGGTCTGGTTGCTTGGCATGAACGTAGGGCAACCGCTCGCAAAAAGTTCGGCGACGCCAGGCCATGCGCCCCTGCAATTCATGATCGTGCGTAGCGCCTTCCTCGCCAGTTGGGACAATGACCCACGAACATGCGCCTAGCCTGTGATACGTCGATGCGACATTGAACAGCGAGTTCAGGAATGATGATTAATCGAGAGTGGGGTTGTCTACTTCTCCCTGAACGCCCGCATGAACTGGTCGTGCAGCGGCTTCAACAAGTACGACAGCATGGTGCGGTCGCCGGTCTGGACGAAGGCTTCCACGGGCATGCCGGGGATCAGCTTGGAATCACCAAGCTTGGCGACCTCTTCAGCCGACATCGAGACGCGGATCGTATAATA
>NZ_JAFCLG010000003.1 GCF_018129685.1 Bradyrhizobium manausense
CCTCCTCTTCAGGAAGACCACATGGAATCAGCCATTTCTTCGCTCTTCAACTGCGATGTGTGAATATCGTAGCCCGCAAGCGGGAGAGGGCTGGGGTGAGGGCTTTCTCCTCTGGGGGAGTCTTCGTTGTCGAGACACCCTCTCCCCGGCCCTCCCCCGCAAGCGGGGGAGGGAGAGGAAAGAGCGTCCTACTTCGCCTTCAGGAAATCCGCGACCTCGAGCAGCATGAACTCGTCGTCGTCGGCCTTGTTGGGATCGCGGCTCGACGAGAACGGCAGGTTATTGTCGTTGCCGACGATGATGTGGGTGTCGTCGACGCGATCGACGTTCTCGATGGTGAAGAACGGGAAGGTGTAGACGCCGTCATTGAGGGCTTTCCGCGCCTTCTTGTCGGGGTCCTGGATCTTCATGAGGTCGATATAGCCGATCTTGCGCACGGGCTTGCCGACATTGGCGTCCGAGAGCTCGATCTTGTAGACGCGCTTGAACTTGGCGACGTCAGGGAAGCAGTTCTCGCCGCGGGTTCCCGCCGGGCAGGCCTTGTCGGGCGTGCCTTCGCCATTGTCGCGCTCGATGACGAGGCCCGCGCTTGGGTCGATCATGTTGAAGTCGCCGATGGCATTGCCGTTCTGCTCGAACACATATTGCCAGTAGCGGCCGGTGAATTTTTCGGCGGCGACGTCGAATTCCAGGATGCGGGATGCTTCCTTGCCGTCGACCCGCTCCCAGTCCTTCTTGTCGGCGTCCCACAGCGGGCCCTCGAGCAGGCCGTAGAGGAACTTGCCGTCCTTCGACGAGGCGAAGCCCTCAAAACCCTTGGAGCGCCGCAGGTTGACGTTGGTGTAGGTCGCCCCCGGCGCGCCCGGGGTCGCCACCGCCCAATGGTCGGGCGAGCGCACCGGCTTGCCGTCGGCGATGGTCTCGAACACGGCGAGGATCTTGCCTGATTTGTCGGCCTTCAGGATGTAGGGGCCGAACTCGTCGCCGATCCAGAAGGTGTCGCCGATGATCTGGAAGCCTTCGGTATCGAAATCCGAGCCAGTGAGATAGCGCTTCTCGGTGTCTTCGTGCACGATGCGGAACGGCACCTTCTTGTCGGGATCGTGCAGGAAGATGGTCTCCTGCCGCTCGATCTTGCCGCTGGCCCAATCCATCTTGTAGCGGTTGAGGTACAGCATCGAATCCGGCGAGTTGGCGCGCGCGCCCATGCCGTTGTCGGTGATCACCCAGTAGGTGCCGTCGGGCATGTGCTTGATGCCGGAGTGTCCCTGCAGCGGCTGGCCCTTGAATGGCAGCGAGATACCGGTCGGACGCTCGAACGACTTGCCCATCACGGTGCCGAGCGCGTCGACGCGTTTTCCGGTGGTGTATTTCCCCGAGGTCTTGAGGTCGGCGGGTGCGTCGGCCGGCGCGTCGATGAATGACGCGGCCGGCATCACCACGTGGCCGGCGAGCTTGGCCGGGAATTCACCTTCGTTCTGCGCGAGCGCGGCGCTCGCGGTGAGGATGATCGTTGCGACGGTGCTGAGAAAACTCGCGCGCATGGGCGTCTCCTGTTGGCGGACGACGCCTTATGCGGATCGCGTATTGCAGTTTTGTGAAGCCGGGCCAAACGCCGCAGGCGCACTTTATTCCCTTACCGCGGCCTCTCAGGCGGTTTCGTAGACCAGTCTGGTGAAGTAGCCGGGGTCGACGAGGAACTGTCCCCACCTGGCATCGAACGCGGCGGTTGGTTTTGCCGCAACCGTCTCGTCGCGTGTCTTTCCCTGTTTCTTGAGATTGCCGACATTGTCACGGATTGCGACCAGCATGTCGCGGAAGCTCTGTAGCTCGGCTTTGTTGCTGACAGGCTTGCCGTGACCGGGGATGATGATGGTGTCGTTGTTGGCTGCCGCAAGATTGGTTTCGGAGGCCGCAATCATCCCGTCGATGCTGCCGCCGGTCGAATGGTCGATGAAGGGATAGATGCCGTTCCAGAAGGTGTCGCCGGCATGCAGGATATTGGCCTCGGCGAACATGACCGAGATGTCGCTGTCGGTGTGAGCGGGCCCGTAGTATTTCAGAGCGATCGATGCGCCATTGAGCTTGAGGTTGTGTTCCCTGGCGAAGACTTCGGCCGGCACCGCGCTAGGGGGCAAAGCGAGGAAATTATAGTCCCAGTCGTCGACCCGTTGCACGACGGAAAGATGCTTGCGGGTGTTTTCGTGGGCGATGATCTTCGCACCGGCGGCGTGCAGCCATTCATTGCCATCGGCATGGTCGAAGTGCCAGTGCGTGTTGATCAGATGCGCGATCGGTTCGCCGCTGAGCCCGGCAAGCGCCTTGCTGAGCTGTGGGCGCGAAACGCCGATTCCGGCATCGACCAGAAGCTTGCCGTCGGGTCCGGTGAGGACGGCGATGTTGCCGCCGGATCCTTCCAGCACGCTGATATTGTTGCGCAGCTTGTAGGTCGCGATCTCTGATGTCGCCGCGCTGTCCTTGATCAGGCTGACGATCCCGCGTGCTTCCGCGTAGGCCTGCCGGGGGCTGAGCCATCCCCCCGTCGCGGCGAAAGCGGCGCCACCGACGCAACACAGACAAAAGCCGCGCCGGGACAATGCGTGAGGTTGTGGCGTGTTCATGCAATTCTCGCTTTCTCAAGCGGCGATTACGCGCCAATGATTGGTCCCGCCGTCGTCGTGGAAGGTGGAACCAAAGACGTGGGCGGTCTATCAGGATTGCACGATCAGCTTCCGGCGCTATTCCTTCACCGCGCCGGTCAGCGAGGACACGTAGTAGTCCACGAACAGCGAGTAGAAGAGCGCAACCGGCAATGAGCCGAGCAGGGAGCCGGCCATCAGCGCGCCCCATTGGTAGACGTCGCCGGTGACCAGCTCGGTCAGGATCGCGACCGGCACGGTCTTGTTGGCGCCGCTCTGGATGAAGGCGAGCGCGTAGATGAACTCGTTCCAGGACAGCGTGAAGGAGAAGATGCCGGCGGAGATCAGCCCGGGCACCGCGAGCGGCAGCGTGATCCGGCGCAGGATCTGCAGCCGCGTCGCGCCGTCGACCAGCGCGCATTCCTCGAGCTCGTAAGGGATCGACTTGAAATAACCGATCAGGAGCCAGGTGCAGAACGGCACCAGGAAGGTCGGATAGACCAGGATCAGCGCCAGCGGCGAGTCGAACAGGCCGAACTGCACGACGACGGTTGCGAGCGGGATGAACAGGATCGACGGCGGCACGAGATAGGCGAGATAAATGCCAAGGCCGACATAGGGGCTGCCACGAAAGCGCAGGCGTTCGATCGCGTAGGCTGCCAGCGTGCTCGCGACCAGCGACAGCGTGGTCGCTCCGACAGCGACCAGCATTGTGGTCCACAGCCAGCGCGGATAGGCGGTGTCGAACAAGAGATGCTTGATGTGTGCGAGGGTCGGCGAAGTGATCCAGAACGGATTGTGTTCCTTGTAATTCATCAGCTCCGCGTTCGGCTTGAACGACGTGATCGCCATCCAGTAGAACGGAAACAGCAGGATCAGCACGAAGCAGCCGAGCGGCAGATAGATCATCATCAGCCGCCGCAGCCCGGAATCCCAGGCCATGGTGTCTGGCGCGGCCTTGGAGTCCGCCACGGCGGAGGGGGGCGCGACGGTGTCAGTCATTGGCCTCTCCCTGCTGCCATTTGCGGCGCGCCAGGCCGAAATAGGAAAACAGCGTCGCGAACACCAGGAACGGGATCATCGACACCGCGATCGCCGCGCCTTCGCCGAGCTCGCCGCCGGCGATGCCGCGCTGGAACGCCAGCGTCGCCAAGAGGTGCGTCGAATTGCCGGGGCCGCCGCGGGTGATGGCGTAGACCAGCTGGAAATCCGTGAAAGTGAAGATGATCGAGAACGTCATGACGATGGCGAGGATCGGCATCATCATCGGGAAGGTGATGTAGCGGAAGCGCTGCCAGGCGCTGGCGCCGTCGAGCATGGCCGCCTCGTAGAGCGAGGGCGAGATCGTCTGCAGGCCGGCCAGCAGCGAGATCGCGACGAACGGAATGCCGCGCCAGATGTTGGCCGCGATCAGCGAGAAGCGCGCCGGCCAGGGCGAGCCGAGGAAGTCGACATTGCTCGTGCGCCAATGCAGCACGTCGACCAGCAGATAGGAGATGATCGAGAATTGCGGATCGTAGATCCACCAGAACGCCAGCGCCGAGAGCACCGTCGGCACGATCCACGGCAGCAGGATGATCGCGCGCAGCAGGCTCTTGAACGGGAAATGATTGTTGAGCAGCAGCGCGAGCCAGAAGCCGAGCGCGAACTTCCCGAAGGTCGCGATCCCGGTATAGACCACGCTGTAGAACACCGCGTTCCACCACAGGGAATCGGTGAGCAGATACTGGAAATTCTCAAGGCCGATGAACTCACCCTTGCGGCCGATCGTGGTGTCGGTGAAGGCGAGCCAGATGCCGAGGCCGAGCGGATAGGTCAGGAAGACTGCGAGCAGCCCGATCGCGGGCGCGAGGCACATCACGACGAGGAACGGCTTGTAGTCGAACAGGCGCACCAGCCAGTTCGGTTGCCGCTGGGCCAGCGCCGGGGAAGAGAGTGTGGTCACGGACATCGGGTCGTTGTCCTGTTCTTGGAAGTCAGAGAAGTCAGACCACCGTCATTGCGAGCGTAGCGAAGCAATCCAGTCTGTTTCCGCGGTGAAAGTCTGAATTGCTTCGTCGCAAGTGCTCCTCGTAATGACGGCCTGTCGGCCGTTACTTCTGCCGCCTGAAATACCGCTTGCAGCGCTGCTCGGCCTCCGCGGCTGCGGCCTCGGGCGTGGCCGCGCCGGTGGCAACCGAGGCGAACATCTGGACCGTGACGTAGTCAGCGCGAACCGCGCCGGTGGCCGTTGAAATCGGTCCCTTGTAGCCGGCGTAATAGGTGCTGTTCATCGTGTCCTTGAAGATCGCAACCTTGGGATCTGCTTTCCAGACAGCGGCGTCGGCATAGGCCGCGAGGGGCTGCGACCAGTAACCGCTGTTGGCGTTGAGCCACGGCTCGTATTGGTCCTTCTCCAGCATGTATTGAAGGAAGGCCTTTGCTGCATTGGGGTACTGGCTGTGCTTGAATACCATGGCATTCAGCGTCAAGCCCGACATCGGCGACGCCGGCGCGAAGAACTTGGGCAACAATTGGTGTTCCGTATCCTCGGCGATCGCGGCGGTCGCGGGGTCGTTCTTCAACGAGAAATACAGCGACACGCCATTGGCCGTCAGGGCGAGCTCCTGGGAAGAATAGGCGCGATTGTTGCTGACGTCGTTCCAGGAAGGAGTGCCTGCGATGAAGGTCGGATAGAGCTCCTTGACGTAATTCAGCGCCGCGATGGTCTCCCTGCTGTTGATGGTGACGTTGCCATCCTCGTCGAGCAGCGAGGCGTTATGCGACCACATCATCCAATCCGCGAAGCCGTTGCCGTCTCCGACGGCATTGCCGAGAGCGAACCCCGCGGGTTTGCCGGCCTTTTGCAGCTTCTTGCAAAGGTCAAGGAAGCCCGCCGCGTCATCCGGAGCCTTGTCGAAACCGACCGACTTGAGAATGGACTTTCGGTAGACGAGGGGGCCGCCGGTTGCACCGAACGGCAGTCCGATCCAGGTGTCGCTCTTGCTCTTCTTGCCGTAGCGCTGCGCGAGCGGCAGCCAGCCACCGTAACGCTTGCCGACATAGTCGGCGACGTCGGTCAGCTCGATCAGCTTGTCGATATAGATGTGCGGTGCATCGGAGAAGCCGATGATGATGTCGGGGCCGGCGCCGGAATTGGCTGTGACCGCGGTCTGCTGGTTGATGTCCTCCCAGCCGACGAAGTCGACCTTGACCTCGACGCCGGTGTCCTTGGTGAACTTGGCCGCATTGGCGCGGAACACGTCTTCGTCGGCCTGGACGAAGCGGACGGGTCGCAGCATTTTCAGCGATGCGCCTTTCTCGATCGCCCATTTGGGCGCCGGTACGTCGGCGGCCTTGATCGCGGATTGTGCGTTTGCGGGCGCACCTGTGGCGGCGAACGTCGCAGCGGACAGGCCCAGCGCCAAGGCATCACGACGCGTGATGTCGTTCCTCATGAGTTCCTCCCTGTAATGTCTCCCTTCCCGGCGTTGATCGCCGGTGAAGGGCCGTTTCAGTCTCTTGTCAGTCCCTTGCGGGTCTTTCGGGGCGTTTTGCGCCGGCCGTCTTAGCTGTTCGGTCCGCGGTCCATGCCGACGGGCTGCCAGCGGCGGAGCGCGGTGTTCTGCAGCACCGACGGATTGACACAGCTTACCGGCCACATGCCCTGAAGCACCAGTGACAATTCGTAGCCCACCCGGCGCTTGCGTGCCTCGTCGAACCGTGCCGAGGCCGAGGCGACATGGGCGGTCAGCGTCACGTTCTCCATGCCGAGGAGGGGGTTGTTGTGCGAGGGCGGCTCCTTCTCCAGCACGTCGAGCGCGGCATGGGCGATCCAGCCCTCCTGCAGTGCCTTGATCAGGCTTTCCTCGTCCACCGTGGCGCCGCGCCCGGTGTTGATGAAGACCGAGCCCTTCTTCATCTGCCGAAAATGCTTCTCGGTCAGCATGTGATGCACTTCGGGCCGGGCGGGGGCGTGCATCGAGACGAAGTCCGATTGCGACAGCACTTCGTTCAGCGTTGCGGGAATGACGCCGTGGTCCCACATCAGCGTTTCCTGGATGAAGGGATCGTAGGCCATCATGCGCAAGCCGAAGGGTGCGGCGCGTTTCGCAACCGCACGCGCGACGCGGCCGAACGAGATGAAGCCGAGCGTTTGGCCCATCAGCCGTGGAATCTTCAGAAGTGCCGGCCGGCCCTCGCTCCAGCGTCCGGTACGCGCCATCTTGTCCTGCTCGACCAGGCGGCGGAAGCCTGACAGCAGCAGCATCATGGCGTGGTCGGCGACTTCCTCGATGAAGGTGTCGGGGATGTTGGTCACGGGAATGCCGCGCGCGGTCGCGGCCTTCACGTCGACGCTGTCGACGCCGACCGAGCCCAGCGTGATGACCTTGCAGTTCTCCAGCGCGTCGATGATGGTCTTGGTGATCGGAATGCCCTTGGCGTAGATCGCGTCGGCATTCCTTGCGGCGGCGATGAACTCCGCCTCGTTGGCCGGTCCCTCGACGATCTCGGCATCGATCGGATCGAGCGCCTCGCGCTCGTAGGAATAATCGCTGCCCGCGACCGTGAAGCTCGCGCCCTTCGGCGTCACCACCTTGTATTTCGGCATTTCCTGCTCCCGATTTGGTTTGTCGGTTCTTGTTGTGACCCGCCCCTGTGGGGCGGGCCTTTACGTCTTTTACGCGAAATCGATCCGGTTGCGTACAATTCCCGGTTGTCAAGTGCGGTGGTATTTGCCGTTTTGGCTGCATTATCGGGCCTACTAAGGAGGCTCGTAAGTAACTTGCTAAGTGTTGAGCACTAAAAGTTGATTCAATTTCGATCGATTCACTCGCGCGCCCTCATCTCTTTCATCTCCGGAGCCACCCCTTGAAGTTGAGCAATCTGAAGATCGCACCCAAGCTTGGCATCCTTGTCGGCGTCACCTTGTTCGGCCTGTGCATCTCCGGAGTCCTGGCCGGATATTTGATGAAGCAGGAGATGGTGAATGCGCGCATCGAGCAGGCCAAAGCCATCGTCGAGATGGGTCGCAACTATGCGGTGGCGCTGAAGAAGCGGGTGGATGCCGGCGAGATGACGAAGGAGGCCGCAATGGCTGATCTTCGCCGCTATGGCAACGCGATGACCTATGATAAAGGCGCCGGCTACCTGTTCGGGACGTCCTATGACGGCATCACCCAGTTGGCGCCAGATCCAAAGCAGATCGGCACCAATCGTATGGAAGTCCTGACCAACGGCCGCAAACTATCCTGGGAGCTGATGAACGGCGCCAAGGCCAACGGTTCAATTCTGTTGACTTATGAATACGCCAAACCGGGCCAGGAGGGCTTGATCCGGAAGATCGGCTACGCGGTGGCCGTGCCCGAACTCGAGATGTATCTCGGCACCGGCGCCTATCTGGACGACATCGACGCCAAGATGGGCCCGGTCTACTGGCTGCTCGGCCTCGCCATGCTCGGCATCGTCATCGTCGCCGGAAGCGTCGCCTGGATGCTCGGCCGCAGCATCAGCCGGCCGCTGGCCCTGCTCGGGACCCGCATGAAGGATCTGGCCGACGGCAAGCTCGACGGTGACATCCCCGGCGTCGGCCGTGGCGACGAGGTCGGTTCGATGGCCGCGACCGTCCAGATCTTCAAGGACAATGCGGTCCGTATCCGCGAGATCGAAAAGAGCGAGGCGGCTGCCAAGGAGCGCGCCGCTGCGGAACGCCGCAGCGCGATGGAAGACATCGCCAACGACTTCGAGCGCAGCGTCAACGGCATCGTCCGCTCGGTCTCTTCGGCCGCAGCCGGCATGCAGTCGACGGCGCAGTCGATGACCGCGACCGCCAGCGACGCCTCCTCGCGTGCGGCAACGGTCGGCGCGGCCTCGCAGAAGGCTTCCGGCAATGTCGGCACGGTTGCCGCGGCCGCCGAAGAGTTGTCGAGCTCGGTTGCGGAAATCTCCCGCCAGGTGACGCGCTCGACCGAAGTGGCGAGCCGCGCCGTCAGCGACGCCGAGCGCACCAACGCAACGGTGCAGGAGCTGTCGACCGGTGCCGAGAAGATCGGCGAGGTGGTCAAGCTCATTCACTCGATCGCGGCGCAGACCAATTTGCTCGCGCTCAATGCGACCATCGAGGCGGCGCGCGCCGGCGAATCCGGCCGGGGCTTCGCCGTCGTCGCATCCGAGGTCAAGGCGCTGGCCAACCAGACCGCCAAGGCCACCGAGGAAATCTCCGCGCAGGTGGCGGCGATGCAGACCTCGACCAGCGATGCGGTCGCGGCGATCGGCGGCATCACCCAGACCATCGCCGAGATGAGCGAGATCACCGCCGGCATTTCGGCCTCGATCGAGCAGCAGGGCGAGGCGACCCGCGAGATCGCGCGCAACATCCAGTCGGTCGCGGCCGGCTCGAGCGAGATCAACGCCCATATCGGCAGCGTCACCTCGGCCGCCGAAGCGACCGGCACCGCCGCCGGCGACGTGCTGACCAACGCCCGCGAGCTGGACAACCAGTCCAGCGCGCTACGCAGCGCGGTGGACGGCTTCCTCGCTAAGGTGCGCGCGGCGTAAGCCGCGAGCATTCCGCTCCGTCGTCATGCCCGGGCTTGTCCCGGGCATCCACGTTCTTAAGACTGCGCGCGGATGCTCGTGGATGGCCGGGACATAGGCGAGCGGAAGCGACGCCGTCCTTCGGACGGCTATGCCCGGCCATGACGGAGACCGATTGAGCAGTTGCCCTTACTGCTTCTCGATCCCCGCGTTCGTGATCAGCTTCTCCCACAGCACGAGCTGCTCGTTTACGAACCTGCCGAGCTCCTCCGGCGTGCCGGAGAAGGCGTCCATGCCGAGCGTGGCGAGCTGGGCCTTGATCTCCGGGTTCTCGACGATCTTCCTGATCTCGGCGTTGAGCCGCGTCACGATCTCCTTCGGCAGGCCGGCGGGGCCGAAATAGCCCTGCCATGACGAGATGTCGAGGTCGGGAACGCCGGCCTCCTGCATCGACGGAAGGCTGGGGATCAGCGGCGTGCGGTCCTTGGTGGTGACGGCGAGCGCACGCAGGGCGTTGCCCTGGACGTGCGGCAGGCCGGTCAGGATGTCCACGAACATCATCGAGACGCGACCGCCCATGACGTCGTTGAGCGCCGGCGGCGAGCTCTTGTAGGGTACGTGCAGGAGGTCGAGACCGGCATTGTGCGCGAAGGTCGCGCCCGACACGATGGCCGAGGAAGAGCCCGAGGCGTAGCTCAGCTTGCCCGGATTGGCCTTGCCGTAGGCGACGAGTTCGGCGACTGACCGCGCCGGCACGTCAGGGTGCACGACCAGCATGAAGGGCAGATCGCCGGTGCGCGCGATCGGCGTGAAATCCTTCACCGGATCGTAGGTCAGGCTCTTGAGCAGATAGGGATTGGCCGAATGCGTCGTATTGGTGGTCACCAGCAGCGTGTAGCCGTCGGGCGCCGACCGGGCCACATAGGTCGCCGCGATCATGCCGTTGGCGCCCGCCTTGTTCTCGATGACGATGCCGACGCCGAGCGCCTGCGACAAATGTTGCGAGATCAGTCGCGTCGTAGTGTCGGTGCCGCTGCCGGCCGCGAAGGGCAGCACCAGCGTGATGTTGCGGCTCGGCCAATTATCGGCCTGCGCGGCGGATGCAGCAGCAAGGCACAGCGCGGCGGCGCCGATCGTGCGCATCACGCGGATGAACGATGACAGCATGTTCGGGCGTTCCCTCTCTTTTTCGTTGGCGGGAACCTAGCTGCTACACACCCAAACTGGAAGATGGTCCGTGCCGTGTCCGTCGTACGGAATTACCTCGTCGCAGAGCCTTGGCGCGAGGCGATGACGACGCCCGCGAGCACCAGCGCGTAGCCGATCAAATGGAACGGCTGCAGCTTTTCGCCGAGCAGCAGGATCGCCATGGCCGAGCCGAACACCGGCACAAGATGGAAGAACGGCGCGGCGCGGTTCGGCCCGATCAGCGCGACGCCGCGGTTGAAGAACAGATAGGCGAGCGTCGAGGGGAAGATCAGGATGTAGCCGAGCGTCATCAGGGTCATGGTGTCGAACTGCAGCAACCTGCCGCTCAATCCCTCCCAGATCGCCAGGGGCAACAGCATCATGGCGCCGCAGCAGGTGGTGAAGGAGAGGAAGGAGAGCTGGTGAACCTTCGGCCGCCGCGGGATGAACGCCGAGTAGATCCCGAAGGCGACCAGCGAGGAGGCGAACATGATGTCGCCCCTGTTGAACGAGATGCTCGCGAGCGCCGACAGATCGCCGCGCAGGATGATGATCAGCACGCCCGCCAGCGAGATCGCAATGCCGGCGAGCTGCCCGGCCGTCAGCCGCACGCCGAACAGCACCAGCGACCACAGCGCCACGAACAGCGGTCCGGCCGACTGGATCAACAACGCGTTCAGCGCCTCGGTATATTGCAGCGCCCAGTATGAGATCGCGTTGTTGAAGGCAAATCCGACCAGCGACAGGAACAGCATCAGCGGCAGACTTTTGCGCAAGGCGGGCCAATCCCGCTTCAGATGCGGCCAGGAGAACGGCAGCAGGATCAGGAACACGCCGAACCAGCGGATCGTCGTCACCGTCAGCGGCGGCACATGCGCCCCGACATGGCGCGCGATCACGATGTTGCCCGCCCAGAACAGCGAGCTCAGGCTGAGCAGCAGATAAGGCTGGTTGTTGAGCCAGCCGGCCGGATTCGTGGCTGATGGCGCGGGTGAGGCAAGGGTCATTGGCGTCGGATGGAAGCTTGCGCCGGATCGCCGTTATGACACAAGTCACGCCGTCGCAATGCTACAATGCAGGCGCGACCAGAGGAGGTGCCATTGGCGGTCAATATGTTGAACATCCAGGGCCTGGACAGGCTCGACCAGCATGCGCCCGTGGTGATGCTGAACCTGATGCGCTTCCACGCACGCTCGCTTGATGGCAACGGCTCCGGCTGGGACGCATATCTGCGCTATAGTGCGATTACCGTGCCCATGATCAAGGCGCGCGGCGGCACGCTGCTGTGGACCGGCGAGGCCAGGGTCGTCGCGCTCGGCCCGCATCACGGCAATGAATGGGATTTCGTCGCGCTGGTGTTCTATCCGTCGGTCACCGCATTCCGCGACATGATGACGTCGCAAGCCTACGAGCGCGATGCCGATCCGCATCGCGTCAACGGCTGCGCCGAGCACGTCATCATCGCGACCAGCGAGGCCTACAGCAAATTCAAGTCGAGCTAGCTCGTCTGCTTCCTCGACGCCACGAACACGCCTGACAGCACCAGCGCGAAGCCGATGAAGTGAAAGGCCCGTGGCAGCTCGCCAAGGAACACCATCGCCATGATCGAGCCGAACACCGGCACGACATGGAAGAACGGCGCGGCGCGGTTGGCACCGATCAGGCGGACGCCGCGGTTGAAGCAGAGATAGGCAAGTGTCGAGGGAAACACCGCCACGTAGAACAGTGTCAGCAGGTTCGGCCCGTCGAGCTTCATCAGCGGCCGCGCCGTGAGCTCCCAGATCTCCAGCGGGATCAGGCAGGCCGCGCCGCAGCCGAAGGTGAAGGCGAGGAAGGACAGGCCGTGGATCGGCGGCCGCTTCAGGGTCAGCACCGAGTAGAGCGCGAAGATGATCAGCGCGACGATGAAGATCAAATCGCCCTTGTTGAAGGCGATGTTCGACAGCGTGGTGAGATCGCCATGCAGCAGGATGATGAACACGCCGCACATCGAGAGAGCTACGCCGAAGGCCTGCGCCGCGGTGAGGCGTATGCCGAGGATGATCAGCGACCAAAGCGCCACCACCAGCGGTGCGGCCGACTGCAGCAGCAGGGTGTTGAGCGCCTGGGTGTGCTCCAGCGCCCAATATTGCAGGGTGTTGAAGGCGCCGATGCCGGTGATCGAGAGCACGATCATCAGGCCGAGTTTTTCGCGGATCGCGGGCCAGTCCTGGGCGAGGTGCTTCCAGGCGAACGGCAGCACCAGCAGGAACGCGAAGGTCCAGCGCAGGAAGGACAGCGTCACCGGCGGGATGTGGCCGGCGGCGAGTCGCCCCACAACCGCATTGCCGGCCCAGCACATCGCGGTGATGCTGAGCAGCAGATAAGGCTGGTTGGCGATCCAGCCATGGCCGGAAGGCTCCGCGCTCGTGGTCTGGCCGGTGGCGGACATTGTGATTGTTATGGCCCCGCATGATTCACCAGGGCTCCCGGCCCGGCCGTGCCCAAAGACACGGAAACGAGCCCGATATCAATGGCGCGCCGCGCAACGCCATCATGCGCGGGGCGGTGCAACAGGAACCTCAGCCCTTCGGTCCCGTGCGGATCGCGAGCGGCTTCAGCAGCTCGGCGCAGGCGAGATAGACGACGACGAGAAGCGCGATGCCGGCCATCATGATCGGCGGCGGCGCGACGAAGCCGAACCAGGTCCCGAGCGGCGTGAACGGCAGAACCATCGCGGCGAACAGGGCGATCAGCGAAGAGGCCGCGAGGACGGGATCGGGCCAGTTGCGCCAGGGCCGCCCGTTGGTGCGGATGACGAAGATCACCAGAATCTGCGTCGCCATGGATTCGACGAACCAGGCGGTACGGAATTCCTCCGGCGACGCCTTGAACAAATAAAGCAGCGCGCCAAAGGTCAGAAAGTCAAACACCGACGACAGCGGCCCCATGATCGCGGCGAAGCGCACCAGGCGTGACATGCTCCACACCTGCGGCTGCGCCGTCGCCTGCGTCGAGACGCGGTCGAACGGGATGCCGAGCTCGGAGAGATCGTAGAGCAGGTTATTGAGCAGGATCTGCGTCGGCAGCATCGGCAGGAACGGCAGTGCGATCGAGGCGATCGCCATCGACAGCATATTGCCGAAATTCGAGCTCGCGCCCATGCGGACATATTTGAGGATGTTGGCGAAGGTGCGCCGGCCCTCCTCGACGCCGTCGGCAACGACTTCGAGATCCGACGCCAGCAGGATCATGTCGGCTGCCGCCTGCGCCACACCGGTGGCGCCGTCGACCGACAGCCCGACATCCGAAACCTTCAAGGCCGGCGCGTCGTTGATGCCGTCGCCGAGGAAGCCGACCACCTCGCCGCCGGCCTGAAGCGCCTTGACGATGCGCGATTTCTGGTCGGGCGCGAGCCGGCCGAACGCATCGGCGGAGCGCACCTGCACCGCGAGCGCCTCGTCGCTGAGCTCGGCAATGTCGGCTCCCGACAGCACGCGCTCGGCGTTGAGCCCGACCAGGCCGGCGAGCCGCTTCACCACCACCGGATCGTCTCCCGACAGGATCTTCAGGCTCACGCCGCCCGCCGCGAGCCGGGCGATCGCGGCTGCGGCCGTCGGCTTCGGCGGATCGGCGAAGGCGCAGAGGCCCTCGAAGACCAGATCGGTCTCGTCCTCGGTTTCGACCTCGCGCGTTGCGTCGCTCCAGGGGCGCGAGGCGATGGCGATACAGCGCAGCCCCTCTGCCGCGAGCTGATGCACGCGCGCCATTGCGGCCGCTCGTGCCTTGTCGTCCACTATGCCGCTGCGCTGCGTCGTGCACAATTCCAGCACCGTCTCCGGCGCGCCTTTGACGATCAGCAGTGCGCCTTCGGGACCGGTCGCGAGCACCGATCCCAGCCGGCGCGAAAAATCGAACGCCTGCCTGCCGGCAAGCGACCAGCCTTTTGCAGCATCCGACTGGCCCGCAACCAGCGCCGCATCGAGCGCGCCGCGATCGCCGCCGAGTTCTGCGGCGATGGCGCCGAGCCGCGCGGCGCGCGCGTCGTCCTTGCCGTCGGCATCGAGGCTTTTTGCCAGAGTGATCTCCGCCGAGGTCAAGGTCCCCGTCTTGTCCGTGCACAGGACGGTCATGGAGCCGAGGTCGTGGATCGCAGCCAGCCGCTTCACGATCACCTTGCGGCCGGCCATGCGCAGCGCGCCGCGTGACAGCGTCACCGTGGTGATCATTGGCAGCAGCTCCGGCGTCAGCCCGACCGCGAGCGCCACGGCGAACAGGAGCGAATCGAGCACCGGGCGACCGAACACGACGCGGATGGTGAGCACGACCAGCACCAGCGCCAGCGTGGCGCGCGCGATCACGAGGCCGAATTCGCGCAAATCGCGCTCGAACGGCGAGGGCGCCTGCGCCTCGGCCAGTGCGGAGGCCGCAGCTCCAAACACCGTGTCGCGGCCGGTTCGGACCACGAGTGCGATCGCCTCGCCGGTTTGGGCCACCGCGCCGCGGAACAGCGCATTCGTGGTGTCGTCGGGGCCGGTCGTCGCACCGGCATGTTTCGCCACCGGGTAGGGCTCACCGGTCAGCGCGGCTTCACCTGCGGTGAAGGCGGTGCTCTCCAGGATCAGCGCGTCGGCCGGAATGATGTCGCCGGCGCGGACGCGCAGCAGATCGCCGGGCACGACGTGCTCGACATCGATATCGACAAACGCGCCGTCGCGGCTGACTTCGGCCTTCAGGGCCACCGAGCGGCGGAGAATCTCGGCGGCGCGGACCGCATGGCCCTCCTGGATGGTGTCGAGGCCGATCGACAGCGCGAGGATCAGGACAATGATGAGCCCGCCGATGTCGTCGCCGGTCAGCATCGAGATGATGCCGGCGACCAGCAGGATCAGCGACAACGGTTCGAGCAGGCGGCGCAGGATCGCGCGCGCCGCGCCCTCGATGCGCGCCGGTGCGTCGCTGTTCGGCCCGAAACGGTCGAGGCGTTCGCGGGCCTGCGCCGCCGACAGACCGGTGAGCCCGCAGCCCAGTCGATTGCCAAGCTCAGGGGGTGATAAACGCCAGAACCTGGTGTCGGCGCGGGTTCGACTGTCCAGCAAGCGAAGCTCCCGGTTTCAAGGCGTCTTGTGGCGGCCACATGCCCTTATATTCGGCGTAACCTATTGACCTAAAGCAATCTCGTATCCCGACGGCACGCTAGCGTCGCCAACGATCACCCCGGCCTGGCCGGGCCAGCAATCGAAATCGAGGCGTGGATCCGTCGGTCAGTGCGGCGCGATTCGCATGGCGTTGTCATGGTCGAGCAAACAGTCATCCTGCCGCAACGTAACAGCCGGCTTTCCGTTGCGGCGCTATGGTCGGGATTCCTCAGTCACAAATGGTTCATCCTGGCGGTTGCCGTCCTGCTGGTCTTCGCCGCCTGGCAAAGCGTGCGCATGATTCTGGGACCCGCGGTCGTCGTCGACGAGGTCAGACATGGCCACCTGATCGAGACGGTGGTGGCCAGCGGCCATGTCGAGACCCCGTACCGGGTCGAGATCGGCAGCCAGATCACCGGCACGGTGCAGGAGGTGCTGGTGCAGGAAGGCGAAAAAGTCAGCAAGGGCCAGCCGCTGATTTCGCTGGAGGCGCGCGAATTGAACGCAGCCGTGGTGCAGGCGCAGGGCGCGGTGGCGCAGGCCGAGGCCCGCATCAGGCAGCTCGAGGAACTGACGCTACCGTCGGCGAGGGAAGCGCTGACGCAGGCGAATGCGACCTTGCGCAACGCGCAGCAGACTTACGACCGCACCGCAGCGCTCGAGCACAACGGCTATGCGACGCGCGCGGCGCTCGACGATGCGCAGAAGACGCTCGATGTCGCCAGCGCGGTGAAGCGCTCGGCCGAGTTTCAGGTCTATACCGCAAGCCCCGGCGGCAGCGATTACGTGATGGCGCAGACGCAGGCCAACCAGGCGCGCGCCAATCTCGACACCGCCGAATCCCGGCTCGGCTATGCTACGATCACGGCGCCGCGCGACGGCGTCCTGATCACGCGCAGCGTCGAGCGCGGCACGGTGGTGCAGCCCGGCAAGGCGCTGCTCGTGCTCGCGCCGGCCGGCAATGCTCAGCTCGTGCTGCAGATCGACGAACGCAATCTCGGCAAGATCGCGCTCGGACAAAGTGCGCTCGCCTCCGCCGATGCGTACCCGGACCGGCGCTTTTCCGCAGCGATCACCTACATCAATCCCGGCGTCGACATTTCGCGCGCTTCGGTCGAAGTGAAACTTACCGTCGCCGACGCGCCGGACTATCTGCGGCAGGACATGACTGTCTCGGTCGACATCGAAGTGGCTGCACGCGAGGATGCGCTGATCCTGCCGCTGCGCTCGGTGCACGACGTCCTGTCGGGAAATCCCTGGGTGCTCGGCGTCAAGGATGGACGTGCCATCCAAAGGCCCGTGAAGATCGGCCTGCACGGCAACAGCCAGGTCGAGATCACCGACGGCCTCGCCGCCGGCGATGTCGCGATCCCGCAAAGTTCCGGCGTTCTGACCGGCCAGCGCGTGCGGCCGATACGGCAATGAACCGCTGGCTGCCGTTCGAATGGACCATGGCCGTGCGCTTTCTGCGCGAAGGCCGGCTCCAGACCATCTTCATCATCGGCGGCATCTCGATCGGCGTCGGCGTCATCGTCTTCATGTCGGCGATGCTTGCCGGGCTGCAGGCGAACTTCATCAAGCGCGTGCTGACCTCGCAGCCGCAGATCCAGCTGCTCACGCCTGACCAGGTCGCGCGCCCGCTGCGCAACAGCGCAGGCGAGATCGAGGACGCGGTGGTGCAGCGTCCGAGCCAGCGCGTGATCTCGATCGACCAATGGCCGAAGATCAGGGCCCAGATGCAGGCGATGCCCGAGATCGTCGCGGTGTCGCCGACGATTCTCGGCTCCGTGCTCGCGGTGCGGGGTGACGCCAGCCGCTCCGTGAACCTGTCGGGCGTCGAGCCGGACTCCTATTTCAAGATCGTCAAGGTGCCGGACTACATCGTCGCCGGCGAGCCGCGTCTGACCAGCGAGGACATCATCATCGGCGTCGAATTGGCGAAGGACCTGGGGGCGAGTGTCGGCGACAAGCTCAACGTTCGCGCGGCGTCCGGCGCGACGCGCGTGCTCACGGTCTCCAGTCTCGTCGATCTCGGCAACAAGAGCGTCAACCAGCGCGTCTGCTACGTCGCGCTCCGCACCGCACAGTCGCTGCTCGGCATGATCGGCGGCATCACCACGATCGACATCACGGTCGGTGACATCTATGCGGCCGAGGAGATCGCCCAGCGCATCCAGGCCGCCAACGTGGTCGAGGCCGACAGCTGGATCAAGACCAACGCGCAGTTCTTTACCGCGGTTCAGGCCCAGCAGAACACCAACACCCTGATTCGGCTGTTCGTCGGACTCTCCGTGGCATTCGGCATTGCGGCGGTGCTTGTCGTCTCGGTGATCCAGCGCTCCAAGGACATCGGCATCCTGCGCGCGATGGGGACCTCGCGCGGCCAGATCCTGCGCGTCTTCCTGGTTCAGGGCGGCCTGCTCGGTTTCGTCGGCTCGCTGTTCGGCGCAGCCATGGGCGCGTTCGCGCTGGTCTATTGGCACTCGGTCGCGCGCCAAGCCGACGGCACCGAATTGTTTCCGCTGATCCTGGAGCGCAGCCTGTTCGTCTACACGGCGCTGCTTGCAACCGTCACCGGCCTGCTCGCCGCGATGGCGCCGGCGGTGCGGGCCGCGAAACTCGATCCGGTGGTGGCGATCCGTGGCTAGCGAAATCCTCCGCCTCGAGAACGTGTGCAAGGCCTATAATGTCGGCCTGCCGACGGAAACCGAGGTGCTGCACGGTATCGACCTCGAGCTCGACCATGGCGAGTTCCTGGCGCTGATCGGCCCCTCGGGTTCGGGCAAGAGCACGCTGCTCAACATCGTCGGACTGCTCGACCAGCCGACCTCGGGCCGGCTGCGGATCAAGGGCCAGGACATCGCAGCTCTCGGCGACACCGAGATCACCCACCTGCGCGGGCACACCATCGGCTTCGTCTTCCAGTACCATCTCCTGATCTCGGCCTTCACCGCGCGGGAGAATGTCATGATGCCGATGCTGGCCGATCGCGGCTTTCCATCGGCGGAGATCGAGGCGCGGGCGGACCTGCTGCTGGCGCAGGTCGGGCTGGAGAAATTCGCCGGCAACCTCGCCAACAACATGTCGGGCGGGCAGCAGCAGCGGGTGGCCGTGGCGCGCGCCTTGGCCATGAACCCGGATCTCGTGCTTGCGGACGAGCCGACCGGCAATCTCGACACCAAATCGGCCGACGCCGTGTTCGAGCTGATGCGGCAGGTCAACCGCGACAGCGGCACGAGCTTCCTGCTCGTCACCCATAATATGGATCTGGCGCGGCGCTGCGACCGCATCATCGAAGTGGTCGACGGCCGCATTCGCGCCTAACGTCGTAGAAGGCCTCCGGCAAGGCGGATTTTTAGGGGATATCAAAGGCTTGGATCGCATATTGGGCCCGAAAAAAGCCCCGTTCTTGCTTGCCTAGAGAGGCTGCTTCCTTTATCCGGTTGGCTGCCCCGCATACGAACGGCTCCAGGCCGGGAATTGGGCTGGGCGCAGGCATGATCCCGGAAAAGTGGGTACCGGTTTTCCGTTTGGATCATGCCTATAGAGAAAATTCTTCGAAGGATTACCCGCGAATGGCCAATGTTGTCGTCGTCGGCGCCCAGTGGGGCGACGAAGGAAAGGGCAAGATCGTCGACTGGTTGTCGGAGCAGGCGGACATCGTCGCGCGCTTCCAGGGCGGCCATAACGCGGGCCACACGCTCGTCATCAACGGCGAGACCTACAAGCTCGCGCTGTTGCCCTCGGGCGTGCTGCGCCCGTCGAAGCTGGCGGTGATCGGCAACGGCGTCGTGTTCGATGCGCAGGCCTTTCTCGACGAGGTGACCAAGCTGCGTGGCCAGGGCGTCGCGGTCGGCCCGGAGAACTTACGCGTCGCGGAAAACGTCACCCTGATCCTGCCGCTGCACCGTGAGCTCGACGCGCTGCGCGAATCGTCCAATTCAGCGACCGCGATCGGCACCACCCGCCGCGGCATCGGACCTGCCTACGAGGACAAGGTCGGCCGCCGTGCCATCCGCCTGATGGACCTTGCCGACCTCGACACGCTCCCGCACAAGATCGACCGGTTGCTGGCGCACCACAACGCATTGCGACGCGGTCTCAACCTGCCGGAGTTCGACGGCAAGGAGATCCTGAAGGAACTGACCGCGTTCGCGCCGCAGCTGCTGCCTTATGCGGAGACCGTGTGGCGCCTGCTCGACACCGAGCGGCGCGCCGGCAAGCGCATCCTGTTCGAAGGCGCGCAGGGCGCGCTGCTCGACGTCGATCACGGTACCTACCCCTACGTCACCTCGTCCAACACGGTGGCGGCGCAGGCCGCGACCGGAACGGGCCTCGGTCCGAACGCGGTCGGCTACGTGCTCGGCATCTGCAAGGCCTATACGACCCGCGTCGGCCAGGGCCCGTTCCCGACCGAGCTGTCGAACGAGATCGGCGAGGAGATCGGCCGCAGAGGCCGCGAGTTCGGGGTCAATACCGGACGCAAGCGCCGCTGCGGCTGGTTCGACGCCGTGCTGGTCCGCCAGACCGTGCGGACCTGTGGCATCACGGGCCTTGCGCTGACCAAGCTCGACATTCTCGACGGCTTCGACACGATCGAGGTCTGCGTCGGCTACAAGCTCGACGGCAAGGAGATCGATCACTTCCCGGCCGGCGAGGGCGCCCAGGCCCGGGTCGAGCCGATCTACGAGACCATCGAGGGCTGGAAGGAGCCGACCGCGGGCGCGCGGTCCTGGGCTGACCTGCCTGCCCAGGCCATCAAGTATGTCCGGCGGATCGAGGAATTGGTGGGGTGCCCGGTCGCACTGCTTTCCACCAGCCCTGAACGCGAGGATACTATCCTGGTGCAAAACCCGTTTGAGGCTTAACGATCTCTTACCAGGACGCGGGTATAGTTGAGTTGAAATGGCTGATTACTATCCGCTGATCGCCCGCGCTATTGCCGCCCTGGACCCCAACGCTCCCGGCGAAAGCCGGCGCGCGCTCTATGAACGCGCGCGCACGGCCCTGATCGCGCAGCTGCGCAGCGTGCAGCCGCCGCTCTCCGAATCCGAGATCACCCGCGAGCGGTTGTCGCTGGAAGAGGCCGTTCGCAAGGTCGAATCCGAGGCTGCCCAGCGCGCCCGCGAGGCGTCGCGCTCCGGCGGCGGCGCCCGCAGCGGTGGTGGCGGCAGCGGCGATGCGTTCCGCCGGGCCAGCGCCCGAGCGACTGAAAACAACCCGCCCGCAGCCCCGCAGCCGGCCGCCCCGCCACGGGCCCGTCCGGCCGCGCCGCCACCGCGCAACGATCGCCCGCCGCTCGGCGCCGACGACCAGGGTGAGGCTCCGCGTCCGCCGCGCGCCCCGCGTTTCGATGCACCGCGCCAGCCGGCGCCGCCGGAACCGCCGGCCGGTCGTCCGGCAGCACGACGCGCGCCGGAAGGCGGACCGCCACCGCCGGTGCCGCCGGCGCCGGGCGTGCGCGGCTTCCGCGACATCACCGCCGACGTCAACGATCTCGGCGGCGCTGCCGCGCAGGCCAACCGTGCCGCGCGCCGCACCTATGCCAACGTGCCCTCGCCCTCGCCGGAATTCGACCGGCTCGAGCCGAGCCTGGAAAACCGTGTCGCCGATCCCGACGCGCCCTATTCGTATGACGAGTCGATGGAAGAGGCCGAGCGCTACACGCCGCAGCCGCCGTCGCCGCGTCCACGCATCGCGCCCGATCGCGATGCCAAGAAACGGGGCGGCCGGGGGACAGTCTTCCCGTTCAAGAGCGCGATCGCCATCGGCATCGTGCTGATCCTGGTCGGCGCCGGCATCCTATGGGGCAAGCAGCTGGTCCAGACCGCGACCAATTTGTTCAAGTCCTCGCCCACCCAGGTGGTGGAGGCGCCGAAGGACAACTCGCAGCCGCAGAGCAAGCCGAAGATTCCGGATCGCGTCGGCCAGCCCTCGGCGAGCGACCAGCCGGCCGCGCCGGTGGCGCAGAAGGTCGTGCTCTATGACGAGGACCCGTCCGACCCGAAGGGCAAGCAATATGTCGGTTCGGTGGTGTGGCGGCTCGAGCCGATCAAGGCGTCGGGCAACCAGAAGGCCGACGTTGCGGTGAAAGCCGAGATCGAGATCCCGGACCGCAAGTTCAAGATGACGATGTCATTCCGCCGCAACACCGACTCGTCGCTGCCGGCGAGTCACACGGCCGAGCTGACCTTCGTCCTGCCGCCGG
This sequence comes from Bradyrhizobium manausense, assembly GCF_018129685.1. GTDB lineage: Bacteria > Pseudomonadota > Alphaproteobacteria > Rhizobiales > Xanthobacteraceae > Bradyrhizobium > Bradyrhizobium manausense_D. The sequence goes on from NZ_JAFCLG010000003.1 coordinate 21,669, forward strand.
ACTTTCCGGGTGGCAGCGTCTCCAACGTGCCGGGCATCCTGATGAAGTCGAACGAGCAAGCGCGCGGCACGCCGCTCGCAGGACTCGCGGTCAAGGTCACCGACGGCTTCTTCCTGGTCGGCCTGTCCAATGTCGACGCCGATCGCTCCCGCAACGTCCAGCTCCTGAAGGAGCGCTCCTGGTTCGACGTGCCGCTGGTCTACGCCAACCAGCGCCGCGCCATCATCGCCATCGAGAAGGGCGCTCCCGGCGAGCGCGCCTTCAACGACGCCTTCGCGCAGTGGGGCGATTAACCACTCTGTCATTCCGGGGCGTGCGTAGCACGAACCCGGAATCCGTTTTTCCACATCACGCGTTGCCCGATGGATTCCGGTCTCGACGCTCCGCATCGCCCTGGAATGACGCGACTCCTACCGCGCGGCCGCTTCCTTCTTGCGCGCTGCCGCGGTGGCCGCCGCTTCGCGGTCCATCACGGCGCGGCAGCCGGGGCTCACCTGCGACTTGTTCCGCACCATGCAGGCGGTGATCCGCGGGATGTCGGGGACTTCGCTGGCGCACAGCCGCATCGCGTCGTCCGAGCACATCTGCTGTGCTTCGGGCGAGAAGGCGAGGCCGGGGGATGTCTGGAGAGCGATGGCGGTGGTGGCGACGGCGAGCAGCGTGGCGATGGTCCGGTAGCGTGTCATGAAAAATGCGTCCCCCAGGTTGCGCGGATTTGAACCGCATGATTGTTGGGACGCCGCACGCGGCTTGATCTGCCGCATGTCGCAAGCCCATAGCCGGAAGCTCATGTCCGGACATGGTCGCTCGATTTCTTGATATTCGAATCGAAAAGTGCTGCGCCGCCCGGGCCTGAGTATGCGCGATTGACGAGAAGCTTCAATGGGCGGCGCAAAGGAATTCGCAGCTGTTGCGCGGCCGTCACGCAAAATCCCGGCGCGGCCTCGCGTTCCGATCTTACTTTCCGATCTTACATCCCATGGCTCTCGAACACCTTGCTGCACGATCGCGACAGTTTTGCCCGGTTGGTTTGCAGGCAGCCTTGCACCGCACCGTCATTGCCGAGCTCCTTGCGGCAGAGCCGCGAGGCGTCGCGCGAGCAGGCCTGCTGCTCCTGCTGTGTCCCCATGTGGCCCTGCGCGAAGGCGGGTGCGTTCGACACGCCGCTGAGGGCTGAGAGGGTGACCGTCGCCAGCAACAGCAGTTTATGGGACATCAGTGGCTCCACATTTGAGAGGTCGATTTCAGGGTCCTGGCTGAACTCCTCGCCGTGACGCTTGTTCCCACTGGAGGCCCCCAACCCGCTATTCAAGGTTCCGGGCAGGCTGCTATAAAAGCCTCGGCGTCCGAGGAGTCCGTGATGAAACGCTATCTGGTATTTGCGCTCGTAGGTCCCTTCGTGGGCGGATTCCTGCTGCTGCTGACAACGACCTACCAGTCCGGCTACTGGACCCAGACCAATTGGGGCGAGGTCGGCAAGCTGTTCGTGGTGTTCTTCAAGACGCTGCAATACAGCTATTTGTTCGGCTTCCTGCCGGCGCTGATGATGGGCGCGGTGGACGACATCCTGATCCATGTCAGGCGGATCGGGCCGGGGCTGCGGATGCTGTTGGTCGGCCTTTTTGCCTTCATCCTCGCAGCAATCACCTACGGCTCGCGCGGGTCGGATTCCGGCGCGGTGCAGTTCGTCCTGTACGGGCTGGTCGGTTTCGTACCAGCGGTGCTGTCGTCCTGGCTGGTGCATCATTATGTCGATGAGCCGCAACCGGCGGCGGCTGCGAGCTGAGTGCGCGACCTTCGGACGCGGCGCGGCAACTTAGGTGCCGCCCGCGCGTTTCGTGATGGCCATGACCATGCCCGATGATGACATTCTCGCGCCACGCAAGTCCGGTTCCGGGCCGCATTCGCGCGCCGGTCTTTCCGGCCGGAAGGCGGATGGGCCGATCATCGACCAGGACGGATATGAGATCCGTCCTGAAACCCTGGAACAGGGGTTTCGCGAGTTTCGCTTCGAATTCGGAAAAGATGGCCAGTTCTCTGGCAATCCGTTCGGCAATCTGACGCGCGAGCAGCGCATCCTCAGGCTCGAGGCGATCGCCAAGCTGCTCGACGTCGCCTTCATTCTGCCCGGCACCAACATCCGCTATGGCATCGACGGGCTGATCGGCCTGATCCCCGTCGTCGGCGATATCATCACCACCGCGATCTCGCTGTGGCTGGTGCGCGAGGCCCGCGCGCTGGGAGCGCCCTGGTACATCACCGCGCGCATGCTCGGCAATGTCGCGGTCGACGGCGTGGTCGGCCTGGTGCCGCTGGCAGGCGACGCCTTCGACGTCATGTTCCGCGCCAACATGCGCAACGTCCGTCTCTTGCGCCGCTGGCTCGACAAGCAGCCGCGTCAGTAGGATAGAGCCCGCAAGAGCGGTGCGAGGGAGGCGAAAGAGCGGCGCCCCAAAACGCAAAAAGCGCGACAGCCTTTCGGCCATCGCGCTTTCCGCATCGGAGCTTTGCGAAACTTACGCCGCGTCGGCGTCGGTCTCGGCGGCCGGCGCCGGCTTGGGGCGGCGCGGCAGCGGGAAGGCTTCGCTCTCATAGAGCGAACGGATGCCGTTCTGGTCGAAACGGGCTTCCTCGACCTGGAGATAGGCGCCGTTCAGCGAATCCGTCGGCAACTGCTCCATCGCGAACTGGACGGCTTCGGCCGCGGTGCCGAACCGACGATAGGTGAAGCCTGCACGCTTCTTCTTGCGGATGGCGGCGGGGAAGAGTTCGGCGGAAGTGTTGAAGTTGAACGGACGCAGTGGACGCATGGTCAAAGACCTCGTGATCTTCTCTGGGGCTTTAAGCGCGTGGGGTTGGGGAGGGCCGGGGCCGCAATCGAGCGGGCCCGCCGCATGTCATTTTCGCCCCCTAATATAAGCCGATTTGACAAAATTGCGACCCCTGCGATGGGAGATGATGAATCCACGCATGGCAGGTCCGCAGACGCGGAAAGATTAGTAAAATCAGCTACTTGTATGGTTTACAGCTTGCCAAGAAGCAGCAGGACGATCAGCACGACCAGAATGACGCCGCCGATCCCCATGCCGGAATGGCCAAGGCCATAGCCGTAGCCGCCGATCCGGCCGGACCAGCCGCCCAGCAGATAAATGATCACCAGGATGATGAGGATGGTCCCAAGTGTCATGGTGTCCTCCCTGGCGGCCGCCGGATTTCGCTCAACGGCTGCACCGCCAGTGAAGAAAAGCACATTGCCCCGCCGGGTTCCATCGGGGAACCCGGCGGCGCAATCTTATTTCGGCTCGAGCTTCAGCGCCGCCGAATTGATGCAGTAGCGCAGGCCGGTCGGCCCGGGACCATCAGGGAAAACATGGCCGAGATGTCCGCTGCATTTGGCGCAAAGCACCTCGGTGCGGATCATGCCGTGCGTCGTGTCCCGCTCCTCGTCGATATGGCTCTCGACCGCCGGCGCGGTGAAGCTTGGCCAGCCGCAGCCGGAATCGAACTTGGCATCGGACTCGAACAGCACGTTGCCGCAGCCGGCGCAGACATAGGTGCCGGCACGATGGTCGTGCTCGTATTCGCCGGAGAAGGGACGCTCGGTCGCCTTCTCGCGCAGCACGGCGTACTGCATCGGCGTCAATTCGCGCCGCCACTGCTCTTCGCTCTTGATGACCTTGTCGTCGGTGGTTTTCGTTTCTGTGGTTTTCGTCCTGGTGTCGGGCATGGGTCTCCCGTTGTTTCGATGATCTCAAAGATCAGTTTGTGGCCTTGCTGGCGCTCACCAGCGTAGGCTTCTCGATGTAATTATCCGCGAACAGCTTTTTCAGGTTCTCGACCTTGGGAATGTCGTTGTAGGCGATGTAGGGCTGGTTCGGGTGCAGCGTCAGATAGTCCTGATGATAGGCCTCCGCCGGATAGAAGGCCTCCAGCGCACTGACCTTGGTCACGATCGGCTTGCTGAACACCTTGGCGGAATTGAGCTGGGTGATATAGGCCTCCGCGATCTTCTTCTGCTCGTCGGAGGTGGTGAAGATGGCCGAGCGATATTGCGTGCCGGTGTCGGGGCCCTGGCGGTTGAGCTGGGTCGGGTCGTGCGCCACCGAGAAGTAGATCTGCAGGATCTTGCCGTAGGAGATCTTCTTCGGATCGAACTTGATCTCGACCGACTCGGCGTGGCCGGTCCGGCCGGTCGAGACGGTTTCGTAGTCAGCGGTCGCCTTGGTGCCGCCGGCGTAGCCGGAGACCGCGTTGACGACACCGGCGGTGTGCTGGAACACGCCCTGCACACCCCAGAAGCAGCCGCCGGCGATGACCGCGGTCTGGATACCGCTCGCGGGGGCTGCGTCCATCGCGGGGGCGGGGATCACAACGGCGTCTTCGGCGGCCCGGGTCGGTGCGGCAAAGGCTAGCGTCAAGGCAGTGGTGGCGGCGAGCAGGGACAGGACGGAGCGGCGCATGGCGGATCCTCTTTCGGAAGGCCTGACAGTTTAGGGCGGTTAAAGGCGGGCGAACAGCCTGCCCGGCATTTTCAGACACCTCAGTTACGGGCGGGACCGGCAATTGTTACAGTGCGGTGGACACGAGTCTGTGAAAGACGCAAGGCATAAGGAACCCGGTTGGCAGCGCGGGGGAAATCCGGCTTCAATGAACCCCGGGGGCCGACCATCGACTTACGACATGTGGCGCTGGAGCTTCCTTTTCAACATGTGGCGTGGCCTCGTTCTGACCGTTCTCATCGTCTCGTCCTTGGCGACGATCGCGGCTGCCGACCCCCAGCTTGGCGACGACCTCGCGACCTGCCTCGATCGGCAGGCGAGCAATCAGGTGCGGCTGCCGGCTTGCAACAGCCTGCTCGACGCCAACAGGATCTCCGGCAAGGACAAGGCCGTCGCGCTGCTCGTGCGCGGCTTCGCGGAGCTGAACAAGAACGATTTCGACCACGCCTTCGCCGATTTTTCCGCGGCTCGCGAAGCAGACCCCGACAATGTCGGCGCCATCGATGGTCAGGCCCAGGTCTATTGGCGCAAGGGCCAGGACGATCTTGCGATGGCCGCCTACAACCTCGCGCTGCAGAAGCGGCCCAATTACGGAGGCGCCTATAACGACCGCGGCTTGCTGTATATTCGCAAGGGCGCCTGGCAAAGCGCGCTGGATGATTACAACGCGACCATCAAGTACGCGCCGAAACTCCTGGTCGGCTGGACCAATCGCGCCCGTGTGCGCACGATGATGAAGGACTACAATGGCGCGCTCTCGGACTTCGCCGAGGCAGCCAAAATCGACCCTAACGCTCCGCAGATCGCCAGCAATCGTTGCGTGACGTTCGCGGCGATGCGCCGCTTCGACGAGGCGCTCGCCGATTGCAACGGCATTCTGGAAAAGCAGCCGAAGAACCAGTATGTCCTTGCCAATCGCGCCGACACCTATCTCGCCAAGGGCGATGTGGATGCAGCGCTGAACGATTACAACGTCATCCTCCAGATCAACCCGAACAATGTCCGTGCCCATGCCGGGCGTGGCCAGGTGTTCGAGCGCAAGCAGGACCTGGCCCAGGCGCGTGCCGACTACCGCGCGGCCGCCTTTGCGCTCACGCCGTTCGACGAGATCGACACCTCGATGGCGCGCGCCAGCGCCAAGTCCCGCCTTGCCGCCCTCGAGCCGAAATCGCCGGCCGCGCGCGGGCCGCAGCGTCGCGTTGCACTGGTGGTCGGCAACGGAGCCTACCGCAACGTTCATGCACTCAATAATCCGCCTCGCGACTCCAAGCTGATCGCAAACGCGCTCCGCGGCGTCGGCTTCCAGACGGTCACGTTGTCGAACGACCTCGGCCGCGACCAGTTCTTCGAGACGTTGCATGCTTTTGCGGCGGAAGCGGAGAAGGCGGACTGGGCCGTCGTCTACTATGCCGGCCACGGCTTCGAGATCGGCGGGGTGAATTACCTCGTGCCCGTCGATGCCAGGCTCGCGGTCGACAAGGACGCCGAGAAGGAAGCCGTGGCGCTCGAGCAGGTGGTCGCCGCAGTGGGGGGCGCGCGCAAGCTGCGCCTTGTGATCCTGGACGCCTGCCGTGACAATCCGTTTGCGCCGACCATGCAGCAAACCTTGTCGCTCAAGCTGGTCGACAAGGGCTTTTCGAACATCGAGCCCGGGATCGGCTTCATGGTCGTCTACGCCGCCAAGCACGGCGAGACCGCAATGGACGGCGATGGCGCAGACAGCCCGTTCGCGCTCGCGCTCGCCCACGAGGTGCAGCAACCGAATGTCGAAATTCGCAAACTGTTCGACATCGTCAGGGACGATGTTTGGTCCGCGACCAAGCACGCGCAGCAGCCCTTCATCTACGGCTCCCCGCCGGGCAGCGAGGACTTTTACTTCGTGGCGGGGAAGTGACGGAAGCGCAGCGCTGTGTTAGCTGCGGGCTTCTGATGAAGCCCGACGGTCAATGATCGACCCGAGGGATGTGGTAAGGGTCCGACTACATGCTGCGCGTCGTTTGCCTGACAGTCGCCATACTCCTCCCGGGCGTCGTGATTGCCGCGGCCGAGCCCCAGCCCGGCGACGACCTCGCCGCCTGCCGCGACCGCCAGACCGAGACCCAGGCGCGGACGACGGCTTGCGAGAATCTGCTCAAGGCCAACAGGGTTACCGGCAAGGACAAGTCGCTCGCGCTGGTCATTCACGCGCAGGCGCTGATCAACAAGCGCGACTATGACCACGCGATCGAGACGCTGACGTCGGCGATCGAGGCCGATCCGGACAATGTCGGTGCCCTCAACGTGCGTGGTCTTGCCCATGAGCGCAAGGGCGAGGACGATCTGGCGATGGCCGACTACAATCTCGCCATCCGGAAGCGGTCGAATTTCGGCTTCGCCTACAACAATCGCGGCACCATCCAGTTGCGCCGGGGTGCGCTGCAAAGCGCGCTCGACGATTTCAACCTGTCGATCAAATATACGCCAAAATTCCTGCTCGGCTGGACCAATCGGGCCCGTGTGCGCACGCTGTTGAAGGACTATGACGGCGCCATTGCCGATTTCGCGGAGGCGGAGAAGATCGATCCGACCGCCCAGCAGATCGCCGGCAATCGCTGCACCACCTACGGCTTGATGGGGAAGTTCGACCAGGCCCTTGCCGATTGCAATGGTCTCGTCGAGAAGCAGCCGAAATACGGGTTCGCGCTCAACAATCGCGCCGACGTCTACATGATGAAGGGCGATCTCGACGCGGCACTGAAGGACTACAATACGGTCATCGAGCTCTACCCGAACAATGTCCGTGCTCATTCCGGCCGCGGCCAGCTCTACGAGCGCAAGAAGGATCTCGCCCAGGCCCGCGCGGACTACCGCGCGGCGGCCTATGCGCTGACCAGCTTCGACGAGTACGACGTCGCCCGCGCCCGCACGATTGCGCAGGAGCGGCTCGCGGCGCTGACGCCGCAAATATCGGGGGGCGCGTCCAACGGGCGCCGCGTCGCGCTGGTGATCGGCAATGGGGCCTACAGGAACGTCCACGCGCTGCCCAATCCGCCGCGCGATGCGAAACTGATCGCGGGCGTGCTGCATGATGTCGGCTTCCAGACGGTGATCTCCGTCAGCGATTTGACACGCGACAAGTTCTTCGACGCGCTGAAGTCGTTTGCCGACGAAGCGGAGAAGGCCGACTGGGCGGTGGTCTATTATGCCGGCCACGGCTTCGAGATCGGCGGGGTGAATTATCTCGTTCCCGTCGATGCCAAGCTCGCCGTCGACAAGGACGCCGAGACGCAAGCCGTTGCGCTCGAGCAGGTGATCGCAGCGGTGGGCGCTGCCAGAAAGGTGCGCCTGGTGATCCTCGATGCCTGCCGTGACAACCCGTTTGCCACGTCGATGCAGCACACACTGTCGCTGAAGCTCGTGGACAAGGGATTTTCCAACATCGAGCCCGGCGCCGGCTTCATGGTGGTCTATGCCGCCAAGCACGGCGAGACCGCGATCGACGGCGACAACGGCGCCGACAGCCCGTTCTCCACCGCACTGTCCCGCGAGATGAAGGTGCCGAAGGTCGAGATCCGAAAGCTGTTCGACATCGTCCGCGACGACGTCTGGGCCGCCACCCAGCACGTGCAGCAGCCGTTCACCTACGGCTCGCCGCCGGGCAGGGAGGATTTTTATTTTGTGGCGGGGAAGTAGGGTGGGTTACGCCTTCGGCTAACCCACCCTACGGAGGGTCACACCACGATGCTCAACCGCTTCGCCGCCCGCGTAATGCCCGTATACAGCCACCGCGCCCTCGAATCCTGAAACGCAAAACTCTCGTCGAACAGCACGACGTCGTCCCATTGCGAGCCCTGCGACTTGTGCACGGTCAGCACGTAGCCGTAGTCGAACTCGTCATAGGGCTTGCGCTGCTCCCAGGCGATCTGCTCGACGCCGCCCTCGAAGCAATCGGCGCGTACCGAGACCTTCGTGACCTTGTGCCCGAACTCCTCGTCCGGCGAGAGCCGCATCGAGAGGATGCGCGATTTCGAGCGCGAGGTATTGCGTGATTTGACGCGCCAGAGGCCGCCGTTGAACAGGCCCTTCTTGCGGTTGTTGCGCAGGCAGACCAGCTTGTCGCCGGCGACCGGAAAGACGTCCTCGATGTTCTGGCGCTGCCGCACCCGCATGTTGTAGGCGCGCCTGGTGTTGTTGCGGCCGACCAGCACCTGGTCGGCGCCCATGACGCGATCGGGATCGAGTTCTTTCCGCGACACCACCTCGCTCTCGCCGTAGCGGCCGATGTCGAGCTCGCGGCCCTCGCGGACGTCCATCGACATCCGCACGATCGGATCGTCCTGGGCCTGGCGGTGCACCTCGGTGAGCATCGCATCGGGCTCGGTATTGGTGAAGAAGCCGCCGCCCTGGATCGGCGGCAGCTGGGCGGGATCGCCCAGCACCAGCAGCGGGCAGTCGAACGACATCAGGTCGCGACCGAGCTCCGCGTCGACCATCGAGCACTCGTCGATCACGATCAGCTTGGCCTTCGAGGCCGGAGCGTCGTCCCACAATTCAAAACTCGGCTGCTCCTCGCCGGATTCGCGGGCGCGGTAGATCAGCGAGTGGATGGTGGAGGCGTCGTCGCAGCCCTTGTTGCGCATGACGAGGGCCGCCTTTCCGGTGAAGGCGGCGAATTTCACCTCGCCGTCGACGCCCTCGGCGATATGCCGCGCCAGCGTGGTCTTGCCGGTGCCGGCAAAGCCGAACAGGCGAAACACCGGCGGCGTGCCGTTGCGGCCGGGCTTTGCCTTGAGCCAATCGCCGACGGCCTTGAGCGCGGCATCCTGATGCGGGGTGAAATTGGCCATATCTGTCTTGAGGAGCGGCGAAACCGCGCGGTGCGATTCGCTATCCGCTCAAAACTAACCATTCCCCCTCCAGGTTCAAGGCTCGCCCGTCCTGCAGGCCTTGCCATTCGGCAGCGGCTCCCGGAGCTACTTCTCGATCTTGTCGTGAAGCTGCCAGAACCGAAGTGTTCGCTCTGCGGTCGCTGCGGATAGCCGGCCGAAATCGGCGCACGCCAGCTTCAAGGTGGCGTCGTCGATGCGGTGCTTCGCCGGGCGATTGCGAAGAACTTTCTCGACCGTTGTCCAGCTCAGGCTGGCCGATTTGCACGGGATCAGGACAAGGTCGGCACGGGGACCTTCCAGAACCCTTGCCATCAATTCGGTCGGCGCGCAGTTGTTGAGCAGGCCAAGCGCGGCGGCGACCTCGTCGAACTTCTTGTACTCGGCGAACCTGCCGATGGCTGCATCGTTCAGTTCGTTGAGACCTTTCATTCGCTTGACCGCAGCTTCGGCCATCGCGAAATCCCGCGTCGGGGAGTCCGGGGCGACGTGCTTCTTGATCGTGGCCAGGATGCGCTTGATCTCCTCCTCGAGCTCGGGAGGCGCTATCGTCGCGAGACGCGCGCGTACCGCTTCGGTCGCGCGCTGCAGCAAGTCGCGGAGAAATTTGATCGGGAGGTCGATCCGCAGCCCAAGTATCTCGGCGAGGTTTTCGTCCTCCTCCGCATGTGCGACCATTCCACCATAGCCCGCCTCGGAGAAGCGTGCCGTCGTGTTGTCGGCAAGCCTTCTGATGACCTTGCGCTCACCTCGCTCGACCAGCACGTCGGTGACGTCCTCGGGGAGGTTTTGGCGGCCTGAAATAGCAAGCAGGTGGTCCTGGCCTTTCGCCTTGGCGATCGCGACCAGCGTCGGGGTGCTCAGGCGCACGGAGTCGGTCAGCACCTTGCCGGCGACGGCGATCTCGTCGTCCCAGGCGAGGCTTTCGAGCACTCCCGTCGGCGCGTAATCCAGCGGGGCAAGGCGATCGCCGAGCTCGGCCCTGACGCGGCTCTCGACCCGAGCGACCAGATGCGAGAGCACATGATCGAACACCTCGACTTGATCGTCGCTGAGACGCTCTCCCTGGTCGAGAAACAGGTCGGTCACCCGTCGCAAGGTCTCGACACGCTTGGCGGAGGAGCCGTTGCGAACGGCGTCCTCGAGTTCGTCGATGATGGAATTCGTCTGCGGCTGCATCACGCTGTTCTGGCCATGGCAGTGGACAAAGCACGGCTTTCGGCCGTCCTTTGGCATGATCGCGCTGGCAGCTTAAACAGCGGATAATGGGGTGGTAAGATGAGACCTTGAATGGAATTTTTGTTATCGAGAATTGGTAGCCGCGTACGCTGGCGCGCCCGCCTCTCGCAACGAGGTTAGTCGGTGGTTACTGCCAGCCGGGAACGCCGCGCATATCGGGCAGATGGTGCGCAATGCCCTTGTGGCAGTCGATGCAGGTCTTCTCGCCGGTGAACAGGAAGCGCTGATGCGCCACCGAGGCACGCGGCGACTGCTTGGTGATGTCCATGGAATCGGCGCTGTGGCAGTTGCGGCATTCCAGGGAATCATTGGCCTTGAAGCGCGCCCATTCATGCGCGGCCAGCTCGAGGCGCTTGTCCTGGAATTTCTCCCTCGTGTCGATCGTGCCGAAGATCTTGCCCCAGACCTCCTTGGACGCCTGCATCTTGCGCGCGATCTTGTCGGTCCATTTGTGCGGGACATGGCAGTCCGGACAGGTCGCGCGCACGCCGGAGCGGTTGCTGAAATGGATGGTCGACTTCAGTTCGGCGAAGACGTTCTCGCGCATCTCGTGGCAGCCGGTGCAGAATTTCTCGGTGTTGGTCAATTCCAGCGCGGTATTGAAGCCGCCCCAGAAGATGACGCCGGCGGCAAAGCCTGCGAGCACCAGCGTGCCGAGCGCGAAGACCGTGCTCGGCCGCGACAGCACGCCCCACAGCTCGAGCGCGAAATCCAGGGCGCGCGCGATGAAGCCGCGTTGCGCTTTTGGCTCTTCAGCGGCCGTCGTCATCGCCGGCCACCCGGGCTTGCACGCGACAGCAGCGTGTCGATGTCGGTGAAGTCGTTGCTGACCGGCGGCGTCGCGGTGTTCTGCGGCACGTGGCATTCGGTGCAGAAGAAGCGGCGCGGCGAGATCGAGGCCAGGAACTGGCCGTCTCGGTCCATGAAGTGCGTGATCGAGACCATCGGGGCCTGCGATTCGGCGATGCGCGCCCGCGCGTGGCAGGACAGGCACTTGTTGCCGTTGAGGTCGACCTGATAGCCGTCGATCGAATGCGGGATGACCGGCGGCTGCTCCGGATAGTTGCGCACCTCCCGCTCGGAGGTGTTGCGGTTCGGCAGCATCGGCGGCGCCGCGCCCTCGTCATTGAGCGGGGTCGGGCCGCGCAGGCCCGATGTCACCGTCTGCGCGGTCAGCGAGCTTGCGGCTGCGGCGATGGCGCAGGCGAGCAGGGCTATGCCAAATCGTTTCATCATGACTGGGTCACCCGCTCGATGCGCACCGCGCATTTCTTGTAGTCGGTCTGCAGCGAGATCGGATCGGTGGCGTCCAGCGTCACCTTGTTGATCAGCTTGGATTCGTCGAACCACGGCACGAACACCAGCCCGCGCGGCGGCCGGTCGCGGCCGCGCGTCTCGACGCGGGCGCGGATGAAGCCGCGGCGGGATTCCACCTTCACCTCGTCGCCGCGCCGGAGCTTGGCCTCCTGCGCGTCGTCGGGATGCATGAAGCACACGGCTTCGGGAAACGCCTTGTAGAGCTCGGGCACGCGGCGCGTCATGGTGCCGGAATGCCAGTGCTCCAGCACGCGGCCGGTCGAGAGCCAGAACGGATAGTCGTTGTCGGGCGATTCCGCCGGCGGTTCGTAAGGCAGCGCGAAGATGCGCGCCTTGCCGTCGGGATAGCCGTAAAACTGCACGTCCGCGCCCTGCTTGACGTAGGGATCGCTGCCCTCACGGAAGCGCCACTTGGTTTCCTGGCCGTTGACGACGGGCCAGCGCAGGCCGCGCTCCCGGTGATAGGTGTCGAACGGCGCGAGGTCGTGGCCATGGCCGCGGCCGAAGCTGGCATATTCCTCGAACAGGCCCTTGTGGACGTAGAAGCCGAACGCCTTGGACTCGTCGTTGAGATAGCCCTGCTCGATGTCGGTAACAGGAAACTTGTCGACCTGGCCGTTCCTGTAGAGCACGTCGAACAGCGTCTTGCCGCGCACCTCGGACCTCTTGGCGATCAGCTCCTCCGGCCAGACCTCTTCGATCTTGAAGCGCTTGGAGAATTCCATCAGCTGCCACAGATCGGACTTGGCCTCGCCGGGCGCCTGGACGAGCTGGTGCCAGAATTGCGTGCGCCGCTCGGCATTGCCGTAGGCGCCTTCCTTCTCCACCCACATCGCGGTCGGCAGGATCAGATCGGCGGCGAGCGCCGTCACCGACGGATAGGCATCCGAGACCACGATGAAATTGTCGGGATTGCGGAAGCCTGGGTAGGTTTCCTCGTTGGCGTTGGGACCGGCCTGGAGGTTGTTGTTGACCTGCACCCAATAGGCGTTGATCAGGCCGTCTTTCAGCATCCGGCTCTGCAGCACGGCATGAGCGCCGTTCTTGTCGGGAATGGTGCCCTCGGGCAGCAGCCAGATGTGCTCTGCCTTGTCGCGGTGCTCCTTGTTGGTCACGACCATGTCGGCGGGCAGGCGGTGCGAGAAGGTGCCGACCTCGCGCGCGGTGCCGCAGGCCGAGGGCTGGCCGGTTAGCGAGAACGGGCTGTTGCCGGGCGAGGAGATTTTCCCCGTGAGGAGATGGATGTTGTAGACGAGGTTGTTGCACCAGACGCCGCGGGTGTGCTGGTTGAAACCCATGGTCCAGAACGAGACCACTTTTGTCTTGGGATCGGCATAGAGCTCGGCCAGCGCCTCCAGCCGGTTGAGCGGCACGCCGGACATCTTTGCAGCCTTCTCCAGCGTGTAGTCCGAGACGAACTTGACGTAGTCGTCATAGCTCATGTCGGTGGAGTCGTTCGCCTTGGCCGCCCCGGTCGCCTTCTTTTGCAATGGATGCTCCGGCCGCAGGCCGTAGCCGATGTCGGTCTGCCCGCGCCTGAACACGGTATGCGCGGCCACAAAATCCTTGTTGACGCGGCCGGTCTGGATGATGTGGTTGGCGATGGCGTTGAGGAGGTAGAGATCGGTCTGCGGCTTGAACACCATGCCGATGTCGGCAAGGTCGAACGAGCGGTGCTCGAAGGTCGAGAGCACGGCGACGCGGACATGCGGCGCGGACAGCCGCCGGTCGGCAAGACGGGTCCACAGGATCGGATGCATCTCCGCCATGTTGGAGCCCCACAGCACGAAGGCATCGGTGGCCTCGATGTCGTCATAGCAGCCGGCCGGCTCGTCGATGCCGAAGGTGCGCATCATGCCGGCCACGGCGGAGGCCATGCAGTGCCGCGCATTGGGATCGATGTTGTTGGTGCGGAAGCCGGCCTTGTAGAGTTTCGAGGCGGCGTAACCTTCCCAGATCGTCCATTGCCCGGAGCCGAACATGGCGAGCCCGTTCGGCCCGCGCTTTTTCAGCGTTTCCTTCCACTTCGCCTCCATGATGTCGAAAGCTTCGGTCCAGGTGACAGGCGTGAACTCGCCGTTCTTGTCGTATTTGCCGTTCGTCTTACGCAGCATCGGCTGCGTCAGCCGGTCATGGCCGTACATGATCTTGGAGAGGAAGTAGCCCTTGACGCAGTTGAGGCCGCGGTTGACCTCGGCCTTGGTGTCGCCGTGGGTGGCGACGACCCTGTTGTCCTTGGTCGCGACCATCACCGAGCAGCCGGTGCCGCAGAAGCGGCAGGCGGCCTTGTCCCATTTCAGTTCGGCGACGTCACGCTCGGCGACGAGATTGGCGGCGAGCGCCGGCACCGGCATGCCCGCGGCAGCCGCCGCGATGGCGGCGGCTTCGAGCTTCAGCATCTGGCGGCGATCGAGCTTTGGCGATGTCATGATGGCTCTCCCGTCCCTCAGGTTTCGATGGCGTGGAAAACGAGCGCCGCGGAATAGACGTCGCGCAGCGACTGGATGGTGTTGAGCAGGGTGCCGAGGCTGCCGGCGTCGGGCGCTTCGGTGACGACGACGAGCTTGCCGCGCGCGTCGCGGCCATGGATCTCGCAGCCTGGAAGTGCCGCGATCTCCGCTTCCAGCGCGGCGAGGCGCTCGGGGCGCGCCTGCACGATGATGCTGGCGATCTCGCAGCCCGGCGGGGTGACGACGCGCTCGGTGCCGAGAACCCGGCCGGTGATCAATGCACGGCGGTTGAGTGTGGCGTGAGCCATGATGCCTGTCTTTCGCTGCGAGGGGATCAATGCGGGGAGGATGGCGGGCCGGGAGGGCCGGCGAACATCTGGTAGATCCAGACGCTCAAGCCGTATGAGCCGACCGTTCCGACCGCGAGGGCGGGCATCACGACCGCGGTCAGGAACAGGAAAGCGAAAATCTCCATGCGCTTGCGGCGCACGCGCGATGTCGCGTCGTCAGGGGCCGACATATTCGGTCTCTATGAATGGTATGGGGAATCGGGACGGCATCCGGGCCGTTGCCTTGCTGCATGTTTGATGCAGCGGGCCGGCCGACGCGTTGATCTGGATCAACCGTTCGAGTTGCCGATGTCGCAGCCGCGACGACCGCAAGTGCAATTTTGGATTGTGCACGTGCGTGGGCGATGCGAAAGTTGAGCCTTGATGGAGACGACAGGTGTGATGGGGCTCACGGCCATCGATCTCGGGCTTCGCGGCGCGACGAGCGGCGTGTTCCTTTTGATTATTCTCGCCGCGCTGCTGCGCCGTGCGACCAGCCAGCAGGCTTTGCTGGGCGTGGCCATGTCGGCCGGAGGCGTGTTCTATGCCATCGCGACCGCTCCGTTCGTTCCCAAATCGTCATGGTGGTGGGTTTTGCCGATGCTGTCGGCGCAACCCGCCGTGTTCTGGTTGTGGGCGCGCTCGGCGTTCGACGACGATTTCGTGCTCAGGCGATGGCACGGCGCGCTGTGGCTGAGCATCGTGGCCTTCGGATTTGCGATCACGCTCGGCTGGCCCTTCGCGCCGGCCCTGGCTGGGGCAGCCGGTCGTGCCCTGTCGCTGATTGCCCTCGCGCTGGCCGTCGCGGCCGCTGTCCAGACGGTCAAGACCTGGCGTGCCGACCTGGTCGCGCGACGCCGCCGGCTGCGGCTGGCGATGCTCGCGTTCAATCTGGGGCTCATCGCGGTCGTCGCCCTCGCCGGCTTCGCCGCAATTCCCGTCGCGATCCCGGGCGCGCCCGGCAGTCTCCCCACCGCGATCGGCCTGTTCGTGGTTGCCATGCTCGCCGGACCGGGGACTCTCGCCATGCCGCCGGCCATGCCCGTCAACGACGTCACGGCGGCGATCGCATCCGGTAATGCGACGAGGCAAGCCCAAACCGCCGAACGCGCCGCCGCGGATCGGGGCGTCATCGACCCGATCCTGCTGCGGCGCCTCGACCATCTGATGAGCGTGGAGCGGACCTACCGCCAGGAAGGCCTTGCGATTGGCGCGCTCGCCGCGCGGCTTGGCGTGCCCGAGCATCGGCTTCGCCAGGCGATCAACGAAGGTCTGGGCTATCGCAACTTCAACGCGTTCCTCAATCACTATCGAATAGCGGATGCCCGGCTGGCGCTGGCTGATGCGGAGCAACGGGAAGTCCCTATCTTGACCATTGCGATGGATGCAGGCTTCCAGTCGATCGGACCTTTCAACCGCGCCTTCAAGGCGGAAACCGGCCTCACTCCAACCGAATTCCGGCGCGAGGCGCTGAGCCGACTGGAGAGGACCGATCTCAGCGAGCCGCGTCGAGAAATCGGCTAGCCGATTTTTGGATCGGGCAAGAGAGACTTGCCCCGACTGGGCAGACTATGCGGCAGAATCGCCCGTCCAGCCAGCGAGAGCCCTGTCATGTCTCATTCGAGCGCTGTCACGTCCGCATCCGAACGGCTCCACGCGCTCGATGCGCTTCGGGCCATCGCGCTGCTGCTCGGCATCGTTCTGCACGCGGCAATGTCCTTTGTGTGGGCCTCGCCCCGGTTCTGGATCATCCAGGACATCCATCCAAGCTTGATCCTGAACCTGCTGTCCTTCACCATCCATGTCTTCCGGATGACGACCTTTTTCCTGATGGCCGGCTTCTTCGCCCGCATGAGCTTTCGTCGCCGTGGCAGCTTGGGCTTCGTCAGGGACCGGTTGCAGCGAATCGCCCTGCCGCTCGTGATTGGCTGGCCGCTCGTGTACGTGCCCATCGCTCTGATCGTGATCTGGGCGGCGAACTTTCCGAATGGCGGTCCGCTCCAGGGGGCATCCGGCTGGATGCCGGCGCTGCCGAATTTCCGCCTGACCCATCTCTGGTTTCTCTATGTTCTGCTCGAGCTCTATGTTGCCATGCTGCTGTTGCGCGGGGTGATTGTCCGCCTTGACGCGTCAGGCGCCTTGCGAGCGCTCATCGACCGCCTCTTTGCGAGCGCTATACGCAATCCGCTGGCGCCGCTCGTTCTGGCGATCCCGTTCGGCATCGCGTTCTGGCTCGATCCGCGATGGGGCTATTCGATGGAGGTGAGGACGCCTGATCAGTCGCTCATTACCAATGCGCAGGCCTGGATCTGCTTTGGGACGGCCTTCGGTGTCGGCTGGCTGCTGCATCGGCGGGTCGATCTGCTGCGGTTGATCGAGCGGCGCTGGCTTGCGCATCTCCTGCTCGCAATCGTTCTGATCCTGACCTGCTTCGTGCTCGCGGGCGTGATGATCTCTGCGCCGGGCGCGCCGAAATTGCCTTATAGTTTCGCGACGCTCAGGCTTGTGGCCATCGTCCTCTATGCGTCGGCGATATGGGTTACGACGTTTGCCGCAATCGGTCTCGTACTCCGATTCATGTCCGGCTTCAGCCCGACCTGGCGATACCTCGCCGATGCGTCCTACTGGCTCTATTTGATCCACATACCGATCGTGATGGCCTTGCAGGTCGCGCTGTCGCAGTTCGACTGGCCGGGGCTGGTCAAATTCGCGATCATCCTCGTCGTCGCGCTTCCGCCGATGCTCGCAAGCTATCATCTCCTGGTGCGCTTCACCTTCATCGGCGCGGTGCTGAATGGGCGCCGCGCCGAAAAGCGTATTCTCCCGCAAGGCGGAATTGCGACCGCGTAGACAGCGCCGCCTCGCGCAGTAAGATGCCCGCAACAAGAAACAAGCCGGCAAGAAAACGGGGAGAGGCGTCATGAAGTTCGGCATCTTCTATGAGCTGCAACTGCCGCGGCCGTGGGTGGCCGGCGACGAGCTCGCCCTTTACCAGAACGCGCTCTCGCAGATGGAGCTCGCCGATCGTCTCGGCTACGACCATGCCTGGGTGGTCGAGCATCACTTCCTCGAAGAATATTCGCACTCGCCTTCGCCGGAGTCGTTCCTCGCGGCCGCGAGCCAGCGCACGAAAAACATTCGGCTCGGCCACGGCATTCTCCAGCTCACGACCAACCATCCGGCGCGCGTCGCCGAGCGTGTCGCGGTGCTCGATCTGCTCTCCAACGGCCGCTGCGAATTCGGCATGGGCGAGAGCGCCTCGATCACCGAGCTGACGCCGTTCGGCCGCGACATGGAGACCAAGAAGGAGGTGTTCGAGGAGGCGGTGCAGGCGATCTTCCCGATGTTCAAGGACGCCGGCTCCGAGCATCACGGCAAATATTTCGACATTCCCCTGCGCAACGTCGTGCCGAAGCCGGTGCAGAAGCCGCATCCGCCGCTGTGGATGGCCTGCTCGCAACTGCCGACCATCGAACGCGCCGGCCGCCACGGCTTTGGCGCGCTCGGCTTCCAGTTCGTCAGCGCGGACGCGGCACATGCCTGGGTGCATGCGTACTACAACGCCATGACCAAACGGCTGCACAAGCTCGCGGACTACGAGATCAACCCCAACATGGCGCTGGTGTCGTTCTTCATGTGCGCCAGGACGGATGAGGAGGCGCGTGCGCGTGCCGATGGCGCCACCTTCTTCCAGTTCGCGCTCCGCTTCTACGGCGCCTCGCAAAACCGCCAGCGGCCAGCGCCCTACACCGTCAACATGTGGGACGAGTACATCAAGTGGAAGCGCGACAATCCGCAAGCCCAGGAGGCCGCGCTGCGCGGCGGCCTGATCGGCTCGCCGGAGACGATCCGCAAGAAGTTGAAGCGATTCCAGTCCTCGCATATCGATCAGGTCATCCTGCTCAATCAAGCCGGCAAGAACAGTCACGAGCACATCTGTGAGTCGCTCGAGCTGTTCGGCCGCGAAGTGATGCCGGAGTTTCAGAACGATCCCGCACAAGCCGCCTGGAAGCAGGGCGTCATGAGCGGCGAGATCAAGCTCGAAGAAATCGACACCGAAGCCTTCACCGACCGCTACGGCAAGCTCGCGATCAACGTTGCCGCGGCGAAGGCCGCGGCGGGGTAGGGGCCGGTCTGGTCAAACCATCGGTCTCGCCGATAAGATGCCGCTCATTGATATCAGGGGCGAGACATGCGGCGGCGCGAGCTTCTTGGTCTTATGGGTGGTGCGGCGGCCCTACCCGTTGTGGCGCGCGCTCAGAAGAGCTTGCCCATCGTGGCCGTGCTGGTGCCGGGTCCCGCGAAGAACGCGGAAAATCGCCTCACAGCCATCCGTCAGGGCATGAGGGAGGCCGGCCTCACCGAGGGCGTCAACTTCATCTTTGCTTCGCGCTATGCCGATGGTGTTTTCGATCGGTTGCCCGCGCTTGCCCTCGAGCTTGCTGCTCTCAAGCCACGCGTCATGATTGCTTCGGCTGCTGCGGCGCCCGTCGCGCACAAGGTCCTGCCCGACTTGCCGCTGATCTTCACCTCCTATGCCGCCGACCCCATCAAGGCGGGATTTGCGGAAAGCTATATCCACCCGGGTGGCCACGCGACCGGCAACGTGATGAATGCGCTGGGCGGTGAGGAGGCGCTGACGCAAAAGCGGATGAACCTGTTCAAGGAGCTGGTGCCCGATCTGAAAGCGATCGGTTTCATCGGCACGTCGTCCCTTCTTGCCACGGCCGAGCTCGACGCTTTGCGAAGTGTCGCAGGTCAATTCGGCTTTGAGGTCGTGCGTCATCCGCTTGCGGGACTCGACGAAGTCGAGGACTCGATTTCGGCAAGCATCCGCGATGGCGTCGGCGCCCTCTACGTATCCGGCGAGCCGCTGCTTTACAACAACATGCCGCGCGTTCTGCCTTTGGTGATGGCGCCCGGAAAACCGACGGTCGGCACCTATCCGGACTGGGGGCGGGCAGGCCTGCTGATGTCCTATTCGGCCGATCTGATCGACGACTTCCGCAGAGCCGGCATCTATGCCGCCAAGATCCTCGGCGGCGAGAAGCCGGCGGATCTGCCGATCGAGCAGGCCAGCAAGTTCGTGCTCGTGCTCAACCTCAAGACGGCGAAATCCCTCGGAATCGCTCCGCCCGACCGCCTGCTGACGGTGGCCGACGAGGTGATCGAATAGAGCAGCAATGTCCACTTCTGGGCCCTCAAGCTGCCTTCTGTCCCAAGGGCCCGGGAACCAAGGCGAGGCGGCGCCGGGAACCCTGCTGGTGCCCCATAACGGGACACCTCGACCAATGGCGAGGCAGTCGATCCGCTCTCGTTCACCACATTTAAACCTTAAGATTTTACGAAGGAGGCTCACCACAGGGCCGCAGGGGATATGCGAACAGTCTTCGTACAGAAGCCATCCGTGGACTTCGGGCAATGAAGGCGTTGCACACCAGCTGCATCGCGTGCGCCATCGCATCCGTTGGACTTTATCTGGCCGCCTCAAGCAGACCGGCCGCGACGGTCCCGGATGTCATGCTTGAAGCGGCAGCAAACATTGCGGCTTCTGCAAACATGGCCGCTCCAGCGAACATGGTGACGCCTGCGAATTTGGTGACGCCTGAATTGTACGCTGAGGCATCCGCCAGGCTTGCGGCAGCGCTTCGAGCAGAGCGGGAAGAGCTTGCCTCGGTGACGTCGGCAGTTTCCGGGCCGTTGAGCACCGGAGCCGACATTGCTGATCATCCCGCCGGGCCGAAACTGGCGTCGTTGGGAGATGATATCGTCCAGTCGCTGCCGGCGGCACGCGACACGTCCGACGGTGCTCCCAAGGCGGCATCGGCGCCGGACTTCCGCTATCTCACCTATTACATCTGGTCCGAAGTGCCACCCGCCGAGAAACCGGCGGAGACTGTCTTGCGTGCATTCAAGGACACCCCCCTCGGAACGCCGCAGGAGGAGATCAAGCGCGTTGCCGACGCGTTCGGTCTCGATGCCAATTTCATGATGGCGGTTGCCAGGATCGAATCCGGCTTCAACCCCACTCAGCGTACGGGCTCGTATATCGGGCTGTTCCAGCTGAGCAAATATGAGTTCGGCAAGTTCGGCTCCGGGCAGATTCTCAATCCGCGGGACAACGCCGTGGCGGCCGCCTACAAGGTCATCACCGAAGGCGTCCTGTTCGAGTGGATCACGCACCGCAAGCCTGATATGAGCGATCTCTACCTGATCCATCAGCAGGGCTGGCAAGGCGCCGCCGAGCACATCAGCCAGCCCGCGCGCCTCGCCTGGAAATCCATGTGCGCCACCGACGAAGGCAAGGAGAAGGGCGAGCGGTGGTGCAAGCGCGCGATCTGGGGCAATGCACTCCCGGCATTCAAGCGCACCTGGAAATCGGTGGACAACGTGACGTCGGATGCGTTCGTCGGCATGTGGCGCGGCCGGGTCGCCGAATTCTACACGAAATATGTGGCGACCGCCGCTGCGGCGGCCAACCCGTAAGTCTGTTGTCGGCCTCGCCCAAGATTACACCGTCGAAGGTTCAGCCGCCGAACAAGAGTTCGGCGTTAACCACGATGACAGTTCCAGCCTGAGCGGACATCGCTTCGAGGTTTCTTAAATTTTGCTGGGTACCTCTTTCCAGGCACTATCCGGGGAAAGAGATATGGCCAAGCGGGCCAAACGCAAAAAGACCGAGGCCCTCGCAATACCGACGGCCGCGCGCGTTGCGATTGCTGCCGTGGCCGTCGCCGTCGTCGGATATGGTTTGCTGGCTCGCACCGAGACCGTTCAGCCGACGCGGAAGCCGTCCGTGCACGAGGCCCAGGCATCGTCGTCTCCGGTTTACGTGGCCGCTCCGGTCCATGCATCGGCGCCGGCGCCAGTTCCAGCTCCGATTCCGGCTCCCGCGCCTCTGGTTGAACCGCCAAAAGCCGCTGAGGGTCCCGGAGCATTGGTCCGGCAGGTGGTCGACTATGCCAGCCACCAGGCCCCGGGCACCGTGATCATCGATACCAAGAACACGTTCCTTTATTTGATCCTGAACGACGCGCAGGCGATGCGCTACGGCATCGGCGTCGGCCGTGAAGGTTTCACCTGGTCCGGTGAACAGACCGTGGCCCGCAAAACCGAATGGCCGGATTGGCGCCCGCCGGCAGACATGCTGGTGCGCCAGCCTTATCTGCCGCGGTTCATGGCGGGCGGCCCCACCAACCCGCTCGGCGCACGCGCCATGTATCTGGGCGAGACCGAATATCGCATTCACGGCACCAACAAGCCCGACACGATCGGCAAGCGGGTGTCGTCCGGCTGTATCCGCCTGACCAACGAGGACGTCACCGACCTCTATGAACGGGTGAAGGTCGGAGCGAAGGTGATCGTGCTTCCGAACCGGCCTCTCGCAACCAACGCGCAAGTAACATCATCCGGACCGAAGCTCGCCGCGGCGCAGTAACGAGCGCGACGACAATTCATCTCGATCGCGTCGCGCTTCAGGGCTCAGCACCGTCCGCGCGGACTCAGCTCTTCGGGCCCAGGTCCTTCAAGGCGCTCCACGCGGCGCGATTTGCCTGATCGAACGACTTGCGGGATTCTGCCAACGCGGCGCTCAGCACCGACCAGGACTCGTTGCCTGCCTGCTTGAGCTTCTGCAGACGGGCCTCTGTTTCAGACGCCTCTGATTTCAGCCGCTTTAACGCTGCATCGAGATCGGTCGTCCGGGCCCCGGCCACTTTGGCCGCCGCTTTTCTGAATTGTTCGGCCGACTCCCCCCAGGCTTTCGCTTGCGCCGCTGCAATGTCCTTGAACGTGACTTGCTGCTGCTCGATCTGCTTGCCGGCGCTTTCGAAGTAGGTCTTCATCTGCGCTTCGAACCCGGCCCAGTGCTTTTCCAGTTCGGTCTTCGCGCTCGCCCAGACGGTTTCGCCGGCTTCCGCCTTCGTCTTGAACAGCGCCTGAAATTCGTCGCGCCGCTTCTTCAAATCCGCGATCATCTCGTCCAGCTTGATCTTCGACTCGGCCTTGGTTGCGGTCGCCTTCACTTCGAACGAGGCCAATGCGGCCTCCATTTCATCGATCCGCTCCTTGGCCCAATTGAAATAGAAATGCGTGCTGCTCTGCTGTGTCATGGCCTGTTCTCCGTTGACCAGTTGGTATGTTAACAATGATCGTTCAGTGCGGGCTGCGACTTGACCTACGTCAACTTGCCCGATGCCGCCAAAGGCCGGCGACCTCACGCGGCGACGTCGGGAAGGAGCGCTGACGTTTTACCGAGCGCGACTTGTCTGCGCGAAGCCTGGTCCCGACCGTGCGGCATGCAACCGAGGTGGATCGCAGCGTAGAATTCTCGCGGCTCCTCCAATCTGGTGCGGGGTGGCAATACGTCCTCGTTGAACGCATGCTCGCAGCGGCGCAGGGCGTCCGACAATTTCCGATCTCCGGCAAGATCGAGCGGCGTGCTGACGAATTCCTTCGTGGGTTGGGTCGCAAGCAGGACGTCGCTGGCGACTTCATCTCTCCTCATGTTGCGGACCTTCATGTGTTCGGGATCGGGACGGGGCCGAACCCGCTGGTATCGATGATGACCGCTTCCGGTCCTTTCAGCTCGCTGTGGATGCGGATCGGCGGCAGCGCAGAATGCGAGTCGATGAGCCGGTTCGGCAGAGGTGCAGGTAGCGCCCAGTCGGCCGCCAGCAGCAGCAATAGCAACGCTGCGCCCACGGACAGAAAATAGGCTCGCAAGGGAAGCTCCGGATCGACAAGGCTCGCTTGTCTCGACAACACAGATTTCCTGCTCACGGCAGTCGCCTCCCGGAGCTCGCATGATTCCGTCTCATGTCAGATGCCCCAGGGCCGCGGGTGCCGGCACGCGAGGTCGGCATCAAGATAGCCGCGCTCGTCGACCCATTCGATCGGGCAATAGGCCATCGCCTTCGGATCGACCATGTGGCCGTCGCGCTCGAGCGCCTTCCGCGTGCCCGTGAGGCCGGTCCACACGGAAGCGCCGCTGTCCGGCTCCACGTCCATGACGTCGAACACCTCGATGAAGTTGAGCATGTTGGAAATCCAGCTTGTTCAGTCGGCGGATGGGGAAGGGTGCTGGACCCCTTCAAGCGCGACGCCCCGGCGGACCAGTTCGGACTCGATCATGTCGAATATGCATTCGACCGGCGCGAGCCAGACGTTGACCCAGCAGATGATGCAATTGCGAGCGAGCAAGAGATTCGAGGTCATGCGAAACCCCTTCGGTTGGCGGCATGCCGCACCGGCGCAGTTCCGCGATCGGCGAGCGTATGTACCCACGCCAGCACCGAAATTGTGACACCGAGCACGAGGCTCACACCGACGAGCGACACGCCCACGATCAGATTGAGCGACGCGACAGCAATCCCCGGCCATGGATTTTCCCGCAGCAGCACAAGGAACAGGCTTGACATCTTCCGTCTCCTAAATAAACTACACCGTATATTTCATATACAGCGCGGATCGCGGGATGTGTCAAGAGCGCAAGCTCACAAGCCCGTGTTCTTCCTGGTCAGCTGGCGGGGACTTGGAAAGCGAGGCCCGGGTTTCCGTCCGGAAAATTGATGCCTCAAATCCAGAAAGGGATTCGACATGTTCAAGAACCGGCTGCTGCTCGCAGCCCTGATGATGGTTTCGCTGGGCGCGGGGAGCGCTCTCGCGCAGGAAGACCGCGGCACACCGGAGCAGAGAGCGGCGTGCACGCCCGACGCGTTTCGTCTGTGCGCCAGCTACATCCCCGACGCCACGAATGTGGAAGCCTGTCTCAGGCAAAGGAAGTCGGACCTCGGCGAGGCCTGCAGAGCGGTCTTCGACCATGCCGCACCTGCTGCTTCGCTCAGGACCACGAGGTCGCAGCGGTATCGCGGCGTCGAAGATGAGGAGTGACCGGATGAATACGATCTATGCTCCCGCGTTCGCGGCGTTTGGGGGCTCGGCCTTTGGAGCGATTTCCACGATCGTGACGGGGTGGGCGAGACGTCGCCGCAGGCAGCGCGAGCGCCATCATGCCGACGCGGTCTCCAAGCGCGAAAAGCTCTATCGATGCTTCATCGAGGAGGCGTCCCGGCTCTATGCGGACGCGCTGATCAGCGACAAATCCGAGATTCCGGCCCTGGTGAATCTGTATGCGCTGGTCGGGCGTATGCGAATCCTGTCCGACGATGAGGTGGTCCATGCCGCCGAGCGGGTGGGCCGGCTGATCGTGGAAACCTACCTTGCCCCGAACAAATCGTTCGTCGACCTGCCGGGCTTCATCGAGGAGATGGATCCGTTGCGCGAGTTCAGCGAGGCCTGCCGGCGCGAAATGCACGCGGTTCTGGCGCATTGAGACAGAGCCTGCCGAAACGTGCAAACTGCCCGCCGGCTTGGAACGTCTTTTACGCGCAGACGAAAAGTTCAGGCGGCGGATTGCCCGCTCACGGGGTCCAGTCCGCCTCGCAGGCCGCAAGGAAAAAGCCGACCCGCTCGTGCATGAAGGACGACAACTCCCGTCTCAGTTCCCTCGGCGGCTCTCCCACCAGCGAACGGAACAGCATAGGCAGCAGGATCAGATCCAGGAAGATCTGAGCGGTGGCAAGGCTTCGCTTGCCGCTGAAGGGGCCTTTTGGCGCGCGCGCGAGCTTCTGCGTCGTTTCATTCAAAAGCTGGGAAACGGCGTTGACGGAGCGGTCGCGAGCTGCATCGTGGACGTTGCGGCTCAACTCAGGGAAGCGCTGCGCTTCCGCGATCGTGGCGCGAACCATGCCTAACGATTCTTCCATGACCTTTTCCACGATCGCCGTGCCGAGGCTCGTCAGCTTGTCGTGAAGGGTACGGCCTTCGGGTTCAAAGCCTCCGAAATCCGTCAGCCCGCCGATCGTGCGGGCCACAACGGCGGCGAACAATGCTTCCTTGCCGGGAAAGTGGGCATAAATGGTTGGCTTGCTCGCGGGTGCCATCTCGGAGATGTCGTCGATGCTCGCGCTGCGATAGCCCTTCTCGAGAAAGAGCTGCTGGGCTGCGTCGAGGATGCGGGCCTGCACGTCGCCGGCCAGGTCTTTGGGCGGTCTGCCCCGCTTCGGGCTGCTCTTCTTTGCCATCCGTCGATCTCCCAATCACGAGTCTGTGCGCATCTGAATCGCACTTGACACGCCTCCCCGGAAAAGGCAAGAAAAAGAAAATATACGGTATAGTTTATTTAATAGGGACGCCCGCGAGAGCGTGCGGGTCGGTCCCGATCGACAGATCGAGGTCAGGAGATCGCCGTGACGATGTTGAGCCAGGACCCGCGCCGCCCGGAAGACGGCGTCCTGCTGCGCGAATTGCACCACAGGGTCGATAAGGGGATCGCCTCGGCGATCGAACTCGTCTCCGCTGCCGTCGTCCGGGCCGACGGGGCTGAAGCCAAGGCGGCCTTGAGCGATGTGGTCGAACTGCTGCACGGACATGCCGAGCTGCATCGCGCGCTCGCGACGCCCCGGGGCGAAGCCCTCAATGACGCCGCGACTTACATCCGCAGACTGGGACGCGCTCTGCGCGAGACTCTGCTCGATCGAATGGGGATCCGGCTGGCATTCACCACTGAATCTCTCCCGCTTCAGTCGGAGCGGTGCCATCGGCTTGGCCTGATCCTCCACGACCTCATCTTGAATGCAGCCAAGCATGCGTATTTCGACGCGCGCCGCGGCGAGATCAAGGTCAAGCTGACGCGCATCGGCGCCGTGGCGAACTGCGTCGTGTTGGACAACGGCTCGCGGTCGGCGCGGGCGCCTCGGGGCCGCGAGCTCGAGATCAGCAGCGACCTTGCCAGGGGGCTCGGTGGACGGATCGAGCACGGCTTCGCCGCCGACTACACCTCCGTCGTTCTCTCGTTTTACTTGAGCGAGCGGGAGCAGCGGGCGAGCTGGTCGATGGCGAGGCGCCACATCAGGTCGCCGCGCCTGCTGAAGGCCAGGTCGTCGTCCGCCCTGGGCTCCGGCCCGTCGGAACAGGCCGGACGAGCGGCCGCCGTCGGAGCGGATCCGGACGTGTTGCGACCGCGTCCGAACGAACAGGCTCCGCTTTGCAAGGGCGCGGACGTCCTGGGCGAGTTGTTGTCACCCTCTCAACCTATGGACGCGTCATGAAATTCCGCTCCTCGAACCATTCCACACATGATTCGATCGCCCGCGCGCCGAGGCCGCACGCGGCCTTGGCGCTTGCGCTTATCGTAGCGGCGCTCGGCGGCTGCAACGATCGCACCGCCGCTCCGTCCGCGCACGCCGCGTTCGTGCGCACGGAGGTCGTTCAGCCGAAGGACCGGCAAGCCTCGATCACCCTGACCGGCGAGGTCCAGCCTCGCTTCCGTGCCGACCTGTCGTTCCGCGTCAGCGGCCGCGTGATCGCGCGCTATGTCGAAGTCGGGACCCACGTCAAGGCCGGCGAGGTGCTGGCGCTGCTCGATCCCTCCGAGCAGGAGGCGGATGTGGATGCCGCGACCGCGGCCGTCCTCGCCGCGGAGTCGCAGCTGCGTGTGGCGAAGGCGACTTTCGAGCGGCAGAAAGCGCTGATCGCAAGCGGCTTCACCACGCGTACCGCCTACGATCAGGCGCAGGAGGGATTGCGGACCGCAGAGGCCGCGCTTGAAGCGGCAAAAGCACAGCTCGGAACGTCGAAGGACGCTCTTGGCTACACTGCGCTACGCGCCGAAGCGGACGGCGTCGTCACCGCTCGCAATCTGGAAACCGGCCAAGTCGTACAGGCTGCGCAACCCGTGTTTTCGCTGGCGCAGGATGGGGAGCGGGACGCTGTCTTTGACGTCTACGAGTCCATTTTCCTCGGCAATGAAGGCGAGCGCAGCGTTTCGCTGACGCTGCTCTCCGATGCGGGCGTGACCGCAAGCGGCGAGGTCCGCGAGGTCTCGCCGGCCGTCGACCCCAGGAGTTCGACCATTCGGGTCAAGGTGGCGATCAAGGACCCGCCTGCCGCCATGACGCTTGGAAGCCCCGTCGCAGGATCCGTGAAAGCAAGGGCCCAGCGACAAATCGCGTTGCCCTGGCGTGCGTTGATGGCAGCGGGCACCAGGCCTGCAGTGTGGACCGTCGATCCGGCAACGCGGACAGCCTCGCTGAAGCCGGTGACGGTCGGTGGCTACGAGGCCGGAGAAGTCCTGATCAAGGCAGGTCTCGAGCCGGGCGAGCGCGTGGTCGTCGACGGCGGCAAGCTTTTGAGCGTGGGCCAGCCCGTGACTTATGAAGGAGACCGCTCATGACGCGCCGTGCAGTGATTGTCGCAGGGCCGCTTGCATGCGCCCTCGCACTTGCCGGATGTCAGCAGGAGACCGCTGCGCCGGAGCCCGTGCGGCCCGTCCAATCGGTGCTGCTCGAGGCGGACCACGCCGACGATGTGGTTGCGGTCGGCGTTATCGAGCCGCGTTACAAGACCAATCTCGGCTTCCGCGTGCTCGGACGCCTGACTGCGCGCCCGGTCTATGTCGGCGATATCGTGAGCGAAGGACAGACGGTCGGCATCGTCGACTCGACGGCCCTTGAGCTCGCCGTTCGCGCGGCCAAAGGGCAGCTTGCCAAGGCCGAGGCGCAGTTTGCGACCGTCCGAGCCACGGAGGAGCGGCAGCGAACGCTCATCACCACCGACGCGACAACAAAGCAGACGCTCGACAACGCCGAGCAAGCGCGCGCCGGCGCCGAAGCGACGGTCGCGCACGAACAGGCAAACCTGACCAAGGCGATCGAACAGCTCGGCTATTCGCAGATCAAGGCCGATTTCGCCGGCGTGGTCACCGCCGTCGGTGCGGAAGTCGGACAGGTGGTGTCTCCCGGCCAAAGCGTGGTGACGATCGCACGGCCGGATGTTCGCGAGGCCGTCGTCGATATTGGCGAGGAATTCCCGCTGCCGCTGGAAGTCGGCCTGCCATTCACGGTCAGTTTGCAGCTGCTGCCTTCAGTTCAGGCCGAAGGCAGGATTCGCGAGATTGCGCCGCAAGCCGATCCGATGACGCGCCTGCGGCGGGTCCGCATTGCGCTGAGCAATCCGCCTGACAATTTTCGCCTCGGTGCAACCGTCACGGCAAAGCTCGACAAGCACCAGGGCACGATCCTGCGCCTGCCCGCCTCCGCGGTGCTCGTCAAAGGCGGCGCGAATTTCGTCTGGACTGTCGATCAACGCGACAGCACGGCGTTGCTGCAGGAAATCCAATTGGTGGCTGAACAGGCGGGCGTGCGCGTCACCGGCGGACTCGCGCCCGGTGCGCGCGTCGTCACCGCCGGAATCCACAGCCTCAAGCAAGGACAGCGAGTCCGCATTGAACAGGATGAAAAGCCATGAAGTCGTTCAACCTTTCCGACTGGGCGCTCGGGCATCGTTCGCTCGTCTGGTATTTCATGATCGCGTTCATGGCGGCGGGCCTTTTCGCCTATCTCCAGCTCGGGCGGCAGGAAGACCCGGACTTCACCATCAAGACCATGGTGATCCAGGCCCAGTGGCCGGGTGCCTCGCCCGAGGAGATGACGCGCCAGGTCACGGACCGGATCGAGAAGAAACTCGAGGAGCTGGAATCGCTCGACTACACCAAGAGCGTGACCGTCGCCGGCCAGACCACGGTCTTCGTGTATTTGCGCGACAGCACCAAGGCTGCCGACGTGAAGCCCACCTGGATTCGCGTCCGCAACATGATTGCGGACATCAAGGGCGATTTTCCGCAAGGGGTGATCGGACCCGGTTTCAACGACCGCTTCGGCGACGTGTTCGGCAACATCTATGCGTTCACCAGCGACGGCCTGAGCCAACGTCAGCTGCGCGACCAGGTGGAGGACATCCGCGCCAAGGTCCTGACCGTGCCTGATGTCGGCAAGGTCGATATCCTGGGCGCGCAGGACGAGGTGATCTATCTCGAATTCTCCACCCGCAAGATCGCCGCCCTCGGTCTCGACGTGCACGCCATCATGAATTCCCTGCAGGGGCAGAATGCGGTCGCGCCGTCCGGTGTGTTCCAGGAGGGGCCGGAGCGGATCAGCGTGCGGGTGAACGGCCAGTTCACGTCGGAGGCAAGCCTGAAGGCGGTCAACCTGCGCATCAATGATCGCTTCTTTCCGCTGACCGACGTCGCCACCATTACGCGCGGTTATGCCGACCCGGCCAGGACCCTGTTCAGATACAACGGTGAGCCGGCGATCGCACTTGCCATCGGCATGAAGTCCGGCGCCAACCTGCTGCACTTCGGCGAGGCGTTGAAGGAGCAGATGGCGAGAATCACGGCCGACTTGCCGGTCGGCGTCGGCGTTCACCTCGTCGCAGACCAGCCCATCGTTGTCGAGCATGCCGTCTCCGGCTTCACCGAGGCGCTGTTCGAGGCTGTGATCATCGTTCTCGGCATCAGCTTTCTCAGCCTCGGGATGCGCGCCGGACTTGTCGTGGCGATCGCAATCCCGCTGGTTCTCGCCATCACCTTCGTCGTGATGGCCTATGCCGGCATTTCGCTTCAGCGAATTTCGCTTGGCGCGCTGATCATCGCGCTGGGTCTGCTGGTTGATGACGCCATGATTGCCGTCGAAATGATGGTGGCGCGGCTCGAGATCGGCGATCCCCTCGAGAAGGCGGCAACGCACGTCTATACGTCGACGGCGTTCCCGATGCTGACGGGCACGCTGGTGACCGTTGCCGGCTTCATTCCGATCGGGCTCAACAGCAGCAATGCGGGCGAATTCACCTTCACGCTGTTCGTGGTCATCGCCGTCTCGCTGATCGTTTCCTGGATCGTCGCGGTGCTGTTCACGCCCTTGCTCGGTGTCACCATCCTGCCCGCCAGGATGAAGGGTCATCATGAGCAGAAGGGGCGCGCGGCGCAGTTGTTCGCGCGTCTCCTGCTGTTCTGCATGCATCGCCGCTGGATGACGATCGGCGTGACGGTTGCGGCCTTCCTGCTCGCCTTGTTCGGCATGAATTTCGTCCAGCAGCAGTTCTTCCCGTCGTCGGACCGCGCCGAGCTCGTGATCGACTGGAACCTGCCGCAGAACGCCTCGATCGCCGATACCAATGCGCAGATGGCGCGCTTCGAGCGCGAACAGCTCCAGGGCGACAATGCGGTCGATCACTGGTCGACCTATGTCGGCACCGGTTCGCCGCGCTTCGTCCTGTCCTTCGACGTGCAGACCGCCAACACCTGGTTCGGCCAGATGGTTGTCGTGACCAAGGGCGGTATCAAGGCGCGCGACCAGGTCAAGGCACGGTTCGAGGACTACCTGAAGAGGACGTTCCCGGGGACCGACACCTACGTCAAGCTGCTCGAGGTCGGTCCGCCGGTGGGGCGTCCCGTGCAGTATCGCCTGAGCGGGCCTGACATCGCGAAGGTGCGGGATCTGTCGCAGAAGCTCGCCGGCATCGTGCGCAGCAATCCCGATCTCGGCAATGTCGTGTTCGACTGGATGGAGCCGGCCCGCGTCGTCAAGGTCGACGTTCTCCAGGACAAGGCGCGCCAGCTCGGCGTCACGTCGGAAGACATCGCCACGACCTTGAACTCCGTGCTCGAGGGCACGCCGATCACGCAGGTGCGTGACAGCATCTATCTCGTCAATGTCACGGGACGCGCGACCGCGCCGGAACGTGCGTCCATCGACACGCTGCGCGACCTGCAGCTGACCGGGCTCGGCGGCCAATCCGTGCCGCTCGGGGCCGTGGCCAATTTGCGTTACGAGCTCGAGCAGCCGACGATCTGGCGGCGTGCGCGGATTCCCACCATCACGTTGAAGGCCGGTATCGTTGGCAACGTGCAGCCCAAGACGGTGGTGGATCAGCTCGCGCCGAAGGTCGCGGAATTCACCAGGGGGCTGCCGGCCGGCTATTCGGTGAAGCTCGGCGGCTCCGTGGAGGAGAGCGCCAAGAGTCAGGCACCGATCGTGGCTGTCGTTCCGCTCATGCTCTTTGTCATGGCCACCGTCCTGATGATCCAGCTGCAGAGCTTCCATCGCTTGTTCCTGGTGTTCGCCGTCGCCCCGCTCGCCGTGATCGGCGTCGTCATGGCGCTGCTGCCGAGCGGCGCACCGCTCGGCTTCGTCGCCATCCTCGGCGTCCTCGCGCTGATCGGCATCCTCGTCCGCAACTCGGTGATCCTGATCGTGCAGATCGAGGATCTGAGAAAGGAGGGGCGTCCGGCGTGGGACGCTGTCGTGGAGGCGACGGAGCATCGCATGCGACCGATCCTGCTGACCGCAGCGGCCGCAAGTCTCGCGCTGATTCCGATCGCGCGCGAGATCTTCTGGGGTCCGATGGCCTACGCGATGATGGGTGGCATCATCGTCGGCACGCTGCTGACGCTCCTGTTCCTGCCGGCGCTGTATGTGGCCTGGTTCTGCATTCACCCTGCCCACAGCGATGACCAATCCACAGATGAGCCGGTCCCGCCTGCGCACGACGCACCGGCCACGGAGGCGATCTCCGTCTCCAGGCCGGTGCCCGTGCTCGAAACTCAGTCCTAACGAGAGAAGCGACCATGTCCCGCAAGATATCATTGATGCTGTCGATCCCCGCAGCATTCGCAACCATGACGTTGTTGTCCAATGCGGCGTTCGCACAGTTTCCTCCGCCGCCCCCGATGGCGGGGCCTCCGCCTGTTGCGGCCGGCGGGCCGCCTCCGCCGGCAGCCGGAGGTCCTCCGGCCTTCGCGGTTCGTCCTCCGATGGCGGCGGGCGGTGCGCCGCGTGCCGGCCTTGGTGCGCCTGCGCCGCGCGGTGCTCTCGGAGTAGCCGGTCGGGGCGGACCGGCAGTGGCGAACGCGGCGCGTTCCACATCGGTGACCTACAACCGCATCGGAGGCTCCGGCCGCTACGGTGAATCCCGGTACGGCTATCGCGCCGCCTATGCGGCCAGCGCTTACGCCGCCTACGCCTATGGTGGCTCGCGCTATTCCTCCGATAGCGGCTGCTACTACGTTTACAGGCGTTATCGGCGCATTATGGTGTGCGAATAGGCCAGAGAGTACAAATCAGCCCGGGGGACGCACGCTTGAGCACCGCGCCGCGCATCGACATCGACCCTGCCGCGTTCTGGGCCGACCCCTATCCGATGCTTGCCAAAATGCGCAAGGAGGCGCCGATCGCCTTCGTGCCGCAGCTTGGCTCGACGCTGCTGACGAGCCGCGACGACATCTCGATCTCCGAAAAGCAGATCGACGTGTTCTCCTCGCACCAGCCGGCCGGGCTGATGAACCGGCTGATGGGCCACAACATGATGCGCAAGGATGGCGAGGCGCATCAGGTCGAGCGGCGCGCGATGTTTCCGACGGTGTCTCCGAAAACGGTGAAGGCGCACTGGACGGCGCTGTTCCAGGCCCACGCCGATCGCATCATCGATGCAATCGAGCCGGGCAGCCGGATCGACTTCATGCGCGACTTCGCGCTGCCGTTCTCCGGCGAATGCCTGAAATCGATCACCGGCCTCACCAACATCGGTTTCGCCGACATGGATGCCTGGTCGCAGGGCATGATCGAGGGCATCGCCAATTACGGCGGAGATCCCGCGATCGAGGCGCGCTGTCATGCGGCGACGTCAGGCATCGATGCTGCGATCGACGACATCCTGCCGGTGATGCGGAAGCATCCGGATCAAAGCATTCTCGGTGTTCTGCTTGCCTCAGGCATGCCGATGGAGAGCGTGCGTGCCAATGTCAAACTCGCCATCTCGGGCGGCCAGAACGAGCCGCGCAAGGCGATCGCGGGCACGGTATGGGCGCTGCTGACGCATCCCGAGCAACTCGATCTCGTTCGCAAAGGCGAGGTGACGTGGCTCGCGGCGTTCGAGGAATATGCCCGCTGGATATCGCCGATCGGCATGTCGCCGCGGCGCATCGCGAAGCCGTGGACGATCCGCGATGTGTCGTTCGAGATCGATGAGCGCGTGTTCCTGATGTTCGGCTCGGCCAACCGCGACGAGAAGCATTTCGAGCGTGCCGATCAGTTCGACGTGCGGCGTGATACCTCCAAGAGCGTCGCCTTCGGCGCGGGCCCGCATTTTTGCGCCGGCGCCTGGGCCTCACGCGCGATGATCGCCGACGTCGCGCTGCCGACCGTATTCGCGCGCGCCGGGCATATCGAGCTGTCCGATCACGAGCCGGTGCGGATCGGCGGCTGGGCGTTCCGGGGCCTGCAGAATTTGCCGGTGCGGTGGCTGCAATAGCCGGGCAGGGCCCCCCAGCCGGACGCTGCCATCATGCCATCCTATCCCTGTTTTGCCCGACGAGTCAAATATATTTCGGATAATTCGCAAGTCGTTGTTTTGGCGCGCTCCGGCTACTGTGCATGGGGTTGTTTTCGCGGCTTCGTTCCGCGCGCGTAAGCTCTCACATTCGCGTGCGGAAAAATTCCATCTGCATCGTGGCGCGCGCTTGAAAGATTAATCATGCGTCTCGCCTCGCGCGCAGTGCTCGCATCGCTATTTTCCCGAGCGTCTCGACACCCCTGCGGCCCCGCACCATCATGCTGCAAAGATGAAGAGGTCCCAACATGAGGCGCATCCTTCAACGCGTGATCGCAGCCATCGTCATGTCGATCGGCATCGTCGCTGCCGCTGTCGGCACGTCCTACGGATAGGAGCAGATCAATGAGCAAGAGCAACATCCTCTGGTTCCTGCCGACCCACGGCGACGGCCGCTATCTCGGCACCGGCATCGGTGGCCGCGAGGTCAACTTCAACTATCTGCGCCAGGTCGCGCAGGCCGCCGACCAGCTCGGCTATTACGGCGTGCTGCTGCCGACCGGGCGCTCCTGCGAGGACTCCTGGATCGTCGCCTCGAGCGTCGCGCCTTTCACCGAGCGGCTGTGCTATCTCGTCGCCGTCCGCCCCGGCCTGCAATCGCCGACGGTCGCCGCACGCATGACCGCGACGCTCGATCGCGTCACCAATGGCCGGCTGCTGATCAACGTCGTCACCGGCGGCGATCCCGTCGAGAACAAGGGCGACGGCATCTTCCTCGGTCATGACGAGCGCTACGAGGTCACCCGCGAGTTCCTCAACGTCTATAGCGACCTGCTCGCGGGCAAGACCGTCAATGTCGAGGGCAAGCACATCCGCATCGAGGATGGCAAGCTGCTGTTCCATCCGGTGCAGTCGCCGCGGCCGCCGCTCTACTTCGGCGGCTCGTCGGATGCCGGCATCGACGTCGCGGTCGATGCCGTCGACAAATATCTCACCTGGGGCGAGCCGCCGGCCCTGGTGGCCGAGAAGATCGCGAAGGTGAGGGACGTCGCAGCCGCGCGCGGCCGCAAGCTGTCCTTCGGCATCCGGCTTCACGTGATCGTTCGCGAGACCAACGAAGAGGCCTGGCGCGCCGCGAACGAGCTGATCAAGCATGTCAGCGACGAGACCATCGCGACGGCGCAGAAGAACTTTGCGCGGATGGATTCGGTCGGCCAGCAGCGCATGGCACAGCTGCACGGCGGCAAGCGCGACAAGCTCGAGATCGCCCCGAACCTCTGGGCCGGCGTTGGCCTCGTGCGCGGCGGTGCCGGCACGGCGCTGGTCGGCGACGCCCAGACGGTGGCCGCCCGTATCAAGGAGTATCAGGACATCGGCATCGATACCTTCATCATGTCGGGCTACCCGCATCTGGAGGAAGCCTATCGCTTTGCCGAGCTGGTGTTCCCGCTGCTCTCGCTGGAGCAGCCCGATAACGTGACGAGGCTGCATTTCAACGGCGGTGCATTCGGCGAAACGGTCGGCAGCGATTACCGTCCACAGCATCGGGCCTCGCAATCATGAGCCTCATCGACAGCATCTCGCTCCCGCGCGGCTTTCGCCTGCCGCGCGCGGGCGGCCTCGTCGAGTGGATCGTGCCGCTCGCCGTCATCGCGATCTGGCAGGTGGCGAGCGTCGCAGGCCTCGTGCCGGCGCGCGTGCTGCCGGCACCGAGCGATGTGGCGCTCGCCGGCTGGAAGCTGCTGCTGTCGGGCGAGCTCGTGCGCAACATCTGGGTTTCGTTCTGGCGCGCCTCGATCGGCTTCCTGGTTGGCGGCAGCATCGGATTTGCCTTCGGCCTCGCCAACGGGCTGTCGCAGCTTTCGGCCAGACTGACCGACACGACGCTGCAGATGGTGCGTAACGTGCCGCATCTGGCGCTGATCCCGCTGGTCATCCTCTGGTTCGGCATCGACGAGGGCGCAAAGCTGTTTATCGTCGCGCTCGGCGTGTTCTTCCCGATCTATCTCAACACGCTGCACGGCATCCGCACCGTCGATCCGCAGCTGATCGAGATGGGCCGCATCTACGGCATGACCGATCGCGAGTTGTTCCGCCGCGTGATCCTTCCCGGCGCGCTGCCGTCGATCTTCGTCGGCATTCGCTTCGCGCTCGGCATCATGTGGCTGACGCTGATCGTCGCCGAGACCATCGCGGCCTCGTCGGGCCTCGGCTACATGGCGATGCAGGCGCGCGAGTTCATGCTGATCGACGTCGTCGTGCTCTCGATCCTGATCTACGCCTTGCTCGGCAAGCTCGCCGACAGCGCTTCCCGCGTGCTGGAGCGGCTGACGCTCGCCTGGCACCCCGCCTTCCAGAAACGTTGAGCAGAAATACTGGGAATCACATGCAGACAGCGCTTCGCACCACCCTTCCCGAGACTGAGCTCGCCAGCCGCGCCAATTTCGCGCCTCGCGCCCGTGTGGTGCGCGAAGAACGCCCGGTGCACACCAGCGGCCTGCCGCTCGACATCCGGGGCTTGCGCAAATCTTTCGGCGACAATGAGGTGCTGCGCGGCATCGATCTGCACATTCCGGCCCGCCAGTTCGTCGCGATCGTCGGCAAGAGCGGCTGCGGCAAGAGCACGCTGCTGCGCCTGATCGCCGGCCTGGAAAAGATCGACGCCGGCAGCATCAGCTTCGGCGACGCGGCGATCCAGCCCGAGGACATCCGGGTGATGTTTCAGGAGCCGCGTCTGTTGCCATGGGCACGGGTGCTCTCCAATGTCGAGGTCGGTCTCGGCCGCGATCGTTCGTCCGGCGATGCGCATGCCCGGGCGGAGAGGGCGCTCGCCGAGGTCGGTCTCGGCGACAAGCGCGATCAGTGGCCGTCAGTGCTGTCGGGCGGCCAGAAGCAGCGCGTCGCGCTCGCCCGTGCGCTCGTCGCCCGGCCGCGCGTCCTCGCCTTCGACGAGCCGCTTGGCGCGCTCGATGCACTGACCCGGATCGCGATGCAGCGGCTTCTGGAGCGGGTCTGGCGCGACCAGGGCTTTACGGCGATCCTGGTGACCCATGACGTCTCGGAGGCGGTCGCCCTGGCCGACCGGGTGCTGGTGATCGAGGAGGGGCGGATTGCCCACGACGTCATGGTTAATGCCAGCAGACCGCGCACGCGGGGCTCGGTCGAGCTCGCCGGCCTGGAAGGCTCGATCCTGAGCCATCTTTTGTCGGCGGACGATCGTACCTAAATAGTGAGGAGCCCCGCTTCGGGGAGCATGCCATGAATGTAGTCCCTCGCGAGCTCATGACCGAAACCCCCGTCTCGTCCGCCGATTTCCGCGGCGCCATGCGCCACCTCACCGGTGGTGTCAGCATCATCACCGCCGGGCGAGGCAAGGACATCACCGGCATGACGGTCACCTCGGTGACGTCGCTGTCGGTCGATCCGCCGACGCTGCTGGTCAGCGTCAACCGCGATGCGTCGTCATTTCCGCTGATCCGCCGTTACGGTGCCTTCGGCGTGAACATCCTTGCGGCAGATCAGCTCGACATTGCCGAGCGCTTTGCCGGCAAAGGCGGGCTGAAGGGCGCCGAGCGTTTCGCCGGCAGCCAGTGGGTCACGGCGATCTCTGGCGTGCCGCTGCTGGTCGGGGCATTGTCTGCGGTCGATTGCGAGGTCGAGGAGATCGTCGAGCGCCATTCGCACGGCATCGTCATCGGTCGTGTCGGGACGATCAGGAACTCGGTACGCACCGCGGCGCTCGCTTACTGGCATGGCCAGTATGTGGCGGTTGATCAGGACGAGGACGCCGCCCGGCTCGCCGAGGTCAGCGTTCCCGCCCGCAGCCTCCGCGGCGCTTGATCGCCGCGCTCAGGCTGGTGTTTTATCCTTCATCGCTCTAGAAGCCGCATGAAGCCTCCCATCCGGGATGGCCATGGAGCGGAATGATGAAGCGCGTCGGGACCTGGGTTTTCTATGCCATCGGCGCGCTGGCGATCGCTTATCTCGCGCTCTACGCCTATGCCATGCTCCGCGGCCAGCCATTCGTGCCTGGCGATCCCATCCACATCTTCCGCAGTCCGGACGCACCGAGTTATTCGTGACGACGCTCTCTCCTCGTCATGGCCGGGCTTGACGACTACCCCCGCAAAATCGCCAGCGCCAGCGCCTGTGCACGCGGCACGATGCTGTCGAGCTCGAGATATTCCTCCGGCGAATGCGCGAGTCCGCCCACGGGCCCGACGCCGCAGATGGTCGGCGTTCCAACCGCGGCGGTGAAGCCGGAATCGGCGCAGCCGCCGGAGAACTCGCCTTGCAGCGTGGTGAGGCCGGCCTGCCTGGCCGCGGCCTGATAATTCTCGAACAGCGCCTTCGAGCTCTCGCTCTGCACGACAGGCACGAACTCGCCCTTGATCGTCAGCGTCGCGCTGGTGCCGGGCACGTAAGGCGTCGCGATGATCCGCTCGATCTCGGCCATGACCGTGGCGCGATCTTTCGGATCGACATAGCGCATGTCGATCTGGCCCTCGGCGTAAGGCGCAGTCGTGTTCACGGACTGGCCGCCCGAGATGAGACCGACATTGAGCGTGATGCCCTTGGTGAGGTCGGTCAGTGCGTGGATCTGGATGATCTTGTGCGCGAGCTCGCCGATCGCGCTGACGCCCGCGGTGAAGTTGCCGCCGGAATGCGCGGCCTTGCCGGTGACAGCCATATGCATGAAGACGCCGCCCTTGCGGCCGGTGACGACGTTGCCGGTGGGGCGGCCCGGCTCGGAGTTGAACACGGCGCGCGCGGAGCGACCCTCGCGCTCGATCACCGGCCGCGACGAGGGCGAGCCGATCTCCTCGTCCGAGGTGATCAGCAACTTGATCGGATGCGGGTTGCCGCCGAATTTGTGGAAAGCGGTGGCCACGAAGATGTTCATCACGACGCCGGCCTTCATGTCGGCAACGCCGGGCCCGTAGGCTCGCTTGTCCTTGATCGTGAACGGGCGACGCCCGGCCTCGCCCTTGCCGAACACGGTGTCGCGGTGCCCCATCAACAGCACCGGCTTCTCGTTGCTGCCCGGCTTGGCCACCTCGGCATGGATGGCGTCGCCAAAATTGTCGTGGCGCTCGCGCCTGTAAGGAATGCCGTGCTCGGAAAAATGCCGCTCGAACCGCGCGCCGACCGCATCGACGCCTTCCTTGTCATAGGACCCGGAATCGATGTTCACGACATCGCGCAAGAGATCGATCATGGCCTGCCGCTGCGACGCCAGCCAATCCGTGATTTGAGCTTCAGACATGTGGTCCCTTGGGGTGGTTCTCGCGAGCGATTATAGAGCCTCGCGCGGCGGGGACCTAGTCGCCGGATGCGGTGCGGCCATGTCGCAGTCTGCGGCTTTGGCGCACGCTGCCTCCCCAATGTCGTCCTGGCGAAAGCCAGGACCCATACCGCGGAATCTATCGACGGAGGGCGGTAGGAGTACCAAACGACGAATCTTCGCCAAACTCCTACCTGGGGTAATGGGTCCTGGCTTTCGCCAGGACGACATCGTGGATCTGGCGCCTTTCTGTACTTCGCCTACAACAAAAATGCCCGGCACCGGCCGGGCATTCGCTTCCTCTCGAACTCGGCTGGAGCCCTACGCCCCGATCATCGGCATCCGCGGATATTCGCCCGGCGTACCCGCCGGCGTGATCGGGATGCCGACGTCGGAATATTCGTTGAGCTTGTTGCGCAGCGTGCGGATCGAGATGCCGAGGATGTTGGCGGCATGGGTCCGGTTGCCGAGGCAGTGCTTCAGCGTCTCCAGGATCAGGTCGCGTTCGACGTCGGCGACGGTGCGGCCCACCAGTGCTCGTGTCACCTGCTCGGCAGCCATGGTGGCATGCGCCACGGCCGGCGGCGTCTTGGCGAGGTCGAGGCGGTCGCCGTCCGGGGTGAGGATCGCGTCGGGGCCGATCTCGTCGCCCTGCGCCATCAGCACCGAGCGGTGCATGGTGTTTTCGAGCTCGCGGACGTTGCCCTGCCAGCGGTTGGTCGAGAGCACGCGGCGGGCGTCGGCCGAGATCGGGCGCACGGGCACGCCGTTGGCGTCCGCATATTTCTTCACGAAGTGCTGGGCGAGCTCAAGGATGTCGAGCGGGCGCTCGCGCAGCGGCGGGATCTTCAAATTCACGACGTTGAGGCGGAACAGCAGGTCCTCGCGGAACGTGCCTTCGCGCACGGCGTCCGCCAGATTGCGGTTCGAGGTCGCGATGATGCGGATGTCGACCGGCACCGGCTTGGTGCCGCCGACGCGGTCGATCACGCGCTCCTGGATGGCGCGGAGCAGCTTCGATTGCAGGCGGACGTCCATCTCGGAGATTTCGTCCAGCAGCAGCGTGCCGCCGGTCGCTTCCTCGAACTTGCCGATGCGGCGGGCGATCGCGCCGGTGAAGGCACCCTTCTCGTGGCCGAACAGCTCGGATTCCAGCAGATGCTCGGGGATCGCGGCGCAGTTGATCGAAATGAACGGGCGCTTGGCGCGAGCCGAGCGGGTGTGGACGTAGCGGGCCAGCACTTCCTTGCCCGTTCCGGATTCGCCGGTGATCATCACCGAGGCGTCGGAGCCTGCGATCTGCTGGGCAAGCTTGATGACCCGCGCCATCGCCTCGTCGCGGTAGACCAGCTCGCGTGAATCGTTGGCGACCGCTGCGAGCACCGCTGCGATCAGCTCCGGATCCGGCGGCAGCGGGATGTATTCCTTGGCGCCGGCGTGGATCGCGGCGACCGCGGCGCGGGCGTCGTTGGTGATGCCGCAGGCGACGATCGGCGCGTGGATATGCTCGGCCTCGAGCCGCATCACGAGGTCGCGGATGTCGAGGGCGACGTCGACCAGCAAGAGGTCG
This sequence comes from Bradyrhizobium manausense, assembly GCF_018129685.1. Classification (GTDB taxonomy): domain Bacteria; phylum Pseudomonadota; class Alphaproteobacteria; order Rhizobiales; family Xanthobacteraceae; genus Bradyrhizobium; species Bradyrhizobium manausense_D. The sequence goes on from NZ_JAFCLG010000003.1 coordinate 62,389, forward strand.
GCGCCCTTGCCGCCGCGCAGCACGCGCATCGCCTGTTCGTGATCCTCGGCGTGGGTCACGGTGGCGCCGTTCTCCATCGCGATCTTGGTGGCCGTGGTGAGCTGGCCCTTTAATGTGCCAACGATGAGAAGCCGCATGTCAGTCTCCTGTCCGTCTGTTCGCGCTGCCGCGCTTTATTCCCTAAGCGCGCTCTAGCCGCGTTCCGTCTTGATGATTTCCGTCATGGTCACGCCGAGCTTGTCTTCGACCAGCACCACCTCGCCGCGGGCGACGAGCTTGTTGTTGACGTAGATGTCGATCGCCTCACCGACGCGGCGGTCGAGCTCGAGTACGGTGCCGGGCCCGAGCTTCAGCAGCTCGCCGACATCCATCTTGGAGCGACCGAGCACCGCCGAGACCTGCACCGGCACGTCGAAGACGGCTTCGAGGTCGGCGGCGACGCGCGAGGCATATTCGTCCTCGTTGTAGCCGACGTCAGTGCCAGCCGGCGGCAACGGGCCGTTGAGATCAGGCAGCGGAACCTGTCCGTCGTTCTCGCTCATGGCTAGTTCCCCTTACGAGACGCGATATAGCGTCCGACCATGTCGTCGATCTTGGCCGCGATGGCGCTGCGCTCCAGCACGACGCCGCCGTCGGCCCATTCGATCCGGCAATCGCCGGTGGCAATCTCGGGCTCGGCCAGGATCACCAGGCGTCCTTCGAAGCCGCTCTGCTTGGCAAGCCGCTCGATCTTCTCGCGCGCGCTGTCGTAGAGCGCATCGTTGATGCGGACGACGAGATGCGGCGTCGCGACAAGATGCGAGAAGCAGTCCTTGACCAGCGCCATGATCTCGCCAAGCGGCTCGGCGGCAATCAGATCGGCGCACAGCTTGCGCGCCACCGCGAGCGCGACGTCGACCGCCTCGGTCTCCATCTTGGTCTCGATATTGCCGATGCCCGAAGCGATGCCACGGATCGAGACGTTGATTTCTTCAATGGCGAGCGCGACGCGGCGGTCGCTCTCGGCCTTGGCCTCGCGCTGGCCGGCGGCAAAGCCGTCCTGATAGGCACGCGCTTCGGCCTCCGCGACCTTCTGGGCGATCTCGGCCGCGGTCGCGGCCTTCTCGCGCGTCCGGTCGGGCGCGGCGAAGTCGGTATCGAACAGGAATTTGGCCGGAGCGCCCATCAGTACACCAACTCGTCGTCAGCGCGGTTCTTGGTCAGCATGATCTCGCCCTTGGCAGCGAGGTCCTTGGCGAGGTTGACCAGCAGCGCCTGGGCCTCGTCGACGTCGCGCAGGCGCACGGGGCCCATTGCAGCCATGTCGTCCTGGAGCATCTTGGCCGCGCGCGAGGACATGTTGCCGAAGAAGAAGTTGCGGACGTCCTCGTTGGCGCTCTTCAGCGCGACACCGAGCTTGTCCTTGTCGACGTTACGCATCAGGGTCTGGGCCGAGCCGGAATCGAGTTTCACAAGGTCGTCGAAGGTGAACATCAGCGCCTTGATGCGCTCGGCGGATTCGCGGTTGTCCTCTTCCAGGGAGGTGATGAAGCGGGTTTCGGTCTGACGGTCGAAATTGTTGAAGATTTCCGCCATCACCTCGTGGGCGTCGCGGCGCCGGGTCTGCGACAGGTTCGACATGAACTCGGTGCGCAGCGTCTTCTCCACGCTCTCGATCACCTCCTTCTGCACCGCTTCCATCTTCAGCATGCGGTTGACGACATCGAGCGCGAGGTCTTCCGGGAAGATGCCGAGCACGCGCGCGGCATGTTCCGGCTTCAGCTTCGACAGCACCACGGCGATGGTCTGCGGATATTCGTTCTTGAGGTAGTTGGCGAGGACCTCTTCCTGCACGTTGGAGAGCTTCTCCCACATGTTGCGTCCCGCGGGGCCGCGGATCTCGTCCATGATGCCGTTGACGCGCTCCGGCGGCAGGTACTGCTGGAGCAGCCGCTCGGTGGCGTCGAAATTGCCCATCAGTGCGCCTGAGGCCGACATGCGCGAGACGAATTCGAGCAGCATGTCTTCCACCGTGTCGACCTCGACGGTGCCGAGCGTCGACATTTCCAGCGAGAGCTGGCGCACCTCGTCGTCGTCGAGCAGGCTCCAGATCTTGCCGCCATATTGCTCGCCGAGCGCCAGCATCAAGATCGCGGCGCGCCGCGGTCCGGTCAATTGCTCGGAGCCCTTGCCGTTCTTGGCGCGGTCGCCGGCGCGCTGACCGAGCGTGGAGATCACGCTGGTGATGTCGTTCGAGTTGGCGTTTTGCAGACTGCCGGCCATGTCAGTTCACTCGATCATTTCGCGGGTTCGGTCAGCCATTGACGGATGATGGCGACGGTTTCGTTGGGGTTGCGCTCGGCGAGCTCGCCGACGCGATGAACGGACTGGGCGTGGACCTGGCCCTGGACGGTGGCGACGTCGATCGCGTTGGCGGCGCCGCCCGGCAGAAGCCCCTGGCTGCCGGCAGCCGACGCGGTCTCTTCCGATGCCGCGGGACCGGCGAGGACGCCGGTGATGGCGGCGGCGACTTCGTCGGAGGCGAGGATGCGCTTGACCAGCGGGCGGACCACCATGAACAGCACGACCAGGCCGAGCAGCATCATCACGCCGAGCTCGACGAAGTACATGACGTCGTCCTTGGTGAACTGCAGCATGCCGAGGAAGCCGGACGGCTCGGCGATCGGCGTGGTGGAGGGGGCATCGGCAAAGCGCAGATTGACGACCTCGACCTGGTCGCCGCGCTTCTGGTCGAAGCCGATCGCGGAGCGAACCAGGGTGGCGATGCGGTCGAGCTGCTCCTTGGTGCGGTCGGTGTAGGCGAGCTCGCCCTTGTCGTTCTTGGTGTAGATGCCGTCGACCAGCACCGCGACCGAGATGCGGTTGACCCGGCCGGCCTCGGTCACCTCGGTCTTGGTGGTGCGGGAGATCTCGTAATTGTTGGTCTCTTCGGTCTTCTTGCTCTGGTCTTTCGCCGCCGCGCCGCCGTTCTGCTGCTGACCGGGGAGTTCATTGTTGACCGTGACCTGGCCGTTGTTGTCGGCGGTCATGCTCTGCTCTTCGCGGGTCTGGGTCGAGCGCAGCACGCGGCCTTCGGGATCGAACTTGTCCGAGGTCTGGGTGATCTTGTTGAAATCGAAATCGGCCGAGAGCTGGACGCGGGCCCGGCCCGAGCCGACCACGGAGGAAACGATGTCTTCGACCTGCTTGCGCATCCGCTTCTCGAAGGCGGTGCGGCGCTCGTCGCCGACCGTCTGCTCCGGATCGGTCGCGGCGCCATCGGCCAGCAACGATCCGGACTCGTCGACGATCGAGACCCGCTGCGGCTTCAGGCCGTTGACGGCCGAGGCGACGAGGTGACGGATGGCGCGGATCTGCTGGGCTTCGAGCGAGCCGCGGACCCGCACCACGATCGAGGCCGACGGCTCCGGCGCCTCGCGCGAGAACAGTGGGCGCTCGGGCAGGACGAGGTGAACGCGGGCGGCCTGGATCCGGTCGATGGCGCGGATGGTGCGGGCGAGCTCACCCTCCAGCGCGCGCAGATGATTGATATTCTGGACGAAAGAGGTGGTTCCGAGCGCGTCCGACTTGTCGAAGACCTCGTAGCCGACGCCGCCGCCCTTGGGCAGGCCGCCTTCGGCGAGCTTCATGCGCAGGCGGGTGACCTTGTCCTTGGGCACCATGATGATGGTGCCTTCATTGCGCAGCTCGAACTGAATGCCCTGGCGTTCCAGGTCCTTGATAATGCTGGATGAATCTTCGACCGAGAGGTCGGTGAACAGGGTGGTCATCTGCGGCGTGGTGACCCGCATGATGACGAAGGCAAAGAAGCCGATGAGCGCGGCGGTGACCGCGATCATCGCCCCGAAGCGGGCGGCGCCGATACCTTTTAAAAAGTCCGCAAGACCTTGCAAGCAACCGCCCCGACAGATTCGACCCGCATTCCAAGAGCGGCCGAGTGGGCAATTATTGCCTAGGTGATGGTTTCGATATGGTTAACGAAGATTAAGAGCTGGGACAAAAGTAGCGACATGAAAAAAATCGGCCTCGCAGCGCGCGGCCGATTTTTGTCAAAAGCAGCAGATTTCCGGATTGCTTACTGGCGATATTGCTGAATGCGGGTGGTGCGAAGACCCGCCAGACCATGCTGGTCGATGGAAAACTGCCAGGAGAGGAATTCGTCGACCGTCAGGGTATAACGGCTGCAGGCCTCCTCGAGCGAGAGAAGTCCACCGCGGACAGCGGCAACGACTTCAGCCTTGCGTCGGATGACCCAGCGTTTGGTGCCGGGGGCGGGCAGATCTGCAATCGTCAGCGGACTGCCGTCCGGCCCGATGACGTATTTTACCCTCGGGCGATAGGGTTCTGTCATGGCGTACTCACAAACTCTCAACCACTGAACTCACGCCACAACCGTACATACCCCGGCTTAAAAATCCGCTAAGCCTAAGGCTTCAATACAATTCTCGTTGAATCCGGCTGGAACGGCTCCGGCCCTGCGGGCTGAAGAGACGCTTTCAGCCGGCCGAGCGGGGGTCTGCGTAAATACTTTACTAACGAACGAGGCCTGCGTTGACGTCACCAGGGCCCTCGGTTGTCGTCCTGGCGAAAGCCAGGACCCATTACCCCAGGGAGCAGTTTGGCGAAGACCCGGGGTTACATCCTCGTCTCAAAACGACGCTCGGTGGCAATGGGTCCTGGCTTTCGCCAGGACGACCCCGAGTGTGGATCAGCTGCCGCTGCTGCTGCTGCTGCTGCTGCTCGCAATCACGCTCTTCACCTGGCTCAGCGTGTAGCTGTTGCCATCGATGGTGAGCAGCGGCGGCGATTGGGTCAGGTCGACGGATGACACCGTACCCTGCACCTGCGCGGCGACGCCGACATTGTTGCCCGAGGCGTCCTTGCCGGTCGCCGTGATCGTGTACTTGCCGTCGGGCCATTGCGTGCCGTCATTGCCCTGGCCGTTCCAGGTAAAGGGAATGTCGTTGCCCGCGGCGGCGCTATATTGGCCGGTGAACACGGTCTGGCCGGTGGAATTGGCGATGGAGATATTGACCTTGGCGCTGGTGGGTACGTTGAGGTGCCAGGTTGCCGACGAGCTCTTCATCGTCGCGGTGGTGCCGTCGACCACCGCGGTCTTGCCGACGTAATCCAGCGCCTGCGTCGCCTGCGTCGTCTGCTGCAGCGTGACGAGCTGCGACAGCGAGTCGTTGGTCTTCAGCTGTTGCTCGACGCCGGCGAACTGCACCAGCTGCTGGGTGAACTGGTTGGTGTCGAGCGGATCGAGCGGGTTCTGGTTCTTCAGCTGCGTGGTCAGCAGCGTCAGGAAGGTCTGGAAGTTGCCGGCGAGCGTCGCGCCCGTGGATGAGCTCAGGCTGGTGCTCGACGAGGAGGATTTCGGAAGGTCGGTGGTGCCGGAGACGACTGAAGGCGCGGTGGCGGCATTCGTGGTGGTCATTGCCTGTTACTCCTCACACTCTGATATCGACGCCGCTGCTCGATCCGATCATGCGGCCATAGCTGCTTCGGACCGGCGCGCTCGTGGCCTGATCATCCTCGCTGATGATCAGCCGGCGGGAATTGCTGCCGTTGTCGTTGTTCTGTCCGGCGTTCTGGCCGGATGAATTCTGGTCGCGCAGGCTGAAGGAGAGCCCGTTGCTGCCGGTCTTGAGGCCGGCGTCGTCGAGCGCGCGCTGCAATTGCGGCGCGTCCTGCCGCAGCATCTGCAGCGTCTCCGGTTTCTCGACGGTGAGATGCGAGGTGACCTGGCCGTTGCGGTCCACATTGATGCGGACGTCGATGCGGCCGAGATCGACCGGGTCGAGGCTGATGTCGAAGCGGGTCTTGCCTGCGCGCGCGGCAGCCGCGATCTCGACGGGGATGCCGCTGATCGGCACCGCCGTGGCATTCGCCGCAGTTGCGGTCAGCGTCGCGGTGGAGGCGGTGGCCGTCGATGTCGTGGTGGTCAGCGGCGCCTGCACGGCATTGGCCGCCTGCGTGCTGGCATCGTTCGTCGCAGCGGCGACGGCTTGCGTGTCGGCATGCGCGTGCGTGGCGGGTACCGCTGGCGTCGCATCGGCCTTGCTGTCGGCGGCGGCCTTCGCATCGGTCGCGGTGGCGTCGGCCTGCGGCTTTGCGGCTTGCGGATGTGCGGCGGCGCCCGCGGCGGCCGTCGCGGTTGCGGGATTTTGCGCGGTGGCGGCAGTCTGCGCGGTCTTGGCCGTATCCTGGCCGATATTGGAGACGTCGGTCTGGCCTTGTGCTGTGACAGCGGCCTTGAACGAGGTTTTTGGCGTGCCCTGGTCGACAGCGGTGAGCTGGGCGGCGCCGGCCGCGGCAGTGGTTGCGGTGCCATCGGTCGTAGCGGCAGCCGCATCCGTCGTTGCGGCCTTGGCGTCGGCGGTCTTGGCATCGCCCGTCTTCGCGGTTTTGCCCGATGCGTCCGTCGTGGTGCCTGATATCTGCGCCGCGATCGAGGCGCTGGCGGCGATCCCGGCGGCCGCAATGGTCAGCGGCGAAGAAGCCGTATTGGCGGCCTGGCTCGCGGCCGCCGCATTCGGATCAACAGGCACGACGGGCGCGGCGACGGGAACGGCGGTCGGATCGGGCGTCGCCGCCGGCGTTGCGCCAGCCTGCGCAGCGGCAGAAGCGTCCACAGCAGCGGCAAGGCCGTCGGCGCTGTCGGTCTTGCTGTCCTTGGTGCTGCCCGACTTGTCGCCCGCCTTGGCGCCGGAGGCGTCAGCCTTGCCGTTGGCCTTGTCGTTGGTCTTGGCATCAGTCTTGGCATCAGTCTTGGCGTCGGTCTTGTCATCGGTCTTGGCCGGAGCCGTCGTCGTGTCGCTTGTCGCGGTCGTGGTATCCGTGGTGCCGTTCGCCTTGTTATGCGAGGATTGATCGGCCGAGGAGCTGTTGCTCCGGTCCGACGACGCGGAGGACGACGAAGATGACGAGTCGCTCCGCCGCGGCGTGTTGTCCTGGTTCGAGGACGGGGCGCTGTTGCTGATCGCCTGGGTATTGCTGTCGACCAGGGCTCCGAACGAGTCGCTCGGCGTCTGGTCCTTGGTGCTCTGCGACCGGGCAGGCTTATGCTGCGCGCTTGAGACTTGCGCGCTTGCCGCTACGTCTGACGTGACACCGACCACAGGCGACCCCTCGAAAACTATCTTCGTCAGAAGGTCAGCAAGGAGCGGGCCAACGCCACGCTAAGACTTTTTATGTAGCAAAATCAATATCTTGATAAATCGGAGCAGCTCCGACCAAGCTCCCGCCAGCCCCGTCATTTCTGCCGCCCCGGCAAGAATTGCCTGAAAGCTTTCGACCCGCGCGATTGCTTCACCGGAATGCCGCCTATATTAAAGGGTGCTCTCAGCTGCTTTCGACCGGGCAAGCCAAGCCCCCGGGGGAACCGAACGTCCCGGGGACGATCACCGTCCCGGTCAAAGGAACAGAAATCGCGGATCGCCGAACGCCGCCGTCAACTCGTAAAACCCATGCTCAACAGTCTGGATCTCGAAGGCCGTCCTGAGGATACCAGGGTCGTCGTTGCCATGTCGGGCGGCGTCGACTCCTCGACGACGGCTGCACTGTTGAAGGCGGAAGGCTACGACGTCGTCGGCATCACGCTGCAGCTCTACGACCATGGCGCGGCGACCCACCGCAAGGGCGCCTGCTGCGCCGGCCAGGACATCCACGACGCCCGCGACGTCGCCGCCAAGCTCGGCATTCCCCATTACGTGCTCGATTACGAGGACCGCTTCCGCGAGTCCGTCATCGACGTCTTTGCCGACTCTTACGCGCTCGGCGAAACGCCGGTGCCGTGCATCGAGTGCAACCGCTCGGTCAAGTTCCGCGACCTCCTGAAGACCGCGCGCGAGCTCGGCGCGCAAGCGCTCGCCACCGGCCATTACGTCGCCTCGCGCCGCCAGGGCGACGGCTCGCGCGCGCTGGTCTGCGCGGCCGACAGCGATCGCGACCAGAGCTACTTCCTGTTCGCGACGACGCAGTCACAGCTCGACTTCCTGCGCTTCCCGCTCGGCGACATGACCAAGCCCGAGACGCGCGAGCTCGCGCGCCGCTTTGGGCTGTCCGTTGCCGACAAGCATGACAGCCAGGACATCTGCTTCGTGCCGACGGGCCGCTACACCGATATCATCACGCGCCTGCGTCCAAACGCGATGGATCCGGGCGACATCGTCGATCTCGACGGCCGCGTGCTCGGCCAGCATCACGGCATCGCCAATTTCACCATCGGCCAGCGCCGTGGCCTCGGCATCGCCGCCGCCGCGCCGCTTTACGTGGTGCGGCTGGATGCCGCGGGCCGCCGCGTCGTCGTCGGCCCGCGCGACGCGCTGAAGATGCATCGCATCGCCTTGCGCGATGTCAACTGGATCGGCGGCGGCGACATCGACCGCGCCATCGGCAATGGCCTCGAACTGTTCGTCCGCGTGCGCTCGACCCGCAGCCCGCAGCCGGCCTGGCTGCGCGGCGCCGATGGTCACTACGAGGTCGAGCTCGTCGCCGGCGAAGAGGGCGTCTCGCCCGGCCAGGCTTGCGTGTTCTACGACGCACCCAGCGGCCAGGCGCGCGTGCTCGGCGGCGGCTTTATTCAGAGCGCCGCGGCGAAGGTCGCGCACAACGCTGCGCGGCCTCTCGTTGAAGCCGTGCGCGGCTAAAAGAATCCAGCAGGGCAGGGGGCATGGCAGCAGACATCTCGCGGGCCGGGGTCGAGAAGGCCTATGGCCGCTGGGCGCCGGTCTATGATCTCGTGTTCGGCAAGGTGTTCGATGCCGGCCGGCAGTCGACCATTGCGGAGGCCGATCGCATCGGTGGCCGCGTTCTCGACGTCGGCGTCGGCACCGGGCTGTCGCTGTCGGACTATTCGCGCACCACGAAGATCTGCGGCGTCGACATTTCCGAGCCGATGCTGCGCAAGGCGCAGGCGCGCGTGCGCGCGATGCGGCTCAGCAATGTGGAAGTGCTCTCGGTGATGGACGCGAAGAATCTTGCGTTCCCCGACAATTCCTTCGATGCGGTGGTCGCGCAATATGTCATCACCGCCGTGCCCGATCCCGAAGGCACGCTCGACGAGTTCGTGCGCGTGCTCAAGCCCGGCGGCGAGCTGATCCTGGTCAACCACATCGGCGCGGAAAGGGGTCTTCGCAGACTCTCCGAACTCGCCTTTGCGCCGCTCGCGCGTCGTCTCGGCTGGCGCCCGGAATTCCCGTGGGCCCGCCTCGTCAACTGGGCCGCCGGGCACGGCGGCGTCACGCTGGCCGAACGCCGCCCCATGCCGCCGATGGGCCATTTCTCGCTGATCCGCTACCATAAATCGTGATGTCCGGCCGTGGGAACAGGGCGCGCGCCTCGCGCGTTTCCTCTCCATGCGCACCACATCAACCATCATCCTGGCCAGCCTCGTGATCGCCGCCTCCGGCACCGCAATCGCGCAGGCCCCGCCGTTGCCTGCGACGCCGCCGCAAGCAACCGCGCCGCCATCTCCGATCCATACAGCCGACTGCACGCCGCAGGACCGGCAGAACCGCGCGGCTGCGCCTGAGGGTCAAACCACCGGCCAGGCTCGGGAGCCGCTCGGCGACAAACTGGCAAAATCCGACGGCGTGCTCTGCCCGCCATCAGGCGTCGACCCCGACATGCACGCCCCGGCGCCGAGCACCGACGGCAGCATGCCCGTCATACCGCCCCCCGGCAGCCCCGGCGGCGACCCGAGCGTGAGGCCGAAATAGGCGAACTCCGAACCCCGAGTTCTCGTCATGCCCGGGCTTGTCCCGGGCATCCACGTTCTTGGATGGCCGGGACAAGCCCATCCATGACGGCTTCGGCGAGAAAAAAGGTCATGTTCACAAGGCGGCACGTCCCGCCGAGCCTCAGAGAAGGCGGAAAGGGCGGAGCACCTTGGCTTGACTTCCCGCCGCCCCCTTCTTTATATGCCGCGCGTTCGCGAGATCGGCCGTATCGGCCCCCGCGTACCCTGTGGCGGGGTAGCTCAGCTGGTTAGAGCACGGGAATCATAATCCTGGGGTCGGGGGTTCGAGTCCCTCCCCCGCTACCAAATTGTTTATCCCAGCTTCGTCTTCGTTATTTGGGCAGTTTCGGCGCAGTCAGAACTTGACGGGTTCGCTTGCCCTCTACCCATCTGGACATCGGGGCCGAGCGGGCAGTGCTATTGAAATTATTGGCCGACGAAGAGGCGACTGAGCCTCGCTTCGGAAAAGAGCGTTCTCTCACGGCTTACAGGGCGACCTGAAAGGTTCAAACATGATGCCGAAGGTCAAGGAGCATATCTGCCCAAGCTGCAACGGAACGGGCTTCCCCGCATCGATGCAGCCGATCAATCCGGGCCACAAAATCTACCCGGCCAAATGCAAAGCCTGCGGTGGCAAGGGGAAGATTGCGGACGCCGACTAAGGCGGCCTTCCTCTGTTTGCGGGTTCGGCGATGTGGTTGCGTCGCTCGATGCAGGCCCGCTTGGGCGCGGGCTTTGTCGTCAGCGAGAATACCGGCAAGCAGCCTGCAGCCGGATCACTTCCCCTTCGCCTTGGCTTTCTTCTTCGGCGCCGGGCCTGCGGCGGCTTCCCGGGCCAGCCGCTCGGCCTTCAGCCGCTCTCGATTCTGGGCGAAGGCCTGCTCGGCGAGTGCGTGCTCGGACAAGGCCTTCACCGCATCGACCTGGCGGAAGGCCTTGCGCGCTTCACGCTCGGCTTTGCTGATCGGCTTCGGCGGTTGCTGCTCACCAAATGTCTTTGTCATCTTGTCTCGATCCAGACGCTGCTCGAAAGCGGGGTCAATTCTTGCCTGTCGGCCCGGCATCTCGCGCCAGGCGCTCTGCCCGGAGACGCCTGTGGTTTTCATGAAACTCCGGATCGGCGTGGCTGTCCGCGATCGTTTGCCGCGCCCCGATCGGGTTTTGCGCCTTTCGGTCCGCTTCATCCGCGAGCTGTTGCTCGGCGGAGCGCTTCCGTTTGGTCATTGCTGGATCCCTGCAGCTGCGGCTGGTCCGGAACAATTCGACTGATTCCCGGCAACAATAGACCCTTGTCGCGCAGGCGGCGACCTCAAATGTGCAGGATATCAAGCCAAACGGTCCCGGCGCACCGGCGAAGCGCCACGCGAACGCATGGCTACAACGCTTGGTACCATTGCGTCACGGCATGCTCTACACTGCAGCAACCGCGGACGATCTGGAGCTAAGCACATGTCCTATGCCTATAAGCTGAATGAAGACGTTCGCCACCAGCCCCAGGGTCCCCAGGGGCGTGCAGCAACCGATTCAGCGATGATTTACACCATCATTCAATGCATGCCCATCGAGGCAGATGGACGCCTTCGATACCGTATCAAGAGCAAGTCGGGGAATGTCGAACGGGTCGTCACGGAAGAGCAGCTGTCGTACTTCCAGTGATTTGCCGCGCTCGTCGTTAGGAGGAGTTTCGTCGTGCCGACTGATCGCGAAAATATCCTGATGGCGCTTCGAGAGAAGCCGCTCAAAATCTACGACGTCATGAAGCGCGCCAATGTCGCGAACGAGGAAGCCTGCCAGTCCCTCCTGTTGAAAATGCGGGACGAAGGTTCGGTCAAGTTCGATATTCATAAAGGACGATGGCTCATCGCTTGAGCCGTGAATTGCGGCGACGCGCCAGGAATTCCTTCCTCTCAGCGTGCCTTGCATGCCAAGCCCAAAGACCGGCGGGCAGAGGGGGTCAAGGCCGTTAGCCGCCGAAGGCGGGGGCGCCGGCACCAGCCTCGAGCCCGCCTGATCGCCGGTCTACTTCCAACCCAGTTGCTCTCGGTTCAGGAAGACGGAACGGAAAGCAAAAGCTTGGGCGATTTGCGCCGCGAGAAGGCGATGGCGTGCCTGCCTGGAACGCTGACAAGCGCGCCCCAGGGACGATCGAGGCCTTCGTCGCCGGGATGAAGAGACGGCGCCATCGGTGAAGATGGCGGCACCGCAGCACCGGCAAGCCCCAAACACATGCTCCGGCCCGCGCTGCCGGATTGATCATGCTCAAGTCGCCAGGCCGGCTCCCGGGCCAGGATTGTCCAACTCTGGAAGCCAGTTCTGTTGAAGCCAGTTCTGTTGAAGCCAGTTCTGTTGAAGCCAGGCCTGTTGAAGCCAAGTCTCTGAAAGCCAAGTCTCTGGAAGCCAAGTGATGTCGTTTGAGCGAATCTTGCGTTGGACCCTGGTCGCCGTGGCCATCGCGGGATTGAGCGCGGGTCTTCTGGCGCGAACCCTTGGACGGGCCGACCTTGCCGATCTCGCATGGACGCTCGGCACGGCGCCGGTGATCGCGGGACTTGCGGTCTCGATTGTTCGGGACCTGCTCGCGGGTCGGCTGGGTGTTGATCTCATAGCGCTGCTGTCGATGAGTGCAGCGTTGGTGCTTGGCGAGCCTCTCGCCGGTGCAGTGGTCGCGCTGATGTATTCCGGCGGCAATGTGCTGGAGGTTATCGCGATTACGCGGGCGGAGCGCGAACTGCGACTGCTGGTCGATCGTGCGCCGCGGCAGGCTCACCGGAACATCGACGGCAGAATCGAGGAGGTGCCGGTCGAGGCTGTCTGCGTTGGCGAACACGTTCTGGTGCGCGCCGGCGAGGTCGTGCCGCTCGATGGCACCGTCCGATCGGCCGTGGCCACGATCGACGAATCCGCCATCACGGGAGAACCGATCCCCGTCCAGAAGACGCGTGGCAATGCCGTGCTTTCCGGCTCGCTGAATGCAGGCGAGACCTTCGAGCTGACCGTGTCCGCAATCGCCGGAGAAAGCACCTACGCTGGTATCGTGCGCATGGTGACGGCGGCGCAAACGGCAAAAGCGCCCTTCGTGCGCCTTGCGGACCGGTACGCATTGGTGTTCCTGCCGGTGACGCTGGTGGTTGCCTTCGCCGCATGGGGCCTGTCAGGCGATTTGACCCGCAGCCTCGCCGTGCTGGTGGCGTCGACGCCCTGTCCCTTGATTTTGGCCGCGCCGGTCGCCTTCATCGCCGGTGTGGCGCAGGCGGCCCGTCGCGGGATCCTGGCCAAGGGGGGCGGGGCGCTCGAGGCGCTGGCGCGCGCACACACAGTGCTGTTCGACAAGACCGGGACGCTGACGGTCGGAGGTGCGCGGTTGCTTTCGGTGGAGGTTGCGCCGGGACAAGATCCGGACGAGGTGCTCGCCTTGGGGGCCTCGCTCGAGCAGGCCTCGCATCACGTGCTTGCCAAGGCGGTTGTCACAGCGGCCATCGATCGCGGGCTCAAGCTTAGGGCGCCCGAACAGGTGGCAGAGATCATGGGTTCCGGCTTGAGCGGCGTGATCGATGGACGCCGGGTTGCTGCCGGCTCGCGTGAGATGCTGCTGCCAAACGCCGAATTGGCGCCCTGGGAGATGCGGGCGATCCGACGCGCCTCCTGGCGTTCGGCGCTGATCGTCTTCGTCGCCATTGATGGTTGTCCGGTCGGGGCCCTGCTGCTGGCCGATGAACTGCGCGCCGATACGCCAAGGGCGATCCGGCTGCTGCGCGATGCGGGCGTCGCGCGAATGGTGATGGTCACCGGCGATCGTGCCGCAGCGGCGCAGGCGATCGGCGCGGCTCTGGACCTCGACGCCGTGCTGGCCGACCGTGTCCCCGCCGACAAGGTCGAGGCGGTGCGGACGGAACAGAGGCAGCATCCGACCATCATGGTCGGCGATGGCATCAACGATGCGCCCGCTTTGGCCGCGGCCGACATCGGGATCGCACTCGGAGCGCGGGGTGCCAGCGCCTCCTCGGAAGCAGCGGATGTGGTCATCCTGGCCGACCGGCTCGATCGCGTCGGCGAGGCAATCGTGATCGCGCAGCGTGCGCGCGGGATTGCCCTCCAGAGCATCCTTGTCGGAATGGGGTTGTCATTCATCGCCATGTTGGCTGCCATGATGGGTTGGCTCCATCCTGTGCCGGCGGCGGTCACGCAGGAGTGCATCGACGTTGCCGTCATTCTCAATGCACTGCGGGCACTCGCCCCGGCCCATGGAAGCACAGGGCGCAGGATCACCGCAGAGCGGGGGTTGGCACTGCATCACGATCACGAGGCGCTCCTCGGAGATCTCGACCGGTTGCGCACGATCGTCGACGCCATCGACGATGCAGCGCCGGATGCTGCGGCGACGTTGATCGTAGAGGCTCAGCGGTTGATTCAAAACCGCGTGGTGAAGCACGAGCTCGATGACGAAGGCAGCGTCTATCCGCAGATCGCCGAAGTGCTGCGTGACAAGCACAGCCTCTCCGCCATGAGCCGCGCCCATCGGGAGATCCTGCATCTTGCCCGGCTGCTCACCCGGATCGTGGAGGACCTGCCGTCGGAAAAGATCGATCGCTATGTCGTCCGGGACGCCCAGCGCGTGATCGAGGCGGTCGAAACGCTGGTGCGCATGCATACCGCCCAGGAAGAAGATATCTACGAGGCCGTGGCCGCATAATATTGATCGGAGTCAAACGGCGTAAGCCGCGCGGGCTGGCTTTCAGGTCAGTGCGACATCACGACCGGGATCGTCATGCAACGGAGCATCTCCCGTGTAACCCCGCCGAATAGAGCCTCTTGGATGGGGGAATGCCCGTAGCCGCCCATAACCAGGAGATCGAGACCCTCATCCGCTGCGATCGAAAGAATGCTTGATTGCAGATAGCCACGTTCGGATGGCAAGGAGACGATCTTGGCAGGCAGGCCCTTGCGCGCCAGGTGCGTCGCGAGTCGTTCGGGAGACGCATCGACCGGCACGTCGTCTGCATTGATGGTAATGATCGTCAACGCATCCGCCTTGGCGATGAACGGCATTGCGTCCCTCAGGGCGCGAGCGGCAAGGCGGCTGCCGTCCCAGCAAATACCGATGCGAGCGGCCCTGAACGCGCCCTTGAAAGTGTAGGGGATCAGCAGCGTTGGCCCGCCGGTTTGCAGAACGATCTCCTGAGGGAGCCGGTTGTCGAAGCTCTCATGGTCTGGATCCCCCTGGGACACGATCGTGAGATCGTAGAGCCGGGCTGCGGCTTCAACCCGCCCGACGATCTCGCCGAAGGCGCCGCTGACAGCGAATTTTCCATAGCTGATCCCGGCCTGCTTCGCCTCCGCCTCGAAGACGTGCATCGCAGCGTCGGCTCGCTCCGCAGCGCGCTCATACTCGAATTCAAAAGATGCAGCGACGGCCGCGCCGGCTTCGGCGACGAAGGCCACATTCGTCGACGCGTACCCCGTCGCCATCGCGTCCAGATGGGCCCCCGTGCTCATGGCAAGGGAAATGGATGCATCGATCGCCGGGCGCGGCGACCGCTCGCTTGGAATATGCACCAGAAGATCCTTGAACATGCGTGCCTCCTGTTTCGACCTGGTGGACCAAGGACAGCACGTGTCCCGATCGTGCATCTTGACGCACGTCAAGGAGGCGGTGTGGCGCGACGCTCTTGTTATTATACCCCGGTGGGCGATGCCTTCCTCAATCCCCGGAACCGAACAGCGCCGCCCACGCGGTTCTCATGTGCTTGTGCCCTAAACCGCGATGAGATTTGGATGAATCGTCATCGCGCTTTAGATTGTTGTTTGCGCATGATCTTTCCGGAAAACCGCTTCGCACTTTCCGGATCATGCTTTAGCCGCTCCGATCATGGACGCAAAACCGCGGCACCGATGAGCTTGCCATCTCTCAGCCGGGCGAGCGCTTCGTTGGCGTCGGCGAGCGCGAAAACCGTCGTGTGTGTGCGAATCTCGGCCTTCGCAGCGGCGGCGAGGAAATCGATGCCGTCTCGTCGCGTGAGATTTGCAACCGATATGACCTGCCGCTCGCCCCAAAGGATATTGTAGGGAAACGCCGGAATGTCGGACATGTGAATGCCGGCGCAGACAACGCGTCCGCCCTTGCGCACCGCGCGCAGGGCGAGCGGCACCAACGCGCCGACCGGCGCGAATATGATCGCGGCATCCAGCTCGGTCGGCGGGCTATCCTCGGAAGCGCCGGCCCAGGCCGCGCCGAGCGAGAGCGCCAGCTGCTGGGCGTCCTGATCGCCGTCGCGTGTAAAAGCGTAAATCGATCGCCCCTGGGCTCGCGCGACCTGCGCCACAATATGGCCGGCCGCCCCGAAGCCGTAGATGCCCAGGGCTTTGCCCTCGCCAGCCATCACCAGGGATCGCCAGCCGATCAGGCCAGCGCAAAGCAGCGGCGCGATAGCTGCATCATCGCCGTGCTCGCCTAACGGAAAGCAATATCGGGCATCGGCGATCAGGTGGCTCGCAAAGCCGCCATCGCGCGTATAGCCGGTAAACTTGGGACGGTCGCAGAGGTTTTCCTTATCCGCGCGGCAGTAGAAGCACTCGCCGCAGGTGTAGCCGAGCCAGGGAACCCCCACGCGCATTCCCAATGCCAGATCCCTGACGTTTGCTCCCAACGCATCGACGCGTCCGACGACTTCATGCCCCGGAATGATCGGATAGGGGATTTCAGGCAGGTCGCCATCGACGACATGCAGATCGGTTCGGCAAACCCCGCAGGCACCGACCTTGATGCGGACTTCGCCTGGCCCCGGTGCAGGGTCTGGTCTTTGTTGGAGCGCCAACGGCGCACCCCGCGCGGAAAGGACCATGCCGTACATGTCGCAATCCAAACCTTGGTATCAGGATCGATGCCGAACCATACGTTTTCCAACGTGGCGTAGCACCGCACGATGATCAACTGATCTCGACGGCGACGGGTCGGCCCGTGCGGGCCGATTCGGTGGCGGCGTCGGCGAGCATCTGGGCGCGCAGCCCGTCGAGACCGGTCGGAGAGGGCGCAACCTTGCCGGCGCAGGCATCGATGAAGGCCGCGAGCTCGGCGCGATAGGCGGCGGCATAGCGTTCGAGGAAGAAGTTCTGCACCGGATCGGCACGGAAGCCCTGGCCGGTCGCGATCTCGACGGTCGTCTCGTGGATGTTGCCGGCCCTCAGCATTCCCTTCGAGCCATGCACCTCGATGCGCTGGTCGTAGCCGTAAGTGGCGCGGCGCGAATTCGAAATCTGCGCGATGCGACCGCTTGCCGTCTTCATCAGGACGGCGGCGGTATCGACGTCGCCGGCTTCGCCGATGGCCTTGTCCACCAGCGCCGAGCCGAGCGCGAACACCTCGACCGGTTCCTCCGCCAGCAGGAAGCGCGCCATGTCGAAATCATGGATCATCATGTCGCGGAACAGGCCGCCCGAGCGTTTCACGTAGTCGACCGGCGGCGGTGCGGGATCGCGCGAGATGACGCTGACGATCTCGATCTCGCCGGCCTCGCCGCCGCGCAGCCGCTTCTCCAGGCCCGCGAAGTTTGGATCGAAGCGGCGGTTGAAGCCGATCATCAGCGGCTTGCCCGTCTTCTCGACGGTGGCGAGGCAACGGCGAATGCGGCCCGAATCAAGATCGACCGGCTTCTCGCAGAACACCGCCTTGCCGGCCGAGACGGCGGCTTCGATCAGATCGGCATGCGTGTCGGTCGGCGTGCAGATCAGGATGGCGTCGATCCCGGAATCGCTCAGGATCGCGTCGCTGTCGGCCGCTCGCGCGCCCGCAGCCTGCGCCAGCGAGGTGGCGGCTTCGCGCGATGCGTCGGCCACCGCGACGAGCTGTGCATCGCCGCGCGCCGCGACATTAAGGCCGTGAATGCGCCCGATCCTGCCGGCGCCGAGAAGTCCAAACCGCATTGTCATGATGATGTCCGTCCGAGACGGAGGCACTCCCTGGCTCGCATATTTTCTTTGTCTTGCTTGACTATTGGATTAAGCATTCCATTCTCTGCACGGCCTCGTCAAGGTCGGAGCGTGTCGCTTTCGATGTCGTCAACTGCGTCACGGCATCGTGTCACATCGGAATACGAAAGGCGCGGTCAGCGTGATGATGGAACGGTTCCGCCAGCTTGCCCAGGCCGGGTGGCGCGGTTGAGTGGGAGCAAGTGATGGCGACGATCAGGCTGACCATGGCGCAGGCGCTCGTCGCCGCGATGGCTGCGCAGCGGACGGTGATCGACGGGCAGAACCAGCCGCTGTTCGCCGGCGTCTGGGCGATCTTCGGCCATGGCAATGTCGCAGGTCTCGGCGAGGCGCTCTATGCCGCGCGCGATCGTCTGCCGACCTTGCGCGCGCATAACGAGCAGGCGATGGCACATGCGGCGATCGCCTTCGCCAAAACCTCGCGCCGCCGACGGATGATGGCGGTGACGAGCTCGATCGGCCCCGGCGCCACCAACATGGTGACGGCCGCGGCGGTCGCTCACGTCAATCGCCTGCCGGTGCTGCTGCTGCCGGGCGATGTCTTCGCCGGACGGCGTCCCGATCCGGTGCTGCAGCAGATCGAGGATTTCGGCGACGGCACTGTCTCCGCCAATGATTGCTTCCGGCCCGTCTCGCGCTATTTCGACCGCATCACGCGGCCCGAGCAGGTCGTGCCCGCTTTCGAGCGCGCGATGCAGGTTTTGACCGATCCGGCCGACTGCGGGCCCGTGACGCTCGCGCTCTGCCAGGACGTACAGACGGAAGCCTACGACTATCCTGACTGGTTCTTCGCCGAGCGCATCTGGCAGCCGCGCCGACAGCGGGCCGATGAGACTCAGTTGGCGCAGGCCACAGCGCTGCTCAAGGCGGCAAAGCGCCCGCTCGTCGTCGCCGGCGGCGGCGTCCTCTACGGCGAGGCGGATGGCGATCTTGCGGCCTTCTGCACCGCGCACGGCATCCCGGTCGCGGAAACGCAAGCCGGCAAGAGCGCGCTGCCCCACGATCATCCTCTCAATCTCGGCGCGATCGGCGTCACCGGCACTGCTGCTGCCAACGATGCGGCGCGGCAAGCCGATCTCGTGCTCGCGATCGGCACGCGCTTGCAGGATTTCACCACGGGCTCGCGCTCGCTCTTTGCCGATCCCGCTTGCCGCATCATCGGCCTCAACACGCAGACCTTCGATGCCGGCAAGCACCGCGCGCAGCCGCTGATTGCCGATGCCAAGGTCGGCCTGGCCGAGCTCGGTGCTGCACTTCAGGGCTGGGCGGCGCCTGCGAGCTGGACCGGGCAGGCAAGAGCCAGCCGCACGGCCTGGCTGGAAACGGCGGCGCGCTACCTTGCTGCCGGCAACGAAACATTGCCGAGCGATGCGCAGGTCATCGGTGCCGTTCAACGCCGCAGCCGGCCTGATGATGTCGTGCTGTGCGCGGCCGGCGGCTTGCCCGGCGAGCTGCACAAGCTCTGGCAGCCGGGCGCGCCGGGCGGCTACCACATGGAATACGGCTATTCCTGCATGGGCTACGAGATCGCCGGCGGACTCGGCGTCAAGCTCGCCGATCCCGCGCGTGAAGTCATCGTCATGGTCGGCGACGGCTCTTACTTGATGATGAATTCCGAGATCGCCACGTCTGTGATGCTTGGTGCCAGGCTCATCATCGTCGTGCTCGATAACCGCGGCTTCGGCTGCATCAACCGCCTCCAGAACGCGACCGGCGGCGCCCCCTTCAACAACCTGCTGCGCGATACCCGCCATGAGACGCTGCCCGCGATCGACTTTGCGGCCCACGCCGCGGCGATGGGCGCGAACGCGCGCAAGGTCACGAGCATTGACGAGCTGGAGGTGGCCTTTGACGAGGCACGCCGCCACGATCGGACGAGCGTCATCGTGATCGACACCGACCCGCTGCCCTCGACCGATGCCGGCGGCCATTGGTGGGACGTGGCGGTGCCGGAAGTTTCTGATCGCACCGAGGTCGAGGCCGCAAGGCGCAACTACGTCGAGGCGCTCGCGCGCCGTAAATACTGATCGAGCGAGGACGACATGCCTATCCGTATCGGCGCCAACCCCATCGGCTGGTCGAACGACGATCTGCAGGAGATCGGCGGCGCGACGCCGCTCGAGACGTGCCTTGCCGAGGCGCGCGAAGCGGGCTTCGTGGGCATGGAGCTCGGCCACAAATTTCCGCGCGAGCCGCAGGCGCTGAAGGCCGCGCTCGCGCCCTTCGGGATGGCCTGCATCTCCGGCTGGTATTCGGCGGAGCTTCTGAAGCGCGATGCCGATGAGGAGATGCGGCATCTGCGTCCGCATCTCGATCTCTTGAAGGCGATGGGATCGCCCGTGCTGGTCTTCGCCGAGACCTCGAACGCGATTCATGGCGATCGCAGCAAGCCGCTATCGCGGCGGCCGATAATGAAGTCTGGTGACTGGGCGGAGTTCGGCCGCCGTCTCACAGAGGTCGCCGAGCGCACGCTCGCCGAGGGCGTCAGGCTGGTCTATCACCATCACATGGGCACCATCGTGGAGAGCGCTGAGGACATCGATGCGTTCATGGCGGCGACCGGCGAGGCTGCTCATCTCCTTCTCGACACCGGCCACGCCACCTGGGGCGGCGCCGATCCCGCCGCGTTGGCTCGAAAGTATCGCGCCCGCATCAGCCATGTCCACGCCAAGGACGTGCGCCGCGCGGTGATGGAGCAGGCTCGGCGCGAGGATTGGAGCTTCCTCGATGCGGTGCTGGGGCAGGGCAGCGAGCTCGGTGTCTACACCGTGCCCGGCGACGGCATGGTCGACTATCCGTCTGTCTTTCGCGAGCTCGAGGGTTATTCCGGCTGGATCGTGGTCGAGGCGGAGCAAGACCCGCAGAAGGCAAACCCTCTGACCTACGCCAGGAAAGGTGTTGCGCATCTGAAGCAGAGTCTGAATGAGGCTGGGCTTGCCTGATTGCAGATCGTGCAATCACCGCGACACAGAGTTCGTTTGAGGCAATGACGTCGCCTCACGCTCCGTCATTGCGAGCGCTGCGATCATCCTCCGCATCGCTGTCCGGCTCGGTGATCAGCACCACCGGCTCGTCATAACCCTTGCGGCTGCTGTAGAACACCAGAGCCATCAGGCCGGCACCCACAACGAGCGAGAACACGACGCCGAGCACCAGCGCGACATAACCTGCCTCCGGGACGTCGGTATCCGTGCTGGTCCAGCCGAGATAGCCGAGAATGCAGGCCGCAAGGAGCAGGACCGATAACACCGCAATGACGACCCATCTGGCGAGCTTGCCGCCTTCGGGGTCGGGCGGAGCGATGGTCTGACGATTGTCGATGCTGGTCATGGGCCTCTCCTCTCGCTATGGCGCAGTGGCCTTGGTCGCGATCGCATGCAACGCGCCGCTCAACGCAGCGACGGCGGGCTTGGCCGGCTCGCCGGCGCTATGACGCCGTGCCAGATAGGCCGGATCGTTGTAGGACAGCCAGGTCGCGCCCTGCTCGTCCTGCCAGACCAGCGCCTTCAGCGGCAGGTCAATGCCGGTGGTTTGCACCTGCTGCATTAACGGCGTGCCGCCCTTGGCGTTGCCGAAGATGATGAGATCGGTCGGCCGCAGGGGCAGGCCCACGGCCGCGGCGCCCGCGGCGTGATCGATGTGGGCAAACACGGTGAGGCCCTTGGCCTTCACCTCGGTCTCGAGCCGCTTCATCGTGTCCTCGGGTCCAAAGCTGCTCTTGATGGTGACGAGGCCGTCCGCGGCCAATTCGTCGGTAGCCATGGCTTGCACCTCCCATAAACATGTCGCTGCGACCAGCGCGACGATCCTGATCAATGCCGACAGCGTCACGCGCGCGCTCACTTCGTGTGGAACAGCTTTGCCGGGTCGAAATCCGGATCCGGAACGAAGCCGTCGCGATTGGGCATTTTGATTTTCGGCAACGAATCCTTGTCGACCTTGCCATCCGCCGGAACGATGCCGTTCAGGCTCAGAATGTAGGCGGTGACGGCATAGGTCTCGTCGGTGCTGAGCGAGCCCGGCGTAGGATAGGGCATTGCGCGATGGATGTAGTCGAACAGCGTCGTCGCGTAGGGCCAGAAACTGCCGACCGTCTTGACCGGCATGTTGGAGGCGAGCGTGCCCTGGCCACCGACCAGGCGATCCTTGATGGCCCCCTGGCCGCTGTCGCCATGACAGACCGCGCAATTGTCGGCAAAGAGCTGCTTGCCCTGCACCGCCGTGCCGCTGCCGGCCGGCAGGCCCTTGCCGTCGGGACTGACGTCGATGTCCCATAGCTTGATCTCGTCGGGCGTCGCAGGACGGCCGAAGTCGAACGCGAGCGCGGGTGAGGCGAGAAGGCCGATCGCGAGAAGGCCGGCGGTGAGTTGCTTGTTATGCGAGGACATTGCGCACCCTTCCGGCTTCGTCGATGCTCCAGGTCTGCTGGGCGTTGTAGTGAAACAGCGCGTTCGTCCCCATCGCGGCGATGAAGGACTCGCGATCCGGCTGGACGTTGCCTTGCTCGTCGGTCGAGCGGCTGACGATTTTCGTCGGCTTGCCGTCCCAGACCCAATCCATCTGGAAGCGCGATTGCGCCTTGGACAACACGGGCATGCTCAATTGCGCCTGCGTCCACGTCCTGGCGCCGTCGGTCGAAATCTCGACCTTGGCGATCTTGCCATGTCCGCTCCAGGCAAAGCCCGAGATGCGATTGTAGCCCGGCTGGATCTGCATCATGCCCGAGGGCTGGGTGATGACGGAGTTGGTGTCCATCCGCAGCTGGAACTGCCGCGCCTTGCCGTTGGCCAGCAGCTGCGTGTAGCGCGCGGTCTCCCAGCGCGTCATCCAGGGCGCATTGCCGAATTTGAGGCGGCGCAGCCATTTGATGTTCAGATTGCCCTCGAAGCCCGGCATCAGCAGTCGCATCGGAAAACCGTGCGCGGGCCGCAGCGGCTCGCCGTTCTGCCCGTAGGCGACGAACGCCTCGTTCACGATTTCGTCGGTCAGCGGAATGCTCCGATCGACGCCCGCGCCGTCGCCGCCTTCCGCGAGCATCCAGTTGGAGCCCTTGTCCTTGGCGACGAGATCAATCAGGAATTTCAGCGGCACGCCTGTCCATTCGTTGGTGCTGACGAGCCCGTGCGTGTTCTGCACCGTCAAATCAGGGTCGGCCTTTTTCCAGTTCTCCCAGCCGTTGCCGGTGCACTCGATGAACACGACGCGCGTGATCGAGGGCATGCGCTTGAGATCGTCGACGCTGAACACCAGCGGCTTGCCGACCATGCCATGGATCAGCAGCCGGTGCTGCGCGGGATCAATGTCGGGCACGCCGGAATGGCTGCGCTCGTAATGCAGATCGGTCGGCGTGATGTTGCCGACCAGCTTCTGATGCGGCGTCTTGGAATTGATCGCATCGCTGGGATCAATGTTGCGCTTGCCCGGCGTCGCCTCGGGGATGCGATCGATCTTGGCGAAACGCGAGCGCTCGCTGTGCGCGCTGAGATCCGCGCCGGGGCCGCGATCGGGAACGTCGGCCAGCGAGCCTGCGTTGGCGTCCGTCGCCATCGCGCCAAGAATGCCCGCCGATAGGCCTCCGACGAAGCCGCGCCGCGACACGCTCGCGGGCCGCGGCAGCACATCAACTGGCTCTCTGGACCTCATATCATCTCCCTTTCGTGATCGTGCTTTTTGGGAAAACCCGACCGCTCTCATGTCACGACATCTACCGCACGCCGCGAAGATTGCTTGTTAGGTTGTGTTAAAAGGAGTGAGTGCTGGTGTGCTCGCCCCCACGTCCTCTAAATTAGGTTCAGCGGCGATTCCGGGACATGGCCAGGCGGCTCGGCCGCATGTCCGGGCGGATCAAGGAGTGCGAATGTCGGAAGCTGAAGCAGCCGAACTGTTGAATGCGATGGTGCCGCTGTTCAGAATCCGCCCCATAATCGAGGATTCGTGCAGGTTCGGCGGCGCATGGGAATCGCAGCATGCGCCGAATGGCAGGGGATGGGCGCAGTTCCACATTGTGACGCGCGGCTCATGTCTGGTCGAGAGGCCGGGCATGGATGCGCAGAAGCTGGAGGCCGGCGACATTCTCCTGCTGCCGCATGGCGACGGTCATCTGGTGCGAAGCGAGGTGAGGGGCGTTGCCAGGAAAGTATCGACCGAGTTGCGTAACGGCGTCCGTCGGCGCGCGACGCTCGATGCTGCAGTCGATACCGAATTGCTCTGCGGCCGCTTCCTGTTTGAAAGCTCGGACGAGAACCCGCTGATCGCAGCTCTTCCCGACGAGATCATCCTTCGCACGGCCGGCGAACCTCTGCTTGAAAGGTTTCGGCACCTGCTGCTCGACATCCGCGAAGAGCTTGACGGAGGAAGGGCCGGGTCGGAGATGGTCGCGGCCGATCTCGCCAGAGCGCTGTTCGTCATGATGCTTCGTGACCATCTGACGGAGCAAGCTTCAGGGAATGGCACGCTCTCGCTGTTGCAGGAGCGGACAACGGCCCGTGTCGTGCTGGCGATCCTTGGCGAACTCGCCCGCGACTGGACGCTCGACGAGATGGCGGAGATCGCCATCGCTTCGCGTGCGACTTTGGTGCGTGCATTCCAGAAGCGCGCGGGCGTCGCACCGATGACGTTCCTGTCGGATCTCAGATTGGCGGTGGCGCGCAAGCGACTGGCGGGCACCTCTGATCCGGTCGCGAAGATCGCGGATGAGGTCGGCTACGCATCCGAGAGTGCGCTGAGCAAGGCCATCATGCGCAAATACGGCGTGCGACCCGGCGCCCTGCGGATGGCGGAGCCGGCTCCTCAATAGCAACACGGATCGGGCGCTTCGAACACCGGCGGCAGGCGCCGCGGCGACGAACCTGACGAGGCCGCTTGCAATGTTTAGTAAATGGTGGTTCACTAAACAAATCGAGCCTGCCGGGCCTATAGAATCCGGGTGGCGCGAGGGAACGCAAGTTTAGTTATTCAGCTCGTCACGGACTGTGTCGCTCTGCTCGAAGCATTCGAGCGGGTTGGAAAGCCGCGCCATGTCGATGGCCGGCCCACTCGGAGGGAACGTGTAATGAAACGAACGATGAAGACGCTTGTTGTGGCATGCGGGGCAGTTGCCGCCGCGCTCGGTGTCGGCGCGGGGACCGCGCAGGCGCAAGGCAAGACCATCACGCTGTGCTGGGCCGCATGGGACCCGGCCAACGCATTGGTCGAATTGTCGAAGGACTTCACCGCCAAATCGGGTATCGGTATGAAGTTCGAATTCGTGCCGTGGACCAATTACGCTGATCGGTTCCTGAACGAACTCAATTCGCACGGCTCGCTGTGCGACCTCATCATCGGCGATTCCCAGTGGATCGGCGGTGCCGCGGAGAACGGCCAGTACGTCAAGCTCAACGATTTCTTCAAGAAGGAAGGAATCAGCATGGACGACTACATGCCGGCTACGGTGGTCGGCTATTCCGAGTGGCCGAAGAACACGCCGAACTACTGGGCGCTGCCGGCGATGGGCGATGCGGTGGGCTGGACCTATCGCAAGGACTGGTTCGCGCGGCCGGACGTGCAGAAGGACTTCAAGGCCAAGTATGGCCGCGAGATCGGCGTGCCGAAGACGCTCGATGAGCTCAAGGACATCGCGCAATTCTTCCAGGGCCGCGAGATCGACGGCAAGAAAGTCTATGGCGCCTCGATCTACACCGAGCGCGGCTCGGAAGGCATCACCATGGGCGTGTCGAACTATCTCTACGACTACGGCTTCAAATACGACGATCCGAAGAAGCCCTATGCGATGGACGGGTTCGTGAACTCGGCCAACGCCGTGAAGGGGCTCGAGGCCTACAAGGAGCTCTACAAGTGCTGCACGCCGCCCGGTGCCTCCAACTCCTACATGTCGGAGGGGCTTGATGCCTTCAAGTCCGGCCAGGTTGCGCTGCAGATGAACTTCTTCGCCTTCTTCCCGGGCCTCTACAAGGACCCGAATGTCGGCGGCGACAAGATCGGCTTCTTCGTCAATCCGGCAGGCCCCGCCGGGCAGGCGACGCAGCTCGGCGGTCAGGGCATCTCGGTGGTCTCCTACTCCAAGAACCAGGCTGAAGCACTGCAATACATCAAGTGGTTCTCCGGCGGCGACGTCCAGAAGAAGTGGTGGGCGCTCGGCGGCTATTCCTGCGCCAAGTCCGTGCTGAACGACCCGAGCTTCCCGAACAGCGCGCCCTTCGCCAAGGAGTTCCTGCAGTCGATGGGCATGGTCGTCGACTTCTGGGCCGAGCCCTCCTACGCCCAGTTGCTGCAGGCCGAGCAGAAGCGCGTGCATGATTATGTGGTGGCCGACAAGGGCACCGCGCAGGAAGCGCTCGATGGTCTGGTGAAGGACTGGAAGGCGATCTTCAAGGAAGAAGGCAAGAAGTTCTGAACTCAGCTGCCCGGAGCGCGCGCGATCGCGCTCCGGGTTCCCTTCGAGATGACCGGATCTGTCGCAGTGGCGGCGCCGGGTGCCAGGATCGGTCGCTGCAATGAATGAACTGAGTGCCTCTTCGCGGATCACCTATCGGGCCGTCATGGTCCGGCCCGGTGTGGCGCGTCGTATCCGGGGTCTGTCGGACAAGACGCTCGCCTGGCTGTTCATCACGCCGACGATCCTGCTGCTGCTGGCGATCAACATCTTTCCGCTGCTCTGGACCATCTATCTGTCGTTCACGAACTACCGCGCCAACAGGGCCAACGTGCCGACGATCTGGCTGGGGGCAGACTGGTATCGGTCGATCCTGACCGATCCCGACATCTGGGCGGCGATGCAGGTCACCGCGCATTTCGTGATCTGGACGGTGTTGATCGAGACCGTGCTCGGATTCGGCCTCGCTTACCTCATCGACAAGAAATTCCGCGGCCACGGAATGTGGACCACGATCATCCTGCTGCCGATGATGCTGTCGCCGGCCGTCGTCGGCAATTTCTGGACGTTCCTATACCAGCCCCAGATCGGCCTGTTCAATTACGTCGTCGCCTTCTTCACCGGCCGCGCGGCCTCGTCCTTCCAGATGCTGGGCGACGTCACGCTGAGCCCTTGGGCCATCGTCATCGTCGATGCCTGGATGTGGACACCCTATGTGATGCTGATTTGTCTGGCCGGCCTGCGTTCGATCCCTGATTACATCTACGAGGCCGCGGAGGTCGATCGTGCGACCAAGTGGCGGCAGTTCTGGTCGATCACGCTGCCGATGGCGCTGCCCTTCATCATGCTGGCGGTGCTGTTCCGCGGCATCGAGAATTTCAAGATGTTCGACATGGTCAATCTGCTCACCGGAGGCGGGCCGGGATCGACCACGGAAGTCGCCTCGATCACGCTCAAGCGGGCGGCATTCGAGAGCTGGCGTACCGGCTATTCCTCGGCCTTCGCGATCATCCTGTTCGTGACGGTCTTCGGTCTCGCCAATATCTACGTGAAGGCGCTGAACAGGGTGAAAAGCCGATGACTTCAGCCACCACAGCCCATTCGGTCGTCGAGCCCTCGGCAACGACACGGCGCTTTGCCGGTTCGCTCGTCATACTCTATGCGATCATCACCATGATCCCGCTGGTCTGGATCATGCTCACCGCGTTCAAGTCGCCTGATGATGCGATCTCCTATCCGCCAAAGGTGATGTTCAAGCCGTCGCTCGAAGGCTTCTGCAACCTGTTCACGACCCGCTCGCGCCAGACGCCGGAGTTCATCCGCTCGCTCGGACCGCCGCAGGGGATGTGCGATGAAATCGCGCGCAGCCGCAACATGGTGGTCGCAGGACCCTCGAACTATGTGCCGCGCTTCATCAATTCGCTGATCATCGCGTTCGGCTCGACTGTGCTCGCGGTCGCGCTCGGCACCTTGTCGGCCTACGGCTTCTCGCGGTTCCGGGTGCCGCTGAAGGACGATCTGCTGTTCTTCATCCTGTCGACCCGGATGATGCCGCCGATCGCGGTCGCGATCCCGATCTATCTGATGTACCGCACCGTCGGTCTGTCGGACACGAGGCTCGGGATGATCCTGCTCTACACCTCGGTCAACGTCTCTCTCGCGGTCTGGCTGCTCAAGGGCTTCATCGACGAAATTCCGCGCGAATACGAGGAAGCGGCGATGATCGATGGCTATACCCGCTTCCAGGCTTTCGTGAAGGTGGTGCTGCCGCAGGCCACCACGGGCATCGCAGCGACCGCCATCTTCTGCCTGATCTTCGCCTGGAACGAATACGCCTTCGCGGTGCTTCTCACCTCGGGCAATGCGCAGACCGCGCCGCCGTTCATTCCGATCATCATCGGTGAAGGCGGCCAGGACTGGCCCGCGGTGGCCGCCGGCACGACGCTGTTCCTGGTGCCGATCGTGGTGTTCACGGTGCTGTTGCGCAAGCATCTGCTGCGCGGCATCACCTTTGGAGCCGTCCGCAAATGAGCCTCGATGTCACTCCATCCGTCGCGCATCGCGGTTTCACAGACCGCATTCTGCGCCGCGGCCCGCTGGAGGCCGTCGCCACGACGATCATCGCCGCCGGCGTCGTGATGCTGATGCAGCCATTTTCGCTGACCCTTTATTCCTGGTCGTTCGCGACGACCCTGTTCGGCACGGTGATGTTCACCATCGTGTCCAAGGTCCGGGAGTAGGGCGCGATGGCACAGATCAAGGTCGAGGCACTCGACAAATCCTTTGGCGGCTTCCATGCGGTCAAGTCGGCCAGCTTCACGGTGGAGGACGGCCAGTTTCTCTGCCTGCTTGGACCGTCCGGCTGCGGCAAGACCACGACGCTTCGCATGATCGCCGGACTGGAGCTGCCAACGGCCGGCACCATCAGGCTGGACGACGAAGACGTGACGATGAACCGCGCGTCGGCGCGTGACATCGCCTTCGTGTTCCAGCTCTTCGCGCTCTATCCGCATATGAACGTCCGCCGCAACATCGGCTTTCCCCTGAAATGCGAGGGCATCGGTGCGGCCGAAACCGACCGGCGGGTCGTCGAAGCGGCGCGCATCCTGAGGATCTCTCATCTCCTCGACCGTTCGGTGTCGGGTCTCGCCGGGGGCGACCGGCAGCGTGTCGCGCTGGGACGGGCGATCGTGCGCAAGCCAAAGTGCTTCCTGATGGACGAGCCGCTCGGCGCGCTCGATACCGAAATGCGCGAAGCCATGATTCACGAATTGCGGGCTCTGCATGACCGCCTGGGCGCGACGACTGTCTATGTCACACACGACCAGCTCGAGGCCATGGCGATGGCCGACAGGATCGCGGTCATGAACAATGGCGTGGTCGAGCAGGTCGCAAGCCCGCGCGACATCTACGACCGGCCGGCGTCGCTTTTCGTCGCCGATTTCATCGGCTCGCCGCCCATGAATTTCCTGCCGTTCCGCGGCGGCCTGCAGACCGGCGCGGAAGCGATTCGGCTCGGCGAGCGTGACGTCGCAATTCCTGCCGCGCGCGAGGCGATGGCGGAGAGCGAGCTCGTGCTCGGGGTGCGGCCCGAGCATGTGCGCTTCACCGATCGCGGCATGGTGCGCGGCGAGGTGTACGGTACGGAATATCTGGGCACCACGCAGATCGTGACGGTGACGACGAGCTACGGCGCACTCAAGGCCCGGTCACCCAGCAGCAAATCGTTCCGGACCGGTGAGACGGTCGGGCTCGACTTCCGGCCCGATACGCTGTCGATCTTCGACAAGGCGTCGGGCCGGGCTATCCGTACCGCGCTGCATGAGGGAGCTGCGCATGGCTGAGGTCGAGATCGTCTCCGTTTCCAAGGCGTTCGGCAGGACGCAAGCCCTGAGCGATCTGTCGTTGACAATCGGCAACGGCGAATTCGTCGCCTTGCTCGGACCGACCGGCGCCGGCAAGACCACGGCATTGCGCCTGATCGCCGGATTGGAACAGCCGGATAAAGGTTCAATTCGCATCGACGGACGCGACGTGACCGGCGATGCGCCGGCGGATCGCGACGTTGCCTTTGTTTTCCAGCAATACTCGCTGTATCCGCACTTGACCGTGTTCGAGAACATGGCGTTCGCGTTGCGCGCGCCGACCCGCCGCGTGCCCGAAGCCGATATCCGCGCCAAGGTGCAGGAGATCGCGCGTCTGCTTCATATCGAGACCAAGCTGGACAACAAGGCGACGCAGCTGTCGGGCGGGCAGATGCAGCGCGTCGCGATCGGCCGGGCGCTGGTCCGTTCGCCCTCGATCTACTTGATGGACGAGCCGCTCTCCTCGCTGGATGCCAAGCTCCGCGGCGAGTTGCGGCTCGAGCTCAAGCGGATCCAGGTCGATCTCGGCGCGACGATTCTTTATGTCACCCACGATCAGACCGAGGCGATGACCATGGCCTCGCGCATCGGTGTGATCGAAGGCGGACGGCTGATGCAGATCGGCACGCCACGGGAGATCTACGAGAATCCGGTCAATGCGCATGTCGCGGCGCGGCTGGGCCAGCCGGCGATCAATCTGCTGCCCGCGGCTTTGTTCGGCGGCGCGCCTGCCGGCGCCGAGACGATCGGCGCACGGACCGAGCATCTGACGATTGCGCGCGGCGCTGACGGCGACGTCTCGGCAACCGTCAAGCGGGTCGAGCATCTCGGCGATCAGAGCCACCTCCATCTCGACGTCGGCGGCCGTCCGGTTGTGACCCTGGCGGATCCCGAGGCTGGCTTTGGCGCCGGGGATGTGGTGTCGCTCCGTTTGAACAAGCCCCTGTTTTTCGATGCCAGGGGCTGGAGGGTAGCGGCATGAGCCTTGATCGGGTAGCCAGGGAAAAACTGGTGCGAGCGCTGGCAGGGGCGGTGATCGAGCACGCGGATGAGTTGACGCGCCTCGATCAGGCGATCGGGGATGGGGATCACGGGCTGAACATGAAGCGCGGTTTCGAGGCGGTGCTCGCCGCACTGCCGGGCCTTGCCGACAAGTCGCTGCCCGAGATGTTGAAGGCGATTGGAATGACGCTGGTGATGAAGGTCGGGGGCGCCTCGGGGCCGCTGGTCGGGACGTTCTTCATGGAGCTGGGCAAGGCGCTTCCCGAGCAGCCAGGCCGCGCCGATCTCGTCGCGGCGACGGAGAAGGCGATCGAAGCCGTCAAGGCGCGCGGGCGATCCGAGGCGGGCCAGAAGACGCTGCTGGATGTCCTGGTGCCGGTGCACGCCGTTCTGGCTGATGGCGGCGATGCCAAGGCGATCGCGGCGGAGGCCATGCAAGCCGCCGATCGCACCACGCCGATGCAGGCGATTCGCGGTCGCGCGTCGTTTCTGGGCGAACGATCCATCGGTCACATGGACCCGGGCTCGCGCTCCGCATCGCTCCTGATCGGCGCCGCGGTCGAGACACTGGAATTCGAGGTCAATACATGAGCAATGTCGGAATTGTCATCGTATCGCATTCGCCGAAGATCGCGGAAGGCGCGGCCGATATGGTGCGCCAGATGGTCGGAGACGCAGTGCCGCTGGCCTGGACCGGCGGCGACGTCGATGGCGGCCTCGGGACGAACGTTGCAGGGATTCTCGAGGCGATCGAGACGGCGTGGTCGCCGGCGGGCGTTGCGATCCTTGTCGATCTCGGTGGCGCCGAGACCAATTCGGAGATGGCGGTGGAGATGCTCCCCGAAGACCGGCGCGCGCGTGTGCTGGTCTGCAATGCCCCGGTGGTCGAGGGGGCCGTGATCGCCGCGACCGAATCGTCGGGCGGCTCATCGCTTGCCGCCGTCAAGCGCAGTGCGGAGGAATTCTATGCATGATGCCAACGCCAACCGGGCGGCCCAGACGTTTGCGCCGCTGACCGCCTCGGCGGTCCTCGTCAATCCGGTCGGCCTGCACGCGCGGCCATCGGTGAAGCTCACGCAATGCGCGAAGGGCTTCACTGCGAAGATCGAGATTGCCCTTGCCGCGGAGGGACCCTGGACCGACGCCAAGAGCCCGGTGAAGGTGATGCGCGTGAAGGCCCCTCAGGGTGCCACGCTGCATTTCCGTGTCGCCGGTCCCGATGGCGATGCGGCGCTCGCGGCCATGCTGGCGCTGGTGCATGACGGTTTCGGCGAGGCGTAGAATCGTGGGCGAGATCCATCTCACCGGTCATCCTGCATCGCCAGGCCTCGCCATCGGCCCGGTCGCGGTGCTGACCAGTGCAGTGGCGAGCCGAGCGGCGCAAGGCGATCCTGCCCATGAGGCCGCGGCGCTGAAGGCAGCGATCGCGGGTGCAGCGGTGGAGCTCGCTGAATTGATCGCGACTGTTCACGGCGAAGCCGCGGAGATCCTGGAGTTCCAGGTCGCGATGCTGGGTGACGATGCGCTTGCGGAAGGTGCCTACGAAGCTATTGCGGGCGGCACGGCTGCCGACCAGGCCTGGCGTGCCGCACTCGACGCGGAGATATCAGGCTATCGCGCGGCGGACGAGGAATATTTCCGTGCGCGCGCGGCCGACCTGGTCGACATCCGCGACCGCGTGCTTGCCGGCCTGAATGGCGCGGATAGGGCCGCAGGGATTTCCGGCGATTCCGTCGTCACGGGTGACGATCTCTCGCCTTCGACATTCCTGGCCGTCGACTGGACCCGTGGCGGCGCCATTGCGCTGGCTGGCGGGTCGCCGTCCTCGCATGTCGCGATGCTCGCGCGGTCGCGCGGCGCTCCCATGGTGGTTGGCCTCGGTCCATTGCCATGGAACGGACAACCGCCGTCATTGGCGCTGGTCGATGGCGACACCGGCACGGTGATCTTCGATCCCAAGCCCGAAACGCGCCGCCTGTTCGAAGATCGCATGGCGGCAGCGAATGCCGCACAGATTGCTGCCGACGCGGGCCGCCTCAAGCCGGCGGTGACGGCCGACGGAAGGCGCATTTCCGTCCTTCTCAACGTCGCTGCGCCCGAAGAGGTCGAACGCCTCGATCCCGCAATCTGCGATGGCATTGGCCTGGTGCGGACGGAATTTCTGTTCGAGGGTTCGAGGGGCCTACCCGGAGAGGATACGCAATACGCGGTCTACCGGCGCATCCTCGAATGGGCCGCGGGACGGCCGGTCACGATCCGGACCCTCGATGCCGGCGGCGACAAGCCGATTGCCGGCCTGACGGTCGATGGCGAGCGCAATCCGTTCCTGGGCCTGCGCGGTATCAGGCTCTCGCTGGCGCGGCCGGAGGTGTTTCGCGTGCAGTTGCGGGCACTGTGCCGTGCCGCCGTCCACGGGACGCTGAAGGTGATGCTGCCGATGGTCGCAATCCCCAGGGAGTTCGACCGCGCCAACGCCATGCTGGACGCGGAGTTCGCCGCACTCGAGGCGGAGGGCCTCGCTTGCGCCCGGCCGCCGCTCGGGATCATGGTCGAGGTCCCGGCTGCGGCGCTGCGCGCGGAGGATTTCGATGCGGCGTTCTATTCCATCGGATCGAATGATTTGACCCAATACACAATGGCCGCGGCGCGGGACATCGGCGCCGTCGCCGACCTCAATGATGCCGGCCATCCGGCAGTGCTGGCGCTGATCGCGCGGACAGTCGAGGCCGGGCGCAAGCGCGGCGTCGAGGTCTCGCTCTGCGGTGATGCTGCGGCGGACACGCGCTTGACCAATGCGCTGCTGGCGGCGGGCTTGACGACTCTTTCGGTCTCGCCGATTGCGGTGGCGCGGCTCAAGGCGGCCATCGCCGGGGTGGCCGCATGAGCGACGATGCAGGCGAGGACACAAGCCAGCCGGGCGACAGCAATGTCGCGGAGTACAAGCTGATCCTGCGGCGGGCTCTCGACAACAGGCCATCGGGGACGCGGCTGAAGCTCGCGGCCGCACTCGGCAAGAACCGTTCCTTCGTCAGCCAGATCACGAATCCGGCCTATCTGGTGCCGATTCCGGCAAAGCATGTCGCGATCATCTTCGAGGTTTGCCATCTCTCCGGCACCGAGCGTGCCGCATTCCTCGAAGCCTATGGGCGCGCGCATCCCGGGCGGCTCCGCGGAGCCCATCGTGAGGCGCGCACGCGCGTCGTGACGGTGACGGTGCCCGATCTCGGCGACGACAAGAAGAATCGCGCACTCGAGCAGCTCATCGTCGACTTTGCCGCTCAGCTCGCGCGCTACGCCGAAAGTATCGGCTGACGAATTCGAAACTGTAAAAAGGACAACCGGGAGGACGCCATGAAAAAGCTGATCAACAGCACTGATGCGGTGCTCGAAGAGAGTCTCGACGGGCTCGCGGCTGCCCATGCCGATATCCTGCAGCTTGGCGCCGAGCGGAAGTTCGTGCGCCGGCGCACCCTGAAGCCGGGCAAGGTTGCGCTGATCTCGGGCGGCGGCTCCGGTCATGAACCGCTCCATGCCGGTTTTGTCGGCCATGGCATGCTTGATGCCGCTTGTCCGGGCCAGGTCTTCACATCGCCCACGCCGGACCAGATGATCGAGGCGGCGGAGGCCGTCGACACCGGGGCAGGCGTGCTCTTCATCGTCAAGAACTACGAAGGTGACGTGATGAACTTCACCATGGCCGCCGAGATGGCCGGGCGAGAGGTCGCAAGCGTCGTGACCAATGACGATGTTGCAGTCGAGAAATCGACCTACACGACGGGGCGTCGCGGCGTCGCTGGCACGCTGATCGTCGAAAAGATGATCGGCGCCGCGGCCGAAAAGGGCATGCCGCTCGCCGCGCTCAAGACGCTCGGCGATGACGTCAACCGGCGCACCCGCTCGATGGGCGTGGCGCTGCTGCCGTGCACCGTTCCCGCGGCGGGCCGGCCGAACTTCACCCTGGCCGACAATGAAATGGAAATGGGTGTCGGCATTCACGGCGAGCCGGGCCGTCGCCGGGTACCTCTGGCCTCTGCCGATGCTATCGCCGCCGATATTCTTGGCGCGATCCTTGACGATCTCGAACCGAGCAGAGGCAGTGAAGTTGTGCTTCTGGTCAACGGGTTCGGCGCCACGCCGCTGATTGAACTCTATCTGATGGTCAACAGCGCCAGGCGCATTCTGGATGGAGCGGGGATCACGGCGACGCGCTTCCTGACCGGCTCGTATGTGACGTCGCTGGACATGGCGGGCGCTTCGATCACCGTCTCCGTGCTCGATAGCCAGTCGAAGGAATTGTGGGATGCTCCGGTGCACACCGCGGCGCTGCGCTGGGGCATGTAATCTATTTTTTCAGGTGCGGATCACAAAGCCCCTGGCGAGGTGATTCCGCACGAAATAGATCATCGCGACCCCCGGCACGAGCGCGAGCACGGTCATCGCCATGACGAGGCCGAAATCGGTTCGGAAGCCGAACAGCGCGTTGATGGCCATCGTGATCGGCTTGCCGCCTGTGGTCGTCAGGATACGGGCCAGCACCACCTCGACCCAGGAGAAGATGAAGCAGAAGAACGCGGTCACGCCGATGCCCGGCGCGATCGCCGGAACGAGATGACGGAAGAAGAAGCTCGGCAGCGAGTGGCCATCGAGGAATGCGGTCTCGTCGAACTCGCGCGGAACGGAGGAGATGAAGCCCTCCAGAATCCAGATCGCGATCGGAATGTTGAAGACGCAGTGAACGAGGGCAATGCCGACCGGTGTGTTTTCGAGCCCTATTTGCGCGAACAGCACGAAGATCGGCAGCGAGAGCACGACGGTCGGGGTGATGCGGAACACCAGCAGCAGGAAGAATAGCTGCCGGTCGCCGACGAAGCTGTAGCGCGCGAACGCATAGGCCGCCGGCAATCCGACGCCGAGGCAAAGCGCGACGTTCAAGACCACGTAGATGATGGAGTTCAGAACGGCCTGCTTCAGAACGGCCGAACGAAGGATGTTCTGGTAGTTGATGAGACTGAAATGACCTTCCGTGATCCCGGCGCGCGGCAGCGTCGATATGAAGCTGGTGATGATCGTCTGCGTCAGCGGCACCAGGACGAAGGCGCCGACGATCGCGAACAAGATGATCCGCCAAACCGATGATTTCACGTGGCGGGCTCCATGGCGACGGGCGCCCGGGTGCTTGTTGCCGCCTTGAAAGTCCAGGCGACCGTCAGGACAATCAGGAAGTAGACGATCGAGCGGGCGGCTGACGGACCGTAGTTGAATGACTGGATCTCTTCGCCGAGGTCGAGGCTCAGGAATGCGGTCGCGCCATCGGGGCCTCCGGCATTGATGCGAAAGGCCTCGATATAGATCATGAAACTGTCCATGAAGCGCAACAGCACGGCCATCGACAGCACGGTCTTCATCTTCGGCAGCTGAATGAAGCGAAACACTTGCCATGGCGACGCGGCGTCGATGGCGGCGGCCTGGTAGTAGGCCGGCGGAATGCCGGAGATGCCGGCATAGGCCAGCACGACGACGAGCCCGAGCCAGTGCCAGGTGTCCATCACGACGAGCACGATCCAGGTGTGCAGGGCATTGAACTTGTAGTCGAAGCCGATACCCAGCCACGCCAGCATCCGCCCGGCGAGGCCGATATTGGGATTGATGAAGTTGAGCCAGATCACCGGGATCATGTTCCAGGGCACCACGAGCGGAACGGTGATCAGGACGAGGACGGTGCTGACGACAAAGCGATGCGATCGCTGCAGCAACAGCGCGATCCAGATTCCGAGCGGCAGCTGGATCGAAAGCACGATGGCCGAGAACAGGAAGCTGCGCGAGAGGCTCGCGTAGAATCGCTGCGAGGTGACGATGTTCCGGTACCAGTCGACGCCGACCCAAAAGGGCTTGTTCAGGCTGAACAGGTCCTGGAAGGAGTAGTTGGTGACGGCGACCAGAGGCAGGATTCCGACGAAGGTCAGGATGACCAGGGCGGGAAGCACCAGGAACCAGGCTCTGTTGTCGTAAGGCTTCATGTCGAATGATGGCAACGGGGACGCGTCCGGGCACGAAAAAGGGCCCCGATTGACACCGAGGCCCTTTCAGCATTCCCGATCGCGCCCGAGTTAGCCCGCCAGACGGTCGGAATCCAAGAGACGCCCGCGCAGCCCAGTTCCGCGCGGTGGTCATGCGCCGGGAAAAGGATCGTGGGCAGTCAACTCCGATACCAGCTCGCCAAATTCCACGTCGTGACATCCCACCCCGAGATGTCGGTCATCAGGCCATTGACGGCGCCACCGACGATGTAGCGCGAGAGCAGTGGCAGGAAGATGTTGGCTTCGCAGAAGATCTCATCGACCTTGATCAGCAGCGCGGCGCGCTTGACCGGGTCGAGCTCCTGCTGCGCGGCCTTGTAGGCCTTGTCGGCCTCGGGATCGGACCAGCGCGAGACGTTACGGCCGAGCCATTTGTTGTCCTTGTTGGCGATCTCCCAGGACACACACTGGTTCAGGAACCGCTCCGGATCGGGCTGCGGCTGCGTCGCGTTGTACATCTCCATGTCGCAGTAGAATTTCGAGTAGGTATCGGTATTGCCGACGTCGGATGAGAAGAACACCGATGCGGTGACCGATTTGAGCTCGAGCTCGATCCCGGCCTTCTGGCAGGCCTGCTTGATGATGGCCTGCGTCTTCTGGCGCGGCGCGTTGATCGAGGTCTGGAACACGTATTTGAGCTGCTTGCCGTCCTTGGCGCGGATGCCGTCCGCGCCCATCTTCCAGCCGGCCTCGTCGAGAATCCGGTTGGCCTTGTCGATGTTGAACTCGTACTTCAGTTTCTTCGACTTGAACTGCGGGGGCTGGTTGACGAAGCTCGCGGTCGCGACGGCGGCGCGGCCGTAGATGAATTTCTGGATTCCGTCGCGATCGATCAGCAAATTGAGCGCCCGGCGCACGGCCGGATCGGACAGCGTGGGGTGCTTGGTCTTGGCGTTGGAGCGCTCGCCGTCGACCTCGGTCCAGGGGTCCGTCGTGTTGAGGATGACGAACTCGATGCCGCCGGCGGTCGTGAATTCGACCTTGCCTTTGCCGCCGATCTCCATGCGCTTGAGGATCTCGTCCTCCACCAGCAGGTTCCAAGCATAGTCGTATTCGCCTGTTTGCAGCACCGCCCGCGCCGCGGAGACCGCATCGCCGCCGCCCTTGATCTCGAACGTGTCGAAAAAGGGCTGGTTCTTGACGTGATAATCGGGATTGCGTTCGGCCCGGAGCAAATCGCCTGGTTTGAACTCGACGAATTTATAGGGGCCGGTACCAACGGGCTTCAGATTGCCCGGCGCGTCGCGTGATTTCGCACCGGCATAGTCGGCGAAATGATGTTTCGGCAGGATCTGGCCGACCGAGCCGATGAAGGGATCGGCCCAAAACGGCGTCGGCGCCTTGAAGACCACCTTGACGGTGTGGTCGTCGATCTTCTCGACGATGATGTCCTTGTAGGATCCCGTGGTGTAGGCGGCGGTCGCGAGATCCGCGGCGTAGGCCCACGTGAAGACGACGTCGTCGGCAGTGAAGGGCTTGCCGTCGTGCCATTTCACGCCCTGCTTCAGCTTCCAGATCACGCGGGTGCCGTCGGCCGACAGGCCGCCATTGGCCTTGGTCGGGACCTCGGCGGCGAGGCAGGGGATGAGGTTGCCCTCCTTGTCCCAGCCGGCGAGCGGCTCGAAGAAGACGCGCGAGGCGACCTGGTCCTTGGTGCCGAGCGCGAAATGCGGATTGAGCAAGGTCGGCGCCTGCCAGACCAGCATCTTGAGCGGACCACCGCCGCCGGCCTTGCTTGGCTTGTAGGGGAGCGTGGCGTCGGCCATCGCAACGTCGTTCCAGAGCAGGATCTGGCTCGCAACCGGGGCCGCGATCCCCACTGTAGCCATGGTCTGGATGAACGAGCGGCGCGACAGCGTGCCCTGTTTCACCGCCGCGACCAGGCCGCGGATGTCGTTTTCGTCCATCGGATGACTCCACCTGTCGGAAGAAACGTCGCTGCCGGCGGCCCATCATGTTGCATTGGGCACGAGGCGGCAATGCCGACAATGGTGGAGAGCGGTGCGGCGAAATGCCGAGCGCGAAGCATAACAAGCCCAACTCCATCGCCGTCACCCGAGGAGACCGCTGGAAGCGGTCGTCTCGAAGGACGAGGCGATTGCTCTGGCCGCCGCCTGGAATTCAACGGCGATGGCTCATCTCGCTGGAGAGCGAAGCGATACAATTTCGGAATAATCGCATTCTGCGCCTGTTTTGCCCGACGGGTCAAGGGTGATCGGGCGCCTTGAGCGTGATGGGGCGCTAAGCCGTTGATTTTCTTCGCCCCGGCTACTGTGCATGGGGTTGTTTTTTCGGACTAAGCGCTGCTGCAATCCGATCCGGAACGCGCCGCAGGTCGTGGTCGATTGGGACGTGCACGACAGTTCGTAGGCCGTGCGAAATCCGCCCCGGCGTTGGACGCGGATCGGAACGTCGATCTCGCGCATCATCACCGTGGCCCTCGAAGGGCGACGGCCCGGCCGCATCTCGGCCGTTCATCCTTCGAGGCTCTGCCCGCGATGCGTAGCATCGCAAGCCTCGCACCTCAGGATGACGGGACCGCTAGAACGCAAGGAAGGCGCCTCGCGTTCTCTGCCCATAAAGGCCTGCAATCCGTTGATGTCGCCATGCACCTTGGTTCCAGATGTCGGTAACCGATTGCCCTGCACACGCGGGCCTCATTATATTGACCCGATGATTGCGACCGGAACTGCCTGCTGGGCGCTCCGCGATTGAGGGCCACGCGATGGACGATACGATCGGCTTTCCCGACCCCGGCCTCGATTTGTCGGATGGCTTCAGGCCCCACACCTCGCATTGGGGCGTGTTTTCGGCGCGCAACGGCAAGGCCGGGCTCGAGGTCAGAGCCTATGGCGGGGATCCCGATCCGAACGGCATCATCGACAATTTCCCCGGCGCCCTGCGCCACCAGGCGCGCATCGCCCGGCCTGCGATCCGACGTGGCTGGCTCGAGCGCGGGCCAGGTCCTGACAGCAGGCGCGGCCGCGACGAATTCGTATCCGTCAGCTGGGACAAGGCGCTGGATCTTCTCGGCGACGAGCTGGCGCGCATCCGCGACACACGCGGACCCGGCGCCGTGTTCGGCGGCTCCTATGGCTGGTCGAGCGCGGGACGGCTGCATCACGCCCAGAGCCAGGTGCATCGTTTCCTCAACATCGCGATGGGCGGCTATGTGCGGTCGGTGAATTCCTATTCCTCCGGCGCGTCCTCGGTGCTGCTGCCGCAGATCATGGCGGGTTACGAGGACATCACCAAGCGCAACGTCACCTGGGAACAGATCGCTGATCACACCGAGATCGTGCTGGCCTTCGGCGGCATGGCGCTGAAGAATTCGATGGTGGCCGGCGGCTCGATCAGCAAGCATGTCGAGCGTGGCGCGATGGAGGCTGCGCGCAAGCGCGGCTGCGAGTTCATCCTGATCAGCCCGTTGCGCGACGATTTGCCGGTGGAAGCCGGCGCAGAATGGATGAGCTGCATCCCCGGTACCGACACAGCGCTGATGCTCGGCATGGTCCATACGCTGGTGAGCGAAGGCCTGCACGACCAGGCCTTCCTCGATCGCTACACCGAGGGCTGGCCGGTGTTTTTGCGCTATCTCACCGGCGAGAGCGATGGACAGCCCAAGCACGCTGAATGGGCCGCCGCGATCTGCGGCGTCGATGCAGCCGCGATCCGCAAACTGGGGCGGCGCCTTGCCGGAAAGCGCTCGCTGATCACCGTCTCGCATTCGCTGCAGCGCGCCGAGCACGGCGAGCAGCCGGTCTGGATGGGGATGGTGCTGGCGGCAGCGCTTGGCCAGATCGGCCTTCCCGGCGGCGGCTACGCCTATTCGCTCGGCGCGATCGGCTATTACGGCCGTCGCGTCAACGACGTGCCGGGGCCGACGCTGGGGCAGGGCCGCAACGGTGTCAGGGATTTCATTCCGGTGGCGCGCATCGCCGATATGCTGCTCAATCCCGGCAGCACCTATCGCTACAATGGCGAGACACGCACCTATCCCGACATCCGCCTGGTCTATTGGGCCGGCGGCAATCCGTTCCACCATCACCAGGATATCAACCGCCTGCGCAAGGCGTTCTCGAAGGTCGACACGCTGGTCGTGCACGAACTCGCCTGGACTGCGACCGCGCGTCACGCCGACATCGTGCTGCCCGCGACCATGACGCTGGAGCGTGAGGACATCGGCTATTCCACCAACGATCCGTTGATGGTTGCGATGCACCGCATCGCCGAGCCATATGGGCTGGCGCGTGACGATTACGACATCTTTGCCGATCTTGCCGATCGCCTCGGCGCGCGCGAGCCCTTCACTGAAGGGCGCACGTCGCGGCAATGGCTGGAGCACCTCTACGAGCCGATCCGCGCTTCGCTCGCCAAGCGCGGCCTGGCGGCGCCGAGCTTCGAGGAGTTCTGGAGGCGCGGCAGCCTGGTCGTGCCGCAGCAGCCCGACGATGGTGGTCGCTTGCGCAGTTTTCGTGAAGATCCGGTCGCGCACCCGCTGCCGACGCCGAGCGGGCGTATCGAGATTTACTCCGCAAAGATCGCCGGCCACGGCGATGCGGATTGTCCGGGCCATCCGGTCTGGCTCGAAAAGAGCGATATGCCGAAACCCGGTGCGCCGTGCTTCCTCGTTGCCAACCAGCCGGTGACGCGGCTGCACAGCCAGCTCGATTTCGGCGGCCATTCGCTGGGCGCCAAGCACCGCGGCCGGGAAGTTGCGCGGATGAATCCGCGCGATGCCGGGCCGCGCGGCATCAAGGATGGCGATATCATCCGCCTTTTCAATGAACGAGGCGCGTGCCTGGCCGCGGTGCATGTCACTGACGGCATCGCGCCCGG
The DNA here is from genome assembly GCF_018129685.1 of Bradyrhizobium manausense. Taxonomy (GTDB): domain Bacteria; phylum Pseudomonadota; class Alphaproteobacteria; order Rhizobiales; family Xanthobacteraceae; genus Bradyrhizobium; species Bradyrhizobium manausense_D. Next base: position 103,768 of record NZ_JAFCLG010000003.1, read on the forward strand.
CGTGGTGCAGCTGCCAACCGGCGCCTGGTACGACCCGATGGATCCGGAAGACGACGCGCCGCTCTGCGTCCACGGCAATCCGAACGTGCTCACCCGCGACATCGGCACCTCGTCCTTTGCGCAGGGCTGCACCGGGCAGCTGACCACGGTGGAGGTGGAGAAATTCACCGGCAATCTTCCGCCGATCCGGGCATTTGATCCGGTTTAGCGCGGCGGTCAGAACGATCGGATAGATCAGCGTGTCCGGAACGCAAAACCGGGCCGCCGCCCGACAACAGATTCAGGCGACGGCCCAGTGCGAACTCAGTGAACTTGGGGAAGTTGTAAGGTCGCGCGCAGAAGCTAGCCCGGCCGATGCAGCCACATCAAGTTTCGCTGTGTTGCAACGGCCGGAGTTTCGTTACAGCCGCCTCCAAACCGCCACAGATGACGATCGGGCTTTCGTCAGCCTTCGTTCGCAATGGCGACTGCAGCATCCACCGCATTTTGCAGGATTTCGTCGGACAATTGCTTGTCGTTCACCGCGCGCGCCAGCTGCAGCGCGCCGACCATGGTCGAATAGATCGTGATCGCCTTGCGCCGCCGCTCTTCCGCAGTGCCTTGCCTGATCTGCTCCGCCATCAGCGCGATGATGTCGGAGACCTTGCCGGTAAAGGCATCGCGCGTCGCCTTTGGGTGTCGCGCGATTTCGGCGACCAGCGCGGCGGTCGGGCAGCCGGTGCCCGCCCGGTCGCGGTGACGCGTCGAGAGATAATCGCGGATCACGGTTTCGAGCGGGACGCCACTCTCGAGGTTGGCCTTGTGCCGCTCCTGCCGCCGTGTCAGCGCATCCATCAGCACTTCCCGGACCAGATCCTCCTTGGAGGCGAAGTGCGTGTAGAAGGCGCCGTTGGTGAGGCCCGCCTCCGACATGATGCCTGCAAGGCCAACCGCCGCGATCCCGCGCTCGCGGAATTGCGCCGAGGCGACATCGAGGATGTACCGGCGCGTTTCATCCTTGTGTCCCTTGTCATACCGCATGGTCTCAACTCCCTCCCGCGACCTGCCCGAATGGGCGGCCACGGGACCGTGAGCGACTTCTCTATTGCATTACGATCATAATAATGAATTGTGATCATAATGCAATGGCCGCCGATCGGGCGGGGGCCACGGAACACGACAGGACCACGGGAATGTCAGTCGAGGACGTCGCCGCACCGCCTTTGTCTGCAACCGAGGCCCCGGCGCGCAGCGCGGCCGCGCCGCGTCCCGCAGCGACATCCGCCGACCAGCGGCGTGCCGCGCTTCTCAGCGCGGCGATCCTGCCGACGCTGCTCACACTCGCGGCGCCCACCGTGACAGTGCTGGTAGCGCAGACGGCGGTGAACATCGCTGAAGCTTATTATGTCGGCTATCTCGGCACCGATGCGCTGGCCGGTGCCGCACTGGTGTTCCCGATCTTCATGCTGATGACCATGATGTCGAATGGCGGGTTCGGCTCCGGCGTCGCTTCGTCGGTGGCGCGCTCGGTCGGCGCCGGCCGTCGTGACGATGCCGATGCGGCGCTGTTTCATGCCATCGTGCTTGCGATCATCGCGGGCGCGCTGTTTACGCTTGGGGTGCACTTCGGCGGCCCGGCGCTGTTTCGCGCGCTCGGCGGCCGCGACGGCGCGCTCGCCGCCGCCGTCACCTATTCCAGCTATCTGTTCGCAGGGGCAATTCCGGTCTGGATCGTCAACCTCCAGGCCGCCGCGCTGCGCGGCTCCGGCAACGTCAAAGTGCCTGCGCTGGTGACATTGATCGGCGCGATCGTGACCATTCCCGTTTCGCCGCTGCTGATCTTCGGCTTCGGCCCCGTCCCGAGCCTGGGCATCGGCGGCGCCGGCATCGCCTTCGGCCTCTATTACGGCGCAGCGATGCTGTTCCTGCTGCGTTACATGTCTTCGGGCGCGGCCGGCTTGAGGCTGCACATCGTGCCGCTTCGTGCCAGGATCTTTGGCGACATGCTGAAGGTCGGCATTCCCACTGCACTCAACGCCGTGCTGACCAATCTGACCGTCATCCTCGTCACCGGCGCGGTGGGCCTGTTCGGCACCTCGGCGCTCGCAGGCTATGGCATCGCTTCGCGGCTCGACTACATCATGATCCCGCTGCTGTTCGGCATCAGCACGGCGACCTTGACCATGGTCGGCGTCAACATGGGCGCGGGCCAGACCGCACGCGCACAACGGATCGGTTGGGTCAGCGGCGCCGCCGGCATAATCATGACCGGTTCGATCGGCCTTCTGGTTGCGATCTTTCCGACTGCCTGGCTGCATCTCTTCAGCCACGATGCCGACGTTGTAAATGAAGGCATGACTTACCTGCGCATCGTCGCGCCGGCCTATGCGGCGCTGGGGTTCGGCTTCGTCGCGTCTTTCGCCGCACAGGGCACGGGGCGGGCGATGGGCCCGCTGATGTCCGCGGTCGCGCGCATCCTGATCGCGGCCGGCGGCGGCTGGATTGCGGTGGCGTATTTCGGCGCGGGAATGACCGGCCTTGCCGCCATGGTCACGGCGTCGATGGCCGCCTATGCCGCGATCTGCGTGATGATCATGCTGTCGCCATCGACCTGGCGCGCCGAGCCGCGCGCGTAGCAAGGGCTTGCGCGCGGCTTGCCACTCTCCCAATCTGCGTTCGTTTCCTATTTGGCCGCGAACGGAGAAGCGTTGCCCGCTGCAGGCGGTCAATATGGATTTTCATTTCATTGATTTCGACCGGCGGAGAAGCGAATACGGTTCCAATTGTTGCCATTGAGTCATGGAGACCAAGATGCCGTTTCGACCCGCCCTGATCCTCGCAACCCTGCTCGCCGCGGGGGCGGCCGCAGCAGGCGCCGAGACCATCAAGATCGGCGTGACCCCGGGTCCGCATGCGCAGATTCTGGAGGCGGTGAAGCCGATCGCCGCCAAACAGGGCCTCGACATCCAGCTGATCGAGTTCTCCGACTATGTCGTGCCGAACGCTGCGCTCGATGCCGGCGAGATCCAGGCCAATTCGTTCCAGAACCAGCCTTATCTGGACAACCAGAAGGCGGATCGCGGCTACAAGATCGAACCGGTGGGCCTCACCGTGAATTTCCCGATCGGCGTCTATTCCAAGAAGCACAAGGCCTTCGCCGATATTCCCGAAGGCGGCAAGGTCTCGATCCCCAACGATCCGACCAATGGCGGCCGGGTGCTGCTGCTGCTCCGCGACAAGGGCGTGATCAAGCTGAAGGACAGTACAGGCTTCAAGCCCACGGTGCTCGATATCACCGAGAATCCGAAGAAACTGAAATTCATCGAGGTCGACGCGGCGCAGGCGCCGCGCGCGCTCGACGACGTCGATGCCGCGGCGATCAACACCAACTATGCAACCCAGGCGGGCCTCGATCCGGTCAAGGATCCGATCCTTCGCGAGGACCCGAAGGGCCCCTACGTCAACCTGATCGCAGTGCGCAGCGCCGACAAGGACAAGCCCTGGGTCAAGATCCTCGTCGACAGCTACCACACGCCGGAGGTGAAGGAGTTCGTCCTCACCAAGTTCAAGGGCGCGGTGCTGCCGAGCTGGTAGGCAGCCTGCCTGGCCGAAGTTCTGCGCGAAAGACCGATCCCGGCGGGCAGCCTTGCGCATTGCCCGCTTGTCTCGGGCCGCGGTAACCGACATCATCGGGGGCCCATTCTCGCCCGACAGGGGTCGTATGAAACGCTTTGCCAACCTGAAACGCCTGGGATTCTTCACGCGGCTTCTGGATGAAGCCCCGCCGGCGGAGCGCTATCGCTTCGCCGCCGAGCAGATCGTGCGTGCCGAGAAGGCCGGTCTCGATTCCGCGTGGATCGCGCAGCACCATTTCCACGAGCGCGAGGGCGGCCTGCCGTCGCCCTTCACATTCCTCGGCTATGTCGCAGCCCAGACTTCGCGCATCCGCCTCGGCACCGGCATCGTCACCTTGCCGCTGGAGAGCGCGGTTCGGGTGGCGGAGGACGCCGCGGTGCTCGATCTGCTCTGCAATGGCCGCTTCGAGCTCGGCGTCGGCACCGGCGGCAATCCGTCGGCCTTTGCCGCCTTTGGCCTCGATGGCGCCCAGCGCAACGAAATATTTGCGCGCAATCTGGAGGTGGTCCGCAAGGCGCTGACCGGCAAGCCGCTCGACGGCGGCGACACGCTCTATCCGCAGCGGCCGCAGTTGGACAAGCGGATCTGGCAGGCGACGTTCTCGGTCGCGGGCGGCGCGCGCGCCGGCAAGGCCGGCGACGGCCTGCTGCTGTCGCGCACCCAGCCGCGGGCCAAGGATGCGCCGAAGGCGACGCTCGCCGAGATCCAGAACCCGATCATCGATGCTTATCTCGCAGCCCTGCCGGCCGGTGCCGAGCCGCGCATCATGGCCTCGCGCAGCGTGTTCGTCGCCGACGATCACCGCGAGGCGCTGCGGCTTGCCGATATCGGCCTGCGGCGCGCACTGCCGCAGTTCATGAAGGGCGGTCATCTCCCTCCGGGCGAGACGCTGGAGGAGATGATCACGGCGTTCGACACCCACGTCGGCGGCGCGGACGAAGTCATCGCCTCGCTGCGGACCGACGCGACGCTGGAGCGGGTCACCGATCTGGTGTTCCAGGTCCATTCGGTCGATGCGCCGCACCCCTACGTCCTGCGTTCGATCGAGCTGGTGGCCGAGAAGGTCGCCCCCGCGCTGGGCTGGACCCGGACCGCGCCCGACGTGGCGCTGGCGGGCTAGTTCCGCGTTTATGGAATTGTACGAGGCTGAATGATGGCACCGACTGATCTCATCGACAAACTTGCCGGCATTGAACCGGGATCGGCGCTGGACGCCATTCGCGCAAAGCGCCTGCAGGCACGCGAGAACGCGCAGAAGAGCTATCTCTCCTTGTTCGAACCGATCGATGCCGGCGATGTCTCGCTGCTCGAACGCGCGGCAGTGGCGGCCTTCGTGACCGGGCTGCACGGCGAGTCCCCCGTTGCGACATTCTATCGCGACAAGCTTGCGGCGACCACGGGTGGTGCGGCCCTCCTTGAAGCGATCGATGCCGAGATCGCGCGCGGCCAGACCTCGGGTCCATATGGCTCCTTCCCGCCAGGTCCGCTGTCGGTCGAGAACACGGCCGGTCTGATTTACCGCGTGGGTGCGGCGAGCAAGTCGGCACTCGGCCCCAGGCTCGTCGCAGCGCTCGAGCATGCGCATCTCCTGGTGTTTCGGCCGCGCGATGCGGCGTCCGACGATATGAAGGCGCTGCTGGCGGCCGGCTGGTCGAACACCGGCATCGTCACCGTCTCCCAACTCGTGGCGTTCCTGTCGTTTCAGGTGCGGGTCGTCAGCGGCTTGCGCACGCTCGCAGCAGTGAACGCATAAGAGGAGGCCGCAATCATGAGCGCCACCGTCAATCCGCCCGTCGTCTTCACCCAGGACGAGCTCGGCTGGGTCTCCTGGATCGATCCGCTGCCTGAGGCCGAGCTCACCGAGCGGCACTTCAACGGCCTGGTCGATCGCGCCCGCGCCAAGTCGGAATATTTCCGACTGCTGGTGCGCGATCCCGAAGTGCTGGAAGCCCGCACCAAGACCGACAAGGACATCTTCTACAACGTCGCCGACGGACTGCCGCGCGCCGAGCGCGAGCTCGCGGCGGCTGCGACGTCGCGTTACAACGGCTGCATCTATTGCGCCTCGGTGCATGCGCGCTTCGCCAGCACCTATTCCAAGCGCCGCGACGACGTGCAGAAGCTGCTCGACGAGGGCGTCAATGCCGATCTTGGCGAGCGCTGGAACGCCGTGGTCAAGGCATCCGTCGCGCTGGCCTCGACGCCGATCGCGTTCGGGCCCGACAATATCAAGGAGCTGCGCAGCGCAGGCCTCGACGATGCCGAGATCGTCGACGTCATCAACGGCGCCTCATTCTTCAACTGGGCGAACCGGCTGATGCTGTCGCTCGGCGAGCCCTCGAAATAGGCAATTTCATCGGCACAAGACTTGCTGCTTGTTAACACCTGAGTTTTCAACACCTGACTGGATGGAGCCGTCTATGAGCAACATCAATCGCCGAACCCTGGTCAAGGGCTCGCTCGCCGCCGCAATCGCAGGAACGACAATCTCGCGCGCCGCCTTCGCCGATGCCGATCCGATCCTGCTCGGTGTCAGCGGTCCCCTTACCGGACCAAACGCGCAATACGGTACGCAATGGAAGCAGGGCTTTGATCTCGCCCTCGACGAGATCACCGCCGCCGGCGGCATCAACGGCCGCAAGCTTGCCTATACCTTCGAGGACAGCCAGAGCGATCCGCGCCAATCGGTCGCGATCGCGCAAAAGTTCGTCTCCGATCCGCGCATCATGATGGAGCTCGGCGATTTCTCCAGCCCAGCCTCGATGGCGGCTTCGCCGATCTATCAGCGCGGCGGCCTCGTGCAATTCGGCTTCACCAACTCGCACCCCGATTTCACCAAGGGCGGCGACTTCATGTGGAGCACGTCGGTCAGCCAGGCCGACGAGCAGCCGCTGCTGGCGGCCTATGCCGTGAAGAAGCTCGGCCTGAAGAAGCTCGCGGTGCTCCACCTCAACACCGATTGGGGCCGCACCAGCCGCGACTATTTCAACAATGCCGCCAAGGACTATGGCGCGGAGATCGTCGTCACCGAAGGCTATATCGCCGAGGAGCGCGACTTCCGTTCTACGCTTGTCCGCGTCCGCGACGCCAATCCGGATGGCCTCGTCCTGATCTCCTATTATTCCGACGGTGCGCTGATCGCGCGCCAGGCCCGCCAGGTCGGCTTGAAGCAGGTCATCTGCGCCGCGAGCTCGGTCTACTCGCCGAAGTTCCTCGAGCTCGGCGGCGATGCGGTCGAGGACGTCCATGTCGGCACGCGCTATTTCCCGGAAGACCCGCGGCCCGAGGTGCAGAAATTCATCGCCGGCTTCAAGAAGAAGTACAACGGGCTCGAGCCCGACGCCTTCAATGCCTATTCCTACGACGCGATGAACATGGCCGCGGCCGTGATCAGGATCGGCGGCACCGATCGCAAGGCGATCCGCGACGCCTTCGCCAAGGTCAAGGACGTCCCGAGCGTCATCTTCGGCACCGCGACGTTCGACGTCGCGACCCGTCGCGTCAAGGGCGCGATGAATGCCGAGCTCGTCGTGCGCAATGGCCATTTCACGGTTTGGGACGGCAAGCCCACCTGATCTCCTGGCCGGAGTCTCGCTCCGGCCCTTCTCCCTTCATTAGGAACCCTGCGTGTCTTCCTGGCTCGACTACACCATCAACGGGCTGATCGTCGGTAACGTCTATGCCCTGGTTGCGGTCGGGCTCGCGCTGATCTTCGGCGTCAGCCGGCTGATCAACTTCGCGCAAGGCTCGATCTATCTCGTCGGCGCCTATATCGGCTGGGTCGCAGTGGTGCAGCTGCATACGCCGCTGCCGCTCACGATCATTCTCGTCGCAGTGGTGGCGGCGCTGGTCGGGCTGATCATCGAACGCTTCGGCCTGCGCCCGCTGCAAAATTCCGTGCGCATCGCGCCGCTGCTGGCCACGATCGGCATAAGCTTCGTGCTCGACCAGCTGGTCATGCTGACCTTCTCGCCCAATCCGCGCGCGTTGCCGAGCCAGTTGCCCGACGTGCGTTTCCAGATCGGCGGCGGCACGATCGGTCCGCTTGATCTGCTCATCGCCGGCGTCGGCATCACCAGCGCGCTGCTGCTGTTCGTGTTCCTGCGCTATACCAAGCTCGGCTGGGCGGTGCGCGCGGCCTCGCAGGACCGCGACGCCGCGATGCAGATGGGCGTCGACGTCAACCGCGTCAATCAGACCGTGTTCGGCATCGCCGCGGCGCTCGGCGGCGTCTCCGGCCTCCTGGTCGGCATGTATTACAACCAGATCGACACCGCGATGAGCTTGCAGGCGACGCTGAAGGGCGTTGTTGCCGAGGTGGTCGGCGGCGCCGGTAACGTGCCGGGCGCCGTGGTCGGAAGCTTGCTGCTAGGCCTCGTCGAGAGCTACGGCATCGCCGTGTTCGGCACCAGCTACCGCAATCTTTTTGCCTTCCTGCTGCTGGTCGTCGTGCTGGTGCTGCGGCCTAATGGTTTGTTCGCCAGCGCCCGGCAGGCGCCGCCGGAGCCGCTGACCGGCACCTTCATCGCGCCGAGCCGGCCAGTGCGGATTCCGCGCTGGGCCTTCGCTGTCGCGGTCGCATTGTTCGCGATCCTGCCGCTGCTGCCGGTGTCCTTCTACGTGCTGCAAACCCTGATCAATGCCTGGCTGCTCGGCATGCTGGCGCTCAGCCTCACGCTGGTCGCGGGCACGATCGGGCAGGTATCGCTCGGGCATGCCGCGCTGCTGGCGATCGGTGCCTATACGTCCGCGCTGCTGTCGCTGACACTCAACCTGCCGGTCGGTCTCGCCATCATCGCCGGCGGCCTGATGAGCGCGGCGCTCGGCACGATCCTGATCTCGCCGTCGTTCCGCCTGCGTGGCCATTACGTCTCGATCGCGACGCTCGCGATCGGTGAGATCGTGTCGCTGGTGATTCTCAACTGGGAAAGCGTCACGCGTGGCCCGATCGGCATCTCGGGCATCCCGCCGCTGTCACTGTTCGGCTACGACCTGGTCGACCCGAAAGCGGTGTATTGGTTCAGCTTCGTCGTGATGGTCGTGCTCGCGCTGCTCCAGGTGCGCCTGCTTGGCTCGCATCTCGGCCGCAGCTTCCGTGCCATCCGCGACGACGACATCGCGGCGCGCGCCTATGGGCTCAGCCTGAACCGCTACAAATCGCTCGCCTTTATCTTCGGCGGCTTCGCGGCCGGCGTCAGCGGCGGCATTGCCGCGCATCTCTATTCCTACATCAATCACGAGACCTTCAACACGCAGCAATCCATCCTGGCGCTGACCGTCGTCATCCTCGGCGGCCTCGGCAATGTCGTTGGCGCGCTTCTCGGCGCGGTCGCGCTGGTCGGCCTGCCCGAAGTCTTCCGCATCGCGGCGGAGTATCGCATCCTGATCTACGGCATCGTGCTGCTGCTGCTGGTGCGGTTCAGGCCGCAGGGCTTGTTGGGGACGATCTGATGGGGGAGGCGTACGCATCGCTGTTGTCCCTGCGTGGACTAACGCGCCGCTTCGGAGGCCTCACCGCCGTCGACGGCATCGATCTCGATCTCGCCAAGGGTGGGCTCGTCAGCATCATCGGCCCGAACGGCGCCGGCAAGACCACGCTGTTCAATCTTGTGACCGGGCTAGACCGTCCCGACGCGGGCACTGTCAGCTTCGAGGGACGGGACGTCACCGGCCTCTCGCCGGAGCGGCTCGCAGCCCAAGGCATCGCGCGCACATTCCAGCTCGGCCGCGTCTTCGGCAATCTCAGCGTCATGGACAACGTCCTGATCGGCGCGCACACGCGCCTGCGTGCCGTCAAACCGGCCGTGCCGGTGATCGGCCCGCTGCTGGAATTGGGATTGGCGCTCTTGCGCCCGAGCGCCGTCAGAGCCGAGGAAGAGCGGCTGCGCGAGGAGGTCAAAGCCATTCTCGCCCGCTTCGGCGAGCGGCTCTTGCCGCGGATCGATCAGCCCGCCTACAGCCTGTCCTACGCCAACCGCCGCCGCGTCGAGATCGCGCGCGCGTTGGCGTTGAAGCCGCGTCTGTTGCTGCTGGACGAGCCGACCGCCGGCATGAACCCGAGCGAGACCGCGGAGATGCAGGGCCTCGTTGCCGAGCTGAAGGCGGAAGGGCTCACAATCCTGCTGATCGAGCACAAGCTCGAGATGGTGATGCGCCTGTCCGACCGCGTCATCGTCATGGACGAAGGCAAGAAGATCGCGGAAGGGCCGGGCGAACAGGTGCGTGGCGATCCCAAGGTGATCGAGGCCTATCTCGGCCACGGCCTGTCGGGTACGGCTGAGCAGGAGAGCGCAGCATGACCACGGGCGCAGTCGAACCGCTGCTGGCGCTGACCAACGTCAACACCTTCTACGGCCAGGCCCAGGTGCATTTCGACCTGTCGATCGCGGTCGGACGCGGCCACATCGTCTGCCTGCTCGGCGGCAATGCCAGCGGCAAGTCGACGACGATGAAGATCATTCTGGGCCTCGTGAAGCCGCGCTCGGGCGAGGTGACGTTCGACGGCGCCTCGCTGATCGGCCTCACCACGCCGCAGATCGTCCGCCGCGGTATCGCCTCGGTTCCTGAGGCACGGCGCCTGTTCGCCGACATGAGTGTGCGTGAAAACATCCTGATGGGCGCCTTCGTCCGCAACGACCGCGAGACGATCGCGCAGGACCTCGACAAGATGCTGACGCTGTTCCCGAAGCTCGGCCAGCGGCTGTCGCAGCGCGCGGGCTCCTTGTCCGGCGGCGAGCAGCAGATGGTGGCGATGGCGCGCGCGTTGATGAGCCGTCCCAGGCTGATCGTGATGGACGAACCGACCATGGGTCTGTCGCCGCTCTATGTCGATCGCGTGCTGGAGCTGATCCGCACCATCAACCGGGAGGGCGTCTCGGTCTTCATGGTCGAGCAGAACGCCAGCCTTGCGCTCGAGATCGCGCACGAGGCCTATGTGCTCCAGACCGGGAAGATCGTGCTGTCGGGCTCGGCGCGGACGTTGAAAGACGATCCCCGCGTGCGCGACGCCTATCTCGGCGGCTCCGAGGCGGCGTAGCGAATCTATCCGCCCGTCATGGCCGGGCTTGTCCCGGCCATCCACGCTTATCTCGCCGCTCGAAGAACGTGGATGCCCGGGCCTTCGCCTCGCCGAAGCGGCTTCGGCCGCGCAGGCGGGACAAGCCTGGGCATGACGACCTCATTCGGGGCTGGTCAGTATGATAAATGTATGAAAAGATCATACCGTTGACGCAACGGGGCGTGCGGCGGAATGCGTGTCGTGACGAGATGGTCTGTGCGGGCCGCCGAGCCCGGAATGGTGCTGTTGTTCGGCGCGCTCGTCGCCGCCAATGTCGCCGCGTGGGCCTGGGCTTTTGCGGCGTTCGGCGACCGGCCGACGATCATGGCGACCGCGCTGCTCGCCTGGGCGTTCGGCCTCCGCCACGCCGTCGATGCCGACCACATCGCCGCCATCGACAACGTCGTGCGCAAGCTGATGCAGGCGGGCGACACGCCGCGCAGTGTCGGCCTTTATTTCGCGCTCGGCCATTCCACCGTCGTGGTGGTTGCGACCATGCTGCTCGCGCTCGGCGTGGTCAGTCTCGGCGGCAACAGTCTGCTGAAGGATATCGGCAGCCTGATCGGCACCTCGGTGTCGGCGCTATTCCTGCTGGTCATTGCCGCCATCAACCTTGCCATTTTCGCCGGCCTGTGGCGGACGCTTCGCTGCGCGCGCGAGCAGGGCGTTCATGATGCCGCCGGGCTCGACGCGCTCCTCGCTCATCGCGGGGTTCTGGCAAGGTTGCTCGGCCCGATGTTCCGTCTGGTGACGAAGCCGTGGCACATGTTTCCGCTCGGCCTCTTGTTTGGCCTCGGCTTCGACACCGCCACCGAAATCGGCCTGCTCAGCATCTCCGCCACCGAAGCCGCGCGCGGCGCCTCGTTTGCCGACATCCTGGTCTTCCCCGCGCTGTTCGCGTCGGGCATGGCGCTGGTCGATACGGCGGACTCAGCGCTGATGGTGAGTGCCTATCGCTGGGCCTTCGTCGATCCCATGCGAAAGCTCTGGTACAACCTCACCATCACCGGCGCGTCCGTCGCGGTCGCGCTGTTCATCGGCGGCATCGAGGCATTGGGGCTGATCTCCGACCGCCTCGGCCTTTCCGGCGGCGTGTGGGCGTTGGTCGAAGGCCTCAACAAGTCGCTTGCGAATGTCGGCTTCGCGGTGATCGCGCTGTTCGCGATCGCCTGGCTGGTCTCGGTCTTGCTCTATCGCCGCATGTTTGCAGGTAGCTCATCGCGCGCGAACGTGCTTCGAGGTGCGGATGCGATCTGAGTCAGGCGGTCGTTGCGTCATTCTCGCGGCGCTGCCGGCCTTCGCTCTGATCGCCGACCCCGGCAAGGCCATCGCCCAGAACAGCACAACCGTGCGCGAGCTGCCGCCGGTCGAGGTCAGCGCAGGAGAAGCGCCTCGTCACAGGAAGCAGTCCGCGACCCGACGCGCCGGCAAACCGGCCGCAGCGAGGCGTCCTGTGGTCGCGCAGCCGGCGCCAGGACCGAACGCTGGTGCCGCCACCGTCGCCTCGGGGGCGCAAGGCCCGCCGAGCATGGCGAGCGAAATGACCTTTTCGGGCGAGGCCATCAACGTCCGTACATTCACCCGGCCGGGCGAGGTGCTCGAAGCGGTGCCGGGGCTGATCGTCACGCAGCATTCCGGCGAAGGCAAGGCCAACCAGTATTTCCTGCGCGGTTATAATCTCGATCACGGCACTGATCTCGCCATCTATGTCGACGATGTCCCCGTCAATATGCGCACCCATGCGCATGGCCAGGGCTATGCGGACCTGAACTGGCTGATCCCCGAGACCATCGGCGCGATGGACGTGCGCAAGGGGCCGTATTTTGCCGATGAAGGCGATTTCGCCTCAGTCGGCAGCATCCATATCGGTCTGATCGATCGCACCGCAAAGGGCCTCGCGCAGGCCACCGCCGGCAGCTTTGGCTATCGCCGGCTGCTCGGCATGGACTCCGCAAAGGTCGGCGATGGCTCGCTGCTCGTCGCCGGCGAACTCGGCACCTACAACGGCCCGTGGCTGAATCCGGACGATGTGAAGAAGCTCAATGGTCTCGTCCGTTACAGCCAGGGCACCGCGACCGACGGCGTCTCCGTCACCGGCATGGCCTACGCCAACACATGGAATTCGACCGACCAGGTGCCGAAGCGCGCGATCACCTCAGGGTTCCTCGACCGCTTCGGCTCGGAGGATCCCAGCGACGGCGGCAATACCAACCGCTTTGCGCTGTCAGGCCGCGTCGCGCAGAGCGACGATCTGGGTTCCTGGAAGGCCAACGCCTATGTCGTGAAGAGCCAGCTCGATCTCTTCAACAACTTCACTTACGTCCTCAAAGATCCCGTGCTCGGCGACCAATTCCACCAGCACGACGACCGGCTGATGGCCGGCGCGAATATCTCGCGCACGCTGAACGGCTCGTTCGCGGGCCTGCCGATGCAGACGACCTTCGGCCTGCAATCGCGCTACGATGCGATCGATCTCGCGCTCTCCAATACCTTCCAGCGCAGCTTTCTCTCCAGCGTCCGCAGCGACAAGGTCGGCGAGGGCAGCGTCGGTATCTTTGCCGAGAATACCGTGCGCTGGACCGATTGGCTGCGGACCACGATCGGCTGGCGCGGCGATTACTACAACGCCGACGTGACGTCCCTGTTCAACACCAACAATTCCGGCCATGTCGATGCCTCGCTGGGCAGCCCGAAATTCCGCATGGTCATGGGCCCGTTCAACCGGACCGAATTCTTTCTCGGCGCCGGCTACGGCATGCATTCGAACGACGCGCGCGGAGCCACCACGACGGAAGACCCGGGCGATCCCACGACAAAACTGTCGCCATCGCCGCTGCTGGTGCGTACGCGTGGCGCGGAGGTCGGCATTCGCACCAGGATCATTCCCGGTCTCGATAGCTCGTTCAGCGTCTTCATCCTGGATCAGGATTCCGAAATCCTGTTTTCGGGCGATGCCGGCAATACCGAGGCGACCCGCGCGAGCCGCCGCTACGGGTTCGAATGGACCAACCATTATCGCCCGCGCTCGTGGATCGACATCGACGCCGATCTCGCGATGACGCATGCGCGCTTCCGCGGCTATGATTTCGATCAGGCCGACGTCTATGTCTCGCTCGCCGGCTATCCCGCAGCACAGATCGGCAACGCGCCCGGTAACTACATTCCGAATGCGCCGCCGATGGTGGCCTCGGCGGGCATCACCCTCGGCGACAAGACCGGATGGTTCGGCAGTTTGCGCTGGCGCTATCTGGCATCGAGCCCGCTGACGGAGGACAATGCGTTCCGCTCACCGGCCACCAGCGTCTTCAACGGCCGCCTCGGCTATCGCGCCGACAACGGCTGGCGCGTCCAGCTCGACGTGCTCAATCTCTTCAATACGCCGGCGAACCAGATCACTTATGCTTATGGTTCACTGCTCAAGACCGACACGCTCTATAATCTGTGCACCGGCGGCCTAGCGCCGACCTCGGTCTGTCAGAACGGCGTGATGGATTATGTGCTGCACCCGGTCGAGCCACTGACGTTTCGCGTCACCTTGGCTGGGGCATTCTGATAGCCAGATCGTCATGGCCGGGCTTGTCCCGGCCATCCACGCCTTCCTCCGCCATGCAAAGAACGTGGATGCCCGGGACCAGCCCGGGCATGACGGCGTCTGTAGTGGCTTGCAAGGTAAGTTAAGCCGGCGCCGCGCTTGCGACCGTGTCGGCCGGCTGATCGTCGCCATTGGGATCGCCGGGCGCGGTGGCCCACGCGAGCTCCACCAGCGTCACGAACCTGCGGCCGCTGCCGTCGAGCTGGACCACGATCAGGCCCTGCTCCTCCATGTAGCCGAGCAGGCGCTGCGCCCGGCGTAGCGAGTGCGAACCGTAGGCGCGCGCGATCGCAGCGTCGCCGGGGCAGGGCCAGCCTTCCTTCGCAGCGCGCGCGATCATCATGAACACGCCCTGCATGTCGTCGGGCAGGATCGAGGCGCGCAGCGTCACCTCCTGCCAGGCATCGTCCCCGGCGATCTCGGTGCCGAGGCCCGCGCGCGCATGGGTCAGCATGCGGCGGAATTCTCCCAAGTCAGGCACGGACGCGCCGAGCCCTTCGATGCGGCAGCGGACCACGAATTCCTGATAGAGCACGCCGATGGCGCGGAAGCCGGCATCGGGCGCGGCGAGCACAGCGCGCAACGTGCGATCCACGCGCTCGCGTCGCTCGGCGAGCTCTTCGGCGCTGATCGGTTCCTCGACCACTTCGGGGCTGATCTCGGGAGCCGCAGCCTTGGCCGCGCGGAGCTGGTCGAGCAGGTCAGGCGCCGGCCGGCGCTGCGGCCGGCTGGCATCCGGCGGCGGTGCTGCCAGGATCACCGCGCGTGCATCTTCCAGCGCCGCTTCCGGCATCGGCATCAGCCGCGGCGTCGAATTGCGCGGGCTTGTCTCGGTCGGGCCGATGTTCAGCCGCAGGGGACGGCGCGACAGCGCAGGTCCCAGCGCCATGAACTGCCCGCGCTCGAGATCGCGGAACGCTTCCGCCTGACGTCGCTCCATGCCGAGCAGATCGGCCGCGCGCGCCATGTCGATGTCGAGGAAGGTGCGGCCCATCAGGAAGTTCGAGGCTTCGGCCGCGACGTTCTTGGCGAGCTTTGCCAGACGTTGCGTCGCGATGATGCCGGCGAGCCCGCGCTTGCGGCCGCGGCACATCAGATTGGTCATGGCGCCGAGCGAGAGCTTGCGCGCCTCATCCGAGACTTCGCCGGCGACCGCCGGCGCAAACAGCTGCGCTTCGTCGACCACCACCAGCATCGGGTACCAATGGTCGCGCTCGACGTCGAACAGGCCGCCGAGGAACGCGGCCGCGCGCCGCATCTGGTTCTCGGCATCCAGCCCTTCGAGATTGAGCACGGTGGAGACGCGATGCAGCCGGGCGCGTTCGCCTGCGACCTGAAGGCCGCGCTCGGTGTGATCCTCGGCCTCGATCACGAGATGGCCGAAGCGGTCGGCCAGCGTGACGAAATCGCCTTCGGGATCGATGATGGCCTGCTGCACCCAGGGCGCGCTCTGTTCCAGGAGACGCCGCAGCAGATGCGATTTGCCGGAGCCGGAATTGCCCTGCACCAGAAGACGGGTGGCCAGGAGTTCCTCGAGGTCCATGGCCGCCCCGGCGCCCGCCGTGGTCTGCCCCATCTCGATCGCAACCGTCATGCCCCGACTCAAGTCCCCGTCATTCGCGGACAGGGGCTTACCAATCGAAGCGGGGTGCGTCGAGCGAAACACGCGCAAACATTCCGCGTTGCCCACGGCGGAATTTCACTGGGATTTGAAAGCCGTAGAAGTGCGGACTGCCACGCGAGCCGGCGGTCATCAATATGGAATTCGGTAAAATAGAAGTCGGGCAGGAGAAGCCCGACGCTGACTTCGTCCATGCCGCGGAATATTCGCTGACGCCTTGTATGCATTATCCCAGTTGCCATCCCCGGCCAGTTTGCCTTAGATGCTGCAACGCACCCGCGCGGACGACGATCGGGGCTCAAAAATCACAGAAGATGTCGAGGGGACGAACATGGCGCGCAACGTTCTGATTCTGGGAGCTTCCTACGGTTCCTTGCTGGGGACCAAGCTGCTGATGGCCGGGCACAACGTGACCCTGGTCTGCCGGTCCAAGACCGCGGAGCTGATCAACCGCGACGGAACCGAGGTGCGGATCAAGCTGCGCGACGAGGCGGTGCACCGCGCGATCTTTTCGCGCGACCTGCCCGGCAAGCTCGACGCGGTGACGCCGCAGAATGTCGACGTCTCCCGCTATGATCTCGTCGGCCTTGCGATGCAGGAGCCGCAATACACCAATCACACGGTCCGCATGCTCATGGTCAAGATCGCCGCGGCGAAGCTGCCGTGCCTGTCGATCATGAACATGCCGCCGTTGCCTTATCTCAAGCGCATCCCGGCGCTCGCCGACATGGATCTCGAAGAGGCCTACACCAACGCGCAGGTGTGGGAGCGTTTCGAGCCGGGCCTGGTGACGCTGTGCTCGCCCGATCCGCAGGCCTTCCGTCCGCCGGAGGGAGCGGCGAACGTACTCCACGTCGGACTGCCCACCAACTTCAAGGCCTCGGCCTTCGCAGACGAGACCCACAACAAGGTGCTGCGCGAGCTCGAAGCCGACATCGACGCGGTGACGCTCGACGGCAAGGATGTGCCGGTGAAGCTGAAGGTGTTCGACTCCCTGTTCGTGCCGCTGGCGAAATGGTCGATGCTGCTCACCGGCAACTATCGCTGCATCACCCCGAACGAGCCGCAGTCGATCCGTGACGCCGTGCATGGCGATCTCGCGCGTTCGCAGACGATCTACGAGCATGTCGATGGCATCGCCCGCCGCCTCGGCGCCGATCCGCAGGACCAGGTGCCGTTCGCGAAATACGCCAAGGCCGCCGAAAGCCTGCTCAAGCCGTCGTCGGCGGCGCGAGCGGTGGCAAGCGGGGCGCCCTTCATCGAGCGCGTCGACCTGCTGGTCAAGCTGATCTCGCATCAGCTCGGCGCTCCCAATGCCGAGATCGACCGCACGGTCGAGACCGTCGACCAGAAGCTGAACGAAAAGATCGTTCAGGGCGGTTCGGGCGCGCAGTAACGGGCGCCGCGATCGGCAGGCTGGTGCAGCCGGAGGGAAATCCGCCGGCCGCCTCTCGTCCGGGCGGCACCTAACCGCGCTGTTCCGACGGGCAAAACGGCTGCGCGGGCTGTCAACACGTGCCCCGAAAATATTCCACTTTACCGAAATTCGGAAATGGCGTATGTGTCGCGCATCCCGGCGCGACCTTGAGGGGCGATCGTGCGTCGTCACGGATCGCGAGCCGGGCTTGCGGTGGACGCGGTAGCGTCGGCACGAGAGGTGCGGGCAGGGCGGGTCGTCCCTGTGAGCTCGAAACCACGTGTGGATGAGCGACGCTGTTCAGTTCGGGTGCGAGGTCTGCACCCGGCCTTCCCTGCACCCTGTTGGACAAGAGGGTGGACAGATCAAACAAAGCTCGGGCGAGTCGAGCCGCGAGAGCGTGAAACATGTCTGGGATTCAAAATGTCTGCGATTCAAAATGAGGACGTGAGAAATGATGCCGCGGCATCCTGCTCCGTCATTGCGAGCGCGGCGAAGCAATCCAGACCCCTCGGCGGAAAGATTCTGGATTGCTTGCTGCGCTCGCAATGACGACGGGGAGAGAGCGAATTCGACTCGTGACTCGTTCAGTGAGGCTCGCTGTCCAGGCCGGACGTGGCATCAGCCCTGGCTTGCGACCCGCGCCGCCCGATCGAGATTCTCCTCGATCTTGGGGCGGTCGCGGGTGCGCTCGAAACTGGTGCACAGCAGCTCCGTCTCCTGCAGCGACACCGGGGCGCGGTACAACCGGCACATGAACTCGGCCGTGACGCGTCCCTTGCCCGTACTGGGGCTGCGCTCGGCCAGGAACATGCAATCGCGGCAAATGCTGGCATCGAGCCGCTGATGGGCCGCATCGAGATGATTGAGAATCTCGCGGAGCGAGTCGCGCAGCCTGATGCATTCCTCGGTGCCGAGCGAGTTGACCGCATTCAACACGTGATTGATCGGATCGTGCTGGTTCAGGCATTTCTCGCCCTGCGCCGTGACGTGGAGGACAACAGAGCGCTTGTCCTCCTGCGACGGCTTTCGAACCAGGAAAGACTTGGCCTCCAGCGTCTTCACGATCTGAGATGCGGTTGCTCTGGTTGCGCCGATGAAGCCGGCGAGCGCAGACGGCGTGCGTGAGAAGCGATTGGCGCGGCCGAGAAACCGCAGCGCCATCCACTCCCGATCACGCAATCCGTGTTGATTGCCTTCGAAATACCAGGCTCTGGCCGCCTGAACCAGCAGCTCGACTGCTTCGCGTGCCAACGGCATAAATTCCTACCTTGCCCCGGGAATCGCGTGTGCGGCGCCCCGAAGCCGCTTTCCACCATGGCGCATCGGTCTCTCGCGAGAAGCCTGATGCCCAGCCATGTCTGATGAATGTCTCGTGCCCGGCTTCAGCGCGGAGGCCAGGATCGCAAGGCACCCGACTTGGACTGATGAGCGTCGCAGCATCCTGCGCGAGAAACGGTACTGCCGATGCCATGCCAACCGCAGGATAGTCGAACGCAAGCCCGAGTTGCCGTCGTTTCCGGACGATGGATCGGAATTGCTCAACCGAAGCCCCTGAGTTCAAGTCACACGCAGACGTTTCTTGTGCTCCGCCGAAACGATGAATGAGCTTCTCAACAAAATCAAGTAGAGACACTACTTGAGAACCAACGTCGTTGCAGACGAATGTAAAGTTCAAGACAATCTCGCTCAGCGGGACACATGCAGGTGAACGCTATACATGCTGCCACACACGCTGCATTCACGTAATTCCACGCTTGTTTGATTGCACCTGTATTGCTGTTCGTCGGCGACGCAAATTGATCGAAGCTTGTGCACGGCCGGCGACGGACGTCGCGAAAATCATCCACAACTTCCGCGATCTGCCTCGGGATTGGCAAAGATTGCCCCAGGGGAAATCGATGGAAATGCACGCGTCGGTTGTTGTGACGATTGACCTGGAGTATGATCCGCGTCGATTTTCCGCGGCGGTTGCCGGTCGGCTCATCCGAACGGTTGAGATTCGCGCCTGAGCACCATTGGCGGCGAATAAACGCCTATGCAGTTTGTGCCAAGACATGCGCGCATGGGGGAGGACTATGCGCGGGGCGCGCGGCCGGGCGGCCTGCCGCTAGTCGCCCTTGAGCATGTCCCTCAGTTCGCGGAACGGATCGGCGCTCGGTGGGCCCGAGGCGTCCTGTCGCATCGCATTGTAGATTCGAGGCACCATGTCGACCGCCTGGTCGAGTGCCGAATCACGTCCCGACTGGTATCCACCCATCAGGCGAAGGTCTCGGGTGTCCTCATATTTGGCGATCAGGGTGCGCAATTTGCTCACCAATTCGCGCTCTTCGGGGTCCCAGACGTTGTGGGCGAGACGGGAGACCGAGGCCAGCACGTCCACGGCAGGATAGCGCGCCTGATCGGCGATGTGCCTGGAGAGCACGATGTGCCCATCAAGCGTGCTGCGGATGGTATCGGCGATCGGCTCGTTGTGATCGTCGCCGTCGACCAGCACGGAGTAGATGCCGGTGATGGTCCCGGATCCCTCCTCGCCAGGCCCGGCGCGCTCCAGCAGGCGCGGCAAATCGGTGAAGACCGTCGGCGCATAGCCGCGCGCCACCGCGGGCTCGCCGGCTGCGAGTGCGACCTCACGGGCGGCATGGGCGAAGCGCGTGATGGAATCGACCACGAGAAGCACCGATTCGCCGCGGTCGCGAAAATATTCGGCGACGGCCATGGCCGTCTTCGGCGCCAGCCGCCGCATCATTGGGCTTTCATCGCCCGTCGACACGATGGTGACGGCGCGGTTGCGGTCGTTGCCCAGCACGTCCTCGATGAATTCGCGCACTTCCCGGCCGCGCTCGCCGACGAGCGCCAGCACGACGGTGTCAAAACCCTGGCTGCGGGCGAGCATCGCGAGCAGCGTCGATTTGCCGACGCCGGAGCCGGCAAAGATGCCGACGCGCTGGCCGGCGCAAATCGGTGCAAACAGGTCGATGACACGGACGCCCGTGCGCAGCGGCTTGTGGACGCGCGCCCGCTTCATGGCTGGCGGAGCCTCGGCCTCGGCCGAGACAGCCCGCGATCCCGGGGTGAGCGGTCCCAATCCATCCAGCGGCGCTCCAAGGGCGTTGATGACGCGGCCCTTCCAGCTCGTATCAGGTGCGAAAGACAGGGGCGGCATGCGGTAGGCGACCGAGCCGAGCCCGCCGGCGAATTGCCGGTCGAATGGCTTGGCCACGATGCCGTCGCTGTCGATGCGCACGACCTCGCCGATCTGCGGCCTCGCCCCGGTATTGACACCGATCAACTCGCCGAGCTTGACGGACCGCGAAAGGCCACAGACGCGGAAATGCGTCGGCGCGATCTCGGAGACCGCGCCGCTGATGCTTGCCAATGGCGTGCTCTGCTGGAGATCGAGCAGCGCCCACTCAAGTTGCCGAAGAGCGTTCAAGGAAACCGTCCACCCCAATTACACGCGACGCGAGTTCTACTTGCCGGGATCGCCCAGCGTCTGGATTGCGTTCCGGAGCGTGCTGTCCGTGCCATCGATCAGCGAATTGGTGCTGTCGAAGGCCCGCGAGGCCGACATCAGCTTCGTCAATTCCATCATCGGATTGGCGCTGGAGCCCTCGACATAGCCCTGCTTGAAGCCGTCCCGGCTGAAATCGCCGATTGCGGTCGCGGGGCGATCGGGCGTGACGCCGGAATTGCCGTAACGGTCGAGATTGGCGTCCGCCGGGATATTGAAGAGGCCGATGCTGCCGATCTCGTTGTTGTCCTGGGTGATCGCGCCACTGCGCGAGATCGAGACCGGACCGCCGTTCGGGTCGAGCGTGAGCTGCGCACCGCCGGAATCGATGACCGGGAAGCCCGACACCGTCTGGAGGTCCCCATTGGCGGCGATCTGGAGGCGGCCGTCGCGGGTATAGACCGTGCCGTTGGGGCCGGCGAAGGCGATCCAGCCCTGTCCGACCACGGCGACGTCGAGCGGATTTCCGGTCTCGGTGATGCTGCCGGGCTCACGCGAGATGATGTTGTCGCCGGGCGAGGAGAACGCCACCGGGTTGGCGCCGGCCTTGGACAGCACCGTCTCGAATTTCACGACGTCGGTGCGGAAGCCCGATGTGTTGACGTTGGCGACGTTGTTGGCGATCGTCTGGAGGCGCTTCTCGAGCGCCACCTGCGCCGACAATCCCACATAGAGAGCCGATTGCATGACTTACCTGTTGAACTTGATGTTCTGAAGTGTCGTGAGCATGTCGGTATCCAGGCTGGCCGACGACGTCGATGCGCCGGTGATCAGAACGAGCGCAGGATTGGTCGAGGTGTCGCTCTGGGCCTGGTTCGCATCCCACAATGCCGCGAAGCGCTGCACGAATTTGGTGACCTTGGCCGGGTCCTGGAAATCGGTAAGCGTGATCTTGTCCGTAATCATCTTGGCCTGCATGTCGATGTCGGACGAACTGATCATCGACGACCAGCCCTCCGCGGTCTGGACCACCTGGGTCAGGGCCTTGTCGGCGAGGATCTGGTACGGGCTCGTGATCGAGGCGGCCTTGCGGGTGAAGTAGAGCGCGAGCCGCAGACCCTCGTTCTGGTCGCCGGCATTCTGCTCCAATGTCTGGGTGGCATACTGGCTGGTCACGTGGGTCGTGGCCGCGGCGGACTGCGTCGCATTGGCGCCGAGCGCTGCGAAATTGAAGGCGGCGGCAAAGTCCCGGTAGCGGCTGTCGCTCAGCTTGTTGGCGAAGGTGTCCGAGGTCGCGATGCCCTCGGTCAGCACTTTGCGCATGAACGCCTTGGCGTAGATCATATCGTCCAGGCCGAAGGCCTTCATCGCATACGAATAGAGCTTATAGTTGTTCAGGAAATCGTCGATGCTCTTCACGTTGCCGATATTGGCAAGGTAGTAGGCGGTGTCGCGGCTGACGTCAGGCTGCTGCTCGACCTGAGTCAGCGACCTGCTCATGTCGGTGGTCAGCCTCGTGTAGTCCGCGATGGTGGATAGCATGGCACGCGCCCCTTTGGCCGCAATTGCGACATCGTCTCAAGCTGCCCCGAATTGCTTGCGCGGGGCTGGCCAAGCCTCAGGGGATCCCGAAGCCAGCTTCGCGCAAGCGTCGCAGACTAGGGTTTCCCGGATGGGATCGGCGATGGAGTGGCGGGTTGCTCAGTTTCGTGGGGATTTTCATCACGGTAGCGGCGCTGCTCGGCGGATTTGCCGCCATGGGCGGGCATCTGGCCGTGCTGATGCAGCCGTGGGAATTCGTGATCATCATGGGCACCGCGGTCGGCACCTTCATCGTGGCCAATCCGTGGAAAACGGTCGTGGACACCGGGGTTGCCTGCATGCAGGCCATCACCGGCGCGGTGCCGGGTGAGCGTTATTATCTCGACCTGCTCGGGGCACTTCATGCCCTGATGCGCGAGCTGCGCGGCAAGGGCCGCAACGAGGTCGAGGCGCATATCGACGATCCATCGTCCTCGGAGATCTTCAAGGCGTTTCCGAGCGTGCTCGGGGATCCAGCCGTGCTCCAGTTCATCTGCGACTATGTTCGCCTCATCATCATGGGCAATGCGCGCACGCATGAGATCGAGGCGCTGATGGACGAAGAGATCCATACCATCGTGAAGAGCAAGCTGACGCCCTACCATGCGCTGGTGACGGTGTCCGAGGCGCTCCCGGCGCTCGGCATCGTCGCCGCGGTGCTCGGCGTCATCAAGGCCATGGGCGCGCTCGATCAGTCGCCGAAGCTGCTCGGCGGCTTCATCGGCGCGGCGCTGGTGGGCACTTTCGCCGGCATATTCCTGTCCTATGGCATCATTTCGCCCTTTGCGCTGAAGATCAAGATGACGCGCGAGAAGAAGTGCCGGCCCTACATCATCGTCAAGCAGACGCTGCTGGCGTTCATGAACGGCGCCATGCCGCAGATTGCCGTCGAGCATGGCCGCAAGATGATCGCGAGCGGCGAGCGACCCTCGATCGACGTCGTCGAGAACGAGACGATCGCCGGGCCCAAGGCCGTCGTGAGCGACACCGAACCCAAGGCTGCACGCGCATGACGATGGAAGACGTCGAGATCGATCAGCGCAAGCAGCTGCCGAACTACCTGCTGGACGCGGCCGGCATCTCCATCGAGCGCATGCCGATGCTCAATGTGATCTTCGATCGCATGGCGGCATCGTGCACGGACAGCCTGCAGCCTCTGGCTGGTACGCCCTGCTATTTCTCTGTCAACGGCATCAGCAACGACCGCGTCGGCGACATCATCAAGGACTACGAGGGTAACGCCGTCGCCGCCGTGCTTTACGCCGAACAGTGGGACTCCCGCGTCATCATTGTGCTCGACCGCGACTTCGTGTTCACCATGGTGGAGGCGATGTTCGGCTCCGACGGGGCCGAGCCGCCGCTCGATGTCGAGCGTTCGTTCTCGAACATCGAGATCCGCCTGGTCCAGGCGCTGTTCGAGCGGTTCGCCAAGGCGCTGCAATCCGCCTTTGCCGGCACTTCCAACGTCACTTTCCGCGTCGAGCGGGTGGAGACCGCGATGGCGTCGCTGGCGATCGGGCGCAGCGGCAACATGTCGATCTGCGCGAACATCATGCTGCAAGCGCTCTATCGCGGCGGCCAGATGTTCCTCATCATTCCGCACTCCGCGCTGAACCCGCTCAGGCAGAAACTTGCTCACGTGGTCGTCAGCGAAGGCGGCGCGGCCGATCCACGCTGGCGCGAGCAGATGGAGAGCGAGGTTCATCGCACCGAGGTGACGTTGAGCGCGGTGCTCGACGAGAAGATGATCACCCTCGAGGACGTCGTGAAGTTCAAGGTGGGGCAGGTCCTCGAACTCGAGGCGACCCCACGCACGCTTGCGCGCCTCGAAAGCAACAACCAGGTGCTGTTTTGGTGCCAGATCGGCCAGCTCGATGGCTATTACGCCATGCAGGTGGCAGATCCCGTCGATCAGAAGCGGGAGTTCGTCGATGATATCCTATCTCGTTGATTCAGTGCTGCTGATTGCGCTCGCCTTCACCAGCATGCGGGTGACCCGGATGCACCGCGAGTTGGCGAAGCTGCGCAGCTACCAGGGCGAGTTCTCGACCATTGTCCAAGAGACCGCGGGCGCCTTCGACACCGTGATTACCGCGGCGCACGATTCCACCGCAAATCTGGGCCGGCTAGCCAACGTGCTGAGCGCGAAGATCGACCAGGCCCATGAAGCGATCGCAGCACTCGATGCGCGGAACGGGATTCACGGCGCTGTGGCCGTGAACGGCCCCGAGGCCAACAAGCACTAGGGCCGGAAGCGGCCGAAAAGACGGATCGGAACGTCGCGACGCTCCGGGAGCGGAAATACCAAGAGGCGATACCAGATGGCGCAATCCTTCGACTACGAGTCTGCAACCGCAACCGACGACGCCGAGACGTCTTCGCTGGAGCGCCTGGCGGAGATCGCCGCGCGCACCGCCGAGGAGACCGGCAAGTTCGCCAACGTCGATGCCATCCTGCGCATTCCGGTCACCATGCAGGTGGTGCTGGGATCGGCGACGATACCGGTGGCGAATTTGATGAAGCTCGGCCGTGGCGCCGTCGTGCCGCTGGATCACCGCGTCGGCGAGCCCGTCGACGTCGTGGTCAACGGCCGCGTCGTCGCCCGCGGCGAAGTGGTCGTGGTGGAAGAGGACAATTCACGCTTCGGTGTTTCGCTCACCGAGATCGTCGGACCGCTGGGGCAGAGTGATTCCTGACCATGGCGGCACAGGTCGGCATCGCTCCCATCAAACAGCGAGGCGTTGCCACGCTGGGCGGGACGGAAAAGGTCGCGGCGCTCCTGCTGGCCATGGGTCGGCAGGCGGCTGCGAGCGTGCTCGCGCAATTCGAGCCGCAGGACATTCGCATCGTCACCAAGGCCGCGGCCGAGCTGCGGCCGATCACGGCTCAGGAACTTGAAGCGATCGTCGAGGAGTTCGCCCAGCAATTCTCGATGGGCGCCAACATTCTCGGCACGATCGGCGGCCTCGAAGCCGTGCTCGGCGACGTGCTTCCCGCCGACCAGGTCTCGGCGATCATGTCGGACCTGCTCGGCAATTCGAGCCGGTCGGTGTGGGACCGGGTCTCGTCGGTATCGGAAAACTCGCTGGCGACCTATCTCTCGAAAGAGCATCCGCAGACAGCGGCGCTGATCCTGTCCAAGGTCAAGCCATCCTGTGCCGCGAAGGTGATGAGCCAGTTGCCGTCGAGCCTGCGCAATGAGCTGATGCGGCGCGTGCTCAGCCTCAAGCCGATCGTCGACGATGCGCTGAAGGTCCTCGAAAAGACCCTGCACGAAGATCTCACGCTCAATTTCGCCCGCAACCTTGGCGCCGATACCTACGCCCGCGTCGCCGACATCATCAACAAGATGGAGCGCGGTCATATCGAGGACATGCTCAAGAGCCTGTCGGAGAAGCGGCCGAAGTCGGCCGAGGTGCTGAAGGAGCTGTTGTTCACCTTCGACGACGTCATCAACCTGGCGCCGAAGGCGCGCACCATGATCTTCGACCAGGTGCCGACCGATCGCATCGTCGTCGCGCTGAAGGGCACCGACAAGCACTTCCGCGAGTTGATCCTGTCGGCAGTCGCTTCGCGCGTGCGTCGCGTCGTCGAGCACGAGCTTGCGATCGGCGAGCCGTCGAACCAGCGTGACGTGCTGGAGGCGCGCCGCGTGATTACCGACCTTGCCCTCGACCTCGCCGAGAAGGGCGAAATCGAGCTCAACCCCGACCAGGAGGATGAGCTGGTCTTCCGCTGACCGCTCAACCGGCATGGCAGAATCATCGGATCAGGAGAGCAAGACAGAAGAGCCGACTGAGAAGAAAGTCCGCGATGCGCTCGAACAGGGCAACATTCCGGTCTCTCGGGAGGCATCCATGTTTGCGTCCATGGCCGCGCTGATGGTGATTCAGGCGTTCCTGGTGGGCCCGGGCGTGCAGCAATTGACGCCGACCTTGAAGGGCTTTCTCGACGACCCCGATGGCTTCCCGATCGGGAATGGCGCGGACGCGCTCAACCTGCTCACCGTTGTGGGACTCGAGGCGCTGAGGTTCCTGGTACCGTTGGTCGTGATCATGGCCGTGTTCGGCCTCGCGTCGTCGCTGCTGCAGAATGCGCCGCGGCTGGTGCTGCAGCGTATCTTTCCGGACGTCTCCAGAATCTCGCCCGCCAGCGGCTGGAACCGCATCTTCGGAACGCAGGGGCTGGTGGAGTTCGCCAAGTCGATGTTCAAGCTCGCCTCGGTGACCGCGGTCGTCTGCTTCGTGCTGCGCTCGTCGGAGGCGAGGGCGTTCGAGGCGATGTACACCGATCCCGTCGCGTTGCCGGAGATGATCCTCACCATCGCAATGCGGATCGTGTCGGCGATCTGCATCGCGACGATCGTCCTGGTCGCAATCGACCTCGCCTGGGCGCGCTTCCACTGGCGGCGCGAGCTGCGCATGACCAAGCAGGAGATCAAGGACGAGCACAAGCAGGCCGAAGGCGATCCGCTGATCAAGGCGCGTCTGCGCTCGCTGGCGCGCGACCGCTCGCGCCAACGCATGATCGCCGCCGTACCGCGCGCGACGCTGGTGATCGCAAACCCGACGCATTTCGCGATCGCGCTGCGCTATAACCGCGACGAAAACCCGGCGCCCCTCGTCGTGGCCAAGGGTATGGACGTGATCGCGCTCAAAATTCGTGAAGTCGCCGAGCAGAGCAAGATTCCGGTGATCGAGAACAAGGCGCTCGCGCGCGCGCTCTACGAGGCGGTGCAGGTCGACCAGGTGATCCCGGCTGAATTTTTCCGCCCCGTGGCCGAAATCATCTACTTCCTGCAGTCCAAGCAAGCACATCGGCCCGAGAAAGTTCAGTAGATTTTCGAGGATGGTGCTTCGCGCAAAAGCTTGACGAAAGCTTAACGCCCTAGGGTTCTCCGGAATGGACCGGAAGGGGCTGTCGTGGGACCGCTTTATCTCTTCGAACTCGCATCGTCGCAGGCTCGCTGGCTCGAGCTTCGTCAATCGACCATCGCCACCAACGTCGCCAACGCGAATACGCCAGGTTTCAAGGCGCGGGACGTCGAACCGTTCAACAAGGTTCTCGACGCCATGCCGGTCAGGCTCGCAACGACCTCGCCCGAGCATATGCAGCTATCCCCGGCGGAGACCGATACGCGGGCGACCGCGAAGAAAGACAGCTGGGACGTCGTTCACTCCGGCAACTCGGTCAGCCTCGAGCAGGAGATGATCAAGGGTAGCGACGTCAACCGCGACTATTCGATGAATTCGGCGATCGTGCGCTCGTTCAACCGCATGGTTCTGACCAGTGCGAAGACCTGAGGTGAACTGACATGCTGGATGCCCTATCGGCTTCGTTGACGGTCGCAAGCTCGGGACTCGAAGCCCAATCGACCCGCATGCGCGTCGTCTCGGAAAACCTCGCCAACGCGACGTCTACCGGGCGCACCGCAGGTGCCGATCCTTATCAGCGCAAGACCATCACCTTCGACGCCGCGCTGGACCGGGCCTCGGGCACGCAACTGGCGAAAGTCAAGGAGATCGGGGTCGACACCACGCCGTATCGCGTCGAGTACGATCCGGGACATCCCGCCGCCGACAAGGCCGGCTACGTCAAGATGCCCAACGTCAACATGATGATCGAGATGGCGGACATGCGGGAAGTGAATCGGTCCTATGAAGCCAATCTCCAGGTCGTCAAGCAGGTGAGATCGATGCTTGGCATGACCATCGATCTGCTGAGGAGCTGACAATGCTAGAGGCGATTTCATCCACCGCAATCAACGCAGGCCAGGCGGCCTCTCGTGCCACCGAGACGCAGGCCATTGCGCCGCCTGCGACTTCAGCAATCCAGTCTACCGACGATGTCGGCTTCGATTCCGTGATGAAGCAGGTGACCACAGACGCGATCGGAACGCTGAAGGCCGGCGAAGCGGCGTCGATCTCGGCGATGCAGGGCAAGGAATCGACCCGCAAGGTCGTCGAGGCGCTGATGTCGGCCGAGCAGGCCCTGCAGACGGCGGTCGCGGTTCGCGACAAGGTCGTGCAGGCCTACCAGGAAGTTGCGCGGATGACGATCTGATCTGAAGGAGTCACGTTGTGAAATCGCTCGCCATCGCGGCCACGGGCATGAACGCCCAGCAGACCAATATCGAAGTCATCGCGAACAACATCGCCAACATCAACACCACGTCGTTCAAGCGTGCGCGTGCGGAATTCACCGATCTGTTCTACCAGATGGACCGCATGCAGGGCGTCGCGAACGTCAACGGCGCCTCGCCGATCCCGGAAGGCGCCAATCTCGGGCTCGGCGTCAAGTCCGCGGCGATCCGCAAGCTCCACATCCAGGGCGCGCTGACGCAGACCGGCAATCCGTACGACCTTGCGATCAACGGCCGTGGCTGGTTCCAGGTGCTTGGTCCGAACAACGAGGTTCAATACACCCGCGCGGGCTCGTTCAACACCAATGCGACCGGCCAGCTGGTGACGATGGACGGCTACCTGCTCGATCCCAACATCACGGTGCCGCAGGGGACGGTGCAGGTTACCGTCAACCAGACCGGTCAGGTCTTCGCCAAGCTGGACACGGCCGTCAACCCGCAGCAGATCGGCCAGCTCAACCTTGCCAATTTCGCCAACGAAGCCGGCCTCGAGCCGCTGGGCAGCAACCTCTATCGCGAAACCACTGCGTCGGGCGCGCCGGTCGTCGGTCTGCCCGGCGATGCCGGCTACGGCAAGATCAATCAGCAATATCTCGAAGCCTCGAACGTCGATCCCGTCAAGGAAATCACGGAGTTGATCTCGGCGCAGCGTGCGTACGAGATGAATGCCAAGGTCATCCAGGCGTCGGATGACATGGCCCAGACGGTATCGAAGGGTCTCAGTCGTTAGTTCCGGGATCTCCATGTTGAACAGGGTGGGCCTGATGGTGCGCGGGTTGGCCGCCGCACTGCTGGTTCTCGTTCCGGCGCGGTTCGCCGCCGCGAACGAGAAACGGCTTCCCGTGCCGGCGGTGTCGATCCGCGCCGGCGAGCTGATCAGGGATGACATGATCACCGAGCGCATCTTCGACCCGAACGCGCTCGGTGTCGCCGTGTTCATCGAAGGGCGTCAGGTCCTTGTCGGCCGCATGGCGCGGCGCGCGCTGCTGCCGGGGCAGCCGATTCCGACCAATTCGGTGGAGGATCCCTTCACCATCGCCCGTGGTGCCATGGTGAAGGTCGTGGTCGAAGACTCGGGCCTCTCGATCGTGACCTACGGAGCGGCCATGCAATCCGGTGCACCGGGCTCGCTCATCACGGTGCGTAACACCGACACGGGCGTGATCATCAGGGCCATCGTCCAGCCGGACGGTACGGTCAAGGTCGCGGACGGGTCATGACCAGATTCCTGATCGCGCTTCTCCTCCTTGTCTCCGCCGCCAGCGCTCAAGCCGCCGTCCGCATCAAGGACATCGCCGACATCAAGGGGCTGCGTGAAAACCAGATCGTGGGCTACGGCCTCGTCATCGGCCTCAACGGCACTGGCGACACTCTGCGCAACGCGCCGTTCACGGAACAGTCGCTGCAGTCGATGCTCGAGAATATGGGCATCAACGTCCGGAACGAGACCAGCAGCACGAACAACCAGTCGCGACCGACGACGCTGCGCACGCGCAATGTCGCCGCCGTGATGGTGACCGCGGACCTGCTGCCCTCGATCGGGCCGGGAGAGCGGATGGACGTGACGGTGTCGTCGTTGGGCGATGCAACGTCGCTGCTCGGCGGCACGCTGGTGATGACGTCGCTGCGCGCGGCCGATGGTGCTGTCTATGCGGTGGCGCAGGGCGCGGTCACGGTTGCTGGTTACAGTGTCGGAGGCCAGGCCCAGAATGTCAGCCAGGGCACGCCGACCGCGGGCCGCATTCCAAACGGCGCGCTGGTCGAGCGCGAGGTGCAGGGAAGCCTCCACGAGATGGAATACCTGGTGCTCGAGTTGAAAAACCCCGACTTCGTCACCGCGACGCGGATCCTCGACGCCGTCAACCGCTATGCTGGCGGCCGCTATCGCGCCCAGATCGCCTTCGAGCGCGACTACCGGACGATCGTGCTGTCCAAGCCGCGCTATGTCGGACCGGTCCGCTTCCTTGCCGAGATCGGCGAGCTCACCGTCGAGCCCGACACGCCAGCCCGCGTGGTGATCAACGAACGCACCGGCACGGTGGTCATCGGACGCGACGTGCGAATCTCGACGGTCGCCGTCACGCACGGCAATCTGACGGTGCGCGTCACCGAGCTGCCTGTGGTGTCTCAACCGGCGCCGTTCTCGCAGGGACAGACGGTCGTCGTGCCCCAGACCGTGGTCGAGGCCAACGAGGCAGGATCGCAGGTGGCGATCCTGAGCGGCGTCGACCTCCAGCGTCTCGTGCGCGGGCTGAACCAGATCGGACTGAAGCCATCAGGCATCATCGCGATCCTCCA
The DNA here is from genome assembly GCF_018129685.1 of Bradyrhizobium manausense. Taxonomy (GTDB): domain Bacteria; phylum Pseudomonadota; class Alphaproteobacteria; order Rhizobiales; family Xanthobacteraceae; genus Bradyrhizobium; species Bradyrhizobium manausense_D. Next base: position 134,545 of record NZ_JAFCLG010000003.1, read on the forward strand.
GGCGATCAAGACCGCCGGCGCGCTGCAGGCCGAAGTCATCGTGCAATGATGCATAAGCGTGGGGCAAGCTTGGTCGCTCAATGCTCTGGCCTCGACCGAGGATCGCACGCAAGCCGATGCTGAAGCTGGATCACAAAGCGCAACTCCTTCTCTTGACCGCGATGGTCGCGCTCGCGGGCGCGTCGCCGGTGCTGGCGCTGGACGAGCCGAAGCCATCGAGGCCGCTCAATCTGCTGTCATTTGCGCGCGCTCGCGCGCCTGGGCCGCAGAAACCGCACGCGGCGGCGACGCCGGTTTCGAGCGATAATCCGCGTGCAACGGCCTGGGCCGCAGACGATTCCGTTCCCGCAATCACCGGTGCCGTGCCGGAGCCACCTCCGCCGACGCCGGCTCCCGCATCCGCGCCGCCACGGCCGGCGAAGTCCGGCAGCGTCACAGCGCCGCCGAAGCCGGCGCCGTCTCAAGCCACCGCACCTGCCGACAACGAGGTTGCGCTGTTCTGCGGCAATGTCACCGATCCCGCCGTCGATGCCAGGCTCGCCTGGCAGCTGAAGGAGCTGGAGAAGGCCGAGAGCCTGCTGCGCGAGCGAATCGCCGAAGTCGAGGCCAAGCGCGCCGAATACGAGAAGTGGATGGCGCTGCGCGACGACTTCCTGAAGAAGGCCGAAGCAAGCGTCGTCGAGATCTATTCGCGCATGAAGCCGGATGCGGCCGCCACCCAGATCGCCGGCATGGCGGACGAGACGGCTGCTGCAGTGCTCGCAAAGCTCAGCCCGAGGAGCTCAAGCGCGATTTTCAACGAGATGGAGACCGGGCGCGCAGCACATCTGGCCGATGTGCTCGGTGGAATGCGTCGCGTGGATGACGGAAAGACCAGTAAATGAAGACGCCGTTCCTCATCCTGTCGTTGTTGCTTCTGGCCGGATGCTCGCATGATCCTGCGGAAATCCTGACCGGCCCGAAACTGTCGCCTGTTGGCAGCGGCCTGAGGACGCCGGCCGAGCCGATCCCGGTGACGCCCCGCATGCGCACGCCGGTCAGCTATCGCTCGACCTGGGACGATGGCACCGATCTCTACCGCGATCCACGCGCCCGGCGCGTCGGCGACGTCGTGACGGTGATCATCTCGATGCAGGACAAGGCCAAGCTCGACAACAAGACCGACCGCTCGCGCGATTCGCAGATCCAGTTCGGACTGAACTGGCTGATGGATGTTGCAGGCTGGCAGGACAAGGGCCAGGCCAATGCCAACCTCAACACCAACACACAGATCAAGGGTAACGGCCAGATCGACCGTTCCGAGGACATCAAGCTTTCCATCGCCGCGGTCGTCACCGACGTTCTGCCGAATGGAAATATGATGATCAGCGGCTCGCAGGAGTTCGGCATCAACACGGAGATGCGCGTGCTTAACGTCGGCGGCATCGTGCGTCCACGCGACATTTCGCGAACCAACACGATCTCCTACGAGAAGATCGCGGAGGCGCGCGTCTCCTATGGCGGTCGCGGAAATCTGTCGGACGTGCAGCAACCGGGATGGGGACATCGGATCTATGATGCCGTGGCACCGTTCTGAGGCGCGCGCGCCGTGGGAGCAGGGGGCGTCATGCGCCTGATCGCCGCCATTGTCGTGCTGACCCTGGTCGCGATCGGCGTCGGCGCGCTGGCGGGCCTGCATCTGCTTGCGGCCGCCGAGCGCGTCGCCGACGCAAAGAAGGGCGCGACTCCGCCGCCGATCGCGTCGAGCTACACCGGCAGCGCGCGGCTGAGGAAACTGTCGCCGATCGTGACCAATCTCGCAGCACCCGCCAACAATTGGGCCCGGGTCGAAGCCTCCATGGTGACCGACAGCATGAGCGATGAAGATGCCGGTATCCTGGCCGCCCATATCAGCGAAGATATCGTCACTTACTTGCGGTCCGCCTCGGTCACGCAGTTCGAAGGTACGCGCGGGCTGCAGCACTTGCGCGATGACCTGTCCGAACGCGCCAGCATTCGTTCGTCAGGAAAAGTGCGCGAATTGATCATCGAAACCCTGGTGATTCAGTGAAACTGAGAGTCCTGCTGCTCGCGCTGGTCCTGGTCGTGCTGCCCGAAGCGGCTTTCGCCCAGATCCCGGACCTCAATTCGCTGCTGCCGCCGGGTAACGGCTCGACCAGCGGCCGCATCATCCAGCTCGTGGCGCTGCTGACGGTGCTGTCCGTCGCACCGGGGCTGCTGATTATGGTCACGAGCTTCACCCGCTTCGCTGTCGCGCTGTCGTTTCTGCGCGCCGGGCTCGGTCTTCAGACGACGCCGCCGAACCTCGTGCTGATCAGCCTCGCGCTGTTCATGACCTTCTACGTCATGGCGCCGACCTTCGACCGCGCCTGGGAAACCGGCGTGCAGCCGCTGATGAAGAACGAGATCTCGGAGGAAGAGGCCTATCTGAAGATCAGCGACCCGTTCCGCGAGTTCATGCTGGCGCATGTGCGTGACAAGGATCTGCAGACATTCGAGTCGCTCGCCGCGGAAAGCTTTCGCAAGAAGTTCGACGACAAGCGCATCGACATGCGCGTCATCATCCCGGCCTTCATGATCTCCGAGCTCCGGCGCTCGTTCGAGATCGGCTTCCTCATCATCCTGCCGTTCCTGGTGATCGACATGATCGTGGCGACATTGACGATGTCGATGGGCATGATGATGATGCCGCCATCGATCCTCGCGCTGCCGTTCAAGGTGCTGTTCTTCGTGCTTATCGACGGCTGGAATCTGCTCGCCTCCGGATTGGTGCGGTCGTTCTCCTGAGGCCATCGTCGCGTTGACGTTTGGTTAAGGTTAGCGGAGGGTAACATTAACCATATGATTTCGCTGCGTAATTCAGGATCGCATTAATTCGGACGCAAGATTCGACGTGCTAGCAATGCGGCACGGCGGGTTGGACCCCACCCACATCAGTCCAAAGGCATGATGCCGCCCCTCCGTACCGGTGAAAGCCCGGTATGTCCCCTCGTGAAAATGTAACGCGTACATAAAGGGACATTCGCAATGTCAAGCCTGCTTACGAACTCGACCGCCATGACCGCGCTCCAGACCCTGCGGTCTGTGAGCTCGCAACTCGCCACCACGCAGACCCGCATCTCCACCGGCCAGCGCGTCTCGACGGCTTCGGACAACGCCGCTTACTGGTCGATCGCCACCTCGATGCGCGCCGACAACGCCGCGCTCTCCGCGGTCTCCGACTCGCTCGGTCTGTCGGCTGCGACCGTCGACACCGAATATACCGCACTGACCTCGGTTGTTGGTGACAGCAATGGCGGCCTGACAAAGCTGCAATCGCTGCTGGTCGAAGCCAAGACGGCCGGTATCGACCGCACCAAGATTCAAGCGGACGTCACCCAGATCCAGCAGCAGATGCAGTCTACCGCTGCTGCGGCGACCTTCAACGGCGTCAACTGGCTCAGCACGACGACGGCCACTCCGGCGACGGTCGACCTGGTGTCGTCGTACTCCCGCGTCGGCAGCACGCCGACCACCGGCTCCATCACCCTGACGGTTGCCAACTACTCGCTCTTTACTTCGTCCACCAGCGGCATCCTGGACAAGGTGAGCGGCGGCGCGTCGGTCAACACGATCGACATCAGCACGCTGACCGACTCGGCGGCCGACCAGACCACGCTCGATGGTTACATCGCCCAGGTGACGTCTGCGATCAACTCGGTGGCGTCGGCCGCCGCCAACCTCGGTGCCGTCAAGAACCGTATCTCGACCAATACGGACTTCGTGAAGTCGCTGATGGACTCGGTGACGCGCGGTATCGGCCAACTCGTCGACGCCGACATGAACCAGGAATCGACCCGTTTGTCGGCGCTGCAGGTTCAGCAGCAGCTGGGCGTTCAGGCGCTTTCGATCGCCAACGGCAGCAGCCAGAGCATCCTGTCGCTGTTCCGCTAAGTCTGAAAACCATCTGACAGAGGGCCGCGTTTCTCGCAGAGCGCGGCCCTTTCGTTTGACGTGACGTCCCGCGCGCGCCGCAAATTCGGCCGCCCTGTTGCGCTGGGGACACAGAGCCACAAGCCCCGCACAAGCTTCGGTCGCTACGGTCGCCGTACGACAGGTTGGGCCTTAACCCGCTCTTCCGCAGCCCAAAGGCATGACGCCGCCCTGTCGTACCGGTGCAAGTCCGGTATGTCCCCAAAACAACTCGATCTTCAAAGGGACATCAAAATGGGTTCTAGCCTCCTCACCAACTCCGCCGCTATGACCGCGCTGCAGACGCTGCGCAACGTCAGCTCCAGCCTGCAGATGACTGAAAACCGGATCTCGACCGGTCAGCGCGTGGCCACCGCTTCGGACAACGCTGCCTACTGGTCGATCGCAACCTCGATGCGCGCCGACAACGCCGCGCTTTCGGCGGTGTCCGACTCGCTCGGTCTGTCGGCTGCGACCGTCGACACCGAATATACCGCTCTGACCTCGGTTGTCGGCGACAGCACCGGCGGCTTGACCAAGCTGCAGTCGCTGCTGGTCGAAGCCAAGACCGCCGGCATCGATCGCACCAAGATCCAGGCCGACATCACCCAGATCCAGCAGCAGATGAAGGGTACCGCTGGTGCGGCAACCTTCAACGGCGTGAACTGGCTCAGCACGACGACGGCGACGCCCGCGACCTTCGACCTCGTGTCGTCGTTCTCCCGCGTCGGCGGCACGCCGACCATCGGTTCCATCACCCTGACGATCTCCAACTATTCGCTCTATACCTCGTCCACCACCGGCATCCTGGACAAGGTGAGCGGCGGTGCATCGGTCGACACGATCGACATCAGCACGCTGACCGACTCGGCGGCTGACCAGACCACGCTCAGCGGCTATATCACGCAGGTCACTGCTGCAATCAACTCGGTGGCTTCGGCCGCCGCCGATCTCGGCGCCGTCAAGAACCGCATCGCGACCAACACGGACTTCGTCAAGACCCTGATGGACTCGGTGAATCGCGGTGTCGGTCAGCTCGTCGACGCCGACATGAATGCGGAATCCACCCGCCTCCAGGCGCTGCAGACCCAGCAGCAGCTCGGCGTTCAGGCGCTCTCGATCGCCAACCAGAACAGCCAGAGCATCCTGTCGCTGTTCCGCTAAGTCTGAAAACCATCTGAGAGGGGCCGCGCTTCCAGCAAGCGCGGCCCTTTTCATTTCTGGCCTGCGTCGTTCACGTGCTGCAAGGCCTGCGGCGCAAGATCGGCTTCGCTCTGTTGCGTTCGGGTTGCAGGCCGCAAGCCTCGCGCAAACTTCGCGTGCTATGGCCGCGGATACGACAGGTTGAGCGCGCTTTTCCGCAGCCCAAAGGCATGATGCCGCCCCGTCGTACCGGTGCAAGCCCGGTATGTCCCGAACATTTCAATTCGTTTTCAAGGGGACGTCAAAACATGAGCTCAAGCCTTCTCACGAATTCCGCTGCGATGACCGCGCTGCAGACGCTGCGCAACGTCAGCTCCAGCCTGCAGACGACTGAAAACCGGATCTCGACCGGCCAGCGCGTGGCCACGGCTTCGGACAACGCCGCCTACTGGTCGATCGCGACCTCGATGCGCGCCGACAACGCCGCGCTTTCGGCGGTGTCCGACTCGCTCGGTCTGTCGGCTGCGACAGTCGACACCGAATATACCGCCCTGACCGCGGTTGTCGGCGACAGCACCGGTGGCCTGACCAAGCTGCAGTCGCTGCTGGTCGAAGCCAAGACTGCCGGTATCGATCGCACCAAGATCCAGGCCGACATCACCCAGATCCAGCAGCAGATGCAGGGCACTGCGTCCGCGGCAACCTTCAACGGCGTGAACTGGCTCAGCACCACGACGGCGACGCCCGCGACCTTCGACCTCGTGTCGTCGTTCTCCCGCGTCGGCGGTACCCCGACCATCGGCTCCATCACCCTGACGATCTCCAACTATTCGCTCTACACCTCATCCACCAGCGGCATCCTGGACAAGGTCAGCGGCGGCGCGTCGGTCAACACGATCGACATCAGCACGCTGACCGACTCGGCGGCTGACCAGACCACGCTCAGCGGTTACATCACGCAGGTCACTGCTGCGATCAACGCGGTGGCTTCGGCCGCCGCCGACCTGGGTGCCGTCAAGAACCGCATCGCGACCAACACGGACTTCGTCAAGACCTTGATGGACTCGGTGACGCGCGGCGTCGGTCAGCTCGTCGACGCCGACATGAATGCGGAATCCACCCGCCTTCAGGCGCTGCAGACCCAGCAGCAGCTCGGCGTTCAGGCGCTCTCGATCGCCAACCAGAACAGCCAGAGTATCCTGTCGCTGTTCAAGTAAACCCGGGCGTTTGAAGCGACCGTGCTCCCATGGGAGCACGGTCCCGCCGTGGCCGGCGACATGACGGCACATGATGTGCCCGCAATCGATCTCCTGATGCCGGACGCCGCGCAACGAGTACTTTAGCACAGCCGTGCGAACGCATGTCGCTTGTTGCCGTTGATCCGACTGCCTCACCCCAAGATCTTTGCAAAACTGCAACGCCTCGCCTGCGAACTGACACATCCGTGTCCACGCGCAACCTTCAGACAAGGTTGGCGGCGGAGTGTCGTTACCATTCGCATTGGTACGAGGTCATATGCTCAGTCGCGCGCAGCTACAGCAGCTGCTCAACAATCTGCTGGAACTTGGGCCGCGACGTCTGATGGCCTTGGGATTGATCGGCTTCGCCGTCCTCATTACTGTGGTCGGAGGGGCCTACTACCTGAGCCGGCCGGAGTTCGAAGCCCTTTATACCGGCCTCACCCGCGAAGACGTGACGCGCATCGGCGCCGCGTTGCGCGAGCAGAACATCGCCTTCGACATCAACGCCGCCGGCGACACCGTTTCGGTACGACCAAGCCAGACCGCGCAGGCGCGGATGTTGCTGGCCGAGAAGGGGCTGCCGACCAGCGCCAATTCCGGCTACGAGCTGTTCGACAAGATCGGATCGCTCGGACTGACCTCTTTTATGCAGGAGGTCACCAAGCTTCGCGCGCTGGAGGGCGAAATCGCGCGCACCGTTCAGCTGATGAAGGGTGTCAAGGCCGCGCGCGTGCATATCGTGATGCCGGTGCGCGGCTCGTTCCGCGCGACACAGCAGCCACCCTCGGCATCTGTCGTTCTGCGTACCGACGGTGCGATCGAGGCGCGCACGGCGCAATCGATCCGTCATCTCGTTGCAGCCGCCATTCCCGGCATGACGCGTGACAAGGTCACCGTGCTCGATGCCGACGGATCGATGTTGCTGGCCGAGGAGGACGAGGCCAGTGCTGCGCCGACCAGAATGGCGGGCCTCCAGAAAACTGTCGGCGGGATGGTGCAGGAAAACATCCGCAAGGCGCTGACACCCTATCTGGGCCTGGACAATTTCGAGGTCAGTGTCGCGCCGCAGCTTTCCACGGACAAGCGCCAGACCAACGAGACCGTCTACGATCCAGAGACACGCGCCGAACGCTCGGTCCGCAATGTCCGCGAAAACGAGAAGTCATCCAACGCCGACCGCTCGACGCCGACGACGGTCCAGCAGAACCTTCCTGACCAGCAGGTCAATGCTGGCGGCACCAAGAACTCGAGCGAGGACAAGACCCGTCGCGAGGACGTCACCAATTTCGAGGTCTCGTCCAAGACCACGACTACGGTGAGTGACGGCTATTCGATCAAGAAGCTCTTCATCGCGGTGCTGGTCAACCGCACACGTCTGGTCGCCGATCTCGGCGACAAGACCAACCAGGCCATCGTCGACAGCAAGCTCGCCGAGATCAGCCAGCTTGCGGCGACTGCCGGCGGTCTGGACAAGGCGCGCGGCGACCAGATCCAGGTGACGGCGGTCGACTTCATTGAGGGCTCGCGTGATCTGGCGCCAGTGCCGCCGATCAGCTTCGTCGAAATGATCAACAAGCAGCTCGGCAGCGTCATCAACGCCGTGACGATCCTGGCGGTCGCTTCGATGCTGGTCTGGTTCGGACTTCGGCCTGCAGTCAACGGCATCCTGACCCATCGGGCGGCACAGGAGCAGACCGAGGCTGCCGAGGCCGCCGAGCTCGAAGCCGCTACGGCCCTCGCATTGGCCGACAGCCAGGACCCGGAGCTAAACCTCGTCGAGGACCTCGAGGGCAAGATGCAGCGTACGCCGCAGAAGCGGCTGGAGCAGATCGTTCGCCTCGATCAGATGCAGGCGGCAGCAATCCTTAAAGACTGGATGCGACGCGAGGAGGCGGCATGAACGCGGCAATCGGAAAACTGCTGACGCAATTCGACACCAACGGCCGGGCCAAGGCGCCGCCGCCTCCGCCGCTCAAGATCCAGGACGTGCTGACGAAGCAGAAGGAGGCCCGGCGCGAGCCGCAACCTCAACCGCAGCGCCAGGAGCGTCCGGCGCAATCGCAGCCACAGCTTCAGTCGCCGGCCGCGGCGTCCGCAGCGGAAGCTCCGCCGGTCAATCTTCTCGATGATGCTTATCGGCGCGGTCATGCGGCAGGTCTTGCGGAAGGCGAATCCAAGATCGCCGAAGAGCGGGTCCGCAGCGCGATACGCCTTGGCGAAGAACGCGCCAAATGGTCCGACCAGCAGGCGGTCGCGATCGTCAATGGCTTCGAGGCTGCTTGCCGCGAGATCGAGAGCAATATCGCAAGCTCGGTGGCGCGGATATTGTTGCCGTTCCTCGCTGACGCCGTCCGCGACAAGGCGATCGACTCCCTGGTCGAGCAGATATCGGCGCTGACATCCAACTCGCCGGTCTCGGCCTTTCGTGTCACCGGACCGAGCGAGCTCATCGACCTCGTCAGGACGCAGCTCAATCTGGCCGGTCGCACCGGCGTCGAATACCAGTCCGCCGACACCGTCGAGGTTCGGGTCCTTGCCGATCAAACCACGATCGAGACGCAGATATCGACCTGGATGGATCGGCTGAACGGGGCGCGCCGGTAACTGCACCATGGAAGAGGTCAAGCACGAACTCGTCATCATCCGTCGTCGGAGCGCCTTCGAAGACGAGAAGGGGCATGGCGGCGTCTGGAAGATCGCCTATGCGGACTTCATGACCGCGATGATGGCGTTCTTCCTGGTGATGTGGCTGCTCAATGCGCTCAACCAGGACCAGAAGCAGGTGGTTGCGAGCTACTTCAACCCGATCAAGCTCGCAGAGAATGCGCCGGCACCGAAGGGACTGAAGGATCTCACCAAGAAGGAGCCGACGACGTTCGAGGGCCAGGATGGCAAGCGGCAGCCGAACGGGCCGAACGAAGAACGCCGCGGCGACTCGCCGACGGCCGAAAAGCCGCCTTTCTATGAAGAGAAGGTGCTGTTCCGCGATCCCTATGCAACGCTCGCCGAAATCGCGGCCAGCTCCAATCAGGCATCGGGTCAGCGGCGCGCCGGCGCGCTGACGTCGGCCGAGGAAGACGGCCTCAAGGGCGGCGATGCCTATCGCGATCCATTCGATCCCGGCTATTGGAAGCTCGCGCCCGAGGCTTCCAAGGAGGCCGACAGGATCATGGAGGGCGAGCCGAAAGCGAATGTGTCCGCACGTGACAATGCGACCGGGGCCAATCAAGGCGAGCCGCGACGCGGTCGGACCGATGATACCGGCGGCAGCGTTGCCCCGGACGCGCCGGCGTCGTCCGCGAGTGTGTCGCCCCTGTTGCCGCCGGGTCCGGCGCCTTCATCGGCTGCGCGAGATGCTGGCGTTCAGCCGAACGCACATCCCAACCTTCAGGCCAACGCCGCGCCGCAGGGCCATCCTGCCGACGCCCCGAAGGAGGCCGAAGCACGCGAGGCCGCTCAGGCCCAGCAGCCGACCGTGAAGCAACTTCAGTCCGCGATCGCCGATGCGCTGTCCGACATCAAGGCCGGCGCCGGGCCGGTGGCGGAGGTCCGCCAGGTCGAGGAGGGCCTCTTGGTCAGCCTGACCGACGATGCGAGCTTCGGCATGTTCGCGGTCGGCTCGGCCGAGCCGCGACCCGAGCTTGTTCGCGTCATCGACAAGATCGGTCCGATCATCGCGAAGCGTCGCGGCATGATCATCGTGCGTGGTCACACGGACAACCGTCCCTACAGGTCCGACAATTATGACAATTGGCGGCTGTCGACGGCGCGGGCGCAGATGGCCTATTACATGCTTGTCCGCTCCGGAATCGACGCGCAGCGGATCGAGCATGTCGAAGGCTATGCCGATCGGCGGCCGAAGCTCCAGAACGATCCGGCAGCCGCCCAAAATCGGCGGATCGAGATCCTGATCCGGGAGAAGCGCCCTTGACCAGGCCGCTGCTCCGTCCCGCGCTGCTGGTGGCGCTGTCGCTCATGGCGACCCGCGCCCTTGCCGAAGCCGCCCCGCCCTCCGGCGAACCGTTTGAGATCGTCCGCGCCTTGCAGGCGGTGCAGGACGGCATCGCCCATGGCGACACGGCGGCGCATGGCAGCCACCTCGCGCTGATCCGCCAGATCGGCGAGAAGTTTCTCGCGGCCGATCCCGGCGTGTGGAGCAATCCGCAGAACGGCCAGGCGGTCGTGATCTATTTGCTGAGCGGCGGCGCGCCGCAGATCGTCCGCAAGCTGCCGCGCGACAAGATCAACGTCGACAAGGCGCTGTTCGACGGCGCACTCGCCTACGTCGAAGGCCGGCAGGACGAGGCGAGGGACCTTCTCAAGGACGTCAAGCCGCGCACGATCTCGTCCGGCATGGGCGGGCAGGTGGCGCTGGTCCAGGGCGCGCTGTTCGCACGGTCCGAAGCGTCGCTCGCCATCGAGCGCCTCGACGATGCACGCCTGCTGTTGCCGGGAACGCTCGTCGAAGAGGCGGCGCTGCGGCGCGAGATCCTGCTGGTCGGGCAAGCCGAGGATTTCGACAAGTTCGAGTTCCTGACGCTGGCCTATATTCGTCACTACCGCAATTCGGTCTATGCCGGCGATTTCTGGCAGCGCTTCTCCACCGGCCTGACGCAATCAAGCCTTGCGCTTGACGATCGCCGCTTTGCGCGGATCGCGGCGCTGCTGGACCAGATCGACCGTGCCAGCCGCCTCAAGCTTTACTTGGTGATCGCGCGCGGCGCGCTGATCCGCGGCAAGCTTGCCGTCGTCAGGCTCGCGGGCGAGCGAGCGCTGACGCTCAGCGCAGACGCGACGGCCGACCGCGAGCGCGCTCACTTGTACCGCGGCGCATCCCGCGCGCTCACTGACGAGTACGACGGCGGCGTCGCCGAGCTGAAGGCGCTCGACCGGTCGAAGCTGGCGGAGCGCGACGTCCTGCTCCTCAATGCAACGCTCCAGCTTGCGCTCGACGTCCGCAAGCCGGTCGCGGGTCCGGCCGCCGTCATGTCGGCCGACAAGCCACCGCCGACGCCGGCGCGGATCGATCTCGCCTCCTCGAACGCGATGCTTGCGCGCGCCAGGACGCAGCTCGACGAACTGGAGCTTCTCACCAAGGACCGCCGTCCATGACCAAGCTCAGTGGAACCTCTGGACAGCTTTTCGCGGGTCTCGCCGAAAGCCTCGCGCGCGGGGTGACCCGTGCGACGAAAGGTGCGGCAATGACGGGCGCAAAAGTGGCCGACGATTCCTCGTTTCATGACCTGCTTCATACCGTTTCGAACATGGCCAAACGGGCGTTGGACGATCAGGGCACCGACACGACCACGAACGCCGCCCCGATGCGGCCGCGTGTGACCCGGCTGACCGGGCATGACAATTCGAAGGACGAACCAGTGCGCGGACGCGCCGAAGAGAGCAGGTCGTCGAACAAGCAGGAGCAAGCCGATCAGGCTGCGAAGGCGGATGTTCCCACCAGATTGAACCTTCCGGCGATCGTTGGGCAGGAGCTTGCGGCCGCGCAAGCGGTGATGGCGCAGACGCCGCAGCCGTCGGGCGACAAGGAGACGTCGGGCCGGGGCGAGCGTCCTGGCGCAGCCAAGCGCGAGGTTCAAAGCATCGGCGACGCAAAGGCGCCGTCGACAGACGTCGCTCGCGCCGTCGCTCCGTCGGTCGTCGCGACCTCGACCGCCGCGCGTTCCCCGGGCGATGCCGGCCCGCATGCACAACCGGCTATCGGCGCTCAGGATGCCGCGATGCCGCAGGGAAGCGATGTTCAATCGAAGGCCGCTGCTGTCACGCCCGGCTTCGACGCCATCGCGGCGAATGTCGAGCGCGCTGCAAAGTCGGCGGGCCGCGAGGTCCTGCCGGAGGCGACCAAGGTCACGGTGGTTCAGCAGGAGACCCATCTGCCTCCTGTCGGACAGTTCAGCGCCACTCAGCAGGTCGCAAACGCCGTGGTGTCCGAGCTCAAGGATTCGGCGGCGCCGGGAGCGTCCGCCGCGGCCGATCTCGCGGGCGCGCAGAGCAATTCAGCGGATCAGCCATTGAAGATCCTCACCGTCAATCTTGAGCCGCCGTCGCTTGGCAACGTCACCATGCGCCTGCGTCTCGTGGGCAACGAGGTGTCGGTCCAGCTTGCTGCCGAACGCAAGGATACCAGCACGATGCTGGATCAGCAGCGCGATCAGATCCGCGGCCTGATGCAGTCAGCGGGCTATGTGGCCGATGTCGCGCCGGTGCAGCATGGCTCGCTCGACGGATTCCAGTCCGGTTCAGGGCAGTCGCAGCCGCAGCTCGCGGGCCAGCAACAGCAATCGTCCCAGTCGCAGGGCGCGTTCGGCGGCGCGGGGGCGTCGTCCGGCCAATCGGACGGCGGCGCCCGGCAAGACCAGCCGCCCAATCAGGAGGCACGCCATGATCAGGACGTGGCGCCGCATACTCGTCGCGGCCCTGTTTATCTGTAACGTAACCGCCGCCGCAGCGGCGACGACCGACACTGCGCGCCCTTGCGAGCGCGAGATGGCGCGGGCGTCGCAGCAGCACGGGATTCCGCTCGGCATTCTCTATGCCGTCGGCCTCACCGAAGCCGGGCGGCGCGGTGCACTCTATCCCTACGCGCTTGGCGCCGAAGGACAGACCGTGTTCGCCAAGGACATGGACGATGCAATCGCCAATTTCGAGGCCATGCGAGCCAGGGGCATCAAGCTGATCGATCTCGGCTGCATGCAGATCAACCACTATTTTCACGGCGACAAGTTCACATCGGTGCGCGCGATGTTCGATCCGGCCAAGAACGTGGACTACGCCGCGCGATTTTTGAAGGAGCTGAAGCAGCGCGAGGGAAGCTGGACCATGGCGGTTGCGCGCTACAATGCCGGTCCCAACAATCAACCTGCGCAGAAGCGCTACGTCTGTCACATCGTCGCGCATCTCGTCTCCAGCGGCTTCGGCGCGTGGACCGACAAGGCGCGTTCGTTCTGCCAGCCCGGAACAACGTGAGATGACGATGCGCCGCATGAAGTTGTGCATCGTGGCAAATCATCAGCCCCGCGCAAGCAAGACGTTCCATTGTAACGACAATCTTCCAAAGGAGCCCAATTCATGAGCCTGTATGGTATTATGCGCACCGGCGTTTCGGGAATGTCTGCGCAATCCAACAAGCTGTCGACGGTTTCTGACAACATCGCCAACGTCAACACCACCGGCTACAAGCGGGCTTCGACCGAATTTTCCTCGCTGATCCTGAAGAGCGGCTCGGGCAATTACGATTCCGGCGCCGTTGAGACCGACGTTCGCTACGCCATCTCCGATGCCGGACATACGCAATTCACAACGTCGACGACCGACCTTGCCGTTCAGGGCAATGGCTTCTTCGTGGTATCGAATGCCGCCAATTCGCAACAGTTCCTGACGCGTGCCGGCTCGTTCGTGCCGGACAGCCAGGGCAATCTCGTCAATGCGGCCGGCTTCTACCTTCTGGGCCAGCCGGGCCTCGTGCCCAACTTCTCGCAGAACAGTCTGTCCGGAATGCAGATTGTGAACGTCGCAAACATTTCGCAGGTGCCTGTGCCTTCGACATTGGCGACTGTGACCGGCAACCTGGATCCCAGCGCAGCTATCATTCCGCCGGCGGGTCTGCCGCCGAGCCCGACCTCGTATTCGTCGAAGAGCTCGATCGTGGCTTACGACAACATCGGAAACGCCAAGAAGCTTGACGTCTACATGGCAAAGACCGGATCGATTCCCGGCACGGACACGTGGCAGATCCAGGTCTATGATTCAGCCGCGGGCACGCCGCTTGCGGGTGGTCTTGGCACGTTCAACTTCGACACCACCGCGGCGGGAAAGGGCAAGATCACCGGCCCAAGCTCGCTGACGGTGACTGTCCCCGGTGGCTCCGCCTTCACGATCGACATGTCGGCCATGACGCAGGTCGCCTCGAGCTTCGACTTCAAGGCGAACGTCAATGGGAGCGTTCCCTCCGGCATCGACAAGGTCGATGTCGACACTGCGGGACACGTGACTGCCATTTTGAAGAACGGCCAGACAACGACACTCTTCACGATCATGCTCGCCGACGTCGAGAGTCCCGACAATCTCACGCCGGAGGCGGGCAACGTCTATTCGACCAACCTCAATTCGGGCACCGCGCATGCGGCGAATGCCGGCAGCGGCGGGCTCGGCTCGATCCAGTCCGGTGCGCTCGAGGACTCCAACGTCGATCTCGCGAACGAGCTGACCTCGATGATCGAGGCGCAGCGCGGTTTCACCGCGAACTCCAAATCTTTCCAGACCGGCGCCGATTTGCTCGACGTCGTCGTCAACCTGAAGCGCTGAATCCTTCGGCGCCGATTCCGGGCAAGAGCAAATCATGTCCCTTACCGCAGCTCTCGACTCCGCCCGCTCCTCGCTCGTGGCGTCGGGCGTCCAGTCCTCGAGCATTTCGCGCAACATCGCCGGCGCAAGTACGACCGGTTATTCGCGCAAGATCACCGTGCTGGACAATCTTCCCGGTGCCGGCGTCTACGTCGCTGCGATCCAGCGGGCCGCGAGCTCGGGCCTGTACAGCAATGTTCTGACCGCGACCTCCGCGGCTGCCACCCAGAGCGCGATCTATGACGGTCTCCAGAAGATCGCATCTGCCACGGTGGACGATCCGCAGCTCGACCAGTCGCCGACCGCCGCGCTCAACAAACTGAAGCAGGCGCTCCAGCAATATGCGAATGCTCCCGACAACGCCACGCTGGCGCAGGCGGCCGTCGCGTCGGCCAAGGACATGGCGACCTCGCTCAACCAGGCGACGCAGACGGTGCAGTCCGTGCGCGAAGGCGCGGACGCCGACATGGCGACATCGGTTCAGAACATCAACCAGCTTCTGAGCCAGTTCGCCGCCGTCAACACCGCGATCGTGAAGGGTACCATCACCGGCGACGACGTCACCGACTACCTCGATCAGCGTGACAACATCGTCTCGAAGCTGTCGCAGGAAGTCGGCGTCACCATGACGATCCGTACCAACGGGGACGCTGCGCTCTACACCGACAATGGCGGGGTGCTGTTCGACAAGGTGGCGCGGACGGTGAGCTTTGTGCCGACCGGCGCCTACACGCCGGGCACCACCGGCAACGCGGTCTATATCGACGGCGTGCCGGTGACCGGCGCCAACGCGGTCATGCCGCTCAAGTCGGGCAAGATCGCGGGCCTCGCGGAGCTGCGCGATAATGCTACGGTGACGTACCAGAGCCAGCTCGACGAGGTCGCCCGCGGCCTGATCAATGATTTCAAGGAGAGTGATCAGTCCGCCGTTCCAACGCTGCCGGACGTCCCGGGTCTCTTTACCTATCCCGGCGCGCCGACGATGCCCGCGAGCGGAACCGTCTTGGTCGGTCTTGCCGGCACAATCTCGGTCGCAGCCTCAGTCGACCCATCCGCCACACCGAGCGGAAATCCCAACCTGCTGCGTGACGGCGCCATCAGTGGCAACGTCGCCTACAAATACAACATCGCCGGTAACGGCGGCTATTCGGCCCGGCTTCAGCAGCTCATCGGCAACATGGATGCGTCGCAGCCGTTCGATCCGACCACGCAAGGCAAGCCGAACGGCAGCTTGATCGACTACGCCGCATCGTCGACGAGCTGGATCGAAAACCAGCGCAAGACCGCCAACGACATTTCCCAGTACCAGAATACGTTGCTCACCCGCAGCACGACGGCATTGTCGAACGTCAGCGGCGTCAACATGGACGACGAGATGTCGCTGATGCTCCAGGTCGAGCGCACTTATTCGGCGTCGTCGAAGATCATTACGACCGTCGACCAAATGTTGCAAAGCCTGCTGGCAGCCGTGGGGAACTGAACCATGATGAGCGCAAACTACATTTCCACCCTGATGCTGTCCTCGTCATTGAGGTACTCGATCACGAACAACCAGGCCCTGCTCAGCAAGGCGTCGACGGAAGCGACGACGGGCCGCTTCGCCGATGTCGGGCTCCAGCTGGGTGCCACGACGGGTGGCGACGTCACCCTGCGTGCGGACCTGAACTTCGCCGATCAGCTCGTCGATACCAACGGGCTCGTCGCGGGACGCCTGGACGTGACCCAGGACCGCATCACCCAGCTCGGCTCGACCGCAACCGACTTCCTCAAGGACCTGATCGCAGCGCGCAGCACCGATGGTGGCGGGCGGATCATCCTGCCGCCCGCGTCCTCCAATCTCCAGGATCTGATCGGCGCGCTGAACGTCTCCTACAATGGTTCGTTCCTGTTTTCGGGCATCAACACGCAGAACCAGCCGATCACGGCTTATCAGGCTGGCTCGGCCAGCAAGAACCAGGTCGATTTCGATTTCAATGCGGCTTTCGGCTTCACGCAATCATCGCCTAGTGTGGCGAACATCACGCCGGCTCAAATGCAGACGTTCCTCAACGGCCCCTTCGACGCCGAATTCGCGAGCCCGGCCTGGAACACCAACTGGTCGACGGCCACCGACCAGGTCATGCAAAGCCGCATCTCCACCACCGAGATCGCCGATACGTCCGTGAGCGCCAACCAGACCGGTTTCCGCAAGCTCGCCGAGGCCTACACCATGATGGCCGATCTCGGTAACGCGAACCTCAATCAATCGACGTTCCAGGTCGTCGTGGACAAGGCCATTGGCCTCGTCGGCAGCGCCATCACCGACCTCGCGACGCTGGGGGGCGACGTCGGCACGGTCCAGCAGCGGATCACCAGCGCGACCGACAAGCTCAAGACGCAGAAGGACATTCTGAACAACCAGATCGTCGGCATGGAGCAGGTCGATCCGGCGGAAGCGTCGACGCGCGTCAGTGCGCTGCAGACGCAGATCCAGACAGCGCTCGCGCTCACTTCGCAGCTCCAGAAGATCAGCCTCGTCAACTATCTCTGAGCCTGTGCGGCCCTCGCCTTCTCGATTCAGTTTCCTGGAAATTCCTGCACAGAGTTGTTCGGATGACTTTTGAAGCCTATGAGACGGTCGTTGAAGACAGCGGCCAGGAGGCGCGGGGGCGCGAGCGCCAGGCGCTCAGCCTCGGCATCGACCGACTGGAGCGGCTCCAGAAGGAGCGCTTCAGCATGGAAGACCAGGTCCACAGCCTGCTCTATGTGCGGCGGCTGTGGACCATCTTCATCGAGGATCTCGCGCATCCCGATAACGGGCTGCCCGAGCAGCTGCGCGCCGACATCATCTCGATCGGCTTGTGGGTCGTCAAGGAAGCCGATCGCATTCGTGAGGAACGATCGAACGACGTCGCGCAGTTGATCGAAATCAACCGCCTGATCAGAGACGCGCTCTGATGAAGATCTCCTTGCGGGCGGGCGAACGGGTCTACATCAACGGCGCGGTGCTGCGCGTGGACCGCAAGGTCTCGCTCGAGCTTGTCAACGACGTGATGTTCCTGCTCGAAGGGCAGGTCATGCAGGCTTCCGACGCCACCACGGCGATGCGCCAGCTCTATTTTATCGTCCAGCTGATGTTGATGAACCCGACGGATGTCGCCGCCGCCGCTTCGCTCTACGGGCAGCATCACGCGGCGCTGTGTGCGGTGTGCGAGAACGGCGAGATGCTCGACGGGCTTGCCGCGATCGACGAGATGGTCGTCGGCACCCGCTACTTCGAAGCGCTCAAGCGGATCCGGGCTTTGTTTCCCCTGGAGCAGGCGATCCTGTCCGGGGCTGCCACCCCCGTGGCCCCATTCGAGGCTGCCTGACAGCGGAGAGACACATGAACGTTACCAGCGCGACCGACACCACAAGCACCAACTCGACCAGCTCGACGTCGTCCACTTCGTCCACGTCAAGCACCGGCGTCGACTACAATACCTTCCTCCAGCTCCTCATCGCGGAGATGAAGAACCAGGATCCGACCAATCCGACCGATACGTCGCAGTATATGAGCCAGTTCGCCCAGCTCTCCACGGTCGAGCAGGCGATGCAGACCAATACGAAGCTCGATTCGCTGCTGTCCTCCCAGTCGCTGTCGCAGGCGGACGGGCTGATCGGGAAGAACGTCAGCTTCACCGACTCGACCGGAGCGACTTTTACCGGCAAGGTCGCTTCGATCTCCATCAACAGCAACGGCTCCGTCGCGACCCTTCAGGACGGCACCAAGGTCGCGGTCGGCCCCGGCCTCACGATCAGCAACTAGCCATGAACGAGCGCGACGCCCTCGACCTCGTCCAGTCGGCGATCTGGACCATCCTGGTCGCCTGCGGACCCGCAGTCGGCGCGGCGATGCTGGTCGGCATCGTCATCGCGCTGATCCAGGCGCTGACCCAGATCCAGGAGGCGACGCTGACCTTCGTCCCGAAGATCGTCGTCATCCTCGTGGTCGTGGCTCTGTCGGGCTCCTTCATCGGCGCGCATCTCTCCACCTTCACCGAGATGGTCTATTCGCGGATCGAGCACGGCTTCTGATCCGCGGGCCGGGCCCGGCCACCACCCTCGCGTAAGCTTTGCGGGGCAAATTGCAGGGCGGACCCTGCTGCCCGGTGACCCATGGCCGATACGTTAGCTGCTAGCCTGCCGAACCCGCGACGCTTCGGCGCGGATGCCTTCTTCGCGGGCGGTATCGTGACCATGCTCACGATCCTGTTCCTGCCGATCCCGCCGATCCTGATCGACCTCGGCCTTGCCTTCTCGATCGCGCTGGCGGCGCTGATCCTGATGGTCGCGCTATGGATTCAGCGGCCGCTCGATTTTTCCGCCTTCCCGACCGTGCTCCTGATCGCGACGATCCTGCGGCTCGCGCTCAACGTCGCGACCACCCGGCTGATCCTGTCGCGGGGCGGGGAGGGCGAGACCGCTGCCGGCCACGTTGTCGCCGGCTTCTCCAAGTTCGTCATGGGCGGCGACTTCGTGATCGGACTGATCATCTTCGCGATCCTGGTCACGGTGAATTTTGTCGTGATCACCAAGGGCGCAACGCGTATCGCCGAAGTCGGCGCCCGTTTCACGCTGGATGCCATCCCCGGCAAGCAGATGGCAATCGACGCGGATCTCTCCGCGGGCCTGATCGACGACAAGGAAGCCCAACGCCGGCGTCGCGAGCTCGAAGAGGAGAGCTCGTTCTTCGGCGCGATGGACGGCGCCTCGAAATTCGTGCGCGGCGATGCCATCGCCGGCCTGATCATCACGGCAATCAACATCTTCGGCGGCATCATCATCGGCGTCACCCATCACGGTCTGACGTTGTCGCGCGCCGCCGACGTCTACACAAAACTCTCCGTCGGCGACGGTCTGGTCACGCAGATGCCGGCGCTGATCGTGTCGCTGTCGGCGGGCCTCCTGGTCTCCAAAGGCGGCACCAGGGGCTCCGCCGAACAGGCGGTGCTCCGGCAGCTCGGCGGCTATCCGCGCGCAGTATCGGCGGCGTCCTTGATGATGTTCGTGCTGGCCTTGATGCCGGGGTTGCCGATGGCGCCGTTCGTGCTGCTGGGTGGGGTCATGGCTTTCGTCGGCTATTCGCTGCCGAGGAGGCAGGCGGCCGCGAAGCAGAAGGAAGACGCGCGCAAGGCGGAGGAGCGTGCGCAGACCGAAGCCAAGGAATCGGTCAAGGAGTCGCTCAAGACCGCCGAGATCGAGCTGTCGCTCGGCAGCCATCTGTCGGTTCACCTGCTCGGCTCGCGCAACGAGCTGGCCCACCGCGTCAGCAAGATCCGCAAGAAGTTCGCCAAGCAGTACGGCTTCGTCATTCCCGAGATCAAGCTGTCGGACAATCTGTCGATCGATCCCAAGGGATACCAGATCCGGATCCACGATACGCGCGTCGCCCATGGTGAGCTCAGGATCGGCGAGATCATGGTGCTGGTGGACAAGGACGGCAAGCCCGACGTCCCCGGCGACGAGGTGATCGAGCCGGCCTTCGGCATGAAGGCGCTGTGGGTGACGGAAGCCTTTGCCGATGAGGTCAGGCGGCAGGGCTGCAAGCCGGTCGACAATCTGTCGGTACTTCTCACCCATCTGAGCGAAGTGCTCAGGGCAAATCTCTCCCAGCTTCTGTCCTACAAGGACATGCGCGGACTGCTCGACCGGCTCGAGCCGGAGTACAAGCGCCTGGTCGACGATCTCTGCCCGTCGCAGATCTCCTATTCCGGCTTGCTGGCGATCCTGAAGATCCTGTTGGGCGAGCGGGTGTCGATCCGGAACCTGCATCTGATCCTGGAGGCGATCGCCGAGATCGCGCCCCATGTGCGCCGCTCCGAGCAGGTTGCCGAGCACGTGCGGATGCGGCTGGCGCAGCAGATCTGCGGCGATCTCTCCGACAATGGCGTGCTCAACGTCCTGCGCCTCGGCAACCGCTGGGACCTGGCCTTCCACCAGAGCCTGAAGCGCGATGGCAAGGGCGACGTCGTCGAGTTCGATGCCGATCCACGGCTGATCGAGCAGTTCGCGACGGAAGCCAGCGCTGCGGTCCGGAAGTTCACCGAGGACGGCACCAGCGTTGTATTGGCGGTGACGCCGGAGGCGCGCCCTTATGTCCGCATGATCCTGGAGCGCGTGTTCCCGACCTTGCCGATCCTGTCGCATGTCGAGGTTGCCCGCAGCGCCGAGATCCGGGCGCTCGGAGCCATTTCGTGATCGGCGGCCTCACCGACAATTTGCTCGCCACGTTCATCGTGTTTTGCCGCATCGGCGCCTGCCTGATGCTGGTGCCGGGCTATTCCAGCGTGAACGTTCCGCCGCAGATCCGCCTGTTCGTCGCGCTGGTCACGACGTTCGCGCTGACGCCGATCCTGGTTTCGGTCCTGAAACCGCTCGTGGACGGTGCCTCGCCGCTCACGCTCGCGCTGCTGATCGCCACGGAACTCGTGGTAGGCAGTGTTATCGGCCTCGGCGGGCGCGTGTTCTTCCTTGCGCTCCAGACCATGCTCTCCGTGATGGCGAGCGCGATCGGGCTCAGCAGCATCCCGGGCACACCAGTCGGCGATACCGATCCGGCGCCGCCCGTGGTGCCGCTGGTTATGGCCGCCGTCACCACGCTGTTCTTCCTGACCGACCAGCATTGGCAGGTGCTGCGCGGGCTGATGAACTCTTACGATGTCTGGCGTCCCGGCGAGAAGCTGACTGGCGAGATGGCGCTGAACCAGCTCGTGAGCCGCCTCGCGGACGCGTTCGTGCTCACGCTCCGTATCACCAGCCCATTCATCGTCTATTCCATCGTCGTCAATTTCTCGGTCGGTCTGATCAACAAGCTGACGCCGGCGATTCCGGTCTATTTCGTCTCGGTGCCGTTCGTCCTGCTCGGTGGTTTCCTGCTGCTCTACCTCACTAGCGACGAGTTGCTGACGCAGTTCACGCTCGGCATGTCGTCATGGCTGGGGGGATGATGGGTCATGACATCGCGCGCGGACAAGCTCAGCCGGATCGTCTCGCTCGTGAAGCTGCAATTGCGGCTGTCGGAATGGCAGCTCGCGCAATTGCGGCAGCAGGAGCAGATCATGCAGGACGAGCAGGCGTGGTTGGTTGGAACCCTGAACGAAGGGAAGGTGCCGGCCGGATCGTCGAGCGACTCGATCGCGCTGCGGCTCAACAGGACGAGCGTCGGCGCGCGCGCCGTGCAGGAGCGCGCCGCGATGCAGCTCGACAGGGTCCGTTCGGAGAACCGGCGCGTGAAACAGCTCGAGGAAGTCGCCAGGGCCGCGCTGGCCGACAAGCTGCGCGACGCCGAGAAACGCTCGCTCGAGGACATGACGGAGACACATGCCGCTGTGCGCGATTTGGCGCCGCGGCCAGCCAGGCGGATCAAGACATGATCGTGACAACGACGCCCGACCTCGTTCTCGACGTTCTCGACGCCGCCGACCCGGTGGCTCAGCGCGCGGCGGCCGCGAAGCTCGAGGCGCTCAAATCGTCGGACGCCGATTTCGCCGCCACGATGGACGCGGCAGCCAGCAAGGCGGCCGCCGCGGCAGCCGATCAATCCGCAGGGCAACTGGCGGAGGCGCAATCGGGTGTGGTGAACGGACCGCCGGTGCGAGTGATCAAGAAGCCCGGCCAGGACGAGGTATATCGCAAGTTCGAAGCGTTCGTGCTCCAGACCTTTGTCGAGACAATGCTGCCGAAGGAGTCGGAGGAAGTGTTCGGCAAAGGCACTGCCGGCGGCATCTGGAAATCGATGCTGGCCGAGCAGCTCGGCGCCCAGCTTGCGAAGGGCAAGGGGATCGGAATTGCCAGGCAGCTGGCGGCTGCGCATCCGGCGGGTCCGGACGTGACAGGGAAGGCCGGAGGCTGAATCGCGACATGGGTGATGAAAGTTGAGGGGTGAATTGGCTATGCAGGCAGAACAAGGCGCGACGGCCGTCCTCATGGAGCAGCCGGTCGCGGACATCGAGGTCATGACGGAATTTGCACCGGGCGATGTCCAGTTGCCCGTGGTCCTGCCAAATGCCGGCAGCGAATTGATATCCGACGAGGCTGAAGCGGCAAGGCTGGAGGCGACGCGTGCCGAAGAGGTCTCGGGCCTGCTCGCCGCAATTCGCCGGCTCGAAAGCATCGTCGAAGAGGAGACGGTAGCGCTCGCCACCGGACAGAAGATCGATTTTGACGATTTCAGCGGCCGGAAAAGCCGGAGCATGCTGGAATTCGTCCGGCTGATGCGGGCACGGATGCATCTCGGTGGTGAAACCGAGATTACCGAGGAGATCCAGCAGTTACGGCAGAAGCTCGAGCGAAATCGCTCGCTCCTCGAAATGCACTACGATGCGGTACGCGAGGTGGCGGCCATCATCGTCAGGGCAATCAAGGAGTCCGAATCGGACGGTACCTATACCGGTCGCGCAGCACGGGACGGACAATGATCAAGCTCGTTCTGGCCGGCCTCTGGGTCTGTATCCTCACCGCGGGCACGAGCTATGGCGTGGCCTATTGGAAGGAAAACGGCAGCCTGTTGCCCGCGAAGGACGAATACCTCGACGGGCTGCAGTACCAGAAGACGCGGGCGCTGAGCGTGCCCATGGTCGAGGGCGGTGCCGTGCAGGGTTACATCGTCGCGCGCTTCGTCTACACCGTGGAGGCGCGGACCCTGCACCAGCTCACTGTTCCGCCGGAGCCATTCGTCGTCGATGAGGCGTTCCGCAGGATCTATGCTGACGACAAGCTCGATTTCAGGAAGCTCGCTCGCTACGACCTCTCCATCCTCACCTCGGCGATCAAGCAGCGCGTCAACGAGCGGATGCAGGCCGACATCGTCCAGGATGTTTTGGTCGAGGACTTCAACTACGTCTCCAGGGATGAGTTCCAGCAGAAGCCCTGACGCGCCGGTCTGCGAAGCCGCGCCAGCGTAGCGACGTTTCCCTCCACGAAAACGAACCGGCCTCTGCGGGATCTCCCCGCAGAGGCCGGCGGTCTTGTGCTGGCTGACTTCGGCGCGTCAGTTGCCGGCCGGGTAGGCGGCGGCAGCGGAATGTGCTCGATTCAGGAGGATTCCGACCTCGTCGATCTCCTGCATCGGCTCGTCGATCGCCTCGTTCGACGGGATGTTGAGCCGGTATCCGACGTAACGCCGGGCCACGATCGCGTCGAAACCGAGGCGGTCTCGAAGCTTCTTGCGCAGCTTGCTGACGTGGCTCTCGATCACGCTCTCGTCGAACGTGGATTCGAAGATGCCGTAGACCGCGTTGAAGATCTGCGTCTTGGTGATCCACTTGCCGTGGTTGCTGACCATGTATTCGAGAATGCGCAACTCGCGGCGGGGCAGCGTCAGGGCGTGGCCCGCGATCTCGGGGTCACGTCCGTTGAAGAACACCTGGATCCTGGTCTCGCAAGGCCTCGGCAACTCGCCCACCCGCCGACGTGCGATCGCAGCCGTTCGGGCCAGGATCTCACGCAAATGGATCGGCACATGGACGACGTCATCCACGCCGGATTCAAACAGCTCCAGCGTGTTCTTGAGCATCTTCTGGCCGCTGATGGCGATGATCGGAGCCATAGATCGCTTGCGCATCGCCCGTGGCAGGCTTCCGCGGGCGTCGCATTCCCCCAGCAGAAAAGCATCGACGGCGGCCAGATCCGATTCATTGGCGGATTGCAGCCAGTCCCAGAATTCTCCGGAGGAGAAGCCGATCGACGATACACCTTCGCGAACGAGCCCTCCAACGTAGCTGTTCGTGACGCTCTCGCGATCATCAACGATAATATACATCAGTCTTTCGCCCCTGTTTCGCACTTGCAGCGACCGGAAGGTTTTTGTGATGCCCCGGATCGTCGGCTATGCTGTTTGACGACATTTTCCCTCCCGCGAACCGTTGTTATGGTTTCGATATTCGCGGGCAGCCCTACGCATTCAGTGCCTGCGTGAGCAGGCCTGCTACTTCGACTCGGTACTGAACGCTTACTGTGTGTGGCCCGGCGGGTGTCTTACGGATCACCTTGCGGGGCGGATTGAGACAGCGGCATAGAACAGTTGCGCCAAGTGCTTATCGTGTCCAAACGCAACTGAACTCAGCCGATCTCCTCGCCAACTGGAGAGAATCACTTGAGTAGGACCGTACCAATTGCCAAATTCCGATCAAGCGTGCGAAACAAAGCTGTTGCTACGTGTGCTTGATGCTGTTGGTTTGTTTCTGGTTGTTGCTTGGTGTTGCAAGCTTCACCAGTTGATTCAGTATTCAAACTAGTTTTGCACCGTGGTGGTTATACAGTTCCGTATGCCTGTGCAACTAAAGCAATTTTGGGTAGTGCCCGTCGGTGGCCGCAGTGAAGGGTTTTCAACCCCGGATTGACTCTTGTGGCTGCGCTCTCGCGTGCGACAATTCGACTCATGTATCGCGATGAAATTCCAGCTTGGCGAACTCTTGGCGAGTGTGTGTCTTTCGAGTCGCACTTTCCTCTCGCGCGTGGCGAGTTCGAATCGTTCGACGTCGCGCGCTCGCACCAAAAAGTTGTTTGACGCGCACGTTTCAGGCAAGCTTCGCCAACTAGCTTCGTTCGACAGATCGAAATACGAACGGAGCATTTTCAAATGTTGTCCGAGGGAAAAGCGCGTCCCGCCGAAACTGCGGACATGACTGCGACGGCGAAGCCGACTCCGGAAGCGCGCGATGGCAAGGTGAATAGTGCAACGCGTGCGGCCAAGCCTGCGCCAGGGGTGAAGCCTGCACCGGCGTCGAGCGACGAAGTTGCTGCCAAAGAGGCGCTCGAGGGATTGAAGCGTATTCGCGCCAAGGCGCGCCTCGACAAGATGGCCATACCAAAGCCTGCGCCTGTCGTGGTCAAGCCGGCGATGATCGTGGCAAAGCCGCCGCCGCCGCGCCCGACATGGGTCGCACCACTCGCGACATTGGCCGTTGCGGCCATTGTCGTGGTTTGCGCCTGCACCGGCGTCATCGCCTATCTTACCACGCAGCCGGCTCAGAACAGCGTTGCTGCCAACACGGAGATCAGGAATCTGCGCGAGACGGTCGCGCAGTTGCGCAAGCAATTGTCCGGCGTGTCCGAGAATCTCGATGGCCTTCGCACCGCGGTCGATCAGTCGAGCAAGGCGACCAGCGACCGCTTCGGCCGCTTTGCCGAGAATCTCGATCGTATCGAGCGGGTCAGCTCATCTTCAACGGCCAAGCTCGACAGGCTCGCGCAAGCCCAGGTCCCGGCGCCGACACCGGCCGCCGCGCAGCCCTCGTCGGCGATGCCGATGATGGCTTCGGTTGCAGCACCGGAGACCACGGGGTCGGTGTCTCCGGTCGAACGCAGCTCGGCGCCGCGAAAGGTGATCAAGGGCTGGTCGGTTCGCCAGGCTTATGAAGGCATCGCGATCCTCCAGGGGCCGAACGGCGTCATCGAGGCCGTGCTCGGCCAGCAGGTGCCTAACCTGGGGCGTATCGAGGAGATCAGGAACGATAATGGCCGTCTGGTGGTGGAAACCAGCGGTGGCGGCGTGGTCTATTCGCCCCGCAAGTGACCGGCCGACAATACTATTGGCGATGATGCTCGAAACTGGTGCATAGCTGGTCGATCTCGGACTCGGCGATCGGCGCACGGAACAGGCGGCAGGTGAATTCGACCGTCGACTTGCTCTCGGAGGCGGTGCGATCCTCGCGCAGGAAAATGCATCGCTTGCAGACGTCGGTGTGATGCCGCTGTTCGGCGGCATCCGCCTGATCGAGCACGTGTAGCAAGGTATCGCGAAAGCGGATCTTGCTGTCGTCATCCAGGACGGCAATGGCATCGACCAAGCCATTGACGGGATCGCGCGCGAGAAGCTTCTTGCCCTGCTGCGTCACGCTCAACATCACCGAGCGCTTGTCTGTGGCGGATCGCTTCCGTTCCACATAGCCGAGGCGCTCGAGCTCGCCGATGATGAACGACGCGGTGCCGCGCGTGGCCCCGACATAGCTCGCCAGCGCCGAAGGCGTCCTGGAAAATCGGTTCGCACGGGAGAGGAATCGCAGTGCCATCCACTCGCGATCGCGCATGCCGTGCTTGGTGCCTTCGAACCATAGGATTCGTGCCACCTGTCCCAATACTTCAATCGCTTCGCGAGCCAAATTCATTTCAATGCCAGATCGGACAAGTCTTTTTCAATTGAGCCTTCGGCTGCGCAATCGCTGCGGGTCAAAATGGGGCTGTCGAGCTTCGCTCGAAGCGGAAACAATTGCCGCGCGTGAAAGACGCTTCTCCGTTCTGGAGATGGAACATTCAGGAGTGGAACTAGAGCGTCGCGAAGAAAGTTCGAGTAAAAATGACGGCTCAACTGATGTGAAAATTCGCGTCAAATGGTGCGGGCTTGCGTCGCATGACTGAGCGCTGAGGGGTGTCCAGGCAACATGATGTGTCGTTGCGGCCACGATCGGCCCGATTGTCGCGGCGAAACGTTTCGAATTGCGTGAAACCACGCACGGCGTGCAACACGTCATGGCGCACTCAGGTGCGGGAGAACCGCCTAACGCGGTTAATGGATGTTGCAATTGTCGACGAACGGCAGGCAGAGGCCTGGTTCAGGACATATGGCGTCTTGAGCTGACGCTGGATTCCAAAAGGGCGGTCCAGGCGAGCGCCCTTTTATCTTGCGCGTGCGGTCCTCTCTTCGTCGTCGCGCCAAAGCGCATCGAGGCCGTGCCGATAGGTCGGATACGCCAGCACGACGCCGAGCTCGCGCTTCAGCTTCGCGTTGGAGACGCGGGCGCTGCTCGAATAGAAGCTGCGCGCCATTGCCGACATCTCGGCGGTTGCGAACGCCTCTTCAGGCGGCGGAGCAACGCCCATCAGCCGCGCGGCATAAGTGATCACGTCCTGCGGCGGCGCAGGCTCGTCGTCGCAGACGTTCCAGGTACCGCCGCTGTCGTGGTTGATCGCCGCCATGATGGCGCTGGCGATATCGTCGACATGGATGCGGTTGAAGACCTGACCGGGCTTGATGATGCGCCGGGCCATGCCATTGGCCAGCGTCACCAGCGCGTTGCGGCCAGGACCGTAGATGCCGGCAAGCCGCAGGATCGCGGCATTGCCGTGCGCCGTCTCCGCCCAGGCCTGCTCTGCCGCGACGCGGAGCCTGGCGCGGTCGAGTGCGGATTGGGGTGGCGTGCTCTCGTCGACCCATCCGCCGGCGTGGTCGCCATAGACGCCGATGGTGGAGAGATAGACGACCTTGCGGTGGACCGCCGCCAGGGCCTCGCCGAATGCTGCGAGTGCGGGATCGCCGCCGCTGCCCGGCGGGATCGATATCAGCAGGACATCGGCATCGCGGATACGGCCCAGGGTTGCGTCGGCGGGCCGGCTGCCGGAGAAGCCATGCAACTCGACGCCGGCAAGGTCGTTCCGCCCGGCGGGATCGCGCACCGTGCCGGCGACATGCGAGAAGCTGCCGCCGAAACTGCGGACGAAATGCCGGGCGCTATAGCCGAGGCCAAGGATGAAGAGCCGCATGCGTTCGCCGTGTGGGGTGCGAGTTCCATTCGCGCCAGCCGCGCGTTCCTGCTCATAGGAGATTTTTGGGGCCGACAAAAGATGTTGCAGTTTCACCCGACCGACTGCGTCGCCGTCGAACAGGAAACTGAAAAAACAACCCCATGCACAGTAGGAACGCCGGCGCGGTCAGTGCACCCGGTGGCTCGCTCTATCGTCCTCAGACTGTTCGACAATCTGCGCGATTGGACTCGACTGATGATGCACGAGGCGCCAGCTGTCGCCGACACGACGAAAATGGTTGGCGGCGGCGAGCGCGGTACCGTCGACGATCTCGATGCACAGCACCCGGGCGCTGTCGCCATCGACGATCGCCTGCGGTTCGGCGCAGACGATCTGCGGCCTTTCAGGGTTTTGCAGGATATCGCGCCAGCTTCCGATCACGGTCGCGTGGCCGACAATTGCGGGCCAGCCGGGATGAATGCAGGAAATGGCGTCGTCTTCCGCCCACATCCGCTGCATGCCGTCAAAATCGCCCGTCGAAAAGGCGGCGTAGAAAGCCGCGTTCGCGGCGATGACCTTGCTGTCCTTTGCCATACCTCTTGGGTGGGTCAATGGCAGGCAAAAATCAAGCGCGACTTCCGTTCGACTTTGAACGCAGTGCAGCATGCAAGACGCCGCTGCCCACTTTGTGATCACGCGGAAACGAGCGTCTCCACCGCCTGGCGCGCACCCTTCGCATAGAGTCGGCCGAGCGCCGCGGTCACGGCCTCGCGCAGGCGCGGCTCGGCACCGAACGGGCCGAAAACCTTGGTCACGCCCAGCAGCGCCGGCGCGAGCCGTTCGGCGACGGGACCGGCCTCGCGCGCCAAGCCTGCGAGTTCGGCGGCGAGGGGATCGCGAACGTCGATGGCGCGGCCGTGTTCGTCGCGCGCGGTGACGTAGCGCATCCAGCCGGCCACCGCGAGCGCGTGCGTCGCGATCGGCAGGTTCCGGCGCAAACGATCCTGCATTGCGCCCAGCAGCCGCTGCGGCAGCTTTTGCGAGCCGTCCATCGCGATTTGCCAGGTGCGGTGATGCAGCGCCGGGTTGGTGAAGCGCTTGAGCAGCGAAGCGCGATAGGCGGCAAGATCAGCGCCCACCGGCATTGTCAGCGTCACCGCTGCCTCTTCCATCACCTGCGCGGCAAGCCGCGCGAAATGCGGATCTTTCATGGTGTCGGCGATGGTCTCGTAGCCGCCGAGATAGCCAAGATAGGCCAGCGCCGAATGGCTGGCATTGAGCAGCCGCAGCTTCATCAGCTCGAACGGCTTGACGTCGGACACGAGCTCGACGCCTGCGGCAGCGAGATCGGGCCTCCCTGCGGCGAAGCGGTCTTCGACGACCCATTGCGTGAACGGCTCGGTCATCACCGGCCAGGCGTCGCGCATTCCGAGCGCGGCGGACACCGCATCACGGTCCGCCTCTAGCGTCTCCGGCACGATGCGGTCGACCATGGTGCAGGGGAAGGCGGCCGTATCGGCAATCCATTTGCCGAGATCCTTCGACCGCAGCGCTGCAAACTGCGTCACGATCCGCTGCACGGTGTGGCCATTGGCGGCGAGGTTGTCGCAGCACAGCACGGTAAAGGGCGGAAGCCCCTGTGCCCGCCGGCGCGCCAGCGCAGCAACGATGAAGCCGGGCGCCGAACGCGGCGCGTCAGGATTGTTCAGATCGTGCACGACGTCCGGATGCCGCTCGTCGAGGTCGCCGGTCTGCGGCGTGTGGCAATAGCCCTTCTCGGTGACGGTGAGCGAGACGATGCGGATGGAAGGATTCGCCATCCTGTCGACCAGCCGTGTCGGATTCTCGCGCGCGACAAAGCTGTCGAGCAGCGCGCCGATCACGCGGTGCTCGGTGCCTTCGGCTGCACGCACGGCGACGGTGTAGAGGTGATCCTGCGGGGCGAGGGCGTCGCGCGTGCCCGGACTGCGCAGGCTCGCGCCGATGATGCCCCAGGCGGTGGCACCAGCTGCAAGGCAATCGTCGATGACGACGGCCTGATGGGCGCGATGAAAGGCCCCGAGGCCAAGATGCACGATGCCGGGCGTGATACGCGAACGGTCATAGGCAGGGCGGCGGACGCGAGGTGCCAGCCGGTCAAGATTGGCGCGGCCAAGGCGCGTTGAACTAAGCCGCATGGTCGTTTCTCCCTGATGTTTGGCCGCTGCTTGACATGGCGACCGTATCAGGTCAATGCTCCGGTCAATTGGTAAGGCCAATTATCCAAAATTGGCGGGCCGCCGGGCGCGAAGCTTCCCGGCGAGACCCTTTTCGGGGAGGCCAGCGTGCCGCTGGAAGCTGTGGAGGCGAGACGGCTCTATCGCCAGATCGCCGATCAATTGCGAAGCCTGATCGACAGCGGCGAGTACGCGGTCGGCAGCCGTTTGCCGACCGAGCGCGAGCTCGCCGAGCAGCTCAAGGTGTCGCGGCCGACGGTGCGCGAGGCCCTGATTGCGCTCGAAGTGGAAGGACGCGTCCGCATCCGCGTCGGCTCCGGCATCTATGTAACCGAGGCCGCCGACGCCGCGCCGGTCCCGTCCGCCGTCATCGAAGGCCCGTTCGAGCTGCTGCGCGCCCGCGAATTCCTGGAAAGTGCGATCGCCGAGCAGGCGGCGCGCGTGGCGACCAGGGATGACATTGCGCGCATCGATGCCGCGCTCGTGGCGATGGAGAATGTCGACCACCCCGGCGAAGCCTCGATGGTTCATGACCGCGCCTTTCACATCGCGATTGCCGGATGCCTTGGCAACGCCGTGCTGGTGCGGGTGGTCGGCGAGTTGTTCGACCAGCGGCTCAATCCCTATTTCACGCAGCTTGCGCATTACTTCGAGAATCCCGGCACGTGGCGCACCGCGCTCGACGAGCATCGCGCCGTGCGCGATGCCATCGCGGCGCGCCGGCCATTGTCGGCTCACGATGCCATGCGCGACCACCTCGCGCATTCGCAGGAGCGCTTTGCGCAGAACTTTGGCGCGGAGGCCACCGCAGGTGCGCCGGCGCCGCGGAAGCGGGCGGCGCGATCCGGGGCTCAGACGGCGAAACCAAAACGCTCCTCGAAGAAAGCGGCCAAAGGCGGCGTCGTTCGGCGACGATGAGATCGGGCGGCCCGCCTCGATGTCGGTGGGTGAATAAGAAGCAGACTTGAATCAGTGGAGGAAAATCAGTGTTGAAGACATTCACGATGGTGCTGGCGACGTCGGTCGCCGCAATGTTCGCGACGACCAATGCCGGCATGGCGCAGACCAAGCTGAAATGGGCCCATGTCTACGAGACCTCGGAGCCGTTCCACACCGCCTCGGTCTGGGCCGCGCAGGAGATCGGCAAGCGCACCAACGGGCGTTACCAGATCGACGTCTATCCGGCCTCGCAGCTCGGCAAGGAAGCCGACATCAACCAGGGCCTTTCGCTCGGCTCTGTCGACATCATCATTTCCGGCTCGAGCTTCGCGGCCAAGAGCTTTCCGCCGATCGGCGTGACCTATTATCCCTACACCTTCCGCGACGCCGATCACCTGCTCGCCTACACCAAGAGCGATATCTTCAAGGAGCTCGCCAAGGGCTATGAGGACAAGAGTGGCCACCACATCATCGCGGTGACCTATTACGGCGTGCGCCAGACCTCCTCGAACAAGCCGATCAAGACCTGCGCGGACCTCAAAGGCCTGAAGATGCGCGTGCCGGACGTTCCGGCCTATCTGGCGATGCCGCGCGCCTGCGGCGCCAACACCGCGCCGATCGCCTTCGCCGAAGTCTATCTCGCGCTCCAGAACGGCACCGTCGAAGCGCAGGAAAATCCGCTGACCACGATCGAGGCCAAGAAGTTCTACGAGGTGCAGAAGCACGTCGTGCTGACCGGCCACATCGTCGACCACCTCAACACGGTGGTGGCGGGTGCGCTCTGGAAGAAGCTGAGCGACGAGGACAAGAAGATCTTCACCGACGTGGCGCAGGAGGCCGCCGCCAAGGCGACCGCGGAGATCAAGCAGAACGAGGCCAAGCTCGTCGCCTTCTTCAAGGAGAAGGGCCTGACCGTGACCGAAGTCGACAAGAACGAGTTCCGCGACATCGTGCTGAAGAACGTCCCGTTCGAGACTTTTGGCTACCGCAAGGCCGATTGGGAACGCATTCAGGCCGTCAAGTAACAGTGAGCCGTCATTCCGGGATGGTCCGAAGGACCAGACCCGGAATCTCGAGATTCCGGGTTCGACGCTCGCGCGTCGCCCCGGAATGACGTCAAGAGGAGTCCCCCATGTCCACCACCGAAATCCACCGGCAGATCACCGCGGACGAGATTGCCCACACCTTCGAGGAAGAGGCCGCGCCGAAGGTCGATCTCGGCATCTACGCCTTCGAGGACTGGGTGGCGCTGGCGATCTTCTGGGTGATGGCATTCGCCGTCTTCCTCCAGTTCTTCACCCGCTACGTGCTCAACGACAGCTATGCCTGGACCGAGGAGATCGCGACCTACTGCCTGATCGGCGTGGTCTTCATCGGTGCGTCGATGTGCGTACGGATGTCGCGGCATATCCAGGTTGACCTGATCTACCGCTATCTGCCGCACCTCGCGGCGCGTGCGCTGTCCACGCTGATCGACCTGATCCGGATCGCCTTCTTCGGCTATGCCATCAAGCTGGTCTGGGTCTACATCCAGATCATCGGCGACGAGAACATGACCACGATCAATTTTCCAAAGAACTACGTCTATTACGCCGTGCTGCTCGGCTTCGTGCTGATGTTCGTGCGGTCGGTGCAGGTGGCGCTGCAACACCGGCGACAGGGCTACTCGATCCTCGAACGTCCCGGTGCCTACGACGGTATTGAAGGGTAAGGTGATGCTGCTGTTGCTTGGAGGTTTCCTCATCCTGATGCTGCTCGGCGTTCCCGTGGCGATCGCCATGGCTTCGTCGTCGCTGCTCTATATTCTGGTCAGCGGCGTGACGCCCGACGTGACGCTGGCGCAGCGCATGATTGCCGGCGTCGAGAGCTTTCCGCTGCTCGCGGTGCCGTTCTTCATCCTGGCCGGCAACCTCATGAATATCGCAGGTGTCACCGGGCGCATCTACAAATTCGCCGTCGCGCTGGTTGGCTGGATGCGCGGCGGCCTCGGCCACGTCAACATCATCGGCTCGGTGATTTTTTCCGGCATGTCCGGCACCGCAATCGCGGATGCCGCCGGTCTCGGCACCATCGAGATCAAGGCGATGAAGGACCATGGCTACTCGACCGAGTTCTCGGTTGGCGTCACCGCGGCGTCCGCCACGCTCGGGCCCATCATTCCGCCGTCGCTGCCCTTCGTGATCTACGGCATGATGGCGAACGTCTCGATCGGCGCGCTGTTCCTGGGCGGCGTCATCCCGGGCGTCGTCATGACGCTGCTGATGATGGCGACCGTCACTTACTTCGCGCACAAGAACAATTGGGGCAGCGATGCGCCTTTCTCCTGGCCGCAGCTCGGCTCCGCCGGGCTTGAGATCGCGATCGTGCTCGCTTTCCCGCTCGCGATCTGGCTGATGACGTTGGCCGGCCTATCGACCAACTTGGCGGTGGTGATCGGTCTCGGCACGCTGCTCGCGATCGACTGGTATTTCGACTTCTCGGCGGTGATGGCGCTGATGGCGCCGGTGATCCTGATCGGCGGCATGACGCTCGGCTGGTTCACGCCGACGGAGGCCGCGGTTGCAGCCGTGATCTGGTCGCTGTTCCTCGGCCTCGTGCGCTACCGCACCATGACGCTGAAGACGGTGGCGAAGGCGACCTTCGACACCATCGAGACCACGGCCTCGGTGCTGTTCATCGTTACCGCAGCCTCGATCTTCGCCTGGCTGCTCACAGTGTCGCAGGCAGCCCAATTGCTGTCGGACTGGATGCTCAGCATCACCCATAACAAATGGGTGTTCCTGGCGCTCGCCAATATCCTGATCCTGTTCGTCGGGTGCTTCATCGACACCACGGCGGCGATCACCATTCTGGTGCCGATCCTGCTGCCGATCGTGCTCAAGCTCGGCATCGATCCGATCCATTTCGGCCTGATCATGACGCTGAACCTGATGATCGGCCTCTTGCATCCGCCGCTCGGCATGGTGCTGTTCGTGCTTGCGCGGGTGGCAAAACTCTCGGTCGAGCGCACGACGGTGGCGATCCTGCCCTGGCTGGTGCCGCTGATGCTCGCGCTGATCGCGATCACCTACATTCCCGAACTGACCCTCTGGCTGCCAAAATACATGGGACTTTCCAAATGACCTCAGTCGCTCTCGCTGCAACCCTGTTCGGCCCCGAAGATCTGCGCATGGTCGAGCATCCGCTCGACAAGCTCCCCGCGGGCATGGTGCGCATTCGCTTCGGCGCCGGCGGCATCTGCGGCTCCGACATGCATTACTTTCGCCATGCCCGCACCGGCGACTTCGTGGTGAAATCGCCGCTGGTGCTCGGCCACGAGATTTCCGGCGAGGTCGTCGAGATCGCGGGCTCCGCGGCCAACCTGAAGGTCGGCGACCGCGTCGCCGTCAACCCGTCGCGCTGGTGCGGACATTGCACCGCCTGCCGCGAGGGCCGGCAAAACCTCTGCGAAAATATCTACTTCATGGGCTCGGCGTCGAAGACCCCGCACATGCAGGGCGGCTTTGCCAACTATTTCGACGCGATCCCGGCGCAGTGCGTGAAGATTCCGGATCATGTGCCCTATCAGGCCGCGGCGTTGGCCGAACCGCTCGCGGTCTGCCTGCATGCGGTCGCGCGCGCCGGCAATATCGAGGGCAAGCGCGGCATCATCTTTGGCGCCGGACCGATCGGGCTCCTGACCATGCTCGCCGCGCGCCGCGCCGGGATGGCCGATATCACGGTTGCCGACATCGCGCCGGCACCGCTGGCATTTGCGACCAAGCTCGGCGCCTCTCACGTCGAAAATGTCTCCGCCGGCGAAGAGGGCCTGAAGGCCCAGGCCGCTTCGCGTCCTTATGATGTCGCGTTCGAAGTGTCAGGCACGGCCGCGGGCCTTGCCAGCGCCATTGGGATCGTTCGACGCGGCGGCATCGTCGTGCAGATCGGCAATCTGCCGGGCGGCCAGATTCCGACGCCGTCGAATGCCGTGATGGCAAAGGAGATCGACCTGCGCGGCTCGTTCCGCTTCGGGCTCGAGTTCATGACCGCGGTCGAGCTGATCGGTGCCGGAAACGTCGACGTGCTCTCGCTGGTTACCGCCGAACGGCCACTGTCCACCGCACCCGACGCGCTGCGGCTGGCGCTCGACCGCTCGCAGAGCGTCAAGGTCGTGCTGACCGCCAACTGATCCGGGAGAACAGGCATGATGTTGCAGGGATGGCGCTGGTACGGGCCCGACGATCCCGTGTCGCTGGACGATGTCAGGCAGGCCGGTGCGACGGATATCGTCTCGGCACTGCATCAGGTGCCGATCGGCGAGGCCTGGACGCGCAAGGCGGTGGAGGAGCGCAAGAACTTTATCGAGCGCGGCCAGCCCGGCCGCTCGCAACTGACCTGGTCGGTGGTGGAATCGATTCCGATCCCCGACGACGTCAAACGTCTCGGGGCCAAGGCGACGAAGTCCATCGAGGCGTGGATCGCGAGCCTGGAGGCCGTTGCTGCATCCGGAATCAAGATCATCTGCTACAACTTCATGCCCGTGGTCGATTGGTGCCGCACCGATCTGGAGTGGGAGCTGCCGAACGGCGCTCGCGCCATGCGCTTCGACCAGGACCGCTTTGCCGCGTTCGAGCTGCATATCCTCAAGCGCCCCGCTGCCGCGCAGGACTATTCGCCGGAGCAGCAGGCACGCGCCAAAACGCTGTTCGAAAAGATGAGCCAGGCCGACATCGATTATCTCGTCATGGTGATCGCCAGCGCGCTGCCCGGCTCGACCACCGAGCCGATGACCATCCCGCAATTCCGTGACCGGCTGGAGCAGTATCGCGACATCACGCCCAAGATTTTGCGGCACCACCTCGCCGAGTTCCTGGGGCGCGTCGCGCCGGTCGCCGAGCAACTCGGTGTGTCATTGACGCTGCACCCGGACGATCCGCCGCGGCCGCTGTTCGGCTTGCCGCGCATCGCCTCGACCGCCGATGACTATCAGGCGCTGTTCGATGCCGTGCCGTCCAGGGCCAACGGCATCTGCCTGTGCACGGGCTCGCTCGGCGTGCGGCCCGAGAACGATCTGCCCGCGATGGCCGAACGCTTCGGCCCGCGCGTCGCCTTTGCGCATCTGCGCGCGACCAGACGCGAGGGCGATGGCTTGTCGTTCCACGAGTCCGATCATCTCGACGGCGACGTCGACATGATTGCGGTGTTGAAGGTGCTGCTGAAGGAGAATGCGCGGCGTTCGCCGGACGAGCGGATCGTGTTTCGCCCGGATCACGGGCACCGCATGCTGGACGATCTGACCGCCACCAAGCGCACCAATCCCGGCTACACCGCCATCGGCCGCCTCCGCGGCCTCGCCGAGCTGCGCGGTGCAATCCGGGCGATCGAGCATCGATGACGGCGGTGGAGTGAGAGGCGCCGAATCTTCCACAGCTTCCTGGCCGGGCTTGTCCTGGCCATCCACGTCTTGCTTCCCGGTACTGAGAACGTGGATGCCCGGGACAAGCCCGGGCATGACGACCTCTCTTGAAGCTCGCTGCCTGCTTAATAACAAGCCATCTTTGCCCTCATTTCCTGATGGACGAGACCATCGTCGCGCTGTTCATCTCCGGCGGCCAGTATCAGCCGCTGACCAAGCGCATGTTCACCGCGCTGCGTGACGAGATCGACCCGACCATCGCCGCGATCTCGACGCTGATGACCGCGGCGTCGTTCCTGCCGGTGCAGGCGGCAAGCGCGCGGGGGAAGAAGGCCGGGTGAGGTCGTCGTCCTGGCGAAAGCCAGGACCCATTACCCCAGGGAGATGTTATCGCGTGAGCTGGTAACTCCGAGTCTTAGCCAAACTACGCTCGGTGGTTATGGGTCCTGGCCTTCGCCAGGACGACAGCGGAGGTTGTGGCGCGCTTTCGCCTCACTCCTTCGCCCCCAGCCACGCCAAAATCATCTCCACAATCTGCGTCCTGCTCCTCGCCAGCACCTTCGGCTCGCTGAGATCCCGATCGAACAGCGCCCCGAACGTATGCCGGTTGGCCACGCGGAAGAAGCAATAGGAGGAGATGGCCAGATGCAAATCGATGGCGTCGACGTCGTCGCGGAAGACGCCCTCGCTGCGGCCGCGCTTGAGGATGCCGTCCAGCGTCGCGATCACGCTGGCGTTGAGCTGGCGCAGTTGCAAATTCTGCTTCAGGTGCTTGCCGTGGTGGATGTTCTCGATTGAGACGAGACGAATGAAGTTCGGATTGCGCTCGTCGTGGTCGAAGGTCGCCTCGATCAGCCGGCGCAGGCCCTCGCGCGCGTCGCAGCTGGCGATATCGAGCTGGTCTTCCAGCGCGCGGATGCTGCGATAGGCTTCTTCCAGCACTGCGAGGTAGAGCTGCTCCTTGCCGCCGAAATAATAATAGATCATCCGCTTCGAGGTGCGGGTGCGTGCCGCGATCGCATCGACGCGCGCGCCGGAATAACCCTCCGAGGCGAATTCGGCCATCGCCACTTCGAGGATGTCGCGCTTGGTGCGCTCGGGGTCGTTGGTGCGCTTCGATGGGGGCGGCATGCGTTTGAGCATTACTATTTCTCCCGCGAGTTTCTATGGATCACCTTGAAGGTGAAGGCAAATTTCGCCCAATCCGACGTTTTCCGGCGTGGTCTTGCATAAACGTACTAGTTCGTACATTATGCAATGAAACCAAGGTGCGGCAACCACAAGCAAGAAAAGCGCGCAAAGCCGGACGGGCCTGACGCGAGCTTCAGCCGCCATCGCACACGGGGAGGAATTTTGATGAGCTCGATCTCAACTGCATCGCTGCATGCGCCAACAGCAGCGGAAACCACGCCAAGCAAGCTGCCGAAGCGCGCCGCGCTCGTCAGCTTCGTCGGCAGCATGCTCGAATACTACGACTTCTTCATCTACGGCACCGCG
Organism: Bradyrhizobium manausense; assembly: GCF_018129685.1. Taxonomy (GTDB): domain Bacteria; phylum Pseudomonadota; class Alphaproteobacteria; order Rhizobiales; family Xanthobacteraceae; genus Bradyrhizobium; species Bradyrhizobium manausense_D. The sequence goes on from NZ_JAFCLG010000003.1 coordinate 172,767, forward strand.
GCGGCGCTGATCTTTCCAAAAGTGTTCTTCGCCAATGTCGATCCCGCAACCGGGACGCTGCTCGCGCTGTTGTCGTTCGGCATCGGCTATATCGCGCGCCCCGTCGGGGCCGTCATCCTCGGCCATTTCGGCGACCGCATCGGTCGCAAGACGGTGCTGCTGTTCACACTGGTGATCATGGGCGCTTCGACGCTCGCGATCGGCCTGTTGCCGGATGCCAAGACCATCGGCAATGCCGCACCCATCATCCTGACGCTGCTCCGTCTGTTGCAGGGCCTGTCGGCGGCCGGCGAGCAGAGCGGGGCGAACTCGCTGACGCTGGAGCATTCGGCCAATTCCAACCGCGCCTTCTTCACCAGTTGGACCCTGAGCGGTACCCAGGCCGGCGCGATCCTGGCGACGCTGGTGTTCATTCCGGTGTCGAGCATGCCGGAAGACCAGCTGCTGAGCTGGGGCTGGCGCATTCCGTTCCTGCTCTCCGCGCTGGTGCTGCTGGTTGCCTATCTGGTGCGCCGGACCATGCCGGAAACGCCTGTGTTCGAGGACATCAAGGACAAGGCCCAGGTCGCTCGTTTCCCCGTCGTCGCGCTGCTGCGCGACTACGGGCCGGATGTGCTGCGCGTGATCGTCTGCGCGCTGATCGCGACGGTGAGCACCCTGACGGCCGTGTTTGCGCTCGGCTATGCCACCAGCAAGTTCGGCGTCGCGCGTCCGACCATGCTGTGGGCCGGCGTGCTCGGCAACGTCACCGCGCTGTTCGCGCAGCCGCTCTGGGCCTTGCTCGCCGACAAGATCGGCCGCAAGCCGGTGTTCATCGGCGGCGTACTCGGCTGCGCCGTGCTGCTGTTCCCTTACTTTATGCTGGTGACGTCGGGCAGCACGCCTGCGATCTTCGCCGCGGCGATCGGCCTCTACATCATCTACTCGGCGCCGAACGCGATCTGGCCGTCGTTCTATGCCGAGATGTTCGAGGCGCGCGTGCGCTATTCCGGCACCGCGATCGGCACCCAGCTCGGCTTTCTCGCCGCTGGCTTCACGCCGCTGGTGAGCGCAAGCCTCGTCGGCGAGGGCCCGAACGGCTGGATTCCGGTTGCGATCTTCGTCGCCGGTTGCTGTGTGGCTTCGGCCCTCGCCGCGATGACCGCGCGCGAAACCCACAAGGTCGACATCGCCGATCTCGGCAAGCGGCGCGCGTGAACGCAAGACAGGACACGATCGCATGCTGACCAACGCAGTTCAGACCACGCTCGGCCCGATCATCGGGGCCGAGCAGGAGGCCGTCCGCACCTTCAAGGGCGTGCCGTTCGCAACCGCGCGGCGCTTTTCCAAGGCAACGCCGCCGCCGGCGTGGACCGAACCGCGTCGCTGCACGGACTACGGTGCATATGCGCCGCAGCCCGGACATCTCGATTCTGCGGAGGAGTCCTGTCTCAGCCTCAACATCTGGACACCGGTCGGGGCCGATCGCCCGCTGCCGGTGTTGTTCTTTATTCACGGCGGTGCTTTCGTCACCGGCGGCGGAGCCGACTATGACGGCGCATTCCTCGCTGCGCGTGGTCCGGCGATCATCGTTACCATCAACTATCGGCTCGGCCCGCTCGGCTTCCTGCAGCTGCATCGTCACGGATTGGGCGAGGCCAACAACCTCGCCGTCTCGGATTCGCTCGCCGCGCTCGACTGGGTGCATGCGAATATCGCGAATTTCGGCGGCGATCCCGACAAGGTGACCCTGTCGGGCCAATCGGCCGGCGCGTCGATGGTCATTGCCATCGCAACCCTGCCGCAGGCCAAGGGCAAGTTCTCCAGGGCGCTAGCGCTGAGCGCGCCCGGCCGCAACATCATGAGCGCGGACCATGCCGATCATGTTGCGCGCCGCGTGCTGGCCGAACTCGGGCTCGAGGGCGACGCCAGCGCGATCTCGACTGTTCCGCTGCACGAACTCTTTGGAGCAGTCGAGCGCGTCGGCCGTGGCATCGCCGACGAGACCGCCTCAGGCACCGTATTCGGTCCGGTGCTCGATGGCACCATCATTCCGCGCGAGCCACGCGATGTCTTCGCCGATGGACGCCTGCGCCACATTCCGCTGTGGCTCGGCTCATGCCGCGACGAGATGGTGATGTTCCTGAAGAGCACGCCACCGGCCGCGATGATCCGCACCACCGAACGCAACGTGCGCGTCGCGTTCGGCGATGCCGGCTGGGAGCGCCTGCTGGCCTGCTATCGCGGCTCAGCGCGTCCCGACGAGGATCCGTATGAAGCGCTGCTGTCGGATGCGTTCTGGCATCGCCCGATGGCCGATCTTGCGCGGCTTCATTCGGCCGCGGGCGGCGCGGTGTGGCTGAGCCGGTTCGATCATGGCCCGGCGCTGGAGCCGTTCCTCTCGCAAGGGCCGACACACGGCGCCGACAATGCCTGCCTCTGGGCGCATCTGCCCGAGTTCATCGATCGCCCGATCCTGAAACGCAAGGGCGGCCCGATGACCCCCGCAGATATCGACGTCGCAGCGCGGTTCCAGACCAGCCTGCTGCGCTTCGTAACATCGGGCGAGCCTGATGTTGCGCAAGCCTGGCCGCGGTTCGAGCAGTCCAGGGAGCCGCTGGCCATCTTCGCCCAGCCGTTTCATGTTGTGCCGCTGAACGAAGGCACGCGGTTCCGCCTGTGGGCCGAATTGAGCGCAAGTTCCGACAACAAGAAGATGAGGGAGGCCGTATGAGCATCCTGAGCAGGAACGCGCAGATCTCACGGGATTAGCGCGAGGTCGATCGAAGCAGCTGTAATCTGCTTCACAGGCAGCCGCTCCGATCTACGCTAGATCAAGTTAGGCCCCGCGTCCGCGCGGCCGGCTTCGGAGCTGGCGATGATTGCTGCACTGGCAAGAGCAATATCCCGCGCGACGGGAACCAATGTCGAGATCGAAACGCTGAAGATCCTCGTGATCTTCTCGGGCGCGGGCCTCCTGGTCTCGCTCGTCGCCGCGATGATCTACGGACAGGCTCTCAACGCCGCCCTGTTCTGAGCGCCGAAATCCGTCAGGCCACCGGTTCCTTGGAGTGGCTTCGCTCACGCGGCGCCAGCGGCGGGGCTTGCTTCAGCGGAGCGTCCTCTCGCGGCGCCGCATCACTGTCCGAGACGTGCTTGACCGGCGCGGGACCAGTGTCGCGCCAGGCGACGAACCAGATCAGCAAGCCCAGAACGGCGAGCCCGGCGCCGACGGGGCCGGTGGAGGTCCAGCCCCACCCCTGGCGAATGGCGAGGCCACCGAGGAAGGGGCCGAGCGCGTTGGCGGTGTTGAACGCCGAGTGGTTCAGCGCGGCGGCGAGCGCCTGTGCGTCTCCCGCGACGTCCATCAAGCGCGTCTGCAGCACGGCGCCGAGCGCGACGCTGGCGCCGATGGCGAAAATGTCGATTGCGAGCAGCCAGGGATTGCCGGCGACCAGCGGAAACACCAGCAGGGCCACGAATGCGAACACCAGGATGACGCCCGCGGTCGGCATCAGCGCGCGGTCGGCGAAGCGTGGCACGAACAGATTGCCAAGCGTGGCGCCGATCCCGAAGATCGCCAGGAAGAACGGAATGGCCCCGGTGCTGACCTTGGTGACCTCGATCAATGTCGTCGCCAGATAAGTGTAGACGGCGAACATGCCGCCGAAGCCGATGGCGCCGATCGCGAGCGTATTCCAGACGCGGCGGCTTTTGAGCGCGCCGAGTTCGCGCAGCGGATCCGACCGCCCGGCCTGGTCGCGCGGCGCGAACAGCGCGCACAGCAGCACCGTGAGCAGCGCCAGCACCGACACGAGACCGAAACTCGCGCGCCAGCCCAGCGCCTGGCCGATCAGATTGGCCATGGGCACGCCGATGATGGTGGCGATGGTCAGGCCCAGCATCACCTGGCCGACCGTCTGCGAGCGGCGATCTTGCGGCACGAGCGAGGCGGCCGCCAGCGCGGCGATGCCGAAATAGGCGCCGTGCGGCAGGCCCGAGAGGAAGCGGGCCGCGATCATCGCGCCGAAGCTGGGTGCCAGCGCGGTGAGGGCGTTGCCGAGCGCGAACACGGCCATCAACATCAGCAGCTGCGTACGCCGCGCGAACTTTGCGCCGAGCACGGCAATCAGCGGTGCGCCAACCACCACGCCGAGCGCATAGGCGCTGATCGCGTGCCCGGCGGTCGGCTCGTCGATATGAAGGTCGGCCGCGAAAAACGGCAGCAGGCTCATCGATGCGAATTCGGTGGTTCCGATCGCAAAGCCGCCCATCGCGAGCGAGAACAGGACGATGGCGAGATGAGGGGGCGCGGAAGCCGATTTCGATGTCGTGCTTGGAGAGGTCGCGTGAGGCGAGGTCGTCATGTGTCCTGCATGGGTGACGGCAACGGGAACCAGCCCGGCGAACGTCGCCACCCCTGCAGTCTTTGTCTCATCTCCTTAAACGTGCATCGCACCACGTCAACACCGAAAGCCCGCGCGCATATCAGCGTCCCGGTCTGCTCAAGGCACGCCATCCCCGATCCGGCGCAATGCACCGTCCCGGCCGCGGCTTCGTCGCGCAGCAGAGACATGACATGGCCGTGGCGCGGGGCAGCTGTTTCGGCCTTGCGCCCGATTTCCGCCTGTCCTACGCCACCCCGGGAACAAATCGGCGCGAGCCTCAAGCGAACCACCAGGGAGCTGTCATGACCATCAGAAACACCCGCACCGGGGGCCAGATCCTGATTGACCAGCTGGTCGCGCAAGGTGTCGACCGCGTGACCTGCGTGCCGGGCGAGAGCTACCTTGCGGCGCTCGATGCACTGCATGACAGCCCGATCGACGTCGTGATCTGCCGCGCCGAAGGCGGCGCCGCGATGATGGCGGAAGCCTATGGCAAGCTCACGGGACGCCCGGGCGTCTGCTTCGTCACCCGCGGCCCCGGGGCCACCAATGCCAGCCACGGCGTTCACATCGCGATGCAGGATTCGACGCCGATGATCCTGTTTGTCGGCCAGGTCGACACCGGCATGCGCGAGCGCGAGGCGTTCCAGGAGCTCGACTACAAGGCCGTGTTCGGCACCATGGCGAAATGGGCGGTCGAGATCGATCGCCCCGACCGCATTCCCGAACTGGTCGCGCGCGCCTTCCGCGTCGCAATGCAGGGCCGCCCGGGTCCCGTCGTGATCGCGCTGCCGGAAAACATGCTGACCGAGACCGCCGCTGTCGCCGACGCCATGCGCATCGAGCCGGCAGTGAGTTGGCCGGCACCGGCCGATATCGAGCAGGTCAACGCGATGCTTGCGAGCGCCAAGGCGCCGCTCGTCATTCTCGGCGGCTCGCGCTGGACCGATGAAGCGACCAGGAGCATCGCGCGCTTTGCCGAACGCTTCGACCTGCCGGTGGCGACCTCGTTCCGCCGTGCCTCTCTGATCGACGCCGATCATTCGCATTATGCCGGCGATCTCGGCATCGGCCCGAGCCCGGGCCTGAAGGCGCGCATCGACAACGCCGATGTCATCCTGCTGATCGGCGGCCGCATGTCGGAGATGCCGTCCTCGTCCTACACGCTGCTGGATATTCCAAACCCGAAGCAGAAGCTGATCCACGTGCATCCGGGCTCGGAAGAGCTCGGCCGCATCTATCAGCCCGCGCTCGCGATCCAGGCGACGCCCGCGGCCTTCGCTGCCGCAGTGGAGACGCTGAAGCCCTCGGGCGCTGTCGCCTGGAAGGGCGAAGCCGCCAAGGCTCATGCCGATTATCTGGCCTGGACCGACAAGGCGCGCGAGCTGCCGGGCACGTTCCAGTATGGCCAGGTCATGACGTGGCTGCGCGATCGTCTGCCCAAGGACGCGATCGTCTGCAACGGCGCCGGCAATTATGCCGGCTGGATCCATCGCCATCACCGCTTCCACAGCTTCGCCTCGCAGCTTGCGCCGACCTCGGGCTCGATGGGCTATGGCGTGCCGGCCGGCGTGCTGGCCAAGCGGCAATATCCTGATCGTGTCGTCGTCGCCTTTGCCGGCGACGGCTGCTTCCTGATGAACGGCCAGGAATTCGCCACCGCCGTGCAATACGACGCGCCGCTGATCGTGATCGTCGTCGACAACTCGCAATACGGCACCATTCGCATGCACCAGGAGCGCGACTATCCCGGCCGCGTCGTCGGCACCCAGCTGAAGAACCCGGACTTTGCGATGTATGCGAAGGCGTTCGGCGGTCATGGAGAGCGTGTCGAGCGCACCGAAGAGTTCGCGCCGGCGTTCGAGCGTGCGCTGGCCTCGGGCAAGCCGTCGATCCTCCACTGCATCATCGACCCCAGGGCGATCTCGGTCGGAAAGGATTTCACGCCGGCGGTGAAGGCGTAAGCGATGACGCAAGGCCGTCACGTCGCCATCATCGGAGCCGGCGCGATCGGCGTGATCAGCGCCATCGAGGCGCTGCGCGAGGGCCACCGCGTCACGCTGATCGACGCGGGCGAGCCCGGTGGCGAGCAGGCGGCGAGCTACGGCAATGCCGGCTGGCTGTCGTCGCATTCGGTGATCCCGCCGGCCGAGCCCGGCGTGTGGAAGAAGGTGCCGGGCTATCTGATGGATCCGCTCGGCCCGCTCGCGATCCGCTGGTCTTATCTGCCGAAGGCGCTGCCCTGGCTGATCGAATATCTGCTCTCGGGATGGACCGAGGCGCGGGTCGAGACGACGGCCTTCGCGCTCCGCGATCTGCTGAGGGATGCGCCGCTGCTGCATCGAAAGCTCGCCGAAGAAGCCGGCGTGCCCGAGCTGGTCGAGCGCAACGGCGTGATGCACGTGTTTCCGTCGCGCGGCAATTTCGACAACGATCTCGGCTGGCGCTTGCGCGAGAAGGTCGGTGTCCGGTGGATGGAGCTGAGCGCCGACGAGATGCGTCAGCGCGAGCCCGATCTGCATCCGCGCTACACCTTTGGCGTGGTGGTCGAGGAGGCCGGTCGTTGCCGCGACCCCGGCGCTTATGTTGCGGCGCTCGCCCAGCATGCACTGGCGAAAGGTGCGAAGCTCGTGCGCACGAAGGCGACCGGGCTGAAGCTGAACGGCAACAAGCTCGTCGCTGTTCTCACCGAGGCCGGCGAGATTGCCTGCGATGCCGCGGTGGTCGCGGCCGGCGCGCATTCAAAGAAGCTCACCGCATCCGTCGGTGATCCCCTGCCGCTCGAAACCGAGCGCGGCTATCACGTCATGATCGAGAATCCGGAATCAGGTCCGCGCAGCTCGATGATGGCGTCCGATGCGAAAATGGTGGTGAACTGGACCAATAAGGGCCTGCGCGCCGCCGGCACCGTCGAGATCGCCGGCCTCGCGGCCGCGCCGAACTGGAAGCGCGCCGAGATCCTGCGCGATCACCTCGTCAGCATGTTTCCGAAGCTGCCGAGGGATATTCCGCCCTCGCGGGTCAAGACCTGGTTCGGCCATCGACCGAGCATGCCGGATGGCCGGCCCTGCATCGGTTACGCACGTGCCTCGGGCGACATCGTCTATGCTTTCGGCCACGGTCATATTGGCCTCGTCGGTTCGGCCCGCACCGGCCGTCTCGTCGCACAGCTCCTGAGCGGCAAGCAGCCGGAAATCCCGCTCGCACCGTTTTCGCCCAGCCGTTTCCTCTGAGATCGCATGATGGAGCTGTCCCCATGAAACTATCCGGCAAGGTCGCCGCCATCACCGGCGCGGCGCGCGGCATCGGCAAAGCCTGCGCAAGGAGATTCCTCGATGACGGCGTCAAGGTCGTCATCTCGGATGTCGATGCCGAGGGCCTCGCCGCAACGGCCGCCGAACTCGGGCGACCCGACGCCTTGCGCACAATTGTCGGCAATGTCGCCAGGCGCGCCGACGTGGATCAACTGGTGGCGACCGCCGCGAAGGAATTCGGCCGGCTCGACATCATGGTCAACAACGCCGGCGTCGCGCGCAACCGGGATTTCCTGGAGATTTCTGAAGAGGAATTCGACGAAATCATCGGCATCAACCTGAAGGGCGCGTTCTTCGGCGTCCAGGCCGCGGCGAAGCAGATGATCGCGCAAGGCGGCGGCGGGGTCATCGTCAACATGTCCTCGGTGAACGCGCTGCTGGCGATCCCGGCGCTTGCGACCTACGCCATGTCCAAGGGCGGCATGAAGCAGCTGACATCAGTTGCGGCCGTCGCACTCGCCCCGCACAACATCCGTGTTGTGGCGGTCGGCCCGGGCACGATCCTGACCGACATGGTGGCGTCGTCGATCTACACCTCCGAGGAGGCCCGCAAGACCGTGATGTCGCGTACGCCCGCCGGCCGTGGCGGCGAGCCGAGCGAGGTTGCTTCCGTCGTCGCGTTCCTCGCCAGTGACGATGCGTCCTACATCACCGGACAGACCATCTATCCCGATGGCGGCCGGCTGATCCTGAACTACACGGTGCCGGTGAAGGACAAGTAGGGGGCGGAAGGTCGCCCCACACCACGTGTCATCGCCCGGCTTGACCGGGCGATCCAGTACTCCGAGACGCTTTTGATTGAATCGAGAGGCCGCGGCGTACTGGATGCCCCGCCTTCGCGGGGCATGACAGCTGTTGTTGTGCAAGGAGTTTGCCTCTCACTCCGCCGCCGCCGTCATGCCGTAACCCAGGCGCTTCGAGATGTCGCCGGCACAATCGCGCAGGGCATGAGCGATCGGGCTGTCCCAGCGCGCGTCGAACGTGCCTTCCGGTCCCATCGCGGTGATGACGAGTGCGACATGGCCGGCATGATCGAAGACCGGCGCCGAGAACGCGTTGACGCCGGGCAGGGGATCGCCGAGCGCGCGGGCGAGGCCGTGCTTGCGCACCTCCGCCAGCATCTCGGCGACCTTCGCGCCTTTCACCGGTCGCTTCGGATTGTAGCCGACGCCCTGCCGATCGAGCCCGCTTGCGAGCGCGGCGTTGATCGTCTTCTCCGGCAGGAAGGCCGCGAAGGCGCGCCCCGTGGCGGTCTCCAGAAGCGCCATCACCGATCCCGCGCGCATCACGATGTGCACGGGCTGGCCCGGCTCTTCCAGCTGCACCACGGTCGGGCCATGTGTGCCCCAGACCGCGAGCGAGACGGCGTGGCCGATCTGGCTGGCGAGGCTCGCGATCTTCGGCTGCGCGATGCGGACGCCCGAGAGGCGGCGCAGGCTGATCAGGCCGAGCTCCAGCGCAAGCGCGCCGATCTCGTAGCGGCCGGTGGTCTCGTCCTGCTCGATCAGGCCGATGCGCGAGAAGCTGGCGAGATAGGGATGCGCCTTGGCTGGCGCCATGCCGGCCTCACGCGCGAGATCGCGCAGCATCATCGGCTCGCCGCACCTGGCGAGCGCGCGGAGCAATTCTCCGCCGACCTCGATCGACTGAATGCCGCGGCTTTCTCTCTTCATGCGCCTCCGATGCGCCTGGCTTACGCCGTGTCGCGCCCGGCGGCGCTGTCGGCAAGGTGTCGCCCGGCAATGTAGCCGAAGGTCAGCGCCGGCCCAAGCGTGATGCCGGCGCCCGGATAGTTGCCGCCCATGATGCTCGCCATGTCGTTGCCGGCGGCATAGAGCCCGGGAATCACCCGGCCCTCGGCGTCGAGTGCCCGCGCGTTCTCGTCGGTGACGATGCCGGCATAGGTGCCGAGATCGCCGATCACCATCTTGATGGCGTAGAACGGGCCGTTCTCGATCGGCGCGATGCAGGGATTGGGGCCGTGCATGGCGTCGCCCTGGTAGCGGTTGTAGGCCTTCGAGCCTTTGCCGAACGCTGCGTCCTGGCCTTGCGGCGCGGTCGCATTGAATTGCCTGACCGTGTCGGCAAAGGCTTTTGCATCAATGCCTGCTTTCGCCGCAAGCGCCTCCAGCGTGTCGCCGCGCATGAGATAGCCTGTCGCCAGATGGTGTCCGAGCGGCATCGGGAAAGGCGGCACGCAGCCGAGGCCGTATTTGCGCAGCGTCTTGTGGTCGCAGACGAGATAGGCCGCGATCTCCTCGCCGGGCTTTGCGGCCTTGACCATGGCCTGGACGAAGTCGTGATAGGAATTGCCTTCATTGGCAAAGCGCCTGCCGTCGCGCATCACCGCGATCACGCCGGGCTTGGCGCGGTCGATGAAATGCGGCATCACGCCCTTCGAGCCGTCCTTGCGCGTCGTCAGCGACACCGGCACCCACGCCGCCGCGTTCGGCAGGCGATCCTCGACATGTCCGCCGGCGCTCTCCGCAAGACGCAGGCCGTCGCCGGTGTTGCCGGTCGGTCCCGGCGAAAAATGCTCGGCGCCGGTCGGCGCATGTGGAAACATCTTTTTGCGCCGTTCGACATCATGCGGAAAGCCGCCGCAGGCGAGCACGACGCCTTGCCGCGCCCGGACGCGCACGTCGCGTCCCTCACGCGACACGATTGCGCCGGTGACGGTGCCGTTCTCGACCGTCAGCTCGCGCACCGGCGAGGACAGCCACATGGGAATCTTCAGGTCCTGCGCGGATTTGGCGAGGCGTCCTGCGAGCGCATTGCCGTTGGTCAAGGTCATGCCGCGGCCATGGCGCAGCACGTCCATCAGATGCCGCGACAGGCGCTTTGCGACGTAGACCGCCGAGGTCAGCGACTTCGTCGCGCGCATGAAATGGATGATCTCCTTGCCTGACCCCAGCATCATGCCGAACACCGTGAGCTCGGGCAGCGGCATGCCCAGCGTCTTGATCTGCTCGCCAAGCTCGCGGCCGTCGAACGGGCGCGTCACCATGGAGCGGCCGCCCTGCGCGCCGCCGGGCGCTTCGGCGTGATAATCCGGAAACACCAGCGGCATGTCGAAACGCAAGGACGTTTTGGTGGTGAAGAAATCCACCGCCTCGGGGCCTGCGCTGAGGAACGCATCGACGCGCGCCGCATCGAAATTGTTGCCGGCCTCGTGGCGCAAATAGGTGCGGGCCTGCTCCGGCGTCTCCGCGATCCCGTAGGCCTTGGCCAGCGACGTGCCGGGAATCCACAGCCAGCCGCCGGAGCGGGCGGTGGTGCCGCCGAAGCGCGGCTCCTTCTCGACGATCAGCACGTCGAGGCCGCGGTATCGCGCGGTGATCGCTGCCGACATGCCGGAGCAGCCCGATCCGGCCACGAGCACATCGCACTCGTAAGTCTCGTCTGCGTGATGCTCGTTGCCGGTCATCAGGGCCTCACTTCTTCAGCAGCGGACATTTGGACTCGGAGACTGGACGATAGGCGTCCTCGCCCTTCACCGTCTTGATGATGTCAAGATAATCCCAGGGCTCCTTGGACTGCTCGGGCGTCTTCACCCTGGCGAGATACATGTCGCGGATGACGCGGCCGTCCTCGCGCAATTTGCCGCCGTGAACGAAGGTATCCTCGATCGGCAGCTCGCGCATCTTGGCCATGACCCTGGCCGGATCGTGGGTGCCGGCGGCCTTGATGGCCTTGAGATAATGCAGCACCGAGCCATAGACGCCGGTCTGGATCATGGTCGGCATCACATTGGTGCGCGCGAAGAATTTTTTCGACCACGCACGGGTCTGCTCATCCATATTCCAGTACGACGCTGTGGTCATGTAGGTGCCCTGCGCGGCCTTCAGCCCGATCGCGTGCACGTCGGTGTCGAACATCAACAGGCCGACCAGCTTCTGGCCGCCCTGCACCAGGCCGAATTCGCCGGACTGCTTGATGGCGTTGTCGGTGTCCTGGCCGGCGTTGGCGAAGGCGACGACGTCGGCCTTCGAGCTCTGCGCCTGCAGCGCGAACGATGAAAAATCGGCCGTGTTGGTCGGATGCTTGACGCCGCCGAGCACTTTGCCGCCCATCTCGTTGATGAAGCGCGTCGCATCCTTCTCGAGCTGCTGGCCGAAGGCGTAGTCCGCCGTGATGAAGTACCAGGATTTGCCGCCTTCCCTAATCACGGCGGAGGCCGTCACCTTGGACAGCGCATAGGTGTCGTAGGTGAAATGCACCGTGTTCGGGCTGCACAGCTCGTCGGTCAGCGAGCTCGCGCCGGGGCCGGAGAGGAGGGCGATCTTGTTGCGTTCGCGCACCATGTTGTGCACGGCGATCGCGATGCCGGAATTGGGGATGTCGACGACGGCGTCGACCTTGCTGTTGTCGAACCAGCCACGCACGATATTGACGCCGACATCGGTCTTCATCTGGTGGTCGGCGCTGATGATCTCGATGGGCTTGCCGAGTACCGTCGGCCCGAACTCCTCCACCGCCATCCTGGCCGCTTCGACCGAGCCGGGTCCCGAGTTGTCGCGGCCCCAGCTCGACAGATCCGTCAACACGCCGATCCGCACCACGTCGTCGGAGACTTGCGCGTTCGCGACTGTGGTCATGACAGCCGTCGTCAGGGCCGCGAGCGTGGCGCAGGCCAAAAGCCCTCTCATCGAAGTTTCCTCTCCTTTATGGGCCGCTTGGCGCGGCGGGTTGTTCTAAAGGCAAGTTAGATATTAGCGAATAAGTTTGTCAATGGCGAATCAATGGCCCGTTGTCGTCCCGGCGAAGGCCGGGACACATACCGCGCGATCTCTCGATGCCGAACGGTCGCAGTACCGGAGCATGAGTTCTCGCCAAACTCCTCCCTTTGGTGATGGGTCCCGGCCTTCGCCGGGACGACGGTGCGGAGGCGGCGGTGCGAGAATCTCGCATCGTGATCACGGACAGAGGTGATGCCCCCACAAGTTGCAACCATCACCATGATTGGCCATGATGCATTCGGAATCTTTTTGGGGCTGAAGGCGATGACTGTAGCAACGGGGATCTCCGGCGAAACGGAGCGATCGACGACGGCGCATGTGGTGTGGGCGAGTGCGCTCGGCACCGCGATCGAATGGTACGACTTCCTGATCTACGGCACGGCCGCAGCCCTCGTGCTCAACAAGCTGTTCTTCCCGAGTTTCGATCCCTTCGTCGGCACGCTGGCGGCATTCTCCACCTATGCGGTCGGATTCGTCGCGCGGCCGATCGGCGGCGCCATCATCGGACATTACGGCGACCGGGTCGGCCGCAAGACCATGCTGGTCGCGACCATGATCGCGATGGGGCTCGGCACCTTCCTGATCGGCTGCCTGCCGACCTACAGCCAGATCGGCGTCTGGGCGCCGATCCTGCTCGTCATCCTGCGCTTCATCCAGGGCATTGGTCTGGGCGGCGAATGGAGCGGCGCGGTTGTCATGGTGGCCGAGCACGCCGGCGTCAGGCGCGGTTTCTATGGCAGCCTGGTGCAGATAGGTTTCCCCGTCGGCGTCGCCGCCTCCACCGGCATTTTCGGGTTGATGACGCAGCTGCCCGAAGCCGACTTCCTGAGCTGGGGCTGGCGCGTGCCGTTCCTGATCAGCATCCTGCTGGTCGGCATCGGCTTCATCGTGCGGCTCAAGCTGGCGGAGACGCCACACTTCAAGGAATTGGTCGAGCGCAAGGACGTGCTGGCGCAGCCGGTGTGGGACGTGCTGCGACGCGACTGGCGCAGCTTCCTGCTGGCGATCGGGATCACGGTGTCGGAAGTCGGGCTTGCTTATCTGCTCACCGTCTTCGTCGTCGCCTATGCCACGGCAAAGCTCGGCATCTCGCGCCAGGTGATCCTCAATGCGGTCGTCTACGCCGCGCTCGTCGAGTTTGCGACGTTGCCGCTTGCCGGCTGGCTCTCCGATATTTTCGGTCGCAAGGCGCTTTATCTTGCCGGCGGCGTGTTCACGGTCGCGCTGGCGTTTCCGCTGTTCTGGTTCCTCGAAACAAGAGAGCCGGTGCTGATCACGCTCGCGCTCGTCGTGACGATGACGCTGACGCATGCGCTGCTGTTCGGACCCAAGGCTGCGTTCATGCCAGAGCTGTTCCGCACCCAGGTGCGCTACAGCGGCGCGTCGCTCGGCGCGAATGTCGCAGCAGCGCTGAGCGGCGGCTTCTCGCCGCTGATCGCGACGGCGCTGCTCGCCTGGGCCGGCTCCTACTGGCCGGTCTCGCTCTACATCATCGGGCTCTCGATCATCACCATCATCGCGACGCTGATGACGCCGGAGACCGCGCGCGACACGCTGAGATCGTGAGAGCCGTTGCTATTGCTGACCGAGGATCTTCTTCGCTGCGCGTAGATGCGGCCTGTCGATCATCTGGCCGTCGAGCCGCAGCGTTCCGGAGTGCGGATTGCCGGCGAAGGCCGCGATGACCTTCTCAGCCCACTCGCGCTCGGCCTGTGTCGGGGTGAAGGCGGCGTTGACGATGTCGACGTGCTTTGGATGGATCAGCGCCTTCGCGGAAAACCCGTCGCGTCGGGCCGTCCGCGTTTCCTGCTCGAGGCCCGCGAGATTGTCGATGTCAGTATAGACAGTGTCGATCGGAGCCACTTCCGCGGCGGCCGCCGCCATCAGGCAGAGATCGCGCGCGAGGCGATAGGGGCTGTGGAACACGCCGCCGCTCGCTTTCTCGGTGGCCCCCAGTGACGCCGAGAGATCTTCAGCGCCCCACATCAGGCCGGCGAGGCGAGGGGAGCAGCCCTTGTAGGTGCCGAGGCCGAAGATCGCGCTGGCGGTCTCGGTCGCGACACAGACGATGCGGGTGGTGCCGACCGCGACGCCGGAGGCAGCTTCCAGAGCTTCGAGCCAGGTCGCGACCTGGCGCACGTCGTCACCGCCTTGCGATTTCGGCAGCACGATGCCGTCGGGTCTGCCCAGCATCACCGCGGCGAGATCGGTCAGCGTCGCGCCGGTGTCGAGCGCGTTGACGCGGACATAGAGCTGGTGCGGGCCGGGACGGCTCTTCAGCATCGCCAGCGTCAGCCCGCGGGCCTCCGCCTTCTTCTCGGCGACGACGGAATCCTCGAGATCGATGATCAGCGCGTCGGCTTTGCCTTCGCTCGCCTTCTCGAATTTGCGCGGGGAATCGCCCGGCACGAACAGCATCGAACGCATCAGACCGGCCTCACGGAAGAGTCCTCGAAACAGAGCCCGACCATCGCGCTTTCCTCCTGACGAAATAACGCGCGTTTGCACCGGCGCGTCGCATGAGCTTAGGCATGATACACGCACTTGACAGACAAATTCTCGTCTATCTACTCAGTTTTCGAAGCCAACGAATGCAAGCGAGGGCGGGACAACACCATGGATTTCGCGCTCACCGATCAGCAGGAAGCCATTCGCGACGCCATCGCAAAGATCTGCGAAGGCTTTCCCGATGCCTATTGGCTGAAGAAGGACCATGACGGCGGCTTCCCGCATGATTTCCACAAGGCGCTTGCCGATGCCGGCTGGCTCGGGATCTGCGTGCCCGAAGAGTATGGCGGCTCCGGCCTCGGCATCACCGAAGCTGCGATCATGATGCGGACCATCGCCGAGTCCGGCGCCGGCATGTCCGGCGCCTCCGCGGTGCACATCAACGTGTTCGGTCTCAATCCCGTCGTCGTGTTCGGCACCGAGGAGCAGCGTAGGCGCATGCTGCCGCCGATGATCGAGGGCCGCGAGAAGGCGTGTTTCGCCGTCACCGAGCCCAACACCGGCCTCAACACCACGCAGCTGAAGACCCGCGCCGTCGTCAAGAACGACCGCTACATCGTCAACGGCCAGAAGGTCTGGATCTCGACCGCGCAGGTCGCGCACAAGATCCTGCTGCTGGCGCGCACCACGCCGTTGGAAGAGGTGCGCTCGCCGACCCATGGCCTGAGCCTGTTCTATACCGATTTCGACCGCAACAAGATCAAGGTCCACGAGATCGAGAAGATGGGCCGCAAGGTCGTCGATTCCAACGAGCTGTTCTTCGAAGACTTCGAAATCCCGATGGACGATCGGATCGGCGAAGAGGGCAAGGGTTTTCAGTACATCCTCGAAGGCATGAACCCCGAGCGGATCCTGATCGCAGCCGAAGCGGTCGGTCTTGGCAAGATCGCGTTGGCGCGCGCGAGCGAATACGCCAAGACGCGCGTCGTGTTCAACCGTCCCATCGGCAAGAACCAGGGTATCCAGCATCCACTCGCGGTGAACTGGGTCGAGCTGGAAGCGGCCTGGCTGATGGTGATGTCGGCGGCCTGGCAATATGACAAGGGCATGCCGTGCGGCGCTGCGGCCAATGCCGCAAAATATCTCGCCGGCGAAGCCGGTTACCATGCGTGTGAGCAATCCGTGATGACACATGGCGGTTTCGGCTACGCCAAGGAGTTCCACGTCGAGCGCTATTTGCGCGAAAGTCTGATCCCGCGCATCGCGCCGGTCAGCCCGCAGCTCGCGCTCAGTTTCATCGCGGAAAAGGTGCTGGGCCTTGCCAAGTCGTACTAAACGTTTCTATTCGGTGGCGATCCGCTCCATCGCCATGGCGCGGAGCTTGGCGCGCTGGATTTTGACGCCATTGGCGCTGTCGGTAACCGGGAATGCATCGACGACGTAGATCCGTGCCGGCAGCTTGTAGCTGGCAAGCCGGTCGCGCAGGCGCGCGACCAGCGTCTCCTGCCGGGGTGCTGCTCCAGCCGGAATGACGAGGGCGACGCAGCGCGCCTGGCCTCTCAGCTCGACCGCGACGACCTGGGCGTCGGCCACGCCGGCACAGGACTTGAGCTCGTCCTCGATCTCGCCGGGCGCAACCAGGAAGCCGCCGAGCCGCATCGCGTCGCCCGCACGGGTCTCATAGACGAAGGCGCCGCCGCGCAAGCGGCCGATGTCGCCGGTGCGGAAGAAGCCATCCGCAGTGATCGCCTCACGCGTCGCTTCCGGATTGTTGAAATACCTAAGGAAGCGCGACGGCGCGCTGATCTCGATCTCACCGGAGACGCCCTGCGCCGCAAGCTCGCCGGTCTCGGTATCGCGCACGCGGACCTGTGCGTCTGATGACATCGGCCAGCCGCCTCCCTCGATGCGCTCCGCGAACGCATCGGTAGGGCGGGCAATCGAGAACAGCGCCTGCACCTCGCTTGAGCCATAGAGGCCGAACAGCGGCAGGCCGCGCGCTTCGGCTTCCGCAGCCAGTTCGCGCCAGCCGGGCTGGAACGCGGCGAAGCCGCAGACTTCGAGATGGGGGAATGGCCGCGGCGCATCTGTCAGCGCAAGAATGCGGCGGAACATCTCGTCGGAGCCGAAAGAGTGCGTGATCTTGTGCTCGCTGAGGATCCTCAGCGCCGGCGCAGCCTCGAAGGCATCGAGCACGTGGATGGTCGCACCGGCGGCAATGAAACCGAGCAGGCTCGTCATGCCAAACGTGCCGCAGAACGGCAGCATCGCCAGCAGCTGGTGACGCTGGGGGGAGAGCTGCAGCGCTTCGGCCACGGCCTTGGCGTGGGTCGCGAGCGTTCGCTGCGAATGCGCAACCAGCTTCGGCCCTTTGGTCGTGCCGGATGTGGTGTAGAGCAGCACGGGCAGGTTGACGTCATCCTGGGCGGGAGCCGGCGGATCGGACGTTTCGAAGGCATCGAAGCGCTTGCAGGGCCATTGTGCCGCGATCGCATCCGCACCGACCACCGCGACCGCTTGCAAGGCGGGGACGTCAGTTTTGGCGATGCCGGCGAGAATGGACGCGAAATCGGTCGAGCGAAACGCCGCCTCGACCACCAGCAATTTTGCGCCGGACAGTTTCAGGAGATGCGCGACCTCCGCGCTGCGATAGCGTGTATTGACGGCGGCGACGATCGCACCCAGCCGGGCTGCGGCAAACAGCAGGGCGATCCATTCGACCCGGTTGACCAGCCAGACCGCGACGACATCGCCCTTGCCGATATCCTGCGCGGCCAGCCAGGCCGCCGTCCGCTCGATCTTGCCTGAAAACTCGGTGCGCGAGACGGGCTGGCCGTCGAACATGAAGGCGCGACCGGCAGCGGTCCGCGATCCAATCAGCGATTGCAGTGAAACATCGTCGGCATGCATGGCAACCGGAGTAACCCGATCGCGCAGACGTGTCTACTTGGTGCCGAACATCCGATCGCCGGCATCGCCAAGACCCGGCACGATGTAGCCGTGATCGTTGAGCCGTTCATCGATCGCTGCGGTCCAGATCGGCACGTCGGGATGCTCGCTCTGGAACTGCGCGATGCCCTCGGGTGCGGCCAGCAGGCAGACGAAGCGGATGTCGCGGGCGCCGCGGTTCTTCAGCAGAGAGGCGCCGGCGCAGGCCGAGTTGCCGGTCGCGAGCATCGGGTCCATCAGGATCACGGTGCGGTCGGACAGGTCCTGCGGCGCCTTGAAGTAATATTCCACAGCCTGCAATGTCTCGGGATCGCGGTAGAGCCCGATATGGGCGATACGGGCCGAGGGCATCAGCGCCAGCATGCCGTCGAGGAAGCCGACGCCCGCGCGCAGGATCGGCGCCAGCGTGAGCTTCTTGCCGGCGATCTTCGGCGCCTGCATCGGGGCGATCGGCGTCTCGATCTCGACCAGCTCCAGCGGCAAATCGCGCGTCACTTCGTAGCCGAGCAACATCCCGATCTCGTTCAGGATCTCGCGAAAGCTCTTGGTGGAGCGGTCCTTCTCCCGCATCAGGGAAAGCTTGTGCTGGACCAGGGGGTGGGCGACGACGTTGACGCTGCTTGTGCTCATGCATCCGATCTAACACGGTTCCTGGAAACCGCGCCAGATCGGCCCCCGCGTTTTCCGCAAGGAGCAGGCGGCCTAGCCGGGCGGTGCCGCCGCCGTTCGCGCCAGGTTGCTTGCCTCGTAGGCGGCCATGGTCAATTCGGATCTAGACGCCGATTCCTCGTGCGGCAAGCGTAATCACGATCGTCAGGACTGCGCCCCAGACCAGGCTCAGCGCCATAGTCAGGATGGTCGTGGCCGCGTGCTCGAGATGTCCTTTGAGCAGCTGCATGCTAGCCATTCGAGGCGGTCCCCGCCATGAGGCGCAGACCGAGCAGAAGCGTGGCCATCAACCCAAGCAACAGGACGATCTTGAGTTCGATCATGCGCGTGACCTCGCGGCGAAGCGCGCAAAAAGCCGTTTGACTTGCGCCGCCAGACTGATCAGCGGATTGCCCCGGTTTTCGATGTCGAGCTCAAAAGTCCCGGTCGGAAACACCAGCGCGCACCGTGCCGGTGCGCTATGACGATTGGCGAAATCGATGGCCGAGCTCTTGAACAGGAAAAGTCCGCCGATGCGGCCGTTCGCCGCGCGGGCGACCCAGAGGCCCGCCTGGTTGCGGCCGATAAAGAAGGCGGGGATCGAAGCGCTGACGACATCGGGATCGAGCGAAAGCGTGGCGATTTGCACCGGCCGGATCTCGGACCGGTGGTGCGTCGTTTGAAGAGCAATCGCGGCCATGGCGGCCTCCTCACACATCTGCAAGGTCATGATGACGCCCTCAAGCGTGCAGGTTCCAGACGAAGACTGCGGTCTTCAGCGCAATGAGTGCCGTGAGCACGCCGCCCATCGTGAGCACCGCCAGCGCGCGTAGCGCGACGCGCTTGAGCCGGGTCTTGCGTGTCCCGGAGATCAGAGTGGGGCGTTCAATCCAGTTGGAGGGCCGTTCAAAGCCCTGGGTCAGCATCGACATGTCGGTCGTCCTTGTCCGCGGGGCGACGAGACGGTCGCCCCGATTTGCCGCTTATGATGCGCATTGCAGCATAGGAATGCGAGACGGGCGGCGGCGCGGCGATATAGGCGCGCCATAAAGGCACCTTCTATGCGCCGACCTCGTCGATCAGCTCTTCGTCGGCGATCGCCGCGAAGGCCCGCACCACCTCGCGCCGCGCGGCTGCGTCCAACGGGACGATCGGCAGCCGTGTATCTGCGGACATCAGGCCGAGCACGCTCAGCCCATATTTGAGCGCGGCCGGGCTTTCCCTGGAGAGGCAGGCGATCAGCGGGAGGAGGCGCTTGTGCAGATAGCGCGCCGTTTGCAGGCGGCCCTGCCTGACTTGCGCGAAAATCGTGCGGCAGAGATCCGGCGCAATGTTGGAGATCTCCGAGATTGCGCCGTCGCCGCCTCCGGCGAGGTAGCCGAAGCTGGTGGCGTCGTCGCCGGACAGCAGGCGAAAGCCCGCCGGCAGCAGCCGGCCGAGGCGCATCGGCCGGGTGACGTCGCCGCTGCCATCGCGCAAGCCCACGAACCGACGGGACTCGACCAGACGCAGCAGCGTCTCGTCGGCGAGCGGGCGCAGCGTGCGGGAGGGAATGTCGTGCAGGATCACGGGCAGTCCGGTCGAGGCGGCGATCGCGCGGAAATGCGCGAGCATCCCCTCCTGCATCGGCTTGTTGTAGGACGGCACCGCACACATGACGGCGTCGGCACCGGCCGCCTCCGCGCGCCGTGCGAGCTCGACGGCGCGGCTGGTCGCATTCGACATGGCGCCCGCGATAATCCGCGAGCGACCGCGGGCGACGTCGACCGCGGTGCGAATGACGAGCGTCTGTTCGGCTGGCGAGAGCGTTGGTGCTTCGCCCGCCGTTTCGCAAACCACGAGCGCGGGAACACCCGCCGCGATCTGGCGCTCGCATTGCGCGGCGAACGCCTTGAGATCGACACTATCAGACGCATCGAACGGCGTCGGCAGATCCGGAATGAAACCGGTAAACCAGGCCGAGGGAGGGATGAACATGATTGTCTCGCCTGAAGGCGCGGCTCAGGCGGCGCGCTGCGAGACGCTGGGGTTCTTGCCCATGTCGAGCTCGATCTCGCGCGGCAGTTCGACGATGGTCTCGGCATGCTGTCCGTTTTCGGACAGCGCGTATTTGATGGCCTGGGCGCGGCTGACGAACAAGCCGCCATAGAGCCCGTTCTGCTCCTGCGCGATCCATTGTCCGCGGTGGTTCTGCCCGATAAAGACTATGCTTGAGAGGGAGCTGCACGAGGGAGGTTCGACGAGTTTCACGGAGATATTCCTTCCAATTGACATGCGCTGCGGGAATCTCGTCCCGTCATCGCCCGATCAATATCTTTGTCATTGGATAGGATTTCGAGAGAGAGCGCGCAGCGATCTCATAGGAGCGGCATAAGGCTCCGCGCCAGGCCGAAGATCCGCTTAGCTGAAATTCTCGCAAGACGCCGGCTCAAAGAGCGGATCCCGGGCGGGACGCACGTTGGGAACGCTCGGACGGGGTGCTTCCACGGCGAGTGCCTGGACCTCTAGGAAAGCAGACATCAGCGCGATTGCAAGCTCGCCATGGCATCCCTCGACAGCCGCGTCGAGCCAGTCCGGCAGTTCGCGTTCACGCGAGAGCGCGCAATGCCACTCGCCTTCATCGTAGGCGATACGGCGGACGTGCCATAGCGGCAGTTCCAGTTCCATCAATGCCAGCGCAGCATCGACCCAGGCCTCCGCGTCGATCAGTCGGGCGAGGCGAGCGGTGCGCTCGGACGGTCCGAGCGAAGGAAAGCGGCGGCAGGCCTGGTCGATGATCTCGCGCATCAACGGACCGCTCATGCCTTGCGCATTGCGCAGGCGGTCGCCGAGGGAGGCGGTATCGTATTTCCGGAAAGCAACGGTCATGTCAGGCCTGCTGGAAGTGGCGTCGGTCAGTCGGCCGGCCTCTCCAGGATGGCGGCATGGGCATTGGAAAACGAGATGGGGACAGGGCCCGCGATATAGGAATCTCATAAAGACGGGGCTCGTGCTTGAGGGACATGACGCGCCGCCGGCGACCCCGCCCTTTATGGGATTCCTATAACTTCGCCATAGCCCCCGTCTCGAAAACCTATGTCCGTGGTGGCACTTCAATGCGGTGAAAGTCCCGGTCGGCAACTGCTGCACATGCGTTACGCTTGATCCAACGCAAGCTGCCTGCCGGGGAACAGAGACATGGTTGCCGCTCGAACAGAGCGCAACGAGGAGTTTTCCGATGATGGACATTCTCATGCTGGCGCTGGGCTTCGGCTTCTTCGCCCTCGCGATCGGCTACACTTACGCCTGCGAACGACTGTAACGGAGCGAACCATGATCTTCGATTATGCGCTCGCCGGTGTCGTCTCGTTCGGCCTCCTGGTCTACCTCACCTATGCGCTGCTGCGGCCGGAGCGGTTCTGAGCCGTGCTGCTACTTTGTCGAACTGCCGCCGGCCGACGCTGTGTTCGCCGGCTGCCTGCTTGTGGCGCTGCAGCTGCGGCGCTGGCGGATACCAAGCCTGAAGGGTTGATTCCATGACTATGATCGGTTGGCTCCAGATCATTCTTTACTGCGTCATCATCGTCGCGCTGACCAAGCCGCTCGGCTGGTACATGACGCAAGTCTTCAACGGCGAGAAGACATTTCTCTCGCCGGTGCTGCGCCCGATCGAGGCCGGCATCTACTGGGTCTCCGGCGTCGACGAGAAGCGGGAGCAGCATTGGCTGACCTACACGGTCGCCATGCTGCTGTTCCATGTCGGCGGCTTCCTCATCATTTATGGCGTGATGCGATTGCAGGCCGTGCTGCCGTTCAACCCGGCGGGGCAGGGCGCGGTCGCGGAGGATCTGTCCTTCAACACCGCGATCTCCTTCATCACCAACACCAACTGGCAGAACTACGGAGGCGAGAGCACGATCTCCTATCTCGTACAGATGCTGGGCCTGACCCACCAGAATTTCCTGTCTGCGGCGACCGGCATCGCGCTTGCGGTGGCGCTGATCCGCGGCTTCTCGCGCGCATCGATGCGCACGGTCGGCAATTTCTGGGTCGACGTCACCCGCTGCACGCTCTATGTGCTGCTGCCGATCTGCGTGGTCTACACGCTGTTTCTGGTCTCGCAGGGCATGCCGCAGACGCTCGGCGATTATGTCGAGGCTACCACACTGGAAGGCGCTAAGCAGACCATCGCCGTCGGCCCGGTCGCCTCGCAGGTCGCGGTCAAGATGCTCGGCACCAATGGCGGCGGCTTCTTCAACGCCAATGCCGCGCATCCCTTCGAGAACCCGACCGCGCTGTCGAATTTCGTTCAGATGATCTCGATCTTCGCGCTCGGCGCGGCCCTGACCAATGTGTTCGGCCGCATGGTCGGCAATCAGCGCCAGGGCTGGGCGATCCTGTCGGTGATGGGCGTGCTGTTTATTGCCGGCGTCGCCGTCACTTATTGGGCGGAGGCCGACGGCACTTCGACGCTCCATACGCTCGGCCTGACCGGCGGCAATATGGAAGGCAAGGAAGTCCGCTTCGGCATCGTCGCGTCCTCGCTGTTTGCCGTGATCACCACCGCTGCGTCGTGCGGCGCGGTCAACGCCATGCATGACAGCTTCACCGCGCTCGGCGGCATGATTCCGCTGATCAACATGCAGCTCGGCGAGATCATCGTCGGCGGCGTCGGTGCCGGCCTCTACGGCATGCTGCTGTTCGTCGTGCTGGCGATCTTCGTGGCGGGCCTGATGGTCGGCCGCACCCCGGAATATGTCGGCAAGAAGATCGAGGCGCGCGAGGTCAAGATGGCGATGCTCGCGATCCTGGTGCTGCCGCTGATGTATCTCGGCTGGACCGCGGTCGGTGTGGTCTATCCGGCGGCGGTGGCCTCGATGGCCAATGCCGGCCCGCACGGCTTCACCGAGGTGCTCTACGCCTTCACGTCGGCGACCGGCAACAACGGCTCGGCCTTCGCGGGCCTCACCGGCAACACCTTCTTCTACAACCTCACGCTCGCATCCGCGATGTTCGTCGGTCGCTTCTTCATGATCGTGCCGGCCATGGCGATCGCGGGTTCGCTTGCCGCCAAGAAATCCATTCCGCCATCGGCGGGGACGTTCCCCACGACCGGCGGACTGTTCGTCGGCCTCGTTGTCGGCGTGATCCTGATCATCGGCGGCCTCACCTTCTTCCCGGCGCTCGCGCTCGGCCCCATCGTCGAGCATCTCGCGATGAACGCCGGCAACCTCTTCTGATTGTTGGAGTGACCTCCATGGAAACCATGAAACTGCAAAAGCGCGCCTCGGTCTCGGCGATGCTCGATCCCAGGATCGTCGTACCCGCGATCCGCGCGTCGTTCACCAAGCTCGATCCGCGGCTGATGGTCAGGAACCCCGTGATGTTCGTGGTCGAGATCGTGGCCGCGCTCACCACGGTGATCTTCCTGCGTGACCTCGTCACCGGCGGCGCAAATCTCGGCTTCACCTTCCAGATCATCCTCTGGCTCTGGTTCACTGTGCTGTTCGCCAATTTCGCTGAAGCCGTGGCCGAAGGGCGCGGCAAGGCGCAGGCGGATTCGCTGCGCAAGACCCGCACCGAAAGCCAGGCCAAGCTCCTGAATGGTGCAGGCCAGGACTACAAGCTCGTGCCGGGCACGAGCCTGAAGGTCGGCGACATCGTGCTGGTCGAGGCAGGGGATACCATCCCGTCCGACGGCGAGGTGATCGAGGGCGTGGCGTCCGTCAACGAAGCCGCCATCACCGGCGAATCCGCCCCTGTCATCCGCGAGTCCGGTGGCGACCGGTCGGCAGTGACCGGCGGCACCCAGGTGCTGTCCGACTGGATCCGTGTCCGCATCACGGCAGCCCAGGGTTCGACCTTCATCGACCGCATGATCAAGCTGGTCGAGGGCGCCGAGCGGGCCAAGACCCCGAACGAGATTGCGCTCAACATCCTGCTCGCCGGCCTCACCATCATCTTCGTGTTCGCCACCGTCACCATCCCGAGCTATGCCGCTTATGCCGGCGGCTCGATCTCGGTGGTCGTGCTGGTCGCATTGTTCGTGACGCTGATCCCGACAACCATCGGAGCTCTGCTCTCTGCCATCGGCATCGCCGGCATGGATCGTCTCGTTCGCTTCAACGTGCTGGCCATGTCCGGCCGCGCCGTCGAGGCCGCCGGTGACGTCGATACGCTGCTGCTCGACAAGACCGGCACCATCACGCTCGGTAACCGCCAGGCGACCGCGTTCCGCCCCGTGCGGGGTGTGACGGAGCAGGAGCTGGCGGACGCCGCCCAGCTCGCCTCGCTTGCCGACGAAACGCCGGAAGGCCGTTCGATCGTCGTGCTGGCGAAGGAGAAGTATGGCATCCGTGGCCGCGATATGGCCGAGTTGGGCGCGACCTTCATCCCGTTTACGGCCCAGACCCGCATGAGCGGCGTCGATGCCGGCGGATCGTCGGTCCGCAAGGGCGCGGTCGATGCGATGCTCAACCATGTCGGCGGCGGCGCGCCGCTGGCCGTGGCGTCCGGCAATACGGCTCGGGCCATCCAACCTGCTGCGCTGTCGGATATCGGTCGCGAGATCCAGACCATCGCGGACGAAATTGCGAAGGCCGGAGGCACGCCGCTTGCGGTTGCGAAGGACGGCCGTCTGCTCGGCGTCATCCAGCTCAAGGATATCGTCAAGGGTGGCATCCGCGAACGTTTCGCCGAGCTGCGTCGCATGGGCATCCGTACCGTCATGATCACCGGCGACAATCCGATGACGGCAGCCGCGATTGCGGCGGAAGCCGGCGTCGACGATTTCCTGGCGCAGGCAACCCCCGAGGACAAGCTCAAGCTGATCCGCGACGAGCAGGCCAAGGGCAAGCTGGTGGCCATGTGCGGCGACGGCACCAACGATGCGCCGGCGCTGGCGCAGGCCGATGTCGGTGTCGCCATGAACACCGGCACGCAGGCCGCGCGCGAGGCCGGCAACATGGTCGACCTCGACTCCAATCCCACCAAGCTGATCGAGGTGGTCGAGATCGGCAAGCAGCTCCTGATGACGCGTGGTGCGCTGACGACCTTCTCGATCGCCAACGACGTCGCAAAATACTTTGCGATCATCCCGGCAATGTTCCTGGCGTTCTATCCGCAGCTTGGCGTGATCAACGTCATGAACCTGTCGAGCCCGCAGAGCGCCATCCTGTCGGCGATCATCTTCAACGCGCTCATCATCATCGGCCTGATCCCGCTGGCGCTGAAAGGCGTAGCCTATCGAGCCGTCGGTGCCGGTGCGTTGCTCCGCCGCAACCTGTTGATCTACGGGCTCGGCGGTATCGTCATTCCCTTCATCGGCATCAAGGCCATCGACCTCGTCGTTGTCGCCTTGCACCTGGCCTAACCCCGTCGTTGCGAGGAGCCCGCGACAAAATTGCGGAGCAATTTTTGCGCTGGCGCCGAAGCAATCCAGACTGCCTCTCCGGAAAGACTCTGGATTGCTTCGCTTCGCTCGCAATGACGACGACAAATAGGAGATATACATGCTCAGAGAAATTCGCCCCGCCATCGTCCTCCTGCTGGTGCTCACCGCCATCACGGGCCTGGCCTATCCGCTCGCGATGACCGGCATTGCCGGCGCGATCTTTCCCGCCAAGGCGCAAGGCAGCCTGATCGAAAAGGACGGGAAGGTGGTCGGCTCCGCCCTGATCGGGCAGGAATTCAAGGACGACAAATATTTCCACGGCCGTCCCTCGGCGACGCTGGCGCCGGACCCCAATGATTCGACCAAGACCGTCCCGGCGCCCTACAACGCCGCCAATTCCGGAGGCTCGAATCTCGGCCCGACCAGCAAGGCGCTGGCCGACCGGCTGAAGGAGGACGTCGACAAGCTGAAGGCCGAAAATCCGAACGCCGCCGTACCCGTCGATCTGGTCACGACCTCTGCCAGCGGTCTCGATCCCCATATTTCGCCGGAAGCGGCGCAATTCCAGCTGCCGCGCGTCGCCAAGGCGCGCAATATGTCGGAAGACTCGCTTAAGGCGCTCGTCGCCTCGAACACCGAGAGCCGTCTCCTTGGCCTGCTCGGCGAACCCAGGGTTAACGTTCTGGCGCTCAATCTCGCGCTGGATCGTGCGTCCGCGAAGTAGCGCTCTAGGCTAGGAATATAAGGGCGATTATATTGGCCTGATGGTTCAACAGCGCCGCGATCCCGAACAACGTCCGTCGCCGGAGGCGCTGCTGGAAGCCGCGCGCCGGGAGGAGAGCGCGAGCGGCAAGCTGAAAATCTTCGTCGGCGCCGCTCCCGGCGTCGGCAAGACCTACGAGATGCTGCAAAGCGCCCACGCCAGGCGCAAGGCCGGTGTCGATGTCGTGGTCGGCTTCGTCGAGACCCATGGCCGCGCCGAGACCGAGGCGCTGGTGCGGGGGCTCGAAGTGATCCCGCGCAAGAAGTTCGACTACCGTGGCCAGATCGTCGAGGAGATGGACCTCGACGCCGTGATCGCGCGGCGGCCGAAAATCGCGCTGGTCGACGAACTCGCCCACACCAATGCGGCCGGCAGCCGCCATCCGAAGCGCTATCTCGATGTCGAGGAGCTGCTCTCCCACGGCATCGACGTCTATACCGCCGTCAACATCCAGCACATCGAGAGCCTGAACGACGTCGTCGCCCAGATTACCCATGTGCGCGTGCGCGAGACGGTTCCGGATTCGGTGTTCGACCGCGCCGATGCGATCGAGTTGATCGATCTCACGCCCGACGACCTGATCCAGCGGCTGCGCGAGGGCAAGGTCTATGTGCCGAAGCAGGCCGAGCGGGCGCTCGAGCATTATTTCTCGCCGGGCAACCTCACGGCTCTGCGCGAGCTCGCGCTGCGGCGCACGGCCGATCGGGTCGATGAACAGCTCCTCAACCATATGCAGGCCAACGCCATCGCCGGTCCCTGGGCCGCGGGCGAACGTATCCTGGTCTGCGTCAGCGAAGACCCGCGTGCCGCGGGGCTCGTGCGCTACACCAAACGGCTGGCCGACCGGCTGCACGCACCGTTCACCGCGATCTCGATCGAGACTCGGCGCTCGCTCCAGCTCTCCGACGAGCAGCGCGACCGGCTTGCCGATACGCTGCGGCTGGCGGAATCGCTGGGCGCGGAGGCGCTGACCATCCCGGCCGTCGGCCGGCGCATCGCCGACGACGTCATCAATTTCGCGCAAGGCAACAACGTCACCCAGATCGTGATCGGCAAGTCGACGCGCTCGCGTTGGTTCGAGATGACGCGCGGCTCGGTCGTGCACGATCTGGTGCGCCGCGCCGGCAATATCAGTGTCCACGTCATTCCCGGCGACGAATTGGCGGAGGAGGGGGTGCCCAACACGGCGGTCCAGACCGCCGCGCGGTCCGAGCCGTTCAATCCGCTGCCCTATCTGAAGGCGCTCGGCATCGTGCTGCTCGGCCTCGGTGCGGCCGAGTTGATCCAGCCACGGTTCGGCATCGAGAACGTTGACCTCGTGCTGCTGACTGCGGTGGTGGCGGTTGCGGTGCGTTACGGGCTCTGGCCGTCCCTGCTTGCGACTGTCGCGGCCTCGCTGTCCTACAATTTCTTCTTCCTGCCACCGATCTACACGTTCACGATCACCGATCCGACCAATGTCGCCGCCTTCGTGCTGTTCATGGTGGTTGCGATGATCGTGTCAAATGTCGCCGCGCGCGTGCGCACGCAGGCCGACACCGCGATTGGCCGCATCAGGACCACCGAGCAGCTCTATGCCTTCAGCCGCAAGCTTGCCGGCACGGCCACGCTCGACGATGTGCTGTGGGCCTCGGCCTATCAGATCGCTTTGATGCTGAAGGTGCGTGTGGTGCTGTTGCTGCCCGAGGACGGGCTCTTGACGGTGAAGTCAGGCTATCCGCCGGAGGATCAGCTCGACCAGGCCGATCTTGCCGCCGCCAACTGGGCCTGGAGCAACGACCGCCCCGCCGGTCGCGGTTCCGATACGCTGCCGGGCGCCAAGCGGCTGTTCCTGCCGATGCGCACCGGGCGCGGTCCGATCGGCGTCATCGGCATCGACAACGACCGCACCGGTCCGCTGCTGACGCCGGACCAGCGCCGGCTGCTGGACGCGCTGGTGGATCAGGGCGCGCTCGCAATCGAGCGCGTGCTGCTCGTCGAGGACATGGACCGCGTCAAGCGCACGGTCGAATCCGAGCGGCTGCGCTCGGCCCTGTTGACCTCGATCTCGCACGACCTGAAGACGCCGCTCGCCTCTGTGTTGGGTGCAGCCTCGACCATGCGCGATCTCGCCGGTGCGCTGTCCGACACCGAGAAGCGCGATTTGCTTGCGACCGTGATCGACGAGTCCGAGCGGCTCAACCGCTTCATCGCCAATCTGCTCGATATGACCAAGCTCGAGTCCGGTGCCATCGTGCCCAACACGGCGCTGCACGATCTCGGCGAGATCGTCGGCAGCGCGCTGCGGCGGGCCTCAAAAATCCTCACTGCCCACAAGGTCGAGCTGGTTCTGGCCGCCGATCTGCCGATGCTGGAGCTCGATGCCGTGCTGTTCGAGCAGGTATTGTTCAATCTGCTCGACAATGCTGCGAAATATTCGCCGTCCGAGACGACGATCGCTATCAAGAGCCGCCGCGAGCGCGACCAGGTGGTGCTTGATATCGCCGACGAAGGCGCCGGCATTCCGCCCGACGAACTCGAGAGCGTGTTCGACAAGTTTTACCGCGTGCAGAAGGGCGACCATGTCCGGCCCGGCACCGGGCTTGGCCTCGCCATCTCGCGCGGCTTCGTCGAGGCGATGCACGGCTCGATCTCCGCCGCCAATCGCAGCGACCGAAGCGGCGCTGTTCTCACCATCCGTCTGCCGGTTCCGGCGCAGACCAAGGCATTGGATACCGCCGCATGAGTGCTGCCCCGATCAAGGTTTTGGTGGTCGACGACGAGCCGCCAATCCGCAAATTGCTGCGGATGGGGCTTACGACGCAGGGCTACGAAATACTGGAGGCGTCGAACGGGAAGATCGCGCTCGAGAAGCTCGGCGAAGAGCCCGCGCTGATCATCCTCGATCTCGGCTTGCCCGACATCCAGGGTCACGAGCTGCTGCGAACGATCCGCGCTCGCAACGAGAACGTGCCGATCGTGGTGTTGTCGAGTCGCGGCGACGAGGCCGGCAAGGTACAGGCGCTCGATCTCGGCGCCGACGATTATCTGACCAAGCCGTTCGGCATGGACGAGCTTCTGGCGCGCCTGCGCGCAGCCCTGCGGCACCAGTTGCAGGTGCAGGGCGAGCGTCCGGTGTTTCGCACCGGCGATCTCTCGGTCGATCTCGTCCGCCGCATCGTCAAGCTCGGCGAGCGCGAGGTCAAACTGTCGCCGAAGGAATATGACCTCCTGCGCGTGCTGGTCCAGCACGCCGGCAAGGTGCTGACCCACCGCTTCCTGCTCAAGGAGCTCTGGGACGAGCTCACCGACGCGCAATATTTGCGCGTCTATGTCCGTCAGCTCCGCCAGAAGATCGAAGCCGATCCGGAGCGGCCGCAATATGTGCTGACCGAGACGGGGATCGGGTACCGGCTGAAGTCGGGAGATTGAGTCATCGTCGTTCCGCGGCGATGCGAAGCATTGAATTATGGTGCGCTTGCGCACCTGAGAACCTCGAGATTCCGGGTTCGCCTCTTCGAGGTGCCCCGGAATGACGGGAACGAGAGCTAGCCTGCCTTGCTCTGCCGAGCCGTCGCCCGGTGCGCCTTCTTCGCAGGTCGCTGCCGCCCCGTTGAACGCCGCGCACGCGACTTTGCCGCCGTCTTGCCGCCGCGCCCCTTCAGGCTCTGCTTCAGCGCATCCATCAGGTTGATGACGTTGCTCGGACGCTCCTCCGGCTCGGGGAGTTCAATCTTCTTGCCGCTCGCCTTGCGTTTCACCAGCGCCTTCAGCGCGGTCTCGTATTCGTCCTTGAACTTGCCCGGATCGAAATGCGCCGCCTTGGTGTGCAGGATATGGCCGGCGAGTTCGACCATATCCTTGGTGATCTTCGGGCTCTTGATGTCGTCAAAGAATTGATCTTCGTCGCGCAGCTCATAGGGAAAACGCAGCGTGGTGCCGAGCAAGCCCTTGCCGCGCGGCTCGATGGCGATGATATGCTCGCGATTGGTCAGCACGATCTTGGCGAGCGCCACGCGGTCCTGGTCCTTCATGGCGTCGCGGATCACGGCAAAGGCGTCGATCGCGGCCTTGCCGTCGGGGGCGACGTAATAGGGATGGTTGAGATAGCGCTGGTCGATCTCCTCACGCGGCACAAAGCTTTCGATGTCGATGGTGTGATTGCTCTCGATCTGGACGGCCTCGAGCTCCTCCGGCTCGATCTCGACATATTTGCCCTTGCGCAGCTCGTAGCCGCGCCCCTTCTGGTCGCTTTCGACCACGTCGCCGGTCTCGGCATCCACCATCTGTTGCTTGAGCCGGTTGCCGGTCTCGCGGTTGATCATGTGAAACCGAGTCTTCTCGGCCGCGGTGGTCGCCGGATAGAGCACGACCGGGCAGCTCACCAGCGACAGTTTCAGCGTTCCCTTCCAATAGGCGCGCGGGGCCATATCATTCTCCAGTGATTTCAACGCGTTTTGGAACCCCAACCGCGCCATCGGGTTTTGGTTCCGGGCGGGACTTTTGCCGTGTAGGCTGAATACCGAAAGAGAAGCGGGACCGGTCGTGCTGCAAAAACTCTCCACTTACCGAAAGAAGCGTAATTTCGAGAAGACGCCCGAACCGTCGGGCAAGGCCGCAGTGGCGCCCTCGAAACAGCGGCGCTTCGTGATCCAGAAGCATGACGCAACCCGGCTGCATTACGACCTCAGGCTCGAATTCGACGGCGTTTTCAAATCCTGGGCGGTGACGAAGGGCCCTTCGCTCAATCCGCACGACAAGCGGCTGGCCGTCGAGGTCGAGGACCATCCGCTCGACTATGGCGATTTCGAAGGAACGATTCCGGAGGGACAATATGGCGGCGGCACGGTCATGCTGTGGGACCGCGGCACCTGGGAATCCGATGATCCCGAAGCCGGCTTCAAGAAGGGCGACCTCAAATTCACCCTGCATGGCGACAAGCTGCATGGCAGCTGGGTGCTCGTGCGCATGCGCAACCGCGGTGGCGAGAGGCGCACCAACTGGCTGCTGATCAAGCATCGCGACGAATATGCCAGCGAGGACGAAGATATCCTGACGGAGGACAAATCGGTGGCCTCCGGCCGCGCCATGCAGCAGATCGCCGAAGGCAAGGGCCGCGCGCCAAAGCCGTTCATGCTGGCGAAGGGCTCCGGCAAGGCCGACGCCGTCTGGCAATCCAACCGCGCCGACGAGGCGAAGGGACGCACGGTCAAGCCGGCACCTCGCACCGCGCTGAAGAGCGCCAGGATTGAAAAGACCAGGTCCTCGAAGCAGCAAACGACCATAGCGACGACGGCCAAGAAAATCTCGGAGATGCCGGACTTCGTCGTGCCGCAGCTCTGCACGCCGGTCGAGCGGCCACCGGCAGGCGACGGCTGGTGCCACGAGATCAAGTTCGACGGCTACCGCGTCCAGCTTCGTGTCGAGGACGGCGAAGCGACGCTGAAGACGCGCAAGGGTCTCGACTGGACCGGCAAGTTCGCGTCGATTGCGAAGGAGGCCGGCGGGCTTCCCGACGCCTTGATCGACGGCGAGATCGTCGCGCTGGACCACAACGGCGCGCCGAACTTTTCTTCGCTGCAAGCTGCGTTATCCGATGGCAAGACCGAGGAGCTGGTCTTCTTTGCCTTCGACCTCCTGTTCGCCGGAGGCCTCGATTATCGCCGCCTGCCGCTCGGCGAGCGCAAGGCGCGCCTCAAGGCGCTGCTGGAAGCCCGCAAGAAGAAGTCCAGCCAGATCCGCTATGTCGAGCATTTCGAGAATGGCGGCGATGCGGTGCTGCAATCGGCCTGCAAGCTCGAGCTCGAAGGCGTGGTGTCCAAGAAGCTGGGTGCGCCCTATCGCTCCGGCCGTACCGAGGGCTGGACCAAGGCGAAGTGCCGGGCCGGCCATGAGGTCGTGATTGGGGGCTACAAGACCACCAATGGAAAATTCCGCTCGCTGATGGCCGGCGTGCATCGTGGCGATCATCTCGCTTTTGTCGGCATGGTCGGCACCGGTTTCGGCGCCGACAAGGTCAAGCGCATCATGCCGTTGCTGAAAGAGGCTGCATCGAGCGAAAGCCCGTTTGGCGGCAAAAACGCGCCAAAGAAGACGCGCGATGTGCATTGGGTCAAGCCGGAGCTGGTGGCGGAGATTGAATTCGCCGGCTTTACCGCCGACGGCAACATCCGCCAGGCCGCCTTCAAGGGCCTGCGGCAGGACAAGCCGGCCGAGGAGGTCGAGGCGGAGACGCCTGTCGATATCAAGCTCGCGCAGCCGTCTGCCAGAAAGCGCGTTACAGCGCAGTCCGCGAAAGGGAAGGGCACCGCCGAGGTCATGGGCGTCGTCATCTCGAAGCCGGAGAAGGAGCTGTGGCCTGATGGTGGCGACGGTGAAGGCGTCACGAAGCTGGATCTCGCGCGCTATTTCGAAGCTGTCGGCGTCTGGATGATCGCGCATATCAAGGGGCGGCCCTGTTCGATCCTGCGCGCCCCCGACGGCATCGGCGGCGAAAAATTCTTCCAGCGTCATGCGATGCAAGGGACTTCGAACCTGCTCGAGCTCGCAAAAGTCTCCGGCGATCGCAAGCCTTACTTGCAGATCGATCGCGTTGAGGGCCTTACCGCAGTGGCGCAGATCGGCGGTGTCGAGCTGCATCCCTGGAATTGCGCGCCTGGCGCCTATGACACGCCGGGCCGGCTGGTGTTCGATCTCGATCCCGCGCCGGACGTGAAGTTTGCCGACGTCGTCGAGGCGGCCAAGGAGATGCGGCAGCGGCTTGGCGATGTCGGAATGGAGAGCTTTTGCAAGACCACGGGCGGCAAGGGCCTGCACGTGGTGGTGCCGCTTCTCCATGGCGCGCGTGACAAAGTGAGCTGGAAGGAAGCCAAGGCGTTTGCGCAAGGCGTCTGCCAGTGGATGGCGGATGACGATCCCGAGCGCTATTTGCTCAACATGTCGAAGAAGCTGCGCAGCGGGAAGATCTTTCTCGACTATTTGCGCAACGATCGGATGTCGACGGCCGTGGCTCCGCTGTCGCCGCGTGCCCGCGATGGCGCGACGGTGTCGATGCCGGTGACCTGGGCACAGGTGAAGAGCGATCTTGATCCGAACAAGTTCACGGTGAGAACCGTGCCGGGGCTATTGTCGCGATCGAAGGCGTGGGATGGCTATGATGATGCGGCCTCGTCGATCAAGGCGGCGATGAAGAAGCTTGCTGCGAAACAGAAGTAGGGTGGGTTAGCCCGAAGGCGTAACCCACCATTGTTTGTATCCGCTGAGGCCGAAGAGGTGGGTTATGCTTCGCTAACCCACCCTACGACAGCGTCGTCAGATCCGCCCCATCAGCAGCAATATCAGCAGAATGACGATGATGAGCCCGAGACCGCCGCCGCCGTAATAGCCGGTGCCGTAGAACGGGCCGCCGCCGATGCCGCTAAAGCCGCCGAGCAGCGCGATGACCAAGATGATCAGAATGATGGTACCGATAGACATGCGAATCTCCTCCAGCCCTTCTCGAAAGGGTCGTTTGCACCTGTCCGTTGCGGGAGGGCAACTTGCCGCAGGTTTGAAAGTTCCGAATTTGAAACGGGACGACAGGTCCCAACTTGCATGGAACCTTTGCAGCCCTGCCCGGCATGACTATGTGAGGATCAGTCAGCACAGGGCAGGGCCATGTCAGCACCGCTTGTCGTTTCCATTCCGCACCGCCTGGGCCGCGAAGAGGCCGTGCGCCGGCTCAAGACCGGGCTCGGCCGCGCCGCGGCGAGCATCCCCGTGATCCAGGTCGAGGAGGAGCGCTGGAGCGGCGACACCATGAATTTCCGCATCCGCGCAATGGGACAGATTGCGAGCGGCCGGGTCGATGTCGCCGATGATCATGTGAAGGTCGAGGTGGTGCTGCCGTGGCTATTGCAGCGCTTTGCCGAGATGGCACAGACGATGATCCGCAAGCGCGGACAGCTGCTGCTGACGAAGGACGGTGGCAAGTAGCCTCACGCGCCGACGCGATGCCGCGCAGGCCGGACGGCGCTTGCCGTGCGGGCTGGGATGACTGCCGCAGGAAGGTCACGGAACGCCTGGGCAACCGGCAGTTCGTTGCCCGCAAGGTCCGGCGCGGCATAGCCGGAAATGTCGACGGTCGCGTCAAGTCCCTCCGGCACAGGCCATTGCCGGCCAGCTTGCGTGAGCGGCGCGAACTGGCGTCCAACCACGACGATCGCGGCTTCGCGGCCATGGCGGCGGACAAACGCGATGACATGATCGGCGTGCGCGCCGCGGACGTCGAGCGGCTGATACTCGCCCCGCGCAAAGACGCCGGCGAGCTCGGTACGAAGCTTCAGCAGATGTCGCGTCCAGGCCAGTTTGAGCCGTCCGTCCGGCCAGGTATTGATCAGGTTCCGCCAATCCGATGTTTCCAGCGAATTCAGCGCTGCCTGGCGCGCGACAAAATCCACCGGGCGGCGGTTGTCGGGATCAACCAGCGACAGGTCCCAGAACTCGGTCCCCTGATAAAAGTCGGGTACGCCAGGCAGTGTCGCCTTCAGCGTCAGTTGGCTGAGCGAGTTCAGCGCCCCGAGTAACGCGATGCGGCGGGCGAGCGCCTGAAGCCCCTCCAGGAATTCCCCTGACCGTGTGGGATCGAGAATCTTCTCGATGAAGCTGCTGATGCCGTCCTCATACGCCTGATGCGGATTGAGCCAGCTTGTCTCTTCCTTGCCTTCGCGCGCGGCCTTCAGCGCATAAGCCTGGATTCGCTCGGCGAAACCGGCATCCGGTTCCTCGTGAGGCCAGGCGCCGATCAGGGTCTGGTAGAGCATGTACTCGAACGTTGTCGACGGCGCGCGCAGATTGCCGTTGAGCGCAAGATGCGGCGCATTCAGCACTTTCCAGCGCGCCACGGAGCTCGCCCATTCGCCGGGAACTTCGCTCAGCGCCGCGATCCGTGCACGGGCGTCCTCGCCGCGCTTGGTGTCGTGGGTGGCGGTCGCCGTCATGCCTTGCGGCCATTCCCGGGCGCGGGCCCGCATCGCTTCGTGGAAGGCGGGAATGGCGAGGCCTTTGCTCGCGGGATCGCCGCCGACCTCGTTCAACGCGAGCAGCCGGTGGTATTGGTAGAACGCTGTGTCCTCGAGCGATTTGGCCATCATCGGCCCGGTGAACTGCTGCACCTTCAGCGCAAAGCGGCGCACGCGCGGGGCGCCGTGCGGCGGGCGGCCGGGCTTGAGCAGGTCCATCGTCAGCGCATCGCGCAGGAAGTCGAAAATGCCTTCATCGGCGGCGAACCATTCCGCGCGCGCGCGCGCGATGGTGTCGTCGATCAGTTTTCGGTCGAGCGCGGTCGGGCCGCTATGCGTCAGATAGGTGCGATAGACCGGGAAGTGAAGCACGTAGAGTTCGAGCGCCTGCCGCAGGCTGTCGGCGGAGAAATCGCGGGTGGAGTAGTGCCCGTTGGCGATGCGTGCGAGCAGGCGCGTCAGCACGATGAACTCGCTGGTCAGCAGCGTCTCCAGCACGCGCCGTTTGGCCTCCTTGACGTAGGGCGCAAGCCGCGGCGGCCGGTTGCTGATCTGCCGCCAGGTCTCGTCCAGCGCCTCCAGCCCCTTCGGCTCGACCAGCACCTGGGTGATCGCGTTCATCCATTCATAGCCGGTGGTGCCCTGAACCCCGGCAAAATGCGGCAGCTTCTCCTGCTCGCACAGGATCTTCTCGATCACCGTGTAGAACGGTCTTGTTGCGCCTTGCGCATCGCGCACCAGCCGGCGCAGCCGCTGGCAATATTGCGCGGGATCGCGCAAGCCGTCGATATGGTCGAGGCGGATGCCTTGCAGTTTGCCCTCGGTGACGAGTTGTTTCACCAGCCGGTGCGTGGCGGCGAATGTGCTGGCGTCCTCGACGCGCAGGCCGGCGAGCCCGTTGACGTCGAAGAAGCGGCGATAATTGATGTCGCTGGAGGCGAGCCGCCAGTGGCCGAGCTTGTAGTTCTGCCGCTCCAGCAGATGATGCAGCGCCAATGTCTGCGCCGGACGATCTTTTGCCGCGCGATAGGCGTCGAGGCCGTGCGCGATGATGTCCGCAGCGCCCGCGATTTCCTTCAGCTCGGCCTTGAAGGCGGGAGCGTCCTTGCGGCTGGGCTGGCGCAGGCCCTTGTAGCGGGCGGCGAGCGAGAGCAAGCGTTTGCCGGCCACGGTATCGGCGGCGTCCGCCTCCTTCACCATCATCCGCAAGATCTCGCCATAGCGCTCGGGCGCGATCGGCAGGCGGTGCTCGAAGTACCAGGCGGAAAAGCTGCCCTCGTCGGGATCGTAGCGCAGCTCGATCTCGCCGCGCTCGAGCGACTCGCCATAGGATGCGCCGAGAATCGGCAGCAGCACGCCGACGCGGGCGCGGTGGGGCAATTGATCCCAGTCGATGTCGAAGGAGACCGCGTGCGGCGAGGCCTGTCCCCACTCCAGCACGTCCAGCCACCACGGATTGTCGGCAAAGTGCACGCCGACATGGTTCGGCACGAAATCGATGATGAGGCCGAGGTCGTGCGCCTTCAGCGCCTCGCTCAGCCGGGCAAAGCCGGCCTCGCCACCGAGTTCGGGATTGAATTGGCTGTGATCGACGGTGTCATAGCCGTGGGTCGAGCCCTTGCGGGCCTTCATCACCGGCGAGGCGTAGAGATGCGTGATCCCGAGCGCCTTGAGGTAAGGCACGACCGAGGCCGCCTTGTCGAAGTCGAAATCCGCGGTGAGCTGGAGCCGGTAGGTCGCCAGAGGGATCGCGGAAGTCATATCAACCTCCGATATGCCAGACCACCGACCAGGGCGGAAGTCGGCCGCCGGCCACGTCGCCCCAGATCGGCGTGCCCGCAATATCGTTGGGATGGGTGATGTCTTTGTCCGATAGATTGGCAATCAGGCCCAGTGTGGTGCCGTCGCCCATGCGCCAGTGCGCCGTGAGCAAGCCGTTGTCTTCAGCCTCGGCATTGCCGAATCGCGCGCCCTTCAACCGCGACATGATCTCCTTGCGGCGAAGCGCGAGCAACTCGCGCACCAGCGCAAGCCGCGCGTCCTGCTCCGGCGAGCGACCGGTCCAGTCGAGCACCGCCGATTGTGGTGTCGCGGGATCAAGCGGATCCGGCACGTCGTCGCCGTAGACGTCGTAGGCCCAGGCGTATTCTCGTTTGCGGCCTTCGCGCACGGCCTCGGCGAGGCCACCCTGAAAATCGCAGAAGAACGGGAAGGGCGCCTTCGAGCCCCATTCCTCGCCTTGAAACAGCATCGGCACCATCGGCGCGAGCAGCGTCACGGCAAGCGCAGCTTCGATCTGCCGTGGAGGTACCAGATGCTCCAGCCGGTCGCCGAGTGGCCGATTGCCGATCTGGTCGTGGTTCTGCAGGAAGTTGACGAAGGTCGCCGGTGGCAGCTCGCCGCTCGGCTCGCCGCGCGGTTTCTTGCCCCAGAACTCCGAAATCTCGCCCTGGTAGACGAAGCCCGAGGCGAGCGCGCGTGCGAGGTCCATGCGCGGCGTCTGGTAGTCGCCGTAATAGCCGGCGTGCTCGCCGGTCAGCATCACGTGCCAGACGTGGTGGTAATCATCGTTCCATTGTGCGCGATATTTGCCGTTGGGCGGCTCCTGCGCGGAATCGAGCACGCTGGCACGGTTGTCGCCATTCTCCAGCACCAGATGGATGTGCCGCCCCGTGGCCTTGGCGAGCTCACCGGCAGCGACGCTGAGGTCGTGCAGCATCGATTGCTCGCCGGGGATCGCCATGATGTGGTTGGCGGCATCGAGTCTTAAGCCGTCGAAGCGATAGTCGGTGAGCCAGGACAGCGCGTTCTCGACCGCGAAAGCACGCACCTGCGGCACGCGATAATCGATCGTGCTGCCCCAGGGCGTGTGCGCGTCGGTGAAGAAGCTTGGCGCATAGCGGCCGAGATAATTTCCTTCGGGGCCGAAGTGATTGTAGACGACGTCGAGGAACACCATCAGCCCGCGCAGATGCGCTTCGTCGATCAGCGTCTTCAGCTCATCAGGCCGGCCATAGGCGCTGTCGGGCGCGTACCACAGCACGCCGTCATAGCCCCAGCCGCGACGGCCGGCGAAATCGGCCAGCGGCATCAGCTCCAGTGCGGTTATGCCGGTCGAGACGAGATGATCGAGTTTGTCGATCATCGCGCGGTAGGTGCCATCGTTGGTGAAGGTGCCGACATGGGTCTCGATCAGCACCGTCTCTTCCCAGGGGCGGCCACGCCAGTCTCTCGCGCGCCAATCAAAAGCGTCGTGATCGATCACCTCGCTGGGGCCGAACACATCCTCCGGCTGGAACGCCGAAGCCGGATCGGGTACGTCGATCTCGTCGTCGATGCGGAACCTGTAGGTGCTTCCGACCGGCAGGCCGGCGATGTCGGCGACATACCAGCCATCCTGCCGGCGCTGCATGGCGTGTCGTCTTTCGAGCAGCAGATCGACGCGGCGCGCACCGGGCGCCCACAAGCGGAATGACACGCCGTCCCTGGTCGGCTTCGCGCCGAACGATGGCCTCATGGTGCCCCCGCGAAGGCGAGCACGGAGCGTGGTGGCGCCTTGCTGTCGCTTCCCGACTGGAAATCAACGTTGTTCAGCTTGGCATCCGTCGTGTTCAGGATCTGCTGCCAGCTCTTGTATTCGGGCATTTTGGGCAATTTGAATGC
Organism: Bradyrhizobium manausense; assembly: GCF_018129685.1. Lineage (GTDB taxonomy): Bacteria > Pseudomonadota > Alphaproteobacteria > Rhizobiales > Xanthobacteraceae > Bradyrhizobium > Bradyrhizobium manausense_D. The sequence continues at coordinate 212,008 of NZ_JAFCLG010000003.1, forward strand.
GATCTCTTCGGGGGCGGCGTTCAAGACAATAAAGATCGCGGCGCTGCCCGGTTCCATTGGCCCCATCACATAAGAGAGGAACCGCCCATCCGGGAATGTCCAGTCGCTCTCCGTCATCTCGTTGCCGTCAGGCGTCAGCCATAGCGCGCCGTAGGAGATGCCGTCCTTCGGCCGGCCGTCGAGCCAGCGATGGCTGCGCAGCTGCGAGAATTTCCGGCGGATCTCGGCGAGACCAGAGACGAAATCGACCATGTCGTCGCCGTCCTTGCCGAGATTGTCCCAGCCGACCCAGCCGACCTCGTTGTCCTGACAATAGGCGTTGTTGTTGCCGGATTGCGTGTTGCCGACCTCGTCGCCGGCAAGGAGCAGCGGAACGCCCTGCGCCAGCATCAGGCAAGCCAGCACGTTCTTGCGAAGCTGGCGGCGCAAGGCGAGGATTTTAGGATCGTCGGTCGGACCTTCGACACCGCAATTGTTGCTGTGGTTGTCGCTGGAGCCGTCGCGATTGTCCTCGCCGTTGGCCTCATTGTGCTTCTCGTTGTAGCTGAAGAGGTCGGCCAGCGTGAACCCGTCATGGACGGTGATGTGGTTGATGCTGGCGCGCGGCCGCCGCCCGTCGTGGTTGAACAGGTCGGATGAGGCCGTCATGCGGCTGGAGATGTCGCCGATCAGGCTGCCTTCGCCGCTCCAGTAGCGGCGCATGGCGCTGCGATAGCGATCGTTCCACTCCGACCATTGCGAAGGGAATGCGCCGACCTGGTAGCCGCCCAGGCCGAGGTCCCAGGGTTCAGCGACCAGCTTGACGGTGGCGAGCACCGGATCCTGCCGGATCGCGGTGAGAAACGAGCTGCCGCGTTCAAAACCGTTCGGGCCGCGCGCGAGAGTGGTGGCGAGGTCGAAGCGGAAGCCGTCGACATGGCAGACCTCGACCCAGTAGCGCAAGCTGTCCATCACCATCTGCAGCACGCGCGGATGTGTCAGATTCACCGACGAGCCACAGCCGGTGAAGTCGTCGTAATAGCGGGGGTTCTCGCGGTTCAGCCAGTAATAGGAAGCGTTGTCGATGCCGCGATAGCACAGCGTCGGACCGAGGTGATTGCCCTCGGCGGTGTGGTTATAGACGACATCCAGCATCACCTCGATGCCGGCATCGTGCAGACGCGCGACGGTGGTGCGGAAGGAATCGAGGGCATTGTCCTGGGCGTAGCGCTGCTCCGGCGCGAAGAACGAGAGCGTGTTGTAGCCCCAGTAATTGACGAGCTTCTTCTCAACCAGCACGCGGTCGTCGACGAAGCTGTGGATCGGCAGCAGCTCGACGGTCGTCACACCGAGCTTCTTCAGGTGCTCGATCATCGCCGGTGACGACAGCCCGCCATAGGTGCCGCGCAAATTCGGCGGCACGTCGTCGCGCTTCTGCGTCAGGCCCTTGACGTGGGCCTCGTAGATAATCGTGTCTTCCCAGGGGATGTTGGGCCGGATCTCGCGCCGGCCCCAGTTGAAGGTCTCATCGACCACGACGCCCTTTGGCATGCCGCGCGCATTGTCGCGCCGGTCGAAAGACAGATCCTCGCGCGCTGAGCCGGTGCGATAGGCGAAATGCGCATCGCTCCAGACCAGCCGGCCGGCAAGCCGCTTGGCATAGGGGTCAAGCAGCAGCTTGTTGGCATTGAAGCGGTGGCCGTGTTCAGGCTCGTACGGGCCGTGCACGCGATAGCCGTAGAGCTGTCCCGGTGACACGTCGTTGAGATAGCCGTGCCAGACGTCCTCGGTTCGCTCCGGTAGCTCGATGCGCTCGAGCTCACGGCGGCCCTGGCTGTCGAAGAGGCACAGCTCGATCCTTTCGGCATGAGCGGAAAACAGCGCAAAGTTGGTGCCGCGTCCGTCCCAGCTTGCACCGAGCCGTGCGGGCGATCCAGCAGTCAGGCGCATCGGTCAGCTTTCCGGAACAAGGAAGATCGCAGCGAGCGGTGGGAGGGTGAGGCGGAGCTCGGGTGCCTTGCCATCGATGGTCTGCACTTCGCCGATGTTCCCGACATTGGTTCCGCCATAATGGGCGGAGTCGGAGTTGAGCACCTCTTTCCATTTGCCGGCAAAGGGCACGGGGACGCGGTAGTCGCTGTAGACATTGGGCGAGAAATTGATCACCACAAGACATCGCGCGTTCTCGTCAAGACCCTTGCGCAGCCAGGCGAACACGTTGCGGTTGGCATCATTGGTGATCAGCCATTCGAAGCCGGCTGGGTCGCAGTCCATCTGGTGCAGCGCAGGTACGGCACGATACAGCCGGTTGAGGTCGCGGATCAGCGCCTGGACGCCGGAATGATACTTGTATTCGAGCAGGTGCCAGTCGAGCGACTGGTCGTGATTCCATTCGCGGCTTTGCGCGATCTCGCCGCCCATGAACAGCAGCTTCTTGCCGGGATGGCCGAACATGAAGCTGTAATAGGCACGCAGATTGGCGAAGCGCTGCCATTCGTCGCCGGGCATGCGGCCGAGCAGCGAACGTTTGCCGTGAACGACCTCGTCATGCGACAGCGGCAGGATGAAGTTTTCCGAGAAGGCGTAGTGCAGGCCAAACAGGATCTCGCCGTGATGATGCTTGCGGTGGATGGGATCCTTGCTGATGTAGTTCAGCGTGTCGTGCATCCAGCCCATGTTCCACTTATAGCCGAAGCCGAGCCCGCCGAATTCGACCGGACGCGAGACCTGCGGCCATGCGGTGGATTCTTCCGCCGCCGTGGTCGCCTGCGGGAAGCGTGCGAACAGCTCGGTGTTGAAGCGGCGCAGGAAGTTGATCGCCTCGATGTTCTCGCGGCCGCCATACTGATTCGGAATCCAGGCGCCGGGCGGGCGGCTGTAGTCGAGATAGAGCATCGACGCGACCGCATCGACGCGCAGCCCGTCGATGGCGTAGCGTTCCAGCCAGAACAGCGCGTTCGAGACCAGGAAGTTCGTCACTTCGGTGCGGCCGTAATTATAGATCAGCGTGCCCCAGTCCAGGTGGCGACCCTGCAGCGGATTGGCGTGCTCGTACAGCGCCGTTCCGTCAAAGCTGCCGAGCCCGTGCGGGTCATCGGGGAAGTGGCCGGGCACCCAGTCGAGCAGCACGCCGATGCCTTCGCGATGACAGGCATCGATCAGCGCGGCAAAGTCTTCCGGCGTGCCGAAGCGGCTGGTCGGTGCGTAGAGCCCGGTCGGCTGATAGCCCCAGGAGCCGTCGAATGGATGCTCGCTGACGGGCAGGAATTCGAGATGGGTAAAACCCAAGTCGCGGGCATAGGCCGGCAGTTGCTCGGCGAGTTCGCGATAGGTCAGCCATTCATTGCCGTCCTTGCGCCGCCATGAGCCGAGATGAACCTCGTAGATCGACATCGGCGCCGACAGCGCGTTGATGCCATCCGGCGCCGGGCGCGGGCGCGGCAGCTGCGCTTCGTCGAACACGATGGAGGCGGTCTTCGGCCTGACTTCGCTGGCAAACGCCATCGGATCGGATTTCAGCGGCAGCAAATGGCCGTGTGGCCCGATGATCTCGAATTTGTAATGGTCGCCAGCCTTGGCGTTCGGGATGAACAATTCCCAATAGCCGGCGCCTCGCACCCGCATGGGGTGCCGCCGCCCGTCCCAGAAATTGAAATCGCCGACCACGGATACGCGCCGCGCATTCGGCGCCAGCACGACGAAGCCGATGCCATCGATGCCCTCCAGCCGCATCGGATGCGCGCCGAGCTTGTCATAGAGGCGCTGATGGGTGCCTTCGCCGAGCAGATAGAGGTCGAAATCCGTCAGGATCGGGGGAAAGCGATAGGCGTCCTCGAACTCGACGACGTTGTCGCCGAATTTGGCGCGGAGCTGGTAACGCTGCGAGCCGTTCGGCAGCGCGCCGACGAACAGGCCCGACGCGTGAACGCGGTCGAGCCGGGCGACCTCGCCATGCTCACCGACCGCCTCGACATCAGAGGCATCGGGCAGGAAGGCGCGGACCACGCTCTTGTCGCCCTCGGGATGCAGGCCGAGATAGTGGAAGGGGTCGGAGTGGCGGCCCTCGATGATGGCGTAGGCTTCGGCTGGCAGTTTAGGCATGGGCTTCGCTCTCGGCATTGGACAGAATGCGAAGCAGGCCGGTCAGCGGCGCATGGAGCCCCTCCGGTCGGTGCGACAGCTCGTACTCTACCTCGTCGAACGCTTGATCAAGCAGGAAAAACCTTAACATGCTTTCCGCCGAATGCTTGTCCTTCGGCCAGAGCCGATGATCGGTCATGGCCTCGCGATAGGCGGACAGGAAGCTCGCCGTAGCGTGTTCACGCCACTCGCCGAGCGCGGCGGCAAGCCGGTCGTGCTCGTCACTGCCGCCTGAGAGCGCCCGGTTAAGGGCCGCGTTAACCGAAAGATCAATCGAGCGGACCAGGCCCGCGACGTCGCGCGCGGCGGGCAGTTTGCGCCGCTTGTCGGCCAGCGGCAGCCGCGGATCGCCGTCGAAATCGATGATGAAGATGTCATCCTTCACGATCAGAGTTTGCCCGAGGCGGAAGTCGCCATGATGACGGATGTTCAACCCGCCGATGTCGGATGGCAAGAGCGCATTGAGGCGGTCGGACAGGGCTGCCCATGCCGCGGCCAGTTGATCGATCAGCGGACGGTCGGCCTCGCGCAGGCCATCCCTGATGTCAGCGAGGCGCTCGAACACCCGTTCGGCGCGCGCCTTGAGGTCCGAGGTCCAGCGCTTGACGTGCGCGGCGCCGATCGGCTCGGGGGCGAGATTGGCGGGCTTGGCCGCGGCGAGCGCCATGTGCAGCTCTGCGAGCCGCCGGCCGATCTGGGCCATGAAGTGCAGATAGGGCGCCTGCTCCTGGGTCCGCGGGTGCATCTCGCCCGGCGGGAGCACCCGCTGCTCGTCGACATAGCGGTCGAGATAGCCCGTGGTGACGGCCCAACCATCACCCTGGTTCTCGACATAGGCGTGCAGGACGCCGATCGCGCTGCGATTGTCGCCTTCGGCCAGCTCGACGCTGCCGAGCAGCGCCGGCGCATGGGCAAAGCGGGCGACCTCGGTGAGATAATGGCCGATCTCGATCTCGGGGCTGACGCCGCATTCGAGCCGGCGATAAATCTTGGCGACATACTGGTTGTCGACCAGCGCGGTGCTGTTCGACTGCTCAACCGCACGGATGCGCGCGGGCTCCTTGACGGTGTAATCGGCGAACAGGCTGGTCGGCTTGAACTCGAGCCGCAGATTGTTCTCCTCTACCACCAGCTTCTGCGACAGGCCTCGCAGGAAAAGCCCGATGAAGATCTGGTCGGTGGCGACGTCGAGCAGTGTGCCTTCGCGCGCACCCTGGCGCACAGCTGCGAGCGCCTTCGGATTGAAGCGTTCGCGGTCGAAGCGGACCCACTCGATTTGCATCGGCAGCACGTAGCGCGCCGTTTTGTCGTCCTGCGTCGTCTCGAAGAACGCGATCCAGGGCCTGTTGTCGCCGATGTCGCTGAACGGCACCGCCGAGGTCAGCGTAGCCTGGATGCGCTTGGGATTGTGCTCGGGATACCAGCGCGTCCGCGACAGGAAGCCCGGCAGCACGTCGCGCTCGAACACGCCGCGCTCGCGCGCCAGCGACACCCAGTTCGAATTGACCGGGACCACCAGCGTCTCGAATTCCGGCACTGCGCTCGGCGTCACCGGCTCGGACTTGTCGCGCTCCTGGAGCTGGAACCAATAGAAGCCGTAGGGCCCCAGCGTGATCATGTAGGGTAATTCGCCGATCGCCGGGAAGCGGCTGCGACCGAGCATTTCCTGCGGGATGCGGTCCTTCCAGGGCGACAGGTCGAGCTCGGTCGCCTGTGCCGCGCGCGACAGATTGGCGACGCAGAGGATGACTTCGTCGCGATACTGCCGGACATAGGCGAGCACGGAGCGGTTGGCCGGGCGGATGAAGGTCATGGTGCCGCGGCCGAAGGCCAGCGTCGACTTGCGCACCGAGATCAGCCGCTTGGTGGCGTTGAGCTGTGAGGACAAGCTGCGCGACTGCGCTTCCACGTTGACAGATTCATAGCCGTAGACGGGGTCCATGATCGGCGGCGCGTAGAGGCGTGCGGGATCGGCGCGGGAGAAGCCGCCATTACGGTCCGGGCTCCACTGCATCGGCGTACGCACGCCGTTGCGGTCGCCGAGATAGATATTGTCGCCCATCCCGATCTCGTCGCCGTAATAGATGATCGGCGTGCCGGGGAAGGACAGCAGCAGCGAGTTCATCAGCTCGATCTTGCGCCGGTCATTGTCCATCAGCGGCGCGAGCCGCCGGCGGATGCCGACATTGATGCGGGCGCGGGGATCGTTGGCGTAGGTGGTCCAGAGATAGTCGCGCTCGACGTCGGTGACCATCTCGAGTGTCAGCTCGTCATGATTGCGCAGGAACAGCGCCCATTGGCAGCTTGCCGGGATATCAGGCGTCTGGCGCAGGATGTCGGTGATCGGGAAGCGGTCCTCCTGCGCGATCGCCATGTAGATGCGCGGCATCAGCGGGAAGTGGTAGGCCATGTGGCATTCGTCGCCGCGGCCGAAATATTCCTGCACATCCTCCGGCCATTGATTGGCTTCGGCCAGCAGCAGCTTTCCCTTGGAATAGGCATCGAGCTCCTGTCGCAGGCGCTTGATGATCGCATGTGTCTCCGGGAGGTTCTCGTTCGAGGTGCCCTCGCGCTCGCACAGATAGGGGATGGCATCGAGCCGGAAGCCATCGACACCGGCATCCAGCCAGCGCTTCATCACCTGGATGATGGCGCTGACGACGCGTGGATTGTCGAAATTGAGATCGGGCTGATGCGAGAAGAAGCGATGCCAGTAGAACGCACCGGCCTCGGGATCCCAGGTCCAGTTCGACTTCTCGGTGTCGGTGAAGATGATCCGCGTGCCCTGGTATTTCTGGTCGGTGTCGCTCCAGACATACCAGTCGCGGGCACTCGAGCCCGCGGGGCTGCGGCGCGCGCGCTTGAACCAGTCATGCTGGTCGGAGGTGTGGTTGACGACGAGCTCGGTGATGACGCGCAGGCCGCGCTTCTGCGCTTCCTGGATGAAGCGCTTGAAGTCCTTCATGGTCCCGAAATCGGGATTGACCGTGCCGTAATCGGCGATGTCGTAGCCGTCGTCGCGGCCAGGCGAGGGATAGAATGGCAGCAGCCACAGCGCGGTGACGCCGAGATCCTGCAGGTAGGGCAGCTTCTCGGTCAGGCCCGCGAAATCTCCGATGCCGTCATTGTTGCTGTCGGCGAAGGCCTTGACATGGAGCTGGTAGATGATGGCGTCCTTGTACCATAGCTCATCCACGACCTCGGCAGCCTCGGCCTTCTTGGTGTCGACGGAAGACAAGACATTCATGGCGTGATCCCTTACGCCAGGCAGCGGAACAGCAGCGCCGGATCGCGGTCGGGATCGATACGCAATTTGATCCCGCCCCATTCGATGCGGGACTGTTCGCCTGTCATGAGATTTTCGAGAGCGGTGACGGGGCGGCGCTCGCCGCCGACGTCGATGGTGAGGTCGCCGAGCGGCAGCCAGAACTCGCGCGCATGGCGCGAAAGTGCGATGGCCGCCACGATTGTATTGACGGGTTCAGCCGCCTCCTTGGCGAAGGCGATGGTCTCGCCGTCGTCGACGGCAAGGAAGCGCAGATTGTTGGTCTGCTGAAGCGCCGAATTGTCGTTGCGGATGCGATTGAGCGCAGTGATATAGGGCTTGATGTTGCCGGGCTTGTCCCAGTCGCGCTGGCGGATCTGGTATTTCTCGGAATCCTGGTACTCTTCGTGACCGGGGACGGCCTCATGCTCCAGCAGCTCGAACCCGCTGTAGAGGCCGTAATTGCCCGACAGCATTGCCGCCAGCGCGATACGCGACTTGAACATCCAGGCCTCGCCGCTCTGGAGATGGTAGGGCAGCAGGTCCAGTGTGTTGACGAACAGGTTCGGTCGATAGAAGTCCCGCTCGGGATAGCGCGTGAGCTCGCCGAGATATTGCTCCAGCTCCCACTTCCCCGTGCGCCACGGGAAATAGCTGAAGGACTGCGCGAAGCCGAGCTTGGCGAGGCCCTTCATCAGCTTTGGCCGCGCAAACGTCTTGGAGAACAGGATCACCTCGGGATGCCGCTGGCGAACCTCGTGGATCAGCCACTCCCAGAATGGCAGCGGCGCCGTGTCGTGATTGTCGATCGCGAAAATGGTGACGCCATGGTCGATCCAGAACAACATGGCGTCGCGGAACGCGTTCCACAGCCCGACCCGGTCGACCGAGGCGAAGTCGGGGATGACGATGTCGGAGTAGGGCCCCTCCGCCGTCCGCACCGAGCGGTCCGGCCGCCATTTGAACCATTCCGGATGCTGCGTCAGCCAGGGATGATCCGGCGAGCATTGCACGGCGAAATCGAGTGCGAGTTCGAGGCCGTATTCCAGGCAGGTCGCGACCAGCGCGCGGAAATCCTCGATGCTGCCGAGCTCGGGATGCAGCGCATCGTGCCCGCCCTCGGCAGAGCCGATCGCATAGGGTGAGCCGGGTTCGCCTTGGGCCGCGACGGCAGCATTGTTGCGGCCTTTGCGGCGGGTCTCGCCGATCGGGTGGATCGGTGTGAAATACAGCACGTCAAAGCCCATCGCGGCGATGTCGGGCACGCGAACGATGCAGTCGCGGAGTGTGCCGTGCTGGCCGGCAACCGCGCTCTGGCTGCGCGGCATCATCTGATACCAGGCACCGAAGCGCGCTTTGTCGCGGTCGATAACAAGCGGGAAGTTCGGCGAACGGGTCAGGTCGGGCCGCGCCTGGCTTTCGGCCATGGCCTCGCCGAGTTCGGCCGCAAGCAGCGGAGCGATGTCGCCGCTGCCGAGATAGTCCTCACACTTCCTGACGATCACGGCCGCCGCGTCCTGACCCGCGCCATGCGCCTTCGTCAGCAGGCCTGCGCCCTCGATCGCGTCGAGCGTGACGTCTCCGCCGGAGAGATGCTTGCGCTCGAGCCCGTGACGCCAGGTGGCGAATTCATCGGTCCAGGCTTCGATGGCATAGACATATTGACCTGGTTCCGCCGGCGTGAACGCGCCGGACCAGCGGTCATCGCCATGATGCGTCATGAGCTCACGGCGCCATTCGCGGTCCTGCTCGCCGCGCCAGATCAGCGCGGCGCTGATGGTGGCATCGCCATCGCGATAGATGTCGGCCCATACCTCGACCCGATCGCCCGCGATCCGCTTCACGGCGAAGCGGCCGCCATCGATCAACGGAAAGATATTTTCGATGAGGAAAGCGCTGCCGGAAGCGGCACTTTCGACAGTTTGAATTGTCTTGTTCACGGTGATGCCATTGACAAGAGTGCAGGGGCCCGTTTCCCTTGTCGGGAACCTACTTGGTAGCACTATAGAAAGCCGCTTGTGTGGCATTGGTTCCCATGGGAACGGGAGGTGCGGCTTGCGAGTTATCCTTTGCTAACCTCTTACGCTGCCTCGTTAAAATCAATGACCCCGGCCTGATGAAGGCTTGCAAGCTGCGTGCCGAATGGATCTTTTAGCTCAAGCCCGGACCAAGGGCGTTCAGTCCGAATTCGTCGATGCCCTTGGAAAGCTGCGGGTCACCGCGCCCGAGGCGCTCAAATCCATCCTCGACGCGCTGCCCGAGAAGCGGGTCTATCGCTTCGTCAGCGGGCCGGTCGTGGTTCGCGCGCTAGGTCATCCGCGCACCGAGCTTGCGGCTATCGGCACACCGCCGCTGCAATGGAAAATCACCGGCAGCGGCCAAATCGGCGAACCTGATGTGATCGGGCAAGGCGAGACGCGTGAGCCGGTGATTGCCTGGCCCGCCGGCCTGCCGTTCGGCTATCACCGGCTGACCCTGACCGACGCGGCAGGCGCGAGCGAGGAGGTGCCGATGATCGTGGCACCCGAGCGGGCCTTTGGCGGCGATTTCGACCGCGGCTGGCTGCTCGCCGTGCAACTCTACAGCGTCCGCTCCGATCGCAATTGGGGCATCGGCGATTTCACCGATCTTTCGGGCCTCGTCAGGCTCGCCAAGCAACTTGGCGCCGACGGCGTCGGGCTTAATCCGCTGCATGTCCTGTTCGACGACCATCCGGCCGACTGCAGCCCCTATTCGCCGAACAGCCGGCTGTTTCTCAATCCGCTCTATATCGACGTCGAGGCCATCCCGGAATTCTCGGCCGGCCTCATCCCTGATGCGGCCGCGACTGCCGCGCGGCTGCGTGAAGGCGATCGTGTTCCCTATGCCGATATGGCGGCGCTCAAATGGCAGGGCCTCCGTGCCGCCTTTGACAGTTTCGTGAAGACCGCGACCGGCGTTCGTCGCAACCAGTTCGATGCCTTCCGCGCGGACCGCGGGCCGTTGTTGTCGCGCTTTGCCTGTTTCGAGGTGTTGCGCCACCGCTTCGTGTCGCCGTGGTGGGAATGGCCGTTGGAATGGCAGCAGCCGGACGATGCCAAATGCGCGAGCTTGCGCAGTGGCCCCGACAGGCACGACATCGAGTTCGTCGAATTCGTGCAGTGGACGGCGGATAGTCAATTGCACGCGGCCAAGGAGCTCTCCGCCGAGCTCGGCATGCGCGTCGGGCTCTATCTCGATGTCGCCGTCGGTGTGCAGTCCAATGGTTTCGATGCCTGGAACGAGCAGGCGGCGATTTCGCGCCATCTCGCAGTCGGCGCGCCGCCCGACGTGCTCAACACCGTCGGGCAGGATTGGGGCCTCGCCGGTTTCAATGCAGGTGGCCTGGAGGCGCAATCCTTCGTGCCGTTCGCCGACATGGTGGCCGCCTCGATGCGCCATGCCGGCGCGATCAGGCTCGATCACGTGCTCGGGCTGAAGCGGCTTTATCTGGTGCCGCGCGGCTTCAAGCCCGACAACGGCGCCTATGTGCAGATGCCGCTCGAAGCGCTGCTGGCCGCGGTCGTGCGTGAGAGCGTCACGCACAAATGCATCGTGATCGGCGAAGACCTCGGCACCGTGCCGGAAGGCTTTCGCGAGACCATGCAGGATTTCGGCATCTGGTCCTATCTCGTCATGATGTTCGAGCGCGACGATGCCGGCCATTTCCGCAACATCGACCACTATCGGCCGAACGCGCTGGTGACGCTGAACACGCATGACCTCTGCACCTATGCCGGCTGGCGCTCGTTCAGCGATCTCAGGATGAAGCTCTCGCTCGGCCTCGATCCCGGCGAGAACGAGCAGGCGCGCTGGGACGCGCTCGGCGCGCTCGACCAGATCCTGCGCCAGAATGGCATCACCACCAACGATCTCTATTCGGTGCTCGGCTTCCTGTCGCGGACGCCATCGCGGCTGCTTGCGGTGTCGATGGAAGATCTGCTCGGCGTGATCGACCAGCCCAACATTCCCGGAACGATCGACGAGCATCCGAACTGGCGCCAGCGCCTGCCTGTGACGCTCGACAAGATCGCCTCCAAGGTCGATCTTCCGGCTTTGAAGGCGGCGACGCGGGAACGTTCGCTGGCCGGCGGGAGTTGATGCGCGGGTATTTTTCAGGCTCGCAAACCATTGTCAGAGAAGATCGAGGACTATGCGCTGATCGGCGACTGCGAGACCGCAGCGCTGGTCGGACGTAACGGCTCGATCGACTGGCTGTGCTGGCCGGCCTTCGATTCCGACGCCTGCTTTGCTGCGATCCTGGGTACGCACAGGAACGGCCGCTGGCTCGTCGCGCCGGGCGAGGACGTGACCTGCATCTCACGCCGCTATCTCGGCGACACCCTCATCCTCGAAACGCGTTTTGAGACCGGGAACGGAATCGTCGCGCTGATCGATTTCATGCCGCCGCGCGGCAAAGCCTCCGACATCGTTCGCCTGGTGCGCGGAATCCGCGGCACGGTGAAGATGCGGATGGAACTCGTGATCCGTTTCGGCTTCGGCGTCGACATTCCCTGGGTGCGGCGGATCGATCATTCGCTCCTCGCGGTCGCCGGCCAGGATATGACCGTGCTGCGCACGCCGGTCGAGACGCGTGGCGAGGATCTGACGACGGTCGCCGAGTTCGAGGTGAAGGCCGGCGAGACCGTGCCGTTCGTGCTGACCTACGGCCCATCGCATCTCGATCCCCCTGAGGCGATCGACCCGGAGATCGCGCTGCAGGAGACGGAGAAGTTCTGGCAGGAATGGTCCAGCCGCTCCACGCATGACGGCGAATATCGCGACCTCGTCATGCGCTCGCTAATCACGCTCAAGGCGCTCACCTTTGGCCCGACCGGCGGCATCGTCGCCGCACCGACCGCGTCCTTGCCGGAAAAGCTCGGCGGTGCCAGGAACTGGGACTACCGCTTCTGCTGGCTGCGCGATGCCACTTTCACGCTGCTGGCGCTGATGAATTCGGGTTACACCGAGGAAGCCTCGGCCTGGCACAATTGGCTCCTGCGTGCGGCAGCCGGGTCGCCCGCCAATATGCAGATCATGTACGGCATCTGGGGACAGCGGCGGCTGCTGGAATGGGAGGCGGGCTGGCTCGATGGCTATGAGGGTGCCAAGCCGGTGCGCGTCGGCAATGCCGCGCATGCGCAGCTTCAGCTCGACGTCTACGGCGAATTGATCGACGCCTTCCATCAGTCGCGCATGGCCAGGCTCAAGCTCGACGACGAGACCTGGGCGCTGGAACGCGCGGTGCTCGATCATCTCGCCGAAGTCTGGGACCGGCCCGATCATGGCATCTGGGAGCGGCGAGGGCAGCCCAGGCACTACGTCTTCTCCAAGGTGATGACCTGGGTCGCTTTCGACCGCGCCATCAAGAGCGCCGAGACCTTTGGCTTCAAGGCGCCACTATTGCAGTGGCGCGCCTTGCGCGAGGCCATCCACCGCGACGTCTGTAGCAAGGGCTTTGACGCGGATGAGGGTGCCTTCCTCGAGTCCTATGGCTCGAAACTGTGCGATGCCAGCCTCCTGCTGTTGCCGGCGGTCGGCTTCCTGGCGGCCGACGACCCGCGCATCCGCGGCACCATCGCGGCGGTCGAAAGACACATGATGCGTGATGGCTTCGTGCTCAGGCACGATCCCCGGGAGATCTCCGAGGAGAAGCAGCCGATCGAGGGCGCGTTCCTGGCCTGCACCCTGTGGCTTGCCGACGCCCACGTGCTTTCAGGCGACCTTGACAAGGCGCAGGCGCTGTTCGATCGCGTCGCAGCGCTTGCGAACGATGTCGGGCTATTGGCCGAGGAATACGACTCCATCGCGCGCCGGCAGACCGGAAACTTCCCGCAAGCGCTGACCCACATCGCGCTGATCAACACCGCGCATAATCTCTCAGCGGCAAGGCATGCCAGCGACAAGCCGGCGATGCAGCGGTCGAAGTCATGAGACGCGAGGTTGATCGGTGCCCGGCGGGCTTCACCTCTCGCCGCCGGGGAGAGGTGAACAACGCGCGGCGGGCGAAAGCCTTCTGGCGCTAGCTAACCCACCCCATTCCGCTTCAAAATCATCTCCATCGCCTCGGCAAAACCATCCTGCTCGTTGCTCGCGGTGACGTTGGTGGCCTGGTCCTTGACGCTGTCGGTGGCGTTGCCCATGGCGATCGAGGTGCCGCTGACGCGGAACATCGCAAGATCGTTCTGCATGTCGCCGATGGTGGCGACCGCATCCAGGGAAATGTCGAGGCGCTTGGCCATCGCCTGCACGAAGGTGCCCTTGTCGAAGCCGGGCGGGGTGATGTCGAGATAATAGGTCTGCGAGCGGACGGCCGTCGCCTCGCTGCCGAGCGCCTGCTGCATGGCCTTCTCGCAGGCCTCGAGGCCGGCCGCATCGGCGCTGGCGCCGACGATCTTGCAGGCGCTGGCGAGGTACGGCGTGAAGTCCGTCACGATGGTCGGGTCGGCGCGGATCGTGTGCTGCTCGTGCCCGACGTATTTTCCATCAGGGTTGTCGATCAGCCATTCGTCGGCGGTGAACAGCCAGATGTCGGCCCGGTATTCGCGCAGGATTTGCAACGACCGTTCGGCTGCATGCCGGGGGATCAGATGCTGCTCGACCGGATTCATCTCGGGATCGACGATCGAGGAGCCGTTGAACGGGCCGACCGGCAGCCACAGCGCGAGCGGCTCGATCAGGAATCGCATGCCGATCGCGGGGCGGCTGGAGGTGATGGTGAAGCCGATGCCGGCCTGATGCAGCCGCTGCACCGCGGACCGCGCGCGATCGGTCAGCGTCTTGTCCTTGGTGAGCAGGGTGCCGTCGACGTCGGAGACCACGAGTGAGATTTTCGTCATGGCAGTACCCCAGGGTTTACAGGCCTCAGCGTTTTCCGCCGTCGATTTTCAGCTGCCGCATGATGCCATCGACGATGGCCTCGACCGATTCGTCGATCGACGCCGTGATGACATGCTCGCTCGCATCCGGCGGCTCCAGCGTGTTGAACTGGCTGGTCAGCAGCCCGGGCGGCATGAAGTGGCCCTTGCGGTTGGCGAGCCGGTCGGCGATCAGCTCCTGCGTGCCCTTCAGGAACACGAAGCGGACATCGCCGCGCCCGCGCAGCAGCACATCGCGATAGGTGTGCTTGAGCGCCGAACAGGCGATGATCACGTGCTCGCCGCGCCCGCAGACCCGCGCGATCTCGTCCGCGATGGCGTTGAGCCAGGGCCAGCGGTCCTCGTCGGTGAGGGGATGGCCGGCGCGCATCTTCTCGACATTGCTCGCGGGGTGAAAACTGTCGCCGTCCTCGAACCGCCAGCCGAGACGCCTGCCGAGCAATTCCGCAACCGTGCTCTTGCCCGAGCCCGACACGCCCATCACGATCAACGCACAAGGAGCTTTAACGCGGCCCACGAATTCCCTCCGGAAGCGCGCCCCTATCGACCAGCCAGATGGTCTCACCATTCGAGCGCGCGCGATTGGCCGGCAGAGTCTCGCCATCGAGGAGGCGCGTCAAGATCGGCTGCTTGTCGTGCCCTGATATCTCGAACAGCATTTCGCGGCAGGAGGCCAGCACGGGAAGCGTCAGCGAGACCCGAGGCACGAAGGGCGCGACATTGGCCTTGGGCACGCCAACGACCCAGCGCGTGGTCTCCTCGATGGCGGGATAGCCTGGAAACAGCGAGGCGGTGTGGCCATCGGGACCTGCGCCCATCAGGACGAGATCGAACAGCGGCCGCAATGGATCGAGCCGATCCGATCCGTAGAAGGCCTGAAGCGCGTGCGCATAGGCCGCCGCGCTCTCGTCCGGATTTTCAACCATTGTCGGAATCGGGTGGATATGGCCCGAGGGCGCGCTGCGGTCGAGAAACGCGGCGCGGGCAACCGCCATATTGTTGAGGGGATCGCTCTCGGGGACAAAGCGCTCATCGCCGATGAACCAGTGCACGCGATCCCACGGAATCCTGCCGCGCCAGGCGTCGCTGCCGAGCAGTTGATAGAGCTTTTTAGGGCTCGAGCCGCCGGTGAGGCAGATCGCGATGCTGCCGGGATTGGCCACCATCCGAGCCACCACCCGCTCGGCTGCCGCTTGCGCAAGAGCCTCGGCATCGGCAACGACGATCAGCTTCGGCTCGCTCGCCGCCACCATCACGAGAATTTCCGCCAGCTGCGGCCGTCGCGTCGCAGCAGCTCGTCGGCGCAGGCCGGGCCGTCGCTGCCGGCCTCATAGGTCTCGATGCCATTGCTGCCCGCGCTCTTCCAGGCGTCGAGGAACGGTTGCACCGCGGCCCAGCCGGCCTCGATGCCATCGGCGCGCTGGAACAGGATATTGTCCCCGATCATGCAGTCGTAGATCAGCGTCTCGTAACCGGTCGAAGGATCGGCCCGGAAATAATCGCCGTATTTGAACTTCATTTCGACGCCGTCGATGGTGATGCTGGGCCCTGGGATCTTGGCATTGAACTGAAGCTCGATGGTCTCGGTCGGCGCAATGCCGATGGTGAGGAAGTTCTGCGAGAGCCGGTCGATCGTCGTGCCCGAAAACATCGACAGCGGCGCCTGCTTGAACTTGATCGCCACCTCGGTCCGCTTGTGACCCAGCGCCTTGCCGGTGCGTAGATAAAAAGGCACGCCGGCCCAGCGCCAATTGTCGATCATCAGCTTCAGCGCGACATAGGTCTCGGTGGTGCTGTCGGCCTTGACCTCCTCGGTCTTGCAATAGTCCGCGATCTCGTCGTCGCCGATCCGGCCGGCGAGATATTGCCCGCGAACCGAGTTTCTCAGCGCCTCCTCGTGGTTCGGCTGCTGGATCGAGGTCAGCACCTCGGCTTTCTCCGAACGCACGGAATGGGCGTCGAAGCGCGCCGGCGGCTCCATCGCCACCAGGGACATCAGCTGAAACAGATGGTTCGGCACCATGTCACGCAGCGCGCCGGTGGCGTCATAGAAGCCACCGCGATGGCCGACGCCGAGTTTCTCCTCCACGGTGATCTGGATGTGGTCGATGTGGTTGCGATTCCAGATCGGCTCGAACATGCCGTTGGCAAAGCGCAGCACCAGGATGTTCTGCACCGTCTCCTTGCCGAGATAATGGTCGATCCGGTAGATCTGGTGCTCGTCCATGATCTTCAGGAGCTCGGCATTGAGCGCCTTGGCCGATGCGAGGTCGGTGCCAAAAGGCTTTTCGATCACCAGCCGCCGCCAGGCGCCGTTCTGCTTCATCATGCCGGTGCGGCCGAGCTCGCGCGCGGTCGGGGCGAACGCGGCCGGCGGCGTCGCCAGATAGAACAGGCGGTTGCCGCCGGTGTCCTGCGCGCATTCCAGCGAATCCAGATGCTCGCGCAGGCGATCGAACGAGGGCGGATCCTTCGGATCGGCCTCGACGAAGGTCACGCATTCCAGCAGCTTCCGGGCGATGTCATCGTCCACCGGCCGCGTTGCGAATTGCTTCAGGCCCTTCAGCAGGCTGTCGCGCAGCTCGTCGTCGGACTGGCTCTTGCGGGCGACGCCGACGACGCAGAATTTTTCCGGCAGCAGATGTTCGGCGGCCAGATTGTAGAGCGACGGCATCACCAGGCGGTGGGTGAGGTCGCCGGTCACGCCAAAGATGACGAAAGCGCAATTTTCCGGCTTGCGCTTGGCTTGCGGGTCTTTTGTCACGAACTGATGGCCTTCGCTTGATCGAGTTCTTATTTGGGCTTCGAAGCGTCCGGCTGCTTCGGCTCCTTGTGACCGCCGAAACCCGCGCGCATCGCGGAGAGAAGTTTTTCGGCGAAGGTGTGTTCCTTGCGGGAACGGAAACGTGCGTAGAGTGCGGCGGTGAGCACTTCGGCCGGCACGGCCTCGTCGATCGCGGCATTGACGGTCCAGCGGCCTTCGCCGGAATCTTCGACGAAGCCGGAATATTCCGCGAGCTGCGGGCTGTCGGCGAGCGCGGTCGAGGTGAGATCGAGCAGCCAGGACGGGATCACCGAGCCGCGCCGCCAGACCTCGGCGATGTCGGCGAGATCGAACTCATAACGATGGTCCGCTGGCAGCGCCTCGATATTGGCGTTCTTGAGAATATCAAAACCCTCGGCATAGGCCTGCATCAATCCATATTCGATGCCGTTGTGGATCATCTTGACGAAATGACCGGCGCCGACCGGGCCTGCGTGGATGTAGCCCTGCTCGATGCGGGGATCGCGTCCGTCGCGTCCCTCCGTGCGCGGAATGTCGCCGGCGCCGGGCGCGAGTGCTGCGAAGATCGGGTCGAGCCGGTCGACGACCTGCTTCTCGCCGCCGATCATCATGCAATAACCCCGGTCGAGGCCCCAGACGCCACCCGAGGTGCCGACGTCGACATAGTGGATGCCGCGCGCTTTCAGCGCCTTGCCGCGGCGAACGTCGTCCTGCCAGAAGGTGTTGCCGCCGTCGATGATGACGTCGCCTTCCTGCATCACGCCTGCGATCGTCTCGATGGTCGCTTCCGTGATGCGCCCCGCGGGCAGCATCACCCAGGCCGTGCGCGGCCGCTCCAGTTTCGAGATGAATTCTTCCAGCGTCGCCGAGCCGACCGCGCCGTCGGCCGCAAGACCGGCGACGGCCTTGGCGTCCTTGTCATAGACCACGGTCGAATGTCCATGGCGCATCAGGCGGCGAACGATGTTGCCGCCCATCCGGCCGAGGCCGATCATGCCGAGTTGCATTGAGATATTTCCTTAATTCAGTGCCTCGTTGAGCGCCGCGTTGAGCGCCGCAAGACCTTTCTTCAGCGGACCCTTCAGATGCACCCGAAGCGCGCGTCGGCCGCGCTCGGTGAGCACGTCGAAATCGCCGCGGGCCTGCGCCGCCTTGATCACGCCAAAGCTTGCCTTCTGGCCCGGCACCGCAAGATCCTTGGCGTCATCGGCCGTGATCTGGAGAAACACGCCACTGTCGGGCCCGCCTTTATAGGCCTGACCCGTGGAGTGCAGGAATCGCGGGCCGAATTCGGCCGCCGTTGCGAGATGCCGCTTTTCGAGCACGGCCGAGCGCATCTCCTGCAGCGCATCGATCGTGGCCTTGTCGCGCGCGATGTAGCCGAGCAGGGCAAAATAATCGCCGCGCCGCGAGCGCGTGATATGCGCCTTCAGCCAGGACGTCAGGTCGCCATTGGCTCCCATCGTGCGCAACGCGGCCGCATTGGCGTCGTCGGTGTAAAGGTCGAACTCCGCGGTCGTGACCACGGGCTCTTCGGCCGGCAATGCGCCTGTTTTCTCATAGGCTGACGTGAGCTCGCGGGTCTTGATCTTGGCCGCTTCGACGTCGGGCTGGTCGAACGGATTGATGCCGAGGATCGAGCCAGCAACGGCCGTGGCCATCTCGAAGCGGAAGAATTCCTGGCCGAGATGATCGATCGACTTCATCACGATGCGCACGACGGGATGACCGGCCGCCTCGATTGCAGCAAGCTTCGCGTCATGGCCGGCATCTGCCTCGCCTTCGGTCCTGATATCGATGAAGAAGCGGTCAGTGCCATAGACCGCGGGATCGCCCAGCGGCTCGCCGGCGATCGGGATCAGGCCCTTGCCTTCCTTGCCGGTCGATTCCGCGATGAGCTGTTCGGCCCAGGCGCCGAAATCGGCGATCTTCTTCGACGACAGGATCGTCACCTTGTCGCGGCCTTCCAGGCCGGCAAGGCCCATGGCGAGGCCGAGCTGCACGCCCGGGTTCTCGCTCGGCGGCACGTCCGGTCCGCAGGAGCGCGCCATGGACAGCGCATGCTTGAGGAAGGTCTTGACGTCGATGCCGGCCGTGGCCGCCGGCACCAGGCCGAACGGCGACAGCACCGAATAGCGGCCGCCGATCGACGGTTCGCCATGGAAGATGCGGGCGTAGTTCAGCTTCTTGGCGGCCTTCTCCAGCGACGATCCAGGGTCGGTCACCGCGATGAAGCGGAAGCCGGTCCTGGCCTTCGGGCCGAGCGCCTGCGCGACGCGTTCGTGGAAATAGTCTTTCATCGCGTTCGGCTCGGTGGTGCCGCCGGACTTGCTGGAGACGATGAAAACGGTGTTGGCGATGTCGATCTTGGCCTCCATCGCCCGCACCTGCGCCGGGTCGGTGGAGTCGAGCACATGCAGCTTCGGAAAGCCCGTCTTTCTCGGGAAGGTCTCGGCCAGCACCTCGGGCCCGAGACTCGAACCGCCCATGCCGAGCACGACGGCGTCGGAGAATTTCTGGCCCTTCACGCGGCTCGCATAGTCCTCATAGTCGGCGACGTCGGCGTTCGCCGCGCTGTCGAGCCAGCCGAGCCATTTGTCTTCGTCCGTTCCGGTCCAGACCGACTTGTCGCGCTGCCACAGCCTGCGGATCTTTGCAGATGCGCGCCATTCCTCGGTGCTCTTGGCCACGGCCTTGCCGAGCCCTTCACCCAGCGAAAGCTGCTGGCGGTCGATCGCGGGGCCAAGCACGGTTGCGCGCTTGTGGGCGACCGCGCCGTAGAGCTTGTCGGCGGCATCGGCAAACTGCTTGACGCCGTCCTTGACCAGCTCCTCGGTGATCGCGTCGAGCGAGACGCCGGATCGCTCCAGCTCTTCCAGCACGCGGGTGGCGTCCTCGACATTCTCCTCGAGGCTGTCGCGCGGCTTGCCATGGTCGCGGAAGGCATCGAGCGTTGCCGGCGGTACGGTGTTGATGGTGTCGGGGCCGATCAGCTCCTCGACATAGAGCACGTCGCTGTAGTCCTTGTTCTTGGTGCCGGTCGAGGCCCACAGCATGCGCTGCGGCTTGGCGCCCTTGGCGGCGAGCTTGTCCCAGCGCGGACCCGAGAACAGGCGCTTGTAGTCCTGATAGGCGACCTTGGCGTTGGCGATCGCGACCTTGCCCTTCAGTGCGGCGAGGCGCTCCTTCTCCGACGGGTCGTTGGCGCGAGCGATCTTCTCGTCGAGCTGCTTGTCGACCACGCTGTCGATGCGGCTGACGAAGAAGCTCGCCACGCTCGCGACATGCGAGGGGTCACCGCCGCCGGCGACGTATTTTTCGAGACCGGCAAGATAGGCCTCGGCGACCTGGAGATAGACCGCCTTGGAGAACAGCAGCGTGATGTTGATGCTGATGCCGTCGCCAATCAGCGTCTCGATCGCCGGCAGGCCCTCCGGCGTCGCCGGCACCTTCACCATCAAATTCTTGCGGCCCACGTCCTTCCAGAGCCGCCGTGCCTCAGTGACCGTGCCAGCGGTGTCCATCGCCAGATACGGCGAGACCTCGAGGCTGACATAGCCGTCATGGCCTTTGAGTTTGTCATAGACCGGGCGCAGCACGTCGGCGGCCGCCTGGATGTCCTCGACCGCGACCGCCTCGAACAAATCGGCCACGGTCCGGTCGCCGCGCTTCAGCGCCTTGCCGATCGGCGCGTCGTACTCGTCCGAGCTGCCGATAGCCTTTTCGAAAATCGAGGGGTTGGAGGTGACGCCCTTGACGCCGTCGGTGTCGATCAGCCGCTTCAAATCGCCCTTGGCGATGAAGCCGCGGGCCAGGAAGTCGAGCCAGACCGCTTGTCCGTGCTTTTCCAGTTCTTTGACGGGATTCATGGTGCTTTTTATCTCCAAGCCTGCGGGCGGAGGGGGTTTCCGCGCCGGTCCTGACGCGCTATCCTGTAGCTAACATGCTCCCGGGAGGGAACCAATCAAGGGTATCAGCGTCATAGTCCCAGTGTAACTCCGTCGCGATCATGACGATCCAGGCGGCAGTTGCGGTTTTGCGCAATAAAAATTGGACGTTCGGCCAGGTCTTGTTGCGTGAGGTCAATCTGTCGCGTCACGGAGTGTCTTCGGCGGACGGCCGTCCGCCGGACATCGTTGGCTCGGTCGCAAATGGCCATGCTGGGGGAAAGCATGCACGCACATCCTGATGGCGCTGTGGTCGCCGATAGGAGGCAGCCGATCGCGCCGGCCGTCTTGATCGATGCATCTCACGATCTCGAAATCAGTCAATGCGTGACGCGCCTGCGGCTGCTGGTCGCGGCGGGGTTCGCGCTGACGCTGCTGAGCGCGAGCCTTGCTTTCGACTGGTGGGGCGACATAGCTCCCTATGATCCGACGATCGGCTACCTCGGCGTCGCGCTGTTCGGCCCGGTCACCGCGTGGCTGATCTGGATGCTGCCGGCGGAGCGCGGGTCGGTCGTGATCCTCACCAACTACGGCATCCGCGACTTGCGGATCGGTAATGAATTTCTGCTGTGGGACTCAATTGCGGATGTTTCGGCTGAGGAGTGCCGCGGTCACAAGGTGATTGTGCTGACCCCGACGCCGGCCTTGCAGCGGCAGCTCTCCTGCATCCGCACGGCCGCGCGCGGTGTCCGGACCGATCGGATCGTCATCCGGCCCGAAGGTTTGGCGACCGATTTTGACCCACTGCTGCGGGCTTGCCGCGACTGTCATGCTGCAAGCCACCAGGCTGCGGCAACCAGTCAACCCACCGCATTGCAGCAGGAAGATGAATGCCGCAGCCAAGGCGTCGCCGCGCGAGCGTCATAAGTTTGCCGCTCGCAAATCGTGATGTTGCAGTGCCGGAGAGGCTCGGCACCGGTATTGCCCGGATGTGGCGAGCCAGTGACAATTCGTGGAAATACGCCAAGATAGACAAAGATTCGCACAAATTACAGGCAAGTGCCTGTTCGTAATTCACCGAGTGCCTAGCTTGTGCGTTGCGTCGTATCGGCAGGCGGGTGTCCAATGATCGTCATGTGCTCACGCTGATTCGAGAAGCGGCCTGAGGAACGGTCCAGTAACTGCTTTCGTTTCAGCTTGTAGCGGAACTCACGCGGAGAGGGATCATGTACAACGATTCTCTATTCAACGCTTTCGCTCGGTCGTTCGAGGCGAGAAGCCAGCACGACATGTCGATGGCGGAATACCTGGAATCGTGTCGAAGCGATCCCATGAAATACGCGAATGCGGCCGAGCGGTTACTAGCGGCGATTGGCGAGCCCCAGACGATCGACACGGCCAAGGACCCACGCCTTGGCCGTATTTTTTTGAACCGCACGATCCGGACCTATCCGGCATTCGCCGGCTTCTACGGCATGGAAGAAACCATCGAGCGCATCGTTGGTTTCTTCCGCCATGCGGCGCAGGGCCTCGAGGAACGCAAGCAGATCCTCTATTTGCTCGGGCCCGTCGGCGGCGGCAAATCCTCGCTCGCCGAGCGGCTGAAGTCGCTGATGGAAGTGCACCCCATCTACGTGCTCAAGGCCGGCGATGAACTTTCGCCTGTTTTCGAGAGCCCGCTCAGCCTGTTCGATCCCGATCAGCTGGGGCCGATGCTCGAGGAGAAGTACGGCATTCCGCGCCGGCGTCTCACCGGTCTGATGAGCCCGTGGTGCTACAAGCGGCTGGAAGCCTTCGGCGGCGACATTTCCCAGTTCAGGGTCGCAAAAATCCAGCCGTCGCGGCTGCGCCAGATCGCGATCGCCAAGACCGAGCCGGGTGACGAGAACAACCAGGACATCTCCTCGCTGGTCGGCAAGGTCGATATCCGCAAGCTCGAGACCTACGCGCAGAACGATCCCGATGCCTACAGCTATTCCGGCGGCCTCAACCGCGCCAACCAGGGCGTGCTCGAGTTCGTCGAAATGTTCAAGGCGCCGATCAAGATGCTGCATCCGTTGCTGACCGCAACGCAGGAAGGCAACTACATCGGCACCGAGAATATCGGCGCGATCCCGTTCACCGGCGTCATCCTCGCGCACTCCAACGAAGCGGAGTGGGCGAGCTTCAAGTCGAACAAGAACAACGAAGCCTTCATCGACCGCATCTGCGTCATCAAGGTGCCGTACTGCCTGCGGGCCACCGAGGAGCAGAAGATCTACGAGAAGCTGATCCAGGGCTCCGAACTCGCGGCCGCGCCTTGCGCGCCCTCGACGCTGGAGACGCTGGCGCGGTTCTCGGTGATGTCGCGCCTGCGCAAGCACGAGAACTCGACGCTGTTCGGCAAGATGCGGGTCTATGACGGCGAGAGCCTGAAGGAATCCGATCCGAAGGCGCGCAGCGTCCAGGAATACCGCGATGCCGCCGGCGTCGACGAGGGCATGGACGGCGTCTCCACCCGCTTCGCCTTCAAGATCCTGGCTGCGACCTTCAACCACGATCCGCAGGAGGTTGCCGCCGACGCCGTGCATCTGATGTACGCGCTGGAGCAGTCGATCCGCAGGGAGCAGCTGCCTGAGGAAGTCGAGAAGCGCTATCTCGAATTCATCAAGGCGGACCTTGCGCCCCGCTACGCCGAGTTCATCGGCAACGAGATCCAGAAGGCCTATCTGGAATCCTACTCGGATTACGGCCAGAACCTGTTCGACCGCTATGTCGATTATGCCGATGCATGGATCGAGGACCAGGACTTCAAGGATCCCGATACGGGCCAGTTGCTCGATCGCGAATTGTTGAACCAGGAATTGACGAAAATCGAGAAGCCGGCGGGCATCGCCAACCCGAAGGACTTCCGCAACGAGGTCGTCAAATTCTCGTTACGCTCCCGGGCCCAGAACGGCGGCAAGAATCCGTCCTGGACCTCCTATGAGAAGATTCGCGATGTGATCGAAAAGCGGATATTCTCTCAGGTCGAGGACCTGCTTCCGGTCATCTCGTTCGGTTCGAAGAAGGACGGCGAGACGGAGAAGAAGCACGGCGAGTTCGTCGCACGCATGGTGGAGCGCGGCTACACCGAGCGTCAGGTTCGCCGACTGGTCGAATGGTATATGCGCGTGAAGCAAGCCGGTTGAGGCGGATGAGAAAGTGGCCATTCACATTATTGACAGGCGCCTGAATCCAGGCGGCAAGAGTCTTGAGAACCGCCAGCGGTTCTTGCGTCGGGCCAAATCCCTGGTGCAGGGCGCCGTCAAGAAGACCTCGCAGGAACGCGACATCAAGGACGTCCTGGAGGGTGGTGAGGTCACGATCCCGCTCGACGGCATGCACGAGCCGCGGTTCCGCCGTGAGGGCGGAACGCGCGACATGGTGCTGCCCGGCAACAAGAAGTTCATCGAGGGCGATTATCTGCAGCGCTCCGGCCAGGGCAGCGCCAAGGATTCCGGTCCCGGTGAAGGCGACAGCGAAGATGCCTTCCGCTTCGTGCTCAGCCGCGACGAGTTCGTCGATCTCTTCCTCGACGATCTCGAACTGCCCGATCTTGCCAAGCGCAAGATTGCGCAGACCGAGAGCGAAGGCATCCAGCGCGCCGGCTACACCACGTCGGGCTCCCCCGCCAATATCTCCGTCAGCCGCACCGTGAAGCTGGCGCTCGCCCGCCGCATCGCACTCAAGCGTCCCAGCAAGGACGAGATCGACGAGCTGGAAGCCGAGATCGAAGCCTGCACCGACGAGGACGAGCGCGCCGGGCTCATCGCCCGGCTCGACAAGCTGAAGGCGAAGACCAAGCGCATTCCCTTCATCGATCCGCTCGACATCCGCTATCGCCGCTACGAGAAGGTGCCGCGGCCGGTCGCGCAGGCCGTGATGTTCTGCCTCATGGACGTCTCCGGTTCGATGTCCGAGCACATGAAGGATCTCGCCAAGCGCTTCTACATGCTGCTCTATGTCTTCCTGAAGCGGCGCTACAAGCATGTCGAGATCGTCTTCATCCGACACACCGACCGCGCCGAGGAAGTCGACGAGCAGACCTTCTTCTACGGCCCGGCCTCCGGCGGCACGCTGGTCTCCAGCGCGCTGCAGGCGATGCACGAGATCGTGCGCGAACGCTTCAATCCGTCGGACTGGAATATTTACGCCGCGCAGGCTTCGGACGGCGACAACTCCTATTCCGACGGCGAGCTCACGGGCATGCTGCTGACCGAGAAGATTCTACCGGTCTGCCAGTTCTTCGCCTATCTCGAGGTAGGCGAGTCGGGCGGCAGCGCCTTCGATCTCTCCGATTCCTCGCTCTGGACCCTCTATGAGCGCCTGCGCAACTCTGGCGCACCGCTCTCGATGCGCAAGGTCAGCGAGCGCAGCGAGATCTTCCCGGTGTTCCACGATCTGTTCCAGCGCCGCGACACAGCCCAGGAGAAAGCCGCTCCATGACGGAACGCTTGTTCGAAGGCGCCGATTGGGATTTCCACACCTTGCAGCGCATCACCGATGCCTGCGAGGAGGTGGCGCTGAAGGATCTCGGGCTCGACGTCTACCCGAACCAGATCGAGGTCATCACCGCCGAGCAGATGCTGGATGCCTATTCGTCGGTCGGCATGCCGCTGTTCTACAAGCACTGGTCGTTCGGCAAGCACTTCGCGTATCACGAGGCCTCGTACCGCAAGGGCCTGATGGGCCTGGCCTATGAGATCGTGATCAACTCCTCGCCGTGCATCTCCTATCTGATGGAGGAGAACACGGCGACGATGCAGACGCTGGTGATCGCGCACGCCGCCTTCGGCCACAACCACTTCTTCAAGAACAACTATCTGTTCAAGCAGTGGACCGATGCGGAAGGCATTCTGGATTATCTCGACTTCGCCAAGAACTACGTCATGCAGTGCGAGGAGCGCTACGGCCGCATCGAGGTCGAGCGCACGCTGGACGCTGCGCATGCGCTGATGTCGCATGGCATCGACCGCTATCCCGGCAAGAAGCAGCTGGATCTGCGCGAGGAGGAGAAGCGGGCCGGGCGGCGCCGCCAGCACGAGGAGGAAGTCTTCAACGACCTCTGGCGTACCGTGCCCAAGGGCGCCTCGAAGGCCAGGTCCGCGATCTCGCTCGAACGGCGCCGCAAGCTGCTCGGCCTGCCGCAGGAAAATCTGCTCTATTTCCTGGAGAAGAGCGCGCCGCGCCTCGCCCCCTGGCAGCGCGAGCTGCTGCGCATCGTCCGCCACATCGCGCAATATTTCTATCCGCAGAGCCAGACCAAGGTGATGAACGAGGGGACGGCGACCTACGTCCATTATCGGATCATGACCAAACTGCATCAGCAGGGGCGCATCACCGACGGCAATTTCCTCGAATTCCTGGGCTCGCACACCAACGTGGTGTTCCAGCCCGAATTCGACGACCCGCGCTACTCGGGCTTCAACCCCTATGCGCTTGGTTTCGCCGTGATGCAGGACATCGAGCGCATCGTCACCAGTCCGTCGGACGAAGACCGCGAGTGGTTCCCCGATATCGCCGGCAAGAACGACGTGATGGGTGTGCTGCGCGACGTCTGGGCCAATTACCGCGACGAAAGCTTCATCGCCCAGTTCTTGAGCCCGAAACTGATGCGGCACTTCCGCATGTTCCACCTCCACGACGATCCCGAGGAGCGCGCCGGCATCCGGGTCGATGCCATCCACGATGAGCGCGGCTTCCGCCGCGTGCGCCGCGAGCTCGCACGTCAGCACGATGTCGGCTACATCGACGCCAATATCGAGGTGGTCGATGTCGATCTCTCCGGCGATCGCCGGCTGATCCTGCATCACCGCGTCATCAAGGGCTCGCAGCTCAACGAGACCGATGCCAAGCGCGTGCTCCAGCATCTGGCCGATCTCTGGACCTACGACGTCGCGCTGATCGAAGTCGATGCGAACGACAAGGTGCTGCGCGAATACGTCGTCAGCCCGCGTCCGATCCCGGCGGCGGTGGCCTGAGGCTGTTACGCTGCGCACTAACGCGAGATGCGCGTTGATGTGCCCTCGCCCCTTGCGGGAGAGGGCAGCGATGCTGGTTGACACGAGCTCACTGGGGTGAGGGGTATCTCGCCGCATTCCCGTGTCGATAGAGACCCCTCATCCGGCGCTTCGCGCCACCTTCTCCCGCAAGGGGAGAAGGGAAGGCTCTCGTGCTGCGGCTACGCCTGTCCTACGTCGGTCGCTTCTTCGCTGGCTTCTTCTTCGCCTTGGACGCGTTGAGCTCCGCCGCCGCGCGGATCAATGCCTTCAATGCTTTTTCGTTGATCTTCGCACCCTCGCCGATATCGATCGCACGCCGCACGTTGCCGTCGAGGCTGGAGTTGAACAGGCCGGCCGGATCATCCAGCGCCGCGCCCCTGGCAAAAGTCAGCTTGACGACGGCCTTGTAGGTCTCGCCGGTGCAGATGATGCCGTCGTGCTCCCACACGGGAACGCCGCGCCATTTCCATTCCTCGACGACGTCAGGATCGGCCTCCTTGATCAGAGCGCGGACGCGCTTCAGCATCTCGCCGCGCCAGTCGCCGAGCTCCTTGATCCTGCCGTCGATCAGCTTCGAGGGCGACGCTCCGTCCGTTTCCTTGTTTGCGGTACCAGCTTTCTTCACGATCTTGCCTCGCTTCGGGTGTCGAGAAAGGGCATGCGAACAGATCAAGGGGTGTGACGCGGGCCCGGATTGCTTCGTCGCAAGGGCTCCTCGCAATGACGGAAAATGGCGCGGCAGCTCTCGCTCACAGCCTCAGGGCCGCAAATACAAATACCCCTGCGACTGCAGTTCGGCCAAACGAACAACGCCGCCTTTCTCCGCACTCACGAACCCCGGCAGCAGGTCCGTCAGCGTGATGTTTTGCGCCTTCATCGTGTTGCCGCAGGCGGCGAGCTCGACGCCGTCCTTGGCGAAATTGCCGATCCGTGCGCTGACGTCAGGGCTCGCCTGCGCCTGATGGAACGCCTTCAGCGCCGGCCCGTGGATGACAAGTGCGAGCGTGACGTGGTCGGGGCCGCCGACACCGTCGATGTGGTTCTGGATGTTGCCGAGCACGAAATTGACCTTGTCGGCGTCGCTGAGGTGATAGACGACCTTCAGCTTGTTCGACGGCGGGGCGTCGGTCGCAGCCTTGGCGCGCGAGCCGGCAAAGGCCGCGCCCAGCGCCGAGACGGTGCTCCACAAGATGTTCCGGCGGTTCATGATGGTCCTCCAGGATTTTGCCGGAGACTATCACTTGTGGCGGAGTGCGGCGAGCTCTTCGCGGTCGTAGGCAAGCGCGGCGCAAGCGCTGTTGTCGGTCCGTTCGAGTCGGAAAATCCCGTCGTCGCTGCCTGCGACCAGGGCGTTGTCGTCGTCTTCGCCCGCCTTGTTGTGCAGCCAGATCCTGATGCTCTCCAGCCGCACGATGGCCGATTTGTCGTCCTTCGACAGCGCGATGCCGAGGCCGCCGCCCTCGCAGTCGACGCCGCAGCCGAGGCGCACCTCGTTGCCCTCCTTGGTGAAGACCGCGTGATGGCAGGAGCCGCTGGAGTCGAAATCGCCGCTGCGGTGCCGATAGCGGAAGCCGATCCGGAAAGAATTGTGGAGCTGCTTGTCCTCTGCGTCGGTCTCCGCCGAGACCAGCAGCTTCATCGAAGCCACCTTCTGCTTCGGATGCTGCGCCAGGTGCTCGGCATCGTAACGACGAACGAAGCAGGCGTAGGCCGTCTTGCCTGGTGTGCCCGCATACATGCGTGCATTGAAGGCCTCGGCTTCAGCCGCGGTGGCCTCGTGGATGTCATCGGCCTCTTCGGCCCGGGCGACACCGATGAAGGCGGCGAGGGCAAGCGGAAGGATCAGGGCAAGCTTCATGGTCGCGACCAGGTACGTCAGTCAATGGCGGCCCGCATCGCGTGCGGCGGGCCAACTGGAGGTTAGTCGCCGATCGCATGGCGCGCGTTCAAGGGAGTTCCCTCCGGCAGCCTCGCACAAGGTTCCAGGCTTACCCCTTGCGCGGAGGGGTTTCGACAGACCCCGGGTTGCTGCAAATGGCTGGAGGCAATGGAAATGTCCGAAAGTCAGAACTTGCCCAATCTTGCCATCGGCTACTCCCGGGCCCGGCTGCTGATGTTTTTCGGCGGCAGCCTGCTGCTGACGCTGCTCTGCGCCGCGCTCGCGTTCAGCTGGCAGGCAGGGACCAACATCGCCAGGTTCGTGGTCGACGCCTGTTATGTCGGTGCCGTGTTTTTCGGCCTCGCCACCTTCAGGATGCTGTGGCGGCTGGTCGCCGCGAGGCAGCCGCAGGTCTTCATCAGCCGTATCGGCATCCGCGACACCAGGCTCGCGGACGAGACCATCGCCTGGAGCGCCGTGCGCAAGATCTTTCCATGGGAGCAGCGTGGGCGGAAATTCGTGGTGCTCAAGGTCGATCCTCTCATCGCCCAGCGATTTTCCAGAGGATTTGCGACGCAGGCCCTGGCGCTGCTGAACAAGGCGCTTGGCACCGATAGCGTGATCGTCGATGCGGGCGGCCTGACCATGGGCGCCGAAACATTGCTGGAGACCTGCAAGCAATATTGGGGTGCGATACGGCCGCCCCAGGCGGATCAGGCCGAGGCGGAGCCTGAGGTCAAGCCGGAGCCGGTCAGTTAAGGCATAGGCAGTGCCGTAGGGTGGGCAAAGGCGCAGCGCGCCGTGCCCACGATCTGTTCACGATTGATAGTGATGGTGGGCACGCTTCGCTTTGCCCACCCTACTGATGCTCACCGCAAACTGGCGTTGAACTTGTCCAGCGCCGCCGAGCCCGGGCAGAGCGTGTCCGCTTCAAGCGAATTGAGCGGCGTCTCGACCGTGTTGAGATGGGCGTGCAGGTCGTCCGCATCGGGATCGACGTAGAGGAGCCCGGTGACGATCTGGCCCTTGGCGGCATGCCTTGCGAGGAACGTCTGCGCGCCCAGCCGGTCATGCGGGTCGTAATCGGCGTCGATCTTGCGCAGCGCGATCTTGCTGCCGTCATGCTGTTCGACCACCTGCACCGTGCCCGGCGCGTAATCGACCGCGATCGGATCGCGGCCGACCAGCACGTCGAGCCGGTTCACGGCGTCATTGTGCTCGCGGACATAATCAAAGCTCTTGGTCGAGCCGGCATGGTTGTTGAAGGCGATGCAGGGGCTGATGACGTCGATGAAGGACGCGCCCTTGTGGCCGATCGCGGCCGCGATCAGCGGCACGAGCTGGCTCTTGTCGCCGGAGAACGAGCGCGCCACGAAGGTGGCGCCGAGTTGCAGCGCGATCGCGACGAGGTCGATCGCGTTGTCGGTGTTGGTCACGCCCTTCTTGCTCTTCGAGCCGCGGTCGGCGGTGGCCGAGAACTGCCCCTTGGTCAGGCCGTACACGCCGTTGTTCTCGACGATATAGGTCATGTTGACGCCGCGCCGGATCGAATGGGCGAACTGGCCGAAGCCGATCGAGGCGGAGTCGCCGTCGCCGGAGACGCCGAGATAAATCAGGTCGCGGTTGGCGAGGTTGGCGCCGGTCAGCACTGACGGCATGCGGCCGTGAACGGAATTGAAGCCGTGCGAATTGCCGAGGAAGTAGTCCGGCGTTTTCGACGAGCAGCCGATGCCGGAGATCTTGGCAACCCGGTGCGGCTCGATCGAGAGCTCATAGCAGGCTTCGATGATCGAAGCGGTGATCGAATCATGGCCGCAGCCGGCACACAGCGTCGAGATCTTGCCCTCGTAATCACGATGGGTGTAGCCGAGCTCGTTCTTCTTCAGCCCGGGATGATGGAATTTCGGTTTTGCGATGTAGGTCATGCGAGCACCTGCGATCCCACGGCCGTCATGGCCGGGCTTGACCCGGCCATCCACGTCTTGGCGGCAGGGAAGAAAGGCGTGGATGCCCGGGTCAAGCCCGGGCATGACGGTGAGGAGAGCAATGCACGTATCATGACACGGCCTTGCGGAGCGGGGTCACCTTGAGGTGATCCTGGTGGTCGCCAATGGCTTTCGCGATGTAGCGGGCGGTGATCGGGGTGCCGTCATAATGCACGATCGGCACGAGCCGGACGGGATCGATGCCGTTCTCGTTGACGATGAGCTGGCGGAGCTGGCTGTCGCGGTTCTGCTCGACGACATAGACGAAGTCGTGCTCGGCGAGGAAGCTCGCGACGCTCGAATGGAACGGGAAGGCGCGGATGCGCAGGCGGTCGAGCTGGTGCCCGCGCGCCTCCAGGAGGCCGATCGCCTCGTCCATCGCCGGCGAGGTCGAGCCGAAATAGATCACGCCGTATTTGGTCGGCCGTTCCGCATTGGCCTGCAGCGGCCGCGGCACCAGGTCCTGCGCGGTCTCGAACTTGCGCACGAGCCGCTGCATGTTGTCGGCGTAGACCGAGCCTTCCTCGGAATAGCGCGCATAGCGATCGCGCGACGTGCCGCGGGTGAAGTACGAGCCCTTGGTCGGATGCGTGCCGGGATAGGTGCGATAGGGAATGCCGTCGCCGTCGACGTCGAGGTAGCGGCCGAAGTCGCGGCCTTCTTCCAGCATCTCCGCGGTCATCACCTTGCCGCGGTCATACTGCTTTGAATCGTCCCATTTCAGCGGGCGGCAGAGCCGGTGGTTCATGCCGATGTCGAGATCGAGCATCAGGAAGATCGTGGTCTGCAGTCGCTCGGCGAGATCGAAGGCGGCGGCTGCGAACTCGAACGCCTCGGCCGGGTCTTCCGGGAACAGCAGCACATGCTTGGTGTCGCCATGCGAAGCATAGGCGCAGGCGATGATGTCGCATTGCTGGGTCCGGGTCGGCATGCCCGTGGAGGGGCCGGCGCGCTGGATGTTCATGATCACGGCCGGGATCTCGGCGAAATAGGAGAGGCCGATGAACTCGGTCATCAGCGAGATGCCGGGACCCGACGTCGCGGTGAAGGCACGGGCGCCGTTCCAGGAGGCGCCGATCACGATGCCGATCGAGGCCAGCTCGTCCTCGCCCTGCACGATGGCATATTTGGCTTTGCCGGTTTCCGGGTCGTGCCGGTACTTCTTGCAATGCGCGGTGAAGGCTTCCGCCACCGAGGACGACGGCGTGATCGGATACCACGCGCACACGGTGGCGCCACCATAGACGGCGCCGAGCGCAGCTGCGCTGTTGCCCTCGATGAAGATGCGGTCGCCGACCTTGTCGGACTTCTTGATGCGCAGTCCGATCGGGCACTTCAGATTCTGCAGCGCCCAGTCCCGCCCGAGGTGCAATGCGTGGACGTTGGAGGAGAGCAGCTTCTCCTTGCCCTTGTACTGTTCGCCGATCAGCTGCTCGATCAGCTTCGGATCCATGTCGAGCAGAGCCGAGAGCGCGCCGAGATAGATGATGTTCTTGAACAGCTGGCGCTGGCGCGGGTCGGTGTAGGTCGAGTTCGTGATCGCGGTGAGCGGCACGCCGATCACGGTGATGTCGTCGCGGAACTTGGTCGACGGCATCGGCTTGGTGGAATCGTAGAACAGATAGCCGCCCGGCTCGATGCCGGCGACGTCCTTGTCCCAGGTCTGCGGGTTCATCGCCACCATCATGTCGACGCCTCCGCGTGCGCCGAGATGGCCGGCTTCAGTGACGCGCACTTCATACCAGGTCGGCAGGCCCTGGATGTTGGAGGGGAAAATGTTGCGCGGACTTACCGGCACCCCATGGCGCAGGATCGAACGCGCGAACATCTCGTTGGCGCTGGCCGAACCGGAGCCGTTGACGTTGGCAAAGCGGACGACGAAGTCGTTTACGCTGCTGATCGGCTTTTTGTCGGACATGTCGAACCTGCTTGAGTCATCTCGATCAAATATTTCTGCATGTCCCATGCTCCGGTGGGACAACGCTCGGCGCACAGCCCGCAATGCAGGCAGACATCCTCGTCCTTGACCATCACGCGTCCGGTCTTGAGATCGGACGAGACGTAAAGATCCTGGTCGGGGTGCAGCGACGGCGCCTTCAGGCGCTGGCGCAGATCGGCTTCCTCGCCGTTGTCCGTGAAGGTGATGCAGTCCATCGGACAGATGTCGACGCAGGCGTCGCACTCGATACAGAGCGATGTCGAGAACACCGTCTGCACGTCGCAGTTCAGGCAGCGATGCGCTTCGCCGAGCGCGAGCTTGACGTCGTAGCCGAGCTCGACCTCGGTGCGGATGTCCTTGAGCGCGATCACCTTGTCGCGATGCGGCACCTTGAAGCGCTTGTCGTTGGAGATGTCGTTGTCATAGCTCCATTCGTGGATGCCCATCTTCTGCGAGGAGATTTGCACCTCGGGCAGCGGCCGTTCGGTGATGTCCTCGCCCGAGAGCATCTTGTGGATCGACAGCGCGGCGTCGTGTCCCTGCGCCACCGCCCAGATGATGTTCTTGGGCCCGAAGGCGGCATCGCCGCCGAAGAACACCTTCGGGTTGGTCGAGACAAAGGTCTTCGGGTCGACCTTGGGCATGTGCCATTTGTCGAACTCGATGCCGCAATCCTGTTCGATCCAGGGGAAGGCGTTTTCCTGGCCGACCGCGACCAGCACGTCGTCGCAGGCGAAGGTCTGGTCGGGCTCGCCCGAGGGCACGAGGTTGCGGCGGCCCTTGGCGTCGTATTCGGCCTTCACTTTCTGGAAGGTGACGCCGGTAAGCCTGCCGCTGTCGTGAACGAACGCAACAGGGACGAGGAAGTTGAGGATTGGAATGTCCTCGTGAATCGCGTCTTCCTTTTCCCAGGGCGAGGCCTTCATCTCCTCGAAGCCCGAGCGGACGATCACCTTGACGTCCTCGCCGCCGAGGCGGCGTGCGGTACGGCAGCAATCCATCGCGGTGTTGCCCCCGCCGAGCACGATCACGCGCTTGCCGATCTTGTCGACGTGGCCGAACGACACCGACGCGAGCCAGTCGATGCCGATATGGATGTTGGTGGCGGCCTCTTTCCGGCCGGGAATGTCGAGCTCGCGGCCGCGCGGCGCACCGGAGCCGACGAAGATCGCGTCGTATTTCTCCGCCAGCAGCGCCTTCATGCTCTCGATGCGATGGCCGCCTTTGAACTCGACGCCGAGACCCAGGATATAGCCGGTCTCCTCGTCGATGACGGAATTGGGCAGGCGGAATTTGGGAATCTGGGTGCGCATCATGCCGCCGGCTTCGGGATCGCCGTCGAACACGGTGCAGTGATAGCCGAGCGGCGCGAGATCGCGGGCGACCGTCAGCGAGGCCGGACCGCCGCCGACGAACGCGATGCGCTTGCCATTCTTCGCGGTCGGATGCGGCAGGCGCTGCTTGATGTCGTCCTTGAAGTCGGCGGCGACGCGCTTGAGGCGGCAGATCGCCACCGGCGTTTCCTCGACGCGTCCGCGGCGGCAGGCAGGCTCGCATGGACGATCGCAGGTGCGTCCCAGAATTCCGGGAAACACGTTCGATTTCCAATTGATCATGTAGGCGTCGCTGTAGCGGCCTTGCGCGATCAATCGGATGTATTCGGGAACCGGGGTGTGCGCAGGACATGCCCACTGACAATCGACCACTTTGTGAAAGTAGTCGGGGGCCGCGATATCGGTCGGTTTCATTCCTACCCTCGTCCGCGCAGGCTCAAAGACCCGGCGGCCTCTTCTTGAGCTTGTCGGACGCTTAACGCGCCTCGATCTGGTTTCTGAATGACGTCATCGGGTTAGCTTATTGGAACGGTTCCGAAGTACAACGGCAAATTTTCGCGATCACCGCCTTTCATGGGAGCCAAGCGCGCACAGCATTAACGGCCGTGCGCGATTTGCGTGCGGCGCAGCATGTGCACCGCAGCTTACGCCGGCTCTCGCTGGAGCTCGGCGATCAGCACCTTGATCTTGGAAAGATTGGCGCGGTGATGCGGAAACGAAGCATAGACGTTGATGGCTGGCAGCCCCGCCTCCGGTAGCAGTTCAGCGAGTTTGCCGGACTCGATGTCCTTGCGCGCCAGAAAGGACGGCAGGATGGCAACGCCCGCGCCTTCCAGCGTCATCGACCGCGCCGCCATCATGTCACTGGCGATGATGCGCGGCGATACCTCGATCTCGATCAGATCGCCGGACCATTCGAACCGCCACCTGCTGCGCGGCGTATAGGTGCGCAGCACAATACTGCTGTGATCGACGAGGTCCTGGGGCCGCTCGATCGGTTTGTGTTTCGCCAGATAGTCCGGCGCGGCGCAGACATGCAGCGTGTAACGGTCGATACGTTGCGAGACGAGGCCCGTCTGCGTCGGCTCGGTGTTGCGGATGGCGAGGTCGAAGCCCTCATCGAGGATGTCCGCATAGCGATCCGAAAGGTCGAGTTCGAAGCGCAGGCGCGGATAGCGACGTGCCAGGGCCGCTACCCGCGGCAGTACCATCGTGCGGCCGTACGCCGTGGGCATGGTGACACGCAGCACGCCTTGCGGCTCGGAGCCTTCGGACTGAACGTGGCCCTCAGCTTCGGCAAGCCGCGTCAGCACGTCGCGCAGATTGCTCGCGAAGGCGACCCCTGCTTCGGTCAGCGTGATGCGGCGGGTGGTGCGCTCGACCAGGCGTTTGCCGAGGCGCGTTTCCAGCGCGGAGATTCGGCGGCTGATGGTGGATTGCGTGACGCCGAGCTCGCGCGCAGCTGCGCCGAAGCCGCCGCGGTCGACAACGGCGAGAAAGGCCTCGGCCTCCGAGAAGCTGGCTCTATTCATGCGTCCTGCGGATTTATGATATCGACAACATATCATATTCATCTGCCGGCGGACATCATAACCCGGTGCAGTCGCTCATCTCTAAGGCTGCATTCCATGACTTCCGTCACTCAAGCCATTCTGGAGCGCCGCTCGGCGCGCGCTTTCCTGAGCCGTCCCGTTCCTGCCGGCCTGGTCCACGAGATCGTGGACATCGCCCGTCGCACCGCCTCCAGCAGCAACATGCAGCCATGGCGGCTCGCTGCGATGGCCGGCCCCGACCTCGACCGGCTCCGGGCTGCAGTGCGCCGGAGCCTTGCGGCGAATCCCTCCGCGGAAGGCTCCGAGTACAAAATCTACGCGCCCAACCTGAAGGATCCCTACAATCGCCGCCGCATCAAATGCGCTGAGGATCTCTACGGCACGATCGGCATTCCCCGCGAGAACAAGATGGCCCGGCTGATGCAGTTTGCGCGCAATTTCGATTTCTACGGCGCGCCCGTCGGCATGATCCTGTCGATCGACCGCACCATGGAGCATGGGCAATGGGCCGACGTCGGGATGTTCCTGCAGTCGATCCTGCTGCTCGCCCACGAACGCGGCCTTGCGGCCTGTCCGCAGGCGGCGTGGGCGGCGATGCACAGGACGGTGCGCGAGCATCTCTCCCTGCCGGACGAGTTCATCGTGTTCTGCGGCATCTCGCTTGGCTATGCCGATCCGTCACAACCGGTCAACAGTCTCGTCACCGAGCGTGCGGCGTTGGAGGAGATCGCGGAGCTGCGCGGCTTTGCGCAGGGAACGCGTGCGTCAGGATGAGGGTCTAGATCCGGCGCGGTATTCTCGACGCGAGATCGGCGATCGACTTCATCACCGCATCCCGCACACCGGCATCATAGAGCGAATGCCCGGCTTCTTCCACGATCCTGACCTCGGAACCCGGCCACGCTTTCGCGAGGCGCGCAGATGTCTCGGGAGGGCACAACAGATCGTAGCGGCCCTGCACGATAATGCCGGGAATGCCAGCGAGCTTGCCGGCGTTTCGCAGCAACTGGTCGTCGCTCATGAAGGAATTGTTGACGAAATAATGCGCCTCCATGAACGGCGTCGCCGGCAGCGTGCGCCAGACGTTCAGCGAGGCGAGATCGATGCGTGTCTTGGCCGCCTTGTGCTCCGACAGCGCGCGCTCGGTGTCGTGCCAGGCGCGCGAGGCGGGGCCGTGCACGGCCGGATCCGGATCGAGGATGCGGCGATAATAGGCCTCGACCGGGCGCGCACGTTCCTCCGGCGGCAGCACGCTCAGAAAATCCTCGTGCAGCGCCGGATAGAATTGCGCCAGGCGCGAGGTGAAGGCGGTCTCGACCTCCGCCTGCGTGCCGAGAAAGGTCGCGCGCAGCGCGATGCCGGAGACGCGCTCGGGATGGGCCTGTGCATAAGCCAGCGCCAGCGTCGCGCCCCAGGAGCCACCGACCACCATCCAACGTGAGATGCCGAATTTTTCCCGGATCTTCTCCATGTCCGCGATCAGATGCGCCGTGGTGTTGTTTTGGCGCGATCCCTTGGGGCGGCTTCGGCCGCAGCCGCGCTGGTCGAACAGCACTGCGTGCATGCGCTCGGGATCGAACAGCCGGCGATGATCGGGCTGGCAGCCGCTGCCGGGACCGCCATGCAGATAGATCGCCGGGATGCCATTGGGGCAGCCGACGCTTTCGACATAGAGCTCAAAGCCGTCGCCGACGTCGAGCATGTCGGAGGTCAGCGGCGCAAAGGGATCGGCGCGCCTGACCGAGCTGGCTGCGTCGGCGTCAGGCACCATTCTCGGATTCCAGGGTGCCGCCGGCGAAGTTGCGATAGAGGAAGCGGTTGGTCTCGCCCTCGGCCTCGCGCTCGGCCTGCTTGAAGATGGTTTCGTGCAGCGGCGACAGCGCGCAAGCGGGGTCGGTGTTGGCGGCATCGCCGGTCAGCGCAAAGGCCTGGCAGCGGCAGCCGCCGAAATCGATCTCGCGGAATTCGCAACTCTTGCACGGCTCCTTCATCCAGCCGGTGCCGCGATAGCGGTTGAAGGCCTCGGAGTTCTGCCAGATCCAGGCAATCGAATGGTTGGAGCGCACCGACAAGAAGTCGAGCCCGGTGATGCTTTCGGCGGCGTGGCAAGGCAGCACCTTGCCGGCGGGAGAGATGTTGAAGAACTGCCGGCCCCAGCCGCCCATGCATTTCTTCGGCCGCAGCGCGTAATAGTCGGGAACGACGTAGTCGATCGTCAGCCGGCCCCTGAGCCGCTCGCGCGCCTCCTCGACGATGTCAGTGCATTCGTCGAGTTGCGCCACACTCGGCATCAGCGCGGCGCGGTTCTTCAACGCCCAGCCGTAGTACTGCACATTGGCGACCTCGAGCCGGTCGGCGTCGAGATCGACGGACATCTGGATGATCTCGGGGAGCTGATGCAGGTTCTGGCGATGCATCACCGCGTTCACGGTGAGCGGCAGATCTAGCTCGCGCGTCCATTTGGCGACTTCGAGCTTCTTGCGGTGGCCGCCTCTGTAGCCGGCGACGCGGTCGGCGAGGCCTTCCTCGATGCCCTGGAAGGAGATCTGCACATGGCAGAGCCCGGCGTCTGCGAGCTCGCTCAGCCGCTCGCGCGTCAGCAGCACGGCCGAGGTGATGAGGTTGGTGTAGAGCCCGACGTCGCTGGCGTGCTTGACCAGTTCGACCAGGTCCTTGCGCGCCGTCGGCTCGCCGCCGGAGAAGTGTACCTGCAGCACGCCGATCTCGGCGAGCTCGCTCAGCACCTTCTTCCACTCCTCGGTGGTCAGCTCCTTGCCCGAGCGGTCGAGCTCGACCGGATTGGAGCAGTACGGGCATTGCAGCGGGCAGCGATGGGTGATCTCGAGCAGCACGGCGAGGGGAATGCCGAACGTCTCCGCCGTCGAGCGGGTCTTCTCCAGCACCGCGAGGCTGTCGCTGGCGCCAGGCGGAATGGTCGGGAGCACGTCGCTCATGGCGTCTTCTCCCTGATCTCGGTCAGAAAGCCCTTGTCGGCGAGATCCTGCAGCATGACGATGACGTCGGCCAGGATCGCCTCGCGCGGCGCGGCGTATTTCGCCGCCAGTTGGTCGGCGACATCTCCGACATTGCGCTCGCCGTTGCAGAGCTGCAAGACCTCGACCGCGATCTCGTCGGGCGCCAGCACGCGTTCCGGTGCCAGGATCACCCAGACTTTCCGCGTGTCGTCGTATTTCAGCTTGGCATGCCGCGGCAGCACCGGGCGGCTTGCCTCGCTGACGCTGATGTTCCGCGGCCCGGCCATTATTATTGTTCCCTAACTCGCTTTGGGCACGAAAGCGCCCGGCGGAATGTTGCCTTCGACATAGGCGTGCTGGAGCGCATCCAGCTGCACCCACAGCACGTTGGTCTTGAAGATCAGCGCGTTGCACACCTGCGCGCGCTGCTCCGGTGTCGTCGCATGCGTTCTCACATAGTCGAGCGCGAAATTGGCGTCGCGCGGCGCCTGCGTCAGGCGCCTCTTGAAATAGCTCATGATATCAGGGTTGACGAAGTCGTAATGCTGCAACATGCCGGCGATGCGCTCCTCGTGCAGGTTCGGCGCGAACAGCTCGGTGAGCGAGGAGGCAATGGCCTCCAGCGGGCTCTTCTCGCGGCAATAATGGACATAAGCTTCCACCGCAAACCGCGTCGCCGGCAGGATGCCCTCGGTCGATTCCACATAGGCCGTGTCGAGCCCGAGCCCTTCGGTCAGCTTCAGCCAGCGCTCGATGCCGCCCTCGGAGCCGACATCGCCGTCATGGTCCTCGATGCGGTGGCGCCATTCCAGCCGCGTGGCGCGGTCGCGGAAGCGCGAGATCACCACCGCGTCCTTGATCGGGATCGTGCTCTGGTAATAGTAGCGGTTCAGCGCCCAGGCCTGCACCTGGCCCTTGCTCAGCTTGCCGCCGTGCAGCAGCTTGTGGAACGGATGCAGGCTGTGATAGCGCGTCGC
This sequence comes from Bradyrhizobium manausense, assembly GCF_018129685.1. Taxonomy (GTDB): domain Bacteria; phylum Pseudomonadota; class Alphaproteobacteria; order Rhizobiales; family Xanthobacteraceae; genus Bradyrhizobium; species Bradyrhizobium manausense_D. The sequence goes on from NZ_JAFCLG010000003.1 coordinate 251,625, forward strand.
GCCGATATGGCGCAGCGCCGCTTCCAGCTCCTCGGCCGAATTGAGCCTGATGTCCTTGCCGACCGAGAGCGCGGTCATTCCAGTCATGGATGCATTCACAGCACGATCTCCGTTCCGTCGGCGGGAATCTGCCAGCCCGCGGCCTCGGCCGTCTTGCGTTCAGGCGAGGCAGGCAGCAGCGCCGGGTTCGAGTTGTTGATATGCAGAAACATCTTCCTGGCGATCGTGAGATCGGCGAGGCGCGCGATCGCGCCGTCGTCGCCGGACATCGACACATGCCCCATGCTCTTGCCGGTCTTGTGTCCGAGTCCGCATTTGATCATCTCGTCGTCCTGCCAGACCGTGCCGTCGAAGAACACCAGCGAGGCGCCGTCGATCCTGGCCTTGAGCGTGTCGGTCACCTCGGCGCAGGCGGCGATGAAGTAGAAGCATTTGCCGGTCGACTTGTCGGTGATCTTGAGTCCCAGCGTATCGCCGTCGCCGCTCTCGCCGCCGGGATGCGCCTTGCCTTCGAGATACCAGGCTGATTTGCCCGGCACGGCGAAGGCCAGCACCTCCAGCCCCGAGCGCGCGCCATCGGGCAATCGCGGCTCGAAGGGCTCATTGATCGCGATCGGTTGGCGCTTGACGTTCGTCGCGTTCAGCACGTTGAAAATGCTGTTGCTGGCCAGGATCGCCAGCACCTTCTCATGCGCGTAGACCGTGAAGGGCGAGCCCTCGCGCATCGAGAGCAGGCCGGCGACCGCATCCACTTCGCTGTTAGTCAGGATCACACCGGCAACAGGCGTGTGGCGCAGGCTGCCTTCCTTGGGATGCAGCTGCGGCGTGGCGTTCAATTGCTGGCGAAGATCAGGGGAGGCGTTGATCAGGAACCAGTGCTCGCCGTCGCAGCTGAAGGCAACCGAGGCCTGGGTTCGACAAAGGTCTTGGCCGGTTTCGCGGGCCGCCCGGCAGCCTTCACACCCGCAATTCCATTGCGGGACTCCGCCGCCGGCCCCGGCGCCCAGGACGACGACGCGAAGCATGATCCGTCTCCTGGCAAGGTCGCGAGGTGGATCTCAGGCCGTCACGGTTTCGATCCTTGCGAAACCGATCGTGACCGCAAGACCCACCTGCACAGAACGCTTCACTACCAACCGCTTACTTGCGGGTGGCGCTCACATACATGTTGATTTCCATGCCGCAGGGCACTTCGACGATCTTGGGGGCTTTCCAGGCCATTTTGGCTCTCCATTTTGCAGATTGGGACGTTTCCGCCCGGGGAGATAAGTTACTGCGGGCGGAGAAGTTCGCCAGTGAAATTTTCCCCATCTAGCCATGTTGCGCCGCGAAACCTGCGGGGGGAACAGGACTTTCTGGTGATACGGCCTTGCGCGTGGCGCATTCGGTCGCGAACGCTGTCCTGATAAAGCAGTTGTGAGTGCAGGTGCAGGTTTCAATCCGGTACAGGCGACCTAGCTGGATCTCGTGATGCCCAAATATTACTTCAATACCCGTATCGGGGATGAATTGATCGTGGACCCCGAAGGCGAGGTTCTGCGCAATCCCGATCGTGCCTGGGAGGTCGCCCGCCAGATGATCCTGGAGGTGGTGAAGTCCGAAGGCGCCCAGCCGGCCCTGCTGGAGGCGGTCATCGAGGTCACCGACGACGACGGCGAGATCGTGCTCGAATTCCCCTTCACCGAGGCCCTGCTGGACACGCCGGACGAGTCGGCGACCAGGCATTAGAGGCCGACCAGCAGCGTCTCAGAAGCGCTCCCGCTCTCTCCCGGTCATTGCGAGGAGCTCGCGACAAAATTGCGTAGCAATTTTGCGCTGATGCGACGAAGCAATCCAGACTGCCTCTCCGGAGGGACTCTGGATTGCTTCGCTGCGCTCGCAATGACGAAGAACGGCGCACCGGCGGGGATCAAACCCGCCCTTCCACCCTGCGAAATCCGCATGGCTTTGCCGCGTTCCCGGCGCTAAAAGACGCCGGTCATACGGAGCAAGTCATGCAAGATCTCTGGCGCCTGCCGGCTGCCGACCTCGCCGCCCTCGTCAGGGCCAAAAAGGTGTCCGCCCGGGAGGCCGCCAAAGCCGGCCTCGACCGCCTCGATGCGGTCAATCCCCAGCTCAATGCCGTGATCGACCACCGGCCGGAGGACGTGCTCGAGCAGGCCGACGCCGTCGATGCCGCCATCGCCCGCGGCGAAGATCCAGGGGTGCTCGCCGGCGTTCCCGTCACCATCAAGGCCAATGTCGACCAGGCAGGCTTTGCCACCACCAACGGCCTGAAGCTCCAGCGCGACCTCATCGCGCGGGAGGACAATCCTGTCGTCGCCAATTTCCGCAGAGCAGGCGCGGTCCTCCTCGGGCGCACCAATTGCCCGGCCTTCTCCTATCGCTGGTTCACCACCAACCTCGTCCATGGCGACACCAAGAATCCCCGCGATGCGTCATTGACGCCCGGCGGCTCGTCCGGCGGCGCAGGCTCGGCGGTCGCGGCCGGCATCGGCCACATCGCCCATGGCACCGACATCGCCGGTTCGATCCGCTATCCCGCCTATGCCTGCGGCGTGCATGGCCTGCGCCCGACGCTGGGCCGTATCCCAGCCTTCAATCCGGCGCTGCCGGAGCGGCCGATCGGCCCGCAGATCATGGCGGTGTCGGGCCCGCTCGCCCGCACGGTCAATGACCTCAAGCTCTCGCTCGCCGCCATGTCGGCGCGCGATGTCCGCGATCCCTGGTATGTGCCGGCGCCGCTCGAGGGTCCGGCCGTGCCGAAGCGCGCCGCGATCTGCCTCAATCCGGATGGCCTTGCCACCACGCCTGAGGTGAAGGCGGCCGTGACCGATGCCGGCAAGCGCCTGGAGCGCGCCGGTTGGACCGTCGAAGTCATCGAAAACACCCCGCCGATGCGCGAAGCCGTCGAGTGGCAGATCAAACTCTGGCTCGGTGACGGCTATGAGGCGCAGCTCGAGATGGCCGAGCGCGAGGGCGATCCCGGCGCGCTGGCGTGTCTGCGCGGCAATCGCAGCAGGGTCACGCCGATGGACCAGGCGAATTACGCCAAGGCGCTGACGCGACGCGCCACGCTGACCCGCGAATGGATGCTGTTCTTCGAAAAATACGCCGTCGTGCTGACGCCGGTTTCCGGCGAGCTGCCGTTCCCCGATCATCTCGACCGCAAGGACGCAGCGTCGTTCGAGCGCGTCTGGGAAGCGCAGCTGCCGCAGATCGCGACGCCCTTCATGGGCCTGCCGGGCCTCGTGGTCTCCACCGGCCTCGTCGGCAAAACGCCGGTCGGCGTGCACATCGTCTCCGGCCGCTATCGCGAGGATCTCTGTCTTCTCGCCGGCGAAGCGATCGAGGCCGGCGGCGTGCCGGCCTCGCCGATCGATCCCGTGGGCTAGCGATGTCTGCGCTCTACGATTTCAAGGCCAATTCGCTCGGCGGCGACGAGGTGTCGATGCGCGCCTTCGAGGGGCAGGTGCTGCTGATCGTCAACACCGCGAGCAAATGCGGCTTCACGCCGCAATATCGCGGCCTGGAGGATCTGCACCGCGATCTCTCGCCGCGCGGCTTCTCGGTGCTCGGCTTTCCCTGCAACCAGTTCGGCGCGCAGGAGCCGGGGCAGGCGGGCGAGATCCAGGCGTTCTGCTCCACCAATTACGACGTCACCTTTCCGCTGTTCGAGAAGATCGACGTCAACGGCGCCAACGCGCATCCCCTGTATGAGTACCTGAAACGCCAGCAATCCGGCCTGCTGGGCGCCTCCATCAAGTGGAATTTCACCAAATTCCTGGTGGACCGTGCCGGCCGTGTGGTCGCGCGCTATGCGCCGACGGCGCGGCCGGAAGGATTGCGGCAGAAGATCGAGACCCTGTTATGAGCGAGACATCCATGAGCGACGAATTTCCGGACCGCCTGTCGGTCGATCCCAACAGCCCCTATTACAATGCGGACATCCTCCAGCGCGACGTCGGCATCCGCTTCAAGGGCATCGAGAAGACCAATGTCGAGGAGTACTGCATCAGCGAAGGCTGGGTCCGCGTCACCGCCGGCAACGCCAAGGACCGCTACGGCAACCCGCTGACCATCAAGGTGCATGGGCCTGTGGAGCCGTATTTCAGGGATAAGAAGTAGTTTGAGCCGTGTTCCCGCCACGTCATCGTGAGGGAGCGCACTCTCTCTCCTCGTCATTGCGAGGAGCCCACTCTCTCTCCTCGTCATTGCGAGCGAAGCGAAGCAATCCAGAATCGTTCCACGGTGACAGTCTGGATTGCTTCGTCGCAAGAGCTCCTCGCAATGACGAAAGTGAAAGGCCACGTCCATGTCCGTCCGCATCGTCGACGTCCGCGAGATCACCAAGCCGATCTCCTCCCCGATCCGCAACGCCTATATCGACTTCACCAGGATGACGACCAGCCTGGTTGCCGTCGTCACCGACGTCGTGCGCGACGGCAAGCGCGTCGTCGGCTACGGCTTCAACTCCAATGGCCGCTACGGACAGGGCGGCCTGATCCGCGAGCGTTTTGCCTCGCGCATCACGGACGCCGACCCGGGATCGCTGCTCAACGCATCAGGCGACAATCTCGACCCCGACAAGGTCTGGGCCGCGATGATGACCAATGAAAAGCCCGGCGGTCATGGCGAGCGCTCGGTCGCGGTCGGTACCATCGACATGGCGGTGTGGGACGCGGTGGCGAAGATATCAGGCAAGCCGCTGTTTCGCCTGCTCGCCGAGCGTCACGGCGTCAAAGCCAATCCGCGCGTCTTCGTCTACGCCGCCGGTGGCTACTATTATCCCGGCAAGGATCTCTCGGCGCTGCGCGGCGAAATGCGCGGCTATCTCGATCGCGGCTACAACGTCGTGAAGATGAAGATCGGCGGTGCGACGATTGATGAGGACCGCAGCCGCATCGAGGCGGTGCTGAAGGAGATCGGCAAGGACGCGCAGCTCGCCGTCGATGCCAATGGCCGCTTCAATCTCGAGACCGGCATCGCCTACGCCAAGATGCTGCGCGACTATCCGCTGTTCTGGTACGAGGAAGCCGGCGATCCGCTCGACTACGCGCTGCAGGCCGCGCTCGCCGAATTCTATCCGGGCCCGATGGCCACGGGCGAGAATCTGTTCAGCCACCAGGACGCCCGCAACCTGATCCGCTACGGCGGCATGCGCCCCGATCGCGACTGGCTGCAATTCGACTGCGCGCTGTCCTATGGCCTGTGCGAATACCAGCGCACGCTGGAAGTTTTGAAGACCCACGGCTGGTCCCCCAGCCGCTGCATCCCGCACGGCGGCCACCAGATGTCGCTGAACATCGCAGCGGGCCTCGGGCTCGGCGGCAACGAAAGCTACCCCGACCTGTTCCAGCCCTATGGCGGCTTCCCCGACGGCGTCCGCGTCGAGAACGGCCACATCACCATGCCCGACCTCCCGGGCATCGGTTTCGAAGGCAAGTCGGATCTCTACAAGGAAATGAAGGCGCTGGCGGAGTAGCGCTGGTCGTTGGAGTACGACGCCCGCCGTCCCACCCTCCGTCATTGCGAGCGCAGCGAAGCAATCCAGAATCTTTCCGCGGCGGCAGTCTGGATTGCTTCGTCGCAAGAGCTCCTCGCAATGACGGCGGAGGGAGCGGTGGTCTCTACGGATACCCTGCTGCTGCGGGCGGATTGCTGAAGTTGTGCGCGGCGGCGCCGCCACAACCTCCGTCATTGCGAGCGCAGCGAAGCAATCCAGAATCGTTCCTCGCAATCATCTCTTGGTTGTGTTATCGTGATCGCTCTCTCTGTATTGAGCGCCATCATGAAGCAGCCTTGCGTCTACATGTTCGCCAATCGCCGCAACGGAACGATCTACACCGGCGTCACGTCCAATCCGCCGCGCCGCGCGTTCGAGCATCGCGAGGGCCTCGTGAAAGGCTTCTCCTCACAGTATGGCTGCAAGCTCCTCGTCTGGTACGAGCTGCATGCGACCATGATCGACGCGATCACGCGCGAGAAGCAGATCAAGGGCGGCAGCCGGGCAAAGAAACTTGCGCTCATCGAGAGCGTCAATCCGGACTGGGCAGATCTGTACGACACGTTGATCTGATCGAACCAACTGCGTGAGACGCAGGCCGTCGCCACACCCTCCGTCATTGCGAGCGCAGCGAAGCAATCCAGAATCTTTCCGCGGCGGCAGTCTGGATTGCTTCGTCGCATCAGCGCAAAATTGCCCTGCAATTTTGTCGCGAGCTCCTCGCAATGACGGTGGAGGGAGCGGTGGTCTCTACGGAAGACCCTGCTCCTGCGAGCGGATTGCTGAAGTTGTGCGCGGCGCCGCCGCCACTCCCTCCGTCATTGCGAGCGCAGCGAAGCAATCCAGAATCGTTCCGCCGAGGCAGTCTGGATTGCTTCATCGCATCAGCGCAAAATTGCCCTGCAATTTTGTCGCGAGCTCCTCGCAATGACGGTGGAGGGAGCCGGGCTCGCAATGACGGTGGTGACAGGCGGGGGCAGTCACCGCACCGTCACCTGCACCCCCACAATCGGCTCCCGCCTCCCATACATCAACGACCGCCAGAGCCATTCGAGCGGGCCGTAGCGGTAGCGGCGCAGCCACCAGGCGCTGGAGAGCACTTGTCCGATATAGACGGCGATGCCGATGGCGAGGGCCTGGGTGATGCCGAGCCGGCCGAACAGGCCGAGGCCGTAGCCGTAGAAGATCCAGCCGAAGATGACGGATTGTGCGACGTAGTTGGTGAAGGCCATCCGTCCGAGCGGCGCGGCCCAGCCGAGGAGCCGCTTGCCGCGCTCGAAGCTGGCAATGCCGAGGATGGCGGCGCCATAGCCAACCGCCAGCACGATGGTGCCAAGCGGTTCGATATCTTCATAGAGCAGGGCCGCGCCGAGAGCGATCGCGGGGAGCGCAATGGCGCACAGGGCGGGCGCATTCTGCACAACGCCGCTGCGCCAGGCGAGTGCTCCCAGAAGAAACAGGCCGATTGTGCGCGCAAAGACGAACGCGTGCAGGGGCGCGACGAGATGAAGTTCGCGCAGGCGGAACGCCAGCACGTCGAGAAAGCCGCTGGTCGCATAGATCCGATTGGCATCCATGACGTCGCGCCAGATCACGGTCCTTGAGGGAAACAATCCCTCAGGCGGAGACGCCTGGATCGCCAGATACAGCGCGAGGGACACGAGCGCAGCGAGTGTAAGCAGCCAGTGCGGCCCGAACAGGAACGGCAGCACGATGAACCCCGCCAGCGCATATTCGGTCAGGATGTCGCCGTTCCAGATCAGGCACAGGTGAATGACGCCGAACCCCAGCAGCACGGCGAGCCTGCGCGCGAGCAGTGCGGTGCGGCGCCCGCTGGCCGCGAGCCGGTCGAATTGAATGGCAAGGCCCACGCCGAACAGCAACGAAAACAGCGCAAATGCCTTGAGCTCGACGGCCTCCGTCAGGATCGTCTCGATGGCGCGATCGATTGGCGACGCCAGCGTCTTGCGACCGAGGAACTGCTCGAAGATCGAAACGCGAAATTCCATCACAAGGTTGATGGCCATGACGCCGAACAAGGCAATGCCCCTGAGGACGTCGATGGCGTCAATTCGATCGAGGGGATTGGTTGGCCGGGGCGAGGCCGAGCTATCGGAAGAGGCTGCGCTATTGGAAGTCATTGCGATATGAATTCCAATTGCGCCTTGGCGGTTTCTCGCTCACCCCTACGACAGCCGCATGTCCAGCAGCCGTCGCCCTTCGCCCTTCAGCAGCTTCTTCACTGCGCTCGAGGCCACGACCTCGCCGTCATTGGCGTAGGCTTCGTGGTTCTTCTCGATGTCGTCGAGGCGGTAGAGGTAGTTGACCATGACGCCGGCGGATTCGCGCAGGCCCTTGGGCGAGAGGTCGCCGAGCCAGTTGATGCGCTCCAGCCGCGCGCCGTTGCCGAGGTGGAAGCGGGCGACGGAATCGATCAGGCGGCCCTTCGGCGTGCGCGCCTTCAGGAAATAATAGGCTGTGAGCGGCTCGATCACGGCGCGCAGCTGCGCGGTCGTCTCCGGGTTCTCGAACCATTTGGGATCGTCGAGGCGCTTGAGGATCTCGCGGTCCTCGTCCGACAGCGGCAGATCCTTGTCCTGCTTCACCCATGGCATGAAGCCCGGCACCGGCGACAGCGTCACGAAGGTGTCGAGCTTGGGCAGTTCGCGGCGCAGCTCCTCGACCACCTGCTTGATCAGGAAGCTGCCGAACGAAATGCCGCCGAGGCCACGTTGGGTATTCGAGATCGAATAAAAGACGGCGGTGCGCGCCTTCTCGATCGGAAGGTGCTGGCGATCGACCGCGAGCAGCGGCGCAATCGCGCCGGGAATCGTCTCGGTCAGCGCGACCTCGACGAAGATCAGCGGCTCGTCCACCATCGCGGGATGAAAGAAGGCGTAGCAGCGGCGATCGACCGGATCGATGCGGCGCCGAAGATCGTCCCAATCGCTGATCTCGTGCACGGCCTCATAGCGGATGATCTTTTCGAGGATGTTGGCTGGGGTCGACCAGTCAATCCGGCGCAGCACGAGAAACCCCCTGTTGAACCACGACGAGAGAAGATGCGACACGTCGCGGTCGAGCGCGGCGAGATCGGTGTGTCCGTTCATCATGCCGAGCAGGTCGGCGCGCATGGCGACGAGATCGCCGGTGCCGCCGGGGGCCCGGTTGAGCCGGCGGATCAGCTCCTGCCGCCGCGGCTCCGAAGCGAAATGCAGCGCGCTGGCGTCCTCGTCATCAGGCTCGGTGCGCCATTTTTCGATCGCCCTGGACAGGCGTTCCCGGTCCGGGCCGAAATCGCGCACCAGTCCCTCGAAGAAGGCGCGGCGTCCTGCCGTGTCCAACTCCCGGTAGATGTCGAGCACCTCGCGCGCCATAGCGGTGCCGGAGGCCTCGCCGCGGCCGGACAGCAGCGCGTCGCAGAGCGCGATCAGCCCGTCGGCATCCTGCCTGGTATCGCTGGCGTCCCCCCGGCGCAGCAGCGTGCGGCCGCGCTCGGAAATCGTGGCGAGCAGGTCGGAGAAGAAGGCATTGGCCATCTGGGCTTTTCGAATCCGGATTTGTAAGGTGCGCAAGATTACACGGGATTTAGGCGGAAGCCGATCACAATCAAGCAGGTGATTTTTTCGACTTTAGCTGGGCCGTGCGTTTCGGGAACGCTGTGATGCCGGGTGAGGGCCGTGCTGGTGCCACACGAAAGCTGCCGTAGGGTGGGCAAAGCGAAGCGTGCCCACGTCTTTCGCTGTCCTCGCGAGATGGTGGGCACGGCCCAAGAGCGCCTTTGCCCACCCTACGATTTACTGCAGCTTGGCGAGCAGCTCACCCCTTCCCCGCAAACTCCGTCGGCGTCCGCCCCGTCACCTGGCGGAATGCGGCCGAGAACGCCGGCACGCTGGCATAGCCGAGCTGCGTGGCGAGCTGTTTCACCGACACGTTCGCATCGGTCGACAGCTTCCGGATCGCCGCCGCGATTCTTGCGCGCTGGCACCAGCTCTTGAAGCTCAGCTGCGTCTCGCTGGAGAACAGCCGCGACAGCGTGCGCGCCGAGGTTCCGACCTCGCGCGCCAGCGTGTCGATGTCGTGCAGGGCGGTGGGATCGTCGAGCACGATCATTGCGGCGCGGCGGCAGCGCGGCTCGTGCGGCAGCGGCACGAAGGTCGCGGAATCTTCGGCTTGATGCAGCTCCAGCATCACCAGGCGCGCCAGCAGCTCGGTCCGTTCCTCGGTATTGCCAGCGTCGAACAGCGCGAGGATCGCCTGGTTGAGCAGCGGCGACACCCGCACCACGAATTCCCGGGTCAGTCCCTCATAGCGCTGCTCGCGCTTCAGCCAGGACACGTCGAAATACAGCGTGCGCATCTCGATGTCGGCGAGCAGGTCGATGGCATGCTGGAGCCCGGCCGGCACCCAGACCGCGCGGTCCGGCGGCACCAGCCAACGCCCCTCGGGGGTGTTGACCTGCATCGTGCCCTTCGCGGCATAGATCAGCTGGGCCTCGCGGTGCATATGCAGATCGATGCGCAAACCTCTCGGATAGTCGCGCGCGACCAGGTGCACGCCCGCGGTGGAGCGATGGTTACCCTGGACCTTCCTCAGGATTGGCTTTTCCAAGATTGGCGTTTCCAAGATTGGCGTTTCCAAGACAGTCATTGGCAGCATCCCGTCATTGCCAGGACATATAACTGATTTCGGAGCGGGAGAGGATTCCGAATGAACAGCCCTGTCAGGGTCATCAGTTTCGTCAATGCAGGCCATTTCATCGACCATTATGCGATGCTCATTTTCGCCGCCGCCGTGATCATCATGGGGCCGGCGCTCGGCATGGCCTATTCGGAGCTGCTGCCTTACGCGACGCCCGGTTTCATCGCCTTCGGCGCCGGCTCGCTGCTGACCGGCTGGCTCGGGGACCGCTGGAGCCGCCGCCACATGATGGTGATCTTCTTCATCGGCATCGGTGCATCCATGATCTCGGTCGGCTGCGTGCAGACGCCGTTGCAGCTCGGCGCGGCGCTGCTGGCGATCGGCGTGTTCGCCTCGATCTATCACCCTGTCGGCACCGCGATGATCGTATCCTATGCCGACCGGCTCGGCCGCGAGATGGGCATCAACGGCGTCTGGGGCAATCTCGGCGTCGCCTCGTCGGCGCTGGTCACCGGCGTAATCGGCCAGTATCTCGGCTGGCGCTTTGCCTTCATCGTTCCCGGCATCGTCACCATCCTGATCGGCCTCGCCTTTGCGATGATGGTCGTGCATGAGGACCGCAAGGGCTCGAAGCAGGCGGCCGCGCAAGCGCGAGTGGCAAAACAGGACATGTGGCGCGTGGTGCTGTCGCTGCTCATCGTTGTCATTGCGATCTCCACCACGTTCAACGCCGTCACGGTGGCGCTGCCGAAGCTGTTTGCCGAGCGGCTCGCGGACCTGACGAGGAGCCCGGCGCTGCTCGGCGTCATCGCGGCTGGCGTCTATGTGTTCGGCGCGATGACGCAGTACACGATCGGCCGGCTGCTCGACCGCTATTCGCTGAAGACGGTGGCCCTGCCGCTCTCCTTCATGCTGGCACCGTTCCTGTATCTCGCCGCAAGCCTGTCCAACCTGCCGCTGATCCTGGTCTCGATCGGCATCGTCATGGGCGCGTTCGGCCAGGTCACGGTCAACGACGCCATGGTCGGCAAATACACCAGCGAAGAATGGCGCTCGCGCGCCTATGCCGTACGCTACTTCATCGGCTTCACCGCGGCCGGCGCGTCCGTGGGCCTCGTCGCCTGGCTCTATGAGCAGGGCGGCTTCGTGACGATGCTGCATGCGTTTGCCGGTTTGTGCCTGCTGGCGATCGCCGCCGCCATCATCCTGCCGCGGGAGATCCGGACGCCGCAGGCGCAGTCGGCCTAACCCGTCGTCGTGCGGCAAGCAGCTCTCTCCACTCGTCATTGCGAGCGTAGCGAAGCAATCCAGAATCTTCCCGCGGAGAGACTCTGGATTGCTTCGCTGCGCTCGCAATGACGGAGGATAGGACCGGGCACGTCTCACGCGCCTTCCCATGATGCCATTATGCCCCTGTTTTGCCCGACGGAGCAAGCGATTTCGGCATAGCCGAAATAACGCGAGCCTTTTCAACCTCATCCTACTGTGCATGGGGTTGTTTTACGGCTTCACCTCCGCCACCGGCTGCGCCTTCGGCGCCTTCCGCGACTCCAGCCAGTTCTCGAACCGCTGCACCACCACGAAGAACGCGGGCACGAACAGCACCGCGAGGCAGGTCGAGGCCAGCATGCCTGAGAACACCGTGATGCCGATCGACTTGCGCGCGCTGGCGCCGGCGCCGGTCGCGAGCACCAAGGGCACCACGCCGAGGATGAAGGCGAACGAGGTCATCAGGATCGGGCGGAAGCGGGCGCGCGCCGCCTCGATCGCGGATTCGATGACCGGCTTGCCGTCGCGGCCGTGCAGCTCGAGGCCGACCTCGACGATCAGGATGGCGTTCTTGGCCGAGAGCGCGATCAGCAGGATCAGACCGATCTGGCAGTAGAGGTTGTTGTCGATCTTCAGGCCGGAGAGGATCAGCATCGGCCCGAGCAGCGACAGCGGCACCGCGAGGATCACCGAGATCGGCGCGTACCAGCTCTCATACTGGCCGGCGAGCACGAGGTAGACCAGCAGCATGGCGAGGCCGAACACCCAGTAGATCTGGTTGGAGACGGCCTTCTCCTGGTAGGACATCGCCGTCCATTCGTAGCCGGTGCCCGGCGGCAGCGTCTTGTCGCCGATCTCCTCCATCAGCTTCAGCGATTGCCCGGACGAATAGCCCTGCGCCGGCAGGCCGACGATGGTGGAGGACGGATAGAGATTGTAGAGGCTGATCAGCGACGGTCCCGTCACCGGCGTGATGGTGGCAACGGTGCCGATCGGGATCATGTCGCCGTTCTGGTTGCGCACCTGCATGTTGGCGATGTCGCGCTCGGTGACGCGAAACGCCGGATCGGCCTGCGTGTAGACCTGGAACACGCGGCCGAACTTGTTGAACTGGTTGACGTAGGACGAGCCGAGATAGGTCGACAGCGCCGAGAACACCGCGTCCGTCGTCACGTGCAGCGTCTGCGTCTTGACACGGTCGATCTCGACGTTGAATTGCGGGACCGCCGATCGGAACGAGGACGAGACGCGCTGCAGCGCGCTCTGGCTCTGGGCGTTGCTGACCATCGCGCCGGTGATGGCCTGCAGCTTGGCGAAGTCGCTGTTGCCGTCGCGCAGCTCGACCTGCATCGAGAAGCCGGCCGCGTTGCCGATGCCCTGGATGGGCGGCGGCGGCAGCACCAGCGTCCGCGCTTCCATGATATCAGCGACCTTGTCGTTGAGACCGTAGACCAGCGAGCGCAAATCCTCGCCGGGGCCTTTGCGCGCTTCCCAGTCCTTCAGGATGATGTAGGCGACGCCGGCATTGGCAAGGCTCGCGCTGCTGTCGAGCGCGGAGATGCCGGCGATGGTGATGACCTGCTGGACGCCTGGCGTATCCTTGATGATATCGGCGGCCCGGTCGAGCACCTTCTGGGTCCGCTCCAGCGAGGCGCCGTCGGGCAGCTGCACGGCGGCGATCAGATAGCCCTGGTCCTCGATCGGCAGGAAGCCGGTCGGCACCCGCGACAGGCCGTAGCCGCTGAAGCCGATCACGACCAGCGCGAACGCGACCGAGACGGTCGCGTGCTTGACGAGGAACGTGATCAGCCTGACGTAGCCGCGCTCGACCCTGTTGTAGACGGCGTTGAAGCCGCGGTAGAAGAAGTTGCGCTGTTCCGGCGGCACCGCGGGTCGCAGCCACAGCGCGCATTGCGTCGGCTTCAGGGTCGCCGCATTGATGGCGGACAAGAGCGCGGTCGCGGCGATCACCAGCGCGAATTGCGAATAGATGCGCCCGGTGAGGCCGGCGAGAAACGAAGCCGGCAGGAACACCGAGATCAGCACCAGGGTGATGCCGACGATCGGCGCGAACAGCTGGTCCATCGCCTTGATCGCGGCGTCGTGGCCGTTCATGCCCTGCTCGATATTGTGGGCCGCGCCCTCGACCACGACGATGGCGTCGTCGACCACGATGCCGATCGCCAGCACGATTGCAAACAGCGTCGACATGTTGATGGTGAAGCCAAGCGCCGCCATCGCGGCGAAGGCGCCGACGATGGTGACAGGCACGGTAGTCGCGGGCACCAGCATCGCGCGCCAGTCCTGCAGGAACACGAGGATGACGACCAGCACCAGCAGGCCGGCCTCGATCAGGGTCGTATAGACCTCGTGCACCGAGGCATTCACGAATTTCGTGGTGTCGAACGGCGTGTCGTACTTGATGCCTTCCGGAAACCGCTTGGCGAGCTCCACCATCTTCTTCTCGACGGCCTGCTCGACTTGAAGCGCATTGGCGCCGGGCGACTGGAACACGCCGATGCCGGTGGCCGGCTGCTTGTTGAGCGAGAACAGCTGGCTGTAGGTCTGTGCGCCGAGCTCGACCCAGCCGACGTCGCGCACCCGCGTGACGTCGCCGCTGGTCCCGGTCTTGACGATGATGTTCTCGAACTGCGTGGTGTCGTCGAGCCTTCCGTTGACGTTGAGCGTGTACTGGAACGCCTGGCCCGGCGGTGTCGGCGGCGCGCCGACCTGTCCGGCCGAGACCTGCTGGCTCTGCTGCTGGATGGCCTGGATGACATCCTGCGGAACGAGGCCGCGCACCTGCAGCTTGTTCGGATCGAGCCAGATCCGCATCGAATACTGGCCGGCGCCGAACACGGTGACGTTGCCGACGCCCGGCAGGCGGGAGAGCTCGTCACGAATGTTGATGGTGGCGTAATTGCTCAAATAGAGACTGTCGAAGGTCTTGTCCGGCGAGGTCAGCGTCACGAACAGCAGGATGGAGGTCGACTTCTTCTGGACAGTGACGCCCTGGTTCTGCACCGACTGCGGCAGCTGCGACAGCGCGCTGGAAACGCGGTTCTGCACCAGCACCTGCGCGAAGTTCAGATCGGTCCCGATCTTGAAGGTCACCGTCAGCGTGTAGGTGCCGTCGGAGCCGCTATAGGACTGCATGTAGAGCATGTCCTCGACGCCGTTGACTTGTTGTTCTATCGGCAAGGCAACTGTGTCGATCACGGTCTTTGCGCTGGCGCCGGGATAGCGCGTCGTCACCTGCACCGTCGGCGGCACCACGTCGGGATACTGCGAGATCGCAAGGTTGAACAGCGAGACGCCGCCGATCAGGATCATCAGCAGCGCGATGACGTTCGAGAGGACCGGCCGCTCGATGAAGAACTTTGAGATCATGGCCGGCGCTCCTACTTGGCAGACGCCTGCGGCTGCTCGATCTTGGTCTGTTGCGGATCGATCTTCTGGCCCGGGATCACCCGCAGCAGCCCTGACGTGATGACGCGGTCATCAGGCTTCAGGCCGTTTTCGATCACGCGCAAGCCGCCGTCGACGGGGCCGACCTGCACCTTGCGCTGTTCGACGACGTTGTCCTTGTTCGCCACCAAGAGATAGCGGCCGCCCTGGTCGCTGCCGAGTGCGGTGTCGGGGACGAGCAAAGCGTCCTTGGCTTCGCCGAAGGGGACGCGGACGCGGACGAAATAGCCGGGGAGCAGCACCCGCTTGTCGTTGGGTACGAGGCCGCGTACCGCGAGCGTGCCGGTCGATGTATTGATGGTCGGTGCGACGTAGTCGAGCCTGCCCTCGTGCGGGTAGCCGGTCTCGGTCTGGAGGCCGACCTCGATCGGGAATTGCCTGAGGTCGGCGGGGGTCAATCCGCGCCGTTGCGCCTCGGCTCGGATGCGCAGCACATCCTGCTCATTGACGGTGAAGTTCACATAGATCGGGTCCATCGCCACGATGGTCGCGAGCTGGGTCGGGGAGGAGACGCCGACGAGTTCGCCGACCGAGACCATGTGCGCGCTGACGATGCCGTCGAACGGCGCGGTCACTTTGGTGTAGCCGTAGTTCACCTCGGCGAGTTTGGTGTTGGCCTGCGCCTGCTGGAGGTTGGCCTGCGCGTTGTCGCGGGTCGAGGTCGAGGTGTCGAGGGTTGCCTGCGAGACCGCCTGGCGCTGCACCAGATCGACCTGCCGCTTGTAGTCGGCTTCAGCCTGCTTGAGCGAGGCCTGCGCACCGGTCTCGGCCGCCTGCGCCTGATCCAGCTTCAGCTTGTAGGTCTCCGGCTCGATCGTGAACAGCTGGGTGCCTTGCTTGACGAATGTACCGTCGGTGTAGTCGATGGTTTGCAGGAACCCCTGCACGCGCGCGACGAGATCGACGCTCTTGATCGGCGCGGTGTTGCCGGTGGCCTCGACATAGCGCGTGACCGGGCGCTGCACCGGCATTGCGACATCCACCTTGGGCGGAGGCGGCGGCACGAACGTGTTCTTGTCCTCGCAGCCGGCCAGGACCACGACGGCCGCCGTGGCAACCAGGACCCGCCCGATATGTCTTCGCCCGCCATAATATGGTGCGGGGTGGGCAGGATTCGCTGAGGTCATGCGGTGGCCCCTGATGGCTGTCTGTCGGTGCGGCAAGCTAGCAACAAATTATGGGAGGTGGAACACCATAGCCATGGCCGTCACAACCCGTACACTGCAAACTGGTGATGTGGCCGTCGACGGTTCTGTCATGACAAATCGCCTTCCACGGACCGCACGATCGACCAGAATTGTGCCAACGGCTGTGTGACGGACGTGACGCGGCCCGAAGAAGAGGTTGGGTGGCATGTCGACGCGTCTCTGGTCGACCCTTGCCGGGCTTGTTCTCGCCGCAGCGATTGCCATGCCCGCACTGGCAGATGGCCTCAAGGATGAGATCGCGCCGACCGGCAAGCTCCGCGTCGCGATTGCAATCAGCCCGGCAGGCGGTGCGTTCTGGTCGACCAGGACGGATGCCGGCTATGCCGGCGTGCCAGTCGATCTGGGTCAGGAGATGGCCTCGCAAAACCTATGAAGAGATCGTCGGCCTCTTGAAGAACGGCGAGATCGACGCCTTTGCTCTCTCGCGCGACAAGCTCGATCGGCCGGCACAGAAAATTCCGGGCACGCGCGTCCTTCGAAACCTTCAAGAAGACGACTACTGCGGATGCGGTCCCGCTCGGTCATCAACAGACGTTGACCTTCGTTTCAGGGTTCATGAACGCTGCCGCGACGAACGGCACCCTGCGCAAGGCGTTCGACGATCACGGGATGACGGACACCCCGATCCTTATCGAATAGAAGACTGTCTTGCCGGCGACGCAGGATTTCATTGGGCTGGCGCGCGGTCGCGTTTCAGCTTCTGGCGACTTGGTTGCGAATGAAATTTTTGCGACGGGATGGTAACAAGCATCTTGCACTGGTGCGCCTGTAAAAATTTTTGTCCCGACAAACTCGCGAAGTGTCTCTTGCGTCAAACTGACACAGCGTTGTCACCGGTGATCGCTAGGTTTCGCGCCGTCACTCCTTCGGGGCAAACAAAAGATGAAAACCAAATTTTTGACGACGGCTGCGATGTTCGCGGCCGCGACTGCACTTGCGTGCAGCGTTCCGGTGTTCGCCGACGACTTCGATCGGGATCACGACGGCGATCATCGCCATCCGCACCACATTCACACCGAGACGCCGATCAAGCATCTCGTGATCATCTTCAACGAGAACCGCTCGTTCGACCATTATTTCGCGACCTATCCGAATGCCGGCAATCCTCCGGGCTCGATCCCGTTCGTGCCGAAGCCGCATACGCCGAAGGTCAACAACCTCGCCAACGCCAACCTGTTGACGAATAACCCGAACAACAACGCGGCCAATGGCACCGGCGCGACGGACCCGTTCCGCCTCGACCGCACCCAGGCCAACACGCGCTCGCAGAACCACGCCTACACGCCCGAGCAGGAAGCCGTCGATAACGGCAAGGACGACCTGTTCCCGAAATTCACAGGCCGCGGCACCGCCGGCAACTCCGGCGTCTTCGGAACCAGCGGCCAGGTGATGGGCTATTTCGACGGCAACACCGTCACCGCCCTCTGGAACTACGCCCAGCACTTCGCCATGAGCGACAACGCCTGGACCGACACCTTCGGTCCGTCGACTCCCGGTATGCTCGAGGTGATCTCGGGTCAGACCAATGGCGCCGTGAACGTCCTCGGTACGTCGACGCAGACCGTTCCGGACACTCAGGGTGGCCTGACCCTGATCGGTGATACCGATCCGGGCAATGACGTGTGCTCGACCACGAATCCGGCGTTCGCGACCGTCCTGATGAACGGCAAGAACATCGGCGACCTTCTCAACGAAGAGCACATCAGCTGGGGCAGCTTCATGGGCGGCTTCGATCTGACGATCAAGAATGCCAACGGCACGACGGGTTGCGCGCGCAGCACGATGTCGACCGTCGTGGGAGGGGCGACTGCGGACTACATCCCGCACCACGCCTGGTTCCAGTACTACAAGTCGACCGCCAATTGGACCCATGCGCGGCCGAGCTCGGTGCACGCAATCGGTCACACCTATGCGGATGACCACAAGACCCTCGATCCGGCCAACCACAATTACGATCTCGAGGATTTCTACGCGGCCGTGAAGGCAGGCCATCTCCCGGCCGTCTCCTACATCAAGTTGCCGGCCTATCAGGACGGTCATGCCGGTTATTCCGACCCGCTCGACGAGCAGGCTGGCACTGTCGAGCTGATCAACTTCCTGCAGAAGCAGCCGGAATGGCGCGAGACCGCCGTCATCATCACCTACGACGACTCCGACGGCTGGTACGACCACCAGTACCTTGCCCCGAAGAGCGCCTCGTATGATCCGACCGCCGACCAGGTCAACGGTCCGGGCAAGTGCGGCCTCGGCGCCAGCCAGCAACCGGCACCGAATGGCCTCGACGGCAAGCCGGTGAACGGCCGCTGCGGTCCGGGTACGCGCATTCCCTTCATCGTGGTCTCGCCCTATGCCAAGACCAACCATGTGAGCAGCACCTACATCTCGCAGGCTTCCGTGGTGCGGTTCATCGAGGACAACTGGTTGCACGGCAAGCGTATCGGCGGCGGCTCGTTTGATGCCACCACAGGATCGATCATGGATCTGTTCGACTTCGATCGGGATCATGACGGTCACGACCACGACCGCAACGACAAGCTGTTCCTCGACCCGACTGCCGGCACGGTCATCGTCAGCCCGCCGGACGGCCACCACTAAGTCCGACAGGACGTCATAATGCACAGCCGCACTTTGTGGCTCCTCGGCGCCGGCCTGCTCTCGCTGGCCGGCGCTGTCTTTGCCGTCGGGACGCAGGGACTGGCCGAGGCGACCCCGTC
The DNA here is from genome assembly GCF_018129685.1 of Bradyrhizobium manausense. GTDB lineage: Bacteria > Pseudomonadota > Alphaproteobacteria > Rhizobiales > Xanthobacteraceae > Bradyrhizobium > Bradyrhizobium manausense_D. The sequence continues at coordinate 270,431 of NZ_JAFCLG010000003.1, forward strand.
GGGCATCAACCCGAATCCGGTTCATCTCTACCGCCCGCCGGTCGAGCCGCTTTCGGCGATGGCGCAGCTCGGCAAGGCGATCTTCTTCGATTCGTCGTTGTCGTCATCGGGTGCGCTGTCTTGCGCATCATGCCACAGCCCGGATCACGCCTACGGTCCGCCGAACGATGGACCGGTGATGCTCGGCGGCGCCGACCTGTCGCGGCAGGGCGCACGCGCCGTTCCGTCACTGACCTATCTGGAGCGCCACCCGAATTTCAGCATCGGTCCGGAAAAGGACGACGATGACAACGTCGTGGATCTCGCGCAGATGGCCGCGCTTGGCCAGCAGGCCGTACGCACGACCAAGACTGCGGGGGGCACCGGCGCGTCAGCGAATATCGTGCCGCAGGGTGGCCTGTTCTGGGACGGTCGCGCCGACACCTTGCAGGAGCAGGCGCTGTTCCCGCTGCTCGACCGCAACGAGATGGACGGCGGCAGCGCCGAGATCGTGGCCGACAAGCTGCGCAACGCGCCTTACGCCCAGCGCTTCGTCGAATTGTTCGGCGCCGGCGTGATGAGGAATCAGCGTCTCCTGATCGCGGAGGCGATGTTCGCCGTCGCGCGCTACCAGGTGGAAGAGCAGAGCTTCCATCCCTACAGCAGCAAGTATGATTATTGGCTCGAGGGCAAGGCGCGGCTATCCGAGAGCGAGCTGCGCGGCCTGCAACTGTTCAACGATCCCGACAAGGCCAATTGCGCCGGCTGCCACACCTCGGCGCCGTCGCGCGACGGTCTGCCGCCGCTCTTTACCGACCACCAGTATGAAGCGCTCGGTGCGCCGCGGAATGCCGCGCTCGTGGGCAACAAGGATCCGGGCTATTTCGACCTCGGTGTCTGCGGCCCGCATCGCACCGACATGCCCGAGCAGACGCAATATTGCGGCATGTTCCTGACGCCGACCCTGCGCAACACCGCGACGCGTCACGCTTTCTTCCACAACGGCGTCTTCAAGACGCTCGAAGAGGTGATGAACTTCTATAATTTCCGCGACACCAATCCGGAAAAAGTGTTTCCGCGCGCCGCCGACGGCACGGTGCAGAAATACGACGACCTGCCGCAAAAATTTCACGCGAATGTCGACGTCGCCGATCCGCCATTCGATCGCCATCTCGGCGACAAGCCGGCCATGACGGACCAGGACATGGCCGACATCATCGCCTTTCTGAAGACCCTGACCGACGGCTACAAGGTGGAGAATTAGCGCGGCTTGATCTCCGCGTATTTCACCATCGCCTTGTCGAACTTCCGCTTGAACAGCCACATCGCGCCGAGGATTTCACGGAAGCTGGCCGAGCTTCGTGCCCGGTCGGCCTTGCCGAAGGCGAAGATGCTGTTGTTGCGCAAGTGCTTCATGATGGTCGGATTGGACACCCTGTAGTTCAGCAGGTCGCCCGAACTCAGCGCGGATCGCGTCGGCGTCGGGATGATCTGGATCAGCTCGAACAGCTTCATCTGCTCGATCGGATCGGGCAGCGTCTTCACGATGGCGGGGATCTCGGCAAACAAATCCGCATGCGCGTTCATGAGACCGTCGCGCACATTGGTCCAGTGGTTGAAGCGGCGGTCGGTGCCGCGCGATCGCGCCTCTTCCTCGTCGTCGCGCGCAGCAAGCGCGGGATCGATGGCAGCGACCTTGCCCTTGATCGCCTCCCATTTGCGCTGGCCGTTGCGGTCCTCGGACGGGCCGGTCTGCAGGCTGCCCATATAGGTGTTCGAACGCGCATTGCGGACGTTCTGCTTGCCGTTCGTCTCGGCGTAGAACAGCCCCAGGCTGATGCGACCCGCCGCCGCGGCGGCGTCAGGTCCAAGCCCCTTGGCGCGCGCGATCGCGGCGCCGAGATCGATGACGTCCTCGAACGGCGTAGCCGAGTCCTGAGCGCCCGCTGGCGGCGTCTCCATGATCTCGAAGATGTCGGCATATTCGTCGACCAGCGGCTCGATCGCGGCATCGAAATAGGCCGGTGGAATCCCGAACTTGTTCGGCTTGCCAATCCGCGACGGCATGGCGTCGGTGAGGTCCTTGTACGTGCTGATGACGGCGACGCGCGCGAGATAGAGCGCCTGGCCCGGCAGATTCGGCAGCGGCTGCCTGGTGTCGATCTGGTGGCGCCGCTCGGCGAGGATCGATTTGAAATTGCCAAGCGCGCGATCGTAGGCAGCTTGCGCTTCGGATTGCGCTGGCGTGAGGACGCCCTGTGCCGACGCGGGCGTTGTGAGGAACAGGGCCAGCGCCGCAAAAGCGGCATGACATCGAGGTCGCATCGCGGGTTCCCGGGCCAGACGATTCGGCAAGCCGTACGATCGTAAGCATCAAGGGGGCGGGCTGGCGAGGGGCCGATCGGGGGCAGCCGGATCCGAAGGGCGGTAAAAAGGACGGAAAAGCCCGTCTTCTTGAAGCCGGCTGACGAGGCCGCCCCTGCTTTTCAATGGTCGCCTTTACGATTCAGTAGCGCCGGATCGGCACAATGCAATGTCCTGCCGGGGGGCCGATTCGACTCTTCCTGCGCGAAGTTTTTCGTTTTGCTATCGAGCGTTGCTTCCTGGCGCCTGTTTCGTCTCTTTGTCCTTGTCGTTCCTTTCAGACATTTCTCTCAGCGCACCTTCGAGAAGGCTTGGCAATGCCAGATTTGGGAATCGTCCATCGCATCGGCCGGCTTGTCTCGCGACTGAAGCGCGACTCCAATGCCAATGTCGCCGTCATCTTTGCCATCGCGCTCGTGCCGATTATCACGGGGACCGGGTGCGCCATCGACTACAGCATGGCAACGCGCATCAAGGCCAAGCTGCAGGGGGCGGCGGATTCGGCGAGCGTGGCATCGATCTCGGTGAACTCAGCCGGTTACAACGCATCGATGTCGATGACGTCGAACGGATCGGTCACAGCAGGCGTCACGGAAGCGAACGCCATCTTCAACGGAAACGCTTCGGGATTTGCCGGCAGCTTCACCAATCTGACCGAGACGAGCACGGTGACCAAGACCGGCAACAGGCTGACCTCGTACGTGCAGTTCAGCGCCAATGTTCCCGTTACCTTCATGCAGCTGCTCGGCTACAAGACGTTGACCGTAACCGGCAGTTCCTCTTCGTCCACGACCTTGCCGCTGTACCTCGATTTCTATCTGGCACTGGATGTCTCGGGCTCGATGGGTCTGCCGTCGACCGCCGCGGAAGCGCAGCGCATGCAGTCGATCAATCCCGACAACTACCGGCAATATCCGACAGGCTGCACGCTTGCCTGCCATTTCTCGCCGCAGAACAGCGCCTGCACGGACTCCGGCACGCAGGGCTATCCTACCAACAATTACTGCCTCGGCTATGCGATCTCGCGCGTCAGCCAGAGCGGGTACAAGGGTCTTCTCCAGAAGAAGACCAGCAACCCTATGGGCGTTCAGCTGCCGTCGTCGATCGTCTCCGGCCTGCCTAATTCGCTCTACTCGAACCTTTCCACGGTGGCGAACTGTCCGACTGACGGCACCGACGCCTGCATTCAGCTGCGTCTGGACGCCGTCGGCTATGCGGTGAACCAGTTGTTCGTCACGGCGAACAACACCGCGAAGGTGCCAAACGAGTTCCGCATCGGTCTCTATCCGTTCATCCAGTATCTCTACTCGTATTTTCCGCTGACCAGCAGCATCAATGGCTCGACGACCAATCCCTCCACTATCAATTATGCCGCGGCCAATCTGGCGACGTTGCTCGATACCAATACGAACGCGAATCTGGGTTCGGGCGGGACGCACATCGACAATGCGCTGGCCAGCATGAACCAATTGATCACAAGCGTGGGCGATGGCAGCGCCTGGACCAACACATTGCCCTATGTCTTCCTCGTCACCGACGGCGCGCAGGATCCACAGATGAAGGGCGTTCCAAACGGCGGCTGGTCCGGCAGCAACCATGCCACCACGATCGATCCGGCCACGTCGTGTACGCCGCTGAAGAACCGCGGCATCATCATCTCCGTGCTGTACATTCCCTATCAGACGATCAATCCGGTCAACACGTCGTTCGCCGGCGACGAGGACGATTACGCCAACTGGAACATCCCGAACATTCCGACGAGCCTGCAGAACTGCGCCTCGCCTGGCTTCTTCTACACCGCGAACACGCCGGCCGACATCACGGCGGCGTTGAACGCGATGTTCAATCATGCGGTCCAGGAGGCCCGCATCACCAACTAGCACGCTGCCCGGTACTCCGGCGCTGACGCCAGGAATTTGGCGTAGGCATCGGCGTCGGGCGGCAGGAAGTGTCCGGCCGGTCCGCGGCGCTTCTGGGTCTTTGCGCCGATGTCGGCCATCAGTTCGTCGAAATGGCGGAAGTGATAAGGCGCAACGCACAGGCCCCCGTAAACGCCGGCGGCCGGTCGCTCCACGCGCTTGAAGTGCAGCATCATCTCGATGTTGTCGTGCATCTGCTGCGCCGTCGGCTGGCGTGCCAGTTGTCCGTCGGCGTAGCGGACCAGCCAGTTCGCGGCGAGATCGGCGCAGAGCACGGTGCAAAACGACGAGTTGAAGCCGACGAAGCCGAGATCGGGCAGGTCAGGATTTGCGATCAAGCGATAGAGCCGGTACTGCCCGTCGGCATCGACCAGCTTTTGCTGATAGGCCTCGGAAAGGAAGGGCACACCGAGCTTGTAGCCGATCGCCAGCACGGCGACATCGGCGCCGACGCGTTCTCCGCCGCTCATCACGATGGTCTCGCCCTCATAGTGGTCGAAGCTGCCGAACACGGCCTTGATCCTGCCGTCCGCGACCATCGGGTAGAAGCCAGGCGTCGCGATCGGGACCGAGCAGTTGACGCCGTCCTCGATCCGCTCCTTCGGCACCATCTTGCACTTGTTGAGCTTGAGCTGTGCTTTCAGCAAGCTTTCGAGTCCGCGCCAGTTCGCCCAGACCAGGGGCGCGGTGAGACGATACGCGAGCCGCGACATCGCACTGACGCCCCAACCCGGAAACATCTCCTCCTGCGCGCGGATGTAGAGGATGCGCTTGAAGTTCACGAGACCGCCTATGAAGTAGGGGATCCGCCAGACCGGCTCGCGCATCACGATGGTGACTTCGCGCGCGCCTGACTTCACCGCGTTCACGGCAATGTCGGTCGCGGATTTCGACCCGCCGAGAACGACGACGCGGCGTCCTTTTGCCAGCGCCGAATCGCCGTATTTCGACGAGTGCAGGATCTGCCCGCCTCGTGCGAGAAAGCCGTCCTCGCCCGGGCAATGCAGCTCGCGCGGCTCGTTGAACTGTCCGGTGCAAACCGCGACGAAATCGAAATCCTCGCTGGTGGTCGCGCCATCCTTGCCCGATAGCGCGAGCGTCCAACCCGCTCTGCCATCGGCCCGCCGCGCCATGCCGGCGACAGTGGTATCGAGGCGCAGCATGCGGTCGAGACCGAAGCTTTTCGCGTAGTCGGCGAGGTAGGCGTGGACCTGCGGCCCGGTCGGCCATTCCGGGTAGGAGTCCGGCATGGCGCGGTCGGTGTAGCGGTAGAGATCCTTGGGGCTCTGCGTCTGCACCTCCGGATAGGAGCGCGCCGGCTCCCAGACGCCGCCGAGATCGGCGCTGCGCTCGAGAATGGTGACGCGGTGACCGCGGGCGGAGAACGCCTTTGCGGTAGCGAGGCCGGAGACGCCGGCGCCGATCACGCAGACATGCTTGGGGCTGATCATTGGGTGGCTCGCAATCGATGTGTTTCGCGCGCAAGCGATCTCGTTCAGCCGCAAAGGCGCGGCCGGCCGGGCGGCACGCAGATGAAATCGGACGAGGAGGCGGTTGCCTAGTCGTTGGCCTCGGGCGGCAGGAAATCGACCTCGTGCAGCGCCGAGATGCGCACGACTTCGGCAGGGTCGGTCAGATTGTGGAGCTGGTTGAACAACGCCTCCAGCTTCTGCATTGGCGAGACCCAGAACAGCGCACGGCACGGCTTGTCGGATTTGTTGAAATAGCCATGCGGGATGCCGCGCGGCATGCGCACGAGATCACCGGCATGGGCCTTGACCCATTTGCCATCCAGCTTCAGGTCGAGCGTGCCTTCCTGCACCAAAATGAACTCGTCCTGGGTCGGATGGATATGTACCGGCACGAACTGGCCTGGATCGCTGTTGGTTTCGAACGCGAAGGTGGAATCGGTGACGGCCTTGGGGAAGTAGACCTGCCCAAGTATGTTCCAGGTCTTGCCGCCGTAGCCTGTGCCGTTTGCTGTAATGCCCTTTTCGAGTGCAGTCATGGCTCGCCTCCTGTTGGATACCGGCAAGGATGGAGCTTCCGCCCGCGATGGGCCCTCTGTCTATCCGCTAAACGAATCCAGCAAGCCTGTTGCCGTGCAGCACGACGATTTTGCGACACGGCCCTTTTCGGGTCGCGGGAACTATTATAGGCTTAAAACAATTCCGTGACGCGAAGCGTGGTCGACGATGTCCGCAGCCGTGCAGGAAATGAGCGCGAGGCCACCCGCAACCGAACGGCTTGCGGACTTCGCCCGCGTCACGACCGATGATGTCGACGAAGCGGCCGAGCAGATCGGTCGCATTTTTTGTCCGCACGATCTCAAGCCGGCTCAGGCCCGTGCGTCCGGATTCTCGGCCCGGCACAATTGCGCAGCTTTCGACGGCTTCTCCATCAACTACGTTGCCTATGGTGGGACTGTCAGCATTGATCCCGGCTGCCTCGAACGCTTCTTCCTGGTCCAGATCCCGCTCACGGGCTCCGCGCATATCCGTGCAGGAGCCAGCAGGTTCGATGCCGCGCCTGTCCGGACGGCGTCGCTGCTGTCGCCGACCATCCCGACGCAGATGATATGGCGCGACTGCGCCCAGGCGATCTTGCTGCTGGACCGGCGCATGGTCGAGCAGCGCGCCGCGGCGCTGTCGGGCAGGGCGGCCGGCGCGGTCGAGTTCGATCCCGCGATCGACCTGAACGCGCCGTCGGGCCGCCACCTGCAAGCCAGTCTTGCCGAGCTGATGCTGCTCGCCGAGCATCTCGGGCCGTCCGGCCGGCTGTCGCCGGCCGCAATGGCCGGCTGGCGCGAGGTGTTGCTCGATCATCTGCTCAATGGCCAGCGGCACGGCCTGTCGGATGCGATCAGGACGTTCTCGGGGCAAGCCGAACGTCTGCCGCGCGCGCTTCGCGCTGCGCGAGACTATCTTGCGGACAATGCCGGTGAGCCGCTCGATCTTTCGCGGCTCGCCTGCGCGTCCGGCATCGGCATCCGCGCGCTTCAGCTTGGTTTTCGCCGCCACTTCGGCGTGTCGATTTCGGAGATGCTGCTCGATGTGCGCCTTGCCGGTCTCCACACCCGGCTCGCGCAGGCCCCACCCGACGTTTCCATCACTGATATCGCATTCGAGCTCGGCTTCACTCATCTCGGCCGCATGGCTGGAGCTTATCGCGAAAAGTTCGGCGAGACGCCGTCGGCAACGCTGCGGCGACGGATGAGCTGACGGCGCCGAAAAAGCCTATCTGCGCGATCGGGGCGTGTCGTCGTCGGACGATTGCTTCCGCAAAAAGCCTTCGACCTCGGCCTCCACCGAATACGGCGTCGGGATCGCATCACCGGCGGCATCGACGGCGGTGTCGAGCGAGCGGCGCAGCATGCGGGCGAGCTCGGCTTTGCGGTAGGGTTTTGCCAGAAGCGGCGCGCCGACAGTGGCGCCTCCCGGCGTGTGCTGGGAATCGTTGGCGTAACCGGAGGTGAACAGCACCCGGAGCGAGGGGCGTGCAGCGACCATCCGGTCGGCGAGCTCGCGGCCGTTGATGCCGCCGGGCATCACGATGTCGGTGAACAGCAGGTCGAACGGCGTGCCGTCCGCCGCAATCGCGAGCGCCTCGGTCGCGTTGGCGGCCGGAACGACCTTGTAACCGAGACTCTTCAGCTGCACCGTGACGTATTGGCGGACGTCGCGGTCGTCCTCGACGCAGAGAATCGTCTCCGTCCCGCCGACGATCTTGCGCGAGTCGTAGCCGGTGGGACGAAGCGTGCTGCTCTCGGCCTTCGGCAGGTAGATCGTGAAGGTCGTGCCGCGGCCCTCTGCCGATTTGACCTTGATGCCGCCGCCCGACTGCTTGACGAAGCCGAACACCATGCTGAGCCCGAGGCCGGTGCCCTTGCCGACCTCCTTGGTCGAGAAGAACGGATCGAAGATGCGTTCGACGTGCGCCTGCGGGATGCCGGTGCCGGTGTCGGCGATTTCGATCTCGACATAGTCGCCGGCATAGCCGGCGCCGACTGCGACGGCTTCGCGGACGCCAAACACGACGTTGCGCGTCGTCAGCGTCAAGCGGCCGCCCTCCGGCATCGCGTCGCGGGCGTTGATCGCGAGATTGAGCAGCGCTGAGCTCAATTGCCCACGATCGGCGAAGGCCAGCCATATGGTGGGATCGAGCTTCCTCACGACCTCGATCTTCTTGTCGAAGGTCGCGATCAGCAGCCTTGCGAGCTCTTCGAGCATGTCGTTCACGTCGATGTCGGCCGGCTGCAGCGCCTGCTTGCGCGCAAAGGAGAGCAGGCTCGAGGTCAGCGCTGCGCCGCGATCGGCGGCCTCGCTGATCAGCTTGGTGATGGTGGCGAGCGGCGGATTGTCCTTCACGGCGTCGGAAAGGATCTCGATCGTGCCGGTGATCACGGTCAGCATGTTGTTGAATTCATGCGCGATGCCACCCGTGAGCTGGCCGACCGCCTCCATCTTCTGGGACTGGATCAGCTGCTCCTCGGCCGCGCGCTTCTGCGTCACGTCCTTGACGAAAACGTTGATGATGGTCCGGCCGCCGAAGCGCAGCGCCGTGCTCGATGCCTCGATCAGGATCTCGTCGCCGCTCCGGTGCACGAGCCGCGCCTCGAAACGGATGCCGATCGGCGTATCGGACAATTCCGGCAGCAGCCGCATCATGCGCTGCCTGAAGCCTGCTCGTAGCGGCTCGGCGACGAGCAGTTCGACGACGTCGGCCCCGATGGCCTCGGGGCGCGACCATCCGGTCAGGGCCTCGGCCTGCAGGCTCCATTCGAGGACAACGCCGGTGTCGTCGGTCTGAATGAAGGCGTCGAGCGCGGTCTTGATGACGGCTTGCGTCATCTGCACGCTGTCGATCCGGGCCTGCGCCTGCTCGGCCAGTTGTGCGGCGATGCGCTTCTCCTGAGCGGTCGCGATGCTGTGCGCGCAGACACGTGCGAGCAGCACCGCAGCAGCGCCGCTTGCGAGCAGGGCGACAATCAGGGCAATGCCGGTGCCGGCCACGGCGTAGGCTACGCAGAGAGCCACGGCGGTCACGACGGCTTGCGTAGCCATCGCCGATGTCAGAAGCCCCCTGAGTTTCATCGTCTCACACCAGCGACGCCAGCCCCGGACATCCAAAGTCCGCCCCTGTCAAATGAGCCCGGCTTCCTGTGAGCTACAGACTCCCTGCGGCGGCGTCGAGGGTAATTTCCGGCGGTATCGGGCGCGGGCGTCGTTCGCTCAACCGGCCGGCGAATCTGTCTGGCGCAGCGTCGTGACCCAGATCACGCGCGCGGCCTGCTGCGTCGGGTTGTCGAACATGTGCGGCACGATGCTGGGAAACCGGAAGCTGTCGCCGGCTTCCAGCACATGGGCCTGGTTGTCGAGCCACAGCCGCAGGCTGCCGGAGAGGATGTAGCCGGCCTTCTCGCCGGTGTGCTGAAGGAAGTCGGTGCCCGAGGAGGCGCCGGGATTGAGCGTGAGCTCATAGAGCTCCATCTGGCCTTTGCCCTCCGGCGTCAGTGCTTCCTTGACGACTCCGCTGGCGGTGAGCCGCAGCAGGCGGCGGTTGCTCTTGCGTACGATGTAGCGCTGCACGTCGGCGGGGTCGCTGGCCTCGAAGAAGTAGGAGATCGGCACGTCGAGCGCGATGGAGAGCAGGCGCAGCGTGCGGATCGACGGCATCGCGCGCGCGCGTTCGAGCTGGCTGATCATGCCGTTGGAGAGGCCGGTCCTGGTGGCGACGTCCTGGATCGACAGGCCGGCGCGCTGGCGCAACAGCCGCACGGTCTCGCCGAGGCGCGCATCGATCGCATCGTCAGCCTCGATCGCCGGAGCGTCCTTCGGGCCGTTGGTGTCGCCGCGACCGTCCATGTCGCTCTCCCGTGCATTTCATCGCCGCCGGAAACTTCGGCCGCCGTGTGAGAAGGTGGCGCATCGTAGCAATCCGATTGACAGCTGTATTTAGTCGTGATGAACTTTTGGTCGAAAAATTTAGAAGCACTAAAGCCCACTCCTGTCCCTCCGCCGGGGCTTGGGGCGCGGGAGAGGTGCCGCGTGCGGGAACGGAGACTGGTCATGGCAGACAGCACCGGCAAGTTCGGCGTTGGCGGACTGCATCATCTCGGCATTCCAAATCGCCGACAATTTTTCCAGCTCGGCGCAGGCGCTGCGGCGGGGTGGACGCTGTCAGGCAACGCCTTCGCCCAAACCGAACGCCCGGGCAATCCGCCGGACAAGCCGCGTGGGCAGGTGATCGCCGCGCTCTCGCAGGAGCCGACCGTCTTTCATCCCTTGATGCCTGGTATCGAAGTCGACCAGGGGGTCTGGTGGCAGGTGTTCTCGCCGCTCTGGTTTATCGATCCCGACGGCAAGTTCGTTCCTGATCTCGCGCGCGAAGTCCCGACGGTCGAGAACGGTGGCCTCTCGGCCGACGGACTGACCTGGAAGATCAGGCTGCGCAAGGACGTGAAGTGGCACGACGGCACGGCCTTCACGGCAGACGACGTCAAGTTCTCGCTCGATTTGATCAACAATGCCGACTTCCGCGTGCGCAACCGGGTCGGCCACAGCCTGGTCAAGGACATCACGATCGTCGCGCCCGACGAGATCCATTGGCGAATGGAAGCCCCGTATTCGCCCTACATGTCGATCCTGTCGCTCACCTTCATCGTGCCCAAGCACATCCTTGAAAAGGTGTCCGACCCCAATTCGTCGCCGTTCCACAACGCGCCTGTCGGCACCGGGCCGTTCCGCTGGGGCGAGCGCGTGCCCGGCGACCACATTCTGTTCAATGCCTATGCCGACTATCACGGCAAAGGACCTTACGTCGAACGCGTCGTCTTCAAGTACATTCCTGATCTCACCGTTCTCTACACCCAGTTCCGCACCGGCCAGGTCGACTACACCGGCCTGCAGGGCATCCTGCCGAACTTCGTGCAGGAAGCGAAGACGCTGAAGACGCGCAAGATCTTCGTCTCGTCGACGTCCTCGGTGGAGCACATCGCGCCCAATCTGGAATTCGGTCCCTTCGCGGATCGTAACGTGCGCGAGGCGCTGTATCTTGGCATCAACAAGCAGGCGATCATCGATGCGCTGAATTACGGCCTGCCGACGCAGACCGAAAGCTTCGTGCCGCAGGAGGCGTGGTCGTTCCAGAAGGGCCTGCCGCAACATAAATACGATCCGACCAAGGCCAATGCGCTGCTTGACGCGGCCGGCTGGGTGCGCGGCCCCGGCGGCGTGCGTGAGAAGGGCGGCGTGAAGCTCGAATTCACCAACTCGACCACGTCGGGCAATGCGGTGCGCGAGCAGACCCAGCAGCTCCTGATCCAGGACTGGCGCGCGATCGGCGCGAGCATGCGCGTCAACAACATGCCGGCCGCCGTGATCTGGGGCGATTTCTGGCAGCAGTCGAAGTTCAACTCGGTGATCGTGGGCGTGAACTTCATGCTGGGCAGCGACCCTGATGTGACGCCACGGTTCGGCTCTGGCGCGATTCCGGCCAAGGGCGGCCGCGGTTACAACACCTATCAATACCACAGCGCGGAGGCCGACCGGCTGCTCGCGCAAGGCGCCAGGCAGTTCGATATCGAGCAGCGCAAGAAGACCTACGGCGATCTGCAGAAACTCATCCGCAACGAACTTGCGATCTTGCCGCTGTTCCAGGGTTTTATCGCCGAGGGCGTGAAGGAGGGGTTGCAAGGCTTCCGGCCCAACATCAACACCTCGACCAATTGCTGGAATATCCGCGAATGGTACTGGGCCTGATGCCTCAGGCTGGCTGGATCGCCTGAGATGGCCCGTTACGTCCTCAATCGCCTTGCGCAGGCGGTCATGCTGCTGGTGATCGTCTCGGCGATCGGCTTCGCCATCCTGCATCTGGCGCCCGGCGGTCCGCTGTCGCAATTCGCGGCCTCGGCGCAGATGACGCAGGAGGATCTCGATCGCGTCACCAGGCAGCTCGGGCTCGATCGCCCGCTGCCGATCCAGTATCTCGACTGGCTCGGTCGCATGCTGAAAGGCGATTGGGGTAAGTCCTATCGCGACGGCGATGCGGTGCTGTCGGTGATCTCCTCGCATCTCGGCGCGACGCTGGAGCTGATGGTCACCGCGACCATCATCGCGGTGTTGCTTGGCTTCTGGATCGGCATCACGGGCGCGCTAAGGCGATACTCGCTGTTCGACTCGCTCGCCACCGTCGGCGCCATGATCGCGCTCTCGATCCCGACCTTCTGGTTCGGACTCGTCACCATCTATGTGTTCTCGGTGACGCTCGGCTGGCTGCCGGCGGGAAACCGCGAGACCGTCGGGGACGGCTCCTTTCTCGATCTGCTGCATCATCTGATCGCGCCGGCGATGGTGCTGGCGCTGGTCGAGACCGCGATGTGGGGGCGCTTCATGCGCTCCTCCATGCTCGAGGTGATCAACCAGGATTACATTCGCACCGCGCGCGCCAAGGGCATGCCGGACTGGCGGATCCTCACCGTGCACGCGTTGCGCAATGCGCTGCTGCCGATGATCACGGTGGCCGGCCTGCAGTTTCCGGCGCTGCTCGGCGGCGCGCTGGTGGCCGAAACCGTATTCACCTGGCCCGGCATGGGCCGGCTATTTCTCGATTCCATCGGCTATCGCGACTATCCCGTGGTGATGGGCATCCTGATGTTCTCGGCGATCATGGTGCTGATCGGCTCCCTGATTGCCGACATGCTTTATGCCGTCGTCGATCCGCGCATCCGGGTGGGCTGAAGCGATGGCGACCGCAGTCCTGTCCACAGCCCAACCCACGCCGAGCCAGGGCGCCTGGCAACGCTTCTGCCGGCATCGGCTCGCGCTTGCCGGCGGCGTCATCATTCTGGTTCTCGTGCTGGGCTCGGTGTTCGGTCCGTATCTTCTGCCGTTCGACGACACCTATATTGACATCATGAAGCGGTTCGCGCCGCCGCTCTCGGGTGCGCACATCCTCGGTACCGACGAGCTTGGCCGCGACGTGCTGGCGCGGCTGATGATGGGCGCGCGGGTTTCGCTGTCGATCGGCTTCGTCGCGATGGTGATCGCGATGGTCGTCGGCATCGTCGTCGGCGCCTTCGCCGGCTTTTATGGCGGCGTGGTTGGAGCGGTCCTGATGCGGCTGGTTTATGCCGTGCTGTGCTTTCCGACCATCTTCCTGCTGCTGGCGCTGGCGGCGCTCACCGAGCCCGGTTTCGTGACCACCACCGTGCTGATCGCGGCGACCGCCTGGATGTGGGTGGCGCGCGTCGTCGAGGCCCAGATGCGCTCGCTGCGGGAGCGCGAGTTTGCGGTGGCCGCGCTCGCATTCGGCTCATCGAACCTGCGGATCATGTTCCGCGAACTCGTGCCAAATGCCGTTGCGCCGATCATGGTTGCGGCAACGCTCAACGTCGCCAAGGCGATCCTGCTGGAATCCTATCTCAGTTATCTCGGCTACGGCATCCAGCCGCCGGCCGCGAGCCTCGGCAACATGCTCAACAACGCGCAGATCTATCTCACCAGTGCGCCATGGCTCGCGATTGCGCCGGGCCTCGTCATCACACTCGCTGTGACCAGCTTCAATTTCCTCGGCGACGGCCTGCGCGACGCCCTCGACCCGCGAATGAACATCCCATGACGAAAACACCCGAACTGTTCCCCAGGAGTGCATCATGTCCCCGCCGCTCAACCGTATAAACAGCGACGAACGCCTGCCGGTGCAGGCGGACGTCGTCGTCATCGGCGGCGGCGTCATCGGCGTCTCCGCAGCCTATCATCTCGCCAGGAAGGGTCTGTCTATTGCCCTCGTCGAGAAAGGCCATGTCGGCGGTGAGCAGTCGAGCCGCAATTGGGGCTGGTGCCGCCAGCAGGGCCGTGCACGCGAGGAGATTCCGCTCGCCCGCGAGGCGCTGCTGCTGTGGGAGGACATGCAGAACGATGCCGGCGTCGACGCGGGCTTTCGCCGCACCGGGGTCCTGTTCCTGACCAAGAACAAGGACGAACTCGCAAGCTGGGAACGCTGGGCTGCCGTGGCGCGCGAGATGCAGGTGCATTCGACCGTGCTGACCCCGGCCGAAGTCGCCGAACGCATGCCAGGGAATACCGACACATGGGTCGGCGGCCTGCACACGCCGAGCGACGGACGCGCCGAGCCGTCGATGGCCGTGCCGGCGCTCGCCACCGCCGCGCGCAAGCATGGCGTCACCATCCACCAGAGCTGCGCCGCGCGCGGACTGGAGAAGACAGGTGGAAAGGTCAGTGCCGTCGTCACCGAGAAGGGCACGATCAAGACGCAAGCCGTGCTGCTGTCCGGCGGTGCATGGTCGTCGCTTTTCTGCCGCCGTCACGGCATTGAGCTGCCGATAGGTCTCGTCAACGCCACGGCATGCCGGACGACGCCAGCGCCGGAGATTACGTCAGGCGCACTGGGCACCGATTTCTACTGCATCCGCCGCCGCCTCGACGGCGGCTTTACGCTGGCGCTGCGCAACCGCGGCACGGTCGAGCTGTCGCCGGACCTGTTCCGCTACGCGCGCACGTTCTGGCCGACCTATCTGCACCGCCGCAACGGCCTGAAGATGTCGCTCGGCAAGTCGTTCCTTGACCAGATCATGCGTGGCACGAGCTGGAGCTTCGACAGGCCGTCGCCGTTCGAGACCGAACGCGTGCGCGATCCCGCGCCCGATATGTCGCTGGTCAATGCCGCGCTGGCCTCACTGATCAAGGCGAATCCTGAATTGAAGGACATCGAGATCGCGGAGGCCTGGGGCGGCACGATCGACTGCACGCCCGATACGATTCCCGTGATCTCGCCGGTGGATGCTTTGCCGGGCTTCTTCCTCGCCACCGGATTCTCCGGGCACGGCTTTGGCATCGGCCCGGCCGCGGGCAAGCTCGCCGCCGACATCGTGACCGGTTCGACACCGCTGGTCGATCCGGAGCCTTACAGCCACAAGCGCATGATCGATGGCCGGCGGCTCGCGCCGGTCAGCCCGTTCTGAGGGTGGCATGACGGTCCTCTACAAGGCCAACATGGTGCGCGGCGCGGAGTGGGCGAGCTTCTTCGCGGAGCGCGCGCCCCATCTGCCGTTCCGCCTCTGGCCCGACATCGGCGATCCGTCCGACGTTCGCTATCTTGTGGCGTGGGTGCCGCCTGACGATATAGCGACGACTTTTCCGAACCTTGAGCTCGTCTTTTCGGTCGGCGCCGGCGTCGACCAGTTCGATGCGGCGAAAGTCCCGCTGCACATTCCGCTGGTGCGCATGCTAGAGCCCGGCATTGCCGAGACAATGGTTGAATACGTCACCATGGCGGTGCTCGGCCTGCATCGCGATCTCCTACACTTCATCAATCAGCAGAGGGAGCAGGTCTGGCGCGAGATCCGGATCACGCCGACGAAGCGTCGGCGCGTCGGCGTGATGGGGCTCGGCCAACTCGGCCAGGCGGTGCTCGAACGTCTCAAGGCGTTCGGCTTTCCGCTATCGGGCTGGAATCGTTCGCTGCGTGAGATCGAAGGTGTCACCTGCTACGCCGGCGCGGACGCCCTGCCAACGTTCCTGGCGCAATCCGACATTCTCGTTTGCCTGCTCCCACTGACCGACGAGACCCGCGGCTTCCTGAATGCCGATCTGTTTGCGCGCCTGCCGCGCGGAGCAGGGCTCGTCAATGTCGGGCGTGGTCCGCATCTCGTCGAGGCCGATTTCCTCGCGGCGCTCGACAGCGGCGCGCTGTCCGGCGCGGTGCTTGACGTCGCCGATCCCGAACCGCTGCCCGAGGGCCATCCGTTCTGGGGCCACCCGCGCATCCTGCTGACCCCCCACAATGCCAGCATGACGAACCCGGACAGCGCCGTCGATTTCGTGCTCGACGTCATCGCACGTCATGGCCGCGGCGAAGCACTGCCGGGGCTGGTTGATCGCACGCGTGGTTACTGAGGGCACGATGGTGATGATGAGCACCGGCGCAATCAGACCGGATCAAGTGATCGCCGAAGCAACGATGCCGGTGCTTTCGGTCTCGGGCCTCACCACCTCCTTCCTGCGCGAGCGGGACTGGTTCCCGGTCGTCCGCAACGTCTCGTTCGACATCGCGCCACGCGAGACCGTCGCGATTGTCGGCGAGTCCGGTTCGGGCAAGAGCGTCACCGCGCTCTCGATCATGCGGCTCATTCCGAAAGAGAGTGGCCGCAGCGACGGCCGGATCATGCTTTGCGGCCGCGACCTGTTGACGCTGCCCGAAGCCAGCATGAAAGACATTCGCGGCAACGACGTCGCGATGATCTTCCAGGAGCCGATGACGAGCCTCAACCCGGTTCTCACCATCGGCTTCCAGATCGCGGAAACGTTGATCCAGCATCGCGGCCTGTCACGTGCGGCGGCCGAGGCCGAGACCGTCCGTCTGCTCGACCGTGTTCGTATCCCCGCGGCAAAGTCGCGTTTCCACGAGCATCCGCATCGCTTCTCCGGCGGCATGCGCCAGCGTGTGATGATCGCGATGGCGCTCGCCTGCAAACCAAAACTCCTGATTGCGGATGAGCCGACCACCGCGCTCGACGTCACCATCCAGGCCCAGGTCCTGGAACTCTTGAAGGAGCTTCAGCGGGAGGAGGGGATGTCGATCCTCTTCATCACCCACGACATGGGCGTCGTCGCCGAGATCGCCGACCGCACCGTGGTGATGTATGGCGGACAGGCGGTGGAGCTTGAGGCGACCTCGCGCATCTTCGCAGCGCCCTCGCATCCCTATACAAGCGCGCTGCTCGCCGCCGTGCCGCGGCTCGGCTCGATGGATGGCCGTCCGCGACCGATGCGGTTTCCCGTCGTGGACAAGGTGACGGGCACCTCGGACGAACCGGTGGAGACAGCGGATACGGTTTCGACCGCTGCGCGTCCGTTGCTGGAAGTATCAAACCTCACCACGCGTTTCCCGATCCGCTCGGGCCTGTTCGGCAAGCTCTCCGGTCGTGTGCACGCGGTCGAGAACGTCTCCTTCACCTTGCGTGCCGGCGAGACATTGGCGCTGGTCGGTGAATCCGGCTGCGGCAAGTCGACCACCGGCCGTTCGATCCTCAAGCTGACGGAGCCGGACGCCGGTACCGTGCTGATCGACGGCCAGGACGTGCTCGCCATGAGCGGCCGCACCCTTCGCGATTTCCGCAAGCACATGCAGATCGTGTTTCAGGATCCCTTCGCGAGCCTCAATCCGCGCATGTCGGTTGGCGCTGCGATCGCGGCCCCGCTGCTCGCCAACGGGCTCGCGACTGCGTCGCAGGCGCGCGACACGGTCGCCGATCTCCTGGTGCGCGTCGGTCTCACCGCCGACATGGCCGCGCGCTTCCCGCACGAATTTTCTGGCGGCCAGCGCCAGCGCATCTGCATCGCGCGCGCGCTCGCGCTTGGGCCGAAACTGATCGTCGCTGATGAGGCCGTCTCGGCGCTCGACGTCTCGGTCAAGGCGCAGGTCGTGAATCTCATGCTCGATCTTCAGGCCAGCATGGGGCTCGCCTACCTCTTCATCTCTCACGACATCGCAGTGGTCGAGCGCATGAGCCACCGCGTCGCGGTGATGTATCTCGGCGAGATCGTCGAGATCGGCCCGCGCGCCTCCGTGTTCGGCAATCCGCAGCATCCCTACACCAAGAAGCTGATGGCTGCCGTGCCGGTGCCGGATCCCACGCGTCGCGCGACCAAGCGTGAGGTCGCATACGACGAAATCCGAAACCCGGTGCGCGCGCCCGATTATCAGCCGCCGACACGGCAACATCGCGAAATTTCCCCCGGCCACGTCGTGCAGGTCTGGGGCGAGGAGTGGTCGGGCTGAGGCGCGGGCAGAGCGCCATGGTTTAACCGAGCGATCATCTGGTGAAGTGTCGTTTTCGGACGTGATCTTCGCATCGAAGTCGCCTTGCGAGGCCGCCGTCGTTATAGTCGTGCCATGCTCGACTTCGCTGCTCAATACGAGGCCTTCAGACGCCGCGATCCAGCCTGGGACGGAATAGTTTTCGTCGCAGTCAAGACGACCGGCGTATACTGTCGTCCGGTATGTCGGGCACGGACTCCGTTGGCTCGCAATGTCTCATTCTATCGGAGCGCAGCCGCAGCGGAACGTGCCGGCTTTAGACCTTGTCTCAGATGCCGTCCGGAAACGGCTCCCTTCTGCCCCGCCTGGAAGGGGACCAAGACGACTGTCGAGCGTGCGCTCACTCTCATCGAGGGTGGAGCGCTTGATCGGGGTAATATCGAGCAACTTGCGCAACGCCTTGGGGTCGGATCACGTCACCTGTCGCGCCTCTTTGCCGAGTACCTCGATGCATCGCCGTTGCAGGTCGCACTCTCGCTTCGGGTGCGGCGCGCGAAGCGTCTACTTGATGGCACTGATCTTCCGATGCGACTCGTAGCCGAGCGTGCCGGCTTTTCGAGCGCAAGGCGGCTGAACGCCGCGTTCACGCGACTCTATGGCCGGCCGCCATCGGCCATCCGGAAGCCTGCATCATCTAAGACTCGAACCATCTGATCGAAGCGGAGAGAACGCGATGGTCGTCAAGACTTTTGGAACGGTGAGTGCAGAGGAGCAGAAGCAATTGAGCGGACTGGAATTTGTTCGCGGGCTTGCGACCGGCGCACTCCCTCTCAACACAATCGCGCAGACGCTGGGCTACGACGTCGCCGAGGTGGAAAGCGGCCGTGTTGTCGTCACTCTGACGCCGACCGACGCCCATCTCAATCCAGCGGGTACCGTGCATGGCGGACTGACGGCGACGCTGCTGGATAGCTGCATGGGGCTAGCCGTTCAATCCATGCTCGACAAGGGCACCGGCCAGACGACGCTCGAGTTCAAGATTTCGCTGGTCCGACCGATTACCCCGGAAACCGGTCAAATAAGGGCTGAAGGCAAGGTCCTGAACTGCGGTCGCCGTATCGGCACTGCCGAAGGGCGGGTCGTCGATGGCAATGGGCGACTGCTCGCCCACGGGACGACCACGTGCTTCATTTTTCCAAGCTGAAGCGCTCGTCATTGCGTGCTGACGAGGGGTGATCGGCTAGCCCTCACGAATTCACGTGCACGAAATCGCGCAGCAGCGGATAGATCTCGTTGTTCCAGCGCTTGCCCGAGAACACGCCGTAATGGCCGACGCCGGCCTGCATGTGGTGGACCCTGCGATAGGCCCGCACGCCGGTGCAGAGATCCTGTGCGGCGAGCGTCTGGCCGATCGAGCAGATGTCGTCCTTCTCGCCCTCGACCGTCATCAGGCCCATGCGGCCGACGGCCTTGGTGTCCACGGGGCGGCCGCGATGCATCAGCTTGCCCTGCGGCAGCAGGTGCTCCTGGAACACGTCGCGCACCGTCTCGATGTAGAATTCGGCCGGCAGATCCATCACGGCAAAATATTCGTCGTAGAAGGTCTTGATGCTCGCCGCCTTCTCCTTCTCGCCCTTGGCGATGTGGTTGGCGAGATCCATGTGCTGCTTGATGTGCCGCTCGAGATTCATCGAGACGAAGGCGGTGAGCTGCACGAAGCCGGGATAGACTTTCCGGAACGCGCCGCGGCACTGCACCGGCACGTAGTTGATCAGGTTCCGCTCGAACCATTCGATCGGCTTGCTCTTGGCGAACTCGTTGACCTTGGTCGGCTGGATCCGCGTGTCGATCGGCCCGGCCATCAGCGTCAGCGTCGCCGGCCGCGAGGGATGGTTGCCCTCGCACATGATCGCGGCCGCCGCGAGCGCCGAGACCGAGGGCTGGCAGATCGCCACCATATGCGGGCGCGGGCCGAGCTGTCCGAGAAAATCGATCAGGTGCTCGGTGTAGTCGTCGAGCCCGAAGCGGCCCTCGTTGCGCGGAATGTCGCGCGGATTGTGCCAGTCGGTGATGTAGACGTCGTGATCCTGCAGCAGGGTCTTCACCGTGCCGCGCAGCAGCGTCGCGAAATGGCCGGACATCGGCGCCACCAGCAGCATGCGCGGCTGCTCCGGGCCGTTGTCTTTCTTGAAGTGCAGCAGCGAGCCGAACGGCGTCGCGTAGGCGACCTCTTCGGTAATGCCGTATTCGCGATTGCCCACCATCACGCTGTCGATGCCGTAGGCCGGGCGGTCATAGGTGAGGGTGGAGCGCGAGATCAGCTCCAGCGCTGCCGAGAGTCGGCCGACCACCTGGTCCGACATCCCCTGCGGGACCAGATTGAGGAATTTGAGCGCGGACGAGGCCCCCGCCCGAAACGGCGCCGTCAAATCCATCTGGTTCTGAAAAGCCTGATAATACATCGACATCATACTGAAGCGCCCGCCTGTCCCATGGTGCCATGCAATATCGAAGCCAGACCAGAGTCAAATCGCCCGCAGAATTGGCACGTCGCTTGCTGATTGATCAGGCCGGAAAAGTTCAGGCCGGAAAAGCGAGGGAAGGGGCCATATGGCGAAGGCGACACTGACCATCAGCAGCAAGAACTACTCGTCCTGGTCGCTGCGTGGCTGGCTGCTGACGAAGTTTTCCGGGCTGGATTTCGAGGAGATCGTCACCGCGCCGGACGACGCCTCGGCGCGTGCCGAAATCCTGCTGCTGTCGTCCTCGATCCTGGTGCCCTGCCTGCGGCACGAGGGCGCCACGGTCTGGGACACGCTGGCGATTGCCGAATATCTCAACGAGGTGATGCCGCACGCTGGCCTTTTGCCTGCCGACCGCGTCCAGCGTGCGCATTGCCGCTCGATTTGCGGCGAAATCCATTCCGGCTTTACCACGCTGCGCGCCTCGCTGCCGGTCAACCTCAAGGGCTACTTCCCCGGCTTCAAGATCTGGTCGCGCGCGCAGGCCGACATCGACCGTGTCTGGTTCATCTGGCGCGATTGCCTGGAGAAGTCCGGGGGGCCGTTCCTGTTCGGCCAGCAGCGCAGCATGGCGGATGCGATGTACGCCCCTGTGGTGACGCGCTTCGTCACCTACGACGTCAAGCTCGAGCCTGACCTGAAGGCCTATGCCGACACCATCATGGCGATGCCCGAGATGAAGGAATGGATCGCGGCGGCGAAGGAAGAGCCGGCCGAGATCGAGGAGCTCGAGGTCGAATATTAGGCAGGCGCCGCGCGGCCTTGCCTGTTTCCCGGGCGGGCGAGGCCGGCGCCCTCGCCGGCCTCCATGTCTTTGCGCATATTAACCTTTGGCGCCGGTATTCGCGGCGACCAGCTCGCGTGCTGCGCGGATGTTGTGCGCTTCCGCGCGGCCATGTCGACATCTAGCCGTGAACAGGTGCGTACGGAGCCATCAGGCCGATTCGGACGTGATTCGTTCGGGCCGCGTTCCGTTCGTTAAGGCAGAGCGCGACTCCGTTGCATTTTGAGACAAAAGCAGGTTTGTCAGGCCACGCCGGAATGCTTCACGCGCGGCATGCGCCAGCCGATGACGGTGGCTTCCACCGGGACGCCGGCCGCATCGTTCTGCCAGCGGCCCTCGACATAGCGGCAGGCGAACGGCAGTTGATACGTCCCGCTGTGATCCTCGCACAGCACTTCGACCGGCAGGCCGGGTGGCGGTTCTCCGGCGCCATCAAATTCCGCCAGACGTCTATCGCGCGTTGCCATTCCAGAAATCTCCCCTCATCAAGCCGCGAAAAGAGCGCCCACTTCTTCCGCGCGCGGTTCACTGCTCCCCATCCGAGGGAACGGGCCAAGCTCAACGCGAGAATGCGGTACGAGTGTGGTAGCCTCCGCCCGCTGCGCGCAATAAGCGCACATTGCCGTGATCGTTGGACGAGGAATCCTGATGCTGCGCACGACCGCTGCCGTTTGTTTCGCCATGTTACCGTTCGTCGCGCATGCTCAGGACGTGCCCGGCATCGAGATCTGCACGGTCGAGAAGACGATGGAGCGGCGGACCAGCTGCCTGCAGAGCAACGTCGATTTTCTCCAGAAGACCATCACCAGGCTCAATCTCGATCACCAGCAAAAGATCGATGCTGCCATCAGGCAGATCGATGCGCTGAAGGTGACCCTCGCAGGCTTGCAGAAGACCATCGGCGACCTCCAGGCCATGCAGACGAAGACGGTCGAGGATCTGAAGAAGAAGCAGGACGTGCCGCCGCCCAAGGATGCGAAGGACAAATAGCCTCGGACCACGAGAGCAATCCCGATCAAGCGAGGCGCGCGGTAACGTGCATCATCGCCGCGCTTCGAACGAGAGCTAGAACCCATGAACCCGGCCCAGCGCGCGCTCTGGTATATCGAAAGCCATCTGGCCGAGCCGATGACGCTCGACGAGATTGCTGCGATCGGTGGCGTGTCGCGGTTCCACATGGTGCGTGCGTTTGCCGCAGCCACCGGCTTCCCGGTGATGCGCTATTTGCGCGCACGACGGCTGAGTGAGGCGGCGCGCAGCCTTGCCAAGGGCGCGCCGAACATTCTGAGCATCGCGCTGGAGGCGGATTATGGCTCGCACGAAGCATTCACCCGTGCGTTCCGCGACCAGTTCGGCACCACGCCCGAGGCGGTGAGAGCGGCGACGTGCACCGGCCAGCTCAAGCTTCAGCAGCCGATCCTGATGGAGTCCAGCATGCTCGACAATCTCGCTGCCCCGCGTTTTGAATCCGCAAAGGCTTTCCTCGTCGCCGGCCTCGCCGAGCGCATCACCTGCGACAACGGCGCGGCCATTCCGGGCCTGTGGCATCGCTTCCACCAGGAGGTCGCCGACATTCCCGAGCGCATTGGAAACGTCGCTTACGGCGTCTGCTGCAACGGCGATGATTCCGGCAATTTCGACTACATCGCCGGCGTCGAGGTCGCCGATTTCTCCGACCTTGCGCCTCGCTTCGGCCGCATCCGCATCCCCGAGCAGCGCTACGCGGTGTTCACCCACAGCGACCACGTTGCCTCGATCCGGCGCACCGTCAACACGATCTGGAATCAATGGCTGCCCGCTTCCGGCTACAAGGCTGCGGATGCGCCGAACTTCGAGCGTTATGACGAGAATTTCGATCCCGTCACCGGCAATGGCGGCTTCGAGATTTGGGTGCCGGTGCGCGAGTAGCACTGCAACGCTGGCATACCATCCCGCTTGCTTGGCAAGGGGCAGCTACTTTGTCATAACCGCTGGCAAATCTTGCCAGCGGGGCCTGCGCCGGACATCCCGAGCAAGCCATAACAAGCAGCCGGGAGGTCCCCAATGTCCGACATCCGCGTTCTCGCCACCGACCTCGAATTTCCGGAAGGTCCGGTCGTGATGCCTGATGGCTCGGTGGTGCTGGTGGAAATCCGTGGCCAGCGCCTGACGCGCGTTTATCCCGATGGCCGCAAGGAGATCGTCGCGAAAGTGCCGGGCGGCCCGAACGGCGCCGCGCTTGGCCCCGACGGAAAAATCTACATCTGCAACAATGGCGGCTTCTCCTGGATTCCGACCCGCACCACGATCATGCCGGGCCCGCAACCCGAGGATTATCTCGGCGGCTCGATCCAGCGCGTCGATCTGCAGTCCGGCAAGGTCGAGACCGTCGTCACCAAATGCGGCGAGCACGATCTGCGCGGGCCGAACGATCTCGTTTTCGACAGGCATGGTGGCTTGTGGTTTTCCGACCTCGGCAAGCGCCGCGCCCGCGAGATGGATGTTGGCGGCATGTACTACCTCAAGCCCGGCATGACCGACATCGTCGAGGTCGTGCACGGCGTGCTGCCGGCCAACGGCATCGGCCTCTCGCCCGACGAAAACACCGTCTACATCGCGGAGACGCCGACGGGCCGGCTGTGGGCCTATGAGCTCTCCGCGCCCGGCACGCTCAAGCCGCGCGACGCGATCTATCGCGGCGAGCGCGGCAAGCCGATCTGCGGCCTCGGCGGCTACCAGATGTTCGACTCGCTGGCGGTGGAAGCGAATGGCAATGTCTGCGTGGCCACGCTCGTCTCCGGCTGCATCTCGGTGATCGCGCCTGACGGTACCCTGGTCGAGCAGGTCCCGACCGGCGACCGCGTCACCACCAACATCGCCTTCGGCGGCCCCGAGCTGAAGACCGCCTACATCACGCTGTCCGGCAAGGGCGAGCTCGTCGCCATGGACTGGCCGCGTGGCGGTTTGCCTCTCAATTTCCTAAACAAATAAACGGTGCTAGTTACCGTCATTGCGAGCGAAGCGAAGCAATCCAGGAATGCGTCCGCGGTGACAGTCTGGATTGCTTCGTCGCTCCAGTGCAAAATTGCCCTGCAATTTTGTCACGAGCTCCTCGCAATGACAACGGAGAGAGAACTTCAATGCCCTGGCCCGATCCCATCACCCTGCGTGGACAACACGCCCGCCTCGAGCCGCTGTCGAAAGAGCATCGCGATGGCCTGATGGAGGCCGTGAAGGACGGCGAGCTCTACAAGATCTGGTACACGCTGATCCCGACGCCGGAGAACGTGACCAGGGAGATCGACCGCCGCCTCGGCCTGCAGGCCGCGGGCTCGATGCTGCCGTTCACGGTGTTCGACGCCGGCGGCAAGATCGTCGGCCAGACCACCTACATGAACATCGATGCCGCAAACCGCCGCGTCGAGATCGGCGGGACCTGGTATGCGAAGAGTGCGCAGCGCGGTCCGCTCAACACCCAGTGCAAGCTCTTGCTGCTCACCCACGCCTTCGAGACGCTGAACTGCATCGCGGTGGAATTCCGCACGCATTTCTTCAACCACCAGAGCCGCCGCGCCATCGAGCGCCTGGGCGCCAAGCAGGACGGCATCCTGCGCAGCCACCAGGTCGCGCCGAACGGCACGCTGCGCGACACCGTCGTCTACAGCATCACCGCCGCCGAATGGCCGACGGTGAAGGCGCATCTCAACTATCAACTCAACGACAAGCCGCGCCAGCAATGATGTGCACCGCTTTTGCCGCGAACTCGATCACCTTTCCCATAGGGAGAGGTGTCGGCGCGCGCGGCAGCAATTCACTCAATATCACGACGCGGTAAAGGCCGGGGAACCATGGATCAATTTGACTACGTGATCATCGGCGCGGGCTCGGCCGGTTGCGTCCTCACCTCAAGGCTCAGCGAAGATCCGAACGTGAGCGTCTGCGTGCTCGAAGCGGGCCCGAACGACTGGCACCCCTATATCCATCTGCCTGCGGGTTTCATCAAGACCTTCCACATGAAGAGCATCAACTGGGCCTACCAGCAGGAGGTCGGGCCCTACACCAATGGGCGCAGCATCTACGCGCCGCGCGGCAAGACGCTCGGCGGCTCGTCCTCGATCAACGGCCACATCTACAACCGCGGCCAGCGGATGGATTTCGACACCTGGGCGCAGATGGGCAATCGCGGCTGGGGCTATGCCGACGTGCTGCCCTACTTCAAGCGGCTGGAGAAGCGGGTCGGCGAGGGCGACAATACCTTTCGCGGGCGCGACGGCAAGCTCACCGTCACGACGATGGACTGGCGCGATCCGCTTTGCGAAGCCTTCATGGAAGGCGCGGTCTCGCTCGGCATTCCCCGCAACCCTGACTACAACGGCGCGAAGCAGGAGGGAGTCTCCTACTGCCAGCGCACCATCGACAAGGGCCTGCGCGTCTCCGGCTCGACCGCGTTCCTCAAGCCCGCGATGAAGCGGCCGAACGTGCATGTGCGCACGCATGCGCACGCAACCGAGATCATTTTCGAAGGCAAGCGCGCCGTTGGCGTGCGCTACACCAGGGGCGGCCGCGGCGGCACGCCGGTGGAGGTGCGCGCCAACAAGGAGGTGATCCTGTCCGGCGGCACCTATAATTCGCCTCAGCTCTTGCAGCTCTCAGGCATCGGCTCGCCCGATCTGCTGAACGCCCACGGCATCCAGGTGCGCCACGCGCTGCCGGTCGGCGAGGGCTTGCAGGACCATTACGCCCCGCGAACCGTGGCGCGCGTCAAGGACATCAAGACCATCAACGAGCTGCGTCGCGGTGTCTCGCTGTGGATCGAGGCGCTGAAATGGGCGACCGCGCGCCGCGGCCTGCTTTCGCTGTCGCCGACCATGGTCTATTGTTTCTGGCATTCCGGCGAGAGCGCCGACAGCTCCGACTTGCAGCTCACCTTCACGCCGGCGAGCTACAAGGAAGGCGTGCAGGGCCAGCTCGAGGACGAGCCCGGCATGACGGTGGCCTCCTGGCAGCAGCGCCCGGAGAGCCGCGGCTATGTCCGCATCCGCTCATCCGATCCGTTCGCGCCGCCGATCATCCAGACCAATTATCTCGACGCCGAGCTTGACCGCCGCGTCATCGTCGGCGGCATGAAGCTTGCGCGGCGCCTGCTGAAATCCGCACCGCTGTCGCCCTATTACGCCTACGAGGATTTCCCCGGCCCCAACGTCGTCTCCGACGACGAATTTTTGCACGCGGCCACTGAACGCGGCACCACCACCTTCCACCCCGGCTGCACCTGCCGCATGGGCCCGGCGGATTCGAGTTGGGCCGTGGTCGACGACCAGCTCCGCGTCCACGGCCTCGAAGGCCTCCGCGTCATCGACGCGTCCGTCATGCCGCGCATGATCTCGGCGAATTTGAATGCGGCCACCATGATGATCGCGGATCGTGCCTCGGACCTGATCCGCGGTAAGGCCCCGATGGAAGCCGCGCGCATCCCGGACGCTGCGGTGGCGTGAGATTTCGTAGGGTGGGTTAGCGAGCGGCTGCGCGAAGCGCGGTCGCTGGCGTAACCCACCGCCTCTGCCGATGCGGAAACGCAAGAGGTGGGTTACGCTGACGCTAACCCACCCTACGAGCCCATCATCCAACGGACAGAAATCCGATGCAGGACGCAGACGACGTGCTTGAACGACTGGAGCGATGGTATGCGGCCCAATGCAATGGAGACTGGGAGCACACCTACGGCATAACGATCGAGACGCTGGACAACCCCGGCTGGAACTTCAAGGTGGAGCTTAGGGATACATACTTGTCGGGCCGCACTTTCTCGGAAATTTCGGAACGTCAATCAGACGATCACAGGGAGTTCTTCCATTGCGGCGTGAAGGACGATGTCTTCACGGGGGCGTGTCCTCCCAATCGGCTCCGCGAAATCATTTCGATCTTCCTGGGCTGGGCCGAAATGCCTTCGGCGGAGCAGGTCGAGAAGTCTTAGAGTAGATGGTCATTTGATAGAGATATCGCTTCGCTCTATCCGGGCTACGGTCGGCGGGACATAAAGTCCCGTCGGGCAAAACACCCGCCACCCCGTCAACCCCCCACAAAAATATTCCACTTTACCGAAATTCGGAATTTTGGCATAACTCGAAACAGCCCGGCCCGACGAAGAGGGGCCGTTCGCGAGTCGTTCGAAACGCGGGCCGGGTTGCGGTGGACGCGGCAGCGTCGGCACGAGAGGTGCGGGCAGGGCGGGTAGTCCCTGTGAGTCCGCGGCCACGTGTAGACGGACGGCGCTGAGCGCGTACGGCAAAACCGTGTGGTCCTGGCCGTCGTTGCTACGGTCAAGCCTGTCGCGGAGGTGTGGAGCGCCCAACCGGGTCAACCACATCGTCAATTCGCGGGGCGAGGGAGGCCAGAACGAACTCGGCTCCCGGGAGCGCACGGCATAAGCCGTCCAACCACTGCGCAGGGAAGGCCGTGTGTGCGGCTTCACCTGTATGCCGCTGTGCAGTCTTTTTGCGCTACATGCGCACACCGTGGGTGCCAGCCGGCGCCCGGCCTTCCCTGCGCCCTCTGTTTGAAGAGGGAGCTAGCGGTGAAGCAAAGCTCGGGCGAAATGCGCCGCGAGGATGCAAAGGCATGTCTGCGATTGAGAAACGAGTTGAAAGCTGCTCGCGACACGCTCGATACCGTAGGGTGGGCAAAGCGGAGCGTGCCCACGATCTTGCGTTTCATAACCGAATGGTGGGCACGGCGCTTTGCGCCTTTGCCCACCCTACGGCACCGCGCGGCACGCTGCAGCGCGTCCGGGACACGAAAGACCTTACACTTCCCTTCTGCTCAAGAACGCCAGCCGCTCGAACAAATGCACGTCCTGCTCGTTCTTCAGCAGCGCGCCGTGCAGCGGCGGGATCAGCTTGCGCGGGTCGCGTTCCCTCAGCTGCTCGACGCTCATGTCCTCGTTGAGCAGCAGCTTGAGCCAGTCCAGCAGCTCGGACGTCGACGGCTTCTTCTTCAGGCCGGGCACCTCGCGGACCTCGAAGAAGATGCGCAGCGCTTCCTCGACCAGGCGCTTCTTGATGCCCGGGAAGTGGACGTCGACGATGCGGCCCATCGTGTCGGCGTCGGGGAACTTGATGTAGTGGAAGAAGCAGCGGCGCAGGAAGGCGTCCGGCAGCTCCTTCTCGTTGTTGGAGGTGATCATCATGATCGGGCGCTGCTTGGCCTTGATCGTCTCGCCGGTCTCGTAGACATGGAATTCCATGCGGTCGAGCTCGAGCAGGAGATCGTTCGGGAATTCGATGTCGGCCTTGTCGATCTCGTCGATCAGCAGCACCGGGCGCTGCTCGGCGGTGAAGGCCTCCCAAAGCTTGCCGCGCTTGATGTAGTTCTTGATGTCGGAGACGCGGGCATCGCCGAGCTGGCTGTCGCGCAGGCGCGACACCGCGTCGTATTCGTAGAGGCCCTGCTGCGCCTTGGTGGTGGACTTGATGTGCCAGGTCAAAAGCGGCGCGTTCAGCGCCTTCGCCACTTCCTCCGCCAGCACCGTCTTGCCGGTGCCGGGCTCGCCCTTGATAAGGAGCGGGCGCTCCAGCACGATCGAGGCATTGACGGCGACCTTGAGATCGTCGGTCGCAACATAGTCCTTGGTGCCGGTAAATTTCATTGCGCGTCCTTGTTGGTCGTCGTCCCGGGCGTTGCCAATGTCATGGCCCTGGTCGCGACATGGGAACGGCCGCTCATGGCGGCCGTTCCTGGTTCGGTCAGGCTTTCAGACCCGTTTTATCAGCGAAAGGATGACGAGCACAATCACCGCGCCGACCGTGGCGTCGATGATGGCGCCCAGCGTACCCGTGGCCAGCGCGATGCCGAGCTGCGGCAGCACCCAGCCTGCGACCAGCGCGCCGATGATGCCGACCACGATGTTGCCGAGCAGGCCAAATCCCGCCCCGTGGACAATCTTACCGGCGAGCCAGCCGGCGATGGCGCCGATGATCAGTGCTGCGAGAATACCCATTGCAAACGTCCCCAAAACAACCCCTTGAGACGGTCAATTCTAGAGCAAAAAGGCATCTGGTCTACGTTGAAGTGGTTCGCGCCTAGTTCACCTCTCCCCAGCGGGGAGAGGTCGATTTGCGCAGCAAATCGGGTGAGGGGGTGCCGGTCCCAAGAGAGACTGTATCCCCTCACCCGGCGCTGCGCGCCGACCTCTCCCTCCGGGAGAGGTGAAGCGCCGCCGCCCCTTGACGTCAGCCATCCGACGGGCAATCTGTCAGCCATGTTCCTGCAATTCTTCACGTCTCTGCGCGATGCGCAGGTCCCCGTCACGCTGCGCGAATACCTCACGCTGATGGAGGCGCTCGACGCTGACCTGTCGGACTATTCGGTCGAGAATTTCTACTATTTGTCGCGCACCTCGCTGGTGAAGGACGAGCGCAACCTCGACAAGTTCGACCGCGTCTTCGGCACGGTGTTCAAGGGGCTGGAAAGCCTGCTCGACGCCATGGAGAAGGCGGAGATCCCAGAGGAATGGCTGAAGAAGCTCGCCGAGAAATATCTCAGCGAGGAAGAGAAGAAGCAGATCGAGGCCATGGGCTGGGACAAGCTCATGGAGACCCTGAAGAAGCGCCTCGAGGAGCAGAAGGGCCGGCACCAGGGCGGCTCGAAATGGATCGGCACGGCGGGCACCTCGCCGTTCGGCGCACACGGCTACAATCCCGAAGGCGTTCGTATCGGCCAGGAGAAGAACCGCAACAACCGCGCCGTGAAGGTGTGGGACAAGCGCGAGTTCAAGGACCTCGACGGCAATGTCGAGCTCGGCATCCGCAACATCAAGGTCGCGCTGCGCCGCCTGCGCAAATTCGCGCGCACCGGCGCGCCCGACGAGCTCGATCTCGACACGACCATTCGCGAGACGGCCAATCACGGCTATCTCGACGTCCACATGCGCCCCGAACGGCGCAATGCGGTGAAGCTCCTGGTGTTCTTCGACATCGGCGGCTCCATGGACTCGCATATCGAGCAGGTCGAGGAGCTGTTCTCGGCGGCGAAGAGCGAGTTCAAGCACATGGAATATTTCTACTTCCACAACTGCCTCTATGAGGGCGTGTGGAAGCAGAACAAGCGCCGCTTCACCGATCGCACGCCGACCTGGGACGTGCTGCACAAGTACCCGCATGACTACAAGGTCGTGTTCGTCGGCGACGCCTCGATGTCGCCTTACGAGATCATGGTGCCGGGCGGCTCGGTCGAGCACGTCAATGAAGAGCCGGGCTCGGTCTGGCTCGACCGCATCATCCGCACCTATCCGCATACGGTGTGGCTGAATCCGGTCGCGCAGAAGCACTGGGACTATTCGGAATCCACCACCATCATCAAGCGCATCTTTGCCAACCGCATGTACCCGATCACGATCGAAGGTCTGGAACATGCGATGAAGGAATTGACGCACTAGCGTATGATCAGCCCGGTGCGATCGGCGACGGAAGTGCGCTCCCTCCCCCGCTTGCGGGGGAGGGCTGGGGAGAGGGTCTCTCCACGGGCGACGTCCTCCAAGAGGAGAGAGCCCTCACCCGCGTCGCTGCGCTCCGCGACCTCTCCCGCAAGCGGGAGAGGTGACCTCCGCCTTCGGCAGCTCGCCGAACTGACGACGTAACAAGAGGAAGACCCATGCCCCAAAACATCACCCGCGGCATCAAGGCGCTGATCGAGGAGGCCAATGCCGAGATCGAGACGCTCTCGGCCAAGGACGCCATCGAGATATCCAAGAACGGCGACGTCGTCATCGTGGATATCCGCGACCCCCGCGAGATCGAGCGCGATGGCCGCATCCCCGGCGCCTTTGCCTGCACCCGCGGCATGCTCGAATTCTGGATCGATCCGCAGAGCCCGTATGCCAAGCCGATCTTCCAGGAAGACAAGAAGTTCGTCTTCCACTGCGCCGGCGGCCTGCGCTCCGCGCTCGCAGCCAAGACCGCGCAGGACATGGGCCTGAAGCCCGTCGCCCACATTGCCGGCGGCTACGCCGCTTGGCGCGATGCTGGTGGACCGACGGAAGCGTGGGAGCCGAAGAAGAAGGGGTGAGCCTCGCTCTCTCCACTCGTCATTCCCCGCGAAGGCGGGGAATCCAGTACGCCGCAGCCTCTCGGTTGAATCGCAGCCGTCTCGGAGTACTGGATCGCCCGGTCAAGCCGGGCGATGACAGCGGAGTTTGACGCGCGTTGCTTCAATCTCACTCACGCTGTACGCGTCCCCGAATGACCGCAAGGAAAGAACCTGCAATGACCACCGATCCCCTCGTCTCCACCGAATGGCTCGCCGCCCATATCAACGATGCCAACGTCAAAGTCCTCGACGCCAGCTTCAAGCTGCCGGGCGTGCTGCCGCTGCCGAAGGATGACTATCTCGCCGCGCATCTGCCTGGCGCCGTGTTCTTCGATGTCGATGCGGTGTCGGACCATTCCAACCCGCTGCCGCACATGTATCCGAGCGCCGAGCAGTTCGGCCGCGATGTCGGCAATCTCGGCATCTCCAACGCCGACACGGTCGTGCTCTACGATGCCGGCGGCTGGGTCGCCGCGCCCCGCGCATGGTGGATGTTCCTGGCCTTCGGCCACGGCAATGTCCGCATCCTCAATGGCGGCCTGAAGAAATGGCGCGCCGAGGGACGCGCTGTGGAGAGCGGCGACGTGAAGCCGAAGGCTGCGGCCTTCAAGGCGAGCTACGATCCGAAGCGCGTGCGCAGCATGCAGCAGCTGATTGCGAACGTGGAAAGCCGCGCCGAACAGGTGATCGACGCGCGCGCTGCCGACCGCTTCGAGGGCCGTGCGCCGGAGCCGCGCGCGGGCATCCGCTCCGGCCACATCCCCGGCGCGCGCAACGTGCCCTATAACCAGTTGTTCGACGCCGCGACCGGCGTGATGAAGCCGCTCGAGGATCTGCGCGCCGCCTTCACCGGTGCCGGCGTCAAGCTCGATGCGCCGATCGTCACGAGCTGCGGCTCCGGCGTCTCCGCCGGCGTGCTGACGCTTGCCCTCTATCGACTTGGGATCACCGACACTGCGCTCTATGACGGCTCGTGGTCGGAATGGGGCCAGGAGGGCGGGCCGGCCATCGCGACGGGACCGGCGTAAAGCGTCGCCAACTCAGCGCGTGCGCGTGGCCGTCGCGGCGAGCGTCTGCTGTTGCTGGCCGAACGGATCGAGCCCCTGGTTGACCTGCTGAGGCGGCGCGCGCCGCACGACGCGGTGGCGCTTCTTCGGCTTGTGCGCGCGCGGCTTGCTGTCGGGCGTAGCACTCTCGGCTTTGGCCTTCGGCGGCGCGAGATCGTTCAGCGCAGCCACCCTGGCCGCTGCAATGTCGCTCACGCGCGATGCCAGCGCTGGTGTCGCGGTGCGCGGCACGTCGGTGGCGTTCAAGACCGGAGTAGCCGTCGCCGGGGCGATGGCTGCAGTCATATCAGTCGGGGTGAGCGTGTCTGCGGGCGCGGGAGCCTGGATCATGGCAGGCTCGGCAGCCGGCACATCGGCGACGGGTGCAGTCGGCGCCGTCACCGGCGCGACGGCAGCGACCGTCGGTTCGGGCTTGTTTTCGGGCTTGGGCTCAGGCTGGGCCTTCAGCGTCACGGCGGCCATCTGCTCGGGCCCGGTCTCGACCGCGGGCAGGGCGATGGTCGGGATCTGTTCGGGCATGGCCGGCGCCGCCTCATTGGCCACAGGCGTGGCCGGCTCCACGCGCAACGCCGCGAGCACCGGCGGGGCGGGCTCAGGGCTTTGCGTGAACACCTGCTCCTGCGGGCCGTTCCGCCAGGACGGGTTGCTGACATACTGCTCGTGGCTCGCCCGCACGAGCGCGGCGGCACCTAGGCCGAACACCAGGACGGAGGTTGACAGCAGGATCGCGGCAAGCAGGAAACGAAAGCCGGGAAGCATTGACGGATTGCGAATTTCCGCCCCGGCGGCGTGGCCAGGGCCCATGAGCCATCTGAACGCGGTGACGGTACTGCTGCCGCGTTCGCCACGCGGGGGATTCAAGCTCAAATCAGCGGCGAATCAGGCTGATTCGACCATATCGCAACGTCCTTGCGCCGTTCCGCAAAAATTGGGGTGGAGTCTCCGGCAATCTACGGCGAAATGCGATTTCCATCCCCGTGATGCAACGGGGCAACTGTGTGCGATTGCATCACAAATCGCTCAATAGGGCACAAATCGGCCTGTTGCGTCTTGAATGTGCCGCTATCTTCGGTCATCTGGCCGTCAACGGCTCGGACGGGGCCCCGGGACTTACAAGAGCGATGATGATCAAACATTTTCTGACGATATGCGCTGCCGCAACAGTCGCTGCGGCGGGAGCCTCGTTTGCACAGGCCCAGAGCTATCCGGTTCAGCAGGTGCCGAGCTACGGCCCCCCGGCCGAATACCGGCCCGGCGACCGCACCCCGAATTTCGATGCGCTGGAAGATGACGACGATGCGGCGCCGCAGGCCGCGCTGCCGCCGCCGGGTCCGGCGGAAGATCCGCGCTATGGCCGTCCGCCCGGTGCTCCGCCGGTCTATTCTGCCGCCCCGCCGCAGGGCCCGGTGTTGTCGCCGGACGATCCGCGTTATGGCCGTCCGGCTGGTGCTCCGCCGGTCTATTCCGCCAATCCGCCCCAGGGTCCGGTGATGTCGCCCGATGATCCGCGCTACGGCCGGCCCGCCGGTCCGCCTCCGGTGATCTATGGCGATCGTTCGGGCCAGGCGCCCGGCAACGATGGCCTGCGTCCGCCGGAAGCCGTCGGCAGCCCGGCAGCAACTGGCGCGGTCCCGCAGCAGGGCGGCGGTGGCCGCCCGATGTCGGTGGCATTGCTGCCGCCCGAGGAGCAGCCTGACGCAGCTC
The DNA here is from genome assembly GCF_018129685.1 of Bradyrhizobium manausense. Lineage (GTDB taxonomy): Bacteria > Pseudomonadota > Alphaproteobacteria > Rhizobiales > Xanthobacteraceae > Bradyrhizobium > Bradyrhizobium manausense_D. The sequence continues at coordinate 304,611 of NZ_JAFCLG010000003.1, forward strand.
CAGCGCAGCTGGCGCCGAATCTGCGTCGCCAGGAGGTCGCGTTCCAGACCAAGGAGCCGGCCGGCACCATCGTGGTCGATACCCCGAACACCTATCTCTACTACGTCCTCGGCAATGGCCGTGCGATCCGCTATGGCGTTCGCGTCGGCCGCGACGGCTTCACCTGGACCGGCGTGCAGAAGATCACCCGCAAGGCCGAGTGGCCGGATTGGCATCCGCCGGCGGAAATGATCGAGCGTCAGCCCTATCTGCCGCGCTTCATGGCCGGTGGCGAAGGCAATCCGCTCGGCGCCCGTGCGATGTATCTGGGCTCGACCGTCTATCGTATCCACGGCACCAACCAGCCCTCGACGATCGGCAAGTTCGTCTCCTCGGGCTGCATCGGCATGCTGAACGAGGACGTCACGGACCTGTTCGACCGCGCCAAGGTCGGCACCCGCGTCGTGGTCATGCAGGGCAATCCACCGCCGGGCGCGACAGCATCGGCCGCGCCAGCGCCCGGTCCGGCTCCGATGGCCGCCCAGGCCGGCCCCGTGCCGGGCACACAGCCGACGGTGGTGCCGCCGCTGCCCGCGCCGGTCACCGTGCGTTAAGCGCTTCGATCTGATCGAGATTGCGAAGGGCGTGTCGTCGGCACGCCCTTCATCATGTCAGGCGAGCTTGCGCGGCAGCTCGCCGCCCTTGGTGAAGGCGTCGATCGCCTCGACCATCTGGCCGTAATGGGTCCGCAGGCCGTCCTCGGTGGCGTAGCCGAGATGCGGCGTCAGCACGAGATTGTCGAGCCTGCGGAAGGGATGATCGACCGGCAGCGGCTCGACCGAGAAGACGTCGATGCCGGCGCCCGCGATCTTCTTCTGCTGCAACGCTTCCAGCAGGGCCTGCTCGTCCACGATCGGCCCGCGCGCGGTGTTGACGAGGAATGCCGTCGGCTTCATCCGCGCAAGATCTGAGCGGCTGACGAGGCCCCGCGAGCGATCGCTCAGCACCACATGGATGGTGACGATATCGGCCTTGGCGAACAGCTCCTCCTTGGTGGCGTAGCCGACGCCGACGGCCGCGCACTTCTCCGGCGTCAGGTTCGGGCTCCAGGCGATCACGTTCATGCCGAAGGCCTTGGCGATGCCGGCCATCCTGGTGCCGAGCTTGCCGAGGCCGACGATGCCGAGCGTGAGGCCCTCGATCTCGACGCCGGCAAAGGTCTGCCAAGGCTCTCCGGCATGCATGCGGGCATTCTCGCGGCCGATGCCGCGGGTCAGTTCCAGGATCAGGCCCATGGTCAGCGGCGCGGTCGGATCGCGTGAATATTGCGTGCCGCCGATTGCAACCCCGCGCGCCTTGCCGGCCTCCATGTCGATCGAGGCGTTGCGCATGCCCGACGTGAGCAGCAGCCTCAGCTTGGGCAGCTTGTCGAACAAGCTCTTGGGGAACGCGGTTCGCTCACGCATCGCGCAGATGATGTCGAAATCGGCCAGCGCGCTGGCCGCGGCTTGCTCGGAGGTGAAAGGATGGGTGAACACGGTGGTGTCGATACGGTCGGACAGTTTCGACCAGTCGGCGACATCGAGGGCGAGGTTGAAATAGTCGTCGAGAATTGCACAGCGCAGCCGCGTCATCAGCGTTCATCCAGGGCCAGAGTTGACGGCGAAGAGGATGGCGCGGGCGGGGGCGCCATCGTCGGAACCGGGCCATGGTTGCGCGCAATCAGCCTCGCGCGCAAGCAGTCGGGGTCTTCAAAAGTCCGACAGGGAACGGGCGGCTCAGCGGGGCTTCAACCGGATCGGCGCATCCATGCCATGCTTGGCGCGCCAGGCGGGGCCGGGGCCGCGCATGTAGTGCAGTTCGGGCCGGTAGGGATTGAAAGCCGTGGCGAAGAAACGCTTCCAGAAACCCTTGACCTCGGACACGAGCGCTGAGGTGCGGCCGGCTCCTGCCGGAACGGGGAGAGAATTGGTCTCGATCAGAGCCATGACGCTGTCTCGCTGTTCTCCCGTTCATTCTGAGCGGGTGGCGCTGTTGCCGCGCGAATCCGAGCTTTGGCCTGATTGATTAAAAGATGGTTTCAATTGTCCGGATTGGGGTCCGGATGGTGACCGCCCAGTATTCATCCGTGGTGAACGGAGGGAAAACATTGCCCTTTGGGGGCGGGATCGCTACATCGGCGGCTAAGCAAATCTCCTCAAATTGAAGGTTTCACGGGACCGATGGCGCGCCAGTTCGTCTACTTCATGGAAGGCCTGACCAAGAGCTACCCGACCCGAAAGGTGCTCGACAACATCCGCCTCAGCTTTTACCCGGACGCCAAGATCGGCGTTCTCGGCGTCAACGGCTCCGGTAAGTCGACCCTTCTCAGGATCATGGCGGGCCTCGACAAGGAATATACCGGCGAAGCCTGGGTCGCCGAGGGCGCCCGCGTCGGCTATCTCGAGCAGGAGCCGCAGCTCGATCCCTCGCTCAGCGTGCGCGAGAACGTCATGCGGGGCGTTGCCAAGCAGAAAGCGATTCTCGACCGTTACAACGAGCTCGCGGTCAACTATTCGGACGAGACCGCCGACGAGATGACCAAGCTGCAGGACGAGATCGAGGCCCAGGGCCTCTGGGATCTCGACAGCAAGGTCGACCAGGCCATGGACGCGCTGCGTTGCCCCCCTGATGATGCCGACGTGACGAAGCTTTCGGGCGGCGAACGCCGCCGTGTCGCGCTGTGCCGCCTTTTGCTCGACCAACCCGAGCTTCTGCTGCTGGACGAGCCGACCAACCATCTCGACGCCGAGTCGGTGTCGTGGCTTGAAGGGCACTTGCGCAACTATCCTGGCGCGATCCTGATCGTCACCCACGATCGCTACTTCCTCGACAACGTCACCGGCTGGATCCTCGAGCTCGATCGCGGCAAGGGCATTCCCTACGAGGGCAATTACTCGTCCTGGCTCGTGCAGAAGCAGAAGCGTCTGGAGCAGGAGGGACGCGAGGACGCCGCGCACCAGAAGACGATCGCGCGCGAGCAGGAATGGGTCGCCTCTTCGCCCAAGGCCCGCCAGGCCAAGTCGAAAGCGCGCTACCAGCGCTATGAGGAGCTGCTCAAGCAGGCGAGCGAGAAGCAGACCCAGACCGCGCAGATCATCATTCCCGTGGCAGAGCGGCTCGGCGCCAATGTGGTCGATTTCGACGGCATCAGCAAAGGCTTTGGCGACCGCCTGCTGATCGACAATCTCACCTTCAAGCTGCCGCCCGGCGGCATCGTCGGCGTGATCGGCGCCAACGGCGCCGGCAAGACCACGCTGTTCAGGATGATCACCAAGCAGGAACAGCCGGACAAGGGCACCATCACGGTCGGCGAGACCGTGCATCTCGGCTATGTCGACCAGTCGCGCGACGCGCTCGACGGCAAGAAGACCGTGTGGGAGGAGATCTCCGGCGGCAACGAGCTGATCCTGCTCGGCAAGAAGGAAGTGAACTCCCGCGGTTATTGCTCGTCGTTCAACTTCAAGGGGGCCGACCAGCAGAAGAAGGTTGGCGCGCTCTCGGGCGGTGAACGCAACCGCGTCCATCTCGCCAAGATGTTGAAGTCCGGCGCCAACGTTCTGCTGCTCGACGAACCGACCAACGACCTCGACGTCGACACGCTGCGCGCGCTCGAAGAGGCCTTGGAGGATTTTGCCGGCTGCGCCGTCATCATCAGCCACGATCGCTGGTTCCTCGACCGCATCGCGACCCACATCCTGGCCTTCGAGGGCGACAGCCACGTCGAATGGTTCGAGGGCAACTTCCAGGATTACGAAAAGGACAAGATGCGCCGGCTCGGCCAGGACAGCATCATCCCGCACCGCGTGAAATACAAGAAGCTGACGCGGTGATGGCGTGAGGATGCGGCAGGCGCTCATTGCTGCGGTGATCATGGTCACCTGCGGCTGGTCGCCCGTTCGCGCCGCCGATGCGGCCTTCACGCAGTTCATCGCCTCGCTCTGGCCGGAAGCACAAGAGGCGGGCGTTACGCGCAAGACGTTCGACGAGCAAACGCGCGGGCTCGAGCCCGATTACAAGCTGCCTGATCTGATCCTGCCTGGACGGCCCGCGACCGGCGCGCCGTCGCAGGCCGAATTCGTTCAGGTGCCGGCGGATTACGTCCGGGAAGCCTCGATTGCCAATCTTGCGGGCGAGGGGCAGCGGCTGCTGCAGAAATACAATGCCGCGCTGACGAAGATCGAGAAGAGCTCCGGCGTGCCGGCGACCGTGATGCTCGCGATCTGGGGCCGCGAGACCGATTACGGTCGCTATAAGCTGCCCTACGATCTCGTCCGCGTGCTGGCGACGCAGGCCTATGTGGGCCGGCGCAAGGACACCTATCGCAACGAGTTCATCCTCGCGCTGAAGATCCTTGGTGAGGGCGTGGTGACGCGCAAGGACATGACCTCTTCATGGGCCGGCGCCACCGGCCTCACGCAGTTCCTGCCCTCCGAATACTACAAGCACGGCGTCGATTTCGACGGCGATGGCCGCGTCGACATCTGGCACTCCGTGCCGGATGCGCTGGCCTCGGCCGCGCAACAGCTCGTCAACAAGGGCTGGCAGAGCGGCGTGCGCTGGGCCTATGAGGTGCAGGCGCCGGCCAAGGTCGATTGCACCATGGGCGTGCCTGAGGTGACCAAGCCGATCGGGCAGTGGCTGCGCGAGGGCTTTGTGCCGGTGCGTGGGCAGAAGCTCAGCGCCGCCGAGCAGGCACAGCCGGCTTCGCTGCTCCAGCCGGAGGGTATCTATGGTCCGGCATTCCTGACCACGAAAAACTACTTCGTCATCAAGGAATATAATTTCTCCGATCTCTATGTGCTGTTCGTGGGTCATCTCAGCGATCGCATGACGAGCCCGCTGCCGTTCGCGACGCCCTGGTCTGCGTCGAAGCAATTGCGTACGAGGGATGTCGAGGCGATGCAGCGCGGGTTGACGCGCGTCGGGCTCTACAAGGACAAGATTGACGGCAAGGCCGGCATGCAGACGCGCGCCGCGCTCGGCGCCTATCAGAAGTCCGCAGGGCTCAAGGTCGACTGCTGGCCGAGCGAAGCGGTGCTGCGCTCGATCCAGGCTGCGCGCTAAGCGCGATGAGATTTGGATGAATCGTCATCGCGCTTTGGATTGTTGTTTGCGCATGATCTTTCCGGAAAACCGCGTCGCACTTTTCCGGATCATGCTTTAGCAGGCCTTCCAAAGAAAAAAGCCCGGCCGATGGTTTCGGCCGGGCTTCGATCGCAGCGCCTGGTCAGCGCCGTGCGATCAGATTCAGTAGCAAACGCGAACCGGGCGAATGACCCAGCCGTAGCCGTCCCAATAGCGCTGACGCTGCCAGTAGCAGGGCGGCGGGGGCGGAGCGGGCTCGGCGACATAAACCGGGCCACCATAGGCCGGACGGCTCGACGCGATGGCGCCACCGATGATCGCGCCGCCGATCAGGCCGGCTGCGATGCCGGCGCCGACGCCGTCACCGGCCTTGGCGGGCGGGGTGGCCGTCACCAGCGAACCGGCGACCGTCGCAACCGTAAGGGCGGCAACAATAGTCTTTTTCATGCTCTTGGCTCTCCTGGGAGAAGGACGCGCCTCGTTAGGAGCGCCCGGGTTTTAAAGGCTCACGCACACTCTGATGGAATTGGCCTTGCAGCTAGGAAGCGCGCAAATGGTCAATCCACGGTAAACGCGCACGGAGCTGTGACGAGAAAAAGCGGTCTTTTTCGGGCCTCGAGATGAACAGCCCATCCGTAGTGAACCGGCCCGGCGGCAACGGCTCGGGTGATCAGGCTTCGTGCGCCTCAGCCACAGACTCGGACGCGACGGACGCGCCAGGCGTAGCCGTCCCAGAAGCGCTGCCTCTGCCAGACACAACCACCGCCGTAATAGTCGTCGGCGACATAGCCGGGACCCGGCGCGTAGTAGCGGGGCGGGTAGTAGCCGGGGCCGTAATAGCCCGGACCATAGGCGTAACCCGGGCCAGGCCCGTAATAATACGGTGAGGCCAAAGCGCCGCCGACAATGGCGCCGCCGATGATGCCGGCAGCGACGCCAGCCGCCACACCACGCTGTGCATGGGCCGGCGTTCCGGCGGTCAGGACCAGAGTGGCGGCCGCAGCGACGGCCATAAGTGTCTTCTTCATCGGAACGACCTTTCACGGGAACGCGTAGCACTGGCGGCAAAGTTCCATATTTCGCTTGAATGATCAATGAACGGCGTATTGGCCAGGTGCGACCAATTGGTGGATGCAGCGGCCATTTTTGCCCAGGAGACGACCATGAACGCCCTGACCAATGCCCTGATCGCCCTCGGAGCCGTCGGCGTGGTTGGATATGCCCTGATGACGCATCTTCAGAATCGAGCCCCGCGCCCGCGCGCCAGGGCAGGCGGCAACAGCGGAGGTGGCGACAGTTATTCGGATACGACCAATGACGGCTTCTCGCTGGGAAGCTGGTTCTCCAGCGACAGTTCGGCAAGCTCGACCGACAGCGGCAGTTGCTCCACCGGCGACAGCGGCAGCAGCGGCGGAGATTGCGGTGGCGGCGGCGATGGTGGGGGCGGGGGAAGCAGCGATTGAACCCCGATCCGGCATCATCTTGATCCAGCGCAACTCGCTATTTTAGAGCCGTTCTAGGCTCTATCCGGGCCAGTTTGGAATAGCTTGAAATACCGGTTTTTCCTTTTGCATCCGGCTGGCCGCTTAAATATCGATGATGGCGCATCACCGAAGGGCCTACCGCTTCCATGATCGTTTGTTCCTGTAACGTGCTGAGCGATGACGACATCCGCGCCGCCGTCGGCGAGTCCGACGATGCTGTGCGTCATGCCAAGCAAGTCTATGGATGTCTGGGATGCAGCGCCGAATGCGGTCGCTGCGCGCGGACCATCAAGACCATCATTGACGAAGTGCTCGGCCCCTGCGCACAGTCCTGCTGCGCCGGCTGTCCGCACAGCCACACCGTTGCCGCCAACGACGAGCCCGCTGCACTGGCTCAGTTCGCTCTCGCAGCCTGCTGACATCTTCCACACTCTGATCTGAGCTTTTCCCCGGCAGCGCCTTCCCGTAGCCGGTTGCTCTCGTGTTTGATCTCATTTAGAAGCGTTCTAAAATCGGACAGATCCGATTTGGACTGCAAGAGCGGGAGTGAACCATGCAGGGCGACGCAAAAGTCATCGACTATCTCAACAAGGCGCTGCGTCATGAGCTGACTGCAATCAACCAGTACTGGCTGCACTATCGCTTCCTCGATAATTGGGGCCTGCTGGACATGGCCAAGGTCTGGCGCAAGGAGTCCATCGAGGAGATGGAGCACGCCGACAAGCTCACCGCGCGCATTCTGTTCTTCGATGGCTTCCCGAACATGCAGGTGCTCGATCCCCTGCGCATCGGCCAGAACGTCAAGGAGATCATCGAGTGCGATCTCGCCGCGGAAATGAGCGCGCGCGCGCTCTATCAGGAAGCGGCGACCTACTGCCACGGAGTCAAGGACTACGTCACCCGCGACCTGTTCGAGAAGCTGATGAGCGATGAGGAGCACCACATCGACTTCCTCGAAACCCAGCTCGACCTGATCGGTCGTATTGGTCTTGAGCTCTACACCCAGAAGCACGTCGGCGGGCTCGAGGGCGAGGGGCACTAAACCTCGCTCTCTCCCTTCGTCATGGCCGGGTTTGACCCGGCCATCCACGTCTTGCAACGCGGAACGAAGAACGTGGATGCGAGGGACCAGCCCGGGCATGACGGTCCGTTTCAGCCGCCAGCACCCCGCTACAGCTGCGTCTTGTAGCGCTCTTCCACGATCTCCTGGCTCTCCGGCTCGCCGAGGCTGGTCTGGTCGTGGATGACCTGGCTGATGCTCGGCATCACCGAGCGCTGCACCTTCTCCGGCGACCACAGATTTGAGCGCATCAGCGCCTTTCCACAGTGAAAGTAGACTTCGCTGACGGCGACATTCAACACCGCGCGGGGCGGTTTGCCGAACTCAACCATCGACGCCAGCAGTTCCGGATCGGCGGAGAGCGTACCGCGGCCGCCGACCCGCAGCGTTTCGTCGATCCCGGGCACGAAGAACAACAGATGCACGAAGCCCGAGCCTTCGACGACGTTGCGAAAACTGTCGATGCGGTTGTTGCCGGCGCGATCGGGCATCAGCAATTGATTGGGGCCGGCGACACGGACGAAGCCAACACTGCCGCCGCGCGGCGAGGCATCGACACTGCCGTCAATGCCTGACGTTGCGAGCACGCAGAACGGCGACATCTCGATGAACTTCCTGGCATGCACGTCGATCGCGGGGCGTGCTTTCGCGATCACACGCGGTGTCGGCTTCGCATAGATGGTGGCGAGGTCGTCGGCGCAAAGGTCGGTCACGAAGGGCTCCCTGTCTGGAAGCGCGAAGGATATCACTCCCCGGCCTGACCGCTATCCCCTTTGCGGCGCCGCCATGGCCAGTCGATCACGCCAGAGCAGTACAGCGCCCACCAGATGATGACCGGCTGGAGCGCCAGCCGCGGCCCGTGATAAAGCCAGCTGCTTGGGATGGGCGGAAGGTCGATGCCTTCGATGGCGTGCCTGATGTTCGCCGGCCAGACGCAGAGCGCATAGAGCGCGAGTGCGACACCCGCCCACCGGCGCATCGGTTTCGTCACCAAGGCAATGGCGCCCGCGATTTCGCAGACGCCTGTGATGAGGATCACCTGCGTTGCAAACGGAACCCAGGACGGGGTGATCGCAAGCAACTTGTCCGGCACCCAGAGATGAGCGACGCCGGCAGCAAGGTAGAACGCCGCCAGCACGATGCGCATCGCAGCGCGTGTTCGATCGTTTGCGGAGGTCATCAACTGAACTACCACGCGCGGCACCGAAGCGCCATCGCGCGTCACACCGCGTCTGCCGGCACGAAACAGCTGATGATGATGGTGCCGCGGTGGTGGACGTACCAGACCACGGCGTGACCGACGGGATTACCCCGATCACGGATGATGGCGTGCTCGGGCACCTCCATCCATTGCCCCTCGATCGGCACCCAGTAGGTGCCTCTGCGCACGTCGTAGTCGGTGCGGTGGCCATCGGAGATGTCGCAGCAGGGAACGCCGTTCGGCGCGATCACGCTCTTGAACCAGGCACGGATGTCAGGGGGAACGCTGTCGTATTGACCGTTGTCGAACGCGAGCGCGGCGCCCGTCATCACGGCGAGCCAAACGCACAGCGCAAGCTTGTGCATGCAGATCCTCCTCGCGTGTCGATTCGTGTCGTTGACGCGATTAAGCCCGAGCGATCGGCTGATTGCATGCTCAAATAATATGCGGCACTGATGCGCCGCATATGATGCGTTGCGATATCGATCAGGATCCGACGATGCCTACATCGTGCGCTGCGGTGCGGTTTGCAGCAATTGCCGGACCTGCTCCGTGTAGAATTTTGCGTTGCCTGTCGTGCCGTGACCGCGCGTCTCGGTGCTCGCGGGGATGAGGTACAGCTTGCCGTTCTTGACCCGCTTCATCGCGGCATCCGTGACCCCGGTCTCGGGCGGGTTGCGCTCGTCGTCGGCGGAATTGATCAGCAGCAGCGACGCCTCGATTGCCTCCAGCTTGTCGGCGGCATTGTAGTCATGCGAGGACTCCCACTGGTAGACGTAGTCGTTGGCGTCGGCCGTGATCGGCGTCGCCAGACGTTCGTCGACGATCTTGTCGGCCTTCGCTGCGGTCGGCGCCTGTTGTTGATAGGCGAGCGTTCCGCCGATGCTGGCGATGCCATAGGCGGTGATCGCGTATTTCATCATGCGCGGCTGGCTGGTGTAATTGCCGCCGTTGTAATCGGGATCATTGCGGATGGTGTCGAGCATGATCCGCCGCATCATCCAGTTGCGCGACGCCATCTCGGTCGGCTGCGAGGCCATCGGCACCAGCGCGTCCATGTCCTTGGGATATTTCTCGCCCCACAGCCAGGTCTGCATGCCGCCCATCGAATTGCCGATGACCAGCCGCAGATGCTTGACGCCGAGGCCTTCGGTGACGAGGCGATGCTGTGCCTCGACCATGTCGTCGTAATTGTATTTCGGGAAGCTCGTCTTCATGCCGTCAGACGGCTTTGAGGATTTGCCGTGGCCGACCGCATCTGGGAGGATGATGTAATATTTGGACGCGTCGAGCGGCTGTCCGGCACCGAACAGCTCGCCAGCAAAGGCGGGTGACAGCATGCCCGCGCCCGAACCGCCGGTGCCGTGCAGCACCAGCACCGGCTGTCCGGTCGGTTCGCCGACCGTGGTGTAATGCAGCTTTAGTTCCGGGATGACCTCGCCAGTGTGGAACTTGAAATCCCTGGCAACCCAATCACCCTGTTTTGGCGCCGGATAGTCAGCGGCAAAAGCAGCTGTCGAAATTGACAGCAGGACGGCCGATAGCGCTGTGCAACAAGCTTTCATATTCCTCTCCCCGAGCGGCTCATATCCGGCGGCCGCGTTGGCGGGGACCTTAGCAGAAGCGTCCGGGAGGATGTAGGATTTCGGCTCAGCCGATCGTCTTATGGGGAAATCATCGGGAGAGCTGCATGTGCCGCAATATCAAGACGCTGTTCAATTTCGAGCCGCCGGCGACGGAGGACGAGATCCATGCCAGCGCACTCCAGTTCGTGCGAAAACTCTCCGGCTTCAACAAGCCCTCACAGGCCAACGAGGCGGCCTTCGATCGCGCGGTGGCCGAAGTCTCGGAAGCGGCACGAAAACTGCTGACCTCCCTGCACACGCACGCACCGGCGCGCGACCGCGATGTCGAGGCGGAGAAGGCGAAGGAGCGTTCGCGGCTGCGCTTCGGCTAAAGGTTCGATGAACCGCCACCGTGATCTGGCTCACGGAAGCGGCGGGTGTCATGCGCGATGATGTCTGCCGGGGTTTTGACAACCCGGAGCAGCAACCATGAGCCGCCCCCTTCTTCCGCTGAAAGCAGGTGCCATCATCTTCACGCTGTTGTGGACCGCGTGGATGATGTGGTGGAGCGGCTCGTTCTCGAGCGCGAACATCGTGATTCTGGCCGTTTGCGGCGCAGGGGTCGGTTATCTCTGGTACCGCGCCATGCGCTGGCAGTTCGAGCGCATGGGCATGGTGCCGCGGCGTGAGGACCAGGCGAAGTAGGAGCGCCGGCTAGTCCTTGTGGCCGTGCTTCTTCTTTTTCTTCTTTTTCCTGTGCTCGTCGTCGCCGTCGTCGCTCTCGGCGTTGTCGTCGTTCGCGGCCGCGATCTCAGCCTCACGAACGGCGGCTTCAAGGGCGGCGCGCTCGGCGGCCTCCTGCTCTCGCTGGCGGCGGCGTTCATCCCAGGCGTCGAACAGCCGCTCCAGCCACGGCAGCACCTGCTCGATTGACGGCAATTGGCCAGGCGGACCCGGCTCGCCACGCGGGCCTTGAGGACCGGCGGGACCCTGCGGACCAACTGCACCCCGCGGACCGGCTTCGCCCGGCTTTCCTGCCAGACCAGGCTTGCCCTGCGGTCCCGCTTTTCCGGCCGGCCCCGGCTTGCCCTGCGGGCCGGGCTTGCCGCGGCTACCGTCGGGACCCCGCTTGCCCGGATGACCCTGCGGCCCCGGCCGTCCCGGCTCACCCTGTCGTCCGCGCGGACCCGGAGGTCCCTGCCGTCCCTGTTCGTCTGCCACGCCGCTACTCCTTCTTGGCAAGCCTGCTACTTAGCGGCGTTTGACGACAGCGGCAATTCCGCTGCGGGTCTCGGCGGGCTTGATCAACATCAATCGGCGGCGCGGGGTGCCGTGTCACTGATCACGCGCGGCCACAACCCGTGCGAGGAGCGACCGATGCGCCCAGCCTGGAAGATATTGTGCCTCTCCGTGGTCGTGCTTGCGGCGACGCTCGGTCTTGCCCACCTGCTAGTGCCCGACGTCGTGCCGGTCGGTTACGCCGAGGATCCGCAGCCGTCTTGGTCAATACTGACGGCCTTCGCGTTGCGCGCAATCGCGTTGACCGCGGCCTGGGTCGCGATCATCACGTTCTCGGTGCTCGTCGGCACCAAGCTGTATCGCACGTTCTTCCGCGCGGCCCAGCGCGCGGAGTGACCGGGCCATCGCGCGCTAGTCGTGATAGGCCGGTATCGCGATGCCGGACGCGGCATAGATTCGGATCTTGTTGCGCAGCGTGCGCACCGACAGTCCGAGCACGCGCGAGGCACGGGTGCGATTGCCGTCACAGCGCGCGAGCGTCTGCAGCACGAGCTCGCGCTCGACTTCCCCGACGGTCGCACCGATCAGCAGTGGAACGATTTCATTGGGTGCAAGGAATTGCGCGGCCTGCTCGGACGCGGCGACATGAACAGTGGTCATCAACACACTCCCCGATCAACGCCCGCTTCCCTCGTTGGAAGCGGATCGAGAACAAACGACCCCCAAGCCGTAGATTCTAAGCCGTGGATCCACGGTGGGCGGGTTTGGTTAATGAAAAGTTAATTGCGCGCCATCGCACGAGATGACCTTGGGAATGCCGCACCGCTGCCGCGATTGGCACTGGACGCATAGCGATGCGGACCCATTTCGGTCACGTTGTCCGATATCCGCCGTCCACCACCACGATCGTTCCCGTGACGTAAGACGACATGTCCGAAGCGAGGAAGATCGCGGGGCCGACGATGTCCTCGGGCTTGCCGGTGCGCGCGAGCGGCGTGTGGTCGACGAAGGCCTGCACCAGCGCCGGATTGGTGGCGCGCACCTTGGCGTTGATGTTGGTCTCGATGAAGCCCGGGCCGATCGCGTTGACGCGCACGCCTTCCTTGCCGAGCTCGACCGCGAGCGCCTTGGTGAAGCCGAGCACCCCGTGCTTCGAGGTCGTGTAGGCGGCCGAACTCGGCGTGCGCAGATGCACGAAGGACTGGATCGAGCCGATATTGACGATGCGGCCTTTGCTCGCGCGCAGCGGCGCGAGGAAGGCCTGGGTCATGTTGAAGACGCCGTTGAGGTTGAGCGAGATGATGTCGTTCCAGTCTTTCGCCACCGCCTCGGTCTCGGCGGTGAAGGCGTTGCGGCGCGTGATGCCGGCATTGTTGACGAGGATCGAGACCTGCCCGACCTTGTCGGCGACCTGCCTGGCGAGCGCGAAGCAGTCGTCGCGCCTGGTCACGTCGAGCGCAAAGCTCTCGGCCTTGCCGCCGGCGTTGCGGATCTCCTGCGCGGCCTCCGCGACCGTGTCGGCGTTGACGTCGAGCAGCACGACTTGCGCGCCCTCGCGGGCGTAGCCGGCTGCGATGGCCCGCCCGATGCCGGATCCTGCGCCCGTGACGACGGCGATGTGGTTTGCGAGCAATGCCATGGCAATTTCCTTCCGGATTCGTTTCTAAGTTTCATGAAAGGCTAACGCGAAATTAAGGGGTCGGAAACGGCAGCCTTGGCATACTCATCTGCGTTGCTAAACGTTGCGCGCATGATGGAACGACTGGACTCCTGGAAAATGGCGCTCGAGCGCCTGCGGTCGGCGGGATCGGCCGATTGGGCCGAGGCCGGCCGGCTGGTGGCCGAGATCGCGCGGATGAGCACCGACGTGATGTTGCGGCAGGCCGCCGAGCAGGCGCTGCCCGTGCTGCGCCAGGCCGCAGACAATGACGACCACGGCGTCACGGTCGCCGCCCGGCGCCGTCTCGGCGTGGTCCTCGATGTCGTTCATGCTCTGACCGCGCCGCGCTTCGGCCGCCGCAACGCAGCACCGAAGAAATTGTCCAGCGAGGATCGCGCCCGCAAGATGCTCGGCCTTCCGCTCGCCGTGCAGCTCACCTGCGACGACATCAACCAGGCCTATCGCCGCGCCGCCAAGGGCATGCATCCCGACCGGGGCGGCAGCGCGGAAGCTTTCATCGACCTTGCCGCCGCGCGTGATGTCCTGATTCATCCCCGCGCGCACAAGGACGCATGAGAGCGCTCAGCTCTTGTCGACGCAACTCGGATAGGGCGCAGCTTCCCCCGGCATGATCGGACAAAGATCGATCGGGCTCAGATCGCGCAGGCGCGCCTGCCAGCTGATGTCGTTGACCGGCGGCTCGTCGCTCTCGGGGCCGCGCTCGGCCCATTGGATGGTGTAGTAGTCGCTCGCGCCCTTCAGGGTGATCAGCAGCGCGGTTTCGCTGTGCCGGGTCGGGCCGCTGTCGATGCGGCCGCAACCGATCACCGCGACAAACCCCTCGAAGCGGCCGAAATGCGTCGCGCCCAATGGCCTCGCAGCAAAACTGTCGGGGCAGGCCGATCTGAACCCGCTGGCGATCGTGCCTGCGAACATCTCAGGCGAGCTGGCGGGCGTCAGTGTCATGCCCTTCTCGCCTGTCACGGTGATCATCTGCGTCCAGCGCTCGGGCGTCTCGCCCTTGAGCACCGCTTCACGGATGTAGTGGCCGCCCTTGGTGTTCTCGAACACGACAGCGAAATTCGACGGCATCGCAAAAGCGACGAGCTGGCCGAAGATCGGCGAGATCACGCGGAAGGATTGCGGGGCTTGCGCCTGTGCTGCTGCGCCGAGCAGGAGCGCTGCGGCCAGCGCCGCGGCTGTCATGGTCCGTGCGCGCATCGACCTTCTCCCTTTCCGGGTCAAAAAACGACCGGGCAAGGATGCTGGCATCGCATCCTTGCCCGGCCCTTGTCGTCCGCCGATCGAATTTTTACCAGTTGCAGTGACCGGCCTTCAGCGCCTGATCCTTCATCGCGAGTGCGTCGATGAAGGTCGGCACCGAGGCGCTGGCGCGGTGATAGCCGGCCGGCCACGGCGTGGTCGGAATGCTCTCGTCCCAGATCTGGCAGAAGCCGCTGTCCTGCCAGCGGATCAGATGATAGCCGGCTTCGGCCGGGCTCGCGGCGACGAAGGCGGCAGCTGCAAGACCGGCGGCAGCGCAGAGCATGGAAAGACGACGCATGGATTCAGCTCCTCAAATTGAAAGACGTGATGCATCCCCCGACAATGACGGGAGGGGCGGTGCGGGACGCTTCCTCAGCCTGCGCCCCGGACAAGACGTGAGTAGTTCCGTGTGCTGATCAGGTTCAAAGCGCAAACGCGGGAAATTGCGCAAATTGGCGCGCAAAAACCAAAGGGCGGGCTGCTTGCGCAACCCGCCCTCGATGGCTGGCTTGGTATCCGGATTGGCCTGATGGCTCAGAGCGTGCAGCGGCGCTCGCCGCGCAACTTGATCTGGAGCTCGGAGGCCTGGGTGAAGGTCGGGAACGACTTGCTGACGACCTTGTAGGTCGAGACGCCCCACTGGAGCGGCTTGTAGTGCAGGTCCTCGTTCCAGACCTGGCAGATGCCGGTGTTATCCCAGCGGATCACGTAATAGCCGACCTTCGCTGACGCGGGCACGGCAAACAAGGAACTGGCAATGCCGGCAACGGCACAAAGGGCGAGAACGCGACGCATGGACAATCTCCTGATGGGAACGTGAAAGAGAGCAAACTCGTGCGTCAAAACGGCGCGTGTTGCAAGCGGCAGCGGGGCTGTTCACGGATATGTCAGGCGCATGCCTGCGCAAGCACCCTTGACGAACCCTGACTAGCCTTTCGCCAGCGAGGCGACCGCCTCGATCTCGATCAGCATTTTTGGATCAGGCAGCGCCTGCACCACGCAGGTGGTGCGTGCCGGATAGGGCGGCGGGCCGAACGCACCGGCATAGAGCGCGTTCATGGCGGCAACATCGGCCGTGCGGGTCAGGAGCACGTTGACCTTGGCGAGGTCGCGCGTGGTGGCGCCGGCTTCGTCGAGCACGCGCTTGATGTTGACGACGACATTGGCGAATTGCGCCTCGAAGCCATCAGGCAGCGCGCCCTGGGCGTCGAAGCCGGGAATGCCGGAGACGAACAGCAAATCGCCGACGCGGGTGGCAAAGGACAGCGGCGGCGCCTTGACGTGCGGCGGGGGCGCGAAATGCTGGATCGGCATGGGGGCCTCGGGGGCTGGCGGTGGCGGAATTGACGGGAAGCGTAGCGGTGTGCGGGGTGTGCTCCAACAGAAAACGCGAAAAACAACCCCATGCACAGTAGAAATCATTGGCAAAAACGGATTTCGGGAACGGCGAAATTTGGGTTGATCCGTCGGGCAAAACAGGGGTATGATGGCATGGTGGATGTACTCGGGAGGGTGGGCGACTTGCTTCGCTTCTCCCGCGTGCTCCGCCGGCGGTGAGAGCCCGGGATCCATCCACCCGTCATTGCGAGCGCAGCGAAGCAATCCAGAATCCCTCCGCGGAAAGACCCTGGATTGCTTCGCTGCGCTCGCAATGACGGAGAATGAGGGGCCTTCCGGGGGCCTGGCCGCCACCGCCTTCGCGGAAGGTCTCACACTCCCCATCATGTTGCCGCCGTGATCGATCGGATAAATTGCGGCCTCTGATTCGCTTGTCCTTCCCAGTAAATAGCTTCCGGAGACGCCCCATGAAGATTGCTTCCACCTTGCGCGCCGCGCTTCTCGCCATTGCCGCTTTTGCCGGCCTTTCGGCCCCGGCCATGGCCGATGGCGGCACCGTGACGCTGACGATCTACAAGGCGGGCTGGATCATCGGCGGCTCCGGCGGCTCGGGCGTTCTGAACTTCCGCGGCCGCTCCTATGCGCTCTCGACCGGCGGGCTCGATTACGGCCTCGTCTTCGGCGGCTCCAAGACCGTGCTGCGCGGCCGCGTCTCCAACATCAACAGGCCCTCGGACGTCGCCGGCGTCTATGGCGCTGCCGGCGCCGGCCTTGCCGTCGGCCGCGGCGCCCGCGCCATCGTGCTGAGCAACCAGAAGGGCGCGGTGCTCGAACTGTCGGGCACCCAGACCGGCCTGATGGCCAACGCGGATCTGAGCGGGCTTGCGATCACGATGCGGTAGAAGACGGTGCTGTAGGGTGGGCAAAGGCGCGCAAGCGCCGTGCCCACGTTCTCCCGTGATGGAGACTGATCGTGGGCACGCTTCGCTTTGCCCACCTTACGAGATCCCGTGCGTGGCTACTTTCCGCTCACCATCGCATGCACCCGCTCGCAATGCGCGACGAGATTGCCATGCGCCTCGACGAACGCCTTCAACGGCGTCGTGATGGGGAAATAATGGATATTCGCGATGAAGCCGTAGATGCCGGCATCGATGCTGGTGGGCCGCTCGCCATCGACGAAACCGCTCGCGGGCACGATTCCAGCCAGCACCTCTAAATCGGCAAGTCCGCGCGCATAGGCCTGCTCGGGCGTGTAGCGGCCGATGCCCTGGTAGTGATAGCGCTGCGCATTGTAGGCCCTCGCCTTCTCGAAGCCGGCGGCGTCGATCTGCGGATGCTGGGCGATGAAGCCGTCGCGGAACGCCGGATAGTAGCGCTCGTCCTTCCAGCGCGAATAGGACATCACCCAGTAGAGATCATCAAGCATGCGCGTGACGAGGTGATGGATGCGGCGCTGCGCCGGTGACAGCACAGCGTCGATGGTCAGGTGATATTTCGCGATCGCATGTGCGATGATGGTCTCGCTGTCACCGATGGTCTCGCCGTCATCGACGACATAAGGCAGCTGCCCGCGTGGTGCTGTGGAGGCATCGAACACGTGCT
This sequence comes from Bradyrhizobium manausense, assembly GCF_018129685.1. Lineage (GTDB taxonomy): Bacteria > Pseudomonadota > Alphaproteobacteria > Rhizobiales > Xanthobacteraceae > Bradyrhizobium > Bradyrhizobium manausense_D. The sequence continues at coordinate 322,135 of NZ_JAFCLG010000003.1, forward strand.
CGTGCACGAACGGAACGCCTGCCAGTTTCAGGAAGGCGTAGACTTTCAGCCCATAGCCGTTGTTGTCGGCGACGCCGAACAATTGCGGATAGGAATAGAGGGTCAGCATGTGGCACCTCAAGAAAATCAGGCTATGGGGCCGGTTGGTTCGCCCGTTTGTCAGTCGCGCCCGCCTGCGCGCGCTTGCCGGAGCGGATCATCAGGAACGATCCTGATGTGCCCGGCAGCCGCCAGCGCCCGTCGATCTCGGTGGCCTCTCCATTCATGATGCCGTCATAGTGGACGATGTCGAAGCCGTAGCCCGGCGGGTCGTAGCGTTTGACGAACGACACCACGCTGCCGGCGCGATGGCCCGCGATCGAGGCGTTGTGGGTTCGCACCGGGCATCGCGGATTGGAGCAGGGTTCGGTGACGCAGCCGCTGAGCGCACCGCCGGCCTCGACCAGCGTCGCCGTGAACGTGACCATTCCCGTGCCAGGCTGGATGTAAGTGCCGTCCCAGACACCGGAGAGATCGTCGCTCATGACGGCGCTTCCTCGACAAGTGCGCCGGTTGAGGCCCGGCTGTTCGCCTCCAAGTGGTATCGCCGCCGTGACGCGCTTGCAATAGCCAGGCCGGCGGGATGGGAGGTATCACCCGTTCGATGGATGGGGACGAAAAAACCGTTATTCCGCCTGTCGGATCAACGTCCGCGTATCCGTCCTTCGGGCGACGGCGCGCGTGCGCGCGTCCGGACCGACACGAAAGGATAGCGCATATGACCTCGATTACGCCGTTTCTCTGGTTCGACAACAACGTCCCGGAAGCCGTCGGCTTCTACGTCTCGGTGTTCCCCAACGCCAGGGTCGAGATGGTCAGCGATGTCATGGCGATGTTCGAGCTGGAGGGCCAGCGCTTCCACGCGCTCAACGGCGGGCCGCAGCACCGCTTCAACGAGGCGGTGTCGTTCTTCATCAGCGTGGAGACGCAAGGCGAGGTCGACTATTTCTGGAACCGCCTCACCGCCGACGGCGGCACGGAATCCCGCTGCGGCTGGCTCAAGGACAAGTTTGGACTCTCCTGGCAGGTGGTGCCATCAGCGCTCGGCCGCTATCTCGGCGACCCCGACCGCACCAGGGCAAACCGCGTCATGCAGGCGATGATGGGGATGCGGAAGATCGTGATTGCGGATCTGGACAAGGCGCATGCGGGGTGAGGAACTGACGGTGCCGTAGGGTGGGCAAAGGCGCGCTCTTTGCGCGCCGTGCCCACCTTTCTTTCGGACTCGGGAAAAGATGGTGGGCACGGCGCAAGCGCGCCTTTGCCCACCCTACGCAGCAATCCACGCCGCCAGCTCCCGCCACGGCTCCAGCGTCCAACTTCCCGACGCGGCACCCGATGGCGACGGCAGCACGAACACCTCCGGCAAGCTCTCATCGCGCGGCTGTCGCCCCAGCGAAATCGCAGCTGACGGCCTGCCGTAAAACAAGCTCGCCGCCTTCTTGCTGGTGAACGCAATCGTCTTCGGCCGGTACTTTTTCATCTTGGCCCTGAAGCCTGATACGTCGATCGACGCAGCCTCGATCTGGTGATCCATTCCCGCGCCCGACTTGGACAGATCGGTGAAGCCGATCCCGAGCTCGATCAGCGATGCGAACTCGCCCGGCTGATAGCGTCGCGGCGTGATGCCGGCCTCATGAAGCGCGCGCCAGAACCGGTTGCCGGGATGGGCGTAGTAGTGCCCGAGCTCGGCCGAGCGCGTCGAGGCGGCGGTGCCGACGAAGACGAGGCGGAGGTTTTCGCGGAGCTGGTCGGGGAGGCGGTGGAGTTCAGCCAAGTCAATCGCCCATGGCTACGCTCACTCGTCCGTCTTGCGCGCTTCGCGGCCATGCCATATCCGCGTGATCAGGATGTCTTGCGTTTCAGTCAAGATGGCATACCGCACGATATAGCCGGACGCGCCGAAGCGGACCACGATCTGGCGGAGCTCGGCATCGTCGGTCTGCATTCCCAGATTGGGAAACTCCTGCAGCCGCTCGGTCGCCCGCCAGATCGACGCGAGCGCGCGTTGCGCGGCGCCCGGGCTATGTTGATCGAGAAAAACGCGCAATCGTTCGACGTCCTCAACGGCGTCGGGCGAAAGCAGGATCATCCGATCCTGCGTGCCGCGGGGCGTGGCAGCTCTTTCGCCGAACCCCAGCTCGCGACCCAGTCCTTCACGTCGTTGAGCGGCACGGCGGCGCGGGTGTTTCTGAATTCATCCAGCCGCCGCCGATCCTCGGCAATGTCAGGCCCGGCGATATCGACCACGGAATCGAGCAGCGCAACGGCTTCCGCGAGCACGGCGGCGACTTCCTGTCCGCGCTCGTCAGCCATCTCGCGCAAACGCGCGTCGGTGTCGGCATCGATATCCAGCGTGCGGCGAATGATGTTCATGCCATTAAAATAGGCGCGCAGGACGAATTTGTCGAGGTGGCCGGCACCCTCTCGTGGGTTAGCGAAGCACAACCCACCAAATTTTGCTTCGCTTCGGCAGAAGTGGTGGATTACGCCTGCGGCTAATCCACCCTACGAACTGGACATTTCCGATGCGACTATCGACTTGCTTCTTCTCTGAATCTGCCGTCGTTATTGCGAGGCGTCCGCAAGTGCCGTGCGCTGCAGGCCGTGGGGGATGAATGCAAGACCAGTTCGAGTGGCCTGAGCCCGAGCACGAAGCCGACAATGTCATCTTGCGCAACGTCCGCAACCATGGCTGCCATATCACGGGCATACCCGATGCCAATCCGCCGTTTGCATTTTCCATCGGTCTGTATCTGAACTACGGCCACCCCGAACTCATCATCTTCGGCCAGAGCGCTCAGAACGCGCAAGCCATCTTCAACCTTGTCCGCGATCGCGCTGCTGCGGGGCATAAATTCGTCGATGGCGACATCTCCGACGAATTGCTGGAGAACGGCTACAAGCTCGGCTTCTGGCAGGTACCGTTCGGAGCTTATCCTGATTATCTCGGCACCGCGATCTGGTTCTACCGGAAATCGCGGATCGCATTCCCCTGTCTCCAAATCGTCTGGCAGGACGTTGATCGTCATTTCCCCTGGGAGGCCGAATGCTCGCTCGACGTCAGACGGGACCAGCCGTTGTTGAAGAAGACAATCTCCTGATGCCGTCTTGCGACCTGGCCCGACGATGACCCGCGAGGAATTGGCCGCCGCCTATGCGGCACCTGGCCGCCATTATCACAACCTCGCGCATATCGAGGACTGCCTCGCTGCGCTGGTGCAGGTCCCGGGCCTCTCCGCTCACGAGCGCGACATCCTGACCGAAGCGATCTGGTGGCACGACGTCGTCTACGATCCGACCCGATCGGACAACGAGGAGCTCAGCGCTGAGCTCGCCGAACGGCATGTGCGCGCCGGTATCAGTCACGAGGTCGGTCGCCTGATCCGGCTGACGAAATTGCACGACGTCGCGGCGGATGATCGCCTTGGGGCCGTGCTGATCTCGATCGACCTCGGCATCCTGGGCGCGGAGCCGGCGCGCTACGACGCCTACGCCGATGCCATCCGGCAGGAGTTCATCCACGTCAGCGACGCCGACTATCGCGCGGGGCGCGCCGTCGTGCTGCGCCGGTTTGCCGCTCGTGCGGTCATCTATCCTGATGCTGGCTTCGCCGCGAAATATGATCGCCGCGCCCGCGACAATCTCGCGCGCGAATTGGCATCGTTGAGTTGAGCGGCGCAGGGTGGGTTAGCCGCTCACAAGCGCGGTCGTTCAACACGCGCCGGCGCAAGGCGTAACCCGCCATCCGAAGAGTGTTAGGATATCTAAGTGGTGGGTTACGCTACGCTAACCCACCCTACGGGCTGGCGGCGGTACCGACGAAGACGAGACGAAGGTTCGGGCAGAACTGGTTGGGGAGGCGGTGGGACAGCGCAGCTAAGTGCTCTTCAAGAGGATCGACGATCGAAGGCCAATCGCATGAGTTCGCGCAGCACATCCATCTTTCCCGTGACATCAGCGGGCGTCAATCGTAAACGGTAATAGCCCCACCGCGTATTGTATTCGAGTGTTTCAAGCCCGGCTTGTTCAATCCTGGCATCGATGTCATCCGTACGTGGTAGCTTTATTTCCAGTGTCACCGTCGCTCTTTTTGGTCTGATGGTCAGGAAGTTAAAAGGGGAGCCATCGCGACCAAGGCCAATATAATGCTTGTTAAACTTTAGCTCGAGCGTGGGATCAAACTGCTTAACAATTTCGCATAGCTTGTCGGCCATTGCTACCATCGCCTTCGAAGCTTTAGACTCCCAGTACGCACGATCTGTTGGAAAAGCTTCGGCCTCTTCGTCTTCATCCACGAGCCCACGTGAGAGCTCGTTCATGACGGTGGTGAAGACCAAAGTGAGTGCACCGGCAACGCGCAGCGCTTGCATTTGGATCGCAATAAGAGGGATTGTACCGTTGAACAACGAAATGACATTCAGGAAGCGGCTTGTAATATCCTCGGCAATCAGAACGGCGCAATGATCGTACTGAGGATACCTTTTTCGTTCGATATCCCAATATTCTATTGTTCGGATGATATGCGTCTCGTCGGTAGCGCCAAGCTGAATTTCAACCTCATATCTACGCTTCGTATCGGCATCTTGCAGCAAAAGATCGAGTCGCCCAGCGTGAGGTTGGATACGTTCTTTTTGGCGGAGTTCGAGATCTCCCAGGCCTTGAATGGAAGGATCGTTAGCAATCAGTTCCTGCACCCATTTCTCGTTAAGATCAGGGTGAGCCTTGATCGATAGCCGCTCGGCGCGCTGAAATTCTATCACTTGGGGCCTCCGTTTCGCGCGAACTCATTGCCAGAACGTTTGCGTTGAAGAGCCGCCCACTTGTCAAGTGAGACGGCCCTATGGTGCTCCAGCCTGAGCCCCTCACAACACCCGATTACTCTCCTTCACCTTCTCCGCATCCAGGTACAAGCTCTCGCCCATCTCCTTGAACTTCGCGCTCATCTTGGCCATGCCGTCCTCGGCGGTGCCGCTCAGCGATATGCCGATCGAGTTCGGATCGTTCAGCGTCGCCGCGTAGTCGCGCACGTCCTGGGTGATCTTCATCGAGCAGAATTTCGGGCCGCACATCGAGCAGAAATGGGCGACCTTGTGGGCTTCCTTCGGCAGGGTCTCGTCGTGGAAGTTCTTCGCGGTCTCGGGGTCGAGGCCGAGGTTGAACTGGTCGCTCCAGCGGAAGTCGAAACGGGCGCGGGAGAGGGCGTCGTCGCGCAGCTGGGCGGCGGGGTGGCCCTTGGCGAGATCGGAGGCGTGGGCCGCGATCTTGTAGGTGATGACGCCGGTCTTGACGTCATTGCGGTCGGGTAGCCCAAGATGTTCCTTCGGCGTGACGTAGCAGAGCATGGCGCAGCCGAACCAGCCGATCATGGCGGCGCCAATGCCTGAGGTGATGTGGTCGTAGCCCGGCGCGATGTCGGTGGTCAGGGGCCCGAGGGTGTAGAACGGCGCTTCGCCGCACTCCTTGAGCTGCTTGTCCATGTTGATCTTGATCTTGTGCATCGGCACGTGGCCGGGGCCCTCGATCATGACCTGGCAGCCCTTGTCCCACGCGATCTTCGTCAGCTCGCCGAGCGTCTCGAGTTCGGCAAACTGCGCGCGGTCATTGGCATCCGCGATCGAGCCCGGGCGCAGGCCGTCGCCGAGCGAGAACGAGACGTCATACTTGCGCATGAGGTCGCAGATCTCGTCGAAATGCGTGTAGAGGAAGCTTTCCTTGTGATGCGCCAGACACCACTTCGCCATGATCGAGCCGCCGCGCGACACGATGCCGGTGACTCTGGCGGCGGTGAGGTGGATGTAGGACAGGCGCACGCCGGCGTGGATGGTGAAATAGTCGACGCCCTGCTCGCACTGCTCGATCAGCGTGTCCTTGTAGAGCTCCCAGGTCAGCTTGACCGGGTCGCCGTTGCACTTCTCCAGCGCCTGGTAGATCGGAACAGTGCCGATCGGCACCGGCGAATTGCGCAGGATCCACTCGCGCGTGGTGTGGATGTTGCGGCCCGTCGAGAGGTCCATCACCGTGTCGGCGCCCCAGCGGATCGCCCACACCATCTTCTCGACCTCTTCCTCGACCGACGACGTCACCGCCGAGTTGCCGATATTGGCGTTGATCTTGGTGAGGAAGTTGCGGCCGATGATCATCGGCTCGAGTTCACCGTGGTTGATGTTGGAGGGGATGATGGCGCGGCCGCGCGCGATCTCGCTGCGGACGAACTCGGGGGTGATGAAGGCGGGCACGGCAGCGCCAAAACTTTCGCCGTCGGCAAGGGCGGCTTCGGCGCGCTCGAGCTGTGCCTTTCGGCCAAGATTCTCGCGCTCCGCGACGTAGATCATCTCCTTGGTGATGATGCCGGCGCGGGCGAATTCGAGCTGGGTGATTTTGTGACCGTCGAGGCCGCGCAAGGGCTTGTGATAGGCCGAGAAGGCGCGCGCGGCGTTGTCGGTGGAGAGGTTGCCATTGTCCTCCGGCTTGACCTGGCGGCCGTCATATTCCTCGACGCCGCCGCGCTCCAGCACCCACTGCTTGCGGTTGCGGGCAAGGCCGGCGTTGACGTCGATGGTGACGGAAGGATCGGTGTAGGGGCCGGAGGTGTCGTACACCGGCAGGTTCGGCTCGCCCGCGCCTTCGGAGAGGATGATCTCGCGCAAGGGCACGCGCAGATCGGGCGCGGCGTCGGGCGAGGCGAAGATCTTTCGCGAGGAGGGCAGCGGGCCGGTGGTGACGGCGGGGATGGTTTTTTCGGGGTTGGAGCGAATGTTCATGGGATCCTCCGTTAAATTTCGTATGCGGTTTTTGCTCTCGTCATCCTGAGGTGCGAGGCGGGCGGCGCGAACGCGACGCTGGGCGAGCCTCGAAGGATGAACGAGCCGGGCCGTCGCCCTTCGAGGGCCGCTGAAGAAGCGGCCACCTCAGGGTGACGGGATAGAGAGATTTGCTCCGTCATTGCGAGGAGCTCTTGCGACGAAGCAATCCAGACTGCCTCTGCGGAGGGATTCTGGATTGCTTCGCTTCGCTCGCAATGACGGGTGGAGAGAGCGTACACATCACGCCGCCTCCTTCTGGCCGAGCCACTGCCTCACCCGTGCATCCGGGTCGGCATTCTGGGTGACGTCTGAAACGACGGCGATGGAATCGGCGCCGGCGGCAAAGATCTCCGCGGCGTGCTCGAACTTGATGCCGCCGATCGCGACCAGCGGGATGGTGCCGATGCGCTGCTTCCATTCCGTGATCCTGGGAATGCCCTGCGGCGCAAAGCGCATCGATTTGAGCGTGGTGAAGAAGATCGGGCCGAGCGCGACATAATCGGGCTTGGCTTTGAGCGCGGTTTCAAGCTCCGCGTCGTCATGCGTGGAGATGCCGAGCGACAGGTCGGCCTCGCGGATCGCCTTGAGGTCGGCATCGGCGAGATCCTCCTGGCCGAGATGCAGATATTTTGCGCCGGCGACGATCGCGGCGCGCCAATAGTCGTTCACGACGAGCCTCGCTTGCGTGCCTCTCGTGATCGCCAGCGCATCGGTGACGATCTGCAGCGCCTCGGCGTCGTTGAGCTGTTTCGCGCGCAGCTGAATGGTGCCGACGCCGAGCTTGGTCAGGCGCTCGACCCAGTCGAGGCTGTCGACGACGGGATAGAATCGATCAGGATACGGCATGCCAGAACGGGGTCCCAACGACAGGGGTTGAAGGGGAGGCGAAGTCGCGGGCGTTCATCAGCCCGGCTTCGTATGCGGTGCGGCCGGCCTCGATACCGAGGCGGAAGGCTTTTGCCATCGCGACGGGATCGGCGGCCTTGGCGATGGCGGTGTTGAGCAGCACGGCGTCGTAGCCGAGCTCGAGCGCTTCGGCCGCGTGGCTGGGCGCGCCGATGCCGGCGTCGACCACCAGCGTGATATCGGGCAGACGCTCGCGCAGCAGCTTGAGCGCATCGCGGTTGGTGATGCCTTTCGCGCTGCCGATGGGGGCGGCCCACGGCATCACCACCTTGCAGCCCGCATCGACCAGGCGGTTCGCGACCGAGAGGTCCTCGGTGCAATAGGGGAACACGTCAAAACCGTCCTTGACCAGGATGGTGGCGGCTTCGACGAGGCCGACGACGTCGGGCTGCAGCGTGTCGTTGTCGGCGATCACCTCCAGCTTGATCCAGGATGTCGAGAACAATTCGCGCGCGAGCTTCGCCGTCGTCACGGCCTCGCGCACGCTGCGGCAGCCGGCGGTGTTCGGCAGCACAGTGACGTCGAGCTCGCGGATCAGCTTCCAGAATGCATCGCCGGTCTTGCCGCCGGCGGATTCGCGGCGGAGCGAGACGGTGACGATGTTCGAGCCGGAGGCGCGGATCGCATCCTGCATGATCGCGGGCGAGGGATAGAGCGCGCTGCCGATGAGCAGGCGCGAGTCGAAGGTTTTGCCGTAGAAGGTCACCATGTGGAAGGTGTCTCCGTGAATGACGGTGTCATCCCCGCGAAAGCGGGGATCCAGTACGCCGCGGCAGTGCGGCTGGAAACGAGACGCTGCGGCGTACTGGATCGCCCGGTCAAGCCGGGCGATGACAGCGGAGTGCGTGGTGAAAGCATCACCTCACCCTCCCTGCCGCGGCGTGATGATCTCGATCTCGTCGCCGGCCTTCAGGCGCGTCTCGGCCCAGCGGCTCTTCGGCACGACGTCGTAATTCAGCGCGATCGCAAAATGCGTGCCCTCGTAGTCGAGCTCGGCGAGCAGCGCGTCGACGCTGGCCGAGACGATCTCGCGCTGTTCGCCGTTCACGATCACGCGCATTGCATCACCTCATTGTCGATCTGGCCGCGCTCGACGAAAGCGAGCGTCAGCTCGGCGAGCGCGGGGGCGATCAGGAAACCGTGGCGGTAGAGCCCGTTCACGCTGATCTTGCCGCCGCGCACGCCGATGCGCGGCAAATTATCCGGAAAAGCCGGGCGAAGGCCCGAGCCGAACTCGACGATGCGGGCTTCGCCGAAGGCCGGATGCACGGTGTACGCCGCGCCGAGCAGCTCCAGCGCGGAGCGGACGCTGACGCCGGTGTCCTCGGCCTCGATCGAGGTGGCGCCGAGCATGAACAGGCCGGCTTCGCGCGGGATCACGTAAAGCGGCCAGCGCGGATGGATCAGGCGGACGGGGCGCGACAGCTGCACCTCGCTGGTCTCGATCAAGATCATCTCGCCCTTGACGCCGCGAAGCTCCGTCTGTTCGTCGCGCGCGGAAAGGCCGCGGCAGTCGATGACCAGGCCGTCGAGATCATTTGCGGTGACATCGCTGCCGAACCTGATGGTGCCACCCGCGGCGCGAATGCGTTCGTGCAGCTTCGGCAGCACGCGGCGCGGCTCGACATGGCCCTCGGTCGGGAAGAACAGCGCATCGCGGAAACGGCCTTCCAGCGACGGCTCGAGTTCGGCAAGCGCGGCGGCATCGAGCCGGCGATGGCAGTCGGTCATCCGGGCAAAGCGCTCGAAATCGTTGCGCTCGCGCGGATGGGCGACGACCAGCGAGCCGTTGAACGGCGTGTCGGGCAGCTCGCGCCGCCAGATATCGAGCGAACGCAAGCCGAGCCTGGAGATGATGGGTTCGGCGACCTCCGCCTCGCAATAGGGTGCGAGCATGCCGCCGGCCCAGTGGCTGGTGGCATCGGTCATCCCTGCGTCACCGCGCTCGTGTAGAGTCACGGCGTGGCCGGCCTGCGCGAACAACAGCGCCTGCCAGGCTCCGGCAATGCCTGCACCGATGATGGATACCGGGGAATCCGGTCGCTTGGTCGTCTGCAACATCCCTGTCCCTTCGCCGGCATGACCCGGATCAGGTTCAAAGGGTCACCGCGGTCCTGGGAAGGCTTGCCGATTTGCAAGCTTTGCCCATTTAGCGGTATCTCAGCTCCTCCTCGGAGCACCCCTCGGAACGGACCTAATGTAGGCTTGTGGGGGCCCGTGTCAACGCATGTTGCCGGGAACCTGCGCGCGCGCGTTGCGGAGCTGCTGGGCCAGCTTGCGGTGCGGCGTGGCGCCGAACATCGGCTGCGGATTGCCGTTCGGCTCCAGCTGAGGCTCGAAGCTCGCCTGCTGCACGGCCTGCTGGCGCTGCTGCTTTGCAGCGTAGTAATAGCCGCCCGCGAAATAGCGCACGGCTCTGTCGTGGTCGCCATTGGCGGCGTGATAGGCCCCGGCGAGGTATTTCACCGCGTAGGTGAGGTTGGTGTCGGGGTCGCGCAGGCCGCTCGCATCGCCGGTGTAGCCGAGGCCGCGGGCGGTCGCGAGCTTGATCTGCATCAGCCCGATCGTGCCGCCATGGCCGACCAGGCCCGGCTGGTAGCGGCTCTCGCGCATGATGACGCGATGCACCAGCGCCTCCGGCACGCCGTTGGCCCGCGCATGCATGGCAACCATCTCGGCGTATTCGGCCTGCCCTGCGAAAGCCCGCGACGACACCAGTCCGGCCACGAGCAGCACGGCAACGGTTAAGATTTTCATCGGATATCCGGCCTGAATGATTTGCGCCCAGCTGCCCTTAGGCCTCCCGAACGCGGCGATGATGTGACCAAACGCCGCTTGGCGCAGAGGTTCCAAGGCGAAGGCGCGACAGCAAGCCTGTCCGGTCGCGCGGACGCGCGAAAACGCGTATGAAGCTCGCCTCGCGAACCGGGAGAGGTGCCATGACAACAACAACCATGGTCAACACCCATAGCGGCGACGTTTCCAGACACGATCTGCCCACCCAGAACCCGTGTGCCCAGTGCGGCGCGCCGATCGCGTGGCCCGACTGGATCGAGCCGGGCCAGGGGCGGGTGTCCTATCTCTGGACATGCCACGCCTGCAATTATCGCTTCGAGGCGATCGCGATCTTCGACGAGGCGGGCGCCTTATCGCCGCCGCTCGCGGCGTAAGGCTAGGCGGCCAGCCGCGGCTGCTGCCACACCGGCAATTGCATCCGAACGATCAGCCCGTGCGGCTGGCGGTCGTGCAGCGACAGCTCGCCGCCATGGGCGAGTGCGATCGCGCGCGCGATCGACAGGCCGAGGCCGAAGCCGGTGGACTCGTCCATGGTGCGCGCATCGTCGCCACGCACGAACGGCTCCAGCATCTCCTGCTTGCGCGCGTCCGAAATGCCGGGGCCGTCGTCCTCGACATCGATGGTGAGTCTTGCATCTGATACATCCAGGCGGATCGTCACCTCGGCGCCGAAGCGCACCGCGTTCTCGACGAGGTTGGTGACGCCGCGATGCAGATCGTCGGGCCGCGCGGCGGCGGTTGCGGAGGCCGGGCCGTCGTAGTGGACGACGTGGCCCATGTCGCCGAACTGGTCGGCGATGAGCTGCAGCGTGCTCGCGATATCGACCAGCGTGATGGCTTCGATCTTGCTGTCGTTGCGCAAGAGCGACAGCACGCTTTCCAGCATCGAGCGCATCTGGTCGAGGTCGACGAGCATGCGCTTGCGGTTGCCCTCGTCCTCGATGAACTCGGCGCGCAGGCGCAGCCGCGTGATCGGGGTGCGCAGGTCGTGGCTGATCGCAGCCAGCATGCGGGTGCGATCCGACATCAGCCGCGCGATCCGCGCATGCATGCGGTTGAGCGCGCGCGCCACCGAGCGGATCTCCTCCGGGCCGCGCTCGGGCAGCGGATCGGCCCCGCCGTCCAGGCTGAAATTCTCGGCCGCCTTGGCCAACGCGGAGAGGGGCGTTGCCAGCGCGCGCGCCGCCCACAGGCCGAGCACGCTGATGCAGATGAACGCGGTCATCAGCGCCACCAGCCATGGTGCTCCCCAGAACCAGGGGCGCGGGCCGCCCTCGACATGGCCCGCGATCATGCTGCCGTCGGGCAAGACCACGCCGATGCGGTGGTCGCCGCCCTCGGGCGCGAGCTGCACCACCTTGTAGCCGCGGCCGAGATGGCGGCGCAGTCCGTGCAGATGCTGGCTCTCGCCGTCCTCGATCACCGTCGCCGTGCCAGGTGCCGATGTCTCGATCTTGAGTTTCGGGAAGGCGCGCGCGAGATCGGCGAGGAGGCGCGGCCGCTCGTCCGGACCGGCCGAGCCGAGCAGCAGCGCTGCGTCGGTCAATTGATGCGCGCCATCCGGCGGCGTGTCCGGGCGGTCGGGCCGGCTGATCAGGAAGGCGGTGGTGACGACGAGATGCAGCGTGACGGTCGAAGCCAGCACCAGCGCGGCGATCTGCCCGCCGATGCCCTTGAGGTGAAAGAACCCGAACGGCCGCATCGTCTCAAGGCCCCGTCAGTTGCTCAGGGGCGTCGTAACCGCTTCCGTTCTGGGCGTAAACAGATAACCGCCCGAGCGCACCGTCTTGATGATGGTGGGATCGGACGGATTGGGCTCGATCTTGCGGCGGATGCGGCTGACCAGCACGTCGATGGAACGCTCGAACGAGCCGGTGTTGCGGCCCTGCGTGAGGTCGAGCAGGCTGTCGCGCGAGAGCACGCGGCCGGGGCGCTCGCAGAACGTCCTGAGCAGGTCGAACTCGGCGCTGGTCACTGCGACGCGGGCGCCTTCCGGATTGCGCAGCTCGCGCAGGCGCAGATCGATACGCCAGCCTTCGAAGGCAAGGGTTGACACGCCTTCGATCGAGCTCGCAGCCTGTGCGGAGGCCTGACGCCGCAGCACCGCGTTGATGCGGGCGAGCAGCTCGCGCGGATTGAACGGCTTCGGCAGATAATCGTCCGCACCCATCTCGAGACCAACGATGCGGTCGACGTCCTCGCCGCGCGCGGTCAGCATGATGATCGGCGTCTGCGCCTCGGACCGCACCTTGCGACACAGGCTGAGACCGTCTTCGCCGGGCAGCATGACGTCGAGGATGATGAGATCGACGCGGTGGTCGGCCATGGCGCGCGACATCTCGCGCCCGTCGCTCACAGCGGTCACGTTGCAGGAGTTGTTGCGCAGATATTTCGCAATCAACGTCCGGGTTTCGCGGTCGTCCTCGACGACCAGGATGTTGGGGGAAGGAATGGCCATGAGCCTTGTTTGTCCAGGATTGGGGCCAAAAGGCGAAGATTTTTGTTTCTGTTTGTTTCCGGCCGCATTGCCGCAACACCCGGCAACGACTGCGTGGCGGTGCGGCAAGGTCTCGTTAAGCCCGTTAACCATAGCGTGGCGCAGTTGCGTACGAAACCCCGCAAGGACCACGGTGCACCCATGACATCGATTTCGGCGGCCTCCGCCTTTAACTACCAGTCGCCAGCCCAGCGGCTGCAGCAGGAATTGCAATCGGAAGTTTCGGACGGGACGATCTCGTCGTCGGACCAGTCCGCGCTCACCACTGCTCTGCAGGACATCGATACGGCGCTTCAGCAGAGCAGGTCCAGTGATCAGTCGAGCGGTACCAAGCCGTCCAAGGACGGCCTGAAATCCAAGATCGACGATCTCATTTCGAACGAGGTCTCGAACGGGACGCTGACGTCGAGCCAGGCCGACGAACTGAAGGGCGTGTTTCAGTCCGCCTTCGCCAAGGGGCCCGGTGGCGCTCATGGAGCGGGTGGCCCGCCCCCCGGCCCGCCGCCGCCGTCGGATGGCGGCTCTTCGGATGCTTCGGCGTCGTCGACGGGTCAGACCAGCAGCAGCTCGACCGACAGCAGCACGGCCAGGATCCTCGAGCAGTTTCTCCAGGCGCTGCAGCAGTCGCAGTCCTCGTCGAACGCGTCCTACAGTGCCAATGGAACGACGAGCTCCTCCAACAGCACGGATTTCTCCGCGCTGCTGATCGACTACAAGAGCTGACCGGAGCGACTGAGGTCGGCGCGTTCCTCGCCGCGATCTTGCGATATCCCAGGGCGCAAGATCGTCGGCGGGGAACCGTGCGTTTCGCACGTTCCTCGACAGGAACTTTCCTCGCGCTGCAATGCCGGAATGGCGCAGCGAAATTGCCGCGCGCGAGGAACCGTGCGTGATCGTGGCTGTTCTCCCCGCACAAGTTTTCTGCTGAAGGAGAGGACAACCATGCTGATGAAATCAATCGCCGCCGGCCTTGCCGGCACCGCTTTGCTTGCGACCGTTGCGTTTGCGCAAAACCCGACTGCGACCACCGAGAAGTCGCCAACCGCGTCTACCGCGACCACCACAACGACGAGCGCGTCGGGTGAGTGGCGGACCTCGAAGATGGACGGCGTCAAGGTCTATAACGAGGCCAACGAGAACATCGGCTCGATCAACGATCTGCTGATGGACAAGAGCGGCAACGTCAAGATCGCCGTGATCGGCGTCGGCGGTTTCCTCGGCATGGGCGAGCATCTCGTCGCCGTGCCCTATGAGAAGCTGAAATTCGTCAACGAGGCCGTCGCCTATACCGGCACGAACCCGAACGCGAAGCCGGCTGCGACCACGACGACGGGTGCAGCGACCGGCATGGACAAGCCCGCTGCGACGACGACCGCGACCACAGCGTCAGCCTCGTCGAAATGGTATCCTGACCACGCCGTGTTCAATGCGACCAAGGACGAGTTGAAGAACATGCCCGAGTTCAAGTACTCCGAATAATCCAGGTCACGTGAGTGCCTGAACGAAGCGCGCCCGGTTTTCACCGGGCGCGTTGTCGTGTCGTTTCTTCTGCCGTTATTGCAAGACGTCGATCCTCACCCTGTCAGGATGAGGAAATGGCAGGGTGCGGGAGAGGGAGACGATCTCACTTCACCAGCGGGCAGCCGCCCTTGTCGAGCGGGCGGAAGGCTTCGTCGCCGGGCACGGTGGCGATCAGCTTGTAGAGGTCCCACTCGCCCTTGGATTCTTCCGGCTTTTTCACCTCGTACAGGCTCATGTCGTGGACCATGCGGCCGTCGATGCGGATCTTGCCGTTCTTGGCGAAGAAATCGTTGACCGGCGTATTGCGCATCTGCTCCATCACCTTCGGCGCCTCATCGCTCTTGATGGCTTCGATCGCCTTGAGATAGTGCATGGTCGCCGAATAGAGACCGGCCTGGATCATGGTCGGCATGTGGCCGACCTTGTCGTTGAAACGCTTTGAGAAGGCGCGAGTCTCCTCGTTCGTGTCCCAGTAGAACGCGTCGGTGATGATCAGGCCTTGCGTCGACTTTGCGCCGAGCGAATGAACGTCGGTGATTTCCATGAGCAGCGCGATCATCTTCTGGCCGCCCTGCGTCAGGCCGAACTCGGCGGCCTGCTTCAGCGCATTGGTGGTGTCGCCGCCGGCGTTCGCCAGCGCGACCACCTTGGCCTTGGAGGCCTGGGCCTGGAGCAGGAAGGAGGAGAAGTCGGAGGAGTTGAGCGGGTGGCGGACCTCGCCGAGCACCTTGCCGCCGCTCTCCTTGACGACGTTGGCGGCGTCGCGCTGCAGCGCCATGCCGAAGGCGTAGTCGGCGGTGACGAAGAACCAGGTGTCCTCGCCGCGCTTGACCATCGCCTTGCCTGCGACGTTCGACAGGGCATAGGTGTCGTAGGTCCAGTGCACCGTGTTGGGCGAGCAGGCGACGCCGGTGATGTCGGAGGAGCCGCCGCCGGAATTGATATGGATCTTGTTCTTCTCGCGCGTCAGCGCCGAGATCGGCAGCGCGACCGACGAGGTCGGCACGTCCAGGATCGCGTCCACCTTGTCGTTGTCGTACCAGTTGCGGGCGATGTTGACGCCGACGTCGGGCTTGTTCTGGTGGTCGGCGGAGACGACCTGGATCGGAACGCCGGCGACCTTGCCGCCGTAATCGGCAACGGCCATCTCGACCGCGGCGAGCGACCCCTTGCCGGTCGCGTCGGCATAAAGGCTCGACATGTCCGTGAGCACGCCGAGCTTGACGACGTTGTCCGATATCTGCGCCTGCGCCGTGCCGCAACTCGCGGCAATGGCGAAGCCGGCCGCGACGGCGGCGATGAGTTTTTGCATATGATTGTCTCCCTCAGTGTTGTTGTTGGGGTCTTGTTGCGGGGACTGTTCTAGCGACAAACCTTCGCGGGGGCAAAGGCGGGAGGGCCTGAAAAAAATTGAGAATAAGTAGGGGGCTCCGTCATGCCGGGGCGCGCGTAGCGCGAGCCCGGAATCCATCGTGCTGCAGCGAGGGTAGATGAATGGATTCCGGGCTCGCGCCCAAAAGGGCGCGCCCCGGAATGACGGTGGGGCGGTTAGCCGCTGCCGCCCTTGAGCCGCTCGTTGCGCCGGCGCAGGCCTTCGAGCGTGGCGAGGAGGATGACCGAGACCGTCGTCAGGATCACCGCGGCGGCCGTGATGGTCGGGCTGATGTTCTCGCGAATGCCGCTGAACATTTCGCGCGGCAAGGTGCGCTGCTCGGGACCTGCCATGAACAGCACGATCACGACCTCGTCGAAGCTGGTCGCGAAGGCGAACAGTGCGCCTGATGCCAGCCCCGGCAGGATCAGCGGCAGGATCACGCGGCGGAACGCCTCGAGCGGCGAGGCTCCGAGCGAGGCGGCGGCGCGGGCAAGGTTGGTGTCGAAGCTTTGCAGCGTCGCGCCGACCGTGATCACCACGAAGGGGGTCGCCAGCGCGGTGTGAGCCAGGATCAGGCCGAGATAGCTGCCGGTGAGGCCGATCGGCGCGAAGAAAAAATAGAGACCGACCGCGGTGATGACGCCGGGCACGACGACCGGAGACAGCACGAAAGCCAGCACCAGCGGTTTGAACCTGCTCTTCCACTGCGCGAGGCCAAGAGCCGCCAGCGTGCCGAGCACCATCGACAGCATCGTCGAGGCGACGCCGATGATGATGCTGTTCTTCAGCGAATTCATCCAGCGCGGCGAGGTGATGAAGTCGTCGTACCAGCGCAAGGACAGGCCGGGCAGCGGATAGGTGAGATACGAGCCCGAGCTGAAGGACAGCGGCATGATCGCCAGGATCGGCGCGATCAGGAAGATGAAGACCAGCGTGGAGATCACGATGGTCGCGGTCCAGGCGATGCGCTGGCTGGGTGTGCGCAAGGAGGAAGCGTCGCTCAATTCTTCATCCCTCCCGTGACCTGCTGACCCTGCACCAGCTTGCCGTAGACGAGGGCGAGCAGGATGGTGGCGAGCAGCAGCACTGCACCCAGCGCCGACGCGAGGCCCCAATTGGCGGTTTCGGTGGTGTAGAGCGCGATGAAATAGCTGATCATCTGGTCGGCGGCGCCGCCGACCAGGGCCGGCGTGATGTAGTAGCCGAGCGCGAGAATGAAAACGAGCAGGCTGCCTGCGCCGATGCCGGGCAGCGTTTGCGGCAAATAGATCCGCAGGAAGGCGGTGAGGGGCGGCGCGCCGAGCGAGGCGGCGGCGCGCATGTAAGCCGGCGAGATCGCCTTCATGCTGCTGTAGAGCGGCAGGATCATGAACGGCAGCAGCACGTGAGTCATGGCCACGCAGACGCCGAAGCGGTTGTAGATCAGGCGGAGCGGCTCATCGATGATGCCGAGCCAGTGCAGGCTGTCGTTCACGATGCCGTTGCTCTGCAGCAGCACGATCCAGGCGCAGGTGCGGACCAGGAGCGAGGTCCAGAACGGCAGCAGCACGAAGATCATCAGGAGGTTCGACCGGCCCGCCGGCAGCGCCGCGAGCAGATAGGCGACCGGAAACCCGAGGATCAGGCAGAGCAAGGTGACGCCGAGGCTGATGAGGAAGGTGCGGCCGAAAACATCGCGGTAGATGGCCTGATCCGGCGAGGCCGAGACGATGGCGCCATCTGCATTTCGCGTCAGGTCGAGAGCCGCCAGAAGGTAGAAACCGGTGATCGGGCCGCCAGCGTCCTTGATCGTCGTCCATGTCGCGCGTTCGCGCCAGGCCGGGTTGATCTTGCCCAGTGTCTCCCTGGCCCTGCCTGGCTCCGGCATTGCCTTCAGATTGCGCGCGGTGCTGGTCAGAATCGTGCGAAAGCCGTTCTGGGCGTAGTTGAGCCGCTTGGCTGCGACGGCGATGGTGCCGGCTTCGCGCGCCGACTGGATGTCGCCTGCCAGCGCGGCGTAGGCGTTTTCGTCCGGCAGGTCCTTGCCATCCCACTTGGCGAGCGCCGCGACGGTTTGCGGCAGAACCTGACGCACCTCGTGGTCATCGATCGCGTGCCACAGCATCCCCGCGATGGGGCCTGCGAAGGTGAACAGCAGAAACAGCAGCAGCGGTCCGACCAGCGCCAATGCCTTGAGCTGGCGCGCGCGCTCGGCCTGCTTCAGGCGACGCTTGAGCGGCACCTCGATCGGGGCATCGGCGCTGGTGAGGGAAGCTGCTGTCATGAGGTGAGCCTCCTTGACCGGACATCTTTCACCATCTCAAGTCGGGCAACCGCAAATGGCTTTGCGGAAGGGCTCGAGCAAGCGCCTCGTCCTTCGAGACGACCGCTTCGCGGTCTCCTCAGGATGAGGCTCATTGATAGCGGTGCATGTTGGGCGACCGCCGCAGACTGAGACCTCATCCTGAGGGCCCGCCGTAGGCGGGCGTCTCGAAGGATGCGCCGCAGGCGAGATATGCGCCACATCGTCCCCTCAGCGCCATTTCGCTCGCGCGCTACTTCGCGGCCCATTTGTTGAAGCGCTCGGTCAGCTTGTCGATGTTCTCGAGCCAGAAGGCGACGTTGATCTCGACCGCGTTCTTGATGTTGTCGGGCGCGGTCGGCAGATCCTTCAGGACGGCGGGTGGGATCAGGGCGGCGGCGTCCTTGTTCGAGGTGCCGTAGGCGATATTCTCCGAGAGCTTCGACTGGTTCTCCGCCTTGCCCGCGAAGTCCAGGAACTTGTAGGCGGCGTCCTTGTTCGGGCTGCCCTTCAGGATGACCCAGCTGTCGAGCGTGAACAGCGCGCCGTCCCACACCATGCCGAAATTCTTCTTGTCGTTCTTGTTCGCGGTGTCGATGCGGCCATTGTAGACCGAGGTCATCGCCACCTCGCCGGAAGCGAGCAATTGCGGCGGCTGGGCGCCGGCCTTCCACCAGACGAGGTCGCCCTTGATGGTGTCGAGCTTCTTGAATGCGCGATCGACGCCCTCGTCGGTCGCCAGCACCTTGTAGACGTCCTTTGGCGCGACACCGTCGGCCATGAGTGCGATCTCCAGGGTGGTCTTCGGGCCCTGGCGCAACGCGCGCTTGCCCGGGATCTTCTTGGTGTCGAAGAAGTCGGCCCAGCCCTTCGGCGCATCCTTGAGCTTGTCCTTGTCGTAGCCGAGCACGAAGTCGTAAAGGATGGCGCCGACGCCGCAGGGATTGACGGAGGGCGGGATATAAGCGGCCTCGCCGCCGATCTTGGAATAATCCAGCTTTTCGTACAGGCCTTCCTCGCAACCGACCGCGAGCTCGTCGCTCTCGACCTGGACGACGTCCCAGGTGGCGGCGCCGCCCTGCACCTTGGCGCGCAGCACGCCGACGCCGCCATCCCAGGACTCATCGTTCATGGGCATGCCGGATGCCTTCTTGAACGGCTCGAAATAAACCTTCTTCTGCGCATCCTGATAGGCGCCGCCCCACGACACGACGGTGAGGTCACGCGCCTGCGCTGATGTGGCCAGCGCCGCGCTGGCGCCAAACGCCGCGATGAAACCCAGAGCAATGTTGCGATTCAGCATGGTCCTTGTTCCTTCTTCATGTCAGTTGCGTGAAGTTGTCCGATCAATCAAACCGGATCGAGCGCGAGGCAGTCCTCGGGGCGGAACGTGATGAAGACGCTATCGCCTGATCTCAGGCTGTCATGCGCGCCCGGTTGAAGCTTGACCATGAACTCTGCGTTGCCCGCGACCTCGAGCACGGCCAGCGCGTGATCGCCGAGATAGATGGTGTTCTGCACCTTGGCCGGCAGCCGGTTCGGTCCGTCGCTGGAAGTGTCTTCCGGGACAATGACGACCCGCTCGGGGCGCACCGAGAGCGAGGTGGCAGTGCCCGCGCCCGACACGTTGACCGCGCGGGCCATGACGCTGCCGCCGGCCGACAGCGCGACGCGGCAATATTGTTTGTCGACCGTCTCGACGGTACCGGCGAGCACATTGTTCTCACCGACGAAATTGGCAACGAAGCTGTTCACCGGACGCTCGTATAGCGCGTCGGGCCTGTCGATCTGCTGCACGATGCCGTCGTTGAACACGGCGATGCGGTCCGACATGGTGAGCGCTTCGCTCTGGTCGTGGGTGACGTAGACGACGGTGATGCCCATCGTCTCGTGCAGCTGCTTGATCTCCAGCTGCATCTGCTCGCGCAGGCGCTTGTCGAGGGCGCCGAGCGGCTCGTCCATCAGCACGAGCTGCGGATTGAAGACCAGCGCGCGGGCGAGCGCCACGCGCTGCTGCTGACCGCCTGAGAGCTGCCCGGGGCGCCGCTGCGCCATGGTCTCCATCTTGATCATCCGCAGCGCCGCTTTGACGCGCTCCTGCGTTTCAGCCTTGTTCGTGTTGCGGACCGACAGCGGAAAGGCGACGTTCTCCTCGATCGTCAGATGCGGAAACAGCGCGTAGTTCTGGAACACCATGCCGATGTCGCGCTTGTGCGGCGGCATGTTCTTGATCGGCCGGTCCGCGAGGTAGATCTCGCCCCGGGTCGGAACCTCGAAGCCGGCCAGCATCATCAGCGTGGTCGTCTTGCCCGAGCCCGAGGGGCCGAGCAGGGTGACGAACTCGCCCTTCTTGATGTCGAGATCGAGGTTCTTCACCACGAGGTGCTCGCCATCATAGGTCTTCTGAATGCCGGAAAAGCGCACCAGTGCCGGCGCAGGCATGACCATGCCGGCTTCCATGTTATCCTCGTCCCCTACAATGCTGTCGGCACCTCGTTCGAGGTTGCGGCGATCAGCTTAGCATCCTCCAACGAGAATGCCAGCGATGCAAGCGATAAGGGGCCGCGCGGATTCCGTGCAAGAACGCGCTACATCCCGGGCAGCTTGGTCACGTACACGTTCAATGTGCCGCCGGCTTCCGCGACCACGCGCAGCGTCTTGGCGTCGAAGGCGATGTCGGCGAGCGTCAGCGTGGAGATATTGGCATCGACCTTGAGGCCGTCCTCGCTCTTCTGGAAGTCGGCGATCACAGCCGCGATCTTCTCGCGCGCATTGGCGGCGATCGGCTTCAGGTC
The DNA here is from genome assembly GCF_018129685.1 of Bradyrhizobium manausense. Classification (GTDB taxonomy): domain Bacteria; phylum Pseudomonadota; class Alphaproteobacteria; order Rhizobiales; family Xanthobacteraceae; genus Bradyrhizobium; species Bradyrhizobium manausense_D. Next base: position 343,151 of record NZ_JAFCLG010000003.1, read on the forward strand.
GAGCGTCGCCTTCTGCACCAGCGCCTGCTGCATCTGCGGCACCACGGCGCGGGCGGCGGCGCCGAGCAGGCCGAAGGCCGCCTCGGATTCCACCGCGAGCTGGATGTCGGCGAGCCGCAGCGTCTGCTGCGCCTGGTCGAGCATGGGACGGCCCCAGATGTGCACGGTCGCCTCGGCGCCGAGCCCGAGCCAGCTTTTCTTCTCCTTGGCGCGCACCAGCAGCGAGATCAAAAGCCGTTCGCCCGACGGAACCACGTTGACGTCTCTGACGGTGACCTCGACCGGACCGGAGCCGTCCTCGGGATAGGTGTGGCCGACCATCTGGGCCGCGATCAGCCTGTTGATCTCGGTGAAGGGCACGTCGATCGGTACGCCGATATTCACACCGGTGCCGGTCGGCGGCACGATCGAGATCTTGTCGGGAAACGGGCAGTCCGGCTTGGTCGGCGTCGACGTCACACGCGTCTCGGCCTCGAGGCCCAGCAGCAGCGTCACCGCCTGCGCATCGACGCGCGGCTGAGCGGCGATGGCGCGGGTCGGCTTCATCTCGAGCCAGAGCGGTGGCAGCGCGGCCGACGAGCCGGTGCCTTGCAGCGGGATCGAGCGGCAGGCTTTGGCCCATTGCACCTTCGCGTTGTCGCGCAGGCTGGGATCGTTGCGGATGCGCTCGGCGACGACGTTGAGCTGCTCGCCGACCGTCTTGTCGATCAGCGGCTTCACCTGCGCCGGCACGTTGACCTTAGCGCCGGCGACGTTGAGGTTGGTGTCGCCGATATTGACCTGCGCGCCCAAATTCGGCTCGAGATGCCAGGCCGCCGCGAGCTTTGGGCGCGCGGTGACGATCACGTTGCCCCTGATCTCGGCGCTTGCGTTCAGATTCTTGATGTTGACCGCGCCGATGCGTTTCGCCGCATCGCCGCCGAGCACGCTGCCCAGTGCTTCGCCGAGCGCACCGGTGGCCTTCGACGACAGCGACCCGGTCACGTTCAGCTTGCCGGTGATCGGGGTCGACAGCGTCAGCACGTCCTTGTCGCCGGTTGCCGAGATCGGTCCGCGCGCGGCGTTCCAGCCGATATCGGCATCCTGCAGAATCTGCGAGATGGGGTTCTCGGCCTTGCCGGCGAAATTGCGCGGCGAGGCCTTCTCGGCCTGCTCACGGATTGCGGACAGCGCGATCGCGACGGGGGCCACCACGATCGAGGTCTTGGACACCGGCGGCAGCGGCGGCAGTTGTGCGATCGGCGGCGCGGAATTCGTCGCGCGGGGCGCGAGCCAGTCCATCGCCTTCAGGCTGATGAAAAACGACGCGGCGAGCACCACAACGGCGATCACGATTGTCTTCAAATTCAACGTCAGACGCATCAATCCCCCTGGCCGCCCCGGGGAGGATTTTACAGGGCAGGCGAGGAGGGCGCTAGTGCGCACCGGTGGGGTGGAATTGGGGCAAATGGGTTAACGGAAGCGGCCGTGGCGTTGCTCCTTGCGCGTGTCGGCTGCACGCGGCTAGCCGCGCCCAGCTAGCTTCGTTTTGGCCGGCGAACCGCTCTCACGCGCCCGCTGTCGCCGCCGCCGCAGAACAGCTGGTCGCCGCCGTTGGATTCCAGGCCGGAGACCATCGTCCCCTCCGGCATGTCGAACTGCTCGAGCACCTTGCCTGTTTCGGGGTCGATCCGCCTGACGTCGCTGTCCTCGCCTTCCCAGGTGCCATGCCAGAGCTCGCCGTCGACCCAGGTCACACCGGTCACGAAGCGATTGCTCTCGATGGTCCGGAGAATCCTGCCGGTGTCGGGATCGATCTGATGGATCTTGCGGTCGCGATATTGTCCGACCCAGAGCGAACCCTCCGCCCAGGCCAATCCGGAATCGCCGCCACCACCGGGCGCCGGAATCGTGCTGACGACCGCGCCGCTCGCCGCGTCGATCTTCTGGATGCGGTCTTCCGCGATCTGAAACAGGTGCTGGCCGTCGAACGCCGTTCCGGCATGTGCGGCGACGTCGACGGAGCGTGCGATCTTGCCGCTCGCCGGATCGAGGCGATTCAACTTATCGCCGGACGCGAACCAGACATGAGTGCCGTCATAGGTGACGCCGTGCACGGCCTTGACATCAGGAAAAGGCCCGTATTCGCGGATGATCTCGGCGGCTGATCGCTTCATCGTGTCGTCCTTGGCACTGCTCTCGGCGCTGTTCTTGGCGTGGTCCCTGTGCGGCGATCAATCATGTTACGTCTTCAGCAGCGGCGAGGGGAGTAACAAGCCTGTCGGGAATCCGGGAATTGGCGGGGTCATCCAGCGGCGCGCCCGTCCGTGTCCGAACGACTGCACCTTGTTCGACCGCGCCAGCTCCTCAAGCGCCCGCTGCACCGTGCGTGCGCTCATCCCGAGCGCCAGCGCGAGCGCCGAGCTCGACCAGGGCTCGCCATCGGCGAGAATGGCAAGAACCGCGGCGTGCTTCTCCTCGACGGGACGCGCCAGCACGATGACGTCGCGCGTCTTCCGCGGCGCCAGCACAAACCCCTGCTTCGTGGCGCTGATCTCCGCCAGCGGCTTGAGCTGGGTGCGCAGCCGTCCGATCTCGACGCGCAATCGCGCGCGGTGCGATTCGTCGGCGTGCCTGGCCTGGAACGCGCCCGCAATCAGCGCCTCGCGCGAGACGTCGGCGGGCCAGGCCTGCGCCAGCAGGCGCGCGAGCGCGAACAGCACGGGCCGCGTTCCGAGCGGCACGGCCGTGCCCTGCCGCCGCACGACATGATGAAAGCTGTCGACGACGAGCGCTGTCGAGGTCGCCAGCCGCTCGACCTCGCCGAGCAGCAGCGGATGCTCGCTGCCCCGCGCGATCAGGCGCGCGGCCGGCGTCCTCAGGATGAGGCTCGCGCTGTCGACCTCGGCCATGAGCGTCGGAATTTTGGCCTGTCGCGCAGCCATTGCCGCCAGGTCGAGCGCGTTGCGCGCCTCCTTCGATTTCAACCGCCTGATGGCGATGCCGGCGACCACGAGTTCGCGAACGACCTGGGATGCGGGCGGAAGCGGGCAGGCGCTGATCTCGACCAGCGTCCGCTCGGCCTCATCGACCCGCCCGAGCAGGAGCAGACGGCGGGCCTCGATATGGCCGGCATGCGCGGCATTGGCGAGATCGCCATGGCTTGCAAGCGTTGCCCGCGCCGCCGCGAGCGTTTTCGCCGGCCAGTTCAGGTCGCGCGAGACCAGCGCGATCTCGGCCTCGGCCACCACGCACCTGGCGCGCGCGACGGCCTCGCGCGGCCCGAAGGCGCGTGCGGCGCCGCGCAGCAGGGCCTTGGCCTTTGCAAGATCGCCGAGCTGCGCCATCGCAATGCCGCGCAGCGCCAGCGAAGGCGCATCGTTGCGCAACGCGACGCGGTTCAGCGCGCCGAGCGGATCGCCGGCCTCGAGCGCGCGCGCGGCGGCCGTGATCAGCGACTCCATGAAAATCCCGCCACACTTGTTACTCCCACCGCGCAACATCTCGGTGCGAGGATTTGCTTACCGCCGACGATGTGCGGTGAGCGAGAGATTTGGAGAGCCATGATGACATCAGCAAACAAAGCAGCGACCAACGGACAGGGTGCCATGCTAACACCGCCGGTGGTCTCGCCGCAGGAGTGGGAGGCTGCCCGCCAGCTCCTGCTCGTGAAGGAAAAGGCGCATACCCGCGCCCGCGACGCACTCGCTGCCGAACGCCGGCGCATGCCGTGGATGGAAGTGACCAAAACCTACGCATTCGAGGTGCCCCAGGGCAAGGCCAGCCTGCTCGATCTGTTCCAGGGCCGGCGCCAGCTGATCCTGTACCGCGCCTTCTTCGAGCCTGGTGTGTTCGGCTGGCCCGACCATGCCTGCCGCGGCTGCTCCATGGTGGCCGACCAGGTCGCCCATGTCTCGCACCTGAACGCCCGCGACACCACGCTGGTGTTCGCCTCGCGCGCCCCCCAGGCGGATATCGCGCGGCTGAAGCAGCGGATGGGCTGGACCCATCCATGGGTCACCATCACCGACAGTTTCGATGCCGATTTCGGCGTCGACGAGTGGCACGGCACCAACGTGTTCTTCCGCGACGGAACGCGCATCTTCCGCACCTATCTGATCAAGAGCCGCGGCGACGAGCAGATGGGTGGCACCTGGAACTATCTCGACATCACGCCGCTCGGCCGCCAGGAAATCTGGGAGGACTCGCCGGCCGGCTATCCGCAGACCCCGACCTACAAATGGTGGAACTGGCACGACAGCTATGAGGCTGGCAGCGAGCCCGACAAGAAGTGGGTCGAGATCACGGACGCGGGCGAGATCGCGCTCCGTGCGCCGGGCGCGCAATGAGCGAGATCTGCTCAGTCAACGCGGCCGCCGATGGCGGTCGCGATGGCCGGGTGGCCGCATCCAGCCTCGCCCGATGGCTGGGTCTTGCGGCCAGCCCGACCTTCGCGATCATGGCCGTGCTGACGGCCGTGCTCGGCGGCGGCTCGGCGGACATGCTCTGCTCCGCCGGTGACGGGCTGTCGCTGGGCGGGATGGTGCCGATGTATCTCCTGATGAGCGCGTTTCATTCGGCGGCATGGCTGCGGCTGATCTCGGGGCGGCGCGGCAGCGCAAGGTAAGCGGCCATCGCGCACCCGCCTGGTGCTTCGAGACGCCGCTGACGCGGCTCGTCAGGAGCTCGTCAGGATGAGGCTCAACTGCATCCGAGCTTCGGCGAACGTGCCGCCGCGCACTCAGCCCTCATCCTGAGGGCCCGCCGCAGGCGGGCGTCTCGAAGGATGGTGAGATCTGCGCTTTGCCAATTCACGCAGTTCGGTAAAATCGCCGCGCATGAAGGCTTCCTTCTTGGCGCGACCCCATTTCTTGACTTTTCTTTCGCACTCGATCGCGTCGGTTATGCGGTCGAACCATTGCGAGAACACTAGCGTCACGGGTCTGCGTGACTTTGTATAGCCGGCAAAAGTGCCCGCGTTGTGCTGCGCGATCCTAATGTCGAGCTCGGTGCGCGTCGTTCCGATGTAGTAGCTGCCATCGGCACATCTGAGAATGTAGAGCCACGCGCCGTGGGTCATCGTGAACGCCTCGTCCTTCGAGACGACCGCTGCGCGGTCTCCTCAGGATGAGGCTAACTGGTATCCATGGCTTGCCGCAAGCATCAAGCCGCACACTCCGACCTCATCCTGAGGAGCCCGCCTTAGCGGGCGTCTCGAAGGATGGCCGCACTCACCGGGCCCCGAACGAAAACGGCCCCGATATCGCCGGGGCCGTTCGCATCTCAATCGCGCGCGTTGCTTACCGAAGCTCGGCCCGCCGCTCGGTCATCGGCAGCACGATCACCTTGGTGCCGACGTTGACGCGGGAGTAGAGGTCGGAGACGTCGTCATTGGTCAGGCGGATGCAGCCGGAGGAGACGTGCTTGCCGATCGTGTCGGGGGCGTTGGTGCCGTGGATGCGGTAGACGGTGCCGCCGAGATACATGGCGCGGGCGCCGAGCGGGTTGCCGGGACCGCCGGCCATGTGGCGCGGCAGATAGGGCTGGCGCTGAATCATTTCCGGCGGCGGGGTCCAATCCGGCCACTCCGCCTTCTTGGTCACCGATTGCGTGCCGGACCAGGTGAAGCCATCGCGGCCGACGCCGATGCCGTAGCGAATCGCCTGGCCGCCTCCGAGCACATAATAGAGATAGGTGTTGGGCGTATCGATGATGATGGTGCCCGGGGCTTCACGTGTCGAATAGCTGACGGTCTGGCGGCGGAAGCGCGCCGGCGTCTCGACGGCGTCCTGATCGTCGGACGGTGCGGCCTGATAGGCCGGCGCCTGATAGGGCTGATAAGGCTCGACCGGCTGCGGCGCAGTCATCATCGGCAGCGGTTGAAAGAAGGGGAAAAGCTGCACAGGCGCGGCGTTGGCCGGGCCGGTCAATGCGATCGCCGAGATCGCCACGGCGCCAAAAGCAACGGCGCGCGAAAACGCCTTCATCGTGTCCAGATTGAACATTGGTCGCCCCTGTTTGCTTGGGTTTCTTAGGTCCCCGGCACCGTTTCGGTGCTTCGTTGCTTAAATTCCTAACGCAAAGAAGTTTCGGGACGTTTGCGCGGAAAACCGAAAACGGTTTCATCGCGGCAAGGATTGTTTCATGACAGTTTCGTGGCTGTAGGGGCTCGTTAACGAACAAAACAGTGGGCCGACACTTATGTGACGTCACACGCCTGAAATATCCTTCGTTGATGGTCGATGCCTGAGAATCATCAAACTCTCGGGATTTCCCCATGCGGGTATTAATCGCGACTGACGCCTGGCATCCGCAGGTCAATGGTGTGGTCCGCACCCTGACCTCGCTGGCCGCCGCCGCCAAGGCCCTCGACGTCGAGATCGATTTCCTGACGCCCGAGGGCTTCAGGTCCTGGCCGCTGCCGACCTATCCGGGCATTCGCATTGCGCTGCCGAACGGGAAAGAGATCGCGCGGCGGATCGAGAGGTGCGCGCCGGAGGCCCTGCATATCGCCACCGAAGGCCCGATCGGCTGGGCTGTGCGCGCCTATTGCCGCCGCAACGGGCTCGCCTTCACCACCTCCTATACGACGCGTTTTCCCGAATACGTCTCAGTGCGGACCGGCATCCCTGTTGCCGTCGGCTATGCCGTGCTGCGCCACTTCCATGATGCCGCGGCCATGACCATGGTGGCGACGCCGTCGCTCCGGCAGGAGCTGTCGGGGCGCGGCTTCAAGCGGCTCGGCTTCTGGGGGCGCGGCGTCAACACCGAGCTGTTCCATCCTGATTCCCCCGCCAAGCTCGACCTGCCGGGCCCGATTTTCATGACCATGGGCCGCGTCGCGGTCGAGAAAAACCTCGAAGCATTCCTCTCGCTCGATCTGCCCGGCACCAAGGTCGTCGTCGGCGATGGTCCGCAGAAGGCGGCGCTGGAGAAGAAGTACCCTGAAGTCGTCTTCCTCGGCGAGAAGAAGGGCGCGGATCTGACCGCGCATCTGGCCGCCGCCGACGTCTTCGTATTCCCGAGCCTCACCGACACCTTTGGCGTGGTGCAGCTCGAAGCGCTCGCCTGCGGCACGCCGGTGGCGGCGTTTCCGGTGACGGGACCGAAGGACGTCATCGCCGATCATCCGGTCGGCGCGATCGACAACGACCTGCGCGCCGCGTGCCTGCGCGCGCTGACCATGTCGCGCGAGACCTGCCGCAACTTCGCACTGGAGCGCTCCTGGGAGAACAGCGCGCGCCAGTTCGTCGGCAATCTCACCTCACTGCAGCCCAGCCGCGTCCTGCGCGCCTCGCCCGTGATGGCGCGGCGGCCAGTGCGTGGCTGATCCATCATTTTGACCCACAGCGAGAACCTCATCGATGGCTAAGATCATGAACCTTGACGGCACCCAGCAGCTCGACCTCACCCGCGGTACGGTCGAGCAGGCCTACGACCGCTGGGCGCCCGTTTACGATCTCGTGTTCGGCGGTGTGTTCGCCAAGGGCCGCCAGGCCGCGATCGCAGCCACCAACAAGATCGGCGGTCGCGTGCTCGAGGTCGGCGTCGGCACGGGCATTTCGCTGCCGCTCTATGCCCCCAATCTGCGCATCTTCGGCACCGACATTTCGGAAGCGATGCTCGACAAGGCCCGCCGCCGCGTCAGCGAAGGCAACCTCAAGAACGTCGAAGGCCTTGCGGTGATGGACGCCGAGAAGCTCGAATTCCCCGACAATTCGTTCGACGTCGTGATGGCGCAATATGTCGTCACCGCCGTGCCGAATCCGGAGAAGGCGCTCGACGAATTCGCCCGCGTGCTGCGTCCGGGCGGCGAGCTGATCATCCTCACCCGCGTCAGCGCCGACACCGGCATGCGCCGTTTCATCGAGCAGAAGCTTCAGCCGGTGGTGCGTCCGCTCGGCTTCCGCACGGCCGAGTTCGCCTGGTCGCGCTATGCCCAATGGCTCGCCGGCGCCAAGGGCATCGAGCTCGCCGAACGCCGCCTGATTCCGCCGCTCGGCCATTTCTCGCTTGTGCGTTTCCGCAAGGTCGACATCGCCAAGGCAGCCTGAGCAAGGCTGCAGGAGCGGCGGCTTTCGTCCGCCGCTCACGCGTTCGCGTGCGTCACCGCGTCGCTGCATATCGTCATATGACAAAATGATGATGTCACACAGCGTACATCGAATCCCTGTAAATCCTGAACCCGAAAGCATTTTGGGGGAGATCATGATCAAGAATTACCTCGAGCAGCTGCGAATCCAGCGCTGGGACGACCATCGCTATTATCACCACAGCCGCATCAATCAGAGCCTGCACTTCGTCAGCGCGCTGAGCTTCCTCTTTGCTTATGTCTGGCTGTTCGTCGATCCGATGATCTCGGCGCTGGTCGGCTGGCTGGTCTCGATGACCTCGCGCCAGGCGGGCCACTTCTTCTTCGAGCCGCACGATTACGACCACATCAACCAGGCCACCCACGAGTACAAGGAAGACATCAAGGTCGGCTACAATCTGCAGCGCAAGGTCGTGCTGATGACGATCTGGGCACTGTCGCCGCTGGTGCTGGTGGTCGATCCGACGCTGTTCGGCCTGTTCACGCCTTGGGCCAGCGCGGCCGACTTCATGCGGCAGGTGGCCAAGATCTGGCTCGTGATCGGCGGCGGCGGACTGCTGTTCCGCACCGTGCACCTGTTCTTCATCCGCGACGTCGAGACCGGCCTCGTCTGGATGACCAAGATCCTGACCGACCCGTTCCACGACCTGATGCTCTATCGCAACGCGCCGCTGGCGCTGATGCGCGGCGAGCTGATGGATCCCGGCCTGCACCTCAACCCCGAGCACACGCTGGGCTTTATCGATGAGCCGACGCTCGAAGAGCAGCACGCCTGAGCGCGCAGCCCTTACCCACTCCGATGCCTGATGGTTGCGTCATGCCCGGCCTTGTGCCGGGCATCCACGTCTTGGGGACTGCGAATTCCGTCGTCATTCCGGGGCGGCTCGAAGAGCCGAACCCGGAATCTCGAGATTCCGGGTTCGATGCTTTGCATCGCCCCGGAATGACGGTGGTGGCGGAAGGAAAAGCCTCAGCGTCCAAAACGCTTGGCCATCATCTCTTTCAGGATCTGCCGCTTGATGGTCTTGTTGGTGAGCACGCCATCGTGCCACCAGAAGCCATCGGCCTTCATCTTCTCGGCGGCGCGGACGAAGCGATCGGCGACCTCGGCGAAGTCGGCGTCGGTGTAGTTGAGGCTGAAGATCAGCCGGCCCGTGCCGACCCAGCTCAGCGCCAGGCCTTCGGCGCGCAGATAGTACTGCAGCATCCAGTTGTAGCGGGACGGCGTGGTGTATTTCACGGTCCAGATCGAGGAGAAGTTCGCAAACTGCACGGGCAGTTTTGCGTCGCTCATCATCTTGTTGAGCTTCTCGACCCGGCCGTTCCAGGTCGCATCGAGGCCATCGTAGATGGCGCGGAAGTTCGGGCTGGCGAGCCGGCTCAAAAACTCGTCCATCGCCGTCATGACGTAGGGATGCGAGTTGAAGGTGCCGCGGGCGAAGCAGACGTCGGCGGGACGATCGTCGCGGAAGCGGCGCATCAATTCCTTCTTGCCGCAGACCACGCCGACCGGCAGGCCGCCGGCGAGGCTCTTGCCGTAGGTCACCATGTCGGCCTTGACGCCGAAATATTCCTGGGCGCCGCCGGCGGCGAGGCGGAAGCCGACGAAGACCTCGTCGAAGATCAGCACGATGCCGCGCTCGTCGCAGACCTCGCGCAGCTTCTTCAGCCACGCGGTGTAGGCCGCGCGATCGAAATTGCCGCCGCGCGAGCTGTCGACCAGCGAGGAATCGCCGGGCGCGTTGCTGTTCGGATGCAGGCCCTGCAGCGGGTTGACCAGCACGCAGGCAATGTCCTTGCGCGTGCGCAGCACGTGCAGCGTCTTGTCCGACATTTCGGACAGGGTGTAGGTCTCGTGCGCGGGAATGGGATTGCCGACGCCGGGCTGCACGTCGCCCCACCAGCCGTGATAGGCGCCGGCGAAACGAACCAGATGCGTGCGCTTGGTGTGGTAGCGCGCAAGGCGGACGGCCTGCATGACGGCCTCGGTGCCGGACATGTGGAACGAGACTTCGTCGAGGCCCGAGATCTGGCAGAGCCGCTGCACGTTCTCGAGAATGACGGGGTGGTAGGGGCCGAGCACCGGGCCGAGCGCGTGGGCGCGCTTCTCGGAACCCTCGATGCACTCCTTGTAGAAGTCGTTGCCGAAGATGTTGACGCCGTAGGACCCGGTGAGGTCGTAGAACGTGTTACCGTCGACGTCTGTGACGGTGACGCCGCTCGAGGAGTCCATGAAGGTCGAGGTGCCCAGATGCTCGCGGACCAGACGCGAGAACTGGAAAGGCACGCGGTAGCTTTCGGTGAAGTTGAGGTCGGAGATCGTCTCGGCGGCCTCCTTCGTCATCGCACGGCCCTTGGGGTAGCGATCGGCGTAGATGCTCGCGAGGCGGAAGAAGGCGTCCCTGCGCTGCTTCACCACGTTGTCGGGCGCGCCGTCGCAGCCGAAATACTTGTCACCTTCGAACTCGTAGAACGGCAGCAGCTTTGCCACCCGGCGCGACATCTTGGAGTGTCCGGCGAGCGAGCGATGCTTGGCGCGGGACAACTCGACCCGCGCCTTGATCTTCGGAAGGACAGCGGCAGCGGACGCTGCGGCGGCCACGGAAAATGAGAGAATCGGGAGTGTCGTTTCCATGACAATAAGCGCTAACCGGACCAGCTGACAGATTCATGACAGTCAAAGCCTTCATCGCCTCTTTCACCCAGCAGGAAGACCTCAACTTCCTGTTGACCAACCGCATCCCCCGCGCGGCGCTGACCCGCTTCATGGGCTGGTTTTCCAAGATCGAGAACCCGCTGGTGCGTGACGGCTCCATCGCGCTGTGGAAGCTGTTCTCCGACCTCGATCTGTCGGAGGCGAAGAAGGACCATTTCAGGAGCCTGCACGACTGCTTTACCCGGGAACTCAAACCGGGCCTGCGGCCATTCGATCCGGATGCTGCCGTGGTTGCCAGCCCCTCGGACGGTATCGTCGGTGCTCACGGCCGGATCGCCGACACCGAGCTGTTCCAGGTCAAGGGGGCGCCCTATTCGTTGCTCGACCTGCTTGGCGACCCCGCGCTGGTCGAGCAGCATCGCAACGGCAGCTTCGTGACCCTGCGGCTGACCTCGAGCATGTATCACCGCTTCCATGCGCCGTACGACGCGCATATCGAGCGCGTCACGCTGATCCATGGCGACGTCTGGAACGTCAACCCGATCGCACTGAAGCGGGTCGAACGCCTGTTCTGCAAGAACGAGCGCGCGGTGATCCGCACGCATCTGGCGACCGGCGAGGCCGTGACACTGGTGCCGGTGGCGGCGATCCTGGTTGCGAGCATCCGGCTTCACTTCCTCGACATGGTGTTGAACGCACAGACGAAGGGGCCGGTCAATTTCCCCTGCGATGTCAACGTGACCAAGGGCGAGGAGCTCGGCTGGTTCGAGCACGGCTCGACCATCATCATCCTTGCGCCGGGTGACTTTTCGTTCTGCGATGGCATTGCCGAGGGGACGCGTATCCAGGCAGGGCAAGCCTTGCTTTGCAGGAAGTAGTCTTCATTCCGCCGCGTCGGGCGTCTATATCTTCGGCGGGGACCAGACGAGACGACGGGACTTGTGATGGCGCGGGCGCCGGTACTGGCGGCGGGTGGTATTGTGCTGCGGCGTGGCGACACGCCGCTGATGGCTATCGTGCGTCAGCGCAAGCGCAATGAATGGGTCTTGCCCAAGGGCAAGCTCGACGACGGCGAAACGCCGAAGGAGGCCGCACACCGCGAGGTGCTCGAGGAGACCGGCCACGACGTCGCCATCCACGAATTTCTGGGCACGCTCGTGTACCAGTCGGGCGGGCGCTCCAAAGTCGTGCATTTCTGGCGGATGGAGGCTGAGGGTGGTCCCGTCCGCAAGCTGATGAACGACGTCAAGGCGGTCGACTGGGTGACGCTGGACGACGCGCTCGCGCGCCTGTCGCGCGAATATGAGCGCGCCTTCCTCACCCAGGTCGGCCCTATCGCGATCGCCGCGGCGGGCCTCGCCACGTCACCCGCGCCGGAGCCTACGCCCACGCTGGCGGCCAACGATATCGATGCGGCCTTGCAGACTCTGACACCGGCCGAGGCCGCGTCCGTCGACGCATTCCGGCATGGCCTGTTGCAGAAGGTTAGAGCCTGGCTGCGCGGCGAGGCGTGAGCGCTCATCGCGCGCCACTCACAGTCGCATCCTCGCGTTGATGCGAACGGAGCGGAGCGCGCTCTCTCTCCGCAGTCATTGCGAGCGCAGCGAAGCAATCCAGTCTGCCTCCGCGGAAACAGTCTGGATTGCTTCGCTGCGCTCGCAATGACGGATGAGAGAGCGGAGGATGCGCCCAGCGACGGTGCCGGCAGGCTCAACGATCTACCGCTTCTTCTTTTCCTTCGGCGCCGGCGGAGGCTTACGCGGCGCGGCTGGGCGTTGAGCGCCGGGCAGGCGTTGCTGGACACCGGGCTGGCGCGGTGCGGCGCCTTGTTGCGGCTGGACCGTCGGCTGCGTGCCGGGTTGCAATCCCGTGCGCGGCGATTGCGGTTGTGACGTCGTGCCCGGCGGAGGCACGACGGCGCCAGGCGCTTGCGGAGATTGTCCGTTGCGCTGTGGCTGTCGCTGCGGCGCAGCCCCGGGCTGCGTGCCTTGTCCGGTGCGCGGCTGGGCGGCCGGCTGCCCGGTGCCTTGCTGGCCCGGCTGCCGCTGACCTTGACCCAGACCCTGGCCCGTGCGTGGCGTGCCCGGCTGCGCGGCGCCGCCTTGTCCTTGTCCCTGGCGCTGCGGCGTCTGCTGACCTTGACGGTTGGGCGCGCCCGGTTGCTGGCTTGGCTGCTGCTGACCCGGACGGTTGTTCTGCCCCGGCTGGCCATTCGGCCGCTGCGGCTGCTGCTGGGTCGGCGCCGGGTTCGGACGCAATGGCTGTTGCTGCGGCGGCTGCGCCGGGCGAGGAATGCGGCTGCTGGCTGCCGGGTTGGCACGGCGGAAGTCGCGCTGCTCGGTGACGATCTGGCGGCCGGTGGTCTGCGCCGCATGCACCTGGCTGACGATACCGCGGTCGCGCGCGAGCTGCTGCGGCGGGATGGTGATCGGCACCGCGGCAAAGCGCGGACCGCCCGGCCCAGCCGTACCCGGCCGAATCGCAAAGCCGCTCGATCCTTGCGTCAGCGCGCCGAGCCGCGTGCCGCTGGCGCGGTCGTTGACGTCGATATGACCGACCCGGCCGTCCGGGTCGGGATAGAGCTTGATGTTGACGTTGCCGGCGTTGCTCGCGGCCGCGCCGCCCGCGGGCACGTCGACGACGCCGGTGGTGCCGCGGATCCCGAGCGTCGCGGTCGGGGTCGCAATCTTCATGTCGCCGGTTTTCGCCACTGCCGCTGCGACGAAGGCGACCGTGCCCTTGCCGATGTCGAAGATCGCCGAATTCTGCTGGCCACCGTCCTCATAGACGTAGTTGTCGATGGTGATCTTGGCGCTGGCGGAGAGATTGAACGTGGTGGCGTCGTTGAAGGTGATGCCGAGCGAGGAGTTCGAGGACGTCTGCACGACGTCGTTGAGATAGATGTCGTCGCGCACCTTCAGGGGATAGGAATTCTTGTCGCGAACCACGGTCGCGATGCCCGTCACGGTCGCGACGTTGCCGATGGGCTCGACGGCGGTGGCTTGCGCATCCGCGGCCGGCGTCGGCGAAGCTGACGGAGTCGCGGAAGGTGCGGGCGTTGCCTGTGCCTGCGGCTGGGCCTGGGCGAGCTCAATCGCGTCGGACGCGCATGCATTGTCCGCGCCGGCCAGCGGCAGCGCCAGCAACGGCAAAGCTAACACGAAGCGGCGCCAAGCCACCATCAAAGCCACAATGAGGTCCCGGTGAGAGCGCGAGGCAGGATCGACCGATTTCAACCGGAGCCGGCTGAACGGCGGATGAACATCTTTCGCAGGGGACAGTCAAACGTTCTCATGCCGTCAGATATCTCCACAGCGTCATGGCCGGGCTTGTCCCGGCCATCCACGCCTTGTTGTGCATGACGAAGAACGTGGATGCCCGGGACAAGCCCGGGCATGACAAGGATTGTGTCTGTTTCCGCTCCGGGCGTCAGCCGACCCGCTTCCAGGTCTGGCCGCCGCAGAACATTCCGCCGAAGGCGCAGCCCTGCACGCGCATCGCGTTCGGCCCCTTCATGGCGATCGTCGAATCGTAGTTGCGGCCGGAATTGGGGTCGTGGATGCGGCCGCTCCATTTGCCGCCGTCGGGCTTCATGTTGATCAGGATCTGCTCGTTGGTCTTCTCGGCGTAGCCGCAGAGATTGGTGCCGCATTGCTCGACGCGAACGTTGCCCTTGTTCTCTTCGGTCGCCCACACGCCGATCGGCGTGCTCGCGGCCTGGACGGGTGTGACGGGCGCCGGCGCAGCAGGAGCTGTGGCAACCGGTGCGGGCGCGGTCACCGGAGCAGGCGGCGCGACGGGCGCAGGCTGAGTGGTCGTGTCGGCGGACGGCGCAGCTGCAACGGTCGGGGCGGCGGGCGGAGCAGCGGGTGCGGCTGGCGCGGTGACAAGCGCCGGCACCTGCTGCACGGGCGGCTGCTGCACCGGAGGCGGCGCGGGCTGCGCTGATGTCGTGCTCGGCGTGGTGTTGTCATCGTCCTTGGAGCCAAGGCCGTTGAGGTTGATGTTGTTCAGCTTGATCGGCTTGCTCGACAGGCCCGGCGCCACGATGGTGACGCAATCGAGCGATGCGCAGTTGCGCGGCGTCTCGATGCGGATGTTCTGGCCTTCGATCTGGAAGGAGATCGAATTGCCGGCATGCGCGACGGCGGTCGAGGCGAGGAAGAGAGCGGCGGCGATGGTGAGCTTGTTCATGACAACCTCCGAATTGTGTGGGTCCCGAGATGGACTGAAGTCGGCGCTGGACCGGATGTGGTTCGACCCTATGCCTGACGGCTTCGGCTCTCTGTGATGGACGTCACAACGGCCACCTCGATCCGCCGGAGCGGCTGCCCAGACAAGGGAAGACGGAAACCAGTCGTTTCCCTGTCGAATTTGTAATCCGCTCCCACCGAACCCGCATTCGCCCTGCGCGCGACCGATGGCCGACGGCGCAAGGAGATTGCACATGAAACGTCCTGGAAAGAGTCTTGGAAAGAGTCTTGGCCAATGTGTTGGCCTCATCGCAGCGCTGCTGATCGGCAGCGCGATCTCGGCCCGCGCCGACACCGATATCTGGACCAATGTTCTGAAACAGAAGCGCGGCGACGACGCGCTGAAGATCGACGGCTCCTTCTGCGACGCGCAGTTGGGTGCACCAAAGAACGGCACGCCGACATCGGCGGAGTACAAGCGCTGCATGCGTGCTCGCGGATGGCGCTTCAACTATACACGTCACGAGAAGGACGATCGCTATCCCGATCCTGACAATCCCGGCATGATGTGCCGCAGCTTCAAGATCGGCGGCATCACCGGATCGGACTGCTCGAACTACTGATGGCACTCGCCACCACCGCGACGGGCTGCGCGCGGCCGGCATGGTTAAGGAAGGCTGAAATCGACACGTTGAAGAGTCTTTAAGCAAATTCACCGAACGTGCGCGCATGACGCGCGGAGTTCGTTTGTATCTCGTCGGCTCCATCGTCCTCGTTTCGCTCGCGGGTTGCGGACGCGGCTTTTTCCAGGCCGAACGTGAACCGTGGCGAGCCGAGGCCGAAGCGGCGTGCCTGAAATCGGGCGCCGTGAAAGAGAGTGCCGACATCGTCCGGATCGATCCGATCTCCGGCCCCGGCATGTGCGGCGCCGAGTTCCCGCTGAAGGTTGCTGCGATCGGCGATCCCTCCGGAAGCTACGGTTTCGCCGATGAAGAGCTGCGGCCGCCCGGCAATGTCGGCAACCAGCCGCGCTGGCCGGTGAGCCAGCGGCAATCGAACTATCCGGCCTCCAATTATCCGCAGCGGTCGAATTATCCCGAGAGCGCGGTGCGCCAGCCTGCCGGCTATGGGGCATCTTCAGGCCCGGTGTCGCTGAGCGCGCCCGGCGTTGCGCCACAGGAAGACGAGATCGACCTGCCGCCTGAGGGCACCGATGCCGCTGGCGCCTCACGCTACATGAATGCGCCGAGCTATCCGGCGCGGCAGACGGCGCCGTATTCGCAGGCGCCCGCGCAACAGCCGTTGCCGCGGCTGGGTCCTGCGCAGGGCGATCCCGTCACCGCCGTCGGTCCGGTCGCGGTGAAGCCGACGGCGACGCTGGCCTGTCCGATCGTGTCCGAGCTCGACCGCTGGTTCGCCGACAGCGTGCAGCCGTCTGCGATGCGCTGGTTCGGGGCCCGCGTGGTCGAGATCAAGCAGATCTCCGCTTATTCCTGCCGCGGCATGAACGGCAACCCGCATGCCCATATCTCCGAGCACGCCTTCGGCAACGCGCTCGACATCGCCGCCTTCACGCTTGCCGACGGCCGCCGCATCACGGTGAAGGACGGCTGGCGCGGCATGCCGGAAGAGCAGGGCTTTCTGCGCGACGTCCAGTCCGGCGCGTGCGCGCATTTCACCACGGTGCTGGCGCCGGGCTCGAACGTCTATCACTACGATCACATCCACGTCGATCTGATGCGTCGCGCCAGCCGCCGCCTGATCTGCCAGCCCGCCGCGGTTTCCGGAGAAGAGGTTGCCGCGCGCGCGGGTGGCCGCAGTCCCTACGCCAATTCGCGTGATCCCTACGTCACCGGCGCGCTCGGTGCGCGCAAGGGCGGCAAGCACGAGAAGATCAACGAGGAAGACGAGTTCTCGGACGACTAGCCTAGCGCGCGAAACCACCCGGTGCGCTGAAGTCGCCTCAGCAGAGTCAACGTCAGAGAAATCGTAGTGCATTTCCTGACCTGGCGCGCGCCTTCGCGCTCGCTTAGGGCTTGTGCTCGCACTTAGATCATTTCCAAATCGATCGACGCCGGCCACGGAGCGTTGCTTCATTGTCCTTTGCGAACGGCATCTTGTTGATCTTGCTGGGCAAGCCAGCTGATCCGTCCGGAATTGAAGCTGTCGCGTCAAGCTCCTCATTAGATGGATTCTAGCTGAGGCATGTTGTCTCAACTTCACTCGGCAGTCTATTTCCAAAGCCGAGCCGCGCAATTGCTCGCCGGGTGGCCAACCCGGGAGTGGGACTCTGCAGGGCTGAACAGACTTGCGTTCAGAGGGACGAATTTGCCGACAGCCGTCTGCGGATATCGATGAGGTATGGGAATTCGATGGTCGACAAATCGGGTGACGATGGCGGATCGGCCGCTGTGCCGCCTGCCGGGAGGGCGCCGCGAACGATCAGCAGCAGAGACCTCCTGGGGGACCAAAGGCTACTGGTGATCAGACACGAAGAGGAGATCTATCGGCTGCAGCTGACAGCTGCAGGCAAGCTCATTCTGACGAAATAGCGGGCGAGAATTGGGGAATTCGAGCCCGCGCAAATGGAACAGTCCAGTTTTCAGCCAGCCACCTCCGCCAGCGTGGAGGAAGCCAGCCACAAACAGAGGTCTTGGCACAAAGCCCAAAAGGGGGTGGCGATGGTTGGAAGAATCTATCTTTTTGCGTCCTGGTCGTTGGCGTTGCCACGGGTCGGGGAACGAGGCGGCTCCGAAGTCGTGAGACGAGCGCCTACAGGCTGCAGCCGCGCGATCTGTGCGGGCGCGCTTGCGGCGATGCTGTCGCTAACCGCTTCAGCCGCCTTCGCCGAAGAGTCCACGTTCGCCTTCGTCTACACCACCGATCTCCTCCCGCAGGGCGGCAAGGAGGTCGAGCAATGGGTGACATGGCGGCATCGGAAGAACAGTGGCACCTATGACCAGATCGAAGGGCGGACGGAGTTCGAATATGGTCTCGCCAGCAACCTGCAAGCCGCAATCTATCTCAACTATGCCTGGACGCAGGCCTATCACAACGGTCCGTTCGGCGCGACGACACCACCGGAACAGTTTTCCGATTATGCGGCCGGCCCAGACGATTTCTTCAAGGCAAAGCGCTTCACCGGTGTCTCGGGCGAGTTGATTTACCGGATCCTCAGTCCCTACACCGACGGCATTGGGCTTGCGCTGTACACCGAGCCGACGGTGGGCCAGAATTTCTTCGAGCTGGAAAACAAGATCATCGTCCAGAAGAACTTCATGGACGATCTCCTGACCGTGGCGTTCAACTTCACCTGGGCGCCAGAATTCCGCAACACGCTGGCTGATCCCACTGATCCCACTTCTGCCAGAAGCTGGGGCATGGAGACCGATATCAATTTCGGTCTCGCGGTCTCCTACCGATTTATGCCGAACTGGTCGGCGGGCTTCGAATTCATCAACGAACACGAGGTCAATAGCTTTTGGTTCAATCACGAGTCGAACAACGGCTACTATCTCGGACCCACCTTGCACTATGGCGGCGAACGCTTCTTCTTGACCGCAACGGCGCTCTGGCAGATGCCTTGGGCAAGCAGTCATACGGACACAGTGCCGGGCACTCTGGTCAACGGTTACATCGGGGACAACGATTTCGAAAGATTCCGTTTCCGGATGAAGGCCGGCTACACGTTCTGAGGGGCTGAATCATGAAAGCGAGTCATTGGGTTTGGCTTCCGGTCGCAGCGATTTCGACTTCGGCCTATGCCACGACGTATTTCACCGTCGAGCAAGCGCAGCGGGCGATCTTCCCGGGTGCCACGTTCACCAGCGCGGGCCAGCCGAACGTCTGGCGAACGTCCAACGGCGGCTTGTTCGTCGTCGAAAAGGTAGTCGGGAAACATGAGGACATTACCGTTGCCATCGGCACCAACCCGAATGGAACCGTCAAGCAGATCGAGATCATGGACTACAGGGAATCCTACGGCTATGAGGTGCGCGACGCCTCCTGGCGCGCGCAGTTCGTCGGCAAGAGCGCGAACTCGCCATTGCAACTCGGCGCCGACATTAAGAACATCAGCGGCGCGACGCTGTCGTCAAAGCATATTTCCGACGGCGTCAAGCGGGTCTTGCAAAGATACCAGTCCAGCCTGAAGGGACATGGATGAAACGCGCACGCCCGCTGCTTGGAACTTTCGTCGAGATCGAAGCGGCCGGCCTTGCCGAACGCGACCTGGAGAGGGCCGTGAACGCCGCGTTCGAGGCGATTGCGCGGGTACATCGGCTGATGAGCTTTCACGAACCGGACAGCGACGTATCGCGGCTCAACCGCAACGCGGTGTCCGGTCCAGTCGTTGTCGATCGCTGGACCGCCAGAGTTCTGCACTGGGCACGAACGGTCTTTGAGGCGACAGGCGGCCTGTTCGATTGTGCGGTTGGATATGAACTGATGCAGAGCGGAGTCCTCCCGTCCCGAGGTCTGGATCACGTCGAAAGCGGGACGTTTGCCGCCGTCGAGCACCTCGGAGACGATCGATTTCGCTTCTCGGCACCGATCGCGATCGATTTCGGCGGCATCGCCAAGGGCTTTGCCGTCGATCGCGCCATTGCGATCTTGCGCGCGCGCAGCGTACGGGAGGCCGTAGTCAATGCCGGTGGCGACATGCGGACCATCGGCCCTGCGCCCCAGACGGTCTATATCCGCTGTCCGGAGACCAACACCCGCGTGGTGCGTGTCGGCCTGTTGCGCAATGCCGCGATCGCCACGTCAGCGGCGCTTGCGACGGTCGGCAAGCGCGGAGGGACGGCGGGTGTGCCGGCCGCGAAGCTGCAGCGCTGCGCCTTCTCCGTCGTTGCCCCGACTTGCTTGGTCGCGGACGCCCTGACCAAAGTTCTCATTCAGCTCGGCGATCCTGCGGCCCCCTGTTTCGCTGCCTTTGGCGCGACCGCCTTCATCACCCGCGACGACACGATCGAACACGAGGCGGCGTGAACCGTGCGGCTCGGATTCTGGCAAAAGCTGGCGATCTTCGCCTCCACCATCACGGTGGGCCTCTCCGGCCTGTTGTGGTTCATCGTGCATGATCTTGTCGCGGACGATCCAGGCGATTGGGCACATCTGCTGCTGATTTTGCATGGCGCTTCGGCCTATGCGCTGCTGGTGGGGATCGGTTCGCTGCTCCCCGTTCACGTCCGCTCGGGCTGGTTGCGTCGCCGCAATCTTATGACGGGCGTGACGGTCATCATCGTCATGAGCGTTCTTGGCATCACTGCGCTCGTGCTCTACTACGGCGACGAGGTGATGCAACGATCGGCCAAATGGCTGCATCTGGCCTTCGGCTTCGGCTCCTTCATCGCGTTTCCGGCGCACGCGTTCCTGAGAGCCAAACAGCGTCAAATGACGCCGTTGGCGACTGTTGGCCAAAGCGCAGCAGACTTGAGTACGGAGCCGAACTGACCGGGAATGTGGCGAGAGACTGAGCACTGCGGCGTACTCGGCATGCAGCGCCGAGCTCTTTCATCGAATGCCGACTCCCAAGGCACCCCCGCCTTACCCAGTGTCGGC
The DNA here is from genome assembly GCF_018129685.1 of Bradyrhizobium manausense. GTDB lineage: Bacteria > Pseudomonadota > Alphaproteobacteria > Rhizobiales > Xanthobacteraceae > Bradyrhizobium > Bradyrhizobium manausense_D. Next base: position 363,633 of record NZ_JAFCLG010000003.1, read on the forward strand.
GCAAGTCGGCGCCATGATCTCAACAAGAGCAACTGCCATGTTGGACGAGGAGTTGAGGACACCGAGCAAACAGATCGCTATTCATGGTGCGCACCCATTCTGTTCACCTTCTGAATCTGCTCAGCGCGCGCCGCCGCAACCGTCCGGACCATTCCCTGCAGTACACATCAATGTACGGCTGCTCCCAAACCGATCTCTCGACAAGTCGTAGCTCCGATCAGAACACGTTGATGGTAGGAAAGCGCGGCTCTGCGGTGATGCAGTCCCAAAGATAGATCGCTAGGCCGACGTCGCCGGTCCAAAGCGAATAGCGTCCGCGGCCGACGGCGGTCTTGGAGCCGCGATACTGGACGATGGCCGTCATGGCGAATTGGCGTGCCCGGTCGAGCCAGAGAGCATCGTTGGTGCGGCGGTAAAGTTTGAGGAACGCGTAGCCGTTTCCGCCGGTGCCGTGGCAGAGGTTCGAACCTTTGGTCAGGGGACCGGCGGCCCAGGTGAAGCGGCCGGCCTCCAGGAGAAGCGCGTCAAAGTCTGGCATCGCAAACGGCGCGTCGGCGAATGCCGTCACCATGCCGGGGGCGCCGTGGCAGTGCTGGCACAGGGTCGGTGGAGTCTCGCGCTTGCTTCTCGCGCCCCAATTTGTTCCGACCTCGGACGTCCACGCATTCGCCGCCAAGGCCTGCGGCACCACATCGGCCACGAGCGCCCGTTGTCCAGGTGTCAGCCAGTCCCAACCACGCAGCAACGGAATGACGTTGCCGGCGAAGCCATGCACAGGCCCGAGCCAGCGGTCCTTGGCGCCGTAGAGATCCTGGGTCCAGAGCCGACCTTGTGGCGAGTCTTCAAGATCATCCAGGAGCCGGGCGGCTTGCATTTCGAAGAGGCCACGCCATCGCTGCTCCTTCGTCATCTCGGCCATGTGGATCGCAGCCAGCATGGATCCGGGCATGCCCCACATCAGCTCGCGGATCGGGAGCCCGCCATTGGCTTCGGCCCGCGTGTAGACGAGATCAGCCAGGCCGGGTGTCGGATCAAGGCGCATGGCGACAAGCCCGGCGCCCATGTCGCCGAATAGTAGCGAGCCGTGCTTGGCGTAGCCGGCGGGCGAATCGCGCTCGAATTTGGCGGTCGTTCGTTCGAGGAGCTTCGGCAGGCTCGCACGAAAGTCTTTTGCGACGGGGCTGGCGCCGACACGATTCAGATAGTCGAGCGCCCAGATGACACCTGCCGCGCCGAAATAGAAGCTGGGGTTGCCGTCTCCGGCTCCATCGTCGCCGGGGTGACCGGGCCAAAACGTTTCTGGATCGAAATCAGCGACAGCATCGGCAACGATGTCTGCCATCGCAGTGCGGGCAGCCAGCTCGCTCCAGGCGTCGTTCACAAGCGCGCGATGGCGGCCGGGCGCGATCATGACCTGTGTCTTGCGGTGTCTGTTGGCGGCGCCAGCCCCATGCAGAGCTGGACTTCGGCGGGAACGTTGTAAGTCCGCATGATGTGGCGGCTGTCGCGCAGGCCCGTTGCCTCGCGTTGCACGACGAACATCCAGAGTGCCTGGCCGGCTGCCATCACCAGCTTGCGCCGCGCTTGCTGCAGGGAGGCCGGCGTCTCTGCGTGGGCGGCGTCGAACTCGCGCAATTGCGCGAGCGCCTGTTCGAGGGCGCGGCCCATTCGTCCAAGCGCTGAGGCCTGTTCCTGGACGATCTCGTAATGGAGGATATCGACCGGCGGGCGAAGATCACGGGGCATGAAGCCCATTATAATTGCGCCGGCCCAGCAGGCGCAATGCGTCGCGGGCGTCCGACTATTTCGCCTTGTACGCGGCGAGGAACATTCGTGTCGCGCTGTCGATCACTTCCGTCATGCGCTGTTCCGACGGCGGCGGCGCGGCCTGGAAGACGAGCGGCAGGAAGAGCGAGGCCTTGCACAATTCCATGAACTGCGATGCCGCAAGGTCGCAATCGTCGATCGCGAGATCACCGGGGCCGACATGGGCTTTGAGATAGTCGGACAACCGGCTGATGGTCTTCTCCAGCACCCGCACATAATAGCGGCGGCCGACGTCGGGCATGCGCTCGGCGATCGCCATTACGGTGCGGATCGCCGATCCGCCGCCGGGCCGGCAGAGCAAATGGAGATAAGCCTGGCCGAAATCCTTCAGCGTGGTCTCGGCATCGCGCGAGGGGTCGAAATTGAACACGACCTGGCCGTGGAACAGCGCTTCCTCCTCGAGGATGGCTTCGAACAGCGCGCTCTTGTCGGCGAAGTAGACGTAGAGCGTGCCCTTGGAGACGCCGGCCGCCCGCGCGATCTCGCCCATGCTGGCGCCGTCAAAACCCAGATCCATGAACACCTTACGCGCGCCGGCCAGGATCTGGCGGCGTTTGGAGCTGTCCTCCTCCTGGAAGATCTGCAGTTGTTCGCGGCCGGCTACAACCATTGGTTCAGCGTCTCTGAAGGTTTTTGGATCGGGTGCGAAGCAAGAAACCCAATTAAAGGATTCGGGCCAGTAGTGTCCTGCCGGGAATATTAAGTATATTGACCGAACCGTTCGGTCAATGGTATTTGGGATGGGCGAGCGGGATGGCGGCCGTGCGAACGGCTGCCTTGGTTCGCGTTTTTATTGGGGAGGCCTTATGGCCACATCGAGAGACCAGGCTGCGCGCGTCCTTCGCCAGGAAGCGGTGGAGACGACGATGGCGAATGGTGAGGCTGCACCCGAGAAATCCGCTGTTCTCGCCGAGCAGTTGCGCTCTCATGTGGCCGAGGAGACCAAGCGCCGCCCCAGCGAGGCGCCGGAGAAGCCCGTGACCGACCAGCCGGCCCCGACTGCGTCCGCGCCCGCCGCCGCGCCGAAATCCGGCAAGCGCAAATTCGTCATGATGGGCATTGGCCTGGTGCTGGCGCTCGCGGCGGCAAGCTATGCCGGCTATTACACGCTCATCGGCCGCTTCTATGTCGCGACCGACGATGCCTATGTCCGCGCCAACAACACCATGCTGGGCGCGCGCGTGGCCGGCCACGTTTCCTCGATCCTGGCCGGAGACAACACGCCGGTGCATGCCGGCGACATCGTCATGCGTATTGACGACGGCGACTACAAGATCGCGGTCGACGCCGCGGCGACCCGGATCGCGACCCAGCAGGCCACCATCGATCGCATCGGCCGCCAGATCGCGGCGCTCGACAGCCAGGTCGCGCAGGCCAAAGCGCAGCTCGTCTCGGCGGAAGCCGGTCTCAAGCGCGCCGATCTCGACTATGAGCGCCAGCAGGCGCTGAGCAGCAAGGGCTTTGCCTCGCGCGCCACGTTCGAAAGCTCGGAAGCCGGCCGCGACCAGGGCGCCGCCGCGGTCAAGGCCGCGCAGGCCGCCTACGACGTTGCGGTGAGCAATGTCGACGTTGCCAAGGCGCAGCAGGTCGAAGCCCAGGCGCAGCTCGCCGAGCTCAAGACCACGCTTGCCAAGGCCGAGCGCGATCTTTCCTTCGCGGCGGTGCGGGCGCCGGTCGACGGCATTTTCTCCAACCGTCTCGTCAACGCCGGCGACTTCGTCGCGGTCGGCCAGCGGCTCGGCAATGTCGTGCCGCTTGACGACGTCTATATCGACGCCAATTTCAAGGAAACGCAGCTCAAGCGCATCCGTCCCGGCCAGCCGGTGACGATCAAGGTGGATGCCTACGGCATGCGCAAGTTCTCAGGCGTCGTCGACAGCATCGCAGCGGGCTCCGGCTCGGTGTTCACGCTGCTGCCGCCCGACAACGCCACCGGCAATTTCACCAAGATCGTGCAGCGCGTGCCGGTCCGTATCCGCGTGCCGAAATCGGTCGCCAGGCAGAACCTGCTGCGCGCCGGCATGTCGGTCTATGCGAGCGTCGACACCAACAAGGGCGCCGCCGACGCCGACAGCGAGGTCGATCTCGACGATCCCACCATGATCCATCCGCAGTAAGCGCGCCTCTCGAGCGCTGCGAGGTCAGACCATGGCGAACGCCACGACTGCTTCACCTGCCATGATGGCATCAGCCGCGTCGGAGCGCATCGCGCCGAAACGGCTGATCGCCTTTATCATCATGGTGTTCGGGATGTTCATGTCGATCCTGGACATCCAGATCGTTTCGGCGTCTCTCAGTGAGATCCAGGCCGGCCTGTCGGCGAGCGCGAGCGAGGTCTCCTGGGTTCAGACCGCCTATCTGATCGCCGAAGTCATCGCGATCCCGCTGTCGGGATTCCTGTCGCGCGCCTTCGGCACGCGGCTGCTGTTTGCGATCTCGGCGGCGGGCTTCACGATTTCGAGCCTGCTCTGCGGCTTCGCCACGACCATCGAGGAGATGATCTTCTGGCGCGCACTGCAGGGCTTTCTCGGCGCCGGCATGATCCCGACGGTGTTCGCCTCGGCCTATACGGTTTTCCCGCGTTCGAAATTCCACATCGTCGGTCCCATCATCGGACTTGTTGCCACGCTGGCGCCGACCGTGGGTCCGACGGTCGGTGGTTACATCACCGACCTGATGTCGTGGAACTGGCTGTTCTTCATCAACGTCGTGCCCGGCATCGGCATCACCCTCGGCGTATGGGCGCTGGTCGATTTCGACGAACCGCATTTCGAATTGCTCGACCGCTTCGACTGGTGGGGGCTGATTTTCATGGCAGGTTTCCTCGGCACGCTTGAATACGTGCTGGAGGAAGGCCCGCAATATGAATGGATGCAGGATACGTCCGTGGCGATCTGCGCCTGGATCTGCGCGATCTCGGCAATCGCCTTCTTCTGGCGCGTGTTCACGGCGGCCGAGCCGATCGTCAATCTGCGCACCTTCACCAACCGCAATTTCGCCGTCGGCTCCACGCTGCAATTCTGTATCGGCATCGGCCTCTACGGCCTGACCTACATCTATCCGCGCTACCTCGCCGAGGTGCGCGGCTACAGCGCGCTGATGATCGGCGAGACCATGTTCGTCTCCGGCATCACCATGTTCCTGATCGCGCCGCTGGTCGGGCGCCTCATGGTCAAGATCGACATGCGCTACATGATCGCCTTCGGCCTCATCGTGTTCGCGATCGGCTCCTACCAGATGACCTGGATCACGCGCGACTACGATTTCTACGAGCTGCTCGTGCCGCAGATCCTGCGCGGCATCGGCATGATGTTCGCAATGGTGCCGACCAACAACGTCGCGCTCGGCACGCTGGCGCCTGAGAAGGTGAAGAACGCCTCCGGCCTGTTCAACCTGATGCGCAATCTCGGCGGCGCGGTCGGCCTCGCCGTCATCAACACCGTGCTCAACGACCGCACCGATCTGCACATCACGCGGCTGCAGGAGCGCGTGACCTGGGGCAATGCGACCGCCACCGAAACCCTCACCATGCTCCAGCAGAAGTTCCAGGGGCTCGGCGATTCCACGCTGATGGCGATGAAGCAGCTCAGCCAGATCGTGCACCGCCAGGCCTCGGTGATGGGCTATGGCGATGCCTTCTTCATGCTGACGCTGTTCTATCTCGGCCTCAGCCTGCTGGTCACATTGCTGAACAAGCCGGCGCCGATGACCAGCGGCGGCGGCGACGCGCATTGAGCGCGGTTTTGCGGTCGGACGAGCCACACACTCGATGTCATCGCCCGGCCTTGACCGGGCGATCCAGTATTCCAGAGGCCGGCGTTAGAGACCTCGCTCTCGCCACATCCGCCGCGGCGTACTGGATCCCCCGCTTTCGCGGAGGATGACAGCGGAGATTGGGGCGGCCGCGGAGCACGCCAAGGCGCCCCGCACCAAAATGCAACACTCGTGCGTGATCTCGCGCGGGCCCCGTTGCAAACGGCAAATGCCACATCTATAAAGCGCATCTCATTTCATCGAACCGGGGAGAGATTTGCATGATTTCGTCGCATTCGCAGATCGCGTTCCCGCGCTCGATGATGGTCTGGCTCGGTACGTTTTCGGCCTGCTAGAGGCCGCTTCCGCCAGCTTCGATCGGGTTTTCAGTCCCGATCGCTCCGCTTCCCAAGTCAAAGTCAGTTTTAAGTGACGCTGTCTCGGCCCTGGCGGCCGGCTTGCGTCCATTGATGGAGCCGGCCCGCGCCGACAGCGGCCGGATGATGCCATGACCGCTTTGTCAAAAAAGCCCGCGGCGATCCGCGTGGTCCTGCCCTTCGTGTTCCGGCACTGGCTGAAGCAGCCGGGCCGCACGCTTGCCATCGCCGCCGGTCTGCTGGGCGCGACCGTCGCCGACCTCTTCATGCCGGTCTTCTCTGGGCATTTGATCGACGCGTTGACGCGCGGCCCGTCCGATCCCGAAGCGCGCCACGCCGCGCTGGTGGCGCTGGGCGGCATCGTCGTGCTCGGTGCGGCCTCGATCGTGTTTCGCCTGACCGGCCTCCAGGTGATCGTGCCGTTCACGCTGAAGACCATGTCCGATGTCGCGCAGGATGCCTTCCTGCGCGTGCAGCGTTTCTCGACCGATTGGCACGCCAACGCCTTCGCCGGCTCGACCGTACGCAAGATCACGCGCGGCATGTGGGCGCTTGACCTGCTGAACGACACGATCCTGCTGGCCCTGCTGCCGTCGCTGGTCGTGCTGATCGGATCGATGATCCTGCTCGGCGTGCACTGGGCCTCGCTCGGCGCGGTGATCGCGCTCGGCGCTGCTGTCTATGTCACGATGACGGTGCTGTTCTCGACGCGCTACATCGCGCCGGCCGCACGTGTCTCCAATGCCTGGGACACCAGGGTCGGCGGCACCCTGGCGGATGCACTGACCTGCAATGCGGTGGTGAAGTCGTTCGGCGCGGAAGCGCGCGAGGATGCGCGGCTCGCCCGCGTCATCAAGCGCTGGCGCGTGCGGGTACGGCGGACCTGGCTCCGCTACAACTACACCGCCATGGCGCAGTTCTCGCTGCTGCTGTGCCTGCGGGGGTCCGTCATCGGCGGCTCGGTGCTGCTGTGGATGTACGGGCATGCCTCGCCCGGCGATGTCACCTACGTGCTGACGAGTTATTACGTCATCCACGCCTATCTGCGCGACGTCGGCATGCACATCAACAACCTCCAGCGTTCGGTCAACGACATGGAGGAGCTGGTGGCGATCCATGACGAGCCGATCGGCATCGCGGACGCAGAAGGCGCGCGACCGATCGCGATCGAGGGCGGCGAGATCGTGTTCGACGACGTCACGTTCCACTACGGAGGCCATCGCGCGCCGCTGTATGACGGATTGTCGCTCACGATCCGCGCCGGCGAACGTGTCGGTCTCGTCGGCCGCTCCGGCTCCGGCAAGACGACCTTCGTCAAGCTGGTGCAGCGGCTCTACGACGTCTCGGATGGGCGTGTGCTGATCGACGGGCAGGACGTCGCAAAGGCGACGCAGCAATCGCTGCGCAGCCAGATCGCGATCGTGCAACAGGAGCCGATCCTGTTTCACCGCACGCTGGCGGAGAACGTCGCCTATGGCCGGCCCGGTGCCAGCCTCGAAGCGATCGAGCGCGCGGCGCGGCTGGCGAATGCGCACGACTTCATCCTGCGCCTGCCGAAGGGCTACGGCACGCTGGTCGGTGAGCGCGGGGTGAAACTGTCGGGCGGCGAACGACAGCGCGTCGCGCTGGCGCGCGCCTTCCTGGCCGATGCGCCGGTGCTGATCCTGGACGAGGCAACCTCAAGCCTCGATTCGGAATCGGAGGCGTTGATCCAGCAGGCGATGGAGCGGCTGATGAAAGGCCGCACCTCGATCGTGATCGCGCACCGGCTGTCGACGGTGAAGAGCCTCGATCGCATTCTGGTGTTCGACCGCGGCGAGATCGTCGAGCAGGGCACGCATGCCATGCTCGCGGGCAAGCCAGGCGGCATCTATCGCAGCCTGTTCGAGCGCCAGGTCGTGGAGCTCGGGCATATCGCAGCAGCGGAATGAGGCGGGGCTGCGGGGCAAATGTCCCGCCGCCACCTCGCCGAAGGTGGGATGAGATGAAGGACCTGACGCGCGGCTCCATCGTGAGCCACATCCTCGCCATGGCGCCGCCGATCATGGCCGGCATGGTCTCGATCATGATCTGCCAGCTGGTCGACCTGTACTTCGTGTCGGAGCTCGGCGATGCCGCTGTGGCTGGCGTCGCCGCAGCTGGCAATGCCGGCTTTCTCATCAACGCGCTGATGCAGATGCTCGGTGTCGGCACGGTTGCGTTGATCGCGCATGCGGTCGGCCGCAAGGATCGCGACGACGCCAATCTGGTCTTCAACCAGGCGGCCATGTTGTCGGTGCTGTTCGGCCTGTTGACCTTGGCCGCGGGAGCGACGCTATCGCGTCCCTATATGCGGTCGATCGCCACGAACCAGGCTACGATCGAGGCGGGAACCACGTATCTGTTGTGGTTCATGCCGGCGCTCGCCCTGGAATTTGTCATGCAAGTGACCGCATCCGCGCTGCGCGCGACCGGCATCGTGCGCCCCGCCATGTTGGTGCGGGTTCTCGCGGTCGTCCTTAACATCGCGCTGGCGCCGGTGCTGATCTCGGGCTGGGGCACCGGCTATCCGCTCGACGTCGCCGGCGCAGGGCTGGCGAGCTCGATCGCGGTCGCCATCGGCACCCTGATGCTCCTTGCCTATTTTCTCAAGCTGGAGCGCTACGTCGCATTCCATCCCGCGCAATGGCGTCCGCAATTGCGGCAATGGAAAAGGATCCTCAATGTCGGCCTGCCCGCGGGCGGCGAGTTCGTGATGATCTTCATCTTCATGGCCGCGGTCTACTATGTGCTGCGGAACCTTGGCCCGGCGGCGCAGGCGGGCTTTGGCATCGGCACGCGCGTCATAGGCTTGATTCAGATGCCCGCGCTTGCCGTGACTCTCGCGGCAGGGCCGATTGCCGGCCAGAATTTCGGTGCCGGCAATTATGAGCGGGTGCGGGAAACCTTCGTCAGGGCGGCGTTGATCGCGACCGTCGTGATGGTCGCGCTCACGATGCTCGCGCAGCTTCAGCCCGGATGGTTGCTGGCCGGCTTCTCGAACGATCCGGAGACGATGCAGGTCGCGTTGCTGTTCCTGAAGATGATCTCGCTGAACATGGTGGCGCAGGGATTGATCTTCAGCTGTTCCAGCATGTTCCAGGGGCTCGGCAACACCAAGCCGGTGTTGTGGAGCTCGGCGACGCGCGTGCTCACCTACTCCGTGCCGGCGATCCTTCTGTCGACGCGGCCGGGCTTTCGGATCGAGTACGTCTGGTATCTCTCGAACGCGGCGACGACCCTGCAGGCCGTCCAGAGCCTGTGGCTGCTGCGCCGCGAGTTCAGGAAGCGCCTGGTGACGGGCGGCCGGGAGGAGGCTCCCAGCCCAGCGCCGCCCGAGCTCGCGGCACCTGCGGTGCGAGAGCCTGCGTAGCGAGGCACGCCTGCCGGTCACTAAAGCGCGATCAAGTCAGGTTCGATCGGCGTCCGGGATCACCTCTCCCTGCGGGAGAGGTGATCTGAGCTCTCGGTTCGCATCGATTCAACCAAGACACATCATGTTCTAATGCGCCCCGATGCTGTTCCAGACGAGCGTGGCGCCCGACAGGAACAGCAGGCCGAGCACGACATCGCCAAAATGCTTGTCGCTGAGCGCGTGATAGACGCGCGCGCCGGCCCATGCGCCGATCAGCGTGCCGGGAAAGGCGACCATCGCGAGCCAGACCACCTTGAAGGCGACCAGGCCCGACGCGGTCTGCAACACCAGCGCGGTGGCGAGCACCGTAAAATTGAAGAGCTGGAAGATGCCGCGTCGTTCGTGCTTGTTCCAGCCGCGGATATTGGCCCACAGGATCGGCAGCGGCCCGGACAGTCCAGCGAGCCCGCCCAGAATGCCGCCGGCAAAGCCGACCGCGCCATCGGCGATGCGCCCGCCGAAGGTGACGGCGAATTGTCTCTTGTTGAGGTAGAGCGCGCTCGAGAAGATCAGCAACAACACGCCGACACTGAGCTTGAACACCTTCGGATCGGCGGAGGCGACCAGGGTGGTCCCGATCGGCACGCCGATCAGCCCGCCGATCAGGAACGGCCACACCAGCGAGAGATCAAAGCTCTTCCACATCGAGGGCAGCGTCGAGGTCTGCGCGATCACCGAACAGATCAGCACCAAGGGCACTGCGAGCGAGGGCGGCAGCACGTAGAGCCAGATGCCGAGCGCCATCAGCGCCGTGCCGAATCCCGCCAGCCCCGAGACGAAGCCGCCGGCCAACGCGCCGAACAAAAGCAGCGCAATCGTGAAGGTTTCCACCCCTGGAGTTCCTGTTGTCGCGAGTTCGTGATCACGCACCGGGCATAGCACAGCCGCGGGCGTGGCGGTCAATGCATGCCGCCTGCAAGCGCGACCTGCAAAGTCGGGCATTATCGAACGACACGCATGGATAACCCGCATAGCATTCGATTGTCGCGGCTCGACGCGCCCAGCACGCTGATCCGCAAGTCTCGATAGGAGAAAAAGCGATGCGTTCTCTTTTGGCGTTGAACTTTCTGATTGCCCTGGCGGGCTCTGCGAATGCGGCCACGGTGCACCACGCGCACCGGCAGCACGCCATTCGTCCCGATCAGGGAGGGATCGCCACAGGCCCCGCCTCGAGTTTTGCTTATACGCCCTCCGGGCCGACGATCCGCTCGGCACCCTACGGTGAAAACAACGACCTCTATCCGGGCGCTTCCCAGGGTTATGCGCCCGGCGAACGAGAGCAATTTCTCGACAGTGTGAGACGAGGTGGTTAGATCCCCGATCATGCTTTAGACGATCTGCCTGGTATCGGCGGGCCGCTGCAGCGCGCCGGTGAGAATCCGAAGTGCCTGCGTGAGCTCCGCGCGATTGCGCGCGGCGCCGAGCGAGAGCCGCGCGGCATGCGGCGGGTTGCCATCGACCGCGAAGGAGTCGCTGGCCACGACGGCGAGGCCATTGCGTAACAACTGCGCGGTGACCTCGCGGCGGCCCCATCCGTCCGGCAGGCGCAGCCACAGGTGATGGGCGGCGGGCCTGGCCTGGAACTGGAAGCCCTTCAGCGCGCGCTGCGCCAATTGCTGGCGGCCGACGGCCTCGTTGCGGATCGCAGCGATGATCCGGTCGGCAACGCCGGTCTCGAGCCAGTGGGTCACAAGCGCGACCATCAGCGGCGCCGGCATCTGCACCGTGGCCTGAAGATGCCCGCGCATCTGAAGCTGCGCGTCGCTGTCAGGCGTCAGCAGGTAGGCGACGCGCAATGCCGGTGCGATGCATTTCGACAGCGTGGTCGCAAGATATGTCCGCTCGGGGATCAGGTTTGCGATCGGAGAGGCCGTTTTGTCGAGCAGCCCGTAGGCATCGTCCTCGATCAGAACAGTGTCGGCATCGCGGATGATTTTTGCGATTGCGCTGCGTCGCTCGGGGGCAAGCGTCGCCGTGGTCGGATTGTGCAGCGTTGGAATGAGATAGACGGCCTTGGGCCTGTGCGTGCGGCAGGCCTTCGCCAATGCCTCGGGCAGGATGCCGCCGTCGTCCATGGCGACACTGACGAGCTTGACGCCGAGTTGCGCCGCCGCGGCCTTGATGCCGGGGAAGGTGAGCGCCTCCGTCAGCACAATGTCACCCGGCCGCGCGAGATGAACGAGCAGGTTGAACAGGATCGTCTGAGCGCCCGGAAAGATCACGAGCTTGTCGGCGTGGGCGTGAGGAACGCGGGTGCGCATCCAGCGCGCGGCGACCTCGCGTTCATGGGCGCTGCCGCCGGGCGGTTGGTAATTCAGGAATGCGGTCAGACCTGATTGCGCGCGAATGGCCTCGAGGCCGGCGATGATACGCTCGTCGAGCTGCGCTTCCAGCGGATGCGGCGGCACGTTCATCGACAGGTCGATCGTAACAGGCTGCGGCAGGTCGGCCGCACGGCGGGCGCTGGTTTCCGACACGAAGGAGCCTTGGCCGACGCGCGCCTCCATGATGCCGCGGCGCCGCGCCTCGGTGTAGGCGCGCGTCACCGTGGTCAGGTCGATGCCGAGCGCCTTGGCGAGAGCGCGCTGCGTCGGCAATTGCTGGCCGCGCACCAGCCGTCCGGCGGCGATGTCCGCCTCCATAGCCTCGACGATGCGCTGGTAGCGCGGCCCTGACAGCTCCGAGATTGTAGGCGTCCAATCCATGCAATTTAGGCCCATATCCTTTGAATGTATGGATACGAGATATTATTGTATGGATCAGAAAAACGGAAGAGGTGTCGTCATGGCGGCCGGTTCAATCTCTTTGGCAAAGGCGATGTGGCGTGGGTTTCGCGGCAAGTGCCCGAACTGCGGCCGAGGGCATATGTTCGGCCGTTTCCTGAAGGTCGCGGACAGCTGCGACCATTGCGGTGAGGAGCTTTTTCACCAGCGCGCCGACGACTTCCCGGCCTATCTCGTGATGGTCGTGGTCGGCCATCTCGTGGTGCCGGCGATCCTCGCGGTCGAGACCGCCTATGCTCCGCCCGTCTGGCTGCAACTGGCGGTGTGGCTGCCGGTGACGCTGTTGGCCTCGCTGGCGCTGCTGCAACCGACCAAGGGCGCCATCGTCGGCCTGCAATGGCAGATCGGCATGCACGGCTTCGAGGCGAGCAAGCTGCGGCGCGACGCCGGCCAGCGCGCGCCGGTGTTCGTCAAGGCGCCGCGCGCGGCCTGAACTCCTTGGCGGCGTTTACATCGCGCAGGCCATCGCTACACTCCATCGCATCAGAACAAGAACGATGGAAACGCCGATGGCCGCACCTGCGAAAACCTTCCTGCTCTGTCATGGCGCATGGTCCGGCGGATGGTCCTGGAAGAAGATGCATCCGTTGATGGCGCAGGCCGGTCATCGCCTGATTGCGCCGACCTACACAGGACTCGGCGAGCGCTCACATCTGGCCAGTGCCGCTATTGATCTCGAGACGCATATCCAGGACGTGCTCAACGTCATCAAGTTCGAAGATCTCAACGATCTCGTTCTGCTCGGCCACAGTTATGGCGGTATGGTCGCCACCGGCGTTGCCGATCGCGCCCGTGAGCGCGTGACACAGTTGATCTATCTCGACGCGTTCGTGCCGCGCGATGGCCAGTCGCTATTCGATCTCAACGAGGGTGGACGCGAGCCGATGCGCAAGGCGGCCGCCGCTGCCGACGGCTATCGCATCCCGCCGAACCCGCCGCCATCAGATACGCCGCAGGCTGATCTCGACTGGCTCAACGCGCGCCGCATCAACATGCCGCTCAAATGTTTCGAGACCAAGCTGAAGCTCGCGTATGGCGAGCCCACGATGCCGCGCAGCTACATCTACTGCAAACGCACGCCGCCGGGCGACGTGTTCGGGCAGTTCGCACGGCGCGCGAAGAGCGAAGATGGCTGGCGCTATTTCGAGCTCGACGCCAGCCACGCGCCGAATGTGACGGCGCCGGAGGCGTTGATGGCTGTGTTAAGCGAAATCGTGGAATGACACCGTGAAAATGGTGAGGGGCCCGGCGCGTTTGCGCCAGACCCCTCGTTGCAAGATATCAGCCGGCCTGTAAGCCGGGTTCTGTAGGGCACCGCCTGCTTGCGCAAGCGATACGTGACGGCCATTCCTCTGGGACCATGTTTGCACATGGTCTCGAGCAACCTACCCGGACAGCGGGCCTGACATCGCCCCGCGGCGTTATCGCTTTCGCGAACAGCCCGCTACGCCGTCCCTATTCGGTTTTGCTCCCGGTGGGGTTTACCATGCCGGCCCCGTTGCCGGACCCGCGGTGCGCTCTTACCGCACCTTTTCACCCTTACTTCCTCCGAGGAGGGAGCGGTTCGTTCTCTGTGGCACTTTCCCTGGGGTCGCCCCCGCCGGACGTTATCCGGCACCGTATGTCAAGGGAGCCCGGACTTTCCTCCCCGGCGGCCTTTCAGCCCGTGCCGGAGCGGCCGTCCGGCCGACTGACGGTTACGCAATGGGCATTTGTGACGGTTTCGTCAAGCAGAGATCGTGGCACGCGGCAGCGTAAATAATTTATCCTGAAGATGTCGTTGGGCGCGGACCCGGCTCGACTGGATGCAGGCGATCCCGCCGGACAACAGGAGCTTACGCAATGCAGTATCTGCTGCTGATCTACCGCAACGAAGCGCAACAGAGCCAGTTGACGCCTGCAGACCACCAGAAGCTGCTGACGGAATATTCCGCCTACACGCAATCGATCGTCCAGAGCGGCCATTTCAAGGCCGGGGATAGACTGCAACCGACATCGACCGCGACCACGGTTCGTGTCCGCGAGGGCAAGATACTGACCACCGACGGTCCGTTCGCGGAAACCCGTGAGCAACTCGGCGGCTACTACCTCGTCGAGGCGAAGGACCTCAATGCGGCGATCGCGCTGGCTGCGGGCATTCCCGGCGCCAGGAACGGCTCAATCGAGGTCCGGCCGGTCATGATCTACAAATGATCTCGAAAATAATTCCGCGGGGGATGTCGTTCGGGGCTTGGCCCGTTCGACTGATGTCGGTGACCCCCCGAACCACAGGAGTTAAGCGATGCAATATCTGCTGCTGATCTACCGGAACGAAAACTACATGACCGAGATGAGCGCTGCGGACCGTCAGAAGCTGGCGGGAGAGTACGGCGCCTACACGCAGTCGATCATCCAGAGCGGCCACTTCAAGGCCGGCGACGGGCTGCAGCCGACGACGACGGCAACCACGGTGCGCGTACGGGATGGCAAGACCATGACCACCGACGGTCCGTTCGCGGAAACGCGCGAGCAGCTCGGCGGCTATTATTTGGTCGAAGCCAAGGATATCGACGATGCCGTTGCGCTGGCGGCGCGCATTCCCGAAGCCAAGCGGGGCTCGATCGAGGTCCGGCCCGTCATGATCTACAAGTGATCTGCCCGGCCGACATCGACAAGATCTTCCGCGACGAGGCGGGGCGGGCGCTGGCCACCCTGATCCGCCTCGTCGGTGATTTCGATCTGGCCGAGGACGCGCTGCAGGATGCGTTCGCGGTGGCGCTGGAGCGCTGGTCGGCTGGCGAATTCCCTGACAATCCGCGTGCCTGGCTCGTCAATGTCGGCCGCAACAAGGCGATCGATCGCATCCGCCGCCAGGCGGCGTTTCGCGGCAAGCAGCAGGCGCTCCTGCACGAGCTCGAGCTCAATGCAGAGGCGCCGGCCGAACCGCCCGCGATGCTCGACGACGACATGCTGCGGCTGATCTTCACCTGCTGCCATCCGGCGTTCGCGGCCGAGGTTCAGGTCGCGCTGACGCTGCGTACCGTCTGCGGCCTCTCCGCCGGGCAGGTGGCGCGCGCCTTCCTCGTCGGCGAGGACGCGATGGCGCAGCGCCTCGTCCGCGCCAAGCAGAAGATCAGGCTCGCCGGCATTCCCTATGAAGTGCCCGAGCGCGACGCGCTGGCGCCACGGCTCGACGGTGTGCTCGCCGTGATCTATCTCGTCTTCACGGAGGGTTATGTCGCGACCTCAGGCACGGACCTGATGCGGCCCGATCTCGCGGCCGAAGCCATCAGGCTTGCGCGCCTGCTTGACCGCCTGATGCCGGATCGCGCCGCGATCAAGGGCCTGTTGGCGTTGATGCTGCTGCACGATGCGCGCCGCGCCGGGCGCGAAACCGCGGCCGGCGACATCGTGCTGCTGGAGGAGCAGGACCGCTCACTCTGGGATCGCGCGCAGATCGAGGAAGGCCTGCGTCTCGTCGATGACGCGTTGCGTGTGCCGGGCCGGCCGCAGGCCTATGCGGTGCAGGCCGCGATTGCCGCGCTGCATGCCCGTGCGCCGAGCTTTGAGCAGACCGATTGGCCGCAGATCGCCGGCCTTTACCAAGTGCTGCTGCGCATCAGCCCGTCGCCGGTCATCGAGCTCAACCATGCCGCCGCGATCTCGATGGTCGACGGTCCGGCGCGTGCGCTCGACCTGGTCGACGCGATCGCCGCACGCGGCGGGCTGGGCGGCTACGACATGGTGCCGGCGGTGCGTGCCGATTTGTTGCGGCGGCTCGGTCGCAAGGACGATGCGCGCGAGGCTTATCGCCTGGCAACGGAAGCCACGCAGCTCGAGCCGTTGCGGCGGCTCTATGCCCGGCGTGTGCGTGAGATGGAGTAGTCGCACACATTGCACGATGACGGCTAAAGCATGATGTGTTTTGGTTGAATTGATGCGAACCGAGAGCTCAGATCACCTCTCCCCGTCGGGGAGAGGTGATCCCGGACGTCGATCGAACCTGACTCCATCGCGCTTTAGCGCCGTCACTTCGACGCGACAGCCGTCCCTTCCGGCGGCAAGCTCGCCAGCAACGCCTGCAGGGTCGACAATGTCGAGTGATCCGCAACACCATCGAGCCGCGCGGGGCGGAAGTGGCGCTGGAAGGCGGTCACGACTTCCATCGTAGCTGCGTCGTACTTGCCCGATAGCGGCACGCCATAGCCATAGCGTGCGAGCGCCTGCTGCAGGCTCAGAACTTCGTCGCTGATGGTGCCTAGCATCAGGCTTTCGCCGCGCACGACAGGTGCCGGCGTCACCCAGTGACCGACGCCGGAATTGGCGAGGGAGTGCCAGGGAAATTTTTCGCCGGGATCCTTCTTGCGCGCGGGCGCAACGTCGGAATGACCGAGCACGCGCTGCGGCGTGATCTTGCGGCGGAGAATGATGCCGCGGCACAGCGCGATGACGGCTGCGATCTGGCGCAGCGGATAGTCCGGATAGCCCCAATCGTGGCCGCGATTGATGATCTCGATCCCGATCGAGCAGGAATTGATGTCGTCCTCGCCGGCCCAGGACGAGACGCCGGCGTGCCAGGCGCGCCGCGACTCCGGCACGCATTGCACGATGCGGCCATCCTCCAGCACGACATAATGGGCCGACACCTCGGTGCCCGCGGTGCACAGCCGCGCCAGCGCACCCTCGACGTCGGGCATGCCGGTGTAGTGCAGCAGGATCATGTCGGGCTGCCGTCCCTTGCTGCGCTCGCCATGGTTGGGCGAGGGGATGATGTCGGAGACGATCGACGAATCCGGCTCGAACGTCCGCAGGTGCGCCGCGGTCTTGGGAACCGGGAGAACGCGTTGACGCTTCGAATCAGTTCCTGGCGGCGTGGACGAACGGGACGGCATAAACAACTCGGAATCGGACGAAGAGTGGAGCAAGCCCTTCTCTTTACTATTCCTTTACCCTCCGGTCCGCGCAATCGCGCAGGTCGGTTAACGGGTGCATTTTGGGCCAGTGTGTGGATGAGGCATCACCGTTCCCCGACCTTTTCGAGATGTAACGAGCCGATCAACGCTTTCTTAACGCTAAGCGCCGTTACTGAGAGGTGAAGAGCCGACCCGCGTCCTGAGGCGGCCAACAAGCGTTTCTGGCTCGAAATCCCATGGTTGCCCGACATATTCCGCTGGGAACACCGGGTCTGCCGCCTGGGGCCGGGCTCGGCGCATCGACTGTACCGGGGCTTTGTCGTGGAACCGCCGCGACATGGAATTATTCGAGGCGTGATGGGCTGCTTCGCCCCCGATTTTACCTGCGCGCAAGCCAGGCGCGTCGCATGAGCGACGCGCCGCACATTCCCGTGCTTGGCCGCGAGGCCATCGCGCATCTCGCGCCGCGCGAGGGCGGCATCTATGTCGATGGCACCTTTGGCGCTGGCGGCTACACAAGCGCCATCCTCGGTGTGCCGGGAACCCGGGTGATCGCGATCGATCGCGACCGCACCGCGATCGCCGGCGGCGCCGACTTGGTTGCGCGCTCGGGCGGCCGGCTCACGCTGGTCGAAGACAGGTTTTCGAATCTCGCCGAAGTCTGCGCCGCGCAGGGTGTCGATGCCGTCGACGGCGTCGTGATGGATGTCGGCGTCTCCTCGATGCAGCTCGACCAGGCTGGTCGCGGTTTCTCGTTCCGTCTCGACGGTCCGCTCGACATGCGCATGGGGCAGACGGGGCCGACGGCCGCCGACGTCGTCGCGCGCGCCTCGGAAAGCGATCTCGCCGACATCATCTATCTCTTCGGCGAGGAGCGGCATTCGCGCCGCGTTGCCCGCGCCATCGTGGCCGACAGGCAGGAGACGCCGTTCACCACCACGCGCGCGCTCGCCGATCTCGTCGGCCGCGTGGTGCGCTCCAAGCCGGGCGACATTCATCCGGCGACGCGGACGTTCCAGGCGCTGCGCATCTTCGTCAATGAAGAGCTCGAGGAGCTCCAGAGCGCGCTCACCGCCGCCGAGCGCGTGCTCAAGCCCGGCGGTCGTCTGGTCGTGGTCTCGTTCCATTCGCTGGAAGACCGCATCGTCAAGAATTTCCTCTCCGAGCGTTCAAAGACCGGCGGCGGCTCGCGGCATCTGCCGGAGGTGGCGCAGACAGCGCCGAGCTTCCAGCTGCTGACGCGGCGGCCTGTGATCGCCGGCGATGAAGAGGTTGCGCGCAATCCGCGCGCCCGGTCCGCCAAGCTGCGCGCCGCCGAGCGCACCGCGGCGCCCGCGCATCGTGACGAGGAGCCGTCGTCCTGGCCGCAGCTCTCCGACGTGATGAGGGGCGGCTAGCAGATGCGCTTCATCCACCTTCTCGTCATCGGCGCGCTGATCTTCGCGGCCGCCTATGTCTACCGGATCAAGATGGATTCCACCGC
Source organism: Bradyrhizobium manausense (assembly GCF_018129685.1). Taxonomy (GTDB): domain Bacteria; phylum Pseudomonadota; class Alphaproteobacteria; order Rhizobiales; family Xanthobacteraceae; genus Bradyrhizobium; species Bradyrhizobium manausense_D. Next base: position 382,181 of record NZ_JAFCLG010000003.1, read on the forward strand.
GCGTACCGAGAAGGTGCTGCGGCTGCATGCCGAGATCCGCGAGCAGCGCGATGCGATCGCGGTGTTGCGCTCCGAATGGGCGAGGCTCGATGCGCCCTTGCGCCTGCAAGGCCTCGCCGAGCGGCATCTGCCGCTCAAGCCCGTCAACGGTACGCAATATGACTCGCTGAAGAACCTGCCGGACCGTCCGCCGCGGATGTTCAGGCCGGGCGAGCCCGATCCGATCGGGTCCATGATCAACACCATCGAAGCCGCGAGCGATCCCGATAGCGTGACGGGCTCCGTACCTCAGCCCGAGGACAAGCAATGAGCGGTACGCCTCCGGCCAAACCTACCGAACCCTGGCGCCAGCGCCTGATCCGCAGCCTGCTCTACGGGCGCAACGTCGATCGCGCCGCGAAGGCGCGCGCGCGCGTAGGCCTCGCAATGCTGGCCTTTGGAACCGTCTACGCCCTGATCGGCGGCCGGCTCGTGATGTTCGCGGTCGGCGCCGACGCGCATGGAGCGCGGCGCGCCGCCGCGCAGGAGGTGGTGGCGACCGCGCGGCCCGACATCGTCGACCGCAACGGCGCGATCCTCGCGACCGACGTCAAGGCGGCCAGCATGTTCGGCGAACCGCGCCGCATCATCGACAAGGACGAGGCGATCGAGCTGCTGACCGCGACCGTGCCCGACCTCGACGAGGCAGAGGTGCGCGAGCGCCTGTCGTCGCGCAAGGGCTTCGTCTGGCTCAAGCGCGAGATCACGGCGAAGCAGCAGCAGGACATCCACAAGCTTGGCATTCCCGGCATCGGCTTCCTGCGCGAGAACAAGCGCGTCTATCCGACCGGCAACGAGGTCGCCCACCTCATTGGTCTGGTCAACATCGACAACCAGGGCATCGCCGGCATGGAGAAGTGGCTCGACAATCAGGGCCTCGCCGATCTCCATCGCGCCGGCTTTGCCATCGACCGGCTGCAGAAGCCGATCGAGCTGTCGGTCGATCTGCGCGTCGAGCATGCGCTGCGTGACGAGCTCTTGAAGGCCAAGGAAAAGTTTCACACCAAGGCGGCCTCCGGCCTCGTGACCAACGTCAACACCGGCGAGATCATCGCGATGGTCTCGGTGCCCGATTTCGATCCGAACAATCCGAAGGAAGCGCACGACCCCGACCGCATCAACCGCCTGACCACCGGCGTCTACGAGATGGGCTCGACCTTCAAGGCGTTCACGCTTGCGATGGCGCTCGACACCGGCAAGTACGGCCTCGATTCGCTGTGGGATGCGCGCGGGCCGCTGCACTACGGCAAGTTCGCGATCCATGACGACGAGCCGAAGGGCCGCTTCCTGAATATGAAAGAGGTGTTCACCTTCTCCTCCAACGTCGGTGCGGCGCGGATCGCGCTGTCGCAGGGCGTGGAGGCGCACAAGGCGTTCCTGCGCAAGATGGGGCAGACGGAGCGGCTGCGCACCGAGCTTCCGGAGAGCGCCTCGCCGATCCTGCCGCGCCGCTGGAGCGATCTGAACACCATTACCATCGCCTTCGGCCACGGCATGGCGGTCGCGCCGCTGCAGGCCGTGATGGGGGTCAGCGCGCTTGCGAACGGTGGACTTCTGATTCCGCCGACCTTCCTCAAGCGCTCCGAGGACGAGGCGCGGGCGATCGCCAAGCGCGTGATCAAGCCCGAGACGTCGGACAAGATGCGGTTCCTGATGCGACTGAACGCGGAGATCGGCACCGCCAAGAAGGCGAATGTTCCCGGTTATTATATCGGCGGCAAGACCGGCACCGCCGAAAAGGTGATCAACGGCCGCTATGCCAAGAAGAAGGTGCTGACCGCGTTCACCGCGATCCTGCCGGCTGACAAGCCGAAATACCAGCTCCTGATTATGCTCGACGAGCCGCAGCCGCTGAAGGAAACCTACGGCTTCATCACCTCGGGCTGGAACGCCGTTCCGACCGCGGGCAACGTCATTACCCGTATCGGACCGCTTCTCGGCATCGAGCCCCGCTACGACCTGCCGCCCGCGGACCGCCTTATTCTTGCGACATCCAGGACAACCCAGTAATCAATCGGGTGGGCCGTAGTCGCTGCTGAGTCGGGGATTTCCCTCTGGATTCGGCCGGACACGGCGACTGGAAGACCATGAAGCTGCGTGATCTCTTAGTCCAGGACGTTTTGGGCAATGATGCCGCGCTCGAGCCCGCAATTACTGCGCTCGAGGTAACAGGCATTGCCCTCGACAGCCGCGTGGTCAAGCCGGGCGATCTCTTCTTCGCACTCGCCGGCAGCAAGACCGACGGTGCGCGCTTCATCGACGCGGCCATTGCGGCCGGTGCGGTCGCCGTGGTCGGAGATCATGCCCCCGATGGCTGCAAGGTGCCGTTCGTCGCCGTCGACAATCCGCGCCGCGCGCTGGCGCTCGCTGCGGCACGATTTTTCCCGGGCCAGCCTGCGACGATCGCCGCGGTCACCGGAACCAGCGGCAAGACTTCGGTGGCCGCTTTCACGCGCCAGATCTGGGAGCGGCTCGGCCATGCCTCGGCCAGCATCGGCACCATCGGTCTCGTCTCATCAAAGCGCACCGTCTATGGCTCGCTGACCACGCCTGATCCGATCGCGCTGCACCGGCAGCTCGACGAGATCGCGCGCGAGGGCGTCACGCATCTTGCGTTCGAGGCGTCGTCCCACGGCCTCGATCAATATCGTCTCGATGGCGTGCGCGTTGCCGCCGGCGGCTTCACCAATCTCACGCGCGACCACATGGATTACCATCCGACCGTCGCGCATTACCTCGCGGCAAAACTCCGGCTGTTCCGCGAGCTCGTGCCGCCGGGCGGTGCCGCGGTGATCTCCGCCGATCATGAGTGCTCGACCGAGGCGATCGAGGCCGCGACCTCGCGCGGCCTGCGCGTGATAGCGGTCGGCTCCAAAGGGGACGGGGCGGGCGAGGGCATTCGGCTTTCCGGCGCCGCGGTCGACGGTTTCTCGCAGGTCCTTGAGCTCGAACATTGCGGCAGGCGCACCACGGTCCGGCTGCCGCTGGTCGGCGAATTCCAGATCGAGAACGCGTTGGTCGCGGCCGGCCTCGCCATCGGGACCGGCAGCGATGCCACCGATGTGTTCGCAAGTCTCGAACATCTCGAAGGCGCCAAGGGCCGGCTCGAGCGCGTCGGCGAGCGCAACGGCGCGCCTGTGTTCGTCGACTACGCGCACAAGCCCGATGCGCTGGCGAAGGCGCTGCAGGCGCTGCGGCCCTACGCCAAACGAAGGCTGATCGTCGTGTTCGGCGCCGGCGGCGATCGCGATGCCGGCAAGCGTCCGATCATGGGCGAGATCGCGGCGGAGAATGCCGATGGGATCATCATCACCGACGACAATCCGCGCAGCGAGAAGCCGGAGTCCATTCGTGCCGCGATTCTCGCCACCGCCAGGGGCGCGCGCGAGATCGGCGACCGTGCGGCCGCGATCCGCGCTGCGATCGAGGAGCTGGAAGAGGGCGATGCGCTGCTGATCGCCGGCAAGGGCCACGAGACCGGGCAGATCGTCGGCGGCGAGGTCCTGCCGTTCAGTGATCACGAAGCGGTTGCCGCCGCGTTAGCAGCGAGGGGCGCATGAGCGGGCCATTATGGACGGTTGCCGAGGTGGCGCGTGCACTGGGCGCAACAGGATCGTTCCCGGATGCCCCGATCGATTTCGTCACCCAGGACAGCCGCCTGGTGAAGCCGGGCAGCCTGTTCGTGGCGCTATCGGGCACGCCGAGCGGCGGTTTCATCTCCGCCTTCGCCAGCGCGCGCGACGGCTGGGAGTTCGCGGACAAGGCGGAGGCATCCGGCGCGGCCGCGATGATCGTGCCGCACGAGATCGCGGGCATCCGCATTCCACAGATCGTCGTGAAGGACACGCTGATCGACGGCCTCTGGGGCCTCGCCCGCGCCGCGCGCGCGCGTTTCAAGGGCCCGGTGATCGGATTGACGGGCAGCGCGGGCAAGACCAGCACGAAGGAATTCCTGGCGGCCTATCCCAATGCCTATGCCAGCCCCTCGAGCTTCAACAATTTCTGGGGCGTGCCGCTGACGCTGTGCAATGCCCGGCCCGATGCCAGCCTCTGGGTCGTCGAGATGGGCATGAACCAGCCGGGCGAGATCGCGCGGCTGAGCGAATTGACGCGGCCGACCGTCGCGCTCGTCGTCAACGTCCAGCCGGTGCATCTGGAAAAGCTCGGCTCGCTCGATGCGATCAGACGCGAGAAGGTGTCGATCGCGCTCGGACTGCCCGAGGGCGGCGTGCTGGTGCTGCCATCAGGCATCAAGGCGCCGGACTGGAAGGGCAAGGTGGTGCGCTTCGGCGAGAAGGCCGAGGTGCATGAGGTCGCGCATGCCCCGCATGGCGAGAGCTGGCAGGTCGTGGCCGCGATCGGCAAGAAGGAGATCGCCTTCAGCCTGACGCCGGGCGCGCCGCACCGCGTGCAGAATGCGCTCGCCGCGCTGGCGTCCGTCCATGCCGCGCATCTCGATGTCGCGACGCTCGCGATCAAGCTCGACCGCGTCGGCATCATGACCGGTCGCGGTGTGGAGCAGGCGGCCGGCGGCGTCACCGTGATCGACGACAGCTTCAACGGCAATCCGGCGAGCATTGCCGCCGCGCTGCAAAGCCTGCAGGCGCGCAACGTCACAGGCGGCCGCCGCATCGCGGTGCTCGGCGACATGCTGGAACTGGGTGACGATGCGCCGGGCTATCACACCGGCCTTGCCAAGCATCTCGACGGCATCGACGGCATCTATTGCGTCGGGCCGCTGATGCGTCACCTCTACGACGTGCTTCCCGCCGGCAAGGGCCTCGGCTGGCACGACGATCCTGCGACGCTGAAAGCCGGCGAGGTCGCCAGCCTGCTGAAGGCAGGCGATGTCGTGGTTGTCAAGGGCAGCAAGAAGATGTTTTGGGTCAACAAGTTTGTCCCGGGCCTAGTGGCCGCCTTGCAGGCAAAGGCGTAAACTGCTTGGAAGGCGCAGTTCCCGAATCCCGCCCCTTGCGGCGCGCCGTCGTCCGGTTTCTCCAGGGTCGCCCGACCCACGATGAAGATCAGCGAAGGGGCGTGAGACACGTCGAGGCCATCGCGAATGTCATGCGCGAAAGGCGCCATAGGACCGACTGAATGTTTTACTGGCTGATCGAGCTCTCCAACACATTTCCGGGTTTCGGTGCAGTGCGCACCGTTTTGAACGTCTTCCGCTACATCACCTTCCGCACCGGCGGGGCCATCGTCACCGGCGCGCTGTTCGTGTTCCTGTTCGGGCCCTGGATCATCGACCATTTGCGTATCCGGCAGGGCAAGGGCCAGCCGATCCGCACCGACGGTCCGCAATCGCATCTGGCCAAGAAGGGCACGCCCACCATGGGCGGGCTGATGATCCTGTCCGGCCTCACGGTCGGCACGGTGCTGTGGTGCAATCCGCTCAATCCCTATGTCTGGATCGTGCTTGCGGTGACGCTCGGCTTCGGCTTCGTCGGCTTCTACGACGATTACCTCAAGGTGACCAAGCAGACCACGAGCGGGTTCGGCGGCAAGCTGCGCCTTCTGATCGAGGCCATCATCGCGCTGGTCGCCTGCTATGCGCTGGTGCGGTTGAACCGCGATCCCGCCTCGACCGCGCTGACGATCCCCTTCCTCAAGGACACCGTGCTGCATTTCGGCTGGTTCTTCGTCGTATTCGGCGCCTTCGTCATCGTCGGTGCCGGCAATGCGGTGAACCTCACCGACGGTCTCGACGGCCTCGCCATCGTCCCGGTGATGATCGCGACCGCGAGCTTTGCGATGATCGCCTATCTCGCCGGCAACGCGGTGTTCGCCGACTATCTCCAGATCAAATACGTCGCGGGCACCGGCGAACTCGCCGTGCTCTGCGGCGCGCTGTTGGGAGCAGGGCTCGGTTTTCTCTGGTTCAATGCCCCACCAGCTTCGATCTTCATGGGCGACACCGGCTCGCTCGCGCTCGGCGGCATGCTGGGCTCGATCGCGGTCGCGGTGAAGCACGAGATCGTGCTCGCCGTGATCGGCGGCCTGTTCGTGCTGGAGGCGGTCTCGGTGATCGTGCAGGTGGTGTCGTTCAAGCTGACGGGCAAGCGCATCTTCCGCATGGCGCCGATCCACCACCATTTCGAGCAGCTCGGCTGGACCGAGCCACAGATCGTGATCCGCTTCTGGATCATCTCGGTGATGCTGGCGCTCGCCGGCCTGTCCACGCTGAAGCTGCGGTGATCGATCGATGATCCCGGTCACCTCCTTTGCCGGCAAGACGGTCGCGGTGTTCGGCCTCGGCGGTTCGGGACTTGCCTCCTGCCACGCGCTGAAAGCGGGCGGCGCCGAGGTGATCGCCGCCGATGACAATACCGAGAACGTCGCCAAGGCGGTGCAGGCCGGCTTCATCAGCGCCGATCTGCGCAACGTCTCCTGGGCGAATTTCGCGGCGCTCGTGCTCGCGCCGGGCGTGCCGCTCACCCATCCGGTGCCGCACTGGAGCGTGCTGAAGGCGCGCGAGGCTGAGGTCGAGGTGATCGGCGACATCGAGCTGTTCTGCCGCGAGCGGCGGCGGCACGCGCCCGACGCGCCGTTCGTGGCCATCACCGGCACCAATGGCAAATCGACCACGACGGCGCTGATCGCGCATCTGACGAAAGTTGCCGGCTACGACACCCAGATGGGCGGCAATATCGGCACCGCGATCCTGTCGCTGGAGCCGCCCGGAATGGGCCGCGTCCACGTGATCGAGATGTCGTCCTACCAGATCGACCTCACGCCCTCGCTCGATCCGTCCGTCGGTATCCTGCTCAATGTCAGCGAGGATCACCTCGATCGCCACGGCACGATCGAGCACTACGCGGCAGTGAAAGAGCGCCTCGTTGCGGCCGTGCAGGCCGGCGGCACTTCCATAGTCGGCGTCGACGACGGCTATTGCCGCGACATCGCCGACCGGCTCGATCGTGCCGGCAGGAATGTGGTGCGCATCTCCGTCAGGAATCCGCTGGCGTCAGGCATCCATGTCGAGCACGGCACCATCGTGCGCACCTCGGGCGGCGCCCGCAGCGAGATCGCCACGCTCGGCGGCATCGGTTCGCTGCGCGGTCTGCACAATGCGCAGAATGCCGCGTGCGCCGCTGCGGCCGCGCTTGCGATGGGCATCAGCCTCGATGTGCTGCAGAACGGCCTGCGCAGTTTTCCCGGCCTGGCGCATCGCATGGAGCAGGTCGGCCGCCGCGGCAACGTGCTGTTCGTGAACGATTCCAAGGGCACCAATGCGGATGCCACCGCGCATGCGCTGTCGTCCTTCGCCGACATCTTCTGGATCGCCGGCGGCAAGCCCAAGGCGGGCGGCATCACCAGCCTGTCCGGCTTTTTCCCCCGCATCCGCAAGGCCTATCTGATCGGCGAGGCGGCGCAGGAATTTTCGGGAACGCTCGGCACCGTCGCGCACGAGATCAGCCAGACCCTTGATGTCGCGGTCGAGCACGCTGCGCGCGATGCGGAAGCATCGGGCTTGAAGGACCCGGTGGTGCTGCTGTCGCCGGCCTGCGCGTCCTTTGACCAGTACCGCAATTTCGAGATCCGCGGCACCAGGTTCCGCGAACTGGTGCAGGCGCTGCCGGGCGTGAAGCCGGTGGTGTGAGAATGTCGCGGCGACGCCGGATCGCAATTGTCGTCGCCGCTCTCGCTATTCCCATCGGTTTCCTCTGCGTCGTGCTGATCGACAATGTCATGGACCAATTCGGTGCGTGCCGCGTCGTTCGCCAGAAGTTGTTCGCCTCGCCAAGTGGCAGTCAGTTGGTCGTCGTGGTCTGGAAGTCGTGCGGCGCGACGGTGCCCGACAGCACGCAAGCCAGCATCGTCGCCCGAGGCCGGACATTCTCGCCCGAGAGCACGCCGACTTTTGTCAGCGTGCGTGGGCATCTCGAGGTCGTGGGCGCCTGGAGCAGCGAGCGGGCGGTCAGGGTCGGTTTCATTCCGGAGGCAGCCGAGATCTACAAGCGCGATCCGCGCGCGGGGGATGTCACGATCAATTACGAGTGAGCGCGCTGGCATCGACCAGCGGTGTGTAGCGAAGCTCGCCGTCACAATCTCCGCTGTCGTCGCCCGGCTTGACCGGGCGACCCAGTATTCCAGAGGCGGTCATGATTGAGCCGAGAGGCCGCGGCGTACTGGATGCCCCGGTCAAGCCGGGGCATGACAGCGTGTTTTGCCGCGGCAGCGGAGATCATCTCCAATCATCCCCACTTCCTTAACCCTGCGGTAACCAACCTCGGCGACCAATGGACTATCTCTGTCCGAAAGCGGCCGCCCATGCTCTCCCGTGAAGAACGCACCCCCTTTTCCGAGTGGTGGTGGACCGTCGACAAGCCGCTGTTCGGCGCGATCCTGTTGCTGATGCTGACCGGCGTGATCCTGTCGCTGGCGGCGAGCCCGTCGGTCGCGACCCGCATCGGGCTCGATCCCTTCCACTTCTTCAGCCGGCACGTGATGTTCCTGGCGCCGTCCTTCATGGTGCTGCTCGGCGTCTCCTTCCTGTCGCCGCGCGCAATCCGCCGTTCCGCGCTGATCATCTTCACGCTCAGCATCATCCTGATCGTGGTGACGCTCGCCATCGGCCCCGAGGTCAAGGGCTCGCGCCGCTGGATCACGCTGCTCGGCGTCAACATCCAGGCCTCCGAAATCGCAAAGCCGTCCTTCGTCGTCATCGCGGCCTGGCTGTTCGCGGAATCGACCAAGCGGCCGGAGATGCCGGCGACCTCGATGGCGCTGGTGCTGCTGCTGATGCTGGTGTCGCTGCTGGTGATGGAGCCGGACTTCGGACAGACCATGCTGATCCTGATGGTGTGGGGCTCGCTGTTCTTCATCGCGGGCATGCGCATGATCTGGGTGTTCGGCCTCGCCGGCATTGGCGCGGCCGGCCTGTTCAGCGCCTATCTGTTCGTCCCGCACGTTGCCGGCCGCATCAAGCGCTTCATGAATCCGGCCTCCGGCGACACCTTCCAGGTCGATACCGCGATGGAGGCTTTCTACAACGGCGGCTGGTTCGGCCTCGGACCGGGCGAGGGTATCGCCAAGCGCAGCCTGCCGGACAGTCACACCGATTTCGTGTTCGCGGTCGCCGCCGAGGAGTTCGGCATCGTCCTGTGCCTTGCCATGCTGGCGCTGTTCGCCTTCGTCGTGATCCGCACGCTGTCGCGCGCCTATGCCAACGAGGACATGTTCTCGCGCTTTGCGGCGTCGGGTCTTGCGATCCTGTTCGGCGTGCAGGCGGCGATCAACATGTCGGTGAACCTCCAACTCATCCCTGCCAAGGGCATGACGCTGCCGTTCATCTCCTATGGTGGCTCCTCGATCGTGTCGCTGGCTTACGGCGTCGGCATGATGCTGGCCCTGACGCGGCTGCGTCCGCGCACCGAGGTGGAGTCGATTGGCCACGCCGAGGCGATGCGGAGTTACGCGTAAGCCGTCATTGCGAGCGCAGCGAAGCAATCCAGACTGCCCCCGCGGAGGGATTCTGGATTGCTTCGCTCCGCTCGCAATGACGGGGGAGACACTGTAAAACGTGATCCATGGACCAATCCCCTCTGATTCTTCTCGCCGCGGGCGGCACCGGCGGCCATCTGTTTCCGGCCGAGGCGCTCGGCGTCGAGTTGATCCGGCGCGGCTTTCGCGTCCGTCTCGTCACCGATGATCGGGCGCTGCGCTATAGCGGGTTGTTCAGCAAGGACATGATCGACGTCGTCGCGAGCGAGACCGCGCGCGGCCGCAATCCGGTCCAGCTCGCTTATGCCGGCCTGACGCTTGCGACCGGCACCCTCGCTGCTTACCGCCTGATCAAGCGATTGAAGCCCATGGCTGTCGTTGGCTTCGGCGGCTATCCGACATTGCCGCCGCTGGTGGCGGCCAAATTCGCCGGCGTGCCCGGCATCATCCATGACGCCAATGCGGTGCTTGGTCGCGCCAACCGTTTCCTGTCGAGCCGTGTGAACGCCATCGCAACGTCGTTGCCCGGCGTGCTCGACCGCGATCCTGCGCTGTCGGGCAAGACCACCACGGTCGGCACGCCGATGCGGCCGGCGGTCCTTGCGGCAGCGGCGGTGCAATATGCCGCACCCGAAGTGAATGGTCCGCTGCGTTTGCTTGTCGTCGGCGGCAGCCAGGGCGCGCGCATCATGGCCGATATCGTGCCTGGCGCGATCGAACGGCTCGAGCCCGCTTTGTGGGGCCGGCTTATCCTCACCCAGCAAGTCCGCGACGAGGACATGACCCGCGTGCGCGCGGTCTACGACAAGCTCAAGATCAAGGCCGAGCTTGCGCCGTTCTTCACCGATCTGCCGGCACGGCTGGCATCGAACCATCTGGTGGTGTCGCGCTCCGGTGCCGGCACCGTGGCCGAGCTCGCCGCGATCGGCCGGCCCTCGATCCTGGTGCCGCTGCCGGGTGCGATCGACCAGGACCAGTTCGCCAATGCCGGCGTGCTGGCCAAGGTCGATGGCGCGATCCGCATCCCGCAGACCGAGTTCACCTCCGACCGCCTCGCCGCCGAGATCTCCGGTTTTGCCGCCGAGCCGGCGCGGCTTGCCGCCATGGCCGCCGCGGCGAAAGGAGCAGGACGGCTCGACGCCGCCGAGCGGCTGGCCGATCTGGTGGTCAAGGTCGCGGGAATCTGACGCGAAACCGGCCAAATTTCCTGCTTTTGCCGTCATGGCCGGGCTTGTCCCGGCCATCCACGTCTTGCATGAAGTAGTAGGGATTCGTGGATGCCCGGGACAAGCCCGGGCATGACGACGGAACGACGGGATAAAGCATGAGACTGCCGCGCGAGATCGGACCCATCCACTTCGTCGGGATCGGCGGGATCGGCATGAGCGGCATCGCCGAGGTGCTGGTCAATCTCGGCTATGCCGTGCAGGGCTCGGACGCCTCGGACAATTACAATCTCGACCGTCTGCGCAAGAAGGGCGCGAAGGTCTCGGTCGGCCACAGGAGCGAGAATGTCGACGGCGCCGAAGTCGTCGTGGTGTCCTCCGCGATCAAGCGCGACAATCCGGAGCTGATGGCCGCGCGCGAGCGGCGCATTCCCGTGGTGCGCCGCGCCGAGATGCTGGCCGAATTGATGCGGCTCAAGAGCTGCGTCGCGATCGCCGGCACGCATGGCAAGACCACCACGACCACGATGGTCGCAACGCTGCTGGATGCGGGCGGGCTCGATCCGACCGTGATCAATGGCGGCATCATCAACGCCTACGGCTCCAACGCGCGTCTCGGCGCCGGCGACTGGATGGTGGTGGAAGCCGACGAGAGCGACGGCACGTTTCTGAAGCTGCCGACGGATGTCGCGATCGTCACCAATGTCGACCCTGAGCATCTCGACCACTTCAAGACGTTTGATGCCGTGCAGGACGCATTCCGGCACTTCGTCGAGAACCTGCCGTTCTACGGCTTTGCCGTGATGTGCATCGATCATCCGGTGGTGCAGACCCTCGTCGGCAAGATCGAGGATCGCCGTATCATCACGTACGGCCAGAACCCGCAGGCCGATGTGCGGCTTCTCGACCTGACCCCGATGGGCGGCGGCTCGAAGTTCAAGGTCGCGTTCCACGATCGCAAGACGGGCGCCGTGCACGAGATCGCCGATCTCATGCTGCCGATGCCCGGTCGTCACAACGCCTCCAACGCGACGGCCGCGATCGCGGTCGCGCGCGAGCTCGGCGTCCCTGACGATGCGATCCGCAAGGCAATCGCCGGCTTCGGCGGCGTCAAGCGCCGCTTCACCAAGACAGGCGAGTGGAACGGCATCACCGTGATCGACGATTACGGCCATCACCCCGTCGAAATCGCAGCGGTGCTCAAAGCGGCACGCGAATCCACCAACGGCAGGATCATCGCCGTGGTGCAGCCGCATCGCTACACCCGCCTGCAATCGCTGTTCGAGGAATTTTGCACCTGCTTCAACGACGCGGATGCGGTCGTCGTCGCCGACGTCTATGCCGCGGGCGAGAGCCCGATCGACGGCATCGACCGCGATCATTTCGTCGCGGGCCTGCGCGCGCACGGCCACCGCGAGGTGATCCCGCTGCCGGCGGCGCCGGAGCTTGCAGGCATCGTCAAGGGACTGGCGAAGTCCGGCGATCTCGTGGTGTGTCTGGGGGCCGGCAACATCACGCAATGGGCCTATGCGTTGCCGGACCAATTGAAGGCGTTGGGATGAAGGTCCTTTGGCTGCAGTTGCGAGATGTTCCGCTTGGTTTCGGCATTACAGCTCGGGATTGGCAAGACGCGATGCATCTCCTGGCCGAAGCGCGGAGAGTTCTGACGGGACAGCCAGACGAAGAATCAATAGTCGATAGCTCGACGGAAGTGCGAAGCATTGATGACCTTGACCAAAATCATGTTGCTCCAAATATTGGCGTGATGCTTCGTCGCGGCGTCTGGTTTCCAAACCTTCCGGACATCCAATGAGCTTCCCCGACATCACACCCGAGCTCAAAGCCGCGATGCCGGAGTTGCGCGGCCGGCTGCTCGCGAACCAGTCGCTGGCCGAGCTGACCTGGTTTCGCGTCGGCGGGCCGGCGCAGGTGCTGTTCACGCCGGCGGATGAGGACGATCTCGCCTACTTCCTCGCGCATCTGGCCAAGGACATCCCGGTCTATGTCGTCGGCGTCGGCTCCAACCTGATCGTGCGTGATGGCGGCATTGCGGGCGCGGTGATCCGCCTCGCACCGCGCGCGTTCGGCGAGGCTGCCGCGAGTGGCGACATCGTCACCGCCGGCGCGGCTGCGCTCGACAAGCGCGTCGCGGAGGTTGCGGCTGGCGCCAATATCGGCGGGCTCGAATTCTATTTCGGCATACCCGGCACGATCGGCGGCGCGCTGCGCATGAATGCCGGTGCCAATGGCGGCGAGACCAAGGACGTGCTGATCGAGGCGCGCGGCGTCGGGCGCGACGGCACCACGCACGTCTTCTCCAACGCGGACATGAAATTCGTCTATCGCAACAGCGGCGTCGACCCCTCCATCATCTTCACGTCCGCGCGCTTTCGCGGCGAGATCAGGGATGCCGAGGCCATCCGCGCGCGGATGGCGGAGGTGCAGTCCCACCGCGAGACCGCGCAGCCGATCCGCGAGAAGACCGGCGGCTCGACCTTCAAGAATCCGCCCGGCCATTCCGCCTGGAAGCTGGTGGATGCCGCCGGTTGCCGTGGCTTGCGCGTCGGGGGCGCGCAGGTCTCGCAGATGCACTGCAATTTCCTGATCAATACGGGCGATGCCACCGCGCACGACATCGAGACGCTGGGCGAGACCGTGCGTGAACGCGTGAAGGCGAATTCCGGAATTGAGCTGCACTGGGAAATCAAGCGGATCGGGATTTCATGATCACCGTCATTCCGGGGCTCGCGAAGCGAGAGCCCGGAATCCATCGGGCCGCAGATTCGGTGGAGAAATGGATTCCGGGTTCGCGACTTCGTCGCGCCCCGGAATGACGAATTGGAGAAATTGCGGACCATGAACATGCGCATCACCATCCTCTTCGGCGGCTCCAACCGCGAGCGTCTGGTTTCAGTGGCTTCAGCCCAGGCGCTGCATCAGGCATTGCCCGAGGCCGATCTGTGGTGGTGGGATGTCGAGGACAAGGTGCATGTCGTGCAGTCCAAGCAACTGCTCGAGCATACCCGTCCATTCGAAGACGAGTTCAAGCCGGGCACGCGCGGAATTCCGCTGCCACAGGCGCTCGACAAAGCCAAGGCCGAAGACCGCGTCCTCGTGCTGAGCTTGCACGGCGGAGCTGCGGAGAACGGCGAATTGCAGGTGATGTGTGAGACGCGCGGCGTTCCCTTCACTGGCTCCGGCTCAGCCTCCTCGCATCTCGCCTTCGACAAGATCGCGGCCAAACGTTTTGCCGCGCTTGGCGGTGTGACGCCGCCGGCAAACATCGCGCTCGACAACATCGACGACGCCTTCGCCGAGTATGGCAGGCTGATCGCAAAGCCGGCGCGTGACGGCTCGAGCTACGGCCTGATCTTCGTCAACGCCAGGCAGGATCTCGTTGCCGTCCGCAACGCGGCCAAGCACGAGGAGTACGTGATCGAGCCCTACATCGCCGGCGTCGAGGCGACCTGCGGTGTGCTCGAGCGCACCGATGGGTCGATCATCTCGCTGCCGCCGATCGAGATCATTCCGGGCGAGGGCAGTTTCGACTACGCCGCAAAATATCTGCTGTCGACGACCCAGGAGATCTGCCCGGGCCGCTTCACCCCGGAGGTGACCGCCGCGCTCAAGACGCAGGCCATGCTGGCGCACCGCGCGATGTCCTGCACCGGTTATTCCCGCTCCGACTTCATCGTCTCGGACAAGGGGCTGGTCTATCTCGAAACCAACACGCTGCCCGGGCTGACCAAATCCTCGCTCTACCCCAAGGCGCTGAAGGCCGAGGGCATCGCATTTGTCGACTTCCTCCGTGGCCTGATCGAGCTCGCCGAGCGGGGCGTGCGGAAATAGTTAGGATTGGTTAACGGCCAGACGGGCGAAAGCGCCCGGTTTGGCGGCCAAAACCGGTAAAATGCCGGACATCGTGGCGCAACTGCCTCACTCGCCTGGGCAAAAAGCATCCCGCGTTAACGAATTTTACCTTTTGTTTACCAGGACATCCGAAGGTTAACGCTGGCGGCGCATATGGCGTTTTGGCTGCCGGCGCGTGAACCGTTTGGGAAGGATCCGATCGGCGAACGTTTTGAAGGGGAGCGGTTTCTTCTGCCGAAGACCAGTACCCGGCCCGGCACGTCCGAGACGTCATGTTCGCCAGGGCCCGCGCAGTGTTGCGGGCAAACTGTTGACGAGCTCGTGCAATGGATGGAGCAGGAAGCCTCACCCGGTCGTTTTTGAGATCGCTGAGGCCCCAAGCTGACCTGAAGGCGGCCGCTATCGGAGCGGTCGTGCTTCTGCGCGAGTGGGTGCAGGATAAGCGCCAGCAACGGCTTCACCAGAAGCGGGTCACCGCCAAGCAGAAAATCAAGGCCAAGGCCGTCGTCGAACGCGAGCCGCCGCCGCGTCTGATCGCGCTGGTCGAGCGCTATCTGCCGCGCCGGGTCGGGATCAGCATGACCGCGCTGCTGCTGATCGGCAGCTGCGGCCTCGGCATCGTCAAGGGCGGCCATCTCCATGATTTCATCACCGCCGTCAGCGACGCGCGCAACGCCATGGCCAATTCGGCCGGCTTCCGCATCACCTCGGTCGTGATCAACGGTCGCAAGCAGCTCAGCCAGGACGAGATCCTCGCGATCGGCGGCGTCAGCGGCCGCTCCTCGCTGCTGTTCCTCGATGCCGACGACGTCCGCGACAAGCTCAAGGCCAATCCCTGGATTGCGGACGCGACCGTGCTCAAGCTCTATCCGGGCCAGCTGATGATCGAGATCACCGAGCGCAAGGCGTTCGCGCTGTGGCAGGAGGCCGGCCGGCTCTCCGTCATCGCCGACGACGGCGCGCTGCTCGAACCCTATGTGTCGCGCCGGTTCCTGTCGCTGCCGCTGGTGGTCGGCAAGGGCGCCGACACCCAGGCCCGCGACTTCCTGGCGCTGCTCGCACGCTATCCGCAGGTCAACTCGGTCACCAAGGCCGCGATCTATGTCGGCGAGCGCCGCTGGAACCTGAGGCTGAAGGACGGCCTCGACGTCCGCCTGCCCGAGCAGGATGTCGGCAACGCGCTCGCCGCGCTGTCCAAGCTCGACAAGGATGACCGGTTGTTCTCGAAGGACATCGTCGCCATCGACATGCGCCTGCCCGATCGTCTGGTGGTGCAGCTGTCCGACGACGCCGCCAAGGCGCGCGAGGATCTGTTCAAGGAGAAGAAGAAAAAGAAGGCCGGGGACGCCGCATGACCGGTCTTGATCGCACCCAGACGCCGAAGACGCGCCCGATGCCGCACAAGCGCGGTGGCCTCGTCGCCTGCCTCGACATCGGCACCAGCAAGATCGCCTGCATGATCGCCCGCCTGAAGCCGTCGGCGCCGAGCGAAGCCCTGCAAGGCCGTACCCATGCGGTGGAGCTGATCGGTTACAGCCAGATCCAGTCGCGCGGCATGAAGGCCGGCGCGGTGGTCGATCTCGGCGAATGCGAGCAGGCGGTCCGCCAGGCCGTCGGGCTTGCCGAGAAAATGGCCAAGGTGCGGGTCGAGTCCGTGCTGCTGTCGGTCTCCGGTGGCCGGCTCTCCGGCCAGCTCGTCGAAGCTGCCGCCGATATCCGCGGCGGCGCGGTGACGCCGGCCGATGTCAGCCGCGTCACCTCCACCGGCATGCGCCACGCCACCGGCGAGGGCCGCACCGTGCTGCACGCGCTGCCGGTCGGCTACACGCTCGACGGCGTCAAGGGCATCCGCGATCCCCGCGGCATGGTTGCCCATCAATTCGGTGTCGACATGAACGTCGTCACCTGCGACGCCACGGTGGCGCGAAACCTGATGCTGGCGGTGGAACGCTGCCATCTCAACGTCGAAGCCATGGCGGCGAGCCCCTATGTGGCCGGCCTGTCGGTGCTCACCGACGACGAGGCCGATCTCGGCGCCGCCGTCGTCGAGATGGGGGCGGGCACCACCACCATCGCGGTCTATTCGGGAGGCCGCTTCGTGCACGCGGCCGGTTTTGCGGTCGGCGGGCAACACATCACGATGGATCTTGCGCGCGGACTCTCGGCGACCATTGCCGATGCCGAGCGAATCAAGACGTTATACGGCACCGTCATCACCGGCGGATCGGACTCGCGTGAGCTGATGTCTGTACCGACAGCCGGTGACGACCAGGATCTGCCGCAGATCGTTTCGCGCGCCACCATCGCCAACATCGTCAAGCACCGTGCCGAGGAAGTCTTCGAAATGGTTCGGGACAAGTTGAAGGATTCGCCGTTCGCCGCCGAGCCCAAGGGCCGTGTCGTGCTCTCCGGCGGCGCCTCGCAGCTCACCGGCCTCGTCGAGCTCGGAACGCAGATTCTCGGCCGGCCCGTGCGGGTCGGGCGTCCGCTCGGTTTCGGCCGCTTGCCCAACGAGGCGAAGAACGCCGCGTTCGCGGTGCCGGCCGGTCTTCTCGTCTACCCGCAATATGTCCACCAGGAACATGTCGAACCGCGGCATACGCGGCAGCAGGTCAGGACAGGGACGGGCGGTTATTTCGGAAAGGTCGGACGATGGCTACGCGAGGGCTTTTGATGACCGCTTTCCGCAAATGTCTGATTTCACCAACTCCCGCGGCCGCAGGCCGGGGCGAACCCACGCGCGCGTGATCGAGAGGCAAACATGACCATCAGCATCAATGTTCCTGATATTCACGAGTTGAAGCCCCGCATCACCGTGTTCGGCGTCGGTGGCGCCGGCGGCAACGCCGTCAACAACATGATCACGGCGGGCCTGCAGGGCGTCGACTTCGTGGTCGCCAACACCGATGCGCAGGCGCTGACGATGTCGAAGGCGCAGCGCATCGTGCAGATGGGCACCGCGGTGACGCAAGGGCTCGGCGCGGGTTCGCAGCCGAACGTCGGCGCCGCCGCCGCCGAAGAGGTCATCGACGAGCTGCGCGACCATCTCTCGGGCGCCAACATGGTGTTCGTCACCGCCGGCATGGGTGGCGGCACCGGCACCGGTGCTGCTCCCGTCATCGCCAAGACCGCGCGCGACATGGGCATCCTCACCGTCGGCGTCGTGACCAAGCCGTTCCACTTCGAGGGCGGCCGCCGCATGCGCACCGCCGAAGCCGGCATTGCCGAACTGCACAAGGTGGTCGACACGCTGCTCATCATCCCGAACCAGAACCTGTTCCGGGTCGCCAACGAAAAGACCACCTTCGCCGACGCCTTCGCGATGGCCGACCAGGTGCTCTACTCGGGCGTCGCCTGCATCACCGACCTGATGGTCAAGGAAGGCCTGATCAACCTCGACTTCGCCGACGTCAGGGCGGTGATGAGGGAAATGGGCAAGGCGATGATGGGAACGGGCGAAGCCTCCGGCGACAAGCGCGCGCTGACCGCTGCCGAAGCTGCGATCGCCAACCCGCTGATCGACGACAGTTCGATGAAGGGTGCCAAGGGCCTCCTGATCTCGATCACCGGCGGCAAGGACCTGACCCTGTTCGAGGTCGACGAAGCCGCGACCCGCATCCGCGAGGAAGTCGACCAGGACGCCAACATCATCGTCGGCGCCACCTTCGACGAAGCGCTCGATGGCCTGATCCGCGTCTCGGTCGTTGCCACCGGCATCGAGCAGGCCGCGATCGCCCGCAACAGCCAGGCCACCTCCGCTCCGGTCGCGAACGCCGCGCCGCAGCAGGTGCAGCAGGCTCCCGCGGCGCCAGCTGCTGCTGCGGAGAGCCGTCTCGCCGACCTGACCGCGCGCCTGCGCGCCGATAACCAGCGCCTGGCCGAGCGTGCCCAGAAGCTGGATGCGCAGATCCCGGCCGCCGCGCCTGTCGCGGCCGCGCCGGTCGCGCCGCGTCCGAACGTCGAGCGTGCTGCGCTCGCCGCCATCGCCGCCGCGGTTGCCGAGGTGCCGCAGGCCTCCGCGCCGCAGACCTACGGCGATGTGACCGTGCGCCCGATTGCGCAGAAGCCCACGCTGTTTCCGGAGCCCGAGCAGGCGCCGCTTGCCATGCAGGAGCCGATGACGCCGGAAACCTTCATCCCGCCGCAGGCCGAGCGTGCTCCGGCCCGTGCGCCGCGGATGCCGCGCCTCGATGAACTGCCGATGCCGGCCCAGGCCGAGCTTCGTCAGGCCCGCGGCGAGGTCGAGGACGAAACGCCGCAGAAGACCCGCCTGTCGCTGCTCCAGCGCCTCGCCAATGTCGGCCTCGGCCGTCGCGACGAGGAGACCGAGGCGCCGATCGCTGCCCGCGCGGCTGGTCCCGCCATGCCGGCGCTGCCCGATCGCAAGCCGCAGCGGACGGTGCAGCAGCAGATCGCAGCCAGCGAGCCGGTGTCGGAATATGCCCGCCGGCCCGCACCCCAGGGTCTGGACGCCCATGGCCGCCCGGCACCTGTTGCGCCGGCGCCACAGGGAGACGACCATCTTGATATCCCGGCCTTCCTGCGACGGCAGGCGACCTGAGAATTGTTACAATAAGGCGGACACAAAAAGGTCCCGGCGAGACGCTCGCCGGGACCTTTTCCGTGGTCCCGTAAATATCCGGGGTGCGCGCTCAAGCAACTGATTTTAAATCATTAATTACCTGTTCGGTGGTTCAGTAAAACCGCCGGTAACGGCCCCGGACCGAGGTGCAATTTGGTTAAGCCTTGGCGCGAATACGGCAGGTTTGGGGTAACAATCGGTAAAAAAGCGTGAGTTGGCGCTCTTTGAGGCAGTGACTATGGTTTGCCGTGACTTGGGGATACGGAGATTCGAGCGGTCGATCTCGATCGATCAGTTGGGTCTAGTATAAGTCGCAGTGGGTCGTAGTGGGGCGGGTTCCTGATGAAATTTAGCCGGCAAACAACGCTTCGTGCGCAAGCCACCGTGGCCGGCGTCGGCGTTCATTCCGGTCTTCCCGTCACTCTCACGCTTGGGCCTGCACCAGTCGATGCGGGTCTTATTTTTGTCCGCACCGGGCTTGAGGGAAGTGACCGCGAGATTCAGGCGTCCGCCGAGCATGTGGTGGCTACCGATTTTGCGACTGTCCTCGGTGATCGCAATGGTCCGTTGATCTCCACCGCCGAGCATGTGCTTGCTGCGCTGCGGGGCATGGGTGTCGACAACGCCATCATCGAAGTCGATGGTCCCGAAGTGCCGATTATGGACGGCAGCGCCGCGGCCTTCATCGCCGCGATCGATCAGGCGGGCATTGTGAACCAGCCGGCGCAGCGCCGCTTTATCCAGGTTTTGAAGCCGATCGCGGTCAAGATGGGCGACTCCTTCGGTGAGATCCGCCCCTACGCGAGCGGTTTCCGCGCCGAGGTCGAGATCGACTTCACCAATCCCGTGATCGGCCAGCAGAGCTATGGCTTCGACGTCAACCCGGAACGTTTCCGCCGCGAAGTCGCTCGCGCCCGGACCTTCGGTCTGATGGGCGATGTCGCCAAGCTCTGGAGCGCTGGCTATGCGCTCGGCGCTTCTTTTGAAAATACCGTCGTGTTCGACGACGAGCGGCTGCTCAACACCGAGGGCCTGCGTTATGCCGACGAATGCGCCCGCCACAAGGTGCTCGACGCGATCGGCGATCTTGCGCTCGCCGGCCTGCCGCTGCTCGGCGCTTACCGCTCGGTGCGTGGTGGCCACAAGCTCAACCATGCCGTCCTGACCGCACTGCTCGCCGACCGCACCGCCTGGCGGGTGATCGAAGGCGAGGCAGCTCGCCGCACGGCGCGCCCTGTGGTCGAAGTTGGAAGCGGCATCGTCGGCGGCCGGATCGCCGCGGCCTACGGGCCGGACGTGTCCTGAGCGCCAGCCGCAGCAGGCCATCAAGCCACGAATTCTCCGGGAAACTCCTGGTAACCATGATCCCCTAGGATTGCGGCAAGTTCGCCTTAATCCGGGCGGAATGCCTGCCTATCCGGTAGGTTAACGATCGATTTTCGGTTACACCGGCGTGGTCGCATGGCAGGCACCACGGTCACATTTCGCGCCCATGACGGGGATCTTGGGCCTGCGGACACCGCATCACAGGGCGTCAGGTCTTAAATCTATGTCGGCACAGCGTATGACGCGCGGATATCTCTCGATTTCATCTCAAGCCCGCAGGCTGCTTCAGGCGGCAAGCCTGTTCCTGCTCGCCGTGCCGCTGGCTGGCTGCGGCACCGGCTCTCTCTGGGACAAGTTCACCAACAAGGACGACACCTTCGTCGAGGAGCCCGCCGACAAGATCTACAATGAGGGCCTGTACCTCATGAACGAAAAGAAGGACATGAAGGCGGCGAACAAGAAGTTCGAAGAGGTCGACCGCCAGCATCCTTATTCCGACTGGGCGCGCAAATCGCTGCTGATGTCGGCCTACGCGTCTTACCAGGGCGGCGACTATGACAGCTGCATCGGTGCTGCGACCCGCTACGTCACCCTGCATCCCGGCAGCCCGGACGCCGCTTATGCGCAATATTTGATAGCCGCCTCGCACTACGACCAGATCCCGGACATCAATCGCGACCAGGGCCGCACCGAGAAGGCGATCGCTTCGCTGGAAGAGGTGGTGCGCAAATATCCGACGTCCGAATATGCGACCTCCGCCAAGGCCAAGATCGAGGGCGCCCGCGATCAGCTCGCCGGCAAGGAAATGTCCGTCGGGCGCTACTACATGCAGAAGCGCGACTACACGGCCGCGATCAACCGCTACAAGGCCGTGGTGACGCAATACCAGACCACCCGCCACGTCGAGGAGGCGCTTTACCGCCTCACCGAGGCTTATATGTCGATCGGCATCGTCGGCGAGGCCCAGACCGCCGCCGCCGTGCTCGGCCACAATTTTCCTGACAGCCGCTGGTACAAGGACGCCTATAATCTTGTAAAATCCGGCGGTCTCGAGCCGAGCGAGAATCAGGGGTCCTGGATCAGCCAGACCTTCAAGAAGATAGGCCTCTAGGTCTCGGCGAGGAAATCTGGTTCCATGCTGGCGCGTCTGTCGATCCGTGACATCGTCCTGATCGAACGGCTCGATATCGAATTCGCCACCGGGCTTGCGGTTTTGACCGGCGAGACCGGTGCGGGCAAATCCATCCTGCTCGATGCCTTTGCACTGGCTCTCGGCGGCCGCGGTGACGCCGGCCTCGTGCGCCACGGCGCGGAGCAGGGGCAGGTCACCGCCGTCTTCGATATCCCCAAGAATCACCCCGCAGCAAAGATCCTCGCCGAGAACGGTCTCGACGATACCGGCGAGATGATCCTGCGCCGGGTCCAGCTCTCCGACGGGCGCACCCGCGCCTTCATCAACGACCAGTCGATCAGCGTGCAGACGTTGAAGGCAGTCGGCGCCGCGCTGGTCGAGATCCACGGCCAGCATGACGAGCGCGCGCTGGTCGATGCCGCCACCCATCGTCGCCTGCTCGATGCCTTCTCCGGCCTCGAAAAGGACGTAGCCGGCGTGGAAGCGCTCTGGGACGCGCGCCGTACCGCCAACACCGAGCTCGAAGAGCACCGCGCCGGCATGGAGCGTGCCGCGCGCGAGGCCGATTATCTGCGCCATGCCTCCGACGAGCTGAAGCAGCTTGCACCGAAGGACGGCGAGGAAACCTCGCTTGCCAATCGCCGTACCACCATGATGCAGGGCGAGAAGATCGCCTCCGACCTGCGCGAGGCGCAGGAGGTCGTCGGCGGCCACAATTCGCCCGTTTCGGCCTTGGCCGCCGCCGTGCGCAGGCTGGAGCGTCGCGGCGTCAACTCGCCGGCGCTGGTCGAGCCCGCCGTGAAGGCGATCGATGTCGCGATCAATGCCCTGGAGGAGGCTGACCAGCATCTCCTGGCGGCGCTCGCCGCAACCGATTTCGATCCGGCCGAGCTGGAGCGCATCGAGGAGAGGTTGTTCGCGCTGCGCGCCGCCTCGCGCAAATATTCGACGCCGGTCGATGGCCTCGCCGCGCTCGCGGCCAAATATGCCGCGGACGTCGTGCTGATCGATGCCGGCGCCTCGCGTCTGAAAAAGCTGGAGCAGGCCGCGATCGAGGCAGATAGCCGCTATGCGGCTGCTGCGAAAAAGCTCTCCGCGGCGCGGCAGAAATCGGCCGAGAAGCTCAACAAGGCCGTCAACGCCGAGCTTGCGCCGCTCAAGCTCGAACGCGCGAAATTCATCACCCAGGTCACGACCGACGAGGCCGCGCCCGGACCGCAGGGATTTGATCGCGTTGAGTTCTGGGTGCAGACCAATCCGGGCACCAAGCCAGGTCCGATGATGAAGGTCGCCTCCGGCGGCGAGCTCTCGCGCTTCCTGCTGGCGCTCAAGGTCGTGCTGTCCGACCGCGGCTCCGCGCCGACGCTCGTGTTCGACGAGATCGATACCGGCGTCGGTGGCGCGGTCGCGGACGCGATCGGCGCTCGGCTGGCCCGGCTTGCCGGGAAGGTGCAAGTGATGGCCGTGACCCACGCCCCGCAAGTTGCCGCTCGCGCCGACCAGCATCTGCTGATCTCCAAGGATGCGCTGGACAAGGGCAAGCGTGTCGCCACCCGCGTCAACGCGCTCGCCGCCGACCACCGCCGCGAAGAAATCGCCCGCATGCTCGCCGGCGCCGAGATCACGGCCGAGGCACGGGCGGCAGCGGACCGGCTGCTCAAGGCGGCGACGGCCTAGTTTTCGTGTCCCGGACGCGCGTAGCGCGAGCCGGGACCCAGAATGCCGCCTCTAGATGGGCCCCGGCTCTGCAGCGCACCGCTTCGCGCTGCGCAGCGTCCGGAGCATGAGATTTCCACACGCCTTTACCGTCATACCCGCTCCGTCGTATTCAACCACCATGGCAAGAGCAGCAAAATCCAAACCGCTTCGTGATGTTGCCGAGCTCACCAAGGCCCAGGCCAAGGTCGAGCACATGCGGCTGTCGCTCGAGATCGAGGGGCACAACGAGCGCTATTATCAGGACGACGCGCCCACCGTCACCGACGCCGAGTACGACGCCCTGCGCCATCGCCTCGATGCGATCGAAAAGCGCTTTCCTGAATTCGTCAGCGGAGACTCGCCCTCACAGAGGGTCGGCGCTGCGCCGTCAGGCCGCTTCAAGAAGGTGCGGCATTCCGTTCCGATGCTGTCGCTCGACAACGCCTTCGCCGACGAGGACGTGCGCGACTTCGTCGGCCGGATCGTGCGCTTCCTGAAGCTCGATGACGACAAGATCAACTTCTCAGCCGAACCGAAGATCGATGGTCTCTCGATGTCGCTGCGCTATGAAGGCGGCGAGCTCGTCACTGCGGCGACGCGTGGCGACGGCGCAGAGGGCGAGGATGTCACGGCGAATATCCGCACACTCGAAGACGTGCCGCAGAAGCTGAAGGGCCGCAACGTCCCTGAGATCTGCGAGGTGCGCGGCGAGGTCTATATGACCAAGAGGGCCTTTCTCGCGCTGAACGAGCGGCAGAAGGCGGCGGGCGATACCATCTTCGCCAATCCGCGCAATTCGGCGGCAGGCTCCTTGCGGCAGAAGGACCCGAGCATCACCGCCTCGCGTCCGCTCGGCTTCTTTGCCTATGCCTGGGGCGAAATGAGCGCGATGCCGGAAGAGACGCAGACCGGCATGATCCACTGGTTCGAGCGCTGTGGCTTCAAGACCAATCCGCTGACAAAACTCTGCCACTCCGTCGAGGAGCTGATCGCCTTCCACCAGAGCATCGAGGAGGAGCGCGCCGAGCTCGACTACGATATCGACGGCGTCGTCTACAAGGTCGACCGCATCGACTGGCAGGAGCGGCTCGGCTTCGTCTCGCGCACGCCGCGCTGGGGCATCGCGCACAAATTCCCGGCCGAGCGCGCCATGACGGTGCTGCGCGACATCGAGATCCAGGTCGGCCGCACCGGCTCGTTCACGCCGGTCGGCAAGCTCGAACCGGTCGGGGTCGGCGGCGTGATCGTGCAAAACGTCACGCTGCACAACGAGGATTACATCAAGGGCATCGGCAACAAGGGCGAGGTGCTGCGCGAGGGCCGCGATATCAGGATCGGCGACACCGTCGTGGTCCAGCGCGCCGGCGACGTGATTCCGCAGATCGTCGACGTCGTCCTCGACAAACGGCCGAAGAGCGCCAGGGAATTTCACTTCCCCAAGAAGTGCCCGTGTCCGCTGCACACCGACGTCGTGCGCGGCGAGACGGCCGCCGGCGAAGAGGAATCCCGCGCCCGTTGCACCGGCGAGTTTGCCTGCCCTTATCAGAAGATCGAGCACCTCAAGCTGTTCGTGTCGCGGCGCGCCTTCGACATCGACGGTCTCGGCGAGAAGCAGCTCCAGTATTTCTTCGATGAGGGATGGGTCAAGGAGCCCGCCGACATCTTCACGCTGGAGAAGCGCAATTCGAAGCTCAAGCTCGAGGAGATCGAGGGCTACGGTGCGACCTCGGTGCGCAACCTGTTCAGGGCCATCGAGAGCCGGCGCAGAATCGCGCTGGAGCGCTTCGTCTATGCGCTCGGCATGCGCCATGTCGGCGAGACCACGGCGCTGGCACTGGCGCGCGGCTACGGCTCCTGGGACGCTTTCCACGATGCCTGCCTCAAGGTCGCCAAAGGCGACGAAGAGGCGATCGCCGAGATGGACGCACTGGACCAGATCGGCGACACCGTGATCAAGAGCATCGCCGACTATTTCGGCGAGAGCCACAATCGCGGCATCGTCGAGCGGCTGACCAAGGAGGTCGAGATCGTCGACGCCGAGAAGCCGAAGAGCAACTCGGCGGTCGCCGGCAAGACGGTGGTATTCACCGGCTCGCTGGAAAAGATGACCCGTGACGAGGCCAAGGCGACGGCGGAACGCTTAGGTGCCAAGGTCTCGGGATCGGTGTCGAAGAAGACCGATCTCGTCGTCGCCGGTCCCGGTGCGGGCTCGAAGCTCGCAGACGCCAACAAGCACGGCGTCAAGGTGCTGACCGAGGACGAGTGGTTGGCGCTGATCGGGGAGTGAGGTCTCTCTCCGTCATTGCGAGGAGCTCTTGCGACGAAGCAATCCAATCTGTCACCGCCGAGGTAGTCTGGATTGCTTCGCTGCGCCCGCAATGACGGGGAGAGGGCCTGCCCCCCTTCACATCATCCCCGTCTCTTCCTCTTCCGCCTGTTCGATCAGTTCGTCGCTCACCACGAGCTCGCGGCGAGGAACGACGAAGATCATCATGCAGGCGCAGAGCAGCGAGATCGCCAGCACCGCGGACGTCAGCGGCAGCGTCGTTGCGGAGTGGCCGCCGAGATAGGCGCCGAATTGCGACATCAGTGCGCCGATGCCTTGCTGCAGGAAGCCCATCGCGCCCGACGCGGTACCGGCGGCTTCAGGGCGGATGCTGATGGCGCCGGCGGCGGAATTCGCCATCACGAAGGCATTGCCGACCATCACGATCATCTGCGTGCCAAAGAGCCAGCCAGGTGCTTCGTTCCAGCCGGTGAAGCTCCAGAGCAGGTTCAAGAGGCTGCCGCAGAGCTGCAGGCCCAGCCCGAACCAGATCAGCTTCTCCAGCGAGTGCCGCGGCGCGAAGCGCACGCAGAGCAGATTGCCGACCAGATACGCAAATCCCGTCGTGGCGAACCAGGCGCCATATTCGGCGCTGGTCCGGCCCATCTGGGTCACCACGATGTAGGGACCGCCGCCGGCGAAGGTGAAGATGATCTGCGAGGCCAGCACCTGGCACATGACATAGCCGATGAAGGCGCGGCTCTTGATCAGGCTGCCGACGTCGTTGCGAAAGCCGCCGCTGCCGACTGCACGGTCGCGGCGCGTCTCGGGCAACGCGATCGCAATGCCGACAGAGACCGCGAGCGCGCCGATCGTGACCGCGTAGAAGATCGCGCGCCAGCCGAACGCGGTCTCGATCAGGCCGCCGGTGAGCGGCGAGACCATCTGGCCGATCATCAGGGCGGCGACCACCAGGCTGATCATGGAGGCGACACGGTCGCGCTCGTAGATGTCGCGGATGATGGCGCGGCTGATCACCATGCCGGAGGCGCCGCCAAGCGCCTGGAAGAAGCGTGCCGCGATCAGCTGCGGCAGGGTTTCGGCGAAGATGCAGGCGACGCTCGCCGCGACCATCAGCGCGAGGCCACCAAGCAGCACCGGGCGCCGGCCAAACCTGTCCGACAACGGCCCCATGATCAGCTGCGACAGCGCGATGCCGACCATGTAGAGCGACACCGTCATCTGCGCGATCGAGATGTCGCGTCCGAACGTCGTCGCCAGCACCGGCAGCGCCGGCACCAGAATGTAGAGCGAAATCGGCGCGATCCCGGTCATGACGACGAGCAACAGCAACACCACGCGCGAGGTCGCGATGTCCTTGTTCGCCGCTTCCGGCGGCTTGCTGATCATGCCGTGCATGCGCGTCCGTCTTTCGAGTTCGAGGCGGACTGTAGCGTGTTCGCACAAGACCGAAATCGGCGTTTCGGAATGCGGCCATACGGATTTTGGGACGGTTATGACGAGGGCGCGATGGCGACTGATTGGGCGTGCTTCAAGCCACAAATCCGGTGTCATCGCCCGGCTTGACGGGGCGATCCAGTAGGCCGCGGCCTCTCCGCATACGTTTCTGTCTCTGGAATACTGGATTCCCCGCTTTCGCGGGGAATGACAGCGAAGGGCGGAGAAAGAGCCTTGCGCTGGTCGCGTGGCGCTATACGGGCAAGGCTTAAGCCTTCAGCTCCGCCGTGGCCTGATCGAGCCAGGCCTTGGTCGCCGCATCCAGCGCCGGGCCCACCTCAGCGCGGACACGCGCGTGGTAGGCATTGAGCCAGGCGAGTTCGTCGCGGTTCAGCATCGCGGTGTCGATCAGCCGGCGGTCGATCGGTGCCAAGGTCAGCGTCTCGAATGCGTTCATCGCCTTCTCTGCGCCCTTGATGTCGGCGGCGACGACCAGCTCGAGGTTCTCGATGCGGATGCCGAAAGCGTCGGTCTTGTAATAGCCGGGTTCGTTGGAGAGGATCATGCCGCGCTTGAGCGGCGTGGTGCCCAGCTTGGAGATCCGCGCCGGGCCCTCGTGCACGCTGAGATAGCTGCCGACACCGTGGCCGGTGCCATGCTCGAAATCGACGCCGGCCGCCCAAAGATATTGCCGCGCCAGCGTGTCGAGCTGCGCGCCGGTGGTGCCGTCCGGGAAGACTGCGCGCGCAATCGCCATATGACCGCGCAGCACGCGGGTGAAACGGTCACGCATCTCCTCGGTGGGCTCGCCCACCGCCATGGTGCGGGTCACATCCGTGGTGCCGTCTTCGTATTGCGCGCCGGAATCGATCAGCAGCAAGTCGCCGGGCGCAATGCGCCGGTTGCTCTTGCGGGTGACGCGGTAGTGCACGATGGCGCCGTTCGGGCCGGTGCCGGAGATGGTCGGGAACGACACGTCCCTCAACGCACCGGTATCGCGGCGAAACGTCTCCAGCGCCTCGACCGCATCGATCTCGGTGAGTTTGCCGCTTCCCGCCTCGCGATCGATGAAGGCGAGGAAGCGCGCCAGCGCGATCGCATCGCGCCGGTGCGCGGTCTGCGTGCCCTTGATTTCGGTGGCGTTCTTGACGGCCTTGAGCAGGGCGACCGGATCGCTGCCGCGCACCGGCTTGCCGCCGCTGCCCGTGATCAACCGGCTCAGCGCGTCGGCCGCGGTGGGGTTGTCGAGCGCGATCGCGGCACCGCTTCGAGCGAGCGCCATCAGTGTTGGCGTCAGCGCGTCGGGCTCGCGCACGTCGGCCGATTGCTCGATATGGTCACGGGTGAGGTTGGAGAGCTTGCGGTGATCGATGAACACGGTGGGCCGGCCGACCTTGGGCACCAGCGCGTAGGAGAGCGGGAGCGGCGTATGCGCGACATCGGCGCCGCGGATGTTGAAGGTCCAGGCCACCGCATGGCTGTCGGAGAGAACCAGCGCGTCGGCTCCCAACTTCTCGATCTCGCTTTTGATCTGCGCGAGCTTCTCGGCCTCGGCAACGCCCGCATATTGCACGCCGTGGATCGTGACCGGCGCGACCGGCGGCTGCGGCCGGTCCCGCCAGACTGCGTCGATGGGATTGCTGTCGACCGCGATCAGTTCGGCGCCGGCCTTGGCGCAAGCGGCCGAGAGACGCTCGGCTGCCGCAAAAGTGTGCAGCCAAGGATCAAATCCTAGGCGATCGCCGGCTTTGAGATGGGCCGAGACCCAGCTCTCCGGTGGCGGATCGATCAGCGATTCCACCCCCCACGCCGTGGCATCGACCTGTTTGGCCGCCTGGATCGTGTAGCGGCCGTCGACGAACAATGCGGCTTCCTGGGTCAGCACCACGGCGAGCCCGGCCGAGCCGGTAAAGCCGGTCAGCCAGGCAAGCCGCTCCTCGGACGGCGCCACATATTCGTTCTGCTGCTGATCGGCGCGCGGAACGACGAAGCCGGTCAGCTTGCGGTGGGCGAGTTCTTCACGGAGTGCCGCCAGCCGCGCCGTCAATGCGACGCCGGCCTCGGGCTCTTCGAATGTCTGGAAGTGAGCTTCGAACATGGCTCAGTTTAGGATCATGGAGATCAGTCCGCAATGTAGACGCAATTGGCATCTCATCTGGCATGGACTGTGCTTGAAAATGTTCCATTCGAATTGAGTGGAGTAATGGATGCGGCTGTTGCGCTTCGTCCGGATAACAGGGACACTCGAGCAAGTGGTTCATCTCAACGGCGAGGGGACACACGATGCCAGCGTTCACCTTTGAGAAGATTTCACCACCGGTGCGCCGTGCACCTGCGGCAGCGACGCCAAAGAAGCCGCGCGGCCTCATCAGCCAGATGATGGATCGGTTCGCCGAGCGCCGTGCGAGGCGCGCATTGCGCGCTTCGAAGCGCGGTGACGAGAAGGCGGTGAAGTAGTGCCCCATCGGCGTTTGAGGTTGCTACGAGAGTTTCCTCAGCAGCAGGCTGCTCCACCCCTCGATCCGCAGATGGCGGAGTGGCGCGAGACCTCGCACGCGATAGGCGGCGATCACCGCGGGCGCCTGGTGGGTCAACAGGCCGGAGAGAATGACGTGGGCGCCGGGGGCCAGATGCCGAGTCATCGGGCCGGCCAATTGCCGCAGCGGATTGGCAAGGATGTTGGCGAGCACGAGGTCGAACGGGCCGCTTCTGGCAAAATCCGGTGCGGCGAAGCCGGTCGCCCGGATTACCCGCACGTATTGCCCTGTTTCGTTCAGGGCCGCATTCTCGGCCGCGACCCGCACCGAGGGAGGGTCGATGTCGGAGGCCAGCACCCTCAGATGCAGCGCCTTGGCGGCCGCGATCCCCAGCACGCCGGTACCGGTGCCAAGGTCGAGCACGTGCTTCGGCCGTGCATGTTTCAAGACATGGTCAAGCAGAAGTAAACAGCCGCGCGTGGTGCCGTGGTGGCCCGTGCCGAAAGCGAGCGCCGCTTCGATCTCGATGGCGAGCTTGTTTGGCGCCACGCGGTCGCGGTCGTGGCTGCCATGAACGACGAAGCGTCCGGCCGGCACCGGGACGAGGTCCTCGAGGCTCGCCTTGACCCAGTCCTTGGCCTCGATCGTGTCGAAGGCGAGGGTGGCGGCGATGTCATTTCCTGCTGAAGTTGCAACGAGTTCGCGCAGCAATTCCTGGTCGGGCGCCTCGGCAAAATGCAGCGTGACGTCCCATTGTCCGTCCGGCCGTTCGAAGGCTGCAACGGCCGCCTCGCCCTCGAAAAAGACTTCCGTGAGCAGGTCGACCACGCGCCTGGCGGCAGACTCGTTGCCTATCGAAAAACTGGCGCGATGGGTCGGCAAGGGCTGCATTCGAGGGTTCCGTAGAGTTCAATTTTGGGAACTTTTGTTCCAGTTTTCCGCATAACTTGCAGTCTTCCAGTTAACTAGACCATAGGTTGCACAGGGTAGATGTACGGATGTTGGAGCCAACCGACACACCCTGGAATGGAAATGGAGGCGAGTCTTGAAGTGCATGGTTTCGAAGTTCTGGTCCGATGAATCAGGCGCGACCGCGATCGAATACGGACTGATCGCGGCCGGTATCGCGCTGGCCATCATCACAGTCGTGAACAGCCTGGGCACCACGATGAATGACAAGTTCGGTTCGGTTAGCAGCTCCTTGAAGTAATTTCTGCCTCCCATTTCCCAGCGGGGGGCACTTTTTTCATAGACGGCTTCGTTTGCGACCGCCCGCCGGGGAAATTGCCTCCTGGCGGGCGGAGGTCGTTTTGGGAACCGGGCTCTCGCGCTCTTTGGCCCACAGGTTGTCCACCCGCGATCCCGCGGCCGGTCCACGGTTATACCCGGTCTATCCCGCCCGTTCTCCACAGCTTGCCCCCGCGATTGTACTAGGCCTCTGCCTCAAGCTTCCACGGGTTCGGCGCACCACCGCCAACAGCTCTGTCCACAGCCCGTCCACAGGCTTATCCACGGTTTGCAAACAGTCTGCGGTGATCCCGCAAGATCGCCTGCGCCGCGTTATGGCCCGGCGCGCCGGTGACGCCGCCGCCGGGATGGGCGCCGGAGCCGCAATGGTAGAGGCCTTTCAGCGGCCCGCGATAATCGGCATGGCCCAGCATCGGCCGCGCCGAGAACAGCTGGTTCAGGGTCAGCGCGCCGTGGAAGATGTCGCCGCCGAGCAGGCCGAATTGACGCTCGAGATCGAGCGGGGAGAGGATCTGGCGGCCGAGCACGCTTGCCGCAAAGCCGGGCGCGTAGCTGTCGACCGTCGCGATCATGAGATCGGCCACCTCCTCGCGATGATCGTCCCAGGATTTTCCGTCAGGCAGCTCGGGGGCGACGTGCTGGCAGAACAGGCTCGCGACGTGCTTGCCGGCTGGCGCCAGCGTGTCGTCGAGTGTCGATGGGATCAGCATCTCGACGATCGGCTGGCGGCTCCAGCCCTCGGCCCGCGCATCGAGATAGGCGCGGTCCATATAGCCGAGGCTTGGCGCGAGGATGATGCCGGAGGTGAGGTGATCGCCTTCGCCTGATAGCGCCGCGAAGGAGGGCAGGCGGTCCAGCGCCACGTTCATCCGGAAGGTGCCGGAGCCGTTCTTCCAATGGCGGATGCGCGCGAGGAAATCCCCAGGAAGCGCGTCGGCTGCGATCAGCCGCGTATAGAGCAGCTTTGGATTGACGTTGGCCGCGACATACCTTGCGCGGATCGCCGTGCCGTTCTCCAGCACCACGCCGACGGCGCGGTCGCGCTCGACGATCACCTCGCGCACGCCGGCATCCGTGTCGATTGTCACACCACGCGCCTCTGCGGCGCGGGCCATCGCCTGCGTGATCGCACCCATGCCGCCGATGGCGTGGCCCCAGACGCCCTTCTTGCCGTTCACCTCGCCGAAGGCGTGATGCAGCATCACATAGGCCGAGCCGGCGGCGTAGGGGCTCGCATAATTGCCGACGATGGCATCGAAGCCGAACAGCGCCTTGACGAGATCGTGCTCGAAGCGCTCGTCCAGCATCTCGCCGGCCGAGCGGGTGAAGAGATCGAGCAGACTGCGGCTCTGCTCCAGCGTCAGGCCGCGCAGGATGTTGGCTGTCGAAAGCGCGTTCGCGGCCTCGCGGATGGCGCCAATGCCAAAATGAGCGAGCAGGTTCGGCGGTGCGCGCAGCACGAACTGCCGCAGCACATCCGCGATGTCCTCGAGTTCGCGCGAAAACCCGTCGAGCGCGTCGGCGTCGTGCGCGCTGAGCCGTGCGACCGACGTCTTGGTCCGGCCCTCGCCTGTGAGAAGATAGCTGCCGTCAGGCGCGGGCAGGAAATTCTGCGCGCGGCGCTCGACCACGCGCAAGCCCTGCTCGGCGAGCCCGAGATCGCGGATGACCTGCGGATTGAGCAGGCTGACGGTGTAGGCCGCGACCGAGTTGCGGAAGCCAGGATGAAACTCCTCCGTGACCGCGGCCCCGCCCACCACCTTGCGGCGCTCGACCACGTGCACCCGCAAGCCCGCCATCGCGAGATAGGCCGCGCAGGTGAGGCCGTTATGGCCAGCGCCGATGATGACGACGTCGGTTTCGCTCATGATGTTCCTGGCGTCATTCCGGGTTCGCCTCTTCGAGGCGCCCCGGAATGACGTTCTATATCAAGCATTCCTCGCGGCAACATCACGAGACCATTTATTGCCCGTTCAGGCGCGGTGTGCTCCATTGCGCCGCCCGGCGTCCGCCGGGAGCAAGCCGGAGCTTCCATGGATTCGATCGTGCAACCCGCCGCCACGGAACAGCCGTCGTCGTCGCGCAACCGGCTGCTGCTGGCGGTCTACACCGCCGCGATCTTCGTCAGCGCATTGCTGCTGTTCTCGGCGCAGCCGCTGTTCACGAAAATGGTGCTGCCGCGACTCGGCGGTTCGCCGGCGGTATGGTCCGTGGCGATGGTGTTTTTCCAGTCGCTGCTGCTCGCCGGCTATGCCTATGCGCATCTGCTGATGCAGATCAGGAATCGCGTCGTTCCCGTGGTGGTGCATCTTGCGTTGCTGGTCGTCGCCTTCGTCGCGCTGCCGCTCGGCATCGCCAGCGCTTATGGCGAGCCGCCGGCCTCCGGCTATGCGTTCTGGCTGCTCGGCCTGTTCGTGACGTCGATCGGGCTGCCGTTCTTCGCGCTCGCCGCCAACAATCCGCTGCTGCAAGCCTGGTTCGTCCGCACCGGCCATCCTGACGGGCGCGATCCCTATTTCCTCTATGCCTCCTCCAACATCGGCAGCTTCCTCGCCCTGTTGTCCTATCCGTTTCTGCTCGAGCCGATGTTCACGCTGCACACGCAGAACCGGCTCTGGACCGGGGGCTATGGCCTCTTGATTCTCTTGATCGCCGCCTGCGGCGTGCTGCTGTTGCGCTCGCCGATGCCGGCTGTGGCCGATATGCGGACCGAGGACGCGAATGCGCCGGCGCCTGGCATCGTGACGCGGCTGCGCTGGATCTTCCTTGCCGCGGTGCCGTCAGGCCTGCTCATCGCGGTCACCGCGCATATCTCGACCGACGTCGCGGCCGCGCCGCTGCTGTGGGTGCTGCCGCTGTCGCTGTATCTGCTCACCTGGGTGGTCGTGTTCCAGACGCGGCCGCTGTTGCCGCACAAATGGATGCTGATGCTGCAGCCGCTCGCGATCGCCGGCATCATCGTCCTGCTGGCCTTCGGCGGCGAACAGAATTTGTTGCTCACGCTTGGTGGCCATCAGCTCTGCTTCTTCATCATCGCGATGGCCTGTCACGGCGAATTGGCGCGGACCCGGCCGGCGGCAAAGTATCTCACCGGCTTCTATGTCGCGCTGTCGTTCGGCGGCATGGTTGGTGGTTTCTTTGCCGGCCTCGTGGCGCCCTTCACGTTCTCATGGATCGCCGAATACCCGATCCTGGTCGCGCTTGCGGCGCTGTGCCGGCCGTCGGCGAACGAACGTTTTGCCGGCGTCGTCAAATGGTACTGGCTGGCACTTGCGGTGCTCGCCGCGGCACTGGTTGCGCCGTCTTATACGACGGGCGCACTCTCGACCTGGTTCGAGGACCAGCGCGTCTGGGTCGCCGGCGCCGTTGGGGTGCTCGCAGCGCTGCTGGCGCTCGCGCTCAATGCAGGCCGCTGGAAGATCTTTGCCACCGTCGCGCTCGCGCTCGCTCTGATCCGGATCTATCCGGCCGACGAAGGCCGCGTTACGACGGTGCGCAGCTTCTTCGGCGTGCACAAGATCGTGGAGACGCCGGGCGGCTATTTCCATGTGCTGATGCACGGCACCACGATTCACGGCGCCGAGCGTTTCCGCAACAATGACGGCACGCCGGTCACCGGGCGGCCCGAGCCGATCACCTATTATCACAAGGACGGCGGCATCGGTCAGGCCATCACGGCGATCCGCGAGCGCAAGGGCGCGCCGTTGAAGGTCGCGGCGATCGGCGTCGGTTCGGGCACGCTTGCCTGCGCCGCCGAGCCCGGTGAAGATTGGAAGTTCTTCGAAATCGACCAGTCCATGGTCGATGCCGCGAGCGATCCGAAGAATTTCCGCTTCATCTCGAGCTGCCAGCCGAACTTCAAGCCGGTAATCGGTGACGCACGCCTCACCTTCGCCAGGGAGCCCGATGGCGTCTACGACCTCATCATCGTCGACGCTTATTCGTCGGATGCGATCCCGATTCATCTCGCGACCGAAGAGGCAATGAAGATCTACAAGGACAAGCTCGCGCCGCACGGCGCCGTGGTGATGCACGTCTCTAACCGGCATCTCGATCTCGAACCGGTCGTCGTCGGAATTGCCGATGCCAACGATCTCAAGAGCTGGGTCTTTGATGAGGATTCCGGCCGCGACGCAGACTACATCTTCTCGACCGACGTCGTCATCTCCGCGCGCGAGGCGGCCGATGTCGGTAAGCTCGCGTCTTCCAAGCAGTGGGAGGAGACCGATCCGGACGAGAAGGTGCGGGTCTGGACCGATGATTACTCCAACATCCTCGGCGCACTCTATCGGCGGCTGCGCTACGGCGAGCAGTAATATTCCGCAGTCCGAACGCAGCTTCGTAGTTTGTAGCCCGGATGGAGCGCAGCGCAATCCGGGGTTGTTCGGCACGTGGCACCATTCCCGGATTTCGCTGCGTTCCATCCGGGCTACAAGATAGCTTACGGCTCCACTGGCGTCCCTGCCGGCAGCGCAAGTCCCTTCTCCCCGGCAACCTGACGCAGCAGGTCGGGTCTGTCCGAGATGATGCCGTCGACGCCGTACTCGATCATCCGCGCCATGTCGTCGGGCTTGTTGACGGTCCAGACCACGACGCGCAATCCCAGCGTATGAGCTTCCGCGACAAGCGCCGCAGTCACGTCGCCGAAATAGGGCGACCACACCGCCCCGCCCGCAGCCTTGATCGTGCGGGGCAGCGACCCGCCATGATCAGCCGGGTTGAAGCCCGCCGTCCAACTGGTGGCCTTGTCGAGCGCGTTGGTCGGCGCTGAGCCGCGCTGGAGCGTCAGGTACACGGTCGGAATTTTGGGAGCCTGCTGCTGGACGAGGAGGAGCGTCCGCCAGTCGAACGACTGGATCATGACGCGGTCGGAAAATCCCTCGGCGTCGATCACCCCGAGCAGCTTGGTGACGAAAGCCTGCGGCCCCAGCGATTGATCCGGATGATCCGGATCGATCTTGGTCTCGATGTTGAAGCGGACGCGTTCGTTGCCGGATTTGCGCACCAGTGCGAACAGCTCCTTCAGCGTGGGGATGCGGGTCCCCGGCACGGCGCGCTGGTCGGGAAATTGCTTGGCGTAGGCGGTGTCCGGCCGGATTTGCCCGACGTCGTAGCTCCTGACATCGGCGAACCTTAGCTTGACGAAGGGTGTGCCGGGCGCCGCGATGTAGGCGCCGTCGGCATCCCGCGCGAGATCGGGATTGAGCCCACGCTCATGCGAGATGACGACCTCGCCGTCGGCGGTCACGCCGACATCGAGCTCCAGCGTATCCACGCCCATCGTGAGCGCATTGGCAAAGGCCGGCAGGGTGTTTTCCGGCAACAGCGCTCGCCCGCCGCGATGCGCCTCGATATCGAAAGCCAAATCGAGACCCATGGCCCCTCCCGCGGCGAGAAGACAGATCGTGCCGAGCAGTAACGCAGGACGGAATGACATCATGAACCGCAACGGGCAAGAGGACGGCGGCTGTTGCCGCCAAGGCCGACCCATAGTCGGCATTGGCGGCGCCGTCCACCCGGTGAGGGCACAGCGTCCGGGCGGGCAGACCCATGCGCGGTGGCGCGGGCCCTCAGCGGTCGGGCAACGAGGCCGCAAGCCGGTCAATGGTGGGACGCGGTTTTGCCAGGCGCGGCAGGCTCAAAGGGTTGTCGTCTTCGCCGAGCTCGTCGAGGAAGTCATCGAGCGCGCTGCCGATGAAGCCCTTGACCCGGTCCGAGCCGCGGTCGCTGAGGTCATTGTGCTGGAATTCGGTCCTGACCACCTGGATGCCGGCCTTGGCGCAGGTTTCGTCATCGGGAACGACGCCGGGATCTGGCTTGAATTGCGGATCCTTCGAGCGGAAGGACAGGATCTTGACCTTGCCGTCGGTCACGAACGGCACGCGCAGATTGTCGAGCGTAACGACCTTCTTCACCAGATCCGGATGCAGCTTGGCGAAGTACATCGAGATGTCGCCGCCGTTGGAATGACCGACCAGGGTCAAGTGGCGGTAGTCCGCATTCGGATAGATCTTCTTGAGCTCGTCGATCGTGAACAGGATGTTGGCAATGCCGCGGTTGTATTGCGAACGCCGGCCTACATATTCCTCGCCCGCCTTCGTCACCATCGGATCGTCGGTCGAAAGATCGTGCTGGATGCTGACGACCAGATAGCCGCGAGCTGCGAATGTGTTGGTGAGGAACGAATACTCGGTGTGCTTGACCGTGTTGCCATGGCTGAGGATCACGACGGGAAGATCGATCATTTCCGCGATCGATTCCATCTCGCGGTCGCGTCGGACCGAGACCTCCACGGTGACGTTGCGGTCGCCGCGCAGGATGTCGGCGAACTCCAAGGTGCTGTGACGAATCGCCCATTTCCCGGCAACGAAATAAATGAAGGCCATCAGCGCTGCGACTGAGGCGAAAACGGCAATGCCTCGCTTCATGATAGTCTCCGCTTTCGGTGTTCAAATCCTCAGGGCGGGCTGCCGGCCCCGATGCGGCGGCGCCGCAAACTTCCCGCCGAACGTCCATGCTCAAGCAATAATGGTCGCCGATCGTATTGCTGGTTTTTTGCAGCTGGATGACCGCGTTCCACCGGCGGGGCCCGCGGGCGGGATTCCTCGCGCAAATGTGAGGGGGGATTGCCCGTTTGCAGGCAGGCGAGGCCCGATCGAGGCGTCACCTCCTGGACGGGCCGGATTGGCTTCCCGCTGTCGACAGGGGCTGCTGGCGCCCGTATCCTGCGATCATTGCAATTCGACGCGCGTGACGGGAATTTCGCATGAGCCGCGCCCGCCTGTTCGCTGCCTTTCTTCTAACGTTCCTCATCGGATCGGAGCCAGCCGCCGCCCAGCGCGGCAGCGATTTCGATTCGCTGCTGGCACAGATGAACGCGGCGACACAAAGCGGGCGTTGGGCCGAGGGGCTGGCGGCCGCGCAGAAGCTGGAGGACCAGGTGCGCCGCCGGCAGGGCGCCGACAACATGAACTATGCCGGCGTGCTGCATAACGAAGGCATGTTCCTGCACAATCTGGGCCGCTTCGGAGAAGCCGCCGACAAGCTCAATGCCGCGCTTGCCATCAAGCTCCGCAACAACGACGTCGCCTCGACGCTGCGCACCTCGAACATTCTGGTCGCATCGCTGGGGATGCTCGAGCGCCGGGCGGATGCGGCCACGGTCGCCGAGCGGGCGCTCGCACTTGGCACCCGTGCATTCGGTGCCAACGATGCCCGCCTCTCCGGCACCTTGTCGGCGCTGGGCGGGCTCGCGCGTGACAAGGAGAATTTCACGGAGGCCGCCGGATACTACGAGCGGGCGCTCGCCGGCCTGCAAGCCGTCAATTCGGAACCCTTCGACGTTGCCGGCGCCATGGATGATCTCGGCGACGTCTACGGCCTCCTCGGTCGCTTCGATGACGGCGAGCGCATGCTGAAGCAGGCGCTCGCCCTGTTTGACCGTAGCTTTGGCAAGAACGCCGAAGCAGCGCCGAACTACGACAAGATGCTCAACGATCTCGGCAACCTCTATTTGAGTGCCGGACGACTGTCTGATGCAGAGGCGACCATGCGCCGCTCGCTCGCGATCGGGCAGGCGCGGAACGGTGAAGCGCATCTGAACGTCGCGGGCACCATGGGCAATCTTGCAACTGTCCTGGAGCATGAGGGTCGCTATGCAGAGGCCGAAAAACTCTACCAGCAGACGCTTCAGGCCTATGAACGGACCTTTGGTCCGACCCATCCGACCACGGCGATCGGCCTTAACAATCTCGCCAATGTCTATGTTGCTCAGGGCAAGGTCGAAGCTGCGGCTGGATTGCAGGAGCGCGTTCTCGCGATCTACGAGAAAGCCTTTGGCGACGAGAGTCCCGACGTCGGGCGCGCCCTGCACAATCTCGCAGGCAGCTACGTCAGTCTCGGGCGCAAGGAGCAGGCGATCGCGCTCTATCGGCGTTCGCTCGATGTCATGGAACGCAAGTTCGGCCAGGGCAGCGGTCCGACAGCGCTGGCGGCGAATTCGCTCGGTCAGACCCTGATGGAGATGGGCCGCATGGACGAGGCTGCGCCATATCTCGACCGCTCGCTCGAGATCGACGAGCGCGTTCTCGGCGAGACGCATCCGACGCTTGTCATGGACCTGCGCAGCATTGCCTTTCTGGACCTCAAAACCGGCAACTGGCCGGATGCGAGACGCAGGCTCGATCGCGCGCTTGCGATCGCCCAGGAAAGGCTCGGCCCCCGGCACCACGATACGATCGCAACTCTGATCAATCTTGCGGATGTCGATCGTCGCGAGGGCAAGTGGCGGGACGCGCTGGCGCGGCTGCGACAAGCCGCCGGACTGCTCAATGCGCAAGAGAGTGCCCAGTTCATCCGCTTCCCCGAAATCGACCCCTGGCTGATCGACGCCATCTGGCGCGTCTCTGACGGAAAGCCTGACTCGGCGGCGCGGGACGAAGCCTTCGGCGCTGCGCAGCGGGCGCATGAGACCAGGGCAGGCGCCGCGCTGGCGCAGATGGCAGCTCGCTTCGGCGCCGGTAACGATGCGATCGCGGGTTTGGTCCGGCGGCAGCAGGATCTGAGAGCGAGCCTCGAGACGCTCGGCAAGCGCATCACCTCGGAACTTGGGCAGGCGGATGGAAAGCGCAACGACACGCTGATCGCGAGCCTGCGCGCGCAAGCCGCGCAAACGCAGAAATCGCTCGATGAGGTCACCGCGCAGCTCGACCGCAGCTTTCCCGCCTATGCCGAATTGTCCAATCCGCAGCCACTGTCGATCGTGCAAACTCAATCGCTGTTGAAGCCGGACGAAGCGCTGGTGACGTTCGTCGCGCTTAGCGACAAGACTTTTGCGTTCACGGTGACACGTGAAGCCAGTGCGCTACGCCAGATCGCGCTCGGCAGCCGCGAGATCAGCGCCCGTGTCGCGCATCTGCGGCAGGGGCTCGCTGACCCGGAGGCGGCCAAATCCTCGTTCGACCTCGATGCGTCTTTCGAGCTCTACAACGCCCTGTTCGGCCCGATCGAGACCGATATCGCCGGCAAACCGAAGCTGCTGATCGTCCCGGCGGGGGCGCTGACCAGCCTGCCGTTTCAGGTGCTGGTGACGAAAAAGCCGGACCAGGCATCCGTCGACCGATACCGGCAGGCAGCCTGGCTGCTCAACGAGCGCGCCATCACGGTGCTGCCCTCGGTGCCCAGCCTGCGCGCGCTGCGCAGCTTTGCCAGGGACTCGCGGGCGCAAAAGCCGTTCATCGGCTTCGGCGATCCCGTGTTTCAACAATCGCCCGGCGACAAGCGCGCAGGGCGCAACGTGCAGCCCTACCAGAACTACTATGCGGGCTCCGCGGTCGATCTCGAGCGTCTGCGCACCGGCCTGCCGGCGCTGCCGGAGACGGCGGGCGAGCTCCGGGCCGTGGCGACGGCGCTCGGTGCGTCGCCGCAGGACGACGTCAAGCTTGGGGCGGCCGCGACCGTGACCAACGTCAACCAGCTGCCGCTGGACCAATACCGCGTCGTCGATTTCGCCACCCATGGTCTCGTCGCCGGCGAGGTCAATGGTCTCAGCGAACCTGCGCTCGTACTGACATTGCCTGACAAGCCGACAGATGACGACGATGGTCTGCTGACCGCAAGCCGCGTCGCAAAACTCAAGCTCGATGCCGACTGGGCCGTGCTGTCGGCCTGCAACACCGCCGCGGGCGATACGCCGGGCGCAGAAGGCCTGTCGGGGCTCGCGCGCGCCTTCTTCTATGCCGGCGCACGCGCGCTGCTGGTTTCGCACTGGCCGGTCGATTCAGACGCGGCCGTGCGCCTGACCACGGGCGCCTTCTCCGAACTCACCGCGCATCCCGGCATCGGCCGCGCCGAAGCGCTGCGGCGCTCGATGAGGGCCTTGATTGCGGACCGCTCGTCGCCCCGCAATGCCGATCCGGCCGTCTGGGCGCCGTTCGTGCTGGTCGGCGAGGGCGGTTGACGGGGGCCGAGGAAAGCCGAAACTGCTCCGAAAAAGACCGGGAGCGATTCATATGCGTCTTGTTCTCATCGCAACGATGGCGGCTCTGATGGTTGGACAGGCGGCAGCTAAGGACGTGTTGTCGGGCGCGAGCCTCTATGCCGATGTGGCACGCTACGCCTCGTTCGGCCTGCACCGCTTCGGCTCATCAGGCGATCGCGCCACGGCTGACTGGATTGCAGGCGAGCTGTCCGGGGCCGGCTACGCGATCAGGTTCCAGCCCGTTGTGCTCGGCCGGCAATATGTCGTGGAGCGGGCGAGCGCGGAGGCGGCCGGCACGGTGGTCGAGGCGACGCCGTTCTGGTGGCCGCCGCAAGACAAGGCAGGCTTCCACCTGTCCGCGCCGCTCGTCCGGGATGGCGATGTCGCCGGCAAGATTCTCTGGGTCGATCTGCCGTTTGATCGCGGCGCCTATCTCGGCCCGGCGCATCGTGCGGCGATCACCGAAGCCGCGGCAAAAAAGCCCGCCGCCATCCTGTTGATGATCGGCAATCCCGCCGACGATCGCTTTGCCTACAACGTCACGCAGGAAGACGCACTCTGGCCGGTGCCGGTGATGGTGGTCGGCGCCAAGGCGCGTGACACATTCGACCGTGCGCGCGCCTCGGGCGCGCCGGTGACGTTCGATGTGACCGGGCATTACGAGAGCAACGTGTCGGGGCGCAATGTTATCGCCG
Source organism: Bradyrhizobium manausense (assembly GCF_018129685.1). GTDB lineage: Bacteria > Pseudomonadota > Alphaproteobacteria > Rhizobiales > Xanthobacteraceae > Bradyrhizobium > Bradyrhizobium manausense_D. Next base: position 423,567 of record NZ_JAFCLG010000003.1, read on the forward strand.
AGGCCGGCGTCGGCCGCGGGCCGACCATCGTCGTCTCCACGCCGATGACCGGCTGGTACTCCTGTGTCTGCGAGCGCGGTCCAGGCATTGCCAACTTCCTCGCTTTGGCGCGCACGGCCGCGGCGGAAAACTGGCCGGCGCATCTCGTCTTCATCGCGACCGCCGGCCACGAGATCGGCCATGGCGGCATGGAGTTGTTTTTGAAAGAGGGCGCGCCGCCGCCAACGGAGACGCTGGCCTGGATTCACTTCGGTTCGTCGAATGCATGCTACGCCTTTGCGGAAGGCGTTCGCACGGTCAGGGCTGAGCAAGAGCGCTATCTCGTGCTGAGCAAGTCAGCCGTCGCGCTGATCGACGAGGCCTTTGCCTCGGTTGCAGCCAAACGTCTGGTGACGGAGAAGCAGGCGGTCGGTGAGCTGCGCGACGTCCATGCGGCGGGCTACGCCAATTTTCTCGGCATGGCCGGCCGCCATCAAACCTTCCACACGCCCGCGGACGATCTCAGCGCGACCGGGCCCGAGATCCTCGAGCCGGTCGCGCGCGCATTCGTCGATGCTGCGCGGAAAATCGTCGAACGCGGCGACGCCGCGTTCAAGCAATAGCGTCAGTTCTGGTAGTAGTAATTGCGCGGCTGATAATACTGACGCGGCTGCGGCTGATAGTAATAGCCCTGCTGCTGGCTATAGGCCGGGTCGTAGGTCTGCTGCGGTTGCGGCAGTTGCTGGTAGACCTGCGTGCCGTAGGGGCGGGTGATCGGGTGCGGCGCCGGATAGCGAGCGCCGGTGTCGCTGCCGTCAGCAGGATAGATGTAGTTGTCATCCTGCTGCATATAGCGCCGCCCGGGCTGCTGCATTGGCGGCGTCAGGTTCACCGGGTCGCCTGAGGTGGCGTATTGCTGGTCTGCCGGCTGCTGGGCGCGGGCAACTGCGTTGTTCGGGCGGCCGCGCGGCATACGGGCCAGCGCCACCTGCGCCGAGCCGGTCAGCGTCACCGTGGTGTTGAGCACGCCTTGCTCCTGCACCAGCGCGTAGAGCGTCGAGGCGTTCTGGCGCGACAGCCGCACGCAGCCATGCGAGGCCGGCGTGCCCAATCGCCCCACCGAGTCGGTGCCGTGAATGGCGTGCCCGGCCTTGGTGAAGAAGATCGAGTGCGGCATCGGCGCGTCGTCGAATTCCTTCGAGAAGTGATCTTCTTCCATGCGGAAGGCGCGGAAGGCGCCGTTCGGCGTCTCGCGCGAGGGGATGCCGGTCGAGACCGGCCAGTGATAGCGCGTCACGCCGTCGACCACGACGGTCATCTGCTGATTGTCCTTGTCGACCGTAATGTCGACCTTGGCCTGCGCGGTGCCCGCGCTCAACAGCATCAAGGATGTAAACGCTATGAAAAAGGAACGCATCTGACGTCTGGCCTCCGGCCTGTTCACGCTAGAGCATGATCCGGAAAAGTGTGTCGCGGTTTTCCGAAAAGATCATGCTCAACAATAACGCCGCGGCTCTCCGTCTCCCGGCCTGCAATATGCCTGCAATCCGGCTTTCGTTCCAGCGGCCTGCCCACCCATCGTTAACGCGATGCCGGGCGTAAGCAAGGCCGCTTGGTGCCGCGCCGGCGCTGGTCGTGCTGACATTTTCGCGAGCGGACCGGCGTTCATAAACGCCGACAATTCGTCACAAAGGCGCAACCATTGGGCCGCCCCGGCGTTGCAAACGTGCCTACCAATTGGCGGCCATCGCCGCCGTCTACTCCGGGGACTCAAGATGAACAAAGCTCGTATCGTCGCCGCGCAGTTGCCGGCGGGCCGACCCGTTCGCCTGCTTTTCGCAGGCGCAGCCGTCCTTCTTGCCCTGGCTTGCGTGCCGCAAGCCGGTCACGCCCAGGGCATCGTGCGTGGCGCCCAGGAAGGCTCGTACGAGGGTAACCGCATCGCTGGTCCCGTGGGCGGTGCTGTCGGCGGCGTCGTCGGCGCGGGTGTCGGTGGCGCGGTCGGCGCTGTCGACGGCATTCTGGGAATCCCCTATCACGGGCACCGACACTGTCGCGGTTACTATGATGGGTACCACCACTTCCGTTGTTACCGCTAATCAGGCCAGAGCAGGCCGCGAGCGCCGCTATTTGGCGCTCGCTTGGGCACCGTCGAGCTTCTTGAACTCGCCGGTTTCCTTCGACTCGGGAGGCCTGTACTCACGCTTGGAGTCGTCGTCCTCCGGCGCGGTGTAGGGAAACTTCACGACGTCCTGATAGCCCCAGGTGGTGATGCCGGTCTTGGACAATTCCTCGCCAATGGAGTGGTCCTGCGTCACATTATTGGCGGACCAGCAGGAGTGGAAACGGACCTCGGCACCGTCGACGGGCTTTCCGTTCTTGGCATCCTTGCACAGCGCGTCCTTGACCTGCTTGGCAAAAGCCTTGAACGCGTCGCCGCCCGCGCCCTGCTGCAGGGCGTCGCCGCCGAGATGGTAGGGCTTGTCGCCGTCGCCGCCCTCATAGGTCGGGTAAGGCACGGTGAGCGAGCCGTCCTGATAGCCGTGCCCGAAGAACATGATCCGCTTGCAGCATTTGTTGCCCTCGGTGAGCTTCTTCAGGGCATCGGGAATCTTGTTGTCCTTGGTGACGGTCTGCTCGCTATTTGAACCTTTCAGCGAGGCCTTGAGCGCCTGCGCGCTGCCCTTGAGGTCGGTATTGGTTGCGCCATCAGGCGCGTCGATCTGGCCGGGCGGATATTCGATGATCAGGAAGCAATCGTCGATGGCCGTCATAGCCTGGCCGGTATCTTTCTTCTTGTCGTCGGTCTTCTTGTCGTCGGTCTTGGCGGTCTTGTTGTCGCCGTCCTTCTTTTTCTTGTCGTTGCCGTCCTTGCGGCCATAGCGCTTCGGCTCGCTCGGATTGCCCTTGGTCGAGACGTTCGAATTTTGCTCGATGGCGCGGCCGAGCTCGATACCGATCCCGATGCCGGCGCCGATATTGCGGTCGCGCTCACTGCCCCGATCTTCATGCACGCGATCGCCGCCGCGCGATCCGATCCCGATATCAAGTTGCGCATGGGCCGGCGCGCACGGGCCGAGCGTCAAGCAGGTCTGAACCAACAGAAGCGCAGCGAGAAGACGAAACACGAATGGAAACGGCCACGCGATGCCCTGAGACATGATCGGCCTCCAAATCGGTTAAACACAAATGCAGTATCGGGTGGGGATTGTTTGCCCTTTCCGTCGTTTCGGCAAGATGGTCCGCGGCGCCGCTGGCGGCGCCGAAAGGTAATTGGATGGGCTAGGGGAGCGTTCGTCAGTTCTTCAGCCGATAGCCGGTGCGGAAGATCCACCAGATCACAGCGAGACAGATCGCCAGGAACGCCACGGTCATGCCGACGCTGACGGAGACGCTGACGTCGGCGATCTCATAGAAGCTCCAGCGGAAGCCCGAAATCAGGTAGACGACCGGGTTGAGCAGCGCGACGGTGCGCCAGGTGGGCGGCAGCATGTCGATGGAGTAGAAGCTGCCGCCGAGGAAGGTCAGCGGCGTCACCACCAGCATCGGGATCATCTGCAGCTTCTCGAAGCCATCGGCCCAGATGCCGATGACGAAGCCGAACAGGCTGAACGTCACGGCCGTCAGCACCAGGAAAGTCAGCATCCAGACCGGATGGTGGATGTGCAGCGGCACGAACAGGCCGGCGGTGGCAAGAATGATCAAGCCGAGGATGATCGACTTGGTCGCGGCGGCGCCGACATAGCCCAGCACGATCTCGACATAGGAGATGGGCGCCGACAGGATCTCGTAGATCGTGCCGGTGAATTTCGGGAAGTAGATGCCGAAGGAGGCGTTGGCGATGCTTTGCGTCAGCACCGAGAGCATGATGAGGCCGGGCACGATGAAGGTGCCGTAGCTGACGCCCTCGACCTGGCTGATGCGCGAGCCGATCGCAGCCCCGAAAACCACGAAATAGAGCGAGGTCGAAACGACGGGCGAGACGATGCTTTGCAGCAGCGTACGCCAGGTGCGCGCCATTTCGAACAGATAGATGGCGCGGACAGCGCGGTAGTTCATGACGCCCTCACGAGGTCGACGAAGATGTCCTCGAGCGACGATTGGGTCGTGTCGAGATCGTTGAAGCGGATGCCGGCATTGCGCAGGTCGCTGAGCAGGCTGGTGATGCCGGTGCGCTCGCCCTTGGTGTCGTAGTCGTAGACCAGCGTCGCGCCATTGTCGCAGAGGTCGAGCCTGTATTGGCTGAGGCTCTCCGGCAGCGAGGTGACCTTGCCCTGCAGATGCAGCGTCAGCCGCTTCTTGCCGAGCTTCTGCATCAAGGTCGCCTTGTCCTCGACCAGGACGATCTCACCCTTGTTGATGACGCCGATGCGGTCGGCCATCTCCTCGGCTTCCTCGATGTAGTGCGTGGTGAGGATGATGGTCACGCCGGATTGCTGCAGGCCGCGCACCACTTCCCACATGCCCTTGCGCAACTCGACGTCGACGCCGGCGGTCGGCTCGTCCAGGAACAGGATCTGCGGCTCGTGCGAGAGCGCTTTCGCGATCATCACGCGGCGCTTCATGCCGCCCGACAGCGTGATGATCTTGTTGTCCTTCTTGTCCCAGAGCGAAAGGTCCTTCAGAACCTTCTCGATATGGGCGGGGTTCTTCGGCTTGCCGAACAGGCCGCGGGAGAAGCTCACGGTCGCCCACACGCTCTCGAAGGCGTCGGTGTGCAATTCTTGCGGCACGAGGCCGATCAGCGAGCGCGCCTTGCGGTACGAGGTCTGGATATCCTGGCCGCCGACGAGGACCTTGCCTTCGCTCGGATTGGCGATGCCGCAGACGATCGAGATCAGCGTGGTCTTGCCGGCGCCGTTGGGGCCGAGCAGCGCAAAGATCTCGCCGCGCTTGATGTCGAGATTGATGTTCTTGAGCGCCTTGAAGCCCGACCCATAGGTCTTCGACAGATTGGCGACGGAAATGATGGAAGACATTGGTGGCCGATGGGGGTGGGGGAGGGAATCGCCGGAACCCGCACCCTTTTGGGCGGAAAGCAGCGGAGCCTGGAAATAGGAATGGCCTTGCTCCGCCGCAATCGGCTGGAGAAAAATGGTCTCAAAACGGGCCCTTAAGTGGTAGTTTTCGGGCAGGTGTTGCCCGATGGTCACGGGTTGCGTCTAAGATCGCAAATCACGCCGCTCTTTGTTGCGTCTGCGAGCAGGCCGTGGCTACGATTCAACCCAATCGCGAAGCGTTTGTCCCCAGGGAAACAATCAATGAGACCGAACGGCCGTCACACCGCCGGCGCAAGCCAGTTGCCCGCCCTCCGCGTGTGGGCGCTCTGCCTGCTCATGCTGTCAGCTGTTGCCATGAGCCCGACTACCGCCAAGGCGGCGCCGACCCAAGCCGCTGCGACGACGCATGTCTACCTGCTCCGCGGCGTGCTCAACATCTTCTCGCTCGGGCTCGACACGATCGGCGCCCGGCTCCAGGCGCAGGGCGTCCCGGTGACCGTCGCGAACTTCGTGTCCTGGTCCTCGCTCGCCGATGAAGCCGCGACCGAATACAGGGCCGGCCGGCTCAAGACCATCATCCTGGTCGGCCACTCCTCCGGTGCAACCGCGCTGCCTGACATGATCGCCAAGCTCAACCAGCTCGGCGTTCCCGTAAAGCTCGCGATCGGCCTCGACTCCGTCTTCAAGACCAAGCTGTCGACCGGTGCCGAGCGCTACATCAACATCTATATCGGCGACGGTCCGGGCGAACCCGTGCGCGCCGCGGCCGGCCTGCGGGGCAAGCTGGACAATGTCGACGTGCGCGGCAGCGGCGTCGGCCACATCACCATCGACAAGAACGAGGCGATCCAGCGCCGCGTCATTGCCGAGATCGATGCCGCGATCGCCCGCTCGCGCGCTCCGGCTGGACCCGTGGCCGAGCCTGGCGCCACCCCGCGAGCTGCGCGCTCGGCGGCGGCTGTGCCGGCACGGAACTGAGACCCGACGCCGGTAAGGGCTGACATGATCGAGCCGCCGCCGGCTTGATTGTCGACGGCGGCATGACCTTGTGCATGCGGGCTGCGGCCGGATGCGGGAAAGGCCGCCCGCGCTAGCGGCTGGCCCATCCGTACCCGGATAGCGACGAATTATTTCTTCTCGGGCACCCAGGTGGTGCTTGCCTTGTCGTACTTGAAGCCCGGCGCTTCCTTGAGCGTGTCCTTCGTCTCGTCGATGGTGAGCCACCATTTGTCGTTCTTCTTGGCGGTCTTGACGGCGCTGAAGGGGACGATGACGTCCTTTTCGCCGGCACCCAGGAATCCGCCAACGCCGAGTACAAGCCCCGTGATCTTGCCGGACTTGTCAACGAGCACGTCGTCGACGTCGCCGATCTTGCTTTCCTTCGGGTCATAGACGGCCTGCTTGTAGTAGTTGGTCACCGTCCAGCTTTCCGTCGGTCCCGATTTCATCGTGGTCGTTGCTGCATGAGCAGCAGTGGCGGCGGCAAACGCGAGCGCACATGTGAGTACCAGCTTCTTCATTTTGATCTCCTCAACCAATCAATCGCGATGCCAACAGGTGGTTGAAGCAAAGGTTCCTCGGAGGCGTTGTGGGGAACCTCGCGGACGATCCGGTGTTGTCACATCATGACAAAGAGACGAGCCATTGGCCCGATGGTTGTCCAGCCCGAACGCGTGTGGGCGGCCCAACCGATTGCCGAAACTGCGCCAGCCGAAACGTCGCAGCCGCGATCGATCCGTTTGAATGCGACGCGGGCCGGCTTGTTGCGGCAGCACGCACTCCGTATCCAGCGTGCTCTGCTTTCCGCTATAAGCGCCAAGGGCTCCGCGAAGGCATAGCCCGTTTTCCGGTGCACCGTTGGTTCAGGACTGCAGTACGTGAAAGAATTTCAGTGTCCGTCGTGCCGACAGCCCGTTTTGTTCGAGCACGTCGCATGCGCGAATTGTGGCACCCCGCTGGTGTTCGACGCGTCATGCATCGACATGAGAAAACTCGGGTTGAACCAGGCCTGCCGCAATCGGGAGATCATCGGCTGTAACTGGTGTGTCGAGGCTGTGGATTGGTATTGCAGATCCTGCAGCCTGACGCGCACGACCCCTGACCTCGGCAGCACGAGAAACATCATGCTCTGGCGGCGCATGGAGGAAGCCAAGCGCCGCCTTCTCTACGACCTCCGCCGCCTGCAACTCCCGCTCGTATCGCGCAGCGGCGCGCGGGTGGCATTCGACATTCTCTCCGACGAGGCCAATCCGATCCTGACGGGGCATCTTGCGGGGGTGATCACGCTCAATCTCGCGGAAGCTGACGACGTCGAGCGCGAGGCTCGTCGCGTCGCATTCCGGGAGCCTTACCGCACCCTGCTCGGGCATTTCCGGCACGAGATCGGCCATTTCTACTGGGACCTGCTCGTCAACGGCACCGCTTTCCAGGCGCCGTTCAGGCTGATCTTCGGCGACGAGACGCAGGATTATCAGGCCGCGATCAGCTCGTATTACGGTCGGACCGATCGTTCATACGACCCGCGCGGCTTCATCAGTGAATACGCGACGTCGCATCCCTGGGAAGATTGGGCGGAGACCTTCGCGCATTTTCTCCACATCGTCGCGACGCTCGACTCGTTGGCCGGATTGCCTCTGTCCCTGGACGAGCGGGCCCGGCAGACCTTGACCGATCCGTATTTCGAGAGCGACTTCGAGGCGCTGCTGGCGTTGTGGATGCCGCTGTCCCGCGGCATCAACGAACTCAACCGGTCGCTTGGCATGAGCGACGCCTATCCGTTCGACATCTCGCCGGCGGTCAAGGGCAAGCTGCATCTCGTCCACATGGCGATCAGCGCGTTTCGCGATCAACGGAAGCTCGCGGCGTAGCGCGGCAGCGGGCAGTTCTCGCTAGGCCAGGAAAGCGCGGATGGCGTCCGCGATCTCCGTTGCATGCGTCTCCAGCGCGAAATGTCCGGTGTCGAGGAACTTCACGACCGCGTTCGGATTGTCCCGCTTGTACGCTTCCGCGCCGGGCGGAATGAAGAACGGATCGTTCTTGCCCCAGATCGCGAGGAGAGGCGGCTTGTGCTCGCGGAAATAGGCCTGGAAGGCAGGATAGAGCGCAACGTTGCTCTTGTAGTCGCCGATCAGATCGAGCTGCACCTCGTCGGAGCCCGGCCGCGCCAGATAGAAATTGTCGAGGTTCTGACCGTCCGGTGAGACCAGCGCCGTATCGGGAACGCCGTGCGTGTACTGCCAGCGTGTCGCCTCCGGCGTCTGCATGGCGCGCAATGCCTCGCGATTGGTCGGTGATGGATCCTGCCAATAGGTTCTGATCGGACCCCAATCGTCGCTCAGCCCCTCCTCATAGGCGTTGCCGTTCTGCGAGATGATGGCCGCGATGCGTTCGGGATGGCTGAGCGCCAACCGGAAGCCTGTCGGCGCGCCGTAGTCGAAGACGTAGGTCGCAAAGCGGTCGAAGCCGATCACCTCGGTGAAGCGCTCGATCACGCGCGCGATGTTGTCGAAGGTGTAACGGAAGGTTTCGCGTGGAGGCATGTCGGATTGGCCGAAACCGGGAAGGTCGGGCGCGACGATGTGAAACTTGTCGGCGAGCAGCGGAATGAGGTCGCGGAACATGTGCCCCGCGCTCGGAAAGCCGTGTAGCAGCAGAAGCTTCGGCGCACCGGCGCGACCGGCCTCGCGATAGAACACCTTGAAGCCATCGACATCAGCGGTGCAGTAGGTGGTCGGGGTCATGACCGTCTCCATAAAGAGTAACCTGTTAAAAGACAAAAATAGGGTTACGTCTCTGTGCGTAACTTGTCAAATGCTATTTTAGAGGTTACTAAGCCATGTTGGCCTCGGACCCTTCAGAGACCGTTTATGGAAAAACCACCCGCTCCGTTCATCGCAGACTCGCCCGGCCTCGATTTCCTCAACTCCGTCGCGACGCCGGTCGATACCCCCGTCGACTGGCTCGACGACGGCGATGGCCTGATCGACTGGCTCGCCCAGGCGAAGCTGGTGCCGGCGGATGAGCTGCGCGGGATGAAGGCGCGGGCGACGTCGGGCGAACTGGACAAGGTCGCGGATCAGGCACGGGCGTTGCGCGAATGGTTCAGGGCCTTCGTAAGCAAGCATGCGGGCCGTCCGCTGACGGCGGCGGCACTCGGAGAGCTTGGTCCGTTGAATGGTCTGCTTGAGCGCGACGAGACATTCAGTCGGATCGAGCCCGGACATCATGATGGCCGTGCGCTGTCGCTTCAGGTGAAGCGGCGCTGGCGATCGCCGGAAGCTTTGTTGCTGCCGGTTGCTGAAGCGATGGCCAAGTTCGTCTGCGAGGAGGACTTCTCCGACGTGAAGGCATGTGAGGGCCATAACTGCACGATGCTGTTCGCCGACCACACCCGCCGGCGCGCGCGGCGATGGTGCATCATGGCGGTGTGCGGAAATCGCGCCAAGCAGGCCGCACACCGCAACCGGCTCAAGAGCAAGCAGTAGCCGGATCGACTCGGAGTCCACAACGTGGCAAGAGGTGAGGATATGGCGACCCGGGCTTGACCGGGGCAATTCGTCGCCTCCGTGCCCCAAATTCCGCCCAATCGGGGGTCACTAAGCGCCGGAATGGGGCCGGTTGCCCCCGTGGCGGGACTGCGGGACTTGATGATTGATCAAAGGCGACTTGTGGTGTTGGCAGCGGTCGCGCTGCTCGCCTTGAACCCCGGTCTGGCTGCAGCCTCGCCTGCCAAGCCGAAGCCGGCCGTAGCGCCAGCTGTCGCGCCGCCGCCTCCTGCGCCGCCGGCCGAGCCGTTGCCGCCGCCGAAGATCTATCTGTTTCGCGGCGCGATGGGGCCGATCTTCTCGACCGGCATGGACCGGCTTAGCGAGAAGCTGACCAAGGCCGGCTTCTCGGCCGACGTCTACGAATTCACCATCTGCCGCTTCATCGGCAACCGGGCTATCGCCAGCTACAAGGAATCGCCGGCGCCGATCGTGCTGATCGGCCATTCCATGGGCGGGCTGTGCTCGGTCCTCATTTCCGAGATGGCGGCCAAGGAGAACGTTCCGATCAGCCTCGTCGTCGCCATCGATCCTGCCCATGCGACCGACGACGTGCCGCTCAACGTCGAACGCTTCATCAACATCTTCCTCTCCGACAGCGTGCTTGGCGGCGGCGACGTGGTGGCCGTACCCGGTTTTCGCGGCCATTACGCAAGCTACGACCTGAAACTGAACAGCCGCGTCTCGCATATCAACATCGAAAAGTCGGACGACATCCACCGCCAGATCGTCGAGATGGTGACGCAGCTTCCGCGCATCCAGCTGCAGACCCAGGCCGACGCAGTGCCGCTGCGTTACCAGGTCCCCGGAGACACGTTGGTCGAATTGTGGGACAGCGGCGTGCGCATACCGGTGCGTGCCGGCGACACCATGGAGAGCATCGCAGCGACCCATCGCGTGCCGGTCTGGACAATCGCTCAAAGTAATTCGCTTACGGAAAACGCAACGCTCACGCCTGGCCAGTCCATCGTTGTCCCGCGGCACTTGACGCCGCCTGAGCCGGTCGCGGCAATGGCCCCTCCACCGGGCCGACGATGAGGATGTAGCGGCTGGAATGGCCAGGATAGCAATCGCCTGACGCAGAATGCCGATCCCGGCCTTGTGCTTTTCATTCAGGCATTCGATGTCGTGGTGGCCATTTTGGCGGCGCCGTCTGACCGACAGAGTGCGAGCCCGGTCCGGAAGCCTGGCTGGCCGACCTCAAGGCTGCGGCGAGAAGCGACAAAAACAGCGCCCGTTCAGCCGCATATTTAGCCGCCGGCCGGCCCCTTTCAAAGCCGTGCATGACTAGGCGTCCTTCGGTCGTACAAACGCGCCAACGCCACGTCCTGCGTCCGCATCGGTTCACGAACATCTCGAATGTGGAAAAAGTATCAGTCATCTCGATCAGCTGTGACTGCTCGCTCACAGGAGCGCGGTTGAGCTCTCAGTCGCCCTGTTTGGAGTCTGAAAGGCAACCGGAAAGGTGGAAGCGGCCACATTCTCGATCGCCGCGCGCTCTTCAGACAGGCGTCTCTCGATGAAGCGCCGTTCGAAATCGGTGAGCTCGGTGTTGAGCAGCCGCTGGTAGCGGCTGATATTGTTGCGGTGCGCGCGCAACAAGGCCAGCTTTTCATCAATCATGGTCGTGATCCCGTCGGCCTATTGTTGCCTAGGCTGCTGCGAGGCCGGTTCGCGAGACGGATCGCGTGCGAACCGACGTGCCGCCCGGAGGGCCTTTCGGATGATGGTCGAGCGCCGCCAGTGCTTCGAGGATCTCGTCGATCGTGACGGTCTTGTCCGATCCAGCGAGTTCTCTCAGCGCCGGGTTCGATGTGGCGCTGGCCGCGTCCGATGCCCACGAGGCGAGAATTGCGCGCTTCGTACCGATCGACAGCGTCGGATCCGCGACAACATCGCGGGGATGATCGTAGACGGAGCTGGGGTGCAATATTGCGTTCAGGTCGACGATGTTGTCGGTACGATCGATCATGAGAGGTCCTCCTTCTCCTTTCGCTGAAACCTCTTGCTGATATTGCATGCGAGTTCGCGGACGACGGCTGCTCTCGCCCCGAATTGAGCGAGAGCAAGATGCGCCACCGGCAGTCGGGATTTAGGCAGCCTTCCCCTCGAGTTGATGGAGAGAGCCGGCCGGCGCGCCGGAGATCGCAATTCGCCTGGGCTTCATGGCTTCAGGAATTTCCCGGATCAGCTCGATCTTGAGCAAGCCATCCTCGAATGCGGCGCCTCGCACCTGAACATAGTCCGCCAGGTTGAACTGCCGCTTGAAAGGCCGGGCGGAAATGCCCCGGTAGAGGTATTCGCATTTGGCTTCGTCCGGCTTGCTTCCCTCGACGATGACCGCATTCTGTTCGGCCGTCACCGAGATCTCGGCGGGAGAAAAGCCAGCAAGCGCGAGTGAGATCTGATAGCGATCCTCGCCGACGCGTTCGATGTTGTAAGGGGGATAATTGTCCTCGTTGGCACGTTGTGCCGATTCAACAAGGTCGAAGAGGCGATCGAATCCAATGGTCGAACGCCAGAGGGGAGAGAAGTCGTAGGTGCGCATAGCCATATCCTCCATGGAGCAAAATGGATACGAGCGGCACCGGACACGACCGGTGCCCGTCTCAGTCTGTCCCGACCCATCAGGCATCGGGGTGCTACCTCTCGGCAGCAGCCGAGAAATAAAAAAACGCGGTTTTGGTTTCAAGAGGGGAGACGCAAATTTTTGAGGTCCCGGCCGCGCCGGCCGTCGACGTCTCCGAGAGCGCCAAGGCCTATGAACTCCCGGCCGAACTCCGGACGCGGCGCAGGGGGCGCCTGCCGGCAATGTCAGGCGCCCTCTATGGCCGGCATCGTCATCGGAGGCGCCGTCGTGGCGCCGCTCTTGCCGACCGGTCGCTTACAGGTTCGAGCCGTGGATGGCGTCGATTACGGCGTCCGTCACTTCCTTCGTCGTCGCCTTGCCGCCGACGTCGGGCGTCAGAACGCCGGCCGCGCAGACACTCTCGACGGCCTTCATCAGCCGCGCAGCCGCGTCCTTCTCGCCGAGATGCTCGAGCATCTGCGCGCCGGTCCAGAACGTCGCGACCGGGTTGGCGATGCCCTTGCCGGTGATGTCGAAGGCCGAGCCGTGGATCGGCTCGAACATGGAGGGGAAGCGGCGCTGCGGATCGATGTTGCCCGTCGGCGCGACGCCGAGGCTGCCGGCAAGCGCGCCGGCAAGATCGGAAAGAATGTCGGCGTGGAGGTTGGTCGCGACGATGGTGTCGAGGCTCTTCGGATGCAGCGTCATGCGCACGGTCATCGCATCGACCAGCATCTTGTCCCAGGTCACATCGGGGAATTCGGCCGCGACTTCAGCGGCAATTTCGTCCCACATCACCATGCCGTGGCGCTGCGCATTCGACTTGGTCACCACGGTCAGGAACTTGCGCGGGCGCGACTGCGCGAGCTGGAATGCATAGCGCATGATGCGTGTGACGCCGACGCGGGTGAAGACCGCAACTTCCGTTCCGACCTCTTCCGGCAGGCCCCTATGCGCGCGGCCGCCCATGCCGGCATATTCGCCTTCCGAATTCTCGCGCACGATCACCCAGTCGAGATCGCCGACGCCGACATTGCGCAGCGGCGAGGCAACACCGGGCAGAATCTTGGTCGGCCGCACATTGGCGTATTGGTCGAAGCCCTGGCAGATCGGCAGGCGCAGGCCCCACAGCGTGATGTGGTCGGGCACGTCAGGCGCGCCAACGGCGCCGAAATAGATCGCGTCGAACTTCTTCAGCTCAGCAAGGCCGTCGGCCGGCATCATCACGCCGTGTTTCTTGTAGTAGTCCGAGCCCCAGTCGAAGGTCGTGACGTTGAAGGCGATGTCGCCGCTGCGCTTTGCGAGAGCCTCCAGCACGCGGACGCCGGCCGAGATGACCTCGGGGCCGATGCCGTCGGCCGGAATGGCTGCAATCGAATGGGTACGCATGGAAAGGCTCCGTTTGAGAGTTCAGTGGGATTGCGGGACGGGTTCGGCGGGCACGGACTGCGCGCGCGACAATAGCAGGGTCAGCAGCGCCGAGAGAACGAGCAGTCCGGCTACGAAGTAAAGCCCGCCGACAAAGCTGCCGGTCTGGTCCTTGATCCAGCCGATCATGGCGGGACCGACAAAGCCGCCGAGATTGCCGATCGAGTTGATGGTGGCGATGCCTGCGGCGGCGGCCGAGCCGGACAGGAACATGGTCGGCATGCTCCACAGCGGCGGCTTTGCCGAGGAGATCCCGACGTTCACGAGCGCCAGCGCGATCAGCACGGCAATGACGCTGCCCGCAAGTCCGGCATAGGCAAGGCCCGCAGCTGCGATGAGGCAGGCGATCACGACGTGCCAGGTCCGCTCGCCGGTGCGATCGGAATGCCGTGCCCACAGCACCATCGCAACGACGGCAGCCGTGGCCGGCAGCGCATTCAGGAAGCCGACCTGGAATGAGGACAGACCGAACTGCTTGATGATCTGCGGTGCCCAGACGCCAAGCGTGTAGAGACCGGCTGAGGTGCCGAAATAGATCAGCGACAACGCCAGCACGCGCGGATCGGCTAACCCGCGCCAGATGCTGTGGCTCGCAGTCGCGGCCTTGCTGGTGGTCTCCTCATTCATGGTCTCGACCAGCCAGCGGCGCTCATCCTCGGCCAGCCATTTGGCCTTCTCGGGTCGGTCGGTCAGGAACGCCAGCACGACGAAGCCGAGCAGCACGGCCGGAATCGCTTCCAGCACGAACAGCCATTGCCAGCCCTTGAAGCCGAACAGGCCATCCATCTCCAGCAGCGCGCCGGAAACCGGCGAGCCCAGCACGGTGGAGAGCGGCGCGGCCGCCATGAACAGCGCGGTCACGGCGGCGCGCTGGCGTGCCGGGAACCAGTAGGAGAGGTAGAGGATGATGCCGGGAAAGAAGCCGGCTTCCGCGACGCCGAGCAGGAAACGCAGGATGTAGAAGCTGGTCGCGCCTTGTACCAACGCCATCGCCGCCGACACCAGGCCCCAGGTGATCATCACCCGCGCGATCCAGATCCGCGCGCCGACCTTGTGCAGGATGATGTTGGAGGGCACCTCGAACAGGAAATAGCCCCAGAAGAAGATACCGGAGCCCAAACCGTAGACGGTCGACGACAGGCCGATGTCCTTGTTCATCGTCAGCGACGCAAAGCCGATGTTGACGCGGTCGATGAACGCCACGAAGTAGAGCAGCATGATGAAGGGAACGATGCGCCAGCTGATCTTGCGCAGCACGCGCGTCTCAATCTCGCTCGCCACCCTGGCCTCCCGAAGTTCCGATTTTCGTTGTTCGGCAACAAGCCTATTCGGGCACGGGAGGCGGACTCAATTGGCGCTGGTTTATACAAAAAAATGATACAATCCTGTCGGACGGGGACGGGCAATCGACATGCGAGGTCAGCCTTTGGGCGCGCTGAAGCATCCACAGCGTCATGGCCGGGCTCGTCCCGGCCATCCACGTCTTTCTCTGCGCCCCAAAGAACGTGGATGCCCGGGACAAGCCCCGGGCATGACGACCCGTGTAAGACGAGAGGAACGGTGAGATGGAATTGCATCAACTGCGATGTTTCGTGGCGGCGGCCGAGCAGCTGCATTTCGGTCGCGCGGCGCAGCATCTGTCGATGTTGCCGTCCGCGCTCGGGCGCCAGATCAGGCTGCTGGAAGAGGATCTGGGAACACGGCTGTTCGCGCGCACGACCCGTGCGGTCTCGCTCACCGAGGACGGCGCCACGCTGCTGCGCGATGCCCGCGCCATCCTCGCCAAGGTCGAGGCGGTCGAGAGCAATCTGCGCAACCGCTCGCGCGCAGGCGCTACTCGGCGGTTGCGGCTCGGCGCGATCGACAGCGCGGCTGCGGGGCTGCTGCCGCCGCTGCTGCGCGACTTCCGCGCCGGACATCCCGAGGTCGCGGTGCAGCTTCTGGAAGACAAGACCGTCCGGCTGCTACCGAAGCTTTTGACCGGCGCGCTCGATCTCGCCTTTGTCCGCCCGCCTGACCGGGCGGACAAGCGGCTCGAGTTTCGCCCGCTGCTTCAGGAGACCGCGATCGTGGCCTTTCCCCAGCGTCACGCGCTTGCTGGACGCAAGTCGATCACGCTCGCCGACATCGCCGATGAGTCCATGCTGGTACCGGACCGCCGCTCGCGGCCGCACAGCCACGACCTCACGATCAAACTGTTCGAGCAGGCTGGCCTGACGCCCCGCATTGTCCAAGTCGCCGACGAGAAGCAGACCATCATCCATCTGGTGGCAACGAAGCTTGGGGTCGCGATCGTGCCGCGTTGGACGACGCGGATGGCCGTCACAGGCGTGCGCTTCGTGTCGCTTCGGCTGAAGCGAAGCGGTCCCGTCGGTCGATTGCCGCTGGCGGCGGCCTGGTTGCGCGGCTCGCGCGATCCAGCCCGGGATGCAATGCTGTCTGTGCTGGAGTCGCGGCTGCGCAGCTATGCGCGCGAGGCGTAGGCGGTTATGACATTGGACTGGACAAGGGGGGTGATGCGATGACTCGGAAAGCGTCGAACGAATTGCGGGTGGCCATCGCGGGTCTGGGCTCGATCGGCAGCAAGATCGCGACTGCGCTTGATCGGGGCATCGAGGGACTGATGCTGTCGGCCGTGGCCGTGCGCGATCCCGCCAAGCACAAGGCTTTCCTCAATGGTTTGCGCCATCAGCCGCAGATCCTGCCGGTCGACCAGCTCGGCGAGGCCGCCGACATCGTCGTCGAATGCGCGCCGAGCAGTCAGCTGCGCGCGATTGTGGAGCCCGCGCTGAAGCGTGGCAAGTCCGCGGTCGTCGTCAGTGTCGGCGCCCTGCTCGACAATGACGATCTGATTGATCTCGCGCGCGCCACGGGCGGCCGCATCCTCGTGCCGACAGGTGCGCTGATCGGGCTCGACGCCGTCAACGCCGCTGCGGTGGGAACCATTCACTCGGTGAAGATGGTCACCCGCAAGCCGGTCGACGGGCTGAGAGGCGCCCCTTTCATCGTACAGAACAACATCGATATCGACAATCTGCGCGAGCCCCTCAAGCTGTTCGAGGGCAGCGCGCGCGAAGCTGCAAAAGGGTTTCCGGCGAACGTCAATGTCGCCGTTGCGCTGTCGCTGGCGGGCATTGGGCCCGATCGCACCCAGATGCAGGTCTGGGCCGACCCTACCGTGACGCGCAATGTTCATCGCATCGAGGTCGAAGCGGATTCGGCGCGGTTCTCGATGGGCATCGAGAACGTCCCGTCCGAGAATCCCAAGACCGGAATGATCACCGCGCTGTCCGTGATCGCGCTGCTGAAGAAGCAGCGCGCCACGTTGTGCGTCGGGACTTAACCGTCAAGCGCCGGTCACGCGCCAGATCACATTGCCGACGTCGTCGGCCATCAACAGCGACTTCTTGTCGGGGCCGATGACGACGCCAACAGGGCGGCCGTAGGATTCCGTCTCGTCAGGCGCCAGGAAGCCCGAGAGGATGTCGCGCGCAGGGCCGGTGGGTTTTCCGTTCTCGAACGGGACGAACACCAGCTTGTAGCCGGACAGCGTGCTGCGATTCCACGAGCCGTGCTGGCCGATCGCCATGCCGTCGGGGAAGCCGGGCAGCGTGCCCGCGGGCACCCAGCACAGGCCGAGCGAAGCGGTGTGGCCGCCGAGCGCGTAGTCAGGTTGAAGCGCCTTGGCCACCATGGCCGGATCCTGCGGCACGCGATCGTCGACCGTCTTGCCCCAGTAGCAATAGGGCCAGCCGTAGAAGCCGCCGTCGCGCACCGAGGTGAGATAGTCCGGCGGGGTTTCGTCGCCGAGGCCGTCGCGCTCATTGACGACGGTCCAGAGCACATTCGTATTCGGCTCCCAGGCAAGACCGACTGGATTGCGCAGGCCGGCGGCAAAGATGCGATGCGTTCCGGCGACGAGGTCCAGCTCGTAGACCGCAGCGCGGCCTTCCTCGACCTCCATGCCCATCTCGGCGATGTTGCTGAGCGAGCCGACGCCGGCATAGAGCTTCTTGCCGTCGGGGCTGGCGAGCAGGCTGCGCGTCCAGTGGCCGCTCGGCTTGAACGTGGTGAGCCGCTTGCCCGGTGCAGTGATGCGGTCGGCGTTGGCGACGTAGGGGAAGGCCATCACGCCGTCGGTGTTGCCGACATAGAAGGTGTCGCCGACCAGCGCCATGCCGAACGGCTGGTTGAGGTTTTCCATGAAGGCGCCGCGCACTTCGGCAACGCCGTCGCCGTCCTTGTCGCGGAGCAGCGTGATGCGATTGGCGGAGACGCCGAGCGCCGCGGCGCGGCGCATCGTCGCCTGCATCGCGTAGTGAAACACGCTGCGGGGGGCACCTGCGACCTGCGTCGCCTCCGCGATCAGCACGTCGCCGTTGGGCAGGACTTCGATCCAGCGCGGATGGTCGAGGCCGGTTGCGAACGCGTTGACCTTGAGCCCGGGCGCCGCCGTCGGCTTCTGGCCCTCGCTCCAGCCCCGTGCCGTCGGCATCTTCAAGGTCGGCAGTGCGCCTTGTGGCTTCGCTTCGGGAATCGATGGGGCCTGACCCCAGGCCGGCGCGGGCGTCGTGCCCGACAGCTTTCGCCATTGCAGCGCGATGCCGCCGACGAAGGCGACGAACTGCGCAAAGATGCTGGAAAAGGTCATGAGAAGCCCCTGTTTGCGCGCGCATCCAACTGGTTGGCGGTAAAAAGTCAACCGGGCCGAGCTTGGATCGAACCATTTATGATGCAAATGGCAGCAAGCCGAATTTGCATGGCAAGAATGCGGGCGTTGTTACCGTCATCCTGAGGTGCGAGCCATGGGGCGCAGAGCGCCGCATGGGGAGCCTCGAAGGATGGACGGCACGGCTGCATCTTGGCCGCGCATCCTTCGAGGCTCGGCTCGCGACGCTTTCGCATCGCGATCCGCGCACCTCAGGATAACGGGACTGGCAGCAGTATCATTGGAGGGAGTAGCCTAAATCACCGCGGCGACGTGAACGGGATGATCATCGGCACACGGCGGCAATAGCCGCCGTAGGCGTCCTCGCCGAGTTCCTTCGACAAAAACACCTCTTCCATCCGGCCCTTCTGCCACATGCCAAGGGAGATCAGGATCGCGCCGAGGATCGTCGTTACGCTGCCGATCGCGATGCCGGTGACGAGCATGCCGAAGATCAACCCGGTGTAGATCGGGTGACGCACGATGCCGTAGGGGCCGGTGTCGATGACGCGGTGGTCTTCCTTGTGGGTGATGGTGTTCGACCAGAACTTTCCGAGATGCAGCCGGCCCCACCAGGCAAAGGCGATGCCGGCGACCGAAAGAATCGCGGCGATGGCAATGCCGGTGTCGCCGAGCACCCAGAGCGGCTTCCAACCCAGGACCTGCGCAATCCACGGCGTATACAGGATGCCGCCGATCAGGATCGGCAGGCGATAGCGCTGCGACTCCAGTGTCATGACCTGCTTCTTGGTCCGCCCCTGCCAGAACGAGGCGCCCACCCAGCTGGCGAGAAAGGCGAGCCAGATCAGGGCCAGGAGTTCGGTCGGCCAGGTCGTGGTCCAGCCACCCCAGGCCACGGACAGAAGCTTGCTGAAATCGAAGGACATAAGGAAAGGTTCTTTGCTTTGGGGAGCAGATCAGCTCGCGCGCGACGAGAGCGCGTGATGCTCGAGAGCATTGGAGGCGGCCTGGCCGCCGCGGGCGAGCAGATGGGTGATGGTTTCGCGCAGCACCGGCTCGATCGGGCGCGGCGCATAGCCGAGCTCGGTGCGCGCCTTGTCTATCGACAGATCGCTTGCGGCGAGCGCGATGCGTACGCCCTCGGCGGTGCCGTTGGGCGGCCGGCGCGTGATGTGATCGGAGATCGATTCGAGCATGATGGCGGAGAGCTCGGCGATCTTGCCGGGAACGACGACCGGATACTGCCGCCGTCCGCTCATCGCCGACATCATTCGCAGGATCTGGCCGAGCCTGACGCAGTCTCCGCCGAGGATGTAGCGCTGGCCGATCCGGCCGCGCTCCATCGCCAGCACCAGGCCCATGGCGACGTCGCGGACGTCGACGAGATTGACCGGGAAGTCGAGATGCGGCTGCACCTTCTTTTGCAGGAAGTACCACAGCATCGCGGTGGGCGGCGTCAGATTGTGGTCGGCGGGACCGATCGGCATGGTCGGCGTGCCGATCACGAGCGGAAAGCCGCTGGCTGCGGCCTTCGCGGCATGATGCTCGGCGAGCGACTTCGAGCGCGTGTAAGCGCCCGGCATCGCGTCGGCTGGCTGCAGCGCCTCTTCGGCGGGAACGCCGTTGAGGTTGGCATAGGGAAACAGGATCGATTCCGTCGAGCAGTGCAGGAAGCGCGACACGCCGCGCCTCATCGCAGCCGCAAGCACGACCTCGGTGCCGCGGAAATTGACCTCGTGGAAGTCCTGCTTGTTGGCGACCCACATGCCGGGCAGGCCGGCAAGGTGATAGACCTGATCGACGCCGGCAAGCGCAGCATCCACCGCGACGCCGTCCAGCACCGAGCCGTGAACGTAGTCGACGTCGGTATTGGCGGCGGCCGGCGGCCGGACATCGAGGACACGCACCCGCTGCCCGCGGGCGCGGAGCGATTCGACGAGATGATGTCCGATGAAGCCGCTGCCACCGGTAACCAGTACGAGAGCCATGAAGAAGGTTTGCTGTTGCGCTTCTAGAGCTATCGGGTTGAAAGGGAACTGGTCGGAAGAGGCGCCAGAATCGCGGCAAGGTCGCGACGGAAGCCCAGTGCAATGAACAATTTTGCCATGACGAACATCGGTCCCAGCAAAAGATGCGACGGAAACGTGAATAACGAGGCTTCGCGACCCTCAAAAACCTTGTGGCCGATCGTCTGGGCGGCGAGGCCGAGCACGACCAGCGCGGTGAAAATCGCCCACATCGTCATGGTGCTGACTTGCGTCGAAATCGTCGTCGCGATCGAAAACAGCACGATGGAAACGGCCAAAATGCCGACCCCGAGCGCCGCGTCGAGCAGCAGCCAATAGATCAGAACCGGCAAGGCCAGGATCACCGCCAGGCTGAGTTCGGTTCCGAACAGCGGTAACCTCACCAGTGTCAGCGGCAGCACGGCACCCGTGAACAGCAAGAGGATGCCGACCACATGCATCGCCGTATTCCGGGGATCGCGATGGTACTCGACATAAACGGCAAGTTGGCGTTGAAACAAGCCACCCATTTTGGTCTCATGCAGCACAGGGTTGGGAAGGACGAACCAGAGCCTATAGCACCTGACAGGGCAGCGCACAAACCGGCACTATCGTCGCGCAAAACAGTGCTGTCGCGCTGTGAGACAGGTCACAAAATGGTCAGAACTTCAACGGGTTCCGCCGGGTGCGAGGGCCGCGCGCTCAGTGCTTCTTGGCAGGCTTTTTCGCAGCAGGCGCAGGGGCTGCCGGATGCGCAGGCGCTTCATCGGGCAATTTGGCAAAGGTCAGGATTTGCAACTGGCCGTTGATTGCCGAAGTCGGCTTGGCGCGGTCGAGGAACTGCTCCTCGCCAAGGCCGATGGGCTGGAGCCGCTTGGTCGAGATCTTGAACGTGTTCACCAGCACGTCGCGGATCGCGTCCGCCCGGCGCTGGCTCAGAATCGCGTTGGCCTCGCGCGTCTTCTGGTTGGACTCGACGTGGCCGACGATCAGGAACGTGTAGGGCAGCAGCGAAGCGTGAACCAGCGCGTCGGCGATCCGGCCGACGGTCTGGTAGGATTCCGGCTGGATGATCGGCGTGTCGGCGTCGAACTGGATCTGGGCGTTGAAGGCGGGCAGCTTGGCGAGGTCGGGCGCGATCAGCGGCCGGTTCACCGGACCCGGATCGTTCTTGATCCTGGCCTTGGCCCGCTCCATCACCTGCTGCTTCAGCGCGGGGAGGTCGAGTTCGGGCGCTTCCTCGAAATGGTTGAGCTTGCCGACGATGTCGTCGCGGGTCGGCGCGGTCTGTGCGCCGGCTCCGCCTGCGAGCAGAGCGAGGCCCAACGCGATGCCGATTCCTGTGGCGATGTGCCCGGCTCTGCGCATCATCGATACCCCGCGTCGTCGACGGCCTTCAGGCAGTTGTTGCTGATGCCCTTGGGCGTCGAGATCAGGCAGGGGATCGACTTGCTGGTCTCCTTGGTCGAGCCGCCGCAGACCTTGACGATCTCGCGCTGGCAGGCGTTCGCGACCGTGACACGGGCGGCGACGCGCTTCTGGATCGCGTCGAACACCGTGAGGTAGTCGTTCTGGCATTGCTGCGAGAGCACATCGCGGTTGCGGGACAGGCATTCCTTCAGGCGGGTGGAGTCCGGATTGACGCCGCGGCAATTGGCGACGATTTCCGCACCGCAACTCTTGGCCAGCAGCCCAATCGAATCGCCAAAGCTCATGGTCTCCGCCATCGCAAGCGATGGCATCCCCAATGCAAGCACGATCAGCGTGATTGAGCCCCGGACCATAGGTGCATCAGATACGGGGAAGTTTGCGGTGGTCAAGGGCTGTTCGTCGCCGAACTGTCGAGAGTTCGGCGAGTGCGGCGAACAGTCCTCACTCGGCCCTCACTCTTGGGCGTCGTCGCGGGGAGGAAATTCGATCAGGACGGCCGTGTGGTTCCGGATCGCGTCGGCAAATTCCGGATCGGCCTTGAGTTCGTCCAAGGTCCGGGGCGGGGGAAGCTGGCGGCCGTCCTCGATCAGCTCCTCCGCATAGAATGCGATCGCCTCGGGCGCGCCCTCCAGGGCCTCGTCGACATCGTCGCCGCCAGAGATGCAGCCGGGCAAGTCGGGAAGCCACAGGCTGACATCGTCCGGGCCGTTGTCTTCGATGATGGCAACGTAGTGAGGCATGTCGGGCTCACGCCCGCTGCACGAAGCTGTCCACGACCTTCTTCTCGCCGGCCTTGTCGAAGGCGATGGTGAGCTTGTTGCCGTCGATCCTGGTGACGCGGCCGTATCCGAATTTCTGGTGGAAGACGCGGTCGGACAGCGAGAATTCCGATGTCGTGCCGGTCGATTTGGCGACCAGCTCGCCCTCGATCGTCATCGGCCCGCGCCGGCGCGAGGAGAAGCTGCCGAAATCGAGGCCCGATGACGAAGACGACGAGAATGTCGAAGCCTCTTCCTCGAAGCCACCGCGGCTGCCGCCGCCATTGCGCCCGCCACCCCGATTGCGGTTTGCTTGGGCGCGCTGCCAGCCCGGCGTCGAATAGGTTGAGCCAAAGGCTTCCATGTCGTCGAAGCGCGAGGCGCCGTAGCCGCCGGTGCCGCCCCAGGCCGAGCCGCCTTTGGATTCCGTGATCTCGACATTGGCCGCCGGCAGTTCGTCGAGGAAGCGCGAGGGGATCGTGGTCGACCAGGTGCCATGGATCCGGCGGTTGGTCGCGAAATAGATCTTGGCGCGACGGCGGGCGCGCGTGATGCCGACATGGCCGAGACGACGCTCTTCCTCGAGGCCGGCGCGGCCCTGTTCGTCCAGCGTGCGCTGGCTTGGGAACAGGCCTTCTTCCCAGCCGGGCAGGAATACGTTGTCGAATTCGAGGCCCTTGGCCGAGTGCAGCGTCATCAGGGACACCGCGTCGTCTTCAGCGCCGCCCTCGCGGTCCATCACCAGCGAGATGTGCTCCAAGAACCCCTGCAGGTTCTCGAACTCCTCCATCGAGCGCACGAGCTCTTTGAGGTTCTCGAGCCGGCCCGCGGCATCCGCCGAACGGTCCTTCTGCCACATCTCGGTATAGCCGCTCTCATCCAGCACGATCTGGGCGAGATCCGTATGCGCGGTGACCTCGCGCTGGGCGCGCCAGCGATCGAACTGGGCGACGACGTCGCGCAACGATCCGCGCGCCTTCGGCTTCAGCTCGTCGGTCTCGACCACGGCGCGCGCCGCCTCGAACAGCGGAATGCGGCGCTTGCGGGCGTGGTCGTGCAGCATCTGCACGGTGGCGTCGCCAAGGCCGCGCTTGGGCACGTTGACGATGCGCTCGAAAGCGAGATCGTCGGCCGGCGAATTGATGACGCGCAAGTATGCCAGCGCATCGCGGATTTCGGCGCGCTCGTAGAAGCGCGGACCGCCGATGACGCGATAGGGCAGGCCGAGCGTGACGAAACGATCTTCGAACTCGCGCATCTGATAGGACGCGCGCACGAGAATGGCGATCTCGTTGAGCTTCTCGCCCTTGCGCTGGATCTGCTCGATCTCCTCGCCGATGCCGCGGGCTTCCTCCTCCGAATCCCAGGAGCCGGTGATTGTGACCTTCTCGCCTTCGACGTCCTCGGTGCGCAGGGTCTTGCCGAGCCGGCCTTCATTGTGCGCGATCAGATGCGAGGCGGCGGCGAGGATGTGGCCGGTGGAGCGGTAATTGCGCTCGAGGCGGATGACCTTGGCGCCCGGAAAATCGTGCTCGAAGCGCAGGATGTTGTCGACCTCGGCGCCGCGCCAGCCATAGATCGACTGGTCGTCGTCGCCGACGCAGCAGATGTTCTTGACGTGAGACGTCTGCTCCCTCGCCCCGCTTGCGGGGTCGTGACGAGCTTCGCTCGCACTGAGAGGATCAGGGTGAGGGGGACTCTCCACGAGCTCGGTGCTCGGAGAGTCCCCCTCACCCGCCACGCTCTGGCGCGCCATTGCGCTGCCGAGCGTGTCGGCCTCTCCCCGCACGCGGGGAGAGGCGAAGGAAGAGGGCGCCTGCGACAGCAGCCGCAGCCACAGATATTGCGCGACGTTGGTGTCTTGATACTCGTCGACCAGGATGAATTTGAAGCGCTGCTGGTACTGCCGAAGGATGTCCGGATGCTCGCGGAAAATCCGGATGTTTTCCAAGAGCAGATCGCCGAAATCGGCGGCGTTCAGGATCTTCAGCCGCTCCTGGTAGCTCGCATAAAGCTTGCCGCCCTTGCCGTTGGCAAACATCGCAGCTTCGCCTGACGGCACCTGCGACGGCGTCAGGCCGCGGTTCTTCCAGCCGTCGATCAGGCCGGCCAGCATCCGCGCCGGCCAGCGCTTGTCGTCGATATTGTCGGCCTGCAGCAGCTGCTTGAGCAGCCGCACCTGGTCGTCGACATCGAGCACGGTGAAATTCGACTTGAGCTGCGCGAGCTCGGCATGGAAGCGCAGGATGCGGCCGCCGATGGAGTGGAAGGTGCCGAGCCACGGCATGCCCTCCACGGCTTGCCCGAGCATCTGGCCGAGGCGGTGCTTCATCTCGCGCGCGGCCTTGTTGGTGAACGTCACCGACAGGATCTCGGCGGGGCGGGCGCGGCCCTGGCTCAGGATATGGGCGATGCGCGTGGTCAGCACGCGCGTCTTGCCGGTGCCGGCGCCGGCCAGCACCAGGACCGGGCCGTCCAGCGTCTCCACCGCCTCGCGCTGCTCCGGGTTGAGCCCCGCCAGATATTTCGGGCCCACGGAGGCGCGCGCACGCGCGGCGATGCCGCCGGCTGCAGGCTGGTGGTCGGGTACGCTGGTGATCTTGCTCGGCTCGGTCATGCGAATCATTGGCCCCACGATGGCACCGCGGGGTGGCGGAAGGGAGCCTTCATAACAGGATTGACCCCCATATGGGGCCGCTGTGCCGGGTTTTCCACGTGCGCGGCGGGCTGATTTTGTTCCTGGGCATCAGGCGAATTTCGGCCTCGGGCGGGCCGGAACCAATGTTCCGGGCCGGACATTGGTTCTGCAAGTGAGGCGCCTCAGCTGCGCCGATCGCAGACAGACATCAAAACAGAGGTTAGGGCCATGCTGAGCTGGGTTGTGACGTTTCTGGTTATCGCACTGATCGCCGGTCTTCTGGGATTTGGCGGCCTCGCCGGCGCGTCGGTTGAAATCGCCAAGATCATCTTCTTCGTCGCGATCGTTCTGTTCCTGGTCTCGGCGGTGGTTGGGCTCGCCCGCGGCCGCAGGATCTAGCGTTACGCCTTCGAGGGCATCGCCACGTTCCGGCCGATGCCCTCGGGGCGGGGCACGGCGCTGTGAGCCTCGACGACGGCCGCGATGCGTTCGCGAATATCGGGCGGAAATGCCGCCACCCTGCGCGAAGCCATATCAATGTGCAGCGACATGTTCTCGGAGGTGGCTGACAGCCAGTCCTCGGTTGCATGCCGCAACTCTTGAAATGTGTGCAGGCGCTTGTCGTCCGCCTCCAGCAGCCAGACCGAGACCTGCACGGGATCGCCGAGATGGATCTCGCGCAAATAGCGCACGTGGCATTCGGCCGTGAAGGTCGAGCCGCCTCGCTCCTTCATGTAGGTGGGCCCGATCCCGAGCTGCAGCCACATCTGGTCGATCGCCCGGTCGAACATCACGTTGTAATAGGCCATGTTGAGGTGGCCGTTGTAGTCGATCCATTGCGGCTCGATCTGCATGATCGAAGAGCGGAACGGCTCGGGCTTGGGGGCGGTGGCGGCATTCTCCGGCATGTCTCATTCCCTGGCTATGCGTCCGGTCGCTTGACTTGACCGGTGAGATGTCCTTTGCCACGGTTTCGTCTGTCGGGAGGACTTTCCGTGGGTACTGTTATCACCAATAAGCCGCCGCGGCCGGAGCCGAAAGCCCTCGCAAGCGCGCTGGAGCAGCTCGCCGCGCGCTTCGGCAACCGCCTCATCACCTCGCAGGCCGTGCGCGAGCAACACGGCCATACCACCACATGGATCGTCAACCAGCCGCCGGATGGCGTGGTGATGGCGCAGGAGACCGCCGACATCCAGGACGTGGTGCGCATCTGCGCCAGGAACGGCGTGCCCGTCATTGCCTTCGGCACCGGCACCTCGCTCGAGGGCCAGGTCAACGCGCCCGCCGGCGGCATCTCGATCGATTTGCGCGACATGAACAAGGTGCTCGCGGTGCACGCCGAGGACCTCGATTGCGTGATCCAGCCCGGCGTCACCCGCAAGGCGCTGAACGAACATCTGCGCGATCAGGGCTTGTTCTTTCCGATCGATCCCGGCGCGGATGCATCGCTCGGCGGCATGGCCTCGACCCGCGCCTCCGGCACCAATGCGGTGCGCTATGGCACCATGCGCGACAGCGTGCTGGCGCTGAAGGTGGTGCGCGGCGATGGCGAGATCATCACCACGGGCACGCGTGCCAAGAAATCATCCGCCGGCTATGACCTGACGCATCTGTTCGTCGGCGCCGAGGGCACGCTCGGCATCATCTCGGAATTGACCCTTCGCCTCCGTGGCATTCCCGAGACGATCGCGGCCGGCGCGGTGTCGTTCGTGTCAGTGCACGGGGCGTGTCAGGCCGTGATCCTGGCGATCCAGACCGGCATCCCCGTGGCGCGCATCGAGCTGCTCAATGCGGCTCAGGTCAAGGCCTGCAATTCCTATTCGAAGCTGACGCTGCCGGAGACGCCGCTGCTGTTGATGGAATTCCACGGCAGCGAGATCGAGGTCGCCGAACAGTCCAAGGCATTCGGCGAGATCGCCAGGGAGTGCGGCGGCGGCGAATTCTCCTGGACCACCAAGCCGGAGGATCGCACAAAACTCTGGCAGGCGCGGCACGATGCCTACTGGTCCGTGAAAGCCCTGCGGCCCGGCGACAGCATCGGCGTCGTCGCGACCGACGTCTGCGTGCCGATCTCGCGGCTTGCCGATTGCGTCAGCGAGACCGAGGAAGATCTCAAGCGGCTCAATTTGTTGTCGCCGATCGTCGGCCATGTCGGCGACGGCAATTTCCACTGCTCGCTGGTGTGTGACACCAACGATGCCGCCGAGATGGCGCGCGGCGAAGAATTCATGCATCGCCTGGTCGAGCGCGCGCAGGCGATGGACGGAACCTGTACCGGCGAACACGGCATTGGCCAGGGCAAGCAGAAATATCTCGAGGCCGAGCTCGGTCCCGAGGCGCTCGATGCGATGCGTGCGCTGAAAAAGGCACTCGATCCGCAGAACATCTTCAACCCCGGCAAGATCGTGCCGCAGGCGTAGCGCGCGACACCGACTTTCGTCTATGCTCGCTCCGTCACGGCGGAGCGAGGCAATGCAGTGGTTCGCGCGCAAGACGCGAAAGGACATCTGGGACGACGCGATCGAATGGCCGCTCGGCGACATCGAGGCCGCCGCGCGCATCCGCGCCATCTGTGACGCTGCAGCTTCCAGCGCCGCAGCATATGCCCGCAACGACAAAAGCGGCAGTGCACGCTATGAGCGCGCGGCAAAGGTCGCGATGGAGATCGCGATGAAGATCTCCGACAGCCTGATGCGCGACGATGCGGTGCACCGCATCGTCGATCTCTGCATGACGGCCAACGACATCAAGACGGCGCAGATCCTGTTCCGCGCGATCCACGCCAGCTGGATCCGCGAAGCCGCGCAGCGCGATCATCCGGCGCTGATGCAATAAGCGCTATTTCGCCAACTTGTGCACGGCCTCGTCCACGCTGCGGAAGACGTGCTCTCTTGGCAGGATGTCGAACAGGCGAAAGCGCTCGAAGGCTGCCTGCGCGCGCACCGATTCCAGCCGCGCCAGTGCGACCGTGACGCCCTGTTCGTTGCACAGCTTGAAGACGTCGAGCAGGATTTGCGCGCCTGTGAAGTCGATCTCGACCATGCCGCTCGCCTCCAGCACCAGCAATTGCGGCGTCGCTGTCGTGAGAACTTTCGTCACGTCGCTGCGGAAACCGGGCGCGTTGAGGAAGGACAGCGGCGCCTGCAGCCCGATCACGGCGACGCCGGCGACGCGCTCGCCGGCGATGTGCGGATGTGCCGGCCACCAGATCGTGGTGCCCGGCACGCGCTCGAACTCGATGAGCCGCGCGCGCGTCGTGCTCCAGATGCCGTGCAGCAGGGACAGCACGATGCCGAGGAATGCGCCCTGCTGGATCGGCAGCACGATGATCAGTGCGGCGGTGGCGACGATCAGCAGGAACTCGCTGAAGGACTGGCGATAGATCGTGACGATCTGCCTGGTGCGGATGATCCGCAGCGCCACGAACAGCAGGATGCCGCCAAGCGCCGCGTCCGGGACATGGCGCAACAATCCCGTTCCGAAAGCCAGCAGCAACAGCACGATCGCCGCCGCGGCAAGGCCTGCGAGCTGCGATTGTCCGCCGGTCTCGGCGACGATGCCCGTGCGTGGCGGACTGGCGTTGACCGGAAATGCGCCGAACAGGCCGGACAATACGCTGCCGGCGCCAGCGCCGAGAAAGTCACGATCGACATCGGCGGGCTTGTCGGGATCGGACGGGAACGAACGCGTCGTGGCCGCGGTCTGCACCATCACCACGACGGTGATAACGAAGGCGAGCGGCAACAGGTGCACCCATTGTTCCGGCGCGAGCACGGGCAGGGTCGGTCGCGGCAGCGTGCCCGGCACCTCTCCCACGACGTTGACGCCTTTGCTCTCGAGACCAAGCGCGATCGTGGCCAGCGTCGCGGCGACGAGCCCGATCAGCGCGCCCGGTATTTTGGCGCTGATCTTCTCGGAGACGAAGACCGCTGCCAGCACGCCGAAGCCGATGCAGCACGTGACGGGATTGGCGCGGCCGATCTCGGCTGCAAGCACGCCGATCCGATCAAGCGTCGGTCCGCCCGGCGATTCAAGTCCCAGCACGCCCGGCAATTGCGACACGATGATGTGGACGGAGATGCCGGCAAGAAAGCCGACCATGACCGGCATCGACAAGAGGTTCGCGATGCCGCCAAGGCGAAACGCGCCACCGGCCAGCATCATCGCACCGACCATCGAGGCAAGCGCGATCGCAAGCCCCTGATATTCGGGCGAGCCGGCAGCTGCGAGCGCCGCAAGCCCTCCAGCGAAGATCGGCGTGATCGTGGAATCGGCCCCGCAGGACAGGAAGCGATTGCCACCGAGCAGTGCAAACCCGAGCGAGCCGGCCATGAAGGCGAAAAAGCCGATCTGTGGTGCGAAGCCGCCGAGCCGCGCGGTCGCCATCTGCTCGGGGATGGCGATGGCCGCCAGTGTCAGCCCCGCCATGAGATCGCCGGGCAGCGCATAGGACGCGAGTGAGCGGAAGACCGGCCATGATCCTTTGGCGTGAGCGTCGTTTGGCATCGATGTCAAATCCCCCGAAAACGCGTGTCGGTCGATCAGACTACAGCAATTCCGGAGCTGAGGGCGGCAGATGACGCCATCGCTTCGCCATCAACAGAAATGTCCGCAAGCGATGCTTGCGGACATCAGTGTCTATCGCGGTGCGGCAGCGTCAGTACCTGCCGCGGTCGCCGTCGCCGCGTCCCATTCCGCCGCCATGGCCACCCATTCCCATGCCGATGCCGATGCCAACACCGATGCCGATGCCTTGCATGACGGCGCCTGGCGGCGGGCCGGGAGGCGGTGCGCGCTCGACGACGACCTCGTCGGGCGGCGACTTGCGCTTCGGCGGCGTGTCGACGACCTTGCGCTTTGACGGCGGCGGCGTGTCGTCGACGCGCTTCTTGATGATGGGCGCAACCGTCGGGTTGATCGGCGTCGTTGCCGGTGGCGTCGGCGTCGAGCACGGGCAGGTCGGCGCCATCGCGACGGCGACCGGAGCCGCCACAGAAGCGACCGGCAGCGTGTAGTTGCGGTTCTGCACGCGCAGCAACAGCCGGCGCGCGGTCGCGGCGAGATCGCTGTTATCCCAGTTCGCAAGATAAGCCTCGAAGGAGGCGCGGGTGTTGATCGCGACCGCGCGGTCCCATGCCAGCATCTGGCGCCGGCGCTCCATGACGGTGCGCAAGCGGGGCGTATGGACGTCTTGCGCGTACAGCTCGATATAGGCCTGATACGCGGGCACGGTGTCGTCGGCAATCACGAGATCGTAGGCGACCTTGGCGTCCTTGCCCTGCAAGTCCTTGCGCCAGTCTTCGACGCTGCGCGTTGCGCCGGCCAGTGCCATCGAATTTGCGCCCGGTGCGGCGGGCTGACTGTTGTTGCTTTCGGCGCCGAAGAATTTGAAGTCGGTCGTCAGCGACGAACTCTCCCAGGGGATCTGTCGTCCATCGGTCGACTGTGCCACCGAGATGCGGATGCGCTTGAACACCTCCTCGATCGGCAGGTTCGGTTGCTTGGCGACGGTCAAGGCCGCCGTGGTGTACGGACTGTCGGCGCCGGAGCCGTCCTCGGCCTCGGCACCGGGCGAGGTCGAATAGGAAATGAAGGAGCCGGGCGCGCCGGCCTTGGTATCGACGATTGCAAGCCCGTGTCCTGCGCCGGAAAGCGCGGGGAACGGATTGTTGCGGCAGGCATCCAGCATGAAGATGCGTGCCCGCGTCGGCAGCGCGCCGAGCGTGTTGAGCAGGTCGTTCAGCCGCACGCCCTGCAGTGGAATGTCGGCCTCGCGCTTGGGATCGAGATCGACGGGCACGAGATAGTTCTCGCCGTCGATTTGCAGGCCGTGGCCGGCATAGAACACCAGCGCGACGGTATCGGCGCCGCTGGCGCTGACCTTGCCGGCGAAATCCGAGATCGCCTGACGCATCTCGTTCTGTGCGAGGTTCGGCGCTGTCGTGACCGTGAAGCCGGCATTGCCGAGCAGCTCGGCCATGCCCTTGGCATCATTGGCGGCGTTGGGAAGCTCCGGAACCGTACGATAGGCGGATTGGCCGATCACCAGCGCAAGCCGCGCTTCGGCCGCGGCCTCTGACGGCGTCAGCAACTGGGTGAGCGCAAGCAGGCCGGAGGCAAGGATCAAATGGATAAGGGCTGGACGGCGCATGTTGTCACCTCCATTGGCAATGCGCGAGGATGTCACCTTTTCTAGTCGTCCGCCATTGCCCTGTCTGTGCGCTAGCTCACGCTGCATCGTGCGTTCAACTGGGGCAGGGGCTCTGCCGCAGCTGACGTGTCATGCCGCGCGATGTCAGAACAATCCCTGGTCCCAGGGCGTAACGGGCGCAAAGCGCGCGGCGAGGAAATCGATGAAGGCACGAACCTTGGCCGGCGGCCTGCGATCGGGCAGGTAGACCGCATGCACCGCGGATGACTGTACCTCCGGCTGGTCGAGCGGAAGCGCGACCAGCGTGCCGGCGCGCAGATCGTCGGCAACGATGAAGGTCGGCTGCCGCGCGAGGCCAAGGCCGGCCAGCGTCGCCGCGCGCAGCGCATCGCCGTTGTTGGCGCGCAGATTGCCGGAGACCTGCACGCGGATCTCGCCATCCGCGCCGAACAACCATTCCGCCGCGCTCGCCTGTTGCGAGAGCGTGTAGCCGAGACAATTGTGGGTGGCGAGATCGGCGACGCTGCGCGGCGTGCCGTGCTTTGCAAGGTATGAGGGCGCGGCACAGACGACCAGTCGGTTTGGCGCCAGTTTTCGTGCCACCATGCTGGAGTCACGCAGCTTGCCGATGCGGATCGCGAGGTCCCAGCCTTCCTCGGCGAGGTCGACCAGGCGGTCGTTGAGGCCGAGCTCGATCGTGACTTCAGGGTGGCGCTCCGAAAAATCCGCGATCAGCGGGGCGACCTGCCTTGTGCCGAACACCACGGGCACGTTGACCCGCAGCGAGCCGCGCGGTTCGACGCGCTCGCGCGCGACCGCGGCGTCGGCCGTTTCCATGTCGGCGAGGATCCGCTCGGAGGACTCAAGATAGAGGCGACCGGCCTCGGTGATCGACAGCCGCCGGGTGGTGCGGTGGAACAGCTTGACCCCGAGCCGGCTCTCCAGCGAAGCCACATGCTTGGTCACCATGGTCTGCGACAGGCCCATGGCGCGCGCGGCGCCCGACAGGCTGCCGATGGCCGCCACCTTGGCGAACACTTCCAGGCTGGTCAGCCGGTCGAGCATCGATCTCACTCTATTGGTGTGAAGTATTTTTCTATAATAGCAGATTATCACCAAAACGAGAATAGATCATATTGCGTTGCAAAGGAGACCACCATGATCGATTCCCGTACCGCTCCCTATGCCGCGCTGGTGCTGCGCGTGACCTTGGGGGCCCTGTTCCTGGCCCATGCCAGCCTGAAACTGTTCGTTTTCACCCCCGCCGGCACCGCAAAGTTCTTCGGCAGCCTCGGCTTCCCGCCGGAACTCGCCTATCTCGTGATGACTGTGGAAGTTCT
Organism: Bradyrhizobium manausense; assembly: GCF_018129685.1. GTDB lineage: Bacteria > Pseudomonadota > Alphaproteobacteria > Rhizobiales > Xanthobacteraceae > Bradyrhizobium > Bradyrhizobium manausense_D. The sequence continues at coordinate 456,080 of NZ_JAFCLG010000003.1, forward strand.
CAGCGGCATCGCCCTGATCCTCGGCGTCTGGACCCGCTATGCCGCGCTGGCCGGCATTCCCGTCCTGCTCGGCGCGATCTTCACCGTGCATGGCGCGGCCGGCTTCTTCTTCACCAACCCAAAGGGCGGCTGGGAATTTCCCGCGTTCTGGGCGATTGCGCTGGCTGCGCAGGCGCTGCTCGGCGATGGCGCCTTTGCGTTGCGGCCCTCGCGTGACGTCGAGGCCGCGAGCGGACAGCTGAGCGTCGCGCCGTCCCGTTGATCTGATCTATCGTTGAAATGCGAAAGCTGCGGGATCCCGGTCCCGCAGCGTCTTTGTGGCCAATCCAATAATCTGCGTTCGGCATTGATCCATACCTGAATTGGATCGATCCGCGTCAATCTTGCATAGCCCGTCGTTCGAGCGCGATGCGGCATGATCGAAAACATCGGCAAATATCGGCGTTATGCCGCAATCTCCGCCGATGCGCTCGCGCTTGCACGCTCGCATCCTCCCCAGCCGCTCGCCTTGCCTGTGCCGTCGCTTTGGCCATACAGTCCGCGCAACAGGCAGCGGCTGTGACCGCGGCCGCGAACAAAAAAGATTGGGGAGAAACACCATGACCATCGTGCCCGTCAGCCGTCGCACGTTCATCAAGTCGTCGACGGCAGTGACTGCCGGCCTCGTTCTCTCTCCCGCCATCATCGGCCGCGCCGAAGCTGCGACGCTGAAGCTGAAATGCTCCTCTTCGCTGCCCAACGATCCCAAGTTCGCCAACGGCCGCGTCTACTACGACAATCTCGTCAAGCAGATTAAGGCCAATGGTCTCGGCGAGCAGGTCGAGGTCGCCTTCTTCCCGGATAACCAGCTCGGCCAGGAAATCGACGTCATCAATTCGGTGAAACTCGGCGTCATCGATCTCATGATCTCGGGCTCGTCGATCTCGGCCAATCTGGTGCCGCTGGTCGGCACTTACGATCTGGGCTTCCTGTTCTCGAGCTTCCCGCAGCAGACGAAGGCGTTCGACGCCGGCGCGGCGAAGCCGATCGAGGATGCTCTGCTCAAGGGCGGCAACGTCCGCATCATCGCCTGGGCCTATAATTTCGGCTCGCGGAGCGTATTGGCGAAGAAGCCCGTGAAGACGCCGGAGGATCTCGCCGGGCTCAAGATTCGCACACTGCCCAATCCCGTCATCACGGAATGCTTGCGCTTGATGGGCGCTGCCGCGACGCCGCTCGCGTTCGGCGAAATCTACACGGCGCTGCAGGCCGGCGTGCTCGATGGCCTCGAGCACGATCCGCCGACGATCCTCGCCAGCAAGTTCTTCGAGACCGCGAAATTCTACGCGCTGACGCAGCACAATTTCTCGCCGCTCGCGGTCTATTTCAGCGACATGACCTTCAACCGCATGGACCCGAAGCTGCGCGACGGTTTTCTCGACGCCGCCAGGAAGGCCGCGGTCGACACGCGGGCCCACGGGCTTGCGGTCGAGAAGGAGGCGCTCACGGCCTTGACCGAGAAGGGCGTGACGGTCGCCGAATGCGATCGCGAGGCTTTCAAGAAGCGCGTCGCCCCGCAGATCGAGAACTTCATCAAGGCGCGGCCGGAGTCCAAGGCCGTCATCGACATCATTCGTTCGACCCAAGCCTGAGATGGCCAAATCAGAGTTGGCAATGACGGAGGTCGTGCCGCTCTCGGGCGGCCGGCACGGGAGCATCGCCCTTCTGCTTCGCCTGAGCGACGCGATCGCGGCCATCCTGCTGGCCGCCGATCTTGCGGTCGTGTGCGGGTCGGTGCTGCTGCGCTTCTGCTTCAACGCGCCGGTCGAATGGTCTGACGATGTCGCGCGCGGATTGATGGTGGGCTCGGCCTTCTTCGGCGCGGCGAGCGCGCTGGCGCGCGGTGAGAATGTCGGCGTCTCCTTCTTTCGCGATCTGCTGCCGGGACGGCTCCGCACGCTGGTCGATGCCGCAAGTAGCGTGCTGGTCGTGCTGATCTCCGGCTATGTCGCCTACAACGCGATCAAGCTGGGATCCCTCACGGCGGGGCAGACCACCGGTTCCGGTTTGCCGCTGGAATTGACGTTCTACCCGATGGGGGTCGGCGCGCTGTTCATGACCGTGTTCGCGATCGATCATGTCTGTGCTCGGCCGCTCCCGGACATCGTCAGGGGCCTCGTTGCCGTCGCCGTCGTGACCGGCCTCTACCTCGCCTGGGATTATCTGTCGCCGTCCTCGGTGCCGTCGGCAGGCACGCTGATGCTGATCGGCTTCTTCGCCACGCTGTTCGGCGGCTTGCCGATCGGCTTTGCGCTGGCATTGGCAGCCTTGATCTTCATCTGGGTCGAGGGCGCGCTGCCCGGCGTCATCTTTGCCCAGCAGATGGCGCGCGGCATCGACAATTTCGTGCTGCTCGCGATTCCGTTCTTCATCCTCGTCGGCTACCTCATGGAGGCCAACGGCATGTCGGTGCGGTTGATCGAGCTGTTGCAGCGCGCGGTCGGGCGCATGCGCGGCGGGCTGAACGTCGTGATGGTGGTCTCGATGGTGCTGTTCTCCGGCATCTCGGGCTCGAAGATGGCGGACGTCGCGGCCGTCGGCTCCGTGCTGATTCCGGCGGCGCGCCGCTCGAAGCAGAATCCGGGCAGTGCGGTCGCGCTGCTCGCCGCATCCGCGGTGATGGCCGAGACCATTCCGCCCTGCATCAACCTCATCATTCTGGGCTTCGTTGCGAACCTCTCGATCGGCGGCCTGTTCATGGCAGGCCTGCTGCCGGCGGCGCTGATGGCGGCGGTGCTGATCGCCTTCTCCATCATCTTCGGCAAGACGCCTGATAACGTCGAGGAGGTCGAGCCGCAGATGCCGGTCTCGGGGCTTTGGAGTGGCGCGATCGCTTCGTTCGGCCTGATCTTCATGATCTTCTTCGGCTTCAAGAGCGGCTTTGCCACGGCCACGGAAATTTCCGCCTTTGCCGTCGCCTACGCGCTCATTGTCGGCAGCGTGGTGTTCCGCGAGCTCGGCTTCAAATCGGCCGCGCATGGTTTCGTGCAGGCGGCGACGCGCGCAGGGCTGGTGTTGTTCATCGTTGCCGCCGCACAATCGCTGGCGTTCACGCTGACCTTGCAGCAGGTGCCGCATGCGGTCGCTGACTTCATGCTGGGGCTGTCCAAGACCTCAGGCGTCTGGCTGTTCATGCTGCTTGCCATCGCCGTGCTGATCGTGATGGGTTCGGTGCTGGAAGGGGCGGCCGCGCTCATCATCTTCGGGCCGCTGCTGCTGCCGGTCGCGGTGCAGCTCGGCATCGATTCCCTGCATTTTGGCGTCGTGCTCGTCATCGCGATGGGCGTCGGGCTGTTTGCGCCGCCGCTCGGGCTTGGCCTCTACGGCGCCTGTCTGATCGGCAACGTGCCGATCGAGCAGACCGTGAAGCCGATCCTGGGCTATCTCGGCCTGTTGTTCCTCTGTCTGCTCGTCATCGCCTTCGTGCCATGGTTGAGCACCGCTTTGCCGCGTGCGTTCGGCTATTAAGGGAGCGTTGCCGTGAAAGTCCTGCTGGCCCACACACCGGAGATGCGCCGCAATTATTACGGCGATCGCAGCCTGAGCGGTCTGCGCGCGATTGCCGAGGTGGTCCTGCATGAGGGCGACCAGGCGCTCGATGCGGCAGGCCTCGTGAATGCGGCCAGGGATGCCGACATCATCGTTGCCGATCGCATGACCGAAGGGCGCGGCGAGATATTTGCGCAATTGCCGCGCCTGCGCGCCTTCGTCCGCTGCGCCGTCGACATCCGCAACGTCGACGTCGATGCCGCCTCGCAAGCCGGCGTGCTGGTGACCCGCGCCGGCCCCGGCTTCGTGCAGGCCGTCGCAGAACTCGCTGTCGGCTTCATGGTCGATCTGTCGCGCGGCGTCTCGCGCGCGACGGCGGACTACCACGCGGACCGCAAGCCGGAAGCGCGAATGGGCCGGCAGCTTGCCGGCAGCAAGATCGGCATCATCGGCTATGGCAGCATCGGACGTTATCTTGCCGAGATTGCAAAAGTGCTGCGCATGGAGGTGCTGGTCGCCGATCCCTTCGCCAGCGTCAGCGACAGCGCAATCAGGCAAGTCACGCTCGACGAGCTCCTGGCCGAATCGGATTACGTCGTCTGCCTCGCCATTGCGAACGAGCAGACCGAGAAGCTGATCGGGGAGGCGGCGCTGGCGCGCATGCAGAGGCATGCGGTCTTCATCAATCTCTCGCGCGGCAATCTCGTCGACGAGGCGGCACTCGCGAAAGCCCTGCGGGAGAACCGCATCGCCGGTGCCGCGATGGATGTCGGCCGCGCGCCGGATCAGATGCCGACGCCGGAATTGGCGAGGCTTCCCAACGTCATCGCGACGCCACATGTCGGCGGGTTGACGCCGCCGGCGATCGAGTACCAGTCGCTGGAAACGGTGCGGCAGGTCGAGGCCATCATCAGGGGCGAAGTCCCGCAAGGCGCCGTCAACGCCGACCGCTGGACCCGGCGGCCGTAAACGGTCCTACAGCCGGTCGACCGCCTTGAACGTGCCGTCCTTCTGGATCACCGTCAGAAACACCTTTGGCGGGGTCTCGATGGCCCGCGCGCCGACGGTGACGGCGGTGCCGCTGATGTCGAAGCGGCCGACATCGTTGAGCAGATGCAGCAGTCCCGCGCGCGTCGGTGCTGGTCCGAGCTTCTCCAATGCCGCTGCCACCAGGCGGCCCGAGACATAGCCTTCGAGCGAGACGAAGTCCGGCGTCAGCGTCGGGTCGAACGCTTGCTGCGCCGCCTGGTAGTCAGCGACGAGCTTGAGCGAGCGATCCCAGGGAAACGGTACGACCTGCGAGACGATGACGCCTTCGCCGTCGGGACCGAGCTCTCGCGCAAGCGCATTGGCGCCGACAAAGGAAATGTTGACGAAGGTCGGCGTCCGGCCGCTGCGGCGCGCGAGCTTGATGAATTCGGCGCATGGCCCGTAGGTACCGACCATGACGATCGCCTCGGGCTCGGCGCGCCTGATCGTCCGCCAAGCCGAGCCGACCGCGCGGGTGTTGCGCTCGAAGGTGCCTTCGGCGGCGAGCTCGAGGCCACGTTTGGCAAGTGCGTTCTTGACGCCGGTCAGGCCGTCGCGCCCAAAGGAATCGTCCTGATAGAAGATGCCGATGCGAGTGAACTTGCGGTCCTCGGTGAGATGCTTGATCCACGCCTCGGCTTCCGCGCCATAGCTCGCGCGGATGTTGACGACGTTCGACAGCTCGAGGTCGCGCAGGAATTCGGCGCCGCTGAACGGGCCGATGAACGGAATATTTCTCGCGCTGGTGATCGGAATGGTCGCCATCGCGGTCGGCGTGCCCACTGCGCCGATCAGCGCGAACACCTTGTCGCCCTCGATCAGCCGCAGCGTCTGCGCCACCGACCGGTCGGGATCGTAGCCGTCGTCGCGGCTGATGAGTTGCAGCTTGCGGCCGTGGACGCCGCCCTTGGCGTTGACCTCGGTGAAGGCCGCGACGATGCCCTGCCGCATGCGTTGTCCGAGCGCGGAGGAGGGGCCCTCGAGCGCGGCCGCCTGGCCGAACAGGATCGCATCGGCGCTGACGCCGACTTCGTCGGCTCTGGCCGCAAGCGTGGCTGCGGCCAGCATTGCGAGGCAGACCACGATGGGGGTCGCCGATCGAAATCGATTCATCAGGTTGGTTGCGCCGGGTGCTGAGGACATCGCGCGCAGCATAAGCTGCGCGGACTGAATGGCTCGCTAACCAGCGTCTCCGCGCGGGCCCGTATTATCCCGGAGGGAGCCTCCGATAAGACCGGCTCCCGCGGCAATTTCGTTAACTAAGCCCCGCAATGCGGGAGCGCCGGGTTCCAAAATTGTGCAGTTCTTAACTGCGGACCTTGTCCGATTGCCGTCCCGGCGGCTCAACCAGAAGTTCGGACCGCCGGCGAGAGGGGACGGCGGATTCAGGATGGACGATCGCGATCAGAATGATCCGGATCGGAAACGCATGACCGTGCAACGGCGTCTCACGTCGTTGATCGGGCTGTATCGTCCTGCGCTCGTGGCAGCCGGCGTCGGCTTCCTGTTCTCGCTTGCGGGCGCGACCGCGGTGGCGCGATGGGAAAGCCGCGTCAACAGAATCGAGTTCGAGAACGCGGCCGAAACCGAATCCATCGTCATGCAGAACGGCATGAACGAATATATCAGCCGTCTCGTCGCACTGCGGACCCTGTTCGAATCGACCAACGAGGAGATCACGCGCAGCGAGTTCGAGACCTTCAGCGCGCGGCTGTTCGAGCATCATCCGGGCATGTTGCGCGTCGGCTGGGTGCCGCGCATCAATCGCAAGGAGCGGGCCGAATACGAGGCCGCCGCGATCGCCGACGGCATCTCCAGCTATCATGTCAAATGGCTCCAGGGCGATGGTTTCGTCCTCGCGCCGCAAGCCGACGAATACTTCCCGATCTTCTACTCCACCCAGCCGAAGACCTCACCCGTCTACGGCATGGACTACGCGAGCGTGCCGGAACGCCGTGCCGCGCTCGAGCGCGCGCGCGACAACGACCGGATCGCAGCCATCCGTACGCGTCTGTTCGAGCCAGATGCGGATCGCCGCGCGGCCGACGTCATTGTCGCCATCCCCGTCTTTGCCAAGGGCACCTCCCGCGACACCGTCGCGGACCGACGCCGCAATCTCGAAGGCTTCATCGTCGGCGTGTTCGACCTGCCGATGCTGATGCAGGCCATTCGCATCACGACCGGGGCCAACCAGGCGGTCAGCGTGAACGTCTATCCGCCGTTTACGGCGCAGATCGTCAGCCTCGCGCATGCGCTGCCGGATTTCACGTCCGCATCGTCTTCGCCGCAGTCGATGCGCGACGTCGCGCAAGGTTTGCACTGGTCGGGCCATCTCAAGATCGGGGATGCCGATTGGCAGGTGCGCGCCATGCCGACGGCAGGCGGCGCGCTCGAGACCAGTTACGACCGCGCGGGCGCCGTGCTCATCGTCGGCATGCTGCTGACGCTGTCGCTCTCGACCTATCTGATGCTGGCCAGCCGCAATTCGCGGCGGTTATCGCTCGCCAACCGGCGCGTGCTCGAGCTTGCCCATACCGACATCCTGACCGGATTGCCGAACCGCGCCTTCTTCCTCGCCAGGCTCGACGAACTCAATAGCCAGCTCAGGGACGGCGGCCCGACCTTCTCGATCCTGATGCTCGATCTGGATCGCTTCAAGAACGTCAATGATTCCCTCGGTCATGGCGCGGGCGATGCGCTGCTGCGCCTGGTGGCCCAGCGGCTGAAATCCGCCGTGCGTGCCAACGACGTGCTGGCGCGGCTCGGCGGCGACGAGTTCGCCATCATCCTCGAAAGCTGCGAGGATCAGCGTGCCTGCTCGACGGAGCTTGCCGGCCGCATCGCCAAGCTGGTGACCGAGCCGTTCCTGCTGCCCGGACATCGCGTCGAGATCGGCACCAGCATCGGCATCGCGATCGCGCCTGATCACGGCCGCGACCAGGAGCAGCTGCTGAAGAAGGCCGACCTTGCGCTTTACCGCTCGAAATCGGCCGGCCGCAACTGCTTCACCATCTATGACGAGGCGATGTCGGCGGAGCTCGAGGCGCGCAACACTCTGGAAGGCGATCTGCGCGACGCCATCGCGCTCTGCCAGCTGGAAGTACACTACCAGCCGTTCATGAATGCCAACACCGGCGCACGCCGCGGCTTCGAGGCGCTGGTGCGCTGGCGGCATCCGGCGCGCGGGTTGATCCCGCCGGACCAGTTCATTGCGCTCGCCGAGGAGACCGGGTTGATCGTGCCGCTCGGCGAGTTCGTGCTGCGACGCGCCTGCGCGGATGCGGCGGCGTGGCCGTCCGATCTGATGGTCGCGGTGAATCTGTCGCCGATCCAGTTCAAGGAAGCCGATCTGTTCGACGTCATTAGCGGGGCCTTGCGGGATTCGGGCCTGTCGCCGCAACGCCTGGAAATCGAGATCACCGAATCCGTCCTGCTGGAGCGCGGCACCGAGAACCATGCGTTCATGGAACGGCTGAAGAGCATCGGCATCGAGCTCGCGCTCGACGATTTCGGCACCGGCTATTCCTCGCTCAGCTATCTCACCGCGTTTCCGTTCGACAAGATCAAGATCGACAAATCGTTCATCCGCAACCTCACGCATCAGCCGCGCTCCTCCGCCATCATCTCCTCGATCGTGACGCTGGCGCGCGGGCTCGACATGTCGGTCACCGCCGAAGGCGTCGAGACTTCAGAGGAGTTCGAGCGGCTGAAGGCGCTCGGCGTCAATTTCGCGCAAGGCTATCTGTTCGGCCGCCCGCTGCCGGTCGACCAGATCGCGCTTGACGGTCCCTCGGAACATTCGCGGCGCGACGCCGCTTGAACGGACGCCCAAGGGCATCGGCGAAAACCCCTTGACCCGGGCGCATCCAGATGGTCCGAAGGATCGTCCAGGGATGAAACAGGAAAAATGCGGCTTCCGTTCTTCTACGGTTGGGTCGTGGTCGCGGTGACGTTCGTCACCATGGCCATTGGCGTCAATGCGCGCACCTCCTTCTCGCTGTTCTTTCCGCCGATCCTCTCCGAGTTTGGCTGGGAGCGCGGCGTCACTGCGGGCGCATTCTCCTTCGGCTTCGTTGCGTCCGGTGTGGCCAGTCCGTTGATCGGCCGGCTGATGGATCGCGCGGGACCACGCGCCGTGATGGAGCTCGGTGTCGCGCTGATGGCCGGCGGGCTGCTGCTCGCGCCGCTCACCAGCCAGCCCTGGCATCTCTATCTGACCATCGGTGTCATGGTCGGCGCCGGTTCCGTATGCCTCGGCTATTCCGGCCAGTCCCTGTTCCTGCCGAACTGGTTCATCCGCAAGCGCGGCTTTGCCATCGGCATTGCCTTTGCCGGTGTCGGCATTGGCTCGGTGACGCTGCTGCCGTGGGTGCAGCATTTGATCGAGCAGACCGGCTGGCGCACAGCCTGCACCGCGATGGGCCTGATGATCCTGATCGTGCTGGCGCCGATCAATCTGCTGCTGCACAGGCGTCCCGAAGACATCGGCCTGCAGCCGGATGGCGACGCTGCGCCGACCGCGGGCGCCGCAAAGCCGGTTTCCAACATCGTCGATCCGGTCTGGGTCGCGACTGAGTGGACGCTGCGGCGGGCGGTCGGGACCGCGCGCTTCTGGTGGATCGCGCTCGGCTATTTCTGCGGGCTGTATATCTGGTACGCGGTGCAGGTGCACCAGACCAAATTCCTGCTCGACATCGGCTTCAGTCCGAGCGTCGCGGTCTGGGCGCTCGGCGCCGTCAGCCTGCTCGGCATCCCCGGGCAGATTTTCCTCGGCTATATCTCGGACCGGATCGGGCGGGAATGGGTCTGGGCGATCAGCTGCGCCGGTTTCGCGATCTGCTTCGCGGCGCTGATCGGACTGAAGTACCAGCCCTCGTTCTGGCTGGTCTGGCTGATGGTGCTCACGCAGGGGGCGCTCGGCTATGGCCTGACCTCGATCATGGGCGCGGTGGTGTTCGAGATTTTTCAGGGCCGGCACCAGGGCAGCATCTTCGGCATGATCATGCTCGCGGCGCTGGCCGGTGGTGCGGCGGGCCCTTGGTTGACTGGCCTGCTCTATGATCGCACCGGCGGCTACACGCTCGCCTTTGCCATCGCGATTGTCATCAGCGGCCTCTCGGCGTTGTCGGTCTGGCAGGCTTCACCGGGCAAAGTGCGGGCCGTAGCGGGGCGACTGCACAAGCTCCAGGCGGGAACTCGCGCTGATTAGAGCGTTCTCGAGCGAAGTGGATGCCGGTTCGCGTGAAGATAGCGCGTCAAAACAAAAGCTAGAGCCCTGTTCCGATTTATCGGAGCGGAAACGGCTCTAGGTTCCTTCTGCAATGCATTCCGTCCGCTTTTTTCGCGGAATGTTAAGCATGTCCCGGCTTGTCTGCACGCGAGCCGGTTGCAAAAACGTCTTGGACACCATCGAAGCGTTAGCCTCGGTCCGGTTGCCGTATCTTGAAGAAGTATCCGGGTCCGACGATGTCTGCCTCCGATTGCCCTGTGACCGAAATGCCGGACGTGCTGCGCGCGGCGCTCGAATGCGCCGACGACGGGATCGTGATTGTCGACGGCGCGCATCGCATCACCCATTTCAACGCTGCAGCGGAGCGAATCTGGAAGCTCGCGCGTGCTGACGTGCTCGGCGGCGATTCCTGTATTCTCGCCCTCAAATGCCTTCAGGTCGATCCGGTCGTGGACTTTCGCGACGAGGTCAGCCTTGTCAGGCGCGACGGCAGCCGGATCAAGGCGAGCATCGTGTTGTCGTCGAAGACCATCGACGGAGCGACCCATCGCATCGTGTTCGCGCGCGACGTCACCGCCGATGCCGAGCGTCGTGTCAGGATCGGGCTGCTCAACGCGGTCTCCGACCAGACCAATCGCGCGGTGATCATCACCGACGTCGAACGGAACATCCGCTACGTCAATTCGGCCTTCACGGCGCTGTTCGGCTATACCAGCGACGAAGCCGAGGGGCGACCTGCGGCAGAGCTCATCGCGGGTTGTCATACCAACCGCAGGGCGATTGCGAAGCTCGTCAGGCGGCTCATGGCCGGCGGCCGCCGTGGCGAGGTCGAGACACTGGTTTACGACAAGAGCGGCGACGAAATCTGGGTTCGCGCGCGGCTCGACGCCTTCCGCGACAGCAAGGGCCGCGTCAAGCACATCTTCGCGCTGCTCGAGGACATCACCGAGAGCAGGCAGTTGCGTTCGCTGCAGCAGCTCATCATGGGCGCGCTCGCCGACGAGGTGCCGATCACCGAGATAGCCGACCGGCTGTGCCGCCGCGTCGAACAAATTGCGCCTGATGTCGTCTGCTCACTGCTGCACATCGATTCTGCGGGTCTGATCCATCCGCTCGGCGGTCCAAGCTTGCCGGATGATTATTCCCGCGCGCTCGATGGGCTCGCGATCGGTCCCAGTGTCGGCTCCTGCGGTACGGCGGCTTTTTATGGCGAGCCGGTGCTGGCTGAGGATCTCGATACTGATCCGCGCTGGCAGCCTTACAAGGCAATGCCACTGTCGATCGGCCTGTGTGCCTGCTGGTCGACCCCGGTCAAGGCCAAGGACGGCCGGGTCATTGCGACGTTCGCCTTTTACTATCGTGAGCCGCGCGCGCCGAGCAACTGGCACCGGCGCATCGTCGATGCCTGCGTCAATCTCGGCGCCTTCGCCATCGAGCGCAAGGAAGCGCGTGCCGAGATCGCGCGGCTCGCCTATCACGACATTCTCACCGGCCTGCCCAACCGCGCGCAGCTCCGACACCTCATCACCACTGCAATCGACGCTTGTCCGACCGGCGGCCATGTCGCGCTGGCCTTTCTCGACGTCGATCACTTCAAGGACGTCAACGACACGCTCGGCCACGCTGCCGGCGACGAACTGCTGATCCAGCTGGCGCAGCGCCTGCGCGAGCAGATCGGTCCGCAGGACATGCTGGGCCGGCTGGGCGGCGACGAATTCGTCATCCTGCTGCCGCATCGCAATGCCGAAGCTGCCGAGTGCGTCGCCGGCAGGATCACCGAAGCACTGGCCGCGCCCCTGCGGCTCGGCTCGAAGCTGATGCCGATGTCGGCCAGCATCGGCATCAGCCTCTATCCCGACCACGCCACCGATATCGATACGCTGATGCAGCAGGCCGATGCCGCCATGTACATGGCCAAGCAGGCGGGCCGATCGACCCATCGCATGTTCAACGTCGCGATGAACGGGCTCACCGAGCAGCGGCTCGCAATGATCGCGGCGCTGCGCCGCGCCATCGCCGACAATGCGCTGAGCCTCAGCTACCAGCCGCAGATCCGCAGCGGCGACGGCGCCATCCACGGCGTCGAGGCGCTGGCGCGCTGGCACGATGCGACGCTGGGCGACGTCTCGCCGGCAAAGTTCATTCCGCTCGCGGAAGAATGCGGCCTGATCGAGCAGATCGGCCTGTGGTCGGTGCGCGAGGCCTGCCGGCAGATGGCGGCCTGGCGCCGCGCCGGGCTCAACATCCCCAGCGTCTCGGTGAATCTGTCGCCGATCAATTTCCGCCACGTCGCGCTGGCCGCGCGGCTCGCGGAGGTCCTCGCCGAATACCAGTTGCCGCCGAATGCCCTGATGCTGGAGATCACCGAAGGCACCTTCATGCAGGACGGCGCTGCCGCGCTCGAGACGATGCATGCGATCCGTGCGCTCGGCATCGGCCTGTCCGTGGACGATTTCGGCACCGGCTATTCGAGCCTCAGCCGGCTCGCGCATCTGCCGATCCGCGAATTGAAGATCGACCGCAGTTTCATGCGCGACATCGAGAAGGATGTCGGCGCCGTCGCGATCGCCACCGCGGTGATCCGTGTCGGCCAGGGTCTCGGCATGACCGTCGTCGCCGAAGGCGTCGAGACCGAGGGCCAGCGCAAGATGCTGGCCGAACTCGGCTGCGACGTCGTGCAAGGCTTCCTCTACGCCCCCGCGCTCGCGCCTGTGGCTTTCGAGCGCTGGCTGATCGAGCACTGCGCCGAACAGGCGAGGGCGATGCTGCGCCGGCTTGACGTCGAGCCGCCGGGCGTGGCCGAGGTGAAACGATCTGCGTAGCCGCGTCTCGGGCCCGGCATCCGATCAATGCGGTTTCCGCCTGCTACGTGCCCCGATCAGCTCGGCGACCAGCGGGTTGGGATAGCGGCGCTGCTGACTGACGGAGAAAAACTGCTCCCTCAGCGTGTTCAGACGGGCGCGTTCGACCAGCACGCCAGAGCGGAGCTCGTCGACGACGACGATTGATGGAACCAGCGTTACCCCGCCGCTCTCTCGCGCCATCAGGCGCAACATCGCCATGTCGTCGACCTCGGCCGCGATGATCGGGACGATGCCGCTGCCGCCGAGCAGCGCATCGAACGCGGACCGCAGCGCGCTGCCGCGTCCGGGCAGCACGATGGGGGTATGGGCGAGATCCTGCGGAAACCGGAAGCGCTTAGGATTTGTCGGCTTGCGGCTCACCAGGCTGACCCGCTGCTCGTCGATCAGCGTGTTCTCGAAATTGCTGCTGGTGACCGGGGCCGCCGGGTGATTGGCGAGCACGAGGTCGAGCTTGTGCGCATCGAGCAGCTCCAGCAGATCGCCGAACAGACCGGCATGGATGATGAGCTCGACGTCCTTGCGGCCGATCAGCGGTTTCAGGAACGAGATCTGGAAGTTGCGCGACAGCGTTGCCGCCGCACCGACCCGCAGCAATTGTCGCCCCGGCCGCAGGCCCGACAGCGTCTCGATCAGCTCGTGGCCGGACTTGAAGACGCTGCCGGCATAATCGAGCGCAATCCGCCCGGCTTCCGTCAGTTGCAGCGTGCGTCCGATCCGCTCGAACAGCTGCTGGCCGAGCTGCTCCTCGAGTGCCTTGACCTGCACGGACAACGACGACGGCGAGACGTTGAGGCGTCGGGCGGCGCGGCTCATGCTGCCTTCCGTCGCGATGATCCAGAAATAGCGCAGGTGATGGTAGTTCAGGTGCGGCATGGAATCGTTCTACATAATCTAACGATCACCTTCAATAATTGAATTATGCAGAAATGAAGCCGCAAGCTAAGCACATGGCCGCCGGATCAACCTTGTCGAGATGCCATGACCAAGCTCCTGCCCCTCCTTGCTGTGCTTGCGCCCCTTACGCTCTGCCTCGCCGGGCTGCTTGGCCCGGAAGGCCGCGCGCGCGACTTTGTCCGCGGGTCGATCGGCGCGGCCGCGGTCGCGTTCGCTCTCGTGGCAATGACGGCCGTCGCCTGCGCGCTGGTCGGGGTCGGCCGAACACCGCTGCTCGGCGTACATGGGATCGGGCTCTCGCTGCAGGTCGATGCACTGAGCGCGATCCTTTGCTTTCTGGTCGGCTTCATCGGCCTCGTGGTCGTCAGCTACAGCCGCAATTATCTCGACGGTGATCCCGGCCATGTCAGGTTCACCCGCTGGCTGCTGTTGACGCTCGCCTCGGTTCTCACGCTGCTGATCTCGGGCAATCTGGTCGTTCTGCTCGCGGCCTGGATTGCCACCAGCCTGTCGCTCGGCAAGTTGCTGCTCTTCTACGGAACGCGGCCCGCCGCGGTGCGGGCGTCGCGCAAGAAGTTCGTCGCCAGCCGGCTCGGCGACGGCTTTCTCGTGATCGCGGCATTGCTCCTGTATCTCCAATTCGGCACGCTCGAGATCTCCGATCTGGCGGCCCAGGCGCGGGCGGGCGCAGGCGCCGGGTCGCGCGCGGTCACCCTGGCCGCACTGCTGATCGTCGGCACGGCCGTGCTCAAATCCGCGCAGATTCCGCTCCATGGCTGGCTGATCGAGGTGATGGAGACGCCGACCCCGGTCTCCGCGCTGCTGCATGCCGGCATCATCAACGCCGGCGGTTTCCTGGTGCTGCGCCTCAGCGACATTCTGCTGCTGGCAACCCCTGCACTCGACGTGCTGGCCGTGATCGGCGGCCTCACCGCCTTGTTTGGTTCGCTGGTCATGCTGACGCAAACTTCGGTCAAGGTGCAACTCGCCTATTCGACCGTGGCGCAGATGGGCTTCATGCTGCTGCAATGCGGGCTCGGCGCGTTCCCGGCCGCGCTGCTGCACATCGTCGCCCATTCGCTCTACAAGGCGCACGCCTTCCTGTCGTCCGGCAGCATCATCGATCTTGCCCGGGCGTCCTGGACCGCGAGCCCCGGCGGTCAGCCGCATGCGGCCCGTCTGATCATCGCGCTTGCAGGTGTCGTCGGCCTGACGTTGCTGATCGGCTGGGGTGTCGGCATGACCCCGCGCAGCAATCCGGCGCAGATCGCGCTGGGGTCGGTCCTGCTGATGGGCCTCGTGCATCTCATGGCCAACGTGATCGACCAGCGGCCGAACGCGTTCGTCGTCGCCCGGGGGGCCGTGACCGCGGTCGGTGTCGCGCTCGCCTACTTCGCGCTGCAGGCCGTTGCGGCCTGGCTCGCCGCCGGCAGCGTTCCGGCGGCGCGTCCGGTGAACGGCTTAGCGCCGATGCTGATTGCGGGCCTGGTCGTGGTCTGCTTCGCGGCCGTGACCCTGTTCCAGAACCAGATGATGCGCCGGGCCGATGCGCCGTTCTGGGTCGCCGCCTACGTCCATCTGCGCAACGGGCTTTATCTGAACACGCTCGCCAACCGTCTCGTGCTGAGACTCTGGCCACGCGCCTCGACCTCCTTCACGTCCAACCCTTGAATCCGGGACCATCATGACCCAGGCCGCCCTCGCCATGCCGATGCAAGCGATAGATGCCGTTGATGCAGATATCGATGCGCAGCTCGAAACTCGCATCATGGCCGCGTGTCAGCGCGTTGCGCCGCTCTGGCCGCTCAAGCATTTCGTCGCCGTCAATCCCTTCCTCGGTTTCACCGGCGAGAGCTTTGCGGCCACCGCCGCGACCTTCGAGCGCGTCGTGCGGACGCGGATCCTGATGCCGCGCGCCTTCTACCGCGAGGCGGTCGATGAGGGTCGCATCGACGATGCGGCGTTGCGCGAGGCACTGGAGCTCTACCCTGAAACGGGTCTCGATCTCGAGCGGCTGAAGCAGATGCTCGAGTCCGAGGCCGGCTCCGTTGCACCACCGGCTGTCGTGGCCACCGTCGCCGAAGTACTGGACCGGCTCGCCGCGGGCGACCGTTACGTCTCGCTGGTCGCGTTCATGATCGACGAGATATCGGCGTTCTGTGCCAGCTATTTCGACGAGGGGCAGGCGAACTGGCCGAATCCGGCGAGGAAGCTCAAGCCGTACGGCGCCTGGCGAGCGCTCGCGGTGCATGATCGAAATCCGGAAGTCATGGGCATTGCCGGGTTCCGGAAGGCCGTCGCGGCGCTGCCGTCCGATCCGGTAAGCGCGATCGGGTTCATCATCGCGCGGCTCGGCATTCCCGACCGCGCGATCGAAGACTATCTGGTCCGCGCGCTGTTCGATCTCAACTGGTCCGCCTACGCGCGTTACGTGGGATGGAGCGCAGAGCTCGACGGAGGGCGCGACGACACGCTGCTGGAATTGCTGGCGATACGGCTGGCATGGGGCTTTGCGCTGTTCGAGGCGCGGACCGACGTCGCGTTCAAGGCAGCCTGGGCGCTGGCCATGGAAGAGGCGGCGAGGCTGCCCGCGGATCATCGACTCGACGAGACGCCGGAGCTGGCCGTCGACATCATCCTGCAGGAGGCCTACGAGATCGTCTTCCGCCGCAAGCTGGTCGCACGGCTGGCCGGCCATGCCGGGCGCGCCGCGATCGGATCTTCGTCGGCGCAGCGGCCCCCGGTGCAGGCGGCGTTCTGCATCGACGTTCGCTCGGAGATCTTCCGGCGGGCGCTCGAGACGGTCTATCCCGAGGCGGAGACCATCGGCTTCGCGGGCTTCTTCGGCTTTCCGATCGAGTATGTCCCGATCGGTCATGCGCGCGGCGGCGCGCAATGTCCTGTCTTGCTCAAGCCTGCCTTCATCGTCTGCGAGGCCGTCAAGGGGGCCGGCGAGGTCGAGGAGGCCGAGGTGCTGGGCCTGCGGCTCCTGAGGCG
>NZ_JAFCLG010000030.1 GCF_018129685.1 Bradyrhizobium manausense
GCAGCGGTTTTCCGAAAAGATCATGCTCAAACAACAACCTAAAGCGCGATGACGATTCAACCCAATCTCATCGCGCTTTAGGTCCGGTACCGGACGCGACAAGATCTCACGCCTCTTACGACAGGAGCATCGTCCTCACCATGATCAAGCGCATCTTGCCTTACGAAGGGCTGCTCCACGAAGTGGTCGAGCATGCCGGCGTGCTTTACATCGGCGGGATCGTCCCCGAGGACACGAGCCTGGACATGTCGGGCCAGGCCAACGACGTCCTGGGCCAATTGTCGCGCCTGTTGGAGACTCTCGGATCTGACCTCGCCAACGTCCTGCAGGTGACCATCTTCATGACGGATCTGGGCGAGAAGGCTGCGTTCAACGCAGCCTGGAAGGCGCACTTTGCAGAAGCTCATCTGCCGGCGCGTACCGCCGTCGGCGTGGCCGATCTCGGACCCAACGTCAAACTCGAGATGACGGCCATCGCTGCGCGCTCGACCTGAGGCCCCGGCGTCAAGTCCGCTGACGACTTGAAGCTATTTGGCGGGTCGCACCGGCGCGGAGATCTTTTCGGTGCGGTCACGCTCGGTCATGTCAACGACCGTCTCCATCGGCGCGGTGAGTTCGTAGACATAGGAGACATCGGTGAAATAGCGCTTGGCGGTGCCGCCGAGCGCTTCGGGCGCCACGCGGTCCAGCAGGATCAGGCCGAAATCCGAATCCGGCCGGCGCGTCGCCTGGCTGGTGTTGAACTCCTCCCAGCGGAATTGAAACACGGTGTCAGGCTCCTCGCCGGTCACCGTCCAGTTCGCAGTAATGTGCGGATGCTTGCCGACCAGCGACAGGCCTTCGTCCGAATGCGAGGCAAGCTCGAAAAACAGCAGCGACAGGCTCTGGGCGGCGCGCGCGCTGACGGCGATATCCGGGCCGCTGACGGCAATGCGATCGGCATGCGGAATCGCGCGCGCCTCGAACAGGCCCTTCAGCTTGACGCCCTGCCACTGGCTCTCGCTGAGCAGCGACACCACGTTGGACATGGCGTGGATGCGACCGATCAACAGCTCGCGGGCACTGTCGATATCCGAACCATGCCGCAGCGTGCGCGTCACGATCGACTGGATCACCGCGAGGATGTTCTTCACGCGATGATTCAGCTCGTCGATGACAGCCGTCAGCCGCCGCTCGAAGCCGATCCGCACCTGGATCTCGCGGCTGAGCCGCAAATTGTTGTAGGCGACATAGCCGAACAGGCCGCACACCATCGCGGTGATGGCGAAGCCGATCGCCGCCACGATGATCGCGGTCTGCTCGGCCCGTCGTGCCGAATTGGTCTTGGCGTAATAGCCGAGCTGCCAATCGCGCCCGCCGAAGCTGATGGTGCGCGTCGCAGACGGCGACGGCCCTTCCGGCGGCGTGATGCGGGTGGACACGACGCCCTGATCGTTGGCGACGAGTTCGCTGTTGTCTTTGCGAGGGTCCTTGAGCGCGACCGAGAACAACGACAGATCGTCGTTGGTCAACATCAACGAGGCGAGCTCATAGGAAAACGTGATGAATCCGACCGGCTCGGTGGCACCTTCGGGAATGACGGGGGCTGCGACGATGACACCGATCGGCCCGTTTCCGCGCAACAGCGGTACCGGGTCGGAGGCGACGGACCGCTTCTCGATCCTGGCCCGCGCCAGCATCGCGCTGCGAACGGGATCGTTATCGTAGCTGCGGCCCGGCAGCGCCATGGTCTCGTCGCTGCGCGGCTCGAGGTCCATCAATACGTCGATCGGCTGGGTCAGGCTTGCAGGGTCGACCGGCTTGTCGTTGTAGTCGCGGATCTCGGGCTTGGCAAAGCCGGCGGCCTTGATCGCCGTCTGTGCGGCCGCGAGTTCGGACGGTTGCAATCGGGCGACCCAACCGGCGACGACGAAATCGGTCTTGAAGGCGTAGATCGCCGAGCGCAGTGGCTCCAGCATATTGGGCTTCAACACCGATGGCGCGCGGAACAGGCCTGAGGCGACACGCGCCAGCAGCTCGCGCTCGGTCGACCTGTCCTGGACCAGGCTCGCATGAACGTCGATTGCGCGCGCCAGCGCGATCCGGTCCAGCGCCAGTTCCTGGTCGTGGACACGATAGGCCGCAAGCCCCGAGAGCAAGGCTCCGAGCAGGGCGATAAAACCGATGATGAAACCCAGCCGGACCACGCGACTACTCAGGCGAAAGCGGCAGGTCGGCAATAAACACAGAGCATATCAACGCCGCTCAAACGGCCATGTGCCGAAACAGGGTGAGCCCAGTGGCTGGATAATGAAGGAGGAGGCATCTCGACGCAACTTGGGTCGCCCAAAAAGCTTAATCCGCCCGGCCTATCGTTCGGCCAACAGCGGCTTCTCTCCGGGCACCGGAGGTAGACAATTGCCGTGTCGGAAATTTGTTCCGCTGGCCGAGTTCCGCCTCAGGCGTTAACGGCGGAATTGGACCGCGCCACGTCGCCGCGGCCCGTCAGCCGGCCCGCTTCAACCCGCTCGTTTCAGTCCACCCTTGGTCTCGATGAAGCCGACGATGCGGTCGAGCCCTTCGCTCTTCTTCAGGTTGGTCATGACAAAGGGACGCCCGCCGCGCATGCGTTTGGCATCCGTATCCATCTTCTCAAGGGACGCACCAACATGGGGCGCGAGGTCGATCTTGTTGATGACCAGAAGGTCGGAGCGGGTGATGCCCGGACCGCCCTTGGACGGGATCTTGTCGCCGGCGGCAACGTCGATGACGTAGATGGTGAGATCGGCAAGCTCCGGGGAAAAAGTGGCAGCGAGATTGTCGCCACCGGATTCGATCAGGACGAGATCGAGCCCGGGGAATTTGGCACGCATGTCAGCGACTGCAGCCAGATTCATCGAGGCGTCCTCGCGGATCGCGGTGTGCGGGCAGCCGCCGGTCTCGACGCCGGCGATCCGGTCCGGCGTCAGCGAGCCGGAACGCACCAGGAATTCCGCATCCCATTTGGTGTAAATGTCGTTGGTGATTGCGGCGATGTCGTAACGCTCGCGCATGGTCTTGCAGAGCAGGTCCATCAGCGCGGTCTTGCCCGATCCGACGGGACCGCCGACGCCGACACGCAAGGGGCCGTGAGAAGTTGCCATTGAGATTGTTTCCTATCGTCGTCCTGGCGAAAGCCAGGACCCATTGCCACCGAACTCTGTTGTCGCAATAAGCCGAGGCCCCACGGATGCATAACCACACACAGTTGGGGTTATGGGTTTTGGCTTTCGCCAGGACGACGGCGGAGTGCAACACAACGCGTTCATGACCGAAACAACCGCGTATATTGCGTCTCGTGCCGCAGGCCGGCGAGATCGGCGCGGAAGGTCGCGCTGCCGAGGTCGTCCAGTGTCGCATTCAGCGCCCGGTGAGCGGTTGCGGCGACAGCGGCTTCCAGCTTCACCAGCACGCGCTGGCTGTCGGTCTGGCCGAGCGGAATGAGCCGGCTGGCCGCCGAAATCCAGTTCGAGACGAGCGCATGCAGAAAGGCGTGCAGCGTCGGCGCCAGCGGCACGCCGTGCATCGCGGCGACGACGCCGACCGCGACAGGATAGACCATTGAAGTGCGGCATGCCGCGACCATGGCATCCAGTCCGTCCGCATCCCACGCCGCGCGGCTGATATCGATGAAGGCGCGCCCCTGCGAAGTCGTCTCGAGCTGCCGCTCGCGCGAGGGCACGAAAGCTGCGGCAAGCTCCGCAACATCGCTCAAGGCTGCATCTTCGCCCGCCTCGGCAGCGCGATAGGCCTGAACCAGGAAGGTCGCATCGCAAAAGCCCGAGCCTTCGCCCAGCATGGCGTCGAGCCAATCGGCGAGCGTGGCGATGTCGGTAATGTCTCCGGCTTCGACGGCCCACTCGATGCCGCTGGAATAGGAAAAGCCGCCGACGGGAAACGCCGGAGACAGCCACGTCATCAGCCGATACAGCGCCGCGGCCTCACGTTCGGCGAGGTCGCCGGCGACCGGCTCATTTGTGGTCATGAGCATGCTTGTGGCCGTGGTGGTGGTCGGGATGGTCGCAATGCTCGTCGTCGTGATGGTGGTGATCATGCCCATGGTCATGCGCGGCGTGATCATGATGGTGATGATCGTGGTGACGGGGGCCATGATCGTGATGCGCATGGTCATCATGTCCGTGCGCGTGGCTGGCTTCGGCGTAGGCGCCGCCTTCGGGATCGAACGGCGCCTCGATCTCCACCACCTTCGCACCCAGACCCTTCACCATCGCCTCGATGACGTGATCGCGGCGGATGCGCAGGCCCTTGGCCATGATCTGCGTCGGCAGATGGCGATTGCCAAGATGCCAGCCGACGCGGATGAGATGGTGCGGATCATGGCCGCGGATTTCGAGCAACGGCTCGGGCGCCGCAACCACTTCGACCAGCCGGCCGTCTTCCAGCACCAGCGCATCGCCACCGCGCAGCGCAACGGCGTTCTCCAGGTCGAGCAGGAATTCGAGGCCTCGCGTCCCCGTCATCGCCATGCGGCGGCGGTGCCGATCATCGAAATCGAGCACGACCGTATCTGCCGGCGCTTCCGTGAAGCGGTGCTGTCCCTTGACCTGCGTCGCCCGGATCATGCGCTGTTACCTCGTCTCGACCTTCTCAGGCGTGATGTATTCGATCTTGGGCGGCGCCGTGAAGCACTTCACCGCAACGCGGCCGAACGTCTTCATGTGTTCCTGCGTCCGATGCGGCCCCAACGCTTCCATGTTCTCCCACTGCTCGACGAACACCATCTTGGCGGGATCGGTGACGCTCTCGTGCAGATCGTAGGCAATATTGCCGGGCTCCTTCCGCGTCTCCTTGATGCAGGCGGTGGCGGCTGCAATGAACTCGGCACGGGTTTCGGGCTTGATGGTCAAAGTGGCAACGACGTAGATCACGAGAAATCCTCCCGGCTTTTCTTTTTGAAGGGCTAGATACCGGGCGGGACATTAGACCAGCCGGCATCGAACGCAAAACCGGAAAAGCCGACCCCGGACAGGCCGTGAGACATGCGAAGGAACCATGCCTTTTTGGGACATGCGTTGAGGCGCTATTTCAGTACATGAAATATCGCTGCGCCATCGGCAGCACCTCGGCGGGCGGGCAGGTGAGCAGCTCGCCGTCGGCCCGCACTTCGTATGTCTCGGGATCGACCTCGATATTGGGCGTGGCGTCGTTGTGGATCATGCTCTTCTTCGAGATCTTGCTGCGGGTGTTCTGGACCGCATAGAGCTTCTTCTCGATGCCGAGCTTTCGTGCGAGGCCTCCAGTGACGGCAGCCTTCGAGGTGAAGACCACCGAGGACGCCGTGCGCGCCTTGCCGAAGGCACCGAACATCGGCTGGTAGTGCACCGGCTGCGGCGTCGGGATCGAGGCGTTGGGATCCCCCATGGGCGCGGCGACGATAGTGCCGCCCTTGACGATGCAATCCGGCTTCACGCCGAAGAAGGCCGGCGACCACAGCACGAGATCAGCCAGCTTGCCCTTCTCCACCGAGCCGATCAGCTCCGACACGCCATGCGCGATCGCCGGGTTGATCGTGTACTTGGCGATGTAGCGCTTGACGCGGAAATTGTCGTTGTCCTTGCCCTTGTCCTGCGGCAATGACCCGCGCTGCTTCTTCATCTTGTCGGCGGTCTGCCAGGTTCGGATGATGACCTCGCCGAGACGACCCATCGCCTGCGAGTCCGAGGACATCATCGAGAGCGCGCCGAGATCGTGAAGGATGTCTTCGGCGGCGATGGTTTCCTTGCGGATGCGGCTTTCGGCAAACGCCAGATCCTCCGCGATGGAAGGATCGAGGTGGTGGCACACCATCAGCATGTCGAGATGCTCGTCGATGGTATTGCGGGTGAAGGGGCGCGTCGGGTTGGTCGAGGACGGCAGCACGTTCTTGAGACCTGCCACCTTGATGATATCAGGCGCGTGACCGCCGCCGGCGCCTTCGGTGTGGAAGGCATGGATGGTGCGGCCCTTGAACGCCTTGATGGTGTCCTCGACGAAACCGGATTCGTTCAGCGTGTCGGAATGCAGCATCACCTGGATGTCGTGGTCATCGGCCACCGACAGGCAATTGTCGATCGCGGCCGGCGTCGTGCCCCAATCTTCATGCAGCTTGAGCGCGCAGGCGCCGGCCTTGATCATCTCGACCAGCGGCGCGGGCCGCGAGGCGTTGCCCTTGCCGGAGATGCCGAGATTGACCGGGAAGGCGTCGAACGACTGGATCATGCGGGCGATGTGCCAGGGACCGGGCGTGCAGGTGGTGGCGAATGTACCGTGCGAGGGACCAGTGCCGCCACCCAGCATCGAGGTGACGCCGGACATCAGCGCATGCTCGATCTGCTGCGGGCAGATGAAATGGATATGGCTGTCGAAGCCGCCGGCGGTGAGAATCTTGCCCTCGCCCGCGATCACGTCGGTGCCGGGCCCGATGATGATCGTCACGCCCGGCTGGATGTCGGGATTGCCGGCCTTGCCTATGCCTGCGATCATGCCGTCCTTGATGGCGACGTCGGCCTTCACGATACCCCAATGGTCGACGATCAGCGCATTGGTGATGACGGTGTCGGCAGCGCCCTGCTTGTTGGTGACTTGCGACTGCCCCATGCCGTCGCGGATCACCTTGCCGCCGCCGAACTTCACTTCCTCGCCATAGGTGGTGAAATCCTTCTCGACCTCGATGATCAGATCGGTGTCGGCCAGCCGCACCTTGTCACCGGTGGTCGGGCCGAACATGTCGGCATAGACGGAACGCTTCATCTTGACGGACATCACAAGCCCCGTTTGCGTTTGAATTCCAGTTCAGTGCTCACAGCGAGGCCCTCGCCTTTCGCACCATGTCGTCGAATGTCGTGTCGAGCCAGGAGTTGCCGCCGCGGCAGCCGGCGACGACCTGCTCGGCCCAGCCGGTATAGTCGGTGAGGTCGTCGCGCTCTTCTGCGCTCGGCTCCGAATGGATGCGCGCGCCGATATTGCTGATCTTATCAGCGATCTTGATCAGCTTTGCGCCCGCGGACTTCTTCGGCGCATCGATCACCTGAAGCCGCCGCCGCTCGGCCTTCGGCAGGCTCATATCGTCTGTGCATTCCACGACGAGCGACGCCACGCGATCCGAAAATTTCTGCGCGAGTTCTTCACGCGTGGTCTCGGTGTCTTCAATGGTGTCGTGCAACCAGCCGGCCGCGACCAGCTCGGCGTCGGCGCCTTCGGTCGCAGTGGCGAGCAGGCTCGCCACCTCTGCGAGATGGTTGATGTAAGGCTCGTTCCCCCGCCCTTTCCGCGCCATGCCATTGTGCCGGCGCGCGGCCAGCTCAGCGGCTTCGGAGATGAGGCGGACGTCGGCCAGCATGAATCACAGCTTCCCCATCACGTCGCCGCGGAAGCCGTAGATGGTCTTCTTGCCGGCGAGGGCGACGAGCTGGACGTCGCGGGTCTGGCCGGGTTCGAAGCGGACGGCGGTGCCGGCGGCGATGTTGAGGCGCATGCCGCGGGCTTTCTTGCGGTCGAACTTCAGCGCCGGGTTGGTCTCGAAGAAATGATAGTGCGAGCCGACCTGGATCGGGCGGTCGCCGGTGTTGGCGACCGTCAGCGTCACGGTCTTGCGGCCGGCATTGAGCTCGATCTCGCCGTCCTGGATGAAGAGTTCGCCGGGGATCATGCTCTCGCTCCTATCGGATCGGTTCGTGCACGGTGACGAGCTTGGTGCCGTCAGGGAACGTCGCCTCGACCTGGATGTCGTGGATCATCTCGGGAATGCCGGGCATCACCTGGTCGCGGGTAAGCACCTGCGCGCCTGATTGCATCAGCTCGGCGACGGTGCGGCCATCGCGCGCGCCTTCGAGGATGAAATCGGAGATGATCGCGATCGCCTCGGGATGATTGAGCTTGACGCCGCGGTCGAGCCGGCGGCGGGCCACGATCGCCGCCATCGAGATCAGAAGCTTGTCCTTTTCGCGGGGAGACAGGTTCATGCAGAATCTCTTCCGTTCAACACTTCAATTTCAGCCGGCCGTCAATTCAGCCACAGCCGGGGCAGCGCCGCGCCGGTGCGGGCCAGCACGGCCATCATGTCGGCACGCAACCGCGCCGCATCTTGGGCACAGAACCGCGCCATTGCAAAGCCATTCCAGGCGGAGATTCCGACCTCGCCGGCGAAAGACTCCGACGCCTCGCGGATGCGCTCGACCAATGCCTCGTCGCCCGGCGCGATCAGCGCTGTGCCGATCGCGGCGGCGCCCTTCGCAACCGCCGATCGCGCGAGTTTCGCACCGATATTGCCGTCAAGCCTGATGGTCTCGGCGAACACCAGCCTGCCGCCGCGGCGCAGCCGCCAGCGGTCGACGAATTCGCCCTGCTCCATCCGCTCGCCCATGGCGGTGCGGCCGAACACGACAATTTCACAAAGCAGCAGTGAGGCGGTCTCATCGAGCTCGATGTCGAAGCGGCGATGGACCCGGGCGCGATCGAACAGGATCGTCTCCTGGGGCAGCCAGCCGAGATGCGCGTCAGCGCCAGCCTTCAAGGAAATGTTGAGTTGCGCCGCCGCCCTGGGGGCGCGATAGACCTTTTCGGCGGCCGCGGTGGTCACCGTCAAGCGCGAGCGATCTGCGGCCGCGATCTCGATGTCGAACCGGTCACCGCCGGCAACGCCGCCGGCCGTGTTGACGAACACGCCGGACAGGCCCTCATCTTCCGGCGAGGGAAACCGCACGCGGAGCGAGCCGGATTCATGCAGAGCGCCCCGCCGCGTCACGCCGTCGCGGACATGCACGTCGAAGCGCACGGCGCCACGGGCGCGGTTGGCCTCGAATACAGAAGCTGATGCCAAAGTGTCGCTGCGCATCCGTCTCCCCAGCCGGTCGCGGCAGGATTTCCCGGCCTACAGCGCCATCTGGCGGCTGATTTCGGCCGGATCGAGCGTGGAGCGATCGCAGGTGAACTTCACCGCGCCGCGATCCATCACCGCGAAACTGTCGCCGAGTTCGCAGGCAAAGTCGAGATATTGTTCGACGAGCACGATGGCGATATTGCCGAGATTGCGCAAGTAAGAGATGGCGCGGCCGATGTCCTTG
Source organism: Bradyrhizobium manausense (assembly GCF_018129685.1). Classification (GTDB taxonomy): domain Bacteria; phylum Pseudomonadota; class Alphaproteobacteria; order Rhizobiales; family Xanthobacteraceae; genus Bradyrhizobium; species Bradyrhizobium manausense_D. The sequence goes on from NZ_JAFCLG010000030.1 coordinate 9,081, forward strand.
ATGATCGAAGGCTGGATGCCCTCCGTCGGCTCGTCGAGCAGCAGCAGTTTCGGCCGCATGACCAGCGCGCGACCGATCGCGAGTTGCTGCTGCTGGCCGCCGGAAAGATCGCCGCCGCGCCGGCCGAGCATGGATTGCAGCACCGGAAACAGCGAGAACACGTCGTCGGGAATGTTTTTGTCCTGGCGCTTCAGCGGGCCGAAGCCGGTCTTGAGGTTCTCCTCGACCGTCAGCAGCGGAAAGATCTCGCGGCCCTGCGGCACAAAGCCGATCCCCTTGCGCGCCCGCTCATACGGCTTCAGGCCGGTAATGTCGCTGCCGTCGAACAGGATCGCGCCTGACGAGATCGGATATTGCCCGACCATGGCCCGCAGCAGCGACGTCTTGCCGACGCCGTTACGTCCGAGCACGCAGGTCACCTTGCCAGGCTCGGCCGCGATCGACACGCCGCGCAGCGCCTGCGCCGCGCCGTAGAACAAATTGATGTCTTTAACTTCGAGCATCAGAAACACCTTTGCGGGCGAATAGCGAGTAGCGAATGGCGAGTAGAAGAAACGGCCAGTCCGTTGGCCATTCCCTATTCGCCATTCGCTATCTACCCAGATAGACTTCGATGACCCGCTCGTTGGACGAGACCTGGTCGATGGTTCCCTCGGCGAGCACGGTGCCTTCATGCAGGCAGGTGACCTTGACCCCGAGTTCGCGCACGAACGTCATGTCGTGCTCGACCACCATCACGGTGTGGGTCTTGTTGATCTCCTTCAGCAGCTCGGCGGTGAGGTGCGTCTCGACGTCGGTCATTCCGGCGACGGGCTCGTCGACCAGCAGCAGCTTCGGGTCCTGCGCCAGCAGCATGCCGATCTCGAGCCATTGCTTCTGGCCGTGGCTGAGGCTGCCGGCGAGCCGGTTGCGGGCATCGGTGAGGCGGATCGTCTCCAGCACCTTGTCGATGCGCTCCGATTCCGGCTTGCTGCCGCGCCAGAACAGCGTGCCCTTGACGCTGTGATCGACATTTAGCGCGAGCAGGAGGTTGTCCTGCACGGTCTGGCTCTCGAACACCGTCGGCTTCTGGAATTTGCGACCGATGCCGAGCTCGGCGATGCGGGTCTCATCCAGCCGCGTCAGATCGGTCACGCCGTCGAACAACACCGTGCCGAGGTCAGGCTTGGTCTTGCCGGTGATGATATCCATCATCGTGGTCTTGCCGGCGCCGTTCGGGCCGATGATGGCGCGCATCTCGCCGGGCGCGAGCGTCAGCGACAGATTGTTGATGGCGTGGAAACCGTCGAACGAGACGTGCACGCCGTCGAGATAGAGCATCGCGGAGGTGGCGCGGTTATCCATGACGTTCATGACCGCTCCTCCGCCATGTCGGGTTCGGTGATGCCGTCTTCGGCCGCCGCGCTCGCGGCCGCCGCAGCCGGGCGCCTCTCTCTCGCCGACTCCCGCCAGGCGTTGAAGGCTCCGACGATGCCCTTCGGCAGCAGCAGCGTCACCAGGATGAACAGCGCACCCAGCATGAACAACCAGTACGGCGCCAGCACGCCTGATGTGAAGAACGTCTTGGCGTAATTGACCACGATGGCGCCGAGCGCGGCACCGACCAGCGTGCCGCGGCCGCCGACCGCGACCCAGATCACCGCCTCGATCGAATTGCCCGGCGCAAATTCGCCCGGATTGATGATACCGACTTGTGGCACATAGAGCGCGCCGGCGACGCCGGCCATGCACGCCGACAGCGTGAACACGAACAGCTTGTAGGATTCGACGCGGTAGCCGAGGAAGCGGCTGCGCGATTCCGCATCGCGGATCGCTATCAGCACTTTGCCGAGCTTGGAAGACACGACGGAGCGGCAGATCAGGAAGGCGACGATCAGCGCCAGGCAGCTCAGCGCAAACAGCGCGGCACGCGTGCCCTCGGCCTGCACATTGAAGCCCAGGATGTCCTTGAAGTCGGTCAGGCCGTTGTTACCGCCAAAGCCGAAATCGTTGCGGAAGAAAGCCAGCAGCAGCGCATAGGTCATGGCCTGCGTGATGATCGACAGATACACGCCGGTGACGCGCGAACGGAAGGCGAGCCAGCCGAAGCAGAACGCGAGCAGGCCGGGCACCAGCAAGACCATCAGCGCGGCGAACCAGAACATGTCGAAGCCGTACCAGGTCCAGGGCAGCTTCGAGTAGTTCAGGAACACCATGAAGTCGGGCAGGATTGGATTGCCGTAGACACCGCGCGTGCCGATCTGGCGCATCAAATACATGCCCATGGCGTAGCCGCCGAGCGCGAAGAAGGCGCCGTGGCCGAGCGAGAGGATGCCGCAGTAGCCCCAGATCAGGTCGATCGACAGCGCCAGGATGGCGTAGCAGACATACTTGCCCCAGAGCGCGACCAGATAGGTCGGCACCTGCAGCACCGAACCCGCCGGCAGCAGGAGGTTGGAGAGCGGGATGAGGATGCCGCAGGCCGCGACGACCATCAGGAACATGGCCGCGCCGCGGTCGAGCGATCGCGTCAGCATGTGAGACGTCATGCTTCCACCGCACGGCCCTTGAGCGCGAACAGGCCGCGCGGCCGCTTTTGAATGAACAGGATGATCAGGACCAGGATCGCGATCTTGCCGAGCACGGCGCCAGCGACCGGCTCGAGGAACTTGTTGGCGATGCCGAGCGTGAAGGCGCCGACCAGCGTACCCCAGAGATTGCCGACCCCGCCGAACACCACGACCATGAAGCTGTCGATGATGTAGCTCTGGCCGAGATTGGGACTTACATTGTCGATCTGCGACAGCGCCACGCCGGCGATGCCGGCAATGCCCGAGCCGAGCCCGAAGGTCAGCGCGTCAACGCGCGAGGTGGCGATGCCCATCGATGCCGCCATGCGCCGGTTCTGCGTCACCGCGCGCATCTCGAGGCCAAGCGCGGTGTAGCGCAGCATCGCGAGCAGGATCAGAAACACGGCGAGCGTGAAAACGAGGATCCAGAGCCGGTTATAGGTGATGGTGATCTGGCCGAGCTCGAACGCGCCGCTCATCCAGGAGGGGTTGCCGACCTCGCGGTTGGTCGGCCCGAACATGGTGCGCACCGCCTGCTGCAGCACCAGCGACAGGCCCCAGGTCGCGAGCAGCGTCTCCAGCGGCCGGCCATAGAGGAAGCGGATGATACTGCGCTCGATCAGCACGCCGATGCCGCCGGCGACGAGGAATGCGAGCGGCACGGCGATCAGCAGCGAATATTCGAACAAAGCGGGATAGCGGGTGCGGATCACCTCCTGCACCACGAAGGTGGTGTAGGCGCCTATCATCACCATCTCACCATGGGCCATGTTGATGACGCCCATGACGCCGAAGGTGATGGCAAGCCCGATCGCGGCGAGCAGCAGCACCGAACCCAGCGACAGGCCATACCAGGCGTTCTGCACCGAAGACCAGATCGCCAGCGAGCCCTGGATCGAGCCGATCGCGCTCGTCGCGGCCTTCGCGACGGAGGCCGGCTGGTCGGAGCCCAGGTCAGAGAGCAGCGCCAGCGCATCCTGATCGCCGCGCGCCTTGATGGTGGCCACGGCCTCGAGCTTCTGCACTTCGGTGGCGTCGGACTTGAACAGCAGGATGGCCGCGCGCGCTTCACCCAGCGCCGTCTTGACCGCCTTGTTGCTTTCCTTGGCAAGCGCGCTTTCGACTGGCTCGAGCAAAGTCTCCTCGTGCGACTTGAAGACGGATTGCGCGGCCTGGAGGCGCGTCGCAAGGTCAGGCGACTGCAGCGTCAGGCCGCCGAGCGCGGCGTCGACGCTGCGGCGCAGGCGATTGTTGAGGCGGACCGCGCTGGCGCTGTCGGGCACGCTGGCCACGGCCTCACCGGTTGCGGCATCGATCGACTTGCCGTCGGTACCGGTGACGTAAACCTTCTTGCTGTCAGGATCGGCCATGAGGCGACCGTCCTGGAGTGCGCTGATGATCGGAAAAGCAAGCTTGTTGCCGCTGCTTGCGACCACACCAATCGCTTCTTCCGTATCGGAATAATCATCGTTGGCGAATTTGGCGACCGCATCTTCAAACGGACCGGCGAAGGCCGGCAACGCGAACGCGATCAGAAATAGCGAGAGGACAAAGGTACCAAAACGAGCGGACAATTTGGTTGGCACTGTGGATCACCCCGGCAGAAGTGGGGAGAAGGCGGCGGAATAGCCGCCCTCTCCCGTCGTACAATCAATGTCAGATCCGGATCAGGAGCCGGAGCCGAGGCACTTGTTGGTCTTGGTGTTGAAGTTGCCGCACTTCTTGCCGACCCAGTCGCCGATCAGGTCCTTGGAGCCATCAAGCTCCTTCGACCAGGCGTCGCCAGCGACGAGACCCGGGGTCTTCCAGACCACGTCGAACTGACCGTTCGCCTTGATCTCTCCGATGAACACCGGCTTGGTGATGTGGTGGTTCGGCAGCATCTTCGACACGCCACCGGTCAGGTTCGGTGCTTCGATGCCGGGAAGCGCGTCGATCACCTTGTCCGGATCGGTCGACTTCACCTTCTCGACGGCCTTCACCCACATGTTGAAGCCGATCACGTGGGCTTCCATCGGGTCGTTGGTCGTACGCTTCGGGTTCTTGGTGTAGGCCTGCCAGTCCTTGATGAACTTCTCGTTCGCCGGGGTCTTGATCGACTCGAAGTAGTTCCATGCGGCGAGATGGCCGACCAGCGGCTTGGTATCGAGGCCGGCGAGTTCTTCCTCACCCACCGAGAACGCGACCACCGGGATGTCCTTCGCCTTGATGCCCTGGTTGCCGAGTTCCTTGTAGAAGGGGACGTTGGCGTCGCCGTTGATGGTCGAGACCACCGCCGTCTTCTTGCCGGCCGAGCCGAACTTCTTGATATCGGCCACGATCGTCTGCCAGTCGGAGTGACCGAACGGCGTGTAGTTGATCATGATGTCTTCCTGGGCGACACCCTTGGACTTCAGATAGGCTTCCAGGATCTTGTTGGTGGTGCGCGGATAGACGTAGTCGGTGCCGGCGAGCACCCAGCGCTTCACTTTCTCGTCTTTCATCAGATAATCGACGGCCGGGATCGCCTGCTGGTTCGGCGCCGCGCCGGTGTAGAACACGTTGCGCTCGGACTCTTCACCCTCATACTGCACGGGGTAGAACAGGATGTTGTTGAGCTCCTTGAACACCGGGAGCACCGACTTGCGGGACACCGAGGTCCAGCAGCCGAACACGACCGAGACCTTGTCCTTGGTGATCAGCTCGCGCGCCTTTTCGGCGAACAGCGGCCAATTCGATGCGGGGTCGACGACGACGGCTTCGAGCTTCTTGCCGAGCACGCCGCCCTTCTTGTTCTGCTCGTCGATCAGGAAGAGGATGGTGTCCTTCAGCGTGGTTTCGCTGATCGCCATGGTGCCCGACAGAGAGTGAAGCACGCCGACCTTGATGGTGTCGTCAGCAGCCTTCGCGCCGGAAATGGAAGCCAGACCGAGCATCAGTCCGGCGGTCGCGGCGAGAACGCCACGGCGGCTAAATGACGCCGCTATATCGTGAGTCGATTTGTTAAGCATGGATGTATCATCTCCCTGACGCAGACGTGAAAAGACGCTGCGAAACGGCCCCACGGCCGCCTGCGATTAACGGAATCGCAAGAACCATGCCATGGCCTGGGCACCCGCCAAGTGATTGGTCAATCAAGGTAATTCTCGCGCAATCAAAATTTCGCCGCAGTCTGACTGCTTAATTCTTGGGCGAATAAAATGTATGCTCACGCGGCAATCAGTTTATTTTTTGAGCAAATCGTCGCGGCTGGCTAAAAATCCGGCATAACGATTTTTGCACTGCAATCGACGCCGGTCGAACGCCTGCCTTGAAAGCGCCGCGCCGATGTTCCATATGAAGGAGGAGATCGCTCGCGAATCGAGCGATCGTTGCGAGCCGCGTGTTCTTAAGCCCTAACGGGCCTCTGGCTTGCCCCACATCTCCCAAGCCATCCGACACCCCAAACACGCAGGTGTCTTCTCGACACCCTTATGCACGCGCCCCGCTGATTGCGCCGGGCGCCGGCATTTGACATGGAAAGAACCCATCTTTTGACTTCGTTTCAGGACTTCGGCCTCGCCGAACCCATCGCACGTGCTCTCGCCGAAGAGAATTACGTCACCCCCACTCCCATCCAGGCCCAGACGATCCCCACGGCGCTGACCGGCCGCGACGTCGTCGGCATCGCCCAGACCGGCACCGGCAAGACCGCCGCCTTCGCACTGCCGATCCTTCACCGCCTGCTCGAGAACCGCATCAAGCCGCAGCCCAAGACGGCCCGCGTGCTGGTGCTGTCGCCGACCCGCGAGCTTTCGGGGCAGATCCTCGACAGCTTCAACGCCTATGGCCGCCACATCCGCCTGGCCTCGACGCTCGCCATTGGCGGCGTGCCGATGGGCCGCCAGGTCCGCGCTCTGATGCCTGGGGTCGATGTGCTGGTTGCGACCCCCGGCCGCCTGCTCGATCTCGTGCAGAGCAACGGGCTGAAGCTTGGCAGCGTCGAGTTCCTCGTGCTCGACGAGGCTGACCGCATGCTGGACATGGGCTTCATCAACGACATCCGCAAAATCGTCGCCAAGCTGCCGATCAAGCGGCAGACACTGTTCTTCTCCGCCACCATGCCGAAGGACATCGCCGAGCTCGCCGATTCCATGCTGCGTGATCCCGCCCGCGTCGCGGTGACCCCGGTCTCCTCGACCGCCGAGCGCATCAACCAGCGCATCATCCAGGTCGATTTCTCGGCCAAAGCCAACTTCCTGACCAAGCTGCTGAAGGAGGAGCCGATCAACCGCGCGCTGGTCTTCACCCGCACCAAGCACGGCGCCGACAAGGTGGTGAAGACGCTCGAGAGGGCCGGCGTCCCCGCCAGCGCCATCCACGGCAACAAGTCGCAGAACCATCGCGAGCGCACGCTCGCTCAGTTCCGCTCCGGGGAAATCCGTACCCTGGTCGCCACCGACATCGCCGCCCGCGGCATCGACGTCGACGGCATCACCCACGTCATCAACTACGACCTGCCCAACGTGCCCGAGACCTACGTGCACCGCATCGGCCGCACCGCGCGCGCCGGCGCCGAAGGCACCGCGATCTCGCTGGTCGCAGGCGGCGAGGAACTCAGCTATCTCCGCGACATCGAGCGGCTGATCAAGGTCGCGCTGCCGCGCGAAGACCTCCGCACCGATGCCGGCCGCCGCGACGCCGGCGCGCCTCCGCCGCAACAACGGCAGGGCCGGCCGGGCGGTCGCCCGGGCCAGCGTCCGCAAGGCGCAAGGCATGGAGAGGGACGCCACGGGGACGGACGGCGCAGCGACGAGCGGCATTCGGACGGACGCCACCACAGCGCCGGAAAGCAGGGCGAAGGACGGCCCGGTGAAGGCCGGCGCGCTGACGGACGGCATGAGGGAAGGCCCGGCAACAGCCCGAAGACCTCGAAGGGACCTCGTCGCCCTCGCTCCGGCGGGAAGGTGCATTCCTCGCAAAACGACCGTTCAGAACAGCGTTCCACGCATAGCGCCGGAGCGTCTGATGGGATACAAGGCGTGGCCTTTTTACGCCGCGAGAGTCGGCCGATGGGCCAACCGACCCGCAAACCCTATTCGCACTAGCCGTCCACGACCTGGAGAAATTCATGGCTAAGGAAGAGCTGATCCAGTTCGAAGGACTGGTCACCGAAATCCTCCCCGACGCGCGCTACCGCGTGCAGCTCGACGCCGGTCACGAGATCGTCGCCTACACCGCCGGCAAGATGAAGAAGAACCGCATCAAGACGCTGGCGGGCGACCGCGTGACGGTTGAGATGTCGCCCTATGACCTCGAAAAGGGCCGACTGATTTTCCGCCACAAGGACGAACGTCCCGCGACCGCCGGTGGACCGCCACGAGGCGGCCCGCAGCGCGGCGGCCAATTCCGTCGCCGTTAATTCGCCTGCCCGCGCCTAAGGCGCGGCACTAAAATGCTGACTGTATGCTGATCCGCCGTGGCATCACGGCGGATCAAAAAATCGTGCACGTCAGCATTGTTTTGGCGCCTTAATTCCAATAAAATGAACACATCGATTTTCGGCCGGACGACATTAGCATCCACCGGTACAGCCGGTTCAGACACGCTGACGACCCTTCCAAAAATTCGATCTAACCGGCCTGCGCGAGCGGGCACTGACATTGTATGCGAGAAGGGACTACCCCCATGAGCATGGGAACCGTAAAGTGGTTTAACGCGACCAAGGGCTACGGCTTCATCCAGCCCGACGATGGCGGCAAGGACGTGTTCGTTCACATCAGCGCTGTCGAGCGTGCCGGCCTCGGCTCGCTGCGCGAAGGCCAGAAGGTCTCCTACGAGATCGTCGCCGACCGCCGGTCCGGCAAGTCGGCTGCCGACAACCTTCGCGACGCAGGCTGATATCGACGTCGCGCTCCGCCGAGCGCGCGCAAGCATCAGCGCCAAGGCACTAAACAACGGAAAAGGCCGTGCAGGATGCACGGCCTTTTTCATGTCCGCGGGGCGGATGCGCTCAGTAGTTGGTGCAGGCCGTCGCCGGGCTGTAATAGACGCAAGTCGACTGCCGAGGGCGGGTGTAAGCCACATCGCTCAGCGTGATTGAACCCTTGAGCGCATAGCCGACCGACGGCGTGTAGATGTAGCTGACTTCGCTGAAGATCAGATAGGTGCCGGCGATCGCGAGCGTCGTGGGAATCGTGACCACCGACTTCTGGGTCCGCGGCGCCGATCCTTTGCTCCACTGGACGTGCGCCGTCTGCGTCGAATCCACATAAAGCTCGCTGATCGTCGAGGATACCGGCGTGGCGTCATAGGGCGTCAAGATGCCGGTCGAGGCCGCAAAGAAATTTGTCATGTCGCTGTCGGCGACCGAGGTCGACTGCGAGGTGAGGTCCGACAGCGTTCGCGCCATCAGCGTCACCTTGCGATCGATCGCCACGGCCGACGAGAATTCGACCGTACCGAAGAACATCACCAGCATCAGCGGCACGACCACCGCGAACTCGGTGGCCGCGAGTGCTGTTCCGTCTGCCAGGAATTCGTGCGCGGTGAGACGGCTCGTCCGCCAGAATTTCGTAATCGCCTGCATCGTTCTGCCCGATCCGTCGATCTCAATAAGGCTCGTTCTTGAAAGCAGCCGTCGCCACGAGCAGCCGCTTGTGGCCCGCAAGGTTGGAGACGTTGTAGCCGAGCCCGGTCACGAACAGCGGCCACTGATAGAACAACCGCACCACCACGATGTCGCCGGCATTGCCCGGGCTGTAGAGCATATTGGTGTCGAAATTGCCGGCCGCATCGATGTGGCTCGACAGCGTGACCGACGAAAAAGACGAGTAGCTCTCGACATCGACATAGAGGCTGTTGCAGTCGAACAACGCCGGAATCTGGCTACAGACATAGGTCTTGAACGTCGCCTGCGTGCAGGCCGTGGCCACGCCGCCCACTGCGCAGGACCCCACCGAACCCGACTGCGCCTGGCCGGTCAGCACCACGCGCGCGGAGTCCTGCGTGACGGTCTCGAGCACCTGGCTCGCGAAGAATATGATCGCCGTCTCGATGATGGCAAACAACAACGCAAAGAAGACCGGCGCGACCAGCGCAAACTCGACCGCCGCGGATCCGCGCCGATTGCCGCGAAACCGGCTCAGGGCGGTCTTGAGCGTGAACCTCGAAGGTGCGGGCGATGGCATCGCGTCAAATTCCCCAGCGGCAGCGATCATCTGCCCCGATCAGTACCGGAAACTGATTGTTTAAGTGTTTCAGGCCGTCCGCTCCGGCCGGACCGGATCGTTAAGATCGGGTTAACCACGCCGCGCACGGACACTTTGCGGCTCCGGCGCGGCCCAGAGTCCCGCTCGGCAGCCGCTCCCGATGACATTGCCGCGCTGGTTCGTCTTCGCGCTGGTTTGTCTTCGCCAGTTTATCTTGACGCTAATTCGTCTTGGCGCCGGCGCCGGCGGTGCCGCTGGCATTGCTGTTCAGCGCACCAGCCTGGTTCATCGTGGTGGTGAAGTAGGTGTCGCTGTCGCCGAGCGTGACCCGGCGCTGGCAGACCGGCATACAGCTATAGGACTCGCGCTCGATCCCGCGATAGACGGTGACGAGGCGGTCGCTCGGACCCTCGACCTGGATCTGCCGATCGACCAGGATCTCGCCGCCGCGATCGAGCGCAATGAAGTTGGTAGCGCCGTAGCCTTTGCCCGTCACAACGATCATCCCGCCCGGTTGAAGCGTGACGTCGGCGATCAGCGGATTGCCGACAACGATCGTCGCCACCTTGCCAGGCAGCCGCACCAGCTTGGCCTGGTCGACATTGACCGCGATGGTATCGACCGTGGGCTCGGCAAGGCCAATCGCAGGCGAGGCCAGCGCAGCGACGGTGGCCAGCAGACAGATGCGCGCATGACGGCGCAGGAACTCTTTACGCATACTTTTACCCCGGGACGTCACAAACCGGCAGAATCGATCAGGAAGCGGAGCCGGCGCCCGACGCGGTTAACCTGCCTGTAATTCGTGAACGTTCCGCAAATTCGCCCACTATTGTTCTAACGGACTGGCGTTTTATCACCCGCCTAGTGCCGGAACGGATAAGCAAGCTGGCCGGCGATCTCCTTCGGCATGGCCGCTTCGTCCTTGCCGAAATCCTGCGGCAGCTCACCCATCGGCATGCGGAAGGTCCCGAACAACACGTCCCAGATCGGGAAAGTGCCGGCGAAATTGGTGTTGCCACCCTCTTCGAGCGGCGTGTGGTGCCAACGGTGGAACACGGGCGTTGCCAGCACATATCTGAAAGGACCGAAGGTCCAGTTCAGGTTGGCGTGCACGAATGCCGAATGGAAAGTCGTGAACGGGCCGACCCAGATCATGACGTTCGGCGAAATGCCGGCCATCAACAGCACGACGTCGACGCTGATCGTGCCGATCATCAGATTGACCGGATGGAAACGGGCCGCCGAGATCCAGCTGATCTCCTCCGAAGAGTGATGGATCGCGTGGTATTTCCAGAACTCGCCGCCGTGGAACAGGCGGTGCAGCCAGTACAGCATGAAGTCGGCGGCGACCAGGAACAGCATGCCCTGCACCCAGAGCGGCAGCTGCGCGAGCGGGCCATGGCCGTTGTCGTAGAAGGCGATCAGTTCGTCGGCATCATGGATGTTGAAGAAGAAGCCGGCAGTGACGATCAGGAGTCCGATCCGCATCGTGCGGGCGAACACGGGAACGAAGAACCAGTAGCAGATGTCGGTGATGATCTCGCGCTTGCGCCACCACGCCGGACCGGGGTTGCAGGCCCAGAAATGTTCGAGCACCGTGAAGATTACCGCGAGCGCGAAAGTGACCGGTATCACCTTCTCGATGGTCTCGCCGAGCATCAGGGCAACTTGCATGGGCAGGCTCGACATCATCGTCGTCTCTTTCAGGCTGCTGATCTGACTTAACCCCTACTCCGCTAGATTTAAGGGAGGGTGAAGTTGACGCCGCGTTCGCAACTCGAACGAATTGCGACAACACCCTTAAGGCGAAATTCACTTTGGCCAAAAGCTTCGCGCAGGACGCGGGTTTGACCGATTGAATTAACTCTACCGAAAGAGCTCGGCACACATGGTCGTAACGTCAATACAGCGCCGAACGAGGCGACCACACCCAGATGGAGTTTAGTTCATGAAGAACCTGATTGCGCGTTTCGCCAAGGATGAATCCGGCGCCACCGCTATCGAATACGGTCTGATCGCCGCCGGCATCGCGCTGGCCATCATCACCGTCGTCAACAACCTCGGCACCACGCTGAACACCAAGTTCGGCTCGATCAGCTCCTCGCTGAAGTAAGCCGGACGACAAACGACGGCAAAAGCCCCGGACCTCCGGGGCCTTTGTTTTTTTGGATCGTGCGAGTTCCAGTGGCGTTGCGTAGGCACAGCACCGATGCCGCGGTTGCGGCGAACGAGGCGGACACGGCGCGCAACGACGCGTCGACTTATTGGGTCTGCCTTGCGCTGCTGCTGGCCATGGCCACGCTCGCAATGCGCATCGCCAGTCTGTGGTGAGCCCGGCTCCGCGACTGCTGCAACCGTTGTCGGTTTGTTTAGCACTGCGCTGTAGCATGCGCCGACGCCTCCATCCGGCAATTTATCCTGGCCCAAGACGCAGCCCATGATCCTCGACCTAGCGCGCCTTCTGCTCTTCCCGGCCCTGATGGCTTTCGCAGCCGCGAGCGATCTCTTCACGATGACGATCTCGAACCGCGTCTCGCTGGTGCTGGTCGCGGGCTTCTTCATGCTTGCTGTTGCCGGTGGCATGGCACCTTACGAGGTGCTGAGCCATGTCGGCGCCGGCGCGTTGATCCTCATCGTGGCCTTCACCTGCTTTGCGATGGGCTGGATGGGAGGCGGCGACGCCAAGGTCGCAGCTTCCGTCGCGCTTTGGTTCGGCTTCGCGCAGTTGATGGACTTCCTGCTTTACGCGTCGCTGTTCGGTGGCGCGCTGACGCTGCTCCTGCTCCAGTTCCGGCAATGGCCGTTGCCTTACGGGCTCGCGGGTCAGGCTTGGCTGGCGCGGCTGCACGACAAGCAGACGGGCATTCCCTACGGCATTGCGCTCGCGCTTGGCGCGTTGATGATCTACCCCGAGACCGAATGGGTGAAGGCGATCGACCTCGCTCACCTCGCACTGCGCTGAACGCCGCGATAACCCGGCGTTAAGGCGATTTAGATACGCCTCATTAACCATGCTTTGACGAATAGCTGGTCAACTGCCGATTACGGCGGCGGCAGCGTCGCAGCGTTCTGTGGAAAGTGAAGCGTATGAATAGGGCACGCATAGTCGTCCTGACGGCCGCCATCTGCGCCGGCGGCGTCGCTGCGTATCTGGCGAGCGGCTCGGACTCTGCGCCGCCTCCAGTGGCTCCGGTCGCGCAGCTTCCCACCACCGACGTTCTGGTCGCCAAGAACGACATCGGCCTCGGCCAGACGGTGAAGCCGGACGACGTGCAGTGGCAGACCTGGCCGACCGCGACCGCAAGCTCCACCTTCATCCGCCGCAGCGAGCGCCCCGAAGGCGCGACCCAGGTCACCGGGTCGATCGCGCGCGCCCCCTTCATCCAAGGTGAACCGATCCGCGACCAGAAGCTGGTGAAGGCCGACGGCTCAGGCTTCATGGCTGCGATCCTGCCGACCGGCATGCGCGCCATCTCGACCGAAATCTCGCCGGAGACCGGCGCCGGCGGCTTCATCCTGCCGAACGACCACGTCGACGTGCTGCTCACGCGCCGCCTCAAGAACCCCGACCAGAGCGCCGGCGCGCCGGACATCGTCAGCACCGAAGTCATCCTGGTCAATGTCCGCGTGCTCGCCATCGACCAGGCTCCCAAGGAGAAGGATGGACAGAATACGGTGCTCGGCAAGACCGTGACGCTGGAACTCAATTCTGCGCAGACCCAGGTGCTTGCCTCGTCCCGCCAGGCCGGAACGCTCTCACTGGCGTTGCGCAGCATTGCCGACGGCAAGACGACCGAGATCACGCTCGATGAGACCGCGCAGAAGCGCGACGGCATTTCGATCATTCGCTACGGCGTCCCGACCCAGGCGACGAAGGCACGATGAGGACAGTCGATATGAAGTGCAGGGCAAATCCGGCAACGCTGCGAACCTCGATGGTTCGCGCCCTGTCGTTCTCGGCCGCCGTCGCGCTGACGCTGAATCCCGCGCTGACGCCCGTGATCGCCGCGGACTATCGTCCCGCGGCTCCGGCTGCGGCCGACGGCCAGATGAACGCGCGGTTCCTCTCGCTCGGCGTCGGCAAGTCGATCGTGATCGACCTGCCGCGCGACATCAAGGACGTGCTCGTCGCGGATCCCAAGATCGCCAATGCGGTGGTCCGCTCGTCGCAGCGCGCCTACATCATCGGCGCCTCGGTCGGCCAGACCAACATCGTGTTCTTCGATTCCGCCGGCCAGCAGATCGCCGCCTATGACATTGCGGTCAAGCGTGATCTCAACGGCGCTCGCGCCGCGCTGAAGCAGATCCTGCCCAATTCCGACATCCAGATCGACGGCCTCGGCGACGGCGTCGTCCTGACCGGAACGGCGGCCACCCCGATCGAAGCGCAGCAGGCCAACGATCTCGCTGCACGCCTTGCCGGCGGCGCCGACAAGGTGGTGAACTCGATCGTGGTCCGCGGCCGCGACCAGGTCATGCTGAAGGTGACGGTCGCGGAAGTCGCGCGCAACATCGTCAAGCAGCTCGGCATCGACCTCTCGGCGAACCTCAACTACGGCACCTCGGTGGTAAGCTTCACCAACTCGAATCCGTTCAACGCCTACGGCCGCAACCTCGTCGACGGCAACAATCTGACCACCAGGTTCGGCGCGGCGCCTTCCGTGCAGGCGACCCTGCGCGCGATGGAGACCGCGGGCGTGGTACGCACGCTGGCCGAGCCGAACCTGACCGCGATTTCGGGTGAATCCGCGACCTTCATCGCCGGCGGTGAATTCCCGGTGCCGGCAGGCTATGCCTGCGATCCCACCACCCATGTCTGTACCACCCAGATCAGCTTCAAGAAGTTCGGCATCTCGCTCAACTTCACGCCCGTGGTGCTCACCGAGGGCAAGATCAGCTTGCGGGTGATGACCGAGGTCTCGGAGCTTTCCAACGACAATTCGATCACGCTGTCGCAGGCCGTGACCTCAAGCTCGGTCAACTCGCTGACCGTGCCCTCGATCAAGACCCGGCGCGCCGAGACCTCGCTCGAAATTCCCTCCGGCGGCGCGATGGCAATGGCCGGCCTGATCCAGCAACAGACCAAGCAGGCGATCAGCGGATTGCCCGGGCTGATGCAGCTGCCGATTCTCGGCACGCTGTTCCGCAGCCGCGACTTCGTCAACAACACGACCGAGCTGGTCGTGATCGTCACGCCTTATGTCGTTCGCGCAGCGGCGCCAAAGGACCTGTCGCGACCGGATGACGGCTTCGCCGCGCCTGCCGATCCGCAGGCCGAGCTGATCGGCAACATCAACCGCATCTACGGCGTGCCGGGCCGGACCGAACCGGCAAGAAACTACCGTGGCACCTACGGCTTCATCACCGACTGACGCGGAACGGGGACTTAAGTCATGATCACAACACGACCCCAGACCCGCCACCGCGCCGCAGGCCTCAGTGGCGTGCTCGTCGGTATCGCAGTCGCGCTCGGCGGCTGCCAGCACGACGAGGTGACCACCGCGTCCATTCCCGACGACTACAAGCAACGTCACCCGATTGCGATCGAGGAGCAGAACCGCTCGATCGTCGTGTTCGTCGGACACGCCCGTGGCGGCCTCACCGCAGCCCAGCGCGCCGACGTGATGGGGCTCGCGTCGGCCTGGATGCACGAGGGCACCGGCGCCATCCACATCGACGTGCCCTCCGGAACGCCCAATGCGCGTCCGGTGGCGGAATCCATGCGCGAGATTCAGGCAATGCTGGCGGCAGCTGGCGTTCCCCCGCGCGGCATCATCGCGCGTCCCTATCAGCCGGAAGACAAGCGATTCCTGCCGCCGATCCGGCTGACCTATTCGAAGATCGCCGCGGTGGCGGGCCCCTGCGGCCTGTGGCCGGAGGATCTCGGCCCCTCGATGAAGAACAAGAGCTGGTTCGAGAACAAGGACTATTACAATTACGGCTGCGCCTACCAGCGCAACATGGCGGCCATGATCGACAATCCGTCGGACTTCGAGCAGCCGCGGGCTGAAACTCCGGGCTACACGGCGCGGCGCATCACCCAGTTCGAGAAATACCGCAAGGGGACTCCGACGGCGATCACCTATCCCGAGGCCGAAAAGGCCAAACTCAGCGACACCGGCAAATGATCAGCTACGCGCGTCAGACTCAGGAACAGCAGCCGGAGGCCGCATCGCCGCCGGTCGAGGAGCATATTGCGCCCGCGCCGCGTGTCTCGGTCCAGGCCTTCTGCGAAACCGTGGAGACCGCCGCCGCCGTGCAATCGGCCGGCGAGGATCGCCGTCTCGGCAAGGCGCATCTGAAAATCCAGATGGGCGGCATGGCGGCAGCGATCGAGGCTTATCGGTCTGCGCCCACCCCCAACGTGATCGTGCTCGAGAGCGACGCGCGCAACGATCTGCTCGCGGGGCTCGACCAGCTCGCCACCGTTTGCGACGCCGGCACCCGCGTGGTCGTGATCGGCCGCATCAACGACGTCATGCTCTATCGCGAGCTGGTGCGCCGCGGCGTCAGCGACTACGTGCTCGCGCCGGTCGGCCCGATCGACGTCGTGCGCTCGATCTGCAACCTGTTCTCGGCGCCGGAAGCCAAGGCGGTCGGCCGCATCATTGCCGTGGTCGGCGCCAAGGGCGGCGTCGGCGCCTCCACCATTTCCCACAACGTGGCCTGGGCGATCGCGCGGGACCTCGCGATGGACGCCGTGGTCGCCGATCTCGATCTGGCCTTCGGCACTGCGGGGCTCGACTACAACCAGGACCCGCCGCAGGGCATCGCGGACGCCGTGTTCTCTCCGGACCGGGTCGATACCGCCTTCATTGACCGTTTGCTGTCGAAATGCACGGACCATCTCAGCCTGCTGGCGGCGCCGGCAACGCTCGACCGGGTCTATGATTTCGGCACCGACGCCTTCGACGCGGTGTTCGACACGCTGCGCGCGACCATGCCCTGCATCGTGCTCGACGTCCCGCATCAATGGTCGGGTTGGACCAAGCGCGCCTTGATCGGCGCCGACGACATCCTGATCGTCGCCGCACCCGATCTCGCCAACCTGCGCAATACCAAGAACCTGTTCGACCTCTTGAAGGCCGGGCGTCCGAACGACCGCCCGCCGCTCTACTGCCTGAACCAGGTCGGCGTTCCCAAGCGGCCGGAGATCGCGGCGACCGAGTTCGCCAAGGCGATCGAGAGCCAGCCGGTCGTCTCGATCCCGTTCGAGCCCCAGATCTTCGGCGCGGCCGCCAACAACGGCCAGATGATCGCGGAGATCTCCGCCAATCACAAATCGATCGAGATGTTCCTCCAGATCGCCCAGCGCCTGACCGGCCGCAGCGAGACGAAGAAACAAAAGTCGTCCTTGCTTTCACCGCTGATTGAGAAGTTGCGGGGAAAATAAGCCGCCGCATGGAGTTGTTAAGTGTTCGGTAAGCGTAGCGGAACAGACACCGACCTTCGGGCTCCCAAGCCCGGCGCCGTGTCGCCAGAGCCTGTCCAGGCCCCGGCGCCGACGGTGTCGCGCGCGCCGCCCCCGCCGGCCGTCGCCTCGCCGCCGCTCGCGCCGTCCCGGCCGCCGCCGGCGATGGAAAGCCGTCGCTCGGACAACTACTACGAGGTCAAGGCCACCATCTTCGGCGCGCTGATCGAGGCCATCGACCTCGCGCAGCTCGCCAAGCTCGATTCGGAGTCCGCGCGCGAGGAAATCCGCGACATCGTCAACGAGATCATCGCGATCAAGAACATCGTGATGTCGATCGCCGAGCAGGAAGAGCTGCTCGACGATATCTGCAACGACGTGCTCGGTTATGGTCCGCTCGAGCCGTTGCTTGCCCGCGACGACATCGCCGACATCATGGTGAACGGCGCCGGTACGGTCTTCATCGAAGTCAGCGGCAAGATCCAGCGAACCGGGATCCGCTTCCGCGACAACCAGCAGCTCCTCAACATCTGTCAGCGCATCGTCAGCCAGGTCGGCCGGCGCGTCGACGAATCCTCGCCGATCTGCGACGCCCGCCTCGCCGACGGCTCCCGCGTCAACGCCATCGTGCCGCCGCTGGCGATCGACGGCCCTGCGCTCACCATTCGTAAGTTCAAGAAGGACAAGCTGACGCTCGATCAGCTGGTCAAGTTCGGCGCGATCTCGCCCGAGGGCGCTGAGATCCTGCAGATCATCGGACGCGTGCGCTGCAACGTGCTGATCTCCGGCGGTACCGGCTCGGGCAAGACCACGCTGCTCAACTGCCTGACCAACTATATCGAGCACGACGAGCGCGTCATCACCTGCGAGGACGCGGCCGAACTCCAGCTGCAGCAGCCCCACGTGGTGCGGCTCGAAACGCGCCCGCCCAATATCGAAGGCGAAGGCCAGGTCACCATGCGCGAGCTGGTGCGCAACTGTCTTCGTATGCGTCCCGAACGCATCATCGTCGGCGAAGTCCGCGGCCCGGAGGCCTTCGACCTCCTCCAGGCCATGAACACCGGCCACGACGGCTCGATGGGAACGCTTCACGCCAACAATCCCCGCGAAGCGCTGTCGCGCTGCGAATCCATGATCACGATGGGCGGCTTCTCCCTGCCCTCCCGCACCATCCGCGAGATGATCTGCGCCTCGATCGACGTCATCGTCCAGGCCGCGCGTCTGCGCGACGGTTCGCGCCGCATCACCCACATCACCGAGGTGATGGGCATGGAAGGCGACACCATCATCACCCAGGACATCTTCCTCTACGACCTGGTCGGCGAGGACGCCAACGGCAAGATCATCGGCCAGCACCGCTCGACCGGCATCGGTCGCCCGAAATTCTGGGAACGCGCCCGCTATTACGGTGAAGAGAAACGCCTTGCCGCGGCCCTCGACGCCGCGGAAAAGGCACCGAAGACGTGAGCAGGTCGGCGCAATCATGAACACTCAGGTCCTCGCCCTCTCCTTCCTCGCCACCGCCGCCGTCGGCGGCGTCGCCTGGGTCTTCGTCTATCCGTTGCTGTCGGGCGAACGGAAGGCCGAAGGCCGCCGCGCTTCGATCGCGCGCGCCGATGCGCCCGCGGCCAAGCAGGCCGAGAAGAGCCAGCGCTCGCGCCGCGAGCAGGTCGAGAGCTCGCTCAAGGATCTCGAGGCGAGGCGGGCGCAGGAAAAAAGCGTTCCGCTCAACATTCGCCTGTCGCAAGCCGGGCTCGACTGGACGACACAGAAATTCTGGATCGTGTCCGGCGTCGTGGCCGGCGTGTTCTTCTTCGGCGCCCTGTTCGGCGGCGGCGGCCTGCTCGGCGCGGCCGGTCTTGCCTTTGCCGGCGGCTTCGGCCTGCCGCGCTGGGCGCTCGGCTTCCTGAAGAAGCGGCGCGAGAACCAATTCCTGAAAGCACTGCCCGACGCCGTCGACGTCATTGTCCGCGGCATCAAGGCCGGCCTGCCGCTGTTCGAATCCATCAAGGTCGTCGCCGCCGACGCGCCTGAGCCGCTGCGCAGCGAGTTCCTGGCCATCATCGAAACACAGGCGATCGGCATGCCGCTCGGCGAGGCGTGCTCGCGGCTCTACGATCGCATGCCGCTGCCGGAGGCCAATTTCTTCGGCATCGTGGTGTCGATCCAGCAGAAATCGGGCGGCAATCTGTCCGAGGCGCTGGGCAACCTTTCGAAAGTGCTGCGCGATCGCAAGAAGATGAAGGAAAAGATCCAGGCGATGTCGATGGAGGCCAAGGCCTCGGCCGGCATCATCGGCTCACTGCCGCCGATCGTGATGTTCCTCGTCTATCTCTCGACGCCCGGCTACATCTCGCTGCTGTGGACCCATCCCACCGGCCAGCTGATGCTGGTCGGCTGCGTCGTCTGGATGTCGATCGGCATCCTGGTGATGAAGAAGATGATCAATTTCGATTTCTGACGGTGATGCATGGTCGAGTTCCTCGTTACGAAACTGCATGACGTCCACTTCATGACGATGCTGCTGGCGGCCATCGCCGCCAGCGCCACCGTCTATACGCTGGTCAGTCCGATGTTCGCCGGCGAAGGCCTCTCCAAGCGCATGAAGGCGGTCGCGAGCGAGCGGGAGCGGATCCGGCAGCGCGAGCGCGATCGCCTCAACAAGAGCGAGAAGGTCTCGCTGCGCCAGACGCCGAAGCAGCTCGTCTCCAAGGTCGTCGAGGACTTCAACCTCACCAAATGGCTGGCGCAGGAGGCTGCGCGCGACAAGCTGATCATGGCGGGCTATCGCGGTCAGGCGCCCTACGTCACGTTCCTGTTCGCCCGCATGGTGGCGCCGCTCGTGCTGTTCGTCGGCTCGATCGTCTACGTGTTCCTGATCGCCCATATGGACCGTCCGATGCCGATCAAGATCGGCATCTGCGTCGGCGCCGCCTATCTCGGCCTTCAGGCGCCGATGCTGTTTCTGAAGAACGCGATCTCCAAGCGCCAGCTCTCGATCAAGCGCGCCTTTCCCGATGCGCTCGACCTGCTGCTGATCTGTATCGAATCCGGCATGTCGGTGGAAATGGCGTTCCGCAAGGTCGCCACCGAAATCGTCGGCCAGTCGATCGCGCTGTCGGAGGAGTTCACGCTGACCACCGCCGAACTGTCCTATCTGCAGGACCGCAAGGTGGCGTACGAGAACCTCGCCAGGCGCACCGGCCTCGAAGGCGTCAAATCGGTCTGTCTGGCGCTGCAGCAGGCCGAACGCTATGGCACCCCGCTCGGCCAATCCCTGCGCGTCATGGCACAGGAAAACCGCGACATGCGCATGAACGAGGCCGAGAAGAAAGCCGCCGCGCTGCCGCCGAAGCTGACGGTGCCGATGATCCTGTTCTTCCTGCCGGTGCTGTTCGTCGTGATTCTCGGGCCGACCGGCATCAAGATCTCCGAGCTGCATTGACGCGAGGCGGGATCAGGCCTGCCTCGATCCACCCCCGCGACAAAAACCGCGAAAAACAACCCCATGCACAGTAGCCGGAAGTGGCCGGCTCGCTGCGATGTGGAACGTCGAAACCATCTGAAGCACCAGCGGAAATCCGCGCCGCGGCGCAAGCGGCCGGCGATCAGCCCGATTGGCTGAGGGAAGCGACCGGCGTGCGCTTCGGTCCGCCGCGCGGGGCGACATTGCGGTTCAGCATATCCTTCAGATACGCGACATTGGCCGCGGCCTGGTCGGGCGGAAGGTCCGCCTTCACGATGGTCTCGGCTTCGGCGAAGCGGCCCTGGAGACCGACCACCAACGCGAGATTCTGCCGCACGCGGGCGCTCGCATGCGGCGAAGCGTAAGCCTGCCGCAGCACTTCCTCGGCCTTCGGCAGCTCCTTCGTGAGCATGTAGGACAGGCCGAGATTTGACAGCACGCCGGGATCGCCGGGCGCAATCTTCAGCGCACTCGCATAATAGCTGCGCGCCTCTTCGTGGCGGCCCATCTGGTCGAGCGCGGTGCCCTGCACCGAGAGCAGGCGCCAGTCCGGATTGTCGGGCGAATGCGCCTTGGACAGCACGTCGAACGCCTGCTGGAAATTACCGACGTCGGCGAGCGCGCGGCCATATTGGGCCAGCAGCTGCCTGTTGCCGGGATTGGCGATGGTCGCCTGTTCGAGCACGGCGGCGGCCTGGGAATGCTGGCCGTTGGCGCGCAAGGCCTGGCCATAGGCCAGCGCCGCGTCGGCATCCTTCGGATTGGCACGATAGCGCTCGCCATAGACTTCGGCCGCGCGTGCCGGGTCGGCCGGCGCGGCTTCTGCCTTGGACCCGATCGAGCCGGTCACGTCGGAGAATCTAGGCCCCGCCGCGCAGCCGCCGAGGCTCGCGGCCACCAGCACGATCAGCGAGGCGGAGGCGAGAAGCCGGACAGGACGAAACCGTTGACGCATGACGCTTTGACTCTCGAGCCTGATGATCGAGCCGAACGCGCCAGCAATAGACTGTTAACCCTAATGGCCGGTTAACACGGCAGGCCACCTCACACCGGCGGCAAGTCCTGCGGCAAGTCCCGCGGCAGTGCGCCGCCGAGGCCGAGTTCGAGACCCAGCAGCTCCACCTGATCATTCAGGTCCCGCAGCAATCGCAGCCGCCTCTGCGCCCTGCCTTCGACATCGGCAGCGTCGCGCGGCGGCGTCGGCCATCGATGTTCGAGGTCGTCACGCCTGATCAGGCTGCCGCCGCGGAGTTCGTCGAGCGTCATGCGGTCGATGCCGAGCATCTCGGCGGATTGTTCGATCAGCCGGCGAAGCAGGCCGGCGACTGCGGCCAGCACCGCAACGTCGCGCTTCGGCGCCGACCTTGCGAACTTGCCCTCGATATCGGCCCAGGCATGCGAGGTGACGAGATAGATGTAGAGATCGTCCGCCCAGCTCTGCCCGCCGTCGTGATAGAAGGCGCGGCGCGACAGCAGCCGGCTTGCAATGCGCAGGACCTGATCCCGCTTCAGCGATGTGGACGAGGCAATCTCGATCGCCACCTGGATGGCGGGATCGCGGGACAGGTCCCGCCCCGCCGGAATCCTGACGAGGCCATCCGGCAGATTCGAATCGAGCGTTCTGAAATCGCCGTGGTTGCGCAGCCGCGAATAGCGGGCGATCGTGAACCTATGGCCCGATGGCCCGGCCTCGGATGACGGGCCGAAATGGATGATGTTGAAGCCGGCATCATCGCCGCCCTGCCCGGTCGAGGACGGACAGCACAGCACATGGACCGTGTGCCAGAAATCTTCGCCTCCGCTCCGGGTTGCGCGCGGGTTGGGGATCGAATAGCCGCACAGTCCCTCGACATGCCGGTGGCCGTGCAGCACCAGACTGACATTGAGCGAGGTGGCCGCTTCGAGGAAGGTCGCGGGTGCGGCGAGATACATCAGAGGCTCGTCGGGCACGCCGAGAAACCGCTTACCCTCGCCGGTGGCCTGCGGCAGCGGATGATGGTGAAGCGCAAGAACGCGCACCAGATTTTCCGCGGGCTCGGAATAGTGGGCGCGCCCGGCCGAGCCCATGCTGCCCGCGAGTTCGACGCTCAATCGCGCCGAATGACCGACCGTTGCCTGGTAGGTCCGCGCGTCGATGTCGCCGCTGGCGAGCGTCAGGCTTGCCCTGTTGGAGTCGAGCAGCACCAGATCAAGGCCGGCCTGACGATAATAAACGCTCTTCGAGGTGCGCGGCAGATGCAGATAGTCGTAGGCATCGTGCCGGCCGCCGCGCTGGCTCGGACGCCTGACATCGTGATTGCCGGCGACCGCCTGGATGTCGGTGAACAATCCGGTCCGACGGAAGGACGCGATCGCCGCGAGCGCTTCGTCAAGGGCCTGCGGCGTCGGGTCGTTCACGAGGTCACCCGTGATCAGAAGAATCCGGTCGGGCACATCCGCAAAGCCCGCCATCCGCTCGCGCAAGGCACCGGCAAGAGCCTCGATCGTCGCAAGCAGCCGTCCTGACCCGTCCAGGTGCAGGTCGGATATGTGCGCAATGACAAACGATCTATCCATACTGCGCCGCTCAATGCGAATGCCGCGTCGCCCAAACGAGTGATAAAAATGTCTGCGTCGAGGAATCGGTCCGGAACCAATCCGGATGGGCATCGGAGATTGAGCCGCTTTGCGCCCGATACGTGCAGAGGCGCGCAGCACAACCTGAAAATATCCGTCAATAATGCCACAACCGAAACGCTAGTAAAGCCCCGTATGCGTGAACGGCCGTTCTCGGCGGGGATACGCGCACGAACCACAAGGGGGTCTGCCGGCCCGGTCAATACTCGATGGCGAGGCGCTTGCGAATTTCATCGATGCGCTTGTCGAGCGCATCGAAGCGCGCGTGAACCGAACGGTCGTGAAGATAGAAGACGTAGCCGCCGGCGAGGAACGCGAAGACCCAGTGGTGATGCTCGACATAGCCAAAGGCCGCCTCGATGGCCTGGCCGATGAATGTGATCCCGCTCCAAACAAATTCCATCGCAATTCCTCCCGGCACGCATCGTCTCCGGTTGCCGGCGTTCTCTGCGCATCGGGCAACCGCTGCCGGAACCTAGCATGGCTGCTTCCCTGCGAGTAGCAGCCTGGGTTTTTTGAGCGACCCGCGCGCACGCCTTGTCCTTCGATACGACCGCTTCCGCGGTCTCCTCAGGATGAGGCTGAATGGCCTCTGCGCTCGCTCGAACTGCTGCCACGCGCGCCACCCTCATCCTGAGGGCCCGCCGAAGGCGGGCGTCTCGAAGGATGCGTCACAGGGATCCGTCCCCAATTGCGATCACTCTGCGGCTCGCTGAACGGTGACCGCAAAGCCGATTGCGGCCACGGCAAAACTCTGCGAAGTCTCCTCCATCCGAATGACCTTCGCGGACTTGCCAATGCCTTCCGTCTTCGAGACGTCCACGACCGCCATCCCGATCACCTTCGTCACCAAATCGAGCTGGGAGGCCGTGCGCGAGGCACTGCCGCCGGCGCAACGCCAGTTCGCCGTGGCCAGCGCCTTCACCGCCAAGCCGGGCGGCTATCTCGCGCTGCCCGCGCCTGACGGCGCGATCGCGCAAGTGCTGTTCGGCCTCGACGACGACGGCGCCAGATCGCGCGATCCGTTCCGGCCGGGCGCCCTGCCCGGCCTGCTGCCGCCGGGCACCTATCGCTTTGCCAATGCACCGCAGGATACACGGCTGGCGGCGCTGGCCTTCGCGTTGGGGTGCTATCGCTTCGACCGCTACCGCAAGGCCGACAGGCCCAACGTCCGACTGGTGCCTCCTGAAGGCGTCGACGCCGCCGAGATCGAACGCATGGCTGACGCCGCGATGCTGGCGCGCGATCTCATCAACACGCCGTCCAACGACATGGGGCCCGGGGAACTGGCCGCCGCCGCACAGGACCTCGCGGCCGAATTCGGCGCGAGCTACGCCTGCACCATCGGCGAAGAGCTGGAAAAGAACTTTCCGCTGATCCACGCCGTCGGCATGGCCTCGGATCGCGCGCCACGGCTGATCGACATCGGCTGGGGCGACCTCGCCCATCCCAAGGTGACGCTGGTCGGCAAGGGCGTCTGCTTCGACACCGGCGGACTCGACCTGAAGCCGTCGAGCGGCATGCTGATCATGAAAAAGGACATGGGGGGCGCGGCCAACGTGCTGGCGCTGGCGCGCATGGTGATGGATGCGAAGCTGAAAGTCCGGCTGCGCGTGCTGATTCCAGCGGTGGAGAATGCGGTCGCCGGCAACGCCTTCCGCCCCCTCGACATCTTCACCTCCCGCAAGGGCATCACGGTCGAGATCGGCAACACCGACGCGGAGGGCCGGCTGGTCCTTGCCGACGCGCTGGCACTGGCCGACGAGGAAAAGCCCGACCTGCTGATTGATTTGGGCACACTGACCGGCGCCGCACGCGTCGCGCTGGGGCCGGATTTACCTCCCTTTTACACCAATGATGAGACCCTTGCCGCCGACGTCGCGCGCTGCGCGGTGACGGAGAACGATCCCTTGTGGCGCATGCCGCTGTGGCCGCCTTACGATAGTTGGCTGGACTCCAAGACGGCCACCATCACCAACGCGCCATCAGGCGGCTTCGCCGGCTCGATCACCTGCGCCCTGTTCCTGCAACGCTTCGTCGAACAGGCCAGGAGCTGGCTTCACGTGGATATTTACGGCTGGACCCCGTCGGCCAAGCCGGCGCGACCCGAGGGCGGCGAGTGCCAGGCCGCCCGCGCCATCTACAAGGTGCTGAGCCAGCGCTATGCATGATCCCCAATACGATCCAAGGCTGACACCGGCGCGCGGCGACCTCGCCGCGAAATATCTCGAAGGCAAGGTGCAAGCGGATCGCTTCGTCGCGGGTGAGGAATTCGAGGTGATCGCGCCAATCGCACCGGTCCGCGAGCAACCGTCATCGAACGCGATGCAGATGACGGAAGCGCTGCGCGGCGAGCGCGTCACCGTCTACGATCGCAACGGCGAGGGCTGGGCCTGGGGTCAGCTCGGGAGCGACGGCTATGTCGGCTGGCTGCCCGACGCTGCGTTGATGAAGCCGTCGGCCGCGCCGACGCACAGGGTCGGCGCATTGCGCACGCTCGCCTTCACGGGGCCCTCGATCAAGCTGCCGCACCCCGACACGCTGGTGCTCGGATCGAAGCTCACAATCACGCGCGAGGACGGCAGTTTCGCCATCACGCGTGAGGGCACGTTCGTGCCGAAGACGCATCTCGTGCCGCTCGACCATCGCGAGCCAGATTTCGTCGCGGTCGCCGAGCGATTCGTCGGCACGCCCTATCTATGGGGCGGCAAGAGCAGCCTTGGTATCGACTGCTCGGGCCTCGTCCAGGTCTCGCTGACGTCGTCAGGCACCGGCTGTCCGCGCGACAGTGACATGCAGCAGGCCGGCCTCGGCCGCGCGCTCGAGCCGCATGAGCGGAACAGCTTGCTGCGCGGTGATCTGATCTTCTGGAGAGGCCACGTCGCCATCGTGCGCGACGGCAGCACCATGGTTCACACCAACGCGCATCACATGGCGACCGTGGTCGAGCCGATCGAGCCGGCGATCGCACGGATCAAGGCGGCCGGCAGCGAGGTCGTCGCGATCAAGCGGTTGTAGCGTGCATCTTCGAAAATGCGTCGCGTCTGCTTTACGCTCGGAAGGCGCATCTGAGCGGTCGTGGTTCCATGTCTGCGTCGGACGCAACAGCGGACCAGCCTGATGGTTGGTGCAAGCCTCTTCCGCTATTGCATTGGCACAGTACCTTTGACCGCCCAAGCCACACTCGCAAAGCTGCGTGGGCCATCCGGTTGACCGCACAGATAGGCTTGACGAACACTAGCCTTCACTTGTTCTGGGATGCCGTTTGGCAGTGTCGATAAGAATGCAGCCAATGTGCCTTGGCCATTGATAAGTGGCAGCCAGTAATCATCGAACTCCGCGAATTCCATTCGGATGGTTAGCATCGCTTCGGTAACGTGTTGGAGGCCAGCACCAGCAAATGCGTCCATCATCTCGCCGGGGAATGTCATCGGCCTGACCAAAGCAGCGCAACGCCGAGCCACCGCGCTTGGCTCGATTGCGGCAATAGTATCCCAGAAAATGCGCTGGCTGGGCATCCCGCCAAAAGTGTCCCAGACCGTGGCAGCGACGACACCACCCGGCCGTACCACGCGAAACATCTCAGCTACCGCCTTACGAGGGTCAGACACAAAATGCAGGACCAGCATAGACAGAGCGCGATCAAATTGGTTTTCACCAAAAGGTAATGCACAAGCATCGCCGAGCCTTGCGGTTATCCGAGGGTCGGAGCTCCGCTGCCTCAGCGCCTCAACAAATTGCTCTTCGTAATCGATGGCCTCGATGGTTGAGATATTTGCTCGATCCGGGATCAAGAACGTCAAACTGCCGGTCCCGCAGCCAACATCTATAATGCGTTCTCCGTCCGCGGCGCCAGCGAACTCTAAAAACACTGGGGCCAGACGCTTGCTCCATCTCCCCATGAATTGGTCGTATCCTTCAGCGCCTTTTGAAATAAAGTTGGAAGACATATTTACCTCGGAATGCCCGTTCCGTTCTGAGCGTAGACTGCGAGTGGCATGGCGATAGCGGCGCTTACAACGGTGATGAACTCGCGCCGCTTCATGAATCATGCGCCTACGAATTATGCCTGGCCCGCGCGCGGTAACACGATCCTGAACTCGGTGAACCGCCCAGGCTCCGTCTCCACGTCGATTCGACCGCCGTGTTGTTTGACGATGATGTCGTGACTCATTGAAAGACCAAGCCCGGTACCCTCGCCCGGGGGCTTGGTCGTGAAGAACGGGTTGAATATCTTTTCCTTTACCTCGGGCAGAATACCGGTCCCGTTGTCGCGTATCCGTATCTCAACCTGGCTGCCGAGATTTCTTGTCGCCGCAGTGAGCACCGGCTCGAAATCGGCCCCATTCTCGGCTTTGTGCTTGCTCGCCGCATAAAACCCGTTCGAAATCAAATTGATGAACGCGCGGGTCATTTCCTGAGGAAAGGCGTCGATCGCACCGGCAGCCGGATCGAAATCGCGTTCTAGCGTGATACTGAAGTCCGGCTTTTCCGCACGAGCGCCGTGATAGGCGAGATTGAGGCTCTCATCAAGAAGCGCATTGATGTCTGCAGGCCGCTGTTCGCCGGAGCCCTCGCGCGAATGCAGCAGCATGTTCTTGACGATGGAGTCGGCGCGCTTGCCGTGTTGGACGACCTTTTCCAGATTGCTTTTCAGGAGCTCGCGAATTTCATCTAGTTCCTTTCGCCTCCCGGCCTCGTCGAGTGCGGGATTTTCAAATATGTCGGTCATCTCGTCGACCAGTTCGGCCGAGAGCGCGGAGAAGTTGTTGACGAAGTTGAGCGGGTTCTTGATCTCGTGGGCGATGCCGGCGGTGAGCTGACCGAGCGATGCGAGCTTTTCTGTCTGGATCAGGCGATCCTGCGCGGTTCGCAAATCGTCGAGCGAGGCCGCGAGCTCCCTGGTACGCGTCTGCACTTCGTTGAACAATCGCACATTCTCGATGGCGATCACGGCCTGGTCGGAGAAGCTTTCGACAAGCTCGATCTGGCGTTGCGTGAACGGCTTGGGCTCGTGGCGCGCGAGGACGAAAACGCCGTCGACGTTGCCATTTCGCAGCAGCGGCACGCCGAGCAGGGCGCGCGACATTTGGCCCACCGCACCGTCGACGCCGGCAAATTCGTAGTCCGGATCGAGCAGCCTGTCCGGGATGTGGACAACGGCCCCGGTGCGGGCCACGCGCGGCACCGTCGACTTGTCGCTGAGCCGCCGCGGGTTCGCCCTGAGAAAATCGAGCAGGGCAGGCCCGGCGCCCGAGGTGGCGTGGGCGTGGAACGTATCTCCCTCGCGGAGAAAAATTTCTCCGTGATCCGCCTCGCAGAGTTGCGCGGCTGACGCGGTCAGCGTGTCGAAGACGCCCTGCAGATCGAACGCCGAGCGGCTGATCACCTTGAGCACGTCCGCCGTCGCTGTCTGCTGCTGAAGCGACTCGGCAAGATCGCGTGTCCTGGCCTGCAACTCGTTGAACAGCCGCGCATTCTCGATGGCGATCACGGCCTGGTCGGCAAAGGTCTGCAGCATGGCGATCTGCTGGTCGTTGAACGGACGCACTTCCTGACGACGCAGCAGGATGGCGCCGATGCTTTCGCCCTCCCGGAGCAAAGGTGCGGCAAGAATGCTCCTGACCGCGGTCGAGCCCGCACGTCGCGACAGTTCGCGGCCGTCGGCGAAGTCCTGCTCGGCATCGAGGTCGTGCACATGCACGGTTGCCCGGTCAACGACGGCGCGGCCGGAAGCCCAACCCCGGCCGATCGGCCATCTGTCCGTCTTGATCGGAATCGGGCCATGGTGCGCACTGAAGCAGAGGTCGTCGCCATCCTTCAGCAGGACAACGGCGTCACGTGCCTCGCAAAGCTCGCAGGCGCTTTCGACGATGGCCTTCAGCACCGGTTCGACATCGGTCGGCGACGAGGCAATCACGTTGAGGATGTTGGCACTGCCCGTCTGGTATCGGAGCGCTTCCTGCAGATCGCGACTCTTGGTCTGCACCTCATTGAACAGCCGGGCGTTCTCGATCGCAATCATCGCCTGATCGGCAAACGTCTGCACCAGATCAATCTGACCCTTGGTGAAGGGGCCGGGTTCGGGCCGCGTCAACACCATCACGCCTTCGACCTTGTCGTCCCGGAGCAAGGGCACGCCGAGGACGGCACGAATCCTGTTCAGCGAGCTCGGCGGCATTTGCACGTCCGGATCCGCCTGGACATCGGGGATCAATTCGATCTTGCCCGAAGCGATGACGCGTGACGTAGCCGAGCCGCGCCCTGCCCTTGGCGGGTTTGCCGCCCAATAGGCAAGGAATTCAGGGGTCGTGCTGGACGCCGCTTTCAGCGGAAACACGTCGCCTTCACGAAGGAAGATCGATCCCCTGTTGGCGCCGCACAATGTCGCCGCGGACGTGATGAGCGTTTCGAGAGCCGTCTGCAGATCGAAGTTCGAGCGGCTGATGACCCTGAGTACGTCGGCGGTTGCGGCCTGCTGCGCGATCGATTCGTCGAGCCTGCGTTGCAGTTCATCGATAACCTGCTGGGGATCCTCGGCACGCTTTTCAATCACAGCAATGTTCCGGAGTTACACAGAGGTCGGACCGCCTCCCAATTGCAGTGTTGGTGTATCAGAGCATGGCGGGCGTGCTTTTGCCAGAGGGGTGAACACACCCCGACATGTGCTGTGGGTCGGACCGGTTCGCCCACACAAACCCAGGGCAATCGCATATGGATTTAACTGTGTTTGTCTGCTGGCTTGCTCCGCCTCTCCCGCTTGCGGGAGAGGCCGCCACGCTCGCAGAGCGGGGCGGGTGAGGGTTCTTTCCTCTTGGGGATTGTCCCGTTGCGGAGACACCCTCTCCCCAACCCGCTCCCGCAAGCGGGAGAGGGAGCCCAGTGCCCGATGCCGCCGCATCATGCAACCATATGCGATTGCCCTGCACACAGACCGGATCAATGCCGTTGTTGATCCGTTCGACTCGAGCGAACCAGGTGGGGTCTCTGCCCGAATCCTGACTGCCATTTGTTTGGGCGCGCTCGTCTCGTATCTCTCCACTGCGGCTCGTCCGCGGCGGAAGAAATGCGGCGGCTGATCCAATCAGCTCGGCGCTGGTTGAGGCGGACCTGCGCGTCATTGCCAGTCGATGTCATTGTTCAACTCCTGCCGCCGTCGCGAGACTGCCCCGCGACTGTTCATACAGGATGTGGCAGCGAAAGCGTCGCCGCCGTGATCGCGGTCGCGCCGGAATCAGGTCGCCACCGCCCCTCGTCGAGTTCGCGCCTCAGCAGCCGCTTCCGGTATATCCGGCAGCAGTTGGGGAATTCGTCGCAAGAGCGATTAATCTGCGATTGCGATTCGTGGGTGGCGATGCGGCAAGACCGTCCGAACTGACCGTCGTCAGTGCTAACAAGACGGAGTTGTTCAAGCGCACCGAGTGAAGCCAGTCGCCCGCGTGGCCCATGGTTCACGCCAACGCACATCACGTGACGGCGGTGATCGTGCCGGACATGGCGCGGATCAAGACGGCCGGCGCCGAGATCGTGGCAATCAAGCGGCTGTAGGGCGCGTCGTCGAAGATGTGTCCCATCCGCCAGAAGCGGAAGTCGTATTCTCTACTAGTAGAGTCCGAGATATGGCGCGGATTCGCCGATCCTGGACGAATGATGCAGGCCGCCATGCGGAGGGTGCAGTCGCGTTTTTCTTCATTTACGGCGACACGAAATTGGCTTCGAACAGCGATGGAGGCCACCGCGCATGGGCCGGGAGTTAAGTGCACTGTGACCGTAATGGCGTTTGGGGATCGAGGATGCGGCGGGTCTCGACGAGCGCCGCACGTCTTGCAGCGCTGGCGTTCTCCAGGCGTGGTCATGGCCAAGCCGTTGCCCGGTGAATGACCGGACCTCCTACGTCCGGCCCGCCTTGCGGAAGATCGAGCCGCGCGGTCGCTGGGAACTCGGGCGAACCGGTCTGATGCCCATTTTGGCCGCGTTTCGCAATGATCCGATGAACCTCTTTCGCCGTTTGTCCTCTTTGAGGAGGATTAGGCCAAATGAGCCAAGCGCTGGAGAAACTCTGCCATGAGCTCGCAAGCCGGGTCTTGGAACTCAAACGCGGCCTCAATTCGCCGCAGCGACGGCTTGAGCTGGCCGAGGAAATTCGCGCGACCATCGATACCTATCTCGCCTTCGAGCAGCGAAAAACCAGACTGCCGAGCCGCAAGCGCAAGTAGGGTTCCCCGATTCCGAAGCTTGAGCTGAGGCTCGGTCGTTGGAAAGGTTGAACTATTTTTCCTCGCGCCGTGCCGATACGCGGAACCCCCGCTGCAAAGACATCGCCGCCCCGTGGTTTTGCGGGGACAGCCATGCGGGCGCGAACCGTGTCTAGTGCAAGACCATACTTTAGCGACAGAGGGGACGACCTGATGAAGACACGGAATTTGGCCGTTGCGGCGTTCGCAACAATCGGACTTGCCACGGGCGCCCAAGCTGCCGATCTGGCGGCTCGGCCCTACGTCAAGGCGCCGCCGCCCGCGGTCGCCGCGGTGTACGACTGGAGCGGCTTTTATATCGGCGGCAACGGCGGCTACGGCACCACCCGCAATTGCTGGGACTTCGTGAGCTTGGCCGGTGTACCGCTCACCGCCGGCGAGGGCTGCCACAATTCCGACGGCGCCGTCGCGGGCGGCCAGATCGGCTATCGCTGGCAATCGGCCGCCTGGGTGTTCGGCCTGGAAGCCCAAGGCGACTGGGCCGATCTTCGCGGATCGCGCGTCTCTTCGCCGGCCTTCGTCCTCGCACCGGGCGACCTGACGATCAACTCGCGGCTGCGCGCATTCGGCCTGTTCACCGGACAGGTCGGCTGGGCCTGGAACAACGTGCTGCTCTACGCCAAGGGCGGCGCGGCGGTGGTCGACAACCGCTACTTCCACACCTTCACGGCGACCAACGCCCTGATCAACTCCACCACTGATACGCGCTGGGGCGCCACCGTGGGGGCAGGCTTCGAATACGGCTTCACGCCCAACTGGTCGTTCGGCGTCGAATACGATCATATCTTCATGGATCGCAGGACGCTCGGCTTTGCCGCCGCGCCCGGCGGCGCTGCCAGCACCAACAGCATCGGCCAAGACGTCGACATGGTCACGGCCCGGATCAACTACCGCTTCGGCGGTCCGGGGATCGCGCGCTACTGAGGCCGAGAGGCCGGGTCGACCGGAAGGACAAGAGGCCGCCCACGGGCGGCCTTTTCGCTTTCGCGGCTATCGCGATCATCCGGTCAGGCCGAACGGTCGCCTGCCGTCTCCAGCCGGAACGCGGCGGCAAACAGCGCGCGCGTGTAATCCGTTTTCGGATTCTTGAACAACTCGGCGGCCTGGCCTTCCTCGACCACCTTGCCGCCGCGCATCACAATCAGATGGCTGGCGAGGGAGGCGACGACGCGCAGGTCATGCGAGATGAACATGTAGGTGAGGTCGCGCTTGCGCTGGAGCTCGCGCAGCAGGTCGACCATCTGCGCCTGGAACAGCATGTCGAGCGCGCTGGTCGGCTCGTCCAGCACGACGAAATCGGGCTCCAGCACCACCGCGCGCGCGATGCTGATGCGCTGGCGCTGGCCGCCGGAGAATTCATGCGGATAGCGGTAGCGCGTATCCGGCTTCAGCCCGACATCCTCGAGCGCCTTGACGACGCGCGCCTCGCGCTCGTCGCGCGAGAGTTTCGGCTGATGCACAGTGAGGCCCTCGGCGATGATGTCGGAAACCGACATGCGCGGTGAGAGCGAGCCGAACGGATCCTGGAACACGATCTGCATGTCGCGCCTGAACGGGCGCATCTCCTTGAAACGCAGACCCTGGATGTCCTTGCCCAGAAACACGATCCGGCCATTCGAGGAGATCAAGCGCAGCAGCGCCAGCCCGAGCGTGGTCTTGCCCGAGCCGGATTCGCCGACGACACCGAGCGTCTCGCCTTTGCGCACGGCGACGCTGACGCCGTCGACCGCCTTGATGTGACCGACGGTCTTGCGCAGCAGACCGCGCTTGATCGGAAACCAGACCTTCAGATCATCGGCCGACATCACCAACGGTGCATCCGGCTGCGGCGGCGCCGGATCCGGCTTCGGCTCGGCCGCCAGCAGATCGCGCGTATAGGGATGTTTCGGGGTCTTGAAGACCTGCTCGACCGGCCCCTGCTCGACGATCTTGCCGCCCTTCATGACGCAGACCGTATCGGCAATGCGGCGCACGATGCCGAGATCGTGGGTGATGAAGAGCAGGCTCATGCCGAGCCGCGAGCGTATCTCGGCGAGCAGCGCCAGGATCTGCGCCTGCACGGTGACGTCGAGCGCCGTGGTCGGCTCGTCCGCGATCAGCAAATCCGGCTCGTTGGCGAGCGCCATCGCGATCATCACGCGCTGGCGCTGGCCACCGGAGAGCTGGTGCGGGTAGCTGTTCAGCCGCGTCTCCGGCTCGGAAATGCCGACCTGGGTCAGCAATTCAAGCGTCCGCTTGCGCGACTGCGCGTTGCTGGTCGGCTTGTGCAGCTGGATGATCTCGCCGATCTGCGCCTCGATCGTGTGCAGCGGATTGAGCGAGGTCATAGGCTCCTGGAAGATAATCGAGATGTCGCTGCCGCGGATCTCCCGCATCTCCCGCTCCGACCGGTCGATCAGCTCCTGTCCCTTGAAGCGGATGCTGCCCGAGGGGTGCGAGGCGTTCGGATAAGGCAGCAGCTTCAGGATCGAAAGCGCGCTGACCGACTTGCCGGAGCCGGACTCGCCGACCAGCGCGACGCACTCGCCGCGCTTGATCTGGAACGAGACCTTGTCGACCGCGAGCGTGGTGGTGCCGCCCTGGTGGAAAGCCACCGAGAGATCACGCACGGCAAGCAGGGGCTGGTTGATCGCGTCCATCACGCCCTCACTTGAACGTCTTGCGCGGATCGAAGGCGTCGCGCACGGCCTCGCCGATGAAGATCAACAGCGACAGCATGATCGCGACCGAGAAGAAGCCGGAGAAACCGAGCCAGGGCGCCTGGACGTTGGATTTGCCCTGGGACAGCAGTTCACCGAGCGACGGCGAGCCGGGCGGCAGCCCAAAACCCAGAAAGTCGAGGGCCGTCAGCGTCATCACCGACGAGGAGACGATGAACGGCAGGAACGTCATGGTCGCGACCATCGCGTTCGGCAGCAAATGCTTGAACATGATGACGCCGTTCGATACGCCGAGCGCCCGCGCCGCCTGGATGTACTCGAAATTGCGTCCGCGCAGGAATTCCGCGCGCACGAGTCCAACCAGCGACACCCAGGAGAACAGCAGCAGGATGCCGAGCAGCACGAAGAAGCCGGGCACCAGCACCGACGACAGAATGAGCAGCAGATAGAGCGAGGGGATCGCGGTCCAAATCTCGATGAAACGCTGGAACAGCAGGTCGACCCAGCCGCCGAAATAGCCCTGCACCGCGCCGGCCGCGATGCCAACGACGGACGAGACGATGGTCAGGCACAGACCGAAAAGCACCGAGATGCGGAAGCCATAGATCAACCGCGCCACCACGTCGCGGCCCTGATCGTCGGTGCCGAGCCAGTTATATTCGAGGTCGCGGCAGCTCTTCAGACCTTTCTTCTCGACCACCGGCTTGCATTGCGCTTCCGTCAGCATCCAGGTCGGTGCCGACGGTGCCGGCGTCGGCAGGTCGAGATTGTGGGTGTCGTAGGAGTAGCGGATCAGCGGCCAGACGATGCTGCCGCCCTTGTCCTTGATCAGCTTCTGCAGATAAGGATCGCGATAGTCCGCCGCGGTCTCGAAGTCGCCGCCAAAGGTCGTCTCCGAATAGGTGACGAAGGCGGGCCAGTAGAGATGACCGTCATATTTGACGAGGAACGGCCGGTCATTGGCGATCAGCTCGGCGAACAGCGACACCACGAACAGAAACAGGAAGATCCACAACGACCAGTAACCGCGGCGGTTCGCGCTGAAATTCTGCCAGCGCCGCCGGTTGAGCGGCGACGGCGCGAACGGCTTGCGCGTGACCGGCCCGGCATCGCCGAGCGGCGACTTCGCGGTGGTTTCGATCGGGGTGGGAGCGGTCAGCGTCATCAGACCTCCCGCGCCTCGAAATCGATCCGCGGATCGATCCACATATAGGCCAGATCAGAGATCAGGTTCACCACGAGGCCGACCAGCGAAAAGATGAAAAGCGTACCGAACACCACGGGATAGTCGCGGTTGAGGACGCTCTCGAAACTGAGCAGCCCGAGGCCGTCCAGCGAGAAGATGGTCTCGATCAGAAGCGAGCCCGAGAAGAAGGCGTGAATGAAGGTGCTGGGAAAACCCGCGATGACGATCAGCATCGCGTTGCGGAAGACGTGGCCATAGAGCACCCGGTTCTCGCTGCAGCCCTTCGCGCGCGCCGTCATGACGTATTGCTTGCGAATCTCGTCGAGGAACGAGTTCTTGGTCAGGAACGTCATGGTGGTGAATGCGCCGAGCCCCATAGCGATCAGCGGCAGCGTCAAATGCCAGAAGTAGTCGATGATCTTCCAGTACCAGGGGAATTGCGACCAGCCGTCCGACGTCAGGCCGCGCAGCGGGAACCAGTTGAAGAACGAGCCGCCGGCAAACAGGATGATCAGGAGGATCGCGAACAGGAAGCCCGGAATGGCATAGCCGAGCACGAGCACGGTCGAGGTCCAGGTGTCGAAGCGCGTGCCGTCCTTCATCGCCTTGCGGATGCCGAGCGGAATCGAGATCAAATAGGTCAACAGCGTCAGCCAGATGCCGAGCGAGATCGAGACCGGCAGCTTTTCCTTGACCAGCTGGAGCACGCTGACATCGCGGAAATAGCTGTTGCCGAAATCGAAGCGGGCGAAATTCCACACCATCAGCGCGAAGCGCTCCGGCGCCGGCTTGTCGAAGCCGAACTGCTTCTCCAGCTTCTTGATGAAATCGGGGTCGAGCCCCTGCGCGCCGCGATATTTGGAATTGATGGCGTCGCCACCGGCGCCCAGCTGGCCCGGCGCACGCTGCGCAAAATCGCCGCCGCCCGAGATGCGCGAGGTGCCGCCGGTGTCGGCGCCCGACAGCTGCGCGATCACGCGCTCGACCGGACCGCCCGGCGCGAACTGGACGACGACGAAGGAGATGAAGAGGATTCCGAGCAGCGTCGGAAACATCAGGAGAATGCGGCGGGCGATGTAGGCGCTCATGGCTATTTCGCCTGCTCGAGCTTGGCGGCCTTGGCGCGGTCATACCACCAGTTCTCGGGTGCACCGACGCCTTGCGCAAATTTCGGCGGCGTGGCGGGATGGCTGAACTGGTCCCAATAGGCGACGCGATGGAAGTTCGCATACCATTGCGGCACCCAATAGCGCCCGGCGCGGAACACGCGATCGAACGCCCGGCAGGCCGTGGTCAGTTCCGCTCTGGTCTGGGCCGCGATGATCTTGTCGATGAGGGCGTCGATGATCGGATCGGAGATGCCGGCGAGATTGTACGAGCCCTTGGTCTTGGCGGCCTGAGAGGAGAAGAAGGCCCGCATGGCATCGCCTGGCGTCGCCGACATCGAGAAGCGTTCGATGGTCATGTCGAAATCGAAATCCTCGAGCCGCGCGCGGTACTGCACGGCATCGACCAGGCGGAACGTGGCGTCGATGCCGAGCGTCGCGAGGTTCTTCAGGTAAGGCCCATGATGCGGCTGGATCGACGGCTCGTCGTTCAGGAACTCGATCGTGAAGGGCTCGCCATTGGGCAGAACCCGCTTGCGGTCCTTGATGACGTAGCCGGCCTCGTTGAGCAGCTCGCTCGCCTTGCGCAGCAGGGCGCGGTCCTGTCCCGAGCCGTCCGACACCGGCGGAACGAAAGGCTGGCCGAACACCTCGTCGGGCACCTTGCCACGGAAGGGCTCCAGCAATGCGAGCTCCTCAGGCGAGGGCGGGCCCGAGACCATCATGTCGGAATTCTGGAACGGCGAGCGCGTGCGCGCATAGGCGCCGTACATGATCGACTTGTTGGTCCACTCGAAATCGAAGGCATAGATCAGCGCTTCGCGCACGCGCGGATCCTTGAACTTGTCGCGGCGCAGATTGATGAACCAGCCCTGCGCGCCCGACGGCGTCTCGTCCGGCAGTTGCTCCTGCTTGACGCGACCGTCCTTCACCGCCGGGAAATCGTAGCGCGTGGCCCAGATGCGCGAGGTGAGCTCTTCGCGGAACAGATAGTTCTTGCCGGTGAAGCCTTCGAAGGCGACGTCGCGGTCGCGATAGAATTCGTAGCGCACCGTGTCGAAATTGTAGCTGCCGCGGCACACCGGCAGGTCGGCACCCCACCAGTCCTTGACGCGGTCGTATTCGATGTAGCGATTGACCTCGAACCTGCCGACCTTGTAGGGGCCGGAGCCGAGCGGCGTATCGAGCGTCGATTCGTCGAAGGCCCGCGTGGCGTAATACGCCTTCGAGAAGATCGGCAGGCTGGCGACATAGAGCGGCACGTCGCGGGCGCGGTTCGGCGCGAAGGTGACGACCACGGCGGCGTCATCGAGCGCCTCGGCCTTCACGAAATCGCGCAGCTGCACGACGATCAGCGGATGGCCCTTCTCCTTCAGCGTGTTGAGCGAGAAGGCGACGTCATCAGCGGTGAGCTTCGAGCCGTCGTGGAAACGAGCCTCGGGCCTGATCGTGAAGGTGTAGGCCAGCTTGTCCGGCGAGATTCGCACCGATTTCGCGACAAGCCCGTACATCGCGTCGGGCTCGTCATTGGCGCGCGCCATCAGCGGGGCGAAGGTCATGTCCATGCCCTGCGCGCCCTCGCCCTTCAGGATGTAGGCGTTGAGCGAGGAGAACGTGAAATAGGACTGGTTGTAAGAACGCACCGAAGGAATCAGTGAGAACGCCCCGCCCTTCGGCGCATCGGGATTGACGTAGTCGAAATGGTGGAAATCGGCTGGATATTTGAGATCGCCGAAGGCCGAGATGCCGTGGGCCTCAGCGGGCCCCTCGGACGCCGCCACACCAGGCAGCGCCGCAGCGCTGAACGCGCCGCCAACACCGAGGACCAGCACATGCCGGCGTGAAAGCTGCGTCATGCGCAATTGCTCCCTCAAGAGCGTTTTCCGATTCGCGCCGCCTTCTCAGCGTCGTACCACCAGAGCGTCGGTAGGCCGGACCGGCCATATTTCGGCAGGGGCTCGGCATGGCTGAAGCGGTCCCAGCGGGCATAGCGCGAGAATGGATAGGTAAACTGAGGCACCACGTAGAAATTCCACAGCAGCACGCGATCGAGCGCGCGCGTCGCGGCGACGAGACCATTGCGGTCTTTGGCGAAGATGATCTTCTCGATCAAGGCATCCACGGCCGGGTTCTTGATGCCGATGGTGTTGCGTGCGCCGGGCACGTCGGCGGTCGCCGAGCTCCAGAATTCACGCTGCTCGTTGCCGGGCGAAAGCGACTCGCCCCATTGGTCGATAATCATATCGAAGTCGAAGTTACGCAGCCGGTTCTGGTACTGCGCATCATCGACCGTGCGAACCGACGTGTTGACACCGATGCGCTCCAGCGAGGGCTTGAAGAACAGCGCAATGCGCTCCGACGAGGGTTCCTGGACCAGGATCTCGACCGTCAGAACCTTCCCCGCGGCGTCGACCAGCTTGTGATCCTTCACCTCGAAGCCCGCTTCTTTCAGGAGCTTCGCCGCTTCACGCAGATTGGCGCGCACGGCTTCCGGAGTGCCGCCGACAGGATTCTGATACGGCGTCGTGAACACTTCCGGCGGTACCTTGTCCTTCACCGTTTCGAGGATCCGCAATTCCTCGCCCTCAGGCAAACCCGTCGCCGCGAGTTCGGACCCTTCGAAGTAGCTGTTGATGCGCTTGTACTGACCGAAAAAGAGCTGCTTGTTCATCTCCTCGAAGTCGAAGGCGTAGTTGAAGGCTCGTCGCACCCGCGCATCCTTGAACTGATCGCGCCTGGTGTTGACCACGAAGGCCTGCATGCGGCCAGAATCGTTGATCGGAAACTCTTCCTTGATCACCCGCTTCTCGGCGACCGCGGGGAAGTTGTAGGCCGTCGCCCACTGCTTGGCGGAGTTTTCCGCGATCCAATCGGCTTGATCGGCCTTGAAGGCCTCCAGCGCGACCTGGTTGTCGCGGAAGAATTCGTAGCGCAGCTCGTCGAAATTGTTCTGGCCGATCCGGCTGGGGAGATCGGCGCCCCAGTGATCCTTGACCCGTTCAAGCCTGACCGAGCGCCCCGGCACGAATTCCTTGATCCGATATGGCCCGGATCCGAGCGGAATCTCCAGCGTGGTCGCGCTCACATCGCGCTTGCGGCCCTGCGCGTCGGTGCCTTCCCACCAATGCTTCGGCAGCACCGCCAACTCGCCGACGATGGTCGGCAGCTCCCGGTTGCCCGGCCCATCGAAGCTGAATTTAACGTCGCGCTCGCCGACTTTCTCCGCCTTGGTCACGTGGCGATAATAGGACGCGTACATCGGGCTTTGCTGCTTGAACGTCTCGAGCGAGAAAATCACGTCCTCGGGCGTCACCGGCTTGCCGTCATGCCAGCGGGCTTCCTTGCGCAGGCGATAGACCACCCAGGAAAAATCCTCCGGATGCTGGGCGGCCTCGGCCAGTTCACCGTACTCGCTCGCCACCTCGTCTTGCGCCCGGGTCATCAACGTTTCGTAGATGACACCGACAGCTGGCGCGATCGTGCCCTTGATGCCGGCGACCGCGATATTGAAGTTGTCGAAAGTGCCGATCGAGATCAGGCGCGCTATGCCGCCCTTGGGCGCGTCCGGGTTGACGTAGTCAAACCGCTTGAAGTCGGCCGGATATTTGACGTCGCCGAACAGGGACAGCGCATGGCGCCAGGGCAGCTCACCGGCCGATTGCGCCTCTGCCGTGCCAACGACGGGAGCACCCGCCGCAGAGCCGAGGACGGGAAGCGCGGCAACGGCCGCGCCGGTGAGCAGAAGATCGCGTCGGGTAATGGCCAAATCAACATCCTTGGTCTCGAAGGAGGTTACCCCTTTAAGGGCCTAATATAGGCGAGCTTTCGACGGAATATGTTGCTTTTTCCTCATCTTGGATGACCGAAGTGGCCGTCAGATGCGGCCAAACGCCCCGATAACAACGCCGCGAGGCCCGGATATGGAAACGGCCAGGCTTTGGAGCCTGGCCGCATATCCGAGATCGAAACCCGGAAGCCTTATTTCGAGAGCCTTATTTCGCCGCCGTCGGCAGCGGCTTCGGACTGTCGGAGAGGGTGTTCAGATAAGCGATGACGTCGGCACGCTCGCTGTCCTTCTGGATGCCGGCAAAGCCCATCGCCGTACCGGGGATATAGCCCTTCGGATTGGTGATGAACTTGTTGAGTTCGTCGACGCTCCAATCGCCCCCCTTTGCCTTGATGGCGGCCGAATAGTTGAAACCGGCTTCCGTTGCTCGGGCGCGACCAACAATGCCGTAGAGGTTCGGACCAACGCGGTTCGGGCCGCCCTTCTCGAAGGTGTGGCAGGCGCCGCACTTCTTGGCGGCGGAAGCGCCCTTCTCGACGGAGGCGGTCTGGAGCAGCTTTTCGATCGGCTCGGCCGGAGCTGCGGCAGCGCCTGCGCCACCCTTGTCGCCGGCTTCTTCCTTCACGGCGATCTCGAAGCCCGGCTTTTCCGGCGTCTTGGGCGAGAACAAAGCCTGAGCGGTGAAGCTCGTCACCAGCAGAATGAGACAGGTGCCGAGCACGGCCCCGAGAATCTTGTTGAGTTCGAAAGAGTCCATTTCCGGCCAGGCCCCACACCGCAAGAAGGAATTGGCAGCCGGGCGGCCGCCAGGACGAGCCTCGGGAGAATCAAAACCGTTCCTTATTGTTTCCCCGAGTTTTGCCATTGAGATATCGGTTTGCCCGGGGTCTGGCAACCCGTATAAGCGACCCTTCTGTCGGCCCGTCCCCACCCGATTTCTCGACGCGGAAAACGTCCCGTTTCCAGGCCCTTAAATCCATGATCGATCCCCGCATCCTGGTGCTGATCCCGGCCCGCATGGCCGCCACCCGCCTGCCCGGCAAGCCGCTCGCCGATATCGCGGGCCTGCCGATGATCGTGCATGTGATGCGGCGCGCCGAGGCCGCCGGTATCGGCCGGGTTGCGGTGGCTACCGACACGGCAGAGATTGCTTCGGTCGTGACCGCCCATGGCGGCGAGGCGGTGATGACCCGCACCGACCACCCCTCGGGCTCGGACCGCATCCACGAGGCCATGCAGAAGCTCGATCCCGATGGCAAGGCCGAGATCGTGGTCAATCTCCAGGGCGATTTCCCGACCATCACGGTCGACAACATCCGCGACGTGCTGCCGCCGCTCGAAGACCCTGCCGTCGACATCGCCACGCTGGCCTCGCAGATCCACACCGAGGAGGAGGATCTCGCCCCGAGCGTCGTGAAGGCGATCGGAACCTCGCTCGGCGGCAAGCGCATGCGCGCACTTTATTTCACCCGCGCGACGGCGCCGACCGGCGACGGACCGCGTTACCACCATATCGGCCTCTACGCCTATCGCCGCGCCGCTCTGGAGCGCTACGTTTCGCTGCCGCCCTCGCCGCTGGAATTGCAGGAGAAGCTCGAGCAGCTCCGGGCCCTGGAGGCCGGGATGCGGATCGACTTCACCATCGTCGACACCGTCCCCAGGGGGGTCGACACGCCGGCGGATCTGGAGACCGCCCGCGGCATCCTTTCCAAATCCTGAGCCGCTGCTACAAGGCCCGTCATGAGCAAGATGAAGATCGCATTCCAGGGTGAACCTGGCGCCAATTCCCATATCGCCATCGTTGAAGCCTATCCCGACGCCGAGCCGATGCCCTGCGCCACCTTCGAGGACGCGCTGTCGGCGATTTCCTCGGGCGAGGCCGATCTCGGCATGATCCCGATCGAGAATTCGGTCGCCGGCCGCGTCGCCGACATCCATCATCTGCTTCCGGCCTCCGGCCTCTTCATCATCGGCGAATGGTTCTTGCCGGTCCGGCATCAGCTGATGGCGATCAAGGGCACCAGGCTCGAAGACGTCAAATCCGTCGAGAGCCATGTGCATGCGCTCGGCCAGTGCCGGCGGATCATCCGCAAGCTCGGCATCAAGCCCATCGTGCACGCCGACACCGCCGGCAGCGCCCGCGACATTTCCGAGCGCAAGGACAAGACCGTCGCCGCGATCGCCTCGCGCCTCGCCGCGCAGATCTACGGCCTCGACATCCTCGCCGAGGACATCGAGGACGAAGCCCACAACACCACACGCTTCGTGGTGCTGGCGCGTGAGCCGAAGTGGGCCGCGCAAGGCTCGGGCTCGCTGGTCACGACTTTTGTCTTCCGGGTGCGCAACCTGCCTGCGGCGCTCTACAAGGCGCTCGGCGGCTTTGCCACCAACGGCGTCAACATGACGAAGCTCGAAAGCTATATGGTCGACGGCAATTTCTTCGCCACGCAGTTCTATGCCGATGTCGATGGCCACCCTGATGACAAGGGTCTCGCATTTGCGATCGAGGAGCTGAAATTCTTCTCACGCGAGTTTCGTATCGTCGGCGTGTATCCGGGACATCCGTTCCGGGCAACGTTCAGCGAGGCGCAGGATTAGCCTGCCACCCTCCCCTGGAGGGGGAGGGTCGGCTCGCATTGAGCGCAGCGAAATGTGAGACGGGGTGGGGGTGAAAGTCCCTCCACGACGAACAGTGCCCGAGTGGAGGGATCACCCCACCCCGCCCGCGCTTCGCGCGATCGACCCTCCCCCTCCAGGCTACGATATTCACACATCGCAGTTGAAGAGCGAAGAAATGGCTGATTCCATGTGGTCTTCCTGAAGAGGAGGAGTGCATGGAGCTTGGACTGGGGCGGTTTGGTGACCGCCGCCTGGAAAAAGGGGGGCCTTTCTTTTGGACCGCCTCGTGGCGTCGGGCGGCAGAAGGCTGCGGGTGCGTCGATTGGGTGGCAGTCGGGCGGGAGAGATTCGCCTGACCCGGCTTTTGCGTAATGAGGCCTTCAGTTGTGAAGAGATGCTGGCGGAGGCCGCCGGGCGGACGGCGGACCGCTGCATGGGACGGCACGTCCTTGCGATCCAGGACACGACTGTGCTGCGCTCGGAGGGAGGTGGAGGTGAGTATCTGCATGCCGTATTGGCTCTGGATGCGCAGGATGGTTCGATCCTTGGACTGATCGATGGTTGCTTCCTGAAGCGGGAGGGCGGCCGGCGGGCCGTGCGGCGATCCGCACCGATTGAAGAAAAAGAGAGCTTCCGGTGGCTGGAAGGCGCGGACCAAGCCGGGTCGGTGTGTGCCGGCGCGGCTTCGATCACGGTCATTGCCGATCGCGAGAGCGATATCTTTGAAGCGTTTGCGTTGCGTCCCGAACGCGTTGAACTGCTGGTACGTGCGGCTCATGACCGCGCGCTTGCCGATGGTCATGCCCTGTTTGCGCGAGCCGCCGCACTCCCTGTGATGGGACGTGCGGAACTGGAGTTGGCCGCCAAGCCGGGGCGCAAGCGGCGTATTGCACAGCTCGAAATGCGCTTCATGCCAGCGAGGCTTGCCCGCCCCAAGAATGGATTGCGCGCCAATTTGCCGGAGAGCGTTGCCGTAAACGTCATTGATGTCCGTGAGATCAGCGCGCCGGCTGGCGAGGCGCCGATCCACTGGCGACTTCTGACGACACACGCAGTAGCCAGCGAGACGGAAGCATGGGAGACGGTCGACCTTTATCGGCAACGTTGGGCCATTGAACAGCTGTTCCGCACCCTCAAGACTGCGGGCTTCGACATCGAGCATGTCCAGATCGAAGACAAGGCGCCTCGTGATCGGTTGATAACCGCGACGCTGATCGCGGCTGTGTGCATCCAGCAATTGGTGCACGCCCGTGATGGCGGCCCGGGACCTCTGCGGCCCCTGAGCGATGCGTTCGACCCCGAGGACATTGCGCTGATCGAGGCCTGCTGCGCCGACCTCGAAGGCAAGACGGACCGGCAGAAGAACCCCCATCCAAAGGGATCGCTCGCACGCGCCGCCTGGGTCTGCGCGCGTCTGGGCGGATGGACCGGCTACTACGGCAAGCCGGGCCCCGTCGTCATGCTTCAGGGCTGGCTCGAGTTCCAAGCCATGAAACGCGGCACCAACCT
>NZ_JAFCLG010000031.1 GCF_018129685.1 Bradyrhizobium manausense
CTCGGGCGGCCACCCGGGCTGGGCCATTCCTCACGGAACGGCACCATCATAAGCGATCGCGCTAATACAAGGGTGGGCAAAGGTGCGCAAGCGCCGTGCCCACCATCATTCCATGATCGAGAAATGTGGTGGGCACGCTTCGCTCTGCCCACCCTACGACATTGAGTGCTTGGCGACAGCTTCCCGCCTCAATGGCTCCAGGCCAATGC
This sequence comes from Bradyrhizobium manausense, assembly GCF_018129685.1. Classification (GTDB taxonomy): domain Bacteria; phylum Pseudomonadota; class Alphaproteobacteria; order Rhizobiales; family Xanthobacteraceae; genus Bradyrhizobium; species Bradyrhizobium manausense_D. Next base: position 210 of record NZ_JAFCLG010000031.1, read on the forward strand.
CGTCACGATCGCGGATTGCAGGTTGAGCTCGGCGAACATGATCTTGCTGGCGACCACGACCAGGACGCTGGCAAGCGCCACGCGCAGCACCGTCTCCGGCACGCGCGTCGCGCTGTAGCTGCCGATGACGATGCCGGGCAGCGAGCCCAGCAGCAGCACACCCATCAGACCCCAGTCCACCGAGCCGAGCATCCAGTGTCCGATGCCCGCTACCAGCGTCAGCGGCACCGCATGCGCGATGTCGGAGCCGACGATGGTTGCCATCGGCAGGCGCGGGTAGAGCACCAGCAGCACGGTCACGCCGACTGCACCGGCGCCGACCGACGAGATCGAGACCAGCACGCCGAGAACGACGCCCGTGATCACGGTCGCAATCGCGATGGTGCGGTCGTCAACCTGCTCCATGCGCCGGCGATAACGCTCCATGATCGACTTGCGGAAGATCAACGACGTCGCGGTCAGGACCAGCGCGAAGCACAGCACCAGATTGACCAGATTGCGTTCGACATCGCTCCGAAGATCCAGCTTCCAAAGCACCAGCAGCGTCAACGCGCTCGCCGGAATGCTGCCGCAGGCAAGCCGCAGCACCGCGGGCCAATGCACGCTGCGCGACCAGCCATGCACGACGCTGCCGCCGGTCTTGGTGGCGGCGGCATAGAGCAGATCGGTGCCGACGGCGGTGGTCGGATGGATGCCGAACAACAGGATCAGGAGCGGCGTCATCAACGAGCCGCCTCCGACACCGGTCAGCCCGACAAGCAGACCGACGCCAAATCCCGAGGCGACGTAAAGCGGATCAATCATGGCCGGGTGAATCTAGGTTTATCTCGTCATCAGGGCAATATGACGTAGGATAAACTTTCCCAAAGAGGCAACTCCTTCGGGCAAATAAGAAAAATCGTGCTCCATGCTGCAGATGGAGAGGGATTTCCCCTTGTTCGCCGGCCGGTCGCGAAAGAGTCGTTCCCCGAGGGAACCCGGCGGGTGCGGTTCCGTAGTACCTATTTTCCAAACGCCAGCACGTGCAGCCCCAGCCGTTGCCGTACGATCCAGAACAGCAGCACGGTCTCGAAGGTGAGCGAGAGCGAGGTCGCGGCTGCGGCGCCGTGGCCGCCGAACCGCGGCACCAGCGCGATGCAAAGCACGACGTTCATCACGAAGGCGAGCGCATAGGCCAACGCGCAGATCTTCTGCTGACCGAGCATGTTGAGCAGCCGCTCGACCGGTCCGATTGCGGCGCGTACCACGAGGCCGACAGCGGCGACGAACATGATGTCGTAGCCAACAACGAATTGCGGTCCGAACAGCCAGAGCAGCGGCTTGCCGAGCGCGAGCAGCACGGCGGTCGCGGCCAGCGACGGCCAGAACGTCCAGCTGATGGCGTGCGCGACATAGGCCGACAGCCGCGCCTTGTCGCCGCTGGCGTTGTATTCGGCGAAGCGATGCGCCGTCGTCGCCGACATCGCGTAGTGAATGAACGACACCAGCGCCAGTGTCTTCACGACGGCAAAATAGACGCCGACCTCATCGGAGGGGCGGAATTGCTGCAGCACCAGCACGTCGGTGTACGACAGGAGCAGGTAAAAGCTCTCGACCAGCAGGATCGGCAGCGAGACGGCAAGCCAGCCGCCGATGTCGTAGGCCTTGGGGCCGGCTGAGATGTGATCGGCGAGCTTGCGGCTCAGCGCCACCATCTGGCCGGTCATCGCGATCCACACCGCGCCTGCGCTTGCGATCATCGCGGCGGTCGCGCCGAGATGATAGCCGAGCAGGAAGGCGCACGCCGTGATGCCGATGATCAGCGCCTGGCGGATGATGAATTGCGGCATCAGGCCGAGCTGCATCCAGTCGTGCGAGCGGGCGATGCCGTCCTGGGTGTTGGCGACCACGAAGGCAGGCAGCGTCATGCAGCCGATATAGAGCGGCAGCTCCTCGGCCGGATCGATCCAGGGCGACAGCAGTCTGACGATGCCGGCGAGCGCCAGCGACAGCAGCGTGGAAACGGCAAAGGTCAGCCAGCGGCTGCCGGAGAGAAAGCCGCGCAGCAGCGCATGGTCGCCGCTGGCGCGATATTCCGGAATGATCTTCTGCGCGGACGCCGAGATGCCGAAGTCCATCATGCTGCCGAGCAGCAGCACCCAGGTCCAGACATAGACATAGACGCCGTAATCGGACGTGCCCATCCAGCGCGCCAGCAGCACCTGCGAGACATAGGCAAGGCCCGCGCTGATGACGCGGATGATGAAGATGGTGCCGGCCAGCCGCCGCGTCAGCGACGCCTCGCTCGATCCGCCCGTCAGCCTGGCGCGCAGCCGCGCGATCAGCCCGGCCGGTCCGGTCGTTGCGGGTTCTGCATCCATCACGGCCAAGTCGAGATCCCCGGGCGTTCCGCATGTTGCGATATGCGAGGGATTAGCAACCATTCGTTAAGATTCGGTTGGGTGGGGCGTGCGCTGTCGCGCCACCCTCAGTGTCGTCCCGGACAAGCGGAGCCTTGACAACGCGCAGCGTTGTCGAGGGCGAAGCGCAGATCCGGGACTCATAGCCCCAGGGAGAAGTTGCAGCGGGAGCTGATAACTTCGAATCTTCGCACAACTATTGCTGCGGCGTCCGGATCCCGGATCGGCGCGCGCTACCGGACAACGCTACGCGTTGCCGGGGGCGCGCTTGTCCGGGATGACAGCGGAGTATAGAGCGCAAGCGGAGCAACCCACTCGCGTCGTCCACAACGTCACTCCAAGTTCGTATTGAACTCGTAAGACTTGTCCGGCCCCACCAGCGTGAACTTCAGCGCGGCACCCTCAGGCTTGACGCCCGGAGGCAATCCGTCGAGCTCGAAGGAAAATCGCTTCACGCCGGGCGGGCTGTGCTCGACCGGATCAGGAATTGGCAACGACCATTCAGGCGTCGGCCCTTCCACGAACAGATTGACCTTGCTGTCAGCGGGCGCGACGACATCGACCACCACGTTCTTCGGCCCGTCGCGCTTGACGTCGCGGATGGTCAGCGGATTGGGGTCGCCGATCGTGGCGGGCTTCGGCACGGTGTCGAGCGCTGTGCGCAGATTGGCATCTTCGGTCGAGGCGACATTGTTGAAGCCGAGCTCGAGATTGGCCTCGACGGGAATGCAGAGCTTTTCGCAGACGGCGTAATTGATCTCGGCCCGCAACGTCACCGGCTTGTCGGCGGCTTTGGCAACGATGCGCAGGGGCAGCACGATCTGGTCGTGATAGCCGATCGAATGACCACCTGCGCCGTCGTCGAATTTCAGCGGCGCCGGCCACATCACGGTCACGGCTTCGACATTGTCCGACTTCGAGAAGTCGAACCGCGGCGGAACGCCTGAGTCGCCCGGCATCCGCCAATAGGTCTTCCAGCCGGGCTGGAGCTGGACTTCGATACCGCCGAGCAGCACCGCGCCGCTGCGCGATCCCGCCAGCAACCGCACCGCGGAATGTCCGTCGCGCTGCCACGGTGACGCATCGTCAGCATGGCCCGCGGTCGTCAGCAACGACGCAAGCAAGCTTGTCGCGACCCCGATCGCCGCATACAGGGGAACTCTTCTCAGCATGGCACGTCTTTACAGGGTCGTTCTCGGGCAAACCATTGAATTGCTTGTGATGGATGCACCTGAATCGCGTCTCTGCAAGCCTTGATTTGACAGCCGCCCGGCCCGACATCAGGATAGGAATCGAAACCGGAGTGCTTCACCGATGGCTCCCACAGGCAAGAGGACGGGCGAAAGCACCCGCAGTGCGCTGCCCAATTCGGCCAGTTATCTGGACGGCCGGCTCCTGATCGCGATGCCCGTGATGGGTGACTCCCGTTTCGAGCGCTCGGTGATTTACCTCTGTGCGCATTCCGCCGAGGGCGCGATGGGCATCATCGTCAATCACCCGGCCGGCAGCATCGATTTCCCTGAGCTGCTCGAGCAACTCGGCATCATCAAGAAGGGCGAGCACATCAAGCTGCCCGAGAACGCCGAAAGCATGAAGGTGTTGGCCGGCGGTCCGGTCGACACTGGTCGCGGCTTCGTGCTGCACTCCAGCGATTTCTATATCGAGCACGCGACGTTGCGAATCGACGACGGCGTCTGCCTCACCGCGACCGTCGATATCCTGCGCGCCATCGCCAACGGCTCGGGCCCCAAGCACGCCATCCTCGCGCTCGGTTATGCCGGCTGGGCGCCGGGCCAACTCGAGACCGAGATCCAGAGCAATGGCTGGCTGCATTGCGACGCAGATGCGGATCTGATCTTCGGCGACGACGTCGACGAGAAGTACAGCCGTGCCCTGCGCAAGATCGGGATCGATCCCGGCATGCTGTCGAACGAGGCCGGGCACGCCTAGCTGGTGCGACGCTCTCGGCTGCCGTCCCATCCTTCGCTGTCGTCCCGGACAAGCGCGCCTTAAAGCGCGCGCAGATCCGGGACCCACACTCCCAAGGCGCAATTGTTGCGGTAACTGATCACCCCTTAGTCTTCGCCAAACCACTTTCTGTGGCTATGGATCCCGGATCTGCGCGCGCCGAAGGGCGCGACGACGGTTGGTTTGCAGCGCTACTCCGCCGCCTGCTGCTGGACCGTCGGCTCGGTCCCCGCCACCGTCGCCCTTCGCATGTCGCGGGGCTGCGACTGGTCATAGCGGCGGACGCGGTGCATGGTCTGGCGGTTGTCCCACATCACGAGATCATGCAGCTTCCATCTGTGGACATAGACAAACTCCGGCTGCGTCGCATGCTCGTTCAGGTCGCGCAGCAACAGCCGCCCCTCCGGCACGCTCATGCCGACGATCTTGCCGGCATGCGATGAGAGATACAGCGACTTGCGGCGATGCACGGGATGCGTCCGCACCAGCCGCTGCAGCACTGGCTTGAACATCGCTTTTTCGTCGTCGGTGTATTCGGTGAAGCCAAGCGATCCCCGCGAATACATCAACGAGTGCTCGCAGAGGAGGTCCTCGATCTCGGCCTTGGTCTCGTCGTCGAGCGCATCGTAGGCGGCGCGCATGTCGGCAAATTCGGTGTTGCCGCCCTTCGGGTTCACGACGCGCGCGGAGAGCAGCGAGAACTTTGCGGGGATGGGGCGGAACGAGCTGTCGGAATGCCAAAGGCAGTTGCCGAGATTGAACAGATGCGTGCGGCTGTCTCTTGCCAGCGGCTTGCCGTCCTTGCCGAGATTGGAGACGTCGTTGAGGCCGGACTGAAGCCGGTAGTCCTTTTCCTTCGTCACCGTTCCGCCGCGGGCATCCTCGCGCTGGCCGAAGTTCAGCGCGAAGGCCATCTGCTGCTCGTCGGTGATGTCCTGGTCGTGGAAGACGAGCACGGCGTATTTGTCCATGGCGGACTCGATCTCGCGCGCCTCATCCGCTGCGAGAGGCTTTCGCAGGTCGAGGCCCGAAACCTCGCCGACAAAATACTCCTGAAGCTGCCGGATGGCGATCGTCATGGCGTCTCTCCCGCGAACCGCGAGCGGTTGGTCCCGCTCTGTTGATGCAAAAAGCTACTCCCGCAACGGGCGTTGTCAACGCCGGCCACGCATGGCTCTCACGCGTTCCGCGCCATCAAACCGCCGTCGACCGGGATCACGGCGCCGGTGAGGAATGATGCCGCAGGGAGGCACAGGCTCAACGTGATATGCGCGACCTCCTCCGGATCGCCGTAGCGGCCGAGTGCCGTGCGGCGCTTGGCGTATATGGTCTTGTGCTCTTCGGAAATGCGATCGGTGATGGCGGTGCGGATCGGGCCCGGGCAGATGCAGTTGACGGTAATGCCCTCGCGGCCAAGCTCGACGGCCAGGGAGCGGGTGAGGCTCGCCACGCCGCCTTTCGCGGCGGAGTAGGGGCTATGCAAGGCGGTGGCACCAAGCGCTTCGGTCGAGGCAATATTGACGATGCGCGGGCTCTTCGATTTGCGCAAATGCGGCAGCGCCGCGCGGATGATGCGCGGATGCGCCGTCAGCATCACGGCGATGCCCCTGGCCCAGGCGTCGTCGTAAGTTTCGTCGTCGATCGCTACGCGCACGGAGATGCCGGCATTGTTGACGACGGCATCGAGCCCGCCGAAATGCGCCGCGACGTCGTTGACGACCCGCTTGATCTCGCCGCCGTCGGCGACGTCGAGCTTCCATGCCTTCGCCGTCCCACCGCTTGCCGCGATCTCCCTCGCAACGGCCTCCGCGCCGTGCTCGTCATAGTCGGTGACGGCAACGTTCGCGCCCTCGCCAGCGAACACGCGGGCGGTGGCACGTCCCATGCCGCTGGCCGCGCCGGTGACGAGAACGGTGAGGCCTTTCACGGAGCGGCTGAGCTCTTTGAATCCGGACATGCTGTTTCCTCGCGGTCTCTTGCTTCTTGTCATGAGATTGACGAGGCTGGCATCGATCCGCAGACAGGTCAAACAAGCAAGACGAAAGGGAGGCCGCGATGGCGAACGAACTCGATTTCTCCGGCAGGCAGGTGCTGGTGATCGGTGGTTCCAGCGGGATCGGCAACGGCATCGCGCAAGCCTTTCGCACCAGAGGCGCGGATGTTGCGGTCTGCGGCACGCGCGCTCGCGCGGCGGAATATCAGGCGGAAGAAGGCTCCGATCTCAGCGGTCTTGCCTATGCGCAGCTCGACGTCAGCAACGCGAGTGCGATCGAAGCGTTCAAGCCGTCCTTCGACAGGCTTGATATCCTCGTGCTCGCGCAAGGCGCGGTGATCTATCGCCGCGGCGAGTTCGAGATGGCGGGCTTTCGCAAGGTTGTCGAAGTCAATCTGATGAGCCTGATGGCGTGCGCGACGCGGTTTCATTCCATGTTGCGGGATTCCAAGGGCGCGCTGATCATGGTGTCCTCGACTGCGGCCTATCATTCCACCATGGGCAATCCCGCCTACAATGCCTCGAAGACCGGCGCCGTCGGATTGACGCGCACGCTGGGAGAGGCGTGGGCCGAGGACGGCATTCGCGTCAACGGTATCGCGCCCGGTCTCGTCGACACCAAGATGACGAAGGTGACGACCGACAATCCCAAGCGGCTCGAAGGTGCGTTGTCGCGCATTCCGCTGCGGCGATTGGGCACGCCGGCCGATATGGCAGGCGCGGCGCTGTTCCTGGCCTCGCCGCTGTCGTCCTATATCATCGGTCAGACGCTGGTCGTCGATGGCGGGCTCATCCTTTAGCCCGCTTCATCGGGCGACACTTTCGCAATGGCGTGGAACTGTGCTCCTCCTGATCAGTTACTCCGACAGACCCCCGAGGAGGAGCATCATGGACAAGGATCGAATCGTTGGATCGGCCAAGGAGTTCGCAGGACGCGCCGAAGGCGCCGTCGGCGATCTTGCAGGCGATGCACAGACGCAGGTATCGGGCAAGGCGCGCGAAGCCGCCGGCACGGTGCAGAATCTCTACGGCCAGGCCAAGGACGCCGTCCGTGACGCGGCGGACACCGCCACGAGCTACGCCAAGGACGCTTACGATAAGCCGGCCGAGGCCTTGCGAGACGGTTCGCAGGCGATCGCCCAGAGGGTGCAGGACAATCCGCTCGGCTCACTTCTGATCGCCGGCGGCATCGGCTTCGCGCTCGCGCTGCTGATGTCGCGCCCCGCACGTCGCCCGCTTCCGCGCTGGCGTTATTACGGCTAGCTCGTCATTCCGGGCGCGCGTATCGCGAGCCCGGAATCCATCGTGCGAGCATCAGTGCTGTTGAGTGGATTCCGGGTTCGCGCCAAGTGCCGCGCCCCGGAATGCAATAACTACCGCACCACTTCCGCCGCACGCCCGACATTGCCGGGCGGGCGGGGGATCGCAGGGTTCGGATTCGGGTTGCGCGGTGCTGGCGCCAGCTGGCGCGGCGCCGGCTGAGGCGAGCCGAAACCGAAGAAATCACGCAAGGACGGCGTCGCCTGTGCCGGCTGCGTCGGCTTCTTCTGTGCGGGCGGCTTGGGCGGCGCGATCGCGGCGGCTGCGCCGGGTGCGCCGGGAGCAGCAGCGCCACCATCAGGCGCCGTCGTCGCAACAGGCGTGTCGCCCTTGGCCTGCTCGCGGCCGACTTCGCGGCGCGGCCAGGCATAATCGTCGGCGCGGCCTGCTGGCGCGGCCAGCGGCTCGCCTTTCACCAACGTTCTCGCCGCGAGCGCATCCACCGAGGCCGGACGCGTTCCCGGTCCACCCAGCAATTGATCGGTCGAGATCGAGGCCGCGACCAACGGCACGATCGGGCCGGCGAGCGGCCGCGGGGCGGGCTTGCCGGGCTCGGCGCTGGTGTCGGGTGTGGCGGGTTCGCTCGGCAGCGCGATCGGACCGGAACGGCCTGCGAGCAGACGCGTGATCTCGCGCTCGACATAATGCGCGAGCTTGCGCGCGCCGGGCTTGGTGAAGAAGACGCCGTCTCCGCTGCGCAACTGGCGGATCTGGCCTTCGAAGTCAGGGCCCTTCTGCAGGAAGCGGCCGGCTTCGTCCACAAATCCGTCCCAGACGTCGACATAGGTGATGCCGGCCTTTGCCGCGCCTTCGCGATAGAGCGAATCCAGGAACAGCATGTCCGCGGTCCCCTTCGGCCCGCGGATCGCGGGCAGGCCGACCCAGAGCACCGGCACGCCCTTGGCTTTGAGAACGTTCGCGAGTTCCTCGATCTTCTTGTTGTAGAGCTCGACCCAGCGGTCGTCGCGGAATTCGTAGAGGCCGTTCGGATTGCGCGCTGTCTTCTCGGGCGCGGCAGCCGGTGCGTCCGCGTTGTCTGCGTCGTCTTGCGGCAGGTCGGTGTCGGCTGGCTTGTCCTCGGGCTTGGCCGCAGCGTCCGGCTTGGCGTCACCCGGCTTGGCGTCACCTTTGGCCTCACCTTTTCCTGGCGGCTTGGCGCGCGCGCCCTTGTCGTTCTTCTTGTCCTTGTCCTTGTCCGCCGGCTTGTCGGCGACGGGTTCGCGGATCGAGATCCGGTCGTTGAGGCCGAGCATGACGACGATGACGTCGGGCTTCTCGGTGTCGAGGATGCCCTTGGCGGCGGCCGTCCAGTCCGAGGGCTCGCCCTTCGGCTGGTACTTGATCAGGCCCGAGGTCGTCTTGTGCTTGCGGATCACGCCCATGTCGGGCTGTTCGGTGTAGGCGTCCTCCAGGCCATAGGCGAGCCAGTCGGCCATGGCGTCGCCGATCACCAGCACGTTCTTGTCCGCAACCGTCTCACGCTTGGCGGGCGCCGGGGCGCGCGAAAAATCCTGGCGCGGGGCCTGCGGCTGCTGCTGCTGGAACGGCGCAAAGAAATCACCGCCAAACCAGCCGCCGCCACCGTTTCGCGGCGGCGGTGCCTGACGCTGCGGCGGGCCACCGAAGCCGGGGAAGTTGAAGAACTGTGCCGAAGCCGGCCCCGCGACCGAAACCAGGATCGCAAGCGCCGTCCCCAGCGCGATCAGCGGGCCGGTCTCGGTCAGCGCCTTGAAAAAGGATTTTGGCTTCGACATGCGATCTTTTGCGCGCGCAACGGGGTCCGGGATTGGGTCGATATAATAACGGAATCGGGCGCCAAACGGGCAAATTCTCTTGCAGATTTATGACCCATACACTGCCGGTCGGCTGCCCCCAAGGCCGGCGGCCAAAATCCCTGTTCAGGGTTACTTTCAGGCCGATTTTACCGCCCGCGCAGCCGGTCCAGCACGTCGGAGGTGGCAAACCCGTCGGCCGGGATACCGACCGAGACCTGGAAGTTGCGCAAGGCGTCCCGGGTCTGGCCGCCGAACTGGCCGTCCGGGGTGCCCTTGTAGAAGCCGCGCTGGGCCAGCAGTTGCTGGAGCTCCAGCCGCTCGGTGCGAGATAGTTCCCGCTCCTGCCGCGGCCAGGGCTGCACGAAGGGCTGCCCCCCGCGCAGGCGGTCGGCGAAATGGCCGATCGCCATCGCATAGGCCTCGGCCGGGTTGTATTTCATGATGACCCGGAAGTTCTGCAGCATCAGGAAGCCCGGTCCCTGTGCGCCGGCCGGCGCCAGCAGATAGGCTTTCTCCGCTGGATGCGGAAAGGGCTGGTTGGCCGGACGCTTGACACCGAGCTTCTCCCACTGCGCGATCGTCATCGTCTTGGCGCGGTCGGCCAGCATGTAGTTGAAGCCCGGGGGCACCACGACCTCGTAGCCCCAGGTCTGGCCGGTCTGCCAGCCGTCCTTCTTCAGGTTGTTGGCGGTGGAGGCGATCAAATCGGCCGGATTGTCGACGACATCGCGCCGTCCGTCGCCGTCGCCATCGACGGCGAAGCGCTTGAACGCGGTCGGCATGAACTGGGTCGGGCCGAACGCCCCGGCCCAGGACCCGCGCATCTGTTCGGGCCTGAGATCGCCGCGATTGAGGATCTCCAGCGCCGATAGGAATTCGTCCTTGAAATAGGCCTGGCGACGGCCGACGCAGGCGAGCGTCGCGGTCGATTGCAGCACGCTGCGGTCACCCATCTGCGTCGAATAATTGGACTCGATGCCCCAGATTGCCGCGATGATGTAGCGATCGACGCCATAGGTTTTTTCCGTGGCATCGAACTGCGCCTTGTATTTGGCGAGGACCTCCTTGCCCTTGGCGAGGCGGTTGTCGTTCACGAGAATGTCGAGATAGTCCCAGATCGACTTGGAGAATTCCGGCTGCGAATCCATCAGGTCCATGATGCGCAGATCGGGCGTGAGCCCCGCCGTGAAGCGCTGGAAATTCTCCTGCGTGATGTTGCGCCGTGCGGCATCAGGCCACATGCCGGCAACGCAATTGTCGAAATTGCCGGCCGCCTCGCGGATCGCCGCCGCCGTCATCAGCGGATGGCCGGAGGCGCCGTCCTCGCCGCTCCAAGGTTGAGCTCCAGTTTGGGCGCCGCCCGAGGCGGGCGCGGGTGGCGAGGGCGCGGCGTCCGAGCCGGAGAAAATACCGCCGAACAGTTTTGACAGGCCGTTCTGCGTCTGGGACTGCGCGGACGCGGGGAACAGCAGCGCGGCCGCAATCATTGTTGCGCCGGTGATCATCCCCCCGCGTCTTGCCAATCCTGCCACCGCTTGCCTCATGTCCTATCCGTCCGGCCGAAAATCGGCCCATCAGCAGGCCTTGTCACGGTTGCCAATATCTTAACAAAGGTGAATTTTTTGCTGGTCACCTTTTTCGCAAATTCTGCGAGACCAAGCCCAACATCCGCCTTTGTTAACGGCTGCAAAACGGCTAGCAAGATGCCATTGCTCCTTTCCCGCGCGCTCCAAGGTATTCGATCAATCACATGAAAATCCGCAAAGCCGTATTCCCCGTCGCCGGCCTCGGCACCCGCGTCCTGCCCGCCACCAAGGCGATGCCAAAGGAAATGCTCACCATCGTCGACAAGCCGCTGATCCAGTACGTCTATGACGAGGCGAGGGAAGCCGGCATCGAGCACTTCGTCTTCGTCACCGGCCGTAATAAAAACGTCATCGAAGATCATTTCGACCGCATGTACGAGCTCGACGCCACGCTCGCTGCGCGCGGCAAGAAGGCCGAGCAGGATGTTCTGGCGCAGAACCAGCCGGAGGCCGGCGCCGTCAGCTTCACCCGGCAGCAGGCGCCGCTCGGCCTTGGCCATGCGGTCTGGTGCGCGCGCGACATCGTCGGCGACGAGCCGTTCGCGGTGGTGCTGCCCGACGAACTCGTGCTCAACACGCCCGGCTGCCTGAAACAGATGATCGAGACCGCATCATCGCTCGGCGAGAAATCCAATCTGATCGCGGTCGAGGCGGTGCCCGACCATCTCACCCACCAATATGGCATCTGCGGCGTCGGCAAGCGCAGCGGCAAGATGTTCGAGGTCGACGGCATGGTCGAGAAGCCGGCCAAGGGCACCGCGCCCTCCAACCTCTCGATCACCGGCCGCTACATTCTCCAGCCCGAGATCTTCAAGATCCTGGAGACGCAGGAGCGCGGCGCCGGCGGCGAGATCCAGCTCACCGACGCCATGATTGGCCTCGCCAAATCGCAAAAATTCTACGGCGTCGAATTCGAGGGCGAGCGCCATGATTGCGGCTCCAAGCCCGGCTTCCTCCGCGCCAACATCGCCTACGGCCTGAAGCGGCCGGAGCTGCGCGAGGGGCTGATCGCGGAGATGAAGAAGTATCTGGGGCAGTAGCTACTCACGTCGTCCTGGACGAGCGCAGCGAAGCGGAGCGCCGATCCAGGACCCATTACTCCGGGGAGGAGTCGTGGTTCGGGCCGACAACCACGAGTCTTCGCCAAACACCTCCCTGAGGTAATGGGTCCTGGCTTTCGCCAGGACGACGCTGAGTCTTGGGCGCGCTGCTCTCCGGAATGACAGCGAAGCTCACGCCACAAGCGACAGCTTCGGCGGGCTTGCCACCACGGACTGATTCCGCCCGCCGGCTTTTGCGGCATAGAGGGCCTTGTCGGCAGCGGCGACCAGGATGGCCCAGTCCATGCCGGCTGATGGCGCGAGGCTGGCAACGCCGCAGGAGACGGTCGATCCCGCGCCGCCGTCGGACCAGCCCAGCACCTTGGCGCGGATGGTCTCGGCGATCTTGAACGCCTCGGTCGACGACGTGTTCGGCAGCAGCACCGCGAACTCCTCGCCGCCATAGCGCGCGGCGCAGTCGCCGGCGCGACGAACCGAATCGGAGATGCAGATGGCGATGCCGACCAGCACCTGGTCGCCGGCCTGGTGACCGAACGTGTCGTTATAAGCCTTGAAGTGATCGGCATCGATCATCAGCAGCGCGACCTCCGTCTTCTGGCGCATGGCGCGGCGCCATTCGGTCTCGATGACCTGGTCGAACTTGCGGCGATTGCGCAGGCCCGTGAGCGCGTCGGTCGTCGCCATCTCCTCGAGCTTGCTTTCGGCATCCGCGCGCCGGCTGATCTCGCGGGCGAGCCCGATCGCCGAGCCCAGCACGAACAGGGAAAGCACCAGGACCACCGCTCCGATGCGAAGCGCTTCCTTCTGCCACAGCGCGAACACGGCCCTCAGCGGCTTGCCCGCCACGACAAACAGCGGACCGGAGCCGCTGCTGCGCACGTAAAGGCGCGGCGTCGGGTCCACCGGCCCCTTGCCGGCATAGGATCCGCCGGCCGTGAGATTGTCGGGCTTCCACTCCGGCTGCGTTCCCAGGTTTTTGCCGATGATGTCGAGATCGAACGGCCGCCGCATCATGATGGTGCGGTCGCGCTTGAGCACGGTGATGGTGTCCTCGGGATCGAGGCTCAGCCGCTCGAACAATTCGTGGAAATAGCTGAAGCGGATCGAGCCGGCGACCACCCCCATGAAGCTGCCGTCGCTATCGCTGATGCGCCGGCTCAGTACGATCGAATAGGCGCCGCGGAACAGTATCGGCCGGCTGATGAACAGTCCGGCCCCGGGGTTGTCCCGGTGAATCCTGAAATAGTCCTCGTCGGCGCGGTTCTCGGATTGGGGATCGAGCGTGGAGGCGTCGATGGTCAGCCTGCCTTCGGCGTCGAACACCTGGATGGCGCCGAAGTGCCGCGCCGTGGTCGCATGGTCGAACAGGATGAGCTGACGGATCGGCCTCGATACCGTGGCGATCTCGGGCACCAGCATGTTGCTGACGACCGCCTTCAGCGAGAGATCGTAGATATCGATGTTGCGGCTGATGTCGGCGTCGATGGACGCGGCGAGGTTTTCCAGCGTCTGGCGGGCCAGCGCCTCTTCGCCGCGGCGCATGTCCAGCATGACGTTGATGCAAATGGCGGAAAAGCCGATCACCGTCACGACGGACGTGATGATCAGCAGCTTCGCCGAAATACGCCAGGGCCGGCGGGCCTTGGCTTCGCGCCATCCGGACTGCATCCTTTGCTCCCGGCCTTAACGGATGCGCCTGAAATCTTGCACAGTGTTTAAGCGGCGACGGCGACGCTGCAATGAGTTAAGGATTGGTTTATTCAACTGACGAATTTCAGCAGGCCTGGTCGGGCCAATCCGGGCTTCGAACGAGAGGACAATCGTGAACGACTACGACGCCTTGCGCGACTATCTGATGCGGCAGAAGCAGCCGGAATTTGTCCTGACCTTCGAACAGATCGAGGAGATCATCGGCGCCGCCCTGCCGCGTGCGGCCAACCGTGCGTCATGGTGGGACAGCCTGCGCAGCCCCGACATCCAGATGCCCCAGCGCGAAGCCTGCCTCGCCGCGGGCTTCAAGGCAGTGCGGATGCCGGACGGCCAGAGCGTGCGGTTCACGAAGATGAGGCCGCGCAGGTGAGCCGGGGCGCAAGCGCGCCTTTGCTCACGGCGCTACCGGACCCGTCATCCTGAGGTGCCGAGTGGCGCGATGCGAAGCATCGCGCCGGGAGCCTCGAAGGATGGACGGCCGAGATGCAGCCGGGCCGTCGCCCTTCGAGGGCCGCTGAAGAAGCGGCCTCCTTCAGGGTCACGGGGTTAGTTCTGTCGTAGTGCCGATGGTGGGCACGGCGCAAGTACGCCTTCGCCCACCCTTGATATCGGACTCGCGGAGCTAGCTCGCCGCTTCCAGCCGCACTTCCGTCAGCAGCCGCATCGCCGCGTCCGCGTCCATCGGCTCGCCGAAGGCAAAGCCCTGCGCGTATTCGCAGCCGAGCTGATACAGCTCGACCGCGTCGGAATCGGTCTCGGCGCCTTCCGCCACCACATCCATGCCGAGATCATGCGCCAGCGCAATGATCGACTTCAGGATCACCGGCCGCGTGCCGCGGTTGGTGGTGCGCACGAACGACTGGTCGATCTTGATGGTGTCGAACGGGAAGCGCTGCAGATAAGCGAGCGAGGAATGGCCGGTGCCGAAATCGTCGAGCGACAGCCCGGTGCCGAGCTCGCGGATCCGCGTCAGCATTTGGGCGGCGTGCTCCGGATTCTCCATCACCAGCGATTCCGTCAGTTCCAGCTTCAGCGTTCCGCGCGCCACCGAGGAGCGCGACAGCACGGTGCGGATGTCGTGGATGAGGTCGTGGCGCAGCAATTGCCGCGAGGAGACGTTGACGGATGCGAAGATCGGCTCGCGCGAGCGCATCGCGCGCTGCCAGATCGAGAGCTGCTTGGCGGTCTGGTCGAGCACGAACATGCCCAGATCGACGATCAGGCCGGTCTCTTCGGCGATGGTGATGAATTCCGACGGCGCCATGCGCCCGAGCTTGGGATGATCCCAGCGCACCAGCGCCTCGAAGCCGGCGACCGAGCGATCCTCCAGCCGCACGATCGGCTGGTACAGGATGGTCAGCTCCTGCCGCTCGATGGCGCGGCGCAGCTCGCTCTCCAGCGTCAGGCGGTCGGTCTTCCGCGCGCGCATCGCCGGCTTGTAGACGTCGATGCGGTCGCCTCCGATGCGCTTGGAATGATACATCGCAAGCTCGGCGTCCTTGATGATCTCGTCCGTGAGCTGAACTTGCGGATCAGAAAGCGCAAGGCCGATCGAGGCTGTCAGGAAAATCTCGCGGTCGTTGAAGGCGATCGGCGCGCGGATGGTCTTGCGGATCGTCTCCGCGAAGGCGGTGATGCGCGCCGGATCCTGTTCGGACAGCAAGATCAGGCCGAACTGGTCGCCCGCGAGCCTTGCCAGCGTGTCCTGCGGCTTCAGGATGCGGGTCAGGCGGCGGGCCAGCGTCAGCAGGATGGAATCGCCGACCGCGATGCCGACGGAATCGTTGACCTGCTTGAAGCGGTCGAGGTCGATCACCATCAGCGTCGGGCGCAGCGCCGGCATGGTCTTGGCGAAATGCGCCACCCCGTTGAGCCGGTCCAGGAACAGTTTGCGGTTGGGCAGGCCGGTGAGGTTGTCGTGCACGGAATCGTGCAGCAGGCGTTCCTCGGCGTTGCGCAGCTCGGTGACGTCGGTGAGCGTGCCGACCACGCGCGAGACTTCGCCGTCCGAGCCGACCACCGGGCGCGCCTTCAGTGCGAACCACATGAAGTGACCGTCCGGGGTGCGCAGGCGGAAATCCTGCACCAGGCGGCCGCGGCGCTGGTCGAGCACGCTGTCGAGCGCGGCGCGGAAACGATCCTGGTCGAGCGGGTGCAATACTTCGAGCCACGAGGCCGCGGGGCCTTCCAGCGTGCCGCGCTTCAGGCCGAGCAGGGCTTCGGTCTCGGGGCTGGTGAAAACCTTGTCGGCCGAGACGTCCCAGTCCCAGATCAGGTCGCCGGAACCGGCGAGTGCCAGCGCGCGCCGTTCGATGTCGGAGACGACGCCGGTCGTGGCGCCGCCGCCGGCGAAGGCATGCTGCATCACCGTGAAGCCGATCAGCATCACGATCAGCACGAGGCCGCCGAGCAGGGCCGGGCCGACGATGTCGTTGGTGACGGAGCCGGCGACTGTCATGCCGGCCGCGACCACCCAGACCACGAGGAGGAACCAGGTCGGGATCAGCAGCACGGCGCGGTCAAAGCCGTGGGTGGAGAGGTAGACGATCAGCGCGAAGCCGGCGAAGGCGATCAGCACCAGCGAGATGCGCGCGATGCCGGAGGCCACCGCCGGATCGAACAGCGCGAGCGCCACCAGCGAACCGAGGAATGCCAGCCAGCCCACCGTGATGTGCGAATAGCGCACATGCCATCGGCTGAGATTGAGATAGGCAAACAAAAACACCAACAGCGTTGCCGCCAATATCGCTTCACCCGCCGCGCGCCAGATGCGCTCGGCGTTGTTCGACATGTCGAGCACCTTGCCCCAGAAGCCGAAATCGACGCCGATATAGACCAGCACCGCCCAGGCCAGCGCCGCGGCGGCCGGGAACATGATGCTGCCCTTCACCACGAACAGAATGGTCAGAACCAGCGCAAGCAGGCCGGAGATGCCGATCACGATGCCCTGATACAGCGTGAACGAGTTGACCTTGTCCTTGTAGGCTTCCGGCTCCCACAGATAGAGCTGCGGCAGCTTGTCGGTGCGCAGTTCCGCCACGAAGGTGACAACGGCGCCGGGATCGAGCGTGATGCGGAAGACGTCTGCGGTCGGGCTTTCCTGCCGCTCCGGCCGGTCCCCGGTCGAGGGCGTGATGGTTGCGATACGCGACAGCCCGAGGTCGGGCCACAGCAGGCCTGACGACACGATGCGGTAATGCGGCGCCACGATCAGACGGTCGAGCTGGTCGTCCGTGTTGTTGGCGAGCGCGAATACCACCCAGTTCTGGCCGCCCTCGCGCGCGCGCACCTCGATGCGGCGAACGATGCCGTCGGTGCCGGGTGCGGTGGAGACCTGGATGCGGTCGGCGTCGCTGCGTTGATGCTCGAGCACGCCGGTGAGGTCGATTGCGGGCGCGTCGCTGCGGACGCTGACAGCGTCAAGCGCGCGCGCAGGCGACGCGGCAACGAGAATCATGAGGCCCAGCGCGATGGGCGCGAGGCATCTGATCAGACGCAAGGTCAGCTCTCCGCGTTCGACGCAAACTCTGAAAGACGATTTCGCGCCGAACAGAATTGGTTCGGCGCGTCGCGATAGATGCCACGAAAGCGAGGAAAATCAAAGGGTTTCCGGCGTGGCCCATGGGCCAGCGGCCTAGACCTCCAACACAATTTTGCCAATATGTGCCGAGGTCTCCATGCGCCGGTGTGCGTCGGCAGCCTTTTCCAGCGGGAAAGAGCTGTCCATCAGCGGCTTGACCCGGCCCTCGCGCAAAAGCGGCATCACCTTGGCCTCGATTGCGGCCACCATCGCCGCCTTGTCCGCATTACTACGGGGCCGCAAGGTCGAGCCGGTATGGGTCAACCGCTTCACCATCAGCTTGGCAATGTTGACACTGACCTTGGGGCCGTTGAGGGTCGCGATCTGGACGATGCGGCCGTCGACCGCGGCGGCATCATAGTTGCGGTCGACATACTCGCCGGCGACCATGTCGAGGATCAGGTTGACGCCGACCTTGTCGGTCTCTTCCTTCACCACCGCGACGAAGTCTTCGGTCTTGTAGTTGATGGCGCGGTCCGCGCCGAGCTTGAGGCAGGCGTCGATCTTGTCCTGCGAGCCGACGGTGACGAACACCTTTGCGCCGAACGCTTTCGCGAGCTGGATCGCCATCGTGCCGATGCCGGAGGAGCCGCCGTGGATCAGCAGCGTCTCGCCGGCCTTGAGGCCGCCGCGCTCGAACACGTTGTGCCAGACCGTCATCAGGGTTTCCGGCAGCGCGCCGGCTTCCTGGATCGACAGCGCGGGCGGCACGCTCATCGCCTGGGCATCCTGCGCGATGCAGTACTGGGCATAGCCGCCGCCGGCGACGAGCGACATCACCATGTCGCCGATCTTGTGCCGCTTGGCGTTGCTGCCGACCGCGACAACTTCACCTGATATCTCGAGGCCAGGCAGGTCGCTGGCGCCGGGCGGCGGCGGATAGGCGCCGGAACGCTGTGCCACGTCGGGCCGGTTGACGCCGGCAGCCTTCACCTTGACCAGGATCTCATCAGGGCCGGGCTGCGGCAGTGCCCGCTGTTCCGGCACCAGAACCTCCGGTCCGCCGGGCTTGGAGATGGCGACCACGGTCATTTGCGCGGGCAGCTTGTCCATGATGTATCCTTGAGCAAAGGTGCGAGGGAGCGAGGCCTTTGCTTAGCCAGCCCGGTTCGAGCTGGCAACCGCCTCAGCCGTGTGGTCCGGCCCGCGGACGCAGGAGGAATGACAATGCCGATCGAAGACGACGACCGTCCGCGCAAGAAAGTCACCCACGAGATTGGACAGGATCTCTCGCTGTTGTCGGTCGAGGAACTGACCGAGCGCGTCGCCTTGCTCAAGACCGAAATCGCCAGACTGGAAGAAGCCGCCACCAAAAAGCGCGCCTCGCGCGATGCGGCGAACAGTATCTTCAAGTCGTAGGCCACAAATCGTAGTCGCCACATCATGGCTGTCGTCCCGGCGAAGGCCGGGACCCATACTCCGCAGCAATAGTTTTGCGAAGACTCGGAGTTACCAGCTCGCCGTCCAACTACTCCATGTGGTTATGGGCCCGGCCCTCGCCGGGGCGACGAGAGGTTGTTTCCGCGTTCCCCGCTCGGCCAATGAACGACATGGCTAACGAACCCTCAAAATAATCGTTCGTTTACTCTCGATTAAGCTTTCGAGTTTATGACTGTAACTGTCCTCGTTTGGACACCGAGTGGCTCCTGTCCACTCTGTTTGACGCCTCCCTGTTATCAACTTTCAAAGCCGCCGGTTCTCCGGCGGCTCTTTTTTGTGTTTCATTCCCATTTTGGCATCCCGTTCCGGTTGAATTCCGGGGAATGACCCGCGGAAACCATATCCACGCTTGTCGCTGGACTCCCGGTCCGCCCCGCGCAATGATTTGTTCATCATAAGCCGGTGCCAAAGCCGGGTGGGTAAACAGTTGCGTAAGGGGCGTTAACCATGGAACGTTTGCAAGCCGACGGCGCTCTCGTTCAACTCAGCGAGCGGTTCACCAATTCTGCGGCATTCGGCGTCCTGTTCCGCGAGGGCATGGATCTCGTCGAAGAAACCGCCGCCTATCTCGACGGTGCCGGCCGCACCGAGGCCAAGGCGCTCGATCGCGCCGTCAGCCTCACCTACGCGACCGAGAGCATGCGTCTCACCACGCGCCTGATGCAGCTCGCCTCGTGGCTGCTGCTGCACCGCGCCGTGAAGGAAGGCGAGATGACGCTGGTCCAGGCCAATCGCGAGAAGACCAAGGTCAAGCTCACCGCCGCCGATCCCGGCCCCGCCGACACCATCGAGAAACTGCCGGTGCAGCTCCAGGATCTGATCCAGCGCTCGATGAGCCTGCAGACCCGCGTGCGTCGCCTTGACACCAGCATTCACACGCCGCCGGCCGATCACATCGCGATCGGCAACCCGCTGGTCCCGCACCTCAACGCGCTGAAGGCCGCGTTCGAGCGATAGGCAATTTCGAACCGTCACCCCCGCGCAATGGCGGAGCCATTGTCGCTGGAGGCGCTCGCCTCTTCGGCGAGCCTCGAAGGGCGACGGCCCGGCTGCATCTCGGCCGTACATCCTTCGAGGCTCCCGGCGCGATTCTTTGCATCGCGCCACTCGCGCCTCAGGATGACGGGTCTGCTAGCGCCCCAAAAACAAAAACGCCCCCGGCTCTCCGGGGGCGTTTTTCGTCCAAGACCTTGCGGCTGGGATCAATCCTTTTTGAGGAAGCCCGAAAACTTCTTCTGGAAGCGCGAGACGCGGCCGCCGCGGTCCATGATCTGGGCGTTGCCGCCGGTCCAGGCCGGGTGCGACTTCGGGTCGATGTCGAGGTTCAGCGTGTCGCCTTCCTTGCCCCAGGTGGAGCGGGTCAGGTACTCGGTTCCGTCGGTCATGACGACCTTAATCGTATGATAATCCGGATGAATTTCGGCTTTCATGGCAATTCCTAGGGCGCCCGGCGCCTTGCTTGAGTGGCTATCGAATGACGGATTTGGCGCGGTCTATAACCTACAGGAGCCCCTAAAACAAGCCATCGGGGGCAGGAGAACCGGATCCCACCTAGGGGACATCCCGGATTTGCCTCGCACCCTGCCTGGGCCTATGTGGAGTCGACGTTTCTCTTTTAGACGGATTCCAATGAGCGCAGTCGAACGGCTTGAAACCGGGCCCGCACAAACCCCGTCGATCGAAGTCGAGCTGATCGAGCAGCAGGCGAAGGGCCGCGCCAGGCTGCGGCCGCTGATGGCGCTCGCGCCTTACGTCGCCCGCTATCGGGGCCGCGCCGCGCTTGCCTTCGTTGCGCTGACGGTCGCCGCGCTGACCACGCTGCTGGTGCCGGTCGCGGTGCGCCGGATGATCGATTTCGGCCTGACGGCGGAAGGCATCGCGCTGATCAACAGCTACTTCTCGGTGATGATCGCCGTCGTCGCCGTGCTCGCTCTGGCGAGCGCCTCGCGCTATTACCTCGTGATGACGATCGGCGAGCGTATCGTCGCCGATTTGCGCAGCGATGTGTTCGCGCATCTGCTGTCGCTGTCGCCGTCCTTCTTCGATTCCGCGCGCAGCGGCGAATTGGTGTCGCGGCTCACCGCCGACACCACGCAGATCAAATCCGCGGTCGGCGCCTCCGTGTCGATCGCGCTGCGCAACCTGATGATGTTTTTTGGCGCGGCGGCGATGATGGTGATCACCAGCCCGCGCTTGTCAGGCTTCGTGCTGCTGGCGATCCCGCTGATCGTGCTGCCGCTGGTCGCCTTCGGGCGCTGGGTGCGGCGTCTGTCGCGCAACGCGCAGGACACGCTTGCGGATGCGTCCGCCTATGCGGGCGAACTGATCGGTGCGATCCGCACCGTGCAGGCCTATACCAGCGAGGGGCTCGCCGCGAAGCGTTTCGGCGGCGAGGTCGAGCAGGCCTATGAGGCTGCGCGCACGTCGACGCAAGCTCGGGCGGTTCTCACCGCGATCGTCATCTTCATCGTGTTCGCAAGCGTGGTCGGCATCCTCTGGATCGGCTCGCACGACGTGCTGACCGGTACGATCACGCCGGGCCGGCTCGGCCAGTTCGTGCTCTATGCGGCCTTCGCGGCCGCTGGCCTCGGCCAGCTCAGCGAAGTCTGGGGCGAGGTGTCGGCCGCGTCAGGCGCGGCCGAGCGCCTGTTCGAGATCTTGCACGTGAAGCCCGAGATCGCGGCGCCAGCGTCACCGCGCGCGCTGCCGGTGCCCGGGCGCGGCGAGGTCGGCTTCGATCATGTCAGCTTCGCCTATCCGGCGCGGCCCGATGTCAACGTGCTCGACGCCGTCTCGTTCAGCGTGCGACCAGGCGAAAAGGTTGCGATCGTCGGCCCGTCCGGCGCCGGCAAGAGCACGATCTTCCATCTGCTGCTGCGCTTCTACGACCCGCGCGGCGGTTCGATCTCGCTCGACGGCGTGCCGGTGAAGGCGGCCGACCCGCGCGATTTCCGCTCCCGCATCGCTTTGGTGCCGCAAGAATCCAACGTGTTCGCGGCGAGTGCGCGCGAGAACATCCGCTTCGGCCGGCCCGGTGCTGATGATGCCGAGGTCGAGCGCGCGGCCGAGCTCGCGCATGCCAGCGAATTCATCCGCCGCCTGCCCGAAGGTTTCGACACTCCGCTCGGCGAGCGGGGCGTGACGCTGTCCGGTGGCCAGCGCCAGCGCATCGCGATCGCCCGCGCCATCCTGCGCGATGCGCCGCTGCTGCTGCTTGATGAAGCGACCTCCGCGCTCGACGCCGAAAGCGAGACGCTGGTGCAGACCGCGCTCGAAGAGCTGATGAAACACCGCACCACGCTGGTGATCGCGCACCGCCTCGCCACCGTGCTGTCCTGCGACCGCATCCTGGTGATGGACCAGGGCAGGATCGTCGAGCAGGGCACCCATGCCGAGCTGGTCGCCGCGAACGGGCTCTATGCCAAGCTGGCGAGGTTGCAGTTCGAGGGGGCGTGAGACTCTCACCTTACTGACAGTGTCATCGCCCGCGAAGGCGGGCGATCCAGTACTCCGAGACAGTGGTGATCAATCGAGAAGCCGCGGCGTACTGGATTCCCCGCCTGCGCGGGGAATGACAGCGGAGCTTGTAGGCTGATCTCACGGGCACTTCGGCGAGCCCATCGGCACGTTGGGGTACGGCCAGTTCTTCCAGCTTCCGTCTGAATCGACGCAAGCCGCTGCGCTTGGAGTCGGGGCTGGTGTCGGACTCGGGCCTGGTAAGGATTCGGGCGCCGACTGCGATGAAGACGGAGCGCTCGTCGCCTGCGCCATGACATAACGATCGACAGGAGCAGCTGACAGATATCCGGCGACGGTGACGCCGAGGAACGTCGCGCAACCCTTGACGAAATCGCCGCGCGTCATGGTGTCCACATCATCTTCAGCACCGGCCGCCCCGAGGTCGGGTTCACGTCTTCGCCGGCATGTGCAAAGCCGTTGCGTTCGTAGAAACGGATGGCGCGGGCATTGTCCTTGTTGACGAGCAGCGTGACGCCAGATGGTGACAGGCGTTTGGCCTCATCGACCAGCAGCCTTGCCGCGTCCGAGCCCCAGTGATCGGGATCGACGACGAGCTGGTCGAGATAGCCATCACGATCGATGGTGACGAAGCCTGTCAGTACGCCATTCTGTTCCGAGACCACGATGGACGCCTTCGGCACCAGCTCGTTCCGCCAGCGCTCGCGCCACCAGTCCACCCGCGCCGCGAAATCAATCTGCGGATAGGCCTGCTGCCAGGTGCGGTGCCACAGGTCGATCGCCGCCGCTTCGTCGGCGTCTGCGTAGGGGCGGAGGCGGAGCGCACTCATCTTGCAAAGGTCGTCATGCCCGGGCTTGTCCCGGGCATCCACGTCCTCCTATCAGCGCCGACCGAACATCGTGGATGGCCGGGACAAGCCCGGCCATGACGGTGGGGTGAGTATCGTGTGACCCTCACGACTACCGCTCCGTCAGCTTCAGCTCGATGCGGCGGTTGCGCTTGTAGGCGTCTTCGGTGTTGGCGGTGTCGAGCGGCTGGAATTCGGCAAAGCCGGCGGCGACCAGGCGCTGGGCGGGCACGCCGAGCGAGATCAGATATTGAACCACCGAGATCGCGCGGGCCGACGAGAGGTCCCAGTTCGACTTGAAGTTCACGCCGCTCACCGGCCGCACGTCGGTGTGGCCGTCGACGCGCAGCACCCAGGCGATCTCGGGTGGAATCTTCTTGTCTAGCTCGATCAGCGCGGCCGCGACGGTGTCCAGCTCGGCGCGGCCTTCGGGCAGCAGGGTTGCCTGTCCGGTGTCGAAGAACACTTCGGACTGGAACACGAAGCGGTCGCCGACCACGCGGATGTCGGGACGATTGCCGAGAATGGCGCGCAGGCGCCCGAAGAACTCGGAACGGTAGCGCGACAGTTCCTGCACGCGCTGCGCCAAAGCGACGTTCAAGCGAGAACCCAGATCGGCGATGCGGTTCTGCGATTCCTTGTCGCGCTTCTCGGATGCATCGAGCGCCTCTTCGAGTGCCGCCAACTGCCGGCGCAGCGCGCTGATCTGCTGGTTCAGCACCTCGATCTGCGCCAGCGCCCGCGCCGAGACCGCCTTCTCGGAGTCCAGCGCCTTGCCAAGCTCGGACGTCTTGCCCTGCGCGTCGTTGCCGGCGGCGGCAAGGCCGTCATAGAGGCCCTTGATGCGGTCGCGCTCGCTCTCGGCCGAGGCGAGACCGGCCTTCAATTGCGAGACCTGGTCGTCGAGCGAGAGCTTGCCGAGCTTCTCCAGCGAGAGCAGCTCGTTGAGCTGCGCGATCTTGGCGTTGAGCTGCTCCAGCGCCTTGTCCTTGCCGGTCACCTCCTGCGACAGGAAGAACTGCACGACCAGGAACACCGAGAGCAGGAACACGATCGACAGCACCAGCGTCGACAGCGCGTCGACGAATCCGGGCCAGTAGTTGAAGGCGCCTTCGCTGCGGCGGCCGCGGGCTAGAGCCATGCTCGCCTCTCAAATGCTGATTGCTAACTCTTCTCGGGCTGGCGCGCGATGCGCTCGAGCAGGCGACGGATCTCGCGATTCTGCTCGCCCTGGCCGTCGGCCCATTCGCGGATCATCTGCTGCTCGGTGCGCATATGCGAGACCAGCGCCTGGATCGCCTCGGCAAGGCTCGCCATCGCCGCGGTGGTGCCGCGGCTGGCGCTGCCTTCCTCGAGCACGGCGCGAAGCCGCTCGACGGCGGCCTGCAGCTCGCCGCTGGCAACGCCGCCGCCTCCGGCGACCGCAGCGACCGCGACCTCGCCGCTGCCATATTCGCGCACAGTGGTGGCGAGCCAGTCCTCGAGGTCGGTGTAGAAGCGGTTCTGCGCCTGGCTCGATTGCAGGTCGAGGAAGCCGAGGATCAGCGATCCCGCGAGACCAAACAGCGAGCTGGAAAAGGAGATGCCCATGCCGCCGAGCGGGGCGGCGAGGCCCTCCTTCAGCGTGTCGAACAGCGCGCCGGCATCGCCGCCGACCTTGAGCCCGTCGATGACCTTTCCGACCGAGCCGACCGTCTCGATCAGGCCCCAGAAGGTGCCGAGCAGGCCGAGGAAGACGAGCAGGCCGGTCATGTAGCGGGAGATGTCGCGGGCCTCGTCCAGGCGCGTCGCGATCGAATCGAGCAGATGCCGCATGGTCGTCTGCGTGATCGACATCCGCCCGGTGCGCTCGCCGCCCAGGATCATCGCCATCGGCGCCAGCAGCTTGGGGTGCCGGGCGGGCGCGAGGCCGGGGTCGGCGATGCGGAAATTGTTGACCCAGGAGACTTCAGGGTAGAGCCGGATGACCTGGCGGAACGCCAGCACGATGCCGATGAACAGCACCGCCCCGATCAGCGCGTTCAGCCCGGGATTGGCGAAGAAGGCCTGGACGATCTGCTTGTAGAGCACCACGCCGACCAGGGTGCAGAGCACCAGGAAAACCAGCATCCGCACCAGGAAGACGCTGGGCGAAGACAGCTTCGTGTACTCGATCTCGATGGTGGAGCGGGGCGAGGCGCCTGACGGCATGGCCGGGATCATCCATTACTTGCTTGCCTCCGCACTATGGCACAGGCCGGGTGCAAAAAAAGCGCCGGATGTGCGGATTTCGGGAAGCCGGCGCGGAACCCAAGGCTGAAACCCCGCTTTGATACCAACGTATTTTGCAAAACTTCGGCATTCCACAAGCTTAGGTCGGATTTTTTGCATGGCGATGTTTCTTTGGGGATTGGCGGCCATCGCGGTCTCGCTCGCGGTCCTGATGGCCTGCGCCTGGGTCGTGCAGCAGCGCACGGGCAATTCCGGCTGGGTCGATACGATCTGGACCTTTTCGGTCGGTCTCACCGGTGCCGGCGCGGCCCTTTGGCCGGTGGCCGGCGGAGCGCCCAACGCGCGGCAATGGCTGGTTGCGGCGCTGGTGGCGCTCTGGTCGTTCCGGCTCGGCATCCATATCGCGATCCGCACCGCCGGGATCACCGACGATCCCCGCTATGCCGCTTTCGCCGCCGATTGGGGCCTCAAGGCGCCCTGGCGGATGTTCCTCTTTCTGCAGAACCAGGCCTTGGGCTCGGTGCCGTTGGTGTTCGCGATCTTCGTCGCGGCACATCTTCCCGATCCCGCGTTGCGGATTCAGGATTTCCTCGGCGTCGCGATCCTGCTGACCGGGATCCTGGGCGAGGGGCTCGCGGATGCGCAATTGCGGCGCTTCCGGCACGACCCCTCCAACAAAGGCAAGGTGTGCGACGTCGGCCTGTGGCGCTGGTCGCGCCATCCCAACTATTTCTTCGAGTGGTTCTCCTGGCTCGCCTATCCGGTGATCGCCCTGTCCGTCGGCTATCCCTGGGGCTGGGCCAGCCTGCTCGCGCCGATCTTCATGTACTGGATTTTGGTGCACGTCACCGGCATCCCGCCGCTGGAGGCGCAGATGCTGCGCTCCCGCGGTGAGCGTTATCGTGCCTATCAGTCGCGAACCAGCGCCTTCTTCCCGCTGCCGCCGAAGCAACAACCGACCGAGGGCGTGGCCACATGAGCGTCGTCTCCGCGATCATCGGGACTGCCGAACACGTGCCGCTGCCGGATCTGGTGGTCCGCGCCGCCATCCAGCGCCTGTGCTCGCGCACCGCAACGCGCCTCGCCGCGCACACCGCCGCCGACGATGCCGCCTTCGCCGGGCGGATGATGCTGAGGCCGATCGCCGAGCACACGGCCGCCGCCAACGCCCAGCACTACGAGGTGCCGCAAAGCTTCTTCGCACAGGTGCTGGGCCCGAACCGCAAATACTCCTGCTGCTTCTACAGCAACGAAGCGACGACGCTGCAGGAGGCGGAGGAGGAGGCGCTCCGCCAGACCGTCGAGCATGCCGGCCTCGCCGACGGGCAGACCATCCTCGAACTCGGCTGCGGCTGGGGCTCGCTGTCGCTGTGGATCGCGCGGCAGTTTCCGCATGCGAAGATCACCGCGGTGTCGAACTCGCAAGGCCAGCGCGCCTATATCGAGGACATCGCGCGGCAGCGCGGCCTCTCGAACCTGCGCGTCGTCACATCAGACATGAACGTGTTCGCGCCGGAGGGCCGGTTCGACCGCATCGTCTCGGTCGAGATGTTCGAGCACATGATGAACTGGCGCAAGCTGATGACGCGCGTGCGCGCATGGCTGGCCCCCGAGGGGCGCTTCTTCATGCACATCTTCACCCATCGGGCCGGCTCCTATGCGTTCGACCACGCCAATCGCGAGGACTGGATCGCGCAGCATTTCTTCACCGGCGGGGTGATGCCGAGCCATCAACTCGTCCGGCAATATGACGACATCTTCGAAATCGAGAAGGAATGGCGCTGGAGCGGCACGCATTATCAACGCACCGCTAACGATTGGCTCGCCAATTTCGATGCGCATCGCGACGCGATCGAAGCCGCCTTGCGCAACGTCTATGGCGACGAGACCCATTTGTGGATGCGGCGCTGGCGCTGGTTCTTCCTCGCCACCGCAGGCCTGTTCGGCTACGCCGATGGCGCCGAGTGGGGCGTCAGCCACTACCGGATGAAGGCGGCGGGCTGATTGCGATGTTCTGTCGCAGCGCGCGGCGACGGAACCCGACTCACAATCCGGTGAGTCCCCAAAAGCAACCTGAACTCAGCGCGATAGCGCGTGTGACATTGAGCCGCCCGCAGCATGCGTTGCGCCACGGCAGGTCCCTTCTATTTTGATCGCATCAGCCGCGCTGAATTGCCGAGGACCGGCATTGCGCGAAGCCTGATCAGTTTCAACAATTTGAGGTACCCCACTTCATGTCACGACTTCGAGCGCGATCGGCATGCGTTGCAATGATGCTCGCGGCCCTTGCGCCGCTGCTGGGTGCTTGCGACGAATCGTCTTCTGCCGTCTCTGCTGCCCAAACCACTGAACCCGATGTCAGCGTCGTGACCGTCAAGCCGCAGCCGCGCGCGGTGGTGCGTGAGCTGCCCGGCCGGATCTCGCCGACGCGCGTTGCCGAGGTGCGTCCGCGCGTGTCAGGCATCGTTGTCGAGCGGTTGTTCCGCCAGGGCAGCGAGGTGAAGGCCGGCGATCCGCTCTATCGGATTGATCCGCGTCCGTTCGAAGTCGAGGTGATGGCGGGCGAAGCCGCGCTCGCCAAGGCCGATGCTGCCTTGATGCAGGCGCAGCAGCAGGCGCGCCGCATCGCGATGCTGGCCAGCCAGCGCGCGGCCCCCGAAGCCGAGAACGAAAAGACCATCGCCGCCGAACGTCAGGCACAGGCCGACGTCGAGGGCCGCAAGGCCGATCTCGCACGCGCAAAGCTCAATCTCGACTATGCGACGGTGCGTGCGCCGATCGACGGTGTGGTCGGTGCCGCGCTCGTCAGCGAAGGCGCGCTGGTGGTGCAGAACGAGACCAATCTTGCCACGGTGCAGCAGCTCGACCCTGTCTATGCCGACTTCACCCAGTCGGTCACCGAGCTCAATCAGCTGCGCCGCGCCTTCGAGAGCGGCGATCTCGATCGCATCGAAGGCGATGCCGCCAAGGTGCGCCTCGTGCTCGATGACAACACGGTCTATTCGCTCGAGGGCAAGCTGCTGTTCTCCGAGGCGAAGGTCGACGCCCATACCGGCCAGGTGACGCTGCGCGGCGAGTTCCGCAATCCCAGGCGCGAGCTCTTGCCGGGCATGTATGTCCGTGTCCGCCTCGACCAGGGCCTCGACAGCGACGCGATCGCGGTGCCGCAGCAGGCAGTCCAGCGCAATGGCGGCGGCGGCAGCGAGGTGTTTGTCGTCAAGGACGACAACCGCATCGCGGTGCAGCCTGTTCGCACCGGCTCGGTGCAGGACGGCGTCTGGTTCGTCACGGAGGGGCTGAAGGCCGGCGACAGGGTCGTGGTCGAAGGCTTCCAGAAGTTCGCAGCCGGCGACAAGGTCAAACCGCAAGCCTGGGCCGCGGCCGAGGCGGGCGCCGATGACCGGCACGCTCCCAAGGCCGCGCGGTAACGCTCGCGCTGCCCGGAGCACCTCTCCCGAAGGGAGAGGTCGGATCGCATCGAAGATGCGATCCGGGTGAGGGGTTACGGTCTCGCTGCACGCTGCGGCCCTCACCCGGATTGCACTGACGAAGCTTCGCATCGCCAGGTGCAATCCGACCTCTCCCCGCTGGGGAGAGGTGGACCTCAGACAACCGGCCGAGCTGATTTCATCGGTCCTGAACGAAACAACAAGGGTCAAGCGGCACATGCCGAGCTTCTTCATCGACAGGCCGATCTTCGCCTGGGTCGTCGCGCTGTTCATCTGTCTGATCGGGGCGATCTCGATCCCGCTGCTGCCGATCGCGCAATATCCGATCATCGCGCCGCCCTCGATCTCGATCTCGACGAGCTATCCTGGCGCGTCGCCGGAAAACCTCTACAACAGCGTCACCCGCCTGATCGAGGAGGAGCTCAACGGCGCCTCCGGCATCCTCAATTTCGAATCGACCAGCGACTCGCTCGGCCAGGTCGAGATCACAGCCAACTTCCAGCCGGGCACCGACACCAGCGCGGCCTCGGTCGAGGTGCAGAACCGCATCAAGCGCGTCGAGGCGCGGCTGCCGCGCGCGGTGATCCAGCAGGGCATTCTGATCGAGGAAGCCTCCAGCGCGGTGCTTCAGATCATCACGCTGAACTCCACCGATGGCAGCCTGGACGAAGTCGGTCTCGGCGACTTCATGATCCGCAACGTGCTCGGTGAAGTCAGGCGCATTCCCGGCGTCGGCCGCGCCACGCTTTATTCCACCGAGCGCAGTCTCCGCGTCTGGATCGATCCGGCAAAACTCGTCGGATATGGCCTGACGGCGGATGACGTCAACAAGGCGATCTCGGCGCAGAATGCGCAGGTCGCCTCCGGCAGCATCGGCGCCGAGCCGTCGACCGACAACCAGCGCACCTCGGCGCTTGTGCTGGTCAAGGGCCAGCTCTCCTCGCCGGACGAATTCGGCGCCATCATCCTGCGCGCCAACGCCGACGGCTCGACCGTGCGCCTTCGCGACGTCGCCCGCATCGAGGTCGGTGGTCTCAGCTACCAGTTCAACACCCGCCTGAACGGCAAGCCGACCGCCGGTCTCTCGGTGCTGCTGTCGCCGTCCGGCAACGCGCTGGCGACGGCCAGCGCGGTCGAAGAGAAGATGAAGGAGCTGTCGCGCTTCTTCCCGGCCAATATCGCCTACGAGATCCCCTACAACATCACGCCCGTGGTCGAAGCTTCGATCAAGAAGGTGCTGTCGACCCTGCTAGAGGCCGTGGTGCTGGTCTTCGCCGTGATGTTCCTGTTCCTGCAGAACATCCGCTACACCATCATCCCGACCATCGTGGTGCCGGTCGCGCTGCTGGGCGCCTGCACCGTGCTGCTGCTCGCCGGCTACTCCATCAACATGCTCAGCATGTTCGGCATGGTGCTCGCCGTCGGCATCCTGGTCGACGACGCCATCGTCGTGGTCGAGAACGTCGAGCGCATCATGGCCGAGGAAGGCCTGCCTCCGAAGGAAGCGACGCGCAAGGCGATGTCGCAGATCTCGGGCGCCATCATCGGCATTACGCTGGTGCTGATGGCGGTGTTCGTGCCGATGGCGTTCTTCCCCGGCTCGGTCGGCATCATCTACCGTCAGTTCTCGGTGACCATGGTCGCGGCGATCGGCTTCTCCGCCTTCCTCGCGCTGTCGCTGACGCCGGCGCTGTGTGCCACGCTGCTCAAGCCGGTCGCTGCCGGCCACGGTCATGCGAAGAAGGGCGTGTTCGGCTGGTTCAACCGCATCCTCGAAGGCGGCAAGGACAGCTATTCCCGCACCGTCGGCTTCTCGCTGAAGCGCACCGGCCGCCTGATGCTGGTCTATTTCGCGCTGCTATCAGGCCTGTCCTTCGCCTTCGTCAGCCTGCCCGGCGGCTTTCTGCCGGTTGACGACCAGGGCTTCGTCACCACCGACGTGCAGACGCCGTCGGATTCCTCCTACGCGCGCACCGAGGCCGTGATCGAGAAGGTGGAAAAATATCTGGCGCAGCGGCCGGGCGTGGACAACGTCACGTTCCTCACCGGCTTCAGCTTCTCCGGCCAGGGCATGAACACCGCGCAGGCCTTCATCACCTTGAAGGACTGGTCGCAGCGTGGGCCAAAGGAATCCGCCGCCGCGATCGTTGATGACATCAACCGCGATCTGGGGGCATCGATCCGCGACGCAAAGATCTCCGCGCTGCAGCCGCCGCCGATCGACAATCTCGGCAATTCCTCGGGCTTCTCGTTCCGCCTGCAGGACCGCGGCCAGAAGGGCTATCCGGCCCTGATGCGCGCCGCCGACCAGTTGATCGCGGAGGCCAATGCGAGCCCGGTGCTGCAGAAGGTCTATGTCGAAGGCCTGCCCGAGGCCGGCGTGGTCAATCTCGTGATCGACCGCGAGAAGGCCGGCGCCTTCGGCGTCACTTTCGAAGACATCAACAACACGATCTCGACCAATCTCGGCTCGAACTACATCAACGACTTTCCGAACCGCGGCCGCATGCAGCGCGTCGTGGTGCAGGCCGATGCCCGCGACCGCATGAAACCTGAGGACATCCTGAACTACAACGTCAGGAACAGCCGCGGCCAGCTCGTGCCGTTCTCGTCCTTCACCACGGTCGAATGGGCGCGCGGCCCGACGCAGATCGCCGGCTTCAACTATTATCCGGCGGTGCGCATCTCCGGCGAAGCGAGGCCCGGCTTCACCTCGGGCGACGCCATCGCCGAGATGGAGCGCCTCGCCGGCAAGCTGCCGCGCGGTTTCGGCTATGAATGGACCGGACAGTCGCTGCAGGAAAAACTCTCGGGCTCGCAGGCGCCGTTCCTGCTGGCGCTCTCCGTGCTCGTGGTGTTCCTGTGTCTTGCAGCGCTCTATGAGAGCTGGACCATTCCGCTCGCGGTGCTGCTGACCGTGCCGCTCGGCATTGTCGGTGCCGTGGTTTCGGCGATCCTGCGCGGCCTGCCGAACGACGTCTATTTCACCGTCGGCCTGATCACCATCATCGGCCTTGCCGCCAAGGACGCAATCCTGATCATCGAGTTCGCGAAGGACTTGCGGAAGGAGGGCAGACCGCTGGTGGAAGCCACCATCGAAGCCTGCCGGCTGCGCTTCCGTCCGATTCTGATGACCGGCCTTGCCTTCATCTGCGGCGTGTTGCCGATGGCGATCGCGCATGGCGCCGGCGGCGCCAGCCAGCAATCGCTCGGCACCGTCGTGATGGGCGGCATGATCGCGGTGGTGATCCTGGCGCTGCTGATGGTGCCGGTGTTCTTCGTCTCCGTGCAGCGCGTGCTGGGCGGGGATCGGGAGCCGAAGGCAGCGAATGAAAGCGAGGCGCATGGACCGCCGGCGCCAGTCAAGCCATAAGGCACACCGTCATGCCCCGGCTTGACCGGCGCATCCAGTACGCCGCAGGCCAATCGCATATGGATTTCGCGAGGACCGCGGGCTTGCTCGGCCTCTCCCGCTTGCGGGAGAGGCCGCCGCGCTCGCAGAGCGCGGCGGGTGAGGGTTCTCACCACTCGGGGATATCCTCCGCAATTTTCGACAATCCCAATGCGGAGACAGCCCCCACCCCAGCCCTCCCCCGCAAGCGGGAGAGGGAGCCGACTGCCAATGCCGCCGCATCCTACACACCATACGCGATTGCCCTGCCGCTCGCGGGGAGAGGCCGGATCGCATCGCAGATGCGATCCGGGTGAGGGGGACTCTCCGCGAGTCCGACTCTCACCGTCGCCGTGGAGAGTCCCCCTCACCCCAACCCTCTCAGCGCGAGTGAAGCTCGTCGCGGCCCCGCAAGCGGGGCGAGGCAGCGCACCGTCGATGCGGTGCGCAAAAGCTACTTCCGCAAAATCTTCACCAACTCCCCGTGCACGTACTCATTCCCGCATACCACATCCCCGGTCACCAGGGCATCGCCAGGTGTGTTGATGTCGGTCACCGTGCCACCGGCCTCGCGCACCATCAGCATGCCGGCGGCGATGTCCCAGGATTGCAGATTGCGTTCCCAATAGCCGTCGAGGCGGCCGGCGGCGACGAAGGCGAGGTCGAGGGAGGCGGCGCCGAAGCGGCGCAGGCCCGCGACGCGATCCTGGATCGCGGTCATCTCGCGGCGGAATTCCTCGTGGTCGCCGCGGCCGATATGGGGCAGGCCACAGGCCACCACGCATTCGTTCAGCTGGCGGCGGCCGGCGACGCGCAGGCGCTGGTCGTTGAGGAACACGCCCTTGCCGCGCTCGGCGATGTAGAGCTCGTCATTGGCGGGATTGTAGATCACGCCGGCGATGATGGTCCCCTCGCGCACGAGACCGATCGAGATCGCGAATTGCGGGATGCCGTGCAGGAAATTGGTGGTGCCGTCGAGCGGATCGACGATCCAGGTATGGCTCTTGTCGGAGCCTTCCCGGGTGCCGCCTTCCTCGCCGATGAAGCCGTAACCCGGCCGCGCCTTGGAAAGGTCCTGGTAGAGGATCTCCTCGGCGCGCTTGTCGGCGAGCGAGACGAAATTGGCCGGTCCCTTCAGCGAGACCTGCAGATGCTCGATCTCGCCGAGATCGCGCTTGAGGCTGCGGCCGGCGCGGCGCGCGGCTTTGACCATGACGTTGATAGTGGCGGAATACAGCATGAGATCGGTCTTT
The DNA here is from genome assembly GCF_018129685.1 of Bradyrhizobium manausense. GTDB lineage: Bacteria > Pseudomonadota > Alphaproteobacteria > Rhizobiales > Xanthobacteraceae > Bradyrhizobium > Bradyrhizobium manausense_D. The sequence goes on from NZ_JAFCLG010000031.1 coordinate 33,671, forward strand.
GATGGGGGAGGGGCGCGAGACCACGCCATTTGAGGGATTGGGTGCCCCGCGAGGGGCCAAAGGTCAAGTCATTCGAGCCAGGTGGCGCCGGGTCATTTGTTGCCGAGCCATTTCCTGGCTGCGGCCTCCGCCTTGGCGCGGTCGTCGGCCGGCAGGTCCGCCAACTGCTTGTCGAGCTCCGGATCGCCCTTGCCTGACGTTTTAGCCACCAAATGCCATTTGAATCCCTCGACCTTGTCCACGGATGTGCCCATGCCGTTGATCAGGACCCAGGCGAGGCGGTTCTGCGCGATCGCGCTGCCCTGGCGGGAGGCCTTGCGCAGCAACGCCACGGCGGCCGGCTGGTTCTTCGGCGTGCCGGTGCCGTTGAACATGGCGATGGCGTATTCGACCTCGGCATCGACATTGTCGGCCAGTGAAGCCGCCTGGAGCAGCCGCACCGACCTTTCGGGGTCCTTCAGCACCCCGGTGCCTTCCTTGTAGAAGGTCGCGAGCGCGTATTGCGCCTCGGGCAGACCGGCATCGGCGGCCTGGCGGAGCAACTCGGCGGAGCGCTTGACGTCCTGCGGCAGGGTCTGGCCATCAAGATAAAGCAGAGCGAGGTTATAGGCGGCTTTGGGCTCGCCGAGCTTGGCAGCGGAGGCCATCAGCTTGACCGCTTCGCCCTTGTCGACCGGGCCGCCGCGGCCGGCGATGCGCAGCATGGCGAGTGCAAACATCGCCTCGCGGTCGCCGGCGTCGGACGCGCGCTTGTACCATTCGACCGCCTTGGCGTAGTCGCGCCGGATGCCCATGGCGTTGGAATAGAGCTCGCCCAGCATGGTCATGGCCTTGGCATCGCCGGCGTTGGCGCGCGCTGTGGCGAGGTCGAAGGCGGTCTTGTACTGGCCGCGCTGATAGGCGCCGAACACCAGGTCGACATTGGGATTGTCGGCTGGCGGCGCGGGGATCACGGTTGCCGGCAGCGTCGGGCTCGGCGAGGCCGCCGGCTTCGACGACGGTGCGGCCTCCTTCTTTTTGGCGATCGTGTGTGGCGCGGCCTTTGGTTTTTCCTTTGGCTTTTCCTTGGGCGGCTCCTTGGCCTTCTGCTTGTCGGGCGCCGGGCTCGGGATCGTCGCCGGTGGCGTGATCTGGAGCTGCGCCAGCGCGGGCGTCGCCAGCAGCAACGCTGCAAGAAGGGTGATGCGCGGAAGCGTCATGGCGGGCGCTAGCCCTGGCCTGCGGCAACGGCCGCGTAGGCCTTCTTGATCGCGGCATCGGCCTCGATCAGCGCGGCCTTGGGGCCGCGCGGGTCGGCCCAGACGAGATCGCCGACCAGCACGAAATCGGCGCCGCTGGCGGCGAAGTCATAGGCTTCCTCGAACGAGACGGCGAAGCCGACGCAGGGCGGCTCGAACAGTTCGGCCCACCAGTCCAGCCGCTCGGCAATTGCCTGGGATGACGGCCGCTGGCCTTTGGCGTCGGGCTCGCCGAACAGCAAATAGTCGGCGCCCATCTCGCCCGCATTCATGGATTCGTGGCGTGTCTCGAGCCCGCCGACGCCGGCGATGCGATCGGGCTTGAGCGAGGGCATCGCCTCTTCCAGCGCGGCGACATCGGGCAGATGCGCGCCGTCGGCGCCGCCGCGCGCGACGATTTCAGGGTGGCCGTCGACGAGCAGCGCCGCGCCCGCGTTCTGCACCACCGGCGCCAGCGTCTTGATCCGCGAGATCATGGTGCGCTGGTCGGTCTCCTTCAGCCGCACCAGCACGGCCGCGACATCGGCGGCGGCGAGCAGATCAGGCAGCTCGGCGAGGAGCGCGGCGGGATCATCGAGCACGGGCGTCGCAAGATAAAGGCGCGGCGCCGGGCGCGGCGGAGGCGATTTGTTCGACAAGATCTAGGCTGCCTTCTGTTCCAGGCTGCTGTGCCATTCGCCCCTGGAGGCGAGGCCGTTCATGCGGGCACGATGAGCGAATGCATTCTGTCCGGCCGCGACATTCTCAGGCCTGCCCGACCAGGCCTTCTGCGGCGCGGCCTGCAGCGCGCGGCCGTAGGAGAAGGTCAGGCCCCAGGGCAGCGGACCGAGCTTGTGCATGGCGTTGAGATGCGCGGTCGCCTCTTCATCCGACTGGCCGCCGGAGAGGAAGGCGATGCCGGGGACGGCCGCGGGCACGCAGGCCTTCAGCAGCCGGATGGTCTTCTCCGCGACCTCCTCGACGGTGGCCTGTTTCGCGCATGTCTTGCCTGATATCGCCATGTTCGGCTTCAGCACCATGCCTTCGAGCGCGACGCGCTGCAGGCGCAGCTCCTGGAACGTCTTGTTGAGCACGCGGCTCGTCACCTCATAGCAGCGATCGATGTCGTGATCGCCGTCCATCAGCACCTCCGGCTCGACGATCGGAACGATCTGCGCGGCCTGGCACAGCGCGGCGTAGCGCGCCAGCGCATGCGCGTTGACGCTGATCGCGGTCATCGAGGGAATCCCGCTGGCAATGTCGATCACCGCGCGCCATTTGGCGAAACGGGCGCCGCGCTCGTAATATGTCTTCAGGCGCTCGGCGAGCCTGTCGAGCCCGACAGTGACCAGCTCGCCCGGGCACATCGGCAGGGCCTGCGTGCCCTCGTCGACCTTGATACCGGGAATGGCGCCGCTCTGTTCGATCAGCTTGACCAGCGGCGTGCCGTCCTTGGCATTCTGCCAGATCGTCTCGTCATAGAGGATCACGCCCGAAATGTACTGGCTCATGGCCTCCTTGGCGCGGAACAGCATCTCGCGATAGTCGCGGCGGTTGCTTTCCGTCGATTCCACGCCGATCGCATCGAACCGCTTCTTGATGGTGCCGGAGGATTCGTCGGCGGCAAGGATGCCCTTGCCCGGCGCGACCATGGCGGTCGCGATCCTGTTGAGCTCAGTCAGATTCATCGAGAGGTCCTCCCAAAACGATTCTGCCCTTGCCGGTGAAAATAGACGGTTCTCGGGCAATTGCCGAGACAACGTTGGTCGCAGGGTAAAAGGGCGAGGTGAGGCTGGCTCCCGCACCTCTCCCATCGGGAGAGGTCGGCGCGAAGCGCCGGGTGAGGGGTTTAGCCCTATCGAGGGACCTGAACCCTCACCCGATTTGCTTGCGCAAATCGACCTCTCCCCGACGGGGAGAGGTGATCCGAACTCGCTGAGGCAGGGGCAAGATAGGTCACGCCACCTTCGGATCCAGCTCGCCCTTGGCGTAGCGCTTGGCCATGTCGGCGGGGGTCAGGATCTTCTTGAACTTCGAAGCCTGGCCGGCGGTGTTGAACTCCTGCAGCCGCTGCTTGCACAGCTTGGTCATGGCTTCCATCGCAGGCTTCAAATACTTGCGCGGATCGAACTCTTCCGGGTGCTCGCTCAGAACCTTGCGGATCTGGCCGGTCATGGCCATGCGGTTGTCGGTGTCGATGTTGATCTTGCGCACGCCGTTCTTGATGCCGCGCTGGATCTCGGACACCGGCACGCCCCAGGTCGGCTTCATCTTGCCGCCGAACTTGTTGATGATCTCCTGGAGGTCCTGCGGCACCGACGAGGAGCCGTGCATCACCAGATGCGTGTTCGGCAGCTTGCGGTGGATCTCCTCGATCACGTTCATGGCGAGGATGTCGCCATCAGGCTTGCGGGTGAACTTGTAGGCGCCGTGCGACGTGCCCATCGCGATCGCGAGCGCATCGACCTTGGTCTCCTGGACGAACTTCACGGCCTCGTCCGGATTGGTCAGCAGCTGGTCGTGGCTGAGCTTGCCTTCGGCGCCGTGGCCGTCTTCCTTGTCGCCCATGCCGGTTTCGAGCGAGCCGAGCACGCCGAGCTCGCCCTCGACCGAGATGCCGCCGAGATGGGCCATGTCGGTCACGGTCTTGGTGACGCCGACATTGTAGGCCCAGTCGCCGGGGGTCTTGCCGTCGGCCTTGAGCGAGCCGTCCATCATGACGGAGGTGAAGCCGGCCTGGATCGCGGTCATGCAGGTCGCGGCCTCGTTGCCGTGGTCGAGATGCACGCAGACCGGAATGTGCGGGTAGATCTCGGTCACTGCGTCCATCATGTGCTTGAGCATGACGTCGTTGGCGTAGGAGCGCGCACCGCGCGAGGCCTGGATGATGACGGGCGCGTCGACCTGGTTGGCCGCGTCCATGATCGCCAGGGCCTGTTCCATGTTGTTGATGTTGAAGGCCGGTACGCCGTAATCGTTCTCAGCCGCGTGGTCGAGCAATTGACGCAACGTGATCCGAGCCATCTGTGTTTTCTCCGTTCCGGGCCTAAGGGCCGCTTGCTTCTTGCCGTTGAATTACTTGATGCGCAGAACCTCGACGCCGGGCAGGGGCTTGCCTTCCATCCATTCAAGAAATGCGCCACCGGCGGTCGAGACATAGGTGAACTGACCGGCCACATGGGCCTGGTTGAGGGCCGCAACGGTGTCGCCGCCGCCGGCAATCGAGATCAGCTTCTTCGCCTTGGTGCGCTCGGCCGCATGCTTGGCCGCCGCGACCGTGCCGCGGTCGAACGGCTGCATCTCGAACGCGCCCAGCGGTCCGTTCCAGACCAGTGTGGCGGCATCGTCGATGGCGGCGTGGATGCGCGCGATCGATTGCGGGCCGACGTCCAGGATCATGCCGTCGGCCGGGATCGCATCGAGGCCGTAGGCGTGCGAGGGCGCGTTGGCGGCAAAGTGATAGGCGACGGTGGCGTCCACCGGCAGGATGATCGCGCAGTTGGCGGCTTCCGCCTTCTCCATGATGCGCAGCGCCGTGGCTGCGAGATCCTTCTCGGCCAGCGACTTGCCGATTCCGACGCCCTGGGCGTGCAGGAAGGTGTTGGCCATGCCGCCGCCGATGACCAGCGCATCGACCTTGGTGACGAGGTTTTCCAGCAGGTCGATCTTGGTCGAGACCTTGGCGCCGCCGATGATGGCGATGACGGGCTTGGTCGGCGCTTCAAGCGCCTTCTCCAGCGCATCGAGCTCGGCCTGCATGGTGCGGCCGGCATACGCCGGCAGCTTGTGGCCGAGCCCTTCGGTCGAGGCGTGGGCGCGGTGCGCCGCCGAGAACGCGTCATTGACCCAGAGGTCGCCGAGCTTTGCCAGTTCCGCGACGAAGGCCGGATCGTTCTTTTCCTCTTCTTTGTGGAAGCGGGTGTTTTCCAGACAGAGGATGTCGCCATCCTTCAGGGCTGCCACAGCCTTGGCCGCGGGCTCGCCGATGCAATCCTCGGCGAAGGCGACCGGCTTCTTCACGACGTTGGCCAGCGCTTCCGCAACGGGCAGAAGCGACTCCTTGGGATCGCGTCCCTTCGGCCGGCCGAAATGTGCGAGCAGGATGACCTTGCCGCCCTTGTCCGAGATTTCGGTGATGGTCGGCGCGACGCGCTCGAGCCGGGTCGCGTCGGTGACGCGGCCATTGTCCATGGGCACGTTGAGATCGACGCGCAGCAGCACGCGCTTGCCCTTCACGTCAACGTCGTCGAGGGTGCGGAATTTGTTGGTCATCGGACGCTCTCTCTTGTCCCGGGCGCTGCGCTAGCCGCGAAGCGGTGCGCTGCAGAACCGGGACTCACATTGCGGCGAGTCCGCGGTTGAATGGGTCCCGGCTCTGCGGAGCAGCGCAAGGGCGCTGCACCGCGTCCGGGACACGAGACCTACGTTCTTAGATCACCTTCGACATCGCGACGGCGGTGTCGGCCATGCGGTTCGAGAAGCCCCACTCGTTGTCGTACCAGGACATCACGCGCACCAGCGTGCCGTTCTGCACCTTGGTCTGGTCCTCGTGGAAGGTCGAGGAGTGCGGGTCGTGGTTGAAGTCGATCGAGACGTTCGGCGCGCTGGTGTAGCCGAGCACGCCCTTGAGCTGCTGCTCGGAGGCGCGCTTCATCGCCGCGTTGATTTCCTTGACGTCGGTGGCGCGCTTGGCGACGATCTTGAGGTCGACGACCGAGACGTTCGGGGTCGGCACGCGGATCGCGACGCCGTCGAGCTTGCCCTTCAGCTCGGGTAGCACCAGGCCGATCGCCTTGGCGGCGCCGGTCGAGGTCGGGATCATCGACATCGCAGCCGCGCGGCCGCGGTAGAGATCCTTGTGCAGCGTGTCCAGCGTCGGCTGGTCGCCGGTATAGGCGTGGATCGTGGTCATGAAGCCGGTCTCGATGCCGACGAGATCGTTCAGCACCTTCGCGATCGGCGCGAGGCAGTTGGTGGTGCAGGAACCGTTGGAGACGACCAGATGATCCCGGGTCAGGGTCTCGTGGTTGACGCCGAAGACGATGGTGGCGTCGGCGCCGTCCGCGGGTGCGGAGACCAGCACGCGCTTGGCGCCGGCGGTCAGATGCGCCGAGGCCTTGTCCTTCGAGGTGAAGATGCCGGTGCATTCGAGCGCGATGTCGACGCCGAGATCCTTCCAGGGCAGTTTCGAGGGATCGCGCTCGGCGGTCACCTTGATCTTGCCGCTGCCGAGATTGATCGAGTCACCGTCGACGGTCACGGTGCCGGGGAAGCGGCCATGGACGCTGTCGAAACGAAGCAGGTGAGCGTTGGTCTCGACCGGACCGAGATCGTTGATGCCGACGACCTCGATGTCCTTGCGGCCGGACTCGGCGATCGCCCGCAGGACGTTGCGGCCGATGCGACCAAAACCGTTGATTCCAACGCGGACTGCCATGTTTCGTCTCCTTCAATGACCGCTGTCGTCCCGCACAACGCGCGGATCGCGCGCCTGCGAGGGTTTTTTAGGGCCGGACGCCCGGTTCGGCCGGGCGGTGCTTGATCATATGAGCGAAGTCGTAGTCCTTTTTTTTGACAAGCTCAACACTCAGGAGACGCGCTTCAGCACAGCGTTAACTGCCGCCTCGGCGGTAATGCCGAAATGCTTGTAAAGGTCCTTCGCCGGCGCGCTGGCGCCGAAGGAATGCATGCCGATAAATTCGCCATCATGGCCGATCACGGCATCCCAGCCCCAGCGCACGGCGGCCTCGATCGCGACCTTCACCGGCGCGTGACCGATGATGGCGGCGCGCTTGGCCTCTGGTTGCGCTAACAACAGCTCGAGCGAGGGCACCGAGACCACTCGCGACGGGATACCGCGCTCGGCCAGCTGCTTCTGGGCGGCGACCGCGATCTCGACCTCGGAGCCCGAGGCGAACAGCGTCGCCTTGGCTTCGCCTTCCGCGGCCACCAGCTCATAGGCGCCGGCTGCGCACGGATTTTCGTTCGGCGCTGACGTGCGGAGCTGCGGCAGGTTCTGGCGCGTCAGCGCCAGCACGGTCGGACCGTCGATGCGGTTCAGCGCCAGTTCCCAGCACTCGGCGACCTCCATGGCGTCGCACGGACGGAACACGCGCATGTTCGGGATGGCGCGAAGCGCGGCGAGATGCTCGACCGGCTGATGGGTCGGGCCGTCTTCGCCAAGGCCGATGGAATCGTGCGTCATCACGTAGACGACGCCGGTCCCCATCAGCGCGGCAAGGCGCATCGCGGGACGCGCATAGTCGGTGAACACCAGGAAGGTCGCGCCATTCGGCGCAAAGCCGCCGTGCAGGAAGATGCCGTTCATCGCGGCGGCCATGCCGTGCTCGCGGATGCCGTAGTGGATGAAGCGGCCCTTCGGCGTCTTGGCGGAGAAGGCGGTTGCCGACTTCGCCTTGTTGTTGTTCGAGCCGGTGAGATCGGCGGAGCCGGCGAGGAATTCCATCGGCATCGCGCCGGCGATCACCTCGATCACCGCTTCCGAGGACTTGCGGGTCGCCGCGGTCATCGGCTTCTCCAGCAGCTCCTTCTTGTAGGCGCGGAACGCCTTGGCGAGCGAAGCCGGACGTTCGTGGCGCAGGCGGCGCTCGAACTCGGCGCGCTTGCGGCTGCCGAGTTCGCCGAACCGGCCTTCCCATTCCTGACGGGCCGCGGCGCCGCGGCTGCCGGCTGCGCGCCAGGCTTTCAGCACGTCGTCGGGCACCGAGAACGGCTCGAGCGAGATGCCGAGATTTTCCTTGGCGGCCTTGAGCTCGTCGGCGCCGAGCGCTTCGCCGTGGGCCTTCGAGGTCCCCGCCTTGTGCGGCGCGCCGAAGCCGATGGTGGTGCGGCAGGCGATCAGCGTCGGCTTGCTGGATTTTTGCGCGCGGGTGATCGCGGCGGCGATGGCGGCCTGGTCGTGGCCGTCGATCTTCTCGGCGGCCCAGCCGCACGCCTTGAAGCGCTTCACCTGATCGACCGAGTCGGCGATCGAGGTCGGGCCGTCGATCGAAATGCCGTTGTCGTCGTAGAGCACGATCAGCTTGTTGAGCTTCCAGTGGCCGGCCATCGCGATCGCTTCCTGCGAGATGCCTTCCATCAGGTCGCCGTCGGAGGCGAGCACATAGGTGTGGTGGTCGACGATCTTCTTGCCGAATTCGGCGGCGAGCATCTTCTCGGCGAGCGCCATGCCGACCGCGGTCGCGATGCCCTGGCCGAGCGGGCCGGTGGTGGTCTCGATGCCCTTGGTGTGGAAGTTCTCGGGGTGACCCGGCGTGAGCCCGCCGAGCTGACGGAACTGCTTGAGCTGGTCGAGCGTCATGTCGGCATTGCCGGTCAGATACAGCAGCGCATAGAGCAGCATCGAGCCGTGACCGGCCGAGAGCACGAAGCGGTCGCGATCGGGCCAGTCGACGACGGCGGCGTCGTATTTCAGGAATTGCGTGAACAGCACGGTCGCCATGTCGGCGGCGCCCATCGGCAGGCCGGGATGGCCCGATTTCGCTTTCTCCACACCGTCCATGGCAAGGCCGCGGATCGCGTTGGCCATACGGTTGGGATCGACCTGCGTCATGTCTGAAATCCGTCTGAAATGAGGCGCTTGGCGAAGGGTAAGCCCGCGCGGGAAGGAGCCTTTCGGCCACTGAAAGTCGGCGCTGGGATAGCACCTCGGTTCCGGGAGTCCAAGGTCATCAAACGCGCGACGGCGCGAAAAGCTGCTTATCGGTGCATAGTTTCGCGGCGGCGTTGCGCTTCGCTGGCTTGCCACGTAAATTTCTGCTTCTAACCGCTTGCCGAACCGAGTCTTTTGCCGGCCGGCAAGCCCTCAAGGTAAAGGCCACGGGCAAGGCCCACAGGTTCCGCCGCTGACTGCATGAACGATCGCGTATCCAAAAGCTCTGCCATGACGGAGTCATCCGCCGTCGAGATCGAGATCGCGACCCGCAGGCTGGTGGCGGCGCTGGACGCGCTCGAAAGCGCGGTCGAGCGGCGGCGCGATGCCGATCGCGACGAGAACGAGCTCGCGACGCGCATCCAGGCGCTGGGCGCGGACCGCTCGCGGCTTGCCGACGAACTCGACGGCGCGCTGGTGAAGGCGCGCAAGCTCGAGCGGACCAACCGCGAGATCTCCGATCGGCTGGATTCCGCGATCGTCACGATACGCTCGGTGCTCGATACCGGAGAGGATGGATGAGCCACATCAACGTCACCATCAACGCCCGGCAATACCGCATGGCCTGCGAAGAGGGTCAGGAGGTACGGCTGCTCAAGCTCGCCGAGAGCCTGGAGACGCGGATTCAGTCGCTGCGCGGAAAATTCGGCGAGATCGGCGATGCGCGCCTCACCGTGATGGCGGCGCTGACCGTCTGCGACGAGCTGGTCGACGCCGGCAACCGCATCCGCACCATGGAGCAGGAGCTGACTGAACTCAGGGATTTCCGCAATGCGGCCGTCGAGCGTGCCAGGTTGACCCAGACCGCCGTGGTCAACGCGCTGAACTCGGCCGCCGAACGCATCGAGAAGTCGACCCAGGTCCTGAACCGGACCGTCGGAGGCGGGATCGCGATCGGGTGAGGCCACGCGAGCAGTGCGCTCCCTCCCCCGCTTGCGGGGGAGGGTCGGGGAGAGGGTGTCTCCGCAACGGGACATCCCCCAGAGGAGAAAGCCCTCTCCCCAACCCTCTCCCGCAGGCTGGAGAGGGAGCTCACCGGTGAACTCGGCAAGCAAGTGTGCACACTCCCGCCGGGCTGGCGATTCGTCAGCATCGTTGTTACATTGTCAAAGCGAGGCTGCGACGCGCGTCAGGAGCCATATATCCCCGGGGCCTTATCGATCCTTTAGGGAACTGTCCCTGGCCGGGCCCGTGGGCCCGGACATATGGTGCCCACCTACTTTCGTAGGGAACTCCGGGATCGAGTGCTTCAACGGCGTCTGCGGCTTCGCACTTCGTTTGCTGGTTTGTGCTTGTCGAAACTGCGGCCAGTTCAGTTTTGTCATGCTCCGGCCGAGTGCGCAGTTGCGCACGGAGGACCGGGGCATCCAGTACGCCGCGGCCTGTGTGTGAATCACGACCGTCTCTGGAATACTGGATCACCCGCTCCAGTGCGCAAGGGCGTACGAGGCGGGGTGATGACGGCGGAGCAAGACTTCGCCTTCGGAGCAAACGCACATGTCCAACACCAAATCCGAACTCCGCGCCAAAGCCCTCGCGGCGCGCGAGGCGCTCAGCGAAAAGAAGCGCAGCGCCGCCGCTGCGAAGCTCGCCAAGCGCGGTCTGCCGTTCAAGCTGCTGCCCGGCAGCATCGTCTCCGGCTACTCGCCGATCCGCAGCGAGATCGACCCCTTGCCGCTGATGAGGAAGCTTGCGGACGAGGGCGCCAGGCTGGCGCTGCCTTGCGTCACCGCGCGCGGCCAGGCGCTGGTCTTCCGTCTCTTCCATCCGAACGACCGCCTGATGCTCGGCCCGCTCGGCATTCCCGAGCCGTCGCCGGCGGCCGCCGAGGTCATTCCCGACGTCATGCTGACGCCGCTCGCCGCGTTCGACCGTCTCGGCCATCGCATCGGCTATGGCGCGGGGCATTACGATTTCACCTTCGCGCATCTGCGCAAGACCAAGACCATCGTCGGCATCGGCCTTGCTTTTGCAGTGCAGGAGATCGAGGCGGTGCCGGCACTAGCCCACGACGTGGCGCTGGATTATGTGCTAACGGAATCGGAACTGTTCGATTTCCGGAGTTCTGAAGTTGCGCATTCTGTTCGTGGGTGATGTCGTCGGCCGTAGCGGGCGCAACGCCATCGCCGAATATCTGCCCGGCATGATCAAGGACTGGTCGCTCGATTTCGTCGTCGTCAACGGCGAGAACTCGGCCGGCGGCTTCGGTATCACGGAAGCGATCTATCAGGAGTTTCTCGACGCCGGCGCCGATGCGGTGACCTTGGGCAATCACTCCTGGGACCAGCGCGAGGCGCTCGTGTTCATCGAGCGCGCCGACCGCCTGGTGCGGCCGGCGAATTATCCGCGCGGCACGCCCGGCCGTGGTGCCGCCCTGGTCGAGACCAAGAACGGCAGGCATGCGCTCGTCGTCAACGCGCTCGGGCGCGTCTTCATGACGCCGTTCGACGATCCCTTCGCCGCACTCGAACGTGAGCTCGGGGCCTGTCCGCTCGGCGTCGCCGCCGACGCCATCGTCGTCGACTTCCATTGCGAGGCTTCAAGCGAGAAGCAGGGCATCGGCTTCTTCTGCGACGGCCGCGCCAGCCTCGTCGTCGGCACGCATACGCATGTGCCGACCGCCGACCACCAGATCCTCTCAGGCGGCACAGCGTACATGACCGACGCCGGCATGACCGGCGATTACGATTCCATCATCGGCATGCAGAAGGAAGAACCGCTGCGCAGGTTCACGTCGGGAATTCCGTCGGGCCGGTTCGAGCCCGCCGCGGGCGTCGCGACGCTCAGCGGCGTCGCGGTCGAGACGGATGACGCCACGGGGCTGGCGCTGAGAATCGCGCCGGTGCGCGTCGGCGGAAGGCTGGAGCCGACGACGCCGAAATTCTGGTTGAGCTGAATTCTTCCGGAGGGCCGTGGTGCGAAGGATTGCCGTCGTCCTGCTGTTGCTGCTGCTCGCCAATGGTGCGCTGGCGCAGATCATGAGCAAGCCGCGGCCGGCGACGCGAGGGGCCGTGTCTCCTGCCGATATCGCGGAGCGGTTGGAGAAGTCCGCCAAGGAGACGGCGCGGATAGTACCAAGCGCGGCGCGAGGCTCGGCGACCGATTTCGCCTGGCCGATGTCCCCCGAGGAGTATGCCGCGACCGCAAAGCATGTGCTCGTGCTCGTCAGCGTCGTAACGCAGGACGCCGCAGAGCTGCCCCTGCGACGGGTGCACATCAGGGCCGGCGGCAAGGATGTCGAGCTGGTGCGCCTCAGTCATGAACTTGTCGGTGTTGCCAAAGGCTCCAGGACCTTTTCGGTTCTCGGTCCCTATCGCGAAGATGGATTCTACCTGGCTCCGGCCAGTGCGATGATGGCGGATGGCTATCTGCAAGCCGATTTCGCGACGCGCCGAAGCGATTTCAACCTGTACAAATTGCCTGTTACGGCGCCGGATTTCATTCGGTCAGACAAAAATCCCGAGCCTTTGCCTGACAGCAAGCCGGACCTCGCAGCCGTCAGGGCGATGATCATGCGGGAGTACAAGGGCTTCAAGCCTCCGACGTTCGATCGGGCGATGTCGCTGTTTGTGGAGAGGGCCGCTCTCTAGCCAAAGCTGGTTGAGTTAGCGGCGCTGCACCCTTGAGTGTCGTCCCGGCGAAGGCCGGGACCCATACGCCGCAGCAGTAGTTGTCGCGCGAGATGGTCATTACTCGTCTTCGCAAAACTATTGCTGCGGCGTATGGGTCCCGGATCGGCGCTTCGCTGGTCCGGGACGACAGCGGAGATTGACGCGCGCGAGTGCGCATCAATCTCGCCGCAAGTAACGTCGGAAACCTACTCCGCCGTCTGCTCCCGCAGCTCCGCCACATCCTTCGCCGTCAGCTTCGAGCCCTTGGTCCCGAACCGCGCCGTGACATAGTTCGCGACCGCCGCGATCTCGTCGTCACTGTAGGCATTGCCGAACGCCGGCATCGACAGCGCACCATCGGGCGTGTGCCGCCTGGTGCCCGAGATCACGATCTGCGCGACGTTGGTCGCGGCGGGGTCGTTGACGGCCCAGGTGCCGGTGAGTGTCGCCATCGGCGAGACCGGGCTTTCGCCGCTCCAGCCATGGCAACTGGCGCAGGCGCTGGCGAACACTTTTTTGCCGCGTGCGTCCGCTGTCACGCCGTCCTTGTGGGACGCAGGTGCGACAGGCGCCGTGGTGGCCGGCAGGTCGGACGAGGCGACCGGTGGCACGCTGCGCAGATACGCAACGATGCTCTTGATGTCCTCCGGCGCAAACTGGCTAAAGCTGTGGTCGACGGCTTCGCCCATCGGACCCGAGGCCGAGCCGTGGCCCGGTGCGTGACCGAGCGACAGATAGGAGATCAGATCCGCATCGCTCCAATTGCCGAGACCCGTCGCCTTGTCGGAGGAGATGTTGAAGGCGTGCCAGCCGGCCGTGATGGCGCCGGCGAACTTCTTGCGGTTATCCAGCGCGAAGCCGAGATTGCGCGGCGTGTGGCACTCGCCGCAATGCGCCAGCGCTTCGGCGAGATACGCGCCTCTGTTCCATTCCGGGCTCTTCGAGCTATCGGGCGCAAAGCGCGTGTCCGGGTTGAACACGGCCGACCAGAACATCATCGCCCAGCGCTGGTTGAACGGGAACGACAGCGTGTTGTCAGGCGCCTTGGCGCGCACCGCCGGCAGGCTGAAGAGATAGGCCTTCACCGCCAGCACGTCCTCGTCGCTCATATAGGTGTAGGAGGTGTACGGCATCGCCGGATAGAGCCGGGCGCCGTCGTGGCGCTTGCCGCGCTGGACCGCGTTGAGAAAATCCTGGTCGCTGTAATTGCCGATGCCGGTGTCCTTGTCCGGCGTGATGTTGGTGGAATAGAGCGTGCCGAACGGCAGCTTGAAGGCGAGCCCGCCGGCATAGTCCTTCTCGCCGGGCTTGGTGTGGCAGACCATGCAGTCGGCCGCCTTGGCGAGATATTCGCCGCGCTCGACGAGGCCAGCCTTCTCGAGCCTGGCGGGCACGCCGGTCGGCTTGCCGGCGCGGTAATCCGCCAGCGCCACCTTGGTGCCGCCTGCGAAATCCAGCGGACCGGGCCCGCGGATGATGAAGACGCCGATCCCGATCGCGATGATCGCGATCACGACGAGGCTCGCAAGGATACGCATCGTCCGGCTCATGCCTTCTTCCCCACAGCCAGCAGTTTCCGATCGATAGGTAAGCGCCGCAGCGCCACGCCGGTCGCGGCGTAAATCGCGTTGCGCAGCGCCGGAGGTCCGGCGTTGACGCCGGCCTCGCCGATGCCGCCGGGCGCTTCGCCGCTCTTGACCACGGTGACCTCGACCTTCGGCGTCTCGTTGATGCGCATCACGCGGTAGTCGTGGAAGTTCGATTGCTGCACGCGGCCTTTCTCGATGGTGATCTCGCCATACAGCGCGGCGGTGAGGCCGAAGATCAGGCCGCCCTCGATCTGCGCCTTCACCGTGTCGGGGTTGACCGCAATGCCGGTGTCGACCACCGAGGTGACGCGGCGAAGCACGATCTCGCCGATGTCGTCGATCTCCGCCTCCACCACGGTCGCCAGATAGCTCGCAAACGACGGTTGCACGCAGACGCCGCGGCCGACCCGCGGCGGCAGTGGCTGGCCCCATCCGGATTTTTCCGCGACCAAGTTCAGCACGGCCAGCGCGCGCGGGTTCTTGGTCAGATGAGCGCGGCGGAATTCGACCGGGTCCTTGCCGGCCTTGCGCGCCAGCTCGTCCATCGCGCATTCAAACGCGAACACGTTGTTGTTCGGGCCGACGCCGCGCCAGAAGCCGGTCGGCACTGCCGGCGGCTCGGCGCGGACGTATTCGACCTGAAAGTTGGGGAAGTCGTAGGGGGCATCGACCGCAGCATCCACCGCGTCGATATCGATGCCCTTCTGGAAGGCCGGCGGCAGCCAGCGTGCGATCACCGCGGAGCCGGCGATCTTGTATTTCCAGGCCGACACCTTGCCATCGACCAATGTCGCGGCGACCTGGTCGCGATAAACAGGGCGGTAGACGTCGTGCTGGATGTCCTCCTCGCGGGTCCAGATCACCTTGACGGGATAGTCGACCTGTTTTGCGATTTTCACCGCCGCGATCACCATATCGGGCTCGAGCTTGCGACCAAAGCCGCCGCCGAGCAGATGCTGGTTCACGATCACCTTGTCGACGGGAACGCCGGCGGCCTTCGCCGCCTCCGACTGCACCCGCGTCATGATCTGCGTGCCGGTCCAGATCTCGCAGGCGTCGGGCCTGACGTGGACGGTGGCATTGATCGGCTCCATCGAGGCATGCGCCAGGAAGGGCAATTCGAAGCTCGCCTCGAACTTGTCGCCGCTCGCCAGCCCCTTGGCGATGTCGCCGGTGGATTTCGCGACCGCTCCATCCTTCTCGCTGGCCTTGCGCAGGTCCTCCCAGATGTCCTTGGTGGAGATTTTTGCGTTCGCCCCTTCGTCCCACTCGATCTTGAGCGCGTCGAGACCCTGCTTTGCCGCCCACATGTGATCGCCGATCACGGCGACGGAATCGTCGAGCACCACGACCTTGCGCACGCCGGCGATTTTCATCGCCGCGCTGTCGTCGACCTTGCCGACCTTGCCGCCGAACACGGGACAATTGGTGATCGCGGCGATCTTCATGTCGGGCAGGATCGCATCGATGCCGTAGAGCGCCTTGCCGTTCACCTTGTCAGGTGTGTCGAGCCGCTTCAGCGGCTGGCCGATCAGGACGAAATCCTTGGGGTCCTTGACCGCAACGTCTTTCGGCGGCGTCTGGCTCTGGGCTGCAAGCGCCAGTTCGCCATAGCCGAGCTTGCGGCCGCTCGCGGCATGGGCGACCTCGCCCTTCGCTGCCGTGCAGCTCGCGGGTTCGACCTGCCATTGCGCGGCGGCAGCCTGTATCAGCATCGCGCGCGCCGTGGCGCCTGCCGCACGCAGCGGCTTCCACCAGGCGCGGATCGAGGTCGAGCCGCCCGTGGCCTGCAAGCCGAACACCGGGTTGGCGTAGAGCTTGTCGCTCGGCGGCGCGTGCTGCACCTCGACCTTGCTCCAATCGGCGTCGAGCTCCTCGGCCAGGATCATCGCAATCGAGGTGTAGACGCCCTGGCCCATCTCGACCTGCGGCATCATCAGCACGGTGCGGCCGGTCTCGTCGATGCGGATGAAGGCGTTGGGCGCGAACTTGCCGTCGGTCGCGTCCTTCTGCGCCGGCTCGTTGACGGCGGCGCGCAGCGGCAGATGGAAGGCGAGCAGGACGCCGGTGGTGAGGCCGCCGGTCAGAAGCGCGCGGCGAGAGACGCTGTTATGTGCATTCATGGCTGATCTCACGACTGACGGCCGGAGGCGGCGAGCTTGATGGCCTCGCGGATGCGCACATAGGTGCCGCAGCGGCAGATGTTGCCGGCCATCGCCGCATCGATGTCGGCGTCGTCAGGATTGGGTGTTGCCGCCAGAAGGGCCGCGGCGGACATGATCTGGCCGGACTGGCAATAGCCGCACTGGATCACTTCGGCATCGAGCCAGGCCTTCTGCACCTTCGCGCCCGACGGCGTGCTGCCGACATGCTCGATCGTGGTGATGGCGCGGCTTTCGACCGCGCTGACCGGCAGCACGCAGGAGCGCACCGCCTTGCCGTCGACATGCACGGTGCAGGCGCCGCACTGCGCGATGCCGCAGCCGAATTTCGTGCCGGTCATACCTAAGATATCGCGCAGCACCCACAGCAGCGGCATGTCCGGTGGCGCGTCGAAGGACTTCGTTTCGCCGTTGATGGTGAGAGTTGTTGCCATATGCATTCCCTTCTTCGCCCGATCGCTTGCGGCGATCCAGCCGGCGAACTCGCGCGCGACCATAATCATACCGATGCGAAACGATGAAGCTTCCAAATTCGCAGCAATGCATATCTGCGCGGCCAGCGCGTCAGGCCATGACGTTCACGAATTCGTGCGGCGATCATTGCGGCGATTCCAGGCTAATTGATATGATAAGCGTCATGTTTTGGCACATTTTCGTCATGCGCGCCGATGATCGCCGCAGACGATCGTGCGAACGCGCAAAATCACGCGATGACGAAAGTCGTGCGATTGGGAAATCGGCGGCACGTCCTTGCTTGCGACCCATCCTTCGAGACGCCCGCCTTCGGCGGGCCCTCAGGATGAGGACGGAATGTGTGGCAGCAATTCCGACGGGCACGCCTGCCACTCAGCCTCATCCTGAGGAGACCGCTGAAAGCGGTCGTCTCGAAGGACGAGGCGCTTGCTCCGGCCGCCGCCGGGATTTCAACGGCGATGGCTCATCTCGCCGGAGGGCAAGATGCGATTTCGGAATAATCGCATTATGCGCCTGTTTTGCCCGACGGGTCAAGGGGTCATCAGGCGCCTCGAGCGTGATGAGGTGCTAAGTCGTTGATTTTCTTCGCCCCGGCTACTGTGCATGGGGTTGTTTTTCTGACTCAGCTTTGCCGAAAACCCATCCGGAACGCGCCCCAGTGCTTGCCGCGGACCATGATCGGCGACGAGAGGTCCTTCATCAGCACGAACTGCCCGCCGCCCATGTCGCGGCGATAGGTTTGCAGCAGGAACGGTTTCGTGTTGGCCGCGACCTTCTTCACCGCGCGATCGGTGAACAGGCGGCGGTTGCGGCAATTGGCGTTGTTCCAGACCGGGTCCTTGCCCTGCGGCAGCCGGTAGTTCGGATTGTGCGTCGGAAGGTACCCGCCCTTGGCCCAGGCGACGCAGAACACGATGCGCGGATCCGATGTCTGGATCGGATCCTGGATCGCGGGCAGCACGCGGTCGGTGAATTCGACATAGGCGGTGGTGTACTGCTTCGGATCGGTGCCCGATATCTCGCGGTAGTTCTCGTCCATGAGCTGGTCGAGCGTGATCTCGCCGCGGCCGATCGCGGCCTCGAACTCGGCCGAGATCCGCTTGGCGGTTTCGACGACCGTCCGTATCAGCGGCGCATCCGATGTCTCGACGCCGCTGTCGGCGATCAGCGCGATCAGGCCTTCGGAGGTGTCGAGCAGTTTCGTCACGCGCTGGTCGGCGCTCTTGAGATCGCGCGAGGAGAGGTCGACGCCCTTGGCGAGCTCGTTGAGCTCGGCGATGACGGTGTCGCAATGGCCGAGATTGGAGGTCGCCGCGCGCGTGACGCTGTCGATCTCGGCTTCCACCGAGGCGAAGCCCTGCTGGACGCGCGAGATGATGCCGGAGATCGCTTGCGCGCCTTCGCCGGCGGTCTTGGCGCGCTGCGAGGCATCGCCGCTCTCGCCGATCAGGCCTTCGATCTGGCCGTCGAGATCGCGCACGGTGTCGGAGATCTCCTGCGTGGCCTGCCGGGTGGCCTCCGCGAGATTCTTGACCTCGCTTGCGACCACGGCAAAGCCGCGTCCGGCATTGCCGGCGCGCGCGGCTTCAATCGTCGCGTTCAGCGCAAGCAGGTTGGTTTGCTTTGCGATCGCCTCGATCGAGCCGGAGACCTTTGCGACCTGCGCCAGCGCCGAGCCGACGGCGGAGAGGCGCGCCTCGATCCGCTCCACCGCCGCGACGAGCGCGGAGATATGGCTGACCGCGGTGTCGACCGCACCGCGCGACTGCGCGATCTCGCCGACGGCTGCCGATGCGGTCGACTGCACCGCCTGCGAGGCGTTGGCGATGTCGCGGTTGGCCGAGACCATGGTCTCAGCCGTCGTCTGCAGGTGATGGAACCGCTCCGACTGGTTGGCGACGCGGCTCGCGACCTCCTGCACGTTGCCGGCGATGTCGGCGAGCTCGACGCCGAGACCGCCGATGCGGTCGGCCAGCTGGTCGATCAGCCGTTCGGCGAGCGTCCGGTTGGAGGCGGTGTCCAGCACTGCAACTTGCGCAACGGACATGGTTCGCGAATCCTCTGGTCAGGGCCGTTGATCGGCCCAGCACGGCATTCCCATTCCGGACTCTAGAGCGTGATTCGCGCCGGGCGTCTTGCCTGAGCGTGCACTAGGGTCTGTACTCAATAGGGATTCCATCTGAAATTAGATTGTGATTCAAGCTTCTCAACGGAAGGGAGGCTTGAATGGCAAAGCAGGTCTACTGGCTCAGCGATGCGGAA
>NZ_JAFCLG010000032.1 GCF_018129685.1 Bradyrhizobium manausense
CCGGCACGTATTACATCGGCGGACTCGCCGACTACAATAATGCGATTTCGGAGAGCAACGAGGCCAACAACAATCACAATGTTACGCAAATCTCTGTTGTTGCCGCATCCTCCCCGGCGCAGGACCTGACCGGCGGCAGTACAGACCACGCCGATCCGGGATTTCATTTTGTCGACCCGACAGGACACTTCATTATAGTCTGACCTCTCTTGGGGGCCGATGTTGGGTTGATGGTCTGCAGACGTGGTTGTTGCCCCTATCCACCTGTGATGACCAACGGGTGGCCAAGCTATGTCTTTGATTTATCGTTGATATGCAGCTTGAGCGCCGCATGAACGCCACCGGCCGCCTTCGCCGCCTCATTCATGGCTGGTCTGCGAATGTGGTCCAGATGCTGCTTGGCCTGACCCAGCAGCTCGTTTTGATTCCGGCGTTTTTGCATTTCTGGACCGGCGATCTGCTCGCGGCCTGGCTCGCGCTCTATGCGGCCGGAAGCCTCGTCGTCGTCGCCGATGCCGGCCTGCAGCTTCGCGCCATCAACCGCTTTCTCGCGTTCAAGGCCTGCGTCGATTGCGACGGACGTACGGCGACTTTCTACGCGCGCATGATGCGGCTCTATTTGGCGATCGTCGTCGGGCTCGGCGTCCTGCTGATTGCGGCTACCGAGCTGTTTCCGCCGGCGGCAGTCCTCGGATTTCACGACACGCAGGGCTTCGACGTCGCGATGATCGTCATGACCGTCGGCACGCTGCTCGCTCTTCCGGCCAACCTCGTCTCCGGGCTCTATCGCGTGCGCGGCAAATACAGCCGCGCGGTGTGGTCGCAGAATGTCGCGCTGCTGGTCGGACAAATCGGGCAGCTCATCGCGGTCGCATGGCTCGGCAGCCTGCTTGCGGTCGCCGTCACCTTCGTCGCCACGCAGATCCTGTTCGCGCTGTTCCTGGTCGTCTACGACGCCCCGCGCCAGCTGCCATTCCTGAAGCGTAGACGCGCGGTCGCGTCGTTTCGATGGACTGCCGGGCAATTCCGTCTTGCGCTGCCATTCGCCGTTGCCAATCTGACGGAGATCGCACTCGCCAATGCGCCGATGCTGCTGGTGAGCGCGATGGTTGCCGATCGCGTGGCGGTGGCGCAATGGGGCTTGATCCGCGTGATCTCGAGCTTCCTGCGCGGCATCTGCATCCAGATGACATTGCCGATCGGCGCGGAGCTCGGCCACGATTTTGCGATCGGCGACATGGTGCGGTTGCGCGGCCTCTATGCCTACGGATCGCTGTTCATCACCGCGATGGCCAGCCTGATCGTTGGCGGGCTGTTGCCGTTCTGGTCGGACTTCTTTGCATTGTGGACGCATGGCAGCATTCCCGACGATGCCGCACTCGCCGTCACGCTGCTGATAGGTTCGGCAGTCGTCGCGCCTTCCCTGATGGCCCTCGGCTTCGCCAACCACAGCAATCGCGGAGACCTTCTGGTGCGGACCAAGGGCGTACAGTTAGGCGTTTTCCTGGTTCTGTCGGCGGTGCTGATTCCCCGGCTCGGTCCGCTCGGTGCCGCAATCGCGATCGTCGCAAGCGACCTGACCCAGTTCGGAATCCTGACGCTCGCGATCGTGCGCCAGACGCTGTCCCATCCGGTCCGCCACATGCTGGTCCTGGTCGCGACCATGGCCACGATCATCCTCGGCGGATGGGGTCTCGGATCCGCGATCCGGGATATCGTGCCGGGAGCAGGGCTGCTGCGTTTCCTGGCCGAGTGCACGATCTGGCTCGTGGTCGCCGCCATCGCGGCCAGTCCGCTTCTGATGCAGCGGGTGCGTGCGCGGGTGCTGGCGGCGGTGCCGAACTAGCATGATCCGGAAAAGTGCGAAGCGGTTTTCCGGAACGATCATGCGCAAACAACAATCCAAAGCGCGATGACGATTCATCCAAATCTCATCGCGCTTCAGCGCATCCGGCCCACGGTCCTTGTCGCTCGCGCGGGCGTCAGTAGATCTGGGGGTAGCGGCGGTATCGCAGCCGCATCAGATGCCTGGCCAGCTGGCGATGTCCCTCGTCGATCCGTTCGGCGAAATAGGCGAGCCGCTCCTTGCCGGCGGCGGCGAGCCGGGAGCGCTCCTCGGCCGAGCCGACCTTGACGATGGCCCTGGCCAGCGATGCAGGATCATCGTAGTCGAATAGAATCGCTGCGTCGCCGGCTTGCGCCGCCAATGCTTCCGGATAGATGACGGGCGTTCCGACCGCCCAGGCTTCCAAGGGGGGGAGGTTGGTCGGACCAAAATAGGTAGCCATCACCAAGGCATTTGCAGCGCGATAGAGGGCAGCAAGCTCCGTGGAGGGGACGAAGCCAAGGATACGGACGGAATCTTCAAGCTTGTGCTGGGCGACAAGTGCCTCGAAAGTGGATCGTGCACCAGGATCGGAGCCGCACAGCACCAGCTTATGCTTGTGCCCTTGATCTCTCAGCAGGCGCATGGCGAGCAGGATGGTCGCATGGTTCTTATGCGACCAAAACTGTGCAGGGTAAAACAGATAGCCTGGCTCCAGGCCGTATCTGCTCAAAATCGCAGAATCCTGTTCCCGTGTTGCCTCGTCCGCGTTCGCCCGGGTGACGTAAGGTGATGGCGAAAGAGGAATGCAGACGGCGCGGTCCCGCGTCATCGCATAACGAAAACATAATTTATCGATGATCTCCTCGGCGTTCGTGATGACAAGGGCGGCTTTGGTGCAAGCGCTGCGCCAAACGATTTCCCGTCGCTCGAACTGGGCGAATTCGCGTACTTCGTCGAATTCCGGGCTATCACGGTGGCAGCCGTCGAAGATCGTGATGATGAAGGGCAGCTTGTAGAGCACCAGATTCCAGTTGGAGGTGGTGGTGAAGTAGACGATATCGACGCCGGCGTTCCGCAGCTTTTTCTCGAACGGCGCGCAGGCGCGCAGGCCGTATTGCAGGAGATCGAACGGTCCCAGGTATTTGAGGAACAAGAACAGGCGGTCGAGCCAGTTGAGTTTCAGATACACGCTGGTGATGCCGAGTTCGGCAAGGATCGCAACGTTATCGCGCAGCGTCGTGAATACGGTGACCTCCAGGCCGACGGTTCTGCCCCAGTCGTGCATCCACATGATGTCGGTGAGCGACTGCTGGAAACCGCCGCCGACGTCGAGCGGAAGTTCGAGGAACACGCCAATGTGATAGCGTTTCATCGTTCAGCGCCCACTCGTGTTTCTGGCTTCGGCAGCAAGGCGCAGCGGCTGGCCGATCGAAACCCGCCGGAGTCCGACGTCGTGCCGACTCTGAACGGACACCCGCGGTACGTTCGGTGTGATTCGTAGGCAGACCACTTCGTCAAGCGATCCTCCTCGTCCATGAGTATGTCATTCACGCGAATGCTCGAGCTGACTTTCGACGCTTTGAGGTTGTGCGATCCAGCGCGAATTGAAGCGTTCGGCACTTGATCCGCTGGATACGCACTTGGAGAGAATGATCTAGGTAAGGTTGCTCGCCGAATCTGAAATGATCGACGTGTGCCATCCGGGCCCTTAAATAAAAAAGGCGCCATTGAAGTGACATGGCGTCTATCAAGCGCAGGCACTTTGGCTATTTTGATTCGTACCGTCAAGGGCGGAGGACTCGCGACTTTCAGCTCACAAATCGAAGAATGTCCTCGATCCGCCGCCTGAATGTATGGGTCGAAAGTGTCCGCGCCTGTCCTGCGGCAGCAATTGCGCAGCGCTCGTCTTCGTTCCCAAGATAGCGATCGATCAGCGTGAGACAGTCGTCGGCCGTGTGCCAAGCCGCGACCTCGCTGCCGATATCGAACAGTGTGTGAAGGTTGTCCTTGAAGTCGGTCAGCAGGAACGTGCCGGCGCCGGTCGCCTCGAACAGCCGCGCGTTGCCGGCCTCGCGGCCGGCCTGGTCGATGTGCGAATTGAGCGTCAGGCGCGAGGCCCGTAGCGCCTGGTACATCTCCACGCCCCAGACCTCGCCTTGATAGCAGCGGTGCAGCGGCGACGATGCGGGTAGGTTCTGCAGGCCGCTGCCATAGAGCTTCAGGTCGTATTTCCGCGCCACCGCTTCAAGCTGTGCGACCCGCTGCTGGTGATCCGCCGACACCGCCCCGACGAAGGAGATGTCGATGCTGCGCTCGGGCGCGGGCGGAAGACGCTCGAGGATCTCAGGTTCGAAGGCCAGATGAACCACCTCGGACCTGACGCCAACGCCGCGGAAGGACTCAACGACCCGGAGAAGCTGCGAGATCATCAGATCATAGGCCGACCAATCCTCGCCGCGCGAGGGGACAATGCCGACCTGTCCGATCAGTGTCGGCCGCCCGAGGCCCTTGATCCGCCGCGCCAGGCGCGCGTCGACATGGAAGACGTCCTGGTTCAGGACGAGGTCCGGCTTGAAGTCCTCGATCTGCGCAAGCAGGATCTCTTCCGCCTGCGCATCGAGCCGTGGGCTCAAGCCCACTTTTCGTGCCAGTGGCCTGAGGATCGGCTTGAATGGCGCGATCATGCGTTGAAGCGAGCCGGGGATCGCTCGCCGTTGCGCCTCGTTGCCCGGCTCCGGGGGCTGTTCGAAAGCAAGCCCGTGTTCGCGCGCCCAAGCTGCGCGCATCCAGGGATTGTTGACGTGAATGTCGGCGGCGACATGCCCAGCGGCCGCGAAGTTGCGCGAGTAGAAATCGGCAACGCCGAACAGGCTGGCATTGCGCGCCGCCATCTGCGTCGCGTAAGCCGCGCCGGCAAGATCGGGCGTGCGGCGGTACAGCCAGGTCAGGAAGCGCGGATAGTCGGCGTTGAGGATGAGGACACGCATCGCGTCAATCTGCTCGTTCGCTTGTGTCTCGCGGCATCACGTACCACAGGAGAAACAGCACGACGGCTCCATGAGTCAGCATCACAGTCGTGAACGGCACGTTCAGCAGGGTCTGCGGCAACAGTGCCGCGGATACGAGAACAATGCGCTGGGATGCGCCTGCGGACATGCCGTTGGCGACGGCGATGACGATGCCGCATACGAGTGCAGAGATCGGGGCAAGCAGCGGGCCGACCGATGCAATGCCTTCGGTGGCGAAGAGCGAGGCGTTCATGTAGCCGCCGATGCCAAACCAATTGTAAATGACGACTGCCAGCGGTTCCCGATAGGGGCAAGGCATGAGGGGCTTCAAATAGCTGATCTGACAGAAGTGCGTCAGATCGTGGGTGAAAAAGAACGCGTTGTAATAGTCCATCGCAAGCGAGGGTATGGCCACCATGCGAAGGTTCACCAGTTGGAAGACCGGCATCGCAAACCGCTCGGGCAATAGGCCGTACTGGTAAAGGGCGAACAGGACCACACCCGCGGCAGTCGGGAGCAGGAGGGACAGGATGACGGTGAGCCGCAAGCCGATGAACCGCGTCGCCACGAACATGAGGACGAGCCATGCCGGGGTAAAGAAAGCCTGCTTGCTCAATGTGACCGGAAAAAACAGCAACAGCAGGATGAGGACCGTGCCGGCCCGCCAGAGTTTTCCATGCACCGCGTAGCATGCGAACGCGAAGGGCAAGAGGGCCGTCGTTGCGACCCCAACCAAATAGTTCACCAGCGTCGGCGCGGTCAAAGCGTCGCGATACGTGTAGATGTCTCCAAGCGAGACGAGCCTGAAGTTGTAATACGCCCCGATCGCCGCCGCGGCGGCCCCGATCAGGACGATGCAGCCCAATAGCCGCTCGAAAGCCTGCGGGGACAATGTCAGCAATCGCGGCAGGCTTGGCTGGTAGAGTGCGGGCAACAGGAATGCCACGGCGGAGGCTGCAGCCGAAAGGCCGCTCAGGCGATGGTTGTAATCGAGCTCGGTGAAGGTGTTCAGCCAGAGATAGCCGGCAACCATGACGAAGAGGTAGTAGCCGGCAAAAAAGCCGATGCTGAAGCGGGCGCGGACGAACAAGATGGTCACGACGGCGAACGCTGCGACCGTGGCAATCGCCGCGGGTAGCCGCTCGTTGTCGAAGACAATGTAGTAGATCGGGTAGATGCGCGCGACGCAGATCAGCGAGATGCTGCCCAGGGCCAGGTGGCACAGGATGAGCAGCGCTATGCCGCGATTGTTGCCGCGCAAACGAAATCCGTCCGCAGCGCTGTGGTCCGTGAAGTCCGTGGGGGGCACCATGTGGCGGTTCGGATATCCCATTCGAGGAACCCAAGCAATGTCTGAGGCACGCCCGAATGGGGATATTGGACGGTCTAAAACCTTGATTTATTCGGGCTTTTGTTAATATAGGTCAGCCTGACCGGTGCGCTCAGAACCTTTCGTCACGAGCCCATCGAGGGGAAAGATCGAGGTCTCATGGTTAGGTTCGGCCTGCTCGGATGCGGGCGTATCGCCAAACGCCACTCCGAGCTCCTCGGCGGCGGTATTATCGAAGGCGCTCGCCTGGTTGCGGTGTGCGATTCCGATCGTGCGCGGGCGGATGCGATCGCCGCGAGGTTCAATGTGTCCGCGTATGCCGATCTCAACGAGATGCTCGCGCGCGACGACATTGACGCCGTCGCGGTCCTCACGCCGAGCGGGATGCACCCGCAGCATGCGATTGCCTGCGCGCGCGCGGGCAAGCATGTGGTGGTCGAAAAGCCTATGGCGCTGCGGCTGCAGGACGCCGACGACATGATCCGGGCCTGCGACGAGGCCGGCGTCAAGCTCTTCGTCGTCAAGCAGAACCGCTTCAACGTGCCGATCGTCAAGGCGCGCGAGGCGCTCGATGCCGGCCGCTTTGGAAAGCTCGTGCTCGGCACCGTCCGCGTGCGGTGGTGCCGGGACCAGGCCTATTACAATCAAGACGCCTGGCGAGGGACCTGGGCGCAGGACGGCGGCGTGCTGACCAACCAGGCCAGCCATCACATCGACATGCTGGAGTGGTTCTTCGGCGACGTGGTCAGCGTCCATGCGCGCAGCGCGACCGCGTTGGTGAAGATCGAGACCGAGGACACGGCGGTTGCAACGCTGAAGTTCCGCAATGGGGCACTGGGAATCATCGAGGCCACGACCGCGGTGCGTCCGGCTGATCTCGAGGGCTCGCTCTCGATCCTGGGTGAGAAGGGAACGGTCGAGGTCGGCGGCTTCGCCATGAACCACATCCGCCACTGGCGTTTCGTCAACGAGCTGCCGTCGGACAAGGAGGTGATCGAAAAGTTTTCGGTCAACCCGCCGAACGTCTATGGCTTCGGCCATCAGGCCTATTATCAGCATGTGATCGAGTGTCTCGCTGACCGCGGTGCTGCTTTGGTCGACGGGCTTCAGGGCCGCAAGAGCCTGGAATTGATCTCGGCGCTCTACGAATCGATCGAGACCGGGCAGGAGGTGCCGCTTCACTTCGTGCCGCGCCGCAGCCGTCTGGGCATTGCCTCGTGAGCGGCCCGGAGCGCCATCAGGTCGGGATACGGGACGTCAACTTCGGCATTGGCGTCAAGGTCGTCGAACCCTGCAACCTCTACGGTTGCACGATCGGCGATGGCTGCTTCATCGGGCCGTTTACCGAGATCCAGAAGGATGTCGTCGTCGGCGCCCGCACACGCGTGCAATCGCACAGTTTCGTCTGCGAGCTTGTCAGCATAGGCGAGGACTGCTTCATCGGCCACGGCGTGATGTTCATCAACGACACCTTTGCGGGCGGCGGTCCGGCGCGCGGTCGCAAGGAATTGTGGCGTGAGACCAGGATCGGCAACAGGGTGTCGATCGGCTCGAATGCCACGATCATGCCGGTCACGATCGTGGACGACGTCGTGATCGGCGCGGGCTCGGTGGTGACCAGGGATATCGCCGTGGCCGGAACCTATGCCGGCAATCCTGCGCGCCTATTGACCTTGCGGAAGTGACTGATGGCAGTACCCTTCGCTGATCTCCAGCTCCAGTACCAGAACATCAAGGGCGAGATCGACGCTGCGATTGCGGCCGTCATCCGCGACAACGCCTTTATCCGCGGCCCGTTTGTCGATGCGTTCGAACGCGACTTTGCCAGGGCCGCATCGGTCAAGCATTGCGTCTCCTGCGCCAACGGGACGGACGCGCTCTATCTGGCGATGGCCGCGCTCAAGGTGAAGCCGGGCGATGAGGTGATCACGACGGCGCATTCCTGGATATCGACCTCGGCGATGATCACCCATGCCGGCGCCGTCGTGAAGTTTTGCGACACCGATGGCGTGACGTTTACGATCGATCCCGCGGCGATCGAGGCCGCGATCACGCCGCGCACCGTCGGCATCATCCCGGTGCACCTCTATGGTCAGCCTGCCGACATGGACGCGATCATGAGAATCGCGAACAAGCACGGCTTGTGGGTGATCGAGGATTGCGCCCAGGCGCATCTGGCCCGCTACAAGGGGCAGATGGTCGGAACGTTCGGCGCGGCCGCAACCTACTCGTTTTATCCGGGCAAGAATCTCGGCGCGATGGGCGATGCCGGCGCCGTCGTCACCAATGACGCCGGGCTCGCCGAGCACATGACACGGCTCGCGCGTCATGGCGGCCTCGTGAAGCATCAACACGAGATCGAGGGCGTCAACAGCCGGCTCGACGGCATGCAGGCAGCGATCCTGTCGGCAAAGCTTCCGCATCTGGCGGCCTGGACCGAGGCGCGGCAGCGTGCGGCCGCGGTCTACGATTCCGGCCTCAACCAGATCGAGGGGGTGAGCGTACCGCAGGTCGCGCCCGGTCGCGATCACGTCTATCACCTCTATACCATCCGGCATCCGCGACGCGATGCGCTGGCCGCTCACCTCAACGGCAATGGCGTGCAGACAGCAATCAACTATCCGACCGCGCTGCCGCTGCTGCAGGCCTATGCGCGCTTCGGTCATACCGTGGCGGAATTTCCGCATGCATATCGGGACCAGACTAGCATCCTGTCGCTGCCGATTTTTGCCGAAATCACGCCGGCGCAGCAGGAGAGCGTGATCCGGCTCGTGCGCGAATTTGCATAGCCCAGGCGGCGGGCTTGTCGCGCACGGGATTTGTTGATTTTTCTCAAAGGCTTGTGCGCCACGCGGGGTTGTATTTCGCCCCGGGGGGCCGAGCCCATTGCGGGCCTGCCGTGCATTCAAAACTGGCCTCCGGCGGCGGGAATGTTTAGAAGCGGCCGTGTCAGGTCGGCAGGCAGGTTGAGCGGCCTGGCCAGAGGGGAACCGGAACTTTGCGAAAAGTACTTTTGACGGGTGCGGGTGGGTTCATCGGATCGCACCTTGCGGAAGAGCTGGTCCGACGCAATGTCGCAGTGCGCACGTTCGTGCACTACAACAGCGCGGGTTCGTATGGCTGGCTCGATTCCTCGCCGCCCGAGATCCGCAAGGAGTTCGACGTCTTCGCGGGCAATGTTTGCGACCCCAACGGCGTGCGCACGGCGATGAAGGGATGCGATGCGGTGCTGCATCTCGCCGCGCTGATTGCCATTCCCTATTCGTATCACTCGCCCGACACCTATGTGGAAGCCAACATCCGCGGCACCCTCAACGTTCTGCAGGCAGCGCGCGATCTCGGCGTCGAAAAGGTCATCCATACCTCGACCAGCGAGGTCTACGGCACCGCGCAATTCGTTCCGATCACCGAGGAGCACCCGCTGCAGGGCCAGTCGCCTTACTCCGCGACCAAGATCGGCGCCGACCAGCTTGCGTTATCATTCGAGCGCTCATTCGGCACGCCGGTGACCTTGGTGCGGCCCTTCAACACGTACGGCCCGCGGCAATCGGCCCGCGCGGTGATCCCGACCATCATCACCCAGATCGCGGCAGGCGCGCGCAAGATCAAGCTCGGCAGCATCCATCCGACCCGCGACTTCAACTTCGTCGCTGACACTGTCGGCGGCTTCCTGGCGGCACTCGACTCCAAGGCCGGCATTGGCGAGGTCATTAATATCGGCAGCGGGTTCGAGATCTCGGTCGGCGACACCGCGAACCTGATCGCCGAGCTGATGGGCGTCCAGATCGAGATCGAGCATGACGACGTTCGCGTGCGCCCCGAGCGCAGCGAGGTCGAGCGGCTATGGGCCTCCAACGCCAAGGCGCAGAAGCTGCTGGGCTGGTCGCCGCGTTTCGGCGGCGTCGACGGCCTTCGCAAGGGTCTTGAACAGACCATCGCCTGGTTCACCGGGCAGGACAATCTGGCCCGCTATCGCGTCAATACCTACACGTTGTGAGCACCATGAGCATGTCCTTCGCCCAAGCGAGCCCGAACCGTCCCGCCGTGCTTGACGTCAAGCCGGTGCTCGACGCCGTCGATGCCGTGCTCGGCTCAGCCCCGCGTCCGGTCGAACTGCACGAGCCGCGGTTCGGCGATCGCGAGCGCGAGCTGGTGCTCGACTGCATCGACACCAACTGGGTGTCGTCGGCCGGCAAATACGTCACACGTTTCGAGGAAATGGTGGCGGAGGCGACCGGCTCGCGCCACGCGGTTGCGATCGTCAACGGCACCGCGGCGCTGCACGCGGCGTTGGTGCTGGAGGGCGTCGAGCCTGACGACGAGGTGCTGCTGCCTTCGATCACCTTCGTCGCCACCGCCAACGCGATCAGCCATGCCGGCGCGGTGCCTCACTTCGTCGACTCGACCTGGGACACGCTGGGGCTCGACCCGCGTGCGCTCGAGGCCCATCTCGATGCAATCGCCGTGCAGCAGAACGGAGCCTGGGTGAACAGGCACACGGGGCGCCGGCTTCGCGCCGTCGTTCCCGTGCACATTTTCGGGCATCCCGTCGACATGGCTGCGCTCGGCGCGGTTGCGGCCCGCTACGGCCTCGTCATCGTCGAGGATGCGACCGAGTCGCTGGGCTCGCGCCTGCACGGCAAGGCCTGCGGCACTTTCGGCCATTCCGCGGTGCTGAGCTTCAATGGCAACAAGATCGTCACGACGGGCGGCGGCGGCATGATCGTGACCGACGACGAGGCTCATGCCCGCCACGCCCGGCATTTCACGTCGACGGCAAAGAAGGCCCACGCCTGGGCGTTCGAGCATGACGAGATCGCGTACAACTACCGCCTGCCCAACATCAATGCCGCGCTCGGCTGCGCGCAGATGGAGCGGCTGGGGGGAATGGTCGCGGCCAAGCGTGTCCTCGCTCAGCGCTATCTCGATGCCTTCCGCGATTTTCCCTGGGCGCGCATCTATCGCGAGCCGAAGGGGTCCGAGAGCAATTATTGGCTCAATACGCTGGTGCTCGACCGCGAATTCGCCTCCGAGCGCGACCGCTTGCTGCAGGCCCTGCACGGCCACGGCATTCGTGCACGCCCGCTATGGACGCCGATGCACCTGTTGCCGATGTACCGCGACTGTCCGCGCGCGGCGCTCCCTGTCGCCGAGGACATGAATACCCGCTGCCTCAACCTGCCGAGCAGTCCGTTTCTGGCGGAAAGCGCGAACGAGCGCTGATGCCCCGTATCGTTTTCTTCACGATTCACAGCACGACGGCCTGGTGGAAGTACCTGGCCTCGCGCATGGAGTTTGCCGACGCCGTCGTGCTCAGCGATCTGCGCGATGACGGCGACTATTCGCTGGTCGACGATTTCTATCGTTTCGTCGACGGGGGCGATGCGGCTGCCGCGGCACTCGACCGGTTCGGCCAGGACGGATGTGCCGACATCATCCAGCGCTGTCGCGTGCTCAGGAGCCTCGATCGCGATCTCGCGCTGAGGATGATCGGCGGCATGGCCCAGGCGATCGAGCAGGCTTTTGACAAGCTTGCCCCCGGACTGGTCATGACATTCACCATCGATCGCTACGTCATGGACGTGATGGAGCGCATCGCGCGGCGGCGTGGCATCGACTTCCTGGAGATGACGACCTCGATCATCCCGGATCAGGTCATGCTGATGCGCCGGGGAAAGCCGGTCTGGTTGCGCGAGCCGTCTGCGGAGGACATCGATGCCGCAGTCGGCCAGCTCTGCAGGGAAGATTTCGCGCCGGCCTATGTGCGAGACGCCAAGCGTTTTTCGCTCGCCAGGTTCTGGCGGATCTTCGGCTACTATGCGCTGCGCGGGGCTTACTTCAACATCTGGCGGTTCCTCAAGCGCGATCGCTACAACTGCCACTATCTCGACGCGCTGAAGCGGCTGAAGCACAAGGTGCGCATGCGCGACGTCGCCGTGCTCGGGTTGCTCGATCACGGCTGGGACAAGCGGCTTTCCGAAGTCGAGCGCGAGCGCCGGGTATTCCTCGGGCTTCAGCTCTTCCCCGAAGCTTCGATGGACTACTGGCTCGAGCAGCCGGGCATGCTCGCGCATGACGACGTCCTGGTGCGCTATTGCGAGGTGCTCGGCCGTGCAGGCTACCGCATCTTCGTCAAGGATCATCCGCTGCAATTCGGGTTTCGGCAGCGCGAGCTGTTCGAGCGGCTGGCGAAGCTGCCGGCCGTGGTGCTGGTGCCTTACGACGTGCCTGCGAATCTGCTGATCGGGAAGTGCGCGGTGTCGGTCACGTTCACCGGGACCATCGGCTTTCAGGCGGCGCTCGCCGGGTTGATTTCCGTCGCGACCGAGCCTTACTACGCAACCGAGCAGCACTTCCTGCATGTCCGCGACACAAGCGAGATCGACGGTCTCGCCGAGCGGCTTGCAAAATGGCAACCGCCTGACGATCTCGCCACGACGCGTCGCGCAATCATGCGGCACCTGGCGTCGATCAGCGTCGAGGGCGACTATTTCGGCTGGCGCAAGTTCGATCCCGAGAACGAGGCCGTGCGGGCTTCAGTCGAGCCGCTGGCGCGTTCGTTGAACGCGCACCTGCCGCAATTCATGAAGTCCTGCAAGGCCGTCGCTTGACGATCCCGCGGGGAACGCACTTGCAACCGATGTCGTCGTCCGGCGGAGATGGAAACAGCGCGATGCGACCTCGTCTGCTTGATCTCGTGACGCGTCCGGCGGTTGCCGGCACGGTCGCGGCGCTGGTGCTGCGCGCGCTGACGCTGGCAAGCCGCTTTCTGCTGTCGCTGCTGCTGGCGCGCATGTTGTCGCCGGCGGAGATGGGACAATATGGCCTGCTGACCGCGGCGCTTGCCTTCGCGCTGCTCATGGTCGGTCTGGAGTTCTATTCCTACACCCTGCGCGAGCTGGTGCCGGCGAGCCCCGAGCAACGCGCGCGCATCATTGCCGACCAGATGGCGCTTGGCGCGGTGGCGCTGCTCGCGATCGGCATCGTGGTGGCGGGCGCGATTGCCACGGGCTCCTTTCCGGCGCGCCTTGCGCCGTGGTTCATCCTGATCCTCGTAACCGAGCATGTTTCGCTGGAGGCGACGCGAATTCTGATCATCACCTGGCGGCCGGTTCGCGCCTATATCGGCGTGTTCCTGCGCGGTGGAATCTGGGTGTATGTGATCGCCGTGCTGATGTTCGCGGTGCCGTCGACGCGGATGCTCGAGACGGTTCTGATCTCGTGGGCTTTGGGCGGGGTGTTGTCGATCGCCTTTTCCGCGTTTTCGCTCTCCGAACTGCCCTGGCGGGAGCTCAGGCGCTACCGGCCGGATCTCGGGAATATCCGTGCCGGCCTCTCTGTCGCGCGTCCCTTCATGCTGACGGCGGCGGGGGCGCTGGTGATCTCTTATGTCGACCGCTTTGTGATCGACGCCTTCGTGGGCCGGGATGCGCTCGGAATCTACACATTCTATTCCACGATCCTGATCGGCTTGCTGTCGCTCGGCAGCTCGGTATCGCATCAGTTTTTGCCGAAAGTCATCGCAGGCTATGCGGCGGGCCCGGACGCCTACCGCGCGTCGCTGCGGTCGTTCTTCTGGTCCATGCTGGCGCTGGCTTCCGCGACCATGATCCTGTCTGCCTTTGCCATGGGGCCGATGCTGACATTGCTCGGGCTCGCCACCTACGCAGCAAATGTCGGCGTGTTCTATGCCATGTTGCCCGGGATATTCCTGCGCATGTTGGCGGATGTCCCGTCTTATGCGCTCTATGCCGCGCGTTCGGATAGATATCTCCTGATCTGCAACCTCGGGTCGGCGGTGGTCTCGACGGCGTTGAACGTGGCGCTGATCCCCGTGCTCGGCATCTACGGCGCCGCACTTGCCGGAGGAGTTGCGAGCGCCGCGCTGTTCGCCTCCCTGTTCGGGTTTGCCTTCCACAGGATGCGGGAAAGTTTCAGAGAACCAGGTGCAACCGAGACCGTCGGTCTTCCCACCGACCCGGACATGCTTTATCCCTGAGCATACGCGCGTGCTTAGCTTGTCAGGGCAGTCTCATGTTCCCAGCAGAACGGGTGCCTTTTGAGCGGTAACTTGCAGCAGCGGCGCATCCCCTTGCTCGGCGTCCTCGCTTCGCCCGCCATTCTGATGACCGTGATCTGGCTTGGGGCGCTCCTCGCCGTCGCTGTCGGTCCGATCGACTATCCGGGACAGCCGTCTGCGGCCGTGGTGACGCTGATTGCGGTTGGGCTGGCGATCTTTCTCTCGTTCTACCAAGCGGGCAAGCTGGTCTTCGATCGTCTGTTTGCAGGCCGGAGTGTCTCGTCGAAACTCTCCGCCCGGACGCTCAACAACGTCATTGTCGCCGCCTCGCTTTTCGGCATCCTCGGCATCACGCTGCTGGCGATCGATCGGACGCTCCTGAGCGGCGTGAGCAACATCGGTTATGCCGAATTGCTGCGCTGCGCGCCGGGACTCGTCGACACGGTCGAGATCAAGCGCACGCCGCTGCTCTATGGTGGCTACGCGACATTCTCCTTCGGCTTCGTGTCGGTGGTCCTTTTCCTGCTGAAGGGCGAGGAAATCAATGGATGGGCGGCAGCGTCGGCGCAGCTGTCCATCGTTTGCCCAGTCGGCTACGCGCTGCTCTACTCGGGTCGGATGCCGATCCTGTTCGTTCTCGTTCTGGTGGCGATGGCGATGCTGGTGCGGCTTGCGCAGGGACGGACGCTGCTGCCGCGCGGCCATCATCTTCTGCTCAAGACCGGCATCGTCGTGGCATTGTTTGCGGTCTATTCCAGTGCGATCTGGTCCACCCGGCAAAGCTTTTGCATCCGGATGTCGCCTTTGATTGCTGAATTGCAGCAGGAGAAGGATAGGCGCGATACAGTTGTGGTGGAGCAGGGACCGGCCGCAACGCAGGAAGCTCCGCAGCCCAAGCCCTCTGAACTCATCTCAGCTGCGGAGCTGAACACACGGATTGCAGAGGCGCAGGCGCTCCCGCCGCCGGTTGCCGGCCCAAGCTCGGCGGACGCCGTGCTGGCGATGATGCTGAAAGCATGGAACGTCGAACCGCGCGGTTACGTCACCTCGGCGATCGAATCCAGCCGTGTGTCGGCGCGCGCGGCCATGATCGGCCTCAGCACCTATTTCTATCTGACCCATGGCGTGCGGACGGTCGATATGGTCTGGAAGGCTCGCGACAAATTCACGCCCCATTGGGGGGTCTACGAAGTCGGTGTGTTGTCGCCGCTGCTGCGGATTTTCTTCCCGGCCAGCGATCAGGTTGCGGCCATGGAGTCCGAACAGCGGGCGGCGGTTATCTACGGCTTCTTCCCGAGCGCCTGGGCCGCGGCTTTCATCGATTTCGGTCTTGTCGGCGCGGTGATCTACGTGGCGCTCTGGGGAGCGGTGGCCGGCTGGAGCGCGGCGGGAAGCAGGCATTCCGATCTGATGACGCCCCGGCTCCTGCTCGTATTCGTTCTCGCCAGCATTCTTCTCAGTCCCGTTCAGGGCCCTCTTGGCTTGGCCAATTCGGCGCTGGTGCTGATCTCGATGCTGGCGACCGGACTGCTGCTTGATTTTGTGAAACTGTCTGCGCGGGCACCGGCGGACGCCGGCAAGCTCGAGGCTGAGGGGCCGATGGTCTGATCTCAACGCGCGGAGGCGTTCCGCAGCCAGGCCACCGTCGCCGCGACGCCTTCCTCCATGGTGCAGGGAAGCGGGCCACAGACCGCTTCGGTCGGCCCGAGATCGAACTGATACTGCGTCAGCACATTGTTGAGGCGGAACGAGTTGAATGGAAACCGCTTCAATCCGATCGCGTTGATCGCATCGCCGCAGAGCGCCAGCGTTCGAGCAACGCTGCTCGGCAAATGCGGGATCGGGCGCGAGCCG
The DNA here is from genome assembly GCF_018129685.1 of Bradyrhizobium manausense. Lineage (GTDB taxonomy): Bacteria > Pseudomonadota > Alphaproteobacteria > Rhizobiales > Xanthobacteraceae > Bradyrhizobium > Bradyrhizobium manausense_D. The sequence continues at coordinate 16,041 of NZ_JAFCLG010000032.1, forward strand.
AAGGCGCGCTGAAATGCGTCGCTCCATGCGATCAGATCAATCGGCGTGTAGTCGGCGAGATAGAACGTCCGGCGGTGGATCTGCTCTGCTGGCACGTTCAGGAGACGCCAGTACTGGAACGCGATGTTCTCGATATAACTGTAGGATTTCCAGAGCGGACCATGTCCGACGTGGAAGTAGCGACCGCGTTCGATCATGTGCAGGAAACGCTGGTAGTGCGCGCTCATGCCAGGTCCCCAGACGGTGGTCGGGCGCGCCAGGCACCATTCGCGGCCGGCGCCATCCGTGCTGCGGACGATCTCTTCGGTCCGCACCTTGCTCTTTCCGTACAGGGTGTCGGCCTTGTAATCGGTGTCGCTGGTCGGCACGTAGCCGACGCGGCAGACGAGCTGCGAGGACGTCCATATCGCCCGCCGAACGGACGGCGTCCGCCTGACAGCCTCAACCAGATTTTCCACACCCTCGATGTTGGCGGTGTAGCCGGACAGGTCGGCCTTCTCGTCGAGATCGATGCGTGCGGCGAGATGGACGACGGCGTCCGGTGCGGCGCCAGTCACCGCTCTTGTCAGGCCATCGGCATTGAGGATGTCGCATACGATGTCGGTGGTCTTGGCAGGAACCTTGTCGAGCCCCACGACATCGCAATGCTCGGCGCGCAGCCGTCGCACCAGCGCCTGGCCAATGAAGCCGGAGCTTCCGGTCACGAGAACTTTCATGCTGATGTCGCTGTCTTTACCGACGGGGGCGGTCGCTTGACCGGCTTGCCGGGCTGATCTACCAAACCGACCAGTCGATTGCAAACTGTGGTAAATCCATATGCGTCAAGGCATTTTGCAATCGCGATCCTTCCCCACGGCTCTAACCAACCGGCGCTCGTTTCATGAAGGCATTCGTCTCGGCCGCGTTTCAGGCCATCAACAACGCGCTGGAACCTATCGGCCTGCGCCTGATGCGCACCAATGCGCCGGTCAGGAATTTTGGCCTGTTCTTCAAACATCTGAAGTCGCTCGGCTTCGATATGAAGACGGTGATCGACGTCGGCATCGCTTTCGGCACATCGCCGATCTACGACGCGTTTCCGCGCGCCAAATATTTTCTGGTCGAGCCGGTGGCCGAATGCCGTCCGATTCTCGAGCAGCTCAAGCAGCGGCTCAATGCCGAATACTTTCTGGTTGCCGCCGGCGCCGAGAATGGCGAGATCACCTTCAACGTCCACGACGATATCTCGGGCTCGAGCATTTTCCCGCAAGTTGAGGGCAAGGCACTCGACGGCGAGGCGCGCAAGACGCCGATGAGACGGCTGGACACGCTGTTGCCCGAGGTGCTGGAGCATCCGGTCTTCCTGAAGATTGATACGCAGGGGGCCGAGATCGAAGTGTTGAAGGGGCTCGGCACGCGCATCAACGAGATCGATCTCATGATCCTCGAAACCACAATGATGCCGATGCGGCACGGCATTCCGCAATTCGCGGACATCGTTCGCTTTTGCGATGACGCGGGCTTTGCGGTTTATGACGTGCTGGAGGGGCACATGCGCTCGCTCGACGGCGCGCTGGCCCAGATTGATCTGGCTTTCGTGCGCAAGGACAGTCCGCTGCGCAGTCAGACGGCCTATTTCACTCCCGACCAACTCGCAGAATATCTCAAGCGTCCAAGCAAGCTGCGCGGCGCGTAGCCCGGCGGCGCGCAGCTTCGGCTCAGATCTCCGCGAGCAGGATGAACAAGCAGCGGCGCTCGCCCTTGTTGACCATGCCGCCGCGATGCATGCCATTGCCGTCGAACAGCACGCAATTGCCGTAGTTCGAGGTTGCGGCGAAATGGCCCTCGCGCAGGCGTGCCACCTCCGGCGAATTGTCGGGCAGGTCGCCGCCAAAATCGGCCTTCTTGCGCAGGAACGCCGGCAGCGCCATGAACTTCCTGCGCGCATCGGGCCGGCGGCCGGAGAATCCGGAGAAATCGTTGGTGCGGCGGATCATGCCCTCGAACCAGCCGATCTTCGCATTCTGGCTGCCGCGGATGTAGCAGAATGGGCCGCCGTCCGGCCCGATGTCATGGACGTAGATCGCACATTTCAGCATGCCATAGGTGGCGTCGATGTGCAGATAGCTGCCCCAGGGGTCGGCAAGCTGGGTGTCCGGGAATACCCGCTTCCAGAATGCGAGGTCCTGGTCGTTGATCTGCGCGTTGACGTGCTTCACGCCCGCTGGCCGGCCCAGATAGGCGCTCGCCGCTTCCATGATGCCATAACGCTTGAAAATGGATTCGACGGTGGTGAACGCCTGCGGATCAGCCGAACGCGTGCACCAATAGACGTTGTCGTCGAATTTGCGCTTTTCCGGTGGAATGTTGGCGCGGCGCTCGTCGAGCTTGGCGAAGCCCGGATTGGTCACGCTGCGGATCTGTTCGATCTCGTCGGGCGTGAGGTTCAGGCAGACGATGCCATCGGACTTGATCTTGTCGAGCAGCGCCGGGTTCGCCGGCTTCGCAGGACGACGCGCTCCGGTCAGCCACCCGATCGCGCGGCTCGCACGGATGCTTGCGAACATCGAGACGTAGCGCAGCGCCGTCCGCGCATTGAGGCCGCTGAAACCGGCCTCCTTGGTGAGCAGCGGCATGTTGTCGTAATCGACGATGCGGCGAATGGTGACGAAGGCGAAAGTGCGCGCAAAAACGTTCAGCGCATAGAGCCGCTCACGCAAGGTGGGCTTCGGGAACATGCCACCGTAAGCCGGGTGCGCATCGTAGTCGATCGCAGGAATCGTGTTGCCGCGATAGGGCGGAATCGGAAGTTCGCCAATCTCGACGGCGCGCGTGACTGGCGTCACGTCGGAAAGTGATTCGATCGTCGTCATGTCGCGTTCTCCCGGAACGAGCGCCGTTCGTCTCAAGCGTGCCGATCTATACAGCCTGGGGCGCTGCACAGGCAACAATGGAAGGGACTCATACGGCCGATCCAGAAGGTTGCCGTGGGGGTGCTAAATCATGGAAATGCTTGGGGAAAGCGCGCCGAAGCTCGATCTTTCGAAGGGTTCCGGCAATGGCCTCCGAGGCCCCGCCGCGGCCGTAGGGCGGATCAACGCCCGGATCGGGCTGGAACCGGCCGTCGAGGACACGTTGGAGGCTTGAAAGAACGGCAGCCGGATCGGCCGGGCAGTCGATGACCGAGGCGGCGCGCAGCCGGCCCTTCTGGCGATCGCCGATATTGATTGAGGGCACACCGACGGCCGGCGCCTCCAGAATACCGCTGGAGGAATTGCCAACCACGGCATCGGCGAGCCGCAGCGCGGCCCAGTAGCGTTCACTGCCGAGCGAGGCAAAAAGGTGAGCGCGTCCGGGTCGCGCCGCGACAAAAGCCGAGATCGCGTCATCGATTGCGCGATATCCAGGATCGGCGTTGACGCCGGTGAAGATGATGCTGCGGTCCTCGATCTCGGCGAGCGCGCCGAGCGTCGCGGCAAGATTGGCTGCGTCGGCCTCGGGCTGCGCGGTGGTCGGGTGCAGCGTCACTAGCAGGAAGCGCTCCGGTCCGCTGATGCCGAGGCTTGCGAACAGATCGGCGCGGCTGAGCCTGGGTGCAACGGCTGCGAAATCAAGTCCGGGCGCGCCGACGTTGAAGACGAGATCGGGCGGCTCACCCATCTGGATCACGCGCTGGCGATAGGGCTCGGCAGCGACGAAATGCAAGCAGGCCATCTTCGTGATGGCGTGCCGGATCGCATCGTCGAATGCACCCGCGGTGATCTCACCGCCATGAATATGGGCGATCGGGATGTTGAGCAAAGTTGCCGCAACCGCGGCGGCCAACACTTCGTAACGATCACCCAGCACGACGAGGATGTCGGGGGCGAGCTTCGGCAGCACCTCGGCAAATCCGGTAACGCCGATGCCGGTGCCGCGCGCCACGGTCTCGGCGCGGTCGTCGGCGAGCGCGAGATCGACTTTCGCGGCGATCTGAAAACCGTCAGCCTCGATGACCCGCCAGGTTTCGCCGAAGCGCGGCACCAGATGCATCCCGCAGGCGATGACGCTCAGCGCGACGTCGCCGGCCGCCTTTAGCCGCGTCAGGATGCCCCGCAGCAATCCGTAATCGGCGCGCGAGCCCGTGACGACAGCGATACGGCGGCGTGCGCTCATGTTCGCTGCCGCCAAGGCGAAGCATCGAGCATCCCGTGCTCGATGACGTAGGAGGCATAGGCGAGGTCGGCCGCACTCTCGATCTCGATGGAATGCATGCGATCCATCATGATGCCGTAACTCGCTGACGGATCGGCGTAGATCTTGCGATGCTTGCGCATCGCGTCCCAGCCGACCAGGTAGAGCGCGCCGTTCATGGTGACTTCGACCACCTGATCCTGCCGTCGCTGCGCCGTCGTGGTCAGCATTTTCTCGACGATGCCTCCGATGGAGCCGTCCTTGCCGAGCGTCCCGACGAAGATCGACGAGACCTCGGTCTCGCGCATGCCGACCACGAGGCTCGCCTTGCGCGCGGCGAAAAGTTCGACGGCCTCGTCAAAATGCGCTGGCGTGGCGAAGGGCGAGGAGGGTTCCAGCAGCATGATCGCGTCGTAGCGCCGCTTCTCGTGCGTCTCGATCCAGTCCATCGCGTGCAGCACCACGTCGTTGGAGGAGGCGGTATCGGTCGCAAGCTCGGCCGGGCGCTCGAACAGCACCTCGGCGCCATGCCGCCCGGCCTCGATCCTGATCTCGGCGCTGTCGCTGGAGACGATCAGGCGCGAGCAGTACCGGGACTGCCGCGCGGAGATTGCCTTGTAACCGGTCAGGCTGAGGCCTCCAATCTCACGCAGATTCTTGCCGGGCAGACCCTTCGATCCACCGCGGCCGACCAGCAGGAACAATATCTCAGGCGTTTGCGTCATTGGCTCTCGATGATCCGGCTTCGGGGTCCTTGCGAATCGGCATGATTCGTCGTCCAGCGGGACACCTGCGGGGCCCTGGGACATGCCGCAAGCCGCCCGACTGCGTTGCTTTTACCAGCGTGCTCGACTAAGACAAACGCTTGATTGGCGGGCGATTTCGCTGCGCCGCGCCACGAAACCCCATGCACCGCCGAACCCTGATCATTGCTGAAGCTGGCGTCAACCACAACGGCGACCGCGCGCGCGCGATTGCTCTGGTGGAGGCCGCGGCGCGGGCGGGGGCTGACATCGTCAAGTTTCAGTCGTTTCGCGCCGACAAGCTCGCGACCGCAGAGGCTGCGAAGGCGGGCTATCAGCAGGCGACCACCGGCAAGGCGCAGTCGCAGCTCGATATGCTGCGCGCGCTCGAGCTCAGCACCGACGACGAGGTCCAGATCGCGGCGGCCTGCGCGGCCGCCGGGATCACCTACATGTCGACGCCGTTCGACGCAGACAGCGCCACGCATCTGGTCCGCCACGTCGGGGTTTCAACGTTGAAGGTCGGTTCAGGCGACCTGACCAATGCGCCGTTGCTGCAGCATCTGGCGCGCTTCCGCCTGCCGATCATTCTGTCCACCGGCATGGGGACCCTCGCCGAAGTGGAGCAGGCGCTCGGCGTCGTTGCCTTCGGCTATCTGCGCGATGCGTCGGCGCGGCCGACGCCTTCGGAGTTCGCAAATCTCCTGCTGGATCGTGCGACCTGGACGGAGTTGCGCGCAAAGGTCACGCTGCTGCATTGTACGACCGAATATCCGGCTGATCCGCAATCGATCAATCTGCGCGCGATGGCGACGCTGCACGATGCGTTTGGCCTGCCCGTCGGCTTCTCCGACCACAGCCGCGGTATCCACATCGCGTCGGCTGCGGTGGCGCTCGGTGCAACCGTGATCGAAAAACATCTGACGCTCGATCGCAATTTGCCGGGGCCCGACCACCGGGCCTCGATCGAGCCGGACGAGATGGCGGCAATGATCGCCGCGATCCGCGACGTCGAGGCGGCGCTGGGCGATGGTCGCAAGGTGCCGGCGCCGGAGGAGATTCCAAACCGCGTGGTGGCGCGCCGCAGTCTCGTCGTGCTCCAGCCGGTGCGCGCCGGAGAACGCTTCACGGAAGGCAATCTTGGCGTCAAGCGCCCGGGCAGCGGCATTCCGCCGATCGAATATTGGAGCTATCTCGGCAAGACAGCCCAGCGCGACTACGCGGCCAATGAGGCGCTGGAGCCATGAGTCTGATCGTGCTTTGCGCCGGCGGTCACGCCCGCGTCGTCATCGAGGCGTTGCTGAGCCGCGGCATACGTCCGATAGCCGTGGCCGACGCCGCGCGCATCGGCGAGGTTATCGGCGGCGTCCGGATCACGGTCTCGGACGACGACGTCCTGAAAATGTCCGCTGATGAGATCGAGCTCGCCAATGGTCTCGGCAACCGCGCCTCGCGCCGCAATTCCGGATTGTCCGGCCGGCGCGCTTTGTTCGAGCGGTTCGCCGTGCCGGGTTACAGATTTCCGGTGATTGCGCATGCTTCCGCCGTCATCGCGTCCGACGCACAGCTTGGCGACGGCGCGCAAGTGATGGCCGGTGCCGTGATCCAGCCCGCGGCGGGCATCGGGCGGAACGCCCTGATCAATACGCGCGCAGTGGTCGAGCACGATTGCATCGTCGGCGATCACACGCATGTTGCTCCGGGGGCGGTGCTGTGCGGGGGCGTGTCGGTTGGCGAGAGCGTTCATATCGGCGCCGGCGCGGTGGTGCTGGGCGGCGTCAAGGTGGGTGCCGGAGCCGTCGTTGCCGCGGGCGCGGTGGTTACAAGGGATATCGCGGCCGGCGGATTCGCCGGCAACGAATAGGATGAGCTTGTCATGAAGGGTGCATTCGTCGTCGGTGAAGATACGCCGTTGATCGAGACGCTGCGGCGGATCGATCAGGGCACGCTGCAACTCGCCATCGTCGAGCGCGACGGCAGGATCGTCGGCACCGTCACGGACGGCGACGTGCGACGCGCGCTGCTTGGCGGCGTGGGCCTGGACGCCGCGGTCAGCCTCGTGATGAACCGTTCGCCGGTCACGGCCCCCGTCGGCATCTCGAATCCCGCTGCACTCCACGTCATGCGCAAGCATTCCATCCACCAGCTTCCGCTGGTCGATCCGGAGGGACGGGTGGTCGAGGTCAAGCTGATCGACGACCTTGCGCTCGCGCAGCAATCCGATCATTGGGTCGTGCTGATGGCCGGCGGCCTCGGTTCGCGGCTGAAACCACTCACGGACGACATTCCCAAACCGCTGATCCGCGTCGGCGACAAGCCGATCCTGGAGACCGTGCTCGGCGGTTTCGTGAAGGCCGGCTTCGGCAAGTTCTTCATCTCGGTCAACTACAAGGCCGATATGATCCGGGACTATTTCGGCGACGGTTCGGCCTGGGGCGTGGAGATCGACTATCTCCAGGAAAGCGAGCGGCTCGGCACTGCGGGAGCCCTGTCGCTGCTGCCGGAGCGGCCGACGCAGCCATTCTTCGTGATGAATGGCGATCTGCTGACGACGGTGAATTTCGAGCAGATGCTGAAATACCATCGCGAGCACCAGGCGTTCTCCACGGTCTGTGTGCGCGAGCATTCGGTGACCGTGCCGTTCGGCGTGATCGATTTCGACGACCATCGGCTGCTTGGCATCCGGGAAAAGCCGACGCAGAAATTCTTCGTCAATGCCGGCGTCTATCTGCTCGATCCCGGTGTGCTGGATCATCTCGATGCCAACGAGGCCGTCGACATGCCGACGCTGATCGAGCGGACCATCGCCAAGGACAAGCTTTCGGTCGTGTTTCCGCTGCGCGAGTACTGGATCGATGTCGGCCGCCTCGACGATCTGCAGCGTGCGTCCGACGAATTCCAGAGGATATTTGGATGAGCACCGAACGCTCGCTCCGCGAGATGATGTCGCTCAACGGCCGTGTCGCCGTTGTCACCGGCGGCGCCGGTCACATCGGTCGCGCGATCGCGGCGGGTCTTGCCGAACTCGGCGCCGCCATCGCGCTGGTCGATATCGCGGCGTCCGCGGGCATCGAGGCCGCGGCGAAGCTCGGCGCCGATCACGCCGTCAAGGCTGCGATGTTCGATTGTGATTTCGAGCACGGGGACGCCGTCAAGGATCTACCGCGCCGGGTGCGCGAGGCCTTAGGGGGCATCGACATCATCGTCAATTGCGCCGCCTTCGTCGGCACCAGCGGGCTCGAGGGCTGGGCGGTCCCGTTCGAACAGCAATCGGATGCGACCTGGCGCCGGGCGATCGAGGTCAACCTCACCGCGCCCTTCGTGCTGATCCAGGCCGCGGCGGAGGACCTCGCCAAATCGGGCCATGGCAGTGTGATCAATATTTCCTCGATCTACGGCCTCGCCGGGCCCGACTGGCGGCTCTACGAAGGAACGGCGCTCGGGAACCCGGCCGCCTATGCCGCGAGCAAGGGGGGGCTGATCCAGATGACGCGCTGGCTGGCGACCACGATGGCGCCAAAAGTGCGAGTCAATGCGGTGGCCCCCGGGGGGGTCTTCAGGGCCACGCCGGAGCCGTTTTTAAGCCGCTATGTGGCCCGGACGCCGCTTGCCCGCATGGCACGCGAGGACGATATGAAGGGCGCTGTGGCCTACCTCGCGAGCGACCTGGCCGCCTATGTCACGGGCCAGTGCATTGCGGTCGACGGGGGGTGGACGGCGTGGTAAGCCAGCAGCAAATCATGCAGTTGCGGGAATCTCCGAAATGTTGAGCTGTAGCAAGTGCTTATTGCCCGAAACGGCAGAGGCGACATCGTTCGACGAGACCGGTTCGTGCAGCGTCTGCGCGCAGATCGAGGTCCGTGACACCCAGATCAATTGGGACGAGCGACACGCCCAGATGATGGAACTTGTTGCGCAATACCGCGACAAGGGTCTGTACGACTGCATCGTGCCCTATTCGGGCGGCAAGGACAGCGTCTTCCAGCTCTGGTACGTCGTCAAAAAGCTCGGCCTGAAGCCGCTGGTGGTGCGCTTCGACCACTGGTTCTACCGTCCGCTGATCGAAGAGAACAACACCAGCGTGTTCAAGCAGCTTGGCGTCGACGTGCTGAACTTCACGCCGAACTGGCATGTGGTGCGTGAGCTGATGCTGGAGTCGCTCAAGCGCCGCGGCGACTTCTGCTGGCACTGTCATACCGGCATCTATGCGCACACCATGCAGATCGCGATCCGCTACGAGACGCCGTTGCTGTTCTGGGGCGAGAGTCTGGCCGAATACCAGTCGTTCTATTCCTACGACGAAATGGAAGAGGTCGACGAGAAGCGTTTCAACCGCGCGATGAATCTCGGCATCACCGCCGACGACATGTACGAGTTTCTGGGCGGGCGCGTCGCCAAGCGCGACCTCTATCCGTTCGTCTATCCGCCGCGCAAGGAGTTGATGCGGATCAAGTGCCGCTCGATCTGCCTCGGCAGCTACATCAAGTGGGACACCAAGAAGCACGTCGAAATCATCAAGCGCGAACTCGGATGGAAAGGCCAGGAAGTCGAGGGTATTCCGCCGGAGTACGATTACGAGAAGATCGAGTGCTTCTTCCAAGGCGTGCGCGACTACCTGAAGTACATCAAGCGCGGCATGGGCCGGACCAACCATCTCGCCAATATCGACATCCGCAACAAGCGCATGACCCGCGAGCAGGGCGAAGCGCTGGTGCGCGAGTTCGACGGCAAGCGGCCGCCGAGCCTCGATCTGTTCCTCGACTATCTCCAGCTCACGGAGGAACAGTTCCTGGGGATAGCGATCAAGCACGAGGTCAGCCCGTGGCAGTTCTCGCCGAATACGGTCGAGCCGGGTCGCCGCATGCCGGACATGGACAAGTGGAACAACACGAAAGTGCCGTGGCCGAACCATCCCGGCGTCGAGATCGGCGGCGGCAAGGGATAGGCGAGGTTTGGCGAGAGGCGCGGAAGACCGCGCCCGGGGAGCAGGGGATGTCACGCGTAGCGATCGTCGATTACGGCATCAACAACGTACGCTCGGTGAAGAACGCCGTCGAATATTGCGGCTTCGATCCGGTCGTGACCCATGACGCCGACACGATCGCGGATGCGTCCCACGTCATCCTCCCCGGTGTCGGCGCGTTCGGCGACGCGATGAACAACATCCGCGCCCGTGGCATCGACGAGATGCTGGAGCGCCAGGTCCGCGAGAAGGGCAAGCCTTTCCTTGCGGTGTGCCTCGGCATGCAGCTGCTCGCCAACACGTCCGAGGAACATGCCGACGACGGCGTGGCGCATCGTGGGCTCGGCTGGTTCGATGCCGACGTCATGCGGCTGATGCCGAACGATCCCGCTTTGAAGATCCCGCATATGGGCTGGAACATGGTGGCAAAGGAGCGCGACCACCCGATCCTCGCCAATATCCGCGAGAGCAATCTGGCGTTCTATTTCGTGCACTCCTTCGCCATGCGTTGCAGGGATGCGGGCGACGTGGTCGGATTCGCCCAGTACGGCCAGCCGGTGACCGCGGTCATCGCGCGGGACAATGTCGCCGCGACGCAGTTCCATCCCGAGAAGAGCCAGGACACCGGGATCGAGCTGATGAGCAATTTCCTGCGCTGGAATCCTTGAAGTCCTCGCGATGCTGAAGAAGCGCCTGATCCCGAAATTTCTGCTGCGCGACGGCAGGCTCGTCAAATATGTCCGCTTCTTCGAGAATGAGCGCGCCGCCGGCAATCCGGTGACGACGGCGAAAGTCTACAACGACTATGGGGTCGACGAGTTGATCGTGCTCGACATCGTGCCGAGCGCGGCCTCGCGCGGCCGCGTCGTCGACATCATCGAGCGGATGTCGGAAGAGATCTTCATGCCCTTCACGGTCGGCGGCGGGGTCAAGACGCTCGACGACGTCAACATGCTGCTCCGCGCCGGCGCCGACAAGGTGTCGGTGAATTCGGAAGCCGTGCGGCGCCCGGAATTCCTGCGCGAGGCGGCGCGCACCTTCGGCGACCAGTGCATGACGGTGTCGATCGACTACAAGAGGATCAGCCCCAACCATGCCAGCGTCTTCATCGACGGCGGCCGCGAGCATGTCGCGCTCGATCCGATCGAATGGGCGCAGCGCTGCGAGGAGCTGCACTGCGGCGAGGTGTTGCTCGGCTCGATCGACCGCGACGGCACCATGAGCGGTTACGATCTCGAATTGATCCACAAGGCGGCAAGCGTCTTGAGCGTGCCGCTGATCGTCTCCGGCGGATGCGGTTCGCTCCAGCATGCGATCGACGCCCTCGAGGCCGGAGCGTCCGCGGTGGCGATTTCCTCGATGTTCCTCTTTACCGACCACAGCCCGATCAAGCTGCGCAGCCATCTGTTCTCGCGCGGTCTGGACGTGCGCGCCAGCTTCTCGAGCAGGAATTAGCACCGTGCAGCTTTCGCTGGCCCGTACCGACCTCGCCCTCTATGTGCGAAAGCAGTTCGAGAACCTGTTTCCCGATGGCGCAGACCTTGGCGACCTCCCGAAATTCGTCGAACTTGCGCTCGGCCGGATCGAGCATTGCTTTTCGCGGGTGCGGCTCAAAGGGTTTTTTGCCAACGGCGAGGCTCGATTCTCGCACTGGCACTCCGACCAATATGCGATCTTCCTCTACTACCTCGCCAATTCTGCCTTTCGCGAACGGCCCGGTCATCCCATCGCGGACAAGGCCTACGCATTGAACAAGGCGCTGCACGCGCTTGATGCGTTCTACGAGGTCGAACTGCCCGACGTGTTTGCGGTCCAGCATCCGGTGGGCACCGTGCTCGGCCGCGCCAGCTATTCGGACTATTTCATCTGCTACCACAATTGCACGGTGGGCGCGAACCTCGACAACGACTATCCGTCGTTCGGGTGCGGCATCGTGATGTATGGCGGCAGCCGCGTCATCGGCAAGACCGCCGTGGGCGACAATTCCTTCGTTTCGACGGGCGCGATCGTGATCGACGGCGGCACCCTTGCCGCCGACAGCGTCTTGCACGGCATCTATCCGAATGCTGGACGCTCGCCGACGTCGCGCAACGTGGTGCGCGATATCTTCGGGATGGCGGCCTGATCGATCAGGTCAGCCGCTTGAACCCGGAGTGAGCGACGGGACCGCGCAGCAACTGCCTGATGGCCTTTTGGTCCACCGCCGTGCGCAACTCGCGGAATACCTCGGTCAGCGTTTCCAGGTAACGGTCGACATGGGCGTCGGTGTGCGACCACATCGCGTAGAACGAGCCGGTTGCGAGGATGCCGCGGTCCAGCATCATTTGCGTGAACAGCGTGCGGACTTCCTGCGCGTCGGGCAGGTCGAAGGCGAAATGGCCGAGCGGCGAGATGCCGGAGACGTGCAGCGGCAGGCCGGCGGCCTGTGACGCCTCGGTCCAGCCCTTCTGGACACGCGCGCCGATCCGCATCAGGTGCCGCGCGACGTTCTGCTCGCGATGCTTGCGCAAGGTGGCAAGGGCCGCGACCGGGCCGACGCGCTCGGTCCATGCCGTCGAGCTGACGAAGGTCTCCTGCGCGGCGTCCATCACCGAGGCGCGGCCGACGATCGCGGCCATCGGAAAGCCGTTGGCGATGGCCTTGGCGAACACGGCCATGTCGGGATCGACGCCGTAGGCGAGATGCGCGCCGCCGGAATTGATGCGGAAGCCTGACGTCACCTCGTCGAAGATCAGCGCGGCGCCGCAGCGGTCGGCGAGCGCGCGGATGCCCTTGATGAAGGCCGGCTCAGGCTCGCTGGAGCGCACCGGCTCCATCACGATTGCGGCGAGCCGCTCACCATGGGCGGCGACGATCGCCTCGATCTCGTCGAGCTTGTTGAAATGGAAAGGATGCATCAGCCCGGCGAGACCACGCGGCACACCCTTGGTATCGAGGCCCGGCAGCAGATGGCCGTCGAGCGCGGTCGTCTCGCCAAGATTGGCGCTGAGATACCAGTCGTGCCAGCCGTGATAGCCGCAGAACGCCACCATGTCGCGGCCGGTCGCCGCGCGCGCGATGCGGACCGCGATCGCCATGGCCTCGCCGCCGGCGCGCCCGAACCGCACCATGTCGGCCCAGGGATGCAGCTCGACCAGGAGCTCGGCGAGCTCGATATCCTCGGCGCAGTTCAAGGTCGACATCGAGCCCATGTCGATTGCGCTCTTCACCGCGGCGTTAACGTCGGGGTCGGCGAAGCCGAGGATGGTGGCGCCGATGCCGCAATAGCTCATGTCCAGATAGGTCTTGCCGTCGAGGTCGACGACCTCGGCGCCCTTGGCCGATTTGAAATAGGTCGGCCACTGACCGGGCAGGAACATCTCCGGACGCTTTGAAAGCAGCTGGGTGCCGCCGGGCATAACTGCCCGGGCGCGCGCGTACAGTGCTTGAGCGGAATTAGACATTTCGCTACTCCAATGCGGTCGTGCCACCCAGGTCGATGCCTCAAAGCGGCAAGCGCCGGCAAACAAGCGAGGACTTCGCGCACGCCCAGTCCACGCAGAGCAACGCCAGCTCAAGCTGACGCTGGCCATGCGCCTCCGCAGCGGACTTAGTTACGGATCGCAAACGGTCCCTTCCGGGTCGTTATTGCCTTCGGAGGGTTGAACGGTCAACCAAGCAATTGCCCGATGAGCGCGTGTCAGCTGGAGTCCGATCAGTCGCATAAGTCGAGACTTGCGCATCATCGACGAACTCGCGGCCCCGTCGGCGGCAAGTTGATGGTTCCCCCGCCAACCAGTCACGAACGTACAGCTGGCTGTGGTGTCTAAATACCATTTCACCGCGCGTGTGCGACAGGCCGTCTTCGCCGACAACCACCTGGCGCCCCAACATGGCTCGCGCCTCGGATCTTCCGATGTTCTCAAAACGTTCTTGGCATTTGAACTGCTCTAAGACGAGATCGAAACCTGCCGTGGGGGCCGCGCGAAGCGCCGGTCAGCGCTGAAACGGTGGAGGCACATCCTGCGCCATCATCTGGACGATCCGCGAACGTACAGTGTGAGCCACTCTCCCTCTCGATTTTACAGTGGAAGTGTGTTCTTAGAGCCCAGACTCCGGCTGGCGTCGCGGACTGGCGACTGCCTTCAACCCCTGAATGATGGGCCGACCTATGTTTGTAAAGAATTGCCGCATGTGCGCGAGCGAGCGTCTCGCGCTCTTTCTCGACTTGGGAGAGATGCCGCCGGCCGATCAGTTCCTGCACAAGCACCAGCTCAGCGAGCACCGGGATTCCTATCCACTGCAGGTCGCGGTCTGCGAAGAGTGCGGGCTGATCCAGCTCAACTATGTGGTGCCGCCCGAGATTCTGTACTGCGACGACTATCCCTATGAATCCTCGACCACCACGGCCGGCCGCCGGCATTGGGGTGAGTTTGCCCGCACCACGACGCGCCTGCTCGGGCTGACCAAGGACGATCTCGTCGTCGATATCGGCAGCAATGTCGGCGTGCTCCTGCAGATGTTCAAGGAGCAGGGCACCAAAGTGCTCGGCGTCGACCCGGCCGCCAACATCGCGGAGATCGCCAACAAGAACGGCATCGAGACCGTCGCCGCGTTCTTCAACAGCGAAAGCGCCAAGAAGGTGGTTGCCAGCAAGGGGCAGGCCTCGGTCATTACCGGAACCAACGTCTTCGCTCATGTCGGCGATCTGCATGATTTGATGCAGGCCGTTTCCATCCTGCTGGCCGAGCGCGGCACCTTCATCATCGAGGCTCCGTATTTCCTTGAACTGCTGCACAGCCTCGAGTACGACACCATCTATCACGAACACCTGTCCTATCTGTCGGTGAAGCCGCTGGTTCGGTTCTTCAAGCAGTTCGGCATGGAGATATTCGACGTGCAACTGCGCGACATCCATGGCGGATCGATCCGCCTGTTCGTGCGCAGGATCGGTGTCTCGTCCAGCCCGGTCGCTCCGATCGTCGAACAAATGCTGGCCAATGAAGAACGCGAGAAAATCTACGAACTCGATACCTTGCGGAAGTTCGCGCAGGGCGTCGCCAACAATCGCCTGGCGCTGCGGGCGATGCTGACCGGCCTCAAGCAAAGCGGTAGCAAGATCGTCGCCGTGAGTGCGCCGGCAAAGGGAATGACCCTGCTGAATTATTGCGGGCTGGGCAGCGATTTCCTCGACTTCGTCACCGAGAAGTCCAGGCTTAAGATTGGGCGTTACACGCCGGGCGTGAACATTGAAGTCGTTCCGGACGATATGTTACTGACGCACCAGCCTGACTACGCGCTTCTGCTGGCCTGGAATTTTGCCGAAGAGATCATGAACAATCTCAAGGAATTTTCTGATCGGGGCGGCAAGTTCATCATCCCCATTCCGACGCCCAGGATCGTCGGCTGACATCGTTCCAACTAAATCCTGCCGGGAGCTGTCTCGGCAGCAGGGAGTCATGAGATGGATGTAAAGAAGCTTCCGATTTCCTTTGCGGACAAACGCGGGGAAATCATCGATGTGCTGCAGCGGGAGCCGATCGAGTACGCGACCATCATTCACAGCCGGAAGGACGCGGTTCGCGCCAACCACTATCACAAGGAGACGTGGCAGTGGCTCTACGTCCTGTCGGGAAAGCTTCGCGCCGTTTCGCAAATGCCGGACCAGGCGCCAACTGAGGCGATCATGGGGCCCAACGATCTCATCCTCAGCGTTCCCCACGAACGGCACGCCTTTGAGGCGCTGGAAGACACGACGTTTCTGGTGCTGACGCGCGGCCCGCGCGGCGGTGAGGACTACGAGAAGGATACTTTTCGTCTCGATGTCCCCCTAATCGCACCGAGGGCTTAATGGAAGTCGCCCCGTTCATTCCGGTCTCCGAGCCTCTGATTGGAGACAACACGGCTCCCCTCGTCAACGAGTGCGTCGAAACCGGCTGGGTTTCTTCGGAAGGACGCTTCATTCCGGAGTTCGAGCGCAAATTTTCACAGTTTTGCGGCGCTGCGCACGGCGTGGCCGTAAGCAATGGCACCACGGCCCTTCAGGTCGCCATGAAGGCATTGAGGCTCGAGCCCGGCTCCGAGGTCATCATGCCCTCCTACACGATCATCTCCTGCGCCATCGCGATACTGGAGGCCGACTGCGTGCCGGTGCTGGTGGATTGCGACCCTGAAACCTGGTGCATGGATCTTGACCAGGTTGAAGCCGCGATCACGCCGCGGACGCGCGCGATCATGCCGGTGCACATGTTCGGGCACCCCGTCGACATGCGCCGTGTCATGAAGCTTGCCGCCAAGCACGATCTGCGCATCATCGAAGATGCCGCGGAGGCTCACGGTGCGGAAGTCGAGGGCCGCCGTGTCGGCAGCTTCGGTGACATGGCCTGCTACAGCTTTTACGCCAACAAGATCGTCACCACGGGCGAAGGCGGGATGGTCGTCACCAGCAGTGACCACTATGCCGACCGGCTGCGCTCTCTGCGCAACCTTTGCTTCCGCCCGGAGCGACGCTTCTATCACACCGAAATCGGTCACAATTACCGCCTGACCAATCTGCAGGCCGCGATCGGCGTGGCTCAGGTCGACCGCGTCGAGGACCATATCCGCCGCAAGCGCAAGATGGCCAAGGCCTATCATGAACGGCTGTCCGATCTTTCGCAGATCACGCTGCCGGTCGAGCGGGAATGGGCAAAGAACGTGTACTGGATGTATTGCCTCATACTTGCCGATGACGTTGCCTTTGACGCTGTCGAGTTCGCGAAGCGCTTGCGCGCAAAGGGCATCGACACACGGCCGCTTTTCCTCGGCATGCACGAGCAACCGGTCCTGCGCGAACGGGGCCTCTTTGCCGGCAGCAGCTATCCGGTGACGGAGCGACTCGCGCGCCGCGGCCTGTATGTTCCCTCCGGACTTGGCTTGACCGAGGCGCAGATCGATCGCGTCAGCGCCGCGGTTCGCGAGGTACTTGCGTGACGGGCGTCTTCAACGATTCCTATGCGGCGACCTATGATACGGTCTATGCCGAGAAAAACTACGCCGCCGAATGCAAGGCGGTGGAGAATCTGATCGCCAAGTTCGGGCGCGGCGAAGCCAGGAAAATGCTGGACTTAGGCTGCGGAACGGGCAGGCATGCCGTGATATTCGCAGGCGACGGCTTTGATGTAACGGGTGTTGATCAATCCGAATCGATGGTCGCGCGTGCGCGCGACCGCGCGACGCAGATGAAGCTCGGCGCCAACCCGAAATTTCTTTGCGGGGATATCCGGAATTTCCCGGCCACCTCGCCGTTTGATGTGGCCGTGATGAATTTCAACGTCATCGGCTACATGGCTAGCAATGACGACGCGCTGGGCGCGCTGGGCGCGGCGCGAAAAAACCTGCGGCAGAACGGCTTGCTGATTGCGGATTTCTGGTATGGGCCCGCCGTGGTCACGGATCCACCGGGCGAGAACACACGGGAGTTCGAGACTGGCGATGTACGCGTTGTCAGGTTCTCTTCAGGTCTTCATTTGCCCGACCGCCAGTGTTGCGAGATTACGGTCAAGGTCACGCGCCTGCAGGGCGATCGCGTCCTCGATGAGGCACTGGAAACCCATCGGGTCCGGTACTTCTTCCCGCTGGAGCTTGAATTGATGCTTCGCGTCAGCGGATTTCAACTGATGGCACTGACCGGCTTCCCTGACATCGACGCGCCCGTGAGCGCGCGCAAGTGGGCTGCAGCGGTGGTCGCTGTCGCGATCTGATTTGCTCAGTCAGCTCGATTGCGAGGCCTGCGGCTTTGTAGCGACCTGCAGATACATTACGGCCGCCATATCGAGCAAAGGATAGGCCTCGAGTTTTTCATACGGCCAAAGCATTCTCACGAATTCGGGGCCCGCACGCCAATGGAGCACGCGGTTCACCTTCAGGCTCATGCCGGATTCGTGCAGCATGCGCGCAACGTTCGAGCGCGTGGCGGTAAACTGGCTCCATTCCAGCCGGTCTTTCGCGGCCTTGATGAAGTTGACGGGGTTCCAGACGATCGGCTCGCACACCACGATCGCGCCGCCGGGTCTCAAATGGTCGCGCATGGATTCAATGGACGCTCGCGCGTCTTCGAAATGATGCATCGCGCCGCTGCAGAAGATCGCATCAAAGGTCTTGTCGGTGGCGATGTTTTCCGCAGCCGAGACCACGTAGTCGACATCGAATTTGGCAAGCCGGATCTTCGCCTTCTCCAGCATCTTGGGCGAGATGTCCGACAAAGTGTAGCGAATATTGCGATGCGCGTTGGCTTCGAGGAAGTGGTAGGCATGAATGCCGGTACCGCCGCCAAGTTCCATCACGTCGTAGGATTCGAGCGCGGGCAGGTGGTCGAACATCACCTTCGAGATCTGATCGATCTTATAAAGATGGTTGGAATTCTCGCGATTGTAGGTCTCGTCGAAATGATCGGCGATCGTTTCGTAGTGGTCGAGATTGTCTTGGCGTGCGGACATAAAGTCGCGTCCCTCTAAGGCCATGCCTGAATTGTGGTAGCCTCAACCTTGCCACACGGCGCGAAAATGCACAACCAACCTCGCGATTGCAGGGCGGATGGGCCGCGCGCCGGGTTCGCCTTGAATCAGTCGCGGCGCTGATACAGTTCGAATGTGCGATCTCCCACCTTCGCGACCGATGCAAGGCTGAAGCGCCTGGCCACCACGTCGCCGAACGGAATGCCATCGCGGACCGTGCGGGCAAGCACATCGCCGTAACTCGCGCGTCGCTCGACCAGCAGCGTGCGATAATCGCGATCAAGCGCCCGTCGCATATTGTCCTCGTTCCAGAACCCGGCTTCCCAGGTGATCGCGTCTATTTTTGCGCGATCCTCGGGCGTTACTCCGGGCTTCGGTTCGCGATAATTGGTCGGAAGATAGAGCGACCGAGCCTCGATGACGCCGCCCGCCAACCAAACCGCTTGTGCGGCCTCTACTCTGTCGCTCAGCACCAGCACGCGGCCCGTCGGAGGAAGGATCGGTCGCAATTGCGCCGCCAGCTCTGTCGCCGCCGTTCGGACCAAGTCGGTCTTGGGGCGCAACAAGGTGGGGAACGAGGGGGAGGCGTGCATTACCACGGCCATGACGCATACGCAGATGAACGCGGCGAACACCGGGCGTGAGTTAAGCGTGAGCCGAGAAATTTCGCCGAGTAAAGCCGCTACGCCGAGCGCTCCGACCGGCAGGAAGTAGTTCGTGTAGGGAATGATGCAATCGACGCAGTAGGACAACGATAGCAGATAGTGCAGCAACGTCGCAGTCCAGAAATAGACCAGGATGAGATCGATCGGCTTGATCCGTCGCTCGCCAGGCCCGCGCCAGGCCGAGAGAATCCGCAGCGCGACCACGGCGAGTGTCATGGCCGATACGGCAAAGTAGGGCCGAAAGAAATACAGGTAAAAGTAGGTCGGCACCTCCCTAAGCGAGAGCACGGGATCGAGAGGAGAAACGGTCAGAGGGAGGATTTTTGAAATTGGCGCGGGCGGCGCGCCCAGCAAGGAAGCAATCTGCGACAGCCCGGGCACGTCGAGGACTACTTCCAATAGTCCATTCCCGAACACCCACAACGTCGCAAGAGAAGCGGCTAAGAATGTCACGACAGCAACCGCCAGGCATTCGATTTTTCGCCGCGGCTCAATCAGAAGCGCCCAGGCAGCCGGCAGCATGGCGATCGGCAGCATGTTCGGGCGCGTGAACAGCAGAGCCCACAGAATGATGCCCGACAAACCCCACGCGATCCATCGCGTGCGCACGGCAAGCAGCACCAGTATGAGTGCCAGCGACAGGCAACTCACCAATGCATAGGGCGTCGCCGTGGCAAAATAGGTTAACGTGACGGGATAGCCTGCGACAAGAACCGCCGCGCCCGTGCCCGCCAGGCGTGATTGGCCGATGCGCGTGCCGGTCAGATAAACCAGCACCAGACATGCGATGGCGAAGAAGATCGCCAGTGCCCGGCCAGGAAGATAGCCGATGCCGAATAGCCACTCCATGGCGCCGACGCTGTAGAACGGCAGCGGCATGTAGAAGGTCGGATCGATCGCTGAATAAGGCGGTACCTGCCCAGTCAGGTACCAATACCCCTTCATCAGGTATTTGCCTTCGTCCATCCAGGTGTCGAGCGTGAGCGCGTTGAAGGCAAGCTGGCAGAGGGCAAACAACAGGCAGATGATCAGGATCGGCAAGGCGAAACGGTCGCCCGTCTTGCCGACGAGCCTTCCGTCCGAATCCGTTGTTCGATCGGGCACGTGTTGCGGGCGGAAGATCATGTTGGATTCTATATTCCGTCTGCCGCGGATTGTGTCGGCGCTGCAACTCGAACACGCAAACGATACCACTCCAAAAAGGCTCCGACGATCGCCAGCATACCATTGACTGCGATCATGAGGGCCGAGATCGCCAACGCATCGACCATTGAAACGTCCTGAAGACGCAGGAGCGCCACGAGCGCGCCGCCCGACGCCAACTGACCGATCGTGATTGGAATGAGTCCGGCAACGCTCGTCAGCCCTCCGATCCAGCACCAGTCGAAGAAATCAACACGAACCCCGACCCCGGCGGCCAAAACCATGAAAGTCAGAACATTCACGATGTGCACCAGCGCGCCGACCAGCACTCCGGCCAAGACGCGCCAGGGGTTTGCGGTCGCTATGTGCCATTGTTGAATCGCTGTCCGCAGTTCACGCGCGACGATAGACGAATAGGCTGATGTCCTGCCTTCCACCCACGACGCAAGTCGCTCGGCACGGAGAAAAAAAGCATCGTGGCGCAGCGCAATCAACATGACGACCAACAACGTCAAACCAGCCAGCGCGATCTGCTGTAGCTGCAGCGGATACTGACTTGAGGATAACGCAAAACCAACCACCGAGACCGACAACATTCCGATGAAGGAGGTTAGCCGATCGGTGATTACGGAAACGGTTGCGCCGCCGACACTGCCGGATTGGCGAGAGATCAGGTAGATCTTCGCGGCCTCTCCGCTGGCCTGACCCAGAAAGAAGAAGCTGTAGAACTGTCCGATGAGCGCCGTTCTGAAGAGTTCTGCCATCTTGATGGTCGGGATAACGAAACGCCACTTCGCGGCAGTCAGCCCGACGGCAAGCATGGACAGCGCGAAGGCTTCTACGATGACGCGGAAACTCGATCGGAGAATGACGGCGTAGATTTCACGAATGCCGCTGAGCCAGACCACGACCCCTATGATGATCGGGACCGTGATCCATTTCAGGAACAACAAGAGCCTTCGCATTAAATAATCCCGGTCTTTGAGATACCTTTCCGCCGCAGCCCTCGTTCCACCGTGGAAGACTTCATGGAACGATACCTGACGACGTAACGGCTATGACGACCACTTTCCCGGAGACGAGGTCCCATCTACTGGCCGATCGGTCGAGGAGGGCTGCAACCACACTCCGACACGGTCACGGTTCAAGCCGCAACAGCAACAGTCTTACGCGGCGTGAAACGAGGGCAATGATCGTTGCGGTAAGCAAGATCGCCAGTAGCGGAAACGCAAGCGGCACGCCGGTGGATCTGTCGTGGAGCAGCGAAGCCCTGCCGGTCGCGCCGAGAAATGCAAACAGGAATACTTGTGGGGCACTGAAGATGAAGGTCGCGATTGAATAACTTACGATGTCAATATTTGTCAGCCCGAACAGGTAGTTTTGTAATGCGCTGGGAACGGGCGCTCCGAGGCGCGCCAGAGCGATTATACGCCAGCCTTCGGCGTCTACCGCTTGCGCGACAACCTTGAGCCTCGGCTTCGTTTCCAGCATTCTGCGGCACCAGTTCGAAGCAATGTACCGCGACGTACAGAATGCGAGGATTCCGCCGACCGTCCCGCTCAGCAGAATGATTGGCGCAGCCGCCACTCCGTACGTCACGCCGACCGCAATGATCAGCACGGTGCGAGGAAAGACGACGAAGGCGGTCAACAAAAAAAGCAGGCAAATTGCCGCCGCGGAAACCGGCGTCAAGCTGCCAAAATGCTGAAGCCAATCATTGAGCGCTTCCGTCATCAGTTGAATATCAGTCCAAATCCATGGCCGCCCACTGCTGGACGCCGGAACCACTGCAGCCGATTTCGTACATCGACTCATGGCAACGCTGACTTAGGCCCAAACCGAACCGATCCGTACGGAAAGCGTAACGATGCCGGCTATCCTCTAGCAAATCGAAATTGCCGTGGCTATAGGCGCTTTGGGACGGAGGAGGGACGTTTCAATGGGGCAAATTCGCCTGAGCGCGGATCGAGAAGCCACCAAGTGATGCGTTCCGGCCACGGACGGCTGCCTCGCAATTGATGGCCCGGCCCGGCACTTCCCTCTTTCGCCGGATTGGGCTAGCGAAGTCCCTTGGGGGGCATCCCCGCAAGGGGACTGGTATTGACGAGCCGGGAGGCGCAAGCGGCCTTCCGTCGTTGCGATGCCTCGGCTTTCGGTTTTTTGCAGAATGCGAGCATGGATCCGGGCAAGCATCCTGGTTTCGCCGAACCGGATGCTTTCGATTTTGACTACTGTTCTGAGGGGCAAAGATGACGAGCAGCGTTGATAGATCCGTTGAGCCGCGGCTGAGCGTTGTGATCGCGGTCTTCAATGAGGAGAACAACCTCTCGGCGCTCGTTGACGAGATCAACGCGGTCTGCGATGGGCGAGGTTGGGTGCGCGAGATTATCGTGGTGGACGACGGTTCGACCGATGAGAGCGCGCGCGTGGCGGGTTCTATGGCGAACGTCACGGTATTCCGCTTTCGACGCAACTTTGGACAGACCGCTGCCTTCGATGCCGGTTGCCACGCCGCCAAGTATGAATACGTCATAACGATGGACGGCGACGGGCAGAACGATCCCGCCGACATTCCCAATTTGATCGCGCATCTGGAGGCCAACAATCTGGACGTGGTCTCGGGCTGGCGCGTTAACCGGCAAGATACGTTTGGCAAGCGCTTCGTCTCGCGCGGCGCAAACCTGCTGCGCAAGCTGTTCCTCAACGACACGATTCACGACAGCGGCTGCTCGTTGAAGGTCTACCGCCGTGAATGTTTCGACAATGTTCGCCTGTACGGCGAGATGCACCGGTTTATCCCGGCGCTGCTCGAAATGCAGGGGTTCTCCGTCGGAGAGCTGCCCGTCAATCACCGGCCGCGCCGGAGCGGGATCTCGAAATACAACGCGGTCCGGACCATCAAGGGGTTCGCCGATATGGTGCTGCTCTGGTTCTGGCGCAGCTATTCGGTCAGGCCGATCCACCTGCTTGGCGGCATCGGTGTCCTGTTCTTCGTCGTGGCGGCGATCTTCGGCTGTCGCACAGTCTGGCTATTCCTCACCGACAGGAAACTATCGAGCACGCTGGAGCCGTTGCTCACCGTCTTCAGCTTCATCGCGGGGCTGCTGTTCGTGTCGCTGGGAATCCTGACCGACATCTTGATCAAGATCTACTACGCTATAGCCGCTGAGCGCTATTATTCCGTCCGCGAGATCATCAAGAACGGCACGGTGACAAAGGTGACTGGCCGCCCGAACGGGCTCGAAGCTCAGATTGCTCCTCGAGCCACGTCCCATGATTGAACCAAGTGCACGGAGAATGACCAGCGACGTGTCTCCGGAATTGGCTCCGTTGAGACAGGTCGGAATCAGTGCATTTCCGTTGTCGATGGGGCGCGATACTGGGCGCGGCCTCGAGCGGGTAATTGCCGAGCTAGTGACCGGCCTCGATGCCATCAGACAGCCTTATGTCTTCCACGATCGCGGCATGCTTCTCACCGAAGCCGCCGTGCTTCGGCAGGCGGCGAATTTCCTGTGGGACTTGCGCGGCGTCCGCCACGACGTCTGGTTCAGCGTCTATTCGGTGTCGGCCGTCTTCACGATCCTGGCGCGCAAGCGCCCCGTGGTTACCGGGGTCTACGATCTCATCCCCTTTCTGGCGCGGGGCTACGACAACTATCTGAAATATTCCATCAAGCGCCGCTGTATCGAATTCGCCTGTCGGCACAGCGATGGACTGATCGTGCCGTTTCCATCGACGGCCGAACAGGTCGTCAACATGTTCGGGGTGCAGCCGGATCGTATCGGTGTCATCCCGCTCGGCATCGACCACGACAGGTTCTGGTGTGACGCCGCAATCCCCAAGCGCAAATTCCGCATCGGGTTTTTGGGTGAAGCCAAGCGGGCGAAGGGGCTCGATACCGCGATCCTCGCCTTTGCCGAAGTTGCCAGGCAGAATCCGGACGCGTTTCTGGCTATCGCAAGCGGCGGAAATGAACTGGAAGAGATGAAGGATCTGGCGCGCAAGAACATTCCGCCGGACAGGTATGAGTTTGTCGGCTTCGTGCCAGAAGAGAACATGAGGCAGTTCTATTCCGAGCTGGATCTGTTTTTGTTTCCGTCGCGATATGGCTTCGGCATGAGCGCGGTCGAGGCCATGGCCTGCGGAACACCCGCCATCGCGGGCCGAACCCTCGATTCGACGGATTTCTTTACCCACGAACTTTCGCTGGTGGACCCGAACTCGCCCGCGGAACTGGCTGCGCGGATATCGCTGCTTCTGACCGACCGGCAGCGTCATGCTGAGTTGCGGGAGTGGGCGCTGAAGCGGGTTCAGTCCCTTTCGTGGACACGCATGGCCGAGAAGTATGTGGAGTTCTGGAAGCAGATACGGGATCGTTACCGATCCGGCGATCGTACCCCGTCTGCTTGAGACAACCCCGACGAGGGCGCGGCTTGCCATGCTTGCCGCTCGGCTGTGCGGCGAATACTGTGTTGTTGTCCATTAGGGATCTTGCATCATTGTCATCAGCAATTTCAACGCCTGCAAAGCAAAGTTCGCGCGGCGCTTTCCAGATATTCGCGGCCGTCGGACTCGCCGCCGCGATTCTGCTGTCAATAGCCACATATTTCTCTGCGCTTTCGCAATACCCGACAGCCGACCAGATCACGACAATGAAACGCCTGGGCGCGTTTCTCTCCGATGTGAAGTCGATCCAGCTGAGTGACGGCTCTTTGATCTCCCAGTTGTTGATTGCATTTCCGGCGCAACGGCTGGACCAGGCGCTAGCTCATTCCTATCAACTCAATGACCTGATCGCCTGGGATATTCACTACACGCCGTTGCTGCCGTTTGCGACGATACAAGTCATCGTCGCGTTGGCGTTTCTTACTTATCTGGCGGCGCTTGTTGTCCGACTTTGGTCACCGTGCGGCTGGCGCCTGAATGCGTTCTTGCTTGCACTTCTCGTCATCATGAATTTTCCTATGCTTAAAGGCATTGCGAAGGTTCTGAAGTACGATATTCTTTCGACGCTGTTCGCCGTCATCGCCATCTTGCATTACGTTGGATATCGCGCGTTCGGGCGCAACGGCCCCGTTATTGTTGCGGCGTTTTGCGCGCTCGCCTATCTCGAAAAGGATACGACGCTCGCGATCACGCTTCTGATCTGCTGGGTTGAACTGCTGTTGACACCCTTCGTGGTGCCAACACTCGGGACGGCGGTAGCGTCAGCCGTGCGGTTTCTCTGCACCTTCGCGCTGACCTTTCTGATTGCGCTCGTGCTGCTGGTGCCGAAAATCTGGTTGAGTCCCAAGGCGCTGCTCTCGGCTTTCGCGAGCGCGCCATTGTATTTCGTCAACATCAAACCGTCTCTTGCGGTGTTCCTCGCCGGTCTTCTTGCGCTGGCCTATCTCGGGTTGCCGGCGGCCCGAAGGCGATGGCCGGCGCGCGTCCCGGCCAGCGCTCCAGCGTTGGCCGTCACCGTACTCTTTGCTGCTGTCTCGGTGCTCGTCTTTGCATTTGGCGCATCAGCAATATTGTTCCAGTCGAATGTTCTGTTCGATCCGACGATCGCCGGAAACGACATCGATATCGATGCGTTGCGCGCACAGTCGATCTATGTCGCAAGGCCAATCGCATACAGCGCGATCACCACCATGGATCACAGCGCCGTGCTCCAGCACCTGAAGGTGTTCTGGAGCATGGTTCGTGCGATTTTCTACACCTTGCCGGAGATCACCCTGTTGATGATAGCAGGGGCGGCGCCATTGTTCGTGCTCGTTGCGCGAAAAGACCCATCCGTTGCAAAACGGCATGCGTTGCCGTTGTTTCTGGTGCTGCTGTTCCCGGTGGCAATGCTGGCCGCATACGCCCTGGCGGACCTGCCGTTCGAACCGAAGTATCTTGTTGTGGTGAGCTTGCTGCTGACGATCTTCGGTGTCTATTCAACTTTGCTCTGGCTCGACCATATCGCCGTTCCGGCGGCCGCAGCTGTGCAGCTGGCGGTCGCCCTACTAATGGCGCTGACTGCGGTGTCGGCGGCGCCGTCCTATCTGCGATATAAGAACCTGCTGCGTGATCGGCCGCTGGAGAATGCCGCAGCGTTGGATATGAATCGCTACATCTGGTGGACCTGGCCGGGATGGGGCGAGACCGCGTATCCGATCGGCCAATACATCGAAAAAAACGTCGCGGCGAGACCGGTGACGATCGCGTTTGACTACTGGGCTCCTTTCTACCAGGCGCCGGGCTTGAACTGGGTGTCGGCCGATTTCGCAAAATGCCAGTCAATGGATGATCTGAAGAACCGGCTGCAGGAGATGAAAGCGCAATCCGTTGACTTTCAAATCATCAGCAAGAACATGAGTAATAGACAATGGTGCTTAAATGCCATTCTCAAAAAAATGAAAGACAGGGCCGTTTTTGTCGATCGCCAACAGGGGTTTGAGTACGGCTGGTTGTTCCGCTTTAGCGACGTTTTGGAAGCGTTTCCCCGCTAGCCGAGATGCCCTCTTCGGCGCTGGCATCGACTCGTTGCGGCGCCATGCGGACGAGCTTGTTTGGGCAAAGTTAAACAGCAAACTAGAATGTCTTTCCTGGTAGACAACCCGCTATACACGGCTCAGAACCGGAAGGTTGCTCTTCGAGCCTTTGAACAGGTATGTAGGTTTGCCGTTCGCACTCCTCTATGATGACCGGAAGTCTCGACCCCTTGTATTTATCGCCGTCGAAGAAGACGGCGTAAGGTGATTGCTGCTTCCCTGAAGACGAAGCCACCTCTCTAATACAGACAAAGGATGATCCTGGGCCGTGATCAGTCTTGCGCACATTGGACACTTCGAGCGGACCTGTAAAATGCGCACCATTGGCTGCTCGCGTTACTCCCATCCGTAGTGCATGATCCGTCAATGGATTTTCCGGAGGAGCCGCAGGCGGCGCAACTGATGCGTCCGGCCAGATCGAACAGGCGGACAGAACAAAACAGAGCAGCGGAACAAAACGCATTGATGTAGTCATAGCCATAAATAGGCGTCGTGATCGCTTGGGGCAAGCGCGCCGCATGCGTCCGCCAATCTCGTTAGAATTTCCCGCGCCATCGGCATGTGTCACTTCATCGATTGAAGGAACGCGACCTCCGCGTGGAGCATGAACGGAACCTGTTATCTCGTTCCGTCGTTAGAACGTCCCACCAGGCCCTCCACGAGCGCAATCTATTGAAACCATACTAGTTCTTTTCACGTCAACAGAGCCAGTGGAGCATGCAAACATGTTGATGTGCAGTTTGCCCTCGACAACATCGACAGTCTGCGACAACCGATGCATACAACAGACAGCCGACATCCGGTACGTTTACGGCCAGCGCCGGCGTTGCGCTTCGTACGGGTCGTGGGCGCCTGGATCGGTCACCCGATAGACGCGTCCGTTCGTATTGGGGTCGGAATTGTCGGAGGCTGAGAATACCAGCGCTGGCGGATCCTCGCTTGTCTGAAGGAAAATATACCGGCCGCCGCCCATTGCAGCGACTTCGGATCGCAAGGTGTGCGCTGGCCCGAGCGCCTTGCCATTCTCCGTCAGCTCAAGGGTCGCGCGGCGCGGGTCGTTGGGGACATCCCCTTTTGCCCCCGCAATCTTGTGATAAGCCACGTAAGCGTTTGGGCCAATCTTGGTGAAAGGTCTGCGCAGCACGTCGGCATTCAGCGATGGCTTGTACGTTGCGTCAAGGTACAGTGCGACTGGAAGGTACGCCGCGGTGGCTGCGAACGCCAGTATGATGGGTCTCATTCCGGTTGCGTCTCCTGCAAAGACTGTCAGGTCGAGCAGAGCTATACCTTCTGATCGTTGCTGTCTATTTTCTCCAGCCTAGAGCATTCTCAGGCTTCAACGACGCGGAGCCTGGTCGACTTCGTTCACGGCCTGGCGATAGCGGGCAAGGGCGATGTCTTCGCGATACTTCTCGGCGATGCCGGCCGCACGAACGCCCTTGTCCTTCGTGGCCTGACGATCGCCGGCCGCCTCGCGAATGGCGCGCGCGAGCTCGGCTGGATTTTCGGGAGGAACGACCCATCCGATTGCCGCTTCTCCGAGCACGAGCGCGCCTTCGGAATTGGCTTCCGAGGTGATCACGACAGGTCGCCCGACAGCCAGGATGTTGTAAAGGCGGCTGGGGATCGAGACACCGGCGATGTTCCGGCGATAGGGAATGACCCAGAGATCGGCCGCCGACAGAAATTCCTCGAGCTCGTCTTCGGGAACAGGCTTCAGGATGGTGACATTCTCGAGACGATCCTTGGCGTAGAGGTCATTGAGTGTGGCCCAGCCCACGCTCCATCCGGACAGGATGAAATGAATGTCTTTGCGGTCTCGCAACAGGCGGGCCGCTTCGAACACCGTGGCGGGATCGTGTGTGAAGCCGAGATTGCCGGACAGGCCGACGATGAACCTGGACGGATCCGGCGCCCGGAATCGGCTCGTCGGATCGATCTGTCGATAGCCGATCGGGGTCAGCGGCCAGTTTGGAATGTAGCGAAGCTGCTCCGCGGTCACGCCGCTATATTTTCCGATCAGCGGCGGCACGTCGCGACCGATCACGACGATCGCATCAAGCCGCCGGAACAAGAGCGTGTTGGCAAAGCGAATGAAGCGGACCGTGAGCGAGTTGGAGCGGACCATGCCGGCCGCCTCGAGCGCTTCCGGGTAAAGATCATATATCAAGAGCATGGTCTTTGCTCCGCGCAATCTGGCGGCGAGGAGCACGGTGTAGGGCAGAGTGAACGGGGTCGTGACGCAGAACACGATGTCGCCCGACCTTGCCCGCCGCAGGACCGAGAAGAACATCCGGACTGCAAGCAGACAGATCGCCGCCGCGCGCTGGACGATCGCCGATTTGCGAGGATTCCAGTTCTTGATTTCAACGACCTCGGGCTTGCGGCCGATCGTGCGCGAGCCTGGTGTCGCCGAGATCACAACGAGCTGCCGATCCCTGGCGAGGCTCTCGGCGATCTTGCCGACATAGACTGCCGTCGTCGTCGTGTCGGGCGGATAGAACTGGGCCGCGATGATCAGTTTTGCAGAGGTGGCCATATGCAGACGCGATCCTCGACCGTCAGGCATGCGGCTTATGGCCGTCTGCCTGGCTTTCCGCCTGATACGCCGCGTAGGCGCGCTTCAAGCCGTCGTGCAGCGAGGTCGTCGCGCGCCAGCCGAGCTTGTCGAGCCTGCTGACGTCGAGCAGCTTGCGCGGTGTACCGTCGGGGCGCGAGGTATCGAACGAGATCTCGCCGCGATAGCCGACGAGCTCGGCCACCATGAGCGCGAACTCGGCGATGGCGATGTCCTGGCCGGTCCCGATGTTGATGAGATCCGTGCCCGAGTAGGTCTTCATCAGGTGCACGCAGGCATCCGCCATGTCGTCGACATAGAGGAACTCGCGCCGCGGCGTGCCGGTGCCCCAGACCACGACATTCCTCGCGCCTGACAGTTTCGCTTCGTGGAAGCGCCGGATCAGCGCGGCGACGACGTGGCTCAGCTCGGGGTGGTAATTGTCGCCGGGGCCGTAGAGGTTGGTCGGCATCACGCTGATGAAATCGCTGCCATACTGGCTGCGATAGGCCTCCGCCATCTTGATGCCGGCGATCTTCGCAATCGCATAGGGCTCGTTGGTCGGCTCCAGCGGGCCCGTGAGCATCGAGTCCTCGCGCAAGGGCTGTGGCGCCAGTTTTGGATAGATGCAGGACGAACCCAGAAACATCAGCTTCTCGGCGCCATTGAGGTGCGCGGCCTGGATCACGTTCGCAGCGATCGCGATGTTGTCGTAGATGAACTCGGCGCGCAGCGTGTTGTTGGCGACGATGCCGCCGACCTTGGCCGCAGCCATGAAGATCACCTGCGGCCGAACCCTGGCGAACCAGTCGAACACCTGGGCCTGGTTGCAGAGATCGACCTCGCGCCGCTCGGTCGTGACGAGCCTGACATCTTCCCGCGCCAGCCGGCGCAGAAGCGCGCTGCCGACCATGCCGCGATGGCCGGCGACGTAGACGCTCTTGCCCTTCAGCTCAAACGGTACGCTTGCCATTTGCGACATCCCGCTTGGCCTCCGTCAGA
>NZ_JAFCLG010000033.1 GCF_018129685.1 Bradyrhizobium manausense
GTTGCGACCGACTGCATGTTGCTGGAGGCCTGCTCGGAGACGCCGGCGACCTGGCTCGACAGGGTCTGCGTGGTCTCCGCAGTGCGGGTCAGCGTGGAGGCCGACGATTCGAGCTGCACGGCGGAGGCCGAGACGTTCGACACGATCGCCCCGACCGCGGTTTCGAAATCGTCCGCAAAGCGGATCAACTCGGCGCGACGGGCCGCGCTCGCCTCCTTGTTCTGGGCTTCGCTGGCGGCGGCATCGCGCTCCGCCTTGGCCACGGCCTGAACCT
This sequence comes from Bradyrhizobium manausense, assembly GCF_018129685.1. Classification (GTDB taxonomy): domain Bacteria; phylum Pseudomonadota; class Alphaproteobacteria; order Rhizobiales; family Xanthobacteraceae; genus Bradyrhizobium; species Bradyrhizobium manausense_D. The sequence goes on from NZ_JAFCLG010000033.1 coordinate 275, forward strand.
TGAACTCCTCGACGGCACTGGCCATCTCGCCGATCTCGTCCTTGCGGCCGAGGCCGGGCAGAACGACATCGAAATTGCCCGAGGCGAGTTCGCGCATCGCCTTGCACATCGCGATCATCGGCCGCGAGATGCCGGTGCCGAGCAGGAAGGCGAGGACGGCGCCCAGCAGCGTGCCGCCGACGGCGAGCATCAGCACCAGGTGCTCGGTCTTGCCGATAGTCGCTTCCGATTCCGTGTCGAGCCGCTGCTGTTCGGCGACCAGATCCGCCTTCATGGCGGTGGCGCCGCGAAGGATCGCACCCGCCGAACCGCTCATCTCGGTGACGAGATCGTCGACCAGCTTGGCATTGGCGATCAGCTTTTCCAGCGCGTCCTTATAGGCGACGAGGATGGCCTTGGCGTCCTTCAGGCCGGCGACGATCTTGTCGTCCATGGAATAGACCGCGCCGAGCGAGTTCTCGACGAATTTCAGCCGCGCCAACGCACTGTTTGCGATCGACTGGTCGGACGTCAGCACGAAATTGGTCGCCGCCGCGCTGGCTGTCTGGAACTGGGAGTTGACCTGCTTGGTACCGAATTCGATCGCCTGCGCCTCGGAATCGGAGGCGTTGTTGCCGATGTCATCGAGCTTGTATTTCAGGAGATTGGCCTGGCGCGACAGCTGGTTCTGCACCAGCAGCGTGCTGTCGCGCTTGGCCTGGAGGACCTTGGCAAAGGTCGCGGAGAAATTTGCAAATTCCTTGGCGAGCTTGTCGAGGCTGTCCTGCCGCGCCGGCGACTTGGCGCCCTTCACGGCCTGGTCGATGGCGTTTCTCAGGCCGGTCTCGGCGTCGAGCGCCGCCTTCGCGTCGTCCTCCTTGCCGGTGACGACGAAAAATTTGACGGCAGAGCGGTAGCCGAGCAGCTCACGGTCGATGTTGCGGGCGAGATCGGCTTCCGAGACGCTGCTGCGGTAGGAGCCGACGCCGGATGAAACCCGCTCGAAGCCGAAATAGGCGAACGCCATGCTGCCGGCGGAGATCACCAGCACCGCAGCAAAGCCGAGGATGATCTTGGCGCGAAACCTGAGAGTCGGAAATATGCTGCGCTTCGACGGCGACGCGGTACGCCCGGACATTCCAACCCCCACTTATTTCTCGTCAGCCACGACCCGGAGGCGCCCCGCCCCCAGACCCGGATGCGCAAAACTAGGGCACAATCAATAAAGGGCGGTAAATTCGGCTCGCCCGTGCAATTTCGGGCTTTATCGGCCAAATGCCGAGCGGATGGGATGACCGCTGGCAGCCCACGCCTCTGCCGACCGCACTGCCCGAGACGACCCGTCCGGCGGCGCAAATCATTGCGCCTCCATCTGGTTCGATGACTTTTCCATGACCGGGGCGACCAAAATCCTAGTTGCAATGTCCGGGTCCCGCGGTCTCTAATTAGAAACAATCAAAATCAATCCCGGGAGGTATTTTCTGTGTCTACAGTCAAAATGACGGTGAACGGCAAGGCCGTTGCCGTCGATGTCGAGGACCGGACGCTGCTGGTCCATGTCTTGCGCGAGCACCTCAATCTCACCGGAACCCATGTCGGCTGCGACACCAGCCAGTGCGGCGCCTGCGTCGTGCATGTGGACGGCAGGGCGGTGAAGTCCTGCACTATGCTGGCCGGCCAGGCCGATGGCGCCAGCGTCACCACCATCGAAGGCATCGCCAAGGGCGACGAGCTGCATCCGATGCAGGCCGCCTTTCGCGACAATCACGGCCTGCAGTGCGGCTATTGCACGCCGGGCATGATCATGTCGGCGATCGACATCGTGCATCGCCATGGCGGCCAGCTCGACGAAGCCACGGTCCGTACCGAGCTCGAGGGCAATATTTGCCGCTGCACCGGCTATCACAACATCGTCAAGGCGGTGCTGGACGCAGCCGGACGCATGAAGGTCTCGCAGGCGGCCGAGTAAAGCGGCTCGCCTCGAATAAAGAACCGCCACTGCGGCTTTCGAGGGAAAGCGCAGTCAAGACAATTCCGGTCGGGAGGACCAGACATGGGTGTTGAAGGTATCGGCGCGCGCGTCGTGCGCAAAGAAGACAAGCGTTTCATTACCGGCAAGGGCAGGTACGTCGACGACATCAAATTGCAGGGCATGACCTTTGCCCATTTCGTCCGCAGCCCGCACGCGCATGCGAAGGTGAAGAAGATCGATTCGTCCGCCGCGCTGAAGATGCCGGGCGTGGTCGCGGTGCTCACGGGACAGCAGATCGTCGACGACAAGGTCGGCAACCTCATCTGCGGCTGGGCCATCACCTCCAAGGACGGCAGCCCGATGAAGATGGGCGCATGGCCCGCGATGGCGCCGGAGACGGTGCGCTTTGTCGGTCAGGCCGTTGCGGTCGTCATCGCCGACAGCAAAAACCTGGCGCGCGACGCCGCGGAAGCTGTCGTGGTCGACTACGAAGAGCTCCCTGTGGTCGCCGACGTCCATGCCGCCATCAAATCAGGCGCGCCTCAGCTCCATCCCGAGGCTCCCGGCAACCAGGTCTATGACTGGGTGATCGGCGACGAGGGCGCGACCGATGCCGCCTTCGCCAAGGCCGCCAATGTCGTCAAGCTCGACGTCACCAACAACCGCCTCGCGCCCAACGCGATGGAGCCGCGGGCAGCGATCGCCGACTACGATGCCGCCGAAGAGCACTTTACGCTCTACACGACCTCGCAGAACCCGCACGTCGCGCGCCTCGTGCTGTCGGCGTTCTACAACATCGCGCCCGAACACAAGCTGCGTGTCATCGCGCCCGACGTCGGCGGCGGCTTCGGCTCCAAGATCTACATCTATCCGGAAGAGATGGTGGCGCTGTGGGCCTCGAAGAAGGTCGGCCGCCCCGTGAAATGGACCGGCGACCGCACCGAGGCCTTCCTCACCGACGCGCATGGCCGCGACCACGTCACCCATGCCGAGATGGCCTTCGACGCCAACAACAAGATCACCGGGTTGAAGGTGAAGACCTACGCCAATTTCGGCGCCTACATGTCGCTGTTCTCCTCGGCGGTACCGACCTATCTCTACGCGACGCTGCTGTCGGGCCAGTACAACATCCCGGCGATCCATGCTGAGGTGATCGGCGTCTACACCAACACCGTGCCGGTCGACGCCTATCGCGGCGCAGGCCGCCCGGAGGCGAGCTACCTGATCGAGCGGTTGATGGAGACGGCCGCGCGGCAGCTCAAGGTCGACCCAGCCGCGTTGCGCAAGACGAACTTCATCACCCAGTTCCCGCACCAGACGCCCGTTATCATGGCCTATGACATCGGCGACTTTAATGCCTCGCTCGACGCGGCGATGAAGGCGATCGACTATGCCGGCTTCGCGTCCCGCAAGGCGCAGGCGAAGGCGCAAGGCAAGCTGCGCGGTATCGGACTGTCCTGCTACATCGAGGCCTGCGGCATCGCGCCGTCGAAGGCGGTCGGCAGCTTGGGTGCCGGCGTCGGCCTATGGGAATCGGCGGAGGTACGCGTCAATCCCGTTGGCACCATCGAGATCCTGACCGGCTCGCACAGCCACGGCCAGGGCCACGAGACCACGTTCTGCCAGCTCGTCGCGGAGCGTCTGGGCATTCCGATCAGCCAAGTCTCGATCGTCCATGGCGACACCGACAAGGTGCAGTTCGGCATGGGCACCTACGGCTCGCGCTCCGCGGCCGTCGGCCTCACCGCGATTCTCAAAGCCATGGAGAAGATGGAAGCCAAGGCCAAGAAGATCGCCGCGCATGCGCTGGAGGCGTCGGAAGCCGACATCGTCATCGAGAACGGCGAGTTCAAGGTGACGGGCACCGACAAGGCGATCGCGCTGCCGATGGTCGCGCTCGCGGCCTACACGGCGCACAATCTGCCTGACGGGATGGAGCCGGGCCTGAAGGAAAGCGCCTTCTACGACCCGACCAACTTCACCTTCCCGGCCGGCACCTATATCTGCGAGCTCGAGGTCGATCCTGGAACGGGCAAGACATCCTTCGTCAACTTCGTCGCGGCCGACGATTTCGGCCGGCTGATCAACCCGATGATCGTGGAAGGCCAGGTTCATGGCGGCCTCGTGCAGGGCATCGGTCAGGCCCTTCTCGAGCACGCCATCTACGACGCCAACGGCCAGCCGGTCACGGCCTCGTTCATGGACTACGCCATGCCGCGCGCCGACGATGTGCCCTCGTTCAACCTCTCCCACACCACGACGCTCTGCCCGGGCAATCCCTTGGGCATCAAGGGTTGCGGTGAGGCCGGCGCGATCGGCGCCTCGGCGGCCGTGATCAATGCGATCACGGACGCGATCGGCAAGAACAATCTGGAAATGCCCGCAACCCCTGATCGGGTGTGGCGCACGATCCACGCGGCTTGACCATTCATCATCGTCATTCCGGGGCGACGCACAGCGTCGAACCCGGAATCTGGAGCCACGAATTCCACCTCGAGATTCCGGGTCTGCGCCTGCGGCGCATCCCGGAATGACAGAGAAAAGATTTCAGGAGCAACCAAGATGTACCAGACCACCTATCATCGCGCTTCCTCGGTCGACGAAGCGGCCAGCCTGTTCGCCAAGAGCAGCGAAGCGAAGTTCCTTGCCGGCGGCCAGACGCTGCTGCCTGTGATGAAGCAGCGGCTCGCAAGCCCCTCGGACGTGATCGACCTCGGCAAGATCAAGGAGCTGCAGGGCGTCGAGCTCTCCGGCGACGTGCTGACCATCAAGGCCGCGACGACCTATTACGACATCATGACGAATGCCGATGTGAAGAAGGCGATTCCCGCGATCGCCCATCTCACCTCGGTGCTGGGCGATCCCGCCGTGCGCTATCGCGGCACGATCGGCGGCTCGATCGCCAACAACGATCCTGCCGCGGACTTCCCCGCCGCCTTGCTCGCGCTCGGCGCCACCGTGAAGACCAACAAGCGGTCGATCACGGCGGACGACTTCTTCAAGGGCCTGTTCACCACGGCGCTGGAAGACGGCGAGATCATCACCGCCGTGTCGTTCCCGGTGCCGGCGAAGGCGGGTTACGAGAAGATGCGGCATCCGGCCTCGCGGTTCGCGCTGACCGGGGTGTTCGTGGCACAGACCAAGTCGGGCGAGGTTCGCGTTGCCGCGACCGGCGCATCGCAGAGCGGCGTGATGCGGGTGCCCGCGATCGAAGCGGCGCTGAAGGCGAACTGGTCGCCGTCGGCGATCGACAGCGTCAGCATTTCGGCGAGCAATCTGCTGGCCGACATCCACGGCACGGCTGAGTACCGCGCCAACCTGGTCAAGGTGATGGCGCAGCGCGCGGTGACCGCCGCGGGCTGACGTTTCGTCCTAGCGACTGAACACAAATCTTCCGCGGCGCGCAGCAATGCGCGCCGCTTTTTTGATGCGCCCATGCATGAAAAGCGCTTGCCTCGCTGGCATGAAGGCGAGAAGAGTTAATCAGCCAATTAACTCGCCCCGAAGAGGAATGTCCGAAGGCGCTGCCGAACCCGCGGCATCGCCCGTGACCCGAGGAAACAACAAAGTGCTCGATAAACCAGCCCAGAGTTCGTCCGTCCGCGCCTCCGGCCCGCTCGCAGGCTTCCGCATCGTCGAATTCGCCGGCATCGGTCCGGGCCCGTTCGCCTGCATGATGCTGGCCGACATGGGCGCCGACGTCGTCACGCTCGACCGCGTCGGCGCGAAGAAGAGCATGAAGTCGGTGGCGGGCCGCGGCCGCAAGCTGATCGAGCTCGACTTGAAGGACAAGGTCGCGATCGCAGAGGTGCTCGACCTGCTCGCCGGCGCCGATGCGCTGGTCGAAGGCTTTCGTCCCGGCGTGATGGAGCGGCTTGGCCTCGGGCCCGATGTCGTGCTCGCGCGCAACCCGAAGCTCGTCTACGGCCGCATGACCGGCTGGGGCCAGGAAGGTCCGCTGGCGAACGCCGCCGGCCATGACATCAACTACATCTCCATCACCGGCGCGCTTGCCGCGATCGGACCTAAAGAGGCCCCCGTGCCGCCGCTCAACCTGGTCGGCGATTTCGGCGGCGGCGCGCTCTATCTCGTCGTCGGCGTGCTCGCAGCGCTGCTGGAAGCATCAAAGTCCGGCAAGGGCCAGGTGGTCGACGCCGCGATGTGCGACGGCGCGGCATCGCTGATGTCATTCTTCTTCGACATGAAGACGCTTGGTCGCTGGACCGAAGGACGCGACCGGAACTTCCTGGACGGTGGCGCTCACTTCTACGGCGTCTACGAATGCGCCTGCGGCCACTTCGTCTCGATCGGCTCGATCGAGCCGCAGTTCTACGCGCTGCTGCGCGAGCACGCGGGTCTCATAGATGCCGATTTCGACGCGCAGATGGATCCGAAGGCCTGGCCCGCGTTGAAGGAAAAGTTGAAGGCCGTCTTCAAGAGCAGGACGCGCGAGGAGTGGTGCAAGATCATGGAAGGCACCGACATCTGCTTCGCGCCTGTTCTGACCATGTCGGAAGCGACCGAGCATCCGCACATGGTCGCCCGCAACGTCTTCATCGAGCGCCACGGTGTGAAACAGCCGGCCCCGGCGCCAAGGTTCTCGCGCACGGTGTCGACGATCCGGGAGCCGGAAAGCGCGGAGATCGCCGCAGTGACGAAGGCGTGGAAGGCGGGGCGATAGCTGCGGTAAGATCTCCGCCGGCGCACCACGCTCCGTCGTCGTCCTGGCGAAAGCCAGGACCCATAACCACCAAACGTGGTTTGACGAAGACTCGGAGTTACCAGATCGCCTGACGACCGCTCCCTGGGCTAATGGGTCCTGGCTTTCGCCAGGACGACGGCTGTTGTTTGATGGCGCGAGCGTGCAACGCAGCGCTTACGCCGCCGTCTCCACCTTCAGCACCCCTCGCCGGATCTGGTCTTCCTCGATCGATTCGAACAGGGCCTTGAAATTGCCCTCGCCAAAGCCGTCGTCGCCCTTGCGCTGGATGAACTCGAAGAAGATCGGGCCGATCGCGTTGGCCGAGAAGATTTGCAGCAGCACCTTGGTCTGGCCACCGTCGACCACGCCTTCGCCGTCGATCAGGATGCCGTTCTTCAGCAAGCGCGCGACGTCCTCGCCGTGCTTGGGCAGGCGCGCGTCGATCTTCTCGAAATAGGTCGCGGGCGGCGACGGCATGAACGGCAGGCCGGCCGCGCGCAGGCCCTCGATCGTGCCGTAGATGTCGCGGCAACCGCAGGCGATGTGCTGGATGCCCTCGCCGCGATAGATCGTCAGGTATTCCTCGATCTGGCCGGAATCGCCGGCATCCTCGTTGATCGGAATCCGGATCTTGCCGTCCGGGCTGGTCAGCGCGCGCGAGAACAGGCCGGAGGCGCGGCCCTCGATGTCGAAGAAGCGGATCTGGCGGAAGTTGAACAGCTTTTCGTAGAAGCCGGTCCAGACATCCATGCGGCCGCGATGGACGTTGTGGGTGAGGTGGTCGAGATAGAACAGGCCGGCACCTGCGGGGCGCGGATCGCGCGCGCCGATCCATTCGAACTCCGCATCATAGGCCGAGCCCTTGGCGCCATAGCGATCGACGAAATAAAGCAGGCTGCCACCGATGCCCTTGATCGCGGGCACATCCAGCGTCTTCTGCGCGGATGAGGCTTCCGCCGGCTCGGCGCCGAGCGCAATCGCGCGGTCATAGGCCGCCTTGGCATCGACCACGCGGAACGCCATCGACGGCGCACACGGACCGTGCGCGGCGACGAACTCGGTGCCGTGGGTGCCCGGCTCCTCGTTGACGAGATAGTTGATGTCGCCCTGGCGATAGACCGTGATGGCCTTGGTCTTGTGGCGCGCGACGGGCGCATAGCCCATCAGCTTGAACAGATCGTGCAGCTCCTGCGGATTGGGATGCGCATATTCGACGAACTCGAACCCGTCGGTGCCCATCGGATTGTCGGCGCTGATGGTGGCCGGCGGTGCATCGTGCGGAAACGGACCCATGGTGTTCTCCAGGTTGCGGCTGATAGAACTATCCTTCATGGGGCGCGCAATGATCGTGCAAATCAGACGCGATTTCGCTATCCTATGCACGATCCGTGCACGAATTGGACAAAATTTGCATGATTTCCGTGGATGCCTTCGACCTCAGGATCCTGGGCGCACTCCAGGATGACGGCCGCCTCACCAACCAGGAGCTTGCGGAGCTCGCGGGGCTTTCGGCCTCGCAATGCTCGCGCCGGCGGATGCGGCTGGAAGAGGAGAAGGTCATCGCAGGGTATCACGCCGATCTCTCGAGCGAGGCATTGGGCTTCGGCGTGATCGCCTTCATCCAGGTCGGACTTGCGACCCACTCGCCTGACAATTCCAAGCGGTTTCGAACGCTGGTCAACCGGATCGACGAGATCCAGGAAGCCTATTCGCTGACGGGCGACGCGGATTACGTGCTCAAGGCCGTGCTGCGCGATCTCAAGGGCCTCTCCAACCTCGTCAACGATGTCTTGATGCCGCACCAGAGCGTGGCGCATGTGCGCTCGTCGATCGTGCTGGACCGGCTGAAGGAGAGCTCGAAGCTGCCGCTGAAGGATTTGAAGCCTGGCTGAAATCGAGGGAACTACGCCGTTTCGCGCCGCTTGCACGATCTGCGATGATCCCATCAATCCGGGAGATTCAGCCATGGCCCTCCAGCTTCGACCGAACTGCGAATATTGCGACCGCGACCTGCCGCCTGAGGCAACGAATGCGCGGATCTGTTCCTATGAATGCACGTTCTGCGCGGATTGCGTCGAGACGAAACTCTCCAACGTCTGCCCGAACTGCGGCGGCGGCTTTGCCCCGCGCCCGATCCGCCCCACGCAGGAATGGCGGCCGGGCGTGTGCACGACCAAACAGGCGCCATCCGACAAGCGGGTGCATTTGAAGTACAGCGCGGAAGATGTCGCCGCACATTGCGCGCGAGTCAAGGACGTGCCGCCGGAAAAGCGGTAGGCCTACTCCGTCGCTAGAATCGTCCCCTCGACTTCGCCGAAGCCGACGCGATAGCCGTTGCCCTGGCACCAGCCGCGCATCACGAGGCTATCACCGTCTTCCAGGAACGAACGCTTCACGCCGCCGGGCAATTCGACCGGCTCTGTGCCGTTCCAGCTGATCTCCAAAAGGCTGCCGCGCTGGTTCTTTCCCGGACCGGAAATGGTGCCGCTGCCGAGGAGATCTCCGACATTCATCGCGCAGCCAGAGGACGCGTGGTGCATCAGCTGCTGCACCGACGACCAGTACATGTATTTGAAGTTGGTCCGGCTGATGGTGGCGGGCGCGTTGGCGCCGGCGGCGCGCAACGACACGTCGAGCTCCAGATCATAGTTCTGCGGCTTGCCCTGCCTGAGATAATCCAGCGGCACCGGCTCCTGCGCCGGTCCGTTCAGGCGGAACGGCTCCAGCGCCTCGCGCGTCACCACCCATGGGCTGATCGAGGTCGCGAATGCCTTGGCCAGGAACGGTCCGAGCGGCACATATTCCCATTGCTGGATGTCGCGCGCGCTCCAGTCGTTGAGCAGCACGAAGCCGAAGATCATGTCCTCGGCCTGTTGCTCGGTCAGCATGCCGCCCATGGCTGAGGGCTGGCCGACCACGACGCCCATCTCCAGCTCGAAATCGAGCCGCTTGCATGGTGCGAAGCTCGGCACCTCGACATTCGGCGGCTTCAGCTGCCCGCGCGGGCGCTTCACCTTGGTGCCTGACACCACGACCGTGGAGGCGCGGCCGTTATAGGCGATTGGCATATGCAGCCAATTCGGCTGCAGCGCATTGTCCTTGCCGCGGAACATCACGCCCACATTGGTGGCGTGCTCTTTCGACGAGTAGAAATCGGTGTAGCCGGAGACCGCGAACGGCATGTGCAGTCTTGCATCGCGCATCGGCACCAGCGCGGCTTTGCGCAGCTCCTCGTTGTCGCGCAGCTCCGGATGATCGTGGCGCAAGAGCTCGCTGATCCGCGCCCGCGTCCTTGTCCAGACCTTCGGCCCAAGCGCCATGAAGGCGTTGAGCGCGGGACCGGAGAACACGCCGAGCGGCCCGACATCGAGGCGGGAGTCCTGCTCCAGCTCCCAGAGATCGAGCACATAATCGCCGATCGCGACACCAACGCGCGGCGTCGGATTGGCCGCCGTCGAGAACACGCCGTAGGGCAGGTTCTGGATCGGAAAGTCGGAGGCAGGATCGACCTCGATGAAGGAGCGGAGGCTGGGGTCGTTGGGGTGGGGCACTTGACTCTCCGAGCTTGAGACCGTCATGGCCGGGCTTGTCCCGGCCATCCACGATCTTTCGAATGCGTGCTGGCACGTAGATGCCCGGGACAAGCCCGGGCATGACGGAGGGAGGCGGACTAGGAGACTACGGCCGGTTCGGGTCGAACCGCTTCTCCAGCCCCTTCCAGCAATCCGCGTAGTCGTCCTGAAGCGTCGACGCGTTTGCGGCATGCGCTGTCACGCGCTGGGGATAGCGGGTCTCGAACATGAAGGCCATGGTGCCCGTCAGCTTGACCGGCTTCAGCTCGCCATTGCTGGCGTGCTCGAAGGCATCGCGATCCGGGCCGTGCGGCAGCATGCAGTTGTGAAGCGACATGCCGCCCGGGACGAAGCCCTGCGGCTTGGCGTCGTAGACGCCGTAGATGAGACCCATGAACTCGCTCATGATGTTCATGTGGTACCAGGGCGGGCGGAAGGTGTTGTCGGCAACCATCCAGCGCTCGGGGAAGATGACAAAGTCGATATTCGCGGTACCAGCCGTTTCCGACGGCGAGGTCAGCACCGTGAAGATCGAGGGATCCGGATGATCGAAGCCGATCGCGCCGACGGGCGAAAAGGTGCGCAGATCGTATTTGTACGGCGCATAATTGCCATGCCAGGCGACCACGTCGATCGGCGAATGGGCCAGCTGCGTCTTGAACAGCGAGCCGCCCCATTTCACGAACAGCTCGGTCGGCGTGTCCTTGTCCTCGTAGTTTGCCACCGGCGTGAGGAAGTCGCGCGCGTTGGCGAGGCAGTTCGCGCCGATCGGCCCCCGCTCCGGTAACGTGAAGGCGCCGCCATAGTTCTCGCAGAGATATCCGCGCGCCGGACCATTCGGAATCTCGACGCGAAACTTGACGCCGCGCGGGATTACCACGATCTCGCCGGGCTCGGCATCGATGCGGCCGAACTCGGTCACGAGCCGCAGGTTTCCCTGCTGAAGCACGAACATCAGCTCGCCGTCGGCATTGTAGAAGTGCTGGTCCACCATCGATTTGGTGATGAGATAGACATGCGCGGCCATGCCGACCTGCGTATTCACGTCACCGGCCGTCGTCATCGTCTGCACGCCCTGGACGAAGGTGACTTCGTCTTTCGGCAGCGGCGTCGGGTCCCAGCGCAGCTGCGCGATCGGCAGATCGTATTCATGGCACGGCGCCGAACGCCACAGGCCGGCATCGACCTTCTCGAAGCGTCCGGAATGCTTCACGGAAGGGCGAATGCGGTAGAGCCAGGAGCGCTCATTGCTGCCGCGCGGTGCCGTGAAGGGCGAACCCGAAAGCTGCTCGGCGTAAAGCCCGTAGGCGCAGCGCTGCGGCGAATTGCGGCCGATCGGCAGCGCGCCCGGCAGCGCCTCGGTCTCGAAGCTGTTGCCGAAGCCGGACATGTAGCCCGGCGTCACCTGGGCCGAGCTTCGGATGATCTGATCAGGCGAGGTATTGATGTTCATGACTATCCTCCTCCTTGCAGGGCGGCCCACATCTCCTGGTCGCGCTTGTCGGTCCAGATCACGGGGTCGTCGATCCCCGACGCTTCGTCATAGGCGCGCGAGACGTTGAACGGCAGACAGTGCTCGTAGATGGCGAAGCTCGAAAATTTCGGGTCCATCACTTCGCGCGTCGCCGCCATCGATTCCTTCAAGCTGCGGCCCTTGGCCACCGACATTTCGGCGGCACCATAGAGCGAAGTGACGAAGTCGCGCGTCATCGCGATGGCCTCGCGCACCGTGGCCGTTCCCTTCAGCGCATCGCCGCGACCCGGCGCGATCGCCTTGGGATTGAAATTGCGGATCTCGTTCAGCGTCATCGGCCATTCCCGCAAATGCGCATCGCCGCAATAGCAGGCCGAGTGGTATTCGATGAGATCGCCGGAGAACATCACTTCCGCGTCGGGCACCCAGGCGACGATGTCGCCGGAGGTGTGGCCGGCACCGAGCTGCATCAGCCGCACCTCGCGCTTGCCGAGATAGATCGACATCTCGCCTTCGAAGGTCAGCGTCGGCCAGGTCAGCCCGGGAATGCTTTGCGCATCCTGGAACAGGCGCGGAAAGCGGCCGTATTCGGAATCCCAATCCTGCTTGCCGCGCTCCTCGATGAGACGATAAGTCTCCTGCGACGCCACGATGCCTTGCGCCTTGTAGGCGGACGCACCGAGCACGCGCACCGCGTGATAGTGCGACAGCACCACATATTTGATCGGCTTGTCGGTGACGGCGCGGACGCGCTCGATCACCTTGTTCGCCATTGCAGGCGTTGCCTGAGCGTCGAACACCAGGCAACCGTCATCGCCGACGATCACGGCCGTGTTCGGATCGCCCTCGGCTGTGAAGGCGTAAAGATCGGTGCCGATCTCCGAGAAAGTGATTTTCTTCTCGGAAAGATCGCCGGTGGATGCGAAGTTCTTCGCCATCAGTTCGTCCTTGGCTCGAGTTATTGTTGTTGCTGTTGTTGCTGCTGCTGGCTGTCGACCATGCGGCGTTTCGCCAGCGCGAGCGCATCCCTCAGCACGTCGATGTCGCCGATATGGTTGGCGAGGATCAGAACCAGCGCCGCGTCGAAATCCGCGCTCTGCTCCTCGGTGAGGCCGCGATGCGCCTCGACGATGGCGCGAAAGGCGTCGTCGGGACGCGCAAAATTAGAGCTCGTGGACAGCGGCATCACAAACCTCAATTCAGTCCTGCGGCTCGCGACAGCGCGGCTGCGATCGCCTCACGCGTCGGATGACGGAAGCGCGCCGCGACATAGCCATCGGGCCTGAGCAGATAGGCCGTACCCGGCTCGGCGTCATAGCGCTTCGCGACCAGGCCCTGGGGATCGGCAAGCCCGCCCTCGCCGCCGATGCGGATGTCCTTCACGCCATCGGGCGCATCGATCGCGGCGCCATTGCAGAACGACAACAGGGTAAAGCCGGTTCCACCCTTGCGGAACGCATCGGTCAAATAGGCCTGCTGACCAATGGGCGCATCGAGCATGGAGCAGCCGGGCGACGGTCCGCTCCGCCACGCATCCGCATCGCGCGATGACAGTGGCGAGTCATAGCTGCATGGCACCGAGAGCCGGCCGCCATTGACCATGCGCTTGCCGAACTCGGTTTCCTTGGCCAGTGACAGCACCGCCTGGCGCAGCCGTGCTTCCTGATGCGAATTCGGCGCCATGAAATCGGTCGAGCGGGTGGATTCGCGGATGTTCTCGTCGGCGGCGAGGCTCCGCTCGACATGATAGGTCTCCAGCAGGCTCGCGGGCGAAGTGCCGCGCAGCACGCGGTCGAGCTTCCAGGACAGATTCTCGGCGTCTTCGAGGCCCGAGTTCGCGCCGCGCGCGCCGAAAGGCGAGACCTGGTGCGCGGAATCGCCGGCGAAAATGACGCGGCCATGGATGAAGCGATCCATCCGCCGGCACTGGAATTTGTAGAGCGAGATCCACTCGAACTCGAACTTGTCGTGGCCGAGCATGCGCGCGATCCGCGGCCGCACATTCTCGGGCTTCTTCTCGAGAACCGGATCGGCATAGCGATTGAGCTGGAGATCGATGCGCCAGACGTCGTCGGGCTGCTTATGCAGGAGCGCTGAACGCCCGGCATGAAATGGCGGATCGAACCAGAACCAACGCTCCGTCGGGAATTCCGCGGCCATCTTGACGTCGGCGATCAGGAACTGGTCCTCGAACACCTGCCCTGCAAACTCGGCACCGACCATCTGCCGCAGCGAGGAGCGGGCGCCGTCGCAGGCGACGACATATTGCGCGTGCAGGCGGTAGGCGCCATCGGGTGTTTCGATCGTCAGCACCGCGGAGTCGTTGCGCTGCTCGACCGCGGTCACCTTGTTGCGCCAGCGCAGGTCGATCGCAGGCAGATCCTGGATGCGATCGACCAGATAAGCCTCGGCGTAATATTGCTGGAGGTTGATGAAAGCCGGCCGCTTGTGGCCGTCCTCCGGCAGCAGGTTGAATTGATAGAGCTGGGACTCGCCGTGAAAGATACGGCCGACGCTCCACACCACGCCCTTGTTGACCATGCGATCGGCGACGCCGAGCCGGTCCCAATATTCCAGCGAGCGCTTGGAGAAGCAGATCGCGCGCGAACCTTCGCCGATGCGGTCGGCATCATCCAGAAGGACGACACGCTGTCCACGCTGGGCAAGATCGATCGCCAGCGACAGCCCGACGGGGCCTGCCCCGACGACCACGACCGGGTGTTCGGCCGGACTTTGCCCGGGACGATCCTGGTCCGGATGGCGGCGATAGCCGAACTGGGTCTTCGCTTGAGGGGTATTGGCCTGATGCGTATTGGCCGGCGCCATACACTAACCTCGGCTCTGGTCAGAAGAGGACCGATCTGCTAGATAGTCTCACGTGCAACTATTATTGGACCGGAGCCGGCCGGCCGTCAACTGGAATTCGGAGCGCTCTTCTTGGCGAGGACATCCAGCAACATTGCGCTGCAGACGAAAGAAGCAGACGAGGCTTCACCGCGGCCCAAATCGCGGCTCGATCTGTTCAAGTTCGTTCCGTTCCGCCTCAACCGGATTGCAGCGGAGGTCAGTTCCGCGCTGGCGGTCGAGTATGAGGAGCGGCATGGCCTCGACATTCCGGCCTGGCGGGTGATTGCCACACTCGGCTTCCGCGTTGATGCCTGCAGCGCGCAGTTCATCTCGCAATGCACGCGCACGCACAAATCCACCATCAGCCGCGCGGTGACCACGCTGCTGCATGACGGCCTGATCGAGCGGGTCGAGAACGAAGCCGATCGCCGCGAATTCCGCCTGCAACTCACGAAGAAGGGCCGCGCGCTCTACGAAGAGCTGTTCCCGCAACTGTTGCGGCGAGAAGACGAGATTTTGGCGTGCCTCTCCGCGCATGAGCGTAAGCAGCTCTCCGCCCTGCTCGGCAAGATCGAGGAGAGCCTCGACCTGATCCAGACCAGCGAAGAGGCCGACGCCAAGCAGGCGTATTAGTTACCGCTGTCATTCCGGGGCGCGCGTAGAGCGAACCCGGTATCCCTTCATCCACGAAACCAGAGTCGCGATGGATTCCGGGTCTGCGCCTTCGGCGCATCCCGGAATGACGGCCGCATCATCACTTCGCAAACGACCGCGTCGGCGGCAAATGCAGCGCCCAGGCGTCGACCTTGTCGCTGGCGCGCGGATAGATTTCCGTCACGATCGGATCATGACCGGGAATGTAGCGATCGGGATGGCCGGCCAGACGTTCGATCGTCTCCCAGCCGGCGGCCATGTCGCCGACATTGTAGACGATCGGGAACGGGCTGCGTCGCTGCAGATTGGCGTAGTAATGCGCAGCGTCCGACGCCAGCACCACCGGCCCGCGCGCGGTCTCGACCTTGACCACCTGCAAGCCGTCGGAATGGCCGCCGACGCGATGCACGGTCACACCGGGCGCGACCTCGCCGTCGCCGGAATAGAAGCTGACACGCTCACCATAGACATGGCGCACCATCTGCGTGACGTGCTCGACCGAGAACGGATGGCGCAGCAGTCCGTTGCACATGCAGCGGCCGGTCGCGTAGGCCATCTCGCGCTCCTGGAGATGGAAGCGCGCGTTCGGAAAGCGATCGAGATTGCCGGCGTGATCGTAGTGCAAATGCGTCACGATAATGTCGCGGATGGCTGACGCCGCGACGCCAAAGCGCTCCAGCGCATCGACCGGATTGAGCGTCAGCTTGCGCGCCCGTGCGCTCGCCTCCTCGGCATTGAAGCCGGTATCGACCAGAATGTCGCGGCCGTGCCCCCGGATCAGCCAAACGAAGTAGTCCAGATCCTGCGCTGCGCCGTCATGCGGATCGGGTGCCAAGAAATTCATGTTGGGGGTGCGCGGTGACATCGTCGCATAGCGCAAGGCATAGATTTCGTAGGCGTTTCCCATGACATTCATCCTGGCTTCGATCCCGGCTTTTGCTTTTCTGAATGGACCCTGGCGCACCAAGCCATCGCCCGCCAAAAAGGTCAAACGTCGCGGGGTTGCGGCGAACCCAGGCTCTCAATGTGAGACCAATCACATTTTCGTCGCGAGTGCCGGCCTAACATGGCTGTCCGAACCCTGATCGAGACGCGTCGAGCGAGACCGTGACCGCCGAACTATTCCCCCCACAACCGGCCTTCGTGTCGCGGTCAATTGTCGCGATAATGCCGAATCTCCAAGCGGTTGACGCCCTCATTCGCCGGTTTGATAATGCCCATTGCGTAAGTTAAGGTCGCCGCGGCGCAAGCTGGACGGCGCCTTTTTGGCTGGACCGCGCTGATTATGAAGATTCGCTTCCTTTTTCTTCTGCCTTTGCTTGTGACGCTTGTTCCGACCGCCCCGTCGCTCGCGGCCGGCGACCGCTTCGCGCTGGTCATCGGCAACGCAAAATATCCTGATGCCGACAGCCCGCTGAAGGAGCCGATCAACGACGCCCGCGACGTCGCCGATGAGCTCAAGCGCGACGGCTTTACGGTCGAGGTTGGCGAAAACCTGACCGGCGACGGCATGCGGCGTGCCTTCGACAAGCTCTACGGCAAGATCAAGCCCGGCTCCGTGGCGCTGGTATTCTACAGCGGATTCGGCATCCAGTCGGCGCGCCAGAGCTACATGATCCCGATCGATGCGCAGATCTGGACCGAGTCCGACGTCCGACGCGACGGTTTCAGCATCGAGGCCATCCTGGGCGAGCTCAACACCCGCGGTGCCGGCGTCAAGATCGCGCTGATCGATGCCTCCAGGCGCAACCCGTTCGAACGCCGGTTCCGCAGTTTCTCGGCCGGCCTGACGCCTGTTATCGCGCCGAACGGCACGCTGGTGATGTATTCGGCGGCCCTGGCGTCGGTGGTTTCGGATGCGGGCGGCGACCACAGCCTGTTCGTGCAGGAATTGCTCAAGGAAATCCGCGTCCCCGACCTCATGGCGGAGGAAACGCTGAACCGCACCAAGATGGGCGTCACCCGCGCCTCGCGCGGTGAGCAGGTGCCGTGGATCTCCTCCTCGCTCGCCGAAGATTTCTCGTTCATCCCGGGCGCGGGCGGGTCACGGCCGTCGATGACGACAGCGCCGCAGCAGCCCCCCGCGCCGCCTGTCGCCAACAACCCACCCCCAGCACCGCCATCACCGCCCGTAGCTGCCAATAATCCGCCGGCGCCGCCCGTACCGCCGTCACCGCCGCCGTCGCCAAAGCCGCAGGTGGACGCCGCGTTGCCTCCGCTGGCACCACCGGTCAAACCGCTTGATACCGTTCCAGTGCCGCCGGTGAAGCCGGCCGACACCGCTCCGGCGCCGAACGCCGATGGCGGCCCGAGTGCCGCGACGCTGGCTGAAGATCCGACCATCAAGAGCCTGACGGCCAAGATCGCCGCCAACCCTGATGACGTGAATGCGCTGTACCGGCGTGGCCAGGTCTATGCCAGCAAGGGGGCCTACAACCTCGCCATCAAGGATTTCGACGACACGCTCCGGATCAATGCGAAGGACGTCGAGGCCCTCAACAATCGCTGCTGGACCCGCACCGTGGTCGGCGACCTCCAGGGCGCGCTGAAGGATTGCAACGAGGCGCTGCGGCTGCGGCCGAATTTCGTCGATGCGCTGGATAGCCGCGGGCTGGTGAACCTCAAATCGGGAGCCGTGAAGAACGCCATCGCCGATTTTGACGCGGCGCTGAGGATCAACCCGCGCCTGACCTCGTCCCTCTACGGCCGCGGCGTGGCCAAGCAGCGCAACGGCTCGGCCCAGGAAGGCTCGCTCGACATCGCCAATGCCAAGGCGATGGATCCGAACATCGTCCAGGAATTCGCAAGTTACGGAGTGCGTTGATATTTTTTTGATTTGAGGCAGGTGGCGGCTCGAACCCCTGACGGCCCGGCCAAGACTAACTGGACGGATGCCAGAGGCCTTGCCGTGGGGCCTGTGACCGGGATTTTGGAACCGCGCGGGCACGCGCAGGAGGGACTGACAATGAGATTGGCTGCAAAGGGACTGACCGCAATCCTCTCCGTCATCACCATCGGCGCTGCACTGTCGCTGACACTGCCGCCCGCCTTCGCCGGCGACGAGGGCAACAGCAACAGCAAGAACGTCACCGAGGACGAGATCGTCCGCGCCCTGGCGCCGGCGCCGAAAAAGCCGCTGACCCGCGGCCTTTCGATCGGCCCGCAGGCGGATCCCGTGCCGAACGTGGCGGAAACCAAGTTGATCCAGTCCGTCCGCGGCCGCGCCACCCGCTCGCTCTCCTCGACCGAGCGCGAGGAGATCGCAACCGCCGCCAAGGACAAGCCGAATATCGATCTCGAAATCACCTTCGACTACAACTCTGCCGATATCAGCACCAAGTCGCTGCCATCAGTGCAGGCACTCGGCCGCGCGCTGACCAGCCCCGACCTCAAGGGCTCGACCTTCGTCGTCGCAGGCCACACCGACGCCGCCGGCGGCGATAGCTACAATCAGGACCTGTCGGAACGCCGCGCGGATTCCATCAAGCGCTATCTCGTCGAGAAATACGGCATTGCAGCAACCGACCTCGTCACGGTCGGTTATGGCAAGAGCAAGCTGAAGGATCCGAGCCAGCCAATGGCGGAAGTGAACCGCCGCGTGCAGGTCGTCAATATGGAAAACAAGACCACCGCATCGAAGTGACCGACGCAATCCGTTGAAGTGACAAGTCCTGATGTGGTGTAAAGTCTTGCTGCCAACGCGCGTCCCGCAGCCCTGCGGGACGCCGCTTCGTTTCAGGGAATCGCTCCCAGCAACCTCGAGCCAGGCCAGGATGATCCGGCGATGAACGTCTCCGAATATCTCAAGCCTGCAGGAACCGTGGCGTTCATCCTGGTGCTCGGCGTCGGCTATTACTGGTTCGAGCATCGGCATCATCCCGAGGCGAAAGAGACGCCGGGCGAAGCGCTCGTCATCGTGGCGAAGTCGACCAATGCCTGCTTCTCGGACCTGGTGCGCGTGACCGGATTCTTCGTGCCGCGGCGCGAGGCCGTGGTCATGCCGGACCAGGAAGGGTCGAAGGTGACCGACCTCTTCGTCACTGAAGGCGCCGTCGTGACCGACAACCAGGAATTGGCGCGCCTCACGGCGCCGCCACAGATCCCCGGCCAGCCGCAACGACCGGGCCCGCAGGGTCCGATCTCGCTGAAGGCGCCGGCGCCGGGTCTGATCACGGAAGTGCGCACCATCGTGGGTGCCCCGGCCTCGCCGCAGGCGGGACCGATGTTCCGCATCGCCGTCAACAACGAGATCGAGCTGGATGCGCAGGTTCCGGCCGTGCACATGCCGAAGCTCAGCCCCGGCGCGACGGTGCGGATCAGCCGCGACGACGCAGCCGATCTGATCGGTCGGGTCCGGCTGGTCGCGCCCGAGATCGACCGCGCCACGCAGCTCGGGCGTGTCCGCATCAGCGTGACCAATAATCCTTCGCTGAAAGTCGGCGTGTTTGCCCGCGCCTCCATCGACGCCAAGCGCAGCTGCGGCGTCGCGGTTCCCAGGACCGCGATCGACCATCTCACCGTGCAGGTGGTCAAAGGCAACGTCATCGAGACACGACGGGTGCGCGTCGGGCTGACGTCCGACAGCCAGACTGAAATCCTTGAAGGGATCGAAGTCGGAGAAATCGTGGTGGCCGACGCCGGCTCTTCGCTGCATGACGGCGACCAGATCAAGACCATGTTCGCCGATGAACTCGATCGCACGCGGGTACGCTAATGGCTCTCAATATTTCGGCATGGTCGATCCGTAATCCGCTGCCGTCGGTGGTCTTTTCGATCATCCTTCTGATCCTCGGCTGGACCTCCTTCACCAAGCTCGCGATCACCCGGCTGCCGTCCGCAGACATTCCCGTGATCTCGGTCGCGGTCTCGCAGTTCGGCGCCGCACCGGCCGAGCTCGAATCCCAGGTCACCAAGACGGTTGAAGACGCCGTGTCAGGCGTCGAAGGCGTCAGGCACATCACCTCGTCGATCACCGACGGCGTGTCGGTCACGACGATCCAGTTCGCGCTGGAGACCAACACCGATCGCGCGCTCAACGACGTCAAGGACGCGGTGACGCGCGTGCGCTCGAACCTGCCGCAGAACGTCACCGAGCCGCTGATCCAGCGCGTCGACGTGATCGGCCTGCCAATCGTCACCTATGCCGCAATCTCGCCCGGCAAGACGCCGGAGCAGCTCTCTTATTTCGTCGACGACGTGGTCAAGCGCGCGCTGCAAGGCGTGCGCGGCGTCGCCCAGGTCGAGCGCATCGGCGGTGTCGAGCGCGAGATCCTGGTCTCGCTCGATCCCGACCGTCTGCAGGCGATGGGACTGACCGCCGTCAATGTCAGCCAGAGCCTGCGCGGCACCAATGTCGACGTCGCCGGCGGCCGCGCCGAAATCGGCAAGAACGACCAGGCGATCCGCACCCTCGCCGGCGCCAAGACGCTCAGCGACCTCGCCGGCACCATGGTGCCCCTGTTCGGCGGCGGCGAGGTCCGTCTCGACGATCTCGGCACCGTGACCGACACCATCGCCGACCGCCGCACCTTCGCCCGCTTCAACGGCGAGCCGGTGGTCGCGCTCGGCATCAAGCGTTCCAAGGGCGCCAGCGACGTGAAAGTCGCCGAGGCCGTGCAGAAGCGCATCGACACGCTCAAGGCCACCTATCCCGATGTCGATCTCAAGCTGATCGACACCTCGGTCGAATACACCAACGGCAATTACGAAGCGGCGATCTCGACCTTGTTCGAGGGCGCCATCCTCGCCGTCGTCATCGTGCTCTTGTTCCTGCGCGACCTGCGCGCCACCATCATTGCGGCGGTCTCGCTGCCGCTGTCGATCTTCCCGGCGTTCTGGGCGATGGACATCCTCGGCTTCTCGCTCAACCTCGTGAGCTTCCTCGCCATCACGCTGTCGACAGGCATTCTGGTCGACGACGCCATCGTCGAGATCGAGAACATCGTGCGGCACATGAACATGGGCAAATCGCCCTATCGTGCCGCGCTCGAAGCCGCCGACGAAATCGGCCTCGCCGTGATCGCGATCTCGCTGACCATCATCGCGATCTTCGCGCCTGCGAGCTTCATGTCGGGCATCGCCGGACAGTTCTTCAAGCAATTCGGCATCACGGTCTCGGTGCAGGTGTTCTTCTCGCTGCTCGCGGCGCGCTTCGTCACGCCGATGCTGGCGGCCTACTTCCTCAAGCATCACTCGCACGAGGAGCCGCCGCCGGGCCGCATCCTGCGGACCTATCACAGCCTCGTGTCGTGGTCGGTGAAGCACTATTTCGTCACCGTGCTGATCGGCTTCGGTATCTTCGCGGCCTCGATCTGGAGCATCACGCTGCTGCCGCAGGGCTTCCTGCCGGCGCAGGACAGCGCCCGTTCGCTGCTGGCCCTCGAACTGCCTCCGGGCACGCAGCTCGCCTATACCGAAAAGGTCACCGAAGACATCGTCGCACGGCTGCGCCAGCGATCCGAAGTGAAGAGCATCTTCGTTGACGGCGGACGCGTGCCGCCGGGCACGCAGGAAGTCCGGCGCGCGGCCCTGATCATCAATTACACGCCCAAGAACGACCGCAGGATCACCCAGCGCGAGCTCGAATTCTCGATCAGCCAGGAGCTGGAGAACGTTCCCGACATCCGTTTCTGGTTCCTGGACGAGAACGGTCTGCGCGCGATCTCGCTGGTCGTAACCGGTGTCGATCCCAACATCGTCAACAACGTCGCGAGCGAGCTTGCGACGCAAATGAAGCGGATTCCGACCATCTCCGACGTGATCTCGGAAACCTCGCTCGAACGTCCCGAGCTGCGTATCGAGCCTCGCGCCGATCTCGCCGCACGGCTCGGCGTCTCGACCGAAAGCCTGTCACAGACCATCCGTGTTGCAACCATCGGCGACGTCGGCCCGGCGCTCGCCAAGTTCGACGTCGGCGACCGCCTGGTGCCGATCCGCGTGCAGTTCGAGGACGCCGCCCGCGGAAATCTCAAGACGCTCGAGCAATTACGCGTACCGCTCGGCGAACACGGCGAGAAAGGCGGCGTGCCGCTCTCGGTCATCGCCGACGTCAAGCTCGACCAGGGACCGACCAGCATCAACCGCTACGACCGCGAGCGTCAGGCTACCGTCGCCGCCGACCTCGTCGGTTCCGCGGCGCTCGGCGATGCCACCAAGAAGATCTACGAACTGCCTGTGATGAAGAGCCTGCCGAAGGGCGTGAAGGTCTCGCCCTCCGGCGACGCCGAAAGCCTCAACGAATTGTCGGACGGCTTTGCCACGGCGATCACGGCCGGCCTGATGATGGTCTATGCGGTGCTGGTGCTGCTGTTCGGCACCTTCCTGCAGCCGATCACCATCCTGTTCTCGCTGCCGCTCTCGATCGGCGGCGCGATCGCAGCGCTGCTCGTCACCGGCAAACAGCTGACGACGCCGGTGTGGATCGGCATCCTGATGCTGATGGGCATCGTCACCAAGAACGCGATCATGCTGGTGGAATTCGCGATCGAATCCATCCATGCCGGCAAGCCGCGCGACGAGGCGATGATCGACGCCGGCATGAAACGCGCCCGCCCGATCGTGATGACCACGATCGCGATGGCCGCAGGCATGATGCCGAGCGCGCTGGCTGTCGGCGCCGGCGGCGAGTTCCGCTCGCCGATGGCGCTCGCGGTGATCGGCGGCCTGATCTTCTCGACCATCCTGTCGCTGGTGTTCGTGCCCGCGATGTTCATGGTGATGGACGATTTCGGCGCCCTGATCTGGCGCTTCGGCAAGCGGCTGATCGTCCACAGCGCGGATGCGGAGACCGACGATCATCCCGAGGCCCCTGAAGCGCTACCGCCGCCGAAGAGCATTGTGCATCCCGCGGCGGAATGAATTCTTCGCCGCATGGTCTGAAGCGAGATGGTCTGCAGCGAGCGGCGCGACATTCCTCGCGGCGATCGGCTGGACCTACTCGTTCCGCGCGATGGCCGTCAGCTTGGTCATGTTCCTGAGCAGGATGCGGCCGCGCTGGAGGTCCAGGATCGCTTCCTTGCGCCAGGCCTGAAGCTGGCGGTTGACGCTCTCGCGGGCGGCGCCGACGAAGACGCCGAGTTGCTCCTGCGAGATGTGAACCTCGGAACCGAAATCGGCGGCAAGCGCGCACAGGCGCCTTGCCAGCCGCACCGGCAGCGGCTGCAGCATCGACTCTTCCATGCGCTCGCTCTGCCACCGGATGCGCTGACAGAGCAGCGCGATGATCTTGATCGCAACCTTCGGCTCGCGCTCGAGAAAGGCGAGGAAGTCCTCGCGTCGCAGCACGAACAATTCGCTGGCCTCGCCGGCGGTTGCGTCAGCGGTGCGGCTCTGGCCGTCCAGCACCGCAACCTCGCCGAACAGGTCGCCCGGGCCCATGAAATTCAGCGTCAGCCGGCTGCCGTCGGAGGCGCCGGTCTCGATCCGGACCTGGCCGCGCCGCACGCCGAACAGGGCGTCGCCCGGGTCGCCCTTCTGGAACAGCACCTCGCCATTCGCCAGATGCTGGGTGTGGCAGAGGGCGGACATCCGCTGGATTTCGTCCGCACCGAGATCGGCGAACATGGCATTCATTTTCAGAATGACCGCAAATTCGGCCTGCTTGCTCATTTCTAAGTCCTTGTGAATCGACTCGACAATTTCCCGGGCAAATCGCTTGGAAGCATGAACGTCAGAATCGCGTAAAACCGCGCCGGGGAAGTGTGTCATAAGTCACATAACTTTGCAGCACCTCCTGACTATTTTTAGCAGCTTGGAGCGGCTTCCCGTCCCGGGATAGACTCAGGCCTAAGGAATAGGCGATCGGCCGGATGCGATGCCGCTCGTCCGTCGTTGGAAAGTCGACATGAAAGCTGTGAAATTCGCCGGCGCGGCGGTGGCCGCGACCATCATCGTGATCGGCCTGCTGCTGGTGATCGGGATTCCCTCGGGCTTCCTGACCGCGACGATTGCCTCGCGCGTCGAGCAGGCCACCGGATACCGCCTGTCGATCAACGGCACCGCCAAGATCAGCCTGTGGCCGACGCTCAACGTCACGCTGAACGACCTCACGCTGACCGATCCCCGGGATCGCAGCGGCATTACGCGTGTGACGATCGACAGCGTGCAGGCCGACATGTCGCTGGCAAACGCGTGGTCGGGTCATCCCGCGATCAGCGAGATCGTCGTCACCCATCCGGTGCTGTACCAGCCGTTGCTGCGTGAGCGTCTGCCCAACACGGACACATCGCCGAAGTCGCTCGCGCCCGACATGAACGGCGCAACCATCGACCGCGTCAAGATCACCAACGGCGAAATCGCATTCTCGCGCGCGCGCGACCGCGTCGAGGGACGCATCAGCGCCATCAATGCGGACGTCGTCGCCGGCCAGGACCGCAAGGTCGGCATCGCCGGTACCGCGCGCATCGGGGAGCACCCGACCAAGTTCGACATCAAGGCGACCGCGCCGGCGCCGCCGATCGAGCGACAGACCATCCCGATGGATTTCGCCATCGACATGCCCGATGTGCTGAAGTCCCAGCTCGCCAGCCATGCCGAGCTGCGGATGAACGGCGCGATCGTGTTGATCAACGGCATCAACGGCACGCTCGGCGACGGCTCGTTCAACGGCTGGGCCTCGGTCGATATCGCCAGCAAGCCGCTGGTGAAACTCGATCTCGACTTCCAGCGGCTCGCGATTCCGCTGGCGAAGTCGCCGGACGGCGCGGCCGGACAGCCCTGGAGCGATGCGCCGATCGACGTGTCCGGGCTCAACTATGTCGACGCGCAGATCAGGGTCTCGGCCAACGAGGCCGTCATCGGCGAGGCCCGCCTTGCGCCGCTGGCGCTCGATGCGAAACTCGCCGGCGGCATCCTGAAGGCGGGCACCGCCAATCTCGGCGCCTATGACGGCCAGGTTTCGGGCGAGGTGATCCTCGACGCGACGACCGGCGCGCCGAGCTTTGCGATGCATTCCGACCTAGTCGGCGTGCGCGCACTGCCGCTGCTGCAAGGCCTTGCCGAGTTCGACCGGATCGATGGCAAGCTGCAGGCCAAGCTCGCGCTGCGCAGCGCCGGCACCAGCCAGCGCGCGCTGATGGCGAACATGCAGGGCACCGCCTTCGTCAATTTCCAGGACGGCGCCATCCGCGGCATCAATGTCGCGCAGATGATCCGCTCGCTGACGTCGGGGACGCTGTCGGGCTGGCAGGACAATCAGAATTTCAGCCAGGAGCAGAACAAGGAGCAGAACACGGATCTGTCGCAGCTCTCGGCCTCGTTCCGCATCGACAAGGGCCAGGCCGTGACGACCGATCTCAATCTGATCGGGCCACTGGTGCGCGTTACCGGCGCCGGCACCATTGCACTCGACACCAAGATGATTGGGTTCCGCGTCGAGCCGAAGCTGGTGATGACAACGCAAGGCCAGGGCCGCACATCCGAGCCAGTCGGCTTCGGCATACCGGTGATGATCACAGGCCCATGGTCGCAGCCGCGGATTTATCCCGACATGGCCGGCGTGCTCGACAATCCGGAGGCCGCCTATGCCAAGCTGCGCGAGATGGGCAAGGGCCTGTTCGGCCCTGACGGTGCCGGGCTCGGCAACATCCTGAACAGTTTTGGTCTCGGCGGCGCCGTGCCCGGCGGCAATACGGCCGGCAACGCCAATCCGCAGATGCAGCAACCGGGGCAAGGACAAGCACAAGGGCAGAACAATCTGCTGGGCGGCCCGCTGGGCGAGGCGATCGGCAATCTGATCCAGCAGGGGCTCTCGAGCGGCGCCGCCGGAAACGGCACCGGCCGGAGCCGCAGCCTGCCAGGCAGCCCGACCGCCCCGACGCCGCAGGCATCGCCCGCCCCGCCGACCCAGGATCAGTCTCCCCAAGCCCCGCCCGAGGCCCAGCAGGACAGCCAGCCGATGAACGACGTGATGCGGCAGCTGTTCAATCGGTGAGGAGCGGACCGTCAGCCGCGACAATTCACCGCCCTAAAGCCCGATGGAGATTTGGATGAATCGTCATCGCGCTTTAGCTTGTTGTTTGCGCATGATCTTTCCGGAAAACCGCTACGCGCTTTTCCGGATCATGCTTTAGCCAGCCAGGACGGCGTCCCGGACCGGTAACCACACTGGTCCCTTCACCCGTCCACAGACCCAAATTGTGGTAGAAGGGCCATGGGGCCCGCGCGGCCCCTTAGCGCCGGCGTCGGTCGCGGCGCGAGAGGATCCGGATGGCAGGAGCGAAAGACAAGACCCGGTTTCTGCGCGAGGGCCTGTTCGCCAAATATGTCGTCTCCCTCGTCGGCCTCGTCGTGTTCGTCCTCGCCGTCAACGGCGCGATGGAGACCTGGATCTCCTATCGCGCCACCAAGACACAGCTGACCGACGGGCTCGAGGACAAGGCGCAAGCAGCCGCCCGGCGGATCGAGCAATCCGCCTCCGAGCTCGAGCGCCAGATCAGCTGGGTGACGACGGCAAGCCGGGACACGCTGGAAAAGCGCCGGGCCGACTACACCCAGCTGCTGCAGCAGGTTTCGGTCATCTCCCAGCTCTACCAGCTCAACGGCGACGGCCGCGAGGTGCTGCGGGTCTCGCGCCAGGCGACCACGACCGGCGGCAACACCGACCTCGCCCGCGACATGCGTTTCACCGAAGCCGTCGCCCGCGGCGTCAGTTATGCGCCGGCCTATTTCTTCGACCGCACCCCCTATATGTCGATCTCGGTGGCGCATTCCGGCTTCAATGCGGGTGTCACCGTGGCCGAGATCGATCTCGGCTTCCTCTCCGACTTCCTCACCGATGCCCAGGTCGGCAAGGCCGCTTTCGCCTATGTCGTCGACGCCCGCGGCCGCGTGCTCGCGACCTCGTCGAGGGGGCCCGATATCGGCACGGATCTGTCGAAGCTGCCGCAGGTCGCCGCGGCGATCGCGCCCGGCCGCGAGAGCGATACGTCGGGCACCGACTTCAACGGCCATGCGGTGCTGACGGCCGCGAGCACGGTGCCGAAGCTCGGCTGGAGCGTGCTGTTCGAGCAGCCGACCACGCAGGCCTTGATGCCGATCCGCGACCAGCTCGTGCGCATCGCGCTCCTGATCGGCATGGGCCTGATGGTCGCGATCCTCGCCGGCACGCTGCTCGCGCGCCGCATGATCATTCCGATCACGGCGCTGCGCGACGGTGCGCGCAAGCTCGGCGAAGGCGACTTCAGCCACCGCATCGACGTACATACGTCGGACGAGCTGGAAGAGCTCGCCGTCCAGTTCAACCGCATGGCCGGCCAGCTGCAGGAGACCTACACGGACCTCGAGACCAAGGTCGAAGCGCGCACCCGCGACCTCGCGCAGTCGATCAACGAACTGAAGGTGCTGGAGGAGGTCGGCCGCGCGGTCGCCTCGTCGCTCGACCTCAACGCGGTGCTGCCGACGATCGCGGCCCGCGCGCTGGAGATCAGCCATGCCGATGCGGTGCTGATCTACGGCTATGACGCCGAACGACACCGCTTCAACCTGGTCGAGGCCGACGGCATCGACAAATCGGCCGAAGGCGCCCATGTCACGATCGACGAAGGCGACAACATCCTGAGCGATGCCGCGAGGCGCGGCGAGCCGATCGCGATTGCTGATCTCGACCACGCCGCGGAGCAGCCGCTGCGCGATGTCGCTGTTGATGCCGGCTTCCACTCCGTGCTGGTGGTGCCGCTGGTCGACCAGCAGGGCACGCTCGGCGCGCTGGTGGTGCTGCGCCGCGCGGGCGGTGCGTTCGAAGGCAGCCTCACCGGCCTGATGCGCACCTTCGCCAACCAGGCGGTGCTGGCGATGCGCAATGCGCGCCTGTTCACCGAGGTCGACCACAAGAGCCACGCGCTGGAGACGGCGAACGAGACCGTGCGCGCCCAGGCCGACCAGCTGCGCGAGCAGACCGAGCAGCTGAAGAACTGGAACAAGTCGCTGGAAGAACGCGTCGCGACCCAGCTCGGCGAGATCGAGCGCATCCGCAAGCTCGAGCGCTTCCTGGCGCCCCAGGTGGCCCAGCTGATCGCCTCCTCCGACAGCCCCGAAGGGCTGCTCACCAGCCAGCGCCGCGAGGTCACCGTGGTGTTCTGCGATCTGCGCGGCTTCACCGCGTTCACCGAGGCGACCGAACCGGAAGAGGCCATGAACGTGCTGCGCGAGTATCACGCAGCGCTCGGCCAGCTGATCTTCAAATACGAAGGCACGCTGGACAAATATGCCGGCGACGGCGTGATGATCCTGTTCAACGCGCCGATCCAGTTCGAGGACCACACCAAGCGCGCCGTGAAGATGGCGGTGGAGATGCGCGACACGATCGGCCCGCTGACCGAGCGCTGGCGCAACCGCGGGCATAGCCTGGGGTTCGGCATCGGCATCGCGCTCGGCTATGCGACGCTCGGCCAGGTCGGCTTCGAGCAGCGGCTGGAATATGCCGCGATCGGCAGCGTCACCAACCTCGCCTCCCGCCTGTGCAGCGAGGCCCACGCCAACCAGATCGTGGCCAGCCGCCGCGTCTACGGCATGGTCGAACCATGGGTCGAGGCCCGCGCGCTGGACGATCTCACGCTCAAGGGCTTCAACCACCCGGTGCTGGCGATGGAGATCTTGTCCTG
This sequence comes from Bradyrhizobium manausense, assembly GCF_018129685.1. Taxonomy (GTDB): domain Bacteria; phylum Pseudomonadota; class Alphaproteobacteria; order Rhizobiales; family Xanthobacteraceae; genus Bradyrhizobium; species Bradyrhizobium manausense_D. Next base: position 29,073 of record NZ_JAFCLG010000033.1, read on the forward strand.
GCGCGAGGAAGTGGACAACGTGGTCGACGCGGCCGCGGCGCGGCGGAGAGGGTGAGCCGCTTTGACGGCGATGAACCTGTAAGAGATTCTTGCAGGTTCACTTTACGACCATCGAAACAGCGCGAAAACAACCCCATGCACAGTAGGAATGGTGTTGAACCGAATGGAAATTTTTGCGCCTATTGCGGATTTTACGAAATTCGCTTTGACACGTCGGGCAAAACACTGGCATGATGGCATCATCGCAACTGCCAAACGAGCTCTGCAACGTCACCGCAGCCACCGCGCTGATTCTCGCCCGCGTGTTCGGCAACAGCCCGGACTTCTGGCTGAACGTGCAGCGGCGAACCGATTTGTGGGAAGCGATGCATTCTGCACGCGACCGCAAGCGCATCGATTGCGCGCGACCGCTGACATCGGCAGCGTGATCCACGACACAGGACAAGAACAACGCCGATCAATATGAACCTTGTGCGACACCTTTAACGTCGCGCGAAAGTTGGCGTTGAGCGCGTCCCAGGTGTCTCAATCATCCGCGAACCACTTCCCTGCTTCTCGCGACTAACCCAGGCCTCAACGACGGGGCTCGAGTTCGAATGGGAGACAGCCTGTGGTATTTGCCTTGCCTTCACGTGCTTATGATTTGCATATGCAGGACCGTTCCGCCGATCGCTCCCGCGATCATGGCTGGGTGTTTGGCCTGCCGCCGGGCATCAGCAGCGAAGAATGGCCGCTCGATCCCGTCACCGGCTATCCGCTGATGCACGGCTTCACGCTTCTGCTGCCTGAGGACTACCGCGTGCATGGCGAGGACATCGTTGCGGTGTCGTTCTTTGCGACCGCGCCCGACCACAATGACGGCGGCGCGTCTGATGATCCTGAAATCCGCGAGGCGGTGGCGGCACGGCCCGCGCATCCGCGGCTCGCGCGCATGACCGACATTCTCGATTACGAATATGCCGCGCTGCTTTTGACCAAGGCCGAATATGACGGCGCATTCGCAACGCCGCCGGCACCGCTCGCGCTTGCGACCGCGGAGCGGCCGCGCTGGCTCCACGTCGGCGGCGCCAGCGCGTTCCACCAATCCGCGCCCGGCTATGCGAAGAAGCTGCTGCCGAGCACGCCGCGCGCCGATCTCGCCGAGAACCGCGCCATCGTGCTGACGGCGCGCGCTGACGATCCCAACGCCGGCAAGGGCCCGCAGGATACGCATGTGAAGCACGGGCCGCCGACCGGGTATCAGCCCTACTACTATTATGTCGACGGTGTCGCGAGCCGCGACAATTTCCGCCTGCACGATTGGTCCAAGGACCATGCGCCCAACCATCTCGGCGGCACCATGCGGCCCTGCCAAGCCGTGCCCGAGATGAGCCCGTTCTACATCGAGTTCGAGGAATATTTCGGCGGCTACAATTTCGGCGGCGGCAACGCGCAGCTGGATTTCAAAGGCATGAAGTTCGATTGGGCATGCGGGTGAGGCTTCCGCGACGACGCCGAGACTTGGCTCATCACATCTCCGTGTCCGGCGTTTCCTTGGTTTCGAGCCCGGCTTCGAGTGCAGGGTCGGCCAAAATTTCGAGTTCGTCACCTTCTTTAAGAGCGAATTGGTCGACTAGCTCTTGAGGAAGCTCGACTGCCAAATCATCGTCCCATTTGAAAACTTTCAACACAGCTGTCACTTGACGTGCTCCTCAAGCGGCAATCTCCGTCGCTTCCAGGCTTACGCGAATTAGCCTCCGCCGGCCCGGACAAGAGCGGCTTTCTTTGGATCGTACGTGTAATCAGTAATCGTGCCGTCCTTGATGCGCTCCACGGCTTCGTCAATGACGAAGAGCGGCACCAGAAACCATTCGCGCGGCACGACGGGATTGCCGAATCGATCGGGAATCTCGATGTCGAGCTGCGCCGCGCCGAAGACGCGGTGAATGAGGTTTTCGAGTTTTGTCCGGTTGACGTTGTAGAGTTCGTAGGTCGCGACGATCTCGACCTCGGCCATGAGGAAGGTCGGGTCGAGCTTTGCATTCGCGACGCGCTGTTTCACGTCGCCGCCGGTCACGCCGATCTTGTGCAGGACATCGCGATGAGCCGCGACGGTGGGATGGTCGGACTTGCTCCGCAGAACGTAGACAATACCGCTCGCCTCGTCCCCCTCCTCGTTGGCGTCGGCAAACAGCGGACCGGCCGAAGGCTCGATGATCCGACGCCCGGCGGGGTCCTGCTGAAGCGCCTTCTGGAGCGAGCGCATGAGCAGATTGCTCTCGGTGCCGTTGTCGAAGATCACGCGAAGGCGGGCGTCGATGTTGCCGTGCTCGTTGCTGAACGGCTCCTCCATCGCCGCGACATAGGTTTTTTGTCCGCCCAGGATATAGAACCGACCTTGCGCAATCTCGGACTTGCGCTCGAACCGCCGTGTCTGCCGCAGTCCCAGGCTGATGTCCTTCTGGACCCGTTCGAACAGCGGCTTGAACTGGTCGAAATCCTCGCACTTTTGGCGATTGGCGATCTCCTCCGCGGCGCGCTTTTCCGCAGCCGAGCGGACATGGCGCAGTTCGCCGATGTCGCCGGCCCCGTTGGCATCGACCCCGAGTTGGGACAGCAGCTGGTCGTCGTCGAGTTCGTCCGAGAACCCCATCGGCGAGGACGATACGTCGAGTAGACCCTGACGGTCGAGCGGCGCGAGCAGGCTGCGGCATTCCTCGAGGTCGCGCAGCCTGTCGAGGCGCACAGCGTAGAGCCGCTCGAAGATGTCGCGATCTTCGCCGTGCTGCGGCGGATGCCCGTGCTGGTCGACGAAGCGCTGGATGTCCTCGAAGCCTGCGATGATCCTTTCCTCGCGCGGCGTACGGCCGGATTGCTTCTTCGTCTCGACCTCGACACCCAGCTCTTCGAGCAGGGCGTCGTCCTCGTCGGTGAAGTCAGCCACGCGCGGCCTCCGCCTTCATGCGGGCGAGGAAGGCGACGCCTTCGGCCATGCGTTTCTCCCAGGCGTCGGCGGCCGTGATCGAGGGCAGCCGGCCGCGTTCTTGCTTGAACTTCAAGGCGCGCTTGGCGAGATCACGGGCTTCATCCATGGTCATGCTGACCCGCTTGGCCGAAATCGCGGCCTGCACTTGCTTCAGGCTCTCCTCGCTCATGGTCTTGGCGAGAATGGCGTAGGCCTCCCCGAACGGATTGATGCTGTCGATCAGATCGATGTCCAGTTCGCGCACGTCCATGGCGTATTTGCGGACACCATCGACGAAGGCGGTGTTCGGGCTGGCCTCGCCCGGACCATCGGCCCCGCCGAGCGCGACCTTCTTGGCCATCTGGGTGAGATTGAGCGCGGCAATGGCGTGCTGGCGCACGGCTTCCTGATCGCCTTCATCCAGCTCGGGGTACCGGTCCTTGATGATCTTGCCGAGCCGAAGCTGGGTCAGTTCGGCTGGCACGACTTCCGGGTCGAACAGCCCGCGCTCGATCGTGGTCTTGTCCTGGACAAACGCGGCGATGACCTCGTTGAGGTCCTGCTGGCAGACGCGCTGGGCTTCCTTGCTCTTCGGCTCGACGAGGCCCTTGATCTCGATCTGGAACTGTCCGGTGCCTTCATTGAAGCCGACATTGCACTTGGCGGGGTCGTAGCCACCCTCGCCGTAATCGTACCCCTCCACTGGCCCGACGGCCGGGTTCTTCGGCTTGAACTCGAAGCGCGGCGCGAGCACTTGCTCCATGAGCAGGCTGGCCGCGATGGCCTTCAACGTGTCATTCACGGCCTCGTTGACGTTCTCCCGCGACGCATCGGGCTCGGCGATCAGGTTTGTGAAGCGGGCGCGGGTCTTGCCCGGGGCGTCGCGCGTGGCGCGGCCGATGATCTGGACGATCTCGGTGAGGCTCGACCGATAGCCAACGGTCAGCGCGTGCTCGCACCAGACCCAGTCGAAACCTTCCTTGGCCATGCCGAGCGCGATGATGATGTCGACATGGTCGCGATTGTTCTTCTGTGCGGGGTCCTTCAGCGCGGCGGAGACGCGATCGCGCTTGGTGGCATCGTCGTCGACGAGATCGGCGATCCTGAGCACACGTCCGCTCGGCGTCTTGACGAGCTGGAAGCCGGTCGTGGGATCGGTCCCCTGCCATTCACCGAGTGAGCCGATGATGTGTTCGACTTCCTTGATCTTGTCTTTGGTACTCTCCCGGGAATTGACGCTGGGGATATGAATGATGGTCCTCTCGGCGGGATCGAGCACCTTGAGAATATCATCGGCATAAGAATCCGAATAAAAGTAATAGCCGATGTCGAGTTCCTTGAGGTGCTCGTAGCCATTGAGCTGCTCATAATAGGTATAGGTGACGGTATCGAACTTCGCTTCGTCCGTCGGCGTCAGCACGGCCTCGGCGTCGCCCCTGAAATAGGAGCCGGTCATCGCGACGATATGCACCTTATCGCGTGCGATGAACTCGCCGAGATGCTGGCCGAGCTTGTTGTCGGGATTGGCGGAAACGTGGTGGAATTCGTCCACCGCGATCAGCCTTCCGTCGAACGCCGCGACGCCGAATTTATCCACGGCGAAACGGAAGGTGGCATGGGTGCAGACCAGCACCTTGTCGGAACTTTCGAGGAAGGCGCCGACGGAATTGACCTTGCCGCCATTGTCCGAACCGGGCGCATCGCAGAGATTCCATTTGGGCACGACGGTCCAGTCGGCCCAAAAGCCGTATGTCGTCAATGGCTCATCATGGAAGCTCGCGCCGATGGATTTCTCCGGCACGACGATGATCGCCTGTTTGATGTCCTGGTTGTGCAGCTTGTCGAGCGCGATGAACATCAGCGCCCGGCTCTTGCCCGACGCCGGCGGCGACTTGATCAGCAGATATTGCTCGCCGCGCCGCTCATAGGCGCGCTCCTGCATCGGCCGCATGCCGAGCGCGTTGGCGCGGGTCGACTGCCCGGTGCGGGCGTAGGTGACGGCGACGCTGGGGACACCGGTCGGCGCCTTCGTCGGCCGCAGCTTCGCAGAGCGAAAGAACGCCTCGTCCGCCTCCGCGATATCGGAGGTGTCGATCGCCTCCTCCGGCAGGGCGGCCAGCTCAGCCAAGCGCTTTTTTGAGATAGACATCGAACTGCTTTCTTTCACTCGCCGTCGCCTTGCGGGCGCTGATGATGCGAATTTTCCCGTTGCGCTCGGTATGGATGACACAGATCACGACCGTACCGCCCAACAGACCAAAGCTCTTATCGCGAACCTCGTCGGTGCTGTGGTCCGGACCGGTCAGCACCGGCCCCTCGAAGATCAGGGCGGCTTCCTCGAAGGACAGTCCGTGCTTGCGCCGGTTCGCACTGTTCTTCTCGGGGTCCCATTCGAACCCTTCCATACACGCCCCCATCTGCAACGTTCATCATATGTTCCAGAATGGCGTGCGTCCAGCCTTCTTTCTCGCAATGATTGCATGAGCGGTCAGGCCACATCCGTCGCCTTCTTCGCGACAGCCTTGGTGTAGAGCTCGAACAGCTTTTCCAGCCGCTCGGTGTCGTTGCGGAAGCGCCGCCCGATATAGATGCGCTCCAGCGTCTCGTCATTGCGCTCATGCGCCGCACGGAGATCGGCCGGCATCTTCTCGGGATCGTAGAGCTCGGCGATGGTCGCAGGGAAATGCGCCTCGCGCGCGAGCAGGATGTCCTCGGCGCAACGGGTCAGGTCGGCCTTCATCTTTTCCGTAAGCTCGGGGAGGGGAAACGTATTATAACAAAGTGCGGTCGAATACCGTAGATCAGTCTTTAACCTCCCGGCAAGCGTTCTCACCCAGGACATATGCAATTGACTTAGCAAGAGAGCCAGATGCCACAACTCAGCATCGTAGAGTGCCTGGGCCGAATCGCCGACAATGCAATCCTTCGAAAGAAGACCAAACGGTATGTATTGACGTCGTTCTGATGAGACGCGAGGTGCAATGATCGAATAATATCTTGCCTGATGAGTGTAACGGAATTGATGCGGGCGCGATGAAATGGCCCGCGCCACCTCTCCACCATTCAGACGGAATTCGCGAACTTTGTCTATTCTGCGTCTAATTTCAGGAACTCCATTTGCCAACAAAATGCTCTCATCATCAATCCAAAGGCAATATCGCTGCTCACCGTTCAAGTAATCTCTCGACCCACAGAGCTTCTTTATAAGCTGCTCGGCCAAAGGGTGTTGCTTCAGCAAGCTTGCTTTTTCGTCGCTCGATAGAATGAGATGCCCTCCATCATATGGGCTATTTCCTGTGATCATGGGCGTGAGCTGCGGGTTGCTCGATAGAGATTGCATAACCACCGTCTCGTTGCCGGCCACCAAATACGGACCGATGGAGTCAACCTCCCTCGCAAGCCCGCTCTCAAAGAGCTTTTTCTTTGTCCCCTCGCGTAGTCTTAGCCCGATTATTGAACAGATGACCGCTGCGTTATGGGTCGCGTTGTTCGACCACTTAAAATCTTTGTGGGCAAAGGAAATCTCGATTCCGAGTTTGAAAATTCGCGGCCAAAGTTGATGAACCTGCGCGCCTTGATTGATTGAGTTGGTCGCAACAAAGGCAATTTCGGCGTCATTGCGTGACGCGTATTCGGCGCCCTTCAATAGCCAACCAGACACGTAGTCCAGCTCACCAATCTGCATCGTAGTCCCAAAAACTGCCGCGAGCTCCGCTTTCTGCGATGGCGATTGGCCCTTACCGCCCAAATAGGGCGGGTTCCCACAAATGTAGGTCTCACCGCCTTCAGACTCGAAATCGATCTGCGCCTGATCGAGCGGCACTTGAAATAAATCATTCGATTTGTGCTTTACGTCCGTGCGGATTGAAGGACAGATGCTGAACCAATCGAGTCGCAACGCATTCCCGCAGGTGATCCAGTTCTCCGCATCGAGTGGCAAGAAATCGCGCAACGCCTCTTTCTGCCCCCGATAGAGCACATCACACTGATACTCCGCGATGATCAACGCCAGCCTCGCGATCTCAGCCGGAAAATCGCGCAACTCGATTCCTCGGAAGTTCGTCAGCGGAATATCCGTCCGCCGCTCCGGCTCGCTACGGCGCTCGTTGATTTCAGCCTCGATCTTGCGCATCTCCTTGTAGGCGATGACGAGAAAATTGCCGGAGCCGCACGCCGGATCGAACACGCGGATGCGCGCCATGCGATTGCGCAGATTGAGCAGCTTGCGTGTGTTGTCGCCCGCCTCCGCGAGGCGCTCGCGCAGCTCGTCGAGAAAAAGCGGATTGAGCACCTTCAGAATGTTCGGCACGCTGGTGTAGTGCATGCCGAGCGCGCCGCGCTCTTCGTCCTCCGCCACGGCCTGGATCATCGAGCCGAAAATGTCGGGGTTGATTAGGCGCCAGTCGAGGCTGCCTATGTGCAGCAGATAGGTGCGCGCGATGCGGCTGAAGCTGGGGACGTCGAGGCTACCGGAGAACAGGCCGCCGTTGACGTAAGGAAAGGCGTCGGCCCAGCGCGGCATGTTCTCGGCAGCGCGCTCGCTGGTCTTGACGTTCATGGCGCGGAAGATGGCGCCGATCACCTCATGGGCGTTGGTGGCGTCGCTCATCTGCGTGACCGTCGCCGTGAACAGGTCGTTGCCGTTGAAGATGTCGGTGCTCTCGGCGAAGAAGCAGAAGATCAGACGCGCCATGAAATGGTTCATGTCGTGGCGGCGCTCGGAGGTGCCCCAATCCGGATTGGTCCTGAGCAGTTCGACATAAAGCCGGTTGAGCCGGCCGGTGGCGCGGATGTCGAAGGCATTCTCGCGGATCTGCTTGACGGTGGTGATGCCTGCGAGCGGCAGGAAGAAACCGAAATGGTTGGGAAACTGGGGATAAGGACAAGCGACGGTCTCGCCACTGGCGAGGTCTTCGGCCTCGAACATCACCCCGTCGGTGGCGAGTACGAACTTGGTCTTGGCCCGCGCGGTCGCGGGGCTCGCCTTGAGCGCGGCAAGCGTCGCCGTAACCTCGCCCGGCGGGGCCACCTTGATGTGGATATTGCCGGTCTGGAGAACGCCGCCGAGGTCGGACTTGTTGGTCTCGCCCTTGCGCAGACGCTTGAGGGTGGTTTCCTTGTTGCCGAAGGCTTGCAGAAAGGCGAAAGGAAATTCAGCGGCGTCGAACGGTTGTTCGGCCAGCGTGGAGATGGCCTCTTCGATTTCAACGGCGTTCATAAGTCCAGGAGCCCAGCGTCAGGTTCGAGGGTAGGAGTGCCTCAGAAGGACCGCTGTGGCAACCGGTGCGTTGGTCTCGCACCGTCCTCGCCTACCTCTCCCCCGCCTTCCCCCACAAGGGGGGCGCCACAATCCGACGAACCACTCGATTCATACCCGTCTCTGGAATACTGGATCGCCCGGTCAAGCCGGGCGATGACGAGAGAGCGTACCCCTCACATCCCCCGCTTCGGCCCGATCGCCTCGAACGCTGCCTTCTGCGCGTCGCCGAGATCGAACTCGAAATCGTCGAGCGCGTCAGTGACGCCGCCGACCGCTTGCAGCATTGTCTGAAGGCGCGTCTTCACGGCGGCGAGGCGGGCCTGCGGGGTTGCGGCCGCATCCTTCATCGCGCACGGGCTCAACGTCTCCATGGTGCGCAGCGTGGTGTCCTGGAGCACGTCGAGGCGGGCGCGTCCGGTGTCGTCGAGCTTGAGCGTCGCGGCGATGTCGGCGGCGGGCCATTGCTGCTGCACCAGTTGCTCGTACTGGCGCTGGGCCTTTACGTCGTAGCGGGGATCGCTGTCGGCATCGCAGGCTGACGCTGTCTGCGCGTCCTTGTGCTGGGCCGAGGCAAGTGCCGCGCGGCGTTCCATCGCCAGCGACTCCAGCCTTGCTTTCTGGTCCTCATCGAGCAGGTCCGTGAATTTTCCGAGGGCCGGCGCGATCGCGTCCGTGGCCTTGATCATCGCATCCAGCCTTGCCTGCATCGCGCCGAGGCGCTCCGCCGCTGACATCGCGGCCTGCGCCGGGCACGCGGCGCGGATGGTGTCGCGCGCCGCGGTCCAGGCCGCGCCGAGATCGTCGAGCGCAGTGCGCTGCATCTCGTTCGGCTGCACGGCGGCGGCGATGCGGTCGACAGGCAGGCCGCCGGTGTCGCTGCTGTCGCAGACCGCCTCGACCGACGGGACCCGTCGCCCGCGGCGGCCTTGCGGCGCGGTGTAGGCGGCGAGCTCCGGCGCGGCGTAGGGCGCGAAGATCGCGGCATAGATATCGCCATAGCCATAGAGCGAGAGGCTGGTCGTGTCGCCGAAGACGATCGCAGTGGTGAGATCGTCATGCGCGAACGGCCAGAATACCGGACCGATCCAGCCATAGCTGCCGTCGGGATGACGCCACCAGCCCTGCGGACGGCGGCCGCCATGCCAGCCGGACAGCGCGGCCTGCGCCGTCATCGCCGCACGTAGGATATAGGGATTGGCCACCTGGCCGCGCTCGGCGCCACGCGGATCCTGCGACCGCAACGCGGCGTCGCGGGTGCGGCCGCCGCGCACGGCCATGCGGCCGTGACGCAATCGCGCCAGACCAAGGACGTGACCGACGGCGAAACGGGCAACACCGAGCGGCCCGCCGCGTATTCCAAACTGCGCCTGGGCGGCATCAGGCAGCAGCACTGTCAGACACACCAGGACGGCGCCGGCCAGCGCCAGCGGCAATCGTGATCTCGACATGACCACCGAGCCGACCACCTAATAGCCCTCCTCCAGCGCCAGGCACGCATCGCGTCGCAGGACAAAGACGCGCGAGGGAACCAAATGTTCCGCGGAGAGACGGCGAAGGCGTCGCGGAGTGAATGCGTACGATGCGGCGGCATCGGCGCTGGGCTCCCTCTCCCGCTTGCGGGCTACCGGATTCACACATCGCTTCGGTCTTCCCGGTGGCGCATCATCAGGTTGGTGCCGCGTTTCATGGCTTGGAACTCGAGCCAGCCCTGAAGCATGACGACGGGGCCCGGCTTGCCGTAGTA
>NZ_JAFCLG010000034.1 GCF_018129685.1 Bradyrhizobium manausense
ATCGTCATCGCGCTTTAGGTTGTTGTTTGAGCATGATCTTTTCGGAAAACCGCTGCACACTTTTCCGGATCATGCTCCGAAAAGAAAAGACCCGTCCGGGGGGACAACCGGACGGGTCGAGCCATATGGGCGCTTGGGGTGGATGGGCGCTCGCGCCTAATATGACTGATGGGGAGGGATGACCGCTCCCACATCATTTGGTCGTGGCAGCGGGCTGAACGTTCAACGCGGGAGTTCGAATTCTTAACCTTTTGCCGCCGCGCGAAGTTGTCGCAGGCGCTATCGCGCCGCCGGCCTATCCGCCTGAGAAATCGTGGATTTATCGCCCGCACTCGACAGCGAGGGCTGCTCGATCGCGCGGATGCCGGGGTCATCGCGACGCTTCTCCGCATCTTCACGTTTAGTTGTACCGGACGCCGCCGCCACAGGCGTCGTACTATCGGCCGGAACGGCCATCACCGCCGCAAACGCGTCGGCCTCGCCATCGCCATAGAGATCGTCACGCCCGGGTGAACCGAGATCGCGCGCGGTCTTCGTCAGCGTCATGCGAAGCGCTTCCGGCTTCAGGGTGTAATTGCGCTCGAGCAGCAGCGCCGCGACGCCGGAGACATAAGCCGCCGAGAACGAGGTGCCCGACGTCATCTGGTATTTGCCATCAGGCGCCGGCAGGAAGATGTCGACGCCAGGCGCGGCCAGCGCGATGTAATTGCCGCGGTTGGAGGCGGTGAACAGCCTGTCCTGCTGGTCGGTCGCGCTCACGGCAATCACATTGGGATTGGCGGCGGGATAGAGCGGTGGCGACTTCGCACCGGCGTTGCCGGCGGCCGCGATCAGCACCAAGCCGCGCTCGGCGCTCGCTGCGATCGCTCGCTCGATCACCGCGTCCTTCGGACCGGCGAAGCTCATATTGACGATCTGGGCGCCATGCTCGGCAGCGTAGTTGAGCGAGCGCAGGATGATGTAGGACGAGCTCTCCGCACCGCCGGTGGTGCCGCCGAAGGCCCTGATGGCGATGATGCGCGCTTCGGGCGCGCTGCCCATCAGCTTGGCATGGGCCACGATGGCGCCCGCTACGCCGGTGCCATGGATGTGAGGCCCCTCGCTGCTGCCGAGCGCATCGAAATTGTCGGCAACGGAATTGGCGAGTTCGGGATGTTTTGCATCGATGCCGGAATCGATCACCGCAACCGTGACATTGGCGCCGTGCACCAGCGTGTGTGCCTGCGGCAGGCGCAACTTTGACAGCGCGTATTGAGCGGGATCGCCTTCAGTCGGGACCGCCGGCTTCTGATCCTGGAGCACGTAGCGGAAGTTCGGCTGAAGCGAGCGCACGGTGCCGTCGGCGGCAAGCTCGCGCCGCACCGTCTCATAGGGTCGGCCGTCGGTGATCCGGAACAGGCCGACCGTGGCCCCGATCAGAGGGAAATTCTCCGAAGAGACACGCGTCAAGCCGTGGCGGCGAGCAAGCTCGTCGGCTTCGGTCACGGACAGCGCTGCGTCGATTTCGGCCACGAATTCGTTGGCGAAGGTGCGCGCGTTCAAGGCAACCGGCGTGCTGTCGCCCCGCCCCTTGCCGGCGCTCTTCTTTGCCGATTTGCCGGAGCCGTCGCCGCCGCCGTTCGGCTGCGTCAGGCACTCGCCATCGGCGTCGCGATAGGGGGCGGTGCAGGCCGGATAGAGGTTCGGCGAGTAGTGCGCATAAGGCAGCACCGTCGTCGGCGCCAGCCGCGCCGAGATCCGTGCGGTCGTCCCCACACGGGGACCGCGGTCGACGCTCATCGCCCTGGCGGCGATGCCTGGAGAGATCGTTGGCGTGCGCGAGGGAAGGCTGATGGTCGGCGTGCGCATGATCGCCTGGGCGTGCGCCACCTCGATACCGAGACAGGCGGCGAGCAGGAGCGAGGCTCCGACCGACGAAGCATAGGCTCTTGCGCGTAACTTACTCTCGGACTTGCGCATCATTGGTGCAGAGGCGCCTTCAGGGCGCCGCCACGGCGAGGTTGACAAACTTCTCACGCTGCATCCTGGCGAGCAGCGCAGTCAGCTCGTCCTGGCTCATCGCCTTGTCGAACTGCAGGCGGAACATGCCGCCCTTGGCATCGCCGATGATCGAGGCCTGGTAGCCGTCGAGCAGCGCGGTGATGTCGGCGACGCGCGCCTCGGGCGTGAAGCGTACCAGCGCCCGCGACGGCGTAACCGCGCCAAGCTCGCGCGTGACCGGCGCGCCGGTCGAAAGCGATGCGGTCTGGAAGGTCGCAGGCTGGGTCTTCATCAAGACGGCGCCGATGATGCCGGCCTGGAGCAGCAGCGCGATTGCACCGAGGCTCGCCGACCAGGCCAGTGTGCGCGGCGACAGGCTGGAGAAGAAGGTGGCGATGCGCGCCGACAGCGGCAGCGAGCCGGTCGCCCGCGCGGGCTCAGCGTCGATCGCAGCGAACAGCTTCTGCATGGCGCGCGCCGACGGTGCACCCAGGCTCTCGTTGAGATGGATGGTCTCTTCGTATTCGCCGCGGATCGCCGCATATTGCCTGGCGAGTTCCGGATCGCTGGCGAGCGCTTCCTCGACGCGGCGGGCATCGCGCGCGTTCAGCGTGCCGGCGGCATGCCACGGCAGCAGCAACTCGATCTCACCGGGCTCTTGCTTCAGCATCTTCTTGCTCAAAGCCATCATGGCCAGCCTCGCTCAATGCCGGCTGCCTTCAGCAGTTCGGCCAATTTCTTGCGCGCATAGAACAAGCGCGTCTTCACGGTGTTCTCCGGGATTCCGACGATTTCGGCCACTTCCTCCACGGACTTCTCGTGGTAGTAGACGAGGTCGACGATTTCCCGATGGTCTGGCGAGAGGCCCGTCAAGCACTCCCGCAACGCTTCACTAGTATCCTTCTTCTGCACCACCGTTTCGGGATCGTCGGATGAATCCTCGATCGCGTTGGCGGCTTCGTCGTCCAACTCAAAGTCCTTTCTGCGCCGGAGCGCGGACAGGGCCTTGAATCGGGTGATTGCCAAAAGCCAGGTGGAAACGGCGGATCGGCCTTCGAACTTGCCGGCCTGACGCCAAACGTCCAGAAATACCTCGCTGATGAGGTCTTCCGCCGTCTGCTCGTCCCGCACGAGCCTGAGCCCGAACCTGTAAACCCGGACATGGTGCCGCCCGTACAGCACCTGCATGGCGAGCCGGTCACCTTGGGCGATCCTGGCGATGAGGACCTCGTCCGTAGCCGCCTGTGTCACGCTCAAAGCCCGTCTCGCAAGATTGGTCGGGCCGATGTGGGGGACGGTTCGACGGTAGGGGTGAAATTCTTCAACTTACCGCACTCATACGGGGGTCTGTGTGATCTACCACACATACGGGCCATTTCCTTGTCCCACCCGCGGTGATCGGCCATTCGGCAACAGGACGGTAGCATAATACGGAAACACTCTCTTGCAGTCTCGCGGTAAGCAAGCGCCGACGGGTCGATCCAGTGCGTCTATCACACGGCCTTGTGCACCATATGTCGCACGAGGCCGGATTTGGTCCGCGATATCGCCTGCGATGCCTAACTGACGGAAAAATTCCACGCCGCTCGAGGCCCTCACCCGCGCCGCGTCCCCCCGGATTCGGTTCCAAAGGATACCAAACCTAAAGGCTTGCGACGTAGATTTTTTCGGCTGACATCCACCATTGGCGGGACCATGAGCACGGCCGCGACGTCCTTTCCGGGGAGGAATGCCGCAGAGGTCGCGGATCTCGTCCTCACGCCCGAGGCCGCCACGCCCGAAGTGCTGGCACGCCGAACCCGGCAGCGCCGACAGATGTATGTCGGCCAAGTCGCCAGCTATTCGCTCGGCGCCTTCGTGCTCCTGCTCTACGGCTATGACGGCGTCGTCCATGCCAACGTGCCGTCTCTGTTCTGGGTCGGCGGCCTCATGATCATTGGCATCTTCGTCGTGATGTCGGAGGCCGGCGTCGCCGACCGGCACAACGACCACTACCTCACCGTCTTCCAGATCTCGGCGCATATGGCGCTGCAATTCGTGTTTCTGGTGTCGGTACCGACGATCGGGATCGCCTTCATCAGCGTGCTGTTCCTGATCTTTGCCTTCGGCACGCTGCGCATGACCTCGACCCAGGCGATACTGACCTGGACGCTTGCGACCGTCGCGCTCGCGGCCGTATTCCTCGGCTCGGACCTGCCGATCGGGATGCCGGTTGCGACGCGGCTGCAGCGCACCGCCTCGATGCTCTGTTTCGTGCTGGTCATCGGCCAATGCGCCTTCCTCGGCCTGTTCGGCGCCACACTGCGCAAGGTGCTTTACCGGCGCAGCATCGAGCTGAAGGATGCCTATCGACGCATCGAGGAGCTCGCCGAGCTCGACGAACTGACCGGCTCCTATAACCGCCGCTGCATCATGCGACTACTCGACGCGGAGATCGAAAAGTCGCGGCAGTCGGGTACGCCCTGCGCCATCGCGCTGATGGATCTCGACTGGTTCAAGCGCATCAACGACGCGCACGGCCATCCAGTCGGCGACGAGGTGCTGCGGACCTTCGCCATCACCATCTTCGCCAACATCCGACCCGATGACCGTTTCGGACGCTATGGCGGCGAGGAATTTCTGCTGCTGCTGCCTGGCACCGCAAGCGAGGCCGCCTCGCGCATGCTCGATCGGCTGCGCAGCATCGTCGCCGAGCTCGACTGGAGCGCATTCTCGCCCGGCATGCGCGTTACGATTTCCGCCGGCGTCGTGACGCTGCGCGATGCTGATACCGCCGACACATTTCTCGCGCGCGCCGACAGCGCGCTCTATTCCGCCAAGGCGCAAGGGCGCAACCGCATTGCAACGAGCTGACCAATCCGTTTACAGCCGGGGCGTGAGCGAACGCCACCGGACCGAACGCTCCAGGACTGGACTATGAGATCAGAAACCGTCAAGTCATCCGAGAATCTCCTCGAGGAATTGCAGTCGGCACTCGCGCATGGCACCGTCGCGCGCCGGGTCGAGGCGCTGCGCCGCGTCACCGATCTCTTCATCAACAACGTCGTGGACTATTCCGACGATCACGTCCGGGTGTTCGACGACGTCTTTCAGTGCCTGATAGAGCAGATCGAGACCTCGGCGAAAGCGCTGCTCGCCGACCGCCTCGCGCCGGTCCCCGCTGCGCCGCCGCTGATCATCCGCACGCTTGCGCTCGACGATATCATCGAGATCGCCGGTCCCGTGTTGTCGAAATCGGAGCGGCTCGACGAGACGACCCTGATCGAGATTGCCCGCAGCAAGAGCCAGGCCCACCTCAAGGCGATCTCGCTGCGGCGGGCGCTGTCGGAGGCGCTGACCGACGTGCTGGTCACGCGCGGCAATGAAGACGTGGTGCAGTCGACCGTCAGCAATCCGGGCGCGAAGCTGTCCGAGGACAGCCTCACCGATCTCGTCACCCGCGCCGAGCGCGACGACGACCTTGCCACCTGCATCGGGCTGCGGCCCGACCTGCCGCGCCATCACTATCTGAAGCTCATCGCCAAGGCCTCCCTCAACGTGCGCAGGAAACTGGAGGCTGCCCATCCCGAACTCGCCGACGAAGTGTCGAGCGCGGTGCAGGAAGCGGCGCAACGGGTCCGTGCCGCCGCCATGACCCGGCAGACCGAGATGGCGCGCGCGCTCGTGAAGTCACTCTACGAGGATGGCCGCCTCACCGAGCTCCAGGTCGCGACGTTCGCCGAGCAAGGCAAGTTCGACGAAGCCAATGCCGGGCTTGCGGCCCTCGCCGGCGTTTCGGTCGAGACCGCCGAGAACATGATGATCGAGAGCCGCACCGAAGGCCTGATGATCCTCGCCAAGGTCGCCGGCATGCAATGGACGAGCGTGCGCGCGATCATTGCGATGCGCGAAAAGCTCTCGGGCGGCTCGCAGACCGATATGCTGTCGCTGCGCGATGCCTACGAGGCCCTGCGCAGCTCCACTGCGCAGCAGGTATTGCGCTTCCATCGCATGCAGAACGCGACGTCGGCTGCTTGAACCGGCCACGGCTGCGGTCGGTTCAAGCCTCCGGCGATACGCCCTAGTAGCGCAGTACTCTCGAGCCCACTGCCGCACCGATCGCGGTCACGACCGCAGTCGCGATCGTGTACCAGGTCGCGACGAACAGCGGCGAGTCATCGGTGCAATGCGAGGCGTAGAGCGTGGCGGCGAGCCCGGCCGACAGCAGGCCGGCGAGCGCGCCGGCCAGCGCGGGCCGCGACGGCGCACCATGGCGCAGGCCGAACAATGCGCCCGCGAGCAGCGGCAGCGACATCGCAGGGATCGACAACATGCACCACCGCGAATTCTTGCCGACGAGCCGCATCGTCATCGGCATGGCCGGCGCCATCATCGCCTCGCTGCCGATCGCAACGGCAAGCAGTCCGACGGGCAGCAGCAGGAGCCAGCCCCAGCCGCGCATCAGGGCCTCGGGCCGCGACAGATGCAGGCTGATGACGATCGCGGGGATCGCAAGCGACAGCGTGACGGCGAATTTCGTGTCGAAGAACGGGTTATGCATCGCGGTCATCACGTCCGGCCGCACGCCCAGGAAGGTCGCGAAAATCAGGATCGAGAACGGTGCTGCGACCAGGAGGCCCATGGTCAGCAGGCCGCCTACGCGCGGGGCGCGGTGGGCGTTGTCGGCTGCGAGCGTGCGAATGAGTTGATCGGTGTCCATATCTAGTGGTCCCGTAGTTTGGCCGTCAGGGCCGCAAGCCCCCGGTGCAGCGCGACCCGCACCGCACCTTCGCTCATCGAAAACTTCGTCGCCGTGTCCTTGATCGAGGCGCTGTCGACCGCGATCGACTGCAACACGTCGCGCTGGCGCTGCGGCAGCGTGTTGAGCTGCGCCGTGACCTCGCCGGCCGAAGCCGTCTCCTGCAGCGCCTCGCCGGGCAGCGTCTCGGCGAAATCGTCGATGTTGACGAAGATGCGGCGGCCGCGCCGCCGCAGCGCATCGATCAGCTTGTTGCGCGCGATCGCGAACAGCCAGGGGGCGAAAGGCGCTTCGCTATCCCAGGTGTGCCGCTTCAGATGCACCGCCAACAAAATCTCCTGCACGATATCCTCAGCCTGATCGGGAGGCTGCCCGGCACGCGCCAAGCCGCGCCTCGCAGCAGCGCGCAACACCGGCGTGACCGCCCTCAACAGCCGATGATACGCCGCATCATCGCCTGCCATGGCCGACCGCATCAGGTCGGTCCATTCGTCTTCACGTCCGCGCACGCGCGCCCCTCACCATTGCAATTCGGCCGCTCTTTCAATTTGTTACACCGCAGGCACCGCAATCACGAATTCGTGATCTACGCCGGACCCTGCCCCGAAGCAGCCGCAGAAACCCCGTCAGGGCTCATAACACCGATCGGTTCCTGGCGCATCCGGCCGGTCGGTCGGTCCGGCCGGTTTGCCCCGTTTTTGCCCGGTGTGGCCCGAAGATTCCCATATTTTGCCCCGCTGTCGTCATGCAGCAGGGTCTCTGTTCGCTCCCGGGATGGGCGAATTGGGGAGATCGTCAACATGATGAAAGCCAGCGGGCACGCGGTCATGGTCGTTCTGGCCGGATTGTTGCTGCTATCGGGAGCCTCTGCGCAGGCCGCGCCGAGCGCTGCCGCAAGCACGAGCGCAGGCAAACAGGCCGATGCGGTCACGCCGGGCAAGCCGCGGCACCATGCCTCTCGCCGCCACGCCGGCAGCAAGACGGCGCAGAAATCCGGCAACAAAACGGACAAGACCAGCGCGGACGCGACGCCGCAGGCTGACGAGGCCAAGGCGGACAACAACGCGCAGGCCTCGAGCCAGATGCCGGCGGCAGTTGCCAACGCCAATGCGCAGCTCGCCGCCGCTGACACCCCGCCCGCGGCCGCGGCCTCCGCCATGACGGGCCGGGCCAACGACAATGTGCAGGCTGCCGCCGACAACAATCCGGCTCCCAATGCCGAGAACCAGGTGGTCGCGCCCGACCAGCTCAACGACATCGACCGCGCCTTGCAACCGGACAATCCGCCAGTCCAGAAAACGCTGGTCGCAGCGACCGACGCGCAACCCCGTCCGGCGCCGGTGATGGCGAGCAGCCAGCCGAACTCGGCCTGGGAGCAGAGCTCCCTGATCGGCAAGATCTTCATCGGCGTCGGTACGCTGCTGACGCTGGCCTCGGCCGCGCGCATGTTCATGGCCTGATGACCCGGGATGCGCTGAGCGAGCGCGTTCCAGCCCCTTGAAGGCATCCGCGCCAGCGGGCACATTGCCCGCTCAATCAAAAGCGTGGGTGGAGCATGAGCACGTTCGAACACATCATCGTCGAGAGCATTGGAGCGGTCGGAATCATCAAGCTGAACCGGCCGAAGATGCTCAACGCGCTCTCCTTCGGCGTCTTTCGCGAGATTGCCGCGGCCGTGGACGATCTCGAGGCCGATGACGCCATCGGCTGCATCGTCGTGACCGGCAGCGAGAAGGCCTTTGCCGCCGGTGCCGACATCAAGGAGATGCAGCCGAAGGGCTTCATCGACATGTTCTCCGAGGATTTTGCTGCGATCGGTGGCGACCGCGTCGCCCGCTGCCGCAAGCCGACCATCGCCGCTGTCGCGGGCTATGCACTTGGCGGCGGCTGCGAGCTCGCCATGATGTGCGATTTCATCATCGCCGCCGACACCGCCAAATTCGGCCAGCCCGAGATCACGCTCGGCACCATCCCCGGGATCGGCGGCACCCAGCGTCTCACGCGCGCGATCGGCAAGTCCAAGGCGATGGATCTCTGCCTCACCGGCCGCATGATGGATGCGGCTGAGGCAGAGCGCTCAGGCCTCGTCAGCCGCATCGTACCCGCAGAGAAGCTGATGGACGAGACAATGGCGGCGGCCGAGAAAATCGCCTCGATGTCGCGCCCCGCCGTCGCCATGGCCAAGGAAGCAGTCAACCGCGCCTTCGAGACCACGCTGGCCGAGGGCATGAGCGTCGAGCGCAATCTGTTCCACTCGACCTTCGCACTCGAAGATCGCTCCGAGGGCATGGCCGCCTTCATCGAGAAGCGCAAGCCGGTGAACAAGAACCGGTAAGGGCTAACCGGCGCGGCTCCGCGCCAGGGCCGCGCTGACGAGCGCACGGTAGAAGCGCTCCGGCCAGGTCTTAGGGCGATCAAGACCGAGGCGTGCAAGACACGCCTCGTCAGCCGCGTCAGGCGTTCGCACCAATCCCTGCCACAGCAGGCCCACCAGCGCGCGCGATGAATGTTGCGCGCCTTGCAGGATCTCCAGCGCCGGAATGAGGCGCAGCTCCACTTCGGTGAAATCGCAGCCGAACGGGAACGACGGCAACAGCCCGGCTTCGCGTGCGGGCTTGAGCGCCGCCGCGATCCTTTCGGGGTGATTGTCGCGGTACACCGCCGGGATCTCGTGGTCTCGCGGCAACTTGCCGGCATCCTTCGCTAACCGCGAGAGCTCATCCTGAAAGCGGGAGTCCGCGATGGCCAGCATACCGGCGATGACATCGGCGTCGGACTTTCCGCGCAGATCGGCAACGCCGTATTCGGTGACGAAGACATCGCGCAGATGCCGCGGGATGGTCTCGTGTCCGTAGCGCCAGAGAACGTTGGATTTCAGCGCACCGCCGGACTGCCGCGTCGCTTCCAGCGTCAGGACCGACCGTGCCCCCCGGAGCGCGAAGGCTTGTGCCACGAAATTGTACTGCCCACCGACCCCGCTCACGACCTGGCCGTCGTCGAGACCATCGGATACGGCCGCGCCGAGCAACGTCGCCATCATCGTGTTGTTGATGAAGCGTGCATCGACGCGGGCGCGGCGCTTCTGGTCCTCCTCGCCGTAGAGCTCGTTGGTGAACGAGACCGGCATCATCTGAATGCGCGCGATCTGGTCCAAAGGCATCTCGCGCAACGCGCGATAGAAAGACTTCGGTCCGAGAAAGAAGGCACCGTGCAACACCACGCCATCGATGGCGCGCTTGAGAATGCCGGCATCGATCAGGCCGATGAAAGCCTCCGTCACCATCTCGCTGACGCCGTAAAGGCCGGTGTCGAAGGCGTGGGCCTCCCACGCGACATCCGGTCGCGACGGCGACAGCCGCGCGACGACGTCGTGGAACGCGGCGCTGTCGCGATGGCGCAGGATCAGGCCCTGCGCGAGCGCATCGCCGATTTGCCCGATGCCGACCTGAAGCGTGCCGCCGTCGCGCACGAGGGACGCCGCGTTCAGGCCGATGGCGTATTTGGTATCGGAGATCGGCTCCGACGGCGGCGCGAACAGCGGGAAATCAGTCGCAGCACTGTCCAGCACCGCGCTGAATTCCTCAGCCGGAAGATCGCCCTCGCCCGGCATGAACGGCAGCTCGGAGTTCACCTGCGCGATCAGCTTGAACGAGGCGCGTCCGGCCTGACGCTCGCGCAGAACATCCAGCGTCGTGTCGGTGTTGCAGGACAGGCTGTAGCGCGGCACGCCGCGTGTGACGCGCTTGGCCACCAGCTGCGTCACCACGTTCATTCCGTGCGCCAGCAGATAACTCGCCGCATGGGTATAGTTGGCCGAGATGTAGTTCTGCTGCGCGGCCGGTACGTGCAGCCAGCGTCCGGCCAGAAAGAAGAATTCGACGACATTGATATTCGGCGGGAGCCGCTTCTCACGCAGCCCATCCGCATAGGCCAGATCGGGATACCCACCGAACAGGCGGTCGATCACGGGTGTGATGAACCGGCGTTCGATCAGGGCTTTCGGCCTCGGCTTTTCCAATGTCAGCGCCGACAGCAGTGTCAGCTTGATGTCAGGATCGGCGCATGCGCGGGCATAGAGGGCGTTGACCACATGATTGGCCTTGCCGAGGCCCAGCGGCAGACCGACCACCAGATCGGTTCCAACGTCGCGAATGATCTCGTCGGCAAGCGGATCGGGATCGGAGAAGAATTTCGGCATCATCCGTGGGGTCCGGACCGCATTGCAGGGCGCCGACGGAATTGGAAGGCACCACCAGGTCCCTATAGCGGATTCGAGACGAGATCGGTGTGTGACGCACCTGCAACAAGCACGGAATACATGGGGGTTTTCCCCGCGGCAGTTTGCCTGCGGGACCCGTGCTGGGTAAACAGTTAAGAGAGCCGCCGTCGGCGGGGGCGGACAGCCGGGGTTTTGCGGGATCACATGATTGGGCGTGCCGCCAGAGCTGGTCGCGTGATGACGCGGCATCGATCGGGCGCGAGTCCTGTCCTGGCGACATGGGCTGCGTTGGCGCTGTGCTGCGCCCTGCCTGCTGCGGCCTCTGCGGAAGCCCTGCCCGAGGCGCTGGTCAAGGCCTACCAGACCAATCCGCAGCTCAATGCCGAGCGCGCAAGGCAGCGCGCCACCGATGAGAACGTGCCGCAGGCGCTGGCCGGCTACCGGCCGCAGATCGTGGCAAGCCTGAGCGCCGGCATGCAGGCGGTGCGCAACCTGCTTCCTGATAACACCATCCAGACCGCGACACTGAAGCCCTGGACCATTGGAGTCACGGTGTCGCAGACCCTGTTCAACGGCTTCCGCACTGCCAACAGCGTGCGGGTCGCGGAACTCCAGGTCCAATCCGGCCGCGAGGCACTGCGCAATGTCGGCCAGGGCGTGCTGCTTGACGCGGTCACCGCTTACACCAACGTACTGGCGAACCAATCGCTGGTCGAGGCCCAGCGCTCCAACGTCGCCTTCCTGCGCGAGACGCTGTCGATCACCCAGCGCCGGCTCAACGCTGGCGACGTCACACCGACCGATACCGCCCAGGCCGAGGCGCGCCTCAATCGCGGTCTTGCCGATCTCAATGCGGCCGAGGTCGCGCTCGCGGTGAGCCAGGCGACTTATTCCCAGGTGATCGGCAATGCGCCTTCCGCACTTCGTCCCGCCGAAGTGGTCGATCGCTATCTACCGAAGAGCCGCGAGGATTCCATCACCATGGCGATCCGCGAACATCCGGCGGTGATGGCAGCCGGCTTCGACGTCGACGTCGCCTCGACCAATATCCGCGTCGCCGAGGGCGCGCTGCTGCCGAGCGCCAGCCTGCAGGGCAGCGTCAGCCGCAGCCGCGACAGCGACCAGACGCTCGGCACCTTCGGCACCGACCAGGCCTCGATCGTCGCCAACGTCACCGCGCCGATTTATGACGGCGGCCAGGCCGCCTCGCAGACAAGGCAGGCCAAGGAAGTCTCGGCGCAGAGCCGCCTCGTGCTCGATCAGGTCCGTAACCAGGCGCGCACGGCGGCCATCAGTGCCTGGGTCGCCAATGAAGGCGCCAAGATCGCGGTCTCAGCCTCCGAATCCGAGGTGAAGGCCGCAACCGTCGCGCTCCAGGGCGTGCAGCGCGAGGCCGCCGGCGGACAGCGCACCACGGTCGACGTGCTGAACTCGCAGGCCGATCTGATCCAGGCCAGGGCCCGCCTGATCGGCGCTCTGCGCGACCGTGTCATCGCCTCCTACACGCTGCTGAGCGCCGTCGGCCATCTCGACGTCAAGACGCTGAGCCTGAACACGCCTGATTATCTGCCTGAAGTGCACTACCAGCAGGTCCGCGACGCCTGGCACGGCCTGCGCACGCCGTCGGGGCAGTAATTCACGACAGGAATTCACGAAGCACGGCAGCCGCTTCCTTGCTCGGGAGTGCGGTGATCTCCTGGTAGAGCGCGACGGCAAGGTCGCAATAGCGAGCATAATCCGCCTCACCGATCGTTTCCCCAGTGAGCATTTCGAGATCCCTTCCCGCGTATCCCTTGCGACTAAGCCCAGCGCGAATTTTCTCCCAAGAACGATCATTGTTGACGGAATCAGCGCGCACTTGCGTCGACCGGATAATTCGAGCGTTCAAGTCGACCTCTCGCTCGGCAAGTGGCGCTGGAATCATCTTGATGACGTTTTGATCTGGCTGGCCGGATGCGTATTTGTAGCAAGCTGCTTTGTCTTGCGCCTGAATGGCCGTGTATTGATCAAGAACAAGGCGTCCAAAATCAATCAGCACCGCATCATCCGCCAGTGGCAGCAACTTCCTTGTCAGGTCGCCAATCTTGGTCCGCGTTTGCCCAACGACTTCGGCTTGGGACAGTCCTCTCGAGGCGCCGTTGACAAAGATGTCCAGGACTTCGTCATACGTCGCCGGATATTTTGCCTTCAGCACCTGATACAACTGCGCCGACTTTTGCAATGCCTTGTCCCAGCCATCCCGTGTGAGCTTGCCTTCGATTCCGGCGACCGCATATTCGTCGCCGCTTGAAATCCTGGTCACCACGCCGGCCGCCAACAACTCCGCTTCCGTTGGGATCCATATGCTCGCATTGCTGGTTGCCAACGCACGGTCGATGAAAGCCCCCGGCACTCCGGCTGTCCGGTAGATGGAGCGTTCCGCGCTGTCGTCCAGCTTGTCGTCTCCGGCAAATGCAGCACGATGAAAACCGAGCTGAGCGCCCTTCTTCAGGACCCGTTGACGACCCGCAACGAAGACGAGGGTGCAAGCAGACAGGCATCTGGCCTGGACATAGGTGTCCAGACCCCGTCCCCTGATCATAGCGTTGAGCTTCTTCCCCTCGCCAATTCGGCCGCCCACACTATCCAGATGGACAGTGCGCACGCCGGACGACGCATTCAGAATCCTTTCGAAGTCATTCGACAGCCCGAACTTGATACCACCCGAGATCTCGACTTCCGAACCATTGTTGAGGAGCTTTATCGCATAGGGTGGTATGCGGGGATCGTCAAAAAATGCGACGCTTGTGGCCTCCGAAATCTGCGGAATGCCGGTTCGGATCAGCACGAAGGCGGTGTTCAGGACGCCAAGGCAAACGACCAGTTTGGCAATGCCGGCCCATACTGCGCGCTTGCCCATCGCTAAGCGTTCATCGCGGCGACGCTGGGCCGAGCGCCAGATGCCGACCAATTGCCAGATCGCGAGGACGGTGACGAATGCCCACACCAAAACGTAAAACAGGAAGAGCCGGAATGGATCGTACGATCCCTGATTGAGGGCGGTTGCCAAGCCAATCACGAACACAGCAAAAATATTGCTGAGGTTGCCGACGACCCAATAGGAGATGCCGAGCGGAAACTCGCCTCGCCAGTGCCGCGCAACGAAATTCCATCTCTTGGCCTCGCCTGAATGATCGTGAGGCCGTTGAGACAAAGCCGGCTCCGAAGCGCTTGCCGGACCTGCATCGAGAGCCTCTTCTACCGTCTTCCAGTCCGAAAAGCCGTCTCGCCAGACGCGCACTGCACTCGGGTTCGAATGACGCCGGATCCGGTCGTCGAGATCTCGACGGTCCAGCGGTCCGAGCTGGTCTACCCCGTCAAACAAATACCATTCCGCCATTTCGTCCCCCCACCTACCTCATTATATTTGGTAGGATCGCAGTCTTGCAACTTCTCCGGGTGGAGCCTGTTTGGACATGAAGAGCCGCCGTGTCCATCTGACGGGAGCTTCGGGCTCCGGCGTGACGACGCTCGGCCGCGCGCTGGCGGACCGGCTGGCGCTGCCGCATCACGACAGCGACGATTATTTCTGGTTGCCGACGGCGCCGCCCTACCAGACGATGCGCCCGGCCGCGGATCGACTGCGCCTGATGCATGACATGTTCGTGCCGCGTCTCGATTGGGTGCTGAGCGGGTCCGTCACTGGCTGGGGCGAAGAGCTCACTCCGCTGTTCAATCTCGTGGTGTTCGTGACGACGCCGCGCGAGCTTCGTTTGCAGCGCTTGCGTTCCCGCGAAGCTGCGCGTTTTGGGGCCGATGCTGTAGCCCCGGGCGGCTGGCGCCATGAGGAGGCAGAGTCGTTTGTGGAATGGGCCTCACATTATGAGGCCGGTGACCGCGAAGGCCGCAATCTCGCAAAACATGAGGCGTGGCTCGCTGGTCTGCTCTGCCCGGTCGTCCGTGTCAACGGCGCACGGCCGATTGCGGAGCTGGTCGAGCAGCTATACAGCGACGTGGCAAGACTGCCCGGCTGATGTGATATCGTCCGGTGCCGTCCTTGCCGCCGGAGTCCCCATGACCGACAAGATTTACGCGCGCGCAGCACAGCCCGCGACGCCGATCAGTTTCGACGTGCCGGAGCATGCCTGCGACTGCCACACCCATATCCACGGCGATACCGAGAAGTTTCCGCTCTTCGCGGGGCGCGTCTATACGCCGGGACCTGCAAGCCCGGAAGAAATGGCGGCGCTGCACAAGGCGCTGCATATCGAGCGCGTGGTGATCGTCACGCCGAGCGTTTACGGCACCGACAATTCCTCCAGCCTGTTCGGGATCAAGGCGCGCGGCACCACCGCGCGCGGGGTGGCCGTGATCGACGACAGGACGACAGAGAACGAGCTCGATGCGATGCAGGCGGACGGCTTTCGCGGCATCCGCATCAACCTCGCGACCGACGGCGTCGATAATCCCGATGTCGGCCGCGCCCGCTTCACGGCTGCCATCGAACGCATGAAGGCGCGCGGCTGGCATGTGCAGCTCTACACCACGCTGGCGATGATCTCGGCGATCAAGGATCTGGTGCTGGCTTCACCCGTGCCTGCCGTGTTCGACCACTTTGGCGGGCTCGAGGCCTCGCTCGGGCTAGAGCAGCCCGGCTTTGCCGACCTCATCGCGCTGGCGACATCCGGCAAGGCCTATGTGAAAATCTCCGGCGCCTATCGCTCGTCCTCGCGCGCGCCGGACTATCAGGACATCGTGCCTTATGCGCGTGCGCTCATTGCCGCGAATCCGGACCGTATCGTCTGGGGCACGGACTGGCCGCACCCGGATTCGGCGCAAGTCGCAGGCCGCAAGGCCACCGACATCGCGCCGTTCCACGCGATCGACGATGGCCGGCTGCTCAACCAGCTCCCGGTATGGGCGCCGGATGCGCAAGTTCGCAAGAAGATCCTGGTCGACAATCCGGCTCGACTTTACGGGTTCTGAACGCAATCAGCGCGCGCGGCGCGAGAAGAACGAGATCAGCACCGGCAGGGTGACGAGGATCACGATTGGCGCCAGCATCATGCCGGTGACGACCACGACCGCCAGCGGCTTCTGCACCTGCGAGCCGATGCCGCCCGACAGCGCGGCCGGCAGCAGGCCGACGCCGGCGACGACGCAGGTCATCAGCACCGGCCGGAGCTGCAACTCGCCGGTACGGACCACCGCGCTCAGGCGGTCCATGCCTTCATCGATGAGCTGATTGAACTGCGACAGGATGATGATGCCGTCCATCACCGCGATGCCGAACAGCGCGATGAAGCCGATCGCGGCCGAGACGCTGAAAGCCGTGCCGGTGATCAAGAGGCCGAGCACGCCACCGAAGATCGCCATCGGGATCACGCTCATGGCGAGCAGCGTGTCGGTCATCGAGCCGAAATTGAACCAGAGCAGGATTCCGATGAGCGCCAGCGAGATCGGCACCACGATCGACAACCGCCGGATTGCGTCCTGAAGATTGCCGAACTCGCCGACCCATTCCATGTGCGAGCCAGGCGGCAGCTGCACCTGGTCGGCGATCTTCTGCTGCGCCTCGCGGATGGCGCTGCCGAGATCGCGCTCGCGCACCGAGAACTTGATCGGCAGATAACGTTCCTGCTGCTCGCGATAGATGTAGGCCGCACCCGAGACCAGGCTGATATTGGCGACCTCGCTCAGCGGAATCTGCGTGACGGAGCCGTTCGGCCCAGGCGCCCCGATCCGGATGTTCTGGATCGCCTCGGCGCTGCGGCGGTACTCCGGCGCCAGACGAACGATGATCGGGAAGTGGCGGTCGCTGCCGGGCTCGTAGAGATCGCCCGCGGTGTCGCCGCCGATCGCGACCTTGATGGTGGCGTTGATGTCGCCGGGCGCAAGCCCATAGCGCGCTGCCTTGGCGCGGTCGATGTCGATCTGCACCGTCGGCTGCCCAAGGGAGGTGAAGACCGCAAGGTCCGTGACGCCCTGCACCGTCGACAGCACCGACTTGATCTTGTTGGCGGTATCGGTCAGCGCCTGAAGATCGTTGCCGAACAGCTTGATGGAGTTTTCGCCCTTCACGCCGGAGACGGCTTCGGAGACGTTGTCCTGGAGATATTGCGAGAAGTTGAACTCGACACCGGGAAAGTGATCGTCGAGTTGCTTCAGCAGCTCCGCCGTCAGCTCTTCCTTGTCATGCGTGCCGGGCCACTCGCTCGCCGGCTTCAGCGGCGCGAAGAACTCGGCGTTGAAGAAACCGGCGGCGTCGGTGCCGTCGTCAGGGCGGCCGTGCTGCGACACCACGGACTCGACCTCGGGCCTGGCGCGGATCAACTTGCGCATCTCGTTGACGTAGGTGTTGCCCTCCTGCAGCGAGATGGTCGGCGGCAGCGTGGCGCGGATCCAGAGATTGCCCTCTTCGAGCTTGGGCAGGAATTCGAGGCCGAGCAACCGGCCGAACACGATCGTCATGACCACGAGGCCGGCGGCGGCGCCGAGTATGATGGCGCGGTTGGCGACGGCCCAGTTCAGCAGCGGCATGTACAGCCGGTGCAGCACCTGCATCACCCTCGTCTCGGTCTCCTCGACATGGGCGGGCAGAATGATGGCCGACAGCGCGGGCGTGACGGTAAAGGTCGCAAGCAGGCCGCCCGCGAGCGCGTAGGCATAGGTGCGCGCCATCGGTCCGAAGATGTTGCCCTCGACGCCTGACAGCGTGAACAGCGGCAGGAAGGCCGCGATGATGATGGCGGCGGCAAAGAAGATCGAGCGCGAGACGTCGGCCGCGGCGCTGAGAATGGCGTGGCTCTTCATGCCGAACAGAGTCTCTTGCGACATCTGCTCGGATTCCGTCGGTGGCGTGGTCTGTGTCAAGCGACGGAAGATCGCCTCGACCATGATGACGGTGGCATCCACGATCAGGCCGAAATCGATCGCACCGACCGAAAGAAGGTTGGCCGACTCCCCGCGCAGCACCAGGATGATCACGGCGAAGAACAGGGCGAACGGAATCGTGGCGCCGACGATCAGCGCGCTGCGCAGATCCCCAAGGAAGATCCACTGCAGCAGCACGATCAGCAGGATGCCCACCACCATGTTGTGCAGCACGGTGTGGGTGGTGAGGTCGATCAGATCCTTGCGGTCGTAGATGCGCTCGATGCGTACGCCCGGCGGCAGGATGGTCGAGCCGTTGATCTGATTGACGAGCTGCTCGACGCGATTGATGGTCGGCGTGCTCTGTTCGCCGCGACGCATCAACACGATGCCCTGCACGATGTCGTCGGAATCGTCGAGACCGGCGATGCCGAGTCGCGGCTTCTGTTCGACGGTGACGGCGGCGACGTCTTTCACCAGCACCGGATTGCCGTTGGTCTGGGCCACCATGGTGTTGGCGAGGTCGTCGATCGACTTGATCAGGCCAACGCCGCGCACCACGGCCGATTGCTGGCCGATATTGACGGTGTTGCCGCCGACATTGACGTTGGAATTGCTGACCGCCTGGAGCAACTGCGGCAATGTCAGGCCGTTGGCGACCAGCTTGTTGTTGTCGACCTGGAGCTCATAGGTCTTGCTCTTTCCGCCCCAACCCGTGACATCGATAACGCCGGGCACGGCGCGGAAGCGGCGCTGGAGAATCCAGTCCTGGATGGTCTTGAGGTCGAGGACGCTGTAGTTCGGCGGGCCGACCAGGCGATAGCGGAAGATCTCGCCGATCGGGCTCAGCGGAGAAATCTGCGGCTGCACGTTGCCCGGCAGCGGCGAGAGTTGCGCCAGGCGATTCAAGACCTGCTGTAACGCCTCTTCATAGGTGTAGGCGAAGGAGAATTGCAGTTTGACGTCGGAAAGACCGTAGAGCGAAATGGTGCGAATGGTCGTCAGGTTCTTCAGGCCCGCGACCTGGGTCTCGATCGGGATCGTGATGTAGCGCTCGATCTCTTCCGCCGACAGGCCCGGGCTCTGGGTGACGATGTCGACCATCGGCGGGGTCGGATCCGGATAGGCCTCGATGTTGAGCTGGTTGAACGCAATCAGGCCGCCGATGAACACGGCGACGAACATGCCGACCATCAGGAAGCGCCGGTTGACGGCAAGGGCGACGAGACGGTCCATTCAGGCTTTCGCAGTTTCTTGGGTCGTCGATCAGCTACCGGACGCCGCGCGGTCGATGAACAGACTGCCTTTGACCACGATCTGTTCGCCGGGCTTCAGGTTGCTGGTCACCTCGACGAGGTTGCCATTGATGAGGCCGATCTTGATCTGGCGGAGCTCGACCGACTTGTCTTCGCGCGCGACCCAGATGCGGACCTGGTCGCCTTCGTAGATCAGCGCCTGCTTCGGCACTGCCGGCGCCGCGCGGTCGCCGGCCGAATAGATCGTGACATTGGCAAACATTTCCGGCTTGAGCAGGCCGTCCTTGTTGTCGATGGTGGCGCGGACCAGCAGGCGGCGGGTGTTGGGATCGATCGCGGCCGCGACGTAATTGATCTTGGCGGTCAGGGGACGGCCCGGCAGCGCCATCACGTTGACGCTGATGTCCTGCCCGACATTGACCTGAGCAGCGTCGCTTTCGCGCACGAAGGCGGTGAGCCAGACCGTGGAGAGATCGCCGATCACGAAGACCGGATCGCTGGCGCCGGCGCTGACATACTGCCCCGGGCCGATCTTGCGCTGCACGACCGTGCCCGAGAGCGGCGCGTAGATCGTGATTTCAGGATTGATGGCGCCCTTGTCCTGGAAAGTCTTGATGGCGTCGTCGGTGAAACCGAGGATGTGCAGCTTGTTGTTCGCAGCCTCCAGCGCCGTCACCGCGGAGCGCACGTCGTTCTGCGCCTGGACCTGGGTCGCTTCCGCCTGCTGATAATCCTTGAGCGGGATGGCGCGACCTTCATAGAGGTCCTTGGCGCGCCGGTACTGGATGTCGGCAAGCTCGAGCGCCGACTTGGCCTTGTTCTGCGCCGTCATCGCCGTGATGAAATCGTTCTGGGCCTGGACGGTATCGGCGGCCTCGATTTTGAACAGCGGTTGACCCTGGGTTACGCTGTCGCCCGGCTTGGCGAGCAGTTTGGTCACCCGGCCAGCATAGGGCGAAAACACCGGCGTCGAGTGGTCTTCATCGACGGCGACCTTCCCCTCGGTGACGTATTCCGCGCGGAAGCTCTTGGTGTTGACCGGTTCGATCGTCAGCGTCGCCCATTCGGACGGCGTCGGCGTAAAATTCTGGGCGTTCTTGCGCGACTGGCTCGAGACTTCCGAAGGCCTCTTGTCCTTGGCACCGGCAAACAGGAAGCCGTAGGCGCCGGCCGAAGCAAGCGCCAGTAAAACTACGGATGCAATCACCCGTCGCTTTGTAAGCACCTGCAATCGCTTGGTATTTTCAGCTGCCATGGGGCCCGGTCATGTCTGCGACGATCTCGGCAGACGACTGCCTCATCGGTCGCGCTAATAGTGCCGATTTGAGATTTCAAACAACCTAAAAAACGCCGGGCGTCCTTCGGTTTGCGTTAAAATTTTGCGACATGTCAGCCTCAAGTCAGCTTCGCGACGGCCATTGCGGCGGATGGCTGCCGAGCGGCATCGCCGGACGGCTCCAATGCGCCGGCGTTTTCGACAGCACGGCGGCATGGCGCACGGCCGTCAACGTGCCGAAGCCAGATTGCACGGTCTCCATGAACACGGGATGTATCGTCTCGCCCGCAAGGTCCCTGGTGTTCAAGCCGCCTTCGAGCCGGCCGAGATTCCACAGCCAGCGTCCGGTCTGCGCCAGCGACACGCGCACGTGCCAGCTGCCGCCCTCACGGGCCTGGCGCGCCCTGGCCATCATCGCGCCGAACGCCATCAGGTAGCCGGTGGCGTGGTCGAGCATCTGCGCCGGCAATTCCTTCGGACCATCGATGCCGGCGGCCTTGCCTTCCGCATGGTTGAAGCCGGTCGTGGTCTGCACCAGCGAATCGAATCCGCGACGCCCGGCCCAGGGGCCGGCATGGCCATAGGCCGACAGGGTGACGTAGACGATGCCGGGATTGATCTGCGCAGCCTCATCAGGCGAAAAGCCGAGGGCCGCGAGCGCATGCGGGCGATAGCCCTGCGAGAAGATATCCGCGTCCTTGAGCAGCTCGCGCAGCTGCGCCCTGCCCGCCTCGCTCTTCAGCTCGATGAAGGTGGTGAGCTTGCCTCGGCCGGTGTCGATGGTGAGCCAGGGAATGGCCGGCAGACCGGCCCCCGAGACCAACAGCACATCCGCGCCGTGCGCAGCCAGCGTACGGCCGGCCACCGGACCTGCGATGACGCGGGAGAGATCAAGCACGCGCAGTCCTGCGAGCGGACGATCGCCTTGCGGCCATTGTTTAGGCGGGGCATCGCCGATCTTTTCGATCGAGACCAGCGGCAGCTCGGCGAGCGCGCGCGCCTGGGGTAGCGCCGACCATTCGTCGCAGGAGCGCATCAGCGCGACGACACCGCCGGCCGCGTAGGCCGCGGTTTCGAAATCCTCGCCCTTCCATTGCATCAGCGCGGCCTGCACGGATCCGCGCTCGGGCACGCAAGAGAGCAACTTGCAGACGGCGTCGCGGTGATGCGGGAAATTGGTGTGGCAGCGGACGAAGCTGTTATCGCCGGTCTTGTAGACGCCGGCGATGGCGTCCCAGGCCGGCGGCGGCGGCTTGTCGTCGAGGCGCAGATAACGCTCGGAGCGGCATTCGACGACGGCGTGGCGCATGTCGACGGTCACGTCCTGCGGCTCGCCACCGCGCAGCCGCCAGATCTCGGCAGCGGCAAGGCCTGCGGCCGCGATGGTCGTCTGCCCGGCGACGGCGACGCGGAACGAGGACGGGATCTGCGGCTCCTCGCCGGTCAAATGCACGCGTTCGAGCGCTGCCGCATCGCCACCGGCTGAGGTCCAGAGGTCGCTGAGAATATCGGCGGGGCTTTGCATGACCGCTTCCCTCCTTGTCGCCCAAGCCTGATTTGTCGCCCAAGCCTGATCTTTCGGAAAACCGCTGCACACTCTTCCGGATCATGCTGTAACTTTCGCGACCATGTCATGACCGCAGAAAGGAATGCAATGGCCGCCATCGATCCCCTCACCGCAGGCGCCGTGTTCGTCGCGACCGCGGCCACCGACGCAGTCTATGTGATGTTCACCTCCGCCGTGGTCGCACGCAAGCGCGTTCCGGCCGCGAGCTGGAGCGCGATCTGGTATCTGCTCTCGTCCTATGCCGTGATCAGCTACACCGAAAACGCCGTCTATGTGGCGTTCGCCGCGATCGGCTCCTGGGTCGGCGCCTATGCATCGCTGACCTTCCTGCATCGTCCGCCCGGCGGCCCGCCGGTGGGGGCCGCGCCGGAGTGAGCCTCGCTATCACTCACACACTCGGTGTCGTCCTGGCGAAAGCCAGGACCCATTCCCCCGGTCGAATGTTGTTAGAATGCGCTCTGGCGACGACGTCGCATAACTACAGGGATTTGTGGTAATGGGTCCTGGCATTCGCCAGGACGACGTTGGAGAGCGAACAAGCAACAAGGAAAACCAACAATGGATCTCGGTCTCAAGGGAAAGAACGCCGTCGTGCTCGGCGGCACGCGCGGCATCGGGCGGGCGATTGCGGCGACGCTGGCTGCTGAAGGCGGCAATGTCGCGGTGTGCGCGCGCAACGCCGAGCAGGTTGCAGCCACCGTTGCCGAGCTGAAAGCGAGCGGAATCAGCGCGACCGGCGGCACGGTCGACGTCACCGACGGTGCGGCGCTGAAGGCATGGGTCGAGGGCGCGGCCAAGGAGCTTGGCGGCATCGACCTGCTGTTCGCCAATGCCGGCGCGATGGCGCAAGGCCATGATCCCGCATCATGGGAGCAGAATTTCCGGCTCGACGTGCTCGGCGCCGTGCATGCTTTCGACGCGGCGCGGCCGTTCCTGGAAGCCAGCGGCGAGAGAAGCGGCGATGCCGCCTTCGTCATCATCTCCTCGATCTCGGCGGCGCAGGCCGATCTCGCCAGCTCCTATGGCCCGATCAAGGCGGCGCTGATCCACATGGCCAAGGGACTGGCGCGGCAATATGCCAAGAAGAAGATCCGCGTGAATGTGGTGTCGCCCGGCACGGTCTATTTCAAGGGCGGCGTCTGGAACATGATCGAGCAGAACATGCCGGAGCGCTACAACGACGCGATGAAGCGCAACCCGACGGGGCGCATGGCCACCCCGCAGGAGATCGCGAACGCCGCGGTGTTTCTGGCCAGCCCGGTGTCAGGTTTCACCACCGGCTCCAATCTCGTCGTGGACGGCGCGATCTCGAACCGGGTGAATTTTTGAGGGGCAGAGCGGCATCCTCATCCGAGACATCGTAGGGTGGGCAAAGCGAAGCGTGCCCACCACTTTCGCGACGAGATCCAAGACGGTGGGCACGGCGCTTACGCGCCTTTGCCCACCCTACGGCAGCTGAGCGTGTGGCGGCATCCCGTCCCTCATCTCAATGAAAATCCCGAGAGGGCGGCAGGATGCGGACGTTGCGGGGGTGGCGGATTTTTTGCGCCGGCATGTCGGCGTGGTCGCGGCGGTCGTCGTTGAGCGGCTCGACCAATGTGGCACCTGCCGGCAGCGGAGGCTTGCGGCTCAGGGCATCATTGGCGAGTCCGACCAGATCGTGCGAGCGGTCGATCATCCGCTGCGCGATCAGATGCGTCACCTTCTCGGGGCTGCTCTGAATATAGCCCTGAACCTCGATCAGGCGGGCACCCATCACCTCCTTGCGGTACTGCTCCATGACCTTGGGCCACACCACGACATTGGCGATGCCGGTTTCGTCCTCCAGCGTCATGAACACGACGCCGCTGGCGCTGCCCGGCCGCTGCCGCACCAGCACCACGCCGGCGCAGCGGACGCGGCGCCGCTCGTTGTCATGGCAGATCTCCTTGCAGGCGACGATCCGTTCGCGCGAAAACATCTCGCGCAAAAATTCCATCGGGTGGCCTTTGAGCGACAGCCGGATGGTCTGGTAGTCCGCGACCACCTGTTCGGGGCGCGGCATCACCGGCAAGGGCTTGGCCTGCTCGTCCGGCTGCTCGCGCGCGGTGGCTGATTCGAACAGCGGCAGCGCCACATCGTCGGGCAGCCGCCGCACCTGCCACAGCGCCTCGCGGCGATCGAGCCCGAGCGAGCGGAATGCATCGGCATCCGCCAGCAGGATCAGCGCGCGCTTGGGCAGCCCGGTGTCGCGGGCGAAGTCCTCGAGCGAGGTGAAAGGCCGGCGGTTGCGCGCGGCGACGATGCGGTCGGCCCAGTCTTCTTTTTTGTCATTCCGGGGCGACGCGTTAGCGTCGCGCCCGGAATCCATTCTGCCAGGCGTATGTGGCCCGATGGATTCCGGGCTCGCGCTGCGCGCGCCCCGGAATGACAACTGAGAGCGTTTTAGACGTTCCTCGTCCGGATCGAGCCAGTGAAAGCCGTCGATCTGGCGGAAGCCGAGACGCACGGCACAATATTTGTCGTCGGTATTTTCCAGCGTGTTCTGCGCAAAACTGTAGGAGACATCGATCTCGCGCACCTCGACACCGTTCTTGCGGGCGTCGCCGACGATCTGTGCCGGTGCGTAAAAGCCCATCGGCTGCGAGTTCAGCAGGCCGCAGCAGAAGGCGTCGGGATGGTGATGCTTCAGCCATGACGAGATGTAGACGAGCTGTGCAAAGCTCGCGGCATGGCTCTCCGGGAAGCCATAGGAGCCAAAGCCCTTGATCTGGTCGAAGCAGCTTCTGGCGAAATTGGCATCGTAGCCGCGCGCGACCATGTTGCCGATCAGCTTCTCCTCGTATTGGCCGATGGTGCCGACATTGCGGAAGGTCGCCATCGAGCGGCGCAGGCCGTTGGCCTCCTCGGGGGTGAATTTTGCAGCCTCGATCGCGATGCGCATCGCCTGCTCCTGGAACAGGGGCACACCCTTGGTCTTGTGCAGCACCTTGTAGAGCTCGTCCGCTGGACCATGGTCCGGCGACGGCGAGGGATAGGTCACCTTCTCCAGGCCGTTCCGCCGGCGCAGATAGGGATGCACCATGTCGCCCTGGATTGGCCCCGGCCTCACGATCGCAACTTCGATGACGAGATCGTAGAAGGTGCGCGGTTTCAGGCGCGGCAACATGTTCATCTGCGCGCGGCTTTCGACCTGGAAAACGCCGAGCGACTCCCCGGCACACAGCATGTCGTACACCCTGGGATCGTCCTGCGGAACGCTCGCCAGCACAAGACGCTCGCCCTTGTGCTGGTCGATCAGATCGAAGCATTTCCGGATGCAGGTCAGCATGCCGAGCGCGAGCACGTCGACCTTCATCATGTTGAGCGCGTCGACATCGTCCTTGTCCCATTCGATGAAGGTGCGGTCGTCCATCGCGGCATTGCCGATCGGCACATAGGTGTCGAGCCGGTCCTGCGTCAGCACATAGCCGCCGACATGCTGGGAGAGATGGCGCGGGAATTCGATCAATTCGGTCGCAAGCTCGACCGCAAGGTTGATCATGGGATTTTGGGGATCGAGCCCGGCCTGCCTCACCTGCATGTCATTGAGGCCCTTGCCCCAGCTGCCCCAGACGGTATCGGCGAGCGCGGCGGTGACGTCCTCGGTCAGGCCAAGCGCCTTGCCGACATCGCGGATGGCGCTGCGCGGACGATAATGGATGATGGTGGCGATGATAGCGGCGCGGTGGCGGCCGTAGCGGCGATAGACATATTGCATCACCTCCTCGCGCCGCGAATGTTCGAAATCGACGTCGATGTCAGGCGGCTCCAGCCGCTCCTTGGAGATGAAACGCTCGAACAGGAGATCAACCTTGGTCGGATCGACCGAGGTGATGCCGAGCACGTAGCAGACGGCCGAATTCGCCGCCGATCCGCGCCCCTGGCACAGGATGTTCTGGCTGCGCGCGTAATGGACGATGTCATGCACGGTGAGGAAGTAATGCGCGTAATTCAGCTCGGATATCAGCGCGAGCTCTTTCTTGAGCGTGGCGCGCAGCTTGTCGTCGATCTTGCCGCCGAAATATTTTTGGACGCCCGCCCAGGTCAGATCCTCCAGATGTCCCTGCGCGGTCTTGCCCGGCGGCACCGGCTCATCAGGATATTGATATCTGAGCTGGTCGAGTGAGAACTCGATCATTCCCGCAAAGCGCATGGTCTGCGCGATCGCTTCGGGGACATCGCGAAACAGCCGGGACATTTCTCGCGGCGTCTTCAGAAAGCGTTCGGCATTGGCTTCCAGCTTGCGTCCGACCGCCTCGATCGTGGTCTTTTCCCGGATACAGGTGAGCACGTCCTGAAGCGGACGGCGGCCGGGATCGTGGTAGAGCACCTCGTTGGTCGCAAGCAGCGGCACTCTTGCTTTGGCGGCGAGATCGTCGAGCCGCGCCAGGCGACGGCGGTCGTCGCCCCGATACACCAGGCTCGCCGCCAGCCAGACGCCTTCGGCGCGGCTTGCTTTCAGCTTTGCAAGCACCTCCAGCGCCTGCGCCGGGTCGAACCGATGCGGCAATGTCAGGATCAGGAGCTGACCTTCCGCAAACTCAAGAAGATCGGTGAAGTTGAGACGGCACTCACCTTTCTCGATCCGCGTGATGTCGTCGCCACGTTTTCCCTTGGTCAGAAGCTGGCACAGCCGGCCATAGGCGGCACGGTCGCGCGGATAGACGAAAATGTCGGGCGTGCCGTCGATGAAGACGATGCGCGCGCCGACCAGCAGCTTTGGTTTGTGCAGCACCTTGTCATTGTCGAGCTCCTTCCAGGCCCGCACCACGCCGGCCAGCGTGTTATGATCGG
The DNA here is from genome assembly GCF_018129685.1 of Bradyrhizobium manausense. Taxonomy (GTDB): domain Bacteria; phylum Pseudomonadota; class Alphaproteobacteria; order Rhizobiales; family Xanthobacteraceae; genus Bradyrhizobium; species Bradyrhizobium manausense_D. The sequence continues at coordinate 26,704 of NZ_JAFCLG010000034.1, forward strand.
CAATCCCGATCACGGGAATGCCGAGCTTGCTGGCCTGATGCACATAGGCGCGCGGATCCGAGCCGCCGCGCAGGAAGGAGAAATTGGTGGTGATCCCGATCTCGGCATAAGCAGGCGTAATCATGCGAAGAGACCGTGCACATACCAGCGGGGCGGAGCGGACTTGCCGTCGGCGTCGAATACCTCTCCCTCGTAAAGACCGTCGCGAAAAATCCAGAAGCGCAGGCCTTCGGCATCCTCGATCCGGAAATAATCCCGCGTCAGCTGCTTGCCGTCCTGCCGCCACCATTCCATCGCGATGCGCTCGGGTCCTTCCACACGCACCACCGCATGTTTTGCGCGGCGCCAGGTGAATTGATGCGGCGGGCCGTCAGGCACGGTCGCGAACGGCACGGTGACCGGCTCCGGCTTGTCGAACAGCCTCAAGGGACGCAGCGGCGGCTCGCTCTCTACGCGCGCCGGCCATTCGGCCTGCATGGCCACGGCGAGATGATGCTGCGCGGGCACAGCCAGCACCGCCTGCTCGGGGATATGCGTGTCCTGCGGCAGGTGCACGACGACGCGTTTTCCGCCGATCCGCGCGGCGATGCGGTCGATCAGCGCAGCGAGCTCGTCATTGTCGTGGACATGGGCATCGAGATCGCGCTGTTCCTGCACCACGATCTCGGTCCGGCTCGCCGACAGCCGCACCACGTCGAAACCAAAGCCGGGATCGAGGGGGTCGGCAAGCGCATCGAGACGCTCGCGGAACAACCGGTCGATGACCTTGCTTTGCGTGACCGGTCGCCCGGTCTCGACCATGATGGCGCGGACCACGCCGTCGGTGCGGAAGAACGCGGCTTCCAGCCGGCGCGCGCCCTTGCCCTGCTTCTCCATGGAGGCGATCAAGGTATCGGCCAGCCGTGACAGCGTCATCGCGATCATGGTGTCGGTCGCGATCGGCTCGGCGAAGCGTTTTTCGACGATGTAGTCGGGTAGCGGCTTGCGCGGACTGATCGGCGCATCGCCCTGCCCCAGCGCATGTGCGAGCAGCGTGGAGAACCGCGCGCCGAACCGCGCCGTGATTTCACTCGGCGCACGCGAGGCGACATCGCCGATGGTTTTCAGCCCGGCGCGGCGCAGGCCGGTGGTAATCGTTTCGTCCGCACCGAGCGCGGACACCGGAAACCGGTCGATCGCCGCCGCCTCCTCGCCATCGGCAACGATGATGCCCGTGGCCTGCCGCGTCAGCGTGCGCGCGCAGACCGAGGTGCCGGCAATCGCCGCGCTGACGGCAAAGCCCTGGCGTCCCAGCGCGAGAACCAGCGTCCGCAACAGCGCGGCTTCGCCACCAAACAGATGCGCGCAGCCGGTGATGTCGAGAAACAGCCCGTGCGGCGGATCGAGCGCCACCAGCGGCGTGAAGCGGTCGCACCAATCGGCGATGTCGCTGAGCGTCTTCGCGTCGGCCACGACATCGGCGTCGAACACTTTCAAATCCGGACACATTGCCCGGGCATTCGCGAGCGGTTGGCCGATATGCAGACCGAGGCGCTCGGCGGCCTCGTCCAGCGCATGGATCACCAGCGCATTGTTGTCCTTGATGACAACAATGCCGGGCTCATTGGTTTTAACCAGCGCGCTGAAAAACCGCTGGATCCGGTCGATAGGCAGGCGCGGCAGCCACAGGCTGAGGATACGCCGACGGTTCACTGAACTGGCACTCATCACATTTCCATTCCATGATCCACCGGCCGCACGGGCCATGACGATTACGCAAAAGCTCGACATCGAAGCGCGGTGCGCCCCAGGCGTCCCATGCTGAACCCGGTGGCGAATGCGCCGCGCGCAGCATCCATCGTGTTTCCGCCGTCGAAGGCAGCGGCTGCGCGGCCATCCGCAGCAAGAGGCCGGTGACGCCGGATGATTGCGCCGCCAGCGTCAGCTTGCGGCTCGCCACCAGATCGAACTGGCGAGTCTCGCCCCAGAGCTCCAGCACGACGGCGCCGAGCGCATCGCAGGCGAGCGCATCGGCCGAGGTACGCAACGCACTCTCCACGTCAGTGGCGCGCACCATCACCATCAGGCGCGGATCGAGACCGAGCTCGGCGAGCCCGCTCATCGACAACGCGCCGGTCTCGCGTTCCGAGAAATCCTGCCGCACCCACAGCAGCGGCCGCTGCGCCGTCACGCGGCCCGCAAGCCCGGTGACAAAGCCGGTCGCGGCCGCCCCCTGAGACCCGGCGCAAAACACCTCGTGGATTGCCGCGCGCGCGAGCCCGCCCTTCAAGGCGCGATCGACCTCGCTATGGCCGAGCGCGATGCGGCCCTGATGATGCACGACCTCCGCCGTCTCGATCCGTTCGATCTGGCTGCGCAAGGTCGCAAGCGCGCTCATGCGTGCGCTCATGCTCGCCGCTCCTCAGAAATTGACGCCGTGGCTTTCAAAAGAAGAACCAGCGGCTAGCTCATTTGTTCATGATATGTTCTAATATAAAGCTAACGGCATCCGAAGAGTCAATCGAATTGGCGTCCTTTCGGATTCATGAGTGGAATCAAAGGGATTCAATAATGGACGTACAACGCAAGCTGGAGATCCTGGCGGACGCCGCCAAGTACGACGCCTCCTGCGCCTCCAGCGGCACCGAGAAACGGGATTCCAGCGACGGCAAGGGCATGGGCTCGACCGCGCCCGGCATGGGCATCTGCCATTCCTACGCGCCGGACGGGCGCTGCATCTCGCTGCTCAAGGTGCTGCTGACCAACGCCTGCAATTACGACTGCCTCTATTGCGTCAACCGCGCCTCATCGAACGTGCCGCGCGCCCGCTTCACCGTCGACGAGGTGGTCAAGCTGACACTGGACTTCTACCGACGCAATTACATCGAGGGGCTGTTCCTCTCTTCCGGCATCATCCGCAGCCCCGATTACACGATGGAGCAGGTGGTGAGCGTCGCGCGAAAGCTGCGCGAGGAACATCACTTCCGCGGTTACATCCATCTCAAGACCATTCCGGAAGCCGACGACGCGCTGATCGCGGAAGCCGGCAAATATGCCGATCGTCTCTCCATCAACATCGAGATGCCCGAGGAGACAAGCCTGCAGCAATTCGCACCCGAGAAGGATGTGCGCGCGATCCGCCGCACCATGGGCCGGCTGCGGCTGAAGCTGGACGAAGCCGAGGATATCAGCAGCGCAAAGACGAAGACGAAGCCGCAACGTTTTGCGCCGGCCGGTCAAAGCACCCAGATGATCATCGGCGCCGACAGCGCCAACGATCACACCATCCTCCATACCAGCGCCAATCTCTACGGGTCATACCGGCTGCGGCGCGTCTATTACTCCGCCTTCAGCCCGATCCCCGATGCCAGCCGCGCGCTGCCTCTGGTCCAGCCGCCGCTGCTGCGCGAGCACCGGCTCTATCAGGCCGACTGGCTGATGCGGTTCTACGGCTTCGATGTCGGCGAGATCGTCGACGACAGCGCGATGCTGCCGCTCGACATCGACCCGAAACTCGCCTGGGCGCTCCGCCATCGCGACCGCTTTCCGCTCGACATCAACCGCGCCAGCCGCGAGGAGCTGCTGCGCGTGCCGGGCTTCGGCACCAAAGCGGTCGAGCGCATCATCGCGACGCGGCGCGCCACCACGATCCGCCTCTCCGATCTGGCGCGGCTGCACGTGCCCAAGCACAAGGCGCTGCCGTTCATCATCCTCAGCGATCACCGTCCCTCGCCACATCGTCTCGATGCCGCCGGGCTGATCGAGCGATTCAGGCCGAAAGCAACACAATTGGGGTTTGGCTTCTGATGCAGTACATCACCCTCGACACCGAAACCGATTTCCATGGCTGGCGCACGGCCGCACGCACGCTCGTGCTTGGCCATGTGCAGCCCACCGACGTGACCTGGACTGTGCAAGGCGGCGAAGCCGATCTGTTCGCACCGCCCGCCCCGTCGCCGATCCTCGAGGCAAACGAGGCCACCTTCAGCGTATCGGGCAAATTCGTCGACCTCGCGAAATCGGCAATTCTGCATCGGAACGGCGAGCGCTTTGCGATCCTCTATCGCCTGCTCTGGCGATTGAGGGACAATCACGACCTCATCGAGGTCGCGACCGACCCCGATGTTGGGCAAGTCACGGCGATGGCACGCGCGGTTCATCGCGACGAGCACAAGATGCACGCCTTCGTGCGCTTTCGCGAGATCGGCCGCGAGCGCGCCGCGCACTACGTCGCCTGGTTCGAGCCGGAGCATCACATCGTCGAGCTCGCCGCACCGTTCTTCGCAAAGCGCTTTGCCGACATGCCCTGGTCGATCCTGACGCCGGATCTCTGCGCGCATTGGGACGGCCACGCGCTCTCGTTCACACCAGGCGTGAGCAAGAGCGAGGCTCCGGGCGAAGACCGGCTGGAGGAAACCTGGCGGAGCTATTACGCCAGCATCTTCAACCCGGCGCGGTTGAAGGTGAAGGCGATGCAGACGGAGATGCCGAAGAAATACTGGAGGAACCTGCCGGAGGCCTCGATCATTAAACCGTTGATCGAGGACGCCGAGCGCATGACCGGCGCCATGATCGCCAACGCCGCAACCGATCCGCACAAGCCTCAAAAGCGGCCGGAGGCTCTGATGAAACGCAAACCCGCGACCAACGATCTCGACGCGCTCCGCGAGGAGGCCGCCCATTGCCGCGCCTGCCCGCTGTACAAGGACGCGACGCAAACCGTATTCGGCGAAGGCCCGAAGGACGCCACCATCATGCTGGTCGGCGAGCAGCCCGGCGACAAGGAAGACCTCGCCGGCCATCCCTTCGTCGGTCCGGCCGGCCAGATGCTCGACCGCGCGCTGGCGGAAGCCGGCGTCGATCGCAGGAAGGTCTATGTCACCAACGCCGTAAAGCACTTCAAATTCGTGCCGCGCGGAAAAATCCGCCTGCATCAGAAACCGGCGACGCCGGAGATCAAAGCGTGCCGGCAGTGGTACGAGCGGGAAGTTTCGGCAATCCAGCCCGCGCTCATCGTGGCGATGGGCGCGACCGCAGCGCAAAGCGTGTTTGGCAAGATCACGCCTGTGGGCAAGACCCGCGGCCGGCTCATGGACCTGCCCGACGGACGCAAGGCTCTGGTGACGGTGCACCCGTCCTATCTGTTGCGGCTACCCGATCCCGAGGCGAAGGCGCTGGAATATCTGCGCTTTGTCGAAGACCTGAAGATCGCCGCCGCGATGCAGCGAAAGGCCCCGCGCGCCGCCTGAGAGGGCTGACACAAACGGCAACAAACCTTGGATAAGCTCCATCATTTCAACTGCCTGCCGACCATTTCAACTGCCTGTCACATACAGCGCGCAAACTTCTGGACCTTAGGACCAGGAGAATTTCCATGAGTGACGTTGCTTTGCCAGGCTCGATCGAGCCGGCCTTGAGTAAGGGGCCAGACCTCAATCGCGGATTCCATCCGCTCACCGGCGTGATCTACATGGGGGTGATCGCCGCCGCACTGCTCTTCGTTGCCTACAGCATCTGGGTCGACGTCGATGCATCAGGCGCGCAGATCAAGACTTTCGCCCCCTTCCTCCTGCTCTTCGTCGCGCTTCTGATCGCGCTCGGCTTCGAGTTCGTGAACGGTTTCCACGACACCGCCAACGCTGTCGCGACCGTGATCTACACCCGCTCGCTGCCCGCCCACATCGCCGTGGTGTGGTCCGGCATGTTCAACCTGTTCGGCGTGCTGCTGTCCTCCGGCGCGGTCGCGTTCGGCATCGTCTCGCTGTTGCCGGTCGAGTTGATCCTCCAGGTCGGCTCCAGCGCCGGCTTCGCAATGGTGTTCGCGCTGCTGATTGCCGCCATCATCTGGAACGTCGGCACCTGGTATTTCGGCCTGCCGGCCTCGAGCTCGCATACCCTGATCGGCTCGATCATGGGTGTCGGCATCATGAACGCGGTCCTGCATGGTCGCAGCGGCACCACCGGTGTCGACTGGACCCAGGCCACCAACATCGGCAAGGCGCTGCTGCTGTCGCCGCTGTTCGGCTTCGCGCTTGCCGCCGGCCTGCTGCTGATCCTGCGCACCGTGCTGCTGCGCGCAACGCCCGCCCTGTTCGGCGAGCCGAAGGGCGACCAGCCGCCGCCGTGGTGGATCCGCGGCATCCTGATCCTCACCTGCACCCTTGTGAGTTTCTTCCACGGCTCCAATGACGGTCAGAAGGGCATGGGCCTGATCATGCTGATCCTGATCGGTACCGTGCCGACGGCCTACGCGCTCAACCGCGCACTGCCGGAGAGCCAGATCACTCTGTTCAGCCAGAACTCGGAGGCTGCCAGCAAGATCATCGAAAGCAAGGCCGCCGGCTACAACGTGATCGGCAATCCGCGCCCGGCCGTGACCAACTATGTCGCCCAGCACGAGGTCAATGGCGGCACGTTCCCGTCGCTTGCAGTTCTGGTGCGGGACATCGCCAAGCAGGTGACTACCTACGGCTCGCTCGCGAAGGTACCGGCCGACCTCGTCGGCAACACCCGCAACGACATGTACCTCGCATCGGAAGCACTGCGCTTCCTGATGAAGGACAAGGAAGCCGAACTCAGCGCCGCCGACGTCACCGTGCTCAACGCCTACAAGGGCTCGCTCGACAGCGCCACGAAGTTCATCCCCGGCTGGGTGAAGATCGTGGTCGCCATCGCGCTTGGCCTCGGCACCATGGTCGGCTGGAAGCGCATCGTCGTCACCGTCGGCGAGAAGATCGGCAAGACGCACCTGACCTACGCGCAGGGCGCCTGCGCCGAGATCACTGCGGCCGCCACCATCGCCGCCGCAGACGTCTACGGCCTGCCGGTCTCGACCACCCACGTGCTGTCGTCAGGTATCGCAGGCACCATGGCCGCCAACGGCTCGGGCCTGCAATGGGCGACGATCCGCAACATCGCCATGGCCTGGGTGCTGACTTTGCCGGCCGCGATGATCATCTCGGGCGTGCTGTATTACCTGTTCTCGCACGTGTTCTGAGCCGCGACCCGGCACACCGACAAAAAGGGCCCGTGCGATGCACGGGCCCTTTTCATTTGTCTTTCGCTCTAGGGTCCGGACTCAATTAGTCCACCATGAGACTGCGGCTGCCAACAGGATTGCAGACAGGAAGATGTCTGCGCGCTTGTCG
>NZ_JAFCLG010000035.1 GCF_018129685.1 Bradyrhizobium manausense
AGGTTGATCATGCAGCTCATCAAGCCGACGCCGATGAACGCCGTGCGGCAGGCACGCAGCGCATCACCGAGCTCTGAACGGCGGAGGCCGGGAACGGCTGCCATCAGTCTGATCTCTTTCGGGTGAGGGGCAAGACCCCTGAATTCAAAGGTAAATCGAGGCGTAGTCGCCCCGGATTAATATCGGGTTCTCCCCGCATGCAACGCAGTCGAATTAATCCAGGCCCAGCCACATCTACCCACGGCGGCCTGATCCGCAAGTCCGGTATTTCACAGTCTTTGCGGCTTTTTATGGCAGATGCAAGCGCCTCCCCCCAGCGCTGGGGAGAGGCTTGAGGTTCCGATCGATCTGATTCGCTAGAAGCGGCCGCCGCCGCGGATCAGCCGGACCACCAGCAGCAGAATCACGGCGCCGATCGCGGAATAGATGATCTCCGAGACCAGCCCGACGCCGATATGGATGCCGAGCTTCGGGAACAGGAAAGTCGCGACGAACGCGCCGGCGATGCCGATGACGATGTCGCCGATGATCCCGAACCCGGCGCCGCGCACGACCTTGCCAGCGAGCCAGCCGGCGACAAGGCCGACGAACAGGATGACGATGAGGCTTTGGCCAGAAATATACATAAGGTGAAGTCCCTCTCCGTTAACGCGGGCATGGAAGCGGAACCGGGATGAATGGGGTCTGAATGGGTGTTCCGTTCGTCCCCGCCGACCGGCAACGCCGGCAAAATGACAAAAACAACCCCATGCACAGTAGAACATCTGCCTGCCGATGCTGCCCGGCAAAGCCCGGCAACCCCGTCTTGAGGCTCAGGATTTTCGAGTTCGTGAGCGCAGCGGCCTACGACGCCGGCACCGGCCCCGCCAGCACGCACCTGGCCGCCCTCCCCGGGCCGACCTCGACGTTCGGCGGTAGCTTTTCCAGGCAGCGGGGTTCGGCGAGCCTGCAGCGGGGGGCGAAGGAGCAGTTTTGGGGCTTTTCGGCCAGCGACGGCGGGGTGCCGGGGATGGTTTCGAGGCGGGCGCCCCGTTTGGCGCCATGGGTGGTGGAGGCGAGCAAGCCCCTGGCGTAGGGATGCACCGGTGTCCGGACGATGTCGCGCAAGGTCCCCTGCTCCACGATCTGGCCGGCATACATCACCGCGACACGGTCGCAGATCTCGATGGCGACGCCGATATCGTGGGTGACGAAGATGACGGACATGCCGAACTCGCGCTGCAGTTCGCGCAGCAGCAACAGGATCTGGATCTGCACGGTGGCATCGAGCGCCGTGGTCGGCTCATCCGCGAGCAGGATCTTCGGACGGCAGGCAAGTGCCAGCGCGATCATGGCGCGCTGACGCATGCCGCCGGACATTTCGTGCGGATAGGCATCGAGTCGCCGTTTGGCCGAGGGGATGCGCACGACATCGAGCATTTCGAGTGCCCTCGCCCTGCCCTCCGCGTGGCTCTTGCCTTCGTGGCGCACGACGCTTTCGGCGATCTGCGCGCCGATGGTGTAGACCGGATCGAGCGCGAGCGCCGGCTCCTGGAAGATCATCGAGACGGTCTGGCCGCGGAACGACGACAGTTCCTCGTCGTTCATGGCAAGCACGTCCCGCCCCATCACGTTGACCGAGCCCGTGATCTGCGTGCGCTTCTTCGGCAACAGCCGCATCAAGGCACGCAGGGTCACGCTCTTGCCCGAACCGGACTCGCCGAGCAGGCCCAGCACCTCGCCGTCACCGAGCGAGACATTGAGATCGTTCACGGCGTAGACCGTGCGCTCACCGGTGAAGCGGATATTGAGGCCTGAGATCTCGACGAGCTTTGTCATGACGGCAGTTTTGGCAATCGATCGTGATAATCGGTGACGCGCTGGAAGGCGGCACCGATGGTCAGCAGGGTCGCTTCGTCGAAGGAGCGGCCGATCAGCTGCATGCCGATCGGCAGTCCGGTCCCGGTGAAGCCGGATGGAACGGTGAGCGACGGCAGGCCGAGGAAATTCACCGGGCGGGTGAACAACGTCAGCCGCTGCAACAGGGCCGGTGCGTTCGGTCCGCCGCCGACATCGCTCTCCTCGATCGTCGGCGCCGGGATCGGCGAGGCCGGTGCGATGATCGCGTCGACGCTAGAGACCGCCGCATTGTGCGCGGCAAGCGCCGGGCCACGCCAGCGCATCGCCTCGAGATACGTAATGGCGGGAACGGCGAGGCCGTTCTGCAGCCGCATCAAGGTTTGCGGACCATAATCCTGCGGCCGCTCGATCATCCAGCGCTTGTGGAAGGCGGCGGCTTCGGCCGCGAGCACGAGCTGGCTTGCCGCGGACAATTGCCGCTGGTCGGGCAGCTCGACCTTGACGATATCAGCGCCCTCGCGCTTGAGCACCGCGATGGTCTCGTCCAGCACGCGCGCGACCTCGCTGTCGAGATCGTCGACATAGAACGCGGCTGGCACGCCGATCTTCAGGCCCTTCAGCGAACCCCTGGTTGCTGCGACATAGTCCGACAGCGGCTCGTGGCTGCAAGTCGCATCTTCGGGATCGGGGCCGGCCATCAGCGCCAGCAGCAGCGCGCAATCTTCCGCGGTGCGCGCGAGCGGGCCAACCGTGTCGAGCGATTGCGACAGCGGCATCGCGCCGGCGCGGCTGACGCGGCCGACGGTGGTCTTCAATCCCGTGACGCCGCAGAAATGCGCGGGCATGCGGATCGAGCCGCCGGTGTCGGAGCCAAGCGCCGCATAAGTCAGGCGCGCCGCGACCGACGAGCCGGAGCCGGAGGACGAACCGCCGGTGATATGCGCGACGTTCCAGGGATTACGCACCGGGCCGTAATGGGCGTTGTGACCGGTCGGGCCATAGGCAAACTCCGCCAGATGCAGCGTGCCGAGGCGGATCTGGCCGGCATCCTTCAACCGCTGCAGCGCGGTTGACGTCACCGTCGGCACGAAATCGCGGCGGATCAGCGAGCCGCAGGTCGAGACCTTGCCGGCATCGTAATACATGTCCTTGTGCGCGAGCGGCACGCCGTGCAGCGGACCCCGGAGCTTGCCTTCGGCCAGCTCGGCGTCTGCGCTATCTGCCGCCTTCAACGCGGCTTCCGACTCGATCGACATGAAGGCGTTGAGATGGGGCTGCCATTGCGCGATGCGGTGCAACAGCGCGCGCGTCACCTCATGCGAGGACACCTGCTTCATCGCGATCGCGCGTGCGACCTCGGTGAGCGTCATGAGGGCGGGCTCAGTGCTCATTTCGGCACCTTCACGGCTTGCGCGAGCGGATAGAGCGCGGGCTCGAGATCGAACGGCAGCGTGCCGGCGATGGCCGCAAAGCCTTCGAAGGCAGGCCCGATCGAATTGGAGATGCGCGTCGCGATCTCGTCGTTCACGGGAATGCCTGCGACCTGCGCCGTCGCCTGGATTTCCTTCGTCGTGGGTCTCGTCATGCGTTTTCCTCCGTGGGCGCACGGCTATGGCCTGATCCCGGAATGGCCATGTAGCACGCGGCCTCGTGGCCCATATTATCCAGCGCGGTGAGCTTTGGTGTCGCATTTGCGCAGAGCGGCTCCGCAAACGGGCAACGGGTATGGAAGCGGCAGCCCGGCGGCGGATCGATCGGATTGGGCGGATCGCCCGAGATCGGCGGCTGTTCGGTGCGCCTGTCAGGATCGGCAGACGGCATCGCAGCAAGAAGCGCGCGCGTATAGGGATGCGCCGGACTGTCCCAGACCTGGTCGACGGGGCCGAGCTCGACGACTTCGCCGAGATACATCACGAGCACGCGGTCGCTGATGTAGCGGACGACGTTGAGATCGTGGCTGATGAAGAGGTAGGTCAGGCCGAACTCGCGCTTGAGGTCGGCAAGCAGGTTGAGCACCTGCGCCTCAACGGACTTGTCGAGCGCTGAGACGGCTTCGTCGAGGATCACCAGCCGCGGCGACAGCGCCAGTGCGCGCGCGATGTTGACGCGCTGGCGCTGGCCGCCGGAAATCTCGTGCGGATAGCGGTTGGCGAAGTTTGCGGGGACCAAGCCGACCTTGCCGAGCAGCTCGCGCGCCAGGGCACGCGCGGCGCCATCGGCGATGCCGTGGACCTTTGGTCCGAACGCGATCGATTCCTCGATCGTCAGGCGCGGATTGAGCGAGGCGTAGGAGTCCTGGAACACCATCTGCATGCCGCGGCGCAGCTCGCGCAAGCTCAGCGATTGCCCGACGGTCATGCCGTCATAGATGATGTCGCCGGTATCGCGCGGCATCAGATGCATCAGCAGACGCGCGGTGGTCGACTTGCCGCAGCCGGACTCGCCGACGATGCCGACGGTCTCGCCCTTGGCGACGGAGAAGGAGACGTTGTCGACGGCCCGCACGGTGCGCTTGGCGGCGAACAGGCCGCCGCGAACCGGAAAGTGTTTTGTCAGGCCGTTGACCTGGAGCAACGGCTGAGCGGCGCCGCCAAGGTCTTCGATCGGCTCCAGCATGGCGACGGTTTCAGTTGTCGTCATGGGCGCTGTCCTTCACCTCTCCCCATCGGGGAGAGGTCGGCGCGTAGCGCCGGGTGAGGGGGCGCGGCAAACTCGGTGGAGCGTAACCCCTCACCCGGATTGCATCTGGCGATGCAATCCGACCTCTCCCTTTGGGAGAGGTGTGGCACCGCCGCTGTGGTAGCATGCGTCCTTTTCATCATCTCAATTCCTGATGTCCATGGCGCTGCGCAGGCCGTCCGACAGCAAATTGAAGCAGATCGAAACCGCGAAGATCATCGCACCCGGCAACGCCGCAACCCAGGGATTGACGTAGATGGCAGTCCGCAGCGTGTTGAGCATCAGGCCCCATTCCGGCTCCGGCGGTTTTGTCCCCAGGCCGAGGAAGGAGAGACCGGCGGCGAGAATCATCGAGACCGAGATCAAGCTGGTCGCGTAGACGAAAATTGCGCCCAGCACGTTGCCAAGGATGTGCACGCGCATGATGGTGAAGGGACCTGCACCCGAGGCGCGCGCGGCTTCGACGAAATCCATGTTGCGCACGCCGGTGGTGACGCTTTCGGCGACGCGGGTGATCTGCGGCACGAACACGACGGTCAACGACACGATGGAGTTGACGATGCCGGCCCCCAGCGCGCCGGAGATCGCGATTGCCAGCAGCACGGACGGAAAGGCGTAGAACACGTCGATCGTGCGCATGATCGCCGTGTTGATCCTGCCCCCGATGTAGCCGGCGACGAGGCCGAGCGAGGTGCCGATGCAGAAGGCGAGGATGACAGGCAAAATGCCGATGACCAGCGACAGCCGCCCGCCATAGATCAGCCGCGCCAGCATGTCGCGGCCGAGCTCGTCGGTGCCGAGCGGATAGCCTGATGTGCCGATATGGCGGAGGCGGCGGATCATCGAGCCCTTGTAGGGATCTTCAAGCCCTAGCCACGGCGCGAGGACCGCCGAGGCGAAGATCAGCAGCAGCACGATCGCGCAGGCCATGCTGACCTTGTCGCGCAGGATGCGCCGGCCGACGGTCGTCCAATAGCCGCGCGCCTTGGTCGCGGGCGCTGCCTGGAGCACGGCATCGGTGGTGGCTGAGAGCGGAAGATCGCTCATCTGCGGGCTCCCGATTCGTCTTGGTGTGCGCGGCGCGCGCCACAGGCTCGCTTAACCTCTACCGCTTGCGGGAGAGGTCGGCGCGTTCCGGGCGATGCGAAGCATCGTCCCGCGCCGGGTGAGGGTTCTGCCCTCTGGGGGGTTATCGCGAGAGGAGACACCCTCTCCCCAACCCTCCCCCGCAGGCGGGGGAGGGAGTTCACTACATTCGTGGATATAGCTGGGCTCATTGCTCTAGCCCCGCTTGATGCGCGGATCGATCGCGGCTTGCGCGATGTCGACCAGGAGATTGAGGAACACAAAGAACAGCGCGAGCACCAGGATCGTGCCCTGCAGCAACGGCAGATCGCGCTGGAAGATCGCGGAGTTGAGCAGGAAGCCCGAACCCGGCCAGGAGAACACGGTTTCGATCAGGATCGAGCCGCCGAGCATGTAGCCGAGCTGCAGCCCCATGACCGCGAGCGCGGTCGGCGCGGCATTCTTGATGACGTGTCGGAACACGCCTCGCTCATGCAGGCCCTTGGCGCGCAAGGCCTCGACGAAATCCTGTGAAAGGATGTCGCCGGTGAGTGCGCGCACCGTGCGGGTGACGATGCCCATCGGGATCACCGACGTCGTGATCGCCGGCAGAACAAGATATTTCAGGTGGTCCCAATCCCAGGCCCAGGAGTTGGAGCCGTTGGGTCCGGCCCCGACCGCGGGCAGCCAGTTCAGCTCTACCGAGAAGATGATGACGAGCACCATGCCGAGCCAGTAATGCGGCACCGAGACGCCGGCGATGGCGAACGAGGTCGCAAGCTTGTCGATCCAGGTCTCGCGGAAATAGCCGGCGATCAGGCCGAGCAGGATGCCCATGGTGAAGCCGATGATGGCGGCGGCAATCGCGAGCGTGACGGTGTTGCCGACGGCGCGCATGACTTCGGCGAGCACCGGGCGGCCGGTCGCAATGGAATTGCCGAGATCGCCGTGCAGCGCGCGCAGCAGCCACAGGCCGAACTGCACCGGCAGCGGCCGGTCGAAACCATAGGCGGCGCGGAGCTGCGCTGCGAGCTCCTGCGAGGCATCGGCCGGCAGCACCGCAACCAGCGGATCGCCGGGCGTGATGTGCACGAGCAGAAAGCACACCAGCGCCACGCTGATGATGATCGGGATGACATAGACGATGCGTCTGGCGATGTAGGCGAGCACGTTTGGTTACTCAGGTTAGCGCATAGATGCCGTCATCGCCGGGCTTGTCCCGCCTGCGCGGCCGAAGCCGCTTCGGCTGCGCAGGCGGGTCAAGCCCGGGCATGACGTAACGATAGAGCGGTGCTCGCCTCACTTCATCGCGATCGGCGAGAAGTCGATGAACCAGCTCTTCGGCTGGATCACGCCTGTCACCTTCGGGCTCATGGCGCGCGGGCCGACGTCGTGGGCGACGTAGAGGAAGGCCGCGTCGTCGACGGAAGCCGCATGCAGCTCGGCGAGCGCAGCGTCACGCGCGGCGGGATCGAAGGTCTGCCGCGCCTTCTTCACGAGCTCGTCGAATTTGGGATTGTTGATGTAGCCCCAATTGTTCGAGGTCGGCGGCGCCATGGTCGATTGCAGGAAGCGCACCAGGGCGAAGAACGGGTCCATCGCCGCATAGGTGACGTTGGTCGCGTTGGCGCCGTTGGCGGAAGGGTCCTTGACGCCGCGACGCCAGTTGGTGAACAGCGTGTTCCACTCGATCACGTCGAGCTGCACGTCGAAATAGCATTCGGCGAGTGCCTGCTGGAGATATTCGTTCATCGGCAGCGGCTGCATCTGGCCCGAACCCGAAGCAGACGTCTGGACTTTCACGGTCAGCTTCTTGGTCGGACCAAAACCTGCTTCCTGCATCAGCTTCTGCGCGGCCGGCTTGTCATACTTGATCTCGAAGGTCGGCTTGCCCCGCCAGGGATGGCCGGGCTCGAACGTACCGGTCGCAGGCACCATCAGGCCGGCGAGCAGCCCGTCCCTGAGGCCCTCGCGATCGACGCACAGGTTGGCGGCCTTGCGCACGCGGATGTCGTTCCAGGGCGAGCCCTCGACGCGCGAGAATTGCCACGGCCAGACATGCGGCTGTTCGTTGGCGTAAAGCTTGAAGCCGCGCTGCTTGAGCTCGGGCAACGCGTCCGGCGCCGGCGCCTCGACCCAATCGACCTGTCCGGACAGCAGCGCCGCCGTGCGCGCATTGGCTTCCGGCATGGGCAACAGCACCATCTTGTCGATCTTGGGCACGCGCGCCTTGTCCCAGTAATCGGCGTTCTTGACGAGCTCGAGCCGCTCGCGCGGGGTAAAGCCCGCCATCTTCCACGGGCCGGTGCCCGCAGCGTCCTTGGCAAAGGCGGTCCAGGCAGCCTGCGACTTGGCCTTGGCGTCTGCGCCTTCAGCCTTCTCGTAGAAGTGCTGCCACTTCGCCGGGCTCGCCATGAAGAGGTTGGTGAGGTTGATCGGCAGGAAACTGTCGGGCTCCTTGGTGGTGAGCTCGACCGTCATGTCGTCGATCTTCTTCGCGGAGACAAGCGTCGGCATGCGCGTCGCGGTGACGCCGACCTGGCTCGGATCGAACTGCGGCGCGTCCTGCTTCAGAACCTTGTCGACGTTCCACACCACAGCATCGGCATTGAACGGCGTGCCGTCGTGGAAGGTGACGCCGGGACGCAGCTTGAAGGTCCATTTGGTCTTGTCCGCATCATCCACCTTCCACTCGGTGGCAAGGCCGGGGATCACCACGCTGGCCTTGTCGGCGGACGATAGATCCCAGCCGGTGAGCGCGTCATACATGGTGACGCCGGTGAAGCGATTGCCTTCAAAACCCTGATCCGGCTGACCCAGCGTGCGCGGAATATCGGCGGCGGTCATGCCGATGCGGAGCACCGTCTCCGCGCTGGCCGCGCGCGGCCACGCAGCCGCAGTCGCCAAGGCGAGCGCAGCGATCAATGCTGCACGCGCGGTTGTCTTGATAAGCATTGCCTTCGTCCTTTTCCTGAAACCGGTGACTAATTTTGATGCAACGGTATGCAATGGCTGTGCCAAAGGGGAAACTTATTCTGCAAATTGCCCCTGCGGCGACAAGTCCTTGTGATCGCGCGCCTGCAACAGGACCGCGCTGCCTATTCTGGCATCAAGATTGCAGGTTCAGCCCTGAATTCCGCTTGAGTTTTCTCTTGAGTCTTCACTTGGAGCTTTGGGCCATGCGTATCCGCTTAACGACCTGTCTCGCCGTACTTGCGCTGGCATCATTCGCAATCTCGGCGCGCGCCGAAACGGTGGTGCGCTACGGCATCTCGATGGCGGATATTCCGCTGACGACGGGCCAGCCCGATCGCGGCGCCGGCGCGTATCAATTCACGGCTTACACGATCTACGATCCGCTGGTCGCCTGGGAGATGGACGTCGCCGACCGTCCCGGCAAGCTGGTGCCGGGCCTCGCCACCGAGTGGAAGGTCGATGTTTCAGACAAGACGAAGTGGCGCTTCACGCTTCGCAAAGGCGTGAAGTTTCACGACGGCAGCGACTTCAACGCCGACGCGGTGATCTGGAATCTCGACAAGGTGCTGAACGACAAGGCGCCGCAATTCGACAAGCGCCAGAGCGCGCAGGTGAAGACCCGCCTGCCTTCCGTCGCCAGCTACGCCAAGATCGACGATTTCACCGTGGAGATCACGACCAAGACCGTGGACTCCTTCTTCCCCTATCAAATGCTGTGGTTCCTGGTGTCGAGCCCGGCGCAATACGAAAAGCTCGGCAAGGATTGGGACAAGTTCGCGAGCCAGCCTTCCGGCACCGGGCCGTTCAAACTGACGAAGCTCGTGCCGCGCGAGCTTGCCGAGCTCAGCAAGAATCCGGACTACTGGAATCCCAAGCGCATCCCCAAGGTCGACAAGCTGGTGCTGGTGCCGATGCCGGAGGCGCTGACGCGCACCAATGCGCTGCTCGCAGGGCAAGTCGACCTGATCGAGACGCCGGCGCCCGATGCCGTACCGCAGCTCAAAGCCGCCGGCATGAAGATCGTCGACAACGTCACGCCGCATGTCTGGAACTATCATCTCAGCGTGTTGCCGGGCTCGCCCTGGACCGACATCCGCCTGCGCAAGGCGCTGAACCTTGCGATCAACCGCGACGAAGTCGTCGGCCTGATGAATGGGCTTGCGAAGCCCGCCAAGGGCCAGGTCGATCCGTCGAGCCCCTGGTTCGGCAAGCCGACATTCGAGCTGAAATATGATCTGGCTGCCGCGAAGAAGCTGGTCGAGGAGGCCGGCTATTCAAAAGCAAAACCGCTGAAGACAACCTTCATCATCGCGCAGGGCGGCACCGGCCAGATGCTGTCGCTGCCGATGAACGAATTCCTGCAGCAGAGCTTCAAGGAGATCGGCATCGACATCGACTTCAAGGTGGTCGAGCTCGAGACGCTCTATACCCATTGGCGCAAGGGCGCGGCCGACGAGATGAACGCCGGCATCACCGCCAACAACATCGCCTATGTCACCTCCGATCCGCTCTACGCCATCGTCCGCTTCTTCGCTTCCGACCAGATCGCGCCTGTCGGCGTCAACTGGGGCGGCTACAAGAACCCGAAAGTCGACGCGCTGATCAATGAGGCCAAACAGACGTTCGACACCGCCAAGCAGGACGAGCTGATCGCGCAGGCGCATGCCCTGATCGTCGACGATGCCGCACTGGTCTGGGTCGTCCACGACACCAACCCGCATGCGCTGTCGCCGAAGGTGAAGCAGTTCGTGCAGGCCCAGCACTGGTTCCAGGATCTGACGACGATCGGGATGGAGTGAGGCAAGTCTGCCTACGTCAGGAAACGCTGTCGTCCCGGCGCAGGCCGGGACCCATAACCACGAAATGAGGTTTGGCGGAGATCGCCAACTCCGATTTCGCACAACAACTCCTGCTGCGGAGTATGGGTCCCGGCCTGCGCCGGGACGACAGCGGAATATCCAGCCCCTACTTCGTCAGCAGCGCAAACGCCCCGTTCCAGCCCTCCGGCGGCGGATTGACCTGGAACTCCTTGATGCGCGCTTCGTACAGCTTGAACAGCTTTTCCAGCGTGTCGGCATCCTCGCTGCGACGGCCGCGTTCGATGGCGTCGAGTGCGCCCTGCCAGTCGCGACCGCGGTAGCAGCCGAGCATCTCGATGGTGATGTTACGCAGGCGCTGGAACGCGGCCGAATGCATCACGTCCTCGCGGCCGGCAATGGCGTAGATCACCTCCGGCTCGGTCTTGCCCTTGACCATGATGAAGTCGAGCTCGAGGATCGCGAACTTGTCCTTGGCGGCGAGCGCGGTGCGGGAGCCGACGATGATGGGAAAGCCGTATTCCTTGGTCTGGCCTTCCAGGCGTGAGGCGAGATTAACGCTGTCGCCGAGCACCGAATAGTTCTTCTTGAGGTCGGAGCCCATGTTGCCGACCACGCCGATGCCGGTGTTGAGGCCGATGCCGACATTGAGCGGAATGTAGACGTGGCCGCCGTCGGCGGCTTCCTGCTCGCGGTCCTTGTTGACCACGTCGATCTTCTCGAGCATCTGGATCGCGGCCTCGCAGGCATTGACCTGGTGCCTGGCATCGTCGAGCGGTGCATTCCAGAACGCCATGATGGCGTCGCCCATGTATTTGTCGACGTAGCCCTTCTGTTCGATGATCACGTCGGTGAGCGGGGTCAGGAAACGATTCATCAGGGCGATGAGCCCCTGCGGATCATGCTTGTAGCTCTCCGAAATGGTGGTGAAGCCTCGCACGTCGGAAAACATGATCGTCAACTCGCGCTCTTCGCCGCCGAGCACGACCTTCTCCGGCGACTGCGCCATCTGCTCGACCAGCACGGGCGACATGTATTGCGCAAAGATGCCGCGGATCTCCTTCCGCTGCCGCTGCTCGCGCACGAAGCTCGCGAAGATGAACGTCAGATAGATCGCGGTGGTCGACAGCAGCGGATAGGTGAAGTCGATGAGATAGCGGTACTGCGCGTAGAAGAACCAGGACGTGCCGACCAGAACCGCGGCGAACCCCGCGCCGGCCAGCACCAGCCGGACGGGGCCGAGATTCGGCGTGAAGATGATGACGAGAATGCCGATGATCATCGCGGCGAGCAGCTCGACGCCGAGCGCGTAGTTCGGCTGGGAAATCACCGCGCCGCTCAGCACGCTTTCGAGCACCTGGGCGTGAATCTCGACGCCGGGCATGGTCGAGGACACCGGCGTCGTCTTGATGTCGTTCAGCCCGGCCGCGGACGTGCCGATCAGCACCAGCTTGCCGTTGATCTTGCCCGGCGACACGGTGTTGTCGAGCACGTCGGCCGCCGAGACGTAGATCGAGGGGTCGCGGCGGGCGTAATGCACCCAGAGCTGGCCGTACTTGTCGGTCGGGATCTCGACGCCCTTGAGGCGGATGGCGCGGATGCCGGTCTTGTCGGTGCGAACCAGCAGCGTCGGCGTTCCCGTGATGACCCGCAGGATCTCGAGGCTGAGCGAGGGCATGATGTTGCCCTGGGCGCGCATGATCATCGGCACGCGGCGGATCAGGCCGTCACGCTCGGTGCGGATCGAGAACAGGCCGCGGCCGGCCGCGACTCTCTCGATCACGGGCACGTTGCGCAGCAGGCCGTCATATTCGAACAGGAATTTTTCGGCATTCTCCTCGCCGACCGTCGCGACGCCGGTGAAGGGCAGCGTCTTGTCGAGCTCGGACCCCACTTCCGGCAGCCCGGTCTCGCCGAGCACGACGCGCGAACGCTTGATCGCATCCGAGAGTATCTGGTCGTTGCTCGGCAGCTCACGCAGCTTGGCGCGGGTGGCATCATCCAGATAGCGCATCTGGCCGGCCACCAGATCCGGATTGAGCCGGTCCGCCTCAGAAAATACCACGTCGAAGCCGATCGCCACCGCGCCGTTGGTGGTGAGATTCTGGATCATATCCGCGATGCGCGTGCGCGACCACGGCCATTGGCCGAACTTGGCGAGGCTCCTGTCGTCGATGTCGACGATAGTGACCGGCCGCACCGTCTTGTGACGGGGATCGATCAGCTGGAAGATGTCGAAGGTGCGCAGCCGCAGCTCCTGCACCGGCGGCGGATCCCAGACGCGCAAGGCTGCAAAGACGACCAGCAGCCCAAGGCACAACAGCCGCGCCAAGCCGAACTTTCGCGCGAACCACCGCCGCAGGATTTTAAGACGTTTCATGCTGGTTCAGCTTCCTGCCGCGCATCGCGTCACCGGGGCCAATCATGCAGCCTCCGCGCGCGCTTGGTTATTCCTCAAGACGGAGGATTGTGGATTTTCTGCCGGGAGCATGGACCACCTCGCGGCTACCATTGCCGCGACAACGTCACCACAAAGCTACTGAATCATGAAGTTGTCGTGCGTGAGCAGATGAAAGTGACCGTCAGCGCCAGAATTCACGGCAACGTAGAAGAACAGATCGTGCCCCGTGGCATCCGCGACAGCGACCTTCTGATGTTGATTGGAGCCGTGATCGATCGCCAGATCAGTAACGGTAATAGTTGTCGTAGCCTGATCGAAGCCCCTAAAGATAAACGAACCCCGCTGGTTAGGGCTCGGGTCTTCGGACGCTGGCAGACCCGCACCATCCAAGTAGATGAAGTTGGATCCGTTTGCACTTACGCCAGCCGCCAAGACAAATGTAGCTTGCCCATCATTGTGGATAGCGACCTGCACACCTCCTGACCCCACGTCGATGGTGTCATGACCGATGTTGCTCAAATGGATCCTTTCGAAACTGCTTCCCGTGGCGAGCGTGTGATCGCCCGGCGAGCTCACGTCAATTACACCTGGTTCCGCCTGCACGGTGCCCGCAGCCAGCGTGCCAGATTCTTGGAAGCCGTGAGTATCGACGAATGACACCGCGACTGCCAGCACACCTCCGCCATCCTGATGAGCCGGCGTATAGATTTGACCTTGGTCGTCTATCCCCGCGTGTACGATCTTGCCGTCGACTGTCCATGTATATCTGATACCGCTCGACGGAGCGTCGGAATCGGTCACGATCGCAACGATCTGTTCGCCCTCGATCGGTCGATTGCTAACGAGACCATCGAGTTCGATCGAAGCGTTCTCAGTCGAATCCTCCTGTACAACGCCGGCGGCAATCACGCTCGTTTCGGGATGATTGAGGTAATCTGTGAAACTGATCGAGACCGAGAGATGACCTCCCTCATCCAACGCTGTCGGCACATAGGTCGCCCCGATTGCACCTTGGATGTCATGACCATCGAGTTGCCACTGATAGTGAACGTCCGTGACCGCGCGTCCCCCATCGGTCACAAGTGCTTGAAGACCGCGGCCTTCCACAGCATTGCCGCTCGTGTCGACACCCACGAGCTTTCCAGCAGCTTCGGTCACATAAATTCCGCCGTGTCCATCTTCGGTGACGGCCCAGCTCGATCCCTGATAATCTCCTGATAAATGCAAATGCGCCGCGTGGGCCGTATTGGTCCCGTCGGTGATTGTGAGCACACCGTCGCTGAGAGTCCCTGAATAGCTGAGATGGACCCCGCTCGATCCGAAATCAACGAGATCAAGCCGATTGTCGTCTAACCCAACAATCGTGCCGCCAAACGACGTGGAGTAATCTAGTTGAAGAACGCCGCTGGATTCGGCCTCAAACACGACGCTAGCCGACGCATAGGCAGACGACGATGCCGAACCTAGCTCCATTAGCGAGCTACCAACGATGGTCGCCACACCCGAAAACGTGCCTAAGATCACAAGGCTCCCACCATCTACTTCAAATGTACCAGTGGTGGTGATTGACGATGAGGCATCAAATGTGAGACTCCCGTCTTTGACCTCGATCATACCGTTACTCGTAGCGACCTCATTTTCTAGAATGTTTGTACCCGTCGATAGGAACTTGCCGCTGGCTTGAATGTCCAGCGAACCGTTCTTAAGCACGCTGGAATAAGCCAACTCGAGCACCCCAGAGATCGTAACCGCGCCACCATCCGAACCTGCGTGGACAGTGTGAGGCGCCCCGGCTTCGACGACCGAACCTCCACCATCGATAGTCGCGTCATCGACTCTCAACGTGCCGTTGGTATCGACGTTAATGTGACCTTGATTCGAGACGCTAGAACCTTGATCGAGCTTCAGCACGTCGTCGGCAAACACCTCGATCGTACCGCCGGGCTCGTTGGAGACGGTCTCGTTCGCAAACTCGACCGCACCCTCGACCTTGACGGCGCCGGAATTGTTCAGCGCGCCGTTCTCGATCAGGCTGGTGCCGTCGAGCTCGAGCGTACCGAGGATGGTGACGGTACCGCCATCGATCGTCGCGGCGTTGACGATCAGCTTGGTGAGTGCGCCCGCGTCGACCTTGATGATACCGCCGGCATTGTGAATCTCTGTCAGCGTGGTCAGCGTACCGCCTGACAGCTCGATGGTACCGGAATTGGTGATCGAGGTGCCGACGTCGAACTTGCCGCCGCCCGCAAGCGTCAGATATCCGGAATTGGCAAGGACGCTCGTCTCCAAAAACTCCGCCGCGCCGCCAACCGAAATGACGCCTGCCGCCAGATTGGTGAGCAGTGAATCAGCCTTCAGCGTCAGCGTCTGGTTGATCGTCAATGTGCTCTTGTTGATCACCTCCGGGACCGTGTGGCCCTGGGTGGTGTCGAAATTGTTCATCGTCAGCGATTTGGCGAATGCCGCTTCATCGATCGTGACGGGATAGGACGGCGTCAGTCCAACCAGCTGGTCGGTGATGACGATGACGTCATCGCTGCTCGTCGGCGCGTTGCCGGTTTCCCAGTTCACGCCGTCCTTCCAGAAGCCACCCGAGGGGCCGCCTGGCTGGCTCGTCGCGATCCACACCACGGCAGGCGCATCGGTGCCGGTGATGGTGACCGTGATGGTCTGGTCCGAGGTCGCACCTTGTGAATCAGTCACTCTGACGGTGTAGGTCAACGTCAGTACCTCACCCTGCGGGATGAAGTCGGCGAGGTAGACCGGGATCTGTTTCAGCGACCAGGTGACCGATCCGGTGCCCGTCCCGGTGCTGTCGTGACCGGAATCGATCGACAGCAGCAAGGCACCCTTGAGAAACTTGTAGATGCTCTCGGGCACGGTGCCGTCGGGCAGCGCCGCGCTGAAATCGAACAGCGACACCGTGTGCGTATCGGTAAGATCGACATCGGTAAAGGTCAGCGTACCCGAGGTCGGGACCTCGCTCTTCAGCGATCCGCCCTGCGTGCTGGTGCCGCCTGCGAAGGTGATGGTCGGGACACTCGTCGTGATCACCGGCTCGTCGTTGGTGCCCGTGATCGTGATGGTGATCGGGAAGGTGTTGGTTTCGCGATTGACCGAGAAATTGTTATCGACGCTGACAATGTAGGTCAGCGTCAGCTTTTCGCCGGCAGCCAGGAAATCGAAGGCATGGTCGGGGACCTTGTAGGTCCAGACCGCCGAACCGTTGTTGGCGTTGCCGCCGTCGGCAACGACGCTGAGCTTGATCTCCGTCGCCGCGATGTCCTGCTTCTGCAGAGCGGTAAGCGAGGCGGTGACATCGTGCTGGCCGGCGTCCTGATAGACGTAGTTCGGCGCTCCGGCGAGATCCACCGACACCGTCGGCCGGTCGCCGAGATTGAAATCAAGGAACGTGATCTGGCCGGACACCGAATCAGGACCCACGGCCTCGCCGACGTGGCCGATCTTGTACGAGCGGTCCGCGGTCGCGTCCGCCTGCTCCGTCAGCGAGAATTTCGACGTGACATTGCCGTGGGAATCGAGGCTCGACGCTTTCGGCGCGCCGGGAATACGGTCGATGCCCTGCCCCCCGCCCTGCCCCCCACCCTGACCCGGGCCGCCGCCGACGTTGACGGTGTTGGTGAACGTCGCCTGCGCCTTCGTGCCGTCCGGCGTCGTGATCGTGACGATGTTGCCGGTCTGCGAGATGCTGTCGGTGAAGTTGGTGGTGAGCTTGGTGTTGGTGCCGTTGTCCGTGAACTTCAGCGTGAACACATCGGTGATCAGCTTCTGCACATCAGGCGACAGCAACGCATTGGTGACCGAGACGTTGCCGCCGCTGATCTGGATCATCTGGCCGGCCTGGTTGACCGTCGCGATCGGCAGCAGCGTCAGCTTGTCGAACAGGATGTATGAGCCGGTGGTGCCGTTCGGCTCGACCAGCACCTGGAAGTTCGCCTGCGGCTGCGGGTCGCCGCCACCGGAGGGAACGATGAAGTTGATCTCGGTCAGCACCGCCGTGCCGCGAATGCCCATGGTGGCGACCGGCGTGTCGATCTTCATGTCGCCGTGCTTGGCGGTCTCGCCGGCGACGAAGGTGATGGTGCCCGCGACCAGGCTGAGCAGCGAGGAATTGTTCGACCCGTTGGGGTCGTAGACCATCTCGTTCAGCACCATCCGCGCGTTGGAGGACAGGCCGAACACGGTGCCGTCGATGAAGGTGACGCCGAGCGTCGAGTCCGAACCGGTCGAGACCACGTCGCCCTTCTCGACGTTGTCGCCGTTGTTCAGGACGACCGAGACGCCGTTGCGGATCGCGGTGGCGCTGCCGGTCAGCTTGGTGACGTGGCCGATGACCTGCGCCGCAGCGGCGCCGGGCGCAGCCTGCGCGACCTGAACGTAACCGGTGAGCGCACTGACAATGTCGCCGGTGAGATGGGCGCCGTCGGGCGATGCGATCGCCGCGCGCTTGTCGCCCTTGAAATAATCGTGAACGACGAACTCGTGGCCGTCATGCGAGAGCACGAGATCGAGGCCCGTGCGCTTGAAGTCGCCATGAAAGATCAGATTGGGATCTTCGATCACCACCGCGCCTTGCGGCACGTGGCCATGCGCCTTGGCGGTAAAGGAATCGATATGGTCGGAGGCGGGCGAGCGGAGGCCCTGGCCATCCAATGAGAGCGCGGCGTCAAATTTGCCAGCGTAATTCAATCGGGCACCGAAAAAGGGTTAATATTTATGAAAGTATCGACCGCCTAAGCTTGCATATCATTACCAAGTCCTTAGCGAAACCATCTATTGCTTGTGTGATTTGGCGTGACTTGGCTGTCAGCGACTATGCCTACAGCGACATCCGTAGAGAAGCCAGAGTAATTCTGGACGGAGTCGTAAGTATATCGCTGTTTATTTGAATGCATTTTCCGCCATCCCCAGTATCCGAAAGTATAAATTCGAGAGCGGATACTTATGTCATCTTTTCTTCGCAGTGCCCCGAGACATACTGTGGCAAATACGGAGTTAAATCTGTGACCTAACTAACAGAACCCGTGAAATAGCGGGTCATTAGCCATAGGCGCAGATTCGGCCAGCAGGCAACTTAAGCCTGCAACTGGGTCCGTTTCGCGGTATCCGGGCCCCTCCCAGCTCCCGATCCGTCAAATTTTACGGAACTCAGACAGGCCCGCTTCAGCCTGTCACACGGTTTTGGGCCCCTGCCTGCGCGCGTTAAGCAGAACAAAACCGGCCGCCTCGCACTATCTCCGCGAAAGCAACAAGCCCGGCACGTCGAGGTCGAGGGGGACCTGGCGAAGCCGGAAAGGGGATGTCAGATGGAGACCGCGGCTCGCTCGCGCGCATGGCGCGCTATCCTTGTCCTGTGCGGATTGATCCTGTTCGGATCGGCCGCCGATCTTCGTGCCGGCACATTGCTGTCGCCCGGCGCAGGCGTGCTCGTGCGCAAATCCGCCGAGCCGTTCGGCGTGTTCGCCTTCGCCATTTCAGGCGGAAGCCTGCGGCAGAAATGGTTCGCGTTGAAGGACAAGCTCGACGACGACATGGTGCAGCTTGCGCTGTGCGACGGCGACCGCGACAATTGCGCCTCGCCCGCGGCGCTGAAGCTGCTCGCCATCGTCGATCAGGCCCGCACGCGCGAGGGCCGCGCCCGCCTCGGCGAAACCAACCGCGCCGTCAATCTTGCCATCCGCGCCGAAAATGACGGTGCCGACGACGTCTGGAGTTCGCCGCTCGCGACCTTCGCGCGCGGCGCCGGCGATTGCGAGGACTATGCCATCGCCAAGCTCGCCGCGCTGCGGCTCGCCGGCGTTGCCGCGGACGACCTCCGCATCGTCGTTGTGCGCGATGTCAGGGCCGGCGAGGAGCACGCGGTCGTCGCCGCAAAGCTCGACGGCCACTGGCTGATGCTCGACAACCGCCGCATGGCGATGGTCGAGGACGACAACGCACGCAGCTACCAGCCGCTGTTCGTGCTCTATCAGTCCGCCGTGCTGAAATATGTCGGCGAGCCCGTGCAGTTCACGATGGCGATGCCCGAAGCGCATTGACCTGATTTGCGCCGCGTGATCCCGGACGCTAGCATGGCGATGGCCATGCCAATTGGAATGCGGTTGGGGAATTGTAATGCGGTTGATGGTGCTGACCATGCTTGCGCTGCTGGCGTTGCCGGCAGCATCAGGCTTCGCGCAGGCCGGCGCATCCGACCGCTCCATCGCCGACCGGCTGCCGCTGTTCGACAGGAACAACTGCCAGGCGATCCGCGATCCCGGCAATCAACTGTTCTGCGGCGACAGCGAGCTGTCGGCCGCCGCCGAGAAGCTCTCGACCGCGGTCGAGGCCCGGCTCGCCCGGCTGCCCGACCGCCTGCCGGCGATCGAGGAAAACGCGATCTGGATCCGCCAGCGCAATCTCGGCTGCGGTATCGTCGGCCAGAGCGCGATCCGCGACGACGATTTCGACCGGGTGAAGGCCTGCCTGCTCAAGGTGACCGAGGAGCGCGCCGCGATACTGCGCGATCCGGATTTCGACTGCCTGGCGGCGGACACGGCGGCCGGCGCGCTGATCTGCGCGGACCCGTCGCTGGCACTCGCCGAGACCGAGCTCAACGGCCAGGTGCTCGCACTGATCGGCAAGCTGGACCCGACCGCGGCGCGCTTTGCCTTTGCGGAATATGGCCGATGGACGCGCGAGCGCGACCGCAAGTGCAATTTGGTCGGCAAGGAGAACGTACCGCTCGAGGAGCTCGGCTCCGCGGAAGATTGCCTTGTCGATTATCTGAAGCGCAAGACCAACGAGATCGCGGCCGCCAAGGGCGATCCGAAGAAGGTGTTCGGCCGCCAGGTCGCGGCTAAAGAGCCCGACACCGACGCCGTCGACTTCTGCGCCGCGCGGATTCACGCCGCCAATTCGTGCGGCAGCTTCCTCCGCATCAACCGCGTCTACGCGCTCGACAGCCAGGTGAATGACCAGGAGGCGCAGGTCACCGGCGAGATCGAGATGGTCGTGCTGGCGCCGTTCACGACTTGCAGCAAGGTCGCGTCCACCTGCACCGGCACCTGCTGGGACGCAAGCACCGGCCGTCCGCAACCGGGCACAGCCGACAAGGTGCGTGCCTCGGCTGCCTTCAACGTCACGCGCCGCCTGCGGATCCAGCGGACGTTCGCGTTCGTGAAGGCCGCCGACGGCTGGCGCTGCCGGGAGGACGCGCTCGCGCCGGTGAGCTCGGGAACGGCTGGCGGGGGGTCGTAACTTTTCTTCCCTTCTCCCCTTGTGGGAGAAGGTGGCGCGAAGCGCCGGATGAGGGGTTCTTTCCACTTGCAACACTGCTCGTGAGGATAGATACCCCTCACCCGGCTCGCCGCTTCGCGGCGATCCACCCTCTCCCACAAGGGGCGAGGGTGCACCGTCTTCGAGGTGAGAGATCAAAACATCAGATTGTCCTTCACAAGCACCCAGCGACCGCCCTTGACCTGCTGCACCTGGGTGATGGTGTTGGCGAGGTGGTCGGTCTTGGAGAATTTTGTCGGCGGCGAGTTGAAGATGTCGAGGAATTTTTCGCCCGACTCCAGCGCGTCCAGCATCTTCTGTCCGGTGAGGTCCTTGCCGGCCTTGTCCGCATAGAACGCGAACGTCATCACCGCATTGTAGCCGATGATGGCCTGCGTGTTGGCGTCGGTGCCAAACATCTTCTTGTAGTTGATCAGCCAGTCGTGGACCTTGCCCTTGGCGGTGTCCTCATAGGGGATCTCGAAGCCGGACGCGGCGTAGAGGCCTTCGACGGCCTCCTTGCCCAGCATCGGCACCTCCATCACGTTGGTGGGCGTGGCGCCGAGGAAGGTGACCTCCCAGCCCAGCTTCCTGGCCTCGGTCATGGCGCCGATCGGTTCGCGGAGAACCGCACCGAGCACGACGAGATCGCAGCCGTCGGACTTCATCTTGGCGACCTGCGCGCTGAAGTCGGAGGCGCCGCGCTTGTAGCTCGTGACCGAGGCCGGCTGCACCTTCATGGTGGTGAGCTGCTGGTTGAAGCCGTCGAGCACGTTCTTTCCGTACTCGTCATCCTGATACATGATGCAGGGCTTCTTGAAGCTCTTCCACTCCATCATGTATTTCAGCGCCGCGCGCGTGCTCTCGACATAGGGCAGGAGGTTGTTGAACTTCAGCCGCTCCTGCGGCTTGGCCGGATCGAACTTGAAGGTGAACTCGGCCGCCGTCAGCGGGAACAGCTGAAGCACGCCGGCATCGAGCAGGATGTCCTGCGCGGCCAGCACGGTCGGCGATCCCATTGCGCCCACCATCGCGAAGATCTTGTCGCGCTCGATCAGTTTTTGCGACGCCAGCACCGCCTTCTTCGGATCGTAGCCGCTGTCCTCGATCACCAGCCGGATCTTGCGGCCATTGACGCCGCCGGCGGCGTTGATCTCCTCGACCGCCATCTTCATGCCGTTGGAGACCGGCACGCCCCAGCCTTTAATCGGCCCCGACAGGTCCTGGTGGGTGCCAATGACGATCTCGGCGGGGAAGATGCCTTCATTGGTGACCTTGGTTTGCGCCGCGGCCGGCAGACAGGTGAGCGCCACCGCAGTCACAGCAAGGCCGAACGCTTTCAACGATCTCGACATCGACGTCTCCTCCTTGAGGCCCATGTTGCACGAAGGGCGTGGCCACGGCTCCTCCGCTTTCTTCCAGAGATGCACATCACGCGACCGCGCGCTGGCGATACATCGCGTCGATCTCGGCGGCGTAGCGCTTGTTCACGAAATTGCGCTTCAGCTTCATGGTCGGCGTCAGTTCCTCGTCCTCCGGCGTGAGCTGGCGTTCGATCAGGTAAAATCTCTTGATGGTCTCGACGCGGGCAAAGTTCGCGTTGACCGCTTCGATCTCGCGCCAGATCAGGTCCTGGATTTCGCTCGCACGGCACAGGCTGGCGTAGTTGGTGAAGGGGATGTCGTGGTCCTGGGCGAACTTCTCGACATTCTCCTGGTCGATCATCACGAGGCAGGTCAAGTACGGCCGCTTGTCGCCGATCACCACGGCGTCCGAGATGTAGGGCGAGAATTTGAGTTGGTTCTCGATCTCCGACGGGGTGATGTTCTTGCCGCCCGAGGTGATGATGATGTCCTTCATCCGGTCGGTGATGCGGACGAAGCCCTCATTGTCGATGGTGCCGACATCGCCGGTGTGCAGCCAGCCGCGGACATCGATCGTCTCCGCGGTTTTCTCCGGCTGGTTCAGGTAGCCCATGAACAGGAAGTCGCCCTTGATCAGGATCTCGCCGTCGGGTGACAGCGCGACCTCGCCCCAGGGCACGGCGGTGCCGACCGAGCCGAGCTTGATGCGCGTCGCCGGCATCATGGTGGCGACGCCGCAATTCTCGGTCTGGCCGTAGACCTCGTGCATGTCGATACCGAGGGCGAGATACCAGCGGATCAGATCCGGCGCGATCGGAGCAGCCCCCGTGAAGGCGATGCGGCAGCGGTCGAGCCCGATCATGCGGCGGATGTTGCGGAAGACGAGGCGGTACGCGATGCGGTTGGCGATGCGCAAGCCCAGCGGCGGCGTCCCGCCTTCGATCCGGCAATCCACCATCCGATAGCCAACCGCGATGGCGCGGCGGTAGGCCCATTGCTGGAACGGCGTCGCATCCTTCAGCGCGATCGTGATCGCCGAATAGAACTTTTCCCAGACGCGCGGGACCGCGAGGAATACCGTCGGCTGCACCTCGCGCAGATTGTCCGGGACGGTTTCCGGGCTCTCGGCAAAGTTCATGACGGAGCCGAGCGCCACCGAGACGTAGTAGCCGCCGACACGCTCGGCGACGTGGCAGAGCGGCAGGAAGATCAGCCGGTCCTCGTCCTCGCGCGCCGGGATGAAATCGTTGGCGTGACGCATCTGGTGCGTCACGCTGCGGTTGGCGTGCATGGCGCCCTTGGGCGGCCCCGTCGTGCCCGAGGTATAGACGAGCACGGCAAGATCGCCGGCGCTGCGGCTGTCGATCATCTCCTGCCACAGTGCTTCGCGGCCGACCATGTGATTGCGGCCAAGCGCGCGAAATTCGTCGAGCGACATCACCATGTCATCGGAAAAGCCGCGGAGGCCCTCCATGTCGAACACGACGATCCGTCGCAGGCTGGGACAGCGGCTGCGGCAGACCAGGATCTTGTCGAGCTGCTCCTCGTCCTCGGCGAAGATCACCCGCGTCGTGGAATCATTGATGAGATACTCCACCTGGGCCGACGCATCCGTGGGGTAGATGCCGGAGGAGACGCCGCCGGCGCAGAGGATGCCCATGTCGGCGTAGACCCATTCAGGCACGGCGTTCGCGATGATCGAGGCGACGTCGCCGGGCATGAAGCCGATCGCGCGAAGGCCGTAGGCGATTTCCCTGGAGATTTGCAGCCATTCGCGCCAGCTCGTCGGCTGCCAGATGCCGAACGTCTTCGCACGGATCGCAGGCCGGTCGCCGCGCAGCTCTGCTGCGCGCAGGAAGCTCTTCGCGATCGTATCGGCGACCGTCAGCACCGCCGGTCGGGCCATGCGCGTCTCCTCCTTGTCGCTCTAACGCAAGTCTTTCATCGCCACGTCTTCTTCTTTTTCCAGCGCCGTTCGCCTCGCGCGCCGGCTTCCTTGGCGCCGAGGTAGAATTCCTGGATATCCTGCGAATGCATCAAGCGGTCGCAGCTGTCGTTCATGACGACGCGGCCGATCTCCAGCACGTAGCCGTAATGCGCCGTCTCCAGCGCCACGCGCGCATTTTGCTCGACCAGCAGGATCGACATGCCCTGCTCCTCGTTGACGCGGCGGATGATCGTGAAAATCTCCTTCACCAGGATCGGCGACAGACCGAGCGAGGGCTCGTCGAGCAGCAACAGCGTCGGCCGGTTCATCAGCGCCCGCCCGATCGCCAGCATCTGCTGCTCGCCGCCGGAGAGTTGGCCCGCCGCCTGGTTGATTCGCTCCTTCAGGCGCGGGAAATAGCCGTAGACCCGTTCCAGATCCTCCGCGACGCCGTCGCGATCCTTCCGCGGATAGGCGCCCATCATCAAATTCTCACGCACCGACAGGAACGGGAAAACCTCGCGTCCTTCGGGCACATGGCTGAGACCGAGCCGCACGATGCGGTCGGCCTCCATGCGCTGGATCGGCTTGCCCATGAACTCGATCGAACCCTTTTGCGGGTCCAGAATGCCCGAGATCGTCTTCAGCACCGTGGTCTTGCCGGCGCCGTTGGCGCCCAGCAGCGCGACGATACGGCCGCGCGGCACCTCCAGCGAGATGCCGCGGATCGCCATGATCGGCCCATAGTAGCTCTCGACGTTCGAGAGTTTCAGGATGATGTCGGGCGTCACGGTCGCATCCATGCATCAGGCTCCCAGATACGCGGCGACGACGTCAGGATGCTGCTGCACCTCGGCCGGCGTGCCCATCGCCAGCACGCGGCCGTAATTCAGCGCGATGACGCGATCCGAGACGCGGTTGACCAGCGACATGTCGTGCTCGACCATCAACACGGTGATGCCGAGCTCGCTCTTCATGTCGCGGATCCAGAACGACATGTCGTCGGTCTCCTCGACATTGAGCCCCGAGGATGGCTCGTCCAGCAGGATCAGCCTCGGCTCCGAGCAGAGTGCGCGCGCAAGCTCGATGACCTTGCGCACGCCGTAGGGCAGACCCGAGATCAGCTTGTCGCGATAGGGCTCGAGATCGAGGAATTCGATCACCTGCTCGACCCTGCGACGATGGACCTTCTCGCCCGCGCGCACGCTCGGCAGGAACAGCAATTCCTGCCAGAGCTGCGTGGCGGAATGCCGGTGACGCCCGACCAGAAGGTTGGACAGCACGGTCGCGTTCTCGAACAGCTCGATGTTCTGGAAGGTGCGGGCGATGCCGAGCCTGGCGATGTCGTAGGGTGGCTCCTCCGTGATGTCCCGGTCTTCGAAGAAGATACGACCCGAGGTCGGCCTGTAGATCCGCGAGATCAGATTGAAGATCGAGCTCTTGCCCGCGCCATTCGGCCCGATGATCGAGAGGATCTCGCCCTGCTCGACCGCAAACGACACCGCATCGACGGCCTTGAGGCCCCCGAAATGCAGCGAGAGATTTTCAGCGCGGAAATAGCTCATCGATTCCGCTCCGACTTCACGTAGATCTTCTGCCGCTTGAAGGTCGATCGCTTGTAAAGCGGGAACAGTTGAAAGAAGAGCTTGATCTTGAGCCAGCGCCCATAGATGCCGAGCGGCTCGAACAGCACGAACAGCATGATGATGATGCCGTAAATCGCGCCCTTGAGACCGTTGAGCGAGGCAAAGGCCGCGACCTTGGACTGGATGTTTCCCGCCGTTGCGGAGCCTGCCCCGAACGTCGCGGCGACGCCGGCGATGATGCCCGGCAAGTCGTCCTTCAGATAGGTCAGGAACGGATCGATCATCACGATGAAGATCGCGCCCAGCACCGCTCCATGCAGGCTGAACGTGCCGCCGATCAGGATCACGATGATGAACTCTATCGAGAGCTGCAGCGTGAACATCTCCGGCGAGATGAAGGAGAGCTTGTGCGCGAACAGCACGCCGGCAAAGCCGGTGATCGCCGCCGAGATCGCAAAGGACTTCACCTTGTAGAGCGCGACATTGACGCCCATGCTGCGCGCCGCCGTCTCGCTGTCGCGGATCGCGACGAAGGCGCGGCCCGTCGGCGAGCGCAGCAAATTGAGCGTGCCGACGATGGTCAGCACAAGCACCGCAAGACAGAGGAAATAGAACGTCGGACTGTCGCGCGAGACCGTCACGCCGAGCAGCGACAGCGCCTTGACGCGTAGACCCTCGTTGCCGTTGGTCACGCTCTCCCAGCGCGCCAGGATTTCCTCGACGATGAAGGCAAAGGAGATGGTGGCGATGACGAGATAGATGCCCTGGAGCCGCAGCGCCGGAAAGCCGACCAGCGCGCCGATGCAGCCGGTCAGCAAGCCCGCAGCGAGGAAATAGACGGGAAATGGCACGTTGTACTTCTGCAAATACGCCGCCGTGTAGGCGCCGATCGCCAGGAACGCGGCGTGCCCGAGCGAAGCCTGCCCGGTAAAGCCGGTCAGGATCAGCAGCGCCACGCCGACGGTCGCGTAAATGCAGACGAAGACGAGCTGGCTCATCAAATAGCTGGAGAGCAGGTAAGGCGCGATCAGCAGCACCGCGAGCAGCAGACCGTAGGAGACGACATAGCCCGAATGCGGGAACAGCCTGATGTCGTCCTCATAGTCGGTCTTGAACAGGAAGCGCATGCGTTCAGACCTTCTTGCGGGCATGAAGGCCGAACAGGCCTTCGGGCTTCAGCAACAGCACGGCCAGCAGCACGATGTACGGCGCGACGTCCTTCCAGCCCTCGGCGAGATAGAACCCGGCCATGCTCTCGATCACGCCGATCAGGACGCCGCCGACCACCGCGCCGGGAATCGAGCCGAAGCCGCCGAGCACCGCCGCCGGAAACGCCTTCAGCCCGAGCACGAGGCCGACATTGGAGTGAATGAAGGTGATCGGCGCCAGCAGCACGCCGGCGCAGGTCGCCACCGCAGCGCTGATCGCCCAGACGATCGACACCACGCGCTTGACCGGGATGCCCATGTAATACGCCGCCAGCATGTTCTCGGAGCTGGCGCGCATCGCGGTGCCGAGCGTGGTCTTGTTGAAGAACAGCCAGAGCAGCGTGCAGAGAATGACCGTCGCCGCGATCACCGAAAGCTTGTCGTGCGCGAGCACCAGCGAGCCGACGCGCAGCACGCCCTGGCTGAACGGCGTCTCGATCTTGAAATCGTCGGTCCCCCAGATCATGCCGGCGACCGAGCGCAGGAAATAGCCGAGGCCGATGGTCGCCATGATGATGGAGAATTGCGGATAGCCGAGGATCGGCCGCACCACGATCCGCTCGGCAAGCATGCCAAACAGCGCCATCGCCGCCACCGCACCGGCAAAGCCGATCCAGTAATTCAGGCCCATCATGCCGATGAAGGTGAAGGCGAAAAAGCCTCCCAGCATCATCAGATCGCCCTGCGCGAAATTGACGACTTCGGTGGCCTTGTAGACGAGCACGAATCCGAGTGCGATCAGGCCGTAGACACAGCCGAGCGCAACACCGCTGACCAGCTGCTGAACGAAATCCAGCATCGCCGCGTCCTCCCGATACAACCAGCGGCTCTTGACGACCGCCTTGCCGTATCTTGTGTCCAGCCGCTACGCAGTCGTTTCGCTGCGTCAGCGCCATTTGTCCCGGCGGCAATTCAGCCTGAACCGCCCGGTACTGTCAACAAACGGTGACTTGCCTTTCGTCTCAGGCGGATGCCGGAGTTTGCGGCAGCGCGATTCACGGTGCCGAAACATCTTCGGGTCATGGTCGCGACCGATGCAAAACCGGATGGTGTGGCGATCATGAAGCCGGACAGCTCTGCGCTGGAAGTCCGAGGGTTAACGAAGCGTTTTGACCGTTTGGCGGTCGATAGCCTCGATCTCACGATCCATGCCGGCGAATTCTACGCGCTGGTCGGCCCCAATGGCGCCGGAAAGACCACCACTTTACGCATGGTTGCGGGCCTGCTCCGGCCCGACGCGGGCGGCGTCTCGATCTTCGGCATCGATGCGCTCCGCGATCCCGTTGCCGCCAAGCAGGTGATGGCGTGGGTCTCCGACGAGCCCATGATTTATGACAAGCTCACTCCGCTCGAATATCTCGAATTCGTCGCCGGCCTCTGGGGCATCGCGCCTTCTGTTGCGAAGCCGGTCGCCGAGGAACTCGTGAGCTCGCTGGGGCTGGAGCCGCATCGGCACGAGCGCTGCGAAGGTTTTTCCAAGGGCATGCGCCAGAAAGTGGCGCTCGCCGGTGCGCTGGTTCACGACCCGCGCCTCATCATTCTCGACGAGCCGCTGACCGGCCTCGATGCCGTCTCGGCCCGTCATGTGAAGGGGTTGCTGGGCGAACGCGTCCGCGCCGGCTGCACCGTCATCATGACGACGCATATTCTCGAGGTGGCGGAGCGCATGGCCGATCGCATCGGCGTAATCGCTTCCGGCCGCCTTGTTGCCGAGGGCACGTTGAGCGAGCTGCGCCAGCAGAACGGCCATGCTGACACCAGCCTGGAAGATCTCTTCATCGCCCTGGTGACGCTCCAGGAAGCCGCATGAGCTCGGCCACCGCCCTTTCGTGGTTTGCCCGTCACGAGTTCAGGCTCGCCTGGCGCGAATGGTTCGCCATGATGACGGGCGGCCGGCGGCGGCGCGCCCGCGCCGCGGTGATCGGTCTCCTCTTCTTTGCCGCACTGCTGCATGTGCCGGCCTGGGCGGTGATCGGCCGCTTCGCCAATCTCCAACTGCCGCTCGACAAATCCTCGCTGATCGTGATCTCGGCGACGATCCTTCTCGCCTGGACCTTGATGCTCTCGCAGGCGATCGAGTCGGTGACGCGGGTCTTTTACGCGCGCGCCGATCTCGATCTCATCATGTCCTCGCCGGCGACACTGGCCAATCTGTTCTCGGTGCGCATCGCCGCGATCGCGCTCACCGTCACGACGATGGCGCTGCTGTTCTCGACGCCGTTCGTCGACGTGCTCGTGATCGGTGGCGGCGCGCGCTGGCTTGCGGCATTCGGGGTGGTCGTCGCGATGGGCTTGTCGGCCGCGGCGGTCGCGATTGCGGTCACCATCCTGCTGTTTCGCCTGATCGGCCCTGCGCGGACGCGCTTTGTGGCCCAGATCCTGGCTGCGATCATCGGCGCCGGTTTCGTGATCGCGCTCCAGGTCGCGGCGATCATCTCCTATGGCGCACTGTCGCGCTTCACGATTCTGACCTCGGGTAGCCTCGCTGCGCACGCGCCCGATGTCGACAGCATCTGGTGGTGGCCGGCGCGGGCGGCCATGGGCGACAGCGAGGCGCTGCTGCTGCTCCTGGCCCTTGGGCTGGTGTTGCTCGGATGCGTGATGGCGATCTTCTCGGGCCGTTTTGCCGACACCGCGATCGACGCCGCCGCCTACGGGACATCCAGCCGCAAGCGCACGAAGGACCGTCCGTTCCGCGGCGGCTCGCGGCAGCAGGCGCTGCGGCGCAAGGAATTCGTGCTGCTCTGCCGCGATCCCTGGCTGATCTCGCAGACCCTGATGCAACTGCTCTATCTGGTGCCGCCGGCGCTGCTGCTCTGGCGCAGCTTTGGCGACAGCTCCGCGGCGCTGACACTGATCACGCCTGTCATCGTGATGGCCGCGGGCCAGCTCGCCGGCGGGCTCGCCTGGCTGACGATCTCAGGCGAGGACGCGCCCGATCTGGTTGCGACCGCGCCGTTGACGCCCACCAGCGTCATCCGCGCCAAGATCGAGGTGGTGCTGATCGCCATCGCCGCGATCTTCAGCCCGCTGATTGCCGCGCTGGTTTTTGCTTCGCCGTTCCAGGCTGCGATCACGGCAGCCATGATCGTCGTCGGCGCCACCTCCGCCACCGCGATCCAGCTCTGGTTCCGCGTGCAGGCCCGCCGCAGCCAGTTCCGCCGCCGCCAGACCTCGTCGCGGCTTGCCACCTTTGCCGAAGCCTTCTCCTCGATCGGTTGGGCCGCCACCGCCGCGCTGATGCTCACGCTCCCGATCGCAGGCATCGTCTGCGGTCTGATCACCGCGGGCCTGGTGGCGGTGACCTGGAAGTTCAGTCCAAGGCGGGAGTAAGATCCCGGCTGGGTGTCTCCACTTGAAAGTAAGGCTAAATTGCCTTACTTAAGGGTGACATCAAGCATCGAGTAACTCATGGGCACGCTCACCGTTACGGCAAAGGGGCAAGTTACTTTGCGGAAGGATCTCCTGGACCACCTCGGTGTGCATCCGGGCGACAAGATCTCGATAGAAAAGCTTCCCGGGGGACGAGTTGAAGTGAAGGCAGCTCGGCCAACCGGAAAGATTTCGGATGCCTTCGGTTTCCTGAAAGGAAAGACGAACGGTCGATCGCTGTCTATCGATGAGATGAATGAGGTCATTGCTGACGGCTGGGCCGGCAAGCGATGAAGATAACACCCGACACCAACGTCCTGGTACGGGTTCTGGTCGGGGACGACGCCGAACAGAGTAAGGCGGCCGAAGCCTTGCTCAAGAAGGCCGACATAGTCGCCATCTCGATCTCGGCATTGTGCGAATTGGTCTGGGTCCTCTCACGAGGCTACAAAACTTCTACTGTGAATATTGCGGCTTCGATCCGGCACTTGATCAATGCCTCCAATGCGGTCGTCGACCGGCCGGCAGTCGAGGCGGGATTGGTGCTCCTCGATGCCGGAGGTGATTTCGCCGATGGCGTCATCGCCCACGAAGGCAATTGGCTTGGAGCCGATACTTTCGTGTCTTTCGACAAGAAGGCCGTGAAACTCATCGAGGCAAGCGGTGGATTGGCGCGGCTGGCCGGCACCAGATGACGCGAGGACAATTCATAGATACACTCAGCAGATCGTCGATGAGCGGCGGACGGTTTTGCATGTTTCGACTGTTGCTGACGGTTGCGTTTCTCGGCTGGCTAGCTGCACCTGCCCTCGCTCAGCAGTCACAGCGCAGCGAATGCCTGGCGATGGCGAACGCTTCGCCCCGCGCAATGCCGGCGGCGTTCCGGCAGGCTGCCGCCACGCCCGAGGTCGAGATCACCTATGCCGGCCATTCCACCTATTTCATCGACACGCCGGGCGGCGTACGCATCGCGACCGACTACAGCGGCGCCTATCAGGTCGGCCGGCTGCCCGATGTCGTCACCATGAACCGGGCCCACAGCACCCACTACTCTTTATATCCCGACAAGCGAATTCCCCATGTGCTGCATGGCTGGGGCGAGGACGGCAAGCCTGCCGTCGTGGCGGAACGGATCGGCGACACCTTCATCCGCAACGTCACGACCGACATCCGCCGTTATTTCGGTGACGATTCCGGCACCGACATGATCCGCGACGGCAATTCGATCTTCATCTTCGAGGTCGCGGGCCTCTGCATCGGCCATCTCGGCCATTTGCACCACAAGCTCGACGACAGTCACTTTGCCCAGATCGGGCGCCTCGACATCGTGATGGTGCCGATCGACGGCACCTACACGATGTCGCTCGACGGCGTCTCGGACATCACCAGGCGGCTGCGCGCCTCCGTGGTGCTGCCGATGCACCGCTTCGCCACCCCACTCGACGAATTCATGCAACGCATCGGCAAGCAGTTCGAGATCGACCGCCGTACCGAACGCTCTTTGCGAATCTCGCGGGATTCGCTGCCGGCGATACCGACCGTGATCATCCTCGACGGGGTCTGACGCGCAATTTTCTCCAAGTTGGACGACGGCCGGTCGTGTTTATCTCGCTGCAACAGGAGATCGACATGACCGACTTCAAGAGATTGTTGCACGCAGACGGGCCCGCCCCCGAGCACGCGGAGGCGCTTCAACTCTACGGCCGCTTCGTCGGCGACTGGGATGCCGAGATCACCGCTCGCGGCGCTGACGGAACGAAACACACCGCCGCCGGCGAGATTCATTTCGGCTGGGTGCTGGAGGGACGCGCGGTGCAAGATGTCTGGATGATTCCGCGACCCGCAGGAGCGCCGGCCTTTCCGATCGCGGGCAATTGGTATGGCACGACGCTGCGCGTCTACGACCCCTCCATTTCCGCCTGGCGGATTTCCTGGTTCGACCCTGGGCGCAGTGTGTTCCGTCAGCAGATCGGCAGGCCGCGCGGCGACGACATCGTGCAGGAGGGCACGACCGAAGCCGGTGACCTGACCCGCTGGAGTTTCGTTGAAATCACAGACGATTCCTTTCACTGGCTCGGCGAGGTCAAGCCCGCCACCGCAACCGATTGGCGGCTGGTCGTCGATGTGAGGGCGACGCGGCGCAAGGTCTAGGGTCCGGACTCAATTAGTCCACCATGAGACTGCGGCTGCCAACAGGATTGCAGACAGGAAGATGTCTGCGCGCTTGTCG
>NZ_JAFCLG010000036.1 GCF_018129685.1 Bradyrhizobium manausense
TTCCGCATCGCTGAGCCAGTAGACCTGCTTTGCCATTCAAGCCTCCCTTCCGTTGAGAAGCTTGAATCACAATCTAATTTCAGATGGAATCCCTATTGAGTACAGACCCTAGAGCGAGTTGACCGGGCCGCAAACCCGCTGCAACCCGCGACCGAATTCGACCGGCTCGAGCTGTCGTCATGATGCGAAAAGAGGGGCCGGGATATCAGTCCCGCCCCCTCTTCCCTCGTGGCCGCTGGGAAGCGTCCGAAAAAAGGATCAGCCTGCACCCATCAGGGTCGCGGGACGGCGCTCGCCGGCCGAGAGGAACATCCGCTTCAGCTTGTTGACGACGCGGATCATGAGGCCGATGACGGCCGGGTTGGTCTTGCGGCAGAACGCGATCTTCTTGACGTGGCCTTCGACATGCCATTTGGCATGCGCGCCATCGCGGAAGAAGATGACATCGCCGACGCCGTAGCGCTTGGGTGGGAGCCCGTCGCTCTCCAAAACGATCGATCCTTCCAGGATCATAATCGTCTCGTCGAAGTCATAGTACCAGTTGAAGCGACCCTCGGTGCACGACCAGATG
This sequence comes from Bradyrhizobium manausense, assembly GCF_018129685.1. Classification (GTDB taxonomy): domain Bacteria; phylum Pseudomonadota; class Alphaproteobacteria; order Rhizobiales; family Xanthobacteraceae; genus Bradyrhizobium; species Bradyrhizobium manausense_D. The sequence continues at coordinate 572 of NZ_JAFCLG010000036.1, forward strand.
ATGGTCGAGGACGTGCCGTCCGAGCTGGTCGACAGGATGTGCGACCGCGACACCGGGTTGCCCTCGATGATCCAGGCGGGCTCGATCGGCCGCAGCTCCAGATCCACATTGCAATTTCCGATTTCAATCAATGCGCGCGACATCTGCGTTCCCGGGTCATATAATGAGCATGGCCGGGTCCAGGCCCGGATTGTTTCGAAAGATGTTGGAACGCTAGTAGCGGGTTTTTAATTCTTTCTTACGCAGGCGCGAAAAATCCACCGCAAGTTGCAGTCGCGAAGCTGATAGCGTCGCGATTCCCCTGCAAATTCGCGCATATGAACCCATCTTTTCCTGGGTGCGACAAAGTGCGGCGGAATGACTGAGTAGGAGCCCATTGATGCCCCTGACCCCGGAGGTTTTGGCTGCCCAGGGCGAGGTCGTTGCCTGGCTCGGCAGCCTCGAGTTCTCGTTTGCACCGGACGAGGAGCTCTGGTTCACGATCGACGGCGTTGAAAATCCCCGGCAGATCGGAAGTGACGGCTCTGGCGGCGCCTTCGTGCTGCTGCCGGCGCAGAACGTGCTCTACGTCTCATCGGACGGTCGCGCGGGCATCATCGCCGCGAGTTTCGAGGCGTTCATCCAGCTCGTCGTGGCACTCCCCTATTGGCTTGATATCCTCAAATACTCCGCTGGCGCCGATCTCCGGGAGATGCGGCGCGCCGCGGATGCGCTTGAGGCGACACGCGACGACGAGGACGACGTCAACGAGGCGAGGAAAGAAATTCGCACCCGCCTCGACCTGCCGGAGGCAGGCGATCCCGTCGGCGCGCTCTACGACGCGGTCGCAGCTTCCGACGCCATCGTGCGGGCCACCGACGGCAGCCCGTTCACGACGTTGTTCAACCGCTTCAGCATCGACAACAACCCGATACTCCGCAACGCGGCGGCGTGAGACGACGCGCTAAAGCGCGGGCTCAGGAAAGATTGTCGCCTGGAGCTTACCTCTCCCCAGCGGGGAGAGGTGAAGAGCTCCCGGTCACGATCGCGAGCTTACTTCGCCCACTCGCCCTTGCGGAACACCGGCACCTTGCTGCCGTCGGACAGGATGCCGTCGATGTCGGTCTCGGCCGAGCCGATCATCCAGTCGATATGGATCAGGCTCTGGTTGCCGCCTTGCGCGGCGATCTGCTGCGGGGTGAGCTGCGCGCCGTTGATGAAACACTTCGAATAGCACTGGCCGAGCGCGATGTGGGACGCTGCGTTCTCGTCGAACAGCGTGTTGTAGAATAACAGCCCGCTCTGCGAGATCGGCGAGGAATGCGGCACCAGCGCCACTTCGCCGAGCCGGCGTGCGCCCTCGTCGGTGTCGAGCACCTTGTTCAGCACTTCCGCGCCGCGCGAGGCCTTGGCATCGACGATCTTGCCGTCCTCGAAACGCACCGCGATGTTGTCGATCAGCGTGCCCTGGTAAGAGAGCGGCTTCGAGCTCACGACATGGCCATAGACGCGACGGCAATGCGGCGTGGTGAAGACCTCTTCGGTCGGGATGTTGGCGTTGCAGCTGATGCCGTTCTTGGCGGACGAGGCCCCGCCTTCCCACTCATGGCCATCCGCAAGGCCGATGGTCAGGTCGGTGCCGGGACCCGAATATTGCAACGCGCGGAAGCGCTGGCCGTTGAGCCAGTTGGTGCGCTCGCGCAGCACCGCATTGTGGCTCGCCCAATTCGCAATCGCATCCTCGCGGTCGACGCGCGAAGCCGCGAAGATCGCATCCGCGAGCTTGCCGATCGCGACCTCTTCTGACTCGTTCGGGAAGACCTGCCTGGCCCAGGACGGGCTCGGATACGCGATGATGTTCCAGTTGGTGTCGAAATTGACGATCTTTTCCAGCGCCGGCTGATAGGCCATGGAATTGGCCTTGCTGGCGCGCGCGACCTTCGACGGATCCTCGCCCGACAGCAGCATCGGATTGTCGCCGACGATGGCGAGACGCGCGGTGTTTTCGGAGAACGCCTTGGCCATGCCCTCGTAAAGCCAGTTGGCGGCGCGATCGAAACTGTTGTCGTGGCCGTAGCGATAGCGCGCCAGCGTCATCTCCTCGTCGGAGAGGATCGGCGTCACGATGCCGGCACCGGCCTTGTAGGCCTGCGCAGCGATCCGGCGTACCAGCGGCAGCGCGATCGCGGGCGCCGTCACGAGCAGGTCCTGTCCCGGCCGCAAGCCCAGTCCCACCTTCACCGCCACCTCGGCCAGCCGGTCGAGCTTCACCGGATCGATTGAAGTGGCGGAATTGCGTTGATCGGTCATACCGGGTCCTCTGTCGGAATCTCTCGTTCAATCTAAGTCTAGCATCGCGAGACACAAGTGTGCGAGCGGCTTGCGGGACATGAAAGATACGGAGTTTCACGCATATTGGTTTTCAACGCGTTGCCGATTTCAGCACCCGGTCGACCATTTCGGGCGCAAGGCCAAGGTAATTTTTAGGTGAAGTGAGGGCCTCGATCGTGACGCGATCGATCCGGCTCGATACGCGGATATCGGACGAGAGCGCGTCGGCAAGGGTCAGGCCCTTCTCGTTGGCGAGCCGGCACGCATCGTAAACCACGTCATGCGCCTTCTGCCGCCCGATCTGCGGCGCGAGCCCCATCATGACCGCTTCGGCCACAATCAGACCGCGACTAAGGGCGAGGTTGTCGTTCATCTTCCGCTCGTCCACGATGAGGCCTGCGAGCGCGAACTTCGCCTGATGCAGCGCGCCTGCGGTCAGCACGAAACTCTCGGGAATCGCCATCCATTCGGCGTGCCAGGGACCGGTGGCGCGCTCGAAATCCTGCACCATGGCATCCAGCATCAGGCCCGCCTGCTGGCGCACCGCCTTGGAAGCCGCAAGCATCAGCTCCGAAGAGATCGGATTGCGCTTCTGCGGCATGGTCGAGGAGGCGCCACGACCCTTGACGAAGGGCTCAAAGACCTCGGCGAACTCTGTCGAGGCCATGATCATGATGTCGAGCGCGATCTTGCCGAGCGAACCGGTGACGAGCGCGAGGAAATTCACCGCTTCCGCAAAGCCGTCGCGCGCGACATGCCAGGTGGACGCGGGTACGCCGAGCCTCAGCTCGGCGCAGAGCGCCTTCTGCACGTCGAAGCCCCTGTCGCCGAGCGAGGCCAGTGTACCGGCGGCGCCGGCAAACTGGCCGACCAGCACGCGCGGCTTCAGTTGCGCGAGACGCTCGGCGTGGCGGTCGAACATCGCAAGCCAGATCGCGGTCTTGTAGCCGAAGGTCACCGGCAGCGCCTGCTGGAGGTGGGTGCGGCCGGCCATTGGCGTGTCGCGATGACGCAGCGAGAGGCCGGCGAGGATCTTGCGCAGCTCTGCGATATCGCGTTCGATGATCTCGAAGCCGGCACGCAGTTGCAGCACCACGGCGGTGTCCATGATGTCCTGCGTGGTCGCGCCCCAATGCACGTAACGACCGGCTTCGCCGCACTGCTTCACCATCTGATGCACCAGGGGCAGGATCGGATAGCCGACGATGTCGGTCTCCCGGCGCAACAGATCGAAGTCGAACGCGGCGACATCGGTCCGCGCCGCGATGTCATCGGCGGCCTCCTGCGGGATCACGCCGCATCTCGCCTCGGCCTTCGCCAGCGCAACCTCGATCTCGGCATAACGCGCGACCAGCGCCACGTCGGAAAACACCTCGCGCATCGCGGGCGTGCCGAACGCATCGCGGAACAGCATGGAGTCGAGCACGGTGGTCGAGGCGGGAAAGGCGGACATGGGCGCTTCTTCGGGCTGTCGTGATGTTTGGGGCCCAGCTTACGCGGGCGCAAGTGTTCGGCAATGGACATTCATCGTTCGACATACACTCGATGACGCGATGGCCTCGCCTCCTGAAGCCAAATCCACCCTGTTCGCTTCCGGACAGGGTGGATCGTTTCGTCGCGTGGGCTTGCGTCCGCTACTCCGGCATCGTCTCGCCACTGCCACCGAACTCTGCGGGGAAATCCTTCAGCTTCGGCAAACCGTCGCGCATCGGCAGCACGGTCTCGGCATAATTGACGTGGACTCCCGGCGCGAATCCGAGCGTCGGGATCGTGGCGGTGAAGACGTCGACCATGCCGAGCGGCGGATGGTTGGTCATGAGATGACCGCCGCACTTCTTGCAGAATTTGCGCTCGCTGAGCGGCGTCTTGGCATAGGTCGCGACGTGCTCGGCGCCTTCAGTGACGCGCACGGCCTCCGGCTTCCACAGGCTGAACGCGTTCACTGGACCGCCCGACCAGGACCGGCAGGACCGGCAGTGGCAATATCCCATCGCTTCCGGCTCGCCCGTGACCTCGAGCGTGACCGCGCCGCAGAAGCAGTTCCCGGCATGTGTCATCGTGATCTCCCTTTATGAGTCTTTGTGAATTGGCAGTTTCCTCCGTGCCCGGCGTCGCATCCTCCTTTCGATGGACGCGGCCGGGGCAGGCGAAGGTTACACGATTTCCCCAGGGAATAAGCATCGACACCCGTTGTTTGGACTCCCGGTAATCCTCGCCGAAGAGATCGACGAGCCCCCGCTCCTCCAGCGCGATGCCGGCAAGGAGCGCGAACGCGGCCGAATTCGCCGCACTGGCGGCTCCCGCGCACCGTCACGAGCCGGGTGGCCAGCTCGGGATTTGCGGAAGTTGCGCCCGGGACGCGCTGTGCATTTTTTGTGCTGATACTGTCGAGACTTTCATCTTGCGGGGCGGAACGGGACCGTGTGAGCCTCGCGTCCGGATGGGGACTGGGATGGGCCGGCCGTCGCTTCGCGCGCGAGGACGTTGCGAAGCGTTTACGGCCGGTCTCGCTTGAGAAAGATACGAGATGTCGAAACGAGTGTTGCTTGGTCTCCTCCTGGCGTGCGGCCTCACGGCCTCGGCACTTACGCCGGCTCTTGCGCAAGAGCCGAAGGCGGGAGGCGTGATCAATGCGGTGATCCAGCCTGAGCCGCCCGGCCTGATGCTTGCGATGATCCAGAACGGTCCGACCCAGATGGTGTCGGGCAACATCTTCGAAGGCCTGCTGCGCTATAACCCCAAGCTCGAGCCGCTTCCAGAACTCGCCGAGAGCTGGAGCGTCAGCGAGGACGCCAAGACCTACACCTTCAAGCTCCGGAAGGGCGTCACCTGGCATGACGGCAAGCCCTTCACTTCGGCCGACGTGCTGTTCTCGATCGAGATGCTGAAGCAGACCCACGCGCGCGCGCGCACCAACCTGGCGCAGGTCGACAAGGTCGAGGCGCCTGATGACACCACGGTGGTGTTCACGCTGAAGCAGCCGTTCGGACCGTTCCTCGGCATTTTCGAGGTCGGCTCGATGCCGATGGTGCCGAAACATCTCTACGAGGGCACCGACTGGAAGACCAACCCCTACAACAACGCGCCCGTAGGCACCGGTCCCTTCATGTTCAAGGAATGGCAGAAGGGCTCGTTCATCCGCCTGGTCAAGAACCCGAACTATTACGAAAAGGGCAAGCCCTATATCGACGAGATCTACTGGCAGATCATCCCCGACGCCGCCGCGCGCTCGGTCGCTTACGAGACCGGCAAGGTCGACGTGCTGCCCGGGGGCTCGGTCGAGAACTTTGACGTACCGCGCCTGTCCAAGCTGAAAGACACTTGCGTGACCGGCGCCGGTTGGGAGTTCTTCTCGCCATTGGCCTGGCTTTGGCTGAACAACCGCCAAGGGCCGCTCGCGGACAAGCGGGTCCGGCAGGCAGTCATGTACGCGATCGATCGCGACTTCGCCAAGGACGTGATCTGGAACGGGCTTGGCAAGGTTGCGACCGGCCCTTCGTCCTCGGCGATCAAATATTACACCGACGACGTGCCGAAATATCCTTACGACCCGGCCAAGGCCAAGGCCTTGCTGAAGGAAGCCGGTTACAAGGGCGAGAAAATCCGCATCCTGCCCCTCGCCTACGGCGAGACCTGGCAGCGCTGGGGTGAGGCCGTGAAGCAGAACCTCATGGACGTCGGCATGAACATCGAGACCATCTCGACCGATGTTGCCGGCGGCAACCAGAAGATCGGCGACTGGGACTACGACATCGCCTTCACTTATCTCTATCAGTACGGCGATCCCGCACTCGGCGTCGGCCGCAACTACATCTCCAGCAACATCGCCAAGGGCCAGGTGTTCAACAATGTCGAGGGTTACTCCAACCCCGAGATCGACAAGCTGTTCGCCGATGGCGCTGTCGCAACGCCCGACTCCAAGCGCAAGGAGATCTACGAAAAGGCGCAGAAGATCCTGGTCGAGGACGTGCCGGTGGCCTGGATGCTCGAGCTGCAATTCCCGACCATCATGAGCTGCAAGGTCAAGAACCTGATCACCACCGGGATCGGCGTCAACGACGGCTTCAAGGACGCATGGCTCGACAAGTGATGGCGGTGCCGACCTCTCCCGTAGGGAGAGGTCGGATCGTATCGCCAGATGCGATCCGGGTGAGGGTTTACGCTCCCTCGTGGGACCCGAGCCCCCTCACCCGCGCCTCCGGCGCGACCTCTCCCCGTTGGGAGAGGTGCTCTACGCGGCACGACCGTTTCAACCAACTAGCTTGCGAACCTAGATGCTCTCCTTCGTTGCTCAGCGTGTCGTGAAGGGCGTGATCGTCTTGCTCGCGATCGTCGTCCTCAATTTCTTCCTGATCCGGCTTGCGCCCGGCGACCCCGCAATCGTGATGGCCGGCGAGGCCGGTGCCAGCGACCAGGTGTTCGTCCGGCAGCTCCGCGAAAAATTCGGCCTCGACAAGCCGCTGCCCGAGCAGCTCTTCATCTACGTCAAGGGCATCGCCACCCTCGACCTCGGCTTCTCCTTTCGCCAGCAGGCGCCGGTCGCGAAGCTGATCGCGGAACGGCTGCCGGCAACGCTGCTGCTGACGCTCACCGCATTTGCGATCTCGCTCGTGCTCGGCGTCCTCTTCGGCACCTTCGCCGCGCGCTTCGCCGGGACCATGCTCGACACCGGCATCACGATCTTCGCCCTGATCTTCTACGCCATGCCGATCTTCTGGGTGGCATTGATGGGAATCCTGCTGTTCTCGGTCACGGTCGATTGGCTGCCGAGCTTCGGCTACGAGACGGTCGGCGCGAATCTGACCGGCCCTGCCCATGTCGTCGACGTCGCAAGGCACCTGGTCATGCCGGCGATGACGCTCGGCCTGTTCTTCATGGCGACCTACACCCGCATGACGCGCGCCTCGATGCTGGAGGTGAAGCGGCTCGACTTCGTCAAGACCGCGCGCGCCAAGGGCCTTTCCGACTCGGTGATCCAGCGCCGTCACGTGCTGCGCAATGCGCTGCTGCCGGTGGTGACGCTCGCCGGCGTGCATGCCGGCACGCTGATCGGCGGCGCCGTCATCACCGAAACCGTGTTCGCCTGGCCCGGCATCGGGCGGCTGATGTACGACGCGCTGCTGCAGCGCGACTACAATCTGCTGCTGGGCGTCTTCGTGACCTGCTCGGTCATGGTGCTGATCTTCAACCTCATCACCGACCTGATCTATCGCCTGGTCGACCCACGCATCGAATTCGCCGCATGAAACAGTTCTGGAAATCGATGCTCAGGAGCCCGAGCGGCGTCATCGGGCTGATCATCCTTATGCTCGCGATCTGGGTCGCGGCATTCGGACCGCTGCTGTTCCCGAACTCGCCCTGGCGCATGGTGCAGCGGCCTTTCCTGCCGCCCTTCACGCTCTCCACCGTGCCGCTCGGCACCGACGCACTCGGCCGCGACGTGTTCGCCGGCATGATCTTCGGCGCCCGCGTGTCGCTGCTGGTCGGCCTCGTCTCCACGCTGGTCGCGCTGGTCGTCGGCGTGCCGATCGGCGCCATGGCCGGCTATTTCGGCGGCAAGGTCGACGATGCCCTGATGCGCTTCACCGAATTCTTCCAGACCATTCCGAGCTTCGCGCTTGCGATCGTGCTGGTCGCGATCCTGCAGCCCTCGATCTATTCGATCGTGGCCTCGATCGCGGTGGTGAGCTGGCCGCCGGTCGCGCGCCTCGTGCGCGGCGAAGTGCTGTCGCTGCGCACGCGCGAATATGTCCAGGCGGCCGTCGTCACCGGCCAGAGCAACAGCTGGATCATCCTGCGCGAGATCCTGCCCAATGCGCTGTCGCCGGTGATCGTGCTGGCCTCGCTGATGGTGGCGACCGCGATCCTGCTGGAATCCTCGCTGTCCTTCCTTGGCCTCGGCGATCCCAATCTGATCTCCTGGGGCTACATGGTCGGCGCCGGCCGCACCGTGATCCGCCAGGCCTGGTGGATCACGGTGTTCCCCGGCGTCGCCATCCTGATCTCGGTGCTCGGATTGAACCTGATCGGCGAAGGCCTCAACGACGCGCTCAATCCGCGTCTGTCGCGGAAGGGTCGCTGATGATGACCGCGCCTCCCGCCGTCTCGATCAAGAATCTGCGGATCGCGCTGCCCAAGGGCGCCGAGCGTCCCTTCGCCGTCGACGGCGTCTCGCTCGACTTGCGGCCCGGCAAGATCGTCTGCGTCGTCGGCGAATCCGGCTCCGGCAAGTCGATGTGCGCACATGCGCTGATGGGCTTGTTGCCGGATACGGTGAGCGTCGCCTCCGGAGAGATCGAGTTCGAGGGCCGCAACCTGCTCAAACTCGACGATGACGACTGGCGCGATCTGCGCGGCCGCCGACTGGCGATGATCTTCCAGGAGCCGATGACCGCGCTCAATCCGTTGATGCGGATCGGCGACCAGATGGCGGAGATGTTCGAGGCGCACGGCCTGCTCACACCTAGGGAACGGCGCGCGAAAGCGCTGTCGCTGGCGCGCGAGGTCGGCCTGCCCGATCCCGAGCGGATCGTTCGCGCCTATCCGCACCAGCTCTCCGGCGGCCAACGCCAGCGCGCCATGATCGCGATGGCGCTCGCGCTCGAGCCGGCGGTGCTGGTCGCGGACGAGCCGACCACCGCGCTCGACGTCACCACGCAGGCGCAGATCCTCAAGCTGATCCGCAACCTGCAGCGCAATCGCAACATGGCGGTGATGTTCATCACCCATGACTTTGGTGTCGTCGCTGATATTGCCGACCAGGTCGTGGTCCTCCGCCATGGCAAGGTCGTCGAGGAAGGCCCCGCTGCGACCGTCTTTGACGAACCGCAGCACGATTACACCAAGGCGCTCCTCGCCGCCGTACCGACGATGGATCCGCCGGCGCGCGAGCCGCTCGACGAGCAGGCCAGGGCCGTGGAGGTGATCGGGCTGGACAAGACCTACGTCACCTCGGGTGGCTGGTTTCGCGAGGACCGCCGCGTCGAGGCCGCGCGCGCGGTCAACTTCAACATCCTCAAGGGCGAAACTCTGGGCCTCGTCGGCGAATCCGGCTCCGGCAAATCGTCGGTCGCGCGTCTCGTGATGCGGCTGATCGAGGCCGATCGCGGCACGGTGCGGATCGGCGAAACTGATCTCACCCAGCTTTCGGGCAAGGCGCTGCGCGCCGAGCGTCATCGCATCCAGATGATATTTCAGGATCCGTTCGCCTCGCTCAATCCGCGCCGCAAGATCGGCCACATCATCGCCGACGGCCCGATCGCGGCCGGCACCGATCCCAAGGTCGCATTCGATCGCGCCCGCGATTTGCTGAAGATGGTCGGCCTCGACGCCGGCGCGCTCGAACGTTATCCGCATGAATTCTCCGGCGGCCAGCGCCAGCGTATCGGCATCGCGCGCGCTCTCGCGCTCGAGCCGGAGATCATCGTCGCGGACGAAGCCGTCTCCGCGCTCGACGTCTCCGTACAGGCGCAGGTGCTGAAGCTGCTCGAAGACCTCAAGGCGCGCCTCGGCCTCTCGATGCTGTTCATCACCCACGATCTGCGCGTCGCTGCCCAGATCTGCGACCGCATCGCGGTGATGCAGCGCGGCGCCATCGTCGAGCTGAAGCCGACGGCACAGCTCTTCGCCGCGCCGGAGCACGCCTATACGCGCGAGCTGCTTGCGGCGGTGCCGGGGCAGAAGGAGCGCGCGCCGGCTGCGTGAGGCACGGTTCCATCTGGTATTCCGGTCCGTCTAGGAACGGATCGGTCACGGGGTTTTTATCCGCTGTGAATGCCTGCACGGCTGTAACGATGATGCCGGCACCCCATGTCATCATAGAATGATTTTCATCATCTGATGATGGATCAGCGATCCATTGGAGCGAACATGGGCCAGATTATTCAGTTTGTGTCGAAATCCGAGCGCGAGCGTCTTCGCCTCATCCAGGAAGCGCGCGCGATCTACGATAGCGTCTTCCCGCCGAACGATCCGGCCGCGGATCCGTCGACCGCGGCGAATGCCCGTCCGGGCGACAGAGGCAATCTGGCGTGATCAAGATCGTCGCCGTGCTCTGCAGCCTCGCCTCGCCCGGAAACTGTCATGAGCAGATCGTGACGACATCTGATTTCGCCGAGGTGTCGATGCAGTCCTGCATGATGGGCGCACCGCAACTCGCCGAATGGATGAGCCAGCATCCGGCCGAGCGACTGGCGGGATGGCGCTGCGTGATCGGTCAACAGACCGGAAGAGGCGCCTGAAATCGCAGGCCGCGTTCCAGCGGCGCTTCAACTCCTCCGCGCCCGAGGCGCAGAGCAGTCTCGCTCGATCTCACTTCGGATTGGTGTTGCTCCAGGTCGGCACGGCGTTGGTGACGCCGACCGACGGCCAATTATATGTTCCGATCGATGGCGCCGTGACCGTGCCGACCGTCTGTCCTGACGATCCGTAAGTCGGCCTCGGCTGGGCCGCGGTCGCGCCGGAGCTTCCATAGGTCGGAGCCAGCACGCTCGTGCCTTGGTACCTGTGCGACCGGTACTTCTTCGCTTCAGCCGCGAAAGGCGCCAGGACGAATCCGGTCGCGACGAGCGCGGCAATGACAAGCCTGGTCGTTGTCATGGCTGATACCTTCTTCGTGGGCTGCGGGCCTGTCGTTGCACATGTTCATTCTGCCGGCGATTTCCCATGGGCTCTCGTTCATAACTCCGTGTGCGTGCGAATGTGCCGGGACGTCGTGACGTCGCGCGATCAGCGCCGCTTCGGCCGGTACGCCTGGGTCGTCCGCGCCACCGGATCGGCTGTCCCGAAAATGGACCCGCCATTCGCGTTCGCTTAACCCTGTCCGCGGATGGCTCGGCAAAGGGACCTCGTCCCGATACATTGCGCAATCTGCCGCAACCTTTGCTTACCCTTGCGCCCCCTACCGTGTCAGGCGGAGGGAAGTTCCAGATGACGACGATCGAGTTGCCCGCGGCCTCGCCGCGCATGGACGGCACAATGTTCGAGCAACGCCCGCAGCTTCTCGCCGCGACGGCGGGCACCGGGTGGCGCGGCTTTCTCGACCTGGAATAATTTTGGAATAATTGGAGGGCCACACGCGTGCTGTCATCGCCACAGGATCAACCCGAATCAGGCCTAGCGCGTTGCGCTCAACGCATGCTCGGAACGAACTGCATGACCGGTGCCGAACTGAAGCAGCTCCGCGACGACCTCTCCGACGCGATCGAGCGCAAGCTGACGGCGGCCGACATGGCGAAGCTGTGTGCGTTACCGGAGAAGGGCGGCGCCGACACGATCCGGCGCTGGGAGATACGCGGTCCGACCCTGGCCGCGACCAAAGTGCTGCGCGTGCTCGCGATGGCGAGCGAGCGCTACCCGATCCTGGAGAAGTTCGACATCTTCGACCGTCATGACGTGCGCGAGGAAGACCGGCCGGCGAAGCGCGCGGCCTTCCGCGCGCAGATGCGCGATGAAGTGCGACGGCGTCTTGGTTAACGGAAGAGGCGCGCAGGTTACCGGACGGCGATTGAATTAAGTCTTCCTTCAGCACTCTTTAAGTCGGCATTAAGCACGAAATTCATTTGCAGCCCAATAAGTTAGGTTGGGCGCCGCTGTGCCATGCATGTGACAGCATTTTCATCAAAAGCGAGCTATCTGCAAAACCAACGCAGCGCGGACGGACGCGCTTGCCGGGGACCTTAGTGCTGGAGTGAGGACGATGAAAAAGATTCTGTTTGCGACCGTTGCGCTGCTCGCGGTGGGCGCGGCTGTGCCGGCGTTCGGTGCCGATCTCGGCGCTCGCCCCTATTACAACAAGGCGCCGGCCTATGCCGCGCCGATCTACAACTGGACCGGTTTCTACATCGGTGCGCATCTCGGCGGCGCGTTCTCCAGCGACAACAATTTCAACGGCCTTTCCACCGGCAACAACGGCAACGGCCGTTTCCTGGGCGGCCTGCAGGCCGGCGCGGACTGGCAGGTCAACCCGAATTTCGTGGTCGGCGCCGAAGCCCAGTATTCCTGGCTCTCCGGCAATGTCGGTGCGGTGTTCCCCGGCGGCGTTGTCTACACCAACAACCAGCGCGGTCTCGGCTCGATCACCGGCCGCGTCGGCTACACCTGGGGCCCGGGCCTGGTCTACGTGAAGGGCGGTTACGCCTATTCGGACAACAATGAGAAGGTGACGATCGGCGGCGTGCCGGCCGCCTTCATCATCACTGGCGATCACAGCAACGGCTACACCATCGGCGCCGGCCTCGAATACATGTTCGCTCCGAACTGGTCGGCCAAGGCCGAGTACCAGTACTATAATTTCGGCGACGCGCGCTTCACCGCGGGTCCGCTCGTCGGCACCGGCAACTTCACCACCGACGACCATACCTTCAAGGCCGGGCTCAACTACCGCTTCAACTGGGCGAGCCCGGTCGTCGCGCGCTACTGATCGCGCCTGAAATAACCGTTCGAGATCAAGGGCCGGCAGCGATGCCGGCCCTTTCCTTTTTCGCTCTGCGGAACTGCCAAGCACTTGTGTAACTTGCGATTTTTTAACCCGGGCCAAGGATACTGTGCGGCGAAAATACAAGATTACGCGTGTGGGGGAATTTTTCGATGGCGATCCGTCTGAGCCTGGGCCGTTTCAAGCCGCGCTTCAAAATGCCGAAATGGGGCCTGCGCGGCAGCCTGATTGCGGCTTTCGCCGTGATCGCGGGCATGGGCCTCGTGATCGCGGGCGGTGCCGGCTTCGTGTTCAACCATCTCGGCTCGACCATGATGGATCTGAGCGGCCGCGACATCCCGCGCCTCTCCGCCAGCCTTCAGCTCTCCTCGCAGAGCGCGACGCTGGCAGCGCAGGGACCCGGCCTGCTCGCCTCGCCCTCCGAAGAAGCGCTGGCTGAGCGCACCAAGAAGGTTCAGGAAATCCAGCAACAGGCGATGGCAAAGGTCGGCGAGATCATCGAGCTCGGCGCCGACAAGCAGGTCGCCAGCGCGCTCGGCGAAACCGTCAAGAGCATCGATGAAGCCACCAAGAGCCTGGTATCGGCTGCGAAGGAGCGCCTCGAAACGATTGCGCTGCATGACAAGCAATACGAGGCGCTGCGCAAGGCGCAGCTCGCCTTCGTCGGTGCAGCCAACCCCGCAATGCTGGATACCCAGACACGGCTGAGCGCGATCATGGCATCGACGAACGTGTCGGCAGACGATGCCATGGAGGCCGTCCGCTCCGTCGGTCAGATCAGTACGGTGCTTGCCAACGGCAATTTGATGGCCGCTGACATGATGGCCGCGTTGTCCGCCAACTCGAGCGATACGCTGGAGACGATCGAACACGAATTCAAGGCGGTCCGCGACCGCGTCAAGTGGAACCTGGAGGACCTGCCCGACACTCCCGCAACCACTGCGGTGAAGGTCGCAATGCAGAAATTGCAGACGTTCGGCGAGGGCAAGACGGGCGTGTTCAAGATCCGCCAGAAGGAGCTCGATGCCATCGACTACGGCCAGACCATCCTGGACGAGACCCGCAAGCTCAACGTCGGTCTCGGCATCAGCGTGCAGGCGCTCGTCGACGGCGTGCAGAAGGAGACCAACGCGTCGACCTTCCAGGCGCGCCAGGAAATCTCGCTCGCCACGACCGCAATGCTGGCTCTGGGCGGTCTGACGCTGATCGGCTCGGCCCTGTTCGTCTGGCTCTATGTCGGCCGCAACATCCTGCGCCGCATCCGTGAGCTTCAGCGTGCCATGCAGCTGCTCTCGGCCGGCGACCTCGACACCGAGATCGTCCGCTCGCGCCAGAACGACGAGATCGGCGCGATGAAGGAAACGCTGACGGTGTTCCGCGACAGCATGATCGAAGCCCGGGCGCTTGCGGCTGAACAGGACAAGGATCGTGTCGCCAAGGCCGAGCGTGCCGCACATATGGAAGCGAGGATCGCGGAGTTCGAGGGCACGGTGCGCAGCGCGCTCGACAATCTGGCGCAATCGGCCAATTCGATGCAGGCGACCGCGCAGAGCATGTCGACCACCGCCGACCAGTCCAATGCACTGGTGAACGCGGTCGCTTCCGCCGCTGAGGAGACCTCGGTCAACGTGCAGACGGTGTCGTCAGGCACCGAGCAGCTGTCGTCCTCGATCGAGGAGATCAGCAAGCAGGTGGTCACGTCGGCCGCGATCGCCAAGAAGGCGGTCGACGAGGCCGGCGCCACCGACGCCACGGTGCAGAGCCTTGCCGACAGCGCCAGCCGGATCAGCGTCGTCGTCGACCTGATCCAGACGATTGCATCGCAGACCAATCTGCTCGCGCTCAACGCCACCATCGAGGCGGCGCGCGCGGGCGAGGCTGGCCGCGGCTTTGCGGTGGTCGCATCCGAGGTGAAGAGCCTCGCCAGCCAGACCGCGAAGGCCACCGAAGAGATCCGCACCCAGATCGCCAGCATGCAGCAGGTCACGACCTCCGCTGTCGGCGCCATCCAGGGTATCGGCCGGATCATCGGGGAGATCGACAACGTCACCACCACGATTGCGGCGGCCGTCGAGGAGCAGGGTGCGGCGACCCGCGAGATCGCCCGCAACATCCAGCATGCGGCCGGCGGCACCAGCGAGGTCTCCAGCAATATCGTCGGCGTGTCGACCGCTTCGGCCGAAGCCGGAGCTGCGGCCACCGAAGTGCTGACTGCATCCGACGCGCTCCGCCGCGAGGCCGACATGCTGCGCGGGGAAATCGATGCGTTCCTGAACAACATGCGGGCGGCGTAGAACGCCGTCCCGTGGCCCGGATGGCGCTCCGTCCGGGCTACGGCAAATGCGGCCCGGTATGACCGCCATGCGGAGACCCCGGCCCGGCCTTTTTCGGCTGGCGCGGCGCGCCCGGCGGGGTTAAGCCGATAGCATGAACGCAAAAACCGACATCGTGCAGTCCTCGGCCGAGGCTCTGCGCTATCCCTGGGAACAGCATCCCGGCCCCGAAGAGATCGTCGAGGTCAGGCCGGGCGTGCTGTGGGCGCGGCTGAAGCTGCCGTTCCGCCTCAACCATGTGAACATCTACCTGCTCGCCGACGGCGACGGCTATGCGATGGTCGATGCCGGCTTCGGCAATGAAGAGACGATCGAGGCCTGGACCAGACTGTTCGAGGGACCGCTGAAGGGCGTCAACATCACGCGCCTGATCGTCACGCACTCGCACCCGGACCATGTCGGCCTCGCCGGCTGGATCGTCGAGCGGTTCAACTGCCCGCTGGTGATGTCGCAGGTCGAATATCTGCAATCGGTTTATCACCAGAACCGCGGCACCGAGGAGCGGCGCGAAGCGCAGCGGCAGTTCTTCCGCCGTCACGGCATGGACGAGTCGCTCACCGAAAAGCTGCTCGGCCGCGGCCAGGATTATCTCAAGCGCGTCTCGGTACTGCCGCCGTCCTACCGCCGGATCTCGCACGGCGACGAGGTTGTGATCGGTACGCGCCGCTTCAAGGTCATCACCGGCGGCGGGCATGCTCTCGACCAGGTGATGCTGTATTGCGCCGACGACAAGCTGTTCCTCTCCGCCGACCAGGTGCTGAGCAGGATCTCGCCCAATGTCAGCGTGTGGGCCGTCGAGCCCGACCAGAACTCGCTCGGCGAATATCTGGCCTCGCTTGCGAGCCTCACCACCACGCTGCCATATGATTTGCTGGTGCTGCCCGGCCACGGCGTACCGTTCTACGGGCTCAAGACCCGCATCAAGCAGCTCGCCGATCACCACGAGGAACGCTGCCGCCTGATCGCGGAAGCCTGCCGCGATGTGCCTCAGACCTCGCGTGCGCTGGTGCCCGTCGTCTTCAACAAGCACGTGCTGGACGAGCACCAGATGGGCTTTGCCGCCGGCGAACTCGTCGCCCACGTCAACTACATGATCGTCGAGGGACGTCTCACTGCCGAGACCAGGGACGGCGTGCTTCAGTTCAGGACGACGTAAAGCGTCGTCATTCCCTTCCCCGCAAGATTGCGGAGCGGCGGATGTTGCAGAGCAACATGACGTCTCGCGCGGACTTGATCGGGATCAAGTTTCAAATCGCACGATAGGGCATTTTGCCCAAATCCCCTTCACGGCCAGATGTGGGATAGCGCATAGACATTGGAGCTGGAAAAGCTCTAAACAGATGCGGCCCTTTGACCGGTTCCGTTGCAGGTTTTCTCGATGGATTACAGCCAGTTCTTCAATTCCGCCCTTGCTCGTCTCCATACCGAGCGCCGCTATCGCGTGTTCGCCGACCTGGAGCGCACGGCAGGCCGGTTCCCGCATGCGGTCTGGCACTCGCCCAACGGAAAGCGCGACGTCGTCATCTGGTGCTCCAACGATTATCTCGGCATGGGCCAGCACCCGAAAGTCGTCGGCGCCATGGTCGAGACCGCGACCCGCGTCGGCACCGGTGCGGGCGGCACCCGCAACATCGCCGGCACCCATCATCCGCTGGTGCAGCTCGAGGCCGAGCTCGCCGACCTCCACGGCAAGGAAGCGGCGCTGCTGTTCACGTCGGGCTATGTCTCGAACCAGACCGGTATCGCGACGATCGCCAAGCTCATTCCGAACTGCCTGATCCTGTCGGACGAGCTCAACCACAATTCGATGATCGAAGGCATTCGCCAGTCCGGCTGCGAGCGGCAGGTGTTCCGCCACAACGATCTCGCCGATCTCGAAGCGCTGCTGAAGGCGGCAGGCCCGAACCGGCCGAAGCTGATCGCCTGCGAGAGCCTCTATTCGATGGACGGCGACGTCGCCCCGCTCGCCGGGATCTGCGATCTCGCCGAGAAATACGGCGCGATGACTTATGTCGACGAGGTCCACGCCGTCGGCATGTATGGTCCGCGCGGCGGCGGCATTGCCGAGCGTGACGGCGTCATGCATCGTATCGACATTCTCGAGGGCACGCTGGCGAAAGCGTTCGGCTGCCTCGGCGGCTACATCGCCGGCAACGGCCATGTCATCGACGCCGTGCGCTCCTACGCGCCGGGGTTCATCTTCACCACGGCGCTGCCGCCGGCAATCTGCTCGGCCGCGACCGCGGCGATCAGGCATCTGAAGACCTCGAATTGGGAGCGCGAGCGCCACCAGGACCGCGCCGCGCGCGTCAAGGCGATCCTCAACGCAGCAGGCCTCCCTGTCATGTCGAGTGACACCCACATCGTGCCGCTGTTCATCGGTGACGCCGAGAAGTGCAAGCAGGCCTCGGATCTGCTGCTCGAGGACCACGGCATCTACATCCAGCCGATCAACTATCCGACCGTCGCCAAGGGCACCGAACGCCTGCGCATCACGCCCTCGCCCTATCATGACGACGGCCTGATCGATCAGCTCGCCGAAGCCCTGCTGCAAGTGTGGGAGCGCCTGGGTCTGCCGCTGCGCGAGAAGTCGCTGGCGGCGGAGTAGGGTTTTCTTACCCTCCCCTGGAGGGGGAGGGTCGGCTCAGATTGAGCGCAGCGAAAATGTGAGGCGGGGTGGGGTGACGGTCTCTCCCCGTCTGACAGTGCCCGTGTTGAGAGATCACCCCACCCCGCTCGCGCTGCGCGCGATCGACCCTCCCCCTTCAGGGGAGGGTAAGCGGTACCGCCGCCTCGCCACGGACCTTAACTTCAACCCCAGTTCCCGCCCCGGCCCAAGTATTTCGCTGTCGCATCGCCCCTTTCAACGCGCTAGATTTACAAGCGAAAATGAGATCGGGCGCCTTTGCGCCCAGGGAGAAGCACGCTCGCCATGCTGCACGACTGGGGCGTGATCGTTGCCGCCTTCGGCTATATCGGCTTCCTGTTCCTGGTGGCGAGCCATGGCGACCGCCGCTCGCCGGCCAGACCCGGCCGCGCGTCCGGGCTGATCTACCCGCTGTCGCTGGCGATCTACTGCACCTCCTGGACCTTCTTCGGCTCGGTCGGCTTCGCCACCCGCACCTCGACCGACTTCCTCGCGATCTATGTCGGCCCGATCCTGATGATCGGGCTTGGCGCCGGCGTGCTCCGCCGCGTGATCCAGCTGGCGAAAGCGCATAACATCACCTCGATCGCCGACTTCATCGGCGCGCGCTACGGCAAAAGCCAGGCGGTTGCGGCCACCGTGGCACTGATCGCCATCATCGGCTCGGTGCCCTACATCGCGCTGCAGCTCAAGGCGGTGGCGTCCTCGCTCGAAGTCATCCTCAGCGAGGACCAGGGCTTCTCCCACATCCCGATCCTCGGCGACATGGCGCTGATGGTGACGCTGGCGATGGCGGCCTTCGCGGTGCTGTTCGGCACGCGGCAGACCGACGCCACCGAGCACCAGCACGGCCTCATGCTGGCGGTCGCGACCGAATCCATCATCAAGCTGGTCGCCTTCCTCACCGCCGGCATCTTCGTCACCTTCTGGATGTTCTCGCCGCATGAATTGATCGAGCGCGCGATGAAGACGCCCGAGGCGGTGCGCGCCATCGACTATTCACCGTCGATCGGCAACTTCCTGACCATGACGCTGCTGTCGCTGTGCGCGGTCATGCTGCTGCCGCGGCAGTTTCACGTCAGCGTGGTCGAGAATTCCTCGGACGCCGAGGTCAGCCGCGCGCGATGGCTGTTCCCGCTCTATCTCGTTGCCATCAACGTGTTCGTGATCCCGATCGCGCTCGCCGGCCTCGTCAGCTTCCCGTTCGGCGCGGTCGACCCGGACATGTACGTGCTGGCGCTGCCGATGGAGGGCGGCGCGGGGCTTCTCAGCGTCGCCGTCTTCGTCGGCGGCCTGTCGGCGGCCACCGCGATGGTGATCGTCGAATGCGTCGCGCTCTCCATCATGGTCTCGAACGACCTCGTGGTGCCGCTGGTGCTGCAGCGACGGCCCGACCGGCGCACCGGAGCCACCGATTTCGGCGACTTCCTGCTGCGGTCGCGGCGGCTCGCGATCTTCGCCATCATGGTGATGGCCTATTTCTACTATCGTGCGCTCGGCAACACCCAGCTCGCGGCGATCGGCCTGTTGTCCTTTGCCGCCGTTGCGCAGCTCGCGCCGAGCTTCTTCGGCGGCCTGTTGTGGCGGCGGGCGACTGCGCGCGGCGCCATCGGCGGCATGCTGGTCGGCTTTGCGGTGTGGCTCTACACGCTGTTCATGCCGAGCTTCATGGACTCTTCGACCGCAGGCATCCTGCTGCTTCAGCATGGCCCATTCGGCATCGAGGCGCTGCGGCCGCAGGCGTTGTTCGGTGCCGATTTGCCGCCGCTGATGCACGGCGTGGTCTGGTCGCTCTCACTCAACATCCTCACTTACGTGCTGCTGTCGCTGGCACGGCGGCCCTCGTCCATTGAGCTGGTCCAGGCCGATCTGTTCGTACCCAATACGCTCGCCCCGATCGCCCCGAATTTCCGCCGCTGGCGTACCACCGTCACGGTGCAGGACATCCAGACCACCGTCGCGCAATATCTCGGACCTGAGCGCGCCCAGCACTCCTTCGAAGCCTTCTCGGCACGACGCAACATGCGGTTGGAACCCGGGGCACCCGCCGATTTCGAGCTGTTGCAGCACGCCGAGCACCTGATCGCCTCGTCGATCGGAGCCGCGTCCTCGCGGCTCGTGATGTCGCTGCTGCTGCGCAAGCGCACGGTCTCCGCGAAGGCCGCGCTGAAACTGCTCGACGATTCCCATGCGGCGCTGCATTTCAACCGCGAGATCCTCCAGACCGCGCTCAATCATGTGCGCCAGGGCATCGCGGTGTTCGACGCCGATCTGCATTTGATCTGCTCCAACAGGCAGTTCGGTGACCTGCTCAACGTGCCCCCGCACTTCATCCAGTTCGGCACGCCGCTGCGGGAGATCCTGGAATTCATGGGCGTGAGCGATCCGGCCGGTCGGGCCGACCGCGATACGATGATCGAGCAACGGCTCGCGGCCTATACCACCGATGGCGAACCCTATCTGGAACGCCTGCCGGAACGGCACATGGTGATCGAGGTGCTCACCAACCGCATGCCCGGCGGCGGCTTCGTCATCACCTTCACCGACGTCACACCAACATTCGAGGCGGCGGAGGCATTGGAGCGCGCCAATGCATCGCTGGAAAAGCGCGTGCGCGAACGTACCGAGGAGTTGACGCGGCTGAACTCGGAGCTGGCCCTGGCCAAGAGCAGCGCGGAGGACGCCAGCATCTCCAAGACGCGGTTCCTCGCGGCCGCCAGCCACGACATCCTCCAGCCGCTGAACGCGGCGCGGCTCTATGTCACGAGCCTTGTCGAGCGCCGGCATAGCGGCGAGGAAACGCGGCTGGCCGAAAACATCGACGAGTCGCTGCAGGCCATCGAGGAGATCCTCGGCGCGCTGCTCGACATTTCCAGGCTCGACGCCGGTGCGATGACGACCTCGATCTCGAGCTTCAAGATCGGCGATCTGATGCGCTCGCTGGAGATCGAATTCGCGCCGATCGCGCGTGCCAAGGGCCTCAAGCTCACCTTTGTGCCCTGCTCGCTGCCGGTCGAGTCGGATCGCCTGCTGCTGCGGAGGTTGCTGCAGAATCTGATCTCGAACGCGATCAAATACACCCCGCGCGGACGCGTGCTGGTCGGCTGCCGCCGCCACGGCGCCGCACTCAAGATCTGTGTCTACGACACCGGCGTCGGCATCCCCCTGGCCAAGCGCGGTGAGATCTTCAAGGAATTCCACCGCCTCGAACAGGGCGCACGGATCGCGCGCGGGCTGGGGCTGGGGCTGTCGATCGTCGAGCGGCTGGCGCGCGTGCTCAACCACGGCATCGCCATCGACGCCAACAGGAACCGCGGCTCGTTGTTCTCGGTGACGGTACCGACGGCGAAGGCCGTGACGCTGACCGCGGCGGTGACCAGCGCGACGCCGCTGGCGCGCATGTCGATCTCGGGCGCGCTGATCGTCTGCATCGAGAACGATGCCGCGATCCTCGATGGCATGCGGACGCTGCTGAAGGCCTGGGACGCCGAGGTGATCGCGGTCGCCGATCCGGAAGGCGCGATCACCGCGATCGAGGCCGCCGGCAAGCGCGTCACCGGGCTGCTGGTCGACTATCACCTCGACCGCGGCAATGGCATCGCCGCCATCCGCGACATCCGTCGCCGCTTCGGCGACACCATCCCGGCGATCCTGATCACCGCCGATCGCAGCCCTGCGGTGCAGATGGCTGCGCGCGACGAGAAGATCGCGGTGCTGAACAAGCCGGTGAAGCCGGCTTCGCTGCGCGCCCTGCTCGGGCAGTGGCGGACGCAACAGATGGTGGCGGCCGAGTAACACGCGCTCAGGCGCCGCCATCGACGTCGATGACGGCCTTGGCGAAGGCCTGCGGTGCTTCTTGCGGCAGATTGTGACCGATGCCACCGGTGATCAGGCGAAAGTCATAACGGCCAGAGAACTTCCTGGCATAGGCGCTGGGGTCGGGATGCGGGGCGCCGTTGGCGTCGCCTTCCATCGTGATAGCAGGCACGCTGATGACGGGAGCAACTGCAAGCTTCTTTTCGATCTCCTCGTACTTCGCCTCGCCCTGGGCGAGCCCGAGCCGCCAGCGGTAATTGTGGATCGAGATCGCGACGTGATCCTTGTTCTCGAAGGCCTTCGCGCTGCGATCGAAGGTGGCGTCGTCGAACTTCCACTGCGGCGAGGCCAGCTTCCAGATCAGCTTGGCGAAATCATGCGTGTACTTCTCGTAACCGGCGCGTCCGCGTTCGGTCGCGAAATAGAACTGGTACCACCATTGCAGTTCGGCCGCCGGCGGCAGCGGCGCGCTTCCCGAAGCCTGGCTCGACACCAGATAGCCACTGACGGACACCAGCGCGCGGCAACGCTCCGGCCACAGCGCCGCGATGATATCGGCGGTGCGCGCGCCCCAGTCGAAGCCGGCAAGGACCGCCTTCTTGATGTCGAGCGCATCCATCAGATCGATGATGTCGGCGGCGAGCGCACCCGGCTCGCCGTTACGCAGCGTCTTGCCGGAGAGGAAGTTGGTCGAGCCGTAGCCGCGCAAATAGGGAATGATGACGCGATAGCCGGCCTGCGCCAGGATCGGCGCGACGTCGACAAAGGCGTGAATGTCGTATGGCCAGCCGTGGAGCAGGATCGCGACCGGACCGGTCGCGGGGCCGGCCTCCGCGTAGCCGACGTCGAGGACGCCGGCATTGATCTGCTTGATCGTGCCGAAGGAGGCATTCGATGCGGCGGAGCGCGGCGTCTCGGTTTCGGCGCGCGCAAGGTCGATCACGCCGAAACCGACGGCGACGGTCCCGGCTGCGACGCCGAGGAATTGGCGGCGATGCTGGTTGATAATCTGTGTCATGGTCGTGGTCCTTTGATCGCTGTCGTCAAATCAGATCGTCGCCGCGGAACATGCGGTGCCGACGATTCCGCTGGCGTGGGTCCACGCTGGACGGAACCGTTTTTCAGTTCGGCTCATGAAGGCCTCCTCGCCATGACGCACTGACTATCAGCGTGTTACGCAGAGCGCCCGTTTGGACTTGTGAGAAGTTGTGAGGCCGCCGGGAAACCGCCCGTGAGGCGGTGCGAGGATCGCTTGCCGAGGGCTTCAGGAACCCGCCTCAATGCACGCTTTTGTGAGATTGAAAGTCCATCATCTTCAACAATGCGTCATTGCGAGCGCAGCGAACAACACAGGGATAGCGCTCTCACTCGATCACCTCGTCGGCGCGGGCGAGCATAGCTGGCGGTACGACAAGGTCGATTGCTTTCGCCGTTTTGGCGTTGATGATCAGCTCGACCTTCGTCGGCCCCTGCACCGGAAGGTCCGCGGGCTTTTCTCCCTTCAGGATACGATCGACGTAAGTTGCGGAGCTGCGATACAGCTCGGCCGTATCCGGGCCGTACGACATCAGGCCACCGGCCGCCACCTGGAAGCGATTCCAGTAGATCGCGGGCAATTTGTTGGCGTTCGCCAGATTGACGATCAGGGCGCGGTGGACGTTCGAGAAAGTTGCGGCCGTGATGATCAATCCGCCGCCTCCTGCAGCGGCAAACGAACCAACTTCGCGCTCGATGTCTTCCGCCCCGTGAACGGCAACCGAAGTCGGTTCGATCGACAGCGACTGCGCGGCCGTCTCGAACGAGGCCTTGGATCCCCTGAAGTTGTGATTGACGGGATCGCCGAGCATCGCAACCCGCCTGAGACCCGGCGACATCTCCTTGAGCAAACCGAGCCACTTTCCCCCGATATCGTACTCGAAGGGCGTAAAGCCGGTGATTTTACCCGATGGTCGCGCCAGACTGGCGACCAAGCCTCCGGCAACAGGGTCGGTGACGTTGATGAAGACGACCGGCACTGTCGCAGTTGTCTCGCGCAGGGCCAGCGCCGGCTCCGTCCCGGTCGTGAGGATCAGCGCGGGAGACGTGCCCACCAGCTCCTTCGCCAGGGACCGCGCCCGTTCGATGCTACCCCGCGCCCAGCGATAATCGATCGCGATGTTTTGACCTTCAATCCAGCCGAGTTGCCGCAGTCCTGAGCTGAACGCTCCCAGATATTTCGTGACCTGCGGATCCCCCTCGGTCGCCCCGAACAGGATGCCGATCCGCCGCACCGATCCGTCTGTCTGAGCTTTTGCGATGAGCGGCCATGCCGCCGACATGCTCAACAGAGCGATAAATTCACGTCGCTTCATTGCCGATCCCGTGCCAATGTTGCCGACAGCATAGGGCAATTCATGCCATGCGTCCTAGCCGGCCAATGTCCGCTACGGGGGCAAACGGCGAAGAAACTCAACCTCGGCAAATCCAGTCCGCCTTGCCATACTAAGCGGACCTCAACGAAACGCTCCGCTACTTCGCTGATGGCCATCAAGGGACATCGCCGGAGCTGGAGGTCTCCGCTGTCTATTCGTGGAACTCGCTAAACCCGTCTATGACTCGGAGTGCTGCGGAGAAGTCGTGCTTGCCGTTGAAGGCGTGACGAACGACGATACAGTTGCAACCGGCCGCGTTTGCGGCCTTCAGGCCTGCATACGAGTCCTCGAAAACCAGCGTTTCTGCTGCACTCGTTCGCAATCGAGAGAGCACCAGCAGATAGGCTTCGGGATCGGGTTTGTGAGACGTAACGTCTTCCTGAGTGACGACAAGATCGAACGCACCGCTCAATTCAAGCTTCGAGAGCACCCTCTCAACCATCCATGGCGCCGCCGAGCTGACCACTCCAACCCTGATCCCTCGCTTTCGAGATTCTCGAACGAATCCGCTTGCTCCCCGAGTTTCGGTGACTTCCGCCTCAATAAGATCGAGGTAGTATTCGCGAAAGCGGGCGTCGAATTCATCGAGCGGCGGATTGAGACGGTATGTGCTGAAGAAATGCGCCGTTACCGTTTTCCAGTCCGCACCCATCACATCGGCGTAAATCAGGTGATCGGCTTCGACCCCATAGGATGCACATGCATTTGCCAGAGCCCGCGCCTTCAAAGGCTCGCTCGCTGCTAGAGTACCGTCTAAGTCAAACAAGTAGACTTTCACCACCGGCCCAAGCGTCTACTAGATGCATTCCATGCGTTTCGTATGTCGGTCAACCTGATTGCAGCGCCAGCCGAGGTCCAACTAGGGGCCAACGGCGACATCAGACCTCGTAGTTTAGGTAGAGCGAAGCGAAACCTATCGTGATACGGCGCACTATGATCGATTTCGTCACGCTCCACCCATCCCACAGGCCTTTGACATCCGTCTTGAACGCTTGCCGCTCTTAACCCTTGAGTTTCAACCTGCCCAAAAAATCGCGTTTTCCAAGAGGCGCGCCCTCGTGACGGAGAATGTCGTAAGCCGTGGTCGCATGGAAAAAGAAGTTCGGCAGCGAGAACGACATCAGGAATCCTTCTGCCGTAAACGGAAGCGCGCGCTCGCCGAGCTTGAAGACGAGGTCGCGGCCGCCGAGCGCATTGACAGCCTCGGGCGTCAGCTCCGAGAGTTTATTGCGCGCCTCGGCCACCAGGGCTTGAAGTCCGGCATAGTCCAGGTCTGTTTTGCCGGCCGGCGGCATAAACACTCCGTTCTTCGCTGCTTCCATTGCGCCGCGCGAATGATGTGCGAGCGAGACGATCTGAAAACGAAGCGGCAGCATATCCGCTGCGAGCCGGCTCTCGACGACTTTCGCCGGATCGATGTTCGTCTCGCGGAAATGTGTGAGGCTCTTGTCGAGGAAGCCACTGACAGCGCCGAGAATCTGGAGGTAGTTGGCAACGGTCGCGTCGTAGAGCGAAAATGCCATGGCATGAGCCTCCCTGACTTTGTGTATCTGGCAGCGTCACCACACAGTTCCCTGTATTGGCGCCGATTGCAATCGGTCTCCTGCGCCGAGAACGATCTCGGGGGGCGAATGTCTCTTGAGGATCACGAGCGGGGCATCCCGGCGCTGTCCGCCCGCGGCCTGCTCCAAGCCATGAGATCGGACATCCACGCGTTAACGGGTCACCGCCCTACCCCGCCGGCGTGCCCTGCTTCCACTGGCCGCCGGCGATCTTGGCGGCGGCGATCACGGCCTGGGTGCGGCTCTCGACGCCGAGCTTTTGCAGGATCGCCGAAACGTGCGCCTTGATGGTTGCTTCGGAGACGCCGAGCTCGTAGGCGATCTGTTTGTTGAGCAACCCCTCCGACAGCATCATCAGCACCCGCACCTGCTGCGGCGTCAGCGTCACCAGGCGGTCGCGCAGCTTGGTCATGTCGGGGTCGGCGGCGGCCGAGAGGTCCGTGTCGGCGGGAACCCAGACGTCGCCCTCCATCACCTTGAGGATGGCGTCGCGCAGCGTCTCG
This sequence comes from Bradyrhizobium manausense, assembly GCF_018129685.1. Taxonomy (GTDB): domain Bacteria; phylum Pseudomonadota; class Alphaproteobacteria; order Rhizobiales; family Xanthobacteraceae; genus Bradyrhizobium; species Bradyrhizobium manausense_D. The sequence goes on from NZ_JAFCLG010000036.1 coordinate 26,589, forward strand.
ACGCCGAACCGCTTCGGGATGAAGCCGGAGGCGCCGAAATCGAGCGAGCGGCGGATCGTGGCACTGTCGTCGGAGGCCGAGACGATCACCACCGGGATCGCCGGATATTGCGCGCGCAGATAGATCAGGCCGGAAAAGCCGGAGATGCCGGGCATCGAGAGGTCGAGCAGCACGAGATCGACGTCGGAGGTCTGCTCCAGCAGTTTCGTGAGGTCCTCGAACGATCCGGCCTCGTCGATCTTCGCCGTCGAGAGGACGCCCGCCACCGCCTGCCGCAGCGCATCGCGGAACAACGGATGGTCATCGGCAATGACGAGATGGGTGGAGGGAGCGCTCATCGATCTCTTGCTGTTGTTCCGTCCCCGGGCCAGTAATCCGGACCGGCGCGACGGTCAATTCTTCCCCGGCCGGCCGTGGCATGCAAGGGCACATTATTCCTTTGCCAAAAAGGGGTTAATCCACCGACTCGTTTCCACGGCGCTGCACTATCTTTCCGCACCGTCAGTTGCGCGTCAGTGCGCAAGGCCGAAAGTCGTATTGGGGCCGCTTTCACGCCGATGTTACCTTGGGGGCAAGACCCAGATTGATCCGGAGAGATCCGGATATCGGGACATGAGGAAACGCATTTCGGGGAGCCAACGCAAAATGTCGACAATGGCTGTGTCTCAAGCACGCACCGGAGGTATGACGAAGGACGAACGTTTCGTCATTCTCGCCTCCTCGCTCGGTACCGTCTTCGAGTGGTACGACTTCTATCTCTACGGCTCGCTGGCCAGCATCATCGGGGCGCAGTTCTTCTCGGCCTATCCGCCGGCAACGCGCGACATCTTCGCACTGCTGGCCTTCGCCGCCGGCTTCCTGGTGCGTCCGTTCGGCGCGATCGTGTTCGGCCGCATCGGCGACATCGTCGGCCGGAAATACACCTTCCTCGTCACCATCCTGATCATGGGTCTGTCGACCTTCATCGTCGGCCTGCTGCCGAGCGCTGCGACGATCGGCTTTGCGGCACCCGTGATTCTGATCGCGCTGCGTCTGGCCCAGGGTCTCGCCCTCGGCGGCGAGTATGGCGGTGCGGCAACCTATGTCGCCGAGCATGCCCCGAACGGCAAGCGCGGCTACTACACCTCCTTCATCCAGACCACGGCGACGCTGGGCCTGTTCCTGTCGCTGCTGGTGATCCTGTTCACCCGGACGGCGACCGGCGAAGCCGACTTCGCCACATGGGGCTGGCGCATTCCGTTCCTGGTCTCGGTGCTGCTGCTCGGCGTATCGGTCTGGATCCGGCTGCGCCTGAACGAATCGCCGATCTTCCAGAAGATGAAGGATGAGGGGAAGAGCTCGAAGGCACCCCTCACCGAGGCCTTCGCCAACTGGCAGAACGGCAAGCTCGTTCTGCTGGCGCTGCTCGGCGGCACCATGGGCCAGGGCGTGGTCTGGTACACCGGTCAGTTCTACGCGCTGTTTTTCCTGCAATCGATCCTGAAGGTTGACGGCTATACCGCCAACCTCCTGATCGCCTGGTCGCTGTTGTTCGGCACCGGCTTCTTCGTCGTGTTCGGCATGCTGTCCGACAAGATCGGCCGTAAGCCGATCATCCTCGGCGGCTGCCTGATCGCGGCGCTCACCTTCTTCCCGATCTTCAGGATGATCACCACCAACGCCAACCCGGCGCTGGAGAAGGCGATCGAGCAGACCAAGGTCGAGGTGGTGGCCGATCCCGCCGGCTGCGGCGATCTGTTCAATCCGGTCGGCACCCGCGTCTTCACCGCGCCTTGCGACACGGCGCGCGCCTTCCTGTCGCAGTCGTCGGTCAAGTACACGACGTCCAGCGGCGCCGCGGGCTCCGGTGTCAAGATCGTGGTCAACGGCAAGGACGTGGCCTACCCCAACGCCAAGGACGGCAACCCGGCGGTGCTCGCCGCGGTGCAGGCCGCCGGCTATCCCAAAGCGGGCGACCCCGGCATCGTGAAGATGTCGAATCCGTTGGACATCTTCCGCCCGCAGGTCGCCGCCATCATTGGGCTCCTGTTCATCCTGGTGATCTTCGTCACCATGGTCTACGGGCCGATCGCGGCGATGCTGGTCGAGCTGTTCCCGACCAAGATCCGCTACACCTCGATGTCGCTGCCCTACCACATCGGCAACGGCTGGTTCGGCGGACTGTTGCCCGCGACCGCCTTCGCCATAGTGGCCTCGACCGGCGATATCTACGCGGGTCTGTGGTATCCGATCGGCTTCGCGGTGATCACCGCGGTGGTCGGCTTCCTGTTCCTCCCCGAGACCAAGGACGTCGACATCAACACGAACTGATCGCAGCAAGCCGGCGCGACGCCGGCTTCGGGCACGACAAACCGGCCGCGGGGAACCGCGGCCGGTTTTGTTCTCGTCACCGCGCCGCGCCGATGAATTGCAGCACGATTTCGCGGCGATGCGGGCGAGCACGGTGTTCGATCAGATAGATCGCCTGCCAGGTGCCGAGCGCGAGCGCGCCATCGAGGACCGGCACATGGAGCGACGTCTCGGTCAACATGGTCTTGACGTGCGCGGGCATGTCGTCCGGCCCCTCGGTGTCGTGGGTCCAGCCTGCATCCTCATCCTCCGGCGCGAGCCGCGCCAGCACCGTGGTGAGATCGACGAGCACGGAAGGGTCGGCGTTCTCCTGGATCGTCAGCGACGCCGAGGTGTGGCGAATGAACAGCGTCAGCGCGCCGTCCCGCGCATGAACGTCGGCGATGAACTGCGCGGCCTCGGCCGTGAGGTCGATGAAGCCGCAGCCTGAGGTCTGCACCGTCAACATCGCGGTGCTGACGCTTGTGGCACGCACCGTCGACGGTGTGGAGCGCGTCGATCTGGTTGAGGTCATGACTCTCTTTCAACTCGGAAAGCTGCCGTAGGGTGCGCAAAGGCGCGCAAGCGCCGTGCCCACCATCTTTCAATTATCGCGATAGCTGGTGGGCACGCTTCGCTTTGCCCACCCTTGTATTAGCGCGATCGCTTATGATGGTGCCGTTCCGTGAGGAATGGCCCAGCCCGGGTGGCCGCCCGAG
>NZ_JAFCLG010000037.1 GCF_018129685.1 Bradyrhizobium manausense
GCCAGGCCACGCCTTGACGGCCGCAAGCAAGGCGTCATGCTCAATGGCAATCGGACGTCGCTTTAATGGTTGCTACGAGAGTTAAACGCGCGGATGGTGCAAAGGGGTCCTCAAATCCTGCCCGACACGTCCTTTTGCACGCGGTTGGCCATGTCGATCAGCCGACGCCAGGCCTTTTCCAGAAACGACATCGCGCGGTCGAGATCCTGGTCGCTGGGCAGCGGGATCTCGAGCTTGCGCTCGCCCTCGGCGACCTTGGGTCCACGTGCTTGCGGCTCCGCTTTCTTGAGCGGGTCGGATCTGGGCATCGCCTCGTCGATCTTGCCCGAGACGGTCGGCCCGGCAGCGAGCTGCCCCTTCAGCCTTTCGACCTCGGCCTGGAGGCGGCCGATCTCGGCATCGAGCGCGGAGCGTTCGTCGGGCACGGCGTAGCAGGCCCAGCCAGAGCCGTTCTTGCTGCAGGTCGAGACCGTGCCGGTGCGGGTATCCAGCCGCAGCACGCCGTCGGGGGTCGGGGTCATGCTGTAGCGGCCGTTCTCGCCGTCGGGCGCCGATTGCGCGGCAACCAGACTGCCGCTGAGCGTCGTTACCACGACAATCGCCGCCGCAAGCCGTGATCTTGTGGATGGTTTTGCCTGATACATCGGGCCCTCCGCCACGTCGCGCAGGTGGCACATGGTTGAATTCTACACCCCGCCGGGCAACGGCGCATCGCCGGCTCGCGCGAATCCGCCGTCAAAAACCTGATCTGCGAGATCAACGATGGCAACGGTGCCTTTGATCCCGGAAGCGCGGCGAAATGTCGACCATAAGTGTCGATCGCGCGGAGAGCTGCTGCGGTGCGGCGTCACGCTGTGCGCAGCGCTGACGGGCAGGCCAATATCCTCCATAAAATCAAATACATAATCGATCACGACGCGATCGTGACTTGGCTTGACTTGATTATGTGCGGTCAGTATGGTCCGCGCGGCTTTTGAGGGTGGCGGGCGTAATTTCCATTCAACCGCAGCGTTTCGGGTCTTCGTGGCATGGCTCAGGACACGGGACACGGCGGGAATGGAGATCGCGATAGATCGTCCGAGGAAGCTGCGCTTTCCGAACGGCTCGGAAATCTTGATCAGCGGTTGTCCGAATTTCGCGACCGCCACGTCAAGGCCGAGCAACCCGCAGGTGACGGAGAAGACAAAGCGGCCAGAGCCTCGGCGATGGCGCTTGGTTTTCGGTTATCCTCCGAGTTGGTCGCCGGTGTCGCTGTCGGGGCGGGGATTGGCTGGGGTTTCGACCGCTTGCTGTCGACGTCGCCTTTCGGATTTATCGTGTTCATGCTGCTGGGCTTCGTGGCCGGCGTGGTGAATGTGGTGAGGACGGCGGGCGCGGGTCAGAACAGGCGCGGCGGTTCTTAAAGCCCAATCCGACAAGAGAGGAATTGCCGTGCCGGTTTCGCCGGCGCGAGCCGGCCCGGCCGGCAGACCGAGACACGCCGGCTCGTCCGGCAGACCAAGAGATGCCGCACCGATGAAAATCGATCCGATCCACCAGTTCAACATCGAGCCTCTCTTCACGATCGGCCATATCGGCAATCAGACGATCGCCTTCACCAATTCATCGCTCTACATGCTGGTGGCCGTGGCGATCATCTCGATCCTGATGCTGGCCAGCGGCACCCAGCTGGTTCCGGGCCGCCTGCAGTCGGTCGCCGAGATCTCCTACGAATTCGTCGCCTCGACCATCCGTTCGACCGCCGGCGCGGAAGGCATGAAGTTCTTCCCGCTGATCTTCTCGCTGTTCATGTTCATCTGCGTCTCGAACCTGGTCGGCATCGTCCCCTATACCTTCACGATCTCGAGCCATCTGATCGTCACCGCAGGTCTGGCGCTGCTGGTCTTCTTCACCGTGCTGATCTACGGCGTCGCCAAGAACGGCGTGAAGTTCTTCAAGATTTTCGTTCCCCACGGCGTCCCCGGCTACGTCCTGCCGCTGGTCATGTTCATCGAGGTCCTGTCGTTCTTCCTGCGGCCGGTCTCGCACAGCATTCGTCTGTTCGCCAACATGCTGGCCGGCCACATCGCGCTGAAGGTGTTCGCGGGCTTCGTCGCCATGCTGGGCTTCTCGCTCGGCGCCCTCGGCTGGGTCGGCGGCGTGCTGCCGCTGGCGCTCACCATCGCGCTCTACGCCCTCGAGATCCTGGTCGCGTTCCTGCAAGCCTATGTGTTTGCGATCCTGACCTGCATCTACCTCAACGACGCCATTCATCCGGGACACTAAGCGGTCCGGGGAATTTCCACCCACAACCCAATCTTTCTTCCAAGGAGTCTAAAATGGATCCGGCAGCAGCAAAACTTATCGGCGCGGGCATCGCATGCATCGGCATGGGCGGCGCGGGCGTCGGCGTGGGCGTGATCTTCGGCAACTACCTCGCCGCAGCCGTGCGCAATCCGTCGGCCGCTCAGGGCCAGTTCGGCAACCTGATCTTCGGCTTCGCCGTGACCGAAGCGCTCGGCATCTTCTCGCTGCTGATCGCGCTGCTTCTGCTGTTCGTTTTCTAAGGAACGCCCTTTCGCGCCGCTTCATCCGAAGCGGCGCGTGACAGCAACGGGAGTACTCCATGGCCGAGAGTCATGGCGGGGCAAAGAGTCCGGCGGCGGGCGCCCACACCGAGGCCGAAGGCGGTCACGGCGGTGGCTTTCCGCCGTTCGAGAGCAGCACCTTTGCTTCGCAGCTGGTGTCGCTCGCGATCTTCTTCGTCCTGCTTTACGTGATCGTGTCCAAGCTCGCTCTGCCGAAGGTCGGCGGTGCGATCGAAGCGCGTCAGAACAAGATCGAGGGTGACCTCGCCGAGGCGCAGACGCTGAAGGACCAGTCCGAGGCGGCGCTGAAGGCCTATGAAGGCGAGCTCGCTTCGGCGCGCGCGCGAGCACAGGCCATCGGCAACGAATCCCGCGACAAGGCCAATGCGCAGGCGGAAGCCGAGCGCAAGGCACTGGAAGAGCAGCTGGCGGCCAAACTCGCCGAGGCGGAGAAGACCATCGCCTCGACCCGCACGGCCGCCATGAGCAACGTCCGCGGCATCGCGGCCGATGCGGCAGGCACGATCGTACAGCAGCTCACCGGCGCGGTTCCGGATGCGGCGTCGGTCAATGCCGCCGTTGATGCGTCCTTGAAGGGTTAGTCGATATGTTCTTCGATCCTGAAACCTGGGTCGCCGTCGCCTTCGTGATCCTGATGGTCGGGTTCGGCTATCTCGGCGTCTTCAAGAAGGCGATGGCTGCGCTCGACCATCGGGCCGTGCGCATCAAGGCCGAACTCGACGACGCGACGCGCCTCAAGCAGGAAGCCGCCAAGGTGCTGGCCGACTACAAGGCGCGCAGCGCTTCGGCCGAACGCGAGGCGGCCGACATCATCGCCAACGCCAGGAGCGAAGCCGAACGCATCGCGACCGAGGCCAAGGCGAAGTTGGAAGACTTCGTCGCCCGCCGCACCAAGACCGCGGAGAGCAAGATTGCGCTCGCCGAGGCCCAGGCGGTCGCCGACGTCCGCGCCGCGGCCGCGGAAGCCGCAGTGCAAGCCGCCTCGACGATCCTGTCGCAGTCGGTCAAGGGCCAGGTCGCCGACGACCTGCTCGCCAAGGGTATCACCGAGGTTCGGCAGAAGCTGAACTGAGGGCGAGAGCCTCACCGATCAAAAAAGCCGGCGCGGATAGCGCCGGCTTTTTTGTTGGGACGGGATACTTCCGCACCGTCATGGCCGGGCTTGTCCCGGCCATCCACGTTCTTTCCGGGTTGCAACCAAGACGTGGATGCCCGGGCCTTCGCCTCGCCGAAGCGGCTTCGGCCGCGCAGGCGGGACAAGCCCGGGCATGACGACTGAGATTGCAGCGCCGCCCTACTTCTTCTTTCGCGCCTTCGGCTCGGGCGTGAGCACCTGCGGATCGAAGCCGACATAGAAGATGTAGGAATCGGCGACCGCGGCCGACGGCACCGGATAGGACAGATCCTCGGCGACGAAGGTGAAGGGCACGCTGCCGCCTTGCGACATCTCGACCGTGGTCCGGTAGGCCTTCGAGGCGATCACCTTCTCGCCGACGCCGCCCTGTACCACCGCGATACGCAGGGGCACCTCGACCGAGGGAGGCGCGCCGGCGGGGCCCGCGATGACGCGGCCCTGGATGCCGATGCGGGCAGTGATCTCGCCGCCATTGCGGTTGCATTCGCGCGCCATCCTGGTGATCGAGGCCTGGAAACGCACGTCGTTGCCGACGGCGGGCTTGCCCGTCGCCCCGACCCCGTAAGTGGAGGCGCCGGCGCGCACCGTGACCTGCGGGCAATCGATATCGTCATCGGCCGCCGGCTGGCCCGGCGCAGGCGCCGGCTTGGGCTGCGCAGGCTCGTCGGATTTACCGCCGAACAGGCTCTTGAAGCGGTCGGTCAGCGATTGCGCCGCGACCGGCGAGATGGTCGCCAATGACACCGACAGCGCCAGCGCGATCACCGGGCCTCGCCGCAGCGCATTCCGCAATGATCGAAGCTCATTCATGAACGACATGACTCCATGGACAACATCCCGGCCGAACGCCGGCTGGTGCGGGTTATATCGCCAAAATCGGCGATCCCAAGGCGGGAAAACAACGCGGCGTGCGCGGTCGCTCGGCTCAGCCGCGGAAATCCTCGTGCAGCAGGCCGAACAGCAGATGGTCCTGCCAGACCCCGTTGATGCAGAGATAGCGGCGCGCCAGCCCCTCGCGGGAGAAGCCGCACTTCTCCAGCACCCGGATCGACGGCGCATTGGTGGGGATGCAGGCGGCCTCGACCCGATGCAGATTGAGCTCACCGAACAATGTCGGCAACAGAACCCGCAGCGCCGCGGACATGTAGCCGCGATGGGCATGCGGCTGGCCGACCCAATAGCCGATCGTGCCGGCCTGGACGATGCCGCGCCGGACATTGGCGAGCGTGATGCCGCCGACCATGGCGCCGTCGAGCTCGCGGAAGATCAGAAAGGGATAGGAGCGGTCCGCGGCAATATCCTCGGAATAGCGACGCAGGCGGCGGCGGAAGCCGGACCGGGTCAGATCGTCCGAGGGCCAGATCGGCTCCCACGGCGTCAAATAATCGCGGCTGGTCTCGCGCAAATGCGCCCACTGCAGGAAGTCCGACATCTGCGGGGCGCGCAGCAACAGGCCGTTGCCGCGGGGGGCGAGAGCAGCAGGTCCACTGGATGGCAGGCGAAAGAGGGCCATGGTGATGCTTCCCGGGGCGGTCGTGCGCGATTCCTAGTGCACCCGCGCCTTTAGTGCAGCCGAGCTTTGGCGCGCGCCCGGGTCAATCCTTCCGCAAAAGACACCGCCGTGTCCAGACCCCTGCCGCTGCCCAATGCGACAACCGCGGGGCGGCTGCGCGAAAGCAGCGCACGCGCGGCGTCGCGGGTCGATTCGATGCTGACGGCGTCGATCCTGGCGACCAGCTCCTGCACCGTCTGCGGCCGTCCATAGGCCAGGACGTGCCGGGCCAGCTGCTCAGCGCGCGAGGAGCAGCTCTCCAGCGCCATCAACAGGCCCGCCTTCATCTGCGCCTTGGCGCGGGCGATCTCGGCCTCGGTCAAGGTCTCCACCGAATCATTCATGATGTCGACCACGACCTCCATCATCTCCGGCGCATCGGCTGGATCCGTGCCGGTGTAGAGGCCAAAGAAGCCGGTGTCGGTATAGGGCGCGTGGAAGGTGTAGATCGAGTAGCAGAGGCCGCGCTTCTCACGCACCTCCTGGAACAACCGCGACGACATTCCGCCGCCGAGGATGTTGGTGAACACCTGGAGCGAGAACAGCGACAAATCCGTCTGCGGCACGCCCTCCAGCGCCAGCGTCAGATGCGCCTGCTCGAGCTCGCGGTGCACGACCTTGGCGCCCCCCTTGCCGAACTGGGCTGCCTGCGGCTTCGGCCCCGGCGTGGCGTCGAAACTTGAAAAACGCTTCTCGACCTCGGCGACCACCTGCTGGTGATCGACGGCGCCCGCCGCCGCCACCACCATGTCGGGCCCGCGGTAATGCGTCGAGAGGTAGCTGCGGAGCGAGTCGCGATTGAAGCTTTTCAGCGTCTTGGCGGTGCCGAGCAGCGAACGCCCCATCGGCTGGTCGGGATAGCAGAGCTCGTTGAGATGCTCGAACACGACGTCGTCGGGCGTGTCCTGGGCCGCGCCGATCTCCTGCACGATGACATTCTTCTCGCGCTCGAGCTCGTCGGGCTCGAAGGCGGGATTGGCGAGGATGTCGGCGAGCACGTCGAGCGCAAGCGGCACGTCGTCCTTCATCACGCGGGCGTAATAGGAGGTCGTCTCGGTCGAGGTGCCGGCATTGAGGTCACCGCCGACCGCCTCGATCTCCTCCACGATCTCGCGCGAGGAGCGCCCGGTGGTGCCCTTGAACGCCATATGTTCCAGAAGATGCGAGATGCCGTGCTCGTTCGGCTTCTCGTCGCGACCGCCAACGCCGGCCCACACGCCGAGCGCGGCGGTCTCCAGGTGGGGCATGTTGTCGGTGACGACGGTCAGGCCAGAGGCAAGCTTGGAGATCTCGACGCTCATCCGGCAACTCCCTGTTTTGCGGCGCGGCTGACCGACAGCACGAACCGCTCCACCTCGCTCTGATCGTTCTTCATCACCTTCATGTGTTCGGATTTGGTCATGAGGCCGTCGAGCCAGGCCGGCAGCTGCGGCCGCTGGCCACAGGCCGCAGCCACAGCATCAGGGAATTTGGCGGGATGCGCCGTCGAGAGCACGATGTTGGGCACGGTCGTGTCGGTGGTGTCGCGATCGGCAACGGCGAGCGCCACGGCGGTGTGCGGATCGACCAGCTCGCCGGCCTCGCGCCAGGCGGCGCGGATCGCTGCGGCGGTTTCGGTCTCGTCGGCGCGGCCGGCGTCGAACTCCTCGCGGATAGCGGCGAGCATCGCATCCGGCAACACGAAGCGGCCCGACTGTTTCAGCTGCTCCATCAACCGGCGCACGCTCGAAGCATCGCGCTTGCCTGCTTCGAACAGCAGCCGCTCGAAATTCGAGGAGATCTGGATGTCCATCGAGGGCGAGGCGGTCGCGTGCACCTCGCGCACCTCGTAGATGCCGGTCTTGAGCGTGCGGGCGAGGATGTCGTTGACGTTGGCGGCAATTCGCAGGGTGCGCACCGGAAGTCCCATGCGCTTGGCGACGTAGCCCGCAAAGATGTCGCCGAAATTGCCGGTCGGCACGATGAAATCCACCGCGCGCGCCGGCGCACCGGCGGCAACCGCGGAGGCGAAATAGTAGACCACCTGCGCGACGATGCGCGCCCAGTTGATGGAGTTGACGCCGGACAGCGAGGTCGCATCGCGGAAGCGATGGTTGTTGAACATCCCCTTCACCAGCGCCTGGCAGTCGTCGAAATTGCCCTCGATGGCGAGCGCATGCACATTGGCCGCACCCGTCGTCGTCATCATGCGCTGCTGCACCTCGGAGATGCGCTTGTGCGGAAACAGCACGATGAGGTCGACATTTTCGAGGCCGGCAAACGCGTCAACCGCGGCGCCGCCGGTGTCGCCCGACGTCGCGACGACGATGGTGGTGCGCTGGCCGCGCTTGGCGAGCACATGGTCCATCAGCCGCGAGATCAACTGCATCGCCACGTCCTTGAACGCGAGCGTCGGACCGTGGAACAGCTCCAGCACGAACTGATGCGGCGACATCTGGCGCAGCGGCACCACAGCCGGATGACGGAAGGTGGCATAGGCCTCGTTCGCCATGCGGCCGAGCTCGGCGTCCGAAATCTCACCGCCCACGAACGGACGGATGACATCGACCGCGACCTCCCAATAGGGGCGCCCGAAGAAGCCTGCGATCGTCTCTGTCGACAGAAGCGGCCAGGTGACCGGTACATAGAGGCCGCCGTCGCGGGCAAGCCCTGTCAGCATCACGTCACAGAAGCCAAGCTCGGGGGCTTCGCCCCGGGTCGAGATATAACGAGTCAAACTGCCCTCCAAAGGCTGGCCCAGACAGAATCCGGGTCTTAAGCCTTTGATTTCACGATGTTCCTAGTTCTTCCGCCAGAGGCTTCCGGCACCATAGAGCGTTTTGCGAGGCTGCACCATGCCCAACGAAAAGGGGCTGCGGCGATGCCGCAGCCCCCCTCTTGGAAGGTCTGTCGTTGATGTGTGCAGACCCGGTATTCGTCGCCAGGGCGCCCGCCCCGAAATTCGTTCGTTCGAGCTATCGTCACCTGTCACGGGATCGTCAAGAAGAAAAACGGCACGCGTCGCCAAATGTTCCTGTTTTTCCCGATACACGTCGGCCGTGCTGACCGTGCAACCGCCTCGGACCTGATCGCCCTGCCGCTTTTTCCCGGCTGATCGCACAGGACGGGGAACGAACGCCATGCCGTCCCATTTATGTCCGCGGAGGGTATCAGCCGTCGTCCACACATTGCCCGGACGCGCGGCGGGCCGATCCACCGGCCGAACCGGCTGCGTCCTGGAGCAGCCGGTTCGGCCTCCGACGGGTCAGTTCATCCCGATTTCCACCGCGATCCGGATCAGGTCGGAATGGTTCTTGGCCCCCAGCTTCTGCTTGAGCAGGGACGTCGTGTTGGCGACGGTCTTGTAGGAGATACCGAGCGCCTCGGCGACCTCGACGATCTTGTTGCCGCGCCCGAGCAGGCGCAGAATTTCGAGCTCCCGCGGCGTCATTTGCGAGGCCGGATTGGCCTTGATTGCAGCGCCCGAGAAGGTCACGGCCTCCGCAAGCTGCGGCGAGATGAAGTTGTCGCCCGCGACCACCTTGCGCACCGCCTTGAGCAGGATCCGGGGATCGTCGCCCTTGGAGACATAACCCTGCGCCCCGAGCTCCACCGCGCGCACCACGAAGGCCGGATCTTCATTCATGCTGAACATGATGATCTTGGCGTTCGGGTCGTCCTTGCGAATCCGGCGCATCAGCTCGAAGCCGGAGACGTCAGGCAGGCTGATGTCGATCACGGTGACGTCGGGCCGCTTGTTGATATAGGCCTTGTGTCCGGATTTGGCGTCGCTCGCCTCGTCGATGCGGATCGAGTGGTCCGAGGCAAACAGGGTGCGACAACCTGACAGTACAACGGGATGGTCGTCGACGATGAGGACCCGGGTCGCCAGCTTGGCATTATCTTGCATCGCGCACTCTCTTGTTTCGAGGACTCATAGACTGGCGGGAACAAATGGAAAGAGAGAATCCCGCCGAAGCGCGTTAGAATTGACCTAATGTGGCAACGACTGTCGTTCAGAACCCAGCTGTTTCTTCCGCTCGGCTTGAGCTTTCTCGCCGCGTTGGCCATGGGCGGCGTGCTGCTCCAGGTCTTTGCGTCGGGCCAGCTCGCCGACGAGAATCAACCAGGTCGGCGCGCGACCCAAGCCGTCGCTGTCGCGCTCAACACCAGCTTGAGTGCGTCCGATCATCCGCGGAAGATGCTCGATGCCTTTGTCAATTCCTTGGGCACCTCCTCGGATATCCAATTCCGTCCCCTCGACGCAGGTCCCGCGCCTTCCGTGAGGGAGGGTCTGCGCGACGTGCAGGGCGTACCGCAATGGTTCGTCGACCTGATCGCCATCCCCGATATCGAGGCGGCATCTCCTGTCATCATCGACGGCAAACGCGTCGGCGACATCGTGTTTGTGCCCGACCTGTCGGCGGACCTGTTCGAGAAATGGATCGGTCTTCTGGCGCTGGCCGGTCTCGTCGCCGTGTTGATGGTGCTGACCGGAACGATCGCCTATCTCTTCGCACGATCGGCGCTGCGGCCCCTTCGGGATCTCGGCGCAGGCCTCACCCGAATCCGGTGCGGCGATTATGCGACGCCGATACCTGTCGCGGGCCCGCCGGAGATCAGGCGCGGCTGCGAGGAGGCCAATGCGCTGGCCGCGACGCTCGCGCAATTGAGCCAGGACAATCGCGACCTGTTACGCCGGCTTGTGTCGCTTCAGGACAACGAGCGGCGCGATCTCGCCCGAGAGCTGCACGACGAGCTCGGCCCGCTACTGTTCAGCATCCGCGCCGGCACGATCGCGCTGAGCGAAGCCTCGCCGCAGATGGGACATCTCGGCAACTCCGTGCAGGAGCTGATGCTATCGGTCGAGGCGCTCCAGCAGACCAACCGCCGCATCCTCGACCGGTTGCGGCCGCTCTATATCGAGGAATTGGGGCTCGAAGCCAGCGTGCAGACACTGCTTCGCAACTTTCGCGGACAGGCGCCGCATATCGGCCTCTCCGCGACGATCGATCCCGATCTCGACGGGATCGACGGGCCGCTGGCGCACACTGTCTACCGCGTGATCCAGGAGGCCTTGACCAACGTGCTGCGCCACGCTGCCGCGCACGAAGCCCATGTGGAGGCGGCGATATCGGGCAATGCGCTCACGGTTGAAGTCTCCGATGACGGCGGCGGCTTTCCCGCCGACAATGTCTTCGGCCGCGGCCTGACCGGCATGCACGAGCGCGTGCGTGCGCTCAGCGGATCGCTGTCGCTGCTGCGCGCAGACGAACGCACCTATGTGCGCTGCCGCCTTCCGGTCGGGGAGTTCAGGGACGAACCGATCTCAGGCTAGCACGCGATGAAATCAAGACCGGTCGCCAGTTCAGCTCTCCCTACGGGAGAGGTAATCCGAGTCCGGGGCTCGCAGCGATTCAACCAACAGTCATCCCACTCTAGCACGCGCCGCAATCGTGAGAGCCTTGCTGCGCGGGCCGGCACAGCATGCTGTGGATCTTGCCTTCCGCGCTGAAGCGGAACGAGGCGCGAATGCGCAGGGCGCCTGCGACGGAATATTCGAGATCGACACCGTTCTGCACCGGATGGATTTCCTCGAGGCCAAAGCCTGCTGAAGAGAAAGCGCCGACTTTCGGACCCCAATAGGTTTCGAGTTCGCTCCGGCCGCGATAGACGCGCGTGCCGTTGCAGCTGCATTCCACTGCGCCGTCGTCGGCATAGAGGTCGAGAAGCATCGCAAGGTCGCCCCTCCGGCAGGCGTCCACCCAATCGACGACAAGTCCCATCTGATCGAAATCGCTCAACGCCCGGCAATCCTGTTGACCGCGGAAAAATCTGAGAGCGGCTTAGGATCACCCTCGTGAATATGCGCTGAATAGGAAAGCCCGGGCGATACCGGGTTCCCACCTGGAACTTACGGGCTCGCGGTACCCGGCCGCCGCCCCTTCAGCCAGACTCCGAACGCGATGAGCACCGCGCCGGCCAAAGCGAACCATGTGATGGCGTATTGCAGATGGTCGTCTTTCAGATGCACGTCGAGCGCACCGGGGCGCGGAATATTGTTCGCGGGCGCCGGCTGCTCGAGATCGACATAGAACGGCGCGACCGCGCCCCATCCAAGCGCACGCGCGATCGCCAGATGATCGCGCACGAACCATAGCCGCTTGTCGCGGTTCTCCGCCGGCGTGAGCCAGCCCGGCTCTTCCGGGAAGCGCAGATAGCCGGTGAGCGCGACGGGCGTGCCGGTGACGAGCTTTTTCACCGCGCGATCCTCGACGCTGCGCTCCTGCATCGTGTTCTCGACGAAACCGGCATCGATCACCACGATCTCGCCATCAGGCAGTTGCGCTGGCAGGAAGGCCCAGGTGCCAGGGCCGGAGGCATCCTTGCGCACCGCGGAGCCGGAGGAATAGACCATCGCATCCGGCGCAGCGGCATAGGTCGCGGCGAAGCTGACGCGGCGGAATTCGTCGAGCGCAGGCGTCAACGCGCTCCATTGCGCCGGCGACGGCAGCGCGACGGGGGCTGCGGCAAGGCGCTCGGTGAGCGCGGCGATCAGCGCGTGCTTGGCGGTGCGGCGCTGCAATTGCCAGATCCCGAGCGCGACGAAAGCCGCGGTCAGCAGAAGCGTGAACAGCATGAAGCCGGCCACGCGGGGCTTGCGCGGGGTCTCGGTCATTTCGCGCGGTCGACCAGCCGGCCAGGTGCTGCCTTGTGGTGGAATTGCAGCGCGATCAGCAGCGACTTCATCGAGCGAAGCGGCAGAAGCGTGGTGGCCAGGATCAGCGGCAGCCACAGGACGGCATGCAGCCAGAATGGCGGCTGATACTTGACCTCGACGACGAGCGCGCAGCCGACCACGATCGCGCCTGCCAGCATGATGATGAAGATCGCCGGACCGTCGCCGGCATCGATGAAGGCGTAGTCGAGGCCACAGCGGTTGCAGCAGGGGGCGAGCGTCAGGAAGCCCGCGTAAAGCTTGCCCTCACCGCAGCGCGGGCATTTGCAGGCGAGCCCGCGCAATGCGCTTTGCAGGACCGTCACCTGGGGCTTAGGCGTGTCGGCAGTATCGTTCATGACGCGCAAGCCTATCACGGTTTCGGCTGCGGCCTCGGCCGCTGGAAAGCGAAAGGGCGGCCCCGCGGCCGCCCTTTGCCTAGGAGAACGATCGCAACTCAGTGCGCGCCGTGGGCCATGGTCTCGGCGCCGTGTCCCCAGACATAGATGCAGAGGAACAGGAACAACCAGACCACGTCAACGAAGTGCCAGTACCAGGCGGCGAACTCGAAGCCGAGATGCTGGGTCGGCGTAAAGTGGCCGGCATAGGCGCGCGCAAGGCACACGATCAGGAAGATGGTGCCGACCAGCACGTGGAAGCCGTGGAAGCCTGTCGCCATGAAGAAGGTCGCGCCGTACACGTTTCCGGCGAACGAGAACGCCGCGTGGCTGTACTCGTAGGCCTGCACGCAGGTGAAGGTCGCGCCCAGCAGCACGGTGAGGATCAGCCCGTATTTCAGACCCTGGCGATCGTTCTCGAGCAGCGCGTGGTGCGCCCAGGTGACCGTGGTGCCGGACGTCAGCAGGATCAGCGTGTTGAGCAGCGGCAGGTGCCAGGGATCGAAAGTCTCGATGCCGTGGGGCGGCCAGGTGCCGGGCACCGCGCAGGCGCCGGCAGCGGTGCCGAGACCGCAGCCGAAGATCGCATCGCGGGTGGCGTGGACGGCATCGGCCGGGAACAGCGCCGCGTTGAAATAGGCCCAGAACCAGGCAACGAAGAACATCACTTCGGAGGCGATGAACAGGATCATGCCGTAGCGGTGATGCAGCTGCACGACGCGGGTGTGATCGCCCTTGTACTGGGCCTCCTTGATCACATCCCCCCACCAGCTCGCCATGGTGTAGAGCACGCCGACGGTGCCGACACCGAACACGATCGGCGCGGCCGAGAACATGTGGTGCATCCATCCGATCGCGCCGACCGCCATGATGAAGGCCGAGATCGAGCCGACCACCGGCCACGGAGAAGGATCGACCAGATGGTAGTCGTGGTGCTTGCCTTGCGCGGTAGCCATTGCGGTCTGTCTCCTCAATCCCGTGCCTGTCAGGCACTTATCCCCTAGTTCCAACCCATGGGCGTCAACCCGGCGGCTGGAGATTTCCCTTGCGTTTGTTGTCGTCGCCGGATGCGAGCGGTTTCACCACCGGATCCTTCACCGGATAGAAGGTGTAGGACAGCGTGATCGTGTTCAGCCCGTCATTGTCGTGGTCGCCGGCGATCGACGGATCGACATAGAACACCACGGGCATCTCGCGCTTCTCTCCGGGCGCCATGGTCTGCTCGGTGAAGCAGAAGCAGTTGATCTTCTGGAAATAGGACCCGACCGTCAGCGGCGCGACATTGTAGGCCGCCTGCCCTGCCGTGGTGCGCGCGGCCTGGTTGGTCACGGTGTAATAGATGGTCGTGACCTGGCCGATATTGACCTCGATCTCGGTCTGCTCAGGCTCGAACTTCCAGGGCAGGCCGGGCGCGACGTTGGAATCGAAACGCACTGCGATCTTGCGTGCGATCGGGCCGCTGGCCGGCGCCGAGGTCGCGACCTGGGTCGTGCCGTTGAAGCCGGTGGCGCGGCAGAACCAGTTGTAGAACGGCACGGCCGCATAGGATGCGCCGACCATCAGCGCCACCACGCCGCCGCAGATCGAGGCGACCAGCACATCGCGGCCCAAGCCTCCTGAGCGGCCTTTCCTGGCCGTTCGGCTCTGATCCCGCGATATGGTCGGCTTCTGATCCATGTTTTCTACATCGGCCGCACGAGTACGGCCGGTCCCTTGACCATGGTCACGGCAAAGAACAGCACCACGAGCACGCCGAGCGCAAGCGCGATCGCGATCGAACGCTGGCGGCGGCTCTTCAGCTGCGCCTCGGTGAGGACAATTCCATCTGGCTCGGGTTTGTCAGCCATTGCCGTGATCATGCGCCCCCTACCATCCGGGCAAGCACAGGGAATACGACCTCGGCCAGCAAAGTCGCGAACAGCGCGAACAGATACAGGATCGAGAAGGCAAACAGTTTTCGCGTCGCGCGCAGCGACGCAGCTCGCGTCCGGCGCACATAGACGTTGATGGCGAGCACCAGCATGCCCGCGCCCAGGATCAGCGAGGTCACGCCGTAGATGGCGTCGAAATAGCCGAGCGCCCAGGGCGCGGCGGCGACCGCGATCAGCACGATGGTGTAGAGCAGGATCTGGAGACGGGTCGCGTCCGGGCCGGCGACGTTGGGCAGCATCGGAACGCCGGCGCGCGCGTAATCGTCGGAGCGGAACAGCGCCAGCGCCCAGAAGTGCGGCGGGGTCCAGAAGAAGATGATGGCGAACAGCAGCAGCGGCTCGACGTCGACCGTGCCTGTGACGGACGCCCAGGCCACCACCGGCGGCAGCGCGCCGGCGGCGCCGCCGATCACGATGTTCTGCGCAGTCCAGCGCTTCAGGCCCATCGTGTAGATCACGACGTAGAAGAAGATGGTGAAGGCGAGCAGCGCGCCCGCGATCCAGTTGACGAGGATGCCGAGCGTCATCACCGAGAAAAAGGCGAGCGTCATGCCGAACGCCATCGCCTCGGGCCGGGTGATTCGGCCGCGCGGGATCGGGCGGTTGGCGGTGCGCGACATCTTGGAATCGATGTCGCCCTCGAGCGCCATGTTGAGCGCGCCGGAGGCGCCGGCGCCGACGCCGATGCAGAGCAGCGAGGTGATCGCGAGCACCCAGTGGAAGTGCCCCGGCGCCATCGCCATGCCGACCAGCGCGGTGAAGATCACGAGTGACATCACCCGCGGCTTCAGCAGCGTCAGGTAGTCGCCGACCTCCGCCTCGGAGATGCGGGGATTGAAGTCGATGGCGTTCTGGTCGAGGACGGACACTAATTCAACTCGCTTCGTTAAAGAGCCGCGGCGCCCGTCTCGGGCGCCGCGGGATTCGGCTTACTGCACGCGGGGCAGCACCTCGAACTGGTGGAAGGGCGGCGGCGAGGACAGCGTCCACTCCAGCGTGGTGGCGCCCGCACCCCAGGGATTGTCGCCCGCCGGAACCTTCTTCGCGAAGGCGTCGATCACGGTATAGAGGAAGATCAACACGCCGAAACCGGAGATGTAGGAGCCGAGCGAGGAGATCAGGTTCCAGCCCGCGAACGCGTCGGGATAGTCGACATAGCGGCGCGGCATGCCCGACAGGCCGAGGAAGTGCTGCGGGAAGAACACCAGGTTGACGCCGACGAAGGTGACCCAGAAGTGGGCCTTCGCGAGCGTCTCGTTGTACATGTAGCCCGACATCTTCGGGAACCAGTAGTACCAGCCGGCGAAGATCGCGAACACCGCGCCGAGCGACAGCACGTAGTGGAAGTGAGCGACGACGTAGTAGGTCTCCTGGAGCACGCGATCGACGCCCGCGTTCGCCAGCACGACGCCGGTCACGCCACCGACCGTGAACAGGAAGATGAAGCCCACCGCCCAGATCATCGGGGCGCGGAAATCGATCGAGCCGCCCCACATGGTGGCGATCCACGAGAAGATCTTCACGCCGGTCGGAACCGCGATCACCATGGTCGCGGCGACGAAATAGGCCTGCGTCGCCGAGGACATGCCGACCGTGTACATGTGGTGGGCCCACACCACGAAGCCGATGCCGCCGATCGCGACCATGGCGTAGGCCATGCCGAGATAGCCGAACACGGGCTTGCGCGAGAAGGTCGAGACGATCTGGCTGATCATGCCGAAGCCAGGCAGAATCAGGATGTACACCTCGGGGTGACCGAAGAACCAGAACAGATGCTGGAACAGCACCGGATCGCCGCCGCCCTCGGGGTTGAAGAAGGTGGTGCCGAAGTTACGGTCGGTAAGCAGCATGGTGATCGCGCCGGCAAGCACCGGCAGCGACAGCAGCAGCAGGAACACCGTCACCAGGATCGACCATACGAACAGCGGCATCTTGTGCAGGGTCATGCCCGGCGCGCGCATGTTGAAGATCGTGGTGATGAAGTTGATGGCCCCGAGGATCGATGAGGCGCCCGCCAGATGCAGCGAGAGGATCGCGAAGTCGACGGCGGGGCCCGGGTGGCCGGAGGCCGACAACGGCACATACAAGGTCCAGCCGGCGCCGACGCCGTTGGCACCGGGCTCGCCTTCGACGAAGGTCGAGATCAGCAGCAGCGCGAAGGAGGCCGGCAGCAGCCAGAACGAGATGTTGTTCATGCGCGGGAAGGCCATGTCGGGCGCGCCGATCATCAGCGGCACGAACCAGTTGCCGAAACCGCCGATCATCGCAGGCATGACCATGAAGAAGATCATGATTAGGCCGTGCGAGGTCACAAAGACGTTATAGGTGTGCGTCTCGTGGAATATCTGCACGCCCGGATACATCAACTCGGCGCGGATCGCGATCGACATCGCGGCACCGATGATGCCCGCGATGACCGCGAAAACCAGGTACATCGTGCCGATGTCCTTGTGGTTGGTCGAATAGACGTAGCGACGCCATCCGGTCGGATGGGCGTGCTCGTGGTCATGTGCGTGGTCTTGCGCGTGATCGCCGTGTGCCGCTGCGCTGGTTGCCATTTTCAAATCCTGCCTTGCGTCCCGTTCGGACCTTTGGAGGTCCCGCCCTTCATGTCGCTGTCAAATCCCTCAAGCCGTCGCCCGGCGCTTACTGCGTCGGGCCGGCTGCGGAGGCGAAAGTGCTGGTGCCGCCGCTCGCATATTTCTTCTTCGCCGATTCAACCCAGGAGGCGAACTCCTGGTCGTTCACGACGCGGATCGCGATCGGCATGAACGCGTGGTCCTTGCCGCAGAGCTCCGAGCACTGGCCATAGAACATGCCGGTCTTGGTGGCCTTGAACCAGGTCTCGTTCAGCCGCCCGGGAATGGCGTCGATCTTGACGCCGAAGGACGGCAGCGCGAAGGCGTGGATGACGTCGGCGCCAGTGACCTGGACGCGAATCACCTTGTTGACCGGTACCACCATCTCGTTGTCGACGCCGAGCAGGCGGGGCTGCTTGTCCTGTGCCATCAGCGAGTCGAACTCGAACTTGCCGTTATCAGGGTAAGCATAGGACCAGTACCACTGCTTGCCGGTCGCCTTGACCGTCAGATCAGCCTTGGGCACGTCGAGCTCGAGGAACAGCAGGCGGAACGACGGCACAGCGATGCCGACCAGGATCAGCACCGGAACCAGCGTCCACACCACCTCGATCAGCGTGTTGTGCGTGGTCCGCGATGGCACCGGATTGGCCTTCGCGTTGAACTTCATCACCACGATCACCAACAACGCCAGAACGAACAGCGTGATCAGGATGATCAGGACGGACAAGAAGTTGTGGAACCAGACAATATTGTCCATGACAGGGGAACCGGAGCCTTGCAGGTGCCATTCCCACGGCTCCGGCTGCCCGAGCTCGGCAAATGCCGAGCCGCCCGTCGCCAGCGTCAGACCCGCCACGGCCAATCCCAGCAAGTGTCGGCCCACTCGGCCCATCGACATCTTCATGCCGTCGCGCTCCCCTTACGAAATCGCCCCAAGTGCATTCCCCTGTTTTTGGGAAATGCTTATTCGACCCGCCCGTCCGACAAACCGCCGCGCAAGAATACCTCTAAGAGGAATTGGGGCCAGATCGCTCAAACGCCGAAATCAAGCCTCTCAAACCATAATTCTTGATCTATCGCAATGCAGTCTTGATGCCGCTCTGTCTGCCATCACCCGCAAGATATTTCCCAGTAACATCAGATAAAAATACCGCTTCCCGGGATGCCGCGGCTTGACAGGCGGATTGCCCGCTGTAGGCACAGGCGCAGGGCGCCGCAGGAACCTGATTCGTGGTGGCAATGGCGACCGAGGCGGCGCGGAATTTGCTTGTGAATTGCCTTCAAGACGCCGTCATTCCTGTATCAGTCCACCGGCGCGAGCGACCCAGGCGAGCAGAGGGACCGACCCCGATGGGGCTTTCGAGATGCATGGCAAGATCGGTTCTAAGGCCGGCTGACAGCCTCAGGACGCTGATTGGCCTTCTGGCCGCGGCCTTTCTCCTTGCCCTCCCCGGTTTGGCTCATGCGCAGGGCGCGGTACGCTCCGTCCATGGCGACTGGCAGATCCGCTGTGACACCCCGCCGGGCGCCCAGACCGAGCAATGCGCCCTGATCCAGAGCGTGGTGGCGGAGGACCGCTCCAATGCCGGCCTGACCGTGATCGTGCTCAAGACCGCCGATCAGAAAAGCCGCCTGATGCGTGTGGTCGCCCCGCTCGGCGTGCTGCTGCCGTCCGGTCTCGGGCTCAAGCTCGACAATCAGGACGTCGGACGCGCCGGCTTCGTCCGCTGCCTGCCCAATGGCTGCGTCGCCGAGGTTGTCATGGACGACAAGCTGCTCGGCCAGCTCCGCAGCGCCAAGACCGCGACCTTCATTATCTTCGAGACGCCCGAGGAAGGCATCGGCTTCCCGCTCAGCCTCAATGGCCTCGGCGAGGGCTATGACAAGCTGCCGTAGGGCTGCGAGCCCGCATCGAACCTATTGTTTCCGTAATGTGACGCGTTGCGCCCTCGCCGAACTGGTCTGAAACCATTATCTTGCCGCCATCCCCCGATAATGGACGGACGCATGACCAACCCAGCCACATCCTCCCTGCTCGACCGCGCCAATCTCGACCGCGACCAGGTTCGCAGCGAGGTCGCACGCGGCCTTGCCGGTGCCGACGATGGCGAATTGTTCCTGGAATACAGCCAGACCGAAGCGCTGATGTTCGACAATGGGCGGCTGAAGCAGGCGACCTACGATACGTCGCAAGGCTTTGGCCTGCGCGCCGTCAAGGACGACGCGGTCGGCTACGCGCATTCCTCCGATGTGTCGCTGCCGGCGCTGATTCGCGCCGCCGACGCGGTCGCGGCCGTCCGCGGCGGCTATTCCGGCAGCTTTGCCGCCCCGCCGCCGCACACCAATGTGCGGCTCTATGGCGATGAGAATCCGCTCGATGCCCCGGGCTTCGAGACAAAAGTCAAACTGCTCGCCGAGATCGACGCGTATTTGCGCGACAAGGATCCGCGGGTGAGGCAGGTCAGCGTCAGCCTGGGCGCCACCTGGCAGGTGGTCGAGATCCTGCGGCCCGATGGCGAGAGCTATCGCGACATCCGCCCGCTGGTGCGCGTCAACATCTCCGTCGTCGCCGGCCAGGGCGACCGCCAGGAGAGCGGCAGCAAGGGCTATGGCGGCCGCGCCGGCTATGCCGAATTCATCGAGAGCAAGAACTGGCGCGACGCCGCCGACGGCGCGCTGCGCGAGGCACTGGTCAATCTGGAATCGATTCCCGCCCCCGCCGGCGAAATGGACGTCGTTCTGGGTGCCGGCTGGCCCGGCGTGATGCTGCATGAGGCCGTTGGTCACGGCCTCGAGGGCGACTTCAACCGCAAGAAGACATCGGCATTCGCAGGCCTGATGGGCCAGCAGGTCGCCGCCAAGGGCGTCACCGTGGTCGACGACGGCACCATTGCCTCACGCCGCGGCTCGCTCTCGATCGACGACGAGGGCACGCCGACCAACCGCACCGTGCTGATCGAGGACGGCATCCTGGTCGGCTACATGCAGGACCGCCAGAACGCGCGCCTGATGAACATGAAGGCGACCGGCAACGGCCGCCGCCAGGGCTATGCCCACGTGCCGATGCCGCGCATGACCAACACCTACATGCTCGCGGGCGAGCGCGATCCGGCCGAGATTCTCGCGTCGGTGAAGAATGGCGTGTTTGCCGCGAATTTCGGCGGCGGACAGGTCGATATCACCTCGGGCAAATACGTGTTCCAGTGCACCGAGGCCTACAAGATCGAGAACGGCAAGATCGGCGCGCCGCTGAAGGGCGCCATGCTGATCGGCAACGGGCCGACCGACCTGCATCGCATCCGCATGATCGGCAACGATCTCGCGCTCGATACCGGCATCGGCACCTGCGGCAAGAACGGACAAGGCGTGCCGGTCGGCGTCGGCCAGCCGTCGCTGCTGATGGAACGCATTACGGTGGGTGGAACGGGCGCATGAGCGTTGAAGAGAAGCTGACGGTCGGCACCAAACGAAAGAGCAGCGGCTTCTTCGGCCAGCTGGTGCAACTCGCCGGCATCGTGGCCGCGGTGTTCATCGCCAAGGGCGCACTTGCCGAGCCGTTCTACGTGCCGTCGGGCTCGATGGAGCCGACGCTGCTGATCGGCGACGCGCTGCTCGCCTCGAAATTCCCCTATGGCTACGGCACCTCGTCGCTGCCGATCCAGATCAATCTACCGGAGACGGGCCGCGTCTTCGCCGAGACGCCGAAGCAGGGTGATGTCGTCGTGTTCCGCTGGCCCGGTGACCGATCGCAGGCCTGGGTCAAGCGCGTCGTGGGCCTGCCCGGCGACCGCATCCAGATGCGTCAGGGCCAGCTCTTCATCAACGATCGCCCCGCCGAATTGAAGCCGGACGGCCTTGGTGCCGCCGAGGACGACAATGGCGGCACCGAGCCAGCCTACCGCTATGTCGAGACGCTGCCGAACGGCGTCAAGCATTTGATCTTCAAGATGCGCGACAACGGCCCGCTCGACAACACGGACGAAGTGAAGGTGCCCGCGGGGCATCTGTTCGTGCTCGGCGATAACAGGGACAACTCGGCCGACAGCCGCGTGCCGCTGCGGTCCGGCGGCGTCGGCCTGCTCCCGGTCGACAATCTGGTCGGCCGTGCCGATGCCGTGCTCGGTTCCTGGGATCTCGGCATGCGCGGCCAGCCGGTGTGGACCTGGCTCTCGGGCTTCCGCCTCGCGCGGTTCTTCACCGCCGTGCACTGAGCTGGATCGCAGGGTGGGCAAGGACGAGTTTCTTGCGCTCGCCCTGCGAAATCCTGTCAACGTCGCGATCATGGATGAACTCCCTCGACTCGCGCTACCCGATGCCTGGCTGGTCTCGGGCTGCCTCGTGCAATCGGTGTGGAACGTGCTCACGAACCGCCCCGTCGATCACGGCATCGCCGATTACGATGTCTTCTACTTCGACCCCGATACTTCCTGGGACGCAGAGGACGCCGTGATCCGAAAGCTGCAAGCGCGGCTCGATCATCTCGGCGTCAAGATCGAGACCCGCAACCAGGCCCGCGTGCATCTGTGGTATCCGGCCAAGCACGCCCTGCCCTATCCGCCGCTGTCGTGCTCGACAGAAGGCATCGACCGTTTCCTCACGCAGAACACGCAAGTGGGCGTGAGGCGCACGGAGGATGGCTTCGACGTCTATGCGCCCCACGGCTTCGACGATGTCGCAGGCCTGATTGCACGCCCCAATCCGGGCCCGAATTTCTCCGCGGCGAACTACGCGGTGAAAGCGATGCGATGGAAGGCGCTTTGGCCTGAGCTGACGGTGATCGCGGCGGAGTGAGAATCTCGTGGGGTGGGCAAAGGCGCGCGTCTTCGCGCGACGTGCCCACGTTCTGTCGGACTCATGGAGAGGTGGTGGGCACGGCGCGTTGCGCCTTTGCCCACCCTTGTATTAGCGCGATCGCTTATGATGGTGCCGTTCCGTGAGGAATGGCCCAGCCCGGGTGGCCGCCCGAG
>NZ_JAFCLG010000038.1 GCF_018129685.1 Bradyrhizobium manausense
CTCGGGCGGCCACCCGGGCTGGGCCATTCCTCACGGAACGGCACCATCATAAGCGATCGCGCTAATACAAGGGTGGGTTAACCCCGCGGATTGCGCGAAGCGCAAACCGCTAGGCGTAACCCACCTCTTTGCTTTCCGCGCTGACGAGAGAGACGTGGTGGATTACGCCTTCGGCTAATCCACCCTACAAACCGAGCGAACTAACCGCCGGCTTCGCCGAAATTGACGTCCTCGAGCAGCGAGGAGGACACCGTCGGGACCTGGTCGCCTTCGGAGGCGCGGGAGATGGCGACGCGGGTCTTGTTGAAGACGCTCTCGGCGGTCCCCTGCGCATTGAGATGGTTGAGGAGCTCGCCGACCAGGGTCGAATGCTCGCCCTTGCCGTCGTCGACGACCTTGCCAGGCGAGGCCGAGGAGAGGATCAGCGCATTGTCCGGCGTGCCGATCGGCGCAAGACCGTGCGAATAAGAGCGGAAACGGCGCTCGTAAGGGTTACGGCGCGACGCATCGACGACGACCAGCTTGGCCTTTGCGCCCTGCTCCTTCATCATCTCGAGCACGCCTTCGATCGAGACGCCCTGGCGGCGGACGTCGCTTTCTTTCCAGATCACGGCATCGACCGGAAGCATGTAGCTCTCGCGGCCGGCCTGTACGCCGTAGCCGCCGAAGAACAGCATGACGACGGTGTCGTGCTTGATGCGGGACTTCAGGCGGTTGACGGCGCGGACCATGTCGTCCCTGCTGGCGTCCTCCACCATGTCGACGTCAAAACCGTTCTTGCGCAAGCTGGACGACAGCGCGCGCGCGTCGTTGATCGACTGCGTCAGCGGCGCGTTGGCGTCGGGATAATGACCATTGCCGATGACGAGCGCGACACGCGAAGCCTGGCTCACCGAGCCCGTGACCCGTTCGGTCGAAACGGCCTTGGCAGCGTCGAGCGCACGCATGTTGAAAGCGGCATGGGCGCCGATCGCCAGCGACACGGTGCCGATGAGGGCTGCTGCGAGCGCAATCGAGCGCCTGGAAATGTCGAGCTGCGTTAGGTTCATCTCGCTTCATTCCTGTCAGTGCCAAAGACCTGCCAAGCGCGCGCACACAGGTTGAGTAGCGCGATGGCGGCTTTAGGTTTGAGGGATTGGCCGGGGAGTGCCCCCGAATTGCGCGCAATTTGCGGCACCGCACCAAACAAACCTTTAACGGCATATGGTGTGCGCGGCAATAGATTGCCCAAAATTTGATATAAGCCACTGAATATATTACTTAATTACCTGATCCGGACCTCTCCGGTTTTGGTATCCAAGTAGCCTTCCAGAGGCCAAATAAAGCAGATCCCGTGCCGGGTTTTTCTGTGACTCCGTCACATTTGTATTTCTCGCGAATCCGGATAGCTTTTTCAAAGACTTGCGGGGGCGGGTCCCCAGCCAGGCCTCCGCACAAAGTCCCCCGCGACCAGGTATTTCATGAACTTTCATTATTTTGCAGGTGCCGCGTGCCGGGCGCTGACGGCCCGGAAAGACGGCCCTTCTCTTTATGACGTCTGCGATCCCGTATTGTCGGGCTCTGCCAGCGGCGATCCGCATCTGGCGAAATTCTACAAAACCGCGCTCGGCAATCCCGCGCTGCGCGTGCTGCTGCGACGTGCCGGCCTGAGCGAGTTGCGGGACGACGCCAAGCTGAACCGGCTGCGCGCGGCCCTGGTCCGCGCCCGCGACGATGCCGAGCCCGACTGGAACGCGATCGGCGGGCCCGTCGCCGATCTCGTCGACACCATCGCACTCGACCATCCCAAACCGCCGCCGGCGATGTTCACCGGCTCGGTTCCGCCGCAGGCGCAGATCGACGGGGTGATCCGCGACTGCGCGCAGCATCTGCTCGGCTCCTACAGCAAGAACGGCTTCCTGCCGACCTATGCCGCCTTCAATCTGATCGGCGATCCCGATTTTCGCGGGCGCGAGTTGATCATGGCGCTCACGGGGTTGAATGCCCGCGGCTACAAGAACTCGTCATTGTTGTTCAATCTCGCCCGCGTCTTCATCGCGCGTTCGCCCGCGCGCGCCGTGGTCAATCCGCCCTGGCGCGGGATCGCCGAGCCGATGTGGGAGCCGGTGCAGATCCGACATCGCTCGGCCTATTACGATGCGTTCTTCATCGAGGCGCTGCTCAGCTATGTCGAGAGCGGGCTCGCTTCGCCTGAAGACAAGACCGCGGCCGAACGCGCCATCGCCAACATGGTCGATTTCTGCGTCAACATCAGCCGCGAGGAGGTCGAGGGCACCAATGGTGCGCGCTTCAGTGTCATCACCGCGCTCGCGCCCGCGCCGCATCCGCGCTTTTCGCGCTATTTCGCCCAGATCAAGCAGGACCTCGGCTTCGGCGTCTACGTGCCCGACTGCGACACCACCGCATGCTCGATCTCCGCTGCGACGCAGGCCGGCTGCACCGATCCGATCATCGACCAGCCGTTGCTGGATTTCTATTCGGGCTATCAGGTGCAAGCCGGAATCAACGAGCCGCGCGTGACGGTGCCGCTGAACGACCTCATCGACTACGAGGGCGGCGTCGCGACCTGGATCGACAACCTTAGGGGCGAGCGGCCCTACGGCAACGATCTCGATCCCACCCTCAATCTCGACATTCTCGAGGTGAGCTTTCGCAATTTGGCGCGCTGGAAAGTCCTGGAGACGCCGTCGCGGCTTGCGACCGTGCATCGCATCATCGGCTTCCAGAAGCGGCTGGCGGCGAGCGGTGCCTTCGCCAATCCGCGCTCGCACATCTATTATCTGCCGGAGCTCTACAGCGCCTATTTCGGCCGCTGCTATGCGGCCTTCCTGGCGCTGCCGCTGGCGGCGCAGGCCGCAATCGATCCCGACGGCGATTTCGATTTCATCCGCCATCGCGTGCTCTCCTATGTCAAGGGCGAGCTGATGGCCGCCGAGATGAACGTGTTCGATGCGGCGCTGGCGTTGATCGCACTCGGCCATCTCGGCGCCGATCCGCGCGCCTTCGCACCGGCGCTGAACGTGATCGTCGCCGCGGTCGGTGAAGGTGGCCGCCGCGGACCGTTCCGTGCCTATGAATGGAACAAGATGAAAACCCCGACCCGGATTTTGGTCGGCGGTCCCGAGGTGACGTCGGCGTTCGTGCTGATGGGGCTTGCGCTGGCACGCAGGCGAATAGTGAATGGCGAGTAGCGAATGGGCTCATGGCGTCCCTATTCGCCATTTCCCATTCACAACTCGCCCGCTGCAATGACGGGAAGTTGAAAGCCTTCCCATCAGGCATATGCTGGCCTGATAGCCCAAAGCGGATCACAATTGCGGGCTCTATCGAGATTTTCCTCATACGCGGACCGGCATGTTGCGAAAATTCCTGATTGCGCTGTCTTTGCTCTGCTTGCCCTCGCTGGCGCAAGCGGCCGACATCACCGGCACCGCGAAGGTCCGCGATGGCGATTCCGTCCTGATCGGCACCACGCGGATCCGGCTCGGCGGGATCGACGCGCCGGCGGCCGACCAGCTCTGCCTCAACACCAAGGGCGAGCGTTGGACCTGCGGTGTCGCCGCGCGCGACGAGCTCGCCAAATACACCGAGGGCAAGAACTGGGTCTGTCATGCCCGTTCGATCGACCGGCGCGGCCGCACCGTGGCGCGCTGCGAGGTCGGCGGCGAGGACATCCAGAAATGGCTGGTGCGCAGCGGCTGGGCGCTGGCCTATGTCCGCGTCTCGAAAGACTACGAGGCGGACGAAGCCGCCGCGCGCGAGGCAAAGGCCGGGATGTGGCAGGGCGCCTTCATCGCGCCCTGGGATTGGCGCGTGCGCAACAAGAAAACCACCATCCTGGGCGCCGCGAAACCGCCCGAGGGAGCCCATTCCGTGCTACTCGCCTCGGCCTCGGGGCCGGTCGCCCCCTCGCCGGACTGCACCATCAAGGGCAACGTCAACTCATCCGGCGAGTGCATCTATCACACCCCGACCAGCCGCTGGTACGCCCAGATCAAGATGAAGATCAGCAAGGGCACCCGCTGGTTCTGCTCGGTCGAGGAGGCGGAGGCCGCCGGCTGCCGCGAGACCAGGAGATAGAGCATGGTCCGGCCCCGCAAGGCCGCGTTGGCGCAAAGTGTGAGGCGGTTTTCCGGCAAGACCATGCTCAAAACAAAAAGCCGCCCCAGACCTGCGTTTTGCGCGCTTTTCTCTGGCGCCGGCGCCGCGTAGAAGGTGTGATCGGCAACCCACCAGACGTCTTCACGACACAAGGAAGATAGCAATGACCGTTCGCGCGGGCCGGGAATTTCTGGCCATCCCCGGGCCCACCACGATGCCCGACGCGGTGCTGCAGGCGATGCATCGTCCGGCGATCGACATTTACTCCAAGGAGATGCTCGAGCTGACCGAAAGCCTACTCCGCGACATCTCGAACCTGTTCGCGACCAAGGGCAAATCCTACATCTATATCGCCAACGGCCACGGCGCCTGGGAAGCCGCACTGAGCAACGTGTTGTCGCGCGGCGACAAGGTGCTGGTGCTGGAGAGCGGCCGCTTCGCGATCGGCTGGGGCAATGCGGCAGCCTTGATGGGCGCCGAGGTCGAGGTGCTCAAGGGCGACTGGCGCCGCGCGGTGCGGCCGCATGAGGTCGAGGAGCGATTGCGCCGCGACACCGAGCACAAGATCAAGGCCGTCGTCGTCGTCCAGGTCGACACCGCCTCCGGCGTGCAGAACGACATCGAGGCGATCGGCAAGGCGATCAAGGCGGCCGGCCATCCCGCGCTCTACATGGTCGACACCGTGGCCTCGCTTGGCTGCATGCCGTTCGAGATGGACAAATGGGGCGTCGATGTCGCGATGTCCGGCTCGCAGAAGGGCCTGATGACACCGCCCGGTCTTGGCTTCGTGGCCGCCAGCGCGCGCGCGCAGGACGTCCACAAGACCGCGAACATGGCGACGCCCTATTGGAGCTGGCGCGAGCGCGAGGGCACCGAGAATTATCGCAAATATGCCGGCACCGCGCCGGTGCACCTGCTGTTCGCGCTGCGCAAGGCCATCGACCTCATTCACGAGGAAGGCCTGGAGAACGCCTTCCGCCGCCACGCGCTGCTCGGTGAAGCCACGCGGCGCGCCGTCGGCGCATGGACGGAGGGCCAGGTGCTCGGCTTCAACGTCGCCGAACCGCACGAGCGCTCCAACACCGTGACCACGGTGACGATGACCACCGGTCACGATCCCGCGGTGCTGCAACGCTACTGCAAGGAGAAGTGCGGCGTCGTGCTCGGCACCGGCATCGGCGACCTCTCGGGCCAGGCCTTCCGCATCGCCCATATGGGCCATGTCAACGCGCCGATGCTGCTCGGCACGCTCGGCGTCATCGAGGTCGGCCTCAACGCATTGAAGATCCCGCACGGCAAGGGCGGGCTCGAAGCGGCGGTGTCGTATCTCGGCGAGCAGGTGGCGGTGTAGGCGCAACGCCATCACCAATGTCGTCCCGGCGAAGGCCGGGACCCATACCGCGTGATGCATCGATCACGCGAGATCGCAGTACCAAAGTCCTTTTTACTGCGAGTCTTCGCCAAACTTCTCCCTGGGGTTATGGGTCCCGGCCTTCGCCGGGACGACGGCGGAATGTTTGGCTACGGCTGCGGCACGCGATACGTTTCGACCTGCGCCTTCAACTCATTCAGCGACGCGAGCGGTTTGTTCGGATCGACGCGATATTCCCCACTCGCCAGCCACCGCAGCACCTGCGCATCCACGAGCGGCGAATGGTGGATGACGTCGCCGTAATTGCTCAGATCGTGCGTCACCGCCTTGATCGCGCGAAAATCATGCAGGCGTACGTTGGGGAGCCGCGCCAGGCGCTGCGCGATATGCGCCGTGAGATCCATGACGATCCTCAGCGTCTCGGGTGAGGCATCGCGCATCGCGACGAATTGCAGGATCGAATAGGGCGGGAAGTAGATGTCGAACGTCACGTCCGGATGGCGCGCGATCAGACCGACGGCGTCCTGCTCGAAATGCCTGATCATGGTTTCGTAGCCATAACCTTCGCCGAGAAAGCGGCTGCGCGAAGGCGCCGTGATGTAGGCAAAGGACGCAAGCGCCTTGCTCGCGTTGTAGTCACGCGCAATGTCGAAATCCCGCGGCAGAGCGTAGATGTCGTCGACATCGGCCAGCGCGAATTTGACCGGAAGATACGGCGCCGCCTGAGTCAACGGCTGTCGCATCGGCGGGACCGACCGCAGCAGCGTGAAGAGCGATTCCTTGGCCATCGCCGCGCTGAACAGATAGGACGCGATGCCTTTGGCCGTCCGGCGATAGAGGTCCGTTGACAGATAAGGATCAACTTCGATGTCGGCCGCATCGACGAAGATGAAATCGTCCATCTCCCAGATCACCCTGCGGGCGCCGCGATCGATCGCCTGCTCCAGCACAAAAGTCTGCTGGCGCGAATTGGAGCCGGTCATCGCCAGCTTGAGCGAATGCACGCCGAGCACGCGGTCGATGTCGCTCTGGCGGAAATGGATCGCGAGCGAGGTGCCCATGAAGGCGGTGTCGAATGACTGGCTATGGATCAGCCCGGCATTCTGCACGCGGGTGTCGTCCGAGTAGAAGGCGCCAAGGCGCGACGGGCGGAACAATTGCAGGGGGTCGACGAGATAGGTCAGCAAAGCCGCGCCCATCACGCAGAGGATGGTCGCAACCAAAAGACGCCCCAGATCTGCGAGATTGCTGCGCATCAGAACCGGAAATAGATGAACTCGCTGTGGCTCTGGATGCCCAGAATGCCTGATGCGAGCACCAGCGACGCGCCATAGAGCATCAGCGGCCGCAAGCGTCCCGCCCGCAAGGCTTCGCCGACCCGGCGGTCGCCGTGATCATATCCCATGATGGCTTGCGTGTTCGGCGCCAGCCACACCAACGCCGCGTAGATCGCGATCAGCACCAGTGCCGCAATCTCCTCGCGGCCGAACACGATGTTTGACGGATCAGCCATCGCGTGAAGAACCCGCAGCGCCCATGCGACGCTCACAGCGCGGAAGAACACCCAGGCGATGACGACGGCAAGGAACGTCAGTACGGCCCCGGCGATACGGACTGGACGCGCAATCAACGGCGGAGCGTCGGGCACCAGCGCATTGAACGCATGGTTGATGCAGAGATAGGCGCCGTGCAGCGCGCCCCACGCGACAAACGTCCAGGCCGCGCCGTGCCAGAGCCCGCCGAGCAGCATCGTGATCATCAGATTGACATAGCGCAGCACGCGGCCGTGCCTGTTGCCCCCGAGCGGGATGTAGAGATAGTCGCGCAAGAACTGCGACAAGGTCATGTGCCAGCGGCGCCAGAATTCGACGATGCTGGTCGCCTTGTAGGGCGAGTTGAAATTCACAGGCAGGAAGATGCCGAACATCAACGATATGCCGATCGCCATGTCGGAATAGCCGGAAAAGTCGAAATAGAGCTGAAACGTGTAGGCGAGTGCACCCAGCCAGGCCTGGTCGAAACTCGGCGAGCGCGCCTCGAAGGCGAGCGCGACCAGCGGCTGGATTCCATCCGCAAGGCAGGTCTTCTTGAACAGCCCGATCGCGAAAATGATGACACCGCACAGGATCAGATGCGCGTCGGGATGTTTTGTTTGTTCCCGCTCGAATTGCGGGATCATGTCCTTGTGGTGGAGGATCGGTCCCGCGATCAGGTGCGGAAAATAGGTCACGAACAGCGCGTAATGCGGCAGCGCGTAGGCCGCGACCTGGCCGCGATAGGCATCGACCAGGAACGCAATCTGGGTGAAGGTGTAGAACGATATGCCGACCGGGAGCAGGATGTGGATCGCAACATGCGTTCCAGCCAGCGCGTTGATCGTCTCGGTCACGAAGCCGGCATATTTGAAAATGCCGAGCGCGAGGAGATCGCCCACGACACCAAGAGCGAGCGCGGCTTTGCGCCGTGAGGGGCCAAGCTTGGCCGCGATGAGGAGATGGCCAATACCGTAGTTGAAGGCGATCGAGATCAGCAACAGGGCCACGAACTGCCAATTGCCGATCGCATAGAAGGTGATCGAGGCCAGTGCCAGCCAGATCACCGGGGCAAGATTGCCGCGCCGCCCGAGCCAGAAATAGCCGGTCAGCACGACCGGCAGGAACAGCAGGATGAACGGGTAGGAGTTGAACAGCATCAGGCTGGACCGTCGGCGGCGGGATGATCGCCCCTAAAGCATAGAAGGGGCCGATCAACAACCCGGCGGCTTGAAGGAGTCGCGCTGGCAATTCGCGGAATCGGGACGATATAAGGCGGGACCCATCTTCCCCCTCTCCCCGCAAGCGGGGAGAGGCGAAGAGCAAGCGACATTGCGAATACGAATGAGGATCGAGTGACCCAGGCCAAGACACCCGCCCAGCCCCCCGTCGCCCCGCGGCGGCCGCACACCTTCACCCACCACGGCATCACCGTAACCGACGATTATGCCTGGCTGAAGGATGCGAAATGGCAGGAGGTGCTGCGCGACCCCAACGTACTCGACCCTGATATCCGCAAATATCTGGATGAGGAGAACGGCTACACCGAGAGCCTGCTCGGCCATACCGCAAGCCTGCAGAAGACGCTGGTGCGCGAGATGCGTGGACGCATCAAGGAGGACGATTCCAGCGTGCCGTCGCCGGACGGACCGTTCGCCTATTTCCGCAGATTTCGCGAGGGCGGGCAGCACGAGCTGTTCGGTCGCATGCCGCGTGGTGGTGGCGCCGAGCATATCGTGCTCGACGGCGATGCACTGGCAAAGGACCACAAATATTTCAAGTTCGGCGGCAGCCGTCACTCGGACGATCACAAGCTGCAGGCCTGGAGCGCCGACACCAAGGGCTCGGAGTATTTCACGATCCGCGTCCGCGACTGGGCGAGCGGCAAGGATCTCGACGACCTCGTCGAGGAGACCGATGGCGGCGTGGTCTGGAGCAAGGACGCAAAGTCCTTCTTCTATGTGAAGCTCGACGACAATCATCGTCCGATGCAGGTATGGCGGCACAGGCTCGGCACCGTCCAGGCCGACGACACGCTCGTCTATGAGGAGCAGGATCCGGGCTGGTTCACCCATCTGCACGAAAGCACCAGCGGCCGCTTCTGCGTGATCGCCGGCGGCGACCACGAGACGTCGGAGCAGCGACTGATCGATCTTTCCAATCCGGAGGCGCCGCCGCGGCTCGTCGCAGCCCGCGAAGAGGGCATTCAATATTCGCTCGCCGATCGCGGCGATGAGCTGTTCATCCTCACCAATGCCGATGACGCCATCGACTTCAAGATCGTCACGGCGCCGCTCGGCTCGCCCGAGCGCCAGAACTGGCGCGACCTGATTCCGTATCGTCCCGGCATCTACATCATCGACCTCGATCTCTACGCCGGTCATCTGGTGCGGCTCGAGCGCGCCAACGCGCTGCCCGCGATCGTGATCCGCGATCTCGCCGGCGGAGAGGAGCACGCCATCGCCTTCGACGAGGCCGCCTATTCGCTCGACACGATGGGTTCGTACGAATTCGACACCACGAATTTGCGCTTTGCCTATTCGTCGATGACGACGCCGTCCGAGGTCTATGACTATGACATGGCGAAGCGGACGCGCGTGCTTCGCAAGCGCCAGGAAATTCCGTCCGGCCACAACCCTGCCGACTACGTCACCACGCGCATCATGGCGAAGGCGCAGGATGGCGCCGAGGTGCCGGTCTCGATCCTGTATCGTCGCGGTCTCGCGCTCGATGGCGCGGCGCCGCTGCTGCTCTACGGTTACGGCTCTTACGGCATGGCGATGCCGGCCTCGTTCAATACCAATCGCCTGTCGCTGGTCGATCGCGGCTTCGTCTACGCCATCGCCCATATCCGCGGCGGCGCCGACAAAGGCTGGGGCTGGTATCTCGACAGCAAGCGCGAGAAGAAGACGAACTCGTTCGACGATTTCGCCGCAAGCGCCCGTGCGCTGATCGATGCGAAGTACACCAGCGCCAAGCGCATCGTCGGCCATGGCGGCTCGGCGGGCGGCATGCTGATGGGCGCGGTGGCGAACCGCGCCGGCGAATTGTTCGCCGGCATCGTCGCGGAGGTGCCGTTCGTCGACGTGCTCAACACCATGCTCGACGACACGCTGCCGCTGACGCCGCCGGAATGGCCCGAATGGGGCAATCCGATCGAGAGCGAAAGGGATTTCCGCACCATCCTGTCCTACTCGCCCTACGACAATGTTGCGGCGAAAGACTATCCGGCGATTTTGGCAATGGGCGGGCTTACTGATCCTCGAGTCACTTACTGGGAGCCCGCCAAATGGATCGCTCGCCTGCGTGCCACCATGACCGGCGGCGGTCCGGTCCTCTTGCGCACCAACATGGGCGCGGGCCATGGCGGCGCGTCCGGCCGGTTTGACCGGCTGGATGAAGTCGCGATCGTCTATGCGTTCGCGCTGTGGGCGGCGGGGATGGCGGAGGCTTAAGGTTCTCCCTCTCCCGGCTTGCGGGGAGAGGGTCGGGGTGAGGGGGAGTCTCCGCAATCACGGTGACAGACGGACTCGCGGAGAGTCCCCCTCACCCGCACGCGGGGAGAGGCGAAGAGACTACCGCCCGTTCTTCTTCCGCCACTCCGCGAAATCGATCGCCGTCTGCGGATCGGTCGCCGGATAAAGCCCGAAGATGCCGCGGCCCTTGCCGACTTCCTCGGAGACGAAATCCTCGAAAGCCGTCATCTCGACGGTTTCGTTGGCGATCTCGTCGGCAAGATGGGCCGGGATCACGATGACGCCATCGGCATCGCCGAGGATGACGTCGCCGGGAAACACCGGCGCATCGCCGCAGCCGATGGGAACGTTGATCTCGATCGCCTGATGCAGCGTGAGATTGGTCGGCGCTGACGGGCGATGGTGATAGGCGGGGATGCCGAGTTTTGCAATTTCGGCGGAATCGCGAAAACCGCCATCCGTGACGACGCCCGCGACGCCGCGCTTCATCAATCGCGTCACCAGGATCGCGCCGGCCGAGGCCGCGCGCGCGTCCTTGCGGCTGTCCATCACCAGCACGCTGCCCGCCGGGCAATCCTCGACTGCCTTGCGCTGCGGGTGGGAGCGGTCCTTGAACACGTCGATGGTGTTGAGATCCTCGCGTGCCGGCATGTAGCGCAGCGTGAAGGCCTCGCCGACCATGGTCGGCTGATCCGCACCGACGGGATGCACATCCTGAATCATCTGGATGCGCAGGCCGCGCTTGAACAGCGCGGTGGCGACAGTGGCGGTCGAGACGGATTTGAGCTTGGTGCGGGTGGCTTCGCTGAGTTTGGACATCGGGTTCTCTCTTGTCATTCCGGGGCGCGCGCAGCGCGAGCCCGGAATCCATCCGGCCGCAAGCGCTGTGGAACAATGGGTTCCGGGTTCGCGCTATGCGCGCCCCGGAACGACAGTCAGTAAATCGAAGGCTCGCCGACCGGCGCGCCGAAATCGGTCTCGAGGAAGTCGAAGTCGCAGCCGTCATTGGCCTGCTTGATGTGCTTGGTGAACATCCAGCCATAGCCGCGCTCGAAGCGCCGCTCGGGCTGCTTCCAGGCGGCGCGGCGCTTCTCCAGCTCGGCCTCTGATACGTCGAGGTTGATGGTACGCGCGGCGACGTCGAGCGTGATGCGGTCACCGTTCCGCACCAGCGCCAGCGGGCCGCCGATATAGGATTCCGGCGAAACATGCAGGATGCAGGCGCCGTAGCTGGTGCCGCTCATGCGTGCATCCGAGATGCGCACCATGTCGCGCACGCCCTGCTTCACCAGCTTGGTCGGGATCGGCAGCATGCCCCATTCCGGCATGCCCGGTCCGCCCTGCGGCCCTGCATTGCGCAGGATCAGGACGTGGTCTTCGGTGACATCGAGGTCGGGATCGTCGACCGCCTTCTTCATCGAAGGATAGTCGTCGAACACCAGCGCAGGGCCGGTGTGCCTGAGGAAGCGCGCCGCGCAAGCGGAGGGCTTGATCACGCAGCCGTCGGGCGCGAGGTTGCCCTTGAGCACGGCAAGCGCGCCTTCCTTGTAGATGGGATTGTCGACGCCGCGGATGACATCGGCATTGTGCACCTCGGCCCCGTCGATGTTCTCGCCGAGAGTCTTGCCGCTCACGGTGATACAATCGAGGTGCAGATGCGGCTTGATCTGTCCCATCAGCGCCGGCAGGCCGCCGGCATAGAAGAAATCCTCCATCAAATAGGCATCGCCGCTTGGACGGACATTGGCGATCACGGGCACCTTGCGGCTCGCGATCTCGAAATCGTCCAGACCGATATCCTGTCCGGCCCGGCGGGCCTGGGCGATCAAATGGATGATCGCATTGGTGGAGCAGCCCATCGCCATCGCCACCGCAATCGCGTTCTCGAAAGCTTTCCGGGTCTGGATCGTCTTCGGCGTCAGATCCTCCCACACCATCTCGACGATGCGGCGGCCGCATTCGGATGCCATGCGGATGTGATTGGCGTCCGCCGCGGGAATCGAGGAGGCTCCAGGCAGCGACATGCCGATCGCCTCGGCGATCGCGGTCATGGTCGAGGCCGTGCCCATGGTCATGCAGGTGCCGTAGCTGCGCGCGATGCCGGCCTCGATATCGAGCCAGTCCTTGTCGGAGATTTTGCCGGCGCGGCGCTCGTCCCAATATTTCCAGCCGTCGGAGCCGGAGCCGAGCGTCTTGCCCTTCCAGTTGCCGCGCAGCATCGGGCCCGCCGGCAGATAGATCGCCGGGATGTTCATCGAGGTCGCGCCCAACAGCAGCGCCGGCGTGGTCTTGTCGCAGCCGCCCATCAGCACCACGCCGTCGACGGGATGGCTGCGGAGCAGCTCCTCGGCTTCCATCGCGAGGAGATTGCGATAGAGCATGGTCGTCGGCTTCAGCAGCGATTCCGAGAGCGACAAGGCCGGCAATTCGACCGGCAAGCCACCGGCCATCAGGATGCCGCGCTTGACGTCGTCGACGCGCGACTTGAAGTGCATGTGGCAGGGCTGCGCCTCCGACCAGGTGTTGATGATCGCGATGCACGGCCGGTCCTTCCACTCCTCCGGGGCGTAGCCCATCTGCATGGCGCGGGAGCGGTGGCCGAACGAGCGGAGATCGTCGGGTGCGAACCAGCGTGCACTGCGGAGCTGGTCGGGTGTTTTCTTCCTGGTCATGATCCTCGTCCGTCAGGGAATCCGCCCTGCTCTTCCCACAGGGTGTCCGCCCCTCGCAAGGCACCGGGTCATTGGCGGGATGGATCTCTGGTATGCACGCAGGCGTGCATACACCAAGGTGCGCCGCAATATCGGGCCGGTCATGGCGGGCGGTTCCGAAGTGCTTGCAGGACAGGCACAATCCGCGCAACATTTCGTACTGTTGCTTCGATTTGGGCGGTCGGGGGCAGCTCCTCAGACCCCGGAGGGTTTCAGACGTGGCCAACATCCTGATCGTGGATGACGACCCGGCCGTTCAGTCGACGATCCGGCTGCTGCTCGAGCGGGCGGGTCACCGCGTGACGGTGGCCGGCGACGGCCGCAAGGGGCTCGCTTTGTCCGAGGCCAGCGCGTTCGACCTGCTGTTCCTCGACATCTACATGCCGGGCATGGACGGACTGGAGACGATGCGTCACGTCCGGGTACAGCGGCCGGCGATGCCGATCATCGTCATTTCGGGCCGCTCGATCACACCGGACACCTATGCCGAGCCGGATTTCCTGAAAATGGCGACCAAGCTGGGGGCGGTCGCGAGCTTGCAGAAGCCATTCCGGGCCGACGCGCTGCTGGCGGCGGTCGACCGCTGCCTGACCGCGGCGCAGCCATCATCTCCGCCACACATCGATGCCGATTCCGGCAGCCGATGACGGGGGCACCGATGTCGCGTAGAACATTCGGGTCCATTCTCGACGCCGCACGAAGTCCGACATGAAGCTCGCAACCCGACTGGCCATCGCGATGATTCTGCTGGTCGCGGTTGCTGTCGCCGCGGTCGGGTGGCTCAGTCATTACACTCTGGAGCGGGCGTTCCTGCCACGCGTGCTCGACCGTATCGAGACCCAATCGGGGCTGCTGGCCTCCCAACTCGAAGCCCAGACCAGCGGTGCGCGCGCCGATATTGCGACATTCCATTCCCGCGCCGCCGTGCGCGGCTTGATCGACGCTCATTTCAACAACGGCATCGATCCGAGCGACCATGTGTCCGAGAAGACCTGGCGGGAGCGGCTGCTGGTGCAACTCGCGGCCCTCGTCGGGGCCAACCCGACTTACGCCAAATTTCGTGTCATCGGAGCCGACGGCAGCGAATATCTGCGCGTCGACCGCTCCGGCCCGGAAGGATCCGTCCGAATCGTTCCTGACGACGCCCTGCAAAACAAGGAAGATCGCTTCTTCTTTCAGGAAGCAAGCAAGCTGTCCGAAGACCAGGTCTATGTCTCGCCGGTCGATCTGAACGTCGACAACGGCGTGATTCAGATGCCACATGTGCCGACATTGCGCGTCGCGGCACCGCTATACGG
The DNA here is from genome assembly GCF_018129685.1 of Bradyrhizobium manausense. Lineage (GTDB taxonomy): Bacteria > Pseudomonadota > Alphaproteobacteria > Rhizobiales > Xanthobacteraceae > Bradyrhizobium > Bradyrhizobium manausense_D. The sequence goes on from NZ_JAFCLG010000038.1 coordinate 14,491, forward strand.
AGCCGATCACCGGTTGTTCGGCATCGTCGTCATCAATATCGACATGCGCCCGGTGCTCGACCGCATTCGCATCACGACCCGGCGCGGCGAAAAGGTCTATGTCGTCGGCCGCAACGGCGATTACATCGTGCACCCGGATCGGACCCGCGAGTTCGGCACACAGCTGGGAGCACCGACACGCTGGCAGGACGACTTCCCCCATTTCGCCAACGTCACCGGATCGACGCAAGGCGCCGCCCAGATCGTGACTGGAAGCGACGGCAGGCCGAGCGGCACCGCGATCGCGCCTGCGATCCTGGCCGAGGGACAATGGGTCGGCATCATCCGTGTCGTGCCTTACGCCGTCTTCATGGCCCCGGCCTTTGCGATCGAGCAGACGAGCCTGACGATCGGCATCATCGCGGTGCTGGTCGCGGCCGCGCTTGCCCTGCTGCTGGCGCAGTCGCTGACCCGGCCGATCGGGCGGTTGACCCGTGCGGTCGAGGCAATCGGAAGCGGAAAGCCTGCGGTGATCCCGGTCGACGCCGGGGGTGAAACCGGCATGCTCGCGCGCGCCTTCGCTCACATGGTCGAGGAGACCAAGGCCAAGACGTCGGCGCTGGAGTATGAGATCGAGGAGCGGCGGCGCACCGAGGCCGCTCGCGATCAACTCGCGGTGCGCGAGCGCCTGTTCAGCGCAGCGGTCGAATCCTCCGACGATTCGATCGTCATGCAGACGCTGGACGGCACCATCATCGGGTGGAACACCGCGGCCGAACGCCTTTACGGCTATTCCGCCGAAGAGGCCGTCGGACAGCCGACCTCGATGCTCCTGCCGGCCGATCGCAGCGAAGAGGGCAGTAATTATCTGCAGCGGATCGCACGGGGTGATCGGATCGAGCATTTCGAAACCGTGCGCGTCCGAAAGGATGGCACTCCGGTCGAGATTTCGGTGAGTCTGTCGCCAATCCGGGACACCGCAGGCAAGATCATCGGCGCATCCGGCACGGCACGCCTCCTCACCGATGCACGACGAACCGAGCGCGCGCTGCAGCAGCAGCTGGAGGAGCGGCGGCAGCTGTTCGATACCTCCGAAGACCTGATCATGATCATGGATTCGCGCGGTCACCTGGTCCAGATCAGCCCGAGCAGCGAGGCCGTGCTCGGCTACAAGCCGGAGGAAATGATCGGACGCAGCGGCGTCGATTTCATCCACCCTGACCACCTCGAGAATTCGCGTCGGGAGATGCGCGAACTCAGGCGCGGCGGGCATCCGAAGCTTGCCGATACGCGCTGCATCCGCAAGGACGGCCGCGCGGTCTGGCTGTCCTGGCTCGGCAACTGGTCGGACAAGGCCAAGCGCTTCTTCTTCGTCGGTCGCGACATGACCGAAGCGAGGCAGGCCGCAGAGGCCTTGCGCGACAGCGAGCAACTTGCGCGCAACATCATCGAGACTGCGCTCGATGCCTTCATTCAGGTCGACGAGCGTGGCATCATTGTCAACTGGAGTTCGCGGGCCGAAGAGCTGTTCGGCTGGAGCCGCGACGAGGCACTGGGCAAGAGCTCGATCGACTTGATCGTCGCCCCGCGAGAACGAGAGAAGCAAAGGGCGGATCTCTCGGATTTTCTTGGTATCCATAGCGGCCGCCCATCGATTCAAAGCCGACGTGAAATGATGTTCATCCGCCGCGACGGCACGGAATTCATGGCTGAGCAGAGCACCACGTGGCTCAAGCACCGCCAGGGCCTGGTCTTCAACGTCTTCTACCGCGACCTCACGGCGAAGATCACCGCCGAGGAACGCATCCGCCATGCCGAAAAGATGGAGGCGGTCGGCCAGCTCACCGGCGGCGTGGCGCACGATTTCAACAACATCCTCACCGTCATCACGGGGACGATCGAAATCCTGGCCGATGCCGTGGCCAAGGATCCCGGCCTTGCCGCGATCACGAAAATGATCGACGAGGCGGCCGGGCGCGGCGCCGAGCTGACCCAGCACCTGCTCGCCTTCGCTCGCAAGCAGCCGCTGCAACCGCGCGAGATCGACATCAACTCGCTGATCATCGACACGGCAAAGCTGCTGCGGCCGACGCTCGGCGAACAGATCCAGATCGAATCCGTGTTCGAGGACGAGAGCTGCGTCGCGGTGGTCGATCCCAATCAGCTCACCACCGCGATCCTCAACCTCGCGCTCAACGCGCGTGACGCGATGCCCGGCGGTGGCAAGCTGATCATGGAGACCGGTGCCGCCTATCTCGACGAGGTCTATGCCAGCTCCAACGATGTCTCGCCCGGTCATTACGTGCTGATCGCAGTGAGCGACACCGGCGCCGGCATTCCGTCCCACATGCTGGCGCGCGTATTCGATCCCTTCTTCACCTCGAAAGGTCCGGGCAAGGGCACCGGCCTCGGCCTCTCGATGGTCTACGGCTTCATCAAGCAGTCCGCCGGCCACATCAAGATCTACAGCGAGGAGGGCCACGGCACCACGATCAAGATGTACCTGCCGCCGGGCAAGACGCCGACGGCTGCGGCCGATGGCGTGATGTCGGCATCGATCGAGGGTGGCCACGAAACCATCCTCGTGGTCGAGGACGACCGGCTGGTGCGGGAATACGTGCTGGCACAGCTGCATTCGCTCGGCTACGTGACCCTGCAGGCCGCCAATGCCGCGGAAGCGCTCGCGATCGTCGCCAGCAGCACGCCGTTCGACCTGCTGTTCACCGACGTGATCATGCCGGGCAAGATGAATGGACGGCAGCTCGCCGACGAGGTGCAGAAGACGCGGCCAGACCTCAAGGTGGTCTACACCTCAGGCTATACCGAGAACGCGATCATCCACCACGGCCGGCTGGATTCAGGCGTGCTGCTACTGGCGAAGCCCTATCGCAAATCCGACCTGGCGCGGATCATCCGCAAGGCGCTGCAGGCGTAAGGCGCGATCGGGTGTCCCGGACAAGACGCGGCGCGCAACGCTGCGACGCAGAGCCGGGACTCAAAACTGACGGCAGCGGAGTTGGAGAGATGGGCCCGGCGCAGCGGCGCATCATTCATGATGCGCCGTGTCCGGGGCACCGGACCATTTTACGACGCGCGCTGGGCCGCGGTCATCACGATGCGGATCAGATCGGCGGCATTACGGGCGCCGAGCTTCTTCATGATGTTGGCCCGATGATCCTCGATGGTCCGAGGGCTGATGCCGAGCGTGCGGCCGGCTTCCTTGTTCGAGGCACCGGCAGCAAATTGCTCGAGCACCTCGCGCTCCCGGCGGGTCAGCGGCTCGCGCCCCGGGAAATGCAGTGAGCCGAACTTCGGCGACGCGTTCTCTGCCTGCCTGCGTGCATAAGCTCCGATCGCATCGTCCAGCCGGCCGACGATCTCGCTGCCGCGGAACGGCTTCTCGATGAAATCCAGCGCACCGCTCTTGATGGCACCCACCGCCATCGTGATGTCGCCCTGCCCGGAAATCATGAAGATCGGAGCCGGATAGTCCTCGCCATGCAGCTCCTTCAGAATGTCTAGACCCGACTTCCCGGGGATATGCACGTCGAGCAGGATCGCAGCCGGTGTACGGCTTCGCGCGACGGAAAGCAGTGCTGCGCCGTCGGCAAAACAGATCACCTCATAACCGGCTGCCTTCAACACCATCGATAGGGTGTCGCGAACAGCAGGATCGTCATCGACGACGAAGATCTCACCACGGGAGGTTTGTTCGACCATGTGCCATGTCCATTCGCCAAGCCACGCCGGCATTCAAGGACTCGTGTCCGCGCCTAACGTTTATGACTTGCGGCGCAGATTCGGCCCACCCGCATTTGTACGGGACATGAACTTAACGCACAAGTAGCGCTGAAGTGCCTTATTGCGGGAGACGGAGAATATCCATGCTAAATTACGCAGGCACACCCCCGCTCGCCGCGATGGCTGAAACCGACAGCCGTCAGTTGATCGCAGCCGAACTTCGCTCCCTGATCGCGCGCATCGAGATCAGCATGCGTCTGGTCGACGCCGCCATGCAGCCGGACGGCGATGGCGCTATCTCGAGCTCCGGCTTGGGTTCCACAGAGATCGTCGTGCTTGACGACGTCACGCCCCGTTATGCCACGACGAGCGCCGCCCTGAACTCCTGCCGGGCCGAGCTCGACCGGGCCCTGCAAGATCTGTCGGAATCCGGCAATCCAGTCTAGACCGCGATCGGTGCGGCCGATCAGCCGTGCGACCGCATGACAGCACCGCGCCTCAGGCGCGGTGCCGCTCCACGATCGCGTCGGCGGCGACGCCACCCCAGGTATGGATCGTCGGCAGGCCCATCGCGGTCTTGCCGAGATTGGCGAGGCTGATGCGTAGTGCCGCGAGATCCAGCGGCTTCGGCAGGCTCTGAAGCTCGATGCCCACAGAGCGGGCGAAGCTGCGGGCGGCACTGCGGCGCTTGCCGTCCATGCCGCTGATCACGATCACCGAGCCCGTGAATTTCGCCGCCGCCATCTCGCGCAGCACGTCGATGCCGTCGCCATCCTCCAGCACGAGATCGAGCGTCACGCAGTCGAAACGCGCACCGCGCAGCTTTTCGATCGCTTCGGCAACCGACGGCGCAACGGCCACTTCATGGCCGGCCTGCTTGGCGGCGACCGTGATCAGGCTGCGCTGCGTGGCGTCGTCATCGACCACCAGGAGCTGAAGCGCGCGCCGCTCGGCGACGTCGGGCAAGTTTGACGAAACGGGAGAGAGAGAGCTTCTTGGCATGGACGGCCCCTGAAATTGCGACCTGCAATGGCTACACGGCGCGCGCTTAAGTGGCGTAAAGCCAGGCCCGCCAATTCGCTCGGATGTTTTCAGAAAATGTGAAGCAATGCGTTGGGAACGCGTCGCACAATGTGCGGGCGATCATACCACCGCGTCGTGGCCGCCGGCGGCGCCGCGCTTCTTGCGGTTCTTGCCACGCAGGAACTGGATGTCCATCTCGGCGCCGTTGACCCGCACCAGCTCGCAGCGGCGATAGGCAAGGCCGGTGGACGAGAGCAGCAGGAAGAACTCCTTCAGGTTCAACCCCTGGATCGAGCCCTCCACCGTCAGTATGGCATCGGTATCGGAAATCGCATTGAGCGTACAGTCGCGCCGCCACGTGCCGTCGATGGCCATGATGCAGACATCGTAGCCCCGACTGAACGTGACGCGCTCGACGCCCTTGCCGTCCTCGGCCATGCCTATCGTCCTGCCATGGCCATGCGCGGCGCTGCGGCAGCATCGGCCGGCTTGGCCGCAGCCGCACGTGGATCGTTCGGCTTGTAGAGGCCGCGGCGATCGGCAATCGGCCTGAACGTATCGGTCAGTCCGACCACGGTCTCCGCCGCACCGAGCACCAGGAAGCCGTCGGGCTCGATCTGGCGGGCAAGGCGGTTGAAGATATTGATCTTGGTTTCCTGGTCGAAATAGATCAGCACGTTGCGGCAGAAGATGACGTCGAACGTGCCGAGGTGCGAGAAGTCCTGCAGCAGATTGAGCTGCCGGTGCTGGATCATCGCCCGCAGCTCGGGGTTGATCTGCCAGGTTTCGCCAGTCTGCTTGAAATATTTCATCAGCATCTGGATCGGCAGACCGCGCTGCACCTCGAACTGGCTGTAGACGCCGGCCTTGGCTTTCTCCAGCACTTCCTGCGAGAGGTCGGTCGCTATGATCTCGATGCGCCATCCGGTGAGGGCCGCGCCCATCTCCTTCAGGGTCATCGCCAGCGAATACGGCTCCTGCCCGGTCGAGCCGGCGGCGCACCAGATCCGCACGCTGCGGCGGCCGGCGCGGGCCTTGATGATGTCCTGCATGATGGTGTCGCGGAAATGGTCGAACGGGACCTTGTCGCGGAAGAAGAAGGTCTCGTTCGTGGTCATGGCTTCGACCACGCTGGTAATCAGCGCGCTCGAGCCGGCTTGCAGCTTCTGCACCAGTTCGGGGATATCGGACAGCCCGGCTTTGCGTGCCAGCGGCAGCAGGCGGCTCTCGATCAGATATTGCTTGTCGGCGGACAGGTCGAGACCCGAGCGCTCCTTCAGCAGCTTACGCAGATACTCGTAGTCGGGCGAGTTCACAGGATACCTCTTGACGCTACTAACAGGTGTATTTTCAGGCCGCTGTCTCTTCTTCGCGCGCGACCAATCCGACTTCCTGGAACTTCGCCAAAACGATTTCCTTGTCGAACGGCTTCATGATGTATTCGTTGGCACCGCCGCCCATTGCCTTGGTGATGTGATCGATGCCGTTCTCGGTGGTGCAGAACACCACCTTGGGCTCGTCGCCGCCCGGCATCCGGCGCAGCGTGCCCAGGAACTGGAAGCCGTCCATGACGGGCATGTTCCAGTCGAGCAGGATGGCCTCCGGCATGGCCTTCTTGCAATGGACCAGCGCCTCGACGCCGTCTTCGGCTTCAATGACTTGGAAGCCCAGCGCTTCGACGATGCGACGCGCGACCTTGCGAACGATGCTGGAATCGTCAACCACCAAACAGGTCTTCATCTTGGATCTCCGGCTAAAATGTCTTTCGTGAAAGTTCAGGCAGCCATCTGCACTTCGGTCTTGAGCTCGAGAACGCGATCGACGTCGAGGACGACCATGAGCTGGCCGTCGAGACGGTGGACGCCGCCGGCGAGCTTGG
>NZ_JAFCLG010000039.1 GCF_018129685.1 Bradyrhizobium manausense
ACCGAAGAGACAGGGACTGTACCACATAAAAACCCTACATCATGGGTTGACATAAAATCAAAAGTATGTAGACTTTATTATGTGCAGCGCAGAGATTGCGTGCTGATAATCAGCGCTCGCTGCCCCTACTGCCAGATTTGGCAGATCGCCATGACCCAGGAACTGCACTTTATATGTGCGCGGGGCGGCGGTGAATCGGCAGCTCACAAGCCAACATGAAAATACCCAGTGATTCCAAGTCTGCAAAAGTCGAAAACTCGGGAACCAACCCAACATAAAAAAGTCTGCATGATCGCTTGACGAAAAACATGTGACATGTAGACTTCCTTCAAATGCAGCGCTGCAATGAGGCGAGCGCATAAGCAGGGGGAGTACGAATATGTGGCGCGTTGGAATCGACGTCGGTGGCACGTTTACCGATCTATTTGCGTGGAACGAAAAGGATGGGTCGCACAGGACGGCGAAAGTCCTGACGACGAAGGATGATCGCTCGCGCGGGGTGGTCCAGTCGATCGAGGTGGCGCGCATTCCGTTCGGGGACATCTCCCATCTCATGCACGGAACGACCACAGCTACGAATTCGCTCATCGAGCGCAACTATCCGGATGCTGCTTTCATCACCACTGAGGGCTTCCGCGATACGATCGAGATTGGCCGACAGCATCGTAAGGCACTCTACGATCCGTATCAGACCAAGCCGGAGCCGCTCATTCGGCGACGCAACCGGTTCGCCATTTCCGAGCGTATGTCAGTTCGTGGTGAAGCCCGTCGCCCGCTGGACCACGAAGCTGCGCGCCAGGTTGCGAAAACGATCGCGGAGCGCGGTCTGCAGTCGGTGGGAATTGGTTTCATCAACGCCTACGTGAATCCCGAGCACGAAAGGCAGATGCGCGAGATCGTACGCGAGTACAATCCCGGTGCGCACATCGTGATTTCGGCCGAGACGCGGCCGATCTTCCGCGAGCATGGTCGGTTCACTACGACGGCTATTCGTGCCTGCATGATGCCCGTCATGACTTCCTATTTCGATCGCTTGCAGGACGCTCTGAAGGCGAAGGGCTTCGTTGGGGTCTTGCTCATTCTGAAGAGCAACGGCGGCGTCATGGGTGCCCAGAACGCTAAGCAACGACCGGAGGAACTGATCGAATCCGGTCCGGCCGGCGGCGTTGCGTACGCTTCGTATCTCAGCCGGACGACAGGATTCAGGAACATCATCCATACCGACGTCGGTGGAACGAGCTTCGATGCTTCGATCGTGGAAGATGGCCGCGGACTGATCACTCGGAACTACGAGCTCGAATGGGAGGTGCCCGTCAGCGTTCCGATGCTGGACATCCACTCCGTCGGTGCCGGCGGCGGGTCGATTGGTTGGGTCGACGAGGGCGGCTCGTTGCGCGTCGGGCCGCGCAGCGCCGGTTCGGAGCCGGGCCCGGCTTGCTACGGGCGCGGCGGAACCGAGCCGACGATCACCGATGCGAACCTGATCCTCGGGCGTCTCAATCCCTCTCTTTCCGACAAGTTCAGGCTCGATATCGCCGCGGCCGAGAAGGCGATCGACGGGCTTGCTGCCAAGATCGGCCTTTCCCGCCTCGAGACCGCGGAAGGCATGATCAAAATTTCCTGCGAGACGATGGCTCAGGCGGTCAAGGGGGGGGTCGTCGCACGTGCGCGTGATCCGCGCGACTTCGTGATTGCATCATTCGGAGGGGCTGGCCCCATGCATGCCTGCATGGTCGCGCAGGCGATGAACATCCCGAAGGTCGTCATTCCTGGCCAGGCTGGTGTGGCCTCCGCGTTCGGGGCTACGGCGATGAACGTTCGTCACGATATCGAAGCCTTCCACTACGCGTCGCTGGACGAGGTGGATGTCGGGCAGCTCAATCGAATCTACGCCGATCTCGAAAGTCAGGCCCGCAAGCGGTTAGAGGGGGATGGCATCGACGCTGCCAGCGTGAAGATCACCCGGACCGCGCAAATGCGCTATGTGGGTCAGACCTATGAGGTTGATACCGACATCCCGTCCGGCACGATCAAGAAGGCGGACATTCCGGCTATCGCGGACATGTTCCACAAGGCGCATCGTCTCGAATATGGTGTGAGTTCCGATGATTTTCCGATCGCTTTCGTCGCCTTGGGCATTACCGCCGTCGGCGAATTGAAAGAGCCGCCGCTCTTCAATTTCTCGAGCAAGGGCGCGAGCGGAAAAGGCTCGACCCGAGAGGTCTATTTCGACGGCAAATGGCTTCAGTCGACGCTCTACAGCCACCGCGACCTCAGCGTCGGATCGGCAGTCTCAGGACCCGGCATAGTCGAATATGAAGACTCTATCGCGGTGCTGCCGCCGGGCTGCAAAGGCGTCGTCGACGATCACGGCAACCTCATCGTAACGATCAACTAAGGGGCTTCAAAACCATGTCCACGCTTCAGTCCACGGCGAAGCTCGATGTCTCCGATCGCATCGATCCCGTTACCTTCGAGGTGCTGCGGAACACCTTCGAATACGCATGTAGTCGTATGACGACGATCATGCAGCGCACATCGTTCTCTCCGATCCTGGCCGATATCCTCGACTTCTCGAATGCAATCTATGATTCGAAGGTCCGCCTCCTCGCCCAGGCCGCCAACTGTCCGGTGCACCTCGCGGCGATGCAGTACAGCGCGGACGCCGCGATCGCTCGCTTCCCGATCGAAACCCTGAAGCCTGGAGACGTGATCGCGTTGAACGACCCTTACCAGGGCGGCACACACATCAACGACATCACCTTCACGATGCCGATCTTCTTCAAGGGTGAACTCATCGGATTCGCCGTGAGCCGCGGCCATTGGATGGATCTCGGCGGGGGCGCGGCGGGAGGCATGTCGTTCAGCACTCATATCGCCGCTGAAGGCCTGAGGCTGCCCCCGATCAAGCTCTACCAGAACTACGAGATCAACGAAGATTATCTCGCGATCATCATGAACAATACGAGGACGCCGCACTACATCCGCGGTGACCTGCAGGCGCATCTTGGCGCACTGAAAAGCGCCGAGGCCGAACTGCAGCGTGCTGCCGAGCGCTACGGCGTGGAAACGGTCAAGGCGGCGATGAACGAGTTGATCGGTTATACGGAGCGGATCGTACGCAAGAGCATCGAAGCGATCCCGGACGGGGTCTATTCGGCCGAGGATTTTGCCGACTCGGACGGCTTCTCTCCGGATCCGATCAAGGTCAAGGTCACCTTGACGATCAATGGATCGGACATCACCGTCGATTTCGCCGGCAGCGACCCGATCTGTAAGGGCTCGATCAATTCGCCTTTCGCCAACACGGCCTCGGCCGCCTACTACTCCTTGCAGTTCTTCCTTGCTCCGCACGCTCCGTCCAACGCCGGAATGTTTGCGCCGATCAAGATCGAGCTGCCGGACAACTGCTGGCTCAATGCAAAATGGCCGGCGCCGACGATCGGATGCACGACCCTGGCATCTTCCAAAATCACCAGTGCCATCTGGCAGGCGCTCGCCAAAGCAATTCCTGAACGGGTGACGGGATCGACCTGCTCGGAGTGCAATTGGTTCGTGTCGACGGCGGTCGATCAGAAGTCCGGAAGGGTGGATGTGTTTTCCGACCTTCCGGCGGGCGGTTGGGGCGGTACCCCCTTCAATGACGGCATGAATGTCACTATGGATCCGCTCGGAAATTGCATGAACATGGCGGCGGAGACGGCCGAGCTGTTCTTTCCGATCGAATACGAAGCCTTTGAGCTGCGCCGTGACTCCGCCGGAGCCGGCAAATTCCGCGGCGGGTTGGGCGCCGTATTCAAGGTCAGGTACCTTTGTGAGGGCGAGCTGAATATGGAGACCTCGCGTACACGCGAGGGCAGCCCCGGCGTGAACGGCGGCCAGCGCAGCGCCGTGCAGCGGTCGACACACGTTTACGCCGATGGGCGGGAGCTGGTGATCGGGGGGTACTCGCCCAATGGTGCGTGGACCAGTCCCCTGCTGTCAGGCCATCAATTCACGTTCGACGAGCTGTTCAAGTTCGAAAGCACGGGCGGCGGAGGATGGGGCGATCCGAAAGATCGGCCGGCGGAGCGTGTCTTGGCCGACGTACTGGATGACTACATCTCGATCGAAGCCGCCAAGGACGTGTACGGCGTCGTGATCGATGCGAAATCCATGACGGTCGATACCGTGGCAACCGGTCGCCTGCGCAACCGGTAACCGAAGCACAATTTTCCCAAGAAGTATGCCCGGCGGCTAACGCCGGATCGAGAACACGCGTTCGCGCGTGAATGATCAGCCGCGCCCAATTCCCAGGAAGGGAATGGGGCTTGCCAACGGGAGATACTGATGACTGACGCACAAAAGCCAGCCTCGCCAAACACCAGCCGCCGACAGTTTATACGTAACTCGGCGGCAGGAGCAGCGTTCGGCGCCGGGCTCCTTGCTGAAATAAACGAGAGTCAGGCGCAATCCTCGGGAAAGATCCCCATCGGACAGATGGCTTCGCTAACCGGTCCGCTCGCGGTCGACGGGATTGAGCACAAGCACGGTCTCGAAATGGCTTGTGAGGAAATCAATGCAGCCGGCGGAATTCTGGGGAAGCGGCTCGAGCCGATTACGATCGACAGCAAGAATCAGACCGCCGAGGAGGTGACGGCTGCCGCCCGGCTCCTCATCGATCGCAACGGTGTGCACGCCATCATCAACGGATACAACGTCGGCGCCAACCAGGCGGAGTACGATCCGATCGCCGATGCGGGCGTCATCTACATCCATTACAACACGTCGATCGGCCACCATGAGGTGTTCAAGAGCAACCCGAACAAATACTTCGGGATCTTCATGGCCGACCCCGCCGAATACTACTACGGGGTCGGCTTGCCTGTGATGCTCGATCGCATCCGCAAATCGGGTGCGTGGAAGCCGGCGAACAACAAGATCGCTCTGGTGACAGGCTCGCTTCCCTACTCGATCGTGATTTCCAATGCGATCCGCGAGGCCGCTCCGAAGTATGGCTTCGAGGTTTCGTTCGAGGAAGTCGTCCCGGTGCCGACCACGGAGTGGGGTGCCGTGCTCAACAAGGTACGCTCGCAGGCGCCCGCGGTGATTGCCAATACGCATTTCTTCCCCGGAGACCTTGCCCAGTGTCAGGTCCAGTTCCTGCGTCAGCCGACGAACAGCCTGATGTACTATCAATACGGTCCGCTGCTGAAGGCCTTCTCCGATATCGCGGGGGATGCGGCCCGAGGCGTTCTGACGTCCAGCGTCATCGGCATTCTGCCTGACGAGGCGGGCAAGGCGTTCCGGAAAGCTTATTGGGACAAGTTCGGACCGAAGGCGGAAGCCGATCCTGGTGCGTCGACCTATTCAGAAACCTATCACTATGCGATCGCCGCCGCGCTCGCGGGCGGCACGGGCGCGCCGGGCAATGACAAGCAAAACCGAAAGATCGCCGGCAATCTCCGGCGACTGACCTATCGCGCGCCTTTCGGAACGTTGCGCTACGCACCGGAATTCAATGCCGCAATTCCGTATCCGACGGTCTCGAACGACCCGTCGATCGCCATGCCGCATCTCCTCTACCAAATCAAGGACCCGAAGGCGGATGTACCGAAGAAGCTGATTTTCCCCGAGCCGTACAACGAGGCGCAGTTCGAACTTCCGCCGTGGTTCAGCTAACCCTGCGCCTGAGGACCACCCGATGACAATCTTCACGGACATCATTGTCAGCGCGCTCACTCTCGGCGCGCTGTACGCGGTGAGTTCCGTCGCTCTTTCCCTCATTTGGGGAAGTGTCGGAATGCTCAATCTGGCTCACAGCGGATTCCTCGCTGCGGGTGCCTATGGCTCGCTGCTGCTCGTCGAGCGTCTGGGCTTTCCATGGTGGGCCGGAATCGCCGGAGGTGCCCTTGGGGGCGCGCTTATGGGACTGATTAGCTATCTCTGCCTCGTTCGTTGGGTTTTCGCGCGGCCCAATTTCGAGATCAACATCATCATCCTCACGATGGCGCTTTCGATGCTCATTGTGGACATGATCAACAATCTCATCGGTCCGACCACTTCCAGGCAACCGTTCAACCTGGATGGCCGGATCGACCTGGGTGGGGCAGGCATTACCTCGCAGACAATATTGATCATCTGCGGTTGTGCGATCATGGTCGCTTTTCTGCAAGTGACCATCAAACATACCGGACTCGGTCGCGCCATTCGCGCGGTCGCGCAAGAACCGACGGCTGCGCAATTGAACGGCGTTCCGATCAATACCGTAGTCCTAAAGGTCCTGCTCCTGGCAGGCTGCATCGCCGGTGCCTCCGGCGTGCTGCTAACCGCATTCACGACGGTGTACCCGACGGTCGGCCTCGATCCGCTTCTAAAAGCGCTCATCATCTGTGTGGTGGCAGGGCTAGGGAACATTCCGGCCGCACTAACTACGTCGTTCCTGCTCGCCTTTGTGGAGGTGCTCGTGCAGTACACGTTCGGCACAAAGTGGGGCTTCCCCGCCCTGCTGAGCATAGTTGTCGCGGTTCTCATCGTGCGTCCCAACGGGTTGTTCGGTCAAAAACTCCAGATGAGGAATTAAGATGACCGGCACGACTGACATCCGTCGCGATCTGCTCGTCTGTCTGGTGGTGTTCGCCGGCTTCGGCGCTGCACCTCTCCTGCAACCTAGCAACTACGTCCTCGGTCAAGCCACGCTCTTCATGATCTGGGCCGCTGTCGTGACGCAGTGGAATCTCGTTCTTGGTGTTGCCGGTATCCTGTCCATCGGACACATGGCGCTGTTCGCCGCCGGCGGATACACGGTCGCGCTGCTGGGTCTGTATTTCGGCATTTCTCCCTGGGCGTCTTTGCCGCTGGCCGGCGTTTCCGGTGTGACGGTCTCGCTGCTGATGGGGCTCACGACCTTGCGGTTGCGGGGCGCATATGTCGTGGTCGTCACGCTGTGCTGCGCCACGGCGATGTACCAATTGATCGTCACGGATGTTGCGTGCTTCCGAAAGCTCGAGACCGTTTGCTATTCCCTGACGGGCGGTGCGCGGGGCCTCGCGCGTTTTGGCGACTTTGGTTTTGCTCAACTGATCGGGTATCAGTTCGCTGCGACCGGAAATTATCTCTTGGCAGTTGCATGCCTTCTGCTCGGCACGATGTTTGCCACCGTGATCGTGCATAGCCCCTATGGCAAGGCGTTTCAGGCGATGCGCGACAGCGAGGTCTGCGCTGCTGCTCGTGGCATCGTCGTGGCCAAGTATCAGCTCATCGTTTTTGCGGCAGCCGGCTTCTTTACTGGCATCGCGGGAGGCGTCTACGCCGGGACAATGAAGACTTTTGGCCCGCAAGTGCTTGAGCTCCCCACGCTGCTGTTTCTTCTGTCAATGATGATCGTTGGCGGCCGCGGCAAGGTTTGGGGGCCGATTCTGGGGACGGCGGTCTTGGCCTTCCTTGATGAGTTCTTTCGAGACCTCGCGCAGTGGCGGAATGCGTCATATGCGATGGTCCTGATCCTGATCCTGATTGCGATGCCGGGTGGCATCGCTGGAGTGCTGCCTTCGTTCGGCCGCAGAGGCCGCCGGAAAGAAAAGTCAGGTGCGCTTATGCCGATCGATAACCCCGGAGGAGTATCGTGAGCATAGCGGGCATCTCCGACCGGGAAGGGAACTCCGAACCCCCGACGCCACTCTTGACCGTATCGAATCTAACGAAGCGATACGGCGCGATGACCGCGGTCAACGACCTGTCGTTCACGGCGAACCAGGGCGAGGTGTTGGGCATCAGCGGGCCCAATGGCGCGGGGAAAACGACGCTGTTCGATCTCATTTCGTGCCTCACGACTCCGACGAGCGGATCGATTCGCTTCGGCGACATCGATGTCACGAAGTTTTCAGCAGTCGAACTTTGTCATTTCGGCATAGCGCGAACGTTTCAGCTGAACGCGGTCTTCGAGACGATGACCGTGCGCGAGAATCTGGAATGCAGCGCCTATTTTGGCTCGGGGAATCGCCTCGTGCCGGGCTTGCGCTTCGACAGCGCAGCTCGCGAGCGCGCCAGGGAAGTGGCGGAAATGGTCGGGCTCGTCGACCGGATCGATACCATCGCGAGTTCGCTGCCGGTGCTCCAGAGAAAATTGCTCATGCTGGGCAGCGCTTTGGCGGCCAACCCGAGGCTTCTTCTGTTGGACGAGCCGGTGGGCGGATTGAATGCCACTGAGATCGAACACTGCGCCAGGATAGTCCGCAGACTGCGCGACATGCACGGCATGACTATCATCCTTATCGAGCACGTGATGAGCTTTCTCACATCCCTGTCTGATCGCATCGTGATCCTTCATCACGGGAGCAAGCTTTACGAGGGCTCTGCGGCTGGGTTGGCCGAGGATCAAAACGTGGTCGAGGTCTATCTCGGTGCTTCGGGTGCAAGCGCGGTCAAGGCCGCACTGACGGCGGAGAGATAGGATGCTTCTTTCGGTAAGCGATCTAAGCGCTTCATACGGGGCAGGTCCCGTCCTCGAAGGAGTGTCTCTGTCCGTAGCCGAAGGGATGATCTTCGGCCTGGTGGGACCGAACGGCCATGGCAAGACGACGCTGCTTCGCGCCATCTCGGGGTTGATGCAGCTTCAGAGTGGTGTGATCGAGTTCGAGGGACGATCGATCCAGCGCCTCAAAGCCGAGAAGCGGGCTTCTGAGGGCATCGTGCATATTCCTCAGGGAGATCTCGTCTATCGGAACATGACGATTCTCGAGAACTTGCTGATGGGAGGGTACACCAACCCGTCGATGGAAACCACGAGGACGCAGCTCGGAAAGGTCTTTGACCTGTTTCCAAAACTTAAGGAGCGGTCTTCGCAAACCGCGAGCTCATTGTCGGGTGGGGAGCGCCGAATGCTAGGCATTGGCAGGGGGCTGATGATGGCGAACGTCAGGCTTCTGATGCTAGACGAGCCGTCTCTCGGCCTTGCACCGGTCATCATCGACCAGATTTATGATGCCATCGATCAACTGCGTCAGGGTGGAATGACCATCCTTATCGTCGAAGAGAACATCGGACGCATTGCCACGATTGCCGACGAATTGGGTCTCCTGAACCACGGTCGTATGGTTTGGAACGGATCGGCCGGAGAACTAGCTGCAGGCGGCAATCTCCTTCAAACATACTTGGGGGTGTGACCGTGCTCATACGCGCGATTGCGGAACAGGGTGCACTCCCGCCGCCATACGTCCGATCAAGAACCGAGCGAGCATGACATGGCAGATGCTCGATCCGAATCTGTTTGGCGAGATGTGGTATCGGCCGCGATGTTAAACGCGGCGGTTGGCGTGCTCTATTTGTGGGGCCTCTTCCTCATTCCTCTCGAAGAGGAGATCCACCGTTCTCGCGCCGATCTTAGCCTCGTGCCCGCAATAGCGTTGGCCGCCTTCACGATCGGAATGGTAGCGCAGAATATGCTTTTGCGTCGATTTGGACTAGCGCTGGTAACAATCGGTGCTTTTGCGCTTGCCGGCGGCGGACATTTGCTCTTTGCGCTGTTTCCGACTTACGATGCGCTCTTGTTGGGCTACGGCGTCGGCTTTGGTATCGGATCCGGCATCGGATACGGGCTTGCGCTGTATCTCGCATCGTCGGTCCGCGACGATATGCGCGGTCTCGCCGTCGGGGTGGCGATGGCGGCATTCGCCACGAGCGGAATAGTGCTACCCCTCATCTTCGGCGAATCGATCTCAACGGCATCTCCCAAACAATGTTTTGCGGCGATCGGGATCGTGATGCTCGTCGTTGCATTGGCAGTTTTGTTGTTGTCCAGGAACCGGTTTAGTCGGCATGTTGCTGACGCCGGTCTCATCGACGAACGATTTTCGTGGATTTCACCCGAAGCTCTTGCGCTTGGAGCAGCGTTCTTCCTGATCTGCTTCGTAGGTCTGACGGTAGTTGCTCACAGTACTGGTATCGCCTCGGCCAACGAGCTGCCCAGCCGCGCTGTCGATCTGATGCCAACGAGCTTCATGCTTGGGTATCTCGTAGGGTCTCTGTTCGGCGGCAAGCTGGTCGAATGGTTGACGGGCTGGGCGGCGCTGGTCGTAACCAGCACGTTCGCGGGAATAGGTCTGTGGTTGATCGACTTGACGATCGCCGCTGCCGCCCTCGCAGGTGCGGCGGCCGTTGGCATGGCGTTCGGATCGTCGGCGTCGCTGATGCCGACGTTGATCGGCGAACGATATGGTCCAGCACTCATTGGTGCGATCTACAGCAAACTCATGATCGCGTACGGGCTCGCGGGGCTGTTCGCCCCATGGACGGCCGGTCTGTTGTTCAATGCGACCGGTAGCTACCGCACGACAATCATCCTCGGGATCGGAATGTGTGTCTTGGCCGCTGCGCTGGGACTTGCCCTAAGGCAGCGCCTGAAATCCATCCACCCAGCATAGGAATCCGTTGCTGGCGCAACCGCGCCAGTCTCCTTCGACATCGAATTCATGAGGTTGAACATGAAGCTTCCATCCCACGCACAGGTCGTCATCATCGGAGGCGGCATTATCGGCGCGAGCGTGGCTTACCATCTGACGAAGATGGGTTGGCGCGACGTCGTCTTGCTGGAGCGCGGCACCGTCACCTGCGGCACGACGTGGCACGCCGCCGGCCTGGTCATGCAGTTGCGCACCACGCACACGATGACCGAGCTTTGCCGGTACGGAGCCCGTCTGTTCGAAACGCTCAAGGAAGAGACTGAGCAGGATACCGGCTTCCGTCGCACTGGCAGCTTGCCGATCGCCAGGACGCAGGACCGGCTGATCGAGATTTCTCGCCTCGTATCGCTCGGCAAGTGCTTCGGTGTCGAAGCGCACATGCTGAGCCCCGCGGAGGTCAAGGCACGCTATCCTCTCCTCGACGAATCCAGGATCGTGGGCGGTGCCTTCATCCCGGGCGACGGCCAGACCAACCCGGTCGACTCGACCCAGGCGTTGGTCAAGGGTGCGCGCCGAGGTGGAGCCCGCATCGTGGAGGGGATCCGTGTAACCGGATTCATCAAGGAAGGCGGCGCAATCAGAGCGGTCGAGACGTCGCAGGGGCGGATCAGTTGCGAGATGGCAGTGCTGTGTGCGGGAGCCTGGTCTCGGGATCTCGGTCACCTCGCAGGAGTCAACGTTCCCTTGTACGCATCGGAGCACATGTATGTGACGACGGAAGCCGACGACTCGATTCCAAGAGACCTGCCTGTGCTTCGCGATACCGATGGCTACGTCTACGTCAAGGAAGACGCGGGCAAGCTGCTGGTGGGGTCGTTCGAACCGCATGCCAAGTCGCTTCCCATGGAGAAGCTTCCGCGGAACTCCGAGTTCTGTGAACTGGGAGAGGATTGGGAACAGTTCGAGCTTCCCATGTCAAAGGCAATCGAAATGATTCCGATGTTGGAGCGGCTCGGCATCCGTCATTTCATGAATGGACCGGAGAGCTTCACGCCGGACAACAAGTTCATCATCGGCGAGGCTCCGGAGTTGCGGCGCTTCTACGTGGCGGCCGGCTTCAATTCGCAGGGCATATTGAGTGCGGCTGGTGTCGGCAAGGCACTTTCCGAGTGGATGGTTGCCGGCGAACCGACCATGGATCTGTCGGAGGTGGATATCGCTCGCTTCCACCCCTTCCAGGTCAATCGTCGCTATCTTCACGACAGGATCTCGGAGAGCGTCGGCTTGCTCTACGCGATGCACTGGCCGCATCGGCAGTTCGAATCGGCGCGTCCTGTTCGCGAAACACCCCTGCATGGCCGGCTCAAGTCCCACAATGCCGTTTTCGGCACTGCCGGCGGTTGGGAACGCGCCAATTGGTATGCTCCACAAGGCGTCAACCCGGAATATTGTTATTCCTACGGACGACAGAACTGGTTCGAAGCGGTCGAAGCTGAGCACCGTGCCGCGCGCGAGAACGTTGCGATCTTCGATCTTTCGTCTTTTGGCAAGACCTTCATTGAAGGGCCGGACGCCGAAGTCGAGCTCAATCGGATCTGCGCAAACAATATGGCGGTGCCGGTAGGCAAGATCGTGTATACTCAAATGCTCAATACGCGCGGTGGCATCGTTGCCGACGTTACTTTTACACGATTGTCTGAGCAGCGGTACATCATGGTGACCGCTGCCGCTACTCAGGCACAGGATATGGCGTGGGTGCGCCGCAACCTCAGCCCATCCGCCCAAGTTACCATCACCGACGTGACCTCTGGCTTTGCGGTTCTTTCGATAATGGGACCCCAGGCTCGCGTCCTGATGCAGCGAGTATCACCTGACGACTTCTCCAACGAAGCCTTCCCGTTCGCCACCGCACGCGAGATCGAGATTGGCTACGCCAAAGCATACGCATTGCGCGTCACCTTTGTGGGAGAACTCGGTTGGGAGCTGTACATTCCGACCGAGTTCGTAGGCCCGATCTTAGATCTGTTGATGAGGGAAGGCGAAGACCTCAATGTTCGTCTCGCCGGTTACCACGCACTCGACTCTCTCCGATGTGAAAAGGGCTACCGCCATTTTGGCCATGACGTGACGCCTGGCGACACTCCATTGGAAGCCGGTCTCGGCTTTTCGGTATCGTTCAAGAAGGAATGCGCATTCATCGGTCGTAAAGCGTTGGAAGCGCAAAGATCGACCGGCCTCAAGCGGCGGCTCGTTTTCCTGCGCTTGAGCGATCCGGAGCCGATTCTGCTGCATGACGAGCCAATTTACCGCAACGGCCAAATTGTCGGCAGAACGACCTCCGGCGCATATGGATACACGGTCGGTGCATCCGTATGTCTTGGTTACGTGAACGTGCCCGGGACCTCGTTTGAAGACTGGATCAAGGCCGGTGACTTCGAGATCGAGTTAGCCGGTAAACGTCATCAGGCGATCTGTCAGACCCACGCGTTCTACGATCCGAAAAATGCACGTATTCGTTCTTAGGCGAGTGGTTTGCTGAGACGGGCGAATTCGGGTGAGCAAAGTAGCCGCTATCGGCGTCTCGACACTCATTCCAGCGTTTGCTTGCCGCATGTTGCGGCGATCTGTCAGCCCGTCAATTCAATACCTGAATCCTCGCCCGCCTAACTATTGGGAGAATAAGCGTGAAGGTACTGGTGGCAGTAAAGCGTGTGGTCGACCCGAGCGTGAGGGTCCGCGCAAAACAAGATGGTTCGGGGGTCGACCTTGCCAACGTGAAGATGTCGATCAACCCCTTCGACGAAGTCGCACTGGAACAGGCAGTGCGGCTCAAAGAGGCGGGTGTGGCATCTGAGGTCGTCGCCGTCTCCATCGGCGTGCGTGAGGCTCAGGAAACCCTTCGGACGGCATTGGCAATGGGTGCCGACAGGGCAATTCTGCTTGAGGTCCTGGAAGGTCAGAGAGATATCGAACCGCTTTCCGTCGCGAAGCTGCTTGCAGCCCTGGTCGGCCAGGAGCAGCCCAGGCTGGTCCTGGTTGGCAAACAGGCGATTGACAATGACATGAATGCAACCGGCCAAATGCTGGCTGGTCTTCTTGGTTGGGCGCAAGCCACATATGCATCAAAACTCGAATTGGCGGGCGATAGTGCCGTCACGACCCAGGAGGTCGATGGAGGCCTGCGGAAGGTCAAGCTGAAGTTGCCTGCAGTAGTTTCCGTCGACCTGCGTTTGAACGAACCGCGGTATGCCTCATTGATGAACATCATGAAGGCCAAAAAGAAGCCACTCGATGTGAAGTCTGCAGCCGACTTCGGAATCGACGTCGCCCCACGACTTACCGTGTTGAAGACTTACGAGCCTGCAGGCCGCAAAGCCGGGACCAAGCTGGCCTCGGTCGATGATCTGATCCAGAAGCTAAAGAGTGGGCTGGAGGTGTCCTAAATGGCTGTTCTCCTCATTGGCGCCGTGGCCGACGGCCAGCTTGTGCTCGATACGACCGCTAGGGCGGCGGCAGCGGCGAGACAGCTGGGCGAGGTCACTTTGTTGATCATGAGTCCGAATGCGGATACCGCCGCAGCCGCTGCCGCGGAGATCGATGAGGTATCAAACGTGCTTGTATGCGAGCACTCTTCTTTTGGACACGATATGGCGGAAGCATCCGCCGCAGCGATTGTCAGTCTCGCCCCAAACTACAGTCACGTCGTCGGGCCGACGACGTCAGCCGCGAAGAGCATCCTGCCGCGCGTAGCTGCGCTTCTCGACGTGATGTTGATATCGGACGTAATCCGCATTCACGACCAGGCGACGTTTGATCGGCCGGTCTACGCTGGCAGTGCGATCCAGACGATCAAATCCCGCGATTTGGTGAAGGTGTTGACGGTCCGTACCTCCGCGTTTCAGGCAGCGGGACGCAATGGAGTTGCCGAAATTGAGAGGGTGCATGCGGTAGAGGACCCGGGCTTGTCCGAATGGATCGAGGACAACATTGCTGTTGTAGACCGTCCCGAACTGACCTCCGCAAGGATAGTTGTGTCGGGTGGCCGAGGTGTCGGTTCGCAGGACAGCTTTTCCGCCATCACGCGCTTGGCCGATTCGCTTGGTGCTGCCGTCGGAGCCTCGCGCGCCGCGGTAGATGCCGGGTACGCTCCGAACGATTGGCAAATCGGACAGACGGGTAAGATCGTTGCACCTGATGTCTACGTCGCGATTGGTATCTCCGGCGCGATCCAACATCTGGCCGGCATGAAGGATTCGAAGGTGATCATTGCCATCAACAAGGATGAAGAAGCCCCGATCTTTCAGATAGCTGACTACGGTCTTGTCGCTGATCTCTTCGAAGTTGTGCCTGAGCTCACGGAGCGGTTGAATGGCAGCCGCTAAGATTGATGGCAAAGCCATCGCGGAGGGACTGCAATCCCGGATCGGCGCTGCAGTTTCCGAGCTCTGGAGAAAACATGGAATCCAGCCAGGCTTGGCGGTAATCCAAGTCGGCGAGGATCCGGCCAGCGAAGTGTACGTCCGGTCCAAAGTTCGCAGCACGATCGAAGTGGGTATGGCCAGCTTCCAGCACAAGCTTCCTGCGACGACCTCGGAAGTTGACCTCCTTTCGTTGATCGCGAAGCTCAATGCGGACCCCGCGGTACATGGAATTCTCGTTCAGCTCCCATTGCCGAGCCATCTAAAAGCGAGCTCGGTAATTCGCGCCATTTCACCCGAGAAGGATGTAGATGGTTTTCACGTCTCGAACGTTGGTCTGCTGAGTACCGGACAGAAGGCGATTGTCCCCTGTACGCCGCTCGGTTGTCTGATCTTGCTGCGCGAGACACTGGAAAGCCTGGTGGGCCTTGAAGCTGTCGTGGTGGGACATTCGAACATCGTTGGGAAGCCGATGGCTCAGCTTCTACTTGCCGAGAATTGCACAGTGACCGTTGCTCACAAGGAGACTCGATACCTGCCGGAAGTGTGTCGCCGCGCCGATGTTCTCGTTACTGCGGTCGGAAGGCCTGCCTTGATTCAAGGTGATTGGATCAAGCCGGGTGCGACGGTCATTGACGTGGGGATCAATCGGATAACAAGCGGCGGAAAGCGTCGCTTGGTGGGGGATGTCGATTTCGAGGGAGCGTCGAAGGTCGCGCGCGCGATAACGCCTGTGCCTGGCGGCGTCGGCCCCATGACGATCGCTTGCTTGTTGGCGAACACCGTAAGCGCTTGCTGCGACAATGTGGGCCTCGCGAGGCCAGACGGCGTTTCATTCTGATTGCTTGTCGACGCGCTTTCCGGCGCTTGGAGGCTACGCTCATGACAACTTACGTACTCACTATCCAATGCCCATCACGCCGTGGCATCGTAGCCGCGATCTCGAGCTATTTGGCCGAGAACGGATGTAGCATCACTGATTCTGCCCAATTTGACGACGAGGCGTTAGGTCGCTTCTTCGCCCGCGTGTCCTTCAAGTCGGAACTTGACGCCACCTTCAGCTTGCTACGTGAAGGCTTCGCCGCGATCGCAAGTCGTTTCGAGATGGACTGGGCGATGCACGACGGGGCACGCCGAATGAAAGTGCTCCTCATGGTATCGAACCACGGCCACTGTCTGAATGATCTATTGTACAGATGGCGAATTGGAGCGTTGCCGGTGGAGATAGTTGGCGTAGTGTCGAATCACCTTACCTATCAAAAGCTGGTGGTGAACCATGACCTGCCGTTCCACCACATCAAGGTGACGAAGGAGAACAAGCCCGAGGCTGAGGATCGTCTCGCGGCTCTGTTCTCGGAAACAGAATCCGAACTCCTGGTGCTTGCCCGGTATATGCAAGTCCTTTCAGACGCGTTCTGCGAAAGGATGGCTGGCCGGATCATCAACATCCATCACTCATTCCTTCCCTCGTTCAAGGGAGCAAATCCCTACAAGCAGGCCCATGCGCGCGGTGTAAAGCTCATCGGGGCGACGGCGCATTATGTAACAGCCGATCTCGACGAAGGGCCAATCATCGAACAGGACACGGTACGAATTACTCACGCGCAGAGCCCTGATGACTATGTTGCTCTTGGTAGGGATGTTGAAGCCCAAGTTCTCGCTCGAGCAATTCACGCACATATTCACCATCGAGTTTCCCTAAACGGAAACAAGACGGTGGTATTCCCGGCAAGTCCGGGCTCTTTTGCCTCAGAGCGAATTGGATGAGCGCGAAGGGCGGGGATAGCGCCGTGCATAAGGGCCAAGCCAGATCTCTGTTCGGGCTGCGGGATGATTTGTTGCCTGGAGTGGAGGTGAGATCCTTTGTCGCGGAGCTAGTCGTCGCGCTGCTCGCTCAGCTTCCGCTGCGGTTAAAGGCGGCGCTGCATTGGCTCATGACTAGCGAGACGGCATGGATAGTGGTTCCTGGCATTGGGGTCATTGGCGTACTGGTCGCGGTGACGTTGCTTACTGGTAGGTAGATGCTCTGCGCCGCCATCTTTGCTTCTCAAGCGCAGCGCGCGCGAGAGAGCCGGTACCTCCTTTTGGCTGTAAGGTTGGCAATTGCCATCGCGTTTTGCGATGCGCGGTCGCCCTCGCAGCATCCAAAGAGCTGCAATCTAGCGAAAGCCGAGGCGTGATTCGTCACATCGTCCTATTCATCGCCAAGGACAGGGTTGACATTGACCGGATCGTCGATGGCCTCTCGATTCTCACCTCCATCCCACATGCGCGCCGGATCGAGATCGCGCGCAACCGCAAGACCGACCAGTTCGGCAACGACGTTGACGTCGTCGTGTACGGTGAATTCGATAACGAGACGGAGCTTGCCGCCTACAAGGCGCACGATCTCTACAAGGAGTCCATCAAGCGAGTGCGGCCACTGCGAGAGCTTCGGTTCGCGGCCGACTATGATTCGATGGATGTGGCATGGCAAATCTGATGCACGTCAACGAGCTGCCCTGGATCGAGCCGATCACGGCGATGCGATGTCTCGCACATCGGCCGCATCTCACCTTTCTGGACAGCGCAGCACAAGACGCTGTGCTTGGACGCTATTCATATCTGGCTTGCGATCCATTCAGTACCTATGTGATCGCTGATGGACAGGCCAGCTGCAACGGCGAACCTCTCGAAGGCGATCCATGGGATGCCCTTCGCGCTCTACTTGCTACCTATCCGCAACAGCATCGCCCCGATCTTCCCCCGTTCCAGGGGGGCGTGGCTGGCTTCTTTTCCTACGATATGAATAGGATACTGGAGCGGCTGCCGCCCCCCGCAGAGTCCGGTCAAGGATTTCCGCAATCAATCTTGCATTTCTACGACGTTGTACTCGCCTACGATCATCGCGACCAACGATGCTGGATCGTTTCGACCGGATGGCCGGAGCAGGATGCCACACGTCGAAGCAAACGCGCTTGCCATCGGGCCGACCAGTTGGCGGCGTCGCTTGCAGAATCGCGCGTGCCACAGAATGAGGGTATCACAACGACGAGCTCATGGCATTCGAGTTTCAAACGCGATGGCTACGTCGCTGCCGTGCAGAATGTCATCGACCTGATTCTGGCCGGAGACATCTTCCAGGCCAACATCGCGCAACGCTTCAGTACCAGGCTGCCTAGTTCGTTCGATCCGCTCGCCTTCTACTGTCGGCTTAGGGCGGTGAACCCGGCGCCCTTTGCCGCCCTCCTGCGCTACGGCAAGTGGACTATTGCATGCAGCTCGCCGGAACGTTTCCTAAGACTCGATGGATCGCAAGTTGAAACGCGCCCCATCAAAGGCACGATCGGGCGGTCCACTGATCCGCAGGAAGACCGCCATCGCGCTGAACGTCTACTTGCGAGCGAGAAGGACAGGGCAGAGAACGTGATGATCGTGGATCTCCTCCGCAATGACCTGTCGCGCGTTTGCGACGCAGACTCTGTGGAGGTCTCTATGCTGTGTGGGCTCGAATCCTATGCTTCGGTGCACCACCTGGTTTCTGTGCTCACGGGCACACTCACAAGTGATCACGATGCCGTCACCTTACTGCGCGCCTGCTTCCCTGGTGGCTCGATTACGGGGGCGCCGAAGGTGCGGTCGATGGAAATCATCGCCGATGTCGAACGCGTCGCGCGTGAGGTCTATTGTGGGGCTATCGGCTTCATCAGCTTCAGCGGGCAGATGGACACAAATATTGCGATCAGAACCGTAGCGATCGACGATAGCGTTGCGGTATTTCATGCAGGCGGCGGGATCACGGCGATGTCGGATCCAAGCACTGAATACGAGGAGACACTCGCAAAGGCGCAACGCATATTTGACGCTTTTCGTGCAGAGAAAGTGGAGGCATCATGATTGCAATCATCGATAATTACGATTCCTTCGTCTTCAATATCGCTCGCTATTTCCTGCAGCTCGGTGAAGCCACAGAGGTAGTCCGGAACGACGTGACCAGCGTTAGCGATCTCATTCGACTCGAGCCACGTGCGATAGTCATTTCGCCAGGCCCCTGCACGCCAAGGGAGGCTGGGATCTCGACGGCCGTTGTTCGCGAGTTCTCCGGCCGTGTCCCAATTCTCGGCGTCTGCCTTGGACACCAATGTATCGGAAGCGTTTTCGGCGGGCGGATCGCGCGCGCACGCCGCCCCATGCACGGCCAGGCGTCGCATGTCACGCATGATGGCAAAGGCCTGTTCAATGCACTACCGTCCCCACTGCGCGTTGGGCGCTACCATTCTCTTGTTGTAGAGCTCGACGATGTGTCTCAATCTACCCTAATGGTCACGGCGCGTTCGGACGAGGGTGAGATCATGGCTCTTGCACATCGGCATCAACCAACCTATGGGGTCCAGTTTCATCCTGAATCGGTACTCACCCAATTCGGGCGCGCGATATTTTCCAACTTCTTGCGACTCGCGGACCTTTCTGGTCGTGAGGATCGGAGATCATCTCGTGCGCACACTGCAGCCAAACTCGTGGAAGAACAATAAGTGCTTGGTGCACCCTTGAGCCCCGAATCAAAGGAAGCGCTATAGGCTAGGGTCGTAGCGCCGCACTTGTGCGGGGTGCAAATCAGGTCGAGCTCCGAAGGAGTTTTGGCGCAACATTGATCGCGCTCCTCACCGGGGACTGCATCAGGAAGAACGAGACCGACGACACTCGCCTCGATCAATTCAAGATGTGGCGTTGAGGCCCCTTCAGGTCACCCAAATCACCGGGGTCGCGTTAGCCGCGCCCCGTCGCTTGAGTGGCCCAAATCCCTGAAGCCCGAGGCTTTACTAGGGTACTTACTTGAGGCGCGCAGGCATGGACTGCGCTCTAAATTCCAACAATATTTCAATGACATACGAGTTCGCAGTTTTATTCTGAATGGCGCGCCATTTGCGCGAGACCGAGACGATAGCTCGTCGTCGAACTCGTCTGTATCGATCATCGAGGGGATACGGTTAGGGCCGAACCCATGCGACGTATGATGATACCAAATCGCTTTGCTGCAATGCATCTCGAACGCGATTTCACAAAATGCACTGTGAACTCGGAGTACGCTCCTGTGGTCTTCAGGCGTTAGCTCCCGATTTCGCGCGTCATTCGCGCGCCCGCTCCAAGGTCGCCATGAGAACCGGCCTATTGAAAAGATTTACGATTCGCGGTTACTAAGTTCTCAGCTGCCCGGATTCGAGGTCGGAAAGGACCGTTATGGTTGGCAAGAGGCATGCCCTGGAGGAGATTTCGGTCAAGCTTGCTCAGGCGGACAACCTCGTGGCCAAGGGCAAGACCCAACGTGAGATTTCAAGCGCACTCGGCGTGAGCGTTATGACCTATCACCGCTGGAAAAAGATGCTCAAGTCTCACCAGCCGACCATGAACCGAGGGCTCGAGGAAGCGGCCGGCTCGCCGCATGCGCCGCGTAACGCAAATTCGGAAGAAGCGATCAAGCGTCTGGAACTCGAGAACGCGCAATTGCGACGGCTGGTCACGG
>NZ_JAFCLG010000004.1 GCF_018129685.1 Bradyrhizobium manausense
GGCGCGTCGCCGCGGTTTCCATGTGTCGGACAACGCGTTGACGGCGGCCTCGAGGGCCTTCCGATCGATCACGTTGGGATCGAACCGCTCCGGGCCCCAGCGGCGCATATGTTCGTGCTCCGGATGAGCAGGGTCGCTGATGGCGTCGAGGTATTCGGCATAGCCTGGCGCACCGCCGACGTCTTCCGGAGGACAACGACCGGCGGCCTCGAGCAGGAAGGGCATGCCCTCCGTCGTGGTGTTGTCGAACCATTTTTCGAGCTTGATCACATGGTCCCAGCTGTCGCCGAAGTCATAGAGATAGTGGATCGTCTTGGCGCCGGTCTCTCGAACGATATCGCAAAGCCGCGCTTTATGGGCATCCATGGGCTGGTGGCCGTAATCATTGTCGGGGTCGGGAATCCCCCAATGTGCCTCACCAGCGAAGAACTCGAAGAGGTGACTGTTCGTCCAGCCGAATGCCTCCTGAAGCGTCAGATGCAACCGATCAAGGCGCAGGGTAACGGGTACGACAAGGCGACGCATCACCTCCGGCTTCACATCCTTGAGAGTTACCTTGATCCGGACCGCGGTCGTGTTCAGGCTCATGCCGCCAGCCTCGGATCGTGTGCATGCATCGTATAGGTCGACGCCCAAGGGAGCAGTTCGTCCAGTCGCGCCGCAGGCCAACCATTGACGAGCTTCGCGAGAACATCAGCGAGCCAGTGCTCGGCACTGACGCCATTGAGCTTACAGGTCTCGATTAACGAAGCCAGAACTGCCCAATTCTCGGCGCCCTCGTCGCAACCGGCAAAAAGGGAGTTCTTAGCGTTGAGCTTGATCGGCCGCATCGCATGCTCGACAGCATTCGTGTCCATCTCGATGCGCCCGTCATCAAGATAGAGCGTCAAGCCGTCCCAGTGACGCAGCGCATAGCGCAGAGCCTTCGCCGTATCGCTCTTCTCGGCAAGATGATCAAGCATTGCCTCAAACCATTGCTTCAAAGCTGCAGCCAAAGGCCGGGCATGCGCCTGCCGGCCAGCACGGCGCTCGGCATCCGACCGGCCCCGGAGGGGCTTTTCGATCGCGTAAAGCTGGGCGATGCGCTCGAGAGCCTCGCGGGCAACCGGAGCTGGCGCCGGAGCGGCCTCGCGCTCGATCTTCACAAACTGGCGCCTCAGATGCGACCAGCAGAAGGCGAGCGTCCCGGACAAGGCGTCCGCACGCGTCTCTCGGGTCATAGTCTTGTAAGCCTGATAACCGTCGCAGTGGATGATGCCGCGAAAGCCCTCGAGTAGCTGCAAGCCATGAACGGCCCCACGGCCCGGTGCATAGGCGTAAACCACACCAGGTGGGTCAGGTCCGGCCCAGGGCCTGTCATCGCGTGACAGCGCCCAGAAATAGCCGGTTTTGGTCCTGCCGCGCCCCGGATCCAAAACCGGTGCGGGGGTCTCGTCGACACAGAGCTTCGAAGAGGCGAGCAGAAGCTGGCGTAGACGATGCCACAAGGGCTTCAATTCCTGGGCGGCGTAGCCGACCCAGAAGGCGAGCGTGGAACGGTCGATGGCGATACCGTGCGTCGTCAGCATCTGCGCCTGGCGGTAGAGCGGCAAATGCCAATGATACTTGGCGTCGATCACATGCGCGACGAGCCGCTCGGTCGGCAGTCCTCCCCTGATCAATCGCTCGGGAGCAGCATGCTGGAGGACGACGCCGTGACAGGCGCGGCAGGCCAGTTTGGGGCGGCGGGTGACGATGACGCGATACTGCGCCGGCACGACGTCCAGCCTCTGGCTCTCATCGTGACCGATCTCAAAAAGGTCGCCTGCGCAGCACGGGCAGCAGGTTGCAGCGGGCACCAGGGTCTCGATGATGCGCGGCAAATGCTCCGGCAGCTTGCCACGATTGGCCCTGCGCTCGGCAGCTCTCTTCTCGCGTGTCTTGGGATTGGCGCGGTCCTCGGCTGCCTCGAGAGCCGCGACAGCCTGATCGATATCCTCCAGAACAAGCTGGAGCTGATCAGCGTCAAGCTTTTCCGAGGATCGACCGAACTGCGCGTCTTTTGCAAGCTTGAGCAACCGCTCGAGCCTGGCGCAGCGATCCAGCAGAGCCGCGGCAAAGGCGCGCAACTCGGCTGGATCGCTCGGCAGCTCATCAGGCAAATCACTCATTGACCAGAGCTTGCCATGCTTCGCGCCCCGATGCAGCGAAGATTTTATGTCCTACGCAAGCGCTTTCGGCTGCGGGATTCGAGGCGCATGCATACGTGTCCAATCCATGCCGGCCAGAAGCGCGGACAACTGCGCGGCGTTCATTCGCATGACGCCGTCAACGACCGGCGGCCACTTGAAGGCGCTGCCCTCAAGCCGCTTCCAATACAGCACGAGGCCACTACCATCCCAGACAACGATCTTCACCCGATCAGCGCGCTTCGCACGGAAGACCACCGCCACGCCCTTCATCGGATCGTGGCCCAGCGTCTCCTTCGCCAACAGCGCCAGGCCATCTGCGCCCTTCCTGAAGTCTACAGGTCGGGTCGCAACATAAGTCATGAGGCCAGCGGGAGCCGTCAGCATGAACGTGTCCGGCGCAACGCAACAAACACATCACTCAACACGGCAAGGCCAGGCGTCCCTCGCACCTCAACTCGTGCCCCATGGAGCTCAACCGTCACAACGGCTGCTTCCGGCGACCCGGAGGGAGCTGCAGCCACCGATGGCGACGATTCCGACACCAACGGCACAAACGACAGTGCTCCCCCCGCAGCTGGCAGCACCAGTTGACCTGAACGCGCCCGGCGCCGCCAGTCATGCACCTGCTGGGGCCGGCAGCGATGGCGACGTGCGACATCTGTTACGATCGCGCCCGGCTCAAGACTGTCCGCGACAATCTGCGCCTTCAAATCATCTGGCCACTGTTTCCGGCCGCCGCCGGCGTACACTTCTATGCGCGGTGACAACGGTCGTCTTATGTCGTCCGAATGGTCGTCCATTGTGAGCACCCTTGCAGAAGATGGCTCTTCTAACGGCGCTCACAGGTCTACGCACAAACAATCTGACGGGCCTCGCAGCCCCGCTTACACCTCATCGCACAAGCGCCGCTCCGATCGAATGCCGAAGCAGTAACCGATCAAGAGCATCCGGATCATCAGCTCGGGATCGATCGAAGGTCGACCGATGCTACTGTAGAAGGGTGCCAGGTCCTGCCTGACCTGTTCAAGGTCGACAAATCTATCGATCGACCGGAGTAAATGGTCGGCGGGAACATGCCTCTCCAGCGAGAACTCGTAGAACAACGCAGCCTGTTCGACTTGTCGATGTCCCATCATGATCTTCAGTCCTGCAAACTAGACTGACTGAATCACTGATCCCACTGCGTCGCAACAGTCGCCTTTTTCAACACAATCGGCCCGAAGCCGCCTGTGAAGGCAAAGCAGAGGCGGTCTGCTCTGCCCCCGAAATCAGACATCGACTTGTTCGGCTATCGCGAGGGCGTCATCGACCTCGATGCCGAGATACCGGACGGTACTTTCGATCTTGGTGTGCCCCAGTAGGAGCTGCACAGCTCGCAGGTTGCCGGTTCGGCGGTAGTTCAAGGTCGCTGTGGTGCGGCGAAGAGAATGCGTCCCGAACAAGTGCGGATCCAATCCGATGTCAGCGATCCAGTGAGATAGGAGACGGGCATACTGGCGGGTCGTCAAATGCCCACTCCGCCGCGGGCTCGTGAAGAGGTATTCTCCTGACTTCTTGCAAGTAGCCCGTAGATAATCGTCAATTGCCTGCCGGGTTGATTCCGTCAGTTCAAATTTGACTGGCCGGCCGGTCTTCTTCTGTCGGACGATCGCGCGATCGGCCGTACCCGCCCGGCGCAACGTCATCGACTCTCAATGCGACTACGTCGCAGCCGCGCAGCTTGCTGTCGATGGCGACGTTGAACAGCGCCAGATCACGCGTTCGGCCTTCGACCTGGAGCTTGGTTCGGATTGACCAGACGTGCTTGGGACGGAGCGGCGGCTTTGCGCCGACGATCGTCCCCTTGTTCCAAGGACCTTGTTTCGAGATGGCAGGGATGGTGCTTGGGATATCGGTCATGTTGACCTCCTCAGCTAGTGAGGCTGGTCATTTTCAGCCCGGAGTCCTTCCAATCCCACGTCCGCTTTGAGACGATTGGAGACGTACTTTGGTCCAATTCGAGCGATGGCAGGACCGATTTTGACCCGAAGCTGAACTACGCCCTAGCACCCTGTTTACATAGCCCGACGGCGATAGCGGACAAGTTGGAAGGCGCCGCCGCCGCCCAGACGCTTTGCGCCGATCTCGATCTCCTGGGCGTCTTCCTCGATGCGCCCAGCCCTCCACAAACAATCGAGCGCTTTAATCACGCTGACTGACTCTCCTCCAAAGAGACGGCGGATCTGAGCAGCTGTTTGCCACTCTTCGCCAACAAGCTTCTCTAGCCGCTCCTCGCGCGGGCTGCTTGGCTCAGTTGCCATAGATCTCTCATGAAAAAAAGCTTCAAAGAAGAAAGTCAGACGCGCTCAAGGCGACCTTTCCCTTCAACTCGATCTGAAAATCGGCGATCCGATCGCCGTTGACGTCACCCTCCACGATCGTGCTGCCGTGTTCGGAAACGTAATGCAGCTGGCCAGCGGTGCCGGAGAACTTGGAGCTCCCGATCCAGCTGAAGCTGTCGTCGCCGGTGGTCGCCGGCTTCGCGTCGATATGCGACGTCCGGATCCGGACGGATCTGCTAACGGATGGCACGTCCAGAGTGATCGCGTGCAGCCCGGAGATGGCCACTTGGAATGGAGGCAGTGTAGTAAAGCCTGGCGCGGCGGCCTTGCCAAATGAACCCGTTCCGCGCGACAGAAGGGAAATGGGCGGGTCCCTTGCTTCCTGTTCGACTTGCCGATGACCCATCATGATCTTGAGTGTTGCCAATTAGACAGACTGAATCACTGATCCCACTGGGTCGCAATGCACCGCAGTTTACCGCATAAGACTACGCCGGCTATTCGCTAACGCAGCTTGCCGAGCCACAGCGCAGTGAGAGCCGACCGATTGCCGACGCCGAACTTGGCGTAGATCGACTTGACATGGAAATGCGTGGTGTTCGGACTATGGTCGAGCCTCTGCGCGATCTGCTTTTCGGTGTGCCCGTCGAGCAATGCGAGCAACACCCTGCGTTCAGCGGGCGTCAGGGCTGCGTTGGCGATGAGCAGGCCGTGGCTGAGCAGTTGTTGGCGGTGAAACCATCTCAAGGCGCGCATCACGAAGCCGAGACGCGCGCCGTCCTGCACCGTGAAGCGGGGTGCCTGCGCATCGCGAAATACGAACAGGCGAATCCTCACGTCGTCATTGAGCGCAATGCGCACGGAAATGCTGTCGGCGAATCCGACATCCAGATAGTGCCGCCGATAGTGCTCGCCCTCGAACCATTCCGGCGGCAGCGCTTCGAACAGCAGCCGGACGCGGAACGGCTCATCTCCCGACATCGACAGGATCTGAGACAGGTCGACGTTGTCGGACCAGAGCGTATCGTACTGCTTCTGCACGGATGCAGCCACCGCCGGTATCGGGTCCAGCACCCGGACGAGGCGCGGACGCCAGCCGAGCAAGGGATCGGCCCGCTTCGGCGAAGGCAATCGCACGACCACACCCCATAGCGCGTTGCGCGCCGACAACATGGTACGCAGTGCGGACAGCAGGTGTGTCAGTGCCGCGTCGCTGTCGCCGACCGAGAACTCGGCAAGCTGATCCCAGAGTGCGTAGACTTCTTGATTTTGCGGATCGGTAGGATCCGTGGAGAGATGCATGTCATTCCCAAAGCGTGCGCTGATCACCGACCCGCGCCGGCATACATAAAAGACTACGAACCACCTTTCTAGGTAGTTTTCAGGCGCATCAATTGTCGCAATATTCGGCACGAGTGCTGGGAAGACGGGTACTCTCAAAGTCACGATATTCGGAGATTAACGATGCGCAGAGCAACGGGCGCGCGCCGGCTTGACACGCCTGACGACGACCGAACGGAGGGGCGATGGCGGCTCGGCTTTTTCACCATCCTGGCATGTGCCGCTTTGATTGCGCTCGTGGTATTCGCCGAAGAGCCCCTCAAAGCGGTAATCCGCCCCTCTGGCCCGCTGCCGGCGGTTAACATTCCCTGACCGGATCGCTTATTCGCACTGGAAATTATGTGACCCAGACCGTTAGCGAGCAAGCATTTTTGCTCATGCTGATTTCCGGTTGCCTTGGGGCCAGCTTAGTATGGGCTCTTTGGGAGATCGAAGAATCTCGCCGTCGCCGACAGCGAAACCGCGAACCCGTGCGTGAAGCACGACCCTCGCTCAAGCCAAGTCGTTAGCGAAATCCGCGAGATCATCATCATGCGCCTCACTGTATCTTCAACGATTGCCGACGCTTTCGTCCGGGTATTCCCCGCATCGTCATGGCAGGCGTATGTCCTTAAGCAGACCGCTTTGTTCTGTGGAGCTGCCCTCCTGGTGTGGCTGCTGTCGCTGACTTATGGGCTGGATCTCAGCGCCGGATTCTTCTAGCCGATCAACCTCGGGTGCTGGATCGAACTCTCGCCAAGAAAGTCTGCAACGAGGCACGGTGCCCTTGACAGACTGCTTCACCTTGGTCGGCTCACCTACCGGAAGCAGACATTGCGGTTCTCCGAATGAGGGTCAGCAACGTGCCATGAGCGGTCTTCCATTAATTGCGCTCCGCGAATCCGCTATGGAAGCACGGAACTTTGGACCTCTTTCCTGGCTCGATGGCAGGGCGGACAGATCGATCTTTGTGATTATTGTCACAGTAAGCGATTATGCTAGGCTGTACGGCAATTACGCTAATCACGTGAGTCTGTAATGGGCGCGCTTCGACTTTTCCTGATCGTTTTTGCCGTTTGGCTCGGATGCGGACCGGCCATGGCCTAGCGGCGCGTGGCGCTGGGATCGGCAATTCCGCCTGTCAGGCCACGCGAAACCATTTCGGCAGAGACCGCTCCGTGCCACCCGATTAACCCTAGAGAAAGGCGTTCGCCCTACATTGTTTTTTTGTCGTGCGAGGACGACCAATGAGTTCTGCATGTGTCGGATGCCGAGAGGGTTCGGAATTGCCGTTCAGGTTCAAGATGGCGTTTCAACCGATCGTCGATGTAGGCGCCCAGAGAGTGTGGGGGTATGAAGCTCTTGTAAGGGGGGGCAAGGGAGAGCCGGCGTTCTCGATCCTGGAGCAGGTAGGAGACGACATCCGATATCAGTTCGATCAGGCTTCCCGGGTCATGGCGATCGAAACCGCGGGTGCTCTGTTCACGGGGACCGATCTGCGCCTGTCGATCAACTTCATGCCGAACGCCGTCTACGAGCCTACCGCTTGCATTCAGAAGTCGCTTGCGGCGGCCAAGCGAGCCAATTTCCCACACCGAAACCTGATGTTCGAGTTCACCGAGAACGAGAAGATGGCCAATCCCGGCCACGTGCAGAAGATCGTGGACGCCTACCGCAAATTCGGCTTTTGGACGGCGCTGGACGATTTCGGCGCGGGATATGCGGGTCTTGGGCTGCTGGCCCGGCTGCAGCCGGATCTTATCAAGATCGACATGGAGCTGTTGCGGGACATCCATCAGAGTCGGTCCAAGCAAGCCATCGTCGCGGGGATCGTCGGCATCGCTCGCGCGCTCGATATCAGCGTCCTGGCCGAAGGCGTGGAGAGCGAGCAGGAACTAACTGTCCTACGGGCGGCGGGGATAGCTCTTTTTCAAGGCTATTATTTCGCCAAGCCGGGCCTCATGTCATTGCCGGCCGTGCCCGTTCTCGATCGGATCATCTCCTTCCGCGACGCGGTTTGACTGCGATGCTTTTTCGTCTCGCGTATTACAGCACCAATCTCTTGAAGCAGGCGAATGATCCTCGCCGTAGCGAGCTCCGGAAGATCGTTTTGTCCGCGGGTACGAACAACGGCCCGAAAGGCATCACGGGCGGCCTCATGTTCAATCGGCAATTCTTCGGGCAGGTCCTCGAAGGCGAACGCGCCAGCGTTTCAGAACTGTTTTGCCGCATCGCGTCCGACCCGCGCCACTGCTCCGTCGTTCTAGTGGAGGCCGTCGAAGTGGCTTCGCGCCAGTTCGACCGCTGGGCCATGGGTCTTGCTGAAAAGAACGAAACGGCGGAAAAGCTCAACGCCAAATTCGGTTTTGCGGAGGGATTCGATCCTACCGGATTGAGCGCCGACCTCTTCTTGAAATACATTCTCGAAATGGTGACGTTGGAGGACCAACTCATCTCCGTTTCGGTTCCTAGATGGTAGATCGCGGACCGCAGTCGGAACGTTAATGCACGCGCGGAAAGCCTATGCCCGGCGTACGCTGCTGCAGAGATCGGCTCACAGTTCCGCCAAGGGAAAGCGAGGCGTCGTGTGATCAGCCTCTGGCGTATGCGGAAGTCTGCCCCGCGGTCTGATTGGTGGCGTCAACGCGCTACGCGGAGGCCGCGCGCTCCTATCAGCTCGGCGACCAGCGGGTTCGGATAACGGCGCTGCTGGCTGACGCAGAAAAACTGCTCCCGGA
Organism: Bradyrhizobium manausense; assembly: GCF_018129685.1. GTDB lineage: Bacteria > Pseudomonadota > Alphaproteobacteria > Rhizobiales > Xanthobacteraceae > Bradyrhizobium > Bradyrhizobium manausense_D. Next base: position 8,551 of record NZ_JAFCLG010000004.1, read on the forward strand.
GCGTGTCGAGCCGGGCGCGTTCGACCAGCGTGCCCGAGCGGAGTTCGTCGATGACGACGATCGATGGAACCAGCGTGACACCGCCGCTCTCGCGCGCCATCAGTCGCAACATCGCCATGTCGTCGACCTCGGCGGCGATGATCGGAACGATGCCGCTGCTGCCGAGCAGCGCATCGAACGCGGACCTCATCGCGCTGCCCCGTCCGGGCAGCACGATAGGCGTGTGGGCGAGATCCTGCGGAAACCGGAAGGCCTTCCGCTTCGGCGGCTTGCGGCTCACCAGGCTGACATGTTGCTCGTCGATCAGCGTGTTCTCGAAATTTCTGATGGAATCCGGCGCCGCCGGTTGGTTGGCGAGCACGAGGTCGAGCTTGTGTGCATCGAGCAGCTGCAGCAGATCTTCGAACAGACCGGCATGGATGATAAGCTCGACGTCTTTACGGCCGATCAGCGGTTTCAGAAATGAGATCTGAAAGTTGCGCGACAGCGTTGCTGCGGCCCCCACCCGCAGCAATTGCCGTCCCTGCCGCAGGCCCGACAGCGTCTCGATAAGCTCGTGGCCGGACTTGAAGACGCTGCCGGCATAATCCAGCGCGATCCGCCCGGCTTCCGTAAGCTGGAGCGTGCGTCCGACACGTTCGAACAGCTGCTGGCCGAGTTGCTCCTCGAGTGCCTTGACCTGCACGGACAATGATGACGGCGAAACGTTGAGACGCCGTGCGGCACGGCTCATGCTGCCTTCCGTCGCGATAATCCAAAAATAGCGCAGATGATGGAAGTTCAGGTGCGGCATGACGTCGTTCTATATAATCTAACGATCGCGTTCAATAATTGAATTATGCAGAAAAGAAGCCGCAAGCTAAGCCGTTGCCGTCGGATCAATATTGCCGAGGCGCTATGACCAAGCTCCTGCCTTTCCTTAATGCGCTCGCACCACTCACGCTCTTCGTAGCCGCGCTTCTTGGTCCGCGAGGCACCGCGCGCGACTTTGCCCGTGCGTCGATCGGCGCGACCGCGGTCGCGTTTGCTGTCGTGGTCATCGCGGCCGTCGCCTCCGCGCTGGTTGGGGCAGCGCGAACACCGTTGCTCGGCGCGCATGGGATCGGGCTCTCGCTCCAGGTCGATGCGCTGAGCGCGATCCTCTGCCTGTTGGTCGGCTTCATCGGTCTCGTGGTCGTGAGCTACAGCCGCAATTATCTCGACGGTGATCCCGGGCATGTCAGGTTCACCCGATGGCTGCTGCTGACGCTCGCTTCGGTTCTGACGCTGCTGATCTCGGGCAATCTGGTCGTTCTGCTCGCCGCATGGATTGCCACCAGCTTGTCGCTCGGCAAACTCCTGCGGTTTTACGGGACCCGGCCTGCCGCGGTCCGGGCGTCGCGCAAGAAGTTCGTCGCCAGCCGGCTCGGCGATGGCTTCCTCGTGATCGCGGCATTGCTCCTGTACCTTCAGTTCGGCACGCTCGAACTCCCGGATCTGGCAGCCCAGGCTCGTGCGAGCGTGAGCGTCGGATCGCCCGCGATCACCTTGGCCGCGCTGCTCATCGTCGGCACGGCAATGCTCAAATCCGCGCAGATGCCGCTGCATGGCTGGCTGATCGAGGTGATGGAGACGCCGACCCCTGTCTCCGCCTTGCTGCACGCCGGCATCATCAACGCCGGCGGTTTCCTGGTGCTGCGCCTCAGCGACATTCTGCTGCTGGCGACTCCCGCGCTCGACTTGCTGGCCGTGATCGGCGGTTTTACAGCCCTGTTCGGTTCGCTGGTCATGCTGACCCAGACGTCGGTCAAGGTGCAGCTCGCCTATTCGACCGTCGCGCAGATGGGTTTCATGCTGCTGCAATGCGGGCTCGGCGCGTTCTCGGCCGCGCTGCTGCACATCGTCGCCCATTCGCTCTACAAGGCGCACGCTTTCCTGTCATCTGGCAGCATCATCGATCTCGCCCGGGCCTCCTGGACAGCAGGCCCCGGAGGTCAGCCGCATGCGGCCCGGCTGATCATCGCACTTGCGAGCGTTGTCGGCCTGACGCTGCTGATCGGCTGGGGTCTCGGCATAACCCTGCGCACCAATCCGGCGCAGATCGCGCTGGGATCGGTGCTGCTCATGGGCCTCGTGCATCTCATGGCCAATGCGATCGACGAGCGGCCGAATGCGTTCGTGGTCGCCCGCGGAGCCGTGACCGCGGCCGGCGTCGCTCTCGTCTACTTCGCGCTGCAGGCCGTTGCGGCATGGCTCGCCGCCGGCAGTGTTCCCGTTGCGCGTCCGGTGGACGGCATCGCGCCGCTGCTGATTGCCGGCCTGGTCGTGCTCTGCTTCGCGGCGGTGACCCTGTTCCAGAACCAGATGATGCGCCGCGCCGACGCGCCGTTCTGGGTCGCTGCCTACGTCCACCTGCGCAACGGGCTCTATATGAACACGCTCGCCAACCGTCTCGTCCTGAGACTATGGCCACGCGCCTCGACCTCCTTCACGTCCAACCCTTGAATCCGGGGACATCATGACCCAGGCCGCCCTTGCCAAGCCGATGCAAGCGACAGATGCCGTTGACGCAGACCACGATGTTCGGCTCGAGGCGCGCATCGTGGCCGCGTGCCAGCGCGTCGCGCCGCTCTGGCCGCTCAAGCATTTCGTTGCCGTCAATCCCTTCCTCGGATTCACCGGCCAGAGCTTTGCGGCCACCGCCGCGACCTTCGAGCGCGTGGTGCGGACGCGGATCTTGATGCCGCGCGCCTTCTACCGCGGGGCGGTGGATGAGGGGCGCATCGACGATGCGGCGTTGCGCGAGGCACTGGAGGTCTACCCTGAAACGAGTCTCGATCTCGAGCGGTTGAAGCTGATCCTCCGGTCCGAGGCCGGCTCCGCTGCACCGCCGGCCGTCGTGGCCACCGTCGCCGAAGTACTGGACCGGCTCGCCGCGGGCGACCGTTACGTCTCGCTGGTCGCGTTCATGATCGACGAGATATCGGCATTCTGTGCCAGCTATTTCGACGAGGGGCAGGCGAACTGGCCGAATCCGGCGAGGAAGCTCAAGCCGTACGCCGCCTGGCGCGCGCTCGCGGTGCATGACCGAAATCCGGAGGTCATGGGCATTGCCGGGTTCAGGAAGTCCGTCGCGGCGCTGCCGTCCGATCCGGTGCGCGCAATCGGGTTCATCATTGAGCGGCTCGGGATTCCCGAGCGCGCGATCGAAGACTATCTGGTCCGTGCGCTGTTCGATCTCAACTGGTCCGCCTACGCGCGTTATATCGGATGGAGCGCAGAGCTCGACGGCCGGCGCGACGACACGCTGCTGGAATTGCTGGCGATACGGCTGGCATGGGGCTTTGCGCTGTTCGAGGCGCGGACCGATACCGCGTTCAAGGCGGCCTGGGCGCTGGCCATGGAAGAGGCGGCGAAGCTGCCCGCCGATCATCGGCTCGACGAGACGCCAGATTTGGCCGTCGATATTATCCTGCAGGAGGCCTACGAGATCGTCTTCCGCCGCAAGCTGGTCGCACGACTGGCCGGCCATGGCGGGCGTGCGGCGATCGGTGGTTCGAAGGAGCGGCCCGCGGTGCAGGCGGCTTTCTGCATCGACGTGCGCTCGGAGGTCTTCCGGCGGGCGCTCGAGACGGTCTATCCCGAGGTGGAGACCATCGGCTTTGCGGGCTTCTTCGGCTTCCCGATCGAGTATGTCCCGATAGGTCATGCGCGGGGTGGTGCGCAATGTCCTGTCTTGCTCAAGCCTGCCTTCATCGTCTGCGAGGCCGTCAAGGGGGCCGGCGAGGTCGAGGAGGCCGAGGTGCTGGGCCTGCGGCTGCTGAGGCGCCGCGTCGCCAAGGCCTGGAAATCGTTCAAGGTCTCGGCGGTCTCGTCGTTTTCCTTCGTCGAGACCGCCGGCCTCGGCTTTGCCGCCAAGATCGCGACCGACAGTGCCGGCGTCACCCGGCCCGTCCCGTCGCCCGTGGTCGATGGCCTCGACCCGGATATTGCCGCCCGGGCGGGGCCGCGCCTCACACCGCGCGTGCTCGATGGCCGGTCCACCGGCTTCACCGAGAGACAAGGCGTCGACATGGCCGAAGCGGTGCTGAAGGCGATGTCGCTGACCGGTCCATTTGCGCGGCTCGTGCTCCTCGCCGGGCACGGCAGCAGCACGGTCAACAACCCGCATGCGACGGGTCTCGACTGCGGCGCCTGCGGCGGCCACACCGGCGAGGCCAATGCGCGCGTCGCGGCCGCCATCCTCAACGATGCGCGGGTGCGCGAGGGCCTGCGCGGAAGGGGCATCGACATTCCCTCCGACTGCCGGTTCATCGCGGCGCTGCACGACACCACCACGGACGCCGTCAAGCTGTTCGACGAGGACGACGTTCCCGCGACGCTGGCGGAGGACCTCGCGCGGCTGAAGGAGCGGTTGACCGAGGCCGCGCATCTGGCACGGCTCGAGCGTAGCGCGCTGCTCGGGATCAGGGACGCCGCTGGCGTCGACGCCGCCGTCACCGCACGCAGCCATGACTGGTCGCAGGTGCGTCCCGAATGGGGCCTCGCCGGCAACGCCGCTTTCATCGCCGCGCCGCGCAGCTTAACCCGTGGGCTCGACATGTCGGGCCGGGCGTTCCTGCATTCCTACGCGCACCAGCAAGATCAAGGCTATCGCGTGCTCGAGCTGATCATGACGGCGCCGATGGTGGTCGCGAGCTGGATCAATCTGCAGTACTACGGCTCGACCGTGAACAATACCGCGTTCGGCAGCGGCAACAAGGTGCTGCACAACATCGTCGGCCAGCTCGGCGTGCTCGAAGGCAATGCGGGCGACCTCAGGGTCGGGCTGCCTTGGCAGTCGGTGCACGACGGCACGCGCTTCGTCCACGAGCCGATTCGTCTCAACGTCTTCATTGTGGCGCCCGAATCGGCCATGGACGAGGTCATGCAACGTCACGCGGCCGTTCGCGACCTCGTCAGCAATGGCTGGGTGCTGCTGCATTCGCTCGACGATGCGGGATCGACCATCCGCCGCTGCATCCGTCCCGGCGTCTGGGCGGCGACATGAGGCGTGGCTTGCCTGGGACGATGCTCGAGCATCCCTATCGCGACCGCTGGGCAGCGATCGCGACCATGCATGGCAAGGAGCGCGCGATCGCGCCTGTCCTGGGCCGCTGGTTCGGGATGACGATTTCGACCGTCCCCGGTGTCGATACCGACGCGTTGGGAACCTTCACCGGGGAGATCGCGCGAAGCGGCACCATGCTGGATGCCGCGCGCGCCAAGGCCCTGCTTGCGATCTCGCGGACCGGCGCGCCGATCGGGATCGGCAGCGAGGGCGCGTTCGGCCCAGATCCCGATCTGCCGTTCGTCGCGTCCGGCCGCGAACTGCTGCTGTTGCGGGATTCGGCGACCGGGCACGAGATCGTCGTCTTCCGGCGGACCCGGACCAATTACGATCATGTCACGATCGCGCCGGGCGACCCGATCGAAGCTTTCCTCGCGCGGATCGGCTTCCCCGATCACGCCGTGGTGGTCCGCGCCGAGCCGCGTGACGGTCGTGCGCCGGCCAAGGGGCTGCGCGACCGCAAACAGCTCGATGCGGCGCTTGGCGACGTATTCGCGCGCGCCGGCAGGGCGGCGCTCGAGACCGACATGCGCGCGCATCTCAATCCGACCCGCATGAATTCGATCGCGCGTCTTGCCCGGGGGCTCGCCGTCCGCACCGCACGATGCTGCCCTTCCTGCGGCGCGCCAGGCTTCGGCCTCGTCGATGTCGAACGCGGTCTGCCCTGTGCGGAATGCGGCGCCCCGACCCGGCGAATCCGGGCGGAGATCCACGGCTGCTCGGCCTGCGTTACCAGAGTGCTGCGCCGCGAGCGCGCGGCGGCCTTGTATGCCGACCCAACTTGGTGCCAGATATGCAACCCCTGAGCTTCGAGCCGCAGAATGTGCCGTCTCCGTCCGTCCCGTCGTCCGCTCCGTTTCGTCTCAGGCCGCGCATGCTGCTCTGGATCGCGCTAGGCATCGTGGTCCTCGCGTCTGTCGCGGCCATCGCCGCCGGTCCCCTGATGAGCCGTGTCGAGCAGCCGAAATACGAGGTCGTCGACGCATCCGGCGCGATCGAGCTCCGGACCTATGCCCCCATGGTCATCGCCGAGGTCGAAACCACGGGTGAGCGCAGGCCGGCGATCGAGGAGGGGTTCCGGCGCATTGCGGCCTACATTTTCGGTCGCAACGCATCGGCCACCAAGATCGCGATGACGGCGCCGGTTGCGCAGCAGTCTGTCGGCGCGCAGCAATGGACGGTCAGCTTCATCATGCCGGCGCAATGGTCCCTGGCGACGCTGCCTGCGCCCGGCGATAGCGGAGTCCGGCTGGTGCCGGTTGCCTCGCGCAAGATGATCGCCATCACCTTTCCGGGGACCGCAACGACTGAACTGATCGCGGCAAAGACCCGTGAATTGCGCGATTACGCCGCTGCGAAGGGCATCAAGGTCACCGGCGAGCCGCTGCTTGCCTTCTACAATCCGCCCTGGACGCTGCCGATCCTGCGCCGCAACGAGGTGCTGTTTGCCCTGAGCGAGTGATGGACATCGCGAGCCGGCGGAGCGTCCACTCCCCCGCCAATCCCGTCATACGCCGTAGATCGGTGATCGCAGGCGCCGCGCGCAGACGCTAGGTCAAAACAGAATTGTCAAATGTGTCTGCAGGTGCGGCTTCTGCTACCCCGGTCTGGGCTTTAGATTTCTCTCTTCTGCAATTCGTGAAAATACTACGTCACTTATTCCACCGCCGTGCCAACGTCTCTCCTGGATCGTATTTGTGAAACCTGCTTCCGGCCATTTTTAGTCCGACGCCAATCCCGTCCTGCGCCGCAAATCCGTAATCGCGCGCAAGAAACTGTCGGCTGGCGTCGTCTCGGGATCGATCAGCCGGTGCAGGCGGAAGCCGTCTTCCAGCGCCAGCACGACGGAGGCCATCCAGGGCGGGTTCAGCGTGTCGTTCCGGCCGTTGCTCTTCAGCGTGGCCTCGACGATGTCGGCGATCAGCTTGCGTCGCGCGCGCAGGCGCTTGGCAAGCTCGGGCCGGCGCTTCTCGGCGCGCGCGACGAACAGGATCATCTCCATGTGGAGCAGGGGAGAGCGGCCGAGCGGGTCCTGCCGGCTGCGATCCATCGATTTCAGCGCCGCGATGAAATCGTCGAGGTTGTCGTGCTGTGCAAGGATGTCCATGTTGCGCCGGATCGACTGCTCGACGTGATCCTCGATCATCGCGATGATCAGCTCGTCCTTGCTCTTGAAGTTCGAATAGAACGCGCCGCGGGTGAAGCCGGCCTCGGCCGCGATCGCCTCGATGCTGGCGCCGCCGATCCCATCCCGTTCGAACATGCGGGCGGCCGCCTCGAACAGTCTGTCGCGCGTATCGTCCCTCGTCGGCCTGGTTCTCACCCTTGACATCCGACCAGTTTAGGGCAGAATGCAACTCGATACAACAATGTATCGAGTTGATAATTCGAGAGGGATGGTTACGCCGGGCAAGGGGCTGCCTCGCGTATCGTGTCATGCGGCAACCGACGTGAGGTCACCATGAGCGAGCAAGTGCAGCCGACAAGCGGCGATCCGCTGTTCAACCCGCTGGCGCCGGACTTCATCCGCAATCCCTATCCGCATTACGAGCGGCTGCGCACGATCGATCCGATCCACGTCACGCCGTTCGGTCAGTTCGTCGCCAGCCGCCATGCCGATGTCAGCCTGGTGATGCGCGACAAGCGCTTCGGCAAGGATTTCGTCGAGCGCACCAAGCGCCGCTATAGCCCCGAGATCATGAACGAGCCGGTGTTCCGCAGCATGAGCCACTGGATGCTGCAATCCGATCCTCCCGATCACACCCGCCTGCGTGGCCTCGTCGTGAAGGCCTTCACCGCCCGCCGCGTCGAGGACATGCGGCCGCGCATCCAGCAGATCGTCGATCAGACCATCGATGCCGTGATGGATCGCGGCCGGATGGATCTGATCGAGGACTTTGCCTTCCGCCTTCCAGTCACCATCATCTGCGAGATGCTCGGCATTCCCGAGGATCACCGCGAGGTTTTCTACAAGAGCTCGCGCGATGGCGGCCGGCTGCTCGAACCGGTGCCGATGTCGCCGGAGGAGATCGCCAAGGGCAACGCCGCCAACATGATGGCGCAGATGTACTTCCAGCAGCTGTTCGAACTGCGTCGCCGCTCTTCCGGAGACGACCTCACCACCCAGCTGGTGCAGGCCGAGGAAGACGGCAACAAGCTCACCAATGAGGAACTGACCGCCAACATCATCCTGCTGTTCGGCGCCGGCCATGAGACGACGGTCAATCTGATCGGCAACGGCTTGCTCGCGCTCCACCGCAATCCGGAGCAGCTCGCCCTTCTGAAAGCGCGGCCGGACCTGATGGTCAATGCGATCGAGGAGTTCCTGCGCTACGATTCGTCAGTGCAGATGACCGGGCGCGTTGCGCTGGAGGAGATCGACGATCTCGGCGGCAAGACCATTCCGAAGGGGGAGACCGTGCTCTGCCTGCTCGGCTCGGCCAATCACGACCCGGCGGTCTATCCCGATCACCCCGACAGGCTCGACGTGACCAGGCCGAACGTCCGGCCGCTGTCGTTCGGCGGCGGCATCCATTTCTGCCTGGGGGCCCAATTGGCGCGCATCGAGGCCGAGATCGCCATCGCCACGCTGCTGCGGCGGCTGCCGGATCTGCGGATCGACGACGTCGAGAACCCGGAATGGCGTCCGACCTTCGTGCTGCGGGGGCTGAAGCAGCTTCCCGCCAGTTGGTAAGGCCTGAGACATTAACCTCCGCGCGCAACAGTCGCTGTGACTTCGCCACACTTCCCCCTATATAAGGGGCTGTTCCGGCGCGCCTGAAGCTTGGTTGTGAGCTTGGGTTTGACCCGGGTGCCGGTTTGGCCGAGGGGAGACCCGTGCAGACGACGCTGCTCGGATTGGCGATTGCCTTTATCTTGGCGCTGCTCGCCGCGCTGATCGGGCCCTACTTCATCGACTGGAACCAGTTCCGGCCCCAGTTCGAGGCAGAGGCGACCCGAATCATCGGCGTCCCGGTGCGGGTCGCTGGCGAGCTCGACGCGCGGCTGTTGCCGGCCCCGACCGTGCGGCTGCGTTCGGTCACCTTCGGCGGCAACAACGATCTCGGGCGCCTGCGCGCCGACAAGCTCGACGTGGAGTTCAGCCTGAGCTCGCTGATGCGGGGCGAATGGCGCGCCACCGAGCTGACGGTTGGCGGCATGGCCGTCGATCTTGGTCTCGACGCCAAGGGCAAGGTGGATCTGCCGTCGACCGCGAGCGGCACCTTCAACCTCGCTTCGCTTGCCATCGAGCGGCTGAACCTCACCGGCCGCATCGCCCTTCACGATGCCGCCAGCCGCTCGACGCTCGAGCTCAACGACATCGTCTTCTCCGGCGACGTGCGCTCACTTGCCGGCTCGGTGCGGGGCGATGGTGGTTTTTCCGCTCATGGGGTGCGCTATCCCTTCCGCGTCTCGTCCGGTCCCAGCCCCGACGGCAGCGCCACCCGCCTTCACCTCAATGTCGATCCCGGCGAGCGGGCGATCCTGGCCGATCTCGAAGGCGTCCTCGCCTTCGACAACCGCCTGCCGAAATTCGATGGCGCGCTGACGCTGGCGGTGCCACCACCGAAGAAGCCGGGCGAGGCGGGGCCGACGCCCTGGAAGCTGACGGCAAAACTCAAGGCCGATCCGGCCGGCGCCAAATTCGACCAGATCGACGCGAGCTTCGGCCCCGAAGACGCGGCGCTCAAGGTTGGCGGCGTCGGTGACCTCAGGTTTGGGGCCTCGCCGCTGCTGCGCGCAGTGCTGTCGGCGCGCCAGGTCGATGTCGACAAGCTCGCCGGCCGGGACGATGCCGAGCCGCTGCGCATCCTGCCGGCGCTGCGCGCGGGCCTTGCCGCGATCCCGCAGGCGCCGATCCCGGCGCAGATCGAGTTCAACTCCGACCAGATCATGCTGGGCGGCCGTCCGCTCCAGAACATCACGACCGAATTGCAGACCGACGGCCGGTCCTGGACCTTCCAGCGGCTCGAGCTGCGCGCGCCCGGCACGACGCAGGTCTCTCTCAACGGTGCCACGCCCGGTGCCGACAGTTTCAGCGGCCGCCTCAGCGTCGAGTCCTCCGATCCCGATACGCTGGTGGCCTGGCTGCAGGGCCGCAACGAGGTCATCAGGCGCAGCACGCGACAGCTGCGCCTCTCCGGTGACGTGACGATCGCCGCCAACCATCTCGCCATCGACAAGCTGAAAGCCGACATCGAGGGCGGCACTGTCGAAGGCCGTATCGCCTTCGTCCAGACCGGCGCAGCCAAGGGCTCGCGCGTCGATGCCGAGCTGAAGGCCGACCGTCTCGACCTCGATGCTGCTACGAGTTTCGTTCGCGCGCTCGCTGGCTCGCAGGGCGAATGGCCCGAAGAAGCAAAACTCTCGCTCGACATTGCCCGGGCGATCTCGGCCGGCCAGGAGCTGCAGCGGTTTTCGGCCGGGCTCGCCTACGATCCGAAGAGCATCGCTCTCGATCGCCTGAAGTTCGATCAGGCCGGCGGCGTGTCCGTTGATGGTGGCGGAAATCTCGATCGGGTCAATTCGCAGGGAAGGTTCGTGCTGGACATGACGGCGGCTTCGCTGCGGCCGATGGCCTCCATCGTCGAAACGCTGTCGCCCGCATGGTCGCAGCGTCTTCTGGCGATCGATTCCGCCTCGGGATCGTCGACCGCAAGTCTGGTGCTCGACCTCGGCGCCGACAAGAAGGGGGATAGTGGCCACCGCTCGGCCCTGGCCCAGCTCGATTTCGCGACGCCGCAAGTGACAGGCCATCTTCAGGCAACAGCCGAGCCTCCGTTGTCCGATCTTCGCGGGCTCGATTTCGATGCCCTCTCCCGCAACGAGTTCACCGTCGATGCGCGGATGTCGGCCCCGCGCGGCAGCACCTTGCTGGCTGTCCTCGGTCTCGATCGCGCGGTTGCGGCGGGTGAGGGCGCATCCCGCATCGAAGGCCGGTTGAGCGGCGCCTGGCGCAAGCCGATGCAACTGAACGCAAAGCTCAGCGGTGGCGGACTGGATGCGGATGCGCAAGGCAGCGTCGAATTGTCGGAGCCGAAGGGCAGTGCGAGCGTGCATATGCGCAACGCCAATCTCGCGCCGCTGTTCGGAGCCAGCCCCGCCGACAAATCGGCTCAGAGCGTGAGCCTGTCCTCCCGCCTCACGCTCTCGGGCAATCGCCTGACCTTCGACGATCTCGACAGCACCGCATCCGGCTCGCATCTGCGCGGCCATCTCGCCATGACGCTCGACCAGGAGAAGAGTGTCGATGGCGAAATCGGCCTGGACACGCTCGATCTCGTGCCTGCTCTGGCGCTGGCCATCGGTGCCGCCGGGCGCGACAGCGGCGAGCCGCTCGGCGCAGGCCTCGTCACCGGCTGGCGTGGCCGCGTCGCGTTCCAGGCACTGCGCGGCAGCCTGCCTGATGGAATCGAGCTGCGTCCGTTCAGCGGCACGCTCCGGAGCGACGGTCAGTCGCTCGCGCTCGATGCGCTCAAGGGCGGCGTTGGCGGCGGCGAGATGACCGCGAGCCTGGATGCGCGCAACGGCGCAGGCGGTCTTGCGCTCAATGCGCATCTCGATCTGACCAATGTCGATGCGGCCTCGTTGCGCTACCGTGGTCTCGCGCTGCCGAAGGGGCGCGCCTCGGTGCAGATGACGCTGACGAGCCAGGGCCGCAGCGTGTCGGCCCTGACCGGCGCGCTCGCCGGCAATGGCACGGTGACGCTCGACTCGGCCGAGATCAACGGCCTCAATCCGCGCGCCTTCGAGATCGCCATCCGCGCCAGCGACGGCGGCCAGGTGAGCGACGACGCCAGGCTGCGCCAGCTGGTCGAGCCCGCCTTGTCGGCGGCTCCGATCGCGATCGCTTCGGCCCAGATCGCGTTCACGATCCGCGACGGCCGCCTGCGCGTCGGCGCGACTCCGCTCGAAGCCAGGAACGCACGCGCCATCGTCTCGGGCGGTTACGACATTCCGGCCGACCAGGCCGACATCCGCGCCAGCCTGACGCCGATCATGACCGGCCTCTCCGGCGCACCGCCGGAAATCCAGCTGTTTGCGGCCGGCCCCCCCGACAAGCTCAGCCGTACTGTCGATTTGACGCCGCTGTCGTCGTGGCTTGCCGTGCGCACGATTGATCGCGAGACTCGTCGCCTCGATGCCATCGAGCGTGGCGAGCCGCCGCCGGCGACCGCCGCGCTGCCGACACTGGTCTCGCCCGAGCCCGAGCCCGCACCTGCGCTGACCGACGTGCCGATGCCTGGTCGCGATCCCCGCCGCGCCCCGCCGAGGCCCAGGGTTGAACCCAAGGCCGCTCCGTTGCCGAAGCCTCCGCTTGCCGCGCCCGCGGTACCGAGCCCGCCGCTGGCAAGCCAGCAAGTCGCGCCGCTGCCACCGCCCATCGACGTGCGTCCCGCCCCGGGGCCGCCGCCCCCAAAACCCCGGCCCAAGCCGCCGCTGGTCCTGACGCCGTCGAATCCGTAAGGGTGAAGCAGCAAAAGCCCCAGGGCTCGACGCACACCTCTCCCTCCGGCAGAGGTGTAGCACCTTGCGTGCCGGTAAACCCATTCCCCTGCATTTGAACGAATTTTCCCCGGCAAAACTGATGTGACGATTTTACTCGATCCTCGCGTTTGTTCCCTAGCGTTGGCCCCAGAGGAATCCGGAGTCCTGCCCGCATCAGCAGGATGGCTGTCCAAGAACTGGGGTTATCGAGATGAACGGGGCGAACACGCTTCTGCAGGATCTGGACGACGCGATCGCGCGCGGCACGGACGAAAGCCGGGCGAAGGCGTTGTGGCATGCGACGGACCTTCTGATCACAGGTCGCTACGTCGACGACGACATCAGCATGTTCGGCGAGGTCATCGGCCGGCTTGCCGACGAGATCGAGGTCGAAGCCCGGGCGCAGCTCTCCGGATTGATGGCGGGTTGCGATCATGCTCCGCTCAACGTCATCGAGAAGCTCGCCCTGGACGACGAGATCGAGGTCGCCGGCCCCGTGCTGCGCGACTCCAATCGCATCGGCGAGAAAGTGCTGGTCGAAAGCGCCATGACCAAGGGCCAGGCGCATCTGCTCGCGATCTCCCAGCGCGATACGATCGGCGAGGCCGTGACCGACGTTCTCGTCAAGCGTGGTAACCAGGAGGTTGTCACCTCGGTCGCCAGGAACGAGGGCGCGCGCTTCTCCGGCTCGGGCCTGTTGCACATGGTCCGTCGCGCCGAGGGAGATTCGATTCTTGCTGAACAACTTGGCCTGCGCAAGGACGTGCCGCGCCACATCTTCCAGCAGCTCATTTCGAAGGCGTCGGAAGACGTCCGCCGCCGGCTCGAGACAGAGCGCCCGGAGATGATGTCGCAGATCCAGAGCTCGGTGACCGAGGTCACCGGAGATCTGCAGTCCAAGTTCGGCCCCTCCTCGCGCAGCTATTTCGTCGCCAAGCGCTTGGTGACGACGCAGTACCGGCAGGGCAATCTCAACCAGGTTTCGATCTCGAACTATGCACGCCAGCATCGTTTCGACGAGGTCCAGATTGGCCTGTCGCTGCTGTCATCGCTGCCGGTCGACGTGATCGAGCGTGCGCTGATGGACCGCAATCGCGAGATGATCCTGGTGCTGTGCAAGGCGCTCGATTTCTCCTGGGACACGACGATGTCGTTGCTGTTCCTCGGCGCCAAGGATCATTTGATCACGGCGCGCGAGCTCCACGACAACGAGCGTGATTTCGGCAGGCTCAAGATCGAGACCTCACGCAGCATTCTGAAATTCTACCAGTCGCGCAAGAACAGCGCCGGCGCCGATCCCGCATCGGGTCGTCAGCCCGAGCTCCAGGTCCACTGAGCGGGAAATCGAGGGAGTATTTGCAATGTTGCCTCAATTCGGCACCGCGGTTCGCAAGAACAAGAGCCTCACCAACAACCTCGCCGCCGAGACGGGCGGGGCGGCTCCGGAAAAGGCCACGGTCGACGCCGCCTGGCTCGTGCTCGAAGCCGCCAACGATCTCGGCGATCACGCCGCGATCGAAGCCTGCCGCCGCGTCATCGACGCCGAGCTGAACGGCACGGTCGCCGCCAGCGCGGATACCGATCTTGTGCTGGGGTATTTCCGGTAGGAGCCGCAAGGCCCCACGTGTCCCGGTCGTATCGGCAGAAGGTCGATCCGGTCATTTGCAATCGTCGCGGAAGCGCGCGCCGGCTTTTTCGCGCCTCGCCGCGCGTCTTGCCCCATCTCTACCTTTGCGCTTATCTCCGGCATGATGTAGCTTCTGCTTGCGGGCGTCCGAAAGACGGCCGCGGGCAACGGGATTTGCGCGTTGTTCCCCGCATGAAAATTTCCGGAAGGCTCCCGGTGCGGCACACACAGTGCCATCCAGGGGCGGACGATTGCTGATTGCCAGGTAGCGACGGCACCGACGCCGTCATGACAGAGAGCTTCACGAGAATTGGAGCCGATGATGAAATTTGATGTGCGCGTATCATTGATTGCCGTCGCAACCCTTCTCGCCACCGTCGTTTCCGCTTCGGCGCAGGACAAGCCTCAGGACAAGCCTCAAGACAAGCCGGCACAGGGTGGTCCGGTCCATCTGCAACAGGGCTGGAGCGATGAGACCGCCAATCAGTGGCATTTCATCTCGCAAGGCACGGCGCTGATTCCCTACGAATGGTTCGTCGCGCTGGAGCAGCCGGGGCAGCAGCCCGGGCAGACCGCGCTGATCAAGGCGCCCGACAATTTGCAGCGGCTGGGTTTCCTGACCGAGCCCGTCAGCACCGCCAATCCCGATGGCCTCGCCATCGGACTCTACAGCACGTCAGTGGATATTCCCGACGGCCGGCACGCCTGCTGGAAAGGCAATTGGCTTGGCCTTGGCTGCGCGGGCTGTCACACGGGCCAGGTCAGCTACCGTGGCCAGCAGATCCGCATCGAGGGCGGCCCTGCCCATATCGATATCGATTCATTCGTCGGGCAGCTGGTCGGGTCCATCGGCGCGGTTCTCATGAATCAGGATGGAGCTCAACAGCGCTTCCTGGCACGCGTGAAGGCGCCACTCGCCGACGTGCAGAGCGGATTGCAATGCTTCGGCGGCGTTTTGCAGGCGGCTGCCAAGTTCAACCAGATCGTCGGCGGGAATTCGGGCGATACGGCGGGCGGAGCGGGCAGGCTCGATGCGCACGGCGCCGGCCTGAACCAGCTTCTGGCGGGACCGTTCAGGCTGCCGGGCGACGTGACGGACATCGGCGAGACCAGAAACTACGCGCACCTCACCGCGCCGGTGCGATATCCGGCGCTGTGGGATACGCCGCGCTTCAACTGGGTGCTGTACAACGCCTCGATCCGCCAGCCGCTGACGCGCAACATCGTCGAGGCGCTCGGTGTGCTCGCGCCGATCAAGCATGACGCGACGATGCTCGGACCCGACGTGATGCATGGGGTTCAGATGGATAACGTCGTCTGGGGGCAGCGCAAGCTGATGGAGCTGCGCTCCCCGCACTGGCCCGAGACCATTCTCGGCGCGCTCGACCAGAAGCGGGCCCTGCGCGGCCAGCTCGTCTATGTCAGCGCCTGCGCGAATTGCCACGAAGCCGCACCCTCTGATGCAGCAGCTTCCGATGCTTGCAGCGAGATCCAGGTCCCGCTGGTCGACCTCCGCCGGATCGGCACCGATCCCGAGCAGGCGATGACGTTCAACCGCCGCAGGATCGCTTTGTCGAAGATCGGCGGGCCGGATGCGATGTCCAACTACAAGGCCGCCGAGGTTCTCACCGGAAACATCGCCGCACAGTGGATCGGCAAGTCCAAGGAGAATGCGGCCCGCGCCGCCGAGATCAATTGCGGCCGTCCCAACCAGTACAGGGCGCCGCTGGCTTACCGGGCAAGGCCGCTCAACGGCATCTGGGCGATGGCGCCCTATCTGCACAACGGCTCGGTGCCGTCGCTGAACGATCTCCTGCTGCCGCCGGACCTGCGGCCGAAGACGTTCTATGTCGGCAATTGGGAGTTCGATCCCGAAATCGTGGGATACGATACCAAGGTCCGGACGCCGGGCGCGTTCCTGTTCGACACGACCATCCGTGGCAACTCGAACGCCGGTCACACTTACGGTACCGACATGACCGAGGACGATCGCAAGGCGCTGATCGAAATTCT
Organism: Bradyrhizobium manausense; assembly: GCF_018129685.1. Taxonomy (GTDB): domain Bacteria; phylum Pseudomonadota; class Alphaproteobacteria; order Rhizobiales; family Xanthobacteraceae; genus Bradyrhizobium; species Bradyrhizobium manausense_D. Next base: position 24,768 of record NZ_JAFCLG010000004.1, read on the forward strand.
CAAGACGCTCTGAGCGGCCCGCTCAGTCCTTGCGGCAGGTGAAGCAGTAATAGGGGCAGGTGCCGTTCGCGAACGAGGCGTGCAATTGCGTGCCCGGAATGCCCGCGAATTCGTGCGAGACACCGAGCAGCACCCGCGGCACGATCTCGTCCGCCAGTGCCGTTCGCCGCGCGCCGTCGAGCTCCAGCGCGCGCGCGACATTGGGCGTGATGTCGTCCTCGCCGACAAGGCGCAGGCGCGATTGCTGCAGGGACTCGCGCGGAAATACATCCTTCGAGGAATCCTCGAAACACGCCATCAGGAATGCGCCGCCCGGCCTGAGCACGCGGTGCACCTCGTCCAGAAAGCGTCCCATGTCGCCATAATGCTGCGCGCTCTCGACGTTGATCACGACGTCGAAGCTCTCGTTCGCGAACGGCAGGCTCAGCGCATTGCCGACCCGGAATGCGAGGTTGCCCTGGTCGGCATAGCGCGCCTTGCTGAAGCGGATCGCCGGCTTGCAGATGTCGAGCCCGGTGTAACTGCGCGGGCCGAGATATCGCGCGATGTAGGACGCGCCGCCGCCGCGGCCGCTGCCGACCTCCAGCACATCCTTGCCTTCGATCGCAGCTCCCGATGCCACGTGATGGTAGAGCTGGATCGCATAGCGATCGGGCTCGTCGGCGGCCTGCAGCGCGACCTGCTCGCCGCTCAGCGAGGCGTAGCCGTAATTGAGGAAGCGGATCGCGGCGTCCCGGTCGAGGTTGCTGAGCAGGGAGTACCAGGCGTTGGTGAAAAGCTGCCGCGCGGCGCGCGAATAAAACAGTTTTACGACGGCCGAATGTATCGGGTTTGTCGCTGTCGGATACGGATCCTGCCTCACGGATGAATACTCTCACGCGAAAATGGGGAACGCTTCCAGCATGAAACATGGGCCGGCGCGTTCGATGCGTCAACAATGGCGACGCTTGCGTGCCACGATTGACTTCATTCCGACGGGGGCTATACTTTAAGTTTAGTACAGATAATGCTGGACCCGCGTGATGACTGGGCAGGTTGCTGCTTGGTTGGAGAAGGTCGGCCTCCCTCAATACCTAAAGTCCTTTTCCGACCACGGCATTGATTTCGATATTCTTTCCGAGATTACGGATCGCGATCTCGCGACCATGGGCGTCGTGCTGGGACACCGGCGGAGGCTGTTGCGGTCCATTGCAGAGCTGGATGTTCCGAAGGCGCGTCTGTTCGCACCGACGATCGACGCGGGCGCCGAGCGCAGACAGCTCACGATCATGTTCTGCGACCTCGTCGGCTCGACCGCACTGTCGCAGCAGTTCGATCCCGAGGAGATGCGCGAGATCCTGCAAGCCTATCGCGAGGCCGCGACTGCGGTCATCGCCAGCTATGACGGCATCGTCTCGCGACTGGTGGGCGACGGCATCCTGTCGTATTTCGGCTATCCGTCCGCGCACGAGGACGATGCCGAGCGCGCGGTCCGCGCCGGGCTCGAGATCACCGCCGCGGTCCGCGCCATCGACGTGCAGCCGGGCCTGCAGCTCGAGGTGCGGATCGGAATTGCGACCGGGCTCGTCGTCGTCGGTGATCTGATCGCCAAGGGCGCCTCGAGCCGGCTCGAAGTGATCGGCGAGACGCCCAATCTTGCGGCGCGTGTGCAGGCCTTCGCCGATCCCGGCTCGGTCGTCATTGCGGCCTCGACGCGCCGGCTGCTTGGCAGTCTGTTCCAGCTGCGCGAGCTCGGCACGCGCGTGATCAAGGGTTTAAGCGAGCCGGTCGACGTCTGGGCGGTGGATCGTCCGTCGCCGCTGGCGAGCCGCTTCGAGGCCCACCATGCGGCAGGCCTCGCCGGTTTCGTCGGCCGCGAGCACGAGCTCGAGCGGCTGGCCGAGTGCAAGCAGCGAGCCTGGCGCGGCCAGGGCCAGGTCGTGCTGATCTCGGGCGAGCCCGGCATCGGAAAATCACGGCTGGCCGAGCATTTCCTCGATCGGTGGATTGGTGCGGAGCCGCATATTCGCTTGCGCTATCAATGCTCGCCGCATCATCGCGCCAGCGCGCTCTATCCCGTCATCACGCAGTTGCAACGGGCCGCCAAGATCGGTGGCGGAGACAGCAACGTGCAGAAACTGCGCAAGCTCGAAGCGCTGCTCGGGCGCAGCGATCTGAGGACGCCGACGCTGGTGCCGCTGTTTGCGGACCTGCTCTCGATTGCGACCGATGGACGCTATCCGCCGCTGGCCTGGACGCCGCAACAGCTGCGTCGCAACACGCTTGCCGCGCTGATCCAGCGCCTGCAGCGCCTCAGCGCCGGGGCGCCGGTGGTCTGCATCGTCGAGGATTTGCATTGGGCGGACGCGACCTCGCTCGAGCTGCTCGGGCTCGCGGTCAGGCTGGCCGACCAGCTCCGGCTCCTGCTCGTCCTGACGTTCCGAAACGAATTCACGCTGCCGTGGATGGGCCCGGCGAATCTGACCACGCTGGAGCTCGGACGGCTTGGGGAGACCGATGTCGAACGCATGATCGCAGAAGTGATCGGAAGCCGCGCGGTCCCGTCCGAGCTCGTGGCGCAGATCGCGACGCGGACCGATGGCATCCCGCTGTTCGTCGAGGAGTTGACCCGCACCGTGCTCGAGATGGGCGTCCTCAAGCGCGGAGCTGGCGGCCGCTACAAGATTGCCGGCAGCCTGCCGCGGCTGTCGATCCCCACGACGCTTCAGGATTCGTTGATGGCGCGGCTCGACCGGCTCGGGCCGGCCAAGGAGGTCGCGCAGATCTGCGCGGTGATCGGCCGCGAATTCTCCGACGCGCTGCTGCGCGCCATCGCCGACAAGGACGATGGCGAGCTCGACGCGCGGCTTGCTCAGCTGGAAGCCGCCGAGCTGATCTTCCGCAGCAGGTCCGCGCCCGAAGGCGCCTATGTCTTCAAGCATGCGCTGGTGCAGGACACCGCCTATGAGAGCCTGCTCAGGAGCAGCCGGCGCCGGTTGCACGAGCGGATCGCAACCGTGTTGCAGGAGAAATTCCCGGATGCAGCCGCCGCCGCCCCCGAAATCACCGCGCACCATCTGACGCAGGCAGGTCTGGTCGAGGACGCCGTGGAGTGGTGGGGCAAGGCGGGCGACCGGTCCTTGCGCAGCTCCGCCTGTCACGAGGCGATCGCGCATCTGGCCAAGGCGATCGGCCTTGCGGAGGGGTTGAGCGAAAGCCCCTCGGGGCAGAGCCGCCGGCTGCAATTGCAGATCGCCTACGGCAACGCGCTGATCGCGACGCGCGGCTATGGTGCGCCGGAGACGTCGGTCGCGTTCGCACGCGCGCGCGAGCTCGCCTCCGGTCTCAAGGGCGCGCCGGAGCGGTTTGCCGCCGTCTACGGCCTGTGGGTCGGGAGCCTCGTTCGCAGCGAGCTCGGCTCGATGCAGGAGCTCGCACAGGCCTTCCTGCACGACACCGCCGACCGGCCCGATGCGCCGGAAGCGGGGATCGCGCATCGCGTTTGCGGCATGACGCGCTGGTTCGAGGGCAATTTCGTCGATGCCAAGCGGCATCTCGAGCAGGCGCTCACCATCTATCGCGACGAGCACGATCGCAATCTGGCATTCCTGTACGGCCACGATTACGGCATCGCGGCGGCGATCTATCTCGCGCTGGTGCTGTGGCCGCTCGGCGAGGTCGATCGCGCCGGGCAGTTGGCGCAGGAGGCGATCCGCCGCGCCACCGACAGCGGCCACATCGCGACGATGGTCTACGCGCATTTCCACAAGATCGTGCTCGAGGCGATGCGCGGCAATCCCGGGGGCGCGAGGCCGCATGTCGATGCCGTGATCGAGCTCAGCCGCGAGCACGGCCTGTTGCTCTACACGCGCGCCGGCAAATTCTGGAACGGCTGGATCCGTTGCCATCTCGGCGAGCGGACCGCCGGGCTCAAGGAGATGGAGGATTCGATCGCGCTGCCGCTGGTCGGAAAGATGGCGACGGGGCTCTACGTGCCCCTGACCTGGACGCTGCTTGCGGAAGCAAAGGCATGCGAAGGTCAATTCGACGAGGCGCTCGCGATCCTCGACGAGCAGTTGCTCGAGGTGGAGCGAACGGGACAGGAGTGGTTCACCCCGGAGATTCAGCGCTGGCGCGGCGAGCTGCTGCTGCGCAAGGACCCTATCGATATCGTCGCTGCGGAGACGGCTTTCACCCAGGCCATCGCGACCGCGCGGGCGCAGGGAACCGCGACCTACGAGCTGCGGGCCGCCCTCTCGCTCGCCAGATTGTACCAGGCCAGCGGAACGGACGAGCAGGCGCGGAGCGTGCTCAGCCCGGTGGTCGGGCGTTTTACCAACGCACAGGAGTTACCGGAAATTTTCGAAGCACGGGCGGCCATGGAGCGCTCCAGCAAGACGAGCCCATGCAGTTGAAAAAGTTTTTGTACTTTGCCGATTTCGTATTCTATCCCCTGGCCAGCGCGGCGCTGGTCGCGGTCGCGCTGCTGCTCAAGGAGCCGCTGCGCTGGGACGAGGCGGCGATCGGATTCGCAAGCGGGCTGTTGCTGTGGAGCCTCGCAGAATACGTCATTCACCGCTTCGCCTTGCATGGGCCGGCTTATCTCGCCGCCTTGCACGACATCCACCATTCCGATCCGCGCGCGCTGGTCGGCTCGCCGCTCTGGCTGAGCCTCGGCTCGATCTGTCTGGGATCGCTGCTGCCGGTGTGGCTGCTGGTCGGGTTCGGCAGCGCCTGCACCGTCACGGCGGGGCTGATGCTGGGCTACATCTATTTCGGTGCGCTCCACCACATCATTCATCATCATCCTGTCAGGCGCGGCGGCTATCTCTGGCGCCTGAAACGCCGCCACACGCGCCATCACTATGGCAAGCGGCCGTGCAATTTCGGTGTGGTCACCAGCATGTGGGATCGCGTGTTCGGAACCTATTGTTCCGAGTGATTGTTCACCGCGGATCGCGCTATTGTAGGGTGGGCAAAGGCGCAGCGCGCCGTGCCCACGCGATGGAAATGGTGGGCACGCTTCGCTTTGCCCACCCTACGATTTCGGACTTGCGGAGACATTCGCCTCGCGCTCAACCGCAATTCCAGATCATGCCGATCGGCGTCCGCGTCCAGCACGGACCGAAGCTGCCGCCATTGTAGCGCGAGCCGCCGAAACCGGGCCGGCCGAAATAGCGCCATTCGCCGTCGAAGTAGCGGTAATAGCTCGGCACGGGATCGATATACCATGGACGCTGGTTTTCGCGCGCGTAGCGCCGAAACCCGTTCTTCTGCATGAAGATCGGCTGGCTGTTGCTGAGCGGCTGGCGGTAGCCGGGCAGGAAGCCGTAGCCGTGCCAGCTTTGCTTGGGCTTCTTGTGGACTGATTCAGCCGGTGCGGTGACCGGCAGCAGCGACAGAATGACAGCAACGAATAGACATAGAAGGCGTGACATGATCCGACCATAGAGACTGGATGGCCGAAACGCCATTCAAATTCGGGTGCGGCGACTTGTGCAGATTCGCGCGATAACGACGATCATGTCGCGATGGCGCAGCCGGACCTTTGCCCGGCTGCGCTCTTCCGCAAAGCTTACGCGTTCGCGCCGCCGTCGACGGTCAGCGTCGAACCGGTGATATACTTCGCTTTCGCGCTCGCCAGGAACGCCACCGCATTGGCGATGTCATCCGGCGCGCCGTAGCGGCCGAGTGCCATGAACTGCTTCAGCGTCTCCGCGGTCGGGCCGTGGGCCGGGTTCATGTCGGTGTCGATCGAGCCCGGCTGGACCAGATTGACGGTGATGTCCTTGGAGCCGAGTTCCCGCGCCAGTCCTTTTGTGAACGCGATCAACGCCGACTTCGAGGCCGAACTTCGAGGCCGAATAGATACCAAGCACCGGCGATGGGACGCGGTCGGCGAAGTAGCTGCCGATGGTGATGATGCGGCCGCCCTTGCCAAGATGGGGCAGAGCCGCCTTGCTCGCGACGATCGGGGACCGTACATTGACATCAAGCAGCGCGTCGATGTCGGCGAGTGACATGTCGTTGAGGCCGCCCAGCCGCAGAATGCCGGCGTTGTTGACCAGGATATCGAGCCCGCCCAAGGCGGCGACGGTCTTGTCGACCGAGGCCTGGACCGCGGCGACGTCGGCACTGTCGGCATGGATCGCGACGCCCTTCCGGCCTGTCGCCTTGACCGCGTCGACGACCTTCGCGGCGCTGTCGGCGGATTTTTCATAAGTGATGGCGACATCAGCGCCCTCCGCCGCGAGCGCCTTCGCGATCGCCGCGCCGATACCCCTGCTTGCGCCCGTCACCAGGGCCCGTTTTCCCGTCAGCGTCATCGTAATCTCCTATTTTGTAACGATCGACACAGAATATCTGGCATCTTGATCGCCCGGGTCAAGTCCATTATGTGTTGATCGCTACAGAAAGAGCCCTCATGGCGGGACGGCCACGGGAATTTGATCGAGACGCGGCGCTGGAGGCGGCGATGCTGCTGTTCTGGCGCAAGGGCTATGCGGCGGCCTCGATGAACGATCTGTGCGAGGCCATGGGGGTGCGCTCGCCTAGCCTCTATGCCGCTTTCGAAAGCAAGGAGGCGCTCTATCTCGCGGCCTTCGAGCACTACGTCGCGACCGAGGGGCCCCCGGTGTGGGACAGGCTTGGCGAGGGCGCAACCGCGCGTGAGGGCATCGCGAACCTGCTGACCGCGGCGGCCGAGATCCTGCCAAAGTCCCGGACCGCGCCGGCCGGCTGCATGGCCGTGCTCGGCGCCATCAGCGACGAATGGCCGGCCTCGATCGCCCGCGCGGTCAGGAAAGTCCGCCTCGAGATGCTCTCCAATTTGCGCGCCCGCATCGAAGCTGCGGTTGCCAGTGGTGAGTTGCCTGACGCCACGGACACCGATGCGCTGAGCCGGCTCTATCTCAGCGTCTATGAAGGGATGGCCATCCAGGCCAAGGACGGCGCCATCACGGCTGAATTGAGAACGGTGGCGCAGGCGGCGATGGCCGCATGGCCGGGCCGGTAGTCCGTTGGACCTCCTAGCATTGGTCAATGATCTTTTGTCCCTGAGAGACGAGCGTAGCGCCGTGCTCTCCGCTGTCCAGGACGCTTCGCGCCGGCTATGCCGGTGCCGATGGCATCCTGGACAGCGGCTGCGCGCGGCGCTGTCGCGTTCGGCAGGTTGGGACGAAGGAATGAGTTGAGCACTTGCGAAACCCGTACTGTTTCCACGCGGAGGAGGCTTTGATGAGTTTCGCTTTCGCTCTACCAATCCTACGCGCTGGCCGATGTTGATTGCCTCGATGAAATCAGCCAACTTGGCTCTATGAAATACCTCCTGCTTTTCGCCGGCGCTCTCGCCATCTGCGTCCTCGCATTCGCGGGCGTGCTTTACTGGAAATACGCGCAGCTCTTTCCCGAGCCTTCGACCGAGGTGGTGCAGCTCACACCTGAGAAACGCGCCCTGCTGGAGCGATTGAGACGGGAAACCAAATTCCAGCCTCATCACTTTCCGCCCTTGGGCTACACCGGCGCCGAAACACCCGAAGACCGCACGCGAGCAACGGACGCCGTCAACGGGGTCATTGACGCGGTTCTCGCCCAACCGGACGGCCCCGTTCAGGCGCGAGAGGTCTCCCGCCTCATTGGCAAAGGCATGAGCCAGGTGTCCTGGCTCGCGACGGAGGATCGCGATCGAACCGGCGGGTATCTCGTAGAGGTCTGGTACATCCTGGGCTTCAAGGGCGCGACCGGGCAATTCGCCTCCGGCGTTTCCTACGCCAGAGCCGGCGGCTACAGTGAGCCACTTCCTCCGGGCTGGACTGCGGCCGATCAGCCGCGTCCGATTGACCCCTAGCTCGTAGGACGGGTGGAGCGCAGCGAAACCCATCGCCATGTTCGAGCCGGATCGGCGAAAAAGGTGCTCCATGGTTGAACGCCCCGACCGTGAGGCGAGCGTCCGGCGATCTGGCTTGGCCGGCGTCACGCGCAGGGTTCTCGAACGTCTTCCATTGCCCGGCAAGCAGGAGCGCATGGCCGTCGAGCTCACTTATCCGTCCGCGCGGTCCTGCACGATGCAGCCTTGAGGCTGCGCCCTCATCGCCGGATTCGATAGATCACGACGTCCTCGCCGTGATGCGTCGTGCTTTTCTCGAGTTTGTAGTTCGATTTCTCCAGCACGCGGCGAGACGCGCCGTGTTTGACGAAGACCAGCCCGATCAGGGACGGCAACTCCAGCCGCGACAATCCGATCTCCGTCAGCGCGGTCGCGATCTCGGTTGCCAGTCCCTGGCCCCAGAGATCGCGCTTGAACGTGTAGGCAATCTCGATCTCGTCGATGCCGTCGACGAGGATATGCCGGATGCCCGCCCGCCCGGCGAAAGCTCCGTCCTTTGTCAGCAGCGCCCAGAGCCCGAAGCCGTGCTGGGCACAATGGGCCATGTTGGTCGCGAGATAGGTTTTCGTGACCTCGGCCGGGCGAATGCCGCCGAGGTAACGGGAGACGTCGGGATCGAGGTGAAGTGCGACGAGGTCGCCGAGGTGACTTTCGTTCAGCCTCTCGGCGGTCAGCCTCGTCGTGCTGAAGCTATCCATGGCAGCAGGTGATCGTTTGGGATGATGGCATCATGCCAGTGTTTTGCCCGACGGGTCAACGGATTTTCCGAAGTTCGTAGCCCGGATGGAGCGGAGCGAAATCCCGGGCCGGCGCGTCGTGCCGGGACTCCCGGATTGCGCTCCGCTCCGTCCGGGCTACGGGCGGAAGATTTCTGTTCTGTGCGCGTAAGCCATTGTTTTCGCAGCCCCCGTCTACTGTGCATGGGGTTGTTTTCGCGTCTGGCTTTTCGGGGGGGGCTAGCCTGCGCCGAGCGCGACTGCGAGATTGTACGTCAACAGGCTCGCCGCATAGGCCAGCACCAGCATGTAGCCGAAGGTCGCCGCCATCCAGCCCCAGCTGCCGGTCTCGCGCCTGATGACGGCGAGCGTGGAGGCGCATTGCGGAGCGAAGATGTACCAGGCGAGCATCGACAGCGCGGTCGCCAGCGACCATTTCGTCGCCAGCACCTGGCCGATCTGCTCGGCGGCTTCCTTGCCGCCCTCGATCGCATAGACGGTGCCGAGGGCTGCGACCGCGACCTCGCGCGCCGCCATGCCCGGAATCAGCGCAACCGCGATCTGCCAGTTGAAGCCGACGGGATGAAGCAGCGGCTCGATCGCCTTGCCGATGATGGCAGCGAGGCTGAAGTCGATCGCGGGCTCCGTCGCGCCCGCCGGCGGCTGCGGGAACGAGGCCAGGAACCAGATCAACACCATCATCGAGAAGATCGTGGTGCCGGCGCGCTGCAGGAACATCTTTGCGCGGGTGTAGATGCCGATCGCGATCGATTTCAGCCGCGGCACCTTGTAGTCCGGCAGCTCCAGCATGAAGGGCGCCGGCGCGTAGTCGCGCAGCATGAAGAACTTGATCAGGAACGAGACCGCAAGCGCGCTGGTGATGCCGGCGGCGTAGAGCCCGAACATCACGAGGCCCTGCAGGTTGATGAAGCCCCAAACCTCCTTCGCCGGAATGAAGGCGGAGATGATCAGCGTGTAGACGGGAATGCGCGCCGAGCAGGTCATCAGCGGCGCGATCAGGATCGTGGTCAGCCGGTCGCGCTTGTTGTCGATCACGCGCGTCGCCATGATGCCCGGGATGGCGCAGGCAAAGCTCGACAGCAGCGGGATGAACGCGCGGCCGTGCAGGCCGGCACCGCCCATGATGCGGTCCATCAGGAACGCCGCGCGCGCCATGTAGCCGAAATCTTCCAGCAGCAGGATGAACAGGAAGATGACGATGATCTGCGGCAGGAACACGATGACGCTGCCGACGCCCGATATCACCCCGTTCTGAAGGAAGCTCTGCAACAGGCCGGCGGGCAGGGTAGCGTGCACGAACTCGCCCAGCGCATCGAAGCCGGATTGCAGCAGCTCCATCAGCGGCTGCGCCCAGGCGAACACCGCCTGGAACATCACGAACAGGATCAGCGCCAGCACGATCAGGCCGCCGACCGGATGCAGCACGACCGCGTCGATCCGCGCGGTCATCGTGTCAGGGCGCGCAGGCAGGCTGACGCAATCGGAGATGATGCGGTCGGCCTCGCGCTGGGTCGCGCGCAACTCGGCGACGCTGAGCGCGCGCCAGTTGTTCTCCGCGGACTCGGCTGCGAGCCTTGCCGAGATCTCGTCGGTCAGGGCCAGAAGATCGGCCGTGCCGCCCTTGCGCACCGCAATCGAGGTGACCACCGGCACGCCAAGCTCCTTGGCGAGCCTGGTGACGTCGACCGAGATGCCGCGGCGGCTCGCGATGTCGAACATGTTGAGGACGAGGATCATCGGCCGGCCGGTGCGCTTGAGTTCCAGCAACAGGCGGATGGTCAGCCGCAGATTGGTGGCGTCGGCCACGCACAGCACGAGATCGGGCACGGTCTCGCCGGTGGCCTTGCCGAGCACGAAGTCGCGGGTGATCTCCTCGTCCGGGCTGCGGCCGCGCAGCGAATAGGTGCCGGGCAGGTCGACGACGGAGACCTGCCGCCCCAACGGAGTGACGAAGAAACCCTCCTTGCGCTCGACGGTGACGCCCGGATAGTTCGCGACCTTCTGCCGGCTGCCCGTCAGCGCATTGAACAGCGACGTCTTGCCGCTGTTTGGCGTGCCCACCAGGGCGAGATGCAGAAGGGGTAATTCCATGGATCAAATATCCGGTCGCGCTTCTAGGCGACGATGATGGCCATGGCTTCGCGGCGGCGGACCGCGATGGTGATGTTGTCGACCCGCACGGCGATCGGGTCGCGCCCGACCAGCCCCTCGTGCAGGACCTCGACCCGCGCGCCCTCGACGAAGCCGAGCTCGATCAGCCGGCTCTCGAGCTCGATGTCCGAGAGGGCCGAGCCCGCGTCCTTGGCGGAGAGGTGGTGAATGACGCCGGTATAGCCGCGCTGAGCCAGGCCCAGCGGCATCTCGCGGCGCGTATCATGGGTGTCGGTCATGCCCTGTATTTTCAACGCAGGGCAGTGAGGTCAAGCGCGCATGCTCCTCGAAACTGCACCTTAGAGCGATTTTAAAGTGCAGATCACAAAGCCGTGGGCCAAGTGCCAGTTGCTCTGGACTACTGCGCCGGGACCTTGTCCGGCTGGATCGCGGCCATGGCGCGGCTCTTGAAGTAGTCGAGCACGAACAGGCGGATCGCCGAGGACAGATTGCCCTGCTGGCGGGCGCCGTCGATTTCGCCGACCAGTTCGGACAGCGTCATGTTGCGCAGGCCCGAGATCTCCTTCATGCCGTTCCAGAACGCCTCTTCCAGGCTGACGCTGGTCTTGTGTCCGGCGACCACGATCGAACGTTTCACGACGGGCGACTTCATGGCTGCTCCTCGCGATCGATCCGGTGCTGGTCCAGATGCGCTGTCGCCTGGTCCGCCTGCTTCTCCTGCGACGCTCGCTCGGCCTTCGTGCGGCCGAACTTCGTTCGGTTGGCGTCCGCCTGCTTCGCCGAGGCTTCCCGCTCGGCGCGCTTCCTGAAACGATTCAGGTTGATGACGTTCCCCATGGCGCGTCTCCATCATCCGCTCCTCTTCAGGCTGGATGAAACTTCCAGAAACAGGGCGCTGCGTTGCGCCCCGCAAGACTTGATCGTCATTCGCGTGTCCTCGTCAATTGGCCTCGACGGCCATCAAACGATGAATTCCGCCCCGAAAAGGGGCAGGCGGCTTGCGTAACATGCGCCCCCGTCGACACATTGACGGTAATCAAATCCTGTCCTTTAAACCTTATAATTATGAGCTTTCGGGCTCCGTATCACTACGGATGACTATCGGAATTCGGAATTTATCCGGGCCTCGTCATCTTCTCCGGCTGCACCAGGCGGTCGAATTCGTCTGACGAGACGAAGCCCAGCCGCAGTGCCTCTTCCTTCAGCGTGGTGCCGTTGGCGTGCGCGGTCTTGGCCACCTTGGCGGCGTTGTCGTATCCGATCTTCGGCGCCAGCGCGGTCACCAGCATCAGCGAACGCTCCATCAGCTCCTTGATGTGCTTCTGGTCGGCGCGAATGCCGCTGACGCAGTGCTCGGTGAAGGAGCGCGCGGCATCCGCCATCAGGCGGATCGAGTGCAGCATGTTGTAGGCGAGAACGGGCTTGTAGACGTTGAGCTCGAAATGGCCCTGACTGCCGGCGACCGTGATTGCCGTGTGGTTGCCGAACACCTGGCAGCACACCATGGTCATCGCCTCGCACTGCGTCGGATTAACCTTGCCCGGCATGATCGACGAGCCCGGCTCGTTCTCCGGCAGGATCAATTCGCCGAGCCCGGAGCGCGGGCCCGATCCGAGCAGGCGGATATCGTTGGCGATCTTGAACAGGCCGGTCGCGACCGAGTTGATGGCACCGTGCGCCAGCACATAGGCATCGTTTGACGCCAGCGCTTCGAATTTGTTGGCGGCGCTGGTGAAGGGCAGCTTCGTAATCCCTGCAACGTGCTTTGCGAACAGCTTTGCAAAGCGCGGCTTGGAGTTGAGGCCGGTGCCGACGGCGGTGCCGCCCTGCGCCAGCGGATAGAGATCCTTCACTGCGACCTTGAGCCGCGCGATGCCGCTCTCGACCTGCGCGGCATAGCCCGAAAATTCCTGGCCGAGCGTCAGCGGCGTCGCGTCCTGGGTGTGGGTGCGCCCGATCTTCACGATCTTCGCGAACTCCTGCTCCTTCTTGCGCAGCGCGCGATGAAGCTCGCCGAGCGCGGGGACGAGGTCGGCGGTGATACGGCTCGCGGCCGCGATGTGCATTGCGGTCGGGAAGGAGTCGTTCGACGACTGGCTCATGTTGACGTGGTCGTTGGGATGCACCGGCGTCTTGGCGCCAAGTTCGCCGCCGAGCAGTTCGTTGGCGCGGTTGGCGATGACCTCGTTGAGGTTCATGTTGCTCTGGGTGCCCGAGCCGGTCTGCCACACGACAAGCGGGAAGTGGTCGTCGAGCTTGCCTTCGATCACCTCATGCGCGGCGCGGATGATCGCGCCGGCTCTGCGCTTGTCGAGCAGGCCGAGCTCGAGGTTGGTCTGTGCGGCCGCAAGCTTGACGATGCCGAGCGCGTGCACGAGCGAGATCGGCATGCGGTCGATGCCGATGCGGAAATTCTGGCGCGAGCGTTCGGTCTGCGCGCCCCAATAGCGATCGGCGGGGACCTCGATGGGACCGAAACTGTCGGTCTCGGTGCGGGTCGCGGAGCGGGCAGTCTTCGCAGCTTTGGCCATGAGCACATCCATTCCGCCGCGCGAAACGCCGCGCGGCCTCTTCATGTGCTCTTCTATATATGGAGTTTGGCCGGCCGCGATGGTCTCGCGGCCAACTCAGATCATTTCTTGCGGAAACGATCGAGCCGCACGACTTCGGCGCCGCCCTGGTTCGGCGGGGTCGGCTCTTCCACGGTCTCCGCAGGCTCAGCGGCAGGCGCGGGCACCGCGACAGCCGATGGGGCAGGGGCGGCCGGCAAGGTCTCGCCCGTCACCTCGGTGACATCGGATGTGTCGAACTGGAGACCGAACTTCACGGACGGGTCGAGGAAGCTCTTGATGGCGCTGAACGGCACCACCAGCCGCTCGGGAATGCCGCCAAAGGACAGGCCGACCTCGAAACGGTCCTCGAGGACGGTGAGGTCCCAGAACTGGTGCTGGAGGATGATCGTCATCTCTTCCGGGTATTGGGCCAGCAGCCGGCTCGACAGCTTCACGCCCTCGGCCTTCGATACGAAGGTGATGAAGAAATGATGCTCGCCCGGCAGGCCGTGGGCCGCGGCATCGGTCAGCACCTTGCGCAGCACGCCGCGCAGGGCGTCCCGTGCCAGCACATCGTATCGGATATGATCGGTCGCCATGGTGGTCCTGTTGCATTCCCGGAGCCCGGCCCTGCCGGCCCGACTCGCCAAGCCGCAATAGTACCGCGCCTGACGGGTCAGCAGGAGTCCCCGCCGGGAAGGAAATCGGAGGTAAGTGGAGGCTTCTGTTGCCAGGTGCCTCCGAACCCCGCCTAACGGAGCTTAACCCGTTAGGACTTTAAGATGGTCTTTCAAACTGCGTTACGCAGCCTGAGCAACCGGAGCAAAGTTGTCGTTGGCAACTATTGCATTAGCCCGATAACGGCGGAACAATACCGGGAAAAAGTACGCCCTTTACGCCCTCGTCGATCCTATTTCGCCCCCGCCAAAACCCGCCTCTCGGTGGGCTGAAGCCCGAAGTCCGGTGGGCTTTGGTGGAGGCGCCGGGTACCGCCCCCGGGTCCGAATGGTTTATTGCGACGACCGTTTATTTCCATAGCCGGCGAACCGGCACCTCCAATATAGGGGGCAAAGGTTTCAAATGACAGGTGTTTCGAGCGACCGCGGCGATGTTCCCTTTGGATAGGTCCGAGTTGGTTCACGGCCTGATCTTGGCCACGCCGCGGGAGACGTTCTAAGTTCCTGACATGTCCCCGGATTCAGCACCGGCCGCCCAAGAGCCGGACATCTCCACCGCCCACGCCCCTCCGCCCGGCCTGCTCGCGCTGTTCCTGGCATTTGCCAGGATGTCACTGGCCGGCTTTGGCGGCGTCCTGGTGTTCGCCCGTCATGCCATCGTCGACCAGCATCGCTGGATGACGGCGGACGAGTTCAACGAGACCTTTGCGCTCTGCCACTTCCTGCCTGGGCCCAACATCGTCAATCTGTCGATGGTGTTCGGATCGCGGTTGCGCGGCATCGCCGGCGGCGTTGCCGCGTTTACCGGGCTATTGCTGCCGCCGACCCTCATCATGACCGTGCTCGCGATCATCTACGCCCGGTTCGGCGACGTGGACGTGCTGCGTCGTAGTCTCGCAGGCATCTCCTGCGCCGCAGTCGGCCTCCTCATCACCGTGGTCTTCAGGATGATGACGCCACTCCTCAAGCGAATGGACGTCGTCGTGCTCGTCCTGATGCTCGGCGTGTTCACGGCCATCGGTGTGCTTCGCTGGCCGCTGCAAGCGGTACTGCTGGTCGCGATCCCGCTCAGCGTCGCGGTTACATATCTGATGCGACGGAAGGTAGCGGCATGAGCAGCCAGAATCCGATCTGGGCGCTGATCTCCACCTTTAGTCTCATGTCGCTGTTCGCGGTTGGCGGTGCTGCGGCTGCGGTGCCCGAGATGCACCGCATCGCGGTCGATGTGCATCACTGGATGACCGACAAGCAGTTCGCGGACGCCTATGCGATTGCGCAGCTCTCGCCGGGTCCGAACGTCCTGATCGTCACGCTGATCGGCTATGCTGTCGCCGGCATTCCCGGCGCGCTGGCTGCGACACTGGCAATGTGCCTGCCGACGGCGCTGCTCGCCTACTATGTCAGCCGGCTCTTGAATCGGCCGAGCCAATCGCGCTGGCCCGCCCTGATCCAGGCTGCACTGGTTCCGCTGTCGATCGGGTTGATGGCGGCGAGTGCCTTGATCCTCGCGCAGTCGACCGATCGCAGCATTGCTGCGCTGCTTCTGACCGCGACGGTCGCAGTGATTGCCTTCGTCTCGCGCGTCAATCCGCTATGGCTTCTGCTCGCGGGAGGCCTGTTGGGTTTTGCTGGCATTGTGTGATGAAAATGGCTAGGCAATGATCCGGGGCGGGGATCCATTTCCAGCCGATTAGAACAACAGTGCTCGTGACTTACGGGTCGCGGAGGAGACATGCATGGCCGATACGATGGGCCACTCGGCGACAGCCACCAAACACACGTCGGTAGCGCTCGGCTTCTGCCTGCTGGCGCTCGCGCCGCAGATCTTCGAGTTGATCTGGTCGATCGGGACGATCTTCGGCTGGGGCGCCGGACGCGGTCCGGCCACGGTTCTGGTCAGCCACATCACCGCTCTGGTTGCCGGCGCGCCTGCTGCGCTGCTCGGTGCGATCGGCGGCGAGACCAAGAAGGCGTCATCGGATGTGCTGCTGGCGCTGATTTATTCCTATCCGTTGTTTGCGGTGGCAATCCTCACGATCTTCATGACGATCAGGTCCGCGCAGGACTATGTCGGCGGCATCGTTCTGATGGCGCTTGCCTTGTTCGCGCTGTGGGCCTCCAGCGATCTGCAGGGGATGCGCGGCTTCTCCTTCGGCGCCGGCACTGCGCCGCGGATGTTTGGCGGGCTGCTCGTCGCACTTGGCGCCGGCATCGCCTTGACGGGACTGCTGACCGATGGGCCCGGGATGGCGCACTATGCCTGGCGCGGGCCGCTGTTTGTGATGGTTTCGATCGTCTTCTTCGCCTTGGCGATCAGACCGCTCGGGGTGGTGGTTACGGCGTTTACAAGCTTCCTGATCTCGGCGATGGGCACACATGAGACGCGCTGGGTCGAAGCGGTCATCGTCGGCGCCTGCCTGACGCTCGGTTGCGCGCTGCTCTTCCCCTACGTGCTCGGGCTGCCGATGCCGATGTTCCCGCGCTTCCTGGTTCAGTGAGGGTTTGATGTTCGATCTCTTCCACAATCTGGGCCTCGGTTTCGGCGTCGTTTTCCAGATTTCCTGGTGGTCACCCTGGTGGCTCTATGGCGCGTCGCTGCCGATCTCGATCAATATTCTCATGTGCCTGATTGGCGCATTGGTCGGCACGCTTGTCGGCGTGCTGCCGGGCATCGGCACTGTTGCAACCGTGGCGATGCTGCTGCCGATCACCTTCGGCTTGCCGCCGGTCGGCGCACTGATCATGCTCGCCGGCATCTATTACGGCGCCCAGTACGGCGGCTCGACCACATCTATCCTGGTCAATATTCCCGGTGAGGCGACATCGGTCGTCACCGCCATCGACGGCCACGCGATGGCCAAGCAGGGCCGCGCCGGCCCGGCGCTGGCGATCGCCGCGATCGGCTCGTTCTTCGCCGGTTGCGTTGCGACCGTGCTCATCGCTGTCCTCGGCGCGCCGCTCACAAAGCTCGCGCTGGCGTTCGGTCCTGCCGAATACTTTTCGCTGATGGTGCTCGGCCTGATCTTCGCCGTCGTGCTGGCCAAGGGCTCCGTGCTCAAGGCGATCGCGATGATCGTGTTCGGCCTGCTGCTGTCGATGGTTGGTTCCGACATCGAGACCGGTGCCTCGCGCATGGCGTTCAACATTCCGGAGCTAGCCGACGGTCTCGGCTTTGCGACGGTGGCGATGGGCGTGTTCGGCTTTGCCGAGATCATCCGCAATCTCGACGCCGGCGCCGAGATGAACCGAGATCTCGTGCAGCAGAAGATCACCGGCCTGATGCCGACCAGGAAAGACCTGATCGACTCCGCGCCTGCGATCCTGCGCGGCACCGTGCTCGGTTCGATCCTCGGCATCCTGCCGGGTGGCGGCGCTGTCATCGCATCCTTTGCGTCCTATACGCTCGAGAAGAAGATCGCCAAGAACCCGTCGCGGTTCGGCCGCGGCGCGATCGAGGGCGTGGCAGCACCGGAAAGCGCCAACAACGCGGCCGCTCAGACCTCCTTCATTCCGCTGCTCACCCTTGGAATTCCGCCGAACGCGGTGATGGCGTTGATGGTCGGCGCGATGACCATCCATGGCATCGTGCCGGGCCCGCAGGTGATGCAGAAACAGCCGGAACTCGTCTGGGGCATGATCGCCTCGATGTGGATCGGCAATCTGATGCTGATCATCATCAACCTGCCTCTGGTCGGCATCTGGGTCCGCCTGCTGCGCGTGCCGTATCGGCTGATGTTCCCCTCGATCGTGATCTTCTGCGCGATCGGCATCTACTCGGTGAACAACGCGCCGGTCGACGTCATCCTCGCCGGCGTGTTTGGTCTGGTCGGCTACTGGCTGATCAAGCACGATTTCGAGCCGGCGCCGCTGCTGCTCGGCATGGTGCTCGGACCGCTGATGGAAGAAAACCTGCGCCGGGCACTTCTGATATCGCGCGGCGACTGGACCGTATTCCTGACGCGTCCGCTGTCGGCCGTGCTGCTGGCGATCGCGGCCTTCCTGCTGGTGCTCACGGTTCTGCCTTTCTTGCGGGCCAAGCGCGACGAGGTGTTCACCGAATCCGAGAGCTGATCGCGCCGCACCTGCGTCGGCGACTTAGCCAGCACTTTCAAGCTGATAGATGAGGGGCGGGACGCTGAGTTCCGCCCCTTGTCGTTTCGGCCGAGGGCCCTCACTTTTCCGGGTATAATCAGTGGAGGCAGCGAATCGCCGCTGTCGCAGCGCCGGGGGCGCCGTTAAGTTTGCCGCCTCCCCAAAGGCTCTATCGCACATGCACCAGTATCAGGACCTGCTCGAGCGGATTCTTTCAGACGGCGCCGAGAAGACCGACCGGACCGGCACCGGCACCCTGTCGGTGTTCGGCCATCAGATGCGCTTCAACCTGTCCGCCGGCTTCCCGATGCTGACCACAAAGCGGCTGCCGCTGAAGGCGATCGTGCATGAACTGCTGTGGTTCCTGAAGGGCGACACCAACATCAAATATCTCAGGGACAACGGCGTCACGATCTGGGACGAGTGGGCTGATGCCAATGGTGATCTCGGCCCGGTCTACGGGCATCAGTGGCGCTCCTGGCCCGCGCCCGACGGACGCAGCATCGACCAGATCGCGAACGTCGTCGACATGATCAAACGCAACCCGGACTCACGCCGCCTGATCGTCTCGGCCTGGAATCCCGCCGAAGTCGACAAGATGGCGCTGCCGCCCTGTCACTGCCTGTTCCAGTTCTATGTCGCGAATGGAAAATTGTCGTGCCAGCTCTATCAGCGCTCGGCCGACGTCTTCCTCGGCGTGCCCTTCAACATCGCCTCCTACGCGCTGCTCACCATGATGATGGCGCAGGTCACCGGCCTGAAACCCGGCGACTTCGTGCATTCGTTCGGCGACACGCATCTTTATTCCAACCATCTGGAGCAGGCGCGGCTCCAGCTCACGCGCGCACCGCGCGCGCTGCCGGTGATGCGGATCAATCCTGATGTGAAGGACATCTTCTCGTTCCGCTACGAGGATTTTGAGCTCGTCGGATACGATCCGCACCCGCACATCAAAGCGGAAGTCGCGGTCTAGCGCTGATGGCGTCGAACATCCGCCGTGCGCGCTCTGACGAAGCCGGGCTTGTCCTCCATTTCGTCCGTGAACTCGCCGAGTACGAGAAGCTCTCGCATGAGGTCGAGGCGACCGAGGCTGACATTGCGGAAGCCTTGTTCGGCAGCGATCCCAGGCTCTTCTGCGCGATCGCCGAGTGGAATGGCGAGGCGGTCGGCTTCGCGGTCTGGTTCCTGAACTTCTCCACCTTCAGCGGTCGCCACGGCATCTATCTCGAAGATTTGTATGTGCGGCCGTCGCATCGCGGCAAGGGTCTCGGCAAGGCGCTGCTGGTCTATCTCGCGAAGGAATGCGTGGAGAACGGCTGGTCGCGCCTGCAATGGGCCGTGCTCGACTGGAACGCGCCATCGATCACGTTCTACAAGTCGCTCGGCGCCGTAATGCTGGACGACTGGACGCTGTGCCGCGTCTCCGGTCCAGCGTTGACGCGACTTGCGGGGAGCGCGCCCTGATGGAGATCGTGTTCGTCGTCGCGATTGCGGAGAACGGCGTCATCGGTGCCGGCAATGCGATGCCATGGCGGCTGAAATCCGACCTGGCACGCTTCAAGGCGCTGACCATCGGCAAGCCCGTGATCATGGGCCGCAAGACCTTTGAATCCTTGCCGGGGCGCCGGCCGCTATCCAACCGCACCAATATCGTCATCACGCGCGACGCGGCCTATCGCGCCGCCGGCGCCGTCGTCGCGACATCGTCCGCGGATGCGGAGGCGGTCGCGCGCGGCGACGCGCTGCGGCGTTCGGCGGCTGAAATCGCGGTGATCGGCGGCGCCGAAATCTTCCGGCAGTGGCTAGATCGCGCCGATCGCCTCGAGATCACGGAAGTGCATGCGCGGCCCGACGGCGACACGCATTTCGACATCGACAAGGCGCAATGGGACGAGGTGGCACGTGTCCGCCATCCGGCCGGACCCGAGGACAGCGCCGGCTTCTCCTATGTGACATATCGTCGGCGGCCGTCCCATTAACCGCATTCGCCAATGTTTACATTGACTTTTCCGCCCCCGAGCATAGCTCGTGGGTCGGTCACGCCTGCGTTGTAAGGGTCCTTTCGGTCCCCTATAAAGCCGGACCGGACAATGCGGGCCGGCTTAGTTCTAGTCCCGGTCTGCCGAGGAGAACGTCGAATGCCGTGGAAGAATCAGGGCGGTGGCCCATGGGGCTCGGGTCCGAAAGGACCATGGGGCACAGGCCCGCAACCGGTCGGGCCAAGGCCGCCGGATCTGGAAGACCTTCTCCGGCGTGGCCAGGACCGGCTCCAGCAGATCATGCCGGGCGGCTATTTCTCCGGCGTCGGCATCACGCTGATCCTGCTCATCATCATTGCGCTCTGGCTGCTGTCGGGCTTTTTCCGTGTGCAGTCCGAAGAGCAGGGCGTCGTGCTGCGCTTCGGCAAGCACGTTCGCACCGTGGACCCTGGTCTGAACTATCACCTGCCCTATCCGATCGAGACCGTGCTGCTTCCGAAGGCGCTGCGCGTCTCCACCATTTCCATCGGCATGACGCTGATCGACGATCCGGCCCGCCGCGGCCGCTCGATCCGTGACGTGCCGGAAGAGAGCCTGATGCTGACCGGCGACGAGAACATCGTCGACGTCGACTTTACCGTGCTGTGGCGTATCAAGCCCAACGGCGTCGGCAACTTCCTGTTCAACATCCAGAATCCCGAGGGCACCGTGAAGGCGGTCGCCGAAAGCGCGATGCGCGAGGTGATCGGCCGGTCCGACATCCAGCCGATCCTGACCGGCGCCCGGACGCAGAACGAAGCCACGGTGCAGGACCTGATGCAGAAGACGCTCGACAGCTACGGCGCCGGCATCCAGATCACCCAGGTTCAGATGCAGAAGATCGATCCGCCCGCGCAGGTGATCGATGCGTTCCGCGACGTACAGGCGGCACGCGCCAATCTCGAGCAGCTGTCGAACGAAGCGCAGACCTATGCCAACAAGGTGGTGCCGGAGGCGCGCGGCAAAGCTGCGCAGATCCTGCAAGCGGCCGAAGGCTACAAGGAGCAGGCGGTCGCCGAGGCCAAGGGCCAGAGCGCACGTTTCCTCAAAGTGTACGAGGAATACAAGAAGGCGCCCGACGTGACGCGTGAACGGATCTATCTGGAGACGATGGAGCGCGTGCTTGGCGGCTCGGACAAGCTGATCTACGACGGAGGCTCCTCGGGCCAGGGCATCGTGCCCTATTTGCCGCTCAACGAATTGTCAGCCAAGAAGCCGACGACGACAGGCCAGCTGCCGAGCGGAGGCACAAGATGAGATCTCCCGTCACAGGTATTGTCGCGCTTCTTGCGGCGCTTCTGGTCGCGATCGTCGCCTACATGTCGTTGTTCACGGTGCAGCAGACCGAGCAGACCATCGTGCTGCAATTCGGCGCGCCGGTGGAGGTGGTCACTGATCCCGGGCTTCACTTCAAGGCCCCCTGGAATTCGGTGATCAACATCGACAAGCGGATCCTCGATCTCGAGAACCCCTCGCAGGAGGTCATTGCCTCCGACCAGAAGCGGCTGGTGGTCGACGCCTTTGCGCGCTATCGCATCAAGGATGCGCTGCGCTTCTATCAGAGCGTCGGCTCGATCCAGGCGGCCAACCTCCAGCTCACCTCGCTCCTGAACGCGGCGCTGCGCCGCGTGCTCGGCGAAGTCACGTTCATCACCGTGGTGCGTGATGAACGCGAAAAGCTGATGGGGCGCATCCGCGAGCAGCTCGACCACGAGGCCGGTGGTTACGGCATCGAGGTGGTCGACGTCCGCATTCGCCGCGCCGATCTGCCGGAGCAGAATAGCCAGGCGGTCTACGACCGGATGAAGTCCGAACGCCAGCGCGAGGCGGCTGAGTTCCGCGCGCAGGGCGCCCAGAAGGCGCAGGAAATTCGTTCTAAGGCCGACCGCGATGTGACCGTCATCATTGCCGACGCGAACTCCCAGGCCGAGCAGACGCGCGGCGTCGGTGATGCCGAGCGCAACCGTCTGTTTGCCGAGGCCTATGGCAAGGATGCTGACTTCTTCGCCTTCTACCGGTCGATGACCGCCTATGAGGCCGGGTTGAAGCCGAATGACACCCGCTTCCTGCTGCGGCCGGACTCGGATTTCTTCCGGTATTTTGGTAACCCGTCCGGCAAGATGGCGACAGAGACGCCGGCGAAACCTTAAATTAGACAAGGGCGGCTGGTTTGGCCGCCCTTCGTCCAGACAATAACAGCACAACGGGAGGTTCCCATCCGATGAGGTCCATTGCGTTCGCCGACTTCCTCATCGGCTTAGGCATCCTGTTCGTGCTGGAAGGCTTGATGTTCGCGGCAAGTCCGGCCTGGATGCGCAAGGCCATGAAGAGCGCCATCGCCACGCCGGACAATATCCTGCGGGCGGTCGGGATCGGATCCGCCGTGGCCGGCCTGATCCTGATCTGGGTCATGCGACGTCCCATCTAGCCGCCGCACCAACGCCAATGTGAAGGCGGGACGCGGGTTTTCGCCGTATTATCGCACTCTTGCGGCCCGTTAAGCTCCGCGCTTGCGCCGCGCCCCCGTTCGAGCGCAGTCTTGAGCCCGAATCCTTTTCCCTGGAGACCACAATGACCGCTGCCACCATCGTCCCGACCCGCTTGCGCCATAGCGCGCGAATTGGGCTGGCCGCGCTTGCGTTCAGTGCTTTCAGCGTGTTCGGCTCCCCGGCGCAGGCGCGCGGACCGGAGGGCATCGCCGACGTCGCGGAGAAAGTGATCGACGCGGTCGTCAACATCTCGACTTCGCAGACGGTCGAGGCCAAGGGCGGCAGCAACAGCATGCCACAACTGCCGCCCGGCTCACCCTTCGAGGAATTCTTCGACGACTTCTTCAAGAACCGCAAAGGTCCCGGTGGCGGCGGCAAGGGCGGTGACAACGGCGGCGGACCGCCGCGCAAGGCCAACTCGCTCGGATCGGGCTTCATCATCGACACCTCCGGCGTCGTGGTCACCAACAACCACGTCATTGCCGATGCCGACGAAATCAACGTCATCCTCAACGACGGCACCAAGATCAGGGCCGAGCTCGTCGGCGTCGACAAGAAGACCGACCTTGCCGTGCTGAAGTTCAAGCCGCCGAAGCCGCTGGTGTCGGTGAAGTTCGGCGATAGCGACAAGCTGCGCCTTGGCGACTGGGTGGTTGCGATCGGCAACCCGTTCAGCCTCGGCGGCACGGTGACGGCGGGTATCGTCTCGGCCAAGAACCGCGACATCTCCTCGGGACCCTATGACAGCTACATCCAGACCGACGCCGCCATCAATCGCGGCAATTCCGGCGGTCCGCTGTTCAACCTCGAAGGCGACGTCATCGGCGTCAACACGCTGATCATCTCGCCTTCCGGCGGCTCGATCGGCATCGGCTTCGCCGTGCCGTCGAAGACCGTCGCGGGCGTGGTCGATCAGCTTCGCCAGTTCGGCGAGTTGCGTCGCGGCTGGCTGGGCGTGCGCATTCAGAGCGTCACCGACGAGATCGCCGAGAGCCTCAGCATCAAGCCGGCGCGTGGTGCGCTGGTTGCCGGCATCGACGACAAGGGCCCGGCCAAGCCGGCCGGCATCGAGCCAGGCGACGTGGTCGTCAAGTTCGACGGCAAGGACGTCAAGGACCCGAAGGACCTGTCCCGCATCGTCGCAGACACCGCGGTCGGCAAGGAGGTCGACGTCGTGATCATCCGCAAGGGTGAGGAGCAGACCAAGAAGGTCACGCTCGGACGCCTGCTGGATCCCGACAAAGTGCAGGCCGCGGTGAAGACCGACGAGCCGCCGCCGGAGAAGCCGGTGACGCAGAAGGCGCTTGGTCTGGATCTCGCCGTGCTGAACAAGGATCTGCGCGCGCGCTACAAGATCAAGGACAGCGTCAAGGGTGTGGTCGTCACCAATGTCGACGCGAATTCGGATGCTGCCGAGAAGCGGCTCTCCGCCGGCGACGTCATCGTCGAAGTCGCGCAGGAAGCGGTATCGAGCGGCGATGAGATCCAGAAGCGGATCGACCAGCTCAAGAAGGACGGCAAGAAGTCCGTGCTGCTGCTGGTGTCGAATGGCGATGGCGAACTGCGCTTCGTGGCGCTGAGCGTGCAGTAGTCGAGGCGCAACCTCGTAGGGTGGGCAAAGCGAAGCGTGCCCACCATCTCTATCGCAACAGCAAGAGTGGTGGGCACGTCGCAAGCGCGCCTTTGCCCACCCTACGGCTGCGAGCGTGTAGCAAGAGAGGCTACCCCTCCACGAATTCGTCCCGCCGATACCCCTGCGCATAGAGCAGCGCGGTGAGATCGCCATGGTCGATCCGCGCCGCCGCTGCGGCGGCCACCGCCGGCTTCGCATGATACGCTACGCCCAGACCCGCTGCCTGGATCATCGCGAGATCATTGGCGCCGTCGCCGACGACGACAGAGTCGATGTCGTCCAGATCGAACGACTCCATCAGATCCACCAAGGTCGCAAGCTTGGCGGCGCGACCCAAAATCGGCTCCTTCACCTCGCCGGTGAACTTGCCGTCGCGCACCACGAGCTCGTTGGCGCGATTTTCCTGGAAGCCGATCCTGGCGGCGACCGCGCTCGTGAACAGCGTAAAGCCGCCGGAGACGAGGCAGGTATAGGCGCCGTGGGCGCGCATGGTGGCGACCAGCGTGCTGCCGCCCGGGGTCAGCGTGATGCGCTTGGCCAGCACCTCGTCGACGACGTTGGCGGGAAGATCCTTCAGCAGCGCGACGCGCTCGCGGAGCGCCGGCTCGAACTCGATCTCCCCTCGCATCGCGCGTTCGGTGATCGCGGCCACGTGGGCCTTCATCCCGACGAGATCAGCGAGTTCGTCGATGCATTCCTGGCCGATCATGGTGGAATCCATGTCGGCGAGAAAAAGCTTCTTGCGCCGGAAGCCAACAGGCTGCACCACGATATCGATGGGCAGGTCGCCGCGAAGCTCGCGGAGCCGCTGTTCGATGGCGTGACGGTCACCTTCGAGGTTACTGTCGGCGCCGAAGGGAATGTCGACCGCGACTCCGTCGAACAGCCAGTGCGCGGGCGCCGCGTTGGGCAGCACGGCGCGGGCGCCGTCGACGATGGTCGAGTCGAGGGCGGGATTGTCAGGGTTGCAGATCAGCGTGGCGACGAGGGACATTTGAGGTTTTCGTGAACGAGGGGCATCCGATCAAGGCCGTGCTTATCGCAGGCCCGACCGCCAGCGGCAAGTCGGCGCTGGCACTCGAGCTTGCTCTGAGCGCGCGGGGCGTGGTCATCAACGCCGATTCCATGCAGGTCTATCGCGACCTCCGCATCATCACCGCGCGTCCCACGCAGGATGAGGAGGCGCGCGTTTCGCATCGGCTCTACGGCCATGTCGATGCGGCCGTGAATTTCTCGGCCGGCGCCTGGGTGACGGATGCCGCGAAGATTCTGCAAGAAGCAGAGGCCGAGGGCCGTCTGCCCATCTTCATCGGTGGCACCGGGCTCTATTTCAAGGCGCTGACGGCAGGTCTCTCGGTCGTGCCCCCGATCCCCGCGGAGATACGTGAAGACGTGCGCGCGCGCCTGGAGCGGAACGGCGTCGAGGCACTGCATGCGGAACTCGCGCACCGCGATCCCAGTTCGGCGGAGCGATTGAACTTGCGTGACCGCACCCGGATTGCGCGCGCACTCGAAGTCGTCGAAGCAACCGGCCGCTCGTTGCTCGACTGGCACCATGAGGGTCAGCCGCCGCTATTGCCCAAGGACAGTTTTCGCGCGGTATTTCTCGCGCCCGATCGAGAAGAGCTCTATGCGCGCATCGATGCCCGTTTCGACGCCATGCTGGGCGCCGGCGCCCTTGATGAGGTCGAGCGGCTTGCCGCCCGCGGCCTCGATCCGCTGCTGCCGGCCATGAAGGCCCACGGTGTGCCGGCCCTGATCCGACATCTGCGCGGCGAGCTCAGCCTCGAAGAGGCTGCCAAGATCGGTCGGGCGGACACCCGCCACTACGCCAAGCGCCAGTTCACCTGGTTTAGGCACCAACTGCCGGATTTTGTGTGGGTGAGGCCAGAGGAGGCGACGGACTGGCTCGGCGCCGCCGTCAACGCGGCGCGGGAGCCCGGTTGACGCGTTTTTGTCCTCAAGTTCCCGATTTTACCTCTCGCCGGAACCCAGGAACCCCGCTACACTGCCAGAATAGCGCGGAAGTGGCCGCTTTGCCTTGACATCGGGGCTTTGGTCGTTATGTTTCGCGCAACCTTTGGGAAGCCGAGCGCCAGCAATGCGTAATATTATTACCAAACTCCTTATCGCCGTCGTACCCAGGCACACCGCCGGGGGTGGCTAGCTGCCATCCACACGACAGGCGGTGTGCAGGGTCCCTCTTCGGGGCCTTTTTTATTTCCGAAAACCCGACACGAACGAAGCCGCTGACAACAGCGCATCCGGAGCAAGCCAATGAGTGACAAGAGCCACGATCCGAACCAGATGACCGGCGCCGCGATGATCGTCCGCGCGCTCATCGATCATGGCGTGACCGACATTTTCGGCTATCCCGGCGGCGCCGTCCTTCCCATCTACGACGAGATCTTCCAGCAGAGCGAAGTCCAGCACATCCTGGTCCGCCACGAGCAGGGCGCCGGTCACGCCGCCGAGGGATATGCCCGCTCGACCGGCAAGCCCGGTGTCGCGCTGGTGACCTCCGGCCCCGGCGCCACCAACATGGTGACGCCGCTGACTGACGCGCTGATGGACTCGATTCCGCTGGTCTGCATCTCAGGCCAGGTGCCGACCCATCTGATCGGCAACGACGCGTTCCAGGAATGCGACACCGTCGGCATCACGCGCCCCTGCACCAAGCACAACTGGCTCGTGCGCGACGTCAACGACCTCGCCAAGGTGCTGCACGAAGCCTTCTATGTCGCGACCACGGGCCGCCCGGGTCCGGTGCTGGTCGACGTTCCCAAGGACGTGCAGTTCGCGACCGGCACCTATCATCCGCCCCGCAAATCCGACGTGCACCGCTCCTACGCGCCGCGCGTGAAGGGCGATGCGACACAGATCCGCAAGGCGGTCTCTCTCCTCGCGAACGCCAAGCGCCCCGTGATCTACAGCGGTGGCGGCGTCATCAATTCCGGCCCCGAGGCGACGAAACTGCTGCGCGAGCTGGTCGAGGTCACCGGCTTCCCGATCACCTCGACGCTGATGGGTCTCGGTGCCTATCCGGCGTCGGGCAAGAACTGGCTCGGCATGCTCGGCATGCACGGGACCTACGAAGCCAACATGACGATGCATGATTGCGACGTCATGCTGTGCGTCGGCGCGCGGTTCGACGACCGCATCACCGGCCGTGTCGACGCGTTCTCGCCGAACTCGAAGAAGATCCACATCGACATCGATCCGTCCTCGATCAACAAGAACATCCGTGTCGATGTACCAATCATCGGTGATTGTGCCAACATCCTCGGCGACATCCTCCAGGTGTTCAAGGCCGAGGCGAAGAAGCCCGACATCAAGAGCTGGTGGCAGCAGATCGCGCAATGGCGTGCGCGCAACTCGCTCTATTACAAGAAGAGCAACGATATCATCCTGCCGCAGCACGCGATCCAGAGCCTGTTCGAGGCGACGCGCGGCAGGGACACCTACATCACGACGGAAGTCGGTCAGCACCAGATGTGGGCGGCGCAGTTCTACGGCTTCGAGGAGCCGCATCGCTGGATGACCTCGGGCGGTCTCGGCACCATGGGCTATGGCCTGCCGGCAGCGATAGGCGTGCAGGTCGCGCATCCCGACAGCCTCGTCATCGACATCGCTGGCGACGCCTCGGTGCAGATGACGATGCAGGAGATGTCGACGGCAGTTCAGTACGAGCTGCCGATCAAGATCTTCATCCTGAACAACCAGTACATGGGCATGGTGCGCCAATGGCAGCAGCTGCTGCACGGCAACCGGCTTTCGCATTCCTATTCGGAGGCGCTGCCTGACTTCGTCAAGCTCGCGGAAGCCTATGGCGGCGTCGGCCTGCAGGTGACAAAGCCGGCCGATCTTGAAGGCGCCATCAAGGAGATGATCTCGGTCAAGCGTCCGGTGCTGTTCGACTGCCGGGTCGCGGCGCTGGAAAACTGCTTCCCGATGATCCCGTCCGGCAAGGCGCACAACGAGATGCTGCTGCCCGAGCAGGCCAACGACGAAGCTACCGCCAAGGCGTTCGCCGGCGGCAAGGCGCTGGTGTGAGTGAGATACCTTTGAGGGGACGACAATGAACCAGCCGGCATCCGCCTACTTCATCGAGGAGCGTCACGATCCCAACGAGACGCACACGCTCGCGGTGCTCGTGCAGAACGAGCCCGGCGTGCTCGCGCGCGTCATCGGCCTGTTCTCCGGCCGCGGCTACAACATCGAGAGCCTCACCGTCTCGGAGACCGAAGCGCAGAAGCACCTCTCGCGCATCACCATCGTCACCACGGGGACGCCGATGGTGATCGAGCAGATCAAGCATCAGCTCGACCGCATGATCCCGGTCTACCAGGTCGTCGACATGACGTTGAGCAAGCGCTCGATCGAGCGCGAGCTCGCGATGGTGAAGGTGCGCGGGCAGGGCGAGCACCGCGTCGAGGCGCTGCGGCTGGCGGATGCCTTCCGCGCCCGCGTGATCGATGCCACCACCGAGAGTTTCGTGTTCGAGATCACAGGCAATACGGACAAGATCAACCAGTTTATCGACCTGATGCGCCCGCTCGGCCTCGTCGAGGTGTCGCGCACCGGTGTTGCCGCGATCGGTCGCGGGCCTGAAGGGATGTGAACCATGCTGGCGCGCGACTGGTATTATAACGAGCGGAACCGGATGGGCATCGAGCCCGCGGTGGCGTCGCTCTATGACGCCCACGAGGATGCCGATCTGCGGGCGCGCGCCGCGCTTAAAATGCTTGGAGTCCAGCGCGGCTGGCGCATCGCCGATATCGGCTGCGGCAACGGCGTTCTCGCCACCGAAGCGGCCCTGATGGGCGCGGAGGTCGACGCCATCGACATCTCGCCGGCGATGCTGGCGCTTGCCGAAATCTATGCCCGCGACCGCAAGGCGTCCGTGCGCACGCAATCGGCCGGCTTGCTCAGCTTTGCCTATCGGCCGGAATCCTATGATTTGATCGTCAGCGAGTTCACGCTGCACCATCTGCCTGACTTCTGGAAGGTCGTGGCGATGTCGCGGATCCTTCGCGCGCTGAAACCCGGCGCCAGCTTCTATTTGCGCGACATCGTCTACGCCTCGATGCCCGACGCGGTCGAGCGCGACGTCGAGCAATGGGCCGACTACCACATCAAGAACCACGATTTCTCGAGGGAGAGCGTGGTGACCCATATGCGTGACGAATATTCCACTTTCGGCTGGGTGATGGAGCGGATGCTGACCGATGTCGGCTTCACGCTGGTCTCGGCCGACTATCACGCGCCGATGCACGGCACTTATCTCCTCCGCAAACCGAAAGCCGGCGAGCAAGGCTAGACGCAAAGAACAAGCAGGGCTGCACCACAGGCGCAGAACCGGAAACAACAATGAAGCCGGCCGATATCCTCATCGCCCTCATGGTGGCGATCATCTGGGGGCTTGCCTTCGTGGCGAGCCGGATCGCGCTCGACGAATTTTCGCCGGAGCTGATGACGGCGATGCGCTTTTCCATCGCGGCCGCGCCGTGCCTGTTCATTCCCAAACCGAAGGTCGCATGGTCGCTGCTGATCGCGATCAGCTTCACGCTGTTTCTCGGGCAGTTCCTGAGCCAGGCCTATGGCATCGCTCATGGCGTGCCGGTGGGGCTGACCTCCGTCGTCGTGCAGAGCCAGGCGCTGTTCACGATCGGCTTTGCGGCGGTCGTATTCGGCGAGCGTCCGACGCCGGTGCAGACGCTCGGGATCGCCATTGCTGCCGTCGGACTGCTGATGATCTGCGGCACGGTCGGTTATGATTTCAGCATCGGCGCCTTCGCCGTGCTGATGATATCGCCGATCTGTTTTGCGATCGGCAACCTCCTGCTGCGCGGCGCGCGTGGCGCGCCGATGTTCGACCTCTTCGCGTGGCTCTGCCTGACCGCGGCTGTCCCGCTGTTCACGCTGGCGCTGGTCGTGAACGGACCGGCGCCGACCTTTCAGTCGCTGACCCACATGTCGCTGGCCGGCCTTCTCTGCCTGCTGGCGATCGGCGCCGTCTCCACCAGCATTGCTTATTGGCTGTGGGGGCGGCTGCTGCGCGACTATCCCGCCGCGCAAGTGGTGCCGTTCGCGCTGCTGGTGCCGTTCGTCGGTTCGGCGGCGTCGAGCATCGTGTTTGGCGAGCGCTTCGGGCCGCTGCGCCTCGCCGGCATGCTGACGGTGATCGGCGGCATCGCCGTGATGGTGCTGGTCAAGCGGCCCAGGACGCCACCCAAAGAATCGCAGGCGAAGACTGCGTGAGGTGAACATGGCCCACTCCCTCTTCTATGCTTTCCTCGCCTTCATGGTGGTGATGTACTTCACCCCAGGGCCGAACAACATCATGCTGCTGGCCTCGGGCTTGACCTACGGTTTCCGGCGCACGATTCCGCACATTGCCGGCATCGTCCTTGGCTTTGCCTTCATGGTCGGCGCCGTCGGCCTCGGGCTCGGCACGATCTTCCTGGCCTATCCGATCCTCCAGACCATCCTGAAATACGCCGGCGCTGCGTACCTGATCTATCTCGCGGCAGTCATCGCGATGTCCGGCCCGGCCAAGCCGGGCAAGGCCGACGGCCGCGGCCCGATGACCTTCTGGGGCGCGGCCCTGTTCCAGTGGATCAATGCCAAGGGCTGGGTGATCGTGATCGGCACCATCACGGCCTATGCGGCCATTGCCCAATTCCCGGTCAACATCGCGATCCAGACCCTGATCAGCCTCCTGGTCGGCATGGTCTCGACCGTGGCCTGGGCCCTCTTCGGCACTGCACTTCGACCGGTGCTGACCTCGGAGCGGCTGGTCCGCGCCTTCAACATCCTGATGGCGCTGCTGCTGCTTGCCTCCCTCTACCCCGTTTTCATGGATGCATGATGTCGCGGATTTCCATGCAGAAACGGGTTTCCCTCAGGGGCCGAAATGCTCTAGACAGCCCCCGAAATCCGCAAATTTCACCCTTCGGACACTGACTATCGGCCGATTCCGGCCTTGAACGAGGAAACGACTATGCGTGTTTATTACGATCGCGACGCCGACCTGAACCTGATCAAGGGCAAGAAGGTCGCCATCGTCGGCTATGGCAGCCAGGGCCACGCCCATGCGCTCAATCTCAAGGACTCCGGCGTCAAGGACGTCGCCATTGCTCTGCGCAAGGACTCGGGCTCGGTGAAGAAGGCGGAAGCCGCCGGCTTCAAGGTGATGGAAGTCGCCGAAGCTGCCAAATGGGCCGACCTCGTCATGATGCTGACCCCCGACGAGCTCCAGGGCGATATCTATCGCGAGCACCTGCACGACAACATGAAGAAGGGCGCCGCCCTCGTGTTTGCGCACGGCCTCAACGTCCACTTCAACCTGCTCGATCCGCGTGCCGACCTCGACGTGCTGATGATCGCGCCGAAGGGCCCCGGCCACACCGTGCGCTCCGAGTACCAGCGCGGTGGCGGCGTGCCCTGCCTGATCGCGATCGCCAAGGACGTCTCGGGCAATGCCCATGACCTCGGCCTGTCCTACGCCTCCGCTGTCGGCGGTGGCCGCGCCGGCATCATCGAGACCACCTTCAAGGAAGAGTGCGAGACCGACCTGTTCGGTGAGCAGGTCGTGCTTTGCGGCGGCCTGGTCGAGCTGATCAAGGCCGGCTACGAGACGCTGGTCGAAGCCGGCTACGCCCCGGAGATGGCCTATTTCGAGTGCCTGCACGAAGTGAAGCTGATCGTCGACCTGATCTATGAAGGCGGCATCGCCAACATGAACTACTCGATCTCCAACACCGCGGAGTACGGCGAGTACGTCACCGGTCCGCGCATCGTCACATCAGAGACCAAGGCCGAGATGAAGCGCGTCCTCGCCGACATCCAGGGCGGCAAGTTCGCGCGCGACTGGATGCTCGAGAACAAGGTCAACCAGACCTCGTTCAAGGCCACCCGCGCCAAGCTCGCCGCGCACCCGATCGAGGAAGTCGGCGCCAAGCTGCGCGACATGATGCCCTGGATCAAGAAGGGCGCGCTGGTCGACAAGTCGAAGAACTGACGGCATCGCCGTCATTCCGGGGCGCTCGCTGGCGCGAACCCGGAATCTCGATCAACGACTTCCGGCTTCCGGGTTCGCGACTTCGTCGCGCCCCGGAACGACGGGCGAAAACAAAAAGCTTCGCCCGCCAAACCAAATCTTAAATCTTCGGGACTATATCTGAGCGGGATCGCAAACAGCGTTCTCGCTCTTTCTCTCTCGCGCGAAGCATTGGTGCTTCATGCAAATTCTTCGCGCGTTGAAGTGCTCTCGGAGCATCAAGAACTGACGCTTAAACCACATTCTTGGGCTCGCGTCGTTCTTCAAAACCTTTTCAGAATTTGCGATCGTCAAAAGCACTGTCACTTCAGAGTCTAGGAGTCGGCTCTTCATGCGCGCTCTCATGGCGCAATTGATCGCATTCCGCGATGTTTGCATACGACTTCATCCTAAGAACCGACACCTGATGCGCTTCCTTGCGGTGTGGCTCCATCTCCGCCGCGAAGCGGATGACCGAGGTCCGCGCCCGCGAGCTCTATGGCCTCGGTCGCCAGTACGGTTACGCTTTGGCGGTCTGCGGGGTCGCGCGTGAGGCCATCGCGATCATCCGCAGCGTCATCACGGCGAGCAGAGGAATGAGGAACGCCGCGTAGGCTGGCATCGCCGGCACGCGCTTGCCGAACGACACCATGAACTGGAGCCAGAGATAATAGCCGCCGACGAGATGCAGCATGCGCCAGGCGCGCGGCCCGATCAGCATCGCCGTGCGATCGAACGAGGTCGCGCTCATCGCGATGATCGCGGCATAACCAATGCCGCCGAAGAGGTAGGAGGCGGGCGAGGTGGCCTCCGCAAAGGCGGCAGGATCCATCCTGGCGAAGACCATGATCGCCACCGCGTGGATGGCGTGAGAGGCGGCGAAGCTCAAGCCCAGATAGCGGCGATTGCGGCGCTGCCAGCGCGTCCAGGCGTTGGGCCACAGCCGCGCCAGCGCAGCGGCAGCGAAGGCGAGAGAGAACAGCAGCAGCGAGCTGCGCGCCGTAAAACGGATCACCATGCGCACGCCCTCGACCTCGAAATGTCGCATCGAAGCGATCCAGAGGCTCAAGACGATCAGGCTCAGCGTGAGGACGGCAAGCAGCCGCCAGCCTTCGAACCAGCTTTGACGTTGCGACATGGCGATCTCCTCCGTTATGTAATCATCGATTACATTTCGCGGCGGCGCGATCGTCAATGGTGTAATCGCTGCTTACATTCACGTTCGGGTGATGCTAGAAGGCGCCATGCCCCGCCAGACGTCCAAGCCCCGCGCCCGTCACCAGGCATCCGAAGCCCGGCCCTATCATCACGGTGACCTTCGCCGCGTGCTGATCGATGCTGCACTGCAGCTGGCAGCCGAAGGCGCCGAGGTGTCCGTGCGCGAGGCCGCGCGCCGGGCCGCAGTGTCGCCGGGAGCGCCATTCCGCCACTTTCCCAACCGCGACGCACTGATGGCCGCGGTGGCCGAGGAGGCGCAACGACGCTTTCGTGCCGAGATCGAGGCCACACTGGAGCAGGCTTGTCCAGCCAACCCGCTGGCGCGCTTCCGCGCCTTCGGCATTGCTTATCTGCGCTGGGCGATGCGCAACCCCGCGCATTTCGAGATCATCTCCACGGGACGCTATTTCGCCCATGGCAGCTCGGCCGAGCTGACGCGCGACAATGCCGAGCTGGTTGCGCTGACCGAGCGGATGCTGGCCGAGGCGGCCGCGCAGGGCCTTTTGCGGTCAACGGATCTCAAGCGCATCCTGATCGCCGGCCGTGCCCTGATCTACGGCTTTGCCCGAATGAACCTCGACGGCCATTTCCCGCGCTGGGGCGTGGAGGAGCGCGAGATCGAGCGGATGGCGGAGGAGGTGATCGATCTGTTCATCGCCGGGATCGCGGCGCGCTAGACGCCGCCCCTCCGAAATCCGGCTCAACTTGGTATTGGCGGGCGATGCCGTGCCGAATACACTCGCGCATATTTCATTTCGATATTTTCAAGGCCTATGGCCAAAATGGATCGACGCACATTTCTTCTCGCGACCGGCACCCTGCCGGCCTTGGTGGTCCCGGCGCTCGCCCAGACCGCGCGGCCGACCATTGGCTTTCTTGCCAGCGGTTCGCCAGACACCTTCGTCACGGTGGTGACCGGCTTCCTGGAAGGGCTCAACGGCGCCGGGCTTGTTGAGGGCGGCAACGTCGCGATCGAGTATCGTTGGGCTCAGGGACAGTTCAATCGACTACCCGAACTCGCAGCCGAGCTCGTCCAGAAGCAGGTCAGCGTGATCGTCACCATGGGCGGCAACGTGGCCGCCCTTGCGGCCAAGCGCGCCACATCCACCATTCCCGTCGTGTTCCTCACCGGGGACGATCCCGTGTCCACGGGGCTGGTCGACAGCCTGAACCGGCCTGGCGGCAACGTCACTGGCGTGACCTGGCTCGCCGGCGAGCTCGGGGCCAAAAATCTGGAGCTGGTCGGCGAACTGGTTCCGTCGGCGACGACGATCGGCGTCTTGGTGAACCCGAACCGTCCGACCGCAGCGGCCCAGCTTGAAAGCGCCACCGAGGCCGCCAAAGCCATCGGAAAAACCCTTCTCGTGCTCAAGGCCAGTCAAAAGGACGAAATCGACAAGGCCTTTACGGAGATCGCGCAGGCCCATATCGGGGCACTGTTCGTGACGGTCGATCCGGTCTTCATCGTCAATCGCGTCCAGATCATCGAGGCCTCGGCGAAGCATCGGGTGCCGACGCTTTATTTTCAGCGCGAGTTCGTCGATCTGGGTGGCCTCGTCAGTTACGGGGCCAGCGCACACGATGCCTCGCGTCTCGTCGGCGGCTATGCTGCGCGGATCGTGAAGGGGGCCAGGCCGGCCGATCTTCCCGTTCAGCGGTCAACCAAGATCGAGACCATCGTCAATCTGAAGACCGCCAGATCGCTCGGGATGACCATTCCGCCGAACGTGCTCGCTCGGGCCGACGAGGTGATCGAATAGCCCGTGCCGCGATCGAGGCGGGCTATTTGACGCTTGGCAAAGAGAGACGGGGCCGGAGTGCGGCTCTTCGCCTCCCGCTAACATTAAGCGAAGGTCGCATCGCCTTGCGCGTTGCCTGTCTGCGACCATTCCATTACAGTTTTGTGACACGGTGCAGCCGGCTGCGCCGGACGCTCTGGCCGTCGCGAGGCCGACCAGGTGGCGCTTGGCATCACCGTGCCGGACCCAAGTTCAGCGTGTCGTCAATGGCGTCCGCGCCCAATCCAGGTCCTTCCGCCACCACCGCCGCCCTGGCGAGCGTCGCCGCTCTCGGCATCTGGCGGCTGCTCGCGGTTGCCGCGCCGCATTTTGCTGCACTTGCGCTGATGTACGAGACCGAGACCGATTTCGGCTCGCGCCTCACCTTCTTGCTCGCTTGGGGCATCCTCAATTTCTTCTGGGTCACGCTGTTGCGGCGGCCGGCGCTGTCCGGCGCGCTGTCGCTGACCATGGTCGTGGTGCTGGTGCTGCTGTCTCGGCTCAAGCACGACGTCGTGCAGATGACGGTCAACTTCATCGACCTGATGATGATCGACCGCGACACGGTCGCGTTCCTGTTCACGATCTTTCCGAACCTGCGCTGGTCGGTGATATCAGCCGGCTTCGTCACACTGCCGCTGATGTATGCGCTGTGGTGGCTCGATCCGTTCCGCATCCGCCGCCTGCCGGCGCTCGCCTGCAAGCTCGCCTGTCTCGCCGCGCTCGTCGGCTATTCCGTCTACCATCCGGACGAAGCCTGGCGCGGTTATTACGACGACGGCTATCTCTCGAAGTTCTTCCGCTCTGGCGTCACGGCGGTATCCGACTTCGTGCAATACGGCTTCATGGAGTCGGCCGCCGCGACCGGCGAGAGGCTCAACATGCCGCCGGTTGATTCCTGTCATCCGGCCGGCCGCCGGCCGAACATCATCATGATCCATGATGAATCGAGTTTTGACATCCGAGCCGCTGATGGCATCAAGGTGCCGCCGGGGTATGGCAGCCACTTCAAATCCTGGGACGGCAAGGAGCGCACGTTCCTCGCCGAGAGCAATGGCGGGCCGAGCTGGTTCACCGAATACAATGTGCTGGCAGGTCTATCCTCGCGCTCGTTCGGGCGCTTTGCCTATTTCGTGACACGCATCGCCTCGGGGCGTGTCGAGCGCGGTCTGCCGCTGGCACTGCGCCGCTGCGGCTATGACACGATGTCGCTCTATCCCGCCTATGGCGGCTTCATGGGCGCGCGCAGCTTCCAGATGACGACCGGCGTCGAGCGCTTTCTCGACTCACATGATCTCGGCGCCAAGGATGTCGAGCCCGACAGCTTCTTCTACGACAAGGCGCTCCGGTTGATGGGCGAGCGAACGCCGAACAAGCCGCTGTTCACCTTCATCTATCTCGGCGCCAATCATTTCCCGTGGGAGACGCGTTTCCGGCCGGACCTGGTGCCGAACTGGCGTGCGCCGGGCAACGTGCCGTCCATCGACGAATATCTGCGTCGGCAGGCGATGAGCGCCGAGCAATACAAGACATTCATGGCTGGCTTGAAGAAGAACTTTCCGGGCGAGCCCTTCCTGATCGTGCGTTATGGCGACCACCAGCCCGAGTTCGCGCCCAATCTTCTCGAGCCCGGGCTCGACGAAGGTGCGATCGGCAAGAAGCTCGACGCTTATGATCCACGTCTCTACGCGACCTACTACGCAATCGACGCCGTCAATTTCGAGCCGGTGAAGAGCGAGGCGGTGATGGACACGATCGACGGCCCCTATCTGCCGCTGGTCATCCAGGAAGCCGCCGGCATTCCGCTCGATGCGTCCTTCGCCGAGCAGAAAGAGATCATGCTCCGCTGCAAGGGCATCTTCTACGGCTGCAAGGATGGCGCCGAGGCGCGGCGGCTCAACCGGCTGCTGATCAATGCGGGGATGATCCACGGGCTGTAGCGCTTCATGCGAGGCCGCGGACGGTGCTCTTCAACCGTCATCCTGAGGTGCGAGCGTTGCGTCGCAAGGTTGGCGCAGAGCGAGCCTCGAAGGGCGACGGCCCGGCTGCATCCCGGCCGTTCATCCTTCGCGGCTCCCCGCACGTTGCTTCGCACCGCACGGCTCGGACCTCAGGATGACGGAATAAACTACCGCCCGCCGACCTTCTCCCACAGCCACTTCGCGACCACGTCCGGCGACGAGTTCGCATCGTTGCCGCTGGCGCGCAAATTTGCCTCGCGCATGGTGGTGATATCGATCTTGCCGAGCAGCGGGCCCAGTGCCGTCTTGAGCCGCTCGTCGGCGGCACGTTTCGGCGCAAGCAGCAGGATCGCATCGTAAGGCGGGATGGCCTGCTTGGGATCGTCGAGCGCGACCAGATCGTATTTCGCGATCAGCCCGTCGCTGGTGTAGCCGGCGATGACGTCGACCTCACCGCTGGCGATCGCCGCATACATGAAGTCCGGCTGCATCTGGCGTTGCGCGTTGAACTGAAGGCCATAGGCTTTCTGCAGCGCGGCCCATTCCGGCCGCGAGAAGAACTCGTAGTCGCCCGCGACCGACATCGTCGATGTGTGCGCGGCAAGATCGGCGATGGTGTGGATGCCGAGCGCGTCGGCGCGCTTCTTCGGCATCACCAGCGCGTAGGCATTTTCGAAGCCGAGCTCACCGAGCAGGGTGATGTTGTCCCTGGCGAGGGCGGTCTTCAATTCCGCAACCAGCTCAGCGCGCGGCTTGATGTCGGTGCGATGCAATTGATTGGCCCAGAGCGTGCCGGAATAGTCGACATAGAGATCGATGTCACCGGCTTTCAGGGCCTCGAAGACCACGCTGGAGCCGAGGCCTGAACGAGCGGTGGCCGGAAGGCCGGCGGCCTGGAGGCGATCTCTGAGCAGAGCCGAGAGCACATATTGCTCGGCAAATGTCTTGGCGCCGACCAAATAGCTCTGCGACGAACGACCCATCGTCGGCACCAGCGTCGCCAGAACCAGCGCCGCGATTCCGAACGCGCCGAGCCCGGCGCGCAGGCGGTTGCGATGGCGGAGCCCGTTCTCGATCAGGCCGAGCAACTGATCCACGGCGAGCGCGAGCAAGGCAGAGGCAAAGCAGCCGAACAGCACGAACACCCAGTTCTGGGTCTGGAGCCCGGCAAAGATGTAATTGCCGAGGCTGGTCTGGCCGATCGGCGTCGACAGCGTCGCCGTGCCGATCACCCACACCGCCGCCGTGCGGATGCCGGCCATGATCACCGGCAGCGCCAGCGGCAGCTCGACCATGACCAGCGATTGTCGCGCGGTCATGCCGACGCCCTTGGCAGCTTCGATCAGCGCGGGGTCGATGCCGTTCAGCCCGGTGATGCCGTTGCGCAGCACCGGCAGCATCGAATACAGCGCCAGCGCCAGCATCGCGGGCAGGAATCCGAAGGCGGAAAACGAGACACCGAACCAGTTCAAGGTCACGGAGGCGGCGAGCAACAACAGCGGATAAAAAAGCGCGAGCAGCGCCAGTCCCGGTACGGTCTGCACGATGCTGGCGAACGCGAGCAGGATCCCGCGCGGCGCCGGACGATTGCGCGTGAGGATCGCCAGCGGCAGGCTGACGACGAGGCCAAGCGCGAGTGCGGCAAGACTTACCCGCACATGGTTGCCGAGATAGTCGGGCAGATGCGACAGCGCCTCGCCCCAGCGCGGATCTGCCATCATGCCGCACCATTCTGCGGCAGCAGCGCGTTCAGCCGCTCGACCTGGCGCCGCGGTGTGCGCAGGAGCTCCAGCACGTAAGCGTCGCTGCTCGCCGACAGCTCCGCCGGCGGACCCTGCGCGAGCAGCTTTCCGCCGCGCATCACTGCGATGCGGTCGGCGAGCAAGATCGCCTCCGTCATGTCGTGCGTGATCATCACGGTGGTCAGGCCGAGCTTGCGATGCAGCTCGCGAAAGTCCTCGCCGAGCGCGTCGCGGGTGAGGGGATCAAGCGCGCCGAACGGCTCGTCCATCAGCAGGATGCGGGGCTTCGCGGCGAGCGCGCGCGCCACGCCGACGCGCTGGCGCTGGCCGCCCGATAGTGCCTCCGGCAACCGGTCGCGATGGGACGCGCGGTCGAGCTGCATCAGCTCGATCAGCTCGTCGACGCGCGCCGTAATCTCGGCTGCAGGGGCGCCGAGCAGCCTTGGCGTGATCCCGATATTGTCGGCGACGCTGAGATGTGGAAACAGGCCGCCGCTCTGGAAGACGTAGCCGATCCGGCGCCGGAGCGCGACCGGATCGATGTTTTGCACGTCCTCGCCCTCGACCGTGATGGTGCCGCCATCGGCCTCGATCAGCCGGTTGGCGACCCGCAGCAGCGTCGTCTTGCCGGAGCCCGAGCCGCCGACAACGGCCAGAAACTCGCCCTCGGCAATGTCGAGCGAGACGTCGTCGACGGCCCTGAGGGCGCCGAAGCTCTTGGTGACGTGCGCATAGCTGATCGCCAGC
Source organism: Bradyrhizobium manausense (assembly GCF_018129685.1). GTDB lineage: Bacteria > Pseudomonadota > Alphaproteobacteria > Rhizobiales > Xanthobacteraceae > Bradyrhizobium > Bradyrhizobium manausense_D. The sequence continues at coordinate 64,429 of NZ_JAFCLG010000004.1, forward strand.
TTGGAAGGCATCGCGGATGGGCTCGCTATTTTTCTCTCTTACCCTCCCCTGGAGGGGGAGGGTCGATCGCGCGAAGCGCGAGCGGGGTGGGGTGATCTCTCCACACGGGTACCGCTTCTGCGGAGAGACTGTCACCCCACCCCGTCTCACATTTCGCTGCGCTCATGTGAGCCGACCCTCCCCCTCCAGGGGAGGGTAAGACCACGGGCAGCCCCATGCGTAGCACGCTTGGCCGGTTGATTGAACTTGGTCGCGCGAGCGGCTAAGGCATCAGGCCAAATTCGGAGGAAACACATGACAACGCCCACGGCAGTGGCGCTGGAAGATGCCAAGGTTGCGTTCCGGCTCGGGGATGGGCGAGTCTATACGGCGGTGGAGAAGGCCCATTTGAGGGTCGGGCAGGGCGAGTTCGTCGCCATTGTCGGGCCGACGGGTTGCGGGAAATCCACGCTGCTCAACGTCGCCGCCGGGCTGCTCAAGCCGGCCGCCGGCAGCGTCAAGATCTTTGACAGGCCGCTGGTGGGGCTGAACCGCGACGCCGGCTATTTGTTCCAGGCGGACGCGCTTTTCCCGTGGAAGACCGCGCTCGACAATGTCGCGATCGGGCTCGAGATCCAGGGCACGCCGCGCGCCGAAGCGCTGCCGCAGTCGCAGAAATGGCTGACCTCCGTCGGCCTCGGCGCTTTTGCGGGTCGCTATCCGCACATGCTCTCCGGCGGCCAGCGCAAGCGCGTGGCGCTGGCGCAGGTGCTGATCCGCGACCCCAAGATTCTGCTGATGGACGAGCCGTTCGGGCCGCTCGATGCGCAGACGCGCCAGGTCATGGGCAATCTGTTGCTCGACCTTTGGAACGCCGACCGGAAGGCCGTGCTGTTCGTGACCCACGATCTCGAAGAGGCCATCGCGCTTGCCGACCGCGTTGTGATCATGTCGGCCGGGCCGTCCTCCCGCATCATCGGCGACTGGCGCGTGAGTTTGCCGCGCCCGCGCGACATTTTCGAGGTGCGGCTGGACAAGGAGTTCCATGCGCTCCATCGCGAGATCTGGAGCGTGCTCAAGGACGAGGTCATGAAGGGCTACGCCCAATCCACCCACGCGGCGGAGGCGGTCTGATGTCGCGCGTCACGCTGCTTGCGTTGCAGGTCCTTGTCGCGATCATCTGCATCGCGCTGTGGCAGTTGCTGTCGACCGTGCCGGTGTTCGGCAAGATCCTGCTGCCGCCATTCTTCTTCTCCAATCCGATCGATGTGTTCGAGCAGATCGTGAAATGGTTCGCCTCCGGCGTGATCTGGAAGCATCTCTGGATCACGCTGGTGGAGTCGATCCTGGCGTTCGTGATCGGCTCGCTCGGCGGGGTTCTCATCGGCTTCTGGTTCGCGCGACAGCCGCTGGTGGCCGCGGTGTTCGATCCCTATGTGAAAATGGTCAACGCATTGCCACGCGTGGTGCTGGCGCCGATCTTTGCGCTGTGGCTGGGGCTCGGCATCTGGTCCAAGGTCGCGCTCGGCGTGACACTGGTGTTCTTCATCGTATTTTTCAACGTCTACCAGGGCGTCAAGGAGGTCAGCCGCACCGTGCTCGACAATGGCCGCATGCTCGGCATGAGCGAGGGGCAGTTGATGCGCCACGTCTATTGGCCGTCGGCGCTGTCGTGGATGTTCTCGTCGCTGCACACCTCGGTGGGCTTCGCCGTGGTCGGCGCCGTCGTCGGCGAATATCTGGGATCAGCCGCGGGTCTCGGCTATCTGATCCAGCAGGCCGAAGGCGTGTTCGACGTCGCCGGCGTATTCGCCGGCATGTTCGTGCTGTCGGCCTTCGTCATCCTGATTGATTTCGGGGTGACGCTGGTGGAGCGGCGTCTGCTGGTTTGGCGGCCGGCAGTGGACGGGCGTGGCTAGTCGTATCCGTTAGTTGCCTTCTCAAGCCAGTCCCGCTGCTCTATGGTGCCGCCAGCCGAACGGAGGAAACCAATGAAGAACACGATTGCGAGGCTCGCCGGCGCGCTGCTCGCGCTGACGCTGACCACCAGTTTTGCCGCAGCGCAAAGCAAGATCACCGTTGCGGTCGGCGGCGGCGCCTGCCTGTGCTATTTGCCGACGGTGCTGGCCAAGCAGCTCGGCGAGTACGAGAAGGCTGGCCTCAATGTGGAGCTGGTCGATCTCAAGGGCGGTTCGGACGCGCTCAAGGCCGTGCTCGGCGGCAGCGCCGATGTCGTCTCAGGCTATTTCGACCATTGCGTCAATCTTGCCGCCAAGAAGCAGGAGCTTCAGGCTTTCGTGGTCTATGACCGCTATCCGGGCCTCGTGCTGGTGGTCGCCCCCTCGCACACGGCTGATATCAAGTCGGTCAAGGATCTCGCTGGCAAGAAGGTCGGCGTCAGCGCGCCCGGCTCCTCCACCGATTTCTTCCTCAAATATATGCTCAAGAAGAATGGCCTCGATCCTGCCGGCACCGCCGTGATCGGCGTCGGCCTTGGCGCCACTGCTGTCGCCGCGATGGAGCAGGGGCAGATCGATGCGGCGGTGATGCTCGATCCCTCCGTCACCGTGCTCCAGGGCAGCCATCCCGACCTGCGCATCCTCAGCGACACCCGCACGCAGAAGGACACGCTCGAACAGTTCGGCGGCGAATATCCTGGCGGCGCGCTGTACTCGACCGCGGCCTGGGTCAACGGCCACGAGAAGGACGTGCAGGCGCTTACCAACGCGATGCTGGCTACGCTGGCCTGGATCCATTCGCATTCGCCCGAGGAGATCATGGCGAAGATGCCGGACGAGATGGTCGGCAAGAACAAGGACCTCTATCTCGCCGCACTGAAGAACACGATCCCGATGTTCTCCGAAACCGGCAAGATGGATCCAAAGGGTGCAGACGCCGTGCTCGCGGTGTTCAGCGTCGGCTCGCCCGAGGTGGCCAACGCCAAGATCGACGTCAGCAAGACCTTTACCAACAAATTCGTCGACCAGGCCAAGAAGACCACGGGAAGCGCCAAATAACTGACGCGAAGGCGTGGTAATCAGGCGTCATGACGTCACCGACCATTCATCGCGTCACGACGCTCGATCTTGCCGTGCGCCCGGTTGCGTGGCCGTTCGCCGAGGAGCGGCGTGCGGAGATCGCCGCGCATTTCGCCGAGAAGCAGCGCGAACGGCCAAGGATCTGGAATGGCAAGGTCCTGCTGGGGCGCGATGCCGTCTTCACCGACGGCCATCTCGCCGCGACCTATTTCGAAACCGATTTCGCCAGCTTCCTGGCCTGGCGTGACTGGGGCTTTCCCGATCCTGATGTGTTCAACGGTTTTGGCATGGGGGCGCTGCGTACCAATGACGGCGCCTTCGTGATGGGCGAGATGGCGCACCACACCGCCAATGCAGGGCGCATCTACTTCCCGTCCGGCACGCCCGACCTCGACGATATCAGGGACGGTGCGCTCGATATTCCCGGTAGCGTCGTCCGCGAGATTGAGGAGGAAACGGGACTGGTACCCGCCGATTATATGGCGGAGGCTGACTGGCACTGCGTCGTCAGCGGCCACTCGATCGCCATGATGCGGATTCTCGACCTCGATATGCCGGGTGAGGCGGCGCGTGCCCGGATCGAAGCCAATCTGGCTCGCCAGGCCGAGCCGGAGCTGTCGGCCATCCATCTCGTGCGCGGAATGGATGATCTCAAGCCGACCATGCCGCGGTTCGTCACGGCCTTCATGGCGCAGCAGTTCGTCTCGCGCTGACGCGCGAGGCTTGACATCGCGCGGCCGAGCCCATGTGATGGGCGAACCGCAAAAAATCAAAAAACGCAATGCACAATCGTCCAGGGAGGTTTAGATGCGCCTGCGCATGGCTGCCCGCTTGGTATGTGGGCTGTTGATCGCGATTGCAGCGATGGGCCTGACCATTTCGGCTCGAGCCCAGGACAAGAAGATCAAGATCGGCGTGATCTTCGACCTGAGCGGCCCGCTCGCCGGCGGTGGCTCGGAGCTCGAGTATATCGGCACCAAGATCATCCTCGACCATTTCAGCAAGACCGGCGTCGAGGGCTACAAGGTCGAGGCCGTCTATGCCGATGCACAGAGCAAGCCCGACGTCGCCATCAACGAATCTGTCCGCCTGCTCGAGCAGGAGAAGGTCGACATGGTTCTCGGCTTCTTCTCCTCGGCGCAATGCGTGCCAGTCGCGGCCCGCGTCGAGCAGCTGAAAAAGTTCATGTGGATGACGACATGCATCTCGTCCGCCGTGTTTGCCGACAAGAATTACAAGTATGTTTTCCGTCCGCAGGCGAGCGGCGACCAGTTCGGTGCGATGACGATCGACTTCATCGCTCAGAACGCGCAAAGCAAGCTGGGCAAGGAGCCGAAAGACCTGCGCGTCGCGATCATCCACGAGGACGGCTCCTATGGTGTCGACGTCTCGAAGGGCAATGAGGCCGGCGCGAAGAAGGCCGGCTTCAATATCGTGCTCAAGGAAGGCTACTCGGCGACTGCACCGGATCTCTCGGCGCTGGTGACCAAGCTGAAGCGCGCCAAGCCCGACGTCATTTTCCACACCGGCTACAACCCCGATATCACGCTGCTGCTGCGGCAGGCCCGCGAGCAGGGGCTGAAATTCGCAGCGCTGCTCGGCCATGGCGCCGGCTACGGCGTCTACGAGAAGCTCAAGGAGGGGATGGGTGCTGACGCGAGCTACATCTTCAACACCGATCCGATCTCGATCTGGCTTGCCAACCAGAAGACCATGGATCCGAAGCTTGCGCCCGTGATCAAGATGGTCGGCGAGGAGTTCGACAAGATCAGGCCCGGCGTCGCCATCCGCTCCGCCCATGTCGGCATCGGCGCGTCCAACACCTACGTGTTCATGGACGACGTGCTGCCGCGCGCCATCAAGAAATATGGCGGGGTCGATCCCGAGGCGCTGCGCAAGGCGGCGCTCGATACCGACATTCCCGAGGGCGGCACCATGCTCGGCTTTGGCGTGAAGTTTTACGGCGAGGGGACGCCGATGGCGGGGCAGAATGAGCGGTCATTCCCGGTCGTGATCCAGTATATCGACGACAAATCCTGGGTGGTGTGGCCCAAGAGCCAGGCGCAGCGCGAAGCCGTGGTGCCGCTGCCGAAGGGTACCACCTACAGCAACCAGTAGTAGCGGAGCGGGGCGGTGCTGGAGGTGAGCGGGCTGGTGAAACGGTTCGGCGGCTTCACCGCCGTCAACGACGTGTCGTTCAAAGTCGATCAGGGCGAGATCCTCGGCCTGATCGGCCCCAACGGCTCGGGCAAGAGCACCATCTTCAACATGCTCTCCGGCACGCTGGCGCCGAGCGCCGGATCAATCCTGTTCGACGGTTCGCAGATCGCGGGGCTGGCGCCGCATCGGATCATCAACCGCGGCATCGGCCGTACCTTCCAGATCCCGCGGCCATTTCGTCGCCTCTCCATCTTTGAGAACGTCGCGCTTGCCGGCTTTTTCGGCCAGGGCCGTCACAGCCGCATCGAGGCGGAAGCAGCGGCCGAGCGCTCGCTGGCGATGGTGGGCTTGCCGACCGACCGCCACGCCAGTGTCGATGGGCTCGGCGCAGCCGGCCTGAAGAAGCTCGAACTGGCGAAGGCGCTCGCGACCGCGCCCAAACTTCTGCTTGCCGACGAGAGCCTCGGCGGCCTCGACGAGGCCGAAATGGGCCAGGCTGCCGACATGCTGCGCAATATTCGCGATGAGCTCGGCATCACCATCATCTGGGTCGAGCATATCATGGGTGTGTTGATGCGCGTCGTCGATCGCGTGATGGTGCTCGATCACGGCGAGAAGATTTCGGAGGGCCTGCCGAGCGCCGTCGCAGGCGATCCGCGCGTCATCGAGGTCTATCTCGGCACGGATGCCGAGACCACGCAGGCTGCGGCCGCCGAGGCGCGCCGCCGCGCGGGAGGCCAATGATGTTGGAGCTTCGCGGCGTCGGTGCCGGCTACGGCTCCTTCCAGGCGCTGTTCGACGTCAATCTCGACGTCAAGGCTGGCGAGGCCGTTGGCGTCATCGGGCCGAACGGTGCCGGCAAGACCACCCTGATGCGCGTCATCTCCGGCCTGATCCGTCCCTCGCGCGGATCGATCGCCATGGAGGAGACCGACGTTCTGGCGACGCCCCCTCACGAGATCGTCAGCCTCGGGATCGCGCATGTGCCGGAGAACCGGCGGCTGTTTCCGCAGCTCACGGTTGACGACAATCTCAAGATGGGTGCCTTCATGAAGGCGGCGCGCGGCCAATACGCCGCGCGGCTGGAGGTCGTGTTCGACCTGTTCCCGCGGCTGAAGGAGCGCCGCCATCAGATGGCGGGCACCATGTCCGGCGGTGAGCAGCAGATGTGCGCGATCGGCCGCGCGCTGATGTCAAATCCAAAGCTCCTGCTGCTGGACGAACCGTCCGCGGGGCTGGCGCCGGTCGTGGTGCAGCAGGTGTTCGAACTGGTGAAGCGGATCAGAGCCAGCGGGCTGACGGTGCTGATCGTCGAGCAGAACGTGCAACAGGTGCTGCGCGTGGTCGATCGTGCCTATCTGATCGAGGCCGGCACCATCCGCGCCTCGGGCTCGTCGGCCGAAATGCTGGCGAGCGACACGGTCAAGGAAGCGTATCTCGGAGTGTGAGGGCAGATGCAGGCGTTCCTGGACATTTTCGATATCTATCTGCTGGAGGCCGTCATCAACGGCATCATGCTCGGCGGCGTGCTGGCGCTGCTCGCGCTCGGGCTGAACCTGATCTTCGGCGTAATCGACGTGACCTGGATCTGCTACGCCGAGCTCGTGATGATCGGCATGTACGCCATGTATTTCATGGTGCAGTATTACGGCATCAGCTATTTCATCGCTGCGCCGCTGACCATTGTGCTCGTGGCCATCCTCGGCGCGTTGCTGCATTTCCTCGTGATCGCGCCGCTGTTGACGGCGCCGCCGATCAACCAGCTGCTCGCGACTGGCGGTGTGCTGTTCGTGCTGCAGAGTTTCGCGACCGTCGCCTTCGGCATCGACTTCCGCAATCTCGGCATCCGCCTGCCGGTGCTCGCTTTCGGCGACATGAACTTCAGCTATGCGCGGCTCTTGTCGTTCCTGGCGGCGCTGATCGGCATGGTCGCAGTCTATCTGTTCATGACCCGCACCTTCACCGGCACCGCCATTCGCGCCATCTCGCAGGATCGCCAGATCATGGCGCTGATGGGTGTCGACACCAAGCGCATCTATCTGATCACGTCAGCCATTGGCGGCGGGCTGGCCGGGCTCGCCGCCTGCCTGCTGGTGCTGCAATACGACGTGCATCCCTTCGTCGGCCTCTCCTTCGGGCCGATCACCTTCCTTATTTGCGTGCTCGGGGGCCTCGGCAATTTCATCGGCGGTTTCATCGCGGCCTTCGTCTTCGCCGAGATCATTTCGCTGGGCGGCCTGTTCTCCGATCTCGAATGGGGTTACGTGCTCGCCTTCGCCTTCTTCATCGTCATGATGTTCATCCGGCCCGCGGGCCTGCTCGCGAGGCGCCGATGATGGGACAGGGGCGGCTTGTTGCGTGGGGGATCGGGCTGGCGGCGCTGGCTACGCTGCCCTTCGTCTATCGCGAACCCTATCACCTGCACCTTCTGGTGCTGATCCTGATCTGGTCGTTCGCCTATACGTCATGGTCGATGATGGGGCGGTTCGGCCTCGTCTCGCTCGGCCATGGCGGCTTCATGGGGATCGGCGCCTATGTCACCGCGCTTCTGTGGAATCATCTCGGCCTGTCACCGTGGATCGGCATTCCCGTCGGCATGGCCGCGGCAGGCGTGCTGGCGCTGATTGTCGGCTATCCCTGTTTTCGTTTCCGCATCACCGGGCATTATTTCGTGCTGGTGACATTGGCGCTGTCCGGCATCGTGCTCCAGGTCATCACGGCCACGCGCGACTATACCGGCGGCTCGCTCGGCTACACGCCGAACCGCGCGTCCGGCAACAAGCTGCTGGCGCTGCAATTCGACGACAAGGCCACCTGGTATCTGATCGCGCTCGGCGTCTGGCTCGCCGGGATCGTCGTCTGGCATTTGATCGACCGCAGCATGAGCCGTTACGCGCTCGAGGCGATCTCGGAAGACGAGGACGCGGCGGCCGCCGCCGGCGTCGACGTCACCGCGGAAAAACTCAAGATCACCCTGATCAGCGCCGTGATGACGGCGCTGGCGGGCGCGATCTATTGCCAGTACCAGATGTTCATCACGCCTGACACCGTCTCCGGCATCGCCGTGTCGCTGCAGATGGTGTTCGCGGCCATCGTCGGCGGGTTGTTCGTCTCGCTCGGGCCGACGATCGGCGCGGTCATCACCATCCTGCTCGCGGAAACCCTGCGCATTGGCTTCGGCACCAAGGCGGTCGGCTGGGACAATCTCGTCTACGGCGTGCTGCTGGTGCTTTTCATCATATTCCTTCCCAAGGGCATCCTTGGTAGCTTGCTCGATCGATTGAAGTCGCAACGCAAGGTGCCCCGCGCTCATGAGCAAAAAGCCGTCCAAATCGCTCGCCCAGGAGCTTGACCGCTACATCACGCCATTCCGCCACGATGGGTCCGCCAAGTTCCACCTGAAGAATTACAAGACCGACGAGAGGGGGGATCTGGACAAGGAGGCCGCGCAGGAGATTCTCGACGCCAACAAGAAGCGTCTCGCCGAGTTCCAGGAGAAGCTCTACGCCCAGGATCGCTGGTCGGTCCTGATCGTGTTCCAGGCCATGGATGCCGCCGGCAAGGACAGTGCGATCAAGGCGATCTTCGAGGGCATCAATCCGCAGGGCTGCGACGTTCATGCCTTCAAGGCGCCGAGCAACGAGGAGCTCGATCACGATTTCCTCTGGCGGCATGCGGTCGCGCTGCCCGAACGCGGCAAGATCGGTATCTTCAACCGTTCCCACTACGAGGAATGTCTGGTGACGCGCGTGCACCCGGAGATCCTCGCCAAGGAGAAGCTGCCGCCGCGGCTCGTGACCAAGAACATCTGGAAGGAACGGTTCGAGGACATCTCGGCGTTCGAACGCTATCTCAGTCGCAACGGCACTGTCGTGCTGAAATTCCTCCTCAACCTCTCCAAGGAGGAGCAGCGCCTGCGCTTTCTCGACCGTCTGGAGATTCCTGCCAAGCAGTGGAAATTCTCGATGGGCGACATCGAGGAGCGCGCGCTGTGGCCGCGCTACCAGGCGGTCTATCAGGACATCGTCCGCCACACGGCCACGCCGCATGCGCCCTGGTACGTCGTGCCCGCGGACCACAAATGGTTCGCCCGCGTGGTGATCGGCTCGGTCATCGTCGCTGAACTTGAAAAGCTGGACCTGCGCTTCCCCCGCGCCGACAAGGCTTCGGCGGCGGAGTTCGACAATGTGCGCAAGGCGCTGGAGAAGGAAGGAAAGGGGAACAAGAAGCGGTCGAAATGAAAGTGCGGAAAAACAACCCCATGCACAGTAGCGGGCGATAGCGGAATCAATGACTTGCCGGTCGGGGTGTGATGTGTTCGGATTTTAGGAAATTTGCTTGACTTGTCGGGCAAAACACCGGCATGATGTCACCGTCGCGACAGGTCTTGTAGGGTGGGTTGGCCGAAGGCGTAACCCACCTCTTTGATTTCCGCGGCGACAGGAGTGGTGGGTTACGCCGAGCAGATGCGCTTTGCGCATCTGCGGGGCTAACCCACCCTACGGCATTTGAGCAAGTCGCTCATCAATACCCGCGGCCCCACCAGTAGCAGAAGCGTTCGACATTGGCGGGCAGGCCGGCCTCGTAGTTCGCCCATTTCTCGTATTTCGGCAGCTTCACCTCCTTCATCGCGGTGTCGAAGCATTTGCCGGCATCCGCGGCTTTCTTCACCTCGGCCGAGAGATCCTCCATGTAGGCGATATCGTCCTCGACATCCTTCTTGGTGCCGAGCCGGCCGCCCGCGCTGGGATGGCCCGGGATCATCCGCTCCCAGTCGAGCGAAGCGAGCTTCTTCAGCGAGGCGATGAATTCGAGCGGCGAGGCATTGTCGGGAATGTTGCGGAACTGGACGCTTTCGATCGGTGCGAAGTCGACGACGAAGACAATCTTCTCTTTCGGCAGCCGCATCACCAGCGAATCGTCGGAATGGTTGCGGCCCACATAATCGAGCTCCAGCCTGGTGCCGCCGAGTGTGATGGTCTTGGTGTCGTCCACCACCTGGTCCGGAATCACGACATCGGCTAGCAGCGAATTCTGCTTTTTCAGCTCGAGCAGCCGCTCCTTGGTACGGCGATGCGCGATGAAGGTGGCGCCGAGATCCTTGAATGGCTGGCCGCCGGCGATGTGATCGTAATGGTGGTGGCTGTAGATGACATATTTGATCGGCTGGTCGGTGACGGCCTTGATCGCGTCGATGTAGGGCTTTGCGGGACGCAAATAGGAGATCGGATCGGTCGCGATCACGCCCTTTGGCGTCACGACGAACATCGACTGATGGCCGCCATAGCGAAAGATGTAGACGTTGTCGGTGCCGTCGACCTTCTTGGTGGAGGTCTGGGGCGGGGTCTGCGCGAGAGCGGGTCCAGCGACGAGAGTCGCGAGAACGGCGATGCAAGATAATGCTTTCATCTCTGACTTTCTGAAAAACGATGGCGCGGAAGGTGGGACTCTCCCTCACACAAACTCTGCGAAGAAGGATTTATTCCGCGCTCTTACGCGGTCAGTCCGTGGTGGAACAGGCGTGCAAATGTGATCCTTTCGGCGTCGATCGCGCTTGACAGTCTTATGTCACGGGAGGACCATACCGCTGGTCGCAAACAAGCGACGCGTAACGTCCACCTCATGAGCAAGGGGAGGTCTATGACTCCACCTCCGCAAATCCAGCCGCGTTGAGTGCGATGGAGCTCGTTCGGACTATCGCATAGCGGCAGAAACCGCGAACGGCACGCCGGGTCAAGGTTTAGTGGGCTGCATCAGCAAGGCAGAGCCCCTACCTGCCCGGCGCTGTGCGTTTTCGCCGGCTCTGCTGGAGAATGATGAAACGAGGCGCCCGGCTGTCAGTGGTTCACCTCTCCCCGACGGGGAGAGGTCGGATTGCTTTGGCGCGCATTGCGCGCCTGAGCAATCCGGGTGAGGGGCCGCGGCGCTCAGTGAGACCTGCCGCCCTCACCCGGATCGCATCTTCGATGCGATCCGACCTCTCCCTACGGGGGAGGTGATCCGAGTTTTGGGCGCCGTCGATTCAACCAAGACTCATCGCGCGCTACGCCTTCTTCTGCACGCCGAAGAGATCGCCGAGCCATTGATCATAGGCCGGCTGTTCCTCATGCAGTGTGGCCGGTTGTTTGGTGGACGGCTTGACGCCGCATTCGATCGCCGATCGCGTGTCGCATCCGCTCCCGACGCGACAAACTTGCGGCTTGCCTCCGCTCACTGGCCAGCGTTCACTCGCCGTCCAGTTCGCTGACGACATGCGGACGACAAGAAGCCTGGGCATGAAAAGTCGGGAGAAAGCGATGCGGGGGGTGTGGGCCGGATTGCGCGGTCATGCGATCGTCATCTGCGCGTTGATGGGATGTGTTGCGTGGAGTGAAGCAACCAGCGCCCAACCGTTTCCCTCCCGCCCCATCACTCTCGTGGTCCCGTTCGCGGCCGGCGGGCCGACCGATACGCTGGCGCGGATCCTGTCGGAGCGGATCGCAGCCGAACTGCACGCGACGATCATCGTCGAAAACGTCGCCGGCGCCTCCGGCAGCATCGCCGGGGCCCGCGTCGCGCGCGCGACGCCTGACGGCACCACCATCACCATCGGCCATTGGGGCACGCATGTGCTCAACGGCGGGATCTTCAAGCTGCCCTATGACGTGGTCGAAGATTTCGAGCCGGTCGCGCTGGTTGCGATGGGTACGCAGCTGATCGTGGGCCGCAAGTCGCTCGAGGCCAACAATCTGAAAGAGCTGATCGCGTGGCTGAAGGCCAATCCCGGCAAGGCCTCGGCGGGCACGGCCGGCGCCGGCACCGGCGCGCATGTCGCCGGCGTCTTCTTCAAGGAAAAGACCGGCACCGACTTCCAGTTCGTGCCTTATCGCGGTGCGGGCCCGGCCATGATCGACCTCGTCGCCGGACAGATCGACATCATGTTCGATCAGGCCACGAATTCGCTGCCGCATATCAAGAGTGGCGCGATCAAGGCGTTCGCCGTGACTTCGCCGACGCGCCTCGCCTCCGCGCCTGATGTTCCGACCGTCGATGAAGCGGGCCTGCCTGGGCTCTATATTTCCTACTGGCACGGCATCTGGGCACCGAAGAACACGTCAAAGGACATCGTCGGCAAGCTCAACGCGGCGATCGTATCGGCGCTTGCCAATCCATCCGTCAAGCAGCGCTTCGCTGACCTCGGCCAGGAGATTCCGCCGGTCGATCGGCAAACGCCCGCAGCTCTCGGCGCCTTCCAGAAGGCAGAGACCGAGAAATGGTGGCCGATCGTGAAAGCAGCGGACATCAAGCCGGAATGACAGGGGAAAGAGCAGGGCCTCGCTCTCGTGCCACATTAACCTTTGCGTCGTGTGTTCGCGAAAATCTCGCTGCGGTGCGAGATCACTTCGCCGCGCGTGGCGCAACGTCCTTGATCTCGATGGTGCGCTGGCGGACAATGCCGCCCCTTCAATAAGAAACTCCCTGGGGGAATTCGTGAATAGACCTGCTCGGGTCACAGCCCATTCGACATCGCCCGATTCTGCGCATGGCATGACGCTGCTGCGCGATCCCCTGCTCAACAAGGGCACGGCCTTCACGGAGGCAGAGCGCGATGCGCACGGCTTGCGCGGCCTGTTACCGGCCTGCGTGCTGACGATCGAGCAGCAGGTCGAGCGCGTGCTGATCAATCTGCGCTCGCTGCCGACCGACCTGGAAAAATACGTCGCGCTGAACGCGCTGCACGACCGCAACGAGGCGCTGTTTTTCCGCGTCGTCGTCGATAACATCGACGAGATCCAGCCGATCATCTACACGCCGACGGTCGGGCTCGCCTGCCAGAAATTCGGCCTGATCTTCCAGCGTCCGCGCGGCATGTTCATCTCCTCGCGCGATCGCGGCCAGATCGAAGAGATTTTGCAGAACTGGCCCTATCCGGCCAGGCTGATCGTCGTCACCGACGGCGAACGCATTTTGGGTCTCGGCGATCTCGGCGCCAACGGCATGGGAATTCCGGTCGGCAAGCTCTCGCTCTATTCGGCCTGTGCCGGCGTGCATCCGGAGCATTGCCTGCCTGTTGTGCTCGACGTCGGCACCAACAACGAGGAGCTGCTGGGCGATCCCTACTATCTCGGCCTGCGCGAGCGGCGGCTCACCGGCGAAGCCTATGACAGCTTCGTCGACGAGTTCATGACGGCGGCGCGGAAGACGTTCCCGGGCGTGTTGATCCAATTCGAGGATTTCGCCAACCATTCCGCCTTCAGGCTGCTGCACAAGTACCGGGATGAGACTTGCGTCTTCAACGACGACATCCAGGGCACCGCAGCCGTCGCGCTCGCCGGCCTGTTTTCGGCGCTGCGCGTGAACGGCGGCAAGCTGAGGGATCAGCGCATCCTGTTCCTCGGTGCGGGTGAGGCGGCAACTGGCATCGCCGATCTCGTCGTCTCCGCCATGATGGCGGAGGGCGCAACGGAAGCCGAGGCGCTGCGGCGCAACTGGCTGATGGATTCCCGCGGCCTCGTTGTTGCAAGGCGCGAGGGTCTCCATGGCCACAAGCTGCGCTATGCCCACACCGACCAGGCGCCGATCGCCGACTTCCTGACCGCGATCAGGACGCTGAAGCCGACGGCGATCATCGGCGTTGCCGCGGTTGGCGGCGCCTTCACGCCCGACGTGCTCAAGGCGATGGCCGAGCTCAACGAGCAGCCGATCGTGTTCGCACTTTCCAACCCGACCTCGAAGGCCGAATGCTCGGCGGAGGATGCCTATCGCTACACCGAGGGCCGCGCGTTGTTCGCCTGCGGCAGTCCCTATGATCCGGTCAAGCTCAATGGCCGCACCTTCGTGCCGCGGCAGGGCAACAACTCCTACATCTTCCCGGGCGTCGGCCTTGGCGTCATCGCCAGCCGCTCGCGGCTCGTGACCGACGAGATGTTCATGGCGGCCGCTCATACGCTCGCCAATTGCGTCGGCAAGGAGGACCTTGCGCAGGGCAGCCTCTATCCGGCGCTCCCCCGTATCCGCGAGGTCTCGGCCCGCATCGCGGCCGCGGTCGCAGACGTCGCCTATCAGCGAGGGCTCGCCGATGGACCGGCGCCCAACGACGTCAAGGCCCTGGTCCAGTCGGCGATGTACGAGCCGAAGTACTAGGGCTGTTGTGCTGGCTTGTGCGCTGCCGATGCCACAGGCGGAAGGTTCACCTCTCCCGAAGGGAGAGGTCGGATCGCATTGAAAATGCGATCCGGGTGAGGGGTTACAGTCTCACCGATCGCTGCGGCCCCTCACCCGGATTGCCGGCGCGCAATGCGCGCCATAGCAATCCGACCTCTCCCCTCCGGGGAGAGGTGAACCCCAGCCGTCCGAGCCTGCCGACACGGCCGGAATCGCGATTGTCTGCCGCGGCCGGATGTGCGACGCTCCGTAGCATTGCAATAATCTCAAGCTGTTAGGTAGGCCACCATGGACGATCGTTTGCCCGACCTGGGCGACCTCGAGCACGAGGTCATGCAGATAGTATGGGCCCATGGGCCGGTCACGGCCGAAATCGTTCGCGAGCGCCTGTCGCGCCGTCTGAAGGAATCGACGGTGCGAACGGTGCTGCGCCGCCTCGAAGAAAAAGGCTATGCTCGCCACACGGTAGACGGACGCACCTACGTCTACCATGCCGCCGAAGAACGCGCGCGGGTCGCGGCCAAGGCGGTGCAACGCATCGTCGACTGGTTCTGCAATGGCTCGATGGAGGAGGTCCTCGTCGGCATGGTGGACAACGCGATGCTCGACCAGCAGCAATTGCGCGCGCTGGCGGACCAGGTGGCCAGGGCGAAGAAGGCAAGGGGAGTGAAGAAAGAATGATCGCAGCTCTGGCTGAGGCGGCGTTACGCTCCTTCGCGCTGGGAGGCGTCGTCTGGATCGGTCTCTATCTGTTTCGTGTACGCAACCCGCACGTCCATATGACGGCGTGGCTTGTCGTGCTCGCGGCATCGCTGGCGATGCCGTTCGTGATGCATTGGCCGACGCTCACCCTCGACCGGCTGCCCCTGTCCATGCCGGTGCCGGACGATGCGTGGCCGGCCGATCTTTCCATGCTGGAGCGGCCGCAGCCGTCGCTGCCGATCGCGTCCGGTGCGGCCACCGCGCCGATGGCGAGGCATGGCGTCCCGACCGACTGGTGGATGGTCGCAACCACGGTTTACGCCTGCGTCGCCGGCCTGTTGCTGCTGCGGCTCGCCGTCGGCCTCTGCCTGACCTGGCGGGTGGCGCGCGCGGCAAAGCCGGTGAAGGGCATCATCGGCGCTGACGTGCGCGTCAGCCGCGACGTCGGCAGTCCCGTCACCTTCGGTTCGACCATCCTGGTGCCGCCGCAATTTTTCGGCTGGGACGCCAAGAAGCGCCTTGCGGTGCTCGCGCATGAGGGCGCGCATGTCGCCAATTGCGACTTCTATGTCCTCCTGCTCGCCTCGCTCAACCGCACGATGTTCTGGTTCAGCCCGTTCTCGTGGTGGCAGTTGGCCCGTCTCGCCGAGCTTGCCGAGATCATCAGCGACGCCCGCGCCATCGAGATGATCGACGACCGGTTCTCCTATGCGGAAATCCTGATCGACGTCGCGGCGTCCGTGAAGCCGCGGCCGATGGAGCTTGCGATGGCGCAGGCCTCGACGGTGCGCGCGCGCGTCGAACGCATCATCGCGGCCGCCGCCATGCCTGTCGCGGTCGGCTGGCGCAAGCGTCTGTGGATCGCGGCTGCGATCGTGCCGGTCATGATCGTCTCCGCCGGCATGATCGCCTATCGCACACCGGACCCGGTGCCATCAGGTGCCGATCTCGGTCATGCGCCGGCCGAGCACTACCGTCCGCAAGTCAAATTCTACGCGATGAGCCCGACCTCGGTGTTCGCGATCTTCCGCGACGGCGATGAACTCTACGGTCAGCTCACGGGCCAACGCAGGCTGCGTCTGACCATCGGCAACGACGGCAATGCGGCCTACGCGGCTTCGTTCGGCGAGATCACGTTCCCTGTGGATGCGGAGCGTCGCGCCTCCGAGCTGACGCTGCATATCAACGGCCGCGACGCGCGCGCTGTCAGCGTTGCCGAGATGCCGGCGCAGGCGGCGGATCCGCTGTCGCTTGATCAATATGTCGGCTGGTACAGGATTGCGCCGAACCGCGTGCTCACCGTGCGGCGCGATGGCGACCGTCTGCAGGTGCAGGAGACCGGGCAGGGCGGATCGCCGGTTCTGCCTGAAGGCAACGATGCCTTCTCGCTCCGGGGCGATCAACTCCTGATCTTCCTGCGCGCGGAAGGGGACGGCGTCGCACGCGTGCTGGTCCAGAATGTCGCCTCCGGCGCCCGCATCGCGCCGCGGATCGACGCGGCGGCGGCTCAGGCGATCGAGGCCGACTACGCGCGCCGGCTGGCGGAAGTGCCTGACAGGTTCAGGGAGCAGGTCCCGGTTGCGGGCAGCAAGGAGATGATCCTGCGCGGGATCGAGGATTTGCGCGAGGGCAAGCCGAACTACGATCGGATGAGTGCACGGCTCGCTGCGAAGATCCATCGTCAGCTCGACGAGTTGCGCGCGACTTTCGCGGCGCTCGGCGCGGTCGAGACCATCTTCTTCCGCGGCGTCGGGCCCGGCGGCTACGACATCTATGGCGCCAAGTTCGAGAACGGCTCCGCGGAATTTCGCCTTCTGCTCGATCCCGACGGCAAGGCCGGCGATGTGATCTTCCGGGCCGACGGCAATGACGAGCTCGGCGGGATCGTCCCCTGTTCGGAAGAGGCGAGCGTGCGCGGCCGTGCCGGCACCTCGCCGATCAGGATCATGCTCTACAACGAGACGGGCGACGACATTCGGGTCTTCAATCTCGATGCGGACGGCGCGCGCAAGGCGCAGAGCGTCGTCAGGCCGGACATGACCTGGACGGCGCAGACCACCGTGAACAATCCGTGGGTCATTGCCGACAAATCGGGGAAATGCATGGAGATCCTGGTGCCGGGCCGGCAGACGCGCTTCCTCAATGTCGAGGCCGCGAACCTCGGAGTGCGGCCGGGGCATGCCGCCCGTCGGGCCGTTCCGATCGCCAATGGCGAGGCCATGCTGCGGCACTACATCGAGGGCATTGGCAAGGGACAGCCGGATTATGATCATATGACCACCGAGGTCGCGAACATCGCCCGTGCGCAGCTTCCGCTCGACCAGGCGATCCTGGCGCGGCTGGGTGCGCTGCGCGCGGTGTCGTTCCGCGGTGTCACCGCACTCGACAGCGATATCTATGTCGCCCAGTTCGCCAATGGCGCGGCGGAGTGGCGCATCGGCGTCAGGAACGGGACGATCACCAAGATCGCGCTCGGGCCTAATTTCTAGACGCCCGTATGGGTCTGAGTGTTGCCGATGCGCAGTGCCCTCAATCCCGGCTTGCGCCGGCCGGGCGCAAGCGTTACGTTGGGTAACACTACGTAAGGTAGCCGGCCGCGGGCCCGGGAATTCGGCGCGGCCCTCGCAAGCTGACCGGGTTCATGATGTGCATGCTGACGCAGCGGGAGCTCGACTTTCTTGCCAGCCTGAAAACCAGCTGGCGGCTGCTCTATCGGCGTGAGCTCATGCGGCTCATGAGGGGGGCGGTCGAGACCGGCGAGGCGCAGCCGGAGACGCACCCGGTGATTTGGCGCGTCGTATCGGGCTGATTTTTTTGCTGGTTTTGTGTCGATTCAGGACATGTGACTGTGGTGGAATCGCCACAGCCGGCGCGAAACCATAGCGGCCGCAAGGCCGCTTTTGTTCAGCCAAGGTTCTGCCCTCATTGCCCACCGAAACTCAGGCGTGTTCGGAGGGCGCATCATGTCTCGCATTGCAAGGGCCGAAACGACCCTGACTACGCTGACAACCTCGAGCCGGTTGTTGCTTGCCATCGTGGGTGCCGCCTCGCTTGCCGCCTGCGCGCAATCGCCGGTTGGCCGGCAAAGGGCCGATCTTGCTCCGGCCACAAGGCAGGCTGCAACCGAGCGGCCACACAGAGTGGCAGCGCTCCATCCGCGTCCGATCTACCGGCCGTCTCCGTCCCACGATACGGCGAGCGCCAAGTCGACTGCATCGCAGGGCGTGGCGAGCTTCTATTCGGACACGGAGACGGCGAGCGGCGAGAGGTTCGACAAGAACGAGTTGACGGCGGCTCACCCCACACTGCCGTTCGGCACCAAGCTGCGTGTCACCGACGTCTCCTCCGGCCGCTTCGTGACCGTCAGGGTCAACGATCGCGGGCCCTTCGTGCACGGGCGCGTCGTCGACATCTCGCCCTCCGCGGCCGAGGCGCTCGGCATGGTCGACAAGGGCCTCGCCAATGTCAGGCTCGACGTCGTGCAGTAGCGATGCGTTGAGCTTAACCGGCTGTTAGTCGCTTTCCCTCACCATGGCCGCCCGGCAATTCGGGGCTTTGGGGGGCGACGCTTGAACACGATCCAGTATCTCGAAGATCAGGCTGCGCGCGCCGAGCGACTTGCCAAACGGATCACGGATACGCTGACGATCGAAAAGCTCCTGACCTTTGCCGGCGAACGCCGCCGCGAGATCGAGGCCATCGCCGCCAGGCGGCGTGGCTAACGCATTTCACAGCTCTCGCGATCCATGTCCTGAACGCATTCGCCCTCGCCCCGAGGCGCGGAACTTCCTTTTCGCTCACGCGTCATGTCAGGCGTGAACATGGAGGAGGAAGTCATGGGCTTTGGACGAGGTGCTCTGCTCTGGTTGCTTGGCGTGCCGCTGCCGATCATCCTGCTGCTGGCAGTGTTCTGGCATCACTGATGTTGCCACACGAAAAGCGCCGCGGAAGCGGCGCTTTTTTGTTGCATGGCAGTTGGAGCTGCTAAAGCGCGATGAGATTGGGTTGAATCGTCATCGCGCTTTAGGTTGTTGTTTGAGCATGATCTTCTCGGAAAACCGCTGCACACTTTTCCGGATCATGCTCTAGCTGTGGCTCTCGACGAAATCGCTGAGGTAGTCGGGAAGACCGATGCCGTCGATATCGCAGCGCGCGCGAATTTCGCCGGCGATCTCGCTCGAGATATCCTTCATCCAGTGTTCGAGCGTGTTGAACGAGAGCACCCTGATCGGATCGTTGAAGCAGCCGCTGACGAGTTCGCCGATCGTGACTTCGAGGTCGCTGCGCTCGACGCGGATTTCGCGTCCCTTGCCGTAGCGATCGATCACCACGAACAGGGTTTGATCTGCGCCATAGGGCACGGTCGGGTTGGGTGCGGCTTGGGACATCTCAGGCACTCACGCCTTCGTTCTTGTGTCTTCGCTCGGGGTCTTTGCTTTGAAGTCTTGGCTCTTCCGATCCCGGATAACGGGACTATCAGGAAGAAGGTTCCTGCGAAGTCTGCCGGGCAGGCGCCTTTAAAGAAATTCCCGCAAGCGCGCGAGTTCAGCGATATGCTCGGGCGAGAGGATCCCGGTCACCAGCGGCGGTTGCGCCGTGGTGTGAATCTCATAGAGGTGCCGGGTTGATGGCGGCTTCTCCATGAAGGCCGAGATGCACGCATCGAGCGTGCCTTCACTGACCTGATAAGACTCCCGGTCGGGTCTGCGCTGTTTGGCAAGCGAGGGCCATTTATGCAGCACGGCATGCGCGCCGAAATCGACTTTCGAATTCGTTGCCGATGCCCCCATCGCCCCCGCCTCACGCAAAAAGAACCCCGGCACGCAAGGCTGCGTGCCAGGGCCCATACCCATCGCTGCATCTCATGCCATGTTCGTGCAACGCGGCGGCCGGGAAAAGGTTCCCGGCCGATGGCGGCCTAACTTGCGGCCGCCGCGATCTTGTGTCCCGGGCCGGCATGGCCGTTTCTGTGCTCATCGCCGCGGCTGACCTCAGGCGGGAGCCCAGCAAAGCGCCGCAGCGCCTCGGCCATCTGCGTTCGGCCCTGGGCGCCGGTGATGACCACGTCGACCATCGTAAAGGAGGAGTGGAAATGGCCGCGCGCCTTCAACTGTTCGACCCGGACACCCGCGGCCGCCATGGCCTCGGCGTAGGCGATGCCCTCGTCGCGCAGCGGATCGAACTCGCAGGTGACGACAAACGCCGGCGGCAGGCCGGCGACCTTGCCGCGCAGCGGCGAGACGCGCGGATCAGTCCGGTCATCCGGGGAACAATAGAGGTCCCAGAACCAGTACATCAGCGAGCGCGTCAGGAAGTAGTCCGCTGCGTTGTCGTTGTAGGAGGCACGATCGAAGCTGCAGTCCGTCACCGGACACACCAGCAGCTGGCCTGCGATGTCAGGCCCGCCGCGATCGCGTGCGAGCTGGCAGGTCACGGCGGCGATGTTGCCGCCCGCGCTCCAGCCGGCGACCAGCACCGGCGCCTGGATGCCGCCGAGCTCGGCCAGATGCTCCGAGATCCAGCGCGTTGCCGCATAACCGTCCTCGGCCGCGGCGGGAAAGCGATGCTCCGGCGCGTGACGATAGCCGACGCTGACGAACATCATGCCTGATCGCCGCACCATGTCGCGGCAGAACGGCTCGTCCGACTGCTCGTCGCCGAGCACCCAACCGCCGCCGTGGAAATAGACCACGACCGGATGCGGTCCTGGCGTCGCCGGCTTGTAGACGCGGTAGGGCAGCGGGCCGTCGGCGCCGGGCAGGGTGCCGTCGACGATCTCGCCGATCGGCCGTCCCGCGGGCCGGGCCTTGTTGAACTCGCCCACGAAGGCGCGCGCGCCGATGGCGCCCATCGACTCGATCGGCGGCAGGTTCAGCGACGCCAGCAGGTTCAGCACCAGCCGGACGTCCGGCTGCAGCCGCACCACCTCGCCGTCATTGCACTGCGTGCCGTTGGGGCCTGACAGCCTGAAGCCGAGCATGCCGCGGCTCGCGACCTCGTCGCAGATGCTGCGATAGGGACCGACGCCGCCGGTGTAAGGCATCAGGCCCTGCACCTTGCCGGGCACGTTGGCGCCCGTGTACCAGGTGTTGGCGAGCCGGTGCAGCGTCAGCATCGCGCAGTCGGCCATATGCCTGTTCCAGCCGGCCTGGGCCGTCTCGGTCGGCTCGATCGTGGTGAAGCCGGCGTCGCGCAAGCCGGCGAGGCGATCCACCACCCAGTCGACATGCTGCTCGATCGAGACCGCCATGTTCGACAGCACCGACGGGCTGCCGGGGCCGGTGATCATGAAGAAGTTCGGGAAGCCCTTGACCGTGAGCCCGAGATAGCTCTGCGGCCCCTGCGCCCAGACATCGTTGAGCGATCGACCGCCGCGGCCCGTGATCGGATGCACCGCGCGGATCGCGCCGGTCATGGCGTCGAAGCCGGTCGCGAACACGATGACGTCGACATCGAAGCTGCGCCTGCCGGTGACGATGCCGCCTGCGGTGATGGCCTTGATGGGTTCCTGCCGCAGATTGACCAGCGTGACGTTCGGCCGGTTGTAGGTCGCATAGTAGTTGGTTTCGAGGCAGGGACGCTTGGCGCCGAACGGGTGGTCGTCCGGCATCAGCGCCGCCGCGGTTTCCGGGTCCTTCACCGCCGCCGCGATTTTTTCGCGGATCAGGTCCTGGACGATCTTGTTGCCGTCGACATCGACGGCCTGGTCGGCCCAGAGCTGCGACAGGATGTGGACGAGGTCGCCGGCGGCCCAGGCGCGTTCGAACCGCTCGCGACGCTCGGCATCGCTGAGCTGCCAGCTCACGACGGTCTGCTGCGGATAGGGCACGCCGGCCATCGATTGGCGCGCCTGCGCGCGATAGGCCGCGCGGTCGCTCTGGAACATGTCCCTGCGATCGGCCGGCGTGGGCCCGTTATGCGCGGGCAGGGCGAAATTCGGCGTGCGCTGGAATACGGTGAGATGCGCGGCCTGTTCGGCAATCAGCGGGATCGATTGAATGGCCGACGAACCGGTGCCGATCACGGCGACACGCTTGCCGGCGAGGTTGACGCCGTCATGCGGCCAGCGCCCGGTGAAATAGATCTCGCCCTTGAAATCCTTGACGCCGTCGATCTCCGGCGGCTTTGGCGCGGAGAGACAGCCGGTGGCCATGATGTAGAAGCGGCAGGAGACGGGCGCGCCGCTATCGGTGGTGAGCTGCCAGCGTCCGGCTTGCTCGTCCCATCTGGCTTCGGTCACCTTGGTCTTGAAGCGGATGTCGCGACGCAGATCGTAGCGATCGGCGACGAAGCCGAGATAGCGCAGGATTTCGGGCTGCGTCGCGTATTTCTCCGACCAGGTCCACACCTTGTCGAGTTCCGGATCGAACGTGTAGCCGTAGTCGATCGTCTGGATATCGCAGCGCGCACCGGGATAGCGGTTCCAGTACCAGGTGCCGCCGACATCGCCGGCTTCTTCGAGGCCGACGGCCGAGAGGCCGGCCTTGCGCAGGCGATGGAGAAGGTAAAGGCCCGCAAATCCGGCGCCGACCACGGCAACGTCGACCTGTTGGACGGTTCCATCAGCCGCCTTGGACTCACGCGCGGCGACCATTGCTTCCGGCATGGTATTCCTCCCGTGTATTTGTTTTGCCGGCAGGCTAGCGCTGCAGGCGCGGCTTGTCATCAGACCCAGTGCAATCGACCAAGTGCAATCTTCGGTAGTCCGGTTTGCGGCATCATCGTGGCGGCGCGAACGTTGCCTCGATGCACGCATCGCGATGCACAATGGCCGTGATTGCCCGGTCTAATCATGGACGATCCGTCCGTGTATGCTTGCGGTTACTAGCCACGCGTACCGACCGGGCGTCATGACAGAGTTGAGTGAGCGAACCAAAGCGAACATGGACGTCGTCCTGGAGGAGACATGCCGGCAATTGCCGCATGGCGGCGATCACGACAGTCGCAGGTTCATCGCCGAGCGCCTGATCGAAGCCGCGCAATACGGCCGCTCCACGCTCGGCGAGCTCGGCATCGTTGCACGGCGCGCGCTGGCGGAGATCATTGCCAAGGGCGGTTAGCTGACGCCGCAGCGCTTGCCTCTACGCGCGTCGCGGACGTAACCTTTCCGAGACCATTTCCGCGCATCGAGATCCCCCGAAGATGCGGCCCCTGCTTGCGCTCATCGCAATCTTTGCATTGCTTTGCATCGGCTCCGCCGCCGCCCAGCCGGTCGGCCAATTTCCATTTGCGTTGACACGTGAAGGCCAGGCGCTCGGCGCCGTCGAGGGCGACGTGGCGTCCTTCAAGGGGCTCGCCTACGCAGCGCCGCCAACAGGCAGCCTGCGCTGGCGGCCGCCGCAGGGCTTGCCCGAAAGTTCGGAGATGAGCACCGCCTACGACTATGGCGCGCCCTGTTTGCAGCCATCGCTGCCGGCCGCGCGCGAGGATTGCCTTACGCTCAATGTGTTTCGCCCTTTCGGGGTCGACGGACCGCTGCCGGTGATGGTGTTCATCCATGGCGGCGGATTTGTCACGGGCACCGCCAATGATCCGCTGCTCGACGGTTCGCGGCTCGCGCAGGCCGGGCTCATCATCGTGACCGTGAATTATCGTCTCGGCGCGCTCGGCTGGCTCACGCATCCCACGCTGTCGGAAAGCGGCTCCGGCAATTTCGGCCTGATGGACCAGATCGCGGCGCTGCGATGGGTGCACGACAACATCGCCGCGTTCGGCGGCGATGCGAACAATGTCACGCTGTTCGGCAACGGGGCCGGCGCGACGTCGATCGCGCTGCTGATGCTATGCGACCAATCGCGCGATCTGTTTCAAAAGGCCATTCTGCAATCGGTGCCCGGCCGCGCGCGCCTGCCGTCATCGCGGGAGGCAGAGGCCGCGGCTAAGCAATTTGTCGCCGCGCTCGGGCAAGAGGCGGATTTGCGCGCCGCCGGACCGACACGTCTGCTCGCCGCCGAAAAGCGCTTGCTGGACAAAGCTGCGCGCAGCTTCGCACCGGCGATCGATGGAAACCTTCTGACGGAAGACATCGCTGTCGGGTTTGCCGCCGGGCATGAGAGCCGCATTCCCCTCATCATCGGTTCGAACGATGACGAGACCAGCTTCGACAGCGAGCTCGAAGTCAAGCAGGCACTGTCGTCCTCGGGCGAGGGCATTGACGGACTGCGGAAGATCTATCCGGATGCCAGGAGTTCGTCCGATCTCGCGGCGCGCTTCTACACCGACAAGGTCTTCTCCGAGCCGGTGCGGATGCTCGCCCGGCTTCATGTCGCAACCGGGGCGCCGACCTTCCGCTATCGCTTCGCCTACGTGCCGGAAGCCCGTCGCGGCAATCCCGACGAAGGCCATGGGCGTGAGTTGCAGTTCATCTTCGGCGTGGAGGGCGTGCCAGGCGCGGGCATCTTCTCGCGACGCGATCGCGAGGTCGCAAGCCGCATGCGGGCCTACTGGATCAACTTCGCCAAGAGCGGCGATCCCAACGGGCCTGAGCTGCCGCGTTGGGACACGGCCGCGGACCGCGACCATCTGCTGCTGATCGGCAATGATCGCATCGCGAGCGGTGACGACCCATCATCGGAGCGCCTGGACCGGCTCGCGATCGACAGCAAGAAATAGGCAGGACTTACGCCGCGAGCTCGACGCGCGGCGCCGGGGTGAGGCGCTCTTCCTCGAGATAGTCCATCGCGCCGTCCCTCTCGACGGCGTAGAACTGCTGGCCTTCCTTGGACCGATAGGCGGCGCGAACGACGCCGCGGCGGCCCTTGTCGGAGTTGACGACGTCCCCCAGCGCAAACTTCTTCATCTCGCGTCCCGCAATCTTACGTCCGAAATGTCTTCTGGCCGATTGCTTCGGCCAAGACTGGATTTTGGACGGCAAATCGTTAACGGCTTGCTAACCATGCCGGTTTGCCTATGCTTCGCCGGCAAGCGCGCGGGCGCCTGGCCCACGCAATGTCTTCGAGGCGAGCCGGCACATATGACGCGATTTCCGACCCTCTTCCTGTCGCATGGCGGCGGCCCCTGGCCCTTCATGGAGGACAGGCGGGTGCAATATGCCAAGACCGCTGCGGAGTTCGGCCGGCTGCCGCAGCTTCTCCCTGAAAGACCGAAGGCGGTGCTTGTCATCACAGGCCATTGGGAGGCCGATGTCTTCACCGTGTCGACCTCGGCGCATCCGCCGATGGTGTACGACTATTACGGTTTTCCCGAGCATACCTATCACGTCAAGTATCCGGCGCCGGGCCAGCCCGCGCTCGCGGCAGACGTGAAGGCGCTGCTTGCGCGCGCCGGGCTCGACTGCCGGGAAGATCCCAATCAGGGGTTTGATCACGGCACTTTCGTACCGCTCGGCCTGATGTATCCGAACGCGGACATGCCGATCGTGCTGCTGTCGCTGAAGTCGAGCTACGACGCGGCCGAGCATATCAAGGTCGGGCAGGCGATCGCGTCGTTGCGCGACGAAGGCATTCTGATTGTCGGCAGCGGGCTCACCTATCACAACATGCGCGGTTTCGGGCGCGCGGAATCGAAGCCCGTCTCGTATGATTTCGAGGCCTATCTGAACGAGGCGATCGGCAACCCGGACCCGGCGCGCCGCAACGCGATGCTGGTCGATTGGGAGAATGCGCCGAGCGCGCGTCTCGCCCATCCGCGCGAGGACCATCTGCTGCCGCTGATGGTTGCGGCAGGCGCTGCCGGCAGCGACGTCGGCAAGCGCGTGTTCGTCGACGAGGTCGCGAGCGTCGCGATGGCGTCGTATGTGTTCGGTGAGTTCGTAGGGCGGATTAGCGGAGCGTAATCCGCCATCGGGCCGCAGCAACAGTGGCGGATTACGCCTGCGGCTAATCCGCCCTACACATTGTGCCTACGCGCGCGCCGTCATCAGGTCGCGATAAAGCGCGGCATACTCGCCCGCGCGATGGCGCCAGGACACGTCGGTCGCAAGACCGTTCAATTGAAGTCGTCGCCAGGTCGCCTTGTTGTGGAAGGCAGCGTTTGCCTGGCGCAGCGAGCCGGCGAAGGCGTCTGCTGTGACGGGAGCGAACTTGAAGCCGGTGGGATCATGTCCGGCTTCGCCGATGTCGATGATGGTGTCCTCGAGGCCCCCGACGCGGGAGACGATGGGGACTGCGCCATAGCGCAACGCGCAGAGCTGGGTCAGGCCGCACGGCTCGAACCGCGAGGGCACGAGCAGCGCGTCGGAGCCGGCCTGGATCAGGTGGGCCAGGATTTCGTCATAGCCGATCAGGACACCGATCCGGCCGGGATTGGCCCGCGCGGCGGCCTGGTATCGATCCTGGAGATCGCGGTCGCCGCTGCCGAGCAATGCGAGCTGCATGCCCTGCTCGAGGATGGTCGGGATCGCCTCGAGCAGGAGGTCGAGCCCCTTCTGCCAGGACAGCCGGCTGATGACGCCGAGCAGCGGCGCTTCGTCGGAGGAATCGAGACTGAACTGCTGCTGCAGCACCGCCTTGTTCGCGGCGCGAAACGTGAGATCCTGCGCGCCGAAGCGATAGGCGATGTGCGGATCGGTTTGCGGATTCCACACCTCGATGTCGATGCCGTTGAGGATGCCGCTCAGCACGCCTGCACGCTCGCGCAGCAGGCCGCCGAGCCCCATGCCGCCTTCGTCGCTCTGGATCTCATGGGCGTAGGTCGGCGACACCGTGGTGATGCGATCGGCCAGTTGCAGCCCGGCTTTCAGAAAGCTGATGCCGCCGAAATATTCGAGGCCGTGAACATCGAACGAGGCTGCCGCGGGCAGCCCGATCGCGCCCACGAGCGAACGGTCGAACTTGCCCTGATAGGCCATGTTGTGAATCGTCATCACCGTGCCGGGCCGCTGCCCCCCGTCATAGTGCAGATAGGCCGGTGCGAGCCCGGCCTGCCAGTCATGGGCATGCACGATTTCGGGCATGAAGGCCGGCACGAGGCCGTGGCCGATATCGGCCGCCACACGCGCAAGCGCGGCGAAACGAACGCCATTGTCCGGCCAGTCGGTGCCTTCGGCGGTGACATAGGGGTTGCCGGGCCGGGCGTAGAGATGCGGCACGTCGAGCACGAACAGATCGAGCCCGTCATGCGAGGCTGCGAGCAGGCGTCCGGGGCCGCCGAAATAATCCGGCCAGCGCCGGATTTCGTCCGCGCCGGCGAGCCGCCGCATCACCTCCGGATAGCCCGGCATCAGCGTGCGCATCTCCACGCCATGTGCCTTGAGCGCGATCGGCAGCGCGCCGGCGACGTCAGCGAGGCCGCCGGTCTTGACGATGGGATAGACTTCGGAAGCGACCGCGAGGACGCGAACAGGCGTCATGTATTGAGCCTGTCGATCATCGGCTGCGTGATGAGCGAGATGCCCTGCTCGGTGGTGCGGAAACGTTTGGCATCGAATTCCGGGTCCTCGCCGACCACAAGACCTTCCGGGATCTCGACGCCGCGGTCGATCACGACGTTCTTCAGCCGCGCGCCGCGGCCGACGTTCACGTAGGGCATGATCACCGCATTCTCGACACTGCCGTAGGAGTTGATGCGCACGCCGGTGAACAGCAGCGAGCGCCGCAGCGAGGCGCCGGAGATGATGCAGCCGCCCGAGACCAGCGAGCTCACGGCCTGGCCGCGCCGGTTCTCCTCGTCATGAACGAATTTCGCCGGCGGGGTGATCTCGGAATAAGACCAGATCGGCCAAGCGCGGTCGAACAGATCGAGCTCCGGCACCACGTCGGTGAGGTCGATGTTGGCGGCCCAGTACGCGTCGACCGTTCCGACATCGCGCCAGTAGGAGCGCGGCTCGGCACCGGTTCGCACGCAGGAGGTCGAGAACTGATGCGCGATGGCGCGACCGTTCTTGACGATGTAGGGAATGATGTCCTTGCCGAAATCGTGACTGGAGTTGGTATCCTCGGCGTCGCGCTTGAGCTGGTCGAACAGGAATTTGGCGTCGAACACGTAGATGCCCATGCTGGCCAGCGAGACATCCGGCTTGCCCGGCATCGGCGGCGGGTCTGCGGGCTTTTCCAGGAACTGCTGGATCCAGCCGTTCTCGTCGATGTGCATGATGCCGAAGCCGGAAGATTCTTGGCGCGGCATTTCGAGGCAGCCGACGGTGACGTCGGCGCCGCTGTCGACATGCTGGCGCAGCATCACCTCGTAATCCATCTTGTAGACGTGGTCGCCGGCCAGCACCACGATGAAGCGGCAGGCATGGGCCTCGATGATGTCGATGTTCTGGTAGATCGCATCAGCCGTGCCGACATACCACATGCTCTCCGAGACGCGCTGGCTCGCAGGCAGGATGTCGAAGCTCTCGTTGCGTTCGGGCCGGAAGAAGTTCCAGCCCATCTGCAAATGCCGGATCAGGCTGTGAGCCTTGTACTGGGTGGCGACCGCGATGCGGCGGATGCCGGAGTTCACCGCGTTCGACAGCGCGAAATCGATGATGCGGGATTTGCCCCCGAAATAGACCGCGGGCTTGGCGCGCCGGTCGGTCAATTCCAACAGCCGGCTGCCGCGACCGCCGGCCAGGACAAACGCCAAAGCCTGGCGGGCGAGCGGTTCATTTCCGGCAGCACTCATATCGTCCTCCCACATGCCCGGGGGCGCAGCCAAATCCCCCTCTCACGGGAGGCCAGTCGGGCGCCGGTGGATCGGAATAGTAGCGGTACGAACGGTAAGTCGGAAAGTGGGTTGTTGGTTGCGAAAATGCGTGAACCTTAATGCTTTATCGCGGAGGGCGGGCTGGCTTCCATCCGGATCCGTCGCGGGCGCCACCGGCCGCGCCTTGGTCCGGCGTCGCTATTTGGGTCGGGGCTTGCAGCTATGGAAGGGCTGATGGGCAAGGATACCCGTGCACCATGGGCTCTTCAGGCGCGTGACGATACGCCTCCTGGAGGGCTCGGCAGCCACATTTCCGACGTCAGGAGGTTTGCCGTCCTGCCCGGGCGCCGTCCGGACGGCGTCTGTCTTCACGCTGGCCGTTCTGGCGGCCATGACGTCGAGAGCTTCGAACGATCGAACGAGATTGTCATCAAGCCTGACGGCCTCGGGCGGCGGCCTGAACTCGAAGCGATCACCGGTGACCAGCAACAAGGTCACGACGACGAGACCGATCGCGCAGCATGCCAGGGCGACGGCCGTCGCGATCATGGCGCGATACTCGGCCGCATCGTCGCTGAGCTGTCGGGGCAGGAACATTGACAAGACCAGCACTTGACGCCGGTGAGATCATATCCGGCGCCGCCGACCCGGCGTGGCCCTAGATCAGGTAAGCGATGTAAACGACGACAGCGCCGAGCGCAGTCGCAATTGACCAAAGTGCGGGATCGAAGGTCTCCGCGATGACCCTGGCTTCTGCTCTCTTCTTTCGCATGGGGATTTGCTCCGGTCAGCGGGAAACGGTGAGCACTGCGCTGCCCACGACAAGCGGCCGTCCGGCCTTGAGGCTGGCGGTTGCTTCGCTCGTTGGCAGTTTCGCATGCAGATGAAGGCACAGTGAGAGCGCCGAGACCGTGACACCGACAAGCAGCGCCACAACCACGATCTTGCGGTGGGTCGCGCGATCCGCATCGTGAATCGAATAGCTCATCAAAACCTCCGCCATCCTTTCGCGCTCGGACTGTCGGCCAGAATCGGCGGCCTGGATATTGCGCGGCTTATCTTAGGTGGACTTCCCTACGTAGTTTGTCGGAGGCTGCGAAGTGCCGAGGCGCGGGGCGGTGAGGCTTCTTTGGTGCGGCGCATGCAGACCAAGCCTTGACTCAACGCAAAGAAGCGCGGTCGTGATGTGCGATCATTTCCAGTCAAGGCATCAGACAAGGAGTGAGGCGATGAGCATCTGGAAGACAGGCGTTGCCGGTGCGCTGGCGATAACCGTGATGGTCGGCCAATTGGAGCCGGCCGTGGCGGCGCCGATGCCGACCAATATCGGAACCATCAAGGCGATGGTTCCCGACGAGACCACCCAAGTGCATTGGCGCGGCGGCGGATGGGGCTGGGGCGCAGGAGGCCTCCTCGCCGGCGCCATCATCGGCGGTGCCATCGCGAGCGGCGGCTACTATGGTGGTGGCGGCTATTACGGCGGCGTTCCGTACTATGGCTATCCGGGCTACGGATACGGATACGGCTACGCTCCGGCCTATTATGGCGGCGGTCCGTACTACGGCGGCTACGTGCAGCCTTACGCCTATCCCCGCTACTACGGCTACCGGCGATACTATCGGCCGTATTACGGCCCGCGCTACGGATATTACCGACCCTATGTCGGGTATCATCACTATCACCGCCGCTACTGGTGATCTCGCGCGCTGCGAGCCGGATCAGCCGAGGTGCGCAGCAGGCTTGCCGGCTCTCCGGCAAGCCCGCTGGATTCGTTACCGACAGACATAGGCTCCGTTGACATAGACGCGAACGCATGCGGTTCCCACCGCCGCCGCACCGACGGCCGCGCCACCGACGACGGCGCGCCGCGTGGTGCGACGCGCAACGCCGGCAACGCTGACGGGCGTCAAGGGCCGTCCGACCCTGGCTTCCGCGCTGTTGATGGACAGCGAGAGCCCGTCGCTGGATGATCGTTCAAACGAGCCTGACAGCCCAAGCGCCGCAACCAGCGCGGCCAGTATCCACATTCCAGGCTTGCGATAGTTCATTCTAACCTCCCGACTTCAGTGTAAGAGGCCATGAGCTCACTCTTCCCATTGCAGGCCATTGATCAGGGTCAATGGATCGTGGAATGGGCGAGAGTCTGAACGAGTAGGCCGATACCGGTCTCGGTGCCGGATATCGGCGGCAACCAATCACAGAGATAACCAGACGATCAGGCTGATGCAGGCAACATGCGCGAGCACGATCGCGGCGAGATGCAGCGGGCCGGCCTCGAGGCGAAGCCTGCGCAACTCGCCACCTCCGCGCTGGGTTTATGCCGCGACAGCCGGCAACACGTGTGCAAGTCGGTCAGACAACGCCTGACGATGCCGCGCCGCGCATTGAGGTGCGCACGCTGGTCTTTCACAAACAGTAACAATGTGTGAAGCAACCGCCGGGCGCCGCCATGCGGTTCCCGGAACGATAGGGAACCAAGCGACGTTGCAGCGCAGGGCAGGGCCAACCGGGAGCGGTGCCGTGCGAGCGCATTCGACGTTTTTGTTTTGTCTGACCACTTTCTCGCTTTCTGCATTTTCTGTCGCCTACGCCGAAAGCGGACTTGCCTCATACTATGGATACGGAAAAGGAGCGAAGAACGGAGAATTGACCTGCGCGCATCGGACACGCCCGTTCGGCAGTGTGCTCAAGGTGTCCTACAGCGGACGGACCATTCAATGCCGCGTCAATGATCGCGGTCCCTTCATCCGCGGCCGCATCGTCGATCTCTCGGTCCCTGCCGCCCGGGCGCTTGGCATGATGAGCGCGGGCGTGGTGCGGGTCTCGGTGGAATAGCTCGCCAGGATCAAGGTCAACGAACGCCGGCTATTGGGCGGCGGAAGAGGAGCGGCGCGTGGCGCTGTCGCGCGCCGCTGATCCCATGGGGTTTGCCTACCAGGCTCCGACGGCGATCATCACGACGATGGTCAGGCACGAGAGGCAGGCAATCGACGCGGCATAGAATTCGGGCGTGTTCAATGTTGCCTCCTGAAAATGCACCGGCATTCCAAGATACCGTTGTCGTGACGTGATTATTCCCGCGCGCGTTCAATTCGGCCTGGTGTTGCGGGTCCGTCCCATCCGGGTCGCGGGACTCGTCGTCCAGCAGAAAAACCTTGGGCTAACTTCGTCTCACAACCATCGCGGGGCGTCTGGCGATAAGAAGCCATCTTCAGAGCGAAAAGAATGACGGCTGGGTGCGTTTGGCTTCGGCTGCAGCGCGGATCAGCGTTGGGCGAATTTGCATCGCGCCGAGCGCCCGATGACCATCCTCTCCTGCGAGGGGAGAGGATGGTGCGTCGCATCGATGGAGAAGCGCAGCGGTAAACGTCAGCTCACAGGCACTTCATCGTGCCGTTGGGCATGCGCGTGGCCGGGTGACCGGTCTTGCGGATACACCAATCCTGGTTCTGACCGCCGAAGACGCAGCGCCCCGCACCGTCGCGATGTTGGTTGGGACCGCAGCCGCCAAGGGCGGCGGCGGGTGTCGACGACAGCCAGAGACCTGCCGAGAGAACGACAATTCCAAACAGAGCAGCAGAAAGAATCTTCATGAAAACCTCCACCTCTCGTGCGCCATCGTGATGAATGGCGGCCCGTTATAGCATGTGGATGCTGCACCCAAAATGAATGGGACGGGAGAGGGGCGAGCTGTCAGCTCCTTGTCAGGCGCCTCATGCCCCGTAGGTCGATCCCTTCGGCAGAGGAAACACCGGCTCCTGTGTCCGAATGTTGGTCGGCCATACGACGGAAATATGCTCGCCGGCGTTCTGCATCACCACCGGCGTCGAGCGTTCGTTCTGGCCGGAGAGCGGCGTGCCCGGCGGGAAGAATTTGACTCCATAACCCTGGATGGTGCCGCCGGGCGGGATGTCGACGTCGAGCGCGGCCTTGCGAATGGCCTCCGGTTCAAAGCTGCCGTACTTCTCCCTGGCGACCGGCAGCACGTTGTTGAGCAGCACCCAGGTCTGGTTGAAGCCCATCGAGCAGTGCGGCGGCACGTCGGTCGCGCCTAGCTTGGCCTGGTAGCGCGTCACCATGGTCTTGATCAGGTCGCCCATGCCGGGCGCGAGCTTCGAGGGATCGAGCAGCTGCGCCGGCACCGGATCGATGTTGCAGAAATTGTCGATGTCCGTGCCGAAGGTCGCGCGCAGCTTGTCGAGCTGGCTGTAGCCGGCGCCGTTGCCGAACAGCATCTTGAAGCGCAGCCCGCTCTCGCGCGCCTGCCGCAGCAGCAGGGTAATGTCGGGGTTGTAACCGGCATGCGAGATCACGTCGGCCTTGGCGCGCTTGAGCTTGGTGACGAGTACCGACAGATCGGGCGCCGAGGCCGAATAGCCCTCCTTCAGCACGATCTGAAGACCGGCCTCCTTGGCATAGGCTTCGTCCGCGGCGGCGACACCAACGCCGTAGGGGCCGTCCTCGTGGATCAGCGCGATCTTGACGTCCTTCGGTTCCATGCCGAGCCTGGCCTTGGCGTGCTCGCTCATGAAGCCCGCAAACGCCTGGCCGTACTGGTCGGAGTGGATCTGCGCGCGAAACACATATTGCAGGTTCTTGTCCTTGAACACGGCGGTCGATACCGCGGTCGTGATCCAGAGGATCTTCTTCTGCTGCTCGACCTTCGCCGCCATCGGCACCGCGTGCGCGCTGGAATAGACGCCGTTGATGATGTCGATCTTCTCCTGGCTGATCAGCCGTTCGGCCTCGTTGATGGCGACGTCGGCCTTGCTCTGGGAGTCGGCGGGGACAGGCACGATCCTGGTCTTGCCGCCGATGCCACCCTTTTCGTTGACGAGATCGATGGCGATCTGCGCGCCGACCGAGGAGGCGACCGAGCCGCCCGCGGCAAATGGCCCGGTGAGATCGTAGATCAGGCCGATACGCAAATTCTCGGCTTGCGCCTGGGCCCGGGTCCAATCGAGGCTGAGCGTGGCGGCGGCAGCCGCCGTACCCTTCAGCAGCTGCCTGCGTGAAGTCGGCATCCTATCCCTCCCTCAAGTCCGTCGTTGGGACTGTCTCTTATTTTTTTGCGAGTATTTGGACGGCATGGACGAAAGTCAACATGCACGGCGCTAGGCAATTCGGACGCGCAAGCTGACCATGATCGCTTCGCCGTTTTTCCCTGAGTATCATTCTTTTTGCTGCGCTGTCTCTTGGTTTGCAATCATTCGACTGGCTCGACATCATTCGATTGCGCTGCATCAAGCCCGACGCGAGCATCCGCTTGTCACGCGTATGTTTTTCAGCTTCGCCGCAGCGCCGCATGGTCTCCAGCAATTGTGATGGTTTCACTTGACGCGTTCGACACGCGTCAGCCCCTACGAGGGGCATTCGGCTTGTGTGCATCAGAGGTTGCGTGGCATCCTAGCTACGTAAACTGCACGGGACGTCCAATTCCCGGCTTGGCCTTTTGCGCCGTTAAGGGTGGAACAGAAAGCTCAGGAGAAGAGATATGGTGTGGACGCTTCGTTTGACGGGGCTGGCTTGCGCCGGCCTGTTGCTGTCCTCGGTCAGCGCCCTGGCAGGGCCCAAGGTCGTGTCCGGTCCGGGCGCCGATCCAGCTTGCTTCAAGCCCTGGTCAGCCCAAACCAAGTTCTTCCAGTGGGACAAGAAGCCGGGTCCCTACAAGATCGCCCTCGTCAACGGCTTCGTCGGCAACACCTGGCGCATCCAGATGGTGAAGACCGCAAAGGCTTTCGCCGCGCAGCCGGGCATCAAGGAGAACATCAAGGAGTTCAAGGTCGTCTCGACCGGCACCGATGTTGCCGCGCAACTCGGCGCGATGGAGGACTTCATCAATCAGGGCTATGACGCGATCGTCACCATCGCGGTGGCTCCTGACGGCTTCGACCGCATCATTCGCCTCGCCGACAAGAACAACGTGGTGGTCGTTCCCTTCGACAACGTCCTCGACACCGACAAGGTGATGATGGTCAACGAGGACCAGAAGGAAATGGGCCGCATGTCGGCCAAGTGGCTCATCGACGAAAGCGGCAAGAAGGCGGGCGACATTCTCGAAGTCCGCGGCTTGCCCGGCAACTCGGTCGACCGTGATCGGCATCTCGGCTTCCGCGAGGTGATGGAAGCGCCGGGCAACAGCTTCAAGATCACCGAAGTGGTCGGCAATTGGGACACCGGCACCTCGCAGAAGGTGACGGCGGATGCGCTCGCCGTGCACGGCCATTTCGATGGCGTGTTCACGCAAGGCGGCTCCGACGGCACCGTTCAGGCCATGATGGCGGCGAAGCACCCCTTCGTGCCGATGTCGGGCGAGGGCGAGAACGAGTACCGCAAGCAGATCGCCGATCATGCCAAGGACGGGCTCAAGGGCATGTCCTACGGCCAGTCTCCGGCGCTGGTCGCAATTGCCACGAAGGCAGCGATCTCCGCGTTGCAAGGCAACGTGATGCCGCAGCTGATCTCGATCCCGATCCCGGTTGCGACCTACAAGGACCTGAAGCCCGGCACCAATTACTGGCCGGACCTCAACGCCAACTTCTTCGCGCCGAACCAGTTCACGCCCTGCGGCGTCAACTTCACGGCGCCGGAGATCATGTCGCAGAGTGAAAAGAACACCCAGTGAGCCGACTTCCGATGTCACGGTTGCGGCCCGGCCCTTGCCGGGCCGCGGCTGCGTGAGCCCCGTCATGTCAGATGCTGCCCTGGCCCAATCCGCCTTCCTCACGCTCTCGGGAATTTCCAAGCGCTATGCCGGTGTGCGCGCGCTCGAAGGCGTGGATTTCGCATGCGAGCGCGGCAAGATCCACGCCGTGCTGGGCGAGAACGGCGCCGGCAAGTCCACGCTGATCAAGATCATTGCCGGCGTTGTCCAGCCCGATACCGGCACAATGCGGCTTGGGGGAAACGATGTGAGCTTCGCGACGCCGTCCGCCGCCAATGCAGCCGGTGTCGTCTGCATCTTCCAGGAATTGTCGCTGATGCCCGACCTCTCGGTCGCGGACAACATTTCGATCGCCTCGCCGCCGCGCCGCTTCGGCCTCATCGACGCGCGGGCGCAGCGCCGCCGTGCCGAGGAGCTTCTGGCCGGGATCGGCTGCGAGGACGTCAATCCCCTGATGCGGGTGCGCGACCTGCCCTTGTCACGCCGCCAGGTGGTGGAGATCGCCAAGGCGCTCGGCAAGAAGCCGCAGCTCCTGATCCTCGACGAAGCCACGTCGGCCCTCACCAGCGCCGACGTCGAAAAGGTGTATGCCATGCTGGCGCGGCTCAAGGCCGAGGGCGTTGCCATTCTCTACATCTCGCACCGGATGCACGAGGTCGAAGCGCTGGCCGACCGCGCCTCCGTGTTCCGCAACGGACGCCATATCGAGACCTTCGACAAGGGCCGGCGCTCCACCGCCGATATCGTCCAGCTCATGATCGGGCGCGACATCGCGACTCAATATCCGCCCAAGCCCGTGCGGGAAGCGGCAAAGCCCGTGCTTGATATCGAGAACCTCAGCTGGGACAGGCACCTCGATCGCATCTGCCTCCGCGTCGGCGCCGGCGAGATCGTCGGCCTTGGCGGGCTCGACGGCCAGGGCCAGAAATCCCTGCTGCTGGCGTTGTTCGGTGTCCTTCGCAGTGTTTCCGGCCGGGTCACCATTGAAGGCTGCGAGGTGCGTCCGGGGTCGCCGGCCGCAGCGAAGTCGGTCGGCATCGCGCTGGTGCCGGAGGATCGCAAGACCGAGGGCCTGATGCTGCCGATGTCGATTGCGGACAATCTGGTGATCGCTTCGCTCGATGCGATCTCGACCGGACCGCTGGTCGATCGCGCGCGGGAGAACGAGGCGATCAAGCGCGCCATCGCGCGGCTTCAGATCAAGATCGGCGCGCCCGGCGATGCGGTCTCCACGCTCTCCGGCGGCAACCAGCAGAAGGTCGTGCTCGCCAAATGGCTGATGACCGATCCCAAGCTCATCCTGCTCAACGATCCCACACGCGGCATCGACGTCGGCACCAAGCAGGAGCTTTACCGGTTGATGCGCGAACTCGCCGACCAGGGCGCCGCGATCCTGTTCTATTCGACGGATTATGACGAACTCATCGGCTGCTGCGACCGGGTGGCGATCATGTATGATGGGCGCATCGTGCGCGAGCTCGCAGGCGACGAGCTCAACGAGACCAACATCATCGCGAGCGCGCTGAACATCGACGCGGCGACGCCGGTTGCCGCCGGAGCGGCCCATGCTTGACGATGTCGCCATCCGGATTCGCCAGAACGTCGGCATCGTCACCGCCGTCCTGTTGTTCTCCATCCTTTATCTGCTCTACAACCTCGCCCACCCCAAGGGCTTCTCGTCGGCGGTTCTGGTGCAGAACGGCGACGAGATCTTTGCGCTCGCCATGCTGGCGATGGCCCAGACCGTGCCGGTGCTGGCGTCGGGGCTGGACCTCTCGGTGGGCGCCGTCATGACCATGGTGGGGTGTTTTGCGAGCTATCTGCTCGCGGGGGCGGCGGGCGGCGCCCCGCTGCATCTCGACATCTTCGGCCTGCATGTCGGCCTCGGTACCTTTCCGGGCGGGCTGAGCGGCATCCTGCTCGGCATCGTCATATGCCTTGCGACCGGCGCACTGGCCGGCTTCGTCAATGGGTGCGTCGTCGTCTACGGACGAATCCAGCCGATCATCGCGACGCTCGCGACCGGCGCGGTCTATATCGGCATCGCGCTGTTCCTGCGGCCGACGCCGGGCGGCAAGATCGACGAGGATCTCAACTGGGCGCTGACCAACTCGCTCGGCGACTTCGCCTCGACGGTCCACATTTTTGACGACGGCGCCGCAAGCTGGTTCGCGCCGGTGGCCTGGATTCCGGTGCCGTTCGTGCTGCTGATCCTGATCGCGCTCCTGGTCTGGGTGCCGTTCCGTCGCTCCGTGCTTGGACGCACCGTCTATGCGGTCGGCTCGGCCGAAGGCGCCGCCTACATGTCCGGCCTGCCGATCGAGCGCGCCAAGATCGCGGCCTTCACGCTCGCCGGTTTCTTTGCCGGCTGTGGCGGCCTGTTCCTCGCCATCCAGACATCCTCGGGCAATGCCGACATCCCGCAGGCCGGCGCCTACACGCTCAACTCCATCGCCTCCGTCGTGATCGGCGGCACGTCGCTGTTAGGGGGGACCGGCAGCGCGATCGGCTCGATCTTCGGCGCCATGGTGCTGCGTGTGATCTCGTTCTTCTTCCGCATCTTCGATATCGCGCCGCTGTTGCAGCCGCTGTTCGAGGGGCTGATCCTGCTGGGGGCGGTCAGCATCGGCGCGCTCGGCGTTCTGCGCGTCAAGAATACGCTGGAGCTGTTTCGATGAGTTCGGCCTCTCTCAGTCTCTCGCGCGATGACCGCCCGATCCTGATCGCTGCGCTGTTTATCCTCGTCATCCTCGTCGCGGGCACGGTCTATACCTTTGCCCGCTTCGGCAGCGCGCCGCTGTTGTCGCCGACCTATCTGTTGCAGCAGCTGCAGATCGGCGCCTTCCTCGGCATCGTGGCCGCCGGAATGATGATGGTGATCCTGATCGCCCAGATCGACCTGTCGGTGCCGTGGACGCTCGCCGCGGCCGCGATGATGGCGACGTCGATCGGCGGGCCGCTCGCCATTCCGGTCGGGCTCGGCGTCGGGTTGCTTGTCGGTCTCGTCAACGGGATCGGGATTGCTTACTTGCGCGTGCCCTCGATGATCTTCACCCTCGGCGTCAACGCGGTGATGCGCGGTCTGATGGTTGCCCATACCGGCGGCTACGCCCCGCAGACGGGCGCCACCGATTTGATGCGGATGCTCGCCGGCGACCGCACGCTCGGCATTCCCAACGCCGTGTTCGTGTGGATCGCCATGTCGGTGCTCGTCACGATCATTCTCCAGCGCACCACGCTCGGACGTTACGTCTATGCGATCGGCAACAAGGAGGCGGCCGCGTATCTCGCGGGCGTCGACACCCGCCGCATCACGGTGATCTGTTTCGTCCTCTGCGGTCTCGCCGCCGCGCTGGCCGGCGTCCTGCTCGCCGGCTACTCCACCAAGGCCTATCAGGGCATGGGAGATGCGTATCTGCTGCCGTCGATCGCGGCCGTCGTGATCGGCGGCACCAATATCCTCGGCGGTCGCGGCCGTTACCTCGGCACGCTGATCGGCGTCGTGCTGATCGTGCTGCTCAACAGCGTGCTGTCGATCATGGACATGCCCGAGGCCGGCCGGCAGGTGATCTACGGCCTGGTCATCATCTTCATGTTGCTGGTGTACGGGCGCGGCGAACGTGTCACGAGTTGACGCGACACGTTCTCTTTGACCGACATCATTGTCCTAAACCGCCGCGCGCGTGTTGAGGTAGATCGAATACAGCGACGTCTGTCCGCATATATAGAGGCGGTTACGGCGCGGGCCGCCGAAGCAGACATTGGCGGCGATCTCGCCGATCGGGATGGTGCCGATATGCGTTCCGTCCGCCGCGTAGCAGAACACGCTGCGGCCCGCCGATGTCCAGATGTTGCCGTGGATATCGACGCGGAAGCCGTCATAGAGCCCGTCGGGGCAGGTCGCAAACAACGAGGCTTCTCCGACCGTTTGTCCCTTGACCTCGTAGGACCAGATCGTCGGCGGCAACCCGCGGACATGCGTCGCGCCGGTGTCGGCGACATAGAGCCTGCTTTCGTCCGGCGAGAAGGCCAGCCCGTTCGGTTGCACCCGGTCGGACACGACGCGCGTGATCGCACCGGAGCTGCCGTCGATCCGGTAGACGTTGGAAGCGCCGATTTCGGACGGGCTTTGCTGCCCCTCATAGTCACTGTCGATGCCGTAGGTCGGATCGGAGAACCAGATCGAGTGGTCTGATTTGACCACGACGTCATTGGGCGAATTCAGCCGGCGGCCCTCAAACGCATCCGCCAGCACGGTGATCGAGCCGTCGTGCTCGGTCCGCGTGACGCGCCGCATGAAATGCTCGCAACTGACCAGCCGGCCCTGGCGATCAGTCGTGTT
Organism: Bradyrhizobium manausense; assembly: GCF_018129685.1. Taxonomy (GTDB): domain Bacteria; phylum Pseudomonadota; class Alphaproteobacteria; order Rhizobiales; family Xanthobacteraceae; genus Bradyrhizobium; species Bradyrhizobium manausense_D. The sequence goes on from NZ_JAFCLG010000004.1 coordinate 104,048, forward strand.
GCCGTTGGAGTTGAAGCTCGGTGCGCGGAACACCGACACGGATCCGTCGGTCTCGTCGAACCGCATCATCCGGTCGTTCGGAATGTCGGACCAGACGAGGTAGCGCCCGGCCGGAAAGTAGGCGGGGCCTTCGGCCCAGCGGCATCCGCTGGTGAGCTTTTCGAGATTGACGTGGCCGATGACCAGCCGGTCGAAGCGAGGATCGTGGGCGACATAGGGAAGCATGTGTCCTCCATGATGAGCCGCAGGTTCTTGGCATTGCCTGCGTGCGGTCCTTACAGTGATCGAGCTTGCCGAATTTGCAAGCGGGCTGCACCTCGATCGGTCGGGCCGGCGCGCGATCGTGCTCTTGACGGATCAGAGAAACGGCGAGGCCAGGGCCGGCGTTTCGAGCAGCGCGTGAGCCGCGTATTCGAGCGCGCCTCTGATCTGCGTTCGTGTCGAAGGACCGCCGATGCATATTCTTACGGCCTCGGGAGGCGGATCGCTCACGACAAAGGCGTCGCTGGCGACGACACCGATGCCGGTCTGTCGCATATGCTCCACGAAAGCCGAGCGCCTCCAGGGTGCAGGAAGCTCAACCCATAGATTGAAGCTCAGGGGATCGCCGCGATAGGACCCCCTGGGAAGGATTTCGGCGGCGAGCTTCTGCCGCGCCGATGTCTCGGCGCGGATGAACCGCAACATCGTGTCCGCGGTGCCGTCTTCGATCCAGCGCGTCGCGATCGCCACGGTGAGGGGCGATGCCATCACGGTCGCGGAGCGGAGCGCCGAGGCAAACGGCCACGCCGAGCGCGTATCGGGCACGACGACATAGGCGGTGCGCAGGCCCGCGCCGATGCATTTGGCCAGTCCCGCGACATGCCAGGTCAGATCGGGCGCGATCGCCGCGAAGGGCGCGTGGCCGTGGCCGTGCTCGGGAATGAAGCCGTAGGCATCGTCCTCGATAACAGGCAGCTTGAAGCGTCGTGCGATCGCGACGATCTCGCGCCGTCGCGAGTCCGGGATGGTCAGGGTCGTCGGGTTCTGCAGCGTCGGATTGAGGTAGACCGCCTTGGGCTTCAGTTTCTTGCAGGCATCGGTCAGCGCCTGCGGCTCGATGCCATCCGCATCCATCGGCAGGCCGACGAGATTGATGCCGAGCTGCGCGGCGATCGACCTGATTCCGGGATAGGTGATGGCCTCGCACAGCACCACCTCGCCCGCCTTCGCGAGGATCGAGAGGATGCCGAGCAACGCCGGATGTGCGCCGGGCGAGACGAAGATGCGATTCTGGGCCGGCACCAAGGCGCGGCGGCCGAGCCAGCTCGAGGCGGCATCCTTGTCGGCCTGCGTGCCGCCAAAGCCCTGGTAGCGCAGCAGCGATGCAATGTCGCGCAGCACATGTTCGGCGCCGGCCTGCATGCGCTCGATCAGTTCAGGGTCATCGGGCTCGGGCGGCAGGTTCATCGACAGGTCGACGGGACGGGGCGGAAAGCTTGTCGCCGAGCGCCGCGGTCGCGGCTTGTCGCGGACGAAGGTTCCTTGTCCGACTTTGGATTCGATCAGCCCGCGCTTCTGGGCTTCGACATAGCCGCGCGCGACGGTCGTGAAATCGACGTCGAGGCGCTTGGCCAGTTTCCGCTGCGGCGGCAGGCGGTCGCCGATCACGAGTCGCCCGGCGGCGATATCATCGGCGATTGCGTCGGCAATCGCGAGATAACGCGGCTTGTCGCTGGTTGAAAGGTCGGGTCGCCAGTCGGCCATTGCAGAGTCCCGATAGGTTATGTCAGCATAATTGACTGTATATTGTTGCAAGCGGTGACGCAATTGCGTCGCGCGTCTATCCTGGCGCTTAGCAGCGGTTCCGCCGGCGCGTTGCACATCGATCAGGCGCGCTGCACAGCATTTTTCAGGCACTATTTTTCGTGCACCGCGCCGGCATATCCGAATCCAGTCAGGTCTCCATTCAACATTGAATGTATAAATGAATGCAGATTGTATGGTTTGATGATTTGTAGTGCAGAACGCGGCTTGGCACATTGATTGCAAAACCTGATCCCGATCCGGGAGGCCGGACGTGAACAGGAGGTGTCAATGCCAGCAGTGAACATGCCCGCGCGTCAGAAGGGCGACTTTCTCGTCGACTACGAAGAGAAGGTTTTCGAGGACGTCAAAGCAAAGCCGGGTGAGAAGGCGCTGGTCACCTTCCACACCGTTGCGTTCGAGGGCTCCATCGGCCTCGTCAATATTCTGCAGGCGCTGCGCCTGAAGCGGAAGGGCTTCGAGACGTCGGTTCTGCTTTACGGTCCCGGTGTCACGCTCGGCATTCAGCGCGGCTTCCCGAAGATCGGCGATGAAGCCTTCCCCGGCGCGCAGAACTTCAACAACCAGCTCGCAAAGTTCATGGACGAAGGCGGCAAGGTCTATGCCTGCCGGTTCGCTTTGCAGGCGCTGTACGGCCATGGCGAGCCGTCACTCATTCCCGGCATCCGGCCGATCAATCCGCTCGATGTGCTCGACCTCATCCTGCTTCACCGCAGGGACGACGCCTTCATGCTCCACACCTGGACAGTCTGATCCCGGTCGGCTCGCGCGACGGACGAGGGAGAGCACAAGTGACAGCGAAACGTACGATCAGGGCCGGCGCGATTCAGATCGCGCCGGATCTGGACACGCCGACCGGAACGGTCGACCGGATCCTGGCGGCCATTGCGGAGGCCGCGGGCAAGGGAGTCCAGTTCGCCGTTTTTCCGGAGACGTTCGTTCCCTGGTACCCGTATTTCTCCTTTGTCCGTCCGCCGGTCCTGAGCGGCGCCGAGCACATCCATCTCTACGAGAACGCCGTCATCGTGCCCGGTCCTGTGACCGATGCCGTTGCGCAGGCAGCCAAGCGCCACGGCATAGTGGTGGTGCTCGGCGTCAACGAGCGCGATCACGGCTCGCTTTACAACACTCAACTCGTGTTCGACGCGAACGGCGCGCTTCTCCTGAAGCGCCGCAAGATTACGCCGACATTTCATGAGCGCATGATCTGGGGGCAGGGCGATGGCGCCGGCCTGAAGGTGGTCGAGACCGCAGTCGGCCGGGTCGGCGCGCTGGCCTGCTGGGAGCACTACAATCCGCTTGCCCGCTACGCCCTGATGGCCCAGCACGAAGAGATCCACGCGGCCCAGTTTCCGGGGTCGCTGGTCGGGCAGATTTTCGCCGACCAGATCGAGGTGACGATCCGGCATCACGCGCTGGAAAGCGGCTGCTTCGTCGTCAACGCCACCGGCTGGCTGACCGAAGAGCAGATCGCCAAGATTTCGCCGGAGGAAGGCCTGCGCAAGGGCCTGCGCGGCGGCTGCATGACCGCGATCGTCTCCCCGGAAGGCAATCATCTGGTGCCGCCGCTGACCAGCGGCGAGGGCATCCTCGTCGCCGATCTCGATCTTGCCCTGATCACCAAGCGCAAGCGGATGATGGACTCGGTCGGCCACTACGCCCGGCCGGAGCTGCTCTCGCTGGTGCTGAACGACCAACCCGCGCGCACCATGCACGGCTTACACCCGAACCGGCCTACGCCCATTCCGAGAGATCAATCAGATGAGACCGCAGATGCCGCAACCCAAGTCAATTCCGAAGGCGATGCCGACCGAGCAACTGATCAACGAGTTGCAGTCCTTCGGGGTCCGGCTCGCTGATCCCAAGACCGGGGGAACCAGCCGCCGCGGCGGCGCCGGACCGTCGGATCACACGCCGTTCACGATCGACGGCGCGACCGTGATGATTCCGGTTCACAACGCGCCGGCGTTCGAGAGCCCCTATCTCGTCGAGCGTCCGGACGAGGCCGGGCGCAGCCGCATCTCGCGCGACGGCGTCGTGCTCGCAGACGTCTCGTTTCCGCTGCGACCCAAATTCTACGATCGCACCACTGACGACGGCGTTCCCTATTGGAAGATAGCGACCCTGCACGGGCGCGACGTTCTCGCCACCACGGTGCTGCAGACCTGCATTCGCTACCAGAGCCGCACCAAGACTTGCCAGTTCTGCGCCATCGGCCAGTCGCTCGCGGCCGGACGCACCGTCGAGCGCAAGACGCCGGCACAGCTCGCCGAAGTCGCGAGGGTCGCCGTCGAGCTCGACGGCGTCAGGCACATGGTGATGACGACGGGCACGCCGCATACCTCTGATCGCGGCGCCGGCATCCTTGCGGAGAGTGCAGAGGCGGTCAAAGCCGCCGTCGACCTGCCGATCCAGGCCCAATGTGAACCGCCGGACGATTTTGCCTGGTTCCAGCGCATGAAGAATTCGGGCGTCGATGCGCTCGGCATGCACCTGGAGGTGATCGGGCCTGCCGTGCGGCAAAGGATCATGCCCGGCAAGGCGCAGGTCCAGGTCGAGCAATATATGGAAGCGTTCGAAGCCGCGGTGCCGGTGTTCGGCCGCGGTCAAGTCTCGACTTACATCCTCGCGGGTCTGGGCGACGAGCCGTCCGAGATCCTCGCGCTCTCGCGCCGGCTGATCGAGATCGGCGTCTACCCCTTCGTCGTGCCGTTCGTGCCGATCGCCGGTACGCCGCTGGAGAGCCATCCGACCCCGTCTCCGGCATTCATGCACGAGATCCTGCGTCCGCTCGCCGAGATGCTGCGCGCAGGCGATCTGCGCGCCACCGACATCAAGGCAGGCTGCGGCAAATGCGGCGCCTGTTCGGCCCTGTCCACTTACGAACGCGGAGCAAGCGCATGATGTTCGAGCCCTTCAAGCCGTTCGTTGCACCGGAATTCCAGGTCAAATTCGCAACCGAAGCCTGGGAGCGCAATGCCGCTGCAGCGCTGCGCCGCAAGGTGTTCTGCGAAGAGCAGGGCGTGTTTGCGGGCGACGATCGCGACACGGTCGACGTTTCAGCCATTCCGCTCGTGGCGGTGTCGCTGCTCGGCGTCGCCGAGGACGAGGTCGTCGGCACCGTGCGCATTCACGCCGATGACCACGAGGCGGATGTGTGGTGGGGCTCGCGCCTTGCCGTCGAGAAGGGGTATCGCCGGCTCAGTGCGGTCGGCGCCGGCCTGATCCGGCTCGCCGTGTCCTCCGCGCACGCGCGCGGCTGCCGGCGCTTCCTCGCCAACGTGCAAAGTCAGAATGCGCTTCTGTTCCAGCACATGCATTGGCGTTCGCTCGGGGAATTCGAGCTCCATGGCCGGCCGCATCATCGCATGGAGGCCGATCTCGATCATTACCCGCCGTTCCGGACACCCGAAACCGGGTTCCTGTCACTGGCAAAGCTGGCGGCCTGATCATGGTGACGGACGTCGCACTCGCAGATCTCGCCGACAAGCTGCGTCAAAGCCGCGGCGTTGTCGCCAAGGCCGACATCGCTTCCGTTGCGGCGGCGCTCGACCTGTCGGGCGGCGACTTCATCCCGGTCGGCGATGATTGCGCGGCGATCCCGGAGGGCGATGGCTACACGCTGTTCGCCATCGAAGGCTTCATGAACGAATTCGTCGCCGCCGACCCCTGGTTTGCGGGCTGGTGCGGCGCCATGGTCAACATCTCGGACGTCGCCGCGATGGGCGGACGGCCCACCGCCATCGTCAACGCGATCTGGTCCAATGGTGCGGACAAGGCCGCGCCCATTCTCGAAGGATTGAAAGCGGCTGCGAAGACGTTCGGAGTGCCCGTCATCGGCGGTCACACCAATCTGCGCAGCAACCAGAGCCAGTTTGCCGTCGCGATCCTCGGCCGCGCGAGGCGCCTGCTCACGAGCTTCGATGCCAGGCCCGGTGACAGGCTCATTGCCGCGGTTGATTTGCGCGGTCGGTACCGCGAGCCGTTCGCGAACTGGGAAGCGGCAACCGACGCGCCGGCGGAACGGTTGCGGGGCGATCTGGAAATCCTGCCGTCGATCGCCGAGGCGGGACTCGCGCTCGCAGCAAAGGACATCAGCCAGGGCGGCATCGTCGGGACCGCGGCAATGCTGGCCGAATGCTCGCGGGTCGCCATCACGCTGGATGTCGAGGCGATTCCGATTCCCGCAGGTGCGCCGCTCGAGCGTTGGCTGCTGACATTCCCGAGCTTCGGCTATCTCCTGTCGGCGCAGCCCGAACACGTCGATGAGATCCTGTCGCGCTTCCAGCGGCGTGGCATCGCGGCGGCCGCGATTGGAGACGTCAGCGCGGGGACACGCGTCGATATTACCGCAGCTTCCGCCCGCGCAACCGTGTGGGACTTCGCGGGCCAGCCCCTGATCGGGTGCGCGCCGGACCAGGGCTATCAACAGCGGAGCGTGGCATGAGCTCGTCCGGGCTGCGCGTCGCGATCCTGGCGCATTCGACCAATCCGAGGGGCGGCGTCGTGCATGCGCTCGCGTTGGCGGATGCCCTCGCGGACCTTGGCCATCGGCCCGTCGTTCATGCCCCCGATCCGACCGGCAAAGGCTTCCACCGCCGCAGCGTCGCCGCGACCCGCGCCGTGCCTGCCTCGCCAGCCTCGGGTGACGTCACCGCGATGGTCGAAGCCCGCATCGCGGATTATATCAGGCACTTCGAGGATGCTGCCAACCGGCAGTACGACGTCTTCCATGCCCAGGACGGCATCTCCGGGAATGCGCTCGCGACGTTGAAGCAGCGCGGCTTGATTCAGCGCTATGTCCGCACCGTTCATCATGTCGATGCCTTCAGGGACGAGCGGCTTTGCGAGCTCGACCGTCGTTCGATCGTCCATGCCGACGGCCTGTTCGTCGTCAGCCGGTTCTGGCAGGCGCAGCTGCAGGCGGAGATGTCGCGCTCGGCAACGCTGGTCGGCAATGGCGTCGATACGGCGCGCTATTCGCCCGTCGCGACGCCAGGCGATCAGGCGTTGCGCAGCCGGCTCGGCCTTCGCGCCGGCCCGATCCTGCTCTCCGTCGGCGGCGTCGAGCACCGCAAGAACACGCTCGGTATCCTCGAAGCGTTCCGGCAGGTGCACGCAGTGCACCGGACCGCGCAACTCGTGATCGCCGGCGGCGCGTCCCTGCTGGATCATGGTCTCTATCGGCAGCAGTTCGCGTCCCGGATGCGCGAGGCGGGGCTCCCCGCCGACGCCGTGATCGAGACCGGTCCGCTTGGAGACGCAGAGATGCCGTCGCTGTTTCGACTGGCCGATGTGCTGCTGTTTCCGTCCTTGCGCGAAGGCTTTGGCCTTGCCGTGCTGGAAGCGATGGCCAGCGGCGTTCCGGCGGTGGTCTCGCATATCGCGCCATTCACGGAATACCTCGGTCTTGACGATGTTGCCTGGTGCGATCCGTATCATCCGGGCTCGATCGGGGACGCTGCTCTTTGCGCGCTCACCGAGCCGCTGCGCTCTCGCCTGATCGCCAACGGCGCCAGGGTTGCCCAGCGTCATGACTGGAGCCGCACCGCCGCCGCACACATGGCGACATATCAGCAGATGCGCGAGGTGCATTATGCCTGAGATGCATTTTCACGTGCGTTGGCCCGATGAGCGGATCGAGGCCTGCTATTCGCCCTCGCTTGTCATCAAGGATCATTTCTCGCCGGGCGCGACCTATGCGCTCGCCGATTTCAGGGAACGCAGCCGTGTCGCGCTGACGATCGCGGCCGAGCGCGTCCGTGAGAAGTACGGATTTCTCTGCTCGCGTGCGCTCGGGCAACTCGCGCGGATCGAGGCCGCGGCTGCGGAGTTCGAAACCACGCCCGGCGCGTCCGTCACCGTCGTCTCATTCGAAGAATAGCAGGAGCTGATCATGTCCGACCTTCACTCTCACTATCCGGTCGTCGTGATCGGCGGCGGCCAGGCCGGTCTTGCGATGAGCGCGCAGCTCAACGCGCGTGGCATCGGGCATGTCGTACTGGAAAAGAACACGATCGCGCATTCCTGGAAGACGCAGCGTTGGGATGCGTTCTGTCTGGTGACGCCGAACTGGCAATGCCAGCTTCCCGGCTTTCCCTACGCCGGCAGCGATCCGCATGGCTTCATGCTGCGCGACGAGATCGTCTCCTACATCGAGCAATTTGCCAGGCACATCAACGCGCCGGTCCGCGAAGGCGTCGCCGTGACGCGCCTCAGGCAGTCCGGTCGCGGGTTCATGCTCGAGACGACGCTGGGCGAGGTCGCCGCTGACAGCGTCGTTCTGGCCGTCAGCGGATACCACGTTCCCAAGGTGCTGCCGTTTGCCGATCGGCTCGATGCGTCGATCATGCAGATCCATTCGTCCGCCTACCGCAACCCGGATCAACTGCCGCCGGGCGAAATCCTGGTGGTGGGAAGCGGGCAATCGGGCTGCCAGATCGCGGAGGATCTGCACCTCTCCGGCCGCAAGGTGCATCTTGCCGTCGGTAGCGCGCCGCGATGCCCGCGCTTCTATCGCGGCCGGGACGCGGTCGACTGGCTCGACGATCTCGGCCAGTACGACCTGCCTGTCGACAAGCACTCGCTGAAGGAGGGCGTGCGCAAGAACGCCAATCACTACCTGACGGGCCGGGACGGCGGCCGCGACATCGACCTGCGCAAATTCGCGCTGGAGGGCATGAAGCTCTACGGTCGCCTCAAGGACGGACGCGGGATGCACTTGCAGTTTGGCGATGATCTCCAGGCCAATCTCGACAGTGCCGATCGGGTCTACAACGGCATTTGCCGCATGATCGACGAGCACATCGCGAAGAATGGAATCGCGGCGCCCGAGACGCCCCACTACGAGCCGGTGTGGTCCCCCACTGCCGTGCCCACGGAACTCGATCTCGCGGCGAGCGGCGTCACTTCCATCATCTGGACAACAGGCTTTCGCTCCGACTGGTCCTGGGTCGACCTGCCGATGTTCGACGGCACCGGTTATCCGACCCACAAGCGCGGCGTCACGTCGGTCGACGGTGCCTATGTGATCGGCCTGCCTTGGCTCTACACCTGGGGTTCGGGCCGGTTTGTCGGCGTCGGGCGAGATGCGGAGTTCGTTGCGGACCACATCACCAAGCGATTGAGCGTGTCGCGCATCGAGGCGCGCGAAGTCGCGTAATTTGCGAGAATGCCCGGGTTAGGCCCGGGCATCACGCCTTTATCGCTGTGTTCTTGCGCGTTTTACTGCGACAGCTTCACGAAGTTCGGAAACTTCAGCTTGCCTTCGGCGATCTTCTCCGGCCAGACCGTGATTTGCTTGCCGTCCTGCCACTGGAAGACGAGGCCGGTGACCGCGCCGGGGCCGTATTTGATGCCGTGGGTGAACTCGTCGTCCTTGCCGTAGAACTGGATCCGGCCGATCGTGCCCTCGAAATTGGTCTTCTCCATCTCGGCGACCATCTTGTCGGGATCGGTCGAGCCGGCGCGCTTGATCGCGTCGGTGATGATGTAGACCTCGTCATAGGCGGTGTAGCCGGTATAGGCCGGCGGCATGCCATACTTGGCGGCGAAGGCGGCCGCAAACGGCTTGGTCTTGGAGGTCACGGCGACGTCGGCCGTCGACACCGCGAACGACGGCACGCCGTCGGCGGCGCCGTTGGTGTCCTTCCAGAAGGTCGGGCTCAGCGCCTGCGCGCTGATGCCGAACATCGGGATCGGCACCTGCTGGTTCTTCCACTGCACCGTCGGCTGCACGCCGACATGGGAGATGCCGGTGACGATCACGTCGGGCTTCTTGGCTTCGATGTTATTGAAGATCGGCGTGAAGTCGGTGGTGTCGGGCGAGAAGCGGACGTGCTCGACGACCGTCAGCCCGGCCTTGGGCAAGCAGGCCTCGTAGCCGATATCGAGCGGCTTGGTCCAGGCGGCGTCCTCGCTCATGATCGCGACCGTCTTCATATGCATCTTGTCGACCAGCAGATCCTTGGCGGCGTCGCAGACGATCTGGGCTTGCGCTGCCGAGGTCAGGTAACCGTGGAAGCTGTATTTGTTCTTCTCGTAGTCGTTGTGAATCGCCTTGGTGATTTCGTTCGAGGCGGCGCCGGGCGTGATCATCGGCATCTTCAGCCGCGCCGCCCAGGGCTCGAGCGCCAACACGACCTCGGAGATGTAACTCGCGATCACGGCCGAGACCTTGTCCTCGCTCACCGCGCGCTGGAAGGCGCGCACGGAGTCGGCGGACGAGCTCTTGTTGTCATAGGTGACGATCTCGATCTTGCGGCCGAGGATGCCGCCCTTGGCGTTGATCTCGTCGGCCGCGATCTGCGCGCCGCCAGGCGTCGCCGCGCCTGCGATCGACTGCACCTCGGCGATGACGCCGATCTTGATCGGATCGTTCGACTGCGCGCAGGCGGGCGCGGCGAGGCACAGCGCCAGCGCGGAGGTGAGGAGGCTGCTCGCCATAACCCTTGATGATCGCATGGTCGTCTCCCTTTCGTTGTTTCTTGTTGGTACGCGAACTCAAAGAAAATCGGCGCCGGCCTCGCTGGCGAAGCGGCCGGGATCGCCCTCCCAGACGATCCGTGCGTGCTCCAGCACGTAGACGCGGTCCGCATGCGGCAGCGCGAAAGTCACGTTCTGCTCGCCGAGCAATACCGTGATCGAGGTGGTCTGCCGCAGCTTTTCCAGCGCCTTTGACAGCAGTTCGAGGATGACGGGCGCGAGCCCCAGCGTCGGCTCGTCCAGGATCAGGATCTGGGGCTGCATCATCAGGGCGCGGCCGATCGCCAGCATCTGCTGCTCGCCGCCGGAGAGCGTCTGCGCCATCTGTCCTTGCCGCTCTTTCAGGATCGGGAACAGCTCGAACAGCCAGGCGAGCTGCGCCGCGCGCTTGTCGTCGTCCAAATGCTGCCCGCCGAGATCGAGGTTTTCGCGCACGCTCATCTCGCCGAACAGCTCGCGCGATTCCGGGCACTGCACGAGACCGCTGCGGGCAATTTTCGCAGGGCTCGTGCCGCGCAGCTTCTCGCCGCCACGGATGATCTCGCCGGTGTAGGGCAGGAAGCCCGAGATGGTGTTGAACAGGGTGGTCTTGCCGGCGCCGTTGAGGCCGACGATGGAGACGAACTCGCCCTCGTGAACGTGGATCGAGACGTTCTCCAGCGCCTGCGCCTTGCCGTAATGCACGCTGACATTCTCGACCTGGAGCAGCGGCACCTTGTCCTTGAAGCCGGTCTCGGGCCGCGCATGGGTCTCGATGGCGCCGCCGAGATAGACCCGCCGCACGGTCTCGTTCTTCATGACGTCGTCGGCCTTGCCGGTGACGATTTCCTCGCCGAGATACATCGCGAGCACGCGGTCGACCAGCGCGGCGACGCTCTTGACGTTGTGGTCGACCAGCATCACCGCGCGCCCCTCATCGCGGAAGCTGCGGATCAGGTCGGAGAAAACGTCGACCTCGGCCCGCGTCAGGCCCGCAAAGGGCTCGTCAACCAGCACCACCTTGGGGTCGCGTGCAATGGCCTTGGCGAGCTCGAGCCGGCGCAGATCGGCAAACGGCAGCGTCGGCGGACGGCGGTTCATCACGTTGCCGAGGCCGACGCGGTCGGCGATCCATTTGGCGCGCTCGAGCAGCGCCTTGTCCGGAAACAGCATGAACAGGCTGTCCGGCAGCAGCGCCACCATGATGTTCTCGAGCACCGTCTGCCGGTTGAGCGGCCGCGAGTGCTGGAACACCATGCCGAAGCCCTTGCGCGCGATCTTGTGAGCGGGAAGCCCGGCGACATTCTCGCCTTCGAAGATCACGTCGCCTGCGGTCGGGCGCTCGATGCCCATCACGGTCTTCATCGCGGTGGATTTGCCCGAGCCGTTCGGGCCGATCAGGCCAAAGATCTCGCCGCTGTTGACCTCGAAGCCGAGGTTCTTCACCGCGGTCAATCCGCCAAAGCGCTTGGTCAGGCCGCGGACTTCGAGCACGGGCCGGTTTGAAAGCCTCTGATCCATTACGAGCGAGCCTCGCGCGAGAGGGCCGCCCCTAAGAAGCCGCCGGGGAAGAACAGAACGACGAGCAGCGCCACCGCCGAGACGATGAAGGTCGCAAGCTCGCCGGTCGGCCGCAGGAATTCGCCCGCGACGATCAGGAAGATCGCCCCTAACGCTGCGCCAAGCACCGTGCGCCTTCCGCCGAGCACGGCCGAGACGATGACGTTGACGCCAACCGCGACGTCGACGACGGTGCCGACCGAGGCGGTGCCGAAGTAGAACACCAGCAGTGCGCCCGACAGGCCCGAGAAAAACGCGCTGACGATGAAGGCGGCGAGCTTGTGCTTGACGATGTTGAAGCCGAGCGCGCCGGCCTGAACCGGATCCTGGCCGCTCGCCTGCAGCACGAGGCCGACAGGCGATTGCGACAGGCCGTAGAGGATCGCCGCCGAGATCGTCATGAAGCCGAGCGCGATCCAGTAATTGGCGCCGGCGTTGATGGTGATGACATCGGGGATGGTGAGGCCGATCTCGCCGCCGGTCAGGTCGGCGAACACGACGATGAAGTTTTGCAGCATCAGGACCGCGACCAGCGTGGTCAGCCCGAAATAGGGCCCGCGCACGCGCAACGCGGGCAGCGCCAGAACGAGGCCGGCGATGACGGAGGCAAGCGCACCGAGCACGATGCAGAGATAGACCGACCAGCCGAACTGCGCGTTGAGGATGCCGGCGGTGTAGGCGCCGACGCCGATCAGGAAGGTCGGGCCGAAATTCACTTCACCGGCAAAGCCGAACAAGAGGTCCCAGGCCATCGCGAACACGCCGAAATAGAAGGCGACGGTGAGGAGCCCGAGCACATAGCCGGAGACATAGAGCGGCAGCGTCGCCGCGACGATCACGAGCGCCAGCGAGACGAAGAACAGGCGCGAGGTAAAGAAACCAGCCATCTCAGCGCCTCCCCAGAAGGCCCTGGGGCCGGATGTACATGACGAAGACCAGCAGCAGGAGCGCCGGGATGGTGCGGTAGGCTGGCGAGACGAGATAAGCGGTCAACGTCTCGAGATAGCCGACCACGAAGGCCGCGATCAGTGAGCCGGAGACGCTGCCAAGGCCGCCCAGCACCACGATCGAGAACGCGCTCGCAGTGAGCGGGCCGACGCTGTAGGAGCTGACGCCAAGGAACATGCCGAGCAGCACGCCCGCGATGCCCGCCAGAATGCCGTAAATGGCCCAGACCACGACGTAGATGTTGGTGAGCTCGAGCCCAAGCAACGTGACGCCACGCGGGTTCATCGATGCTGCCAGAACCGCCTTGCCGGTGCGGGTGCGGTTCACCAAGAGCCACAGCAGCGCGATGACGAGGCAGCAGACGATCGCGGTGAAGATCTCGTTCTGCGGTGTACGGACACCGAGGATCTCGACCACGCCTTCGACGATCGGCAGCACGGTCTTGGCATTGTTGGTGAAGAAATAGGCGATCAGCTCCTGGATCATGATGCCCCACAGCAGCGTACCCGTGAGGACGAAGATCTCCTTCTCCTCGTTCGGGATGCGCCGGGAGTCCTGGATGGGCTTCACCACGGCAAAGTAAGTGGCGAACGCCATGAGGAGGGCCACGCCAACGCCGATGAGCGCGCCGGCATAGGTGCCGACACCGAGGATGCTGGCGGCGGCCCAGGCCGCCACCGCTGCCGCCACCATGATGGCACCGTGGGAGAGGTTGAGCACGCCGGAGACGCCGAAGATCAGCGTGAAGCCGGTGGCACCGAGGGCATAGAGGGCGCTGATGGCAAAGCCATCAATCAGAATCTGGAACGCGCGCATTGATGATTGGTCAGACGATCTGCTGGAGGAACGTGCTGCGGGGGCCGCAAATGGAGCTCCCGGGAAGGTGTCCCGGGAGCAGGTCTGGCGGGCCTAGTTGCTGAGCTTGATGAAGCTCGGGAACTTGAGCTCGACCTTGGCGACGTCCTTGGGCCAGACGGCGCTCTGCTTGCCGTCCTGCCATTGCAGCATCAGGCCGGTGATCAGGCCCTTGCCGTACTTGATCGAGTGCGTGAACGGATCGTCCTTGCCGTAGAACTGGACGCGGCCGATCGTGCCCTCCCAATCGGTCTTCTCCAGCGCATCGACCAGCTTGTCGGCGTCGGTCGAGCCGGCGCGCTTCACCGCGTCGGCGATGTAATAGACCTCGTCATAAGCGGTGTAGCCGGCATAGGACGGGTAATTGCCGAACTTCTTCTTGAAGTTTTCCGCGAACGGCACTGACTTCGGCGTCACCGCGACGCCGGGACCGGAGACGCCCTGGTAGAGCACGCCTTCGGCCGCCTGGTTGGTGTCCTTGCCGAAGGTCTCGTTGGTCGCTTGCGAGGAGATGCCGAACATCGGGATCGGCACCTGCTGGTTCTTCCACTGCACGGTCGGCTGCACGCCGACATGAGAGATGCCGGTGATGATCACGTCGGGCTTGGCGCCCTCGATCTTGTTGAAGATCGGGGTGAAGTCCGTGGTGTCAGGCGAGAAGCGGATGTGGTCGAGCACCTTCAGCCCGATCTTGGGCAGGCACTCCTCGTAACCGACGTCGAGCGGCTTGGTCCAGGCGGCGTCCTCGCTCATGATGACGGCCGTCTTCATGTGCATCTTGTCGACGAGAAGGTCCTTCGCACCGTCGCAGACCGAGAGGGCCAGCGCGGCCGAGGTCAGGTAGCCGTGGAAGGTGTACTTGTTCTTCTCGTAGTCAGCGTGGACGCTCTTGCTGATTTCGTTGGAAGCCGCTCCCGGTGTCACGAAGGGCGTCTTCAGCCGCGAAGCCCAGGGCTCCAGCGCCAGCACCACTTCGCTGATGTAGCTGGCAATGACGACATTGACCTTGTCCTCGTTCACCGCGCGCTGGAAGGCGCGTACCGAGTCCGCCGAGGAGGAGTGGTTGTCGTAACCGATGATCTCGATCTTGCGGCTGTCGACGCCGCCGGCAGCGTTGATCTCGTCGGCGGCGAGCTGCGCCGCTTGCGGGATCGATGCGCCGGCAATCGCCTGCGCTTCCGCGATCACGCCGATCTTGATCGGATCGGCTGCAAAGGCCGGACTTGACGCCGCCAACAATGCGCCTGTCGCTGCCGCGCCGAATGCACTTCGCAATGAGAGTGCTTTATTCATATTGTTCTCTCCCTTGAACCAAGCTTCTTTGAGCTATTGGTGCGCGACTATAACGGCGAGAGAATCCTCGGCAAGTGAAACTGTATTCAGGATTGTACGATGGGGACTAAAGTCTAGCTGCGTAAATACCGGGCCGAGCAGACCGATATTCCGCAAGCAGCCATGCAGATTTCGCCGGTGGGCATGCGGGTATATCGAAGGCGCACAAACGCGTTATGCCGGTCGCCGCCGCGGCCCATCGAGTGCCCTGAGGCGGGCAGGATCGAATCGCGTGAGGTCGACGACACTGCGCGCTGCGCCTTCGACGATCAATGCCGCGAGCGCTTCACCGGTTGCAGGGGCTCGCCATCGGAGGCAACGAAGCCGCATAGGCGGTCATTGGACGACAGCCCCAGTCGCCCGCGATCTGTTCCGGCAGCTGCGCGTGACGCGCAAAGCTACGCCGCGCCAGGGCATCGAGCGGTGGGCCCGCGCACCAGCAGCGAGCCAGAAAGCCGCCGGCCTTGCCGGAGGCCGCGGCCGCCACGTCTGTTCGCTCCACGACGATGACATCGACGCCATGGCGGCGCAGGAAGCGGGCGGTGCAGGCCCCGATCACGCCGCCGCCGCAGATCACAACGCGATGGCATATTTTCCTGACGCGAGCCTGTCGTTTCGGCGGCAACCTAGCTGGAATAGCCGCGTTCCAGCGCGTGACGTTGCTGGTAGCGGTCCAGCGCCAGATGCACGAGGCGCGTCAGCAGCTCGCCGTATGGCACGCCCGAGGCTTCCATCATCTTCGGATACATGCTGATCGAGGTGAACCCGGGAAGGGTATTGATCTCGTTGAAGCAGAATTCGCCGGTCTGCCGGTCGAGGAAGAAATCGACGCGCGCGAGGTCGCTGCATTCGAGCGCGGCGAACACCTGCACCGCGAGCGCGCGCACGCGCGCCATCTGCGTGGCATCGAGCCTCGCCGGCAGATCGACGCGAGCGCCATCGGGGTCGAGATATTTGGCCTCGTAGGAATAGAATTCGTGATGGGCATTGGGATTGAGCTCGCTGGCGACGCTCGCAAACAAATCCTCTCCCTCGAGCACGGCGACTTCGATCTCGCGCGCGTCGATGCCCTGCTCGACCAGCACCTTGAGATCGTAGCGAAACGCATCGTCGAGCGCGGGGCCGAGCGCATCCCAGCTCTTGACCTTGTGAATGCCGACGCTGGAGCCCATGTTGCACGGCTTGACGAATAGGGGGAGCGTCAGGCCCTCGACCGCCTTGGCGAGAGATGCCGCACGATCGGCGACGTAGGCCTTGCGGGTGAGCACGCGATAGGGCGCGACCGGCACGCGAGCGAGTTCAGCAAGCCGCTTGGCGACATCCTTGTCCATGCTGACGGCGGAGGCGAGCACGCCCGATCCGACATAGGCAACGTCGGCCAGCTCGAAAACGCCCTGTACGGCGCCGTCCTCGCACAGCGGGCCGTGCATGACCGGAAAAACGACGTCGATTGCGATCGGGTCGTTCGCGCTGCCGGACACCGGCATCAGAACGCCGCGTCCGTCGGCGCCTCGGACGAGCCGCATCTCTGGCGCATCGGGCAGGATCGGCAACGAGGCCCGCGCCGGGTCGATCGCGGCGAGGTCGTTCCATTGCCAACGGCCTTCCTTGTCGATCGAAACCGGGATCACCTCGAAGCGCGAGCGATCGAGATGGCGGAGCACGGAGGCGGCTGATTTCAGCGAAACCTCATGCTCACCGGACCTGCCGCCATAGAGAACAACGACGCGAATTTTGTCTGCCATGGCTCAATTATCACGCGCCTTGTCCGGAAGTCACCTCTCTTACTCCGATGTTGGCGTATGATGGGGTCCTAAAAGTAATGCGGCGCCGGCAGGGTACACCGGCGCCGTATTGAGATTCCAGTTGCGCCTGTTCAGCCCACTCCCGCGCCTTGCGTCGCCGTGTACACGGCGTAGAGCGACTGGCTTGCTGCCATGAACAGGCGATTGCGCTTCGGTCCGCCGAACGTGATGTTGCCGCAGACTTCCGGCAGGCGAATGCGGCCGAGCAGCTTGCCGTCCGGCGACCACACCGTCACGCCGCTATAGCCGACCGCGCGACCGGCATTGCTGGAGGCCCAGACATTGCCGTTGACGTCGCAGCGAACGCCGTCCGGTCCGCACTTCACGCCGTCGATCACGCAGTCCGAGAACAGCTTCAGGTTGGACAATTTGTTGTCGCTGCCGACGTCGAAGACGAAGATCTCGCCCTTGCCGCCGGGGCCGGTGTCGCCCGGTCCCTTGCCGGTCGAGATGACGTAGAGCTTCTTGTAGTCCGGCGAGAAGCACAGGCCGTTCGGATCGGGCACCTGGTCTTCGCTGACGACGAGATCGACGCGGCCAGAGGGATCGATGCGATAGCAATTGGTCGGCAGCTCGCGCTTGCCCGGCGCGAAGCCTGCCGGCTGCCCGATCCTCGGATTGAGCTTGCCGCCCGAATCCGGCTCGCCTTCGTAGAGCTGGCCGCCATAGGGCGGATCGGTGAACCAGTAGCTGCCATCGGGATGGGCGACGACGTCGTTCGGCGAGTTCAACTTCTTGCCGTTGTAGTTGTCGCAGAGGATCGTGGCGCTGCCGTCGTTCTCGTAGCGCGTCACCCGCCGGGTCAGATGCTCGCAGGAGAGCTGGCGGCCCTGGAAGTCGAACGAATTGCCGTTGCTGTAATTCGATGGCGTACGGAACACGCTGACGTGGCCGTCGTCCTCGCTCCAACGCATCTGCCTGTTGTTGGGAATGTCGCTCCACAACAGGTAGCGGCCTTGCGCGCTCCACGCCGGACCTTCGGCCCAGAGCACGCCGGTGTAGAGCCGCTTGATCGAGGTGTTGGGCTGGGCGAGATCGTTGAAGGAAGGATCGACGGCGATGATATCGGGGTCCCAAAAATAGGTCGTTGGCGCGCCGCGCGGACTGAAGTCGCGCGGCGGGGTGGTGATCGTTGTCGGCGGGGCGGCAGGGCCGTTCTGGGCGAGCGCCGTGCCCGTTCCGGCCATCGTGGCCGCGGCACCAAGTGCAAGGCCCTGAACCAATGTTCGTCGTGAAAGCGCAGCATCCTGCTCACGCTGTTGTTGGCGTGTCATTCGCGTCCTCCCGGGTCATGTTCAGCTGGCCAGTTGATCCGGCCGAGCTGCCGTGGAGGTTAGTCCGGTCTGCGACGAGTTGCGAGAGGCAGGTTCGCATCCTCTGCGCGATGCCGAAATGATGCCGCCATTTCGTCGCAGGTCCGTCTCAAACACGCATCGCGAGCGCGCGCATCTCGGTTTCATCAACGTGAATGTCCGTTCGTTCGCCTGGGAATGATGCACCGCTCAGCCTTGACCTCGCCCTCATTGCCGCGCAGAAATCGCGTCGGGACGAGTTCGGAGTTGAGTGTGGGCGTCGTCATATTGATCGTGCTGCTGGGGATCGCGTTTGCGGCCGGCTATTTCGTGCGCGACCACATCTCCCGCAGGCGGCATGCGGAGGCCCGCCTTTGGCGCGGCTACGTGCAACAGCCTGACTGGCTCAACGCCAATGCGCCCGCCAACACGAACGAGGTGACGGCCCTCAACAGGATCGCGCCTCCGGCCCCGGCGACGAGCGAACTCGGCCAGATGCTGAACCGTTGGGAAACCAGGGCCCGCGCCCGTCGCGCGGGATGAACCCACCAGCAACGACGCGAGGCTGGACTCCCTTCGCTACAACCAGGTCAGCCCATCTGACCATCTTTTGACGTTGCAGTTGCTGCCATTTCTCGTCTAGAAACGGACGTGCTGAGCCTCCGGCAACCAACCGTCAACGGTTTTGACCGAGAATTTGGGGCTCAAAAGGGTCTGGCAATGCTGATTCGCGGCCAAATCGATGGGATTTCGGGGGAGGTGGCTCTGGCCGCCGCCACGAGCCCGGCCGCGTCGCTGTCCATCCTTCTGATCGGCGAGCTGCTTCTTAGCTGCCCCTGAGGGCCGGCTGGGCGAACGCGCCTGGGCACTCAGGGGTTGGTCGAGATCACCGGACACCTCCAGGCGCCCAGCAGACTGACGGCGCGAAAGCTCAAAAGGAAAATAGCAATGGCCCCCGCGAACAAGTCCGACAAGGACCGCGTCATCATTTTCGACACCACCTTGCGCGACGGCGAGCAGTGCCCCGGCGCCACCATGACCTTCGAGGAGAAGCTCGAGGTCGCCGAGCTGCTGGACGATATGGGCGTCGATGTCATCGAAGCCGGCTTCCCGATCACCTCGCAGGGTGACTTCGAAGCCGTGAGCGAGATCGCCCGCCGCTCCAAGAATGCCGTCATCGCCGGCCTGTCGCGAGCCCATCCCGCCGACATCGACCGCTGCGCCGAAGCGGTGAAATTTGCCAAACGCGGCCGCGTCCACACCGTGATCGCGACCTCGCCGCTGCACATGCGGGTGAAGCTGAACAAGACGCCGGAGGAAGTGCTCGAGACCTCGGTCGCCATGGTCGCGCGCGCCCGCAACCAGATCGACGACGTCGAATGGTCGGCCGAGGACGGCACCCGCAGCGAGATGGAGTATCTGTGCCGCATCGTGGAGGCCGTCATCAAGGCCGGTGCGACCACGGTGAACATTCCCGATACGGTCGGCTACACGGTGCCGGAGGAATACACCCACTTCATGAAGACGCTGATCGAGCGCGTGCCGAACTCGGACAAGGCGGTGTTCTCCGTGCACTGCCATAACGACCTCGGCATGGCCGTGGCGAACTCGCTGGCCGGCATCATCGGCGGCGCGCGCCAGGTCGAGTGCACCATCAACGGCATCGGCGAGCGCGCCGGCAACGCCGCGCTCGAAGAGATCGTGATGGCGATCAACGTGCGTAACGACAAATTCCCCTACTGGAACAAGATCGACACCACGCAGCTGACCCGCGCCTCGAAGGTGGTGTCGGCCGCGACCTCGTTCCCGGTGCAGTACAACAAGGCCATCGTCGGCCGCAACGCGTTCGCGCATGAGAGCGGCATTCACCAGGACGGCGTGCTGAAGGACGCCTCCACCTACGAGATCATGCGGCCGGAAATGGTCGGCCTGAAACAGTCCTCGCTGGTGCTGGGCAAGCACTCCGGCCGTCATGCCTTCGTGCACAAGCTCGAGGAGATGGGCTACAAGCTCGGCCCGAACCAGCTGGAAGATGCGTTCACGCGGATGAAGGCGCTCGCCGACCGCAAGAAGGACATCTACGACGAGGACATCGAGGCGTTGGTCGACGAGGAGATGGCGGCCTCGCACGACCGCATCAAGCTGACCTCGCTGACCGTGATCGCCGGCACCCATGGTCCGCAGCGCGCGACCATGAAGCTCGACGTCGACGGGCAGATCAAGATCGAGGAGGCGGAAGGCAACGGTCCAGTCGACGCGGTGTTCAACTGCATCAAGCGCCTGGTGCCGCACGAAGCCAAGCTCGAGCTGTATCAGGTCCACGCCGTGACCGAAGGCACCGACGCGCAGGCCGAAGTCTCGGTGCGCCTGTCGCAGGAGGGACGTTCGATGACGGCGCGCGCGGCGGATCCGGATACGCTGGTCGCGTCCGCAAAAGCCTATCTCGGCGCGCTCAACAAGATCGTCATGAAGCGTCAGCGCGACAACGTGACGACGGCTGCGGCAAGCTGACGAACGTCGTTCGTCATTCCGGGGCGCCTCGAAGAGGCGGACCCGGAATCTCGAGATTCCGGGTTCGACGCTTTGCGTCGCCCGGAATGACGGAGTGCATGATGAATACCTGCCCTGCTAACAGCCAATAGCGACTGTCTCTTCCAGCCGCTATTGATGCAGCCGGCCTACAACCGGCTGTCCGCGCATCGGGCGGCTCAAATAACAACAGGGAGACACTATGCGCAGCTTCGCGATCGCGGCGTCCGTCGCGGCACTGGCTTTGGGCCTTGCCGGCCCAGCTGCCGCCGACCCGATCATCATCAAGTTCAGCCACGTCGTCGCGACCGATACGCCGAAGGGCAAGGCGTCCGAGAAGTTTAGGGAACTGGCCGAGACGTACACCGGCGGCAAGGTCAAGGTCGAGGTCTATCCGAACTCGACGCTCTACAAGGACAAGGAAGAGCTCGAAGCGCTGCAACTCGGCAGCGTGCAAATGCTGGCGCCGTCCAACTCGAAGTTCGGCCCGCTCGGCATCCGCGAATTCGAAGTGTTCGATCTGCCCTACATCCTTCCTGATCTGAAGACGCTGCGGAAGGTGACGGAAGGTCCGCTCGGCGCGCGCTTGCTCAAGCTGCTCGAGCCGAAGGGCATCACCGGCCTTGCCTATTGGGACAACGGCTTCAAGGAAATGAGCGCCAACAAGAAGCTGATCACGCCGGCGGATTACCAGGGCGTCAAGTTCCGCATCCAGTCCTCGCGGGTGCTGCAGGCGCAGTTCAAGGCGCTCGGCTCGCTGCCGCAGGTGATGGCGTTCTCCGAAGTCTACCAGGCGCTGCAGACCGGCGTGGTCGACGGGCAGGAGAACACCTGGTCGAACATCTATACCCAGAAGATGCACGAGGTGCAGAAGTACATCACCGAGACCAATCACGGTTACATCGGCTATGTCGTGATCGTGAACAAGAAGTTCTGGGACGATCTGCCCGCCGACATCCGCGACCAGCTGTCGAAGGCGATGAAGGAAGCGACCGACTACAACAACGCGCAGTCGCAGAAGGAAAACGACGACGCGATGGCCGAGATCAGGAAGAGCGGCAAGAGCGAGATCATCAAGCTGACGCCCGCGCAGGACGAGGCCATGCGCAAGGCGATGGAGCCGGTCTACAAGGACGCGGCAAGCCGCGTCGGCCAGCCGCTGATCGACGAGTTCCTGAAAGAATCCAGGAGCACCACGAACTAGGCCGGCACCACGAATTGGGTGCAACGCAAACCGGCTTGTACTGATGATGAAGAATGGGCCTGCGTGCAGTCTGCACGGAGGCCCTTTTTGTTGCGGAAGATGTCAGTACCGCTGAACAGACATTCAAGTGCATTACATTTGCGAAAGAATGCTCACTCTGTCCAAGTTGTAAGTTGCGCCTTGGCGTTGCGCCCCTCATCTTCAGGGTACCCTTCCAGAGGAGGTATCCATGAGGAAGTTCACCATCGCCGCCATTGCCGTGCTCAGCATCGCCGGCTCGGGTGCGGTCTATGCCCAGTTTCATCGCCCGTGGATGGAGCACTTCCACCACATCCGCATGAATCCCGAAGACCGCGCCGCCCTGGTCGACGCGCGGATCGCCGCCGTCCATGCCGGGCTGAAACTGAACGCCGAGCAGGAGAAGCTGTGGCCGCCGGTCGAGGCTGCGGTGCGCGACTTCGCCAAGCTGCGGCTCGATCGCGCCAATGCGCGGATGAACGCCGGTCCCGGCGATGGCGACAGGCCGGATGATCCGGTCGCCCGCCTGCGCCAGCGGGCCGACGATATGGGCGCGTCCTCCGCGGCCCTGAAGAAGATCGCCGATGCGGCCGATCCTCTCTACAAGACCCTCGATGACGGCCAGAAGCGTCGCCTAGCCATGCTGACCCGCCACCGCGGCCCGTTTGGCGGCGGCGAGGACGGCCCGCCTCGCCACTTCATGGAGCGCGGCATGGACCGCATGATGGAACGTGGCATGGACCACTTCCGCGGCGGTGACCGCGACGGCGGCCCTGACAGGGAAGGGCGCCTCTGAGCGCACCGGGATTTCCCGGGCCTCAACCTTTGCATTGACCTTGCGCGAAGCCGCTGGAATCCGGCGGCTTTTCGCGTTTTCGGGGCTGCGGAAGAACCTTGGAAAACATGCGTCACATCGCTTGCCAGACCCGGATCGCTTTGCTAAACGACCGGCCTCGCAAGGCATTGACCGCCTTTCGGGCGCATAGCTCAGTTGGTAGAGCAGCTGACTCTTAATCAGCGGGTCCCAGGTTCGAGCCCTGGTGCGCCCACCATATATAAGGCTGATGCCAATCAGTTTTCTTTTTGGATGAGAATTGGAGCCGCGACGGGCTGTAAAGCACCGTCGGCATCTGGTTGTGAATGTTGCAAGAACAGGGGGTCCAGTCCGCCGCCGCAGCCCCACTGATATAGACAACGGGAAATTCCGGATGGATCTCCCTAGCGTGCTGCGCGACCTCCCAGCCGTCCATCTTTCCCTTCAGGTCGATGTCGGTCACTAGCGCGCGATGTGGCTCTTGTGGGCTTTCAACAAAGTCACCGCCTCTTCTCCGGACGATGCGACGCACGTTTCGAAGCCGCCGTCGTGCAGCGAGTCTGCGACAAAGCCTTGGAGCAACGCCTCGTCTTCACAATGAGGATGAAAGGGATTCCAATTTCCGGCACGATGCCATTCCCCGCTGCAATTCGAGACACAGTTGCAAAGTGACGTAAGCTCGCGGACACTGCTCTCGTCGCGCCATCGCGCCTCAGGTTTCGTTCAGAGCACGATCTCCGCGGAAAGCCGCTGCACTGTTTTCCCGATTGTGCGCTAGCGGCCCAGGACGGACGCGAGCGCGCCGACATCAGGGTCGCCAGGCGGCATAGCCCCGATCTGCGCCCGCACCTGCAGCAGCGCGCGCCGGAGCCAGGTTTTGATGGTGTTGACGGGCACGCCATATTGCTCGGCCAGCCGGTGCCGGCTTTCACCGTAGAAATAGGCCGCGATCACCAGATGACGCCTTGTCGGGTCGAGCGTTTGCAGGGCGGACAACATGCTCTGCTGAAGCCTGATCGTGTTGCTTTCGTTTTCCCTGCTCTCCATGCTTTCCAGCGCCGTCGGTGCGTCGGCGGGAAATTCCAGCAGGGCCGACTGGTCGCGATAGATTTCTCGCGAAGGCCTGCGCACGGCATCGATGGCAAGATTCTTGGCGATGGTGATCATCCACATCATGGGCGAGCCCAGCGCCGGACGATACGCGGCCGCGTTCAGCCAGATGCGAACATAAGCCTCCTGCACGATCTCCTCTGCGAGATGCCGGCGCCTGACGACCAGCAGCACGGTGGACAACAACTTGCGCCGCGTGACCGCGTGCAGTTTTTCGAAGGCCGGCTCATCGCCTCCCACCATGCGCAGCAGCAGCTGCTCAAGTTCGGTCGGATCGGACCGTTCAGTGCGGAGGCCGCTCATCATTGGCGCCATGTCATTCCCCGGGACTGCCGCGCAATTTCCGTCAGGCTAAGCTCTTCGATGCCAGCATAACTGTCAATCAGAGTTTACATACAGACATGACAATGCACTAAAACGGCGCGCAGGATTTCAAGAATTATTGTAGATTCAATTATTTACCTCATTGAGAGGCGTGTGGTCGCTTCCCTTAGGAACGAAGTTCGATTGCTCCCATTGTCATCCCAATCTTACAATGGAGGCTTCCCGTGCAAGGCGACAATCCGATCAGCTGGCTGATGTTCTTCACCCTCGCGGCAACGACGTTCATCATTGCCGGCGGATTCATTTACTTCCTGCGATCCCGCACCAACCGCGAAATCGCGGCGAACGCGCTCGAAGGAAACGGGAGCAGCCGCGGCGTCGCGCCGAGCGGGGCGGGTCCCGAACTGATCGGGCTCACAGTTCTTGCGCTGGCCGTGATGGGCTTGCTCACGGTCGGCTACAACGGCAAATCCCGCATTGAAACCGCTCGAGCACCCACACCGGTCGGCGGCGCAACCACTGGCATGGCACAGCCGGTCGGCACGCCCGACCAGCCGAAACTCTACCAGCCGGGCAATCCCGCGCCCGACACCCGTGCCGCGCCGACCTCATCTGATACCGGGACTGGGCCCGCGAACGGTTCGACGAGACAACCGAAGTAGGGATAGCCAGCAGGAGACTCCGGTCTACCATCCGCGAGTCCCTGCGCCGCCCTTGAACGGTCCGACGATGCGCGAGGTGATCCAGCCCCCGTAGAAATCGCCTTCCTGAGGCTGTACGCGGTCGTCGTCCACCCAGCATTCATCGACGCGGGACGCATAGAAAGCCAGATATCCAGCGATATCGGCGAATTGGGGCGTCGGTGCGGGGTAGCTCCAGGCCGCACGCTCGGACTTCCGGCCGAGGACATCGAGCGACCAGTATTTTGCGTGCCCCTTGAATTCGCACCACGAGCCGCCCGGCGCATCCAGCAGATAGTTCCGCGCGATAGCGTCGGGCGGAATGTAGTAGACCGGCGGGTGACTGGTCTCGAGCACGCGATAGCCCGAAATCGTATCGGCAATGGTGTGTCCGTTGAAAATGACGCGCAGCCGCGCGCTGGTTTTTTCCAGCCGCGGCGGACGAGGATAATCCCAGACGGACTCCTGTCCGGCCGAGGGTTCGATACGCTTGGGTCTCCACATGTTCTGTCAACTCCAGCATGAGATCGTGCGGGCAGTACTCATCGCACGATCATCGGAAAGGTCACCGCGATGGCCCAGGCGAACACCGCACCGTTGGCGATCGCCCCCGGCAGCGGATGCCGGGTCGCCGCGTAGCTCCACCGGCTGATCAGTCCGAAGGCCGTGAACAGCAGCACGATCGCCGGCACGATGATGACGAGAAAGAACAGCTTCATCGGGTTGAGCGCCACGGCCATCGCGAGCGAAAGCAGGAAGCAGAATTTGGTGAGCCCGTAAGCGCCCCTCCGGGACTCGCTGCCGCGTGTCAGCCACTCGTCGGCAATGAAGTAGGGCAGCGTCCCGCAGGCGATTGCGGCGATCAGCGGCAGCCGCGCCGGTATCGGCAGAAACGAAAACACATAGGCGTCGATGGGAAGACCGAAGGCCAGGATATTGTAGGCGAAAACTGCGGCCGCCGCGATCGCAGCGCGTGCCCAGGCGACCTTCGCGACGGGCGGCGGTTGCCCCTTGCGCAAGTAGAAAAGGGTCGCTGCAGAGAGAGCGCCATAGAGCAGAAAATGCAGCATCAGATAATCACCGAGCAGGATCGGCAGAAAGTCAGTCGGCATCTTCCATAGCAATAGCGGGGTCAGGATCGCCGGCAGCAGCGCTGCCGTCATCAGCGCCTTCCAGCCCAGGCTTGCGCCGGCCCGACTCGTGCTCACCTCCGGCAACCATGCCGACAACGGCCAGGCCAGTGCGACGATTCCCGCGAACACCAGCGCCAGCCAGCGCCCGCGGCTGTCGACCTCGTCCTGTGGCCGGTCGCCGAACGCGGCATTCATCCAGCGCACGGCTTCGACCATGCTGTCATGGCTGTAGAGTACGCCGATATGTTCGACGCCGCGCGCCAGCACCAGCTTGCGGGCGGAGCCGTCAGGAAAGTGGCCGTAAGTCTCGCCGGGGATTGCTGTGCCGCCGGCGGCGAGATTGACGATGCGCAGGCCCTCGTTCCTGAGCATCGCAGGCTCCAATGCGCCGACGATGACCAGCAGATTGCGCGGACTGGCCCGTGTCACGACGGGCGAAAACACCGAGACCGCGACGGTCGCTTCGACATCCGGGTGGGTTTGAGCGAACCGTACCACGATGTCGGACGCCATCGAGTGTCCGAGCATCGCGAGTCGGCCGTCACTGCCGGGCAGTGCGCGTGCCGACGCCGCGACGTCGGTCAATTCCCTCAGCAAGGCGGCAGTGATGGTCAGGCCCTCGTTGATATTGCCATGCATCGGGAGCGGGTTACGGCCATGGCCAAGGAAATCAAAGGTCACGGCGATGTAGCCGTTGCGCGCAAGCGTTTCGGCGAACGGCTGCATCAGCTGCTGCGAACCGGCAAAACCGTGGGCGATCACGATCACCGGCGTAGGCGCGGCGGATTGCGGTCTGAAGATCGTGACCGGCGTTTCGCCGACGAAGGTGCGCGTGATGTTCAGGTCCCGGCTGCCTTCATGCAATTCAAACAGCCCGATCAGGATTGCCATGGTGGCGAGAAATCCGACGAGGAACCTCATCGATCCTCGCCGGCGATGTGCTTCCTGCGAATGCTGTGCACCGTCCACCAGATCGCAAGGCCCGCGACCGGAACGAAGGCGGCCGTCGCAACGCTGGGCTCGAGATGAAGCGTGCCGCTGTCATGCACAGCCTTTGCGATGTATCCGAACAGGCTCACCACGTAATAGGTGATCGCCGCCACCGACAGGCCTTCGACCGTGGCTTGCAGCCGCAGCTGCAGCCGCGTCCGCGCGTTCATCGACTTCAGAAGCTCCTGGTTCTGCTGCTCCAGCTCGACGTCGACGCGGGTGCGCAGCAAGTTTGCGGCGCGTGCGAGCTTCAGCGATAGGCTCGATTGCCGCGCCTCGGTCGTGACGCATGTGCGCAGCGCCGGCTTCATCCGGCGTGCCAGAAACGACGACCACGTCGGGAGGCCGCCGACCTTGCGTTCGCCGATGGTCTGCAAGCGTTGCTCGACGATTTCCTCATAGGCGCGGCTGGCGCCGAACCGAAAGACGCTGGCGGCCGCCCCTGCCTCAACTTCGGCCGCGAGGGCAGTCAGCTCGTCGAGCAGCTTGTGGTTGGCGGCGAGGTCACCGGCGGTGCGCATCTGGTCAGTGACTTCGACGAGGCGGCGCTCGGCGGCTGCGATCGACGGCGACAGCCGTTGCGCTTCGGGCAGGCCGAGCAGGGCCAGCGTGCGATAGGTTTCGAGCTCGATCACCCGCTGAACCAGTGCTCCGACACGTTCCGGCGACATCGTGCGGTTGGCAACGAGGATACGGACGAAACCCGAAGGTCCAGGCTGGAAGTCGGTCGCATAGAGCGCGGCGCCGTCGGAGTTCTCGGCGACGGCCAGACTGGCCTTCTCGAACAGGCGTTCCGGCGCGGTTCGTTGCGGATCCTCCGCCAGAAGATGCAGATCGACTGCCACCAGCAAAGGGCCGGGCTGCGGCACCAGCCGCATCGGCAGCGCCAGCAAGGCCGCATCCGGATGGAACGGTGCCGCCACGGGATCGGCCGGCATTTCCCATGTGTAGGTCGTGAATTCGGAGTGCTGTTCCCATCGCAGCACGGTGGTGCCGAACGGGGCGCGATGATGTTTTTCGGCAGGCGACGGCGGCTGCAGCCCGCGTGATGTGCAAAATGCGATCAGGTTGGTGCGGTCGGCCTGTGCGCGTGGCCCCGACGTATCGAAGGCAAAATGCACGACGCGCGATGGCACCGCAATCGGCGTAAACGGGCGGGCGTGGACCTCGCCCAGCACGGCCGCGCGCAGTGGATGGGGTGTCAGCCGCACCGCCTCGCCGTCACCTATCAGGACATCCGCGCTCATCGCGATCTCCGGTTGGCTTGTTGCATTCGATGGCCGCCGCGATACGAGTAACACTCCGTCGTGCCGGACAGAAGCCGGAAGAGGGCCGGTGGGCTTCGGCAAAAAAATCTGGCGCGCGGTGAAACGCCGGATGATTGGCTCGTATGTATGCTGTGGTTCTGCGTCTTGATATTGGCGCGTGCACCGCACGCGGGCCCTGGTTTGCATTCCGGCAACGGCTGGCTTTAATCTCTGCCCGCACCGCTAAGCGTCGCGCGGTTGTGGATTGGAGCGTGGTGGTGGCAGTCTCGATGCGGATCGGCACGCGCAAGAGCGTCATGGCGTTGGCCCAGACCGAGGATATTGCACAGCGCCTGTCCAGGGCCGCGCCGGAATTAGCCGTCGAGATCGTCAGGTTCGAGACCACCGGCGATAGCGATCAAACCAGCAAGCTCCTGGTCCATGGCGGCAAGGGTGGCGCGTTCGTTGTCGAAATCCGCGCCGCGGTCATGTCAGGCCGGCTTCATGCCGCGATGCATTCGCTCAAGGACGTGCCCGGCAATGAGGATACGCCCGGGCTCGTGATCGGTGCGACGCTGCCACGCGATCCGCCAACGGATGCGCTGGTGTTGCGGCCCGGCGTCTCGCTCGAGGACGTCAAGCGCTCGCGCGGCAAGGGTTACCGGATCGGTACCAACGCTGTGCGGCGCGCCGCCTATGCCCGGCGGCTGTTTCCGGACATCGAGGTGATTCACTTTCGCGGCGCTGCCGATACCAGAGTTCGCAAGCTCGACAATCGGGAGATGCAACGCCTGCCCGGCGGTGGCGAGGTGGGGCCGGCGGATGCGCTGATCATGGCCCGGTCGGGACTCGAACGGATCGGTCTCGGCCATCGCATTGCTTGCGAGCTGTCGCCCATGGAAATGTTGCCCGCGGTGGGGCAGGGTATCGTCGCGGTCGAGTGCGCGGCCAACGATTGGCAGACGCGGAAATGTCTCGCCCTGATCGACGATTCCGCGGCGCATCTGAGTTGCGACGCGGAGCGCGAAGTGTTGTGGGTCCTCAACGGCCATTGTAATTCGCCCATTGCGGGATATTCGACGATCGATGGTTCGCAGATGACGCTCACCGCTTCGGTGCTGGACGAGGCGAGTGAAGGTCGGTTTATCGAGGTGACCCGTTCCGGGCCCGCCAACCGCCCTCGCGAACTCGGTCGCGCGGTCGGATTGGAACTGCTTCACAAGGGTGCGGCCGATATCATTGCGCGTACGCGGCCAGGGCGATGAAAGGTTAGCATGGCAACAGCGTTTCCATTCTCCGCAATTGTCGGCCAGGACGAGATGAAGCTCGCGCTGCTGATCGCGGCGGTCGATCCCAAGGTCGGCGGCGTGCTGGCCTTTGGCGATCGCGGCTCCGGCAAGTCCACGGCGGTCCGCGCGCTTGCGGCGTTGCTGCCGAAGATGAAGGTCGTTGTCGGCTGCCGCTACAATTGCGATCCTGACCGGCCGGCCGAGCTTTGCGAAGACTGCCGCGCTCGCACAGCCAAGGGCGGGCTGAAGTCCGTACAGATCCCGGTGCCGGTGGTCGATCTGCCGCTTGGAGCAACCGAGGATCGCGTCGTCGGGGCACTCGATCTGGAACGAGCACTGGCGCGCGGAGAGAAGGCGTTCGAGCCGGGATTGCTGGCCCGCGCGCATCGCGGGTTTCTCTACATCGACGAAGCCAATCTGCTGGAGGATCACCTCGTCGACCTCCTGCTCGATGTCGCTGCGTCCGGCGAAAATGTCGTCGAGCGCGAAGGCCTGAGCATACGCCATCCGGCGCGGTTCGTGCTGGTCGGCACAGGAAACCCTGAGGAAGGCGAGTTGCGCCCGCAATTGCTGGATCGCTTCGGCATGTCGGTGGAGGTGAAGACCCCCGACAATCTCGCGGACCGGATCGAGGTGGTGCGGCGTCGTGACGCCTTTGAAAGCGATAGCGAAGCCTTCGTCGCCAATTGGGTCAAGGACGAGGCCAAGCTTCGCAAGAAGATCATCGGGGCGCGGGAGAAACTATCATCGGTCTCGGTGCCTGATGTAACGCTCGAACGCGCCGCAAAGCTCTGCATGGCGCTCGGCACCGACGGCTTGCGTGGCGAGCTGACATTGATGCGCGCGGCCCGTGCGCTTGCGGCGCTCGACTCCGCAAAGACCGTGACCGACGATCATCTGCGCCGGATTGCGCCTTCGGCCTTGCGTCATCGCTTGCGGCGCAATCCCCTCGATGATGCGGGCTCCTCGGTACGTGTCGACCGTGCGATATCGGAGGTGCTGGGATGACCGGCGCTGCCGCCTGGTCCGATGCGGTGACGGCGTTGCAGTTATTCGCCGTGGACCCGTCGGGGACAGGCGGCGTGGTGTTGAGATCCCGCGCGGGCCCGGTGCGGGATCGCTGGCTCGCCTTGCTTCGTGCGGCACTGCCGCCATCGGTCAATATGAAGCAGATGCCACTGAATATCGCCGAAGGCCGGCTGCTCGGTGGGCTGGACCTCAATGCGACGTTGCTGGCCGGCCGTCCCGTTGCCGAGCGCGGCCTGCTGGCGGAAGCCGATGGCGGCGTGATCATGCTAGCGATGGCGGAGCGGCTGCCGGCCGCAACGACGGTTCATGTCACGGCCGCGATGGACGCCGGGGAAACGATTGTCGAGCGCGACGGCCTGTCGCTTCGGATGCCTGCGCGTTTCGGCGTCATCGCCATCGATGAGGGCCTTGAGGATGAATTTGCGCCGGCGTCGCTGCGCGATCGTCTGGCACTTCACCTCGATCTCAACGCAATCGGCGTCCGTGACGCCGAGGAATTCGCGCTGGATGCCGGGGAGATTGCAGCGGCCCGCGCGACGCTGCCATCGCTCAAGGCCGACGTGGCCCGGATCGTGGCTCTATGTACCGCGGCCGCCGCGCTTGGAATCAGCTCGTTGCGTGCGCCATTGCTGGCGCTGCGGATCGCCCGCGCCAGTGCTGCGCTTGCAGGTCATTCCAGAATCGAACAGGAAGACTTGGCGTTGGCTGCACGGCTAGTGCTGGCGCCCCGCGCGCTGGTGTTTCCGCCAGCGGATCAAGAGGCCCAACCGGAGCAGCCACCCCCGCCGACGGAAGACGAAGCGGACGAGTCCGGTGGCGACGATCAAACCGCCGACGTCGATCGGGCGCTCGACGAAGTCATTCTCGCCGCGGTGCAGGCCGCAATCCCGCCGGATGTGCTGATGGCGCTTCGTGCGGGATCCGCGGGACGATCGCGCAGTCGTTCCTCCGGCAAGGCCGGTGCGTTGCAGAAATCCGGCAAGCGTGGGCGTCCGGCCGGCGTGTTGCGCGGCGCGTTGCGTGCCGGCGCCAGACTCAACGTCATCGAAACCCTGCGCGCGGCGGCGCCATGGCAACCTTTGCGGCGCCGCGAAGTGGCCGGATCGGCCGAGCAATCCCGGCCCCGCATTCTGATACGCAAGGATGACTTCCGCATCTCGCGTTTCAAGCAGCGCACGGAAACTGTCACGATTTTCGTCGTCGATGCATCCGGCTCAGCGGCGTTGCACCGGCTCGCGGAAGCCAAGGGGGCGGTCGAATTGTTACTGGCCGATTGCTACATCAGGCGCGATCAGGTGGCATTGATTGCGTTTCGCGGCAGTGGCGCCGAAATGCTGCTGCCGCCGACCCGTTCGCTGGCGCGTGCCAAACGCAGCCTTGCGGGATTGCCGGGTGGTGGCGGTACGCCTTTGGCTGCAGGGCTCGATGCGGCGTTCATGCTGTCCGACTCGGTCCGCCGGAAGGGACAGACGCCGACGGTAATCGTTCTGACCGATGGCCGCGCCAACATTGCACGCGATGGCGGGCAGGGGCGTCCGCGTGCCGAGGACGACGCGATGAGCGCGGCGCGGCAGTTGCGCGGCGCCGGTATCAGGGTCGTCCTGGTTGATACTTCGCCGCGCCCGGGGATTTCAGGGGAATCCATCGCCAACGAAATGGGCGCACGCTATCTGCCCTTGCCGCATGCCGACGCAGCGACCTTGTCGAAAGCGGTGCTCGCCAGCGCCGGCTAAAGCGATCCATTGAAGGCCCGAACCCGCCTCACCATGTGCTCGACATGCGCGATCGGGGTTTCGGGCTGGATGCCGTGGCCGAGGTTGAAGATCAGCCGGCCCCCCGCGAAATTCGCCAGCACGTCATCGATCGATCGATCCAGTGCGTCCCCGCCTGCAATCAGAGCCAGCGGATCCAGATTGCCCTGCACCGCAACGCGGTTCTGAACCCTTTCACGGATCAGCGACGGCTCTGCCGTCCAGTCGATGCTGACCGCATCGACGCCGGTTGCCTCGACATATCCCGGCAGCAATGCGCCGGCCCCGCGTGGAAAGCCGATGATCTTCGCGTCGGGAACCTGTTTGCGGATACCCTGGACGATGCGCCTGGTCGGTTCGACCGACCAGCGCTGAAATTCGCGCGGCGGGAGCACACCGGCCCACG
Source organism: Bradyrhizobium manausense (assembly GCF_018129685.1). Taxonomy (GTDB): domain Bacteria; phylum Pseudomonadota; class Alphaproteobacteria; order Rhizobiales; family Xanthobacteraceae; genus Bradyrhizobium; species Bradyrhizobium manausense_D. Next base: position 136,633 of record NZ_JAFCLG010000004.1, read on the forward strand.
TGTCGAAGATCTGCAGCACGTCGGCGCCGGCGGCGAGTTGCCCGAGCAGGTAGTGAATCGAGTTCCCGACGATCGTGTCGATGATCTGCGCAAACGCGTCGGGATGGCGGTAGGCCATCATCCGCGCCGGTGCCTGATCCGGCGTGCCGTGGCCCGCGACCATGTAGGTCGCAACCGTCCACGGTGCCCCGCAAAATCCGATCAGCGCGATCCTGGGATCGAGCTCGCGGCGCACGCGGCGCAGCGCTTCGAACACCGGCTCGAGCTTGGTGAAATCGCCGGTCGAGGCCAGTGTGCCGACCCTGTCCGGTGTGTCCAGGGGATCGAGCCGCGGTCCTTCGCCGGCTTCGAACCGGACGTCGCGGCCCAACGCATAGGGGACAACGAGGATATCCGAGAAGATGATCGCCGCATCGAAGTTGAAGCGACGGATCGGCTGCAGCGTCACTTCGGCGGCAAGTTCGGGCGTGAAACAGAGATCGAGAAAGCCGCCGGCCTTGGCGCGAACGTCGCGGTATTCGGGCAGATAGCGGCCGGCCTGTCGCATCATCCAGAGCGGGGGAACCGGCTGGCGGCGGCCGGAAAGGACTTCGACAAAGGGCTTGGGGGGCAAAGACGTTGTCAAGCAGCGTTTCCGATGTTGTCGACAAGCACGATTGTCATTTCTGATACACTGCTGTTACGGTCTTGGCCACGGCGAGATGCGATCGAGTTCAAAAAAGGAGATTTGCGATGAGCGCAGCCGCCCCGACGATTCGTTCTTCTGCGTTGCATGGCATTGACGAATTGCCGGCGCCCGTCTCGGGGCAGCGCCATGAGATTGGCAGTCCAGTCGGACGGCTGACATATTTTTCGGCCGGTCCCGAGGCACCCGGCAAATTCCCACCGCTGTTGCTGGTTCACAGCGTCAATGCCGCGGCCTCGGCCTATGAGGTCAAGCCGCTTTACGAACACTACCGCCGAACCCGGACCGTCTACGCGCTCGAGCTTCCCGGTTTTGGTCATTCCGAGCGCGGAAAGCGCGAATATACCGTACGCATGATGACGGATGCGATCCTGGTTGCGGTTCGCGAAATCCAGAACGATTTCGGCCGCAGTCCGATCGACGCACTGGCGGTGTCGCTGTCGTCGGAATTTCTTGCGCGGGCCGTCTCTGAGTCGCCGCTGGCATTCCGCTCTCTGGCGCTCGTCAGCCCGACCGGTTTCACCACATTCGACAAGACCGCGACCACGCGCGAAGGCACCCGCGGCAAGCCGTGGCTACACGGACTTTTCGAGTTTCCCTTGTGGAGCGAAGGCTTCTTCCGGCTGCTGACCAGCCGTCGCATCATCCGCTATTTCCTGAACAAGACCTGGGGCTCGACCAATATCGACGAGGGCTTACTGGAGTACGACTATCTCACCACCCACCAACCCGGAGCGCAGCACGCACCATATTATTTCGTTTCCGGATTTCTGTTCAGCAAGGACATTCCGAAAATCTACAATTCACTGACACTGCCGGTCTGGATGAGCCACGGCATGCGCGGTGATTTCGTCGACTACACCAACAAGTCACAAGTCGAGGGCCGCGCCAACTGGACCATTCGTGTGTTCTCGACCGGTGCGATGCCGCACTTCGAAGCCGAAGCCGAATTCATTGCGGCCTACGACGCGTTCCTTGCCGGCGTGCCGTCGGCATCGGCCTCATAAGGCACTGCCATGTTCGGTCTCGTCTGGAGCCGCGATGGTACGGACTGGCCCAACCGGAATGCCAGTGTGTTCGTCGAGGCGGCCGGGATCCGCTGGCATGTGCAGCGAATGGGCGATGGGCCGTCGCTGCTGTTGATTCACGGTACCGGGGCCGCAACGCATTCCTGGCGCGAATTGTTGCCGCTGCTGGCCCGGCATTTCTCGGTGATCGCCCCGGACTTGCCCGGACACGGATTTACCCAATCTCCGCCGTCACACCGGCTGTCGCTGCCGGGCATGGCGGCGGACATCGGCGCGCTGCTGCGCAAGCTGGAGATCAAGCCGGAGATCGCGGTCGCTCATTCCGCGGGGGCGGCGATATCGGCGCGCATGTGTCTCGCCGGCCGCATCGCACCGCGTTTGCTGATCGCCCTGAACGGCGCCTTCATGCCGTTCGGCGGCGTGGCCAACCATCTGGTCGCGCCGCTGGCGAATCTGCTGGTGATGAATCCGCTGGTGCCCCGGGTGTTCGCCTGGCAGGCATCTCATGCCGGCGCGGTCGAGCGGCTGATCGCCAACACCGGTTCGACCATCGATCAGGAGGGGATTGCACTCTATCGCAGGCTGGTGCGGAATCCCGCGCATGTTGCGGCCGCACTGGGGATGATGGCGAACTGGAAACTCGAGCCGCTGCTGCACGATCTGCCACGGCTGACGACGGCGCTGGTCCTGGTGGCCGCCACCAATGATCGTTCGATATCGCCGGAGGTCGCGCGACAGGTTCGCGAGATTCTTCCAAGTGCCGTGATCGAGCGACTGCCCGGCCTCGGCCATCTCGCGCACGAAGAGCAGCCGCAACTGATCGCGCACCTCATCATGAAATACGCCCACGCAAATGCGGCCGAGCAAGCGGCTCAACAAATGTAACAAGGAATGTACACTTTCAGGCTAGGCAACTGTCAAGAATTAATTACAGTGGCCGCATGCTGGACTCTACCTCAGTCCGAACAACGCCATCAGCGCCACCGCATTGCCAGCCGCATGCGGTGGTGATCGGCAGCGGCTTTGGCGGATTGGCAGCCGCAATCCGGCTCGGCGCAAAGGGCTACCGCGTCACGGTTCTCGAAAAGCTCGATGCCCCTGGCGGCCGTGCCTACGTCTACCGGCAGGACGGCTTCACCTTCGACGCGGGGCCGACCATCGTGACCGCGCCTTTCCTATTCGAGGAATTGTGGAAGCTGTGCGGACGAAAGATGTCCGACGACGTGACGCTGGTACCGGTCTCGCCGTTCTACCGGATTCGGTTTCAGGACGGATCGCACTTCGACTATTCCGGCGATGCTGGCGCGATGCGCCGCGAGATCGCGCGATTTTCGCCTGGTGACGTTGATGGCTACGACGCGTACATGAAGGCCAGCGAGGAGATCTTCAAGGTCGGCTTCGAGAGGCTCGGCGACGTGCCGTTCAGCAAATGGACGGATATGGCGAAGATCGCGCCCGAGATGCTGCGGCTGTCGAGCTATCGCAGTGTCTATGCGCTGGTTTCGAAGTTCTTCCGCGACCCGCGCCTGCGCGTCGTCTTCAGCTTTCATCCGCTGCTGATCGGGGGCAACCCCCTCACCGCGAGTTCGATCTATTGCCTGATCGCATTTCTGGAGCGGCGCTGGGGCGTGCATTTTGCGCTTGGCGGCACTGGACGGCTGGTCGATGGCCTGGTCAAGTTGATCGAGGGACAGGGCGGCAAGCTCCGCTGCAACCAGGAGGTCCGCGAGATCGTCGTGAATAACGGCGTTGCGCGCGGCGTACGGCTGGCTTCGGGCGAGACCATTGCCGCCGATGTCGTGGTGTCGAACGCCGATTCCGCATGGACGTATCGACATCTGGTGCCTGCGTCAGCGCGGTCGCGTTGGACCGACAGGCGCATCGAACGTGCGCGTTATTCGATGAGCCTGTTCGTCTGGTATTTCGGCACACGTCGCAGATACGAGGGCGTGCCGCACCACACGATCCTGCTGGGGCCGCGCTACAAGCGATTGCTGACGGACATCTTCGATCGCAAGATTCTGGCTGACGATTTCAGCCTGTATCTGCATCGCCCGACCGCGACTGACACATCCCTTGCACCCGACGGCTGCGACGCGTTCTACGTGCTTTCACCCGTCCCGCATCTGCAAAGCGGGACCGATTGGAGTCTTGTGGCCGAAGGCTACCGCCAGGCGATTGCAGGCGAACTCTCCAGGACCATGCTGCCTGATCTCGAGAATGAGATCGTCAGTTCGCGGATGCTGACGCCGCAGGATTTCCAGGACCGTCTCTCCTCGTTTCGCGGCGCGGCCTTCGGGCTGGAGCCGATCCTCACGCAAAGTGCGTGGTTTCGCCCGCACAACAAGAGCGAAGATATCGAACATCTGTATCTGGTCGGCGCCGGCACGCATCCCGGGGCGGGCCTGCCCGGCGTGCTCTCGTCGGCGCGCGTTCTGGATTCCCAGGTGCCTGAAGCCTCGCACCTTGCAAGCATGGTGACCGCATGACGATAAGGCTCGATCCCATCGACATGGCTGCCTGCCGTGCCCTGCTCAAGGGCGGCTCACGGACCTTCAACGCGGCCTCGAAGGTGCTGCCGCGCCGGGTCGCCGAGCCCGCCATCGCGCTGTACGCTTTCTGCCGTTTGGCCGATGATGCCGTCGATCTCGGCGAGGACCGCGCTGCGGCAGTGACGCGGTTGCGGGACCGGCTGGATCGCGCCTATCGGCGCCAGCCGACCGACCTTGCTGCGGATCGCCTGTTTGCCGACGTCGTCTCGAAATTCTGCATTCCCCGTGAGTTGCCGGAAGCCCTGCTCGAGGGGCTGGCATGGGATGCGGAGGTCCGCCGCTATGAGACGTTGCAGGATCTCACGGCCTACGCAGCGCGGGTCGCGGGTGCTGTCGGCGCGATGATGACGCTCGTGATGGGACAGCGCGCTCCCGAGATTGTTGCGCGCGCCTGCGATCTCGGCGTCGCGATGCAGTTGACCAACATCGCTCGCGACGTCGGTGAGGACGCCCGCGCCGGCCGGCTCTATCTGCCGCAATCGTGGCTGCGTGAGGCGGGGGTCGATCCGGACATTTGGCTGGCGAACCCTTGTTTCACGCCTGAGGTTGCGGCCATCGTACAGAGGCTGCTCGATGCGGCCGATACCTTCTATTCCCGCGCGACGCACGGGATCGCCAACCTGCCGATCGGCTGCCGTCCCGGAATCTATGCGGCCCGCGCACTTTATGCCGAGATCGGCCGCGAACTGGAGCGGAGCGGGCTGGATTCGGTGTCGCAGCGTGCGGTCGTCTCCACCAACCGCAAGCTCGCGGTCTTGGCGCGAACGCTGCTCTTGCCGCAAACGGAATGGGCACCTGCGAGAAAGCTTGACGTCAAGACCGCCGATATTGAAGAGACCCGTTTCCTGGTCGAGGCCGTAGCGGCAACGCCGCTGCGCGATAACGCGCAGCCGCGGCGGCGGCCGATCGAGGACCGCGTGGTCTGGGTGATCGATCTGTTCGAGCGGCTGGAACGTCGCGACCAGCTGCAACGCACGGCCTCCTACCGGTAGAACAAACGAGATGCACGGCACCGAGTCCATCCGGGAAGGCAGCAACGGTCTCGTCGAACGGCGACGTGCCGAAGCGAAGGTCTGGTTCGAATCGTTGCGCGACAGGATCTGCGCCGAGGTCGAGTTGCTGGAGCGCGAGGCCCCGGCCGAGCTGTTCCCGGGAGAGCCTGCCACCTTCACCTACAAGCCGTGGCAGCGCGCGACCGGCAGCGGTGGCGGTACCGGTGGTTTCCTCAGCGGTGGCAGACTGTTCGAGAAGATCGGTATCCATACTTCATCGGCCAACGGCACGCTTACGCCAGAGATGGCCAAAAAGTTGCCGGGCGACGGCATTCAGCTCGACTATGTCTCCACCAGCATCAGCCTGATCATGCATCCGCGCAGCCCGCGGGTGCCGACCGTACACATGAACACACGATTTCTGTCGACAACGCATGGATGGTTCGGCGGGGGGGCGGATCTCACGCCGATGTTGCCCGAGCAGCGAACCCAGGACGCGCCGGACGCCGTGACGTTTCACACCGCCATGAAGCGGGCCTGCGACGCTCACGATCCCGGCTATTATGGCAAGTTCAAACCGTGGGCCGATACCTACTTCTTCCTGCCGCATCGGGGCCAGGCGCGCGGCGTCGGCGGCATCTTCTACGATCATCTCAACACGGGCGACTTCGACAAGGATTTCGCCTTCACGCGCGACGTCGGACTTGCTTTGCTGGATGTCTATCCACGGATCGTGCGCCGACGGATGATGGAACCGTGGACCGAAGCCGAGCGCGCGCAGCAGCTCGCCTGCCGCGGCCTCTATGTCGAGTTCAATCTGCTCTACGACCGCGGCACAATGTTCGGACTTCAGACCGGCGGCAACATCGAGACCATCCTGAGTTCGATGCCGCCGCTGGTGAGCTGGGTGTAACATTCGGCTGAAACCAATTCTGTACTGAAACGGTAGCTGCGGAGAGTTTCGCGGGGCGACATCATGGACAGCTATCTTGGTTTCATCGAGCTCTTCGTGGTGCTCATGTTCGCGGCGGCCTGGGGTGTCCTCGAACTGGTTTGCCGGCGGCTCGACAGAAAGAAGGAAGCTGAACCGACCAAGCAGCAAAAGCCGACCGCGTCACCTTGATCCCGCCAGATCTACCTCCGCGCCCGCGGCATGCGAAATGGCAGCATGGCCTGGACGATTGGCATATTGAAGCGATCAAGTGACAGGCTTTCGTGCATCAGCGTCACGGGCTCGCCGAGGAGCGTCGCCGACACGACCGAGCGGGCATAGAACGGCGCATCTTCGAGGGTCTTGACGATCTTGGCGGCGCTGTCGCTGCGCACGCTGCGGGCGACGCGCCAGCCGCTGCGCCTCAGGTCCACCGTTGGCGGCGGCTCGAAGATCTGCATCCGTCCGTTCGGATCGAACGTCATCGCCAGGTCGACCCGGCTGCCGTCGCGCCGTTCCGCTTCGTAAAGGATCGCCGTGCCGTCCTGCATCGCTCCGCGTGCCCATTGCCAATCCGAAAAGCCGTGCTCCAGCGGTGCGTCGCCGCAGTTCATGTCGAAATAGCCGTCACCCTGCCAGCTCAGGCGCGGATGATCGAGCCGCACCTGGACGCGCGCGCATGGCGCTATCGGCCACCATCGATGATGACCGTCCCGATTCAGCACGAAGGCGTGCTGTGCGATCGCGGTGGGGACCAGCCGGATGGTGCCGCGCAGGCGTCCGGGGATCGGAACCGAGATTTCGTCGACATTGATGGTCAGCGATTTGCCGTCCCAGGACAGATGGCTTGGGCCCACTGTGAATGTGTCCGTCGTACGGCTGACCGCCCCGCGCGGCCGCTCCGTCATGGCCCAACGATTGCCGCCGCTGCGATAGATTGCAATATTGACGGCGCAATGATTGAGCGGATCGGCCGGTCCCTTGCGCCGTGCGAACGCGTAATAGGGTGAGAACACGCTGCCGATGAAAGCGATGATGGTGATGCCGTTTTGTCCGTCGTCGCTCAGCGCATCGACATACCACCACGCATAGCCGTTCGCCGGAACGACCCGTGAGAAGTCAGGTCCGCGAGCAGGCTCGCTGCCGCCGAACGACCCGACAAGGCCGCCATCGGCACGCCCGGACCCGGATGCGTGCTGCCCCCTGCCAGATACAGGCCCGGAATTCTGGTTCGTGCGCCCGGACGCTGGAAAGAGGCCGTCCATCCGTGAGAGCTGCGGCCGTACAACGCGCCGCCAGTGGCCGGAAACATCCGGTTGAAATCCGCTGGCGTCGTCACTTGCGTCGCATCTGCTTGCGGCTGGATTCGCAGACCGCGGCGCTCCAGCATGTCGAATGTTCGTTGCGCGCATTGTGCCACCTCCGTTGCATCGTAGACATGCCGGTCGCCATTTGCGGGCGCGTTGACCAGGACCAGAAATCGTTCGGGGCCGTTCGGCGCGATATCGTTGTCGTCGCGATCCTGGGCGCAGACATAGACCGTCGGCTCGCGCGGCAGCCGGTCCCGCGCGAAAATGTCGTCGAACTCGGCTGCATAGTCGCCCGAGAAAAAGACGTTGTGTCGGTGGAGCGGGAAGCCATCAGGCTTTGCGACGACACTCCATGTCATGGCCGACAGCGAGCGGGCGCGGAGCGGGATCGCCGCCGCAGCGCGACGGACAGGGGTACCGAACGCTCCGTCCGCGACGGCGCCAACATCAGCATTCACGATCACGGCGTCCGCCGCAATGCGCTCGCCGCTTGCGAGCCTGACGCCGCTGGCGCGGCCGCCGGAGATCAGGACTTCGCTGACGTCCTCGCCGTAGCGAATCGCAGCGCCGAAGGAGCCTGCGCACTCCGCCAGCGTTTTCGCGAGCGCCTGCATGCCGCCGTCGATGGACCAGACGCCCTCGCGCTCGACATGCGCAACCAGCATCAGCGTCGCCGGCGCGAGATACGGCGACGATCCGCAATAAGTTGCGTAGCGTCCGAACAACTGCCGCAGCCTCAGATCGGCGAAATATCGCCCCAGCGCCGACCACATCGACGAGAACGGCTTGATCTGCGGCAGCCGCATCAGCCCGCGAAGGCCGTCGGCGCCGATCAGTCCGCCCATGCTAGGCTGGGAGGCGCGCAAGAACGGTTTTTCGAGAATCTCATAGATGCCACGGGTATCGCGGCAGAAGGCGCGGTAACCATCTGCTTCCTGTGCGCCGGCAAAAGTCGCGATCGCATCGACGGTACGCTCGTGGTCGGAAAACAAATCGAGCCGGGCGTGCTCATCCCAAGCGTGTCTCGCCAGAACCTCCAGCGGGCGCAGCCGGACATGGTCTGTGAAATTTCGGCCGGCCGCTGCGAACAGTTCGTCGAAGACCCAGCGCATCGTGAAGACGGTCGGACCGCTGTCGATCCGCGACGACCCGATCGCGATCTGCCGCATCTTGCCGCCCGGCGCGGCGGCGCGTTCGAGGACAGTGACATCAAGGCCGCGTGCTGCGAGTGCGAAGGCTGAGACGAGTCCCGCGACGCCGCTACCGACAACGACAACACGATCTCTGGGCATCTGCGCAGCTGCTCCGGGTTGTCGTTGACATGTGTCTATAATTATTTACACTCACTACGACAAGTCAAATTGACATTCCTTGTGTCAAACACGGGAGCCAGCCATGGACGTCAGCAGCCGGATCGAACGGGCACTCAACGACGCGATTGGCCAGGCTGAGCTTCCCGGCTGTCCCCCCCGGCTGGCAGCGGCCATGCGCTACGCGGTGTTTCCCCGCGGTGCGCGCGTGCGACCAAGGCTCTGCCACAGCGTCGCAGCCGCCTGCGGCGAGGATCATCCCGCCGCCACGGAAGCTGCCGGCGCGGCCCTCGAACTCCTGCATTGTGCCTCGCTCGTGCACGACGACCTGCCGTGCTTCGACGCGGCGGAGACGCGGCGCGGCCGTCCCTCCGTGCACAAGGCGTTCGGCGAGCCGCTCGCGGTTCTCACTGGAGATGCGTTGATCGTGCTCGCATTCCAGACGCTGGCGCGTCTTCAATGCACGCCGGAGCGGCTGGCGACGCTCACCCTGACGGTGGCCGGATCGGTCGGCGTTCCCTCAGGGATCGTCGCGGGGCAAGCCTGGGAATGCGAAAACCAGATCGATCTCGCACATTATCACCGTGCCAAGACAGGCGCGCTGTTCGCTGCGGCGACCGTTGCGGGCGCCGCGTCGGCCGGTGCCGATTGCGAGCCGTGGCGGATGGTTGGGGAGAAGCTCGGCGAGGCCTATCAGGTCGCCGACGATATTCGTGACGCTGCCTCCGAGGAAGATGAGATCGGCAAGCCCGTCGGCCGCGACCTCGCCCTCGGGCGTCCGAGCGCCGTGATCGAGCTTGGCCTCGATGGCGCACTCTACCGTTTGCACGACCTGGTGCGCGGCGCAATCGATGCGATTCCGCCATGTCCCAATGGCGCCGAATTGCGTTCGCTGATGCTCTCGGAAGCCAGGCGCCTGGTGCCTGCCAAGCTTGCCCAGTTCGCGGCATAGCCACCATGGCCGCGATCACACATCGTGATAGCGGCGGCGAGACATCCGAGGCGGCGCGCGGTGTGAATGTCGTACCTTCGGCACACGGCATGTCGCGGCCATCTTTGCGTGATCGCCTGCTGGGCTGGCGCGATTCGATCCTCGCCAATCCAGCTTTTCAGCGATTTGCAGCCAATTTTGCGCTAACGCGGCCGATCGCGCGGCGGCGGGCGGGCGCGCTGTTCGACCTCTGCGCCGGCTTCGTCTATTCACAGGTTCTGTTCGCGTGCGTCCGCCTGAAGCTGTTCGATCAACTGGCAGATGGGCCGTTGAGTTCGGCAGAACTCGTATCGCGTCTGCCGCTACCGTCCGACGCGACGCTGATGCTGCTCGATGCGGCGGTCTCGCTGCAACTGCTGCAGCGTCGCAGCGACGGCCGTTACGGCCTTGGTTCGCTCGGGGCAGCCCTGAGGGGCAATCCCGGCGTTGTCGCCATGATCGAGCATCATGCGATGCTGTATGACGACCTGAAGGATCCGATCGCGCTGCTGCGCGGTGACGTCGGCGCAGGACAACTCGCCGCGTATTGGCCCTATGCAGGCAATCGCAAGGCCGCCAATCTGTCGCGTGACGCGATCGGGCCATACACCGCATTGATGGCGGCGTCACAGCCGATGATATCGCAACAGGTGCTGTCGGCTTACTCCTTTCGCGAACATCGCTGCCTGCTCGACATAGGCGGCGGCGACGGCTCCTTCATCGCCGCCGTCGCGGCACGGGCACCAAAACTGCGCTGCGTTCTGTTCGATTTGCCCGCGGTGGCCGACCAGGCCAGCGAACGGTTTCGTGCGGAGGGGCTGTCATCGCGTGCGGTCGCGATCGGAGGGAGCTTTCTTGCGAACCGTCTCCCCGAGGGGGCCGATATCGTCTCGCTGGTGCGGGTGATCCACGATCACGACGACGCCGACATCATGACTCTGCTGCGTGCGATTCGCGTGGCCCTGTCATCCGATGGCACGCTTCTCATTGCCGAGCCCATCTCCGGCGTTCGCGGTGCCGAGCCAATCGGGGACGCCTATTTCGCTTTCTATCTGCTTGCAATGGGCAGCGGCCGTCCCCGGACTTTCGCGCGGCTGCGCGACATGCTCACCGAGGCCGGCTTTATCGATATTGCGCTGCGGCCGGTCGCAATGCCGATGCTGGCAAGCGTGATAACGGCGCGAAACAGCAAGATTGACGTTAATCAAACTTGACAGTCCAAAATGTAAGTCTAGCATGACAGTTGCGGAATAGCCGCCGAAGATCGGAGTGTGCGATGGAGACCATCGCGGTAGTTCTCAAGCAGCCGGAGCAGATCGAGCTCAATCGGCTGGCTTTGACTCCTCCGACCGCCGACGACGTCGTCGTCGATGTCGACTGGAGTGGCGTCAGCACGGGCACAGAGCGGTTGCTTTGGTCGGGCCGGATGCCTTCGTTTCCGGGCATGGGATATCCGCTGGTGCCGGGCTACGAGTCGGTCGGGCATGTCGTTGAAGCGGGATCGGCCACCGATCTGCATCCTGGCCAGCGGGTCTTCGTTCCCGGCGCAAAATGTTTCGGCGAGGTGCGCGGCCTGTTCGGTGCCTCGGCCTCGCGCCTGGTCGTGCCCGCCAAACGCGTGGTGTCGCTCGATCAGCATTTCGGTGAGCGTGGAATCCTGCTGGCGCTGGCGGCGACGGCCTATCACGCCATCGCCGCGCGCGGCGCCTCGGCGCCGGACTGCATTGTCGGTCACGGCGTGCTGGGGCGGCTGCTGGCCCGCATCTCGCTCGCTGTTCGTAACGAGCCGCCGACCGTGTGGGAGACGAATCCAGCGCGCGTCGGGGGCGCGATCGACTATGGCGTGATCGATCCCGAGCACGATACGCGGCGCGACTACAAGAGCATTTACGACGTCAGCGGCGACGCGGGCCTGCTCGATTCCTTGATTGGTCGCATCGCGCCGGGCGGCGAGATCGTGCTGGCCGGCTTCTACAGCGAGCGACTGTCCTTTGCGTTCCCGCCCGCCTTCATGCGCGAGGCGCGGCTACGCGTTGCCGCGGAGTGGCAACCAGCGGATCTGATCGCGATCAAGAGGCTGATCGAATCCGGGCGTCTCTCGCTCGACGGACTGATCACCCACCACCACGACGCCCGGGCTGCCGCGGATGCGTATCGCATCGCGTTCGAGGATCCGGCTTGCCTGAAAATGGTCCTGAACTGGAGTTCGCTCTCATGAATGTCGTGCCAACCATCACCATGAAGGACGCTCTGCGGGCGGAAGCGTCGATCGAGCCCGACGCGCCGGTGACGACGCCGGCGACCAAGGAAACCCAGATCATCGCCATCTATGGCAAGGGCGGCATCGGCAAGAGTTTCACCCTGGCCAATCTCTCGTACATGATGGCTCAGCAGGGCAAGAAGGTGCTGCTGATCGGCTGCGACCCCAAGAGCGACACCACCTCGCTGCTGTTCGGCGGTCGCGCCTGTCCGACTATCATCGAAACCTCGTCGAAGAAGAAGCTTGCGGGCGAGGAAGTGAAGATCGGTGATGTCTGCTTCAAGCGCGACGGCGTGTTCGCGATGGAGCTCGGCGGCCCCGAAGTCGGCCGCGGCTGCGGCGGCCGCGGTATCATCCACGGCTTCGAACTGCTGGAGAAGCTCGGCTTCCACGAATGGGGATTCGACTACGTGTTGCTCGATTTCCTTGGCGACGTGGTCTGCGGCGGCTTCGGCTTGCCGATCGCGCGCGACATGTGCCAGAAGGTCATCGTCGTCGGCTCGAATGATCTCCAGTCGCTCTACGTCGCGAACAATGTCTGCTCGGCGGTCGAATACTTCCGCAAGCTCGGCGGCAATGTCGGCGTCGCCGGCATGGTCATCAACAAGGACGACGGCACCGGCGAGGCGGCGGCGTTCGCCAAAACGGTCGGTATCCCCGTTCTCGCGGCAATCCCCGCCGACGACGACATCCGCAAGAAGAGCGCGAATTACGAGATCATCGGCCTGCCGGGCGGAGCGTGGAGCTCGCTGTTCGAAGAACTTGCCACCAATGTTGGCCTGGCACCGCCGGTTCGCCCCGCGCCGCTGACTCAGGACGGTCTGCTGAGCCTGTTCAAGGGCGAAGTGGTCGGCCGCGGAGTCGTGCTCGAGCCTGCGACCATGGAGGACATGTGCGGCAAGTCGGTCGTCGACAAGCCGTCCCTCGAAGTCGTCTACGACGCGGCGTGAGCGGCAGCATGACGCGGAGCGCAACATGAACGTCATCCTGCCGCGATACGCCGGCGCCATCGCCGAGTCCGTCGTGAACGAGCCCGTCGAGCTCGACGTGGCGGCGACGGACGCCGTCGTTGCACAGCCCGCCATCAACACCGCAGCGACCAAGAGCGACGGCTTGGGCTGTCATGCCGGTGCTGCTGAACTCAAGGCTGCCGCCGGCGCTGCGGGAAAGAGCGAGATCCTCGATCGTTATGCCGCCGACTATCCCAAAGGTCCGCACGACCAGCCGCAAAGCATGTGCCCGGCATTCGGTTCGCTGCGGGTCGGCCTGCGGATGCGGCGCACCGCGACGATCCTGTCGGGCTCTGCCTGCTGCGTCTACGGGCTGACCTTCACCTCGCATTTCTACGGCGCGCGGCGAACGGTCGGCTACGTTCCCTTCAACTCCGAGACGCTGGTCACCGGCAAGCTGTTCGAGGACATTCGCGAAGCTGTCTTCAAGCTCGCCGATCCTGCGCTGTACGACACCATCATCATCACCAATCTCTGCGTACCCACGGCGTCCGGCGTTCCGCTCGATCTGTTGCCGGACGAAATCAACGGGGTACGGATCATCGGTATCGACGTGCCCGGCTTTGGTGTGCCGACCCATGCCGAAGCCAAGGATGTCCTGGCGGCAGCGATGCTCGAATATGCCCGCAAGGAAGTGGAGCAGGGGCCGGTTCAGGCGCCGCGCGGTGGCAAGAGCGAACGGCCGACGGTGACCCTCGTCGGCGAAATGTTTCCGGCAGATCCCGTCGGTATCGGCATGATGCTCGATCCGCTCGGTCTGGCGGCCGGTCCGGTGGTGCCGACCCGGGAGTGGCGCGAGCTATACGCCGCGCTCGATGGCTCCGTTATTGCCGCGATCCATCCGTTCTACACGGCGAGCTTCCGCCAGTTCGAACTGGCCGGCCGCAAGATCGTAGGTTCCGCGCCGGTTGGGCATGACGGTACCGAAGCCTGGCTTGAAGCCATCGGCACGGCCTGCAACGTCGCGCGGGACAAGATCGACGCCGCCAAGAACCGCTTCCTGCCGATGATCAAGGCCGCGCTGGCGGCGAAGCCGATCGACGCGCGCATCACGGTCTCCGGCTACGAAGGTTCCGAACTTCTCGTCGCGCGGCTCCTCATCGAGAGCGGCGCGCGCGTATCCTATGTCGGCACGGCCTGCCCGAGGACGCAATGGTCCGATGCCGACCGCGAATGGCTGGAAGCCAGGGGCACACGCGTTCAGTATCGCGCATCGCTGGAAATGGATCTGGCCGCCGTCGGCGAGTTCAAGCCCGATCTGGCCATCGGCACCACGCCGGTCGTTCAGAAGGCCAAGCAACTCGCGATCCCGGCGCTGTATTTCACCAATCTGATTTCGGCGCGCCCGTTGTTCGGCGTCGCCGGTGCCGGCTCGCTGGCGCAGGTCGTCAACGCCGCGCTCGCCAACCAGAGTCGCTTCGACGAGATGAAGGACTTCTTCGGCGATGTCGGCGAAGGCCACGCCGCCGGCATCTGGGAAGATACGCCGAACGAAAACGTGGCCTTCCGCGAGAAATACAGGAAGCAGATCGAAGCCCAGGCCAAGAAGCGCAAAGCCGAGGAGATGATCTGATGCTGGTCCTCGACCACGATCGTGCGGGTGGCTACTGGGGCGCGGTGTACGCCTTCACTGCCGTGAAGGGCATGCAGGTCATCATCGACGGTCCGGTCGGTTGCGAAAATCTGCCGGTCACATCGGTGCTGCACTATACGGACGCTTTGCCGCCGCACGAGCTGCCAATCGTGGTGACGGGCCTCGGCGAAGAAGAGCTCGGACAGACCGGCACCGAGGGCGCGATGAAGCGCGCGCACCGCGTGCTCGATCCCTATCTGCCGGCCGTCGTGGTCACCGGGTCGATCGCCGAAATGATTGGCGGCGGGGTGACGCCGGAGGGAACCAACATCAAGCGCTTCCTGCCGCGCACCATCGACGAAGATCAGTGGCAGAGCGCCGACCGCGCCATCGTCTGGCTCTGGAAGGAATACGGTGTCAAGAAAATTCCCGAGCGCAAGCCGCGCGCCGACGGCGTCAAACCGCGCGTCAACATCATCGGGCCGATCTACGGCACCTTCAACATGCCGTCCGACCTCGCCGAGATCCGCCGGCTGATCGAGGGCATCGGCGCCGAGATCAACATGGTTTTCCCGCTCGGAAGCCATCTTGCCGACATTCCGAAGCTGGTGAACGCCGACGTCAACGTCTGCATGTATCGAGAGTTCGGCCGGATGCTGTGCGAGGCGCTGGAGCGGCCGTATTTGCAGGCGCCGATCGGCCTTCACTCCACCACCAGATTTCTGCGCAAGCTCGGCGAACTGCTGGGCCTCGATCCCGAGCCGTTCATCGCGCGCGAGAAGCACACCACCATCAAGCCGCTGTGGGATCTGTGGCGATCGGTAACCCAGGACTTTTTCGGCACAGCCAGCTTCGCCATCGTCGCCAACGAGACCTATGCGCGCGGCGTGAGGAATTTCCTGGAAAAAGAAATGGGTCTGCCGTGCACCTTCTCCTTCTCGCGCAAGGCGGGCGTCAAGCCGGACAACGATGCCGTGCGATCCGCGGTGCGCGAGAAGCCACCGCTAATCCTGTTCGGCAGCTACAACGAACGCATGTATTTGGCCGAGGCCAATGGCCGGGCTATCTATGTGCCGGCGTCCTTCCCGGGCGCGGTGATCCGCCGCCATACCGGCACGCCGTTCATGGGCTATTCGGGCGCGACCTACCTCGTTCAGGAAGTCTGCAACGCGCTGTTCGACGCGTTGTTCAATATCCTGCCCTTGGCAGCCGATCTCGATCGTGTCGACCCGACGCCCGCGCGGCTGCACGAGGAAATCCTCTGGAGCGACGAGGCCAAGGCGCTGCTCGACGAGGTGTTGGAGGCTCATCCGGTGCTGGTGCGCATTTCGGCGGCCAAGCGCCTGCGCGATGCCGCTGAGAGCGGTGCGCGCCAGGCCGGCGAGGCGCGGGTCACCACGGATTTCGTGGCCAGGGCCCGCGCGGCGCTGATCAGTGGAGCGCCAGCATGAGAATGATCGAGGCCGGCTTGTTTCCGGTGATTCCGTATCTGCACCTGAAGAACGATATGCGGGAGGTGATGTCGATGTCCGATTATGCTTATGGCGATCGAACGAAAGCGCATGGCGGGAACAGAACCATCGAATCCCAAGTGGTGTTTGGGGCCTGCTACGGGGCCTTTCTATTGCGGGCCGCGCTCTCGCGGCTGACGCCCTGGCGCAAACGAGCGGCCTTCGATCATTCCAGGAACCGCGAGTCGATCTTCGCGGAGGCCCGCAGTGCCGCGGGCACGATCGTCACATCGTCGTTCATGGGCCTGTAACCGGGATTCCGTCCGGCCAGTCGCCGGGTGGATAAGCGCCGTATCGAAAGGTCCGGCAATCGCTGTCGCCCACGCTCGGGCGGCGAACGGCCGCAAGGCCATCACTAGGAGGATACCAAATGAAGGACGGTTCCTTATCGGGGCTATCCGAAGCTGAAGCCAAGGAATTCCATTCGATATTCATGACGAGCTTCCTGCTCTTCACGGCTGTCGCGGTGGTTGCCCATATCCTCGCCTGGATGTGGCGTCCCTGGTTGCCCGGCCCGGGCGGCTACAAGACGACGGCGCTGGATAGCATCCAGCACGTCGCCAGCGTCGCCCTTTCGTACTTGACATAGAGGGAGGCAATCATGTGGCGAATTTGGCTTCTGTTCGATCCGCGCCGTGCCTTGGTCGCGCTCTTCACGTTCCTGTTCGGACTGGCGATCGTGATCCACTTCATCCTGCTCTCGACCGACCGGTTCAACTGGTTGGACGGGCCCCGCAAGGCGAAGACGTCAGAGATCACTCTGCCGTACACACCACCAAGCATGCCGTCCTGATGGCATGAGGAAATGCGTACCGGAACGGACGAGGCAGGATCGAGCGGCCCGTCTCGTCCGCTTCCGGTAGCGACCCGGAGATGATGGTTACGCTGGTTTGCGCAGGCGGAGGAACGAACGATGGCAATGCTCAGCTTTGAAAGAAAATATCGCGTTCGCGGCGGAACGCTCATCGGCGGCGACCTGTTCGACTTCTGGGTCGGTCCGTTTTACGTCGGGTTCTTCGGGGTGACGACGGTGTTCTTTTCCTTCGTCGGCATCGCAATGATCCTGTGGAATACCGCGCTCGGCCCCACCTGGAATCTCTGGCAGATCAGCGTCAATCCGCCGGACGTCAAATACGGCCTGTCTTTCGCGCCGCTGCAGGAAGGTGGCATCTGGCAGATCGTCACGATCTGCGCGCTCGGCGCTTTCGTCTCCTGGGCACTGCGCGAGGTCGAAATCTGTCGCAAGCTCGGGATCGGCTATCACGTGCCGTTCGCCTTCGGCTTCGCCATCCTGGCCTATTTCACCCTGGTGGTGATCCGGCCGGTCCTGATGGGATCGTGGAGCTACGGTTTCCCCTACGGCATCATCACCCATCTCGATTGGGTGTCGAACACCGGCTACCAATACGGCAACTTCCACTACAATCCCGCGCACATGATCGCCATCACCTTCTTCTTCACGACGTGCCTGGCGCTGGCCTTGCACGGCGGCCTGATCCTGTCATCGACCAATCCCGATCGTGGCGAGCCAGTGAAATCGCCTGAACATGAGAACACCATGTTCCGCGATCTGATCGGCTATTCGGTCGGCACCCTCGGCATCCATCGTGTCGGACTCTTCATCGCGCTGTCCGCGGTGTTCTTCAGCGCGGTCTGCATCGTGATCAGCGGGCCGTTGTGGTCGGAAGGAAATGCTTGGTCCGAGTGGTGGAACTGGTGGCGCAATCTTCCGATCTGGTCCTCAAACTAAATCCGGTCATCAGAGAGAGTCCTGAGCCATGGCCCAATATCAAAACTTCTTTACACAAGTGCAGGTGCGCAGCACCATCTATCCCGGCATTCCGATTCAGCCGGGAATATGGGTTCGTACCAGTGAGGGCCGGTTCAACTACTGGCTCGGAAAGATCGGTGACGCCCAGGTCGGCCCGTTCTATCTCGGATTTCTCGGGCTGGCGTCCATTGCATGCGGCATCGTCGCGATCGAGATCATCGGTCTCAACATGCTCGCATCGGTGAACTGGAGCCCGATCGAATTCGTCAGGCAACTCCCCTGGCTCTCGCTGGAGCCGCCGAAGCCCGAATACGGCATCAGTTTCCCGCCCTTGCAGGAGGGAGGGTGGTGGCTGATGGCTGGCTTCTTCCTGACCACCTCGATCCTGTTGTGGTGGGCACGCACCTAC
Source organism: Bradyrhizobium manausense (assembly GCF_018129685.1). Classification (GTDB taxonomy): domain Bacteria; phylum Pseudomonadota; class Alphaproteobacteria; order Rhizobiales; family Xanthobacteraceae; genus Bradyrhizobium; species Bradyrhizobium manausense_D. The sequence continues at coordinate 154,945 of NZ_JAFCLG010000004.1, forward strand.
CGTCGGGCCCGCGCGCTCGGCATGGGCACCCATGTCGCCTGGGCTTTCGCTTCGGCGATCTGGCTCTATCTGGTGCTCGGCTTCATCCGGCCGTTATTGATGGGACATTTCAGCGAAGCCGTTCCGTTCGGCATCTTCCCCCATCTGGATTGGACCAACAACTTCTCGATCACGCACGGCAACCTCTTCTACAATCCGTTCCACATGCTGTCGATCGCGTTCCTGTACGGCTCAGCACTTCTGTTCGCCATGCACGGCGCGACGATCCTCGCAGTCAGCCGCTACGGCGGCGAGCGCGAGATCGAACAGATCGTCGACCGCGGTACGGCGCTCGAGCGGGCAGCTCTGTTCTGGCGCTGGACCATGGGCTTCAATGCGACCGCGGAATCGATCCATCGCTGGGCGTGGTGGTTTGCGGTGCTCTGCCCGCTCTGCGGCGGTATCGGCATTCTTCTCTCCGGTACGGTCGTCGACAATTGGTTCGATTGGGGCGTCAAGCACGGCCTAGCCCTGCCGCGATAATTCGTCAGAGCTTTTGGACACGCGCCGGATTGCAGCATCCCGCGGCGGCGCGCGTCAGGTTTCGTCGTCTTCCCGGGACTCGGCTGTTCGCGACGAAACGGCGGCGCACGGCCCAATCCGGGCTTCGTGCGAAAAGCGTCCGCCAACAAAAACAGGTTCGAGGAACGCTAGGTGAGAGATCACGGGTTGTTGGAGGATATTTGCCCTGGTTCAGGTGTTCAAATCTCCGAAGGAGTCGCTGGGGAATCTCGGCGCATTGCCGGCCGCGAACCTGATCGCGGCGGCCAGCGACGTCGCCGTCATCGTCGACGGCGAGGGGGTCATTCGCGATGTCGCCTTCAACAAGGAGGATTTGTCGCTCGAACTCGACGCCCACGGCCGCTGGCTCGGTTCGAGGCTGGCCGACATCGTGACGTCCGAAACCCGTGCGAAAGCCGAGGAACTGCTCCAGGACGCGATGCGCCGAAAATCTTCGATCTGGCGTCAGGTCAATCATCCGTCGCCCGGCGGCACAGATATTCCTGTGTTGTATTCGGCCGTCAACATCGGACGCGACGATCGTTTCGTCGTGGTCGGTCGCGATCTGCGGCCGCTTGCAGCGATGCAACAACGGCTCGTCAACGCCCAGCAATCGATGGAGCGCGACTACGTCCGGCTGCGTCACGCCGAAACGCGCTATCGCTTGTTGTTCCAGGTATCGTCGGAAGCAGCCATGATCGTTGATGCCTCCAGCAATGCGATCCTCGAGATCAATCCGGCCGCGCTGGCGCTGCTCGACGAGAGCGCGCCGCAGGTCCTGAAATCGAATCTCTCCTCACATTTCGATGCGGCAGACGCCGAACCGGTTCAAACGCTGCTGTCCAATGTTCGTGCGACCGGTCGGGACGGCAGTGTCCGCGCCAGGCTCGCCAAGGGCGATCGCGAGTGCGTTGTCGCCGCATCCCAGTTCCGGCAGGAGAACGCGACCTTGTTTCTGGTCCGCCTGTCCGCGCAACTGACGGCGCCGCAGGCCAGTGCGCTGAAGGCGACGTCGAGTTTGCTCGAGTATTTCGACGCTGCGCCCGACGCATTGGTGATCACGGGGCATGACGGCCGCATCGTCAAGGTGAACCCGGCCTTCACCGAGATGGCGCAACTCGGCAGCGCGGAGCAGTCTCGCGGCGAATTGCTGGATCGCTGGCTCGGCCGTGCCGGTGTCGACTTCGCGGTGGCGTTCGCCAATCTTCGCCAGACCGGTTCGATCAAACTGTTCTCGACCTCGCTGCGCGGCGAGCACGGCGCGACGACGGACGTCGAGGTCTCCGCGGCATCCTTGATCCACGACGACCGCAAGCAGGGTTTCGGTTTCGCCATTCGCAATGTCGAGAAGCGTCTTTCGGCATCGCCGTCCTCGGCCCGAGAGCTCCCGCGCTCCGTCGCCCAGCTGACTGAACGGATCGGACGGGTTCCGCTGCGCGATCTCGTGCGCGAGGCGACCGACGTCATCGAGAAGCTCTCGATCGAGGCCGCGCTGGAATTGACCGGAGACAACCGCGCATCGGCCGCGGAGATGCTTGGGCTCAGCCGTCAGAGCCTTTACGTCAAGCTCCGGCGTTTTGGGCTTGCGGAGCATGCGGGAGAAGGGGAGGCCGAAGATGACTAGTGCCGTCGTCAGCCATCCCGCGCCGTCGGTCGTTCTTGAACTGCTGAAGCCGATCACCTGGTTTCCGCCGATGTGGGCCCTGGGATGCGGGATCGTGTCGTCGGGCGTTTCCCCGGGTCAGCGTTGGCCGATGATCATCGCCGGCGTGCTGCTGGCCGGACCCATGGTTTGCGGGACCAGCCAGGCGGTGAACGACTGGTTTGACCGGCATGTCGATGCCATCAACGAGCCTGAGCGGCCGATCCCGTCGGGGCGCATTCCCGGCCGCTGGGGTCTTTATATCGCAAGCGTGTGGACGGCCCTGTCGTTGCTGGTGGCGACCATGCTCGGCACGTGGGGCTTTGTTGCCGCGATCGTCGGCCTCGTGCTGGCGTGGGCTTACAGCGCGCCGCCGGTCCGCCTCAAGCAGAACGGCTGGTGGGGCAACGCCGCGTGCGGACTTTGCTACGAAGGCCTGCCCTGGTTCACCGGGGCCGCCGTGATGAGTTCCTCCGCGCCCGACTGGCGCATCGTCCTGATCGCACTGCTCTACAGCATCGGCGCCCACGGCATCATGACTCTCAACGACTTCAAGTCCGTCGAAGGCGACAGGCGGATGGGGATCGATTCGCTCCCGGTGCTGCTCGGCGTCGGCAATGCCGCGCGCTTTGCCTGTCTGGTGATGGCGGTGCCGCAACTCGGAGTCGTCGCGATGTTGCTGGCGTGGCAGCGGCCATTTTATGCGGCGGCGGTTGCCGCGTTGGTGCTCGCGCAATTGTGCCTGATGGTCCATTTCCTCAAGAGCCCGCGCCAGCGCGCGCCCTGGTATAACGGCACGGGTGTCAGCTGCTATGTCGTCGGCATGCTCGTCAGCGCCTTTGCGCTGGCCGCGATGCGAGCGAGTTGACCATGAATGGTTCAGTTCTCTCGTGGTTCGGCATCGTCAGACTAGGCTTGGTTCAGACCGGCCTCGGTGCAATCGTGGTCCTGACGACATCGACGCTGAACCGGGTCATGGTGGTCGAGCTGGCAATGCCGGCGATGCTGCCGGGCGCGCTGGTTGCCATCCACTATGTGCTCCAGGTCTTTCGGCCGGCGTGGGGCCACGGCTCCGATCTGGGCGCGCGGCGGACACCATGGATCGTCGGCGGCATGGCGGTACTCGCAACCGGCGGTTTGATAGCCTCGGTCGCGACGGCCTGGATGACGACGCATCCGCTGCTTGGTATCGCGCTCGCGGTTGTTGCCTTCTGCCTGATCGGCGTGGGCGTCGGCGCCGCCGGCACGTCGTTGCTGGTCCTGCTCGCCAAGCGCACCGACGACAACCGCCGAGCGGCGGCGGCCACCATCGTCTGGGTGATGATGATCGCAGGCTTCATCGTGACCACCGGTGTAGCGGGCCATTTGCTCGATCCGTTTTCGCCGGTGCGGTTGATCATTGTTTCGGCATCGGTATCCGTGGTGGCGATGGTTCTCACTGTCGTCGGCGTATGGGGCGTCGAAGCAGGTCCGGCCGCCAAAGCCCGATCGGCTCCCAGGCCGCCGCGCCAAGCGTCGTTCCGCGAAGCCTTCCTGGAAGTCTGGACCGAACCAAGATCGCGGCGATTCGCCATCTTCGTCTTTGTCTCGATGCTTGCCTATAGCGCGCAAGATCTGATCCTCGAGCCGTTCGCCGGCACGGTGTTCGGCTTCACGCCTGGCGAGACGACGAAGCTTTCGGGCGTCCAGCATGCGGGAACGTTGATCGGCATGGCATTAGTGCCGCTGATTGGCGCCATCTATCCGCGATCTCGCGGAAACCTGCAGATTTGGACCATCGGCGGATGCCTCGCTTCGTCGATCGCGCTGTTGTGTTTGGCGGCAGCGGCGGTTGTCGGGCCGTCCTGGCCGCTGCGCGAGACCGTGTTCATGCTCGGCGTTACCAATGGGGCCTACGCGGTGGCGGCGATCGGCTCGATGATGGCACTCGTCGGTGCGGGCGAAGAGAAGCGTGAAGGCGTGCGCATGGGTCTGTGGGGCGCGGCGCAGGCGTTCGCATTCGGAATTGGTGGGTTCCTGGGAACGCTGGCCAGCGACATCGCGCGCTATGTCCTGACATCGGCGGCGTTGTCTTATTCGGCGGTGTTCGCATCTGAGGCAGGATTGTTCGTCGTTGCCGCGGTGTTGGCCGTTTGGGTTCATCGCGCTCCGGCAAAGGACGCGATGCAGCGGCGTGTTTTCGATTCGCCGGTAGCCGCTATCGCAGAAGGAGCGCGGTCATGACCAGTTCGGAGATTTTTGATGTCGTGGTGGTTGGCGGAGGGCCGTCGGGCGCGACGGCGGCGCACGATCTTGCAAAGCTCGGCCGGAGCGTGTTGTTGCTCGACCGCGCCGGGCGCATCAAGCCTTGCGGCGGCGCGATCCCGCCGAGGCTGATCCGTGATTTCGATATTCCCGATCATCTGCTGGTCGCGCACGTCAACTCCGCCCGGATGGTGTCGCCATCGGACAAGCAGGTTGACATGCCCATCGACGGCGGCTTTGTCGGCATGGTCGACCGCGATGTCTTTGACGAATGGCTACGGGCACGCGCCGCCGAGGCTGGCGCGAAGCGGAAGATTGGCTTGTTCAAGCGTTTCGAACGCGACGAAACCGGCACGACCGTCGTCCATTATGAGGAACGCGCCGCCGACGGGACCACCGCGGAAAGCACGGTTCGGGCCCGCGCGTTGATCGGCGCCGATGGTGCCTTGTCGGCCGTGGCGCGGCAATGCCTGCCCGGTGCGGATCGGATGCCTTATGTGTTTGCCTATCATGAGATCGTTCGTGCGCCGGCGGCGACGTCCAGCTTCGACGGTACACGTTGCGACGTCTATTACCGCGGCACCGTGTCTCCCGACTTCTACGGCTGGGTCTTCCCGCATGGCGACACCGTCAGCGTCGGCACAGGTTCCGCGCATAAGGGATTTTCATTGCGGGGGTCCGTCGGAGGCCTGCGTGAGGCCGCGGGGCTTGCAAGGTCCGAAACCATCCGCCGTGAGGGCGCGCCCATCCCGCTGCATCCGCTGCCGCGGTGGGATGATGGGCACAGCGTGTTGCTCGCCGGCGATGCGGCGGGTGTCGTTGCTCCCGCGTCGGGCGAAGGGATCTACTATGCGATGATCGGCGGACGCTTGTCGGCGGAAGCCGTGGACGAGTTCCTGGAGACAGGGAACGCCAAGGCCCTGCGCAATGCGCGGAAGCGCTTCATGCGGTTGCACGGCGTCGTGTTCTGGATTCTCGGCGTGATGCAGTGGTACTGGTATTCCAATGATCGTCGCCGCGAGCGCTTCGTCAGCATCTGCCGCGACCGCGACGTCCAGAAGCTGACGTGGGATGCTTATATGAACAAGGAACTGGTTCGCGCCAAGCCGGTCGCCCATGTGCGCATCTTCTTCAAGAACCTTGCCCACATGGCAGGACTGGCATCGGCCTGATGGCGACGCGCGGCAATTTCTGGAGGCCGGTGCTGATCGCGGCATCGGTCGCGATCTTCATTGCGCTGCTCGGCGGCACGCTGACCGACACCGGGGTCTGGTATCAGAGCCTGCGAAAACCCCCATGGCAGCCGCCGGACTGGCTGTTCGGACCGGCCTGGACCTTGATTTTTGCGCTTGCGACGGCTTCGGCGGTCCATGCCTGGCGCAACGCCGGGAGCCGCGCGCAACGGGAATGGGTCGTTGCACTGTTCGCCCTGAACGGATTTCTCAACGTGTTGTGGAGCACGTTGTTCTTCGCGCTGAAGCGTCCGGATTGGGCGTTGATCGAGGTGGTGTTCCTGTGGCTCTCGATCCTGTTGCCGATCATCGTGTTCTGGCGTTTCGCAAGGCCCGCGAGCCTTTACCTGGTGCCTTATCTGCTGTGGGTGTCGTTCGCCGCGTTTCTCAACCTCACCGTGGTCCGCCTCAATGCACCGTTCGCGTGATGGCCGGTTGCCTGGCGCAGGCGTCCATGTGATCTTTCGGCATGGCTGACTTGTTTGCGAGCGGACGCCTCGTCGATCTCATTCTCGTCGTGGTCGTTATCGAGGCTGTGGCCTTGCTGGTCTATTGGTTGCGCGCCCGGCGCGGGGTCGCGCCATTCGACCTGCTGCCAAATCTGTGCGCTGGCGCCTGTCTTCTGCTCGCACTGCGGGCCACCCTCGCCGGCAGCGGCTGGATGTTGGCAAGTCTCTTCCTTGCGGCCGCCGGTCTCGCGCATCTGACCGACGTCGCCCGGCGGTGGCGCAACTAGCCACCGCGACTGCGCTGAGAGGATGGACTACTTCTTCTCGGAGAATTTGTTGATGTAGGCGATGACGTCCTTGCGCTGCTGCTCGTCGGTGAGCTTGAACGCCATCTTGGTCGAGCCGGTCGCGAGATCCGCCTTGCCCTTGTCGGTGAGGAATTTCTTCAGGAATGCGTTCGGATCGGGCAGATATTGGAAGATCAGGTCGTCGGACCAGACCAGCCCATTCTCGCCGGCGGCCTTGTTCAGCGCCGAATAGGCGAAGCCGGGCGCCGTACCCGATTGCCGACCGATAACGCCGGTCAAGACCGGTCCGACCAGGTTCTTGGCATCCGGCCCGATGCGGTGACAGGTCATGCACTGCTTGAAAATCTGCTCACCCTTGGCCGCGTCCTGCGCCAGGACCGCGCTGCTCGAAATGACAACGGCTGCTAAGACACAGCCAAAAACTGCAGATTTCACCGGCACGTTGATCTCCCTGACTTCCGTTTGGGCTCGATTTAAGTGTTAGGATATATTGACAGTTATAAATATCAATCGGTGTTGTCGGTTCCCGAGGATCTTTTGAGCGGGGTCAAACAAGTCCTTGCCGGATTGTGCTAGCTGAACGCGTGTCAGCGAGCTTCCAGCCCGGACGGCAACAGTCAGTGTCAATCAAATGTGACAACTAAAACATTCAAAACAAAGGTGTTTCTTGACTTCGCGCTCGATTTTGCGCATTCCTACCAAGGAGGGCCTCAGATTTTGGGTGCCGAGTGTCAGGCCACGTTGGCACGTCGCATGCATCGGCCCGACTGCCGTTATTTCGTCAGCTTCACGCTTCCGCAGAGAATGATCGGCAGATAACAAAATGGCCGCATTACCGACCGTCCAACCCGACATCACGCTCTTGCTGGACATGGAGGGTGTGATCCGCGAGGCGACGCTGTCTCCATCGATGAGCAGCGAGAGTGTCGACGGATGGCTCGGCCGCCCGTGGGTCGAAGTCGCCGGCGAGATGGGCGGCGAAAAGGTCAAGCGCATGGTCGATGACGCGCGCGTCACCGGCATTTCGGCGTTCCGCCAGATCAACCAGCGCTTTCCGAGCGGTCTCGAAATTCCGATGGAATACACAACGGTGCTGCTGGGCGGCCGCGCCGGGATGCTCGCGATCGGCAAGAACCTGCAAGCGGTCGCTGAGCTTCAGTCACGCCTGATCGCGGCCCAACAGACGATGGAGCGCGATTATTGGAAGCTGCGCGAAATCGAGACGCGCTACCGTCTGGTCTTCGACGCATCGAACGAAGCCGTCTTGATCGTATCGGCCGCCAATCTGCGGATCCTGGAAGCCAACCGTACTGCGATCGAGGCGCTGAATTCGCCGCGTCGTCGCAACGAGGACATCGCGGGACGCGAACTGCTGCATGAGATCGCCGCTGAAGACCGCGACGCGGTTCGCGAAGTGCTGGCACGCATCCGCGAGCGCGGCAAGGCGCTGAGCATCCTCGTGCATCTTGGCCCTGAAGCGAAGCCCTGGATGCTGCGGGGCTCGCTGATGACGGCGGAGCCTGGCCATGTATTTCTGCTGCAATTCACCGCGGCGACCGATCTTTCGGCCCCCAAAGAAAATGGCGAGCCGTCGACCGTCGAGGAGTTGGTCGAGCATTTGCCGGACGGGTTCGTGGCGCTCGATGAAGCCGGCATCATTCGCCATGCCAATCAGGCCTTCCTCGATCTGGTGCAACTGGGCTCGAAGGCATCCGCGATCGGGGAATCGCTCGGCCGGTGGCTCTGGCAGCCTGGCGCCGATCTGAATGCACTTCTTTCGAACATCCAGCGGCACAAAACCGTGAGGCTGTTCACGACGTCGATTCGCGGGGAACTCGGCACCGAGACCGAGGTCGAGATCTCCGCCGGGACCGGGGAGGGCGGGCCGGGTCAGATCGGCGTGCTGGTCCGCAATGTGGCCCGTCGCCTGCCATCGGGCAGCGAGAGTGATTTTCTGCGCACGGCGCTGGGCTCGATGAGCGAGCAGATCGGGAAATCGTCGCTGCGCCAGCTCGTCAAGAATACGGTTGGCATCGTCGAACAGCATTATGTGAAGCAGGCGCTCGAGCTTGCGGGCGGCAACCGGACGGCGACCGCCGAACTTCTGGGATTGAGCCGCCAGAGCCTTTATGCAAAGCTCAATCGTTACGGCCTGGACGACAAGGAGCCGGACGCCGAGGAAACCCCAGAGGACTGAGTTGGCGCTGCATTCGCTCGCTACACCAGCATTCGGAAAAGCCGATCTTTCGAACTGCGAACGGGAAGAGATTCATCTCGCGGGCTCGATCCAGCCGCACGGCGCCCTGTTGGTCGTCAGCGAGCCCGATCACCGTGTCGTGCAGGCCAGCGCCAACGCGGCGGCATTTCTCAATCTGAAGCAAGTCGACGGCATGGCGCTCGCCGATCTTGACGGCGACCTGCTGGTCCGAATTCTTCCGCACCTCGACCCGACCGCCGAGGGAATGCCGATCGCGGTTCGCTGCAGGATCGGAAGCCCCAGCGCCGACTATGACGGGCTTTTGCATCGTCCGCCTGAAGGAGGCCTGGTCATCGAGCTGGAGCGGGCCGGACCGTCTGTCGATTTCACCAGGTACATCGCCAAGGCGCTCGAGAAGATCCGCACAGCGTCCTCGATTCGCGCGCTGTGCGAAGAGGCCGCGACCTTGTTTCAGGATCGTACCGGCTACGACCGGGTGATGGTCTACCGTTTCGATGACGAGGGACACGGCGAAGTGTTTTCGGAGCGCCGCAAGCCTGAGCTCGAGGCCTATTTGGGCAATCGCTACCCCGCGACCGATATTCCGCAGATGGCGCGGCGACTCTATGAGCGCACGCGGGTCCGCGTGCTGGTGGATGTGAACTACCAGCCGGTCCCGTTGCAGCCCCGGCTGTCGCCGATCACCGGACGGGATCTGGACATGTCGCTCTGCTTCCTGCGCAGCATGTCGCCGATTCACCTTCAGTACCTGAAGAATATGGGTGTGGGCGCCACCCTGGTGATCTCACTGGTGGTCGGCGGAAAGCTTTGGGGCCTCGTCGCCTGTCATCATTACGAGCCGCGCTTCATCCATTTTGAATTGCGGGCCGTCTGCGAACTGCTTGCCGAGGCGATCGCGACACGCATCGCGGCGCTCGAGAGCTTTGCGCAAAGCCAGTCAGAGATCTTCGTACAGCGGCTCGAGCAGCGAATGATCGAAGCGATGTCGCGCGAAGGCGACTGGCGAGGCGCGATCTTCGACAGCTCGCAATCGATCCTGCAGCCGCTCGGGGCGAGCGGAAGCGCTTTGATCTATGAAGGCCAGATCATTTCGACCGGTGAGGTTCCGGGAACCCAGGAAATCAGGGAGATTGGTGCGTGGCTCGACACGCATCGCGATCGGTCTGTGGTGGCGACGGCATCGCTCGGACTGGATCTTCCTCAATTCGCGGGGATCACGAAGGTCGCGAGCGGCATCGCGGTGACGCCGATCTCCAGCAATCCCGGCGAGTACCTGATCTGGTTCCGGCCGGAGCGCATTCGCACGGTGACCTGGGGCGGCGATCCGTTGAAGCCGTTCGTGATCGGCAATAACCCCACGGATCTGTCGCCGCGTCGGTCGTTCGCGCAGTGGCATCAGCAGGTCGAGGGAACGTCCGACCCTTGGACGCCGGCCGATCTTGCAGCCGCCCGCCTGATCGGCCAGTCGGTGGCGGATATCGTGCTGCAATTCCGCGCGGTGCGCACGCTCATCGCCCAGGACCAGCTCGAGCAGTTCAGCCGCCAGGTGCGCGTGTCCGAGCAGCCGGTGATCATTGCCGATACAGACGGCAAGATTCTGCTGATGAACGAGGCGTTCAAGACGTTGCTGCCGAAGGATCATTCCGCGTTCGGCCGCCTGGATGAGCTGGCCGCAGCCTTCCAGCAATCGGACCGTTTCCTTCACGATGTTGCGGAGCTCATCCGTCACCATCGCCCGTGGCGAGGCGAATTGCTGTTGCGCAGCGAAGGCAACCGGGAAAAGCCGTTGATGATCAGGGCCGATCCAGTGCATCCGTCGCGGGACCGAGTGCTCGGCTTCGTGCTGATCTTCTCCGACATCACCGACCGAAAGGCCGCCGAGATCGCGCGCAGCCGTCTCCAGGAAGGCATCGTCCAGAGCAATCGGATCGGCAGAGTCCGTCTCGATTCCAAGACCGATCTCGTCTACCAGAACCTGCTGTCGTCGGTGATCGAGAACGCGCAGCTCGCCGCGCTCGAAATCACCTATGGTGTGGAAACCGGCCGGATCGCCGAGATGCTCGAGAGCGTCCGCAATTCGACGCTGCGAACTGCCGAAGTGCTGGAGCATCTGATCTGGCATGCGTCGCGCACGTCGGGCAGCAATAAGCCGAAAGCCTGAAACTGCGGGCGTGGCGGACCTACTCCACCGGCGCGACCGTGGCCGAGCCCTGTAGCACGGCAGCCTCGACGGCGCAGGAGAGGTCGATATTCATGGAGAAGGCAATTGCGCCTTCTTCCACCACGGACTGCGGATCGGGCGCAAGTGCAGCGGCCTCGTCGAGCGCTTTGCGATAGTCGGCCTTCAGCATGTCCAGATCGGAATAGTGTGGAAAATCGTAGAAGGCCAGCTCCGAAGGGCGAAGCTCCAGCGTACGCGCCAGCAATCGTTGCAGGATCTGCCCGCCGCTGAGGTCCCCGAGATAGCGCGTATAGGCATGAGCTATCAGCCGCATGCCGTCGCCCCCGGCCACATGCGCAATCCGATTGGCATAGATCTCTCCGGCGGCAAGCAGCGGAATGTCTTCAATCCATCGCTCGCCGCACAGCGCGGCAAGGTCGGATACGATCGCGAGCGAGCGCTCGATCCTGAAGCGGGAGAGCAATGCAATGCCGGGTGAACCGCGATGGCGATCGAGCCCATGCTCCATTGCTTGATAGGCAGGAAGCAGATTGCGCAACAACAGGATGTAGCCTGCCCGGCTTGCCTCACCCCGCAGCAGATTGCGAATGACGCCGGTCCGCTCCGCTTCCGCATGCAGCGCTTTGGTGCGGAGGTAAAGCCCGGTCACGACGCTGGGCGGGGAAGAACTCTCCGCCGTCGTGGCCGTCATCCCCGTCGCCTCCGCGATGGCGTTTGAAGGTAAGCTTCGTCGCGTCAATCTCCGCCGTCCCTGTGCGCCGAGGCCCGTCACTTTTGCCCCTTCATCCGCTCGATCAGACCGTGCGCCTGTTGCGGTGCGGTGATCGCATCTGCCGACATCATATCGGCTCCCATCGACGCCACAAGGTCGGGCTGCGCAATTATCATCGGCCCGCCAAGAATGATTCCGACCTGCCTGTTGCGCGAGTCGCGCCTGATGTCGTGAATATCCTTCTTCAACTCGTCGAGCCGTCGATCGCTGCTCACGGAGAAGCCGACGATATCGAACCAGTGATTATGCACCAGGGATGTCAGTTCCTGATGCGACGAGAAAGGCCCGGTGCAGAGATTCCAGCCGGCGCGGCGGAAGAACTCGGCCACCATGGACAGTCCAAAGCTGTGCTGATCACCCGGAATGATCGTCAGCAGAGCCGATTCGCCGCTGTGGCTGTCGTTTGCTTCCTCGACGAAGCTGTCGCCCAGGCGGTGCATGATGAGCTGCAATCGACCGACGCCGAGCGTCACGCTGGCAAAATCCGTCGTGTCCGATTCCCACTGCGCACCGAGCTGTCGTGCTGCGGGCGCCAGCAGATCGACAAAGATCGATTCGACCGAGGCGCCTTTCGCCTGGAGATCCACGACATAGGCGTATGCAGCGCCGTCATCGGCGCCGAGCGCCAGTGCGGCGAACGTCTCAACCTCGGTCGGCGTGGTCGGCTCTGCAGTCTCCGCGGGCTTTGCGATCGGTGTGCTGCGCAATGCCAGCACGATCTTGGGAATGATCTGCGTCTTGATGGTTCTGACCACTGCGACCGGTTGCAGCGTCGACCGAAAGCGCCAGATCGGCGCCGGAAGTTTCTGTCGCAACGAATTGGGACGAGGCGCCGAAGCAGTGTCGGTGGCGCTACCGCTTGAGAAGGATTGCTCGTTCACATCGGTCATTTTTCACTCCCCCCAACATTAAGTCCCGACGCCGAAAAACCGTCAAGTTGAATTTACGTATGGTTTAGTTGACAGTTCCTGAAGCGAGGTTTAGCCTTCTTTCCATCAAGCCCGCACTTAGGGAGTGGCGCGGTGCAGTTTCGAGCAGCTAAAAGCGGCGACTTTCCCAAACACGGCGACCCTTCGCCGGCAGTTGCTCGATTTCCCCAGCCGATATCGCATCACCGCGACGGAGGACTGTCAAACAATCTTTACAGTCGCGCCGTGGAATCCGTCGCTGCGCCTGCGAATGAAATTTCGAAAACTGCCGATGTCGTCTCCTCGGCGCGTTCGACGGCGCAAGGACTTAAGGCGCTATACACCCCCGAACAGCGCGAGCGCCGCGATGCAACAAAGTGGACGCTGGTGCAGGGCATTCTCGCGCCGGTTCAGTTTGCCGTTTTCCTGATCAGCCTGGCACTGGTGCTTCGCTATCTCTCGACAGGCGAGGGATGGGGCGTCGCGACGGCGTCGATCGTCGTCAAGACGCTCGTGCTCTACGCGATCATGATCACCGGTTCGATCTGGGAACGTGAAGTCTTCGGCTGCTACCTGTTTGCGCCGGCGTTTTTCTGGGAAGACGTTTTCAGCTTTCTCGTGCTGGCGCTGCACACCGGCTATCTGGTCGCGCTGTTCGCAGGGCTCGCCGATCCGCGCCAGCAGATGCTGCTCGCGCTGGCGGCTTACGCTTCCTATTTCGTCAACGCCACGCAGTTCGTCCTCAAGCTGCGCGCCGCGCGTCGCGACGAGCGACTGGCGCTTTCGGCGGCTTCCTCCATTCCCGGGAGCCGCGCATGAACGTGCATGTGCAGGGATGTACCGTCGCCACCGATGGCACGCCAAAGCCGGTCCGCCGCGAGAGCGGCCAGCGCGAGGTGTTCTGCGGGCTGACCGGGATCGTCTGGCTGCATCGGAAGATCCAGGACGCCTTTTTCCTGGTGGTGGGCTCGCGTACCTGCGCGCATCTGATTCAATCCGCCGCCGGCGTCATGATTTTTGCGGAGCCGCGATTTGCCACTGCGATCATGGAGGAGAAGGATCTCGCCGGGCTCAACGATGCCAATGACGAATTGGACCGGATCGTGGCTCAGCTGCTTGCCCGGCGGCCGGACATCCGGCTGCTGTTCCTGGTCGGCTCCTGCCCGTCCGAAGTCATCAAGCTCGATCTGTCGCGCGCCGCATTGCGGCTGTCACAGAAGTTTTCGCCCGCAGTCCGCATTCTCAATTACTCGGGCAGCGGAATCGAGACAACATTCACGCAAGGCGAGGATGCCTGTCTCGCCTCGCTCGTCCCCGCGGCTCCCCCCCCGACCCGGACGAGCGAGGACCAATTGCTCATCGTCGGCTCGCTGGCCGACGTGGTCGAGGACCAGTTCATCCGGCTGTTCGATGCGTTGGGGATTGGCCGTGTGCAGTTTCTGCCGCCGCGCAAGGCAATGGCGCTTCCGGCGATCGGACCAAACACCAGATTTCTCTTGGCTCAGCCCTTCCTCTCGGACACGGCGCGCGCCCTGGAAGATCGCGGCGCCACACGATTGGCTGCGCCGTTCCCGCTGGGCGTGGAGGGCACGACAGCGTGGCTGCGCGCGGCTTCCGACTCATTCGGTGTCGCGCCCGCGCTGTTCGAGAAGGTCACGCAAAATCATCGCGTCAGGGCGGAGCGGGCGCTCGTTCGCTATCGTGACCAGCTCGGCGGACGCCGCATTTTCCTGTTTCCGGATTCGCAGCTGGAAATTCCTCTGGCACGATTTCTGTCGCGCGAATTGTCGATGCAACTGGTCGAGGTCGGGACACCCTATCTGCACCGCGAGCATCTCGCCGAAGAGCTCAGGCTGCTGCCGGATGACGTCGTGCTGTCCGAAGGGCAGGACGTCGATTTGCAGCTCGACCGCTGCCGCGCCGCGCGCCCGGACCTGGTGGTGTGTGGGCTTGGGCTTGCCAATCCGCTGGAAGCGGAAGGCATGACCACGAAATGGTCGATCGAGCTCGTATTCACGCCCATCCAGGGCTACGAGCAGGCGGCCGATCTTGCCGAACTGTTTGCGCGCCCCCTGGTGCGCCGCGCAAAGCTGGTGGCCTGATCATGCAGCTCACGGTGTGGACATATGAAGGACCTCCCCACGTCGGCGCGATGCGCGTCGCGACGGGGATGGAAGGCCTGCATTACGTATTGCATGCGCCGCAGGGCGATACTTATGCGGATCTGCTGTTCACGATGATCGAACGCCGCGACCGGCGCCCGCCCGTGACCTACACGACATTTTCCGCGCGGGATCTCGGCGGTGACACGGCCGAACTGTTCAAGACCGCCGCGCAAAACGCCTATGATCGTTTCAAACCGCAGGCGATGCTCGTCGGCGCGTCCTGCACGGGGTCGCTGATCCAGGACGATCCGGGCGGTCTGGCGCGTGCTCTCGATCTTCCGGTCCCCGTTGTCGCCGTCGATCTGCCGGCCTATCAGCGCAAGGAGAACTGGGGCGCGGCCGAAACGTTCTATCAATTGGTGCGCATGCTGGCCGGGCCGTCAGCGCCGGCACCCGGAACACCGCGTCCGCAGCGTGCTGCCGGAGTCCGCGCGCGCTGCAATCTGCTCGGCCCAACCGCTCTCGGCTTTCGCCATCGCGACGATGTGGCCGAGATCGCGTCTCTGCTGGCAAAGCTTGGCATCGACGTGAACGTCACGGCGCCGATGGGGGCGACGCCGGCCGATATCGCGAGATTGGGCGAGGCCGACTTCAATGTCGTGCTGTACCCCGAAATCGCCGGCCAGGCCGCCTCGTGGCTACAACGGACGTTCGGTCAGCCTTTCACGAAAAACGTTCCGATCGGTGTATCAGCCACCCGCGCATTCGTGGAAGAGGTCGCGAGGCTCGCCGGTGTCGATGCCTCGGCGACGCTCGCTTCGGACTCCACCCGGCTGCCATGGTACTCGCGTTCGGTCGATTCGACCTATCTGACCGGCAAGCGTGTCTTCATTTTCGGCGATGCCACCCACGCCGTCGCCGCCGCACGCATTGCATCCGACGAGCTCGGCTTCAAGGTCGTTGGCCTCGGCACCTATAGCCGTGAGTTCGGCCGCGAGATCCGCGACGCAGCAAAACGCTACGACGTCGAACCGCTGATCACCGACGACTATCTGGAAGTCGAGGCGAAGGTCGCGGAATTGCAGCCCGAACTGGTGCTGGGGACGCAGATGGAGCGGCATATCGCAAAGCGTCTCGGCGTTCCCTGCGCCGTTATCTCGGCGCCGGTGCATGTGCAGGATTTTCCTGCACGATACGCTCCGCAGATGGGATTTGAGGGTGCCAACGTCATCTTCGACACCTGGGTGCATCCGCTGATGATGGGCCTCGAAGAGCACCTGCTGGCCATGTTCAAGGACGATTTCGAGTTCAAGGATGGCGCTGTGCCGTCGCATCTGGGTGCGGCTCATGGAGCGGGCGACGCCGGTAAGCCGGCTCAGCCCGTTCAAATGCCTATCGCGGTGCCGGAAGCTGGTGCGATCTGGGCGCCCGATGCCGAGAAGGAGTTGTACAAGATTCCGTTCTTCGTCCGCGGCAAGGCCCGCCGCAACACGGAACGTTTCGCCAATGAAAACGGCGTTGCCACCATAACCATTGAGACGCTCTACGATGCCAAAGCGCACTACGCCCGCTGACGCGACGCCTCTGAGGGTCGTCGTCGTGACCATGGACAGTCATCTGTCCGGCGCGGCTGCGCGGGCGCAGAGCTTGTTGCGGAGCAATTTCCCGGGACTAATGCTCTCGGTCCATTCTGCGGATGAGTGGGGCACGGACGATGCAGCGCTCGATCGTTGCAAGGCCGATATTGCCCGCGGCGACATCGTGATCGCCACCATGCTGTTTCTCGACGACCATGTTCGGCTGGTGCTACCGGCACTTGTCGCCCGGCGTAGTCATTGCGACGCAATGATCTGCTGCATGTCAGCAGCCGAAATCGTCAAGCTGACGCGCGTCGGCAAGTTCGACATGAGCGGCGAAGCGCTCGGCGCCATCGCGTGGCTGAAGAAGCTGCGCGGCAACCGCAAGGCTAGCCCCGGCGGCAAGGGCGAGATGAAGATGCTGCGGCAACTGCCGAAGTTGCTGCGCTTCATCCCCGGCACCGCTCAGGACATGCGCGCCTATTTCCTGACGCTGCAATATTGGCTGGCCGGCTCCGAGCAGAACATCGCCAACATGATCCGCCTGTTGGTCGACCGTTACGCGGATGGTCCGCGCCGCAGCCTGCGCGGCCTCGCCAAGGCCGAGGCGCCGGTCGACTATGCCGACATAGGCGTCTACCACCCGCGCCTCAAGGGACGCATCGCCGATACAGCGGATCGACTGCCTGTCGCGGCTGGTGAGCGCGGGACCGTGGGGCTCCTGCTGCTGCGCTCCTATCTGCTGGCCGGAAATGCCGGCCACTATGACGGCGTCATCACCGCGTTCGAGGCGAAGGGGCTGCGCGTGATCCCGGCCTTCGCCAGCGGGCTCGATCAGCGCCCGGCGATTGAACGTTTCTTCATGAAGGACGGACGCAGCGTCGTCGATGCGGTGGTCTCACTGACCGGCTTCTCGCTGGTCGGCGGTCCCGCCTACAACGACTCCCGGGCAGCCGAGGACATTCTCGCCAAGCTCGACGTGCCCTATGTGTCGGCGCATCCCGTCGAATTCCAGACGTTGGAACAATGGGGGGCTTCGGATCGCGGACTGATGCCGGTGGAGAGCACCATCATGGTGGCGATCCCCGAGCTCGACGGCGCCGCGGGCCCGATGGTCTATGGAGGCCGATCGGACGGCGCCGGAATCCCATGCACAGGTTGCGAGCGTGCCTGCACGTTTTCCCGTTCGGAAGCTGGCGGCGAAATGCACGTGTGCAGCGAACGCGCCGACATGCTGGCGGCGCGAACAGCAAGGCTGGTTGCGACGCGCCGCTCCGAACGGCGGGATCGCAAGGTCGCGATCGTCCTGTTCAATTTCCCGCCGAATGCCGGCAATACCGGCACCGCGGCGTTTCTTTCGGTGTTCGAATCCCTGCATCGAACGCTTTCCGCCATGAAGCGCGAGGGCTACCAGGTCGAGGTGCCCGAGAGCGCCGACGCCTTGCGGGAACGCATCGTGGTCGGAAATGCCGCCCGCTTCGGTGCTGATGCCAACGTGCATGCCCGAATTGCGGCCGGCGATCACGTACGGAACGAAAAATGGCTGCGTCAGATCGAGGCGCAATGGGGGCCGGCGCCGG
The DNA here is from genome assembly GCF_018129685.1 of Bradyrhizobium manausense. Lineage (GTDB taxonomy): Bacteria > Pseudomonadota > Alphaproteobacteria > Rhizobiales > Xanthobacteraceae > Bradyrhizobium > Bradyrhizobium manausense_D. The sequence goes on from NZ_JAFCLG010000004.1 coordinate 172,702, forward strand.
GCAGGCAGCAGAGCGACGGCAGCTCGATCTTCGTGCTCGGAGAGCGCTTCGGCAACGTCTTCGTCGGAATCCAGCCAGCATTCGGATATGAGGGCGACCCGATGCGGTTGTTGTTCGAGAAGGGCTTTGCGCCGACGCATGCCTTCTCGGCGTTTTATCGCTGGCTGCGCGAGGATTTCGGCGCCGGCGCGGTGCTGCATTTCGGCACCCATGGCGCGCTCGAATTCATGCCGGGTAAGCAGACAGGTCTTTCCGGCGCATGCTGGCCCGACCGGATGATCGGCGACCTGCCGAATATTTATCTCTATGCCTCGAACAACCCGTCCGAAGGCACGATCGCCAAGCGCCGTTCGGCCGCGACGCTGGTCAGTTATTTGACGCCGCCTGTCGCTCATGCAGGACTCTACAAGGGCCTGGTCGAGCTGAAGGCCTCGATCGAGCGTTGGCGTGGCCTCACTCCGGAGGAAGATGCCGAGCGCGGCGATCTTGCGATCCTGATCCAGGCCCAGGCGAGCGCGCTGGAGCTGACCGAGGCCGAGCCTGCGTGGATCAGTCCTGCCAAGGCCGTCGGCAGACTGTCGGAAGCCGTGCTCGAGCTCGAATATACCTTGATCCCGCACGGTCTGCACGTTGTTGGTGAAGCACCATCGATCGAACAGCGCGTCGAGATGCTTCAGTCGGTGGCGGATGCCTCGCACGGCGCGCGTCCGGACAAATCGATCCTCGAGGCGCTGGTGGCGGGCCAGGCGCCCGAAGCATTGGATGCGAGGGACGACGCCCCACTGGCGCTTTACGAGGAATTGGCGGGCATCGACCGCATCCTCCAGCAGGATCACGAACTGCCCGCGATCCTACGTGCGCTGGATGGCAAATTCATTCGTCCTGCTCCGGGCGGCGACCTCCTGCGCACGCCGGCGATCCTGCCGACCGGGCGCAATCTGCATGGCTTCGATCCGTTCCGAATTCCCAGCGCCTTTGCGGTGCAGGACGGCGCGAGCCAGGCGCGGCGGCTGATCGACAAGCACGTCGGCGAAGGACACGGCATTCCGGAATCGGTCGCGATCGTGCTCTGGGGCACCGACAATCTCAAGAACGAAGGCGCACCGATCGGGCAGGCGTTGGCCTTGCTTGGGGCAAAACCGCGCTTCGACGGTTATGGCCGGCTGACCGGCGCGGAATTGATTCCGCTCGATCAGCTTGGCCGGCCGCGGATCGACGTCATCATCACCATGTCAGGTATCTTCCGCGATCTGCTGCCATTGCAGATCAAGCTGCTGGCCGAGGCCTGCTTCCTGGCTGCATCGGCCGATGAGCCGGTCGAACAGAACTTCGTTCGCAAGCACGCACTCGCCTATCAGGCCGCGCATCATTGCGATCTCGAGACCGCTTCGTTGCGCGTGTTCGGCAATGCCGACGGCGCCTATGGCTCGAACGTCAACCATCTGGTCGAGAACGGGCGGTGGGACAACGAGGACGAACTGGCCGAGACTTACACCCGCCGCAAGAGTTTTGCCTACGGCCTCAAGGGGCAGCCGGTGCAGCAGACGGAACTGCTGAAGAATGCGCTCTCAACCGTCGATCTCGCCTACCAGAACCTCGACTCGGTTGAGCTTGGCGTCACTACGGTCGATCACTACTTCGACACGCTCGGCGGTATCAGCCGCGCCGTGCGAATGGCGAAGGGCGGCCAATCGGCGCCGGTTTATATCGGCGACCAGACCCGCGGTGCGGGAACGGTCCGGACGCTGTCCGAGCAGGTCGCGCTGGAGACCCGCACACGGATGCTCAATCCGAAATGGTACGAAGGCATGCTCAAGCACGGTTATGAGGGCGTTCGCCAGATCGAGGAGCACGTCACCAACACGATGGGCTGGTCGGCGACGACGGGCGAGGTGGCTCCATGGGTCTATCGGCAGCTCACCGAGACCTTCATGCTCGATCCCGACATGCGCGAGCGCCTGGCATCACTCAATCCCGTCGCCTCCGCCAAAGTCGCGAACCGGCTTATCGAGGCGCACGAGCGCAAATACTGGTCGCCCGATCCGGAGATGCTCGATGTCCTGCGCAGGGCAGGCGAAGAGCTCGAAGACCGCCTCGAAGGCGTGGGAGTTGCCGCATGAACATCCAGACCAAACCATCCTCGCTCAAGAGTCCGTCCTGTTGCGGCGACGGCGAGGGCAGCGTGCAGGTGCAGCTCGATCCCAAGCTCAAGATCGGTACCGCAAAGGTATTCTCGGTCTACGGCAAGGGCGGCATCGGCAAAAGCACGACATCGTCGAACCTGTCGGTCGCTTTCTCGAAGCTCGGCAAGCGCGTGCTGCAGATCGGCTGCGATCCCAAGCATGACTCGACCTTCACGCTGACCAAGCGCCTGGTCCCGACCGTGATCGACGTGCTGGAATCCGTGAACTTCCACGCCGAGGAGCTTCGTCCCGAGGACTTCGTGTTCGAGGGTTACAATGGCGTGATGTGCCTGGAGGCCGGTGGGCCGCCCGCCGGCACGGGCTGCGGCGGTTATGTCGTCGGACAGACCGTGAAGCTTTTGAAGGAACACCATCTGCTCGAAGACACCGATGTGGTGATCTTCGACGTGCTCGGCGACGTCGTCTGCGGCGGCTTTGCAGCACCCTTACAACACTCCGACCGCGCGCTGATCGTCGCCGCCAATGATTTCGACTCGATCTTCGCGATGAACCGCATCGTCGCCGCGATCGAGGCCAAGTCGAAGAATTACGGTGTCCGGCTCGGCGGCGTCATCGCCAACCGCAGCAAGGATACGGACCAGATCGATCGTTACGCCGAGCAGGCCGGCTTGAAGCGCGTCGCGCATTTCCCGGATCTCGACGTCATCCGCAAGAGCCGCCTGAAGAAATCGACGCTGTTCGAAATGGACCAGACGCCGGAGCTGAAGGCCGTGACCGGCGAATACATGCGGCTCGCCGCCGAGCTCTGGGCCGGCACGATCGAGCCCCTGCCGGGAAAATCGCTCAAGGACCGTGAAATTTTCGATCTGCTGGGGTTCGACTGATGTCGATTGCAACCTATCTCGAACGACGTGGCGAGCTTGAGACCTATTTCGACCGGACCGCGGTCGATGCCTGGGCCAAGCTGACGTCGGATGCGCCGGTCGGTCGCATCAGGGCCACCGTGCGCGCGGGTCGCGACGAGATGCGCAACACGCTGCTCTCCTGGCTGCCTCAGAACATGAACGGCGCGCGATTGCTCGATGCCGGCTGTGGTACCGGTGCCCTCTCGATCGAAGCCGCGCGGCGCGGCGCTCGCGTGGTGGCGATCGATCTGTCGCCGACGCTGGTGTCGGTGGCACGCGAGCGCCTGCCATCGGATCTCGATTCCTCGACCATCGAATTCCGATCGGGCGACATGCTCGACCCCAAGCTCGGCAGGTTCGACTTCGTCGTCGCGATGGATTCGCTGATCCATTATCGTCCGGCGGATACGTGCCGGATCATGGCCGGTCTCGCGGCGCGGACCGCCGAGGCCCTGTTGGTGACGTTCGCGCCGAAGACGCCGGCCCTTGCCGTGATGCATGCCGTCGGCCGGTTTTTTCCGCGCGGTGATCGCGCTCCGGCGATAGAGCCCGTCGGCGAGCAGAAATTACGGCGGCTGCTGATGGCGGATGAGGGGCTCGAACGCTGGCAGCTCGGCCGCAGCCATCGCGTCGCCAGCGGATTCTACAAGTCGCAGGCCTTAGAGATGAAGCCCTGGAGATGATTCCCCGATGACCCCGATTTCGTCGACATTGGCAAAAGGCTGGATGCGGCTCGGGACGCGATTCCTTCCGTTTGCCGACGCGGCAACGACGGAGCTTCCGCTCGGACGGCTGCTGCGTCTGTCGTTGTTCCAGGTGTCGACCGGCATCTCGATCGTGCTGCTGAACGGCACGCTCAACCGCGTGATGATCGTCGAGCTCGGCGTCTCGACGCTGCTGGTCTCGCTGATGGTGTCGATCCCGCTGGTGTTCGCGCCGTTCCGCGTTCTGATCGGCTTCAAATCCGACAATCATCGCTCGGTGCTGGGCTGGCGCAGGGTGCCCTATATCTGGATGGGGACGCTGATCCAGTTCGGCGGCTTCGCCATCCTGCCGTTCGCGTTGCTGGTGCTGTCAGGCACCGGCGAGTATCCTGCGGTTTACGGACAATTCGGTGCAGCGCTCGCTTTCCTGCTTGTCGGCGCCGGCATGCACACGGCCCAGACCGCGGGTCTCGCGCTCGCCACCGATCTGGCGCCGGCTGATGCGCGCCCGCGCGTGGTGGCCTTCCTCTATGTGATGCTGCTGTTCGGGATGGCCGGCAGTGCGCTGATCTTCAGCGAGCTGTTGCGCAACTTCAACGAGATCCGCCTGATCCAGGTGATCCAGGGCGTTGCCGTCGCGCAATTGCTGCTCAACATCGCTGCACTCTGGAAGCAGGAAGCGCGCAATCCGGCGCTGACGTCGGCAGCGCGGGAACGGCCCGAATTCCAGCACTCCTGGGCCAGGTTCCGCAATGCCGGCGGCTCGGTCCGCGTCCTTGTCGCGGTGGCACTCGGCACTTCGGCGTTCTCGATGCAGGATATCCTGCTCGAGCCCTATGGCGCAGAAATTCTCAAGCTGACCGTGGGCCAGACCACGGCGCTCACGGCGTTCTTCGCGCTCGGCACGTTGGCCGGATTTGGCCTTGCCGCCAGGACCCTGGGACGTAACGCCGATCCCTATCGCATCGCGGGCTTCGGCGCGGTTGCGGGGGTGTTCGCGTTCGCCGCGGTAATCTTTGCAGCGCCTTTGGGTTCGGTTCTGCTGTTTCGGATCGGTACCGCACTGATCGGTTTCGGCGGCGGGCTGTTTGCGGCGGGAACGCTGACCGCCGCAATGGCCATTGCAGCAGATGGCGAGAGCGGATTGGCGCTGGGGACCTGGGGCGCCGTGCAGGCCACGGCGGCCGGCAGCGGCATCGCGCTCGGCGGTGGCATCCGCGATGCGGTGACGACGCTCGCGTCGGGCGGCACGCTCGGCCGCGCGCTGACGGATCCGTCGACGGGTTACAGCGTCGTCTATCACATCGAGATTGCGTTGTTGTTCGCCACTCTGGTTGCGATCGGTCCGCTCGTGCGCACGGCACGGACGGACTTCTCGCAGCCATCAACAAAGTTCGGCCTGGCCGAGTTTCCAGGCTAGTCAACCAAGGGGAGGTCGCCCATGCAGCCCGACTCGTATATGGACCTCGCGCAGGTCACGCTTTACGTCTTCTGGATCTTCTTCGCCGGTCTGATCTTCTATCTTCGCCGCGAAGACAAGCGCGAGGGTTATCCGCTCGAATCGACAGGGATCAACGGCGGGGTTTCTTACGGCTTTCCGCGCATGCCCGATCCCAAGACCTATCTCTTGCGCGACGGGCACGTCGCGACGCTTCCGAACCACAAGAACGATCGCCCCGACGTCGCGGTGGCGCCGATCGCGGTGTGGCCGGGCGCCCCGGCCGTGCCCACCGGCGACCCGATGCTCGATGGTGTCGGGCCCGGGTCCTACGCCAATCGCGAGGACGTTCCCGAACTGACGATGGAGAACATCCCCTGCATCGTTCCGCTGCGTCTTGCCGAAGGCACCTATCTCGAACCACGCGACCCCGATCCGCGCGGCATGCGGGTGAACGGCGCGGACAGCGAGCAAGGCGGCATCGTCACCGACGTCTGGGTCGATCGTGCCGAGGCGCTGATCCGCTATCTCGAAGTGGAGGTCACGACCGCTGGCGGCCCGAAGCGCGTGCTGTTGCCGTTGCCGTTCGCCAAGATCGACGGCCGCCGCAGCCGGGTCTGGGTCGACGCCATCCTCGGCAGCCAGTTCGCCAACGTGCCTGCCACGAAGAGCCCGGATCAGGTGACCAAGCTCGAGGAAGACAAGATCGTCGGATATTACGGCGCGGGTACGCTCTACGCGACGCCGGCACGACAGGAGCCGCTGCTGTGAAACAGGATCATCAGCAATTCGAGACTCGGCAGTTCAAGGAGCTGCCGGCGCCGCTGCCGGTCGGTGAGCGCGTGATCTGGCAGGGCAAGCCCAGCTTCAGGGGGCTGGCGCTGCGGTCGTTCCACATCCGCGATGTCGCGATCTATTTCGGCGTCCTGCTGGCGTGGCGGCTGTGGTCGAACTGGTCGCACGGCATGCCGGGACGCGATGCCGTCATTTCGGCGCTGTGGCTGATCGCTCCGGCGATCAGCGCCATCGCCGTGCTGGCCGGCCTCGCCTGGCTGTTTCGGCGCGCCGCCTGCTACACGCTCACCAGCAAGCGGGTGTTGTTCCAGTTTGGCGTCGCGCTGCCGATGACCATGAACATTCCGCTGAGCAAGATCACCAACGCAGCCCTGAAGATCCATCACGACGGGTCGGGCGACATTCCTCTCGGCGTATCCGACAGCAAACGCGTCTCGTATTTGCTGCTGTGGCCGCACATCCGTCCGTGGCGGCTGCGCGCGCCAGAGCCGATGCTGTGCGCATTGCCGGACGCCGCGATCGTCGCCGCGAGACTTTCGGACGCACTGGGCGGGCAGCCCGCCCCGACGGCTGTTGCGCTGTCGGCGTCCGCCAACCGCAATCTGGTCGCGGACGTCACGGCCAATTCGCCGTCGACCGCGGCGGCCTGAACGGAGGACAGACATGAGCCAGGCCATCCAGGAGCCCGTCGTTCCCAAAGGCGGCATCATCGCAGCCGCGGCCCTCGTCCTGTTTTCGCTCGCGACCGTCACGACGGCGCGACTGACGGGGACGGGCGGCGTCCACATGACGCTGCCGGCCGCGGTCGAAAGCCGCGATTTCCAGTTCGAGGACGGCAATAACGGTGCGGTGCTGGTGTACGACGCCCACGATCATCAACTCGTGGACACGCTGGCGCCGGGCAGCAACGGCTTCATCCGCGTCGTTCTGCGCGGGCTCGCGCGGGAACGCAAGCTCGGCGATATCGGCCGGCAGCCGCCGTTTCGCCTCACCCGTTTCGTCAACGGCCAGATCACGCTGACCGACACCTCGACGGGCAAGCAGATTGATCTTGCGGCGTTCGGATCGGCCAACACCGAGGCCTTTGCGCGACTGATGACATTGAAGGGGAGCGCGTCATGACCATGCCCTGGAGCGGTTCGCGTAAATCCTTCGACGTACCCTGCACCGTCGAGATCGAGCAGACCTCGGAGACGCTTCACGCCCATGTCGTGCTCGATGGCGACATCGCGATCCGGCCCGGCGACGAGGTCAGGGTGCATGACGCGCCGACCGGAGTCGCCTTCGGCGAACGCCTCGTCGTGCGGAGAACCGCGACCGTGGTGCGCGCCGGTCCGCTCGGACGCCTGCTGGCGCGAATCGAGGGCTATCTGGAATTGACCGAGCTTTATGAAGTCAGTTTCTCGGACGGGAGGGCATCATGATCAACATCGAAGGCGGCACCCACGGCAGTCTGCAAACGCGCCCCGCGATCAGGGGAAGCAGCGAAAGCCTCGACAAGGCGCGCGAGGACACCATCCTCAGCCCGCGTTTCTACACCACCGACTACGAGGCGATGGATCGCCTCGACGTCAGTCTGGTGCGCTCCGAATGGAACGCAGTCATCAAGGAGCTGCGCGCCGATCACAACAAGGCGCATTTCGTCAAGACCGACGAGTTCAAGAACGACCTTGAGTCGCTGCCGCCGGATCTCCGCAAGGAGTTCAAGGATTTCCTGGTCTCGTCGCTCACCGCGGAATTCTCGGGCTGCGTGCTCTACGCGGAGATCAAGAAGCGGATCAAGAACAGGGATATCCAGGAGCTGTTCAGCTTCATGAGCCGCGACGAGGCCCGCCATGCCGGCTTCATCAACGAGATTCTGAAGGATCACGGCATCGGGGTCGACCTGAGCTTCCTCACCAAGGTGAAGAAGTACACGTACTTTCGTCCCAAGTTCATCTTCTACGCGACCTACCTGTCAGAGAAGATCGGCTACGCCCGCTACATCACGATCTATCGTCAGATGGAGCGTCATCCCGAGCGGCAATTCCATCCGATCTTCCGCTGGTTCGAGTTGTGGTGCAACGACGAGTTCCGCCACGGCGAAGCGTTCGCGCTGTTGATGCGCGCGGATCCTTCGCTGCTGCGCGGCCTCAACAAGCTCTGGATCAGGTTCTTCCTGCTGGCCGTGTTCGCCACCATGTACGTGCGCGATCACATGCGACCCGCTTTCCACGAGGCGCTTGGCATGGATCCGACCGACTACGACATGCGGGTGTTTCGCATCACCTCGGAGATTTCCAAGCAGGTGTTTCCGGTCACGATCGATATCGAGAATCCGCGCTTTCTCGCCGGCATGGAGCGCCTGCGGCTGATCTCGGAAGCGATCGCGGATGCGCGCGAGCAGGGCGGCTTGCTGTCGAGAGTTAGGCGCGCAGGCCTTGCGGCTCAGGCTGCCCTGGCGTTCGCACGGTTGTTCCTGCTGCCGGTGAAGCCGAACACGCTGCCGCGCGAAATCTGCCTGCAGCCGGCTTGGTGAGGAGAGGGCGTTGATAGCCGCATACACGGTCCCCCCCATCTACGCTGCGTTTGTGTGGTGGTTCAGCACTGGGGCCGTGCTGTTGCTGGTGGGACGTTCGGGACGGTTCGGACTGTCGCGAGCGTTCCTCGCACTTGGGTTGCTTGCCGGGGCGCTCGGCGGCCTTGCGCTCACCGCCGGTGATACCAGCGTCGGCGGAGCATATACGGCCTTCACCTGCACCATCCTGCTGTGGGGCGCGCAGGAGATCGCCTTTCTCGCCGGCTGGTTGACGGGGCCCCGGCCGGAGCCTTGTCCGGCGCATGCCGCCGGCCGGGTGCGCCTCGGCCTTGCGCTGCAGGCCATCCTCTATCACGAGTTCGCGCTGCTCTCCTGCGGCGCGGCCATCGCCGCCTTGACCTGGACCGGCGCCAACCAGGTCGGTCTGTGGACGTTTGCGGCCCTCTGGGTGCTCAGGCAAAGCGCCAAGATCAACCTCTTCCTCGGCGTTCCCGTCACCAACGACGAGCTGATGCCGGATGCGGTGCGGTTCCTGAAGACGTTCTTCACGCATGGGCCGGTCAGCGGCTTCTTTCCGCTCTCGGTCACGCTCGCGACAGCGGCCCTCGTCATCATGATCCAGCGTATCGTCGAAGTCGCGGTGTCTCCTTTCGACATCGTCGGACTGACGCTGGTGTCGACGCTGTTTGCGCTCGGCGTCGTCGAGCATTGGTTCATGCTGCTTCCGTTGCCGGCGATGACGCTGTGGGGCTGGGGCATGCGCTCGGGTTTCCCGCCGGAGGATACCACCATGGAACAGGAACGAGACACCAAGGCCACCGCGGCGCCGCCCAACCTCGTCGTGCTCGCGGATGTGCGCTCCGATGCGGCGCCTCCGAAGCTGTCGCAGGGAGCCTCCGCGCGGCAGCGTCTCGAAGACCAGTTTCGCCAGAACTATCGCGAGCAGCAGGCAAGAGAAGGCCTGACGGCGGCTCATACGATCTGTCCCGAGCCGGCGGCAACGATCAAGGGGAGGACGTCATGAACTACGAAGCCTATTTTCGCCGGCAGCTCGAGGGTCTTCATCGCGAAGGCCGCTATCGCGTGTTTGCTGATCTCGAACGCAAGGCGGGCGCGTTCCCCCGCGCGAAACATCACCATCCGAGTGGCGCGGGTGAAGTCACCGTCTGGTGCTCCAACGACTACCTCGGCATGGGCCAGCACCCCGCCGTGCTGGAGGCGATGCATGACGCGCTCGACAGTTGCGGCGCCGGGGCCGGCGGCACGCGCAACATCGCCGGGACCAACCATTACCATGTGCTGCTGGAAAAGGAGCTGGCCGATCTGCACGGCAAGGAAGCCGCACTCCTGTTCACGTCGGGCTATGTCTCCAACATGGCGTCGCTGAGCACGCTTGCGTCGCGGATGCCCGGTTGCACGATCCTGTCGGACGAGCTCAATCACGCCTCGATGATCGAGGGTATCAGGCACAGCCGCGCCGAGACGCGGATCTTTGCGCATAACGACCCGCGCGATCTCGAACGCAAGCTCGGCGATCTCGACCCGCACGCACCGAAGCTGGTCGCCTTCGAGTCGGTCTATTCGATGGATGGCGACATTGCCCCGATCGCCGAGCTCTGCGACGTCGCGGACGCCCACAATGCCATGACCTATCTCGACGAGGTCCACGGCGTCGGCCTTTATGGACCCAAGGGCGGCGGCATCGCCGACCGGGAGGGCGTCAGCCATCGCTTGACCGTGATCGAAGGCACCCTGGCAAAGGCATTCGGTGTCATCGGCGGCTATGTCGCGGCATCGGCGACGATCTGCGATTTCATCCGCAGCTTTGCCTCCGGCTTCATCTTCACCACGTCGCTGCCGCCCGCGGTCGCGGCCGGGGCTCTGGCCAGCATTCGTCATCTGAAATCGAGCGCGGCGGAGCGCGAGCGGCATCAGGATCGCGTCGCGCGGCTGCGCCGGCGGCTCGACGAAGCCGGCGTCGCCCATCTGGACAATCCCAGCCACATCGTGCCGGTCATGGTCTGCGACCCCGTCTTGTGCAAGCAGATCAGCGACGTTCTGATCGACCGCTACGGCATCTATGTACAGCCGATCAACTACCCGACGGTGCCGCGCGGCACCGAGCGGCTGCGCATCACGCCGTCGCCGCATCACACCGATGCCGATATCGAGCATCTGGTAACTGCGCTGGCACAGATCTGGGCGGAGGTCGGGCTCGCCAGGGCAGCTTGATCGGCAGATCCCCCGGGCGGCTGATATGGGTGCTCGGAGTTGGTCGATGGCCCGATAGGCCGGTTTTCGCGAACCGCGGTCAATCATGCGGAAGTTGATGAAGTTTCTTCATACGCTGGGAGCGATCGGCCTTGTCGGCGCGGTCGCCTGCTTCCTCGTCATGGCCGGCTACGCGCCCGCGCCGAGCGCGATCACGCAATACGCGCCGCTCAGCATCGCCACGGGAGCCGTGGCGACATGGATCTTCATGCCGTCTCTCGGTCTTACGCTGGTCGCCGGTCTGCTGGCCATGGCCGTGAACAGAGCGTTTCACAACGCCGGCTGGGCATGGGCAAAACTCGCGATGGGCGTCCTCGTTTTCGAATGGGGATTCGTGTCCGTGGTTGGGCCGCTCCAACAGGAGGCGGAGCAAAGCGCGCGAGCGTTGGCCGGCGGCAGCGATCCCGCCACGCTCGCCGGCGAATTGGGGACCCGCAGCGCTACGCTTTGGGTTTTCTTGGCCATTGCGATGGCCAACATTGTTCTCGGCGTGTGGCGGCCGCGGCTCACGCGGCTGCCGGACTAGATTTGTTGCATGCTCAACGAAGATTTCGACTAATCTTCAAGGCGGGCACGAAACGGCCCACGATAGGAGATCGATGAGCACGGTAAAAAACGCTCTGGCCCAGAAGAGTGGCCCCCTGATCCATGTCCGTTCCGGAGACATGGTCGTCGAAGCCTTGCGGCAAATGCGCGACAATCGGGTCAGGTCGGTGCTGGTCATCGACGACGGAGTGCTGGTCGGCATCGTGACCCAGGGTGACTGCGCCATCAAGGTGCTGCTGCCGGGGCTCGATGCGAAGCAGACCCCGGTGAGCGAGGTGATGACCGGCAACCCGGTCACGATCAAGCCGGACGATCGGCTGGACAGCTGCATGGCAATGATGGCTGCGCGCGGTTTTCGCCATCTGCCAGTGCTGGACGCGGGCAAGGTCGTCGGCGTGATCTCGATCGGAGACGTCGTCAAGAACATCATCCGGGATCTGGAGCACAACGTGGACGACCTGATGGGCTACATCATGAAGGACGGGCCCGGAGGCTGACGGACGAACCGCGGTGTCGCTGAAGCCTGCTCCTTTAAAGGACATTTCCGCGCACCGCAGCGATCAACCGCTGCGGCCTCTCTCATGCATTGTCTGACGACCGGCGGCTGGGTCACCGGTCAAGGCGCAGCGTCGACTGGGCTCATCATGTGTCGCTAGTCGGGCAGGGGCGCCTCTGCGACGTCCAGCAGTGCCCCGAGGCCTTGCCGCAGACGACGAGTCGCAATGTTCTCGGTCGCAAGGCCAAACACCACAAGTGACCGCCCAGTCGCGGCGTAGGTGTGCCCTAGCTCAAAGGACGGCATCTGCGTTTCGGGCTGATTGGTATCGATCAGACCTAGCCAGTTCCGCCCGTCAGCCACGGGCGGCAAGGTGAAGTTCACGACGTCATGATGGGCATTGTAGATCAGCAGCATGGTCGCATCGGAGCCGCGCCGCTTGATGCCTGTCTCCTGCGCGCGGCCGTCGAGCAACATCCCAAAGCATCTGGCGTTACCGTCCTGCCATTGTTCGCTGGTCATCTCCTCCCCCGACGGCGAGAGCCAAGTAACGTCCTTGACGTCCAGCTCCTCGTTGTACGAGCCGACCAGAAAGCGGCTGCGGTAGAGAATTGGAAATGCCTTGCGCGTGGCTATCAGCTTCCGTGTGAATTCGCGCAGGCTGCGGCCATTTGCGGTGATGCCCATCCAGTCGAGCCAGGTGGTCTCGTTATCCTGCGCATAAGCGTTGTTGTTGCCGTTCTGGGTGTGTCCGAATTCGTCACCCGCGAGCAGCATCGGAGTGCCGTGGGAGAGAAGCATCGTGGCCATCAGATTGCGCTTCTGACGTTCCCGCAATGCGGTGATCTCGGGATCATCAGTCGGCCCTTCAGCGCCGCAGTTCCAGGAATGGTTATTGCTGTGGCCGTCGCGGTTGCCCTCGCCATTCGCCTCGTTGTGCTTGTCATTGTACGAGACAAGATCGTTGAGATTGAACCCGTCGTGAGCGGTGACGAAATTGACACTCGCCCAGGGCCGGCGGCCGCGCTTGTTGAAGAGATCGCCTGATCCGGAAATGCGCTTGGCGAAGTCGGCAAGGGCGCCTGAATCGCCTTTCCAGAAGGCGCGTGCGGTGTCCCTGAACTTATCGTTCCACTCGGCCCATCCGGGGGGGAACTGCCCGACTTGATAACCGCCCGGGCCGATGTCCCAAGGCTCGGCGATCAGCTTGACGCTGGAAAGCACCGGATCCTGCCGGCATGCATCAAGAAACCCGCCGCCTTCGTCGAAACCGTATGGTTCTCGTGCCAAAATGGTCGCAAGGTCGAAGCGAAAGCCATCGACCCGCATGTCGGTTGCCCAATAGCGCAGGGAATCCGCGACCAGCTGCAGCACGCGCGGGTGCGAGAGATTGACGGTATTGCCGGTCCCGGTGTCGTTGATGTAGTAACGCTTCTGGTCCGGCAGCAGACGGTAATAGCTGACATTGTCAATGCCCTTGAAGGACAAGGTGGGGCCGAGCTCGTTTCCTTCCGCCGTGTGATTGTAAACGACGTCGAGAATGACCTCGATACCGTGAGCATGAAACTGGTTGACCATGGCCTTGAATTCATTTGCGAACGGCGTCTTCAGGTAACGCGGTTCCGGCGCAAAGAAGGCGATGGAGTTGTAGCCCCAGTAGTTTCGCAGGCCTTTCTCGACGAGGTAGCTGTCGTCCACGAACGCATGAATTGGTAACAGCTCCGCGCTGGTGACGCCGAGCGAGCGCAAATAGGACGGCACCTCCGAATGCGCGAGCCCGGAGAATGTGCCGCGATCTGCCTCGGGAACGAGCGGGTGCTGCTGGGTGAAACCCTTGACGTGCATCTCGTAGACGATGGTCCGTTCCCACGTCGTTTCGGGCTTGCGCGCGAGACCCCAGGTGAAGGCCGGGTCGATGACACGGCACTTCTGCATCAGCGGCGCGCTGTCGCGCTCGTCGTAGGACAGATCCTTGTCGGCATGGTCGAGTTGATAGCCGAACAATTCAGGTCCCCAACGCAATTGCCCAACCAGTTGTTTGGCGTAGGGGTCGAGCACCAGCTTGTTTGGGTTGAACCGGTGTCCTGCGTCCGGCTCATAAGGACCGTAAACACGATAGCCATAGACGGTGCCGGGGCGGGCCGCGGGCAGGTAGCCATGCCAGACTTCGTCGGTATATTCGGGGAGCTCGATCCGCTCGAGTTCGGTTGTGCCGGTGTCGTCGAACAGGCATAGTTCGACTTTGGTGGCGTGGGCCGAGAACAGCGCGAAGTTGACGCCAAGCCCGTCCCATGTCGCGCCCAGCGGAAAAGGTTTGCCCTCGGTTATGCGGGAGCGGCGCAGGCTCGCAGCCGCTCGCGTCAGAGCGTCGTCTGGATGTGTCGGTCGATCCATTGGCCCCCCAAAAAATGAAGGCCCGCTCGGAAGCGGGCGCGCGTGCTTCGGCTCGATTGTCGTTGGTTCGCCCACGCCCGTCGCGGCGATTATCACCGCGGGAGGCCCTTTCGGCCGGCCGAGGCGTAATCGCAGAAACTTTCGATACGACCGACGATCGCGGTCCGACGCGCCTCCGAGTGAACCGCGTCTTGAGAATTCTGCGTCGCGGCAAAGGTTCCCAATCGCACCGCAGACAGGCTACCTTTTCCACGCCGTAAGAGTGCACACGGCGAACGTCGCTGCCAGCGGACTCGTCGGGCGGCCGACAGAAACGCTTCCGGCAAGACCACGATCAGCGTCAATCAAACGGAACAGCTTGCGCGATATTCTTTCCGGTGGGCTCGAGCCCGGCGAGGGGCGACGCAGAATCGGAGACCGGCCGTTTCACAATGGCACGCCGATCCTTCACATAAGCGATGGGGACCCCGAATCGTTCAACGCTGGCGACGACCTTCCCATCGAGGTCGTGGTCGCAGTTCATCTGCGTGGGAGCAATGAAGAATTCCGATTCGTCCCATTCGGACCTGAAATCCCAGCGCAATTGAGGAAGGGTGACACTCCGATCGAATGGCAGACGTTCTCCACACACGGCGACAGAATAGATGTTCGTAGATTTCACGGCGTCAGCGGCTGTCTCCTCGCGCAACAACGCCTCAAGCTTGTGAATCGCCTCGGGCATGCTGTTGAACCAGTAGTCGAGATCGTACCGACGGAAAGCTCCGGGAAGACCCCCGACCAGCGCATTGTAGGACAGGCTCTCGTAAGGGTGCAGCCTCGCCAACATGCTGCCGTCCCACAGAAAGGAAACACAGAGGATCGTAACAGCTGCCGATGTCAGATGGCGGCTTCGCAAAGCAATCGCGTCGAGCAAATCGCTCAAGCCCACACCGGCGAGCGCCGCAAGCGGAGGAAGCACAAACAGAAAATGACGCATGCCGCTGAAGGCTGGGCCGTGAACGAGCACCTGGCACAGGATCGGAAACAGAAGGGTGATCGATAGCAGTGCGAGATCGCGGCGCCGTTGTGAGCCAGGTCCGGCGGGGCGCCATCCCAGCGACATCAGCGCCAGCCCGGCACCGATCTGGGTCACGAGCGGCACACGAAAGAAGAGATAACCAGGAACATAAATCCGGGGCACATCGGCCATCTCGTAGACGCGCCCGGCAAACAAAGTACGGATCGCATAGTGGAATTCGGAGAACGCAAACAACCCTCGGATCGGATTGAGCGGCGAGAGCGCAGCCCAGGGCCAGGCCAGCACCATCAGGAGATAGGCAATCGCCAGAGCTGGACATGTCCTCCAAACGGAAGCTGCCGCAAAGCGCAGGCGCTCCCTCCAGCTTTCGCTCCAGGGCGAATTGATCGCGATCGCAAGCCCGAGATAGACAAAGAGCAGCAAGCCGTAGCTTCGCACCCCGAGGGCCGCCCCGGCGAGGCAACCGAACGCCGCAACGTCGAACGGGCGCGGCGACGGCAGCTGGCGTGCGAGCCTGACTAGAAGTAGCGTTGCCCCCGCCATCGCCGCAGCAAACGGAATGTCCTTGGTGTGGTTGAACATGGTCCCGTACCATGCACCGCAACATGTGAGGGCCGCCACCGCAACAAGACCCGCGCGCGGCCCGCCGATCAATCGCGCCGTGGCGCCGGCGGCGGCAATGCCGGCGATCCCCATCATGGCGC
The DNA here is from genome assembly GCF_018129685.1 of Bradyrhizobium manausense. Classification (GTDB taxonomy): domain Bacteria; phylum Pseudomonadota; class Alphaproteobacteria; order Rhizobiales; family Xanthobacteraceae; genus Bradyrhizobium; species Bradyrhizobium manausense_D. The sequence goes on from NZ_JAFCLG010000004.1 coordinate 188,635, forward strand.
AAAGGATATGACGCAATTCAAAGACATCGATGGGGACGATGTGTCCCAGCGAAATTGCAAGAACGTCGAACAGGCCGCCGTAAAGATAGAGGTTTTCGAACGTGAACACATCGCGCAGCCTGAACCCGCTCTGGTAATATGCGATGATCAGTTCGCCGTAGCGATGCTGCACGGACTCGTCGTTGGAAATCGCGTAATCCGTCACCGTGTGGAAGGCGATGAAAACCAACGCCACGAGAAACGCCAAGTGCAGGACATCGTCGATGTTCGAGGGAGCGATGGCGCGTCGTGCGCTCCTGGCGAGCGGCTCCAGCGAGATGCCACGCGATGTCCGATCGTTGCCGGGCCTTTCTCCAATCTTCACTCGCGCGCTCTCGATTCTCATTCGACCACAGCCGCTGGTGCCAATTGGGTGTTTTGGCCTTGTTCTCTTTTCACTCCGGCGTCCACGAACAGGTTCGGCACCGTTTGCGCGCGATCTAAAAGCCAGGCGACAACCGTCATGATGGCCATGCCGCCGACGCTGAGCAGGATCTGCTCGATCACCTGATGCTTCCACTGAACCAGGACCCAGTGCACTCCGAAGGACAGGAATACGCCCAGACAGAACAGCGGCAACGAATGCTGGCCACACAGCACCAGTGGACGGAGCCATATCGACTTCAGCCCGGCCCAGTCGCGGTTGAGATAGCGCGATACGATCACGGCGAGAGCGAGGAAGTGCGTAAACCGCAGCATGTCCAGGTCGGTCTTGTCGATCGGATAGATCAGCTTGATCATCCATTTCGGAATCAGCGACTCTAGGAACGCGCTGTGCCAGGTCATCACGATGAGAAGGGCAAAAAGAATCCATGTGACCGCGATAGCAAGCACGATGCGGGATTCAATCAATCGCTTGATCTGTGCGACGGCGCCGCAGCCGCACCAGGCACCGAAGAAGAACATCAGCTGCCAGGCGAAGGGATTGAAATACCAGGTTGCTCCCTTTGGATAGGACGGCAAGTTCCAGTCGAAGTAACGCGCCAGCAAGTAGAGCAGGATCGAACCGGCCAGAGTCAGATTGGGGCGGCGCACCAGGCACCACAGCACGAACGGCGCGACCAGAACGAGGGAAATATAGAGCGGCAGGACATCCAGATCGACGGGCTTGTATTGCAGCGTGAGAGCCTTGCCGATCAATTCGTCAGGATGTGCCAGGAAGTTGGCAACATTGAACTCGTCCTTGTACATCGGATTGTCCCACTTCCGGGCTGCGCGAGCGATCTGCGCAGTGAACGCGAGGAACAGCAGGATGTGAGCGACATACATTTGCCAGGCCCGCAGCCACAGTCGCTTCAATGCTGGAAGGAACTGGCCTCCGGCCACGATCGGAGCGTAGATGAACCCGAGCAGGTAACCCGAAATGAAGACGAAGAACTCGGCCGCGTCGCTAAATCCATAATTGCGAAGCGTAAGCCAGGCGACGACGTCATCTGGGATGTGATCGAGAAAAATCATCCAGAGACCGAGCCCCCGCAAAAGGTCGAGCCTCAAATCCCGTTCGACGACAAAAAGGTCCGCGCTCTCTTTTCCCATGGCATTCAGTCCCGTGGTTTGGATTGGATCATCATCAGGCGCTTTGCGTGGTCAGCTTGGACGTAGGCGTCTCGGCGCGTTCCCGCCCGGACATCGCCCATTTGTACCAGGTGAACACCGTCGCGACGGCGTAAAGGATGGCAATCCCGCCGACGCCGACCACAGCGTGCAGCAGGACGCCGGCATCGAGTTCGGTCAACAGCGCGTAGCCCGCGAAGGACAGGGCAACCCCGAGGGCGAAGATCTGGAGCGAATACTGCCCGCATACGATCAGAGGTTTTGCCCAGCTCGATTGCAGCCCCGTCCAGCCGGCCGGCACGAAGCGTAGCGCGACGAATGCCAATGCGAGGAAATGCGCAAACCGCAGGACGTCGAAATCGGCCTTGTTGATGGGGTAGATGAGCCGCAACAGCCAGCCGGGGATCAGGCTTTCGAGGGACGGAAAATACCACGTCATGGTCACGAAGAACGCAGCGCCAAGATAGGCGACGGCAGCCCAGAGGACTCCCCGGGAATTGAGGATCGGCGATAATCGTTTCCCGCCGCCGAGCGCGCACCATGCGCCGAATACAAACAGCAATTGCCACGCATAGGGATTGAATGACCAAAATCCGTCCGGGTGGGTCGACAAATGCAGATCGTATCGGAGAGTCAGGATGTAGAGTGCGACCGACGCTGCGAGCGGCAGATCCTTGTGGAGGCGCGCGAGCAGCAGGACCAGCGGCAGAAAAGCCATCAGGACGACATAGAGCGGCAGGACATCCATGTTCAGCGGGCGGAATCGCAGGAGCAGCGCCTGGATCATTTCGGAGCCGGGTTGTTTGAAGAATTCGCCGACCTCCATCTCCTGGATGTAGAACGCGGGCCTCTCTGAGACTGTAATGACGAAGGCGATCTCGGCCATCAGGACGAGAAAGAGCAAAAGATGCGTGGTGTAGATCTGCCAGACTCGTCGCAACACGCGCGCTGTCCCGATCACGAAACCAGCCTCGAAGGTCGCGCGGCCGTAGACCAGAGCCGCCGTAAAACCAGAGATGAAGATGAAAATCTCAGCGGCATCGCTAAACCCGTAATTGCGGATCGTGGCCCAGGTCAGAAGGTCGGGAGAAACATGATCGATGTAAATGAGCCAGAGGGCCAGGCCGCGGAAGAGGTCGAGCCGTAGTTCTCTCTGGCCTTTCGCGAGCGCGAACATCGGCGTGGGGACCAGCGGCGACAAAGCGGTCGCAGCGCGATGCCCCGTCGATCTGGGGTAGCCTTTGGCGAACCAGGAGGCGAGCCAGACCAGACGGCGGTATTGAGGGCGGCTTACCGCCGCGATATCGGCTCGCGCGCCAAGATGACCAAGAACTGGCAAGTGCCTCATTGGCTCCCCCACGTGTCTCGACCAGGAGCCTAGCTTGCGCTCCGGACCGAGCCATCAAAAATGCAATGCTTCCTACCTGCAAGTCGAGACGACGCGACCTTACTACAGTCGGGCTTCGAAGATCACATTATACGCCGTGCGTCAGGGCCCGATTACCGGCTAGACGGAGCGATCGCGCCAATACCTTGTTCCTATGGACTCGCTAGCCGGGGGGCATTGGCCTTGGGCCTCGTGATTTGCGAAGGTAACGAATGGCCGCGGGCCAGCGTAGAATGATACCGGTCAAGCCTTGTCAACCCGCTGGATCCATCATGACCGCCAACAGAGGCTTCGAGGTCCCGTCACACGACATCGGCAGCTTTTTTTGCGCAAACCGAACGTTTAGCTTCCGCCCTCAATAGGCGCTCGACTACGACGGCAAATCGCGTGGCCGCCGATCGAGCGTGAGCGGCTGCGCCTGTCGTCGGCGGGCGCGAGAGGCTGAAGACCCTTCGGGGTGATCGACGCTTACGTAAAACCCAACAGCTTACGCAACAGCGTTATCAATTGTTTCAGTTCCTCGGTGGTCAAGCGATGCGCGACCGCCGCCTGATAGGCTGGTGCACCTGCAACTCCATCGCGAGCGACCCGCATGCCTTCTTCGGTCAGTTGAAGACAAAAGTTGCGTGCGTCGACGCTGGAACGCTCGCGGACCAGCAGCCCCTTGGCGATCGTTCGGGTCACAAGATCGCTGCAGGTATTGAGGTCGAGACCAATCGCTTGCGCTGCCTGGCTTTGCGAAGAGCCGGGTTGGCTCAAAACGGCTGACAGCAGCGCAAGCTGGGGCGAGGTGACCGCGTTGCCATGCATCTGTACGAACGCGGCTTCCGCCGCAAAGTGAGCACGGCGCAGCAAATGTGGCAAATGGTGAAGAAGCTTAAATGTCGATTTCTTTGTCAAAGCCGTAGTCCAACTTGAGTGCATCCTCGCGCGTTGACGGGTCTCATCGACTTTTGGGAGATTGATGGAGGCGTGGTTGGGCGAAACAGGAAAGATTGGCGTTCTGGACAAGGCCACTTCACACGAATTGGAGCCCTGGAAGCCGCGTGCCTGCGGCGCGCAAAACAGAGCCCAGTTGTGAGGCGAGCATCTCGGTCCCCGACACCCCCACGACGGGGACGACCTTGCGGGACTCGTGGATCGATCCATCGATCCCGACGGCGCGGACTTCGGCGATCGCCACATCGAGCGACGGGTCGGCCACCAGAACAGCGCGACAGCGGTCCATCCCGACCGTCGCCAGGGCAAAGGTCGCCATGGTGTTGACGTTGCGCGGAAACAGACGGGTAATGCCCCGTACCGGCCCGTCATAGAGTATGCTGATGTCGCGAATGTCCGTCGGATCGATCCCCGCGTCGGTGAAATCGATATTCTTGGGGTGCTTCCGGAAGGTGATCGTCGCCTCGGCCCAGTTGCCTCGCACTTCGACAAGATTGTCGAGGCCGATCAGGGCGCCATGCGGTATCAGCAATCGATGACCATGACGATGTGCCGACTCGAGGAGCGCAGCCTCGGTGCGCGCGTCGCCCAATGCGTTAACGGACAGCGGCAGGTAGTCTGCCTGTTGCAGGAAGCGAGCGCCATAGCGATGCGTCACGTCGGGATGCGCGCATTCAACGACCAATTCTGCATGGAAACGGTCAATATCGTCGAGCCGCTCTGCGCGGCAGTCATCTGGCAATCCGGCGAGCTTTTCGGGCTTGCGCGCGTGGACGAACGCCAGTTCCAGTCCATGTTGGGGTTGTTCGAGAATTGCATGTGCCACATGCCTGCCGATGTAGCCATAGCCAATGATGCCAATGCGCATTTGAGATCCTTCAGCGATCGAAGTCGAGCAGACTGCAAGCCAAATCGTGCACCGAGGTGCCGGGCCAGGTGGGATCCTCAAGGACGGTGAAACGATGTCTCGCCGGAATTGGAAGCATCATGGGCATATCATGCGTTGAGAGCTGCGCCCGGCCGTTTTCCAGTCAAAACGGGCCATCCAATCGTCATGAGGACGAAAAGTCCTGTCGCGAATTTGAGATCTGACGGCGCCAAACCCAGGGAGAGGGCAACCGAGCCGAGTTGATAGTACGCGACCGCACCGACCACCGGCGCACAGAGTTGCGCCAGCAGGTGCCGTCGTCCGGTGATAGCCTCTCCGATGATGGCGGACGCGAGGCCGTTGACCAGCAGGCCAAGACCCATGCTCACGTCGGCGTACCCCTGGCTTTGCGCGATCAAAGCTCCGGCAAATGCGGTGATGGCGTTGGCCATCCCGAATCCGAATACGGTGTAGCGCACCGCATTGATGCCGAGAGAGGGAGCAAGTTGGCTGTTGGCACCGACGCCGCGCAAGGCCAGACCCGCGTGAGTTTGCAGACCCCACCACAACAAGCCGATCAGCAAAATGTGCAGGACGAGAAAGAACAGGCACTGCAGAAGCAGGCTGCCGGCGATGGCCGGATGCAGCCAGTCGAAGACGTTTGGCAGCCCGAACAATGCAGAGTTTGGCTTGCCCATAATTCGCAGATTCAAGCTCCACAGCATGGTGACGGTGAGGATACCAGCCAACAGAGAGTGCACTTTGAACTTGAGGTGGATCAGCGCGGTGCCGGCGCCCGCTGCAAAGCCACAGCAAGCGGCCAACAGGGTAGCCAGAACGGGATGCAGTCCAGCTGCGATCAGGGTCGCAACCAGGCAGCCGCCAAGCGGAAAGGTACCTTCGCTCGACAGATCGGGCAGATTGATCAAACGGAAAGGGATCATGATGCCCGTCGCCACGAAGGCATAGGCAAGTCCCTGGACCAGGGTCACCGGAATGAGATTGAAGTAAACCGAGAAAAATTCCATCGGATGCGTCTCAAACTACGGTTTGCAAAAGCACATGATCGCTCGCCATGCCAAAGCGTTGCACGATCTCCGGGACGCCAAGCTCGGCCTTTTCGTCTCCTGCCACGTCAAGCTTGATTCTGCCCGCGTCCATCATCAGCAACCGATCCCCATAGTCGACAGCGTGCTGCATGTTGTGGGTAATCATCAATGTCGTAAGTCGTTGGGCACCAACTACGCGCCGCGTGGCGTCCATCACCAGCGCGGCCGTGCGAGGGTCGAGCGCGGCCGTGTGCTCGTCGAGCAACAACAAGCGTGGCGCATTGAGGGTGGCCATGATCAGAGCCAGCACCTGACGCTGACCGCCGGAAAGCGTGCCGGCGAGAGCCGTCATGCGCGATTCAAGACCAAGGCCGAAAGCGGCAAGCTGTTCGGCAAAACGATGCCGACGTCTACGGTCAAGGGCCATCGACAGCGTACGGGTCTTGCCACGCATGTCGGCAAGCGCGAGGTTCTGCTCGACTGTGAGGCTGGGGGCGGTGCCCAACATCGGATCTTGGAACACGCGGGACACCATCGCCGCGCGCCGATGGACCGGCCACGACGTTACATCGGTCCCGTCAATGAGCAGGCGTCCGCCAAGCGGGACGATCGAGCCGGCAAACACGTTTAGCAGTGTGCTCTTTCCGGCGCCGTTCGCACCTACGACGACGGTGAAGCTGCCTTCGCCCAAACACAGGTTCAGGCCGTCCAGCGCGACCTTCTCGTCGGGCGTACCTGGACCGAACACGACTCTTGCATCATGCAGTTGAATCATTGGCTTCGCGCTCGCTTCAGCCGGGCTTACCAGGCCGCGCCGTGAATCGAACTACTTGACCACGCAGTCGCAGTTCTTCAACGAATCCGGAAGCGTGAGCCCGAGATCACTCAGGCGACGCGCGCTGATCTTCATCTCGTGATCGGCACGCGATGGCAGCGATACAGGCAGGTCGGCCGGCTTCCTGCCCTTGATAATGTCTGCGGCCATGCGGCCGGCATTGACGCCGATGCGGCTCCAGTCCACCGACAGCGCCGCGAGAAACTGGTGGTCGACCACTTGCGTCGTGTTGCTGTTGAACACGGGAAGCTTGATGCGATTGGTCACCGACGCGATCGTCGCCGCCGCCGGCTGGAGCAAGCTCGATGCAGGCACAAACAGCGCATCAGCCCGCCCCTGCAGCGATTGCAGGCGCGGTGCGATGTCGTTGGCATTGTCGATGCCAACTTTGACGAGTTGCAGCCCGTGGGAGCCAACGATCTTTTCCAACCTGTTGACGAAGGCCACATCACTGTCGTCGCCGGGATTGTAGGCGATTCCGAGCCGTGTCGCCGAGGGAAGCAGCACCTTGATGAAGTCGCAGGTCGCATCCAGATCGGGAATGTTGGACACACCGGTCATCAGCGCGTCGCCATGCTCCCAGGACGGGACGAGCTTGGCGGACACGGGGTCCGTGACCGGGGCAAATACGATCGGGAAGGTACGGCTGGCGAGGACTTGGCGCGCGGCTTGTGTCATCGGAGTCGTGACCGTCAGCATGAGCGCCGGATTGGCGGCAGCTAACCGGGTCAGGAGTTGCGGCGCCAGCGAACGGTCGAAATTGACATTTCCTTCGTCGTAAACCGCGTTGATCCCCTGAGCGGCGATCTCTTGCTTGAAGCCTTCGACAACCTGCTGCAGCGTGGGATGCGGCCCGAACATGGCAATGGCAATTCGGGTTGGTTGCCCTGCTGGTTGCGCCTGAGCGCGCGGCACTGGGGCCAGCAAGGCCAGGCTCGTTGCAGCCGCGAGAAGCCATCCCAACGAAGAGCGCATCATGGATACCCCGTCCAGGACCGAGCCAAATCGCCCCGAATAGTGTCAGTCGATTTAATACGTATTCGTACTATTATGATTGGTACCGAAATGCGGCCGTGTTGTCAACGAGCGCGACCGGCTGCACAACCCGATCGACCGCTCGATGATCAACTGCTCTGCCTGTGGAGCAGGTTGAAGCGCGTGTCGATGACGGTCCGTTCCGGCTCGGTGTCGGGGTGCGCGATCCTTGCGATGATCAGCCGGGCGGCTTCCTTCCCGATCAGGTCGCCGGGCGGGCGGATCGTCGTCAGCGACGGATTTGCGGCCGCGCTGAAGCTCAAATCGCCGAAGCCCACCACCGACAGGCGCCCGGGGATGCTAATGCCGCGCCGCTGGCATTCGAAGATCACACCGAGGGCGATATGGTCGTTGGAGCAGGCGATGCCGTCGACGTTCGGAAAGCGATGCAGGGCCTCGCCGAGCAGCATGGCCCCGACCTCGGCGCTTGCCGGCGCGGGATGCTGAATAATGTCCGCAGTCACATCAGGGGCATCGCGCGCTGTCTCCACGAAACCCTGGGCACGCCGTGCCGCGCGGCGATCCTCGTGCAGGCGGGCGCCCAGAAACAGCAATCGCTTGCGTCCTCGCTGGACGAGATGCGACGCAGCCGCCTGGCCGACCTGGTCGTGGTGAAAGCCGACCGCCATGTCCATGGTCGGGGAACCAAGCTCCCAGATTTCGACGATCGGCACCTTGCTGTCGCGGAGCAGCCTGCGCGTTGCCGTGCTGTGAGAGAGGCCGGTCAAAACGACAGCGGCGGGCGTCCAGGACAGAGCCGTGCGGACCAGACTCTCCTCGTCGTGTTCCCGGTACTCGGTGTGGCTGAGCATCACCTGGAGTCGATGCTTGCCGAGTTCGTCCTGAAGGGTTGCGACGGTCTCGGCGAAGAACGCGTTGCGGACGGATGGCACGATGATGCTGACGACGCGCGATGAGGCCGCCGCCAGGCCGCCGGCCATCAGGTTCGGCACGTAGTCGAGCGCGTCGATGGCGCGTGCGATCGCTTCGCTCGCCGCCGCCGAGACCGCATCGGGCTTTCGGAAGTAGAGAGACACCGTGGAGGGCGACAGCTCTGCGCGCGCCGCCACATCCATGATCGTGACCCGTTGCATCTTGCGCCGGGTGCGTATGGGCTTCGGTGCCGCCATTGCGATCATGCTCAAGATAATAGCGCTATTATGTAGCCGAAGGTCTGGAACGGCACAACCGCATTCCGCCCAGCGATAGATATAGCCATCATTATCAGCAAGATATGGCGATGGTCTGCCTTCTATTCCGCTCGATTGCGCTGGCGTCGCGACGGCGTTGATTTCTAGAAATCGCAGCGCTACTATGAACCATCACCGCGGCTCAAGAACCGCCGGACGGGAGGGCTCATGGCTTCGGTCAGCCTGCGCAAGCTTGAGAAGAGCTACGGCACGTTTCGTGTCGTCAAGGCGATCGACCTCGAGATCACGGACGGCGAGTTCGTCGTGCTGGTTGGTCCGTCCGGCTGCGGCAAGTCGACCACGCTGCGCATGATCGCCGGCCTCGAACGCATCACCGGCGGCGAGATCCGGATCGGCGATCGCATCGTCAACGATCTGCCGCCGCGCGAGCGCGACATTGCCATGGTGTTTCAGGACTACGCTCTCTATCCGCACAAGACGGTGCGCGAGAACATGGGCTTCAGCCTGAAGGTGCGCGGCGCGAATGCGGCGGACGCCGACGCCAAGATCGCGGATGCGGCGGAGATGCTCGGCATCAGCCATCTGCTCGATCGGCGGCCGGGACAGCTCTCCGGCGGTCAACGTCAGCGGGTCGCGATGGGCCGCGCCATCGTGCGGCGGCCGCAGGTCTTCCTGTTCGACGAACCGCTGTCCAATCTCGACGCAAAATTGCGCGGGCAGGTGCGCACGGAGATCAAGCGGCTGCACCAGACGATCGGGACCACCATCGTCTATGTGACCCACGATCAGGTCGAGGCGATGACCCTGGCCGATCGCATCGTCATCCTGCGCGGTGGCGACATCGAACAGATCGGCACACCCGACCAGGTCTACAACAATCCGGCGAGCGTTTTCGTCGGCGGCTTCGTCGGTGCTCCCTCGATGAATTTTGCGAAGGCCAGGGCCGCCCAGGGCTATCTCGATTTCGCCGACGGCAATCGCCTGCCGCTTGCGGGCCGCGCCGGCACGAAACTCGCGGCGGCCGACGGGCGCGAATTCATCGTCGGCATCAGGCCCGAGCATTTCACGCCCCTGACGTCTGATGTCGGCCTGAACAGCCAGGTTCAGGTCGTCGAGCCGCTCGGTTCCGATACGCTGGTGCATTTTGCGGTGGGCGGCGCGACATTGACCGCGCGGCTGCCGCCCGAGCTGCGCCCGCGCGCCGGCGAGGTGATCAAGCTGGGGCTGGACCCTGCGAAGATTCACCTGTTCGATGCCGAGACGGAGCGCGCCCTGCAGTAAAGAGTGCGCAAGCAGACCACAACGGCAAGCCAACCAAGCCGCAAGCAAGCGGCGATTTTTTCCGGGAGGACCGCATGATTTCAGGACGCATTTCGAGGATGGCGGGATTGCTGCTCGGGTGTGCAGCATTCGTATTTGCAACCGGCGCGTCCGCCGAGACCAATTTGAAGGTCTTCGTCACGAGTCAGGGGCAGCCCGCCATCTGGCGGACGCTGCTCGATCAGTACGAAGCGCGCAATCCCGGCATCAAGGTCAGCATCGAGCTCGGCGGTACGACCTCGGACATGCAAGCGCAATATCTCAACACGGTGCTTACGGCGAAGGACTCCTCGCTCGACGTGCTGATGCTCGACGTGATCCGCCCGGCGCAGTTTGCGGCGGCAGGTTGGACCAGCCCGATCGCAAGCGACATGTCGTCCTATCTGCGTGCCTATGCCGAGGCGAACACGGTCGACGGCAAGGTGGTGGCGCTACCCGCCTTTGCCGATTCCATGTTCCTCTATTATCGCAAGGATCTGCTGGACAAATACGGGCTTCAGCCGCCGAAAACCTGGGACGAGCTCGCGGACGCCGCGAAGAAGGTCGCGGACGGCGAGAAGAATCCGAACCTGCAGGGTCTGTCATTCCAGGGCAAGGCGATCGAAGGCGCGGTCTGCACCTTCCTCGTCCCGTACTGGAGCCAGGGCAAGGTGGTGACCAAGGACGGCAAGCTCGATTTCGATCGCGAGGCGGCGACCAAATCGCTCGCGCTCTGGAAGGGTTTTGCCGACAGCGGCATTGCCAAGAAGAACATTGCCGAGGTCGCGACCGACGATACGCGCAAGGAGTTCCAGGCCGGCAACGTCCTGTTCGCGGTGAACTGGGGCTATGCATGGGCCATGTCGCAGGGCGCCGAGTCCCCGGTCGCAGGCAAGGTCGGCGTCGCGCGGCTTCCGGCGATCAAGGGCGGTGAACAGGCGACGTGCCTTGGCGGTTGGGAATGGGGCGTTTCCGCCTTTTCCAGGAACCAGGACGAAGCGAAGAAGCTGGTGGCTTATCTCTCGAGCCCCGAGGTCTCCAAATACATGGCCATCAACGGTTCGTTGCTGCCGACCTACGGCAATCTCTACAAGGACGCCGATGTGACCAAGGCGGTGCCGTGGTTCGCCGATGCACAGAGCATCGTCGAGACGGCAAAACCACGGCCGGTGACCCCGCGCTACAACGAAGTCAGTGAAGCGATCCGGACCACGGTCAACGCGGTGCTTGCGGGCGCGACCACGCCGGCGGATGGCGCCGCCCAGATCGAGGCGCGACTGAAGCGGATCATCCGCTAAGAGGCCTCTGGCAATCCGGATCGGACCCTATGACGACCACATCGACGTTCAAGAGCGAGGCCGATCGCCCTGCTGCAAGGCGTAGTTGGCTGTCGCGCTGGTCCGATCCTGACGACACCACGCTTGCCGTGATGCTGCTGACACCCGCGGCGATTCTGCTCGGCGTGATGATCGTCTATCCGGTCAGCCGGCTGATCTACACGAGCTTTCTCGACCTGTCGCTGACGTCGGGCTTGCCGGCGCGGTTCGCCGGGCTCGCGAACTTCAGGCAGATGCCTGATGATCCCGTGTTCTGGCAGGCGACCTGGAACACGGTGCTGATCACGCTCATCACCGTGCCCGGCTCGCTCCTCGTCGGGTTCGCGCTTGCGCTGCTCGCCAATCTGCCGTTCCACATGAAGTGGCCCGTGAGGCTCTCGCTGCTGATCCCATGGGCGCTTCCGCTCTCTTTTGCCGGTCTGATCTTCGGATGGTTTTTCCATTCCGAGTACGGCGTCGTGAACGATGTGCTCAACCGGATCGGCCTGCCCGGCGTGATCTGGTTCAACTCGCCGCGGCTTGCCTTCGCCGCGATCTGCCTTGCCATCATCTGGAAGGCGTCATCCTTCATGGCGATGATCATTCTCGCGGGTTTGCAGACCATTCCGCGTTCGCTTTACGAGGCCGCCGACGTCGACGGTGCTGGGCGCGTGCGCCAGTTCTTCGAGATCACGCTGCCGTTGCTGAAGCCTACCATCGTGGTCGCGCTGATCTTCCGCACCATCACCGCGCTGCAGACCTTCGACATTCCCTACATGATGACCGGCGGCGGGCCGGGCACCGAAACCGCGACGCTTGCCATGTACATCCACCAGAATACCGTGTCGTTCCTCGACCTCGGCTACGGATCGGCGCTCGCGGTGGTGATGTTCGGCCTGTCGATGCTGGTCACGGCACTTTACCTGCGCATGATTCGCGGCAGCGGGGCTGCATCATGAGTGCGGCCGTCGCCTCTGCGCTCGGCTCGGCCTTGTCAGGCAAGCCATTGCGGGCCATCGCCGCGCTCATTCTCGTCGTGAACGGATTGTTCCCGGCGCTGTGGATCCTGCTGACCTCGTTCAAGACTGAGGCGGAGCTCACGCAAAAGCCGATCACCTGGCTGCCGCATGCAGCGACCCTGCGGAACTACATCCAGGCATTCTCCGACCAGCCGCTGCTCACCTTCCTGTTCAACAGCTTCATGGTCGCGCTGCTCTCGACCGCGCTCACGCTGATGGTTTCAGTGCTCGCGGCCTATGCGCTGGCGCGGCTGAACCTGCGGTTCAGGGGACTGATCATGTCCGTCATCATCGCGGTCTCGACCTTTCCGCTGGTGACGCTGCTGGTGCCCTTGTTCGAGACCATGCGAGCGCTCAATTTGCTCAACTCCTGGACGGCGCTGGTCCTGCCTTACACCGTGCTGAGCCTGCCGGTGTGCACCCTGGTGCTGACGTCGTTCTTCGAAGGCATCCCGCGCGATCTGGAGAATGCCGCCATGATCGACGGCTGCACGCGGTTTGGCGCCTTGTTCAGGGTGGTGGTGCCGCTGTCGGCGCCGGGTGTCTTCACTGCCGGCATCCTCGCTTTCGTCAACGCCTGGGACGAGTTCCTGCTGGCGCTGTCGTTCAACTCCAATCCGGCATTGCGGACGCTGCCGGTCGGGATCCAGCTCTACCAGGGCGAGTTTGCGTTTCCCTGGCCGGTGATTTCGGCCGCGCTCGTCGTCGGTATCGTGCCCGTCGCGGCCCTGATCGTGATGTTCCAGGAGCGCGTCGTCTCGGGGCTCACCGCAGGTGGCATCAAGGGCTGATTTGAGGCAAGACGAATGACCCTGAAACTCGAGGCGACCCCGTCTGGCTTCGCAATTTCCATATCGGGTCGCCGGATCCTCGTGCACGGCGCCGGAGCGCCCTGTTTCTTCGTCGGCCGCGGCAACGACAGCATCAAGATGCATCGCGGTCGCTTCGCGATCGAGGATCGCCTGGCCGAACGCTGTCCGCTCGCGTATGCCGAGATCGACGGCGACACGATCATGCTGTCGGCGGCCAAGGGCCAGCCTCCGCGCCTCGCCGTGACGCTTGAAGGCGACGCACTGGCATTGCGCTCGCTCGATCCGTCCGTGAACCGATTCTGGCTGCGCGTCGCGGCCGATCGTGACGAGCATGTCTGGGGCTGCGGCGAGCAATTCTCCTATTTCGACCTGCGCGGTCGGCGGTTTCCGTTGTGGAGCTCCGAGCCCGGCGTCGGGCGCGACAAGACCAGCGAGATCACCTTCAAGGCCGACGTCGCGGGCGAGGCCGGCGGCGACTATTATCACACGAACTATCCGCAACCGACCTATGTGTCGTCCGAACGCTATGCGCTTCACGTCGATACGTCTGCGTACAGCGTCTTCGATTTTCGCGAGCCTTCGTTTCACGAAATCGAGGTCTGGTCCGTTCCCGAACGCATCGAGCTGTTGGCCGCACCGACCTTCGTCGCGCTCGTCGAGCTGCTGTCCGCCCGTTTCGGCCGCCAACCTCCGCTTCCGGAGTGGATCTACAACGGCGCGATCATCGGCCTGAAGGATGGCGCGAACTCGTTCGCGCGTCTCGCCACGATGCGCGCGGCCGGCGTCAAGGTGTCCGGTCTCTGGTGCGAAGATTGGGTCGGGATCCGTCCGACGGCATTCGGCGCGCGGCTGTTCTGGGACTGGAAGGCAAACGAGACGCGCTATCCGGGCCTGCGGCAGCGCATTGCCGAATTGAACGATCAGGGCATCCGCTTTCTCGGTTACGTGAACCCGTATCTCTGCAACGATGGCGTCCTGTTCGAGGAGGCCGAGAATGCCGGCTACTTCGTCAAGGATGAATCAGGACGAACGGCCCTGATCGACTTTGGCGAGTTTCATTGCGGCACCGTCGATTTCACCAATCCGGACGCAGCCGCCTGGTTCTCCGAGGAGATCATCGGCAAGAAGATGCTCGATTATGGCCTGTCCGGCTGGATGGCAGATTTCGGCGAGTACCTGCCGGTCGACGTGCGTCTTGCCAGCGGCATCGATGCAAGGCTTGCGCACAACCTTTGGCCGACCCTGTGGGCCGAAGTGAACGCGAAGGCGGTGGCCAGCCGCGGCCGCACCGGCGAGGCCGCGTTCTTCATGCGCTCCGGCTTCACGGGCGTACAGAAGTGGTGCCCGTGGCTCTGGGCCGGCGATCAATCGGTCGATTTTTCCAGGCACGATGGGTTAGTCACGGTGATCTGCGCCGCCCTGTCGTCGGGATTGCTCGGCAACGCGTTTCACCACTCCGACATCGGCGGCTATACCAGCCTGTATGGCAACGTTCGCACGCCCGAGCTCTTGATGCGCTGGAGCGAGATGGCGGCCTTCACGCCTGTCATGCGCAGCCACGAAGGCAACAGGCCGCGTGACAATCTGCAGCTCGACGGCGATCCCGCGGTGCTCGCGCATTTTGCCAGAATGACTGCGATCTACGTTCACCTCTCGCCTTATCTCAGGACGTTGTCGCTGGAAGCTGCGCGCCGGGGCCTTCCGGTCCAGCGTCCGCTGTTTCTTCATCACGAAGACGACCGGCGGACCTTCGGCATTCAGGATTGCTATCTCTACGGCCGCGATCTGCTTGTCGCGCCGGTCTGGCAGGCATCGCAGGATCAGCGCAGCCTCTACCTTCCGGCGGGGACGGACTGGATTCATGTCTGGACCGGTCAGTCATTCACAGGCGGACAGGAGATATCGGTCGCGGCGCCGTTGGGGCGACCCGCGTTGTTCTATCGGGTGGATAGCGAATTCGAGGCGCTGTTTGCCGGGTTGCGCGAGCTGTAGGGACGGCTGGTTCGCGTGCGACTGCCGCGACACGTTCGGCAAGGAGGCTTCAACCCCATCGTCGAGGGACGCCGCCTTGCCTGGCGCTTTCCTCGGCACGTTTCCGAACCAGCCGAGCCGCTCATTGGCGATCGGGCGGTCCAACCGCGCGTGCTCCCACGGCCCGCAAACACGCCTTGTTTTACGCAATGTTGCTGGCTTCTCGCGCAAACGCCGCTGGCGCGGCGTTATCGGCTGGCGGCCCAATCAAACTCAATCCGCCGAAACAGTACAGCAATCTCAAGGCCACACCGCGGCCACAGCTTTCCCGTTTCAGAGCAGATCAGGTGCTCTCGAGGTGTGGAATGTCGTTTTTGCGGGCCTGGTTTGTCGCGGTAATGGTTTGCGGCGTGTCGATGGCAAGTTCAGTTCCGTTGCTGTTGCCGCAGCCGGCCGCGGCGCAGAGCACGGACGCGATCGTGGTCGAGGGTAACAGGCGCGTCGAGGCCGAGACGGTCCGCTCCTACTTCAAGGCCGACGCGAGCGGCCATTTCGACCAGGGGGCAATCGACGACGGCCTCAAGGCGCTGGTCGAGACCGGCCTGTTTCAGGATGTGAAAGTCGGCAGGGCCGGCGGACGCATCGTCGTGGCGGTGGTGGAAAACGCCGTCATCGGCCGCATCGCCTTCGAAGGCAACAAGAAGATCAAGGACGAGCAGCTTTCCGCTGAAATCCAGTCGAAGCCGCGCGGAACGTTCTCGCGGGCGATGGTGCAGTCCGACACGCTGCGGATCGCGGAGATCTACCGCCGCTCTGGCCGCTACGACGTGCGCGTCGCGCCGGAGATCATCGAGCAGCCGAGCAACCGCGTCGATCTCGTCTTCACGATCGAGGAGGGCGCCAAGACCGGCGTCAAGTCGATCGAGTTCATCGGCAACAGCGCCTACTCGGCGGCGCGCCTGCGCGATGTCATCAAGACGCGCGAAACCAACCTGCTGAGCTTCCTCGGTAGCGGTGACGTCTACGACCCTGACCGGGTCGAGGCCGATCGCGACCTGATCCGCCGCTTCTACCTGAAAAACGGCTTTGCCGATGCGCAGGTCGTTGCGGCGCTGACAGAATATGATCCGGACAAGAAGGGTTTTCTCGTCAGCTTCAAGATCGAGGAAGGGCAGCAATACCGGGTCGGGACCGTCGATTTCCGTTCCAGTATCGCCAGTTTCGACGCAAGATCGCTGCGCGGCTTCTCTCGGGTCAATATCGGCTCGGTCTATAATGTCGAACTGGTCGAGAAGTCGGTCGAGGAGATGCAGATCGAGGCCTCACGCCGCGGCCATGCCTTCGCCGTGGTGCGGCCGAGCGGTGACCGCAATTTCGAAGCGCACACCGTCTCGGTCATATTCAACGTCGACGAGGGTCCGCGCACCTATATCGAACGCATCACCCTGCGCGGCAATACCCGCACGCGCGACTATGTGATCCGGCGCGAATTCGACATCGCCGAGGGCGATGCCTATAACCGTGCCCTGGTCGACCGCGCCGAGCGGCGGTTGAAGAACCTCGACTACTTCAAGACCGTGAAGATCTCCGCGGAGCCGGGCTCCTCCAGCGACCGCGTGATCCTGATCGTCGACATGGAGGAGAAGTCGACCGGCGATTTCTCGGTCTCGGGCGGTTACTCCACGACGGACGGCGCGCTGGCCGAAGTCTCGGTTTCCGAGCGCAACCTGCTTGGCAAAGGGCTCTTTGCCAAGGCATCGGTCACCTACGGCCAATATGCCCGCGGGGTCTCGCTGTCCTTTGTCGAGCCCTATTTGCTCGACTACCGGATTGCGCTCGGACTAGACACCTATTATCGCCAGCAATTGTCGAACAGCTATACGAGTTATGGCGTGACCACGCTCGGCTTCTCGCCGCGCCTGGGCTTCGCGTTGCGCGAGGACTTGTCGCTCCAGCTCCGCTACTCGCTCTATCAGCAGAGCATCACGCTCGCGAGCGCCTACAACAATTGCAACAACAACGCATCCAACACGTCGCTCGCCTTCAACCCGACACCGGCCTACATCCAGAGCGTTCTGGGCGGGGTCGATCCGACCAACTCGGCAAGTTCAGGTTACTACGGCTATGGCTGCTACGCTGACGGCGAATCGAGCTTGCCGGTCCGCAAGGAATTGGCGAACGGCCGGACCTTGACATCGGCGGTGGGCTACACGCTGACCTACAACACGCTCGACAATACCAAAAACCCGACCGACGGCCTGCTGGTCGACTTCAAGCAGGATTTCGCCGGGGTCGGCGGCGACGTGACCTATCTGAAGACGGCGCTGGACACCAAATACTACACGCCGCTGGTGTCCGAGATCATCAGTGTGATCCATCTGCAGGGCGGCGTTCTCAACAAGATCGGAAACAACGATCTGCGCATGCTGGATCACTTCCAGATGGGCCCGAATCTCGTGCGCGGCTTCGCCTCCAACGGCATCGGTCCGCGCGACATCACCTATGCAGGCTACGGCGCGACCGGCGATGCGCTGGGTGGCACGAAATATTGGGGCGCGTCCATGGAGCTGCAGATGCCGTTCTGGTTCCTGCCCAAGGAGGTCGGCCTGAAGGGCGCCGTCTACGCCGATGCCGGCTCGCTCTGGGATTACCAGGGGCCGACCTCGTGGGCGGCGACGGGCGAGGTCAATACCAAGGCCTGCCCGACCTGCGGACTGCAATATGACGACAGCAGCGTGGTGCGCTCGTCAGTCGGCGTCGGCCTGATCTGGGCCTCGCCGTTCGGACCGCTGCGGTTCGATTACGCGGTGCCGCTGACAAAGGGCAAATACGACGTCGTCCAGCAGTTCAGGTTCGGCGGCGGGACGTCGTTCTAGCCAGCGTGCCGGCATCAGCGCTGCGAGCAAGGTGGAGCCGTGCTCGCACGAACGATCAGCTTGGTCAGGACCTCGTTGACGCGTAGCACCGGCTTGCCGTCCGCCCGGCCAAGGAGATACTCTCCGGCAATCACACCGATCTGGTCTGCCGGCACCGATACGGTGGTGAGCGGCGGATCCAGGTAGGCGGCGAAATCGAGATCGTTGAAGCCGGTGATGGACATGTCATCGGGCACTGACAATCCGCTTGCTTGGGCTTCGATCAGGGCACCAAAGGCGAGCTGATCGTTGCCGCAGATCACCGCCGTCGGCCGCAATCGTCGGGCCAGCATGGCTTTCATCGCCAGCCGTCCTTCGAGGATACGATAGGGGCGTTCGATCATCCACTCGGTGGGAAGCTTCAATCCGCGCGCCTCGAGCGCCTGGCGGACGCCAGCAACGCGGCTAGCCGCGCGATCGTTATGCAACATGCGCCCGGCGATTACGCCGATATCGACATGTCCGAGGTCGAGCAGATAGTCGGTGAGTTGGCGTGCGGCCGCCACGTTGTCGAAGCCGACACAAGCGTGCGCATCGCTCAGCGTCCAGGTTTCGATGAAGGGTAGCTCCTGTTGCTCCAGCATCGGAACAAGATCGGGATGATGTTCGCCGCCGACCAGAAGAAGGCCGTCGATGCCTCGCGACATCAACAGCGACACCTCGCGCAGTTCGACTGCGGGATCATAGTCGGAGCTCGCCACGATCAGCGTGTAGCCGGAGGTCACCAGCCAGCGTTGGAGGGCGCCGATTGCCACAGCGAAACCCGCGTTCTCGATCGACGGCACCACCGCGCCGATCGTGCGGGTGCGTCGTGACGACAGCGCGCGAGCGGCGCCGTTTGGAACGTAATTGAGCTCCCGGCAGGCGCGCTGCACGCGCTGCAGGGCATCCTGCGCAACCGCAGCCGTGCCATTGAGGACGCGGGAGACGGTCGCGGTCGAGACACCAGCGCGCGCCGCCACGTCGGCCAGGCTCGCATGGCCGGGAAGAGGCGCCTTGCGCAAACGCTTTCTCGAAGGGGTTGGGTTGGTCACGTGGATATCGCCGAGGATTTAAGCTCGAATCTTTCTATTGACAGCCTACAGCTCCTGCAATATCGGTTAAAAATGTAAGCGCTTACATAAAGAGGAAAAGCGTTCATATGACCAGGATTGTATCCGTTGAGGCCCGTACCGTGCGTATTCCGCTGGACCGAGCCACCGCTTTTGCCCGGCGTCAGGTGACCCAGCGTGAGTATGCGTTGGTGCGGATCCGGACCGAGGACGGGATTGAGGGCATCGGGCATTGCTATGGCGGCCACGCCGCCGCGTCGCTCGTCAGCGAGGCGGTGCGCCTTTTACTTCGGCCGTTGCTTGTCGGGCGGGATGCCTGCGACACCGAAATCCTTTGGCAGGAGATGTACCAGGAGGCGCTGCTACACGGCCGGGTCGGATCGGTCATGCGGGCGATTAGTATCGTCGATACTGCGCTATGGGACTGCAATGCGCGCCGCGCCAAGTTGCCGCTCTACAAATATCTCGGCGCTGCCGCGAGCGGTACCGTTCCGGCATATGCGAGTGGCGGTTACTACCTCGAGGGCAAGACGCCCGAGAAGCTCGGCGAGGAGCTGGCATCTTATGTCGCACTCGGCTTCAAGGCCGTGAAAATGAAGGTCGGACGGTTGTCGCCGGTCGAAGAAGAGGCGCGGATCGCGGCAGCCCGCAAAGCGATTGGTGCCGACGTTCTTCTGATGCTGGATGCCAACAATGCCTGGTCGGACGTGCCGACTGCCTTGCGTTACATGCGGCGCTACGAGGACTACGATCCCTACTGGATCGAAGAGCCCTTCAGTCCGGACCAGATCGATGCGCATGCGGATCTGGCTGCCCGCACGCGCGTACCGGTTGCGACTGGCGAGATTGAGGCGGGACGCTGGCGCTTCAAGGAGCTGCTCGACAAGAAGGCCGCACTCATTCTGCAAACCGACGCGCTGGTCTGCGGCGGCGTCAGCGAGTTCCGCAAGATTGCAGCGATGGCCGACGCCTATGGCGCGACCATGTGTCCGCACTGGTTTCACGACGTGCATGTCCACCTCGTCGCGGCGTCGCCGAACGCGCGCTTCGTGGAGTTCTTCAGCGACGACAAGGTGCTGAACTTCCGCCGCATCGTCGATCGACAGCTTGAAATCGAGGGCGCGGGCCTGAAGCTTCCGACCTCGCCCGGCCTCGGCTACCGGTTCGATGAGGCCGCGATCGCCCGTTGCGACGCCGAAGCCTGGTCGTGATCGACGACGGAAGCCGAGGTCATGAATCTGGGATTGGAAAACCGAGTGGCGCTCGTGCTCGGCGCCGGCGGCGGCCTCGGTCGCGCGATCGCCGTAGCGCTCGCCCGGGAAGGGGCGAGCGTCGCGCTGGCCGATATCAGTGCGGGCGCCGTGACGGAGACGGTCGCCGCGATCGAGGCGCTACCGCCACGGGCGAGCGGGCAGCGTCCCCGCTCATTGTCGCTCGTATTCGACCTCGCCGAGACTGCGGCGATCGGCCCGCAACTCGCACGGATCGAGCGGGAGCTCGCGCCGATCGACGTTCTCGTCAACAACACCGGAGGTCCGCCGCCGGCGACGGCCAGCGGACAGGACGTTGCGGCCTGGCAACGCGCGTTCGAGATGATGGTGATTTCGGTTATCGCCGTGACGGATCAAGTCCTGCCCGGCATGCGCGCACGTCGCTTCGGGCGCGTCATCACCTCGACTTCGTCGGGCGTGATTGCGCCGATTCCAAATCTTGCGTTCTCGAATGCCCTTCGTTCGGCGTTGCTCGGCTGGTCCAAGACACTCGCAACCGAGGTCGCCGCCGATGGTGTCACGGCCAACGTCGTGATCCCCGGCCGGATTGCCACCGCCAGGACGCAGTTCCTCGATGAGCAGAAGGCGCGCCGCCAGAACCGATCGGCCGAGGATATCGCAATGGAGAGCGCGAACGCGATTCCGCTGAAGCGCTACGGCCGTCCGGAGGAATACGCCGATGCCGTCGCATTCCTTGCCAGCGAGCGGGCCTCCTATATCACGGGCTCGGTCATTCGCGTCGATGGCGGCCTGCTCGCCAATATCTGAATTCACCGAAATTTTCGCCAAGGGCGAGGAAAGCATCATGACCGAGAAAGAATTGTTCGAGATTTTCCGCGGGCTTTCGACCGCGACCATCACCACGGTATTGCTCAAGAAGGGCCTGCGGAACGTCTGGATGCGCGGGCCGCAGCCGCTCCAGCCCATGAAGCAGCGGTACGTTGGCCGTGCCTTTACTCTGCGGTTCGTGCCTGCGCGTGAGGATCTCGCAACGCCGGCTTCCTGGGCATCGCCGCGTTCGACGCGCGCCGCGATCGAAGATATGCCGAAAGGCACGATCGCCGTGGTCGACGCGATGGGCGTGCGCGACGCCGGAATCTTCGGCGACATTCTCTGCGCACGAATGGCGCAGCGTGGCGTCGCTGCCCTGGTGACCGACGGCGTCATGCGCGACCTTGCCGGCGTGCTCGATACCGGTCTTCCGGTGTTCGCAAGCGGAGTGGCAGCGCCGCCCTCGGTCGCTGGGCTGACCTTTGTCGGGTGGCAGGAGCCTATCGGTTGTGGCGGCGTCGCTGTCTTTCCCGACGATCTCATCGTGGTTGATGGCGACGGCGCGGTCGTCGTGCCCAAGGCCTTCGTGGAAGTGATCGCGCAGGAAGCGCCTGACCAGGAAGCCCTGGAAGCCTGGATCATGGACGAGGTGAACGGCGGCGCTGTGTTGCCCGGTCTGTATCCGCCGAGCGCGGAAAACAAGGCGCGCTTCGAGGCAAGCCGATCCAGCACGCGCTGACCGAACGGTCACGGTGCGCAAAGTCCCGACAGATCTGAAGTTCGCGCCCACTCGGCGCGACGAAGACGGCCGAAAGAGCCGTCGTCAACGCTAACACCAATGTCTGAGTGGTCAGGGAGGACAACATGACTGAGGGCATCGAGAAGATCGTAATCCGAAAGGCCTTTATCCGGCTGATGCCGCTGCTGTTGTTATGCTACTTCCTCGCCTATATCGACCGCGTCAACATCGGCTTCGCGTCCCTGACGATGAACAAGCAGATTGGCTTGTCATCGTACACCTACGGGCTTGGCGCCGGCCTGTTCTTCTGGGGCTATTTTTTCTTCGAGGTGCCGAGCAACCTGATCATGGACAAGCTCGGCGCGCGCCGCTGGATCTCGCGCATCATGGTGACATGGGGGCTCGGATCGGCGGGCATGGTCTTCGTCACGGGGGAAACGAGCTTTCTCATCGTACGATTTGTGCTCGGTGCGGCCGAGGCAGGCTTCTTTCCGGGCATCATCCTCTATCTCACCTATTGGTTTCCGGAAGCCTATCGTGCGCGCATGGTCGCCGTCTTCTCGGTTGCGATCCCGATGTCGCTCGGAATCGGCGCACCTCTATCGACGACTATAATGCTGCTGGACGGTGTCGCGGGCCTGTACGGCTGGCAATGGCTTTTCCTGCTCGAAGGGCTTCCGACCGTGATCGTCGGATTCGTCGTACTCTCAAATCTGCCGGATCGGCCGCGTGATGCGAAATGGCTGACCAGCGAGGAGCAGTTCTGTCTCCAAGCTACGATTGATCGGGAGCGTGAGGCTGCGCAGGTCCGGCAGGTGACCTCGGTCTGGAAGATGTTTGTCGATCCGCGCATCCTTGGCCTCTCGCTGATCTATGTCGCCAACACCACGGCCAATCTCGGACTGGCTTTCTTTCTGCCGCAGATCATCAAGGGCCTTGGTCTTTCCGATTTGCAGACGGGCCTCGTCACGTCGATACCCTATGTCTTCGGCACGATCGGAATTCTGGTCTGGGGTTATGTTTCCGACCGCTACAATGAGCGACGCTGGACTCTGTTTCTGGCGCTGGCCGTCACTGCAGTGGGGCTCGCCGGGGCGGCTCATCTCGGCAAGAGCAATATGGCGATCGCCTTGATTTCGCTTGCGGCAGTCGGAATCTACGGGAGCAAGGCTCCGTTCTGGCCACTGCCATCGATGTTCCTCAGCGGCAGCGCCGCGGCTGCCGGCATCGCATTCATTAATTCCGTCGGTAACCTCGGCGGCTTTTTCGGCCCGACGATTTTGGGATGGGTCAAGGAGACGACTGGAAGTTTCGAGATGGGCCTTTATGCGCTAGCCGCAATTACTGCGATGACAGCGCTCGCGTCGCTTTTCATCGTCAAACGGAAACAAGAATCCCAGACCGGAATCGGGGCAACCGTCCTGGCGCCAGTGCGGGAAAACAAGCGTCGGGAAGTTGCCTAGCCGCCGAGGATCCGCCGGCAGGCGTCGACGAACACCTGCGCGCCCGTGACGATGTCCGCATCCGCGGTGTTCTCGGTCCAGTGGTGGCTGATGCCGCCGATCGAGGGCACGAACAGCATGCCTGATGGCATGATGGTCGCGAGCATCTGCGCGTCGTGGCCGGCGCCGCTCGGCATGCGCAGCGATCGTCCGTCGGCAAGTGCCTTGCTCGCGGCCTCGATCGCGTCCTGAAAGCCGGTGTCCATCATCGCGGGCGCGCCGGTGCGGATCTTCTCCACGGCGACGGAGCAGGGACCCTTCGCTGAGGTCTCGGCCGCCATGGTTCGGAGCAGCTCTTCCAACCGCGCGATCACGGCGGGGTCGTCGTCGCGGATCTGGAACAGCATCTCGGCGCCGCCGGGGATGATGCTGGGCGCGCCCGGATCGAGCGTGATGCGGCCGGTGGTCCAGACCGTGCGTGGCCCGCAGACTGCCGGGAAACGCGCGTCGATGGCAACGCAGAAGCGCGCCAACGCCAAGCCCGCATCCTTGCGCACCGCCATGCGCGTGGTGCCGGCGTGATTTTGCGCGCCGGTGAATGTGATGCGGTACTGCCAGATGCCGACGATGGAGGTGACGACACCGATCGCAAGCTTGCCGCTCTCGAGCGTGTCGCCCTGCTCGATATGCGCCTCGAGATAGCCGATGTGCCGCCCCGGCTCGGCGCGAACACGCGCACGCCCGGCGAGGCCCAAGCCGGCCAGCGCATCGCGCATGGGGCGGCCGTCGGTGCGGTCGCGCGCGGCATCGATCTCGGCTTCGGTCACCTGGCCGACATAGGAGCGCGAGCCGAGGAAGCTGCCGAAGTGACCTTCCTCGTCAACCCACGCGGCGACCTCGACCGCGCCCTTCACGGTGGGATCGGTGTTGAGCACGCGCGCGGCTTCGAGCGCATAGACGACGCCGAGCGGGCCATCGAGCCAGCCGGCATGGTTCTGGCTTTCCAGATGCGATCCGGCGAGCAGCTTTGGCCCGGGCTTGGCGCTGGTGCTGACGATATTGCCGATGCCGTCGATCGCGCCGGTGAGGCCGGCGTCCGGCAGCTTTTGCACCAGCCAGTCCAGCGACTGCCTGTGCGGCTCGGAGAAGGTCGGCCTGTGCACGCCGGTCCTGTAGGTGCCGAGCGCACGGAGCGCGTTGAGATCGGCGAGGACGCGCTGGCCATCGGCGCGCGGCGTGGTGTCAGGCATGTTCGGCAACCTTCAGCGCCTCGGTGCGGATCTCTTCGACCAGCCTTTCCTTGAGCTGGACGAATTCCGGCGTGGTCTTGATCTTGTAGGAGCGCGGATGCGGCAGGTCCACGGCAATCTCGGCCTTGATGCGGCCGGGGCGCGCGCTCATGACGATGACGCGGCCGCCGAGGAAGATCGCTTCCTCGATGTCGTGGGTGACGAACAGCACGGTCTTCTGGTCGCGCTCCCAGATGCCGAGCAGCATTTCCTGCATCAGGGCGCGAGTCTGGTTGTCCAGCGCGCCGAAGGGCTCGTCGAGCAGCAGGATCTTTGGATCATTGGCGAGCGCCCGCGCAATCGCCGTGCGCTGCTGCATGCCGCCGGAGAGCTGCTTCGGCCAATGTTTCTCGAAACCGGCAAGTCCGACCCGTCGGATGAAGGCATCGGCGACCTTGTTGCGCTCGCCTTCCCCCACGCCGCGTTCGCGCAGGCCAAAGGCGATGTTCTCGCGCACGGTCAGCCAGGGAAACAGCGTGTAGGATTGGAACACCATGCCGCGATCGGCGCCGGGGCCGGTGACTTCGCGCCCGTCGAGCGTGACGCGCCCGCTGGTCGGCCGATCGAGGCCGGCAACGATGCGCAGCAGTGTGGACTTGCCGCAGCCGGAGGGGCCGAGGATGGTGACGAAGTCGTTGTTGCCGATGACGAGGTCGGTCGGCTCCAGCGCCCGTGTCGGCGCGTTGCCGTGACGCGCCGGGAAGGTGCGCGAGACCTGTTCGACCTTGAGGATCGTCATGCGAGCCTCCACGGAAACAGCCAGGCGTTGAATGCCTTGAACATGAAGTCCGAGAGCAGGCCGATCAATCCGATCACGATGATACCGAAGATGATCTGCCCGGTGTTGAGCAGCGCCTGGCTGTCGGTGATCATGTGGCCGATACCGGAGGACGAGCCGATCAGCTCGGCGACGATGACGTAGGTCCAAGCCCAGCCCAGCACCAGGCGCAGGATTTCCGCGATCTCCGGTGCGGAGGAGGGCAGCAGAACGCGGCGGATGATGCCGCGGTCGCTGGCCCCGAGCGTATAGGCGGCCTCCACAAGATCACGCCGCGTCGTGCCGACGGTGACGGCGACCATCAGGATGACCTGGAACACCGAGCCGATGAAGATGACCAGCAGCTTTTGCAACTCGCCGATCCCGGCCCACAGGATCAGCAGTGGAATGAAGGCGGAGGCAGGCAGATAGCGCGCAAAGGAGACGAAGGGTTCGAGGAAGGCTTCGATCGGTTTGTAGGCCCCCATCAGCACGCCGAGCGGCACCGCGATGATTGCGGCGAGCGCAAAGCCGCCGACGACGCGCCAGATCGTCATGCCGATGTCGAACACGAAGCCTTGCTTGGCCAGGAGATCATAGCCCTCTTGCACCATGGTCAGCGGGTTGGCGAGGAAGGTTTTCGACACATGGCCGCCGAAGGTCGCCCAGGACCAGAGAGCGACGAACAGTACGAAGAACGCAAGGCCATAGGCCACGCGCTGCCTCGATGTCACGGAATCCAGGGGACGCATCGCAAGTTGATCCGGTGCAGTCGATCATGCGCTGATCCCGCCGGCAAGCGGGACCAGCAGCATGTCGGGGCTTACTTGATGAAGCTCGCGTCGAAGAGATCCTCGACCTTCGGCGCTGATTTGATGATGCCGATTTCGAGCAGCAGATCGGCGGCTTCCTTGTTGAAGGCGAGGAAGTCGCCCGCGAAGAACTTCTGATTCGCGGCCTTGTCCTGCCAGCGCAGGTACTTTGCCGAGTTGCCGAACTGCTCGCCGGTCTGCTTCACGTCGGCGCCCATGATCTCATAGGACTTGGCCTGGTCCTTGGCGATCATCTCGAGCGACTCGAAATAGCTGTTTGCCAGCGCCTGCGCCGCCTTCGGGTTCTCGCTCAGGAATTTCGGGGTGCAACCGAACGTGTCCATCACGATCGGATAGTCGAGCGTGGTCGCGATGATCTTGCCCTTGTCGGGTGCGGCGCGCACGGTCGACAGGTACGGCTCATAGGTCATCGCAGCATCGTTCTGGCCGGAAACGAAGGCCTGTGCTGCGGCGGCCGGCTCGAGGTTGACGACGGTAACGTCCTTCACCGTGAGCCCGTTCTTCTTCAGCATCCAGGCCAGCGCGAAATAGGGCGAGGTGCCGGGGGCGGAGGCGGCAACGGTTTTGCCCTTCAGCTCCTTGATCGAATTGACGTCGTTGCGCACGGCCATGCCGTCGGCGCCATAGCTCTTGTCGAGTTGGAAGATCTGCTTGGTGGCGACGCCGTTCGCGTTCCAGGAGATCCAGGTCTCGACCGTTGTCGCCGCGCACTGCACGTCACCGGACGCGATGGCGAGGTGGCGATCCTTTTGCGGGATCTTCTTGATGGTGACGTCGAGGCCGTTCTTCTTGAAGATGCCGGCTTCCTTCGCCAGCGTCAGCGGCGCGAAGCCGGTCCATCCGGAGATGCCGACGCCGACCTTGACGTCGTCGGCGAGCGCTGGAGCGGCGGCCGCCAGAGCAATGATTGTCGCAAAAACTGTCGAACTACGCATGATTGTCGTCCTCTTGCCCAGATGGTTTGACGTCCTGTTGATCTCTATCGGTCCATGCGGACCGTTTGTGGAAAGCGTTGCACGATTTGTGCCGACATCGTTCTCTCATCCTCCCTTGAATCGCGCGACAAGGCGGTGAGAGTCACCGGGATAGAGCAGGCGCACTGCGGTGATCGTGCGTGCGCTACGCCAGGTATAGCGGTCGATCACCAGGCATGGCGCGCCGATTGCGATATCGAGCGCTTCCGCCGTGCGATCGTCCGCGACGATGGCGCTGATCGTATGCTCGGCCTCCGTCCATGGGACGTGATGAAGCAGCCACGATCCGGGCGGCTCGCGCGAGAAATCCGCGGTTGCCGCAGATGGCACGGATGAAAGATCGATCAGCCTGTCTTCGACCGCGAACGGCACGTTGTCGGCGCTGTGGCGGCAAGAGATCGCGATCACCTTGCCGGCCTTCCTGACGCCGAGACGCTCCCGATCGACGGCGGTGGCCGCGCGAAGCTTGCGGCTGATGAGCTCGTAACCATAGCCGCGGCCGAGGGCCGTGATCTCGGCGCGGATGTCGGCGATCTTGAGCACCGCCGACTGATGCTGTGGCCGTCGCACGAAAGACCCGGCGCGGCGCCGCCGCTCGATCAGGTCGGCCTGGGCAAGCTCGGACAATGCCTTGTTCACCGTCATGCGCGAGCAGCCGTAGCGCGCCACCAGCTCGTGCTCGAAGGGGATGCGGTGCCCGGGCGGCCATTCGCCGGTCAGGATGCGTTTCTCGATGTCGGCGCGAATGCGCTTGTAGAGCGTCGGCTTGTCGGCGCTATCTGCAGCAAGGCTCATGCGACGAGCCTCCGTACCGCCGTGTTGAAGCGTTCGCGCGCGGTCCGCCGCAATCTGTGCCGGCCGCCTTCGACGACTTTGGCCCCGCCGGCCCAGACGCAATCGATCGCGCTGCCGCCTGCCGCGAAGATCCAACCGTCGATCACCGCGTCGCGCGCGCGTCCCGCCAGCGACGGATGCGCGGTGTCCAGCGTGACGATATCGGCACGTGCGCCCGGCGTGAGGCCGACTGTCGGCTGCGCCAGCGCCCGCGCGCCGCCCGCAAGCGCATCATCGAACAACGCGCGCCCCGTCGAACGGCCGGCGCCGCCGGAGAGCACGTTGCGGGCGCGATGTTTCAGCCGTTGGCCGTATTCGAGCTGGCGCAGCTCATCGGCCACGCCGACCAGCACGTTGGAATCGGTGCCGATGCCGAACATGCCACCGGCATCGAGAAACTCGCGCGCCGGAAAGATGCCGTCGCCGAGGCTTGCTTCCGTGATGGGGCAGAGGCCCGCCACCGCACCCGTCCTTGCGAATGCGCTGACCTCCTCGTCTCTCATGTGCGTCGCATGGATCAGACACCAGCGCTGATCGACCGGCGCGTGCTCCAGCAGCCATTGGACCGGGCGCCGCCCCGACCAGGCGAGACAGTCCTCGACTTCCTTCACCTGTTCGGCGGCGTGAATATGCACCGGTCCGCCCTCGGCAAGGGGAATGATCGCCACAAGTTCTTCCGGCGCCACCGCACGCAGGCTATGCGGTGCGATGCCGATATTGGCGCCCGGCAAGTTGGCGATCGCCTTGCGCGACGCGGTCAGCAGCCTGGCGAACTGATCGACAGAGTTGATGAAGCGGCGTTGGCCGTCATGCGGCGCCGCGCCGCCGAAGGAGCCATGCGCATAGAAACTCGGCAGCAGTGTCAGCGCGATGCCGGACTCTCCGGCAGCCTGCGCGATACGCCCGGCCAGTTCTGCGGGATCGGCATAATGCGAGCCGTCGCGGTCATGATGGAGATAATGAAACTCGCCGACGCGGGTAAAACCCTGCTCCAGCATCTCGACATAAAGCAGCGTTGCGACGGCGGCGACTTCATCAGGCGTCATCGCCAGCGCAAAGCGATACATCGTCTCGCGCCAGGTCCAGAACGTGTCGATGGAATCGCCGCGCAATTCGGCAAGTCCCGCCATGCCGCGCTGGAAGGCGTGGCTGTGCAGGCTCGCAAGGCCCGGCAGCGCGACGGCGTGGCGTTCGTCGCCCGCGGCAGGCGCCACATCGGCGGTCACTTCCGCGATCGCGCCGGCGGTGATCACCACCTGCACGTCATTGGCCCAGCCCGAAGGCAGGAGCGCGGAGGCAAAATGCAGTCGGGACATGATTGACGACACGCCGGCTGGACAGAACGTTGTTACGATTATATGTCTAGACATATAAGTCAAGCATCCCACCCCCAAGGGCCAGTGGCAAGGGACTGTGGCAGGGACAATCGCATGGCAGAGCGCTTCGACCGGATCTGGCACAATGCCCGGCTCGCCACGATGCGGGCCGACCGTCCCGATCTCGGTGAGATCGAGCGCGGCGTGATCGCCGCGCGCGACGGCCGCATTGTTTATGCGGGTGCAGCGTCGGACTTCCCGGCGGATGCGGATTCCATCCAGTGGATCGACTGCGAGGGGCGCTGGATCACGCCCGGTCTCGTCGACTGTCACACCCATCTCGTCTACGGCGGCAACCGCGCGCATGAATTCGAGCTGCGCCTGAAGGGCGCGAGCTACGAGGAGATCGCGCGTGCCGGGGGGGGCATCGTCTCGACGGTGGCCGCGACACGCCAGGCGAGCGAGGCTGAGCTTGTCGCAAGTGCATTGCCGCGGCTCGATGCGCTGCTCGGCGAGGGCGCGACCACGGTCGAGATCAAGTCCGGCTATGGCCTCGATACCGAGACCGAGATGCGGCAGCTCGCCGCCGCGCGCAGTCTCGGTCGTCGGCGGAAGGTCGCGATCCGCACCTCCTTCCTCGGCGCGCATGCGTTGCCGGCCGAAGCCGATGGGGACAAGGATCGCTACATCGATCTCGTCTGCAACGAGATGCTCCCCGCCGTCGCAAAGGCAGGCCTTGCCGATGCCGTCGATGCCTTCATGGAAGGTATCGCGTTCTCGGCCGAGCAGACGGCACGCGTGTTCGAGATGGCCAGGGCGCTCGGTCTGCCGGTGAAGCTGCACGCCGATCAGCTCTCAAGTCTCGGCGGCGCGGCGCTCGCTGCTAAATTCGCCGCGCTCTCGGCCGACCACCTCGAACATACGGACGAGGCCGGCGTTGCCGCGATGGCCAAGGCCGGGACGGTCGCCGTGCTGCTGCCCGGCGCCTTCTACTTCATCCGCGAGACGCAAAAGCCACCGGTCGAGGCCTTTCGCAGCCACGGCGTGCCCATGGCGCTCGCGACCGATTGCAATCCCGGCAGCTCGCCGCTGACGTCTCTGCTGCTTGCGATGAATATGGGCGCAACGCTGTTCCGGATGAATGTCGCCGAGTGCCTCGCCGGCATCACCCGGGAAGGGGCCCGCGCGCTCGGCGTGCTCGACGAAACCGGCACGCTGGAACCAGGCAAATGGTGTGATCTCGCGATCTGGGATATCGAGCGCCCCGCTGAGCTGGTCTACCGGATCGGCTTCAACCCACTGCATCGCCGTGTCTGGAGGGGCCATTGACGGGGCCGGGCGCAACAATCGTTGTGAGGCCGGGAACGGTCAGCCTCGACGATCTCGCGCGCGTTCTTGCCGGCGCTTGCGTCGAGCTGGATGCCTCGTTCTGGCCGCGCGTCGAGGCTGCCGCGGAGATCGTCGCGAGGGCCGCGCAGGCTGCAGCGCCGGTCTATGGCATCAACACCGGCTTCGGAAAGCTGGCCTCGAAGCGGATCCCGCCGGATCAGACTGCGCTGCTCCAGCGCAACCTCATCGTCTCGCATTGCTGCGGCGTTGGCCCCGCCACGCCCGAGCCGGTCGTGCGGTTGATGATGGCGCTCAAGGTCGTCTCGCTCGGGCGCGGCGCCTCCGGCGTCCGCCGCGAGGTGATCGAGCAGCTGCAGGCCATGCTTGCGCGAAATGTCTATCCGCTGGTGCCGCAGCAGGGCTCGGTCGGCGCCTCCGGCGACCTCGCGCCGCTTGCACATATGACCGCGGTGATGATCGGCGAGGGGCAGGCGATCGTCGACGGCAAGACCGTCTCTGGCACCGAGGCGCTGTCCAGAGCCGGCCTGACGCCGCTGACGCTCGGCCCCAAGGAGGGGCTCGCGCTGATCAACGGCACGCAGTTCTCGACCGCCTACGCAATCTCCGGCGTGCTGCGCGCCTTTCGTCTCGCACGCGCCGCGCTCGTGACCGGAGCGTTGTCGGTCGATGCAGCCATGGCCTCGACGGCGCCGTTCCGACCCGAGATCCAGGCGCTGCGTGGCCACCCGGGCCAGATCGCTGCGGCCGCCGCCTTGACCGCGCTGCTCGACGGCAGCGATATCCGCCTGTCGCATCTCGAAGGCGATGAGCGCGTGCAGGATCCCTATTGCCTGCGCTGCCAGCCGCAGGTCGCGGGCGCCGCGCTCGACCTGATCACGCAGGCCGCGCGCACCTTGATCATCGAGGCCAATGCGGTCACCGACAATCCGCTGGTGCTGGTCGAGACCGGCGAGATCGTCTCCGGCGGCAATTTCCACGCTGAACCGGTCGCCTTTGCCGCCGATACGATCGCGCTGGCGCTGTCGGAGATCGGTGCGATCAGCGAACGCCGTATCGCGACGTTGGTCGACCCCGCGCTCAATTTCGGTCTGCCGCCGTTTCTCACGCCGGATCCCGGCATCAATTCGGGCTTCATGATCGCCGAGGTGACGGCGGCGGCGCTCTATGCCGAGAACAAGCAGCGTGCGGCCGCCTGCTCGATCGATTCGACGCCGACCAGCGCCAACCAGGAAGATCACGTCTCGATGGCCGCGCATGCGGCGCGACGCCTGTCCGACATGGCCGACAATCTCGCGGCGATCCTCGGCATCGAGCTTCTGGTGGCCGCCCAAGGCATCGCGCTGCGTGCGCCGCATACGACCAGCCCGTCGCTCGTTGCCGTCATCGCGAAGCTTCGCGAGCAGGTGCCCGCACTCGGCGCCGATCGCTATATGGCCGGCGATCTCGCCAGGGCGGCGGCGCTGATCGAGGCCGATGCGCTGGCCGACGCGGCGCTCGCCGCGCTTCCATCCGATCCGTTTCCGCGACTTGACTGAAAGAGGTTGCCGCATGAACCGCCGACTGGACAACGACCGCACCATCCGCGCTCCCCGCGGCAGCGACATCAGCGCCAAGAGCTGGCTGACGGAAGCGCCACTCCGCATGCTCATGAACAATCTCGATCCTGACGTGGCCGAGCGCCCGAGCGAGCTCGTGGTCTATGGCGGCATCGGCCGCGCCGCGCGCGACTGGGAGAGCTTTGACCGGATCACCGACGCGTTGCGCAAGCTCGAGAACGACCAGACGCTGCTGGTGCAGTCAGGCAAGCCGGTTGGCGTGTTCCGTACTCACGCGGATGCGCCGCGCGTGCTGATCGCGAACTCCAACATCGTGCCGCATTGGGCGACGCTCGATCATTTCAACGAGCTCGATCGTCTGGGCCTGATGATGTACGGCCAGATGACGGCGGGCTCGTGGATCTATATCGGCAGCCAGGGCATCGTGCAGGGCACCTACGAGACCTTCGTCGAGGTCGGCCGTCGTCACTATGGCGGCAGCCTCGCCGGCAAATGGATCCTCACCGCCGGCCTCGGCGGGATGGGCGGCGCGCAGCCGCTGGCGGCGACCATGGCCGGTGCCTCGATGCTCGCGGTCGAATGCCAGCCGAGCCGTATCGAGATGCGGCTGCGCACCGGCTATCTCGATCGCCAGGCCGCAACGCTCGAGGAAGCGCTCGCCATCATGGCGGAGTCGGCAAAGACGAAGAAGGCGGTTTCGGTCGGCCTGCTCGGGAATGCCGCGGAAATCTTCCCCGAACTGGTACGCCGTGGCGTCAAGCCTGATATCGTGACTGACCAAACCAGCGCGCATGATCCGATCAACGGCTATCTGCCGAAGGGCTGGACGCTCGCCGAATGGGAGACCAGGCGCGCCTCCGATCCGAAGGCGGTCGAGCGCGCCTCGAAGACCTCGATGGTCGAGCACGTCCAGGCCATGCTGGACTTCCATGCGCAGGGCATCCCGACGCTCGACTACGGCAACAACATCCGCCAGATGGCGCAGGACATGGGCCTGAAGAATGCCTTCGATTTCCCCGGCTTCGTGCCCGCCTATATCCGCCCGCTGTTCTGCCGCGGCGTCGGGCCGTTCCGCTGGGCCGCGCTCTCGGGCGACCCCGAGGACATCTTCAAGACCGACGCCAAGGTCAAGGAGCTGATGCCCGACGACAAGCATCTGCACGTCTGGCTCGACATGGCCAGGGAGCGCATCAAGTTCCAGGGCCTGCCGGCGCGGATCTGCTGGGTTGGCCTTGGCGATCGCGATCGCCTCGGCCTTGCCTTCAACGAGATGGTTGCGCGCGGCGAACTGAAGGCGCCGATCGTGATAGGCCGCGATCATCTCGACAGCGGCTCGGTGGCAAGCCCCAACCGCGAGACCGAAGCGATGAAGGACGGATCGGATGCGGTGTCCGACTGGCCGCTGCTCAATGCGCTGCTCAATTGCGCCAGCGGCGCGACCTGGGTGTCGCTGCATCATGGTGGTGGCGTCGGCATCGGCTATTCCCAGCACGCCGGGATGGTGATCGTCGCCGACGGCACGCCGGAAGCAGCCAGGCGCATCGCGCGCGTGCTCTGGAACGATCCGGCCTCCGGCGTCATGCGCCATGCGGATGCGGGTTACGATATTGCGATCGACTGCGCCCGTGACAAGGGTCTCGATCTGCCGAGCCTGTCGAAGTAGTTCGTGCCTCAGGCCACGACCTTGGCTTTGCCGCGGTCGAGGCGTTCACGTTCCTCGGCGAGATACTCGTCAATCGCCGCGCCCGGCATCGGCTTTGCAAAATAATAGCCCTGGATGAAGTCGCATCCGAGGCGCCGCAGGGTGTCGAGCTGGGCGCGCGTCTCG
This sequence comes from Bradyrhizobium manausense, assembly GCF_018129685.1. Classification (GTDB taxonomy): domain Bacteria; phylum Pseudomonadota; class Alphaproteobacteria; order Rhizobiales; family Xanthobacteraceae; genus Bradyrhizobium; species Bradyrhizobium manausense_D. Next base: position 222,836 of record NZ_JAFCLG010000004.1, read on the forward strand.
ACGCCCTCGACCACGCAGGCGATCTCCATGTCGTCGCAGAGACCTGCGAGCGATTTGATGATCTTGTGGCTGACGGGATTCTCGTTGATGTCGGCAACGAAGCTGCGGTCGACCTTGATCTTGTCGAGCGGCAGGCGGTGCACGTGGCTCAGCGAGGAATATCCGGTGCCGAAATCGTCCAGCGAAATGCCGCAGCCGATCGCCTTCAATGTCGCGATCGACTGCTGCGCACGCACGAAATCGAACGTGACCGCGGTCTCGGTGATCTCGAAATCGATCCGGTGTGGCGGCAGACCGCTCTTCTCGATGATCGTGATCAGCGGCAACAAGCCCTCGGCGGCGCAGACGTCGTGGGCGGACAGATTGAACGACAGGCGGATGTGGTCGGGCCAGGTCCTGGCGGTGGCGAGAGCGCGCGCCAGCAGCACCTGAGTCAGCGGCCTGATCAGGCCGATGCGCTCGGCCGCTGGAATGAAGTCGGCGGGCGAGACCCAGCCGAGACGAGGGCTGTTCCAGCGCGCGAGCGTCTCGAAGCCCGCGGTGTACTCGCTCGTGGCATCGACGATCGGCTGGAACACCAGCTGCATCTCGGCGCCGAAATCGGAGGTACGCAAAAGGTTCTCGATGACACCGCGGCTGCGGATCTCGGCTTCGTGCTCGCTCGAGAAGATCACCGTGCGGCCGCGCTTGTTGCGCTTGGCGTGGTAGAGCGAATAGTCGGCGCACTCGTAGAGCGCTTCCGAAGTCGTTGCGGAGTCCGGATAGAGCGCGAAGCCGATCGAGCAGGACAGGGCGGTGTGGGCCGTGTCGAGCTGGTAGGGCAGCTTGACCTGCTCGCCGATGCGCTCGCCGAGCCGCGCCAGGTCCGTCTCCTCGGGATCGCCGCACACGACGAGACCGAATTCGTCGCCGCCGAGGCGCGCGAACTCCACCCGCTGCGGTCCAAAGCCTTCGCAGACCTCGCGGATGCGGCGGCCGGCTTCGATCAGGACGCGGTCGCCGACCGAATGGCCGTAATTGTCGTTGATCGGCTTGAAGCCGTCGAGGTCGATGATGCCGACTGCGACGCGCACGTGCCTGCGCTCGGCGTCGGCGAAGGCGTTGGTCAGCTCGGCGAAGAAGCGGCGGCGATTTGGCAGCTCGGTGAGAGAATCGAGGTTGGCGAGGCGGAAGTTCTCGTCCGAAAGCTCCTGCGTCGCAGCCTGCTGGGTCAGCAGCGACTTGCGGCTGGCGATGAGATCGGCGAAGTCCCGATAGTAGATGAAGAGCACCGTAACCATTGCGCCGGAGACCAGCAGATCGTTGACCGCGATCGCCCTCAGCGTCGGTTCGCCCGTGGCCCAGAAGAACAGCACGTAGGGCACGTCGACGATCAGCGTCACGATCAGCGCCGCCGAACGCAGATGCATCAGCGAGAAGATGCAGCCGATCACGGTCACGGCCATGTAGAACGCGACCTGGCTCTTGGCGAAGGGATCACCATAGGGGTAGAGCGCGAACGACCAGGCGGTGAAGCCGGCGCCGATCGGCAACGTCAACCAGTTGGTGGCGCGCAGATTGCGCAGGATGTCGGCGTCGCTGCGGACGAGATGACGCTGGCGCAGCCACCAGTACGTGCGAAGCGCCGCGAGCAGCGTTAGCACGCCCGGGACGGTCAGCGTCAACCAGTCCGGAGCGACGTTCACATAGGTATAGGCAACCGCGATCGTGTTGCTCATCAGGATGAAGTAGAGCAGCGGGATCTGCTTGGAAAAGGCGTCGAATTGCGCGCGCGACAGATCCGGGTCTTCGGGCACGCGAAAGAGCCGCATCGCGGCGGCGAGGTAGGCCTTCAAATCGACGGCAGGCATTGCAATACGCGCCCCAAATCCCTTTAAAACGAAGGCGATCTTGCACGGCGGGGGTAAAGACCGAGTTAGATGAATATGACGGAGATGCGCCATTGCTGGTTGCGCGCTACCGCAGGGTTTCTCACCCGCGTGCAATGGTGATACGGCGTTAACGATGTGCGGGGGAAGCGAGCAGCGTCGCGCGGCATATCGTCCGCAAAAGCCGCAGCTACATTCTGCTAACCATAGGCGTCATCAGGGCACGGTGCAGCACGATGTCGCGGCGCGCGAACCGTCGAGGAAAAGGATCAGGCGAGCGCGGCCTGGCGTTCCCGAACCGGCTCGCGGAGGCGCTCGGTGCCACGCGGCCCGGCGAGCCGCGTAAAGCTGCGCTGGCCGGCACGCATCGGTGCTTCGACGATGACTCCTTCGCAGACGATCTGGCCACCAAGCCATTTGAACTCGAGCTTGTCGTAGCGCGGCATCGTCTCGCCGGGCTCGGGCGGCAGCAGCCCGATGCGCCCCTGAATGTTCAGCGTCGCGTCGCCGGTGCCGTGCAGCCGCGGATTCCACATCCTGATGCCCGTCTCGGCCCAGCGTTGCCGTATCAACGCTACGCGATCGGCGGGCTCGACTGGCCTCGATCGTAGCTTCGGCGCGCTCTTCGGAGCAGGCCTTGCAGGAGCAGGCTCGACATGCTCGGCGACATCAGGCACGGCGATCTCGGTGTCGACCGCGACGGCCTGCTGTGCAACGACGGATGTCATCTCCGTAACACCGGCCGAGGACACCTCGCCAATGATGACGGGCTCTGCAGCAATGACCGCTTCGTCCTCTGCGGTCGAAACGGGAGCCGCTTCCATGACCTCGGGTTCAACATCCGTCGAGGGCTTTGCATCGCCGCCGACGAGTTCGCATGCGTCAACCGGTGCGCTCTCGACCTCGCCAGCAGAACCCGAAACCTCGTCCACGATGACAGTCTCGATCTCCGCCGGTATCTCCCGAGCCGAATCGTCGTTGACGCCGAGATCGATTGGCGTTGTTGACGGGCTCTCTGCGACCACCGAGGCTATGCTGTCGTCCTCGGCCATTGGAGCGGCGACTTCGATCTCATCGCCGCGCTGCAATGGCTCTGCGCTGATCTCGGTATCGAGAACCAGAGTGGCTTCCGCGACGGCAGCGGGCCGTTCATCCGCGGCGATCAGTGCCGCGTCGATGCTGCCGCTGTGCGGCAGAGGCCGAAGCCGGTTGAACGCCCATTTCACCGCAGGAATGCGGCTCAGCAACGTTATCAGTCTCGAAAGCACTGGGAGTTGTCCAAGAGGTACTCAGGGCCGTAGGCATCAGCTGATTCGCCAGCAATGTGAAAAACTGCCCCGGCCGTCACACCTCTGTCAATTGATGCGGGACCAATTGCAGAACATCTGCACAGCCTCGCGCGCCACGGCATTCATTCGAAATGCATCGATGCGAGCGGATCTTCGTCGCGATCGCCCAGGTGCGACGGTGCAGGCGGGATGGCCGCATGCTCCGTCTTGCGACCATGCGGATGCGCGAGCGCATGCTTGTGGACCAGCACCATGGTGAGCGCTTGGCATTCGGTTGGTTCGCCGCCCCATGCGCAGCCGATGCTTGCCGATTGTCCTGGCCATGCCTGCGCCGGGCCGGCGATGGCAAGCGACAGGATGAGTGGCAGGGCCGAGGAGATGAGTGTCTTCGTCATGGGATGCTCCAAACCGTTCCATCCCCGAGATCGGACCGGCGGCGCGAAATTCCGCGACAGCTCGCGATTGCGCGGCAGCTCACGCGGGTTTCAATGGTTGTGAAGCACGCGTGAGGGCGGTCTCGTCACAAGCGATCAACTGTTCCGGGAACCCGCATGCGACAAAGCACCGCCGCGTTGTTGCGCGAGCTCGTGCTTAGGATGCAGAGGCAGCAAGGCGAACATCCGCATGTCCGATCTTCCTGAAGACAGGATCGTCCCGATCCGCGCGTTGCAAGGCGCAAAGCTCGACGCGCGCTTTGACGCGGCGCTTGCAGATCTCGAAGCGCGCCGTGACGAGATCGTGTGCATCATCTCCCGTCTCACTGAAGGCCTTGAGGTCATCAACGGGGCGGGCACGGATGGATCAGCGCGATCGGCGCGTGATCTGCTCGATCTCCTGGCGGCGGCCAGAGCCCCGCTCGACGAGGTGTCGGCCATCATCGAGAAGCTGAGATCGTGATCGAGTTCGCAATGTCAGCTTCAGCGCCCGCAGCTGGCTCGCCCGGCGCGCCGGCGCAATCCTGGCTGCTCCGCCGGGCAAAACGCCTGGCTATCAGCGCCGCTCCCGGAGGGGCAGGCCCGGTCCGTCAAAATATTCCATTTTCCCGAAATTCGAAGGGTCGTAGCGAACCGCCGCCCGGCCTTCCCGGCGCCCTCGGCATTCAAGGGGGCGGAACGAGCCGCATAACTCGGGCCGATCAGGCCGCAAGACTGCCAGATCATGCCTCCTGCGAACGGAAAGGCGACTTTATTCTGGCCACGGATGCGCTAAGGAAGAGCCTGGATGCGGTGCAGCACTCGAGGCGCCGCGGACCGAAATTCAGGTCAAGCCGGGTACGCTGCAAGAGGCCGAACCCGCCCAACGAGAAGGACGCGAGGCTATGATCAATACCGTCGGCATCATCGGAGCTGGGACCATGGGCAACGGCATCGCCCAGATCTGCGCCACGGCCGGGCTGTCGGTCGTGATGGTCGACATCTCCGACGCGGCGGTGAACCGCGGCATCTCGACCGTCAGCGGCAGCCTCGAGCGCCTGGTCAAGAAGGAGAAGATGTCGCCGGCAGACCGCGATGCAACGCTCAAGCGCATCACCGGCACGACCGACCGGGCCAAGCTGGCGGACTGCGATCTCGTCATCGAGGCCGCGACCGAGAATGAAGAGCTGAAGGTCAAGATCCTGAAAGATCTCTGCGCCACGCTGTCGCCGCGCACGCTGGTTGCCACCAACACCTCCTCGATCTCGATCACCAAGCTTGCGGCAGCGACCGATCGCCCGGATCGCTTCATCGGCATGCACTTCTTCAACCCGGTGCCTGTGATGCAGCTGCTGGAACTCATCCGGGGCTTGCAGACCTCGGACGAGACCCACGCCAAGGCGCTCGATTTCGCCCAGCGCGTCGGCAAGGTGGCGATCACGGCCAAGAACAGCCCGGGCTTCGCCGTCAACCGCATCCTGTGCCCGATGATCAACGAGGCGATCTTCGCGCTCCAGGAAGGCATCGCGACCGCCGAGGAGATCGACGCTGGCATGAAGCTCGGCTGCAACCATCCGATCGGGCCGCTGGCGCTGGCCGATCTGGTCGGCCTCGACACCATGCTGTCGGTGATGGAGGTCTTCTATAAGGGCTTCAACGATCCCAAATACCGTCCGGCCCCCTTGCTCAAGGAAATGGTCGATGCCGGCCATCTCGGCCGCAAGACCGGGCAGGGGTTCTATAGCTACGGGGCGTGATCTCGTAGTCGCTACAACGACGGTGCCGTAGGGTGGGCAAAGCGCAAGCGTGCCCACGCATTTTCGCGATGGAGAGAGATGGTGGGCACGGCGCAAGCGCGCCTTTGCCCACCCTACGATACTGATCAAGACGCGGGCGCCCGGCTAGAAACGTCCGCCACTCCATCCCGCGATTTGCGCTGCGACAAAGACGTCGCGCGCAATTGGCCCGACAAGGTCGAACGGGCGGCTCGCGGGAACGCGGGAACAACGAAACGGACAAAGAACGACATGTCGGATCGACTGAAGGCCGAGCGCGAAGCGGCGGCCGCGCGGCGAAACCTGCTGACCCAGGACGCGATCGAGCGCACCGGGATTACCGAGGAGATGATCGGGGAACTCGTCACCCGCTTCTACGGACGCGTGCGCGAGGATGCGCTGCTCGGGCCCGTGTTCGCATCGGTGCAAAATTGGGACGAGCATCTCGCCAAGCTCAAGGACTTCTGGTCGTCGGTGGCGCTGATGAGCGGGCGTTATCACGGCTCGCCGATGCGGGCGCACATGCCGCTGAGCCTCTCCGGCGATCACTTCGACCGCTGGCTCGATTTGTTCGAGCAGACCGCACGCGAAGTCTGTCCGCTGCCGGCCGCCCACCTCTTCATCGACAGGGCGCGCCGCATCGCCGACAGTTTTGAGATGGCGTCGGCGACCATCGCGGGCCGGATCGCATCGCCGCGCCACGTGCTCAGATCCTGACATACAAAATTCCTGCTCAATGAACGTGCAGCTGAATGGTCTTGCGGTTGCGTCGCGCCGCCGACAACGCGCTGCACCAATTCCCGCATCATCGGTCTGATCTGCAAAATCATCATGCCGATCGCGCGGCATGACGTTGAAAGGACAAAAACGCGTTTGAATGCGTGCCATCGTGTTCAATCAAAGCGAGTAAAGCCATATTGATGCACTGCGGCGCCAATCCTTCGCCTTCATTTCGGCAGAGTTCCAGCGCCTGCTGGCGTGCATGTCGAATGGATCGTCCAACATCGCATCGTCATTCTCCGACAACATTGCGGAAGCTGAATCCCGCGCGGAGCAAACGCGGCGCGCGCTGCTGCTCGGTGCGCTCGCCACCACCGCGTGTCTCGGCTGTTCCGCGCCCGTGCGTGCGGGCGAAGATCCGCCGGGCTCGGACGAGCGGCCGCAAAAGGGCGATGTGCTTGTGTTTTCCGAAGGCGACAGGGAAGGCAAGCTCATCACTGCAGCCGATCTGCCGCGCGGCGGGCCGCCTGTCCACGCCTGGCCGCAGGATCCCAAGACGTCAGTGGTGCGCAGCGGCTCGCGGCTCAACGAGCTGCTGATCGTCAACCTCGATCCCGCCTCGCTCGACGATGCGACGCGCGCTCGCGCCGTCGATGGCATCCTCGCCTATTCGGCGATCTGCGCCCATGCCGGCTGTCCCGTCACCGCGTGGGTCAAGAGCGATGTTGGCGACATCGAAGTGTTCAAATGCATGTGCCACAACTCCGAATACGATCCGCGCGCGGGTGCGCAAGTGGTGTTCGGGCCAGCGCCGCGGCGGCTTGCCGCACTGCCGCTGGCGCTCGCTGGCGGCTCGCTCAGCGTCGCAGGTGGCTTCGTTGGAAAGGTAGGTGGCGCGCAGCCGGGATGATTGACGGCGCGGGATGTGCCCGCGTCATCAAAGGTCGCATCCGCCGAGAAGCGGATTTGGGACGAACGACAAGAATTCAAAATTCAAAACAAGAATTCAATCGGATGAAAAGGGGAACGTCCATGAAAAGGTCCAGGAAAACGTCAAAGAAAACGTCAACGAAAACGTACGTGACCAGGAAGCAATTGCTGCTGTCCGGCTTCGTCGCCTTCACTTGTGTCGCCTCGACCGCTGCCGTCGCCGGCCCGATCGAGAGCTATTCGCCCGTCACTCAGGAGCGCCTGGAGAATCCGGAACCCGGCAACTGGATGCTCTATCGACGTACCTATGACGGGCAGGGCTTTAGCCCGCTCGACCAGATCAACACCTCGAACGTCAAGGATCTCACGCCGGTCTGGACGTTTGCCACCGGCGTCGTCGAAGGTCACGAGGCGCCGCCGATCGTCAACAATGGCGTGATGTTCGTGGCAACGCCGATGGGGCAGGTGATCGCGCTGAACGCGAAGACCGGCGACGAGTACTGGCGCTACAAGCGGCAGCTCCCGGACGATCTGTTTCAGCTGCATCCGACCAGTCGCGGCGTCGGCCTGTGGCAGGACAAGCTCTATCTCGCCACCACTGATGATCATGTGGTCGCGCTCGACGCCAAGACCGGCAAGGTAGCGTGGGATACCAAGGTGCAGGATTACAAGAAGGGTCAGTACATGACCCTGATGCCGCTGATCGTCGACGGCAAGGTCATCGTCGGCGGTTCCGGCGGCGAGTTCGGTGTGCGCGGTTATGTCGCCGCCTTCGATGCCAAGGACGGCAAGGAGCTGTGGCGCACCTACACCATCCCCGGCGAGGGCGAGCCCGGTCATGATACCTGGCAGGGCGACGACTGGAAGAATGGCGGCGGCTCGGCCTGGATGACCGGCACTTACGACAAGGACACCAAGACGATCTATTGGGGCGTCGGCAACGCGGCACCTTGGCCTGGCGAGATGCATCCCGGCGACAATCTCTACACCTCGTCGGTGATTGCGCTCGATCCCGGCAACGGTAAGATCAAGACCTATCATCAGTATCACCAGAACGATTCCTGGGACTGGGACGAGGTCGACGCGCCGATGCTGATTGATCTTCAGCGCGACGGTCGCAGCATCAAGAGCCTGGTCCATCCCGGCCGCGATGCGATCTTCTGGGTGCTCGAGCGTACACCGACCAGGATCAACTACGTCGCCGGCTGGCCGTTCGTCTCCACCGATGTCTGGAAGGGCATCGACGAGAACGGCAAGCCGATCCTTGATCCCGATCACAAGCCTGTTGTCGGCAAGCGCGTCGAGTTCTGCCCGTCATTGTGGGGCGGCAAGGACTGGCCGTCGGCGGCCTACAGCCAGAAGACCGGCCTCGTCTATGTCCCCGCCAACGAGAACTTCTGCGGCGGTTTCACCGGCGAGAAGATCCCCCTCAAGCCCGGCGAACTCTGGCTCGGCACCAAGCCGGAAGACATTGGCCTGAAGGCCAAGCCGGGCGCCGATCATTTCGGCGAGCTCCAGGCCTGGGATCCTGCGACGGGCAAGAAGGTATGGCAGCACAATTTCCCGAAGTCGCAGCTGTTCGGCTCGGTGACGGCCACCGCCGGCGATCTTGTGTTCGCCGGCGGCACCAACGACCGCAACTTCCGCGCCTTCAACGCCCGGAACGGCGAGCTGTTGTGGGAGCAGAAGACCAACTCCGGGATCATGGGCATGCCGATGTCCTATGAGATCGACGGCACGCAATACATCGCGATCCAGTCGGGCTGGGGCGTGGACGCGCAACGCATCCAGGATGCGCTCGCGACCAACAATATCGGCATCGAGTCCAACGTGCCGCAAGGCGGCGTGATCTGGGTGTTCGCGCTGAAGAAATAAGCTCCGCAGGCGGATCGAGAGACGCGGAGCAGCGGGGGGTGGCGAGTGCGGCGGACGGCAACGTCCGCCGCATTTTCGCGCCACAAACTCGTCATGCCCGGGCTTGTCCCGGGCATCCACGTTCTCAGTGCTGCGGAAAAGAGTCGTGGATGGCCGGGACAAGCCCGGCCATGACGGAGGGAGTAGGTTGGTCCGTGAAGAACACTATTTCCCCTCGCGTTCCACCTTGTCCTTCTCCGCTTGGTTCATCTCGCGAACCTTCGGATCGCTGGGGCTCTGCCCGGTCGTCTGGGTCGTCGTGGCGGGCGGGGCGCTTGCGTTGGGGAGCGAGCTCTGCTCCGGCGTGGTGGGGCGCGTCGCCGTCGTCGGCGGCGTGGTGTTGCTGTTCTGGGCGAACGCGGCTGCAGTGGTCAGAAGAAAGGCGCTCGACAGCAGCGAGACTGCGAGCGCCCTGGGGATACTGATCATCGATCTGCTCCTGTCAGATCGAAGAGAAACGGCGCGAGGCCGCGTCCGTTCCTTTACGCCTCCAATTGCTTGCCGATCGGGAGCGCGCGGATGCGCTTGCCGGTCGCGGCGAAGATGGCGTTCATCAGCGCCGGCGCGAACGGCGGCACGCCGGGTTCGCCGACGCCGCTTGGCGGCGTGTCCGGTGCCGGCGGGACGATATGGACATTGGTCACCAGCGGAGCCTCGTCCATCCTGACGACCTGGAAGTCGTCAAAATTCTTCTGCTGCACCTTGCCGTCCTTGAAGGTGACTGCGCCATATTTGGCGAGGCTCAGGCCCATGATCGCCGCGCCCTCGATCTGCGAGGCGATGCGTTCGGGGTTGACATAGGTGCCGCAGTCGATCGCGGTGTCGACCCGCGGGACCGACAGCTTGCCCTTGTCGTCGACGGCCACCTCGACGATGGTCGCGATATAGCTGACGAAGCTGCGGTGCACGGCGATGCCGAGACCGTGGCCCTTCGGAACCTGACGGCCCCATTCCCCCTTCTCGGCGACCAGCTCGACCACCTTGCGCAGGCGCGCGGTGTCGATCGGGTAGCTGTCATAGGGCTCGCCGTAGTTCCAGAGGTCCTTGACGTTGGGCTTGACGATGCGGGGACTTCCAATCAACGCAAGGAGCGTCTCCTTCTGGTCGCGTCCGGTCGCGTTCGCGATCTCGCCGACCATCGATTGCACCGCGAAGGCGCGAGGGATGTTCGAGACCGAGCGGAACCAGCCGATGCGGGTGAACGCCGCGGCTTCCGGGTTCTCGCAGGAGATGTTGGCGATCTCGAACGGCATGTCGACGAGGCCCATGCCGAGCTCGAACGCCGCGGCGTGATTGGCGCCTGCCGCGAAGGTCGAGGCGATGGTCGGAGCCACGCTGCGGTGGCGCCAGGCGATCACCTTGCCGTCCTTGTCGAGACCCGCCTCGATCCGTTCCACCGAGACGGTGTGCAGGAAGTCGTGATGGAGGTCGTCCTCGCGCGTCCACTGCACCTTCACCGGTGCGCCAAGCTCCTTCGACAGCAGCGCGGCCTCGAGCGCAAAATCGCATTTCGACTTGCGGCCGAAACCACCGCCGAGCAGCGTCACGTTGACAGTCACGTTGGCCTCGGGAATCCCGAGCGTCTTGGCGACGTCCTCGCGGGTGCCGCCGGGGCTCTGCACCGGCGCCCAGATCTCCGCCTTGTCGCCTTTGACGTCGGCGACCGCGACCGGCGGTTCCATGCTGACATGGGCAAGGTGCGGCAGATAATATTCGCCTGTTACGACCTTGTCGGCCGTCTTCAGCGCGGCGTCCGCATCGCCCTCCCTGCGTACGACGAGACCCGGCTTGCGCGAAGCCTCCTCGAGGTCCTTGCGGTAGGCTACCGAGTTGTATCTGCCGTTGGCCCCGTCATCCCAGACCAGCTTGAGCGCATCGCGGCCCTTGATTGCGGCGCCGGTGTTGCGCGCGATGACGGCGACACCGCCCAGCGGCTGGAATTTCGATGGCCACGGCCAGCCTTGAACCTTCATCACCTTCTCGACGCCGGATACTTTCAACGCCGCGTCCGGATCGAACGAGGTGAGCTTGCCGCCGGTGACCGGCGGGCGCGCGATCACGGCGTATTTCATGCCTGGCAGGCGCACGTCGGCGCCGTAGCGGGCCTTGCCGGTGGTGATGTCGTGGAGATCGACGATGCTGACCTGGCCCTTGCCGAGATAGCGGAAATCCTTGGGGTCTTTCAGCTTGAGGCCTTCGATGCTGGGCACCGATTCCTTGGCGGCGTCGGCAGCTAGCTCGCCGAAGCCGAGCTTGCGTCCGCTCGCGCTGTGGACGACCTCGTGATTGACCGCCTTCACCTCGGTCGCCGGCACGTTCCAGCGCTTGGCGGCGGCCTGTTCCAGCATCGTGCGGGCGGAGGCGCCGATCTGGCGCATCGGGATCAGATAGTGCCGCGTGCTGCGCGAGCCGTCGGTGTCCTGGTTGCCGAACTTGACCTCGTCGCCGTGCGCCTGCTGCACCCTGACCTTCGACCAGTCGGCCTCCATCTCCTCGGCGACGATCAGCGGCAGGCTGGTGCGCACGCCGGTGCCCATCTCGGAACGGTGGGCGAGGATGGTGACGGTGCCGTCGGGCGCGACCGCGACGAACACGCGCGGATCGACCACGACGCCATGCGGCATCTTGCCGGCGCCGGTCTCGTAGGCGAACGCCTGGCGCGTCATCACGGGTGCGGCGAGCACGAAGCCGCCGGTGACGCCAAGCCCTTTCAGGATACTGCGGCGCGAGACCTTCTCGACCTTGATGTTCTTTTCGAAGCCACGGAGCTTGCCAGGTTTGTCGATGAAATTCATGTCACACTCCCGTCGATGCGAGATGGACGGCGTTTTCGATCCGCTGGTAGCAGCCGCAGCGGCAGATGTTCCCGGCCATCGCCTCGCGGATCTGGTCGTGCGACGGCTTTGGATTCTCCATCAGCAGCGCGGCGGCCTGCATGATCTGGCCGGCCTGGCAGAAGCCGCATTGGGGAACGTTGACCTGACGCCAGGCCTTCTGGACGGGATGATCGCCATCCGGATGCAGGCCCTCGATCGTGGTGACCTCGCGCCCCGCGACGTCGTTGATCGAGGTGATGCAGGAGCGCACCGCTTCCTTGTCGACGATGACGGTGCAGGCGCCGCACAGGGCCTGGCCACAGCCGAACTTGGTGCCGGTCAGCCCGGCTTCGTCGCGCAGGAACCAGAGTAGCGGGAGATCCGGGTCGCCGTCCCAGCTCTGTTCCTGGCCGTTGATCTTCACCTTGATCATGATCGTCCCTCGCTCTTCATAAGCTTGTTGATTTCACCGTTGCCGAGTTCAGTCGGCGCAATGTCCGTTGCGTCGTGTGACTGCATTCCTGCCCTTCGTCCCGCGCGGGCAGGTCCCGGCAGGAAGCTGGAATGCGAATCGTGATGTCCTGAAGTGCTCGATACCTCCCGTTTTGTTCTTGATTGATTGAACTCGCGCGGCATCGTGACGACGCGATCGTAGCAGGAAACGCGCCGGACCGGTCTTCACAGCCAAGTGTCTTGACCAGCGTGTTCTTGATCAGCGTGTTCTTGATCAGCTGTTCTCGACGTGAACAGGTTGCATCTGCCATTTGTCAAAAGCAGGGCGTGGCAAGGCGTCGCGCGACAGGCAATCACGAAATCCAAGCATTAAAAATCCAAGCATTGAAAAAAGCTTCGTCCGCCAGAGGGACTGCGCGGACGAAGCAGTCGTCCTCAGTCGAGGGAGGGAGAAACGCAGAGCGCGCTGACTTCAAGATGGAAGAAGGCGGCACTGCGCAGTCATTCAGAAACCAGGACTGAGGGAGCGAAACGCGCTCGCATACGCAAGGTGCATGAGCGGCAGAGCAGCCGCGATCATTCGCGGGCCGCACCCGTCCGCCCCGCTGGCGAGCAGCGAGCGGACGGGCAATCGTCTTGCGGCCTTCTTGCGGCCTTGCTCGGGTGGCCTTCTCAGGCAGCTTTGGCCTTCGCGACATGAGTCGCGATCGCATCCATCAGCGCCGGCGACAGGCAGTCATAGGGCTCGAGGCCGATTTCCTTCAGCCGCGACCGGATGCCGGCCATCTGCTCCGGCTTCACGCCGGATTCGATCACCGAGGAGACGAAGGCGGCGAATTGCGGCGCCTGCGAGCCCTGTTCCTGGAACAGTTCCGGATGGATGAAATCGAGGCCGTAGAACGGATGGTTCTTGTTCTCGATCCGGCCGAACATGTGGGTGCCGCACGCCTTGCAGGCGTGCCGCTGGATCACCGCCGAGGCGTCGACGATCTGGAGCTTGTCGCCGTTCTCCAGAACGGAGACGTTCTGGCGCGGTACGACCGCGACGACCGAGAAGATCGCGCCTTGCGGCTTCCAGCACTTGGTGCAGCCGCAGGCGTGGTTGTGCGCCACGTCGCCCTTGATGCCGACCTTGACCTGGTGATCCCTGCATTTGCAGGCGAGCGTACCGCCGGCAAAATGGCCGGTGCCTTGCTTGAGGCCGTTGTCGATCGAGGGATGGAGTGCAGTCATGGGTCGATCCTCCTTGGGTGTGACGCTTTCGGGCTAGAACACGACGACTGAACGAATCGATTTCCCCTCGTGCATCAGGTCGAAGCCCTTGTTGATCTCTTCGAGCTTGAGCGTGTGGGTGATCATCGGGTCGATCTCGATCTTTCCGTTCATGTACCAATCGACGATCTTCGGCACGTCGGTGCGGCCGCGGGCGCCGCCGAAGGCGGTGCCGCGCCAGTTGCGGCCGGTGACGAGCTGGAACGGACGGGTGGCGATCTCCTTGCCGGCTTCGGCAACGCCGATGATGATCGAGGTGCCCCAGCCGCGGTGGCAGGCTTCCAGCGCCTGGCGCATCACATTGGTGTTGCCGGTGCAGTCGAACGTGTAGTCGGCTCCGCCGTCGGTCAGGGTGACGAGGTGGGGGACGATGTCGCCGGTGAGCTTCTTGGGGTTGACGAAGTCGGTCATGCCGAACCGGCGGCCCCATTCCTCCTTGGAGTCGTTGATGTCGACGCCAATGATCTTGTCGGCGCCGGCCATCCTGGCGCCCTGGATCACGTTGAGGCCGATACCGCCGAGGCCGAACACGACGACGTTGGAGCCGGGTGTCACCTTCGCGGTGTTGACGACGGCGCCGACGCCGGTGGTGACGCCGCAGCCGATGTAGCAGCTCTTGTCGAACGGAGCATCCTCGCGGATCTTCGCGACCGCGATCTCCGGCAACACCGTGAAATTGGAGAAGGTCGAGCAGCCCATATAGTGGTAGATCGGCTTGCCCTTGTAGGAGAAGCGGCTGGTGCCGTCGGGCATCACGCCCTTGCCCTGCGTGGCGCGGATGGCGGTGCAGAGATTGGTCTTCTGGCTCAGGCAGCTTTTGCACTGCCGGCATTCCGGCGTGTAGAGCGGAATGACGTGATCGCCCGGCTTCACCGAGGTCACGCCGGCGCCGATCTCGCGGATGATGCCCGCGCCCTCATGGCCGAGGATCGACGGGAAGATGCCCTCGCTGTCGAAGCCGTCGAGCGTGTAGGCGTCGGTATGGCAGATGCCCGTCGCCTTGATCTCGACCAGCACTTCGCCGGCCTTCGGCCCTTCCAGATCGACCTCGACGATTTCGAGCGGTTTCTTGGCTTCGAAAGCGACGGCGGCACGTGTCTTCATCGGTAACTCCTCAAGATCTCGCAGGATGCCAAGACATAAGTCTCAGGCGGACTGCAAACGTTCACTTCTTGCCCATGCACGAGTCTTCATTCCTGGTATAGGCGTCGTTTTTATCCTCGTGTTGACCCGGACGGGCGCGGCCCCAGGCCTCGTTGGAGCGGGCGCGCAGATAGACGTAGAGATCGTCCATGTAGCAGGCGACGTTCGGGTTGTCGCCGAAGGCCGGCATCACGTTCTCCGAGGCGGTCGAGATGTTCTTGCGGCCCGAGGCGACGACGCCGAGAAAGTCGGCATAACTCATCGTCTTGAGCGAATCCTTCAGCGCGGGCGCATAGGTCGAGCCCATGCCATCCGGGCCGTGACAGACATGGCAGTCCGAGTGATAGCGGCGGTATCCGGAATAGGTGTACCAGTCGACCGATTGACCGTTGACCTTGTAAGTCGGATTCCCCTCCTTATCGAGCCATTCGCCAGTTTCGTTCTGCTTGACGGCGGTCGGATCGCCCGAGCCGTCCGCGACAGCAACTCCTCCTGAGACAACCAAGATCATCGCGGCAATGACGGAGCCAATTTTACGCAAGAGCTGTTCCTCGAAGGCGTCAGGTGGAGACGAGCCGGCGCGTGGAGTTGATCCACGCGCCGGAGCGATACTGAACGGAGGCTAGTTGGGCAGCGCGAACACGGTCAGCGTGCCGCCGAGTGCCGTGTAATTGCTGAGGGCTGCGTAGCCACCGACCGCACCGAGGCCTGCGGTCGGATCAGTCAGACCTGCTGCCAGACCGATACCAGCCCAGCCGCCGACGCCGGAGAGCACTGCGACATACTGCTTGCCGCCATTCTCATAGGTGGTGACGTTGCCGATAATGCCGGACGGAGTCTTGAACTTGTAGAGCTCCTTGCCGGTCTTGGCGTCGACCGCCTTCAGGTAGCCTTCGAGCGTGCCGTAGAACACCACGCCGCCGGCGGTTGCGAGCGCACCCGACCAGACCGAGAACTGCTCCTTGTTCGACCAGACGATCTTGCCGGTCTTGCCGTCCCAGGCGATGAAGTTACCCATGTTGGTATCGCCCTGGGGCGGATACATCGAGAGCGTCGCCCCCACATAGGGCTGGCCAGCGGTGTAGCTCACCTTGAACGGTTCGTAGTCCATGCAGACGTGGTTGGTCGGGACGTAGAACAGCTGCGTGTCCGGCGAGTAGGCTGCCGGCTGCTCGTCCTTGGTTCCGAGCGCGGCCGGGCAGATGCCCTTCACGTTGTGGTCTTCGCCGGCCTTGTCGGTCGAAGCTGTGTCGAGCACCTTCGGCCGGCCATAGGTGGCGGAGTTCTTGTCCATGTCGACGCCGGAGGTCCAGTTCACCTTCGGATCGTACTTTTCGGCGACCAGCAATTCGCCGTTGGTGCGATCGAGCGTGTAGCCGAGACCGTTACGATCGAAATGCGTCAGCAGCTTGCGCGGCTGGCCGTTGATCGACTGGTCAGAGAGGATCATCTCGTTGACGCCATCATAGTCCCATTCGTCATGGGGCGTCATCTGATAGACCCACTTGGCGACGCCGGTGTCCGGGTTGCGGGCCCAGATGGTCATCGACCATTTGTTGTCGCCGGGACGCTGCTTCGGATTCCAGGTCGAGGGGTTGCCCGATCCGTAGTAAACGAGATTCAGCTCTGGGTCATAGGAGATCCAGCCCCAAGTGGCGCCGCCGCCGATCTTCCACTGATCGCCTTGCCAGGTCTTGAGGCTCGAATCCTTGCCGATCGGCTTGCCGAGTGCGGTGGTCTTGTCGTCGACCAGGATCTGATCGTCCGGACCTTCGGAATAGCCGCGCCAGGCTACCTTTCCGGTCTTGATGTCGTAGGCGGTCATGTGGGCCTGAACGCCGAACTCGCCGCCGGAGATGCCGATCAGCACCTTGTCCTTGATGACCATCGGCGCCGAGGTGCCGGTCTCGCCCTTGCTCGGATCGCCGTTCTTCGCGGTCCATGCGACCTGCCCGGTCTTGGCGTCCAGCGCGACGAGGGTCGTGTCGGCCTGATGCAGGAAGATCTTGCCGTCACCGAAAGCGAGGCCGCGGTTGACGGTATCGCAGCACATCACCGGGATGACGTTGGGATCCTGCTTCGGCTCGTACTTCCAGACGATCTTGTTCTCGTTCGAAAGGTCAATCGCGTAGACCTTGTTCGGGAACGGCGTGTGGACATACATCATGTTACCGATGATCAGCGGGCCGCCTTCGTGGCCGCGCAGCACGCCGGTCGAGAAGGTCCAGGCAACCTGGAGCTTGCCGACATTCTGTGCGTTGATCTGGTTGAGCTTGGAGTAGCGGGTGTTGGCATAGTCGCCGGTCGGCATCACCCAATCTTTCGGGTTCTGCGACATCTTGTTCAACTCGTCATTGGCTGACGCAGTTCCGACGGCGAGAGCCGCCGCGGAGCCGAGAAAGGTCGCGAGTAGCACCTTGCGCATAGTCATTCCTCCGTTGGTCTCGTTTATTTTTTCCGAAGCATTGCTCAATCGCCGGGCTTCTCGTCCGGCGTCTGCTCGTGCAGGGTGGTCAGGTTGGGGACCAGAAACGATGCTGTGCTGTTTCCTCCTCCTGATGAGAGCTCCGGGTCCGCGTGCAGGAACGGCCCGTTTCTTTTTGTTCCTGCCGCAATCCCTAACGACTTCGTCAACGGGAAACTTGCCCAAGAGTGAAGGCGCTTTGCTCAGCAGCGCACGGAGGCAATGTTTTTGATTTTGCGGTAGCGAATTCAGCGGCTTCCGTGCGGCGCGGCGCCATGCTCGACGCTCAGGTACCCCTTGACGACGGTGCAACTAAGGCGGAGGATTAATTGTCAGGGTGGCAGCGGAACGATGGCGCTCGTTTCAAAAGACCGCCCAAATTTGAGGTAAACGTCACGCAATCATGGCTGAGGGCTCCAGCAGGCGCTGGCCGCGATTCGCGTCGAATCTCTCTGACAACACCAGCGGCTGGATGAATGTCCGACACAATTCACACGCTCTCGACGACGGGACTGACGCCCAAGCGGCAGATCCAGAGCTGGGTCGACGGACTGACGAGTCTTTGCGGTCACTTCGATGTCGATCCGCTGGAGGCGTCCTCGCTCGAAGGGCGCATCGACTACACCACGGTCTCGCGCCTGAAGCTCTGTCAAATCGAGGTCAGCCAGCATCGGATTGCGCACACGCTCGCCCGCGCCGGGGCCAATGAGCACCCGTACATCAAGATCCACTTCCAGACCTATGGCGTGTCCTACTTCGAACAGGAAGGCCGCCACATCGAACTGAACCCGGGCGACATCATCGCCTATGATGTCTCCTGTCCGCACTTGATCGTCAGCCCCGCCTTCACGCGCCACGACGTGGTGATCGTACCGAAGACGCTCTTGCGCGATCGCGGCTTCCCGTCACAGCGCATGCCGGCCTGCAAGCTGACGGCGAAGACGGGCACGGGGCGGATCGCTCATGATTTCGTCCACGCCACGTTCGACGAAGCGGCGAAGCTGTCGGCCAACAGCGCCGTCGGCGTCGCCGATTCGCTGATCGACCTGTTGCTGCTGCCGCTCCGCGAAGCCGACACCATGTTCGATCGCGTCGGGCCCGAGGCGATGTATGTGCGCGCGCAGTTCTTCATCCGCGAGCATCTGCGCGATCCGGATTTGTGTATTGACCAGATATCCGCCGAGCTCGGTTGCTCCAAGCGCTATCTGCATATGCTGTTCTCGGAGCGCGGCACCACGGTGAGCGACTACATCTGGCAGGCGCGCCTGCAGAATTGCCGTCAGGAGCTCGAGGCCCACGGTGGCAAGACCATCACTGACGTCGCGTTCTCCTGGGGCTTCTCCAGCTCATCGCATTTCAGTCGCGTGTTCCGGAAATATTTCGGCATCGTGCCGTCTTCGATACACAAGGCGCAGCACAGCGCCGCGGCGGGCGAGAACTAGGCCGCGATCGATCCATTCACGACGATGGGGCAACGTAGGGAATGCTGGTCAGGAGGGCGGCAACCAGCGTCGCGTTGCAGAGCATTCCACTCCAATGCAGTCGACGTAGTCGGCGCACGGCCTCGGCGTCGCCCGCATCCCTGGCGCTGATTTCGTCATCCATTCGTCGCATGAACCGACCGCGCCCCCGGATCGAGAGGATTGCGACCAAGCCAATGCCCAGGGCGAATAGCGGCCGACCTGCGACGAGGAAAGCCACGGTCGCAAAGACGCCGGTCACGCTCATCATTCTGAATTGGACGTTGAACATTCCGCGCAGCAACTGTGTGACTTGCGGGATGTCGAGCTTCACCAGCAGGAACGCGGGCGACGCCAGCAGGAAATAGCCCATCGGAAAAAGCAGGATCACGAGGGCCGCCACGGCGACGGCATCGGGACTCATGCGAAGCGTCCTTTCTGGTTCGGGCGGCAAGGAACTTCCGGCGGCAGTTCATATGATAGCCAGTCGAGGTGCTTGCGACACCAGGCTTTGGTCGGATGCGAAGGCGGCCCCAGACGATGTCGGTCAGGGCCACCGCGATGAGCCCGCACCCGCTTCTGATGATGACGTGGGCGACGTGCGCAGAGCGGTACGGCAGCCACGGCGCGCCGCGGTCGGCTGCTATCGCTGAATGATCTTCGTCCAGACATCGCCGAGGATCGCAGGCTCGCGTGGCGGCAGGTAGGTCAGGCCGGCCTGCTTGCCCAACGCGGCGATCTTGCCCTCGGCGGCGAGATCCGTCAGTGCCTTGTTGACGGCCTCGATCAAGGCAGGATCGCTGCCAAGCCCGACATAGCCGCGATTGGCGCCGATCGGATAGTAATATCCGGAGGCGGTGATCGCGGTGTCGGGATGGGCCGCGCGATGGGCGTCGAAGCGGGCGAGGTCGATCAAGGTCGCATCATAGTCGCCACGCTCGAGCGCGCCCAGAAGGTCGTCGCGGCCGGGGACGAGATGGGTGATGTTGTCGATCAACTTGCCCTTGTCGAAGGTCATCAGGATCGCATCGCCCAGCGAGCCGCTCTCGATCGCAAGGCGAAGACCTGCAAGAGCGCCGATGTCGGCAATCTTGCGCTCGCGCGCCTTCGCACCCAGCACCACAGTCATCGGCGAATAGACGTAAGGCTGGCTTGGCGCCAGCACGCCAAGCGCGACGCGGCGGCGGCGGTCCTCGCGCGTGGCGCCGGAGAAATCCGGCAGGCGCGCCGTTTTCATGCCGGGCTTGACCAGCGTATCCGTCGTCAGCGCGTAGCCTCCGACCAGCGAGCAACGCCCGTCGGAGAGGAGGGCATTGGCCTCGAGCTGCGGGCTCGAATCCTCATCCAGCTTGCTCTCGAACCACTGGATCCTCAGCGGTCGTCCCATCCGGTCCGCGATCGCCTGCGCCAGCAGCACGTCGAAGCCGGAGTCCGGCTTGCCCTTGTGATGGGCCGAGAGCGGCGGGCGATCCTCATCGAGGCAGATGCTCAGGGGATCGGCCGCCCAAGCTGACGTCCAAGGCGCCGTTGCCGGAGCCGCGAGCATCAGGGCCAGACCGAGCGCTGCGAGCCGGTATCTCATGGCTTCCTCCGGCTCGAGATGAAAGCCCAGAGGCTGCCGATCTCGTCATCGTTCAGGATGTCACCCCAGGGCGGCATCCTGTTGTTCTTGCCGTTCTTCACCGTGGTGACGAAGCGCGTCTTGTCATCGGGGAAGGCGCGCAGGTCCGGCGTGATGGTGCCGGAGTTCATCAGATTGGGGCCGTGGCAGTGCGAGCACTTTTCGGCATAGGTCGACTTGCCGTGGTCGATCTGCGCCTGCAGCGGATTGCCGTTCGAATCATCCGCGGCACGGACGGTCGCCGCAAGCGCGACCGCCAGCACCGCGACGGTGGCGAGCATCGCCACCGTCCTGTGAGATAGGTCCCTCAACGTGTCTTGCCGCTATTGCTTCACCGCAAAGACCCAGAGCGAGCCGCCGGGCGGCACCTTGGCCAGACGTTCGTCGCCGGAGAACAGCGAGTAGACGCCGCCATAGCCGCTGGTCACAGCGACATATTGCACGCCGTCCTGCTGCCAGGTCACCGGCTGCCCCTCGATGCCGGAGCCGGTCTGGAACTGCCAGAGCTTCTTGCCGCTGTCGGCGTCGAAGGCCTCGAACTCGCCGGTCAGCGAACCCGTGAACACGACACCGCCCGCGGTCGACAGCACGCCCGAGAAGCGCGGGATGTCGCTGGCGGCTTCCCACTTCGCCTTGCCGGTCATCGGGTCGATCGCCTTCAGATGGCCGCGCGCGCCGTCACCCCATTCCCAGGGATCGGTCAGGTCCATGCCGAGATACCATTCACCCTGCTTGAAGGTGGCAGGCTCCGACTTGTACCTGCCGCCGAAAGCAAGCGTGTTGGCATAGGCAAGGCCCGTCTGCGGATTGAACGACATCGGCTCCCAGTTCTTGCCGCCGAGGATCGACGGATAGACCGTGACCTTCTTGCCGTCGCGCGCATCCTTGACCACGTCGGTTTCCATTGGCCGGCCGGTCTTCATGTCGATGCCGGTCGCCCAGTTCACCTTCACGTACGGATTGGCCGCGAGCAGCTTTCCGTTGGTGCGGTCGAGCACGTAGAAGAAGCCGTTGCGGTTGGCGTCCATCAGCACCTTGGTCGGCTTGCCCTCGACGTTCATGTCGGCGAGGACCATCTCGGCCACGGAGTCGTAGTCGAACGGATTGTTCGGCGAGAACTGGTAGTGCCACTTGATCTTGCCGGTCTTGGGATCCATCGCCAGCACGGAGCAGGTGTAGAGATTGTCGCCGGGACGCACGGCCGCATTGAACGGGCCGGGATTGCCGATGCCCCAATACACCGTGTTGAGCTCCGGATCGTAGGACCCGGTGATCCAGGTCGAGCCGCCGCCGAGCTTCCAGGTATCGCCCTTCCAGGTGTCGCCGCCGGGCTCGTCCGGTGACGGAACCGAATGGGTGCGCCAGAGATGCTTGCCGGTCGCGGGATCCCAGCCGTCGATGAAGCCACGGGTGCCGAACTCGGCGCCGGAGATGCCGGTGATGACGACGCCGTCGGCGACCAGAGGCGCCACCGTCATCGAATAGCCCTCCTTGATGTCGGCCGCCTTCTGCCGCCACAGCTCCTTGCCGTCCTTGATGTCGATCGCGATGACGTTGGCATCGAGCGTGGTGCGGAACAGCTTGCCGTCAAACAGCGCGCCGCCGCGATTGATGATGCCGCAGCAGACGATGCGCGGCGTCTCGGCCGGATATTCGATCTTGGATTTCCAGATCTGCTTGCCGGTCTTGGCGTCGACCGCCATGGTCGCATTGTGCGAGGTCACGTAGATCACACCCTGGTAGACCAGCGGCTGCGATTCCTCGCTGCGATCGTCGTTGAAGGAGTAGTTCCAGACCGGGACGAGGTTCTTGACGGTGTCCTTGTTGATCTGGTTCAGCGTCGAGAAGCGCTGCAGATTGTAGCCCATCCCGTAGTTCAGAACGTTCGATGTATCGGTTGCGCCCTTGACCAACTGATCGGTCGTTTGTGCGCTCGCAACCGAGCATGCGGATATGACGAGGCTTGCGGCCATCGTAAGGCGTTTCATCCGTTCCTCCCAATATGCGCGTCTTTTGACGCTGCGACCGCAACACTCCGTCGGAAAGCAAAACACGTCAATACGAAAGTCGAAGCTGCGCTGCCGATATGTTGGATGCCAGGCACAGGTCACCTGGCGGAAACCTGACGAGCAACTCCGACTTGTGCGCAGACGCTGAAAAAATTCCGCGCGATGATGCAAGGCCTGCAATGAGCGGTTGCATGGGCAGTCCGGTTCTGCCGGTTGTGCAGTGCGCACGCTGCAATTCCAGACTTGAACCGCGGTCGTCTTGCGGACTTATCTTGTCGTGAACCCGGCGAATCGGGCTCATGTCAGGGAGGTCTGAATGATATCGCGTCGCTCAGTTGCGCTTGCGCTCGCTGCGCTGTTCGGGCCGGCCTGGTCGGCCTCCGGCAGCGCGGTCAAAATGTTCGACACCGACAATGACGGGACGCTCGATCTGGCCGAGGTGAAGAAGGCCGCAGCCGCGCTGTTCGCCAAGCTCGATCCCGACCATGATGGGACGCTCGACGTGCGCGAATTGCGCGGACGGTTATCGGCGAAAGAACTCGCCGCCGCGGATCCCGATCACGACGGCACGCTGACGCTCGAAGAATATCTCGCCGTCGTGGAGCAGCGCTTCAACGCCGCAAACCCCGACAAGGACGCCACGCTCGACGCCAAGGAGCTGAATTCGCGGGCAGGGCGCGCCTTGCTGCGATTGTTGCGCTGAGGTCATCGACGCTTGACTGGGAGCGAAGGCGCTTTGCCCGAGAGCGAAATTTGCATGTGTTACGCGATACTTCGCTGGGCTTGCGGTTCGATTCCAGACTTGCGCTGTGCGTGAGGCAGCCCTAGGTTTTGCCCGGCGCGATGTCGCGCTCAAGACTAGACTCAATAGTTGGGGAGACCCCGAATGGCCTGGAAAGCTCCGAAGATCGTGGAAGTGCCGGTCGGCATGGAAATCAACATGTACGCCTGCGCTGCGCGCAAGTAAAACCGACGACCTGTCGCGGCTTCGATGGCGGATGCCGTCGAAGCCGTGATAGGATCCGGGATGCGCTTGGGGGCCGCCACATTCCGGACTGCGATTGCGTGCACCGTCGCGCTCGCTCCAGCCAGTGTGAGTGCGGAAGAGGGGTTCGATACGGAACACATCTTCGGATTCATGATCGGCAGCGATGTCGGCAATGTCGGCGAGCGCGAATTCCAGACCGAGACCACGGGGCGGTTCGGCAAGGGCGGCGGCAGCTATCGTGCCGTTGGCCAACAGGTCGAAATTGAAGTCGTCCCGCTGCCGAATTTTCGCGTCGAGGTCGGCGGCAGCGCGACGCTACACGACATCACCGGCGTCCCCGACATCGATGACCGACGCCAGTTCAATTTCCAGGGCCTCGCGCTCGACCTGCGCTATCGCCTGCTGGATCGCGGGAGCGCGCCGTTCGGCCTTACGATCGCCGCCGAGACTCATGGCGATCGCATCGATGAGATCAGCGGCGCGAAGGGCAGGATGTACGGCACCGACTTCACGCTCGCCCTTGACCGCGAGTTGGTCCCGAACGTCGTCATCGGTGCGCTCAATCTGATCTACCAGCCGGAATGGGCGCGCTTCGAGGTGTCAGGGCTGTCGGAGAAGAGCTCCACCATCGGCGCAGCCTTCGCCGGCATGGTGCGCGTGCGGCCGGATTTTCTGCTCGGCGGCGAGCTGCGCTACTTCCGCCAGTATGACGGCATCGGCCTCGGCGAGTTCTCAGGGCAAGCGTTATTTGTCGGACCGACTGCCTATGTCCAGCTTTCCGAGCAGTCGCGGCTCACCTTGAGCTGGAGCATGCAGGCCTGGGGGCGCCCGGCGGGATCGGGCGCCAATCTCGACCTCGTCAATTTCGAGCGCCACCAGGCGCGATTGGTGTTCGGCGTCAACTTCTAGCCAGGCGGTTCCCTCACGCGCGTTTGAAACTTCCGGCTCCTCGGGGCGTATCCCCTTGTGTTAGTCTTGATCGTTCCCGCGCGAGGATCCCGGCATGAACCCGATCGACCTGGTGGTGACTGTGTGTGCGGTGCTCTCGCCTGCGACCTGCGAGGAGCAGCACATCGTGTTCAATTATGCGGGCTCGCCCACGCAATGCGCGATGGCCGCGCCGCCCTACATCGCGCAATGGGTTGGCGAGCATCCGAAATGGCAGGCGGTGCGCTGGCGCTGCGAATATCCGCACCCGAACGACAAGGCGTGAACCGCTACTTCGTGCAGTCCTTCAGGTCCTTGTCTGAAATCGAGAACACCGCGTCCGCCTTGATCTCGATGTCGCGGACCACGCATTGCCGTGAGTTGGGATAGCTGATCTTGGCGTCGTAACGGCCGGGCTCGATGCCGGTGATGCGCAGCCGCTCGTCGTGGTCGACCTCCTTATCCTTGTCGTTCAGGCACTGGTTCGGACCCCAATCGGTCTTGCCCGATGGCGCGAGCTGGAAGCCGGAGATCGTCTCGCTCGTCAGATTCCAGAGCCGGATGCCCTTGCCCTTGGTCTGCGCAAGCGCCGCGCTTGGCATCGCAACCAACAGGATGCCGATCGCAATCAGCTGACGGCGCATGATAACCTCCCCGACATACTCGTTAGGTGCAGTTGACCACGAGTTCTCATTTCGATTCAAGCTGCAACGCCGCAAGTTCTGCTTTGATCCGGGCAAGCTCAGCCTCGCCGCGCTCTGTGCGCGGAATCGCGATCGTCAACTCCTGCACGATGCGCGCCGGACGCGGCGACAGGACAAACAGGCGGTCGCCGAGACGGATCGCGTCGTCGATGCTGTGCGTGACGAGCAGAGTCATCATCGGGCGGCTCGCCACCAGAGTCGCGATCTCGTCGCGCAGGCGGCCCGCGAGTGCGTCGTCGAGCGAGGCGAGAGGCTCGTCAAGCACGAGCAGATCGGGCTCGACCGCAAAGGCGCGAGCCAGAGCCACGCGCCGGGCAAGGCCCAACGACAATTCGCCCGGGAAGTGGCTGCGATGGGCGTCCAGCTCCAGGATCCTGAACAGCTCTGACAGCTTCGCATCGCTGGCATCGGGAGCCGCCAGCCGCACGTTCTGTTCGACCGAACGCCACGGCAGAAGCCGAGGCTCCTGGAAGACCATGCCGATCCGGGCCTCCGGCGGGCGCGCAACATGGCCGTCGAAATCCCGGTCGAGCCCCAGGATGATGCGCAGCATCGTGCTCTTGCCGCAGCCGGACGGGCCGATCAGCACGCCGACCTCGCCGGATTGAAGCGCGAACTTCATCGGCGCCAGCACCTCGTGCGTTCCGCCCGCGGCGCTCTTGAAGGTCTTGCCGGTGATCTCGATCTCAAGCCGCACGGGGCCGCCACCGCGTTGCGCGGGCCTCGAACGGCTGCACCAGCGCGGTCTCGATCGCGAGCACGACCACGGCGAATGTCAGGGAATAGGCAAGCAGTCGCGGCGTGTCGAACAGCTGGAAGGCCACGCCGATCTCGAAGCCGACGCCGTTCGGCCGGCCCAGGAGTTCGGCGACCAGCACGATTTTCCATACCAGCGACAGGCCGGAGCGGGCGGAAGCCGCGATATAGGGCGCAAGCTGCGGCAGCACCACATGCCGGAAGGCGCGCCAGCGCGGCATCGCAAACACGCTCGCCATCTCGTCGAGCGAACGGTCGAGCGCGCGCGTGCCCTCACGCAAGGTGACGACCGCCGTCGGCAGCTTGTTGATGGCGATGGCGGCGATGGCTGCTGCCTCGGTCAGCCCGGCCCAGATATAGGCCAGCACGATCACCACCAGCGCCGGCAGGTTGAGCAACAGGATCAGCCAGGGATCGCCGAGCCGGTCGGCGAGCTTCACCCGCCCCATGAGGTAGCCAATGGCGCTGCCGACCGACATCGCCAGCACGAAGGCGAGCGCGACGCGCGCCAGCGTGGCGCCAAGATGCAGGAACAGCGCGCCGCTTGCGGCTTCCGCGATGACAACGTCGAGCACGACGGGCGGAGAGGGCAGCTTTGCGCCGCCCGCGAAAAGCGCGGCAATCCACCAGATCGCGAGGAACAGGGCGAACGAGAGCGGGCGCAGCACCTCAGTCTCCGGGGACTGCGTGATAGAACGTGCCTGGGTCGAGCTCGGCCGCGGGCCCGACCAGATCGCGGCCGCCGATCTCGGCGAGCACGCGGTAGAGCACGCGCGCATCCGCCTCCTCGTCGCTGATGCCCCGGCGCGGAATGCCGTCGCGATAGCGGTCGCGGTAGGTCTTCAGCATGGCGGGATCGGTGGCGCCGGTGAGCGGGGCGATCTTGCCCCACGCCGCGTCCGAGGTGACCAGCAGCTGCTTGGCCTTGCGGGTCATGGCGATGAAGCGCGTCACCGCGTCGCGATGGCTCGCAGCCCAGCTCTCGTCGAAGACGTATCCGACCGCGGAGACCGCGCCCTTGGCGCCCAGTTTCGGCAAGATCTCCTCGATGCCAACGAGGCGCCTGAAGCCCCTGGCCTCGAGCTGCGCACAGAAATTCCAGAAATTGAGGCTCGCATCCATCTCGCCGTCGAGCGCCTTGGCGGCGATCAGGGGCGGGGCGCCATAGACGATGGTGGCATCCGACTTGAGGTCGATGCCGTCCTGCTTCATCCGTGCCTGCAGCAGCAGCCAGCTCTTGTCGATCGGACCGCCACCGACGGCGAGCTTGTGGCCCTTGAGGTCCGCGAGCGTCTTGATCGGAGAAGCGGCGGGCACCATCACCGCGCCGAGCGCGCTGGAATAGGGATAGAAGGTGAGCTTGGCGCCGAGTGCGCGCTCGCGCGACACCCAGAGCCAGTCCGACAACATGATGTCGGCATTGCCGGCGCGGAGCGCGATCTTGCCGGCCTCGGGGCTCGCAAGCTCGGTGACCTCCAGCGCCAGGCCGGCCTCCTTGTCGAGACCGGCCTCGCGAATGGTAGCCAGTTCCCAGGAGAATGTTCCGGTCTTCTGCACTGCCAGGCGGATGACATCAGCGGCATGGGCCGCCGGGCCCAGCACAAGTATCATCGCGAGCACTATTATTCGCGCCAAAACTCTCATCACCTTGTGAGCCATTTCCTCGGACAGAGTGCTTTTCAGGACAATACGCATAGCATAGCTTCCATCGCAACCAGCGGGAGGACGCGCATGAGGTTTACGGGACAGGGACGGCTGATTGTCGCCGCTCTGGTCGTCCTCGCGGCGACCGCCTGCGCGGCGCGCGCCGAAGAGGCCAATGATTATCCAACCTCGGCGCGCGCGGAATATGTCTATGGCTGCATGAAGGCGAATGGCGAGACGCGGCAGGCGATCGAGCAATGCTCCTGCTCGATCGACGTGGTCGCCTCGATCGTTCCCTACGATCGCTACGTGACCGCCGAGACCGCGCTCAGCATGTCGCAGGTCCGCGGCAATCTCGGTACCCAGTTCCGGACCTCAGAGCAGGCGAACGCGGCGGTGAATGATCTCAGGCGCGCGCAGGCCGAGGCCGAGGTGAGGTGTTTCTGATTTGTGTCGACTGCGTCTCACCCTCCCCTGGAGGGGGAGGGTCGATCGCGCGTAGCGCGAGCGGGGTGGGGTGATCTCTCAACTCGGGCAGTGTGTCACGTGGAGAGACCGCCACCCCACCCCGTCTCACATTTCGCTGCGCTCAATGTGAGCCGACCCTCCCCCCCAACAGGGGAGGGTGGTCCTCGCCTCACGTCGCCGGCTTCTCCACATCCCACTCATTGCGGAACACATGTCCGTCCGTATCCCTCGCTTCCGCGCGGAAGCGCTTGGCGCCGTTAGAGACATAAGTGAAGCGCAAATTGGGATCTTCCGAGATCGAGATGCCGCCTTCCATGGACAGCACCGGGCTGTCGTCCTGTGTCAACTTCAACTGGTTGATGAAGAAGGCGGGAATGTAGAGCTGCGTGACCTGATCCATCTGCAGGCCGGAATTGTTGGGATGACCGATCATGATCTGGGCTTCGCGGATGCGGCTTGCCGGTGCGCCCTCCCGTGCGAATTGCCGATAGCGCATCTGGCCGAGGTGGTTCTGCGCCTCCTCGGCGTTCTTGCCGGCCGGTGCCGAACAACCGCCTGAGGCCTTCACGTAAACTTTGGAGACGTAGAGTTGCCCGTCGCTGAGCTCGGCCACGGCATGGACGTCGGTGTAATTGTTGACGCGCACGCGCGTGGAGATTTCGCTGACATTGGCATCCGGCCCAAGATCGAATTTGGCGGCCATCGGCGCCGGGTTGCGATCGATCACCAGCGTGATCGATCGGATGCGACGGCTGTCAGCGGGGGAGAGCTTGCTGCGCAGCGTCACCGGCACGATCGCGGCGTCCTCGGCGCGATAGGGCATCTCGATGGCGATGACATCGCTGCCGTCGTTCATGGGACGGCTATTGAAGATGTCCTGCACCAGGCCCGGCCAGGGATCGTAGGCCTCTTCGGCGCTCACGGGCCGCGCGAAGGCGGTGCCGAGCAATGCGGCAGCGAGGATCAGGCGGCGCGTGCATCCCGTCATGGTCAAGGTCCTGCGCGGACGAAGCAGTTTCACTTATAAGGTAGCGCGCCCACTATTCCCATTCAATTTCAGAAAATGCTGCGGTTGCGTTGCGGGCGTTGTAGTCGTCGAAGAGTTCCCAATGCGAGCGCTCGGTCGCGGCGGCCTTCTCGGCCGCGGTTCGGATCGGATCGCCCTTCTTGTTCGACGTGCGGACATCCGACAGCAGAGACGAGAGATAACGCCGTTCATCCGACAGCGCGGCAGGCCAGTCGCTCACAGCGCCGTGACCGGGTACGGCGCGAACCGCCGGAACGGCCTCCAGCTCCTTCAGCAGGGCAAGCCACCCGCGGATGCTGCCATCCATCACCGGAATGTGCCGGAGAAAGACGAGGTCGCCTGCGAACAGCGTCTTGGTGGTCTCGTCGAACACAGTCAGATCATTGTCGCTGTGTGCGGCCGGCCACGCCCGCAAGATGAGCCGGCGCGATCCGAGATCGAGCGTCACCGTGTCCTTCACGAGCACCGTGGGCGGCACGATCTTCACGGGATCGATCAGCTCGCCGCCCATGATGCGGCGGAAATTGTCGAGGTAATACGGCCCTCGCGTCGCCAGCGCCTGCGGCAGCCTGCTGTGGCCGACGAAGCTGGTTCCCTCTGCGACAAACGCGGCATTGCCGAAGACATGGTCGGGATGACCGTGGGTGTTGATGACGTAGCGGATCGGCTTGTTGGTGCGGGAGCGCACGGCCGCGAGCAGCGCTTCGCCCTCACGCAGGCTGCCGCCGGTATCGATCACGGCCACCGCATCCGCGCCGACGATGAAGCCGACATTGGCGATGTCGCCCTCGTTCTCGCGGGTCATCAGGGCGATGGCCCCGGAGTGCACGAAGATTCCGGTCGCGACTTCGCTCACAGGCAATTCGGCCGCGCCGGCGCGTGCTAGCGTCGCTGCTGCCAGCAGGGACAGGGCTGCGATCTTTGATACGAGATGCGACACTTTTCCGCCTCGGTTCAGGATTTGCCGCGTTGCACTGCAGCACAACAAGCCAACACCAAGCTTGGCAAATAGGGTGCGTCCTGCGTTGCATGGATAGCATTCGAATGAAATGAGGAGAAAGCGCGATGGAGGCCCGACGACTTCGTCGCTGGTTGTTCTTGCTGTGTGCGACGGCGGCGTCTTGTGCGTTCGGCGAAATGGCCCGCGCGCAGACGACGGATGGTGGCGATCTCTCGTTCGAGCTGGTCGATCCAAAAGTGTTGCGGGTCTGCGCCGATCCCAGGAACATGCCGTTCTCCAACGAGAAGGGCGAGGGCATCGAGAACAAGCTCGCCGAGCTGTTCGCCGACAAGCTGCAGAAGAAGCTCGACTACGTCTACTTCCCGCAAGCGACGGGCTTCGTGCGCATGACGCTGGGGGCGCATCGCTGCGACGTCATCATGGGCTTCCCGCAGGGCGACGACATCGTGCAGGGCACCAATCCCTATTACCGCACGACCTATGCGCTGGTCGCCAAATCGGGCAGCGGGCTCGAAGATGTCGATACGCTCGAGGATCCGAGGTTGAAGGGCAAGCATGTCGGTATCATCGCCGGCACGCCGCCGGCGACCAACATGGCGATCGCCGGGCTGATGAGCGACGCCAAGCCGTATCCGCTGATGATCGACACGCGCTACGACAATTCGGCGCAGGCGATGATCGACGATCTCACCTCGGGGAAAATCGATGCCGGCGTGCTGTGGGGTCCGATGGCCGGCTATTACGCCAAGCAGGCCGGCTCGATGCACGTGACGCCGCTGGTGAAGGAAACCACCGGTCCGAAACTGGTCTATCGCATCGGCATGGGCGTGCGTGCCGCCGACCAGAACTGGAAGCGGCAGCTCAACAAGTTGATCCAGGAGAACCAGGGCGAGATCAACAGGATCCTGCTCGACTTTGGCGTGCCTCTGCTCGACGAGAACGATCGGCCGCTCGGCGTGGAGGCGGCCAGGAAGGCGCCATGAGATGGCCGCGTGTTGCCGCGCTGCTGGCCGTCATGCTGGCGGTGCAAGTGTCGGCGCAACAAGTGTCGGCGCAGCAGAACCCCGCCCGGCAGCAGGAGCCGTTCGAGCCGGAGGGCTATCGTACCGACAATTACCGCGCGCCGGTGCCGGCGACGCTGGAAGGCGCGCGCGTGCTCACCACGTCGGAGGCAGAAGCAATCTGGCGAGCCAGGAGCGGCACCTTCATCGATGTGCTGCCGCGCGCACCGAAGCCGAAGAACC
Source organism: Bradyrhizobium manausense (assembly GCF_018129685.1). Taxonomy (GTDB): domain Bacteria; phylum Pseudomonadota; class Alphaproteobacteria; order Rhizobiales; family Xanthobacteraceae; genus Bradyrhizobium; species Bradyrhizobium manausense_D. The sequence continues at coordinate 253,702 of NZ_JAFCLG010000004.1, forward strand.
TTCCGGCGGGCACCGTGTGGCGTGACATGCCGCGGAAAAATATTCCTGGCAGCATCTGGCTGCCCGACACCGGCTACGGCGCGCTGCCGCCGGCGATGGACGACTACTTCCAGCGCGGCCTCGTGCAAGCATCGCACGGCAACAAGGCCGCGTTGCTGGTGGTCTATTGCCTCGCCGACTGCTGGATGTCCTGGAACGCGGCCAAGCGCGCGCTGGGTTACGGCTATTCCAACGTTGCCTGGTATCCCGAGGGGACCGACGGCTGGGAGCAGGCAAAGCTGCCCACGGAGGAGGCGCAGCCGGAGCCGCGGCCTGAGCAGTGAGCCCAGCTCTCACCCCGTCATTGCGAGCGCAGCGAAGCAATCCAGAATCTTTCCGCGGAGGGACTCTGGATTGCTTCGCTGCGCTCGCAATGACGGCGTGGAGGCAGCATCGCGTATGTCGGCTAGTCGGACTGCGGCGTCGGTCCAACCCTACTGCTTCTGCAACTTCGTCAGCATGGCTGCGCCATCCGTGTCGGTCGCGGTGTATGTCACCCGGTCGCCGGCATGGACGGCATCCAGCATCGCGGCGTCCTTAGCCTTGTACTGCTGCAGCGCGCCGGCGCCGCCGGCGCTGCCGCCGACCGTGCCTTTCTGCGTCTGCTGGATCGCGATCGTGTTGTTGAGCCTGTTGATGCTGGTGACCGTTCCGGTCAGGTCGTCAGCAAAGGCGCTGGAGGCGAGCAGGGTGATGGCTGCGCCCGCGAGGATGAATTTCGCTTTTCCCATCGAGGCCTCCCGGCACTGGAGAGATTCACATCGACAAGACATCCTAGATCGATTTGGTTCCGGCCGATAGCGCCGCAAACATTAATGATCGCGTTGATATCGCGGGAACTCTTACGAAAGCTGTCAGCAAGCCTGACCCTATGAGACTTGCGTTATTCCATTTCCTGCTGGATCACGCGACCGAGTGCAAACAGGCGCTGGTCGATCGCGGTCGGAACCTCGCAGACGAAGCGCACCACCTTGCGGCGGTCCTCGAAGATGCGGGTTTCCCAGATCAGCTGGTTGCTCAGGGCGTCGACCTTGCCGTCGTCGCGCGGCGTGGCGTCCTGGAGTGCCTGGAGCTGGATCGTCTCCTCGCGGATCTTGTCGGCGGCCTCGCGCTGCTTGCGGCTGACGCGCTCTAATCCGCTCATCACCTGGGCGCGCTGGGCGTTGAGCGTGTCGAACAGGCCGGCGAACAGCAGCTTTGCGTTGGAGGTCTTGTCGGCGGCTGAGCCGGCCAAGAATTCCTTCACCGATTTTTCGGCTTCGTCCAGCGGTGTCTTGCGGGCCGCGAGCCTGGAGACCAGCGCGCTGACCTTGCCGTCCTCCTTCCATTTGGTCTCGGCATCGTCAAGCGCAGGACCGGCCCAGACCGCCGCGAGCGAAATCTCCGGCACCTTGGCCTGCGCGCAGGGCCAGTTGGGATAGCGCGGATCGGCGGCGCGCGCCGCAACGGTCGAGACCGCGCATGCAATGGCGACAAGCGCAAATGTCCGAACGCTCATCCTTCGCCTCCCGCCGGCCCACGCCGCGCCAGCCCGCGCGAGGGATCATAGGCGAAAATCGCTCCGATCATGAAGACGATTGTGCATGCTCCGACCACCGCGAGCGAGATCCAGTTGATCTGTCGATACAGCGCAAAACGGATCAGCTCGACCGCATGGGTGAACGGATTGGCCTCGCAGACATAATAGAGATAGGGGCTGCCCTCCTGCACGCGCCAGAGCGGGTACAGCGCGGAGGACGCAAAGAACATCGGGAAGATGACGAAGTTCATCACGCCGGCAAAATTCTCCAGCTGCTTGATCCCTGATGATATCAGCATGCCGAGCGAGCCCAGCATCAATCCGGACAGGATCAGCGCCGGGAGCACGGTGAGATAGCCTGATAGCGGCGGGGTAATGTCCCAGAACCAGGCGATGATCAGGAACGCATAGACCTGGAGCAAGGACACCGCGGTGCCCGCGAGCAACTTGCAGAACAGCAGGAAGCCGCGGGGCAGCGGGCTCACCAGCAGGGTCCGCATATTGCCCATCTCGCGGTCATAGACCATCGAGAGCGAGGACTGCATGCCGTTGAAGAGCTGGATCATCGCCATCAGCCCGGGCGCGATGAAGACCTCGTAGAGGATGTAGGTCTCGTAGGGCGGGATGATGGAAATGCCGAGCACTTGCCGAAAGCCGGCGGCGAAGATGAACAGCCACACCAATGGCCGCACCAGCGCCGAGACAAAGCGCTCGCGCTGATGCAGGAAGCGCAAGCCTTCGCGCCAGACGATGCCGGTGAGGCAGGTCATGTATTCGCGAGCAGAGAAGCCGCGCGGTGCGTCGTGCGTGGTGATGCTGCTCATGCGCCGCCTCCCGCCATCATCTGCGCGCCGGTCAGGCGCATGAAGGCGGTGTTGACGTCCTGCGCGCCTGCCTCGGAAATGACGCGGCCCATCGGGCCTTGCGCCAGCACCTTGCCCTGGTGCAGCACCACGAGATCGTCGCCAGTCGTGATCTCGTCGAACAGATGCGTGGCCCAGAGCACGCCGATGCCTTGCTCGGTCACGAGCTGGCGCACATGGCTGATGATGTCGGCGCGCGCCTTGACGTCGAGGCCGACGGTCGGCTCGTCCAGCAGGAGCAGCCGCGGCCTGTGCAGCAGTGCACGTGCGATCTCCAGCCGTCGCATCTGGCCACCGGAGAGATCGCGCACCTTGCTGCGGGCGCGGTCGGCAAGCCCGATGCGCGCGAGCAGCTCGGCGCTGCGCGCGGCCGCCTCGCGCCTGATGATGCCGTGCAGAGCTGCGTGATAGAGCAGGTTCTGCGTCAGCGACAGATCGAGATCGAGCGTGCGCGGCTGAAACACGACGCCAAGCAGGCGCAGCGCCTCGCCGGGTGTGCGGCTGACGTCATGGCCGAAGATGCCGACGCGGCCGGACTGGATGCCGAACAGGCGCGTGATCAGTGAGAACAGCGTGCTCTTGCCGGCGCCGTTGAGGCCAAGCAGCGCGGTGAAGCTCGCAGGCCTTACGCCGAAGGAGACGTCGATCAGCGCGCGGCGCGGGCCATAGGCATGGCTGACGCCGTCGATCGACAGCGCCGGCACCGCTGCCGGATCGGGCTTCGGCATCTGAAGTGGTTCGGCGATGGGGGCAGGGCTGGTCATGGTGCGATCGTGATGCCCCAGGGCAATTCGCCCACCTGAATGGTCTTGATCACTTTTTGCGCGGCGACGTCGATGACGGAGACGTCGTTGGAGACGCCGTTGGTGGTGAGCAGGTATTTTTCATCCGGCGTGAACGCCATGTGCCAGACGCGCTGGCCCACCAGCAGATATTTCGTCACCTTGCGCGTGGCCGTGTCGACCACGGCGACGCGGTTGGCCGGGCCGAGCGCGACGAACGCGGTCTTGTCGTCCTTGGTCATGCCGATGCCGACCGGCTGGATCGCCTCCTTCCTCAAGCCTGGAATCTCGAAGGTGACCTTGCCGATCACCTCGTGCTTTCCGGGATCGATGATCGACACGGAGCCGCCGATCTCGGAGGAGACCCATAATTCGGATGCGTCGTGCTTGAACTCGGCAAAGCGCGGCCGCGGATCGACCAGCACGTTGGCGACGATCTGGCGCGATCCGGTATCGATGAAATGCGCCATGTTGGTGGTTTCGGACGTGTTGATCAGGGTCTTGCCATCAGGACTGATGGTCATGCCCTCGGGTTCGACGCCAACCTGGATGTCGCCGAGGCGGGCGCGCTTCTCGAGGTCGATCACCGTCACCGTGTTGTCGTTCTCGTTCGCGACATAGAGCGTCTTGCCGGCGGCATCCTGGGTGAACAATTCGGGGTCGGGGCCGGAGGGCAGGGTGTCCACGACGCCTTGCGTCCTGGCATCGATCATCTGGATGGTGTCGTCGTCGCCGACCGCGACCATCACGAATTTGCCGTCGCGGGTGAACTCGATGCCGCGCGGGCGCTGGCCGACCTTGATGGTCTTGGTCACGGTCCAGCTGTCGGTGTCGATCACCGACACCGTGTTGCTCTTCTCGTTCGAGACATAGGCGATGAAGGCATGCGCGGGCATGGCGGCGAGGGCGATTGCCACGAGCACCGTTGCCCTCAGCAGAGGCAATATTTGTCCGCGGGCGGTTCTTACCTCCCCCGCTTGCGGGGGAGGTCGCATCGCATCGCAAGATGCGATGCGGGAGAGGGTTTTCTCCTCTTGGGGACTCTCGCGCGTGGAGACACCCTCTCCCCAACCCTCCCCCGAAAGCGGGGGAGGGGGCACACCATCTCCGCGGCGGCTGCATCGCATCACGTCGCTCATTTCAGCCTGCATTTGCTCTCCGGGCGATCGTAGCCGAGCGTGTCGAGCTCGGAGACCTGGTGCAGAAATCCTTCCTGCGGCGACACCGACACCACCATGCGGCCGTCGACCAGCAGGATCGGCTGGCGCAATTGCAGATTCCAGTCGCGCAAGGTGAGCCTTGTGCCCTTGAAGGCCGCGACCTCGAAGTTCGGTCCCTTGATGAAGTCGGTGATCTTCCTGACATCGCCGGAATTGGTGCGGGAGGCGGCCTCGCCGATCATGCGCACGGCGGTCCAGGCCTGCATGTCGAGCGCGGTCATGCGACGCGCATTCAGCTTCATGAAGCGGTTCTGCATCTGCGTCGCGCCCCATTGGTCCTGCGCGGCATCCCAGCTGCGCGGCATCAGGCCGGCCGAACCCGCGACAGGCCGCGGATCCCAGGTGCGATAGGGCAGGTACGCGGCGAAGACCTCGCTCTCGTCGGCGGCGACCAGCACGTCATACGCCGGCGCGGCTTGCGTGAAGACGGGCATCTGGCGCTGGATCAGCGTCACGCCGCTATCGGTGCGGCGCGCGCCGCCGGTGTCCTCGAAGGTCCGCTCCTGCACGATCTTGGCGCCGAACCGCGTCGCGGCGCGGCGGAGCGCGTCGGCATAGAGCTTGTCCCCGTCATGCGAGCCCACAACCAGCAGCCAGCGAGACCATTTCTTCCACACCAGATATTGCCCGAGCGCATCCGCCAGCATCGACCGTGTCGGTGCAGCGTGAATGATGTTGGCGCGGCAATCGGCTTCGCGCAGCCGGTCGTCGATCGCGCCGGCGTTGAACAGCAGCGTGCCGCGATCGCGGAGCGCATCCGCCACCTTCAAGAGCGCATCGGCCGGCAGGTCGGCGACGATGAAACCGTTGCGCTCGGCAAGCGCAGTCGCAGCCTGGACCGGGTCTTCGCCTTCCTTGATCCGGCGCTCCTCCAGCGTGAAACGCTGGCCGGTGAATTTTCCGGTCGTGTTGTTGTCCTCGATCGCGAGCTTGGCGCCGGCTGTGCCGTCGTTCTCCGCGGGCTGCTCGACCAGCGACAGCGTCGGTCTGGTGCCGGCGACGCCGAGATAGCCGACGCCGATCGTGACCGGGTCGGCCGCGAGCGCTTGCATCGCCGCCAGACACAGGCCGATCGGGCCGAGCAACCATCGGATCATGCTTCCTCCTGCCGTTCTCCCCGGCTTGACCGCCGGTGGAGAATTGTTTCTCTTCAAGCATGACCGATTTGGCAGGGCTTGCAACCCCGCATTTGGTCGTCGCGACACCACATGCGGAATCACGATCATGCGAGCGCTGATATGTTGCGCAGCTTTGCTGCTGATGGGTGCGCCGGCATTCGCCGATCCGCCGAAGCTTGCGATATTCGATTTCGAGCTGATCGACACCAGCCTGCCCGGCGAGTTCTATGGCTCGAAGCCTGAAGAGATCAGGCTCGCGCATATCAGCGACCAGCTGCGCAAGGAACTGGCCGAGTCAGGCCGGTTCCAGGTGCTCGACATCGCGCCGGTCAGGGATGCCGCCCATCACGCCAATCTGCAGGCTTGTGGCGGCTGCGACCTCAAGCTGGCCGGACAGCTCGGTGCCGACCTCGAGATCACCGGCATGGTGCAGAAGGTCTCGAACCTGATCATCAATCTCAACGTCTACTTACGCGACGTGAAGACCGGTAACATGATCACGGCGGCCAGCGCCGACATGCGCGGCAACACCGATGAATCCTGGTCGCGCACGATGAGCTATCTGATCCGCAACCGCATTCTCGCGCCGAATTACGGCAAGCCGGAGTAGGGCGGTGCTTACCCTCCCCTGGAGGGGGAGGGTCGGCACGCGATCGAGCAAAGCGAGATTGCGTGACGGGGTGGGGTGATCTCTCCACTCGGGCAATGTTCGTCGCGGATGGACCGTCACCCCACCCCGCTCGCGCTTTGCGCGATCGACCCTCCCCCTCCAGGGGAGGGTAAGAAAACTCACCCCTTCAACCGCTCCGCGTGCCAATGCAGATGGTCGCTCATGAACGTCGAGATGAAGTAATAGCTGTGGTCGTAGCCCGGCTGGCGGCGCAGCGTCAGCGGGATGTTGGCCTTGGTGCAGGCCGCCTGCAGCAACTCCGGCTTCAGCTGTTCTTTCAGGAAATTGTCGGCCTCGCCGACATCGACGAGGAAGCCGGAGAATTTCGCGCCGTCCTCGATCAGCGCCACCGTGTCATGGCTGCGCCAGGCATCCTTGTTCGGCCCGAGATAGCCCGTCAGCGCCTTGATGCCCCATGGCACCTGCGACGGCGCCACGATCGGGGCGAAGGCGCTGGCGGCGCGATAGCGATGCGGGTTGCGCAGCGCTACGGTCAGTGCGCCGTGGCCACCCATGGAATGGCCCATGACCGATTGCCGTTTGCCATCGACGGGAAAATGTCCCGCCACAAGTTTGGGCAGCTCGTCGGTGACATAGCTCCACATGCGATAATTGCGCGCAAACGGCTCTTGCGTGGCATCGACGTAGAAGCCGGCCCCCAGGCCGAAATCATAGGCGTTGTTGGCATCACCAGGCACGTCGGGGCCGCGCGGTGAGGTGTCGGGCGCGACGAAGATCAGGCCGAGCTCGGCGCAGGCTTTGCGGAATTCGCCCTTCTCGGTGACGTTGGCATGGGTGCAGGTAAGCCCGGAGAGATACCAGACCACCGGCAGCCTGGCGCCTTCGGCATGCGCAGGGACATAAACCGAGAACACCATGTCGGTTCCGGTCGCCTGGCTCGCATGGCGATACACGCCCTGCACGCCGCCATGGGATGCGTTGGTCGAGACTGTCTGGATCGTCATGTCTGATAGCTCCGCGGCATCTCACCACATCGAGAATGCAATGCTTGTGTGACCGAAATTTGTGGCGCTCTTCTAGGCCACGCCGCTGTCGATCGCCAGCCGCACCAGCTCGACCGAGGTCTTGACCCCGAGCTTCTGGCGCATGATCGAGGAGGTGTTGGCGACCGTCTTGTAGGACGATTGCACCAGCCATGCGATCTCGGACAGGCTCTTTCCCGCACTGAGCAGCCGCAGGATCTCCATCTCACGCGCATTCAGCTTCGACAGCGGGCTTTGCGCCAGCGCAGGCCCTGCGAAGGCGATGCTGCGCGCGATCGCGCTCGGCAGATAAGTGCCGCCGCTGCCGACGGTGCGGATCGCCTCGACGAGATCGTCGGGGTCGCCGGTCTTGGAGACATAGCCCTTGGCGCCGCACTCGATCGCGCGCGCCGCGAAGGCCGGATCGTCGTTCATGCTGAACATGATGATGCGGGCGTCAGGTGCGCGTTCCAGGATGCGGCGCGCGAGCTCGAAGCCGGAGACCGTGGGCAGGTTGATGTCGACGACACAGAGGTCGGGGCGCTCGACGATGAAGACGCTCTCGCCGTCTTCAGCGTCGGCGGCCTCCAGGATCTCGATCTCGCCTGCGTCGGCCAGCACGGCACGGCAGCCGGAGGCGACAATGGGATGATCGTCGACGATCAGAATGCGCATAGGCGTTCCCCGTGACAGCGTCGGACTTCTGTTTCGCGCCGCATGATACCGAACGAGGAAGCCTCCCGGCTCATGCAACCCGGCCGGGATTGCTGTACGCTTCCGATTAGATATCGGGCGCTTCGCTCCTGTCAACGACATCGGACGGGTGCGAGTGATCTCTGGCGGGGCATGAGCGAAAGCAATGTGGCAAAATCTATCCTTGCGCGGGCGCATCAACCTTCTGCTGGCGCTGCTGCTGGCGCTCGGGCTCGCGGTCAACATCACCCGCCAGGTCGCGGAGGCTGGCCCCCGCGTGCAGGCCGAGGACCAGAGCGTGATCCGGCTCGCGCGCGAGTTCATCGAGATGATCGTTGCCGATCTCAACGAGGCGCCGGATCCCGATGCCAGGCTGAACCAGATCGCGCGCGATCTCGATCGCCTTCGCCATGTCAGCATCGCGCTGCACGATGCCGGCGGGAACCCATTGACGCCACCTCGGGCCGAGACCGATGACGACATGCCCGGGCCGCCGGCCTGGTTCGTCAGCCTGGTTCATCCCGAGCAGACCGCTGTCAGCGTACCGGTGTCCGTTCATGGCAAGCCCGGCTCGCTGGTGATCACCTCGCATCCCAATGACGAGATCGCCGAGATCTGGGACGCCATCGTCACCCAGCTCGAGGTCGGATCAGTCATCGCGCTGGCCCTGTTCCTGGTGATGATGACAGTCGTCGGCCGCGCGCTCGCGCCGCTGCAATCGCTGGCGCAGACCATGGGCGAGCTCGAGGACGGGCACTACGATGCGCGCGTCACGCCCGGCGGAGCGCCGGAACTCGCTGCGATCTGCACCAGGCTCAATCATCTGGCGGCAAGGCTTGGCGAGGCCGTCGAGGAGAAGCAGCGGCTGGCCGAACGCGCGGTGTCGCTGCAGGACGTCGAGCGCAAGGAAATCGCGCGCGAGCTGCATGACGAGTTCGGTCCGTATCTGTTCTCGCTCCGCGCGCATGCCAGCGCGCTGGCAAAGCTCGCCGACGGGCGTGCTCCGAGTGCAGAGGCCGTGCGAAAGCACGGCGGCGCGCTGCTGGAGCAGATCAACGCCCTGCAGCAGTTCACCCGCCGCGTGCTGGAGCGCTTGAGGCCCGTCGGCCTCGCCGAGCTTGGCCTCGGCAAGGCGCTGGAATCGCTGTCGCGGCTCTGGCGTGAATCGCATCCCGACGTGACGATCGAGACCACGATCTCGCCGGCGCTCGGCGTCACGGGCGAGACCGCCGACCTCACCATCTACCGCGTCGTGCAGGAGGCGCTCACCAACGCGTTCCGGCACGCCGGCGCGACCGCGATCGTCGTGGCAATCGAGCCTGCGGAGCAACCTGGCCGCGATGGTCGCTGCTGCGCCCGGGTGCGGGTCAGCGACAACGGCCGCGGCATGGATCCGAACCAGAAGCTCGGCTTCGGCCTTGTCGGCATGCGCGAGCGTATCCTCGCGCTCGGCGGCACGCTCAACGTCGCCTCGGGCGAGGGCGGCGTCACCGTGGAAGCGCTGGTTCCAACCGCAGCGGCCTGATCGCGCCCGGTTCAAACGGGGAAAATTCAAGGTCGGGAATAATTCCCGATTCGGCCGGGAAAACGGGTGCGAATAGCCTACGACCTTTTGAAGCTAGTGCATCAGGTGCCGCCGACTACACTCGTCTCGAACCAAACGGCGCGATCGAAAACAGCCGATGGTTGCGGTGGGGACGATGGGACTACGCCGGACCGGACAGACGCGACGTTTCTTGATGGCCTCGGTCTCATCAGGGCTGATGTCCGGACTCGTTTGCGCAACAGATGCGCGCGCCGCGCAGGACCAAGAGACCAACGTCCAGAACCTGCCCGCGGTCGAAGTGGTGGCGCCGTCGCCGACCGTGCGACATGCGCGGCCGCGCCCCGTTGCGCGGATAGAAGCGAATTCGGGCAAGCCGAGGAGCAGCGGCAGAATCTACGTCTATCCGACAACGCCTGGCGCCGGCAGGGGTCTCGAGGTCGACAAGGTCCCGTCGGCGATCAACGCGGTTGATGCCAACCAGATCAAGCGCACCGGCTCGCTCAACGTCACCGATGCGCTGCGCGACAACATCGCAGGCGTCAGCATCAGCGAGGTCACCGGCAACCCGTTCCAGCCCAACGTCGAGTTTCGCGGCTTTGTCGCCTCGCCCATCACAGGCACGCCGCAGGGCCTGGCCGTGTACCAGAATGGCGTCCGCATCAATGAAGCCTTCTCGGACGCCGTCAACTGGGACCTGATCCCGACCGCGGCGATCAGGTCGGTCACGCTGGTCACCAACAACCCCGCCTTCGGCCTCAACGCGCTCGGCGGCGCGATCAACCTGCAGATGAAGGACGGCTTCACCTATCAGGGCGCGGAGCTCGACGTCATGGGCGGCTCGTTCGGCCGCATGCAGGGCTCGGCGCAATGGGGCAAGCAGGTCGACCAGAACTGGGGCATCTACGCTGCGCTCGAAGGCCTGCACGACAACGGCTTCCGCAATTTCTCCCAATCGGACGTGCGGCGCTTCTACAGTGACGTCGGCTACAAGGCGGGCGACAGCGAATTCCATGTCAATGTGGGGGCCGCCAAGAACGATTTCGGCGCCAATGCCACCGTTCCGGCCGAGCTCCTGAATAATTATTGGGGCGCGACCTACACGACACCGCAGACCAGCTCGAACCGCGTCGGCTATCTCAACCTGACCGCCAAGGCCGACGCGACGCCGAGCTGGACGCTCGAAGGCAGCGCCCATGTGCGCAGGTACGAGCAGAAGATCGTCGACGGCAATCCAACCAATGTCGGCGCGTGCGCGGCGGACGCGACGCTGCTGTGCTTCGGCGACGGTACGACGCCTGCGAATGGCGCGGATGGCGCGCAGCTTGGCAATCCGTTCGCGCCGGGCACGATCCTGGGCGAGATCGACCGCAGCTCGATACGGTCGACGAGCTTTGGCGTCTCCGGGCAGGCCACCAACACCGATCAGTTGTTCGGGCACGACAACCGCTTCGTGATGGGCACAAGCTATGATGCCAGCGTCACGCGCTACAATGCCATGGCGGAGATCGGTTCGATCGGAGAGAACTATGTCGTGAGCGGCAGCGGCGTCTTTCTGGGACCATCGGGCACGCTCGCGACCGGGCTTGCCGGTCCGGTCTCGCTGCGCACCGTCAATCAATATAACGGCCTGTACGCGATGGACACGTTCAACGTCACGGATGCCTTCGCGATCACGGGCGGAGGCCGCTTCAACGTGGCGCGCATCTCGCTGGAGGACCAGCTCGGCACGGCGCTCAACGGCGACTACACCTACACGAGGTTCAATCCGGTGATCGGCGGGACCTACAAGATCGCGCCGGAGCTGACCGCCTATGCCGGCTATTCCGAGGCCAACCGTGTCCCGACGCCGCTCGAGCTCGGCTGCGCCGATCCGAAAAATCCCTGTCTCATCGCGGCGTTCCTGGTCTCCGACCCGCCCTTGAAGCAGGTCGTGTCCAAGACCGTGGAAGCGGGGCTGCGCGGCTCCAGGGAGCTGAACATCGGCACGCTCGGATGGAAGATCGGCGGCTTCCGCGCCACAAACTATGATGACATCCTGGCGGTCCCGGTTCCCGGCCGCACCGGCTTCGGTTATTTCACCAATGTCGGCAGGACGCGGCGGCAGGGGCTCGAGGCCGAGGTCGACATCAAGTCGGCGGCGCTTCAGGTCCAGGCGAGCTACACCTTCGTCGATGCCCGCTTCCTCGACGCGTTGACGCTCGGCTCGAACAGCCCGTTCGCTGACGCTGCCGGCAACATCCAGGTCCTGCCCGGCAACCAGATCCCCGCGATCCCGCGCCATCGCGTCAAGGTCGGTGTCGACTATGCCATCACGGATGCGTGGAAGGTTGGCGGCAATGCGCTGTTCGTCTCCAGCCAATATCTGGTTGGCGACGAATCCAATCAATATTCGAAGCTGCCCTCCTACACGGTCTTCAACCTGCACACGTCCTACCAGGTCACCAGGAACGTCCAGCTCTATGGCAAGGTCGACAACGTCTTTGACAACAGGTACGCGACCTACGGCCAGTTCTTCGACACCGGCGCTCTGCCGAACTTCACCAACGGCGGAAACCCCTTCACCGACCCACGCTCGCTGAGCCCGGCAAGGCCAAGGGCGTTCTATGCGGGGGCACGGGTGACGTTCTGAGGCGTGGACGCGTAAATCGGCACCTTCACGTCGGAGGACGCCGGTGCTGTCCCTGATGCGAAGCGTTGGCGAACCTCACCCGGTTCATCGAGAAGCCTTTCGGCCGGATCTCGACAGGCATATTTTACCGTTTGTATGATTTATATCATACTATCGATGCAATCGTTAAAACGAGGAAACCTCGCTCGACCGCAGGACGATGGGCATAGTTTCCGATTTTCGATAGTCGGCGCAAGCAAGGCTTAAGAACGGACCGGTAACCTTGGCCGAAGCTGGCGGGGCTCGTCCCGGATGCCGTGCCGTCGCGTCTGACCGTATCGCGCGCCATCGGCCATGGGGTTGCAATGAGTCGCCGAGATAAACGATTGAAAGGCCCCTCGCTGGAGCAACAAGGCGCCAGCATCCTTGGCTTCCTGTCCGTGAGCAGGCTGATCGCTGGTTTCGTTGCGACGGTTTGCCTGGCCTTGCTTGCGCTGGAGGTATCCCACGTCGTTGGACAGCGCGACGAGGTGATGGCGCGCGCCCGCAGGGATACCGCCAATCTGGCGGCATCGCTGGCGCAGCATGCAGACCTGACGTTCCGAAACGCGGATGCGCTTTTGATTGCGACGGTGGAGAGGCTGGAGAATGAGGCGGAGTTCGATGCGCCTGCGCAGCAGCGTCTCAGGAACTGGTTCATCCAGGAGGTAACGCAGTCTTCCCAGTTCGTGAGCTTTACCGTGGTGGGCAGCGACGGCCGCATCATCGTGAACTCGACTGTGGCCAATGCTAAGTCCGATGTTTCCGACCGCGATTACTTTGCCTATCACCGGGAGCATAATGATCGTCATCTCCTGATCGGCAAACCGGTTCACGGCCGTACCACCGGCGAATGGATTATTCCGGTCACCCGCCGGTTCAACCGGGCCGATGGTGGGTTTGGGGGCGTCGCGATCGCCTCGCTCGACCCGTATTATTTTCAAAGGCTCTATGACGGGCTCGAACTGGGCAAGAGCGGCGCCGTCGTGTTGGCGTCCTTGAACGGCAGTCTTCTGGTGCGGAGGCCGTTCGTGGAAGCCAATGTCGGCCGGGATATGTCCAAGAGCGGCATTTTTCGGCAATTGAAGGAAGCGCGGGTCGGCAGCGCCGAGATCACCGCGACTACGGATGGCATCCGGCGGCTCAACAGCTTTGAGCAGGGCAAGGATTACCCGTTCGTCATCTCTGTTGCTCAAACTATCGACGAGCTTCTCGCGCCCTGGCAGGAAAATGCAGTCCGCCAACTCGGCGTCGCCGTCATCATGGTCGGGTTTATCGCATTGCTCGGCCTGATCGTCTGGCGCATCGCTCGCGTGTTCGCAAAAGGTGCGAGAATTTTTCGCGAAACGAACCTCCGGTTCGACGCGGCCTTGAGCAATATGGCGCAGGGCGTCAGCATGTTCGACCGCGAACGGCGGCTGGTGGTCTGGAACGCGCGCTATGGCGAAATGTACCGACTTCCAGCGCAGTTGCTGAAGGTCGGCACGCCGCAGCAGGAGATCGTGGATTTCATCATCAATAGCGGCATCACGAAGGGGCGGATTCCGGCTCCTTGGAGCGGGGATTCGCGACCCGAATCACATCCTCAGAAAGATGCAGCCGTACCGGGGGCGACGCGGATCGCAGAACTCACTGACGGACGCATTATCAAGCTCAGCCGGCAGGAGCTCGACGGAGGCGGATGGCTGACGACGCATGAAGACATCACCGATCAAGTCTTCAGGGAAAAAGCCGTCTTCGACCAGACCGCTGAGCTGGCGCGGCTGAACAGCCGCTTCGACGCTGCCTTGACCAATATGAGCCAGGGGGTTTGCCTGTTCGATGCCGAAAAGCGCCTGGTGATCTCCAATAGTCGATTTCGAGAACTGTATCGCCTGCCGGAAGCGCTGACCGTACCCGGAACCCCCTTGACGACCTTGCTCCAGTATCAGTTCGAGCAGGGGGTCAAGGATAATGACCGGACTGTCGAACAAAATCTCGAGGAAATTCCGACGCTCGTCCAGCAGAGCATCCTAACTGCGGATGGGCGCACGATCATGATACGGCGGACCCCGATCGAAGGCGGAGGATGGGTCGCGACCCACGAGGATGTCACCGAGCAGAGGCGTGCGCAGGCCGAAATCGCCTATCTGGCAAAACATGATGCCTTGACGGGGCTCGCCAACAGGGCGCAATTCAACGCCAAGCTTGACGAGGTCAGCAAGCGTTCCCGGCGAAATGGCGATGCCGTCACCGTCTTGATGCTCGACCTCGACAAGTTCAAGGCGGTCAACGACACGCTGGGTCACCCCGCCGGCGACAGGCTGTTGGCCGAGGTCGCAAGTCGCTTGAAATCAGTCGTTCGCGAGACCGACTTGTTGGCGAGGCTGGGCGGCGATGAATTCGCCATTTTGCAAGAGGGCGGAAAAAATCAGCACGAAGGTGCCATCGCGCTGGCGTTGAGGATCATACAAGTCATCACCCAGCCGTTTGATCTGAACGGTCATCAAGCGAGCGTCGGGACGTCGATCGGGATCGCGATGGCGCCCGAACACGGCTGCGATCCTGAAGATCTGCTCAAGAAGGCCGATCTGGCGCTCTATGACGTCAAGGCCAAAGGCCGCAATGATTTTCGGATCTTCCAGCCGGAAATGCTTCAGGCGGTGAACGTACGGGAAACGGCCGAACAGGAGCTGCGCGATGCCATCGAACACGAGCAGTTCGAGCTGCATTATCAGCAAGTGTTCGACGCCCGAACGAGGTCGCTTCGAGGCGTCGAGGCCCTGATCCGTTGGCGCCATCCAAAGCGGGGGCTGATCGGACCGGATCAGTTCATCCCTCTTGCGGAAGAGACGGATCTGATCATCCCGCTCGGGGAATGGATCATCCAGCAGGCATGTCGAGATGCTCGCTTGTTCCCGGCGGACGTCAGGATTGCCGTCAACATCTCAGCGATCCAGTTCAAGAAGTCGAACTTGCTGGATGTGATCCTCTGCACTTTGGTCGAGACGGGGCTTGGGCCGGAGCGCCTGGAGCTTGAGATCACCGAGACGGCCTTTCTGGAGAATCGCGAAGCCCATCTCACGACCATTCGGCAGCTCAAAAACCTCGGAATCTCCATTGCGCTGGATGATTTCGGCGCCGGCTATTCGTCGATCAACTATCTCACCGTGTTCCCGTTCGACAAGATCAAGATCGACAAGTCGTTCATGCAGGGAGCCGTGAATCGACGCGAGTTCAGAGCGGTGGTCGCAGCAACGCTTGCGCTCGCGCGCGAGCTCGGGATCCTGACGACGGCCGAGGGTATCGAGACCGAAGCGCAGTTCGACTATGCGCGCGAGGCGGGCGTCGACTTCGTCCAGGGCTATCTGTTCGGCTGGCCTGCTCCAGCCACCCAGCTCGATGCGGACCCAGCAAGGCCGGATCAGATGATTGCCTGAACCTCCACCACAGTCCGAAGTCTTCAGATGCGAGATCCCGATGGAAACCAGCCTTATCGAGCAATTGGAAGCTGCCCTGGCAAGCAAGGACGTGACGCGACGCGCCGCAATCCTGCGGAAAGTCACGGATCTCTTTGTCGTTGGCTCCGGCAAGTTCAATGACGATCAAATCGAGCTGTTCGATGATGTCATGAGCAGGCTCCTCGACAACATCGAACACGCGGTCCGCGTTCAGTTCGGCGACAGGATCGCAAGGATCCCTGACGCGCCACCTCGGGTCGTGCGAACGCTGGCCTTTCACGATGCGATCGAGGTCGCGGGGCCCGTGCTGGAGCATTCCGAACGGCTCGAGCCGCAAACGCTTGTCGAGGTTGCGAAGGCCAAGGGACAGGATCACCTGCTCGCCATATCCGGACGGAAGATCCTGCCCGAGGATGTCACGGATGTGCTGGTTGAGCGAGGCAACAAGGCCGTCGTCGTCAGAACGGTTAGGAATGCCGGAGCGGCCTTTTCCGCGCTTGGCATGTCCTCGCTCGTTGAAAAAGCCAGGAGCGATGATGATCTGGCTCTGCGCATCTGGTCGCGTCCGGACATTCCCCGGCAGGACCTGGTAAAACTGTTCGTGGACGTATCGGAGGCGGTCAAAGGCCAATTGGAGGAAGCCGATCCCAGGCGCGTCAACCTTATCAGAGCCGCGATGACTGAGGCGTCGGCTCGCGTTCAGGCGGACGCGCGGATCGGCTCTGACGATTTTGCCCAAGCTGAAACGCTGGTCAAACAACTCCACGCGTCTGGACTGCTGGACGAAAGCCAATTGTCGAAGTTCGCCGGCGAGGCGAGCTTCGACAAGGTCACCGTTGCGCTTTCTTTGCTGGCCGACCTGCCGCTCGGCTCGGTCGAGCGCGTCTTCGTGCAGCAGCAAACCGATCAGATCATTGTTCTGGCCAGAGCACTTGATCTGAGCTGGGCAACGACCGTGGCGCTGCTGTTGTTGCAGGCGGGTGCGAATGGCAGCTCGCGCCAGCAGCTCGATGTCTGTTTCGCGAATTTCTCACGGTTGCAGTCGAGGACGGCGCAAACGGCACTGCAATTTTATCGGTTGCGCGAGAAGGCGGTGGGAACGTCGACCCAGACGAGTTTACAGCCCGGAAACGGATATCGCCGCCAATAGAGCAGCACTCACGACGCGGACTCACAAGCGCGTAGCCAGATCAGAATGGCTGCGAGGTTGATGAAGGCAAGGTCTCGGGAGCTTGAATCACGCCTATCTCCCTGTTCGCAACGCCATATTGCCTATCCGATATGAGCGGGATAGCGGGCATGCCGCAACATTTCAGAAACGACGCGGATGGCCCAACTCGGAAAGGAGGGCTTAGCCGACCCGCTCGCCAAAACTGTCGTACGTTTCGTGCAGAATAATGCCCCGCAATCCTACGGATGGGAAGGTTAACGCTTTTGATAATCAATTTATGTACAGCCGTTGAATACGGTTTCAGTGTTCGGCATTCCAGCAGCCGCACCTCCTATTTCTGGATAACGAAAATGCATTTTCTCGGTCGCTTCCGGATTCTGACAAAAGTTCTCGCCATCGTCGTTCTGCTCAGCGGTATCGCCGCCATCATCGCATATCTCGGCATCTCGGCGCTCGGCGAACTGAGCGAAGAGGCAAACCTCATGTCGGCGGCGGCCAGTCGCGCGCTGGTTGCAGCGCGAGCCAACCAGAATGTGATTGCCATGAGCCGCGCGGAATTCGGCAGCGCGCTCGATCCCCGCGACGAAAACCGGCTGGCGGCGCAGGGCATCATCAACGAGCAGCGCAAGGAGTTTCGCGAGCGGTTCGAGGAGGTCAGCCATACCCCCGACGAGCAAGCCAAGGCGATGATTCCCGCCGCCCACGACGCATTCGCGGCCTATGAGGCTCAACTCGACGCGACCATGAAGGCGATCGAGGCGGAAAAATCGACCAAGCTCGGCGACAGCGCTGAACGGCTGCGTGATATGGTAATGAAGAGCCGCGCGGCAGCCGAGAACGTCCAGGCCAAGGTCCGTGCGGTTGCCGACCGCCTGAACACCCGCGTCCAAGACAAGAACAAGGACGCGCACCAACGCTATGAGTCGACGTCTCGCTTGCTGATCATGCTGGCGGCGGCCGGAATCGTTCTTGGCGCCGCGCTCGGCTTTATGGTCGGCCAATACGGCATCGCTCGGCCGATCCGGGCAATCGTGGCCCTCCTGCAGCAGCTTGCGGCCGGCAATTTCGATGTCGCCATTCACAGCGACGACCGCCAAGACGAAGTCGGAGACGTCGCTAGGACTGCCCTTGTCTTTCAGCAGAACGGAATTGAAAAGATACGCTTGGAGGCCGAGCAGAAGGAATTGGAAAAGCGTTCCGCAGCGCAACGCAAGGCGGACATGCTCAAGCTCGCAGACCAGTTCGAAGGCGCGGTCGGCGACATCATCGAAACCGTTTCGTCGGCTTCGAACGAGCTCGAGGCGTCGGCAAACACGTTGACATCGACCGCCTCACGATCCCAAGAACTCACCACGATGGTGGCTGCGGCTTCCGAAGAAGCCTCGACCAACGTGCAGTCGGTGGCCTCGGCCACGGAGGAACTGAGTTCGTCTGTCAACGAGATCAGCCGCCAGGTACAGGAATCGGCCCGGATGGCCAATGAGGCCGTCGACCAGGCGCGCCGGACTAACCAACGCGTTGAAGAGCTGTCAAAAGCGGCGGCCCGGATCGGCGACGTGGTCGAGCTGATCAACACGATTGCCGGTCAGACCAACCTGCTGGCGCTCAACGCCACGATCGAGGCGGCCCGTGCCGGTGAGGCCGGCCGTGGTTTCGCCGTCGTCGCGTCCGA
This sequence comes from Bradyrhizobium manausense, assembly GCF_018129685.1. Lineage (GTDB taxonomy): Bacteria > Pseudomonadota > Alphaproteobacteria > Rhizobiales > Xanthobacteraceae > Bradyrhizobium > Bradyrhizobium manausense_D. The sequence goes on from NZ_JAFCLG010000004.1 coordinate 272,065, forward strand.
GGTCAAGGCTTTGGCCGAGCAGACCGCGAAAGCGACCGGCGAGATCGGGCAGCAGATCAACGGCATCCAGTCGGCAACGCAGGAATCGGTCGGTGCGATCAGGGAGATCAGCGGCACCATCGAGAAGCTGTCGGAGATATCCTCGACGATCGCGGCTGCGGTGGAAGAGCAGGGTGCGGCGACGCAGGAAATCTCCCGCAACGTCCAGCAGGCGGCAATGGGCACCCAGCAGGTCTCGTCCAATATCGTCGATGTGCAGCGCGGCGCTAGCGAAACCGGCTCGGCTTCTTCGCAGGTACTTTCGGCGGCGGAGTCGCTGTCAAGTGATAGCAACCGTCTCAAGCTCGAGGTCGGTAAGTTCCTCGAGACGGTGCGCGCTGCGTAAGCTTTTCAAAAGTCGGGGAACAATTCATCAGGATAAGCGAGAAGCCGGCTCCGCGCGGCTTTCAATTGACCAGCTGCTTGTCCGATCACCAAGACGAGCCATGCACTCGCTTTCGCAGACGTGCGCTCTCCAATGGCCAAGCTAGACCCCATAAACCCACAGGCTGCCCGATTTACGCGTCCTAAATGCAGGTTTGATAGGGTTCCTATCAGCGCGTTTTAGGAAATCAGCAATGATACCATTTCATGACGTTGCGGTTATTCTTGTTGCATTGTTGGGTTTCGCGTTCTTGCTGATCTGGTCAGGCGGTGACCGGCAAAATCGCACGGCGTTCCTCTGGGGCGTTTCCCACCTGGCCTTGGCCATTGCGGCATTCACGGGCTTCCGTTTTCAGCTCGGCGGCAGCCTTCTGATGGCCCTGACCGCAACGCTGCTGACGGGCTTGTTCCTGGTTACGCTGGTGGCCGGGACCCGATCGATGCGCGGTCAGCAGACGTCAGCGAAGCAATTGGTTCTCCAGAGTCTCGCACTTTCGGCAGTCATCGGCGCCGTCGGTTTTGTCGGCGACCAGCTGGCCGGTCGCGTGGTCGTCTGCTTGATCATGATACTGACCTACGCATGGTCCGCGGTTCTGTTTCTGCAGAAATCCCGACACCGCCTGCTCGGTATTGCGTTCGCGCTGAAGGCGGCGTCCTATCTGCCGCAATTTGTCGATGTCACGACGCTGTCCACCACGCACAAGCCCGCCGTGCTGTCGGTCCTCGACTGGACCACCACCATCCTGCTCGGATTTGCCCTCGTCGCCTTCGCCGCCGCCCAGTCGCGCCGACGTTTGTATCAACTCGTCAAGCATCTGCCCGACGCTGTGGTTGCGCGGCAGCCGGACGGCACAATCGTGTTCTGCAATGATGCGCTAGCCCGCCTGATGGGGACCGACAAGGCCAGCAAGCTGGTCGGACGAAAGCTCTCGAACATCGCCGGGCTTCAGGATGACGACGCGATACTTCGCTCGGAAGATCTGGCGCCGGTGGTTCAGGAACAGACGGCCACTTCCGACGCGGGAGTGACGTTTCCGGCCGAGGTAGTTCATTCCAAATTCCTCGAATTCGGGACCCCGATCACGCTCACGCAGGTTCGCGACCTCAGCCGCATCAAGCAAGCCGAGCAGGAACGGCTGCGACAGGCGACGACCGACGACGTCACCGGCCTGCCCAACCGCCGGCTGCTGGAGGAACAGCTGACGACCCTGCTGTGGCAGAGCGAACGCCAGCATACCCAGTGCGCGATGCTGCTGATCGACCTCGATCATTTCAAGAATATCAATGATTCCATGGGCCATGTCGGTGGCGACAAAACCATCGCCGAGGTCGGGCAGTTCCTGCTCGACAGCCGGGCGCAAGGCGACATCCTGGCCCGCCTCGGCGGCGACGAATTCGTCATCGTCAGACCCGATTTGCCGCTCGACGCGGATGACCTGATCGAGCGCTGGGCCAGCGAGATATGCATCGGTCTTCGACGCGAGATCAGGTATGACGGGCTTTTCATCCAGGCCACTGCGAGCATCGGGATCGCAGTTTCCGGAACGGAGCCGCTCACGCCCAAGCTCATGTTGCTGCGGGCGGAGCTCGCCATGTACGAGGCCAAGCGGCAGGGACGCGACCGGTGGATCCGTTACCATCACAGCATGGAAGAGCGTCTCGCGGAATCATTGCGGCTTGAATCCGAGCTGCGAGGGGCGATCCGGAAGCAGGAACTGGAATTGCACTATCAACCAATCTACGACCTGGTCACCGGGCGCCTGTCTAAAGTCGAGGCGCTAGCGCGCTGGAACAGCAAGGTGCTCGGCCGGGTGCCGCCCGACAAGTTCATCGCTGTGGCGGAAAAATCGGACCTAATCCTGCAGATCGGCGACTGGATTCTCGACGAAGCGATCAGTCAGGCGGCCACCTGGCGAATGATCAATCAGGATGCCGCACCGGTTATGAGCATCAACGTCTCCGCGCGTCAGTTTACAAGCCCGGGGTTCGAAGCTCACCTATTTGCCGCGATGCGCAGGCACAATGTCGAGCCGCATCAAATCGAACTCGAATTGACGGAAACCCTGCTCGCTGCCGGCAGCGCGGATCTAGTTGCCCTCCTGCAACGACTTAGGCAGGCGGGATTCGGGCTGTCCCTCGACGATTTCGGCACCGGCTATTCCTCACTCAGCTATTTGTCCCAATTCGATCTGACTACGCTGAAGATCGACCGCAGCTTCATCAACCGAATTACCAGTGATGATCGTAGTCTTGCGCTGGTGAGCGCTATTATTGCGATGGGACGCGGCCTTGGGCTGCGTGTGGTGGCGGAAGGTCTCGAGACGGAGGCGCAGTGCGAGATATTGGCGCAGCTGGGTTGCGACTATCTGCAGGGCTATCTGCTTGGTAAGCCAGTGGCGGCAACCCAAGTGCCCGCATTTATTCCGCACCAATATCTGGCCGGTCTCGTGCAGCCGAGGTTATGGCACGTCCAAGGAAATCTAAGACACGGGACTAAGCGCGCTGACGAGCTAGTCGGATGATGGAATCCTGTTTTGTCCATCCGCGAGGGCAGATGCGACAGCAGAGCGCCTTGATCGGCCGCAAGGCGCGTGCTGCCAGCTGCGTGTAAGCTCGGCGGCGCATAGTGCCAGTGTGACCCAGGCACGATGAGGCAGAGACAATGTGGATCAGAGCACCCCTGGTGGCATTGAGCTTGACGGTTTGTGCAGCGCTTCCAGCCGACGCGCGGTCGGGAGGCGTTGGTCATGACGATCCCCTGAATTCAGAGCACATCGACGTCCTTCCTGCCGAAGTCCGGCAATATATTGCCGGCATTTGCAAGGGGCGCCCGCGCGCCCAGCACGACTTTGCGACCTACCTGCCGTCGGAAAGGCGATGGCGCATCAACCTCGAATATCTGCACTGCGAGGGCCTGGGTGCGTTTCGTCGCGGCAACGAGTGTCTGGACGTTGATTTCGTCGGCGACGGATCGCACTTCCACCTGGCGCGCAAGGGCTATGCGGCTTGTGGCTTCTGACGCCTTGCCGGCGTCAGTCAGTTGCATCGCGTCGATCGCGGGCCCGGCCATATATTGCGGATGATGCCACCATACGCCTGTTTTGCCCGACGGGTCAAGTCGAATGCTGATTTTCAGAAAATCTGGGATCTGCCCCCGTCCTCCCGCGCGATGACGGATCATCCCGAGTCAGTGCGCTTCAAGTCCTTGATTTTACTATCCCCGGCTACTGTGCATGGGGTTGTTTTCGTCGTTCACTCCACCTTCATCGGCTCGAGCGGGGCCGACGCGACGCTCGCCTGTTCACGGCCCCTGGCCGTCACCACGCGCTGCCGGCGCTGGACGAGATACTGGTCGGCGAGCACGCCGATCAGGATGACCGCGCCCATCACGGCGAAATTCAGCGAGCTCGGGATGCCCAGCAGATTGACCAGGTTCTGCAGCACCTGCAGCAGCACGGTGCCGAGCACGACGCCGATGATCGAGCCTTCGCCGCCGCGCAGGGAGCAGCCGCCGAGCACGGCCGCCGCGATGGCATAGAGTTCGTAGAACGAGCCGTGCACGGCCGGCGAGATCGAGCGGGTGTACATCGCAAACAGGATCGCCGCGAAAGCGGTCAGTCCGCCGCAGATGACATAGGCGGAGACCATCACGCGCTCGGAGCGGATGCCGGAATAGCGCGCGGCTTCCTCGTTCTTGCCGACGGCGTAGAGATAGCGGCCGAACACCGAGCGATGCAGCAGCACCCATGCGATGGCGGCGACGACGATCAGCGCCACGACGCTGTGCGGCAGCGGAAAGCCGAGCAAATTGGTGCGGCCGGCCGTCAGCCATTCCAGCGTCGGGAAGCTGGCGCCGAAGCCGAAGCCGGCGGTCGCGTCCTCGGTGTAGTAGCGCGCCGCGCCGCGATAGATCAGAAGCCCGCACAGCGTCACCACGAACGGCTGGATGTGCATCCTCGTCACCAGCGCGCCGTGCACGAGGCCGATCACGAGGCCGCTCGCGATGATCGCGGCAAAGGCGAGCATCCAGTTGACGTCGTGATTGACGATGAGGTCGATGAAGAGAACGCCGAGCAGCGCGATCACCGATCCGACCGAGAGCTCGATTCCGCCGATGATGATGACGAAAGCTTCCGCGATCGAGAAGATGCCGAACATCCCGACCTGGTTCAGCGTGTTGGAGAGATTGCCGACGTAGAGGAACCGCGGATTGATGAAGGCGACGACCGCGCCGACCACCAGGATCAGGACCAGCAGGCTCAGATCTTTCTTGTTCAAGGTACCCTCATCTCAACGGCGTGGCCGACGGCCAACTGGAGCACGTTGTGCTCGCTGAACTGGCTGCGATCGAGGAAACCCGAGATCGCACCCTCGTGCATGACGGCGATCCGGTCGCTGACCCCGATCACCTCCTCCATGTCGCTCGAAATCATCAGGATCGCGACGCCGGAATCGGTCAGCCGGCGCAGCATCTCGTAGATCTCCTGCTTGGCTCCGACGTCGACGCCGCGCGTCGGCTCGTCGAAGATCAGCACCTTGGGCCGCATCGACAGCCATTTGGCCAGCACGACCTTCTGCTGGTTGCCGCCGGACAACGAGCCGACCGAGGTTGCAACGTCCGGCGCGCGGATCTTGAGCTGCTCGCGCTGGGCCCGCGCGTTCTTCGTCTCCAGCGCGGTGTTGACCAGCAAGAAGCGCAGATAGGACGACAGGTCCGGCAGCGAGATGTTCTCGGCAATCGACACGTCGAGCAGGAGGCCGCAGCCCTTGCGATCCTCCGGGATCAGATAGATGCCATGGTCGATGGCCCCGCGCGGGCTCGTCACCCGGATGGCTTCGCCGTTCAGCTTGATCGCGCCGCCCCGGAGCCGGTCGACGCCGAAGATCGCCCGCGCGAGCTCGGTGCGTCCGGAGCCGACGAGGCCAGCCAGTCCCAAAATCTCGCCGCGCCGGACCGACAGGCTCACCGGGCGCTCCGGATAGGTGTCGGTGACGGCCGCGACGATGTCGAGCACCGCCTCGCCGGGCGGGGCGGCCGGCGGCACGTAGAGCGATTTGAGGTCGCGCCCGATCATCAGGCGGATCATCGCCGCAGGAGACAGCTCGGCGCGGGTCAGCGCGCCGACGATGCGCCCGTCACGCAGCACCACCGCGCGGTCGGCACATTGCATCACCTCGTTGAGGCGATGCGTGATGAAGATGATGCTGACGCCGTCCGCCTTGAGAGCTGCGACGACCCGCATCAAGCGGTCGGTCTCGGTCAATGTGAGGCTCGAGGTCGGCTCGTCCATGATGACGAGGCGGGCGTCGAGCGAAAGCGCCTTCATGATCTCGACGAGCTGGCGCTGTGCCAGCGACAGATCGGCAAGCGGCGCGTCCGGGGCAAAGTCGGCACCGAGGCGGTCGAGCAGGGGCTGCGTCCTGGCGTAGAGCGCCTTGCGGTCGATCAACCGCAGCGGCCCGCCATGCACCGGCTCGCGGCCGATGAACACGTTGCCGGCGACGTCGAGATTGTCGAACAGGTTGAGCTCCTGATGCACGAAGGCGATGCCGGCCTTGATCGCATCCCCAACCGTGAGTGCGCTCCGCTCGGCGCCGTCGACGCGGATGGTGCCGCCGCTCGGCTCGACCACGCCGCCAAGCACGCGCATCAAGGTCGACTTGCCGGCGCCGTTCTCGCCGACCAGCGCGATCACCTCGCCTGGCGACACGGCAAGGCCGACGTGGTCGAGTGCGACCACGCCGGGATAGCTCTTGCTGATATCGATCAGTTCGAGAAACGGATCAGGCATCGAGGCTTGCGGGCAACGCCCGCACGTCTCCTACTTCTTGAGCATGGTCTTCATCATACCCATGAAGTCGTCGACATTGGCCTTGTCGATGACCTTGCCGGGCACGATGATGATGCCGCCCGCGGGCACGCCGGACTTGTCGCCCTCGATGTACTTCGCCATCAGCTTCATGCCCTGATAGCCCCACTCGAACGGCTGCTGCACGACGGTGCCGGCGATGGCGCCTTCCTTGACGCCGCCCAGCGTGATCGGATCCTCGTCAAAACCGATGATCTGGATCTTGCCGAGCTTGCCGGCCTCCTTCAGCACCTCGTAGATGCGCGGCGTGTTGTAGGAATAGAAGCCGACCATGCAGCTGACATCAGGCATGGCGGCGAGGATGTCCTCGACGTTGCGCTTGGCACGGGTCTGGTCGATCTCGTCGCCGCGAACGTCGACCAGCTCGATCTTCGAGCCCTTGATGGTCTCCTTGACGCCCTCGATGCGCTCGCGCGCGTTGTCGGCGCCGGGCAGACCGACGAAGCCGACGCACTTGCCGCCGTTCGGCAGCGCCTTGAGCATCAGCTTGCCGGCGTCCTTGCCGAGGTCGACGTTGGACGAGCCGATATAGGCGATGCGCTTCGAGTTCGGCGCATCGCTGTCGGTGGTGAACAGCAGCGTCTGCGAGGCGATCTTGTTGAGGTGGTCGACCTGGTTCTTCGGATCGACCGCGCTGACCATGATGCCGGCGGCACCGGCGGCGACGAGGTCGTCCATCATGCGCTGCTGAACGGCAGCGGCGGCCTGTTCCGGATATTTGAGCTGAAGGTTGTAGTTGGGCAGCTCGCCCTGGGCCTTCTTCACGCCGGCTTCCGCGATCTTCCAGAAGTCGGACGCGCCGTTGACGACGAAGGCCAGAACCTTCTTGTCCGCCGCATTGGCCGAGCCGAGGCCCAGAGCCATTGCGAACGCGACAGATACACCTGCGATCAAGAGACGCTGCATTCCATCCTCCCCTTGTGCGGCCAGCCCTTCGTGAGGGCCAACTCTGCTTGAGCCCGAATTGGGCACGCGCCTCAACTCGCGCAGCCCGCGCAGGTCAGCCGCCGTCCGCATCCTAGCGGCGGGGGCGGTCACCAGCCGGCCCGTGAGGTGAAATGAGGCACGTACCTCACGGTGTAGCAAAAGCACGCCGAGCGTGCAACAGGCGGCGAGGTTCGCGCGAAATCGCCCCGAACTGCTCGCGCTGGCATTTTCCCGGACATTGTCGAGGGAACTTGAGGCCGGCTGCGGACGATCCTCCGGATTGGCACCTAACGACGACTTAAGCCCAGGCAAGGGCAGCACAATTCTGCATCCTCAAATCTCGGAGCCGGCGCTTCTCAAACCGCCCGTGCGCCGTCATTGTGCCGCCGCATCAATCATCTCGGGGCAGCATCAATGTCGGACAAGGTCTCGCGTCGCCATTTCGCGAAAATCGCGGGGCTGTCCGCAGCCGGTGTCGCAAATCCTCTCGAGTTCGCTGAAGCCAAGCCGGCGCCGCAAGCCGCCAGCGGTTTCCCGGCGGGCTTCGTCTGGGGCACCGCCACCTCGTCCTACCAAGTCGAGGGCGCGGTCGAGGAAGATGGGCGGGGGGCCTCGATCTGGGACAAGTTCGTGCGCATTCCCGGCAAGATCGAGGACGGCACCAATGGCGATCGTGCCAATGAGCACTATCACCGTTACAGGGAGGACATCGCGCTCATCAGGGAGCTCGGCTGCAAGGCCTATCGCTTCTCGGTGGCCTGGCCGCGGGTGTTTCCGGATGGCGACGGCAAGCCCAATCCAAAAGGGCTCGATTTCTACAACCGCCTGGTCGACGAACTCCTGAAGAACGGCATCGAGCCCTGGCTCACGCTTTATCATTGGGACCTGCCGCAATCTCTGCAGGACCGTTTTGGCGGCTGGCGCTCGAGCGAGACCTGCAAGATCTTCGGCGATTATGCGGCCTATGTTGCAAAACACCTGACCGATCGCGTCAAGAATGTCTTCACGCTGAACGAGAGCGGCCGCTTCGTCTATTTCGGCTATGGCATCGGCATCGATGCGCCGGGCCTGACGCTGCCGCAGGCTGAAGTGAACCAGATCCGGCACAACAGCGCGCTGGCGCATGGTCTCGCGGTGCAGGCGGTGCGCGCCCATGGCCGCCGTGGCACGCGCGTCGGGCCGGCCGAGAATATCGATGCCTGCATGCCCGCGATCGACACGCCCGAGAACATCCGCGCCGCCGAGATTGCGCTGCGCGAGCTGAATGCGGGCTATCTCAACGTCATCATGACCGGCCGCTACACCGACGCGTTTCTGAAGTATGCAGGCGCCGATGCGCCGAAATACACGGATGCGGAATTGAAGATCATCGGCTCTCCGGTGGATTTCCTCGGTCTCAACATCTACGCGCCGCAGCACTATATCGTCGCGTCCGACCAGGGCGCGGGCTTCATGCCCCTGCCGATCCCGAAATCGTTCCCGCACATGAACTCGGACTGGCTCCGCGTTGGCCCCGAGACGATCTATTGGGTGCCGAAGCTCGCCGCGAAGATCTGGAAGACCGATGCGATCTACATCAGCGAGAACGGCACCTCCGGCGACGACCAGGTGACCCCTGAAGGCAAGATCTACGACACCGACCGCATCATGTATCTGCGCAACTATCTGGCCCAACTGCAGCGGGCGACCGCGGAAGGTGTACCGGTGCGCGGCTACTTCCTCTGGAGCCTGATGGACAATTTTGAATGGGTGTTCGGACTCAACAAGCGCTTCGGGCTCTATCACGTCAATTTTGACACGCAGGTGCGGACGCCAAAGCTGAGCGCAAGCTTTTATCGCAACGTGATCGCAAAGAACGCCGCCGGGGCGTGAATTGCAATTTACGCGCGGCGGAAAATGCGGGCGAGGAGCGCAATCACCGCGCATTGACTCCGCCCGCCCCGTGATTCAAAACCGTCTCCAATACTCATAACAAGAGGACAACGCCCATGACCGACGCGCTGATCATTGATGCCTGCCGCACTCCGCGCGGCATCGGCAAGGCCGGCAAGGGAGCACTGTCGGGCATTCATCCGCAGCAGCTTGGTGCCACGGTGCTACGCGCGCTCGCCGACCGCACCGGCATCAATACCGCCGATGTCGATGACATCGTCTGGGGCTGCAGCGCGCAGGTCGCGACGCAGGGCGGCGATCTCGGCCGCATGTCGGCGCTCGATGCCGGTTATGACGTGCGCGCCAGCGCGGTGACGCTGGATCGGTTCTGTGGTTCGGGCATCACCAGCGTCAATATGGCGGCATCCTCGATCATGGCGGGGGCGGAAGACCTCGTCATCGCCGGCGGCTGCGAGATGATGTCGATGGAAGGGCGTCGCGGCGGCGGTCCGATGATGATGGATTCGGGCAATCTGCGCTTGCGTGCGCGGCATCCGCAGTCGCATCAGGGCGTCTGTGCCGATGCGATCGCGACGCTGGAAGGCATCACGCGGCAGGACGTCGATGCGCTCGGCTTCGAAAGCCAGAAGCGCGCCGCGCAGGCAATCGCCGGCGGTCACTTCAAGAAGAGCCTTGTTCCCGTCCATCGCGAGGACGGCAGCCTCGCGCTCGACCATGAAGAATATCCGCGGCCGCAGACGACGCTGGAAGGGCTCGCCGCGCTGAAGCCTGCATTCCCGGCAATCGCCGACTATGCGCTCGACGACAAGGGCACGACTTATCGTGGCCTGATCCTGCAAAAATATCCCGACCTCGACATCGACTTCATGCATCACGCCGGCAACTCGTCCGGCGTCGTCGATGGCGCCGCCGCGATCCTGCTGGCATCGCCGTCTTACGCCAAGGCGCATGGCCTCAAAGCGCGCGCCCGGGTGGTCGCCATGGCCAACATGGGTGACTCGCCGACCCTGATGCTGAACGCGCCGGTGCCGGCGACGCGCAAGGTGCTGGCGAAGGCGGGCCTGACGATCGACGACATTGATCTGTTCGAAATCAACGAGGCCTTTGCGGTTGTTGCGGAAAAATATATCCGCGATCTGAAGCTCGACCGCGCCAAGGTCAACGTCAATGGCGGCTCGATCGCGCTCGGTCATCCCATTGGCGCAACCGGTTCGATCCTGATCGGCACGGTGCTCGATGAGTTGGAGCGGCGCGACCTCAAGCGCGGTCTCGTCACCATGTGCGCCGCGGGAGGCATGGCGCCTGCGGTCATCATCGAGCGCATCTAGCTCGCTGCGACCCCGTAAAACGCAGGGAAAGACGCCGCGGAGCGACGATCAAGCCTTATTTTCTAGGGTGAAACGCGCTCCCTCTCTTACAAAGATGCCGGTCGTCGCTTGTCGAAAGCATCGAATCAGCTTTAGCAAGGCTGCTTGCGGGCCTTTGAAACAAGGCAAAAACCGCTGCTTGAGGCGCCGGCCGCTCTGGAAGCCGCTAAAATGCAGGGTTTTTTGTCTCAGGGGGCCAAAAAAGCCCGTAAAACCGCGACAAAACTGTGCAGAAGGCTATAGGCCTTCGCCGGTTGGTCTAATATGCAACCGGCAACGAATCAGAGGAGACACGATGCCAGCCCAAATGTCCAAATCGCAGTTGATCGAAAAGATTGCGACCGCCACCGAGCTTTCCAAGCGCGACGTCAAGAGCGTCATGGAGACGCTGACCGACGTCGGCCACAAGGAGCTCAAGAAGAACGGCCTGTTCCTGGTGCCGGGCTTCGCCAAGTTCGTGGTCATCAAGAAGCCCGCGACCAAGGCGCGCAAGGGCACCAACCCGTTCACGGGTGAAGAGATGATGTTCAAGGCCAAGCCGGCCCGGAAGATCGTCCGCGCCCGCCCGGTCAAGGCTGCCAAGGACGCTGTGGCCTGATAACGCAAAGGCCCCCTCGATGAGAGGGGGCCTTTGGTTTTGAGTTGAGTGACCGCGAGAGCTGAGGCGGAGGGGTTCAGCCCTTGCGGCGCTTCACCCGAACCGGGATCGGCTGAAGCCGCGGCTCGGGTCCTGCAAGCGCATCGCGCACCCGGTCGATAGCGCGATCCAGCAGCTGCCGCAGCCGCTGCGTCTTGCGCGATCGCCTTGCTTCTTCCAACAATTTCTTCATCGCATCACTCCGCCGCTTCGACCTTGACGCCGGCTTTGGCTTGCGCCGGCTCGAGCGCGGCGGCGATGGCCTCGTCGACGCGCTCCAGCCAGATGAATTCGAGCTTGTCCCGCGCGCTCTTCGGGATGTCGTCGTAGTCCCGCTTGTTGCGCGCCGGCAGCATCACCCGCTTCAGGCCGGCGGCGGCCGCAGCCACCACCTTCTCCTTGATACCGCCGACCGGCAGCACCAGGCCGCGCAGCGAGATCTCGCCGGTCATCGCCGTGTCGCTCCTCACCGTGCGATTGGTGAGCAGTGACGTCAGCGCCGTGAACATCGCCACGCCCGCGCTCGGTCCGTCCTTCGGGGTTGCCCCCGCCGGCACGTGGACGTGGATGTCGCCCTTCTCGAACACCGACTGGTCGATGCCGAGCTGCGTCGCTCGGCTCTTCACCAGCGTCAGCGCGGCCTGTACGCTCTCGCGCATGACCTCGCCGAGCTGGCCGGTCAGGATCATGCCGCCCTTGCCGGGCACGCGCGAGGCCTCGATGAAGAGGATATCGCCGCCAACGGGCGTCCAGGCAAGGCCGGTGGCAACGCCCGGAACGCTGGTGCGCTGCGCGATCTCGCCTTCGAAGCGCGGCTGTCCCAGCACGTCGGCGATGTCCTTCGCCGTGACCACGACCTTCGCAGCCGTGCCTTCGGCGACCTGCACCGCGGCATGGCGGAACACCTTGCCGATCTCGCGCTCGAGGTTACGCACGCCGGCCTCGCGCGTGTACCCCTTGACGATCAGCCTCAGCGCCTCCGGCTCGATCTCGGCCTGCTCGGCGGTCAGGCCGTTGGCCTCCAGCTGGCGCCGCACCAGATAGCGCCGCGCAATCTCCAGCTTCTCCTCTTCGGTGTAACCGGCCAGGCTGATCAGCTCCATGCGGTCCAGCAGCGGACCCGGAATCTGGTCCAGCATGTTGGCGGTCGCAATGAACACCACGCGCGACAGGTCGAAGGGCACGCCCAGGTAATTGTCCCGGAACGTCCCGTTCTGCTCGGGGTCGAGCACCTCCAGCATGGCGGCCGAGGGATCGCCTTGCACGCCACGGCCCATCTTGTCGATCTCGTCCAGCATCATGACGCAGTTGCGTGCGCCTGCCTTCTTGATGCCCTGGATGATGTTGCCGGGCAGCGCGCCGATATAGGTGCGCCGATGACCGCGGATCTCGGCCTCGTCATGCACGCCGCCCAGGCTGACGCGCACGAAGGGGCGATCCATCGCGCGAGCGATGGACTGTCCGAGCGAGGTCTTGCCGACGCCGGGCGGGCCGACGAAGCACAGGATCGGCGCCTTGCCATGCGGCGCCAGCTTGCGCACCGCCAGATATTCGATGATCCGGCCCTTGATCTTCTCCAGGCCAAAATGATCCGCATCCAGGATGCGACGCGCTTCCTTGATGTCGATCGGCTTCTCCGCGGGGAGTGCCCACGGCAATTCGATCAGCCAGTCCAGATAGGTGCGGACCATGCCGGCTTCACCGGCTGCCTCGGGCATGCGCTCGTAGCGGCGCAGCTCCTTCTTCGCATGCGCGTCCGCTTCCGGCGGCATGTTGGCCTTGGCGATCGCAGCCGTCAGCTCGGCGACTTCGGCGGCCTTGCCGTCGCCTTCGCCCAGCTGGCGCTGAATGGTCGCCATCTGCTCGCGCAGTATCGCCTCGCGCTGCCGCTCGTCGAAAGAAGCCTTGGTCTTCTGGCCGATCTCGTTGGAGATGCGCAGCACCTCCAGCCGCTCGGCCAGATGCTTCGACACCTTCTCGACGCGCAGGGCGAGGTCGATGGTCTCCAGGACCTCCTGCTTGTCCTGCGGCTTGATGTCCATGAATGAGGTCGCCAGATCGGCCAGCGCGCCGGGCGCGGTGGTGCTCTGGAACATCGCGACCAGCTCGGGCGGGGCCTGCGGCAGCAGTTCGATCGCTTCGATGGCCTGGCGCTGCAGGTTCAGCGCGCGCGCCTCGATCTCGGGTGAGCTCGCGGTCGGCTCTGGAATCTGCTGGAAGCGCGCAACAGGGAATGGCGTGCCCGGCAGGAAGTCGAGGATGCGCGCGCGCTGCACGCCCTGGCAGACGACGTGATGGGTGCCGTCGGGGGCGGTGATGTAGCGCACGATGTTGGCGATGGTCGCGACCTTGTAGAGATCGTCCGGCCCCGGCTCCTCGATCTGGGGGCTGCGCTGCAGGACGATGCCGACCGGCCGCTGCTCGCGCAGCGCCTGCTGGGCGGCGGCGATGGACCTTGCCCGGCCGATCGCAATCGGCGCGATGGCGCCGGGGAACAGCACCATCTCGCGCACGGGGATGATGATCAGTGCGTCTTCTGGGATCTTCATGTCAGGATTGGTTTGTTCAGTATTCGTCTGTTCGGTGGTCATGATCGACCTCAGGATTTGGCGAGGCGCAGTGCGACGCAGCCGTCCATCACGAAGCGGCTGATGGCGTAGCGGCCGATGGGAAGCGCGATGCGTCGTTCAAAGCGGCCCTGCGGCAGCTCGAGCCGGTGGATGCGGGCGTTGCGAAGCTCCGGCGGCAGGGTGCGCTGGCCGGAGATGACCAGCACGCCGTCATGGATCACCGTTTCGACATTGTCCGGATTGACGCCGGGAAGCGCGACCAGGATCAGAAGCTCATGCTCGGTCTCGAGCACGTCGATCGGCGGCTCCCAGCAGGCTTCCTGACGGCCGAACTGCTGGCGCAGCCGTTCGCCGCGGGTCAGCTGGTCGAGGGCCTCGGACAGCATCCAGTCAAAGGGATTTTTGGGTTGCATGGCAAAACTCGGGGAAGGCGCTGCGGTTGGAAGACGGGATATGGTGATAGTTCCCGCAAATTCCAGCATCGCGCGTGTGAAGCATGCCTGCCTCTCAAAGCGCAGGAGGGCCTTGCCATCAGACGCGTCGGCGCCGCGGAGATGTTCCGCGGCGCCGGAGGCAACAATTGGGCGGGACGTAGATCAGGCGGCTTCGCGGTACTCGGCCTCCGCTTCGAGGTTGATGACCGAAGTGGCGAGCTCGGTCAGCGTGTGGTCGGTGGCCTCTTCCTCGTCCAGCGTCGCCTGGAGCAGGCGTGCCGCCTCCGCCATGCCGAGCTCCTCGGCCCAGGTGCGCAGCGTGCCGTATCGGGAGATCTCGTAATGCTCGACGGCCTGCGCCGCGGCGAGCAGGCCGGCGTCGAGGGCAGGGGCGTTCTTGAAGTCCTTCATGATCTCGGCGCCCTCGTCGGTAATGCCGTTGATCGCCTCGCACGGCTTGCCGCGCGCGGGCTTGCCGAGCATCTTGAAGATCTGCTCGAGCCGTTTCACCTGGCCCTGCGTCTCCCGCAGATGCTTGTTGAAGGCCGCCGCGAGATCTTTGGAATGCGCAGCCTTGGCCATCTTCGGCAGTGTCTTGATGATCTTGTTCTCGGCGTAATAGATGTCTTTCAACGTCTCCAGAAACAGGTCGCTCAACATCTTGGGCGCCTGACGCGGGCGGCGCGATGCGGTCTTTTTCGCGTTCGCACGTTTCTTTGCTTGCTTAGCCATGGATCCTCCTCTTGAGGGCTACGGGAAGGCAATCCCGTTCTCAATCCTCGCGCGACCAAGACTCGGCGAAGGCAAATGTTCCACGCCGGCACCCTCAAGCCCGGCGGCCGCGCATCGCATCAGCCTGGTCTGCGCGCTCGACGTCGCGCTGTCGGCGTGATGACGCCGCCGCTGGCAGTGGCGCGATCGGTGGGTGCGGATGCTCGGGCGGACCGAAAAGCGCCTTGCTGTCGCGGGGCGCTCGGGGGCCGGCCCGGGATGCATGGCATCAATCTGTTAATCTGTTGATTTTACGATCTAATTCGTGGCGCGCCTGGCCCGCCCCGACAACGGTGCCCGGTCAGGTCCGCTTTCGCTTGCACTGCCATATTGCTTTGACGTACTTCGGGTCTAACACACGCCCATCGTCAAGAAGGTCGAGACGCAATCGGGATGTCGATGACAGCGGACGAACTCGCAAAGAGACAGGCCATCATCGACGCCTGCCGCCGCATGAACGCGCTCGGCATCAATCAGGGCACTTCCGGCAATATCAGCGTGCGGCATGGGGACGGGCTCCTGGTCACCCCGACCAGCACGCCCTATGACGCCATGACACCGGACCAGATCGTCTTCATGGCGATGGACGGCTCGCATGCTCGGGGCCAGAAGCCGTCCAGCGAGTGGCGCTTCCATCTGGATATCCTGAAGGCGCGCGGCGACGTCAACGCCGTCGTCCACGCCCATCCAACCTACTGTACCATCCTGGCGATCATGGGCATGGAGATCCCGCCGGTGCACTACATGATCGCGGCTGCCGGCGGCGACAACATTCGCTGCGCGCCCTACGCCACTTTCGGGACAGCGGAGCTGTCCGGGCACGCGTTGCGCGCGCTGGAGGGCCGGCTCGCTTGCCTGCTCGACCATCACGGTATGATCGCGGTCGGCAAGACGCTGGACAAGGCGATGTGGCTTGCCGTCGAGGTCGAGACGCTGGCGCGGCAATATCACGGCTGCCTCCAGATCGGCAAACCGCCGCTGCTGTCCAGCGACGAAATCGAACGGGTCCGCCAACGCATGGCCGGCTACGGCATGGCTGAAGGGTAGGGCGGGCCTCAGGTGTTTGTGCGGATCAGGCATATCGTCGATCGCAAGGGAACGAACCGCACCATGGTTCGGCTGCGCGCGCTGTTGCGCAGCAACGAATTCTACCTGATCCCTCTGTCGCTCCTGATCGGCACGCTGGCCGGCGCGATCGTCACGTTGATGGCCGAGATCGCGCAGATCGCCCATGTCGTGATCTACGGCATTCCGATCGACGTCCGCCTCTCCGCCAACACCTACATCAATCCCTGGGCGGCGATGATCGCGCCGGCGGCGGGCGGCCTCGTGCTCGGCGTCATGGAATGGTGGCGGCGGCGGCTGAAGATCTCGAGCGCGGTCGACCCGATAGAGGCCAATGCGCTGCGCGGCGGCAATCTGTCGATGCGCGACAGCGTGGTGGTGTCGAGCCAGACGCTGATCTCGAACGGCTGCGGCGCCTCGGTGGGTCTGGAAGCCGGCTACACCCAGATCGGTTCGGGCATCGCCTCGCTGTTCGGCAAATTCTTCAACCTCCGCCGTAACGACCTCCGCCTGATCGTCGGCTGCGGCGCCGCCGCCGCTATCGCGGCAGCCTTCGGCGCGCCGATCACCGGCGCGTTCTATGCCTGCGAGCTGATCGTCGGCGTCTACTCGGTCGGCAGCGCGGCGCCGATCCTGGCGGCCTCGCTCGCCGGTGCGCTGACCGCGCAATGGCTCGGCGGCGCGCCTTACTCGCTCGAAATTCCCAAGGTCAGTGCCGTCGGCGTCGAGCAATATCTGGCGTTGATCGGGCTCGCGCTCGTCACCAGCGGCGTCGGCATCGCGGTGATGCGCTCGTCCTCGATGTTCGAGCGGCTGTTCAAATGGCTGCCGGTGTGGCTGCGCCCGGTGGTCGGCGGCCTCATCGTCGGCGGCTTCGCCATCGTGACGCCGCAGGTGCTCGCGGCCGGCCACGGCGCCATGGTGCTCGACCTCTTCCACGACATGGCGCTCGGCCTGATCGCGATCATCATCGGGCTGAAGGTGACGGCTTGCCTGATCTCGCTCGCCTCCGGCTTCCGTGGCGGTCTGTTCTTCGCCTCGCTGTTCGTCGGCAGCCTGATCGGAAAGTTCTTCTCCGCGGTGCTGCTGCTGATCAGCCCGAACTTCGTGATCGATCCGCTGGTGGCGATGCTGACCGGCATGGCGACGCTGGGCGTCGCCATCGTCGGCGGTCCTCTCACCATGTCGTTCCTCGTGCTCGAGATGACCCGCAATGTCGACGTCACCGCCGTGGTGCTGGCCGGCTGTATCGTCACCTCGATCTGCGTCCGCTTCATGTTCGGCCATTCCTTCTCGACCTGGCGCCTGCATCTGCGCGGCGAGACCATCCGCAGCGCCAACGACGTCGGCTGGCTGCGCAATCTCACCGTGGAGCGGCTGATGCGCTCCGACGTCGGCAAGGTGCCGTCGACCACGACGATCGCAGCGACCCGGAGCGAATTTCCGCTGGGATCGCGCCCCGGAATCGTCATCGTCAACAATGTTGACGAATATGTCGGCCTCGTCCTGCTGCACGATCTGTTCTCCAGCGACCTCGACACCATCGCCGACGACATCCAGATCATCGAGCTGGCGCGCCTGACCGAGATCGTGCTGATCCCGGAAATGAACGTGAAGAGCGCGATGGCGGTGTTCGACGAGGCCGAGGCCGAAATGCTGGCGGTGGTCGATTCCACCGACAGCCGCAAGGTGGTCGGCTTCCTGACCGAAAGCACCGCACGCCGCCGCTATGTCGAGGAAATCGACAAGGCCACGCGCGGCGTGCTGGGGGCGTTGTCATAAAGTACAGGCCCCGGGGCAAGTTGACGCTGGCACGCGCGGCGGACTTGCCAGATCGTTCACAACCTCTACGCTAAGGGCGGACGGCCGGGCGCGTGCCCGGGCGCATTCAGCGACGAGGGCCGTGCGATGTCGGATACGCTTCGCCTGTTGCTTGCCTTGCTCGAACTCGGGCCCCGATTAAGCGGTCTGCTCGAGGACAAATGGCCGCCTTACCGTGACGAGTTGATGGAGTTGGCGGCACGGGCCGGCCGCGGCGACGATCCGGACAAGCTTCGCTCAGCGCTCGACCTGCTTGTCATCCGGCTGCTCGCGGAGCCTCCCGCCACGCACCTCGTTGAGCGCCTGATGGAAGACATGGCGACACCCACGGCCGTCACGGAGACAGTGACCCGTCGCGGCCACGTTGCGCCGGTTGTTGTTCCGGACATTGCCCGGCCAACGACGGATCAGTCCACCGGTGTCGTCACCATCCCCGTTTTCTACGGTACCGACCGCGCTCGCGGCGACGACACGCCGTCGCATTATTTCGGCGGCGCGCGCGGGACGCTTTCCTTCGGCATGGCGGAGGTCAGCGTGCCGACGCGCGGCCGAGAGGTCGGCGAGCTGACAGGGCCGAACTGGTGGCACCTCGAATTCTCAGCCAATCCCGAAAAGCACGTGATCCTCAAAACTGTTGGAGCTTTGGGCCGGGACGCGTTCGTCGCGAACCTGAAGGATTCGCTTGCCGCCGCCGACGTTCATGACGTCTTGATCTTCGTGCACGGCTTCAACGTGACGTTCGAAGATGCGGCGCGCCGGGCCGGTCAGCTCTCGGTGGACCTGAAATTCGCGGGCCGAACGCTGTTGTACAGCTGGGCATCGGCTGGAGATACCAAACAGTACACGGTGGATGAGAGCACGATCGACTGGTCGTGCGATCACTTCGAGGCATTTCTCCAGCTCGCGCTCGGCGAGATCGGCGCCGGCAAGGTCCACATCGTCGCCCACAGCATGGGCAACCGCGCGGTGATCAACACGCTCGAACGCGTCGCGTCCTGGCAACTGCCGGCGGGGAGCGCAAAGCTCGGTCAGATCATCTTTGCCGCGCCCGACATCGACCGGGACCGCTTCGTCCAGCTCGCAGCGAAGTTCAAGGGATGCGCCGCGCGCGTGACCCTCTATGCGTCCTCGCGCGACGTCGCGCTGCTGGCCTCGAAATTCGTGCATGGCTATCCCCGCGCGGGCGAGGCCGGGGATGCTCTGACGATCGTCGACGGCGTCGATACGATCGATGCCTCGCTGGTCGACACCAGCCTGGTTGGCCTGCGCCATTCTTATTTTGGCGAGAAACGCTCGATCCTGAACGACATGTTCAATCTGATCGCGCAGCAGCTCGCTCCGGACCAGCGTTTCGATCTTCAGGCCGCGGGCGACGCGCTGCGGAGATACTGGAGCTATCGGGCCTAGAGGCGCGGAGCAGAACCGAGAACAGTCGAGCGAGGGACGGCGGGCACGGTGCGCCGCCGTCCCTCGCCGGTTATCGGCCTGGTTGAGGAGGGGAAGCGACGAGGCAGGCCACGATCCGGCGGACCAGTGGCAGCACCAGCAGCAGCGTTGGAAAGGCGACGAGCCAGGACAGCGCCCAGGCCCCCGGCCAAGTCGCGATGAAGGCCGGTGTTGCGCCGAGGCTTCGAAGCGTCGAAATGACCGACACCACGGCCGTCATGAGGATGGACAGCACGAATGGCATCACGATCGGCGCATAGCGCGCCGGCAGTTTGCGAACCGCAATCATCTGGTTTCTCTCGAGAAAAAGGACGCGTCAGTCACGTTGAACCCTGAAATGGCATCGATCCCGACGGCGTCGGTTGATGCGTTGGTTCACGTAAACGCTTACGGCGGCCGGAAAATCGGCGCGTTCGTTCATTATCCGCTCAGGTTGGATGGAGCAAGCTGGATCAGGCCGTTTGGTTTACAATCGTTCAAAGCGTGGCCGCGATCGCGAAACCATTCCCGTGCTTTGCGCGTTGTGTGTTGTTTTCATATCTCCATTTTGGGCGAGAACAGAGGACGTTACGATGAGTGACAAGCCCGTGAATTCGAAGTTTGGCCGCAGCGCAGCGCTGGCCGCATTCGCCAGCCTTGCCCTGGTTGCGGCATCCATGTCGCCTGCGGCTGCCGCGTCTCCGCCGTCGGCCAAGGCGCCGGCTGCCGTGGCTGGGCAGGTCTCATCGAGCGCGACCGACTTCAGCGCCGCGCGGCGTCATCGCTATTATCGGCGCGGGCCGAGCGCTGCGGGCCTTGCCTTCATGGGTATGGCCGCAGGCCTGATCGGAACCGCGATCGCCGAAAGCCGGCGCCAGGAGTACTACGACAATTATTACTACGGCGGCGGCCCGCGTTATTATGGTCCTGGGCCCGGCTATGGCTACGGCTACTATGGCGGACCGCGCTACTATTACAATCCGTACTGACGGCTGTCCGACGGGGAAGACACCTGCACGGACTGTCAATCCCTGTGTCTGCAATTCAAGCCGCAAACTGAACGAGCGAGAAGGCCGCCTCACACTCCGTCATTGCGAGCGCCGCGAAGCAATCCAGCCTGTCGCCGCGGAAAGACGCTGGATTGCTTCACTGCGCTCGCAATCACGATGTTGATGCAGCGGGCTCCGTTCCGTCACCGTCACCCTGAGAGGTGCGGCTCAGCGGCGCAATGGCGCCTTTGAGCAAGCCTCGAAGGGCGACGGCCCGGCTGTATCCCGGCCGTCCATCCTTCGAGGCTCCCCTTGCGATGCTTTCGCATCGCAAGCCTCGCGCCTCAGGATGACGGAATGAGCATTCTCGTCATTGCAACGACGGCATCACCGTCCCGCCGGTGCCGACAATGCGCCGTTGGCGTAACGCCAATAGTCCGGCTCGGTCGACTGCGACGGCCACATCGCCGCATGGGAGTCGCGCACCGGCTGGGTGATGGGGGCAGGGTGTGCCTTGCGGGTGTGATGACGGTCGTTCGCCGCCGCGGCCTGGATGGTGATGGCGGTGATCAGCGTGACGCCGAGAATGGTGAAAGTCTTTCGCATTGGTGTTTCTCCCGTGACGACGCTCCGGCGGTGAGAGTGTCTCTTCTGTGCGTCGTCGCGGCTGAGATGGCGATGCGTCCGGCCTGATATCACCGTCGCCGGCTTCACGATGAGGCGAGCAAAGTTTTTGGTCCCGGCTAAATATTCGGCAATCGCCGGGCGGGCCCGGATGGACTTGACCGGCGCAATCCGGTTGAATGGGGGCCACGAAGATTTCAGGCGCGACAACGATGTCGAAATATCTGCTGGTCCTGCTTCTGATCGCCTCACCGGCTGTGGCGCAGGTCAAACCCGCTCCAAAAACTGCGGCGGCGCATCCCGATCCTTGCGCTCCCATTGGGCGCACCGCGGACGGCAAGCTGGTCTATTCCATGAAATGCGAGAATCTGCCGGCGCCGCCACCGCCGCAGGCCGAGCTGAAGGAGGCGCCGCCATCGGCTGCGGCCGCCGCTGCGGAGCCCGAGCCGGAGGTGCGGCGGAGCGGCATTTTTGGCTGGTCCTACGATCGCAGGTAACGCGCCTTGCGCCCTTGCGCGAAGCCCGCTGGAATGCTCTTTGCGTGCAAGTTCCCCGTGGGGCCGCCGATCCCTTGGCCCCCGATCCAGAGAGATGAGATGAGCAAACTCGTTATCCGCGCCGGCGATTTCACCTTCGATGCCCGCTTCGAAGAGGCGGCTGCACCCAAGACGGTCGCGGCGTTCCGCAAGGCGCTGCCGTTCGAGAGCCACATCATCCATGTGCGCTGGAGCGGCGAAGGCGTCTGGATGCCGCTCGGCGATCTCGACTTCGGCGTCGGCTACGAGAACCACACCAGCTATCCCGCGCCCGGCCAGATCATCCTCTATCCCGGCGGCATCAGCGAGACCGAGATCCTGATGGCCTATGGCGGCGTGCACTTTGCCAGCAAGATGGGCCAGCTCGCCGGCAATCACTTCATCACCGTGACCTCGGGCCTGGAGAACCTGGCGACGCTGGGCAAGAGCGTGCTCTGGAAGGGCGCGCTGCCGATCCGCTTCGAGGAAGTCTGAGTGACTGACAGCAGCTACCCGCGCGATCTCCGCGGTTACGGTCGCAACCCGCCGCATCCAGAATGGCCCGGCAATGCGCGGGTCGCAGTGCAGTTCGTCGTCAATTTCGAAGAAGGCGGCGAGAACAACATCCTGCACGGCGACCCCGCCTCGGAAGCCTTCCTGTCGGACGTGCTCGGCGCGCAGCCCTGGCCGGGCCAGCGCCACGCCAATATCGAATCCATGTTCGAATATGGCTCGCGCGCCGGCTTCTGGCGGCTGTGGCGGATGTTCAATGAGCGGAAGTGGCCGACCACCGTGTTCGGCGTCGCTACCGCGCTGAAGCGCAATCCGGAAATCGTGGCTGCCATGAAGGAGGCGGGCTGGGACATCGCCAGCCACAGCCTGAAATGGATCGAGCACAAGGACATGACGGAAGCGCAGGAGCGCGCCGAGATCGCCGAGGCCATTCGCGTCCACACCGAGGCGACCGGTTCGCGGCCGCTCGGCTGGTACACCGGGCGTTCCTCGATCAACACCATCAGGCTGTTGATGGAGGAGGGCGGTTTTCTCTATCTCTGCGACTCCTATGCCGACGATCTGCCCTATTGGGTCAAGGGTGCGAACGGCAAGCAGCTCGTCATTCCTTATACGCTAGACGCCAACGACATGCGGTTCATCAACCCGCAAGGCTTTGCCGAGGGCGCGCAGTTCTTCACCTATCTGAAGGATGCCTTCGACGTGCTCTACGCCGAAGGCGAGACCGCGCCGAAGATGATGTCGGTGGGGCTGCACTGTCGTCTCGCCGGACGGCCCGGCCGCGCCGCGGGCCTGATCCGCTTCCTCGATTACATCGGCAAGCATGAGCGCGTCTGGGTCCCGACGCGATTGCAGATCGCGCAGCACTGGCACGACAAGCACGGCCATCTTGACGCCGATGCGTTCGAGATCGGATAAGGCCGCAATGTCGCAAATCTCGCTCGCCGATCTCAACGTCGCAAGCAAGGCTGACTTCGTCGCCGCGCTCGCCAATGTCGTGGAATATTCGCCGTGGATCGCCGAAACAATCGCGGCGCAGCGGCCGTTTGCCGGCATCAATCAGCTGCATGCCGCGCTGATGGCGGCGATCCAGGCCGCCGAACCCGATGTGCAACTCGCGCTGATCCGGGCGCATCCGGATCTCGCCAACAAGACCCAGCGCGCGGCGGGCCTGACGACGGAATCGACCGACGAGCAGAACAGCGCCGGCCTCGACCGTTTGTCGGAAGCCGAATACGCGGCCTTCGAGCGGGCCAACAACGCCTATCGCGAAAAGTTCGGTATTCCCTACATCGTCTGCGTGCGCCGTCACACCAGGGATTCCGTGCTGCGCGACTTCGAGACGCGCTTGCTCAACATCGGCAAGACCGAGACGCGCCGCGCGATCGAAGAAATCGGCCGCATCTCGGCACTGCGGCTCGATCAGCTCGTCATCGCCGACGACAAGCTGAAAGTGCACGGTCGGCTGTCGACCCATGTGCTCGATAATCACGCCGGCAAACCAGCGCCCGGAATTCCGGTTGAGCTGATTGAACTTGCCGCGCTCGGAGAAAGCCGCGTCATCGCGCGCACCGTCACCAATGCGGATGGCCGCACCGATCAGCCGCTGATCGGTGGGCGGCCGCTGCCGATCGGCCGTTACGAACTCCGCTTCAGCGTCGCCAAATACTACGCCGAGCGCAACGTGACGCTCTCAGACCCGCCGTTCCTCGATGAGATCCCGCTGCGTTTTGCGGTCAGCGAGCCGGAGGCGCACTACCATGTGCCACTGCTCGTCACGCCGTGGAGCTATTCGACCTATCGCGGCAGCTAGACATGCTGCGCCGACGCTGCGGCTGACGCCGCGTCGGCTTCGGCCGCCGCGCCGCCGCTCAGGCCGTTGAAGAAGGCATTGAGCAGCACCGAGACGACGGCGCAAAGCAAAATGCCTGATTCCAGCAGCGGCTGGAGATCGTGCGGCAGGTTGCGGAAGAAGCCGGGAGCGGCGAGCGGGATCATGCCGAAGCCGATCGAGATAGCGACGATGAACAGATTGTAGCGATTGGTGCGGAAGTCGACCGAGGTGAGGATACGCGCGCCCGTCGCCGCGACCATGCCGAACATCACGAGACCTGCGCCGCCGAGCACGACCAGCGGCACCGCCTCGACCAGCGCGGCAAGCTTCGGCAGAAGTCCCAGCACGAGCATGATGCCGCCGCCCGTCACCGTCACCCAGCGCGAGCGTACGCCGGTGACGGAGACGAGGCCGACATTCTGCGAGAACGAGGTGTACGGAAATGTGTTGAAGACGCCGCCGAGCAGCGTGCCGACGCCGTCGGCACGCAGACCACGGCTCAAGGCTTCGCGGTCGATCGACTTGCCGGTGATGTCCCCGAGCGCGAGGAACATGCCGAGCGACTCGATCATCACCACGATCATGACGATGCACATGGTCAGGACCGGCACCAGATGGAATTGCGGCACGCCGAAGCGGAACGGGATCACGACCGCGCCCCAGGAGGCGGCGGCGACCTTGTCGAAATGCATCACGCCCAGAACGGTTGCCAGGATCGCGCCGGCGACGATGCCGAGCAGCACCGAGACGTTGGCGAGGAACCCGGTGCCCCATTTGATCAGGCCGAGAATGAATAGCAGCACGAACAGCGAAATGCCGAGACCCTGTAGTTGCCCATAGGCCGGGTTGGGGAAGCTGCCGGCAACGCCGTCGACCATTTTGGTCAGCGTCGGCAGGCCGCCGCCGGCCCAGTTGATGCCAACCCGCATCAAGGAGATGCCGATGACGAGAATGATGCTGCCGGTGACGACGGGCGGAAACAGCGGCAGCAGCCGGCTGATGAAGGGAGCTGCGATGATGCCGAAAATGCCGGCTGCGATCACCGAGCCGTAGATGCCGAGCAGGCCGATATCGGGCGCAGTCGCCATCGACAGCATCGGGCCGACCGAGGCGAAGGTCACGCCCATCATCACGGGCAGGCGGATGCCGACGCCTGGAAAGCCGAGGCATTGCACCAGCGTCGCAAGTCCGCAGGCGAACAGGTCGGCGCTGATCAGGAAGGCGACGTCCTCCGGCGGCAGCTTCAGCGCGCGCCCGATGATCAGGGGCACCGCGACCGCACCGGCATACATCACCAGCACGTGCTGGAGTCCCAGTGCCAGCAGGCGCGGGACCGGCAGGACCTCGTCGACGGGATGGACTTCGCTGCTCATCGATGGCTCCCCCAAATGTGCTCAACCAAACTTGTCGCGGAGCGCCGGGAACAGCCGGTCCGGCTTGAACGGCGGCGCGGTAAAGCGGATGCCGGTGGCGTCCGCGATCGCGTTGCCGAGCGCGGCGGCAACCGGATTGTACGGGCTCTCGCTCATCGACTTCGCACCCAGTGGCCCGATCGCATCGGACGTCTCGGCGAAGAATACCTCCGTGCGCGGCACGTCGGCGAAGGACGGCAAGTGGTAATCACGGAATTTGGGATTGGTGACTCGACCGTCCGCGTCGATCACCATCTCCTCGTAGAGCGCAGCGCCAAGGGCCTGCGCGACGCCGCCCTCGACCTGGCCGCGGCACTGCATGGGATTGGCGACGACGCCGGCATCCGCCGCCTGCACGCTCCTGAGAATCCTGATCTCGCCTGTGCCCTTGTTCACGGCGACCCGAAAGCCCTGGACGTTGAAGCCGACAGAGCGCGGCGTGCCCTGGGAATTGCCGTGCGCCGCGAGCGGTCGGCGCGCCTCGCGCGCGAGCCTGGCGAGCTCGGCAAACGACATCCGCCTCACGCCGCTGACGACGGACTCGCCGTCGAGCGTGCAGGTCCCTGCATCGCAAAGCCACGCAGCGGCCGCCGCCGCCTTCAATTCGGTCGCGAGCTGCATCGCGGCGGCCTGCGTCGCCTTGCCGGCCACGAAAGTGCCGGTGCTGCCGTAAGCGCCGGTATCGTGGCCACCATGGGCGGTGTCGGACTGGCGCAGGCGGATCCTGTCGGCGGTGGTCGCAAGGATCGTCGCGGCGATCTGGCGGTGTACGGTGCTGGTGCCGTTGCCGAACTCGGCGGTGCCGACGGTGAGATCGAAGCCGCCATCGTCGTTGAGCGCGATCATGGCGTCGGCGATGTGCCCGGCGGGCGGCACGGTGTCGATCATGGTCAGCGCGATGCCATCGCCGGTCAGCCAGTCCGCCGACAGCTCGGGTTGCGGGGCATCGGCCTGCATGGCCCGCTCGACGAGGTCGATGCATTGATCGAGCCCGTAGGAGCCGTAGAGCACGTCGTGATATTCCGACTCCGGTGGCGACAGCATGGGATCGCCTGCTCTGACGATGTTGCGGCGGCGCATGTCATAGGGGCTGATGCCGAGCTGCCTTGCCAGCTCGTCGATCGCGGCTTCCACCGCGATCAGCGCCTGCGGCAGGCCATAGCCGCGAAACGCGCCTGCGGGCACCGTGTTGGTGTAGACGACACGGCCGTCGACCCGCTTGTTCGGGCAGTTGTAGACGGCGATCGACTCGTTCACCGCGTGGAACATCACGGAGCCGCCGTGATTGCCGTAAGCGCCCGTGTTGGAGAGCAGGTCGAGCTGGAGCGCGGTGAGCTTGCCGTCGGCGTCGGCGCCGGCCTTGATGTGGACCCGCATCGGATGCCGCGTCGAGGTCGCGATGAACTGCTCCTCGCGGGTGAGCTCGAGCTTGACGGGACGTCCCGTCTTCAGAGCGGCAAGCGCCAGGATATCCTCGACGAACATCTCCTGCTTGCCGCCAAAGCCGCCGCCGACCCGCTCGCAGACCACGCGGACCTTGTCCATGGGCAGCTGGAAGATGTCCGAGAGCGCGCGCCGGGTCAGGAACGGCACCTGCGTCGAGGTGCGGACGTTGAGCACGCCTGCGTCGTCGAGCCAGGCGAGGCCGCCATGGGTCTCCAGCGCCGCATGCTGCACGCGGTGACTGTGGAAGGTGGCCTCGTAAGTGACGGCGGATGTGGCGAGCGCGGAGGCGACATCGCCGAACTCGCCATGAATCTCCGCGACGAGATTGCGCTGCGCATCGGCGACGCGGTTCGCACCGGTGCGATCGGGATGAACCAGCGGCGCGCCCGGCATCATCGCCTGCTCGGGGTCGATCAGCGCAGGCAGGACCTCGTACGCGACCTTCAGCCGGCGGCAGGCCTCTTCGGCAGCCCCCTCGCTTTCGGCGATCACGGCCGCAACCTTCTGACCGATGAAACGGACGACGTCGTCGAGGATGCGGGTGTCCTCGGGGTCCATCCAGTCCTTCTCATGCCGCGCCGTCGAGAACAGGACCGACGGCGCGTCCTCGTGCGTCAGGATCGCGTGCACGCCTGCGACCGCCATCGCCGCCGATCTGTCGATCGCGACGATCCGGGCATGCGCATGCGGCGAGCGCAGCAGCTTGATGTGCAGCAGGCCCTCGATCTCCGTGTCGAAGGTGTACCGCGCCTTGCCGCGCACGACATCGGGTCCCGCGGGCGCAGGCAGGCTGCGGCCGAATGCGCCACCGGGTTCGACGTCCTGGTCGATATTGCTCTTGCCGTGGATCGCGTCCTCGATCGCGCGATAGCCGGTGCAGCGGCAGATGCTGCCCTTCAGCGCCGTTCCGAGATCGGTGCGCTGGGCCTGGTTCAGCGAGGCGCAGGTCATGATCATGCCGGCCGTGCAGAAGCCGCACTGGAACCCTTGCGCATCGAGGAACGCCTGCTGCATCGGGTGTGCGCCGTGCTCGCCGCCGAGGCCTTCGATCGTGGTCACGGCGCGCCCTTCGGCGCGAAACGCGGGGACCAGGCAGCTATGCACGGGCTCGCCATCGATGAGCACGGTGCAGGCTCCGCAATCGCCGGCGTCACAGCCTTTTTTGACTCCGAAATGGCCGAGCTCGCGCAGAAACGTCCGCAGGCACTGGCCCGCGCGCGGCGCTTGCGAAAAGCTGGTGCCATTGACCTCGAAGCTCATGACGGCGTCGCCCCCAGGAGCTCGGCGCGGATCTCCTCGGCGAGCCGCAGCGTCATGTGCTTGCGCCAGAGCGGCTTGCCATGAATGTCGGTGTGGTACAACTCGTCGGTAATTTGTCGCGCGATGGCGTCGCGAAGCGAGGTTGCGTCGGGTGGTGCCGGGAACGAAATTCGGACCGGGCGTATCGTGGATGCGGTCACCGTCAGCGCCAGCGTCCCATTCGCATCGAGGCTGCCGATCACCAATGTTCCCGAGCGGCCGACCGGTGCCAGCGAGATCTGGCGAAATGCCGTGCGGCGCTTCATGGCCGCGATCGGAATATCGATCTGCCGGAGCAGATCGCCGGGCGCCAGACGATTGCTTTGGTTGCCGGTGACGAAATCGACAACAGGAATCGTCTGCTCGTCGCCACCCGATTTCCAGATGGTGCAGACCCCGTCGAGCGCCGCGGTGAGCGAAATCATCGGTCCTGCCGGCAGCGACATGCAGAGATTGCCACCCACCGTCGCCGTCTTCCAGATCTTGAAGGAGGCGAGGAAGGCGCGGCAGCATTGGCTGATCAGCGGTGCAGCGAGCCAGTCTGTCGGGCAGGTGAACGCATCGAGTTGCGAGATGGTGCAGGTGGCGGCGATGCTGAGGTGGCTCTCGGTGATGGTCAGCGCCGGCCATTTCAGACCGGCAAGGTCGATCAGCCGCGTGAGGTGGACTTGCGGCTCCGAGAACAGCCAGGTGCCGCCTGCGAGCCAAGCATCACCTGGCGTCCAAACGGGCAGTTCGGAGCGCATTTGCGGGTGGCTGACCGCTGTGATGGTATTCAAGTCCATGGCTGCGATAACGCCTGCGTCCGACTGTTTGCGTCGAGGGAAAGTCTTGCAAGACCAGCGCCAAGTGGCAACAAGAAGTGGCAACAACAAGTCGTGGTAATCGCGCGCGCGGGCTGGCCCTTGCCTTGCAGGTCTCCCGTGAGCCGGTGTCAGGAGAAGCAGGCGCATGAACGACGCAAAGCCGATCTGGATCAGGGATCCCCTGGCCATTCTCGCCGACGGGGCCGGGCGCGGGATCGTCGTCAAGGACGGCCGCATCATCGAGCTCGTGCCGTCCGGCGGCACGCCCACAGCCGCGGATGTTGCGACGTTCGATGCAAGCGAGCACGTCGTGCTGCCGGGCCTCATCAACACCCATCACCACTTCTATCAAACGCTGACGCGGGCGTTGCCCGCCGCGATGGATCGTGAACTGTTTCCGTGGCTGCAGGCGCTCTATCCCGTCTGGGCGAGGCTGACGCCGGAGCGGCTCCAGCTCGGCGTGACCGTCGCGATGTCCGAGCTGCTGCTGTCGGGTTGCACCACGACGACGGATCATCACTATGTCTTCCCGGCGGGGCTGGAAGAGTCCGTCGATATCGAGGTTGGTGTCGCAAGGCGGCTCGGCGTGCGCGTGCTGCTGACGCGCGGCTCGATGAATCTGTCGCAGCGCGACGGCGGCCTGCCGCCCGACAGCGTCGTGCAGGACGAGGACACCATTCTCGCCGACAGCGCGCGCGTGGTTGCAAGGCATCACCAGCGCGGGCCTGATGCGATGGTGCAGATTGCGCTCGCGCCGTGCTCGCCGTTCTCGGTGACGACGTCGCTGATGCGCGCCACCGCCGATCTCGCGGGCAAGCTCGACGTGCGCCTGCACACCCATCTCGCCGAGACCGAGGACGAGAACAAATTCTGCCAGCAGATGTATGGCTGCCGGCCGCTCGATTATCTCGAGCAATGCGGCTGGCTCAATGCGCGAACCTGGCTCGCCCACGGCATCTTCTTCAATGCCGACGAGATGAAGCGGCTCGGCAAGGCCAAGACCACCATCAGCCATTGCGCCTGCAGCAACCAGCTGCTGGCCTCCGGCTGTTGCCCGGTGTGCGAGATGGAGGAGGCCGGCGTCGGCATCGGGCTTGGTGTCGACGGTTCGGCTTCGAACGATGGGTCCAACCTGATGCAGGAGGTGCGCGCGGCGTTCCTGCTGCAACGGGCGCGTTACGGCGTCACCAAGGTCAGCCACAAGGACGCGCTGCGCTGGGCCACCAGGGGCTCGGCGGCCTGCGTCGGCCGGCCGGAGCTCGGCGAAATCGCGGTCGGCAAGGCCGCCGACCTCGCGCTGTTCAAGCTCGACGAGCTGCGCTTCTCCGGCCATGGCGATCCCCTGGCCGCGCTGGTGCTGTGCGGGGCGCATCGGGCCGACAGGGTGATGGTGGCGGGGAATTGGGCCGTGGTCGACGGCGCGATCCCGGGACTGGACGTCCCGGACCTCATCCGCCGGCACAGCGCCGCGGCGCGGGCGATGCAGGCGCGCTGAAAATAGAAGGAGGGGGCGACCACAAGTGCCGGGTGCTTCTGGCCACCCCCTCCGAACCTCCTCCGGGAGGAGCAGGTGATTTGATCAAAGCAAGAAGCGTGCTACTTGCCCGGCAGCTTGTCGTCGATGCCCTTCACGTAGAAATTCATGCCAAGGATCTGTCCGGCATCGAGACTGGTGCCGCCCTTGCACTCGACCTCCTTGCCGTCCTGCCCAATCACCGGGCATTTGAACGGCTGGAGCGTGCCGGCGGTGATGGCAGCCTGGGCATCTTCGGCGATCTTCTTCACGTCGTCAGGCATGTTGGTATACGGCGCCATCGCGAACATGTGGCTGTCCAGACCGCCCCAGGTGTCCTCCGACTTCCAGGTGCCGTCGAGCTCGGCCTTGACGCGGGCGATGTAGTAGGGCGCCCAGGTGTCGAGGATCGAGGTCAGCTGGGCCTTGGGGCCGAACTTGATCATCTCGGAGTCCTGGCCGAAGGCGAGCTTGCCGCGCTCGCTGGCGATCTGCATGGCCGCGGGCGAATCGGTGTGCTGCATGATCACGTCGGCGCCCTGGTCGATCAGCGCCTTGGCGGCGTCGGCTTCCTTGCCCGGATCGAACCAGGTGTTGGCCCAGATGATCTTGACCTTGATGTTCGGGTTGATGGTCTGCGCCGCGAGCATCGTCGCGTTGATGCCGGAGACGACCTCGGGAATCGGGAACGAGCCGATATAGCCAAGCACGCCTGATTTCGACATCTTGGCCGCGATCAGGCCCTGGATGTAGCGGCCCTGATACCACTTCGACGAATAGGTCGACATGTTCTTGTCGCGCTTGTAGCCGGTGGCGTGCTCGAAATGCACGTTCGGATATTTCTTGGCGACCTTCAGCGTCGGGTCCATGTAGCCGAACGACGTCGTGAAGATCAGCTTGTTGCCGGCGCGGACGAGCTGCTCGATGGCGCGCTCGGCATCGGGACCCTCAGGGACGTTTTCGAGATAGGTGGTCTCGATCTTGTCGCCGAACTCCTTCACCAGCGCCTGGCGGGCGAGCTCGTGCTGATAGGTCCAGCCGAGATCGCCGATCGGCCCGAGGTAAATGAAGCCGACTTTCAGCTTGTCGGCGGCGGAGGCCGCGCTGACGCTTCCGGCCAGCAGAAGGCCGGCAGCGAGCGCAAGAAGTGATTTCCTCATCATCAATCTCCAAACATCAGGGGAAAGCCACGATCCGCAACGTGCGCGCCCCATCGCGCACGCTGCGAAAATGAAACATTCAGCGGTCAGGCACGAACACGGTGCCGAGCGCGGCCGGCGCGGTCGAGCCGCCGGTGCGCGCGCGGGACAGCAGGACCAGCACGATGACGGTCGCCAGGTACGGCAGCGCCGACATGAATTGCGAGGGAATGCCGACGCCCCAGCCTTGCGCGTGCAGTTGCAGGATCGTCACCGCGCCGAACAGGTAAGCGCCGACCACGAGGCGGCCCGGCCGCCAGGATGCGAACACGACCAGAGCCAGCGCGATCCAGCCCCGGCCCGCGGTCATGCCGGGAATGAAGAACGGCGTGTAGGCGAGCGGCAGATAGGCGCCGGCAAGACCCGCGCAGGCACCGCCGAACATCACGGCGAGGGTGCGAATGCGCAGCACGGGATAGCCGAGCGCGTGTGCGGAGATATGATTATCGCCGCAGGCGCGCAGGATCAGTCCCGCGCGCGTGCGGTACAGGAACCACCACACGCCGATGATGAGCGCGATGGAGAAGTAGACGAAGGCGTCCTCGCCGAACAGGACACGGCCGATCAGCGGAACATCGGTGAGGCCGGGAATGTGCAGGTGTGCGGCCGGTGTGATCCGCTCGCCGACGAAGCCGGCGCCGATCAGGCCTGATAGCCCGATCCCGAGGATGGTCAGCGCCAGACCCGTCGCAACCTGGTTGACGGCAAGGCCGAGCGCCATCAGCGCGAAGACCAGCGACATCAGTGTTCCCGCAACAATGCCGAACAGCGCGCCGATCAGAATCGATCCGGTCAACCACGCGCCGCCGAAGCCGCAGGCCGCGCCGACGATCATCATGCCCTCGACGCCGAGATTGAGCACGCCGGAACGCTCGGTGACGAGCTCGCCGGTTGCCGCGATCAGGAGCGGTGTCGAGGCGGCGAGCACC
This sequence comes from Bradyrhizobium manausense, assembly GCF_018129685.1. Taxonomy (GTDB): domain Bacteria; phylum Pseudomonadota; class Alphaproteobacteria; order Rhizobiales; family Xanthobacteraceae; genus Bradyrhizobium; species Bradyrhizobium manausense_D. The sequence goes on from NZ_JAFCLG010000004.1 coordinate 304,347, forward strand.
GACAGGATGATGGCTTCAACCAGCTCCACGGGCCACCTGTCGGTTCGGGAAGACCAGCTTGAAGCGGTAGAGAATGAGGGAATCGCAGGCAAGCACGTAGAACAGCAGGATGCCCTGGAAGACCTTGGTGACGTCCAACGGGATCTTCATGGCGATCTGCGCCTGTTCGCCGCCGATAAAGGTCAGCGCGAGAAAAAGGCCTGCAATTAATATTCCAATGGGGTTCAACCGGCCGAGGAACGCGACGATGATCGCGGTGAAACCATAGCCGGGCGAGATGCCGGGCTGGAGATGTCCGACGGGGCCGGCGACCTCGATGATTCCGGCGAGACCGGCGAGTGCGCCCGATACCGCGAAAGTCAGGATGATCAGCTGATTGGCGTTGAAGCCGCCGAACCGGGCAGCGCGTGGCGCGGCACCGACCACGCGAATTTCGAATCCCTTGATGGTCCGGCCGAGCAGGATCGCGGCAGACGCGACCACCAGCAGCGCAATGATGGAGCCGAGATGCAGCCGTCCGCCTTCGATCAGCAGCGGCACCGTCGCGACAGGATCGAACTCCGCCGTGGTCGGGAAGTTGAAGCCGTTCGGATCGCGCCAGGGGCCGCGCACGAGATAATCCAGCAGAAGGTCGGCGACATAGACCAGCATCAGGCTGGTCAGGATCTCGCTGGCGCCGAACTTCACCTTGCAGATCGCCGGGATCAGCGCATAGAGCGCGCCTGCGGCAGCCGCAAGCACGAGCATCGCGGGCAGCACCCAGACGCCAGCGTCCGTGCCCTGCGTCTTCACCGCGATCCAGCTCCCGGCAACCGCGCCGATCAGGAATTGCCCCTCGGCGCCGATGTTCCAGGCGTTGGCGAGATAGCAGAGCGACAGCCCGATCGCGATCATGACCAGCGGCGTCGCCTTGACCGCGATCTCCTGCAGCGAATAGCCGTCAGTCAGGGGAGCGATGAAATAGGCATGCAGGGCAAGCAGCGGATTCTTGCCGATGATCGCGAACAGGATCGTCATGGTCACGATGGTCAAGCCGATCGCGATGAGCGGCGAGACCAGCGCAATCGTGTTGGAGCGCTCGGCGCGCTTCTCAAGCACCAGCTGCATGCGCGGCCTCCTTCGGCTCGAGGCTGCTGCCGCCCATGAGGAGGCCGAGCTTTTCGCGCGTCGCATCGCGCGTGGCGAGCGGCTCCGACAAACGGCCGTGGAACATCACGGCGATGCGGTCGGCGATTTCGGCGAGCTCGTCGAGGTCCTGGCTGGTCACCAGCACGGCGGCGCCTGCGGTCGCAAGGTCCAGCAGCGCCTGGCGGATCACGGCGGCCGCTCCAGCATCGACGCCCCAGGTCGGCTGGCTCACCACCAGCACGGCCGGGTTGCGCAGGATCTCGCGGCCGACGATGAATTTTTGCAAGTTACCGCCGGAGAGGGAGGCCGCTTCCGGATCGCGCTTGGCCTTGCGGACGTCGAAAGTCTCGGTCGCCTTGTCCACGGTATCAAGCGTGGCCGCGGTGTCGATGAAGCCGCGATTGACCATGCCGCTGGCGGCGTGCCCGGTCAGCAGCGCGTTCTCCGACAGCTTCATGCGCGGCGCGGTCCCATGGCCAAGCCGCTCTTCCGGCACGAAGGCGGCGCCAAGCTTGCGCCGCTTGGTGATCGAGAGGTGGCCTGCGGCGATGCCTTCGATCACCACCGTGCCCGGATCCTTCGCCAGCCGCTCGCCGGACAGCGCGGCAAACAGTTCGTCCTGGCCGTTGCCGGCGACGCCGGCAATGCCGAGAATTTCGCCGCCCTTCAGCTCGAACGAGATGTGCTCGAGCCGCACCCCATGCGGCTCGTCCGGCGCGAGCGAAAGATCGTTGACGACGAGCCGCGGGATCGTGGTCTGCCGACCGGCGGCCGCCTTCACTTCCCTGATCTCGCCGCCAACCATCATGCGCGCGAGCGAGGCAGCGGTCTCGCGCCGGGGATTGCAGGTCTGGATCTTCTTTCCGCCGCGCAGGATCGTGGCGGTGTCGCACAGCCGCTTCACCTCCTCGAGCTTGTGGCTGATGTAGAGGATGGCGCGGCCTTCGGCCTTGAGCCGCTCCAGGACGACGAAGAGCTGGTCGGCCTCCTGCGGCGTCAGCACCGCGGTCGGCTCGTCCAGGATCAGGAATTTGGGATCCTGCATCAATGCCCGGACGATCTCGATGCGCTGGCGCTCGCCGACGGACAGTTGCCAGACCTCGCGTTTGGGATCGAGCGGCAGTCCATAGGTCTTCGACACCTGCTCCAGCCGTGCCGACATGTCCTTGAAGGACTCCTTGCCGTCGAGGCCGAGCGCGACGTTCTCGGCGACGGTGAGATTGTCGAACAGCGAGAAGTGCTGGAACACCATGCCGATGCCGCGGCTGCGCGCCTCGGAAGGGCCGGACAGCGCGATCCGTTCGCCCTGCCAGCGGATTTCGCCGGCAGAGGGCTGGATCAGTCCATAGATCGCCTTCACCAATGTCGACTTGCCGGCGCCGTTCTCGCCGAGGAGGGCATGAATCTCCTTCGGCCAGATCTCGATGTCGATGGAATCGTTGGCGAGGAAATCACCATAGCGCTTGGTGAGCCCGACCGTTTGAAGCAACGGGGACTCGCCGGAATGCAGGCCGTCAGGCGTCGGATCTAACATGCGTTGGTGCGCTTGCATGGGAGGAAGTGCCTCAATAGTGGGCTAGTTTGAACCGCCGCGTAAGGTGTGAAAAAGCGTCATCCCTTGCTTAACGCTTCGGCAGGGGGCGGCGTCGCGAGTCGCGGTCCTCGCCGGGCGATGATTGCGCCGCGGGAAAAGCCTGAGAGCCTCCGCAGCGCAGCCCAGCAGATGACATCTGTTGCAAATTTGTGACGGTTCAAACCAAATCGGAACCCCCTGTGCAGGCCTGATGTGATGTTGCGCAAAATCGCGCCAGCACGCGTATGCAATACGGGACTGCCGCGGCAGCCGTTGCCGGCGCCGGTACCCGAGCTGCGCGGTCGAGATAAAACGCAAACGAATTCAACCGGGAATGTTCGGCATTGCGTCGCCGATCCTGCGCGGCAACGGCGCGCGAAAACCCCCAAATTTTCGCGGTGAATCGTCGCGTGCTGCTGAAACATGCGGCATGCCTTGAAAAAAGTTGAGGCTTCTCACTCCGGGAGTTCGGCGCAAGTGTCGCCCTCAGGGACGTTCATTTTTACGTGTCCAAACTTGGGGGTATTCAGGATGTCGTTTCGTTTCAGGGCGGTTGCAGCAACGGCGCTGTCACTTGCCACGCTGGCCATCGGTGGCTGGGCTCACGCTGCGGATCTGCCGGTCAAGGCCGCCAAGAAGGCGCCTGACCTTCCGTTCTTCCTGGTGATCGACGACCGGGTGACGTTCTCCTACATCTTCAATGCAGCCCAGCCCGGCGCGTTCACCAACACAAATGGTGTCATCAACTCCAAGACGACGAAGCAGGTCTACTCCTTCACCCACTTCGACGCCTGGGCCTACGGCACTAACTTCTTCACGATTTCGATGTACAAGTCTGATCACAACGATCCGGCGGCGCCATGTACGCAAACGGGTGGGATAGTTTCTCCCGCTGCCGGCTTCGCATTTACGCCCGCGAGCTGCGCCGGCGCGACCGAAATCTACGGGCTATTCCGATCGACTTTCGGTTGGAACCAACTCTTCAACACCAAGGCTTTTACAGCCGGGCCGCTGCACAATATCTCGTTTGAGGTTGGCATGGATGCCAACACGGAGGACCGTTATAATTCCGCGGCCAAGCGTTCCGTCGTCGGCGGACTAGAGTTTGCATTTGACCTTCCATACAAGGGCTACATCAACGTTTCGCCCATGGTCTATTGGGAGTTTGCAAACCATACTTCGTTTGCACAGTGCGGAGCTGGTTGGTCCGTTCCGGCTACGGCCTGCCTCGCGGACGGCAATACGTCTTACAAGCCGACGTGGACAGTCGAGGTCAACTACTACATGGATCTCGGATTCCTGCCTCAAAATATGCAATACTTCGCGATCAGCGGTCGCGCCGGCTGGATTGGCACGAAGGGATCCGACACCGAGCCGCTCCCCGTGAGCGTTGCAAACGGCGTCTATCCCACCAAGGTTGAGTTGAATTCGGAGCCAATTCGCCTGACTTTCGATGCATCGAAAGCAGCATGGGGTGACAAGTACTCTCACATGATCGACGTCTGGGTCGCCTATCGCTATTGGCAGAACAAGTTTGGCCTCGACCACAACAATGCCACCGCCTGTACCACTGCGGTTGGCGCTGCACGCGTGAGCACCGGGTCGTGCACCGAGTCTTCGCTCTACTCTGGTATCACCATGAAGTTCTAGGCACCTGAAGCTCTGCAGGTGAAAGACGATGGCGTCGCGAAGACCCTCGCGACGCCATCTCCGTTTCCGGAAATTACGGTGACAAAATTACGAAATTACGGTGACAGTGCACTAAATTGACACCCCCGGATCCCCAACCCGGTTACCCCTGAAGTCGCAAGAAAATGGAATGAGATATTCAAGTAAATACTTGGCCGATCTAAGAGTGAGAGGTGGGGTTCAGAGAGGCGTGAACTTTAATCTGGTTGTTGCAACTACCTTTTATGACGGTCCTGAGAGCGGTTTCGCATTTTATCTTTCCGGCGAAGGAGTACGATTCTCGGTCGTTGCGGAGTCTAGATTTCCAATCCTTCGGGCTTTCGGCTTTGCCTTGCTTGAAGGGAATTGGAGTGGGTTGGTCGATCAAATCGTCGAGACATCCCCTCGGCCACGAAACAGTGTGCTCGTATTTGCCTCTGATCCCCACGCTGGGGTATCGACGCTGGTTTCGACTGTTTCTGCGGCTAAGGAGCGCTCTCACTACCTCGGAGTTGGTCAGGCCTATCTTAAGAACATTGCAGTGATGGCCATCACGAAAGGGGATTGGCAGGGCCTTGTAGCTTCAAATCACCATAATGATTATCAGGCAATTCATCGTAAAATCAAAGCGATGGAAGCTGGGCGGAGCGGCTAGTATTGCGGTGACGGTGCAAGAATTGCACCCCTTAAGTGGCGGTTTCACTGCCATGATGCGGCATGGCTCGTCTTGCCCGTGTCGTGATCCCCGGCCACCCCCACCACGTGACGCAGCGTGGCAACGGTCGCGCCCGAACGTTCTTCGAGGACGGCGACTATGCGCTGTACCGCGATCTGCTCGCGGCGAATTGCAGGGACGCCGGGGTCGAGGTGTGGGCCTGGTGTCTGATGCCCAACCACGTGCACCTCATCCTGGTGCCATCCGACCCCGACGGGCTGCGCCGTGCGCTGGCGCGAATTACGGTGACAGTGCACTAAATTGACGCCGCCCGGTTTCACTGCCATGATGCGGCATGGCTCGTCTTGCTCGTGTCGTGATCCCCGGCCATCCCCACCACGTGACCCAGCGTGGCAACGGTCGCGCGCGAACGTTTTTCGGGGACGGCGACTATGCACTGTACCGCGATCTGCTCGCGGCGAATTGCAGGGACGCAGGGGTCGAGGTATGGGCCTGGTGTCTGATGCCCAACCACGTGCACCTCATCCTGGTGCCATCCGACCCCGACGGGCTGCGCCGTGCGCTGGCGCGCGTGCATCGCAGCTATGCCGGGACCATTCAGGCGCGACGCAAGCGCACCGGGCATTTCTGGCAAGGCCGGTTCGGCGCCGTTGCCATGGACGAACGATATCTCGCCGCGGCGCTGCGCTACGTGTCGCTCAACCCGGTGCGGGCGCGGCTGGTGCGGCGTGCGCAGGATTGGCGCTGGTCGAGCACGCGCGCCCATTTGCGCGGCAAGGACGACGGCCTGACCGCGCTCGCGCCGATCAGCGACCGGTTTCCCCGGTTCGCCGACCTGCTGGCAACCGAGCCTGAAGCCGATCTGTTCGCGGCATTGCGTTCGGCGGAGAGCATCGGCCGCCCGCTCGGAGACGATCGTTTCCTCGCCCGTGTCGAGCGCCAGACGGGGCGCATCCTCAAGCCGGCCAAGCGCGGACCCAAGCCGTCCGTGGAGGATGAATGATGGTATTTAGTGCACTGTCACTGTAATTAATTCTCTTATCTTGCGTACCCTAAGTTGCTCATCCCTCCGAATGTCGAGACCTCTCGAATCTTGGTCAGGGCCAGCAGGTCATCCTGAGGGATATCTTGAAGCTGTCGCAGTATTTCAAACTGCTTATTGATTTCTCTTTGCGTTCTGGGATCATCAGCTGCCGAGTTGGCCAATTCCTTCGTTCGTTCCGTGAATTCAGCAGTGTTTCTTCTACTAAGCCAGTGCTCATAGCCTTCAATGGTTTGATCGCGCAGTACACTCTCCCAGTATGCATGCTCCTTGACAGTTTCGTAAGCGTTCAAGCCACAACGTATTGCGCTTTGGTTGCCTTTCTTAAGTGCGAAATTGGCGGCGTCCATTATACCGCTGCAAGCATAAATGGCTGCGCCAACAGTCGGCAGGGCTGTCCACGCCGTCGGAAGATCATCTCGAGGGGCCAGATCGAAGGCTTTCTCGCGAAGATGCGTTAATTCCTTCTTCGAAAGAATATCACTGCTCAGATTGTCCCAAAGCTGTTCCAGAGCTACAGCAAGTTCTTCCGAATCGCCAATCCCAGTCCGGCGTTGAAAAGCCGCATAGTTGGGCAACTGTCGCTCGCAGCACGACAAAATAAAGGCACTTCTATGCGGCGCGCTCGGCAGTTGCGCAAGCTTCAGTTCAAGACATGACTGATATTCAGAGTACTTCCATTCCATTTGGCGTGCTCTTCAAGTCAGTAGTTTATGATCGGTCCCGACTTACCCCAACCAAATTGCCTCATCAGGGATTCAGTACAGGCGCCGCAGGATGGTCTTGGATTAACAGCGAGCGCGTAGGGCGGATTAGCGTCAGCGTAATCCGCCATCCACTCCACGAGCATCGCCTGCGTGATGGCAGGCCACCGCTTCCTTCTTTGCCGGCGGCCAGGTCGCCACTGTAGAGCACCCAGCAGCCGCCGGGAACGAAGGCGCGACGATCAATGGGCATGTTGGGTACGATAGCGCAGGAGCCGGCGATGTTGTTAGTTTATCATGGCGGATTACGCTGACGCTAATCCGCCCTACGGGCTGCGAATTACAGAGTTGGAGTGCTGATGAACGGCGCTGGCTTTTCGTGGGTAGATACCCTTTCGATTGGCGGCTCGTATGCTTGGCTAAACTCGGCACAGGGAATGACACCCCAGCTAACCAAGTGGTGGCTTAACGGTACAGGGCTGCTATCACGGGTCAGCTTCCGCGGCCACCGATTACGCCCTGAGCAGGCAGGACATGCGTCGAATCTTAGGGAGATTTCTCTTCATCATATTGGCGGTGGTCGTGGTCGGAGCTCTGTATATTTATTCTCGACTTCCTCCCGATGCATATCAGTGTGCTTCTCAAGATGAGCCAATATCGCAAACTGGATCAACTGGTAAGTTTAGCATCGAGATGACTCAAACGGTCTGCGGCGGGATTGCGTTCTCAAGCACTGTTTTTCTGGCTATTCGTTCTGAACAAAGCAACCAAAAGACGACTTTCCTTTCCTATGGACGAGGGACTTCTGATCCTAAGCTGGAATGGATCGGCGATAACGTTCTGGTAGTACAATTGTCCGATGTCGAGGAAATATACACAGAGGCCGCGCATGTCGGGGATGTGCAGATCCGTTACCAGATAGGAAAGATTTTGACGAAACAGCGGCCGAGGCGCAATTAAGCGAAGCGTGTTGTATAGGTGCACTAAAGTCTTCGAAATCCGAAATTGAAAGTGCAGGCCGAACAGGCCGATGAGAGTGCGAATTACGGTCAAGTGCTCTTAATTGAGTCCATGCGAGCTTGTTGGCGTGCTGGAGCATGGCTCGTCTCGCTCGTGTCGTCATTCCAGATTAACCGATCACCACCCAATCGGCGGTCAGCGTGTGACCCCTGCAGCTCGTATCGTGAATTCGGTGAGCTACAAGGATAGAGACGTCATCCTGGATCACCAGGCGCCGATCGAATTACGGTGACAGTGCTGGACTGCACCCCTGAAGAAGTGAGACACGATAAATCCAGTGACTGCGCTCAGGTGCATATCGCGGTGCCCGTCTGCAAGGTCGGCTCTATCGAGTAGGGATTGTGCGCAATGCCACCGGCGACTGGCTAGCGGCGTTTTCAAATCTACAATGATGGCATACTACCACTGTTTTGCCCGACGCATCAAGCGAAATTCGAAAAATACGAAACAGCGCCAATCTGAATCGCGAGTCGCCTGGCCGCACAGCTGGTTTCGAAAGCGCGCCCGCGCCGCACATGCGGCGATCCTTGCGCGTCAGTCGCCGATTTGCACGATGCTGCAACGACCTGACCGAATTGACCTCGCGCCGGCGAGCGCCCGCGGTTCTACTGTGCATGGGGTTGTTTTTTTCGTTTTTTGCCGGAGCGCGAGCCGGCAAGGAGGGAAGGGCGGCTCCTGGAGAATCTATTTCGTCCACACGCCGTCGTGCAGCGCTGCGGCCTCGTCTTCCAGCAGCGGTCCCACGACCTCGGTCGGCCGCTGGCCGCTCGCAAAGACCTCGCGGCAGGGCAGGTCGAGCGTCGGGTTCTCCGGGTGGTTGCCGGTGATGTCGCGCAGGCGGTGCTCGCTGAGGCCGTAGACGACGCGGCCGATGCCGGCCCAGTAGATCGCGCCTGAACACATCGCGCAGGGCTCGGCGGAGGAGTAGAGCGTTGCTGAGGCCAGCACGTCGCGGCCGATCGTGCGGCACGCCTGCGTCGCCGCGAGGCGCTCGGCATGCGCGGTGCCGTCATGGTCGGGCATGTACCCGTTCTCGGCCTCGATCAGCACCCGGCCGTCGGCAGCGACGACGATGCAGCCGAACGGATGGTTGCCATGGGTGAGAGAACGGCGGGCAACCGCGAAGGACAGGCGCAAAAAATGCTCGTCGCGCTCGGTGACGCCGTCCATCGATACTCCGCCTCTAGTGCCCCGCCATGTGCCGGCCGACCTCGGTGAGGTCGGCCTCGCTGGTCCGCGCTTCATACACGAATTCGCCGTGGAACATCACCACCAGCCGGTCGGACAGTTCGAGCAATTCGTCGAGGTCTTCGCTGACCAGAAGCACGGCCGCCCCGCGGTTGCGCGCGGCCATGATCTCGGCATGGATCTGCGCCACCGCCGCGAAGTCGAGGCCGAAACAGGGATTGGCGGCGATCAGCACCTCGACGTCGCCGGCAAGCTCGCGGGCGAGCACGGCGCGCTGGACATTGCCGCCTGACAGGGCCGAAATCGGCGTGTCGGGCGTGCGGGTCTTGATCTTGTACTGGCCGATCTTCTTCGTCGCGTCGTCACGGAAGGCGCTGCGGTTGAGCCACCACCCGCCACTTGCGAACGGCGCGCGGTCGAACTCGCGGAAGGCGATGTTGTCGGCGACGCTCATGCCGCCGACACAGGCGTTCTTCAGCGGCTCCTCGGGCAGGAGCGACATCCTGTGGCGCCGCATCTCCTCGCGGCTGGCGTGATAGGGATCACCGGCGACGCGGATTTCGCCGCCCTCCGCCTCGCGCTGGCCGGCCAGGACCTCCACGAGCTGGCGCTGGCCGTTGCCGGAGACGCCGGCGATGCCGACGATCTCGCCTGCCCGCACGGTAAGGGAGACGTCATGCACGGCGATGGCGCCGGCATCGTCGAGCGCGCGGACCTTCGCCAATTCCAGCCGCGCCTCGCCGGCTTCGCCGGTGCGCGGCGGCTGCACGGTCAACTCCTCGGCGCCAATCATGGTCCGGGCCATCGCATCCGGCGTCAGCTCGGAAACCTTGCCCGCACCGGCGAGCTTGCCACGGCGCAGGATGGTGACCTCGTCGGCGAAAGCCATGACCTCGCGGAACTTGTGCGTGATCATCAGGATGGTCAGTTCGCCCTTGACGACCATGTCGCGGAGCATGCCGAGCACCTCGTCCGCTTCGGCCGGTGTCAGGACCGAGGTCGGCTCGTCCAGAATCAGGAAACGGCGCTTCAGATAGAGCTGTTTCAGGATCTCGCATTTCTGCCGCTCGCCGGCCGAGATGTCGGAGACCTTTGCGGAGAGCGGCACCTTGAACGGCATTCGGGCCAGGAAGGCCTCGAGCTCCCTCATCTCCTTCGGCCAGTTCACCACCGCCGGCACGTCGTCGCGCGCCAGCACCAGATTTTCGGCCACCGTCATGGCCGGCACCAACGTAAAGTGCTGGTAGACCATGCCGAGGCCGAGCGCGTGGGCATCCTTCGGATTGGCGATGGCCTGCTCGCGCCCGCCGACGAGAATGTCGCCTTCGGTCGCGTGGTAATAGCCCATGATGCATTTGACGAGCGTCGACTTGCCGGCGCCGTTCTCGCCGAGCAGCGCGTGGAAAGAGCCCGGCCGCACCTTCAGCTCGACATTGTCCAACGCCAGGAAATCGCCGAAGCGCATGGTCATGGCGATGGCGTCGACACCGAAGGCGCCGACAAGCGGAGGCGGCTCGCCGATGATCACGAAATCGCTCCGATGAAGGCGTCCGAGGTCGAGACCGCGCCGAACACGCCGCCCTGCATCTTGATCATCTTGAGCGCGTGCTCGTGGTTGCTCTTGTCGGTCGCGCCACAGCAATCGTGCAGCAGGACGCATTCGAAGCCGCGATCGTTGGCCTCGCGCATGGTGGTGTGGACGCAGACGTCGGTGGTGATGCCGGTCAGCACGATGTTCTCGATGCCGCGCACGCGCAGGATCAATTCGAGATCAGTGGCGCAGAACGAGCCCTTGCCGGGCTTGTCGATAACAGGCTCGCCCGGCAGGGGCCTAAGCTCCTCGATGATGTCCCAGCCAGGCTCGCCGCGTACCAGGATGCGGCCGCAGGGGCCGGGGTCGCCGATGCCGGCGCCGATCTGGCGCGAGCGCCAGCGCTTGTTGGCAGGCAGATCCGAGAGGTCCGGGCGATGGCCCTCGCGGGTATGGATGATGTGAAAGCCCTGCGCGCGCATGACGCTGAGCAGCTTCTTGATCGGTTCGATCGGCGCCCGCGTCAGCGAGAGGTCGTAGCCCATCTTGTCGACATAGCCGCCGACGCCGCAGAAGTCGGTCTGCATGTCGATGATGATGAGCGCGGTGTTTTGAGGACGCAGATCGCCGTTGTAGGGCCAGGCATAAGGCTCGGACTTGAGATAGCGCTCGGGCATGGCTGTGCTCTCTAGCGGGTGATCGACAATTCGGCCGGGGCTCCGGTCAGCGTGCGTTTCGGCGAGCAGGTGACGATCATGATCGCCAGCGTCAGGATGTAGGGCGCAGCGTTGAATAGATGATAGCCGGAGGTGACGCCGACCGATTGCAGCGCCGGTCCCAAGGCCGCGGCGCCACCGAAGGCGAGCGAGGCCCACAGGCAGAGCAGGGGATCCCAGCGCGCGAAGATGACGAGCGCGACCGCGGTGATGCCCTGACCCGAGGACAGGCCTTCGTTCCAGCTGCCGGGATAGAACAGCGACAGAAACGAGCCGCCGATGCCAGCGAGGAAGCCGCCGACCATGGTGGCGCGCAAGCGGATCAGCAGTACGGAATGGCCCATCGCGCGGGCGGCGTCGGAGCTTTCGCCGGCGGTGCGGATCAGCAGGCCCCAGCGTGTGGTGCGGAAGGCCCAATAGAGGATTGGCGCGAGCACGACGCCGATCAGGAAAAGGACGTTGACGCGCAGTGCGGCCCGCAGCTGCGGGATATCGCTCCACCAGCCGAAATCGATCGCGGGCAGCCGCGGCGCGGTGGGCTCGATCAGCGGCTTGCCGAGATAGAAGGCGAGGCCGGTGCCGAACAGCATCAACGCGATGCCGACCGCCACGTCGTTGACGCGCGGCAGCGAGCAGATGCCGGCATGCAGCGCACCGAGAAGCGCGCCGGTAATGCCGGCGGCGAGCACGCCAAGCCAGGGTGATCCAGTCAGGTAGGAGATGCCGTAGGCGCTCATTGCGCCCATCACCAGCGTGCCCTCGAGGCCGAGATTGATGCGGCCCGAGCGCTCGGTGATGCATTCCCCCAAGCTCACGAACAGGAATGGCGTGGAGACACGAATGGCGCCGCCGAGGACGGCGAGCGGGACGGTCCAGAGTCCGATCGATCCGTCTGCCATCTCAGGATTTTCCCTTCAGAAACCCGATGCGGCCGTAAAGCGCATCGCTGGCAAGCACGAAGACGAAGATGATGCCTTGCAGCACGAGCACGGACGCATCAGGCAGTCCCAGCCGACGCTGCAGCAGGCCACCGCTGGCGCTGATGCCGCCGAGCAGGATCGCGACAGGGATGATCGCAAGCGGGTTCTGCCGCGCCAGGAAGGCGACAAGGATGCCGGTGAAGCCGTAGCCAGCCGCGAGATTGGCGTTGGTACGGCCCTGCACGGCGGCGACCTCGACCATGCCGGCAAGGCCTGCGGCGCCTCCCGCGAGGAAGCAGATGGTCAGGATCAGCTTGCTGACGCCAAGGCCGACGATCTTTGCAGCTCGAATGTTGCCGCCGGCAACGCGCGCGGCGAAACCGAACACGGTGTGATAGATCAGGATGTAGGCGGCGATCGCGGCGATCAGGCCGAACACGAGGCCCCAATGCACGTCGGTGCCGGGGATCGAGCCGATCATGTTGGCAGCGCCGATCTCGCGGGTCGACGGCTTGTTGAGGCTGGCAGGGTCCCGCATCATGCCTTCGACGAGGTGATTGAGGATTGCGAGCGCGATGTAGACGAGCAGCAGGCTCGAGATCGTCTCGTTGACGCCGCGATATTGCCGCAAGCCGCCGGCGAGCATGATCCACAAGCCGCCGCCGATCACGCCGGCGACGACCATGGCGACCTGCACGACGAGCGGCGGCATGCCCTGAAGCAACAGCGCGGCGCTGGTCGCCGATAACGCGCCGATCAGCAACGCGCCTTCGCCGCCGATGATCACCATGCCGAGCTGTGCGGGCAGCGCAGTGCAGAGTGCCGTGAGGATGAGGGGGGCGGCACGGGTCAGCGTGTTCTGCCATGAGAACCAGGTGCCGAAGGCGCCCTGGTACATGTAGAAATAAAGGTCCAGCGGGTTCTTGCCGAACAGCATGACGAAGATGCCGAAGACCACGAGCGCGCCGGCGAGCGCCGCGCCCGGGATCAGGACATACTCGATCGTGCCGCCGTAGCGTTGCAGAAAGCCCGGGTCGGCGGCCGGGGCAACGGCCCCGACCGCCTCGGCGGAATCCGCTGCTTCCGATGTCACGAAGTCGCTCCGAGCACGCCCTCGACGAGATAGTCCATCTTCTCGAGCTCGGGGTCCTTCTGACCGCGGTCGGTACCGGCCGGGATCACCGTCTTGCCCTTGTTGTCGACCAGGCCGCCCTTGAAGATGGCAAACCCGTCCGCCGACAGGAATTTGGCCTTGGCCTCGTCCGCGGCCTTGCGTGCCTCGGCCGAGACGGCCTCGCCATAGGGCGAGGTCTTGACGATCTCTTCCTTCAGGCCGCCGCGGTAGAAATTCGGGATGCCTTCGCCGGCAGCGATCATCTTCACGAACTTCGGATAGAGCGCTTCCCAGTTCCACTCTGCGCCGGTGAGATAGGCCTTGGGCGCCAGCGCCGACTGGTTGGTGTGATAGCCGCAGACGAAGGCACCACGCCGCGCGGCATTCTCGACCATGGTCTTGGGGCCGTCGACGTGACAGGTGAGAACGTCCACGCCCTGGTCGATCAGGCTGTTGGTGGCTTCGGCCTCCTTGACCGGCATCGACCAGTCGCCGGTGAAGATCACTTGCGTGGTCGCCTTCGGATTGACGGACCTGGCGCCGAGCGCAAAGGCGTTGATGTTGCGCAGCACCTGGGGAATCGGCTTGGCTGCCACGAAGCCGAGCTTGCCGCTCTTCGACGTCAGGCCGGCGACGATGCCCGAGATGTACTGGGCCTCGTCGATATAGCCGAAATAGCTGCCGGCGTTCTTCGGATCCTTGTCGGTCCAGAGGCCGCCGCAGTGCTCGAAGCGCAGCTTCGGGTACTTGTTGGCCATCTTGATCATGTGCGGATTGTAGTAGCCGAACGAGGTCGGGAAGAGCAGGGTGGCGCCGTCGAGGTTGATCATGGACTCGATCGTCTTCTCGACCGCGTCGGTCTCCGGCACCTTCTCTTCTTCAACCACCTTGAGGCCGGGGATCTTCTTCAGCGCCGCGGCACCCTGCGCGTGGGCCTGGTTGTAACCATAGTCGTCGCGCGAGCCGACATAGATAAAGCCGATGGTGGTGTCGGCCGCGAAGGCCGGGCGGGCGCCGGCCGCCGCGCCGAGGGTGAGGGCTGCACCGCCCTGCAACAAGTGACGTCGTGAAATCCTGCCAAAATCCATTGCTTGCTCCCCTTGGCGGCCGGACCGCCTCAATCTCGCGGCTGCGCCGGTCTGGCGGAGCCCGGATAAGATGTCGCAAGCTTCGTGCCAGAGGCTAAGGGATGTGCACTTGCATGTAGTTCTTTGAAAAATATTGACTATTTATAATTGTCGAATCTTGATCAGGAAATCAGCAGATTAAATTATAGGCGGTATCTCTAGATTGTATGCAATGTAGTTAAGCAGTCTTAACCTGATCTCTCGTGGGTATGGATTGCCGCGGGCGTTCGGCTGACGACTCACATTCATGCTAACCACGCGCTGACCCGGAACGGGTGCTGCGCTGAATTCGCTGGCACCGAACTTGTATCGATTGACGTTGCGACCGCCCGCGCGGTCTTGAGGATGGAAAGCTTGACCGAGATGGGTGCTGGTACCGCCGTTCAGAATGCATGGCTCGGCGAAGAGATCGTACGCCGGATCAACGAGCTCGCGGCAATCTCGGAAGAAGACGGCAAGCTCACCCGCATCTATCTCACGAAGGAGCTGCGCGTCGCCTCGGACCTCATCCTCGGCTGGATGCGGGAGGCCGGCATGAGCGCGCATCTCGATGCGATTGGCAATGTCTGCGGCCGCTACGAAGGCGAGCGGCCAGGAGCGCCGTGCCTGATGCTCGGCTCGCACTACGACACGGTGCGGGATGCCGGCAAATGGGACGGGCCGCTGGGCGTGATTACGGCGATCGCTTGCGTCGCCGATCTCAATCGCCGCGGCAAGCGCCTTCCGTTTGCGATCGAGGTCGTTGGCTTTGCCGACGAAGAAGGCGTACGCTTCGCCTCCACCCTGCTCGGCAGCCGCGCCGTGGCCGGGACGTTCGACGAGAGCGTCTTGAACACACGCGACCGCGACGGCATCTCGATGCGCGATGCGCTCGTCAAATTCGGCCTCGAGCCCGATCATATCGGCGCGGCCGCAAGGGCCCGGCGCGAGTTGCTGGCCTATCTCGAATTGCACATCGAGCAGGGGCCGGTGCTGGAAGACCGGAATCTCCCTGTCGGCGTCGTCACGGCGATCGCGGGCGCGACGCGGCTGGCCGCACGGCTCACCGGCATGGCCGGTCACGCCGGCACGGTGCCGATGGCGCTACGCCGCGACGCGCTGACTGGCGCGGCCGAATGCATCGGCGCCATCGAGCAGTTCTGTCGTACCGACGAGGGCGGCCTGGTCGGCACCGTCGGCTACATCCAGGCGAGGCCCGGTGCGACCAACGTCATTCCGGGCGAAGTATCCTTCACCATCGACATGCGCGCGCCGACTGACATGCATCGCAAGCGCGCGGTCGCCGACGTCGTCCGCCGGATCGAGGCGATCGCCAAGCGCCGGCAATTGGCGCTCCAGCTCGACGTCACCCACGAGAACCGCACCGCGCCTTGCGCACCCTGGCTGAAGAGTCAGATCGCGCAGGCGATCGCCGCCGAAGGGTTTCCCACCTTCGAACTGCCGAGTGGGGCAGGGCATGATGGCATGGCGATGATCGACGTCGCAGATGTCGGGATGATCTTCGTCCGCTGCCGCGGCGGCATCAGCCATCATCCGGACGAGCATGTCGAGCTGGCGGACGCCGATGCCGGCGCGCGGGTCTTGCTGCGGGTGATCGAGAACTTCCGGCCGCGTCAGGGGTAGTCACGCCGAGTTAACGATGCCGCGAGCCCCGCAAGTTCCCGGGTAGAGAGGCGAATCAGCCGCATTTAGAATAAGCCAGCACCGAACCATCAGAGACTTTGGCCGACTTAAGCACTATGAATAGCTATATTTCCTTTCCAGCGCATCCAGAGAACCGATTTTACCAGGGCGCGGCTGCGACCTTTGTCGCCAACGCCCTTCAGGCGGTGAATTTTCTCGGTGACCGGTTTCTGAGAAAGCCGCGTCACTCGCTGTCGGCCATCGAAGACCTCTACCGGCACTCGATGGACAGCGCCTTTTCGGTGACCGAGGCGTTCCTCGTCACGGGCGCTCCGCACGCCTCGGCCTATTACCCGCGCGACTTTGCATGGTTCTATCCTGACGTGCTCGATCCCGAGACCATCATGGATGCGCAGGACGCGGTGCGCCGGGCGCGCCTGCTCGAAAAGAGCGTTCGCCTGTTGCTGGAGGCAG
The DNA here is from genome assembly GCF_018129685.1 of Bradyrhizobium manausense. GTDB lineage: Bacteria > Pseudomonadota > Alphaproteobacteria > Rhizobiales > Xanthobacteraceae > Bradyrhizobium > Bradyrhizobium manausense_D. The sequence goes on from NZ_JAFCLG010000004.1 coordinate 320,851, forward strand.
TTCGCGCCGATGTCGTCACGACGACCATCGTTCCGGCGGGGCGCGGCCGATATCTCGGCGTGAATTATTTCTCGCGTCCCTCCGACACGCTGCTCGGAATACTGGCGGGGCTCCAACAGATGCTCTCGGCCGAGGAGCGGGCGTCGTCTCATGTTGCAATGTCGCAATGTGCGCATGCCGGACGCCTGTTGCTGGCCGAATATGGCGCCGATCTGAAGCGCGCGATTCTGAAGCTCGCAAGCGAGCTCGAGACGTTCGACGTTGATGGCGTCGGATATTTGCTCTGCGACGCCAGCGGGCCTCGCTCTGCGGCAACCGACACCCGCGCCGAGCGCCGGCGTTTCGTCACCAATGCCTGCGTTTACACGACGTTTATGTGGGGTGTGCAGCTTGGCGTCGTCGACGAGGTTGCTCTGAAGCGGCTGCTCGGGCGTGACCTTGCGGAATACAAGAAGGGCCTGCTCCGCCTGTTCGGCAAGGACGGCTACGTCAGGCATTCGCTGGATGGCCCGGCGGGCACGCCGGTGTCGCTGGTCGCGCTGGATTTCGTCAGTGTGCATCGCGGCTTCTGGGACATGAACGATGCAAATGAGCGCGCGCTGTTCGCGGCCACAACGGATCTGATCATCGCCGAGCCCCGCTTCCGCATCCCCAGCACGTTCCACTTTCTGGTGTCGGCGGATAATCCGCGCAACAAGATGATCCACAAGATTGCGGCGCCGGCCTATCAGGGGCGCTCATCGTGGCCGACATTCAATGTCGAGTTCGCGGATCGCATGCTGGACTTTGACGAAGCCTCGGCGAGCAATTCCTACCGCGCCTGCGCGCAAGGGATATTGAAAGACATCCGCACCGCGACAGAGGTCCACGGCGGCTATCAGGAGCTGATTTCGGAGCAAGGGTTGAAGTATCGCACCTGGGCCTACAAAGGCGCGGTGGCGCACTCGTGGTTCCCGCGCTTCCTCTCGGTGTGGAGGAGGGCGTATGGAACGCCACTCCTTCAGTGGAACGACTGATCCGCGGGCTACCCCGCCGTCACGTCCACCAACTCGCCGCCCTCGAGAACTTTGGCCGCCTTGGCGCGGTCGAGGTCGCCCTCCCAGGCGGCGACGACCACGGTCGCGACGCAATTGCCGATGAGGTTGCCGACTGCGCGGGCCATGCCGATGAACCAGTCGACCGACAACACGAGCACGAGGCCGATCGCTGGAATGCTCGGCACCGCATTCAGCGTCGCCGCCAGGATCACGATCGCCGAGCCCGGCACGCCATGCGCGCCCTTCGACGTGATCAGGGAGACGCCCAGCACCAGCAGGAGATCGCCGAAGGACAGCGGCGTGTTGGTGGCCTGTGCGATGAAGACGACAGCCAGCGTAAGGTAGATCGAGAAGGCGTCGAGATTGAAGGAGTAGCCGGTCGGGATGACGAGGCCGACCACCGAATCCTTCACGCCCATGCGCTCCAGCTTCTTCATGATCTGCGGCAGCACCGCATCGGACGAGGCGGTCGCAAGCACGATCATCAGCTCTTCGCGCAGGTAGGACAGGAATTTGAGGATGTTGATTCCGGCGAGTGCCATCACGCTGCCGAGCACGCCGAGCACGAAGATTCCGACGGAGACGTAGAACAGCATCACCAGCGAGACGAGCTGCTTCAGCGAGCCGACGCCATATTTGCCGACCGTATAGGCGACGGCGCCGAGCACGCCAAGTGGCGCAACCCGAACGATCAGCCCCATGACGCGGAACAGGACGGTGGAGGCCGCGTCGATCATCGAGGTGACGAGTGCGCCCTTCTCGCCGCCGACCAGTGCGAGACCGACGCCGAACAGCACCGCGAAGAACAGCACCTGAAGCACGTCGTTGCGCGAGAGCGCGTCGAATGAGGTGGTCGGGATCACGTTCATCAGGAAGGCGCCGATGCCGCCGCCGGCCAGCTTGTGGGCGTTGTCAGCGTAGGTGTTGAGCGCCTTGGCGTCGAGTGTCGAGGGATCGATGTTCATGCCGTGGCCGGGACCGAAGATGTAGGCGAGCAGCAGGCCGACCACGAGCGCCACGGTCGTCATCACCTCGAAATAGAGCAACGCCTTGACGCCGACCCGGCCGACTTTCTTCAGATCGCCGGCGCCGGCAATGCCGTGCACGACGACGCAGAACACGATCGGCGCCACGATCATCGAGATCAGCTTCAGGAAGGCGTCGCTGAGGATCTTGAGGCTGATGGCAAAATCCGGCGTGGCCACTCCGAGAATGATACCCAGGATCAACGCGCCCAGGACCTGGACGAACAACGAAGAATAGAGCGGCTTGCGCTCGGCGGCCGGGGCCGCGGCAATGGTCGACATGATGACTCCCCCGTTTTGACGACGTCCAGAACATCAGGGAGGAGCAACAACCGTGCCAGAATGTCGCAGTTTCGGGCTAAAGCGGCCTATTCAGCCGCTTTCGCCGTCCTGCCGAACATCCGCGTCGGTGCCGGGAAGCCGCAGGACGTGCCGTCGGTGACCTTGACCTGATCCTCCCAAGGTAGCCGGTATGTGCCGGCGACCATGTCCTGCATGAAGGTGTAGGGGCAGTCCATCGCGCCACCCTTCACTGCGACATAGCCGCGGTGCCAGAGCTGGTAAATGTTGTTCTCGACGCCCCAGTTGATGCGGGCCTCGCGCACGAGATCGGGGCGCACCTCGGCGGTGATGATCTCGTCGGCGCGGCCGGTGGTGCCGTGGGCCAGCACGCTGCCGTCGAAATTGACGATCATGCCTTCGCCCATGGAATCGAACGAGCCGTCCGAGCCGCACATGCAGACATTCGCAGTGACCATCAGGTTCTGGAACGAATTGGCCTGGTTGGTGAAGCGCCAGGCATCGCGGATCGGCGCGGTGTAGCCGGCCGTGCGGATCATGATCTCCGCACCCTTGTAGGCGCATTCGCGCGCCATCTCCGGGAACATGCCGTCGTGGCAGATGATCAGCGCGATCTTGGCGCCGTTCGGCCCCTCGATCACGGGAATGCCGATATCGCCGGGCTCCCACGGTTCGACCGGAATCCAGGGATGAAGCTTGCGATAATAGAGCTTGATCTCGCCGTGGTCGTCGATGATCAGGCCGGAGTTATAGGGATTGCCGTGCGGGTTGAACTCCATGATGGAGAAGCAGCCCCAGATCCGGTTGTCGATGCAGGCCTGCTTGAACGCGGCGACCTCCGGCCCGTCGAGCCGGCACATGATCTCGGGATTGGTGTCCATCGAGAGGCCGTGCAGCGAGTATTCGGGGAATACCACCAGATCCATGGTGGAGAGGTTGCGACGGGCCTTGCCGACCATCCAGACGATGCGCTCGGTTTGCCTCGCGAGATCGGCACGGGTCACGACATTCGGCAGTTGCAATTGCACGAGCCCAATGACCACGCCGTTGGGCGATTTGTTCAGTCCACCAAGCCCGTTCATGACCAGCTCCCTTGCCGCCTGCGCGGCGCCGTTGCGCGCAGTTCTCGGAAGAGCAAATCCGATTTTGGCGATGCGCAAAAGTCCATTTTTCGGGCGGCAGGCGAGCGTCGTGCGCCCCGGCCGCCGGAGCGCGCCAACGCCCATTGTTGAAGCGCCGCGTGCCTCAAGTCTCGGCTTGACCCTCCAAATCGGCTGATGTCAGACTTATGACATGAGTACAGCAGAGCGACATACAGCAGAGCGAGATGGTGCAAGCCTGCGCGGCGAATATGCCGAGATGACGCGGCAGCGCATCGTTGCCGCCTTCGTCGCGACGCTGGAGGATGAAGAGGCCGACGACGTTTCCATGGCCGCGGTGGCCAAGCGTGCGAAGGTGGCGGAGCGAACCATCTATCGGCACTTCAAGACCCGCGCGGAATTGTTCGCAGCGGCCGGCGAATGGATCGAGAACAACGTCTTCAGCTACATTCCCTTCACCTCGCCGGACGAACTCCCCGAGATCTTCCGCAAGCTGTGCAAGCGGTTCGACCGTCATCCGCATCTGGCGCGTGCCATCGCAATGACCAGAGCGGGCCGCCGGGTGCGCGCCGGCTTCAGGCGGCATCTGATCGACCAGCATCGCAAGGCGGTGGCGCCGCTGGCGAGGCACCTTCCCGCCAGGGAGGTCCGCCAGGCGGAGGCGCTCGCGTCCTACCTCAACAACGTGCTGGCCTGGAACGCGATGCGCGAGGATTTCGGCATGACGAGCAGCGAGATCGCCGATGCCATCGAGTGGGCGCTCACGACCCTTTTGAAAGATGTTCGTCAGCGCGATGCCGCTGCAGCGCGCGCCGGCAAGAGCGACAACAAGGCGGGTAAACCGCCGCGGAAGCGGATCGCGGCTGCGAAAGTACCGGCATAGAGTGAGGCAGGCCATGAACGTGATGTCAGACGATCTCCTGATCAATGCGCCCGACGAGGTTCGCATTCGTCAGGACCTGGTGCTGACGGCGCTCGGGCGCCGACCCGCTGATCGCGCCTTGCGGGTCGGCAAATTGCTCGACGTCCATAGCCGCACCTGGAGCGAGGATCAGGAGATCATCTTCAAGGGCCGGCGTATCGCGTGGGTGGGGCCGGCCGGAAGCTACCCCGGCGAGGTCCGCGAGCGCGTGCATCGGCCGGATCTTGCGGCCGTGCCCGGCTTCGGCGAAGTGCACAAGCATATCGAGAGCTCGCACCTGACGCCCGAATGGGAGGCGGCGCTGGTGCTGCCGCATGGCAATACCTGGACCTGCGAGGCAAGCCACGAGTTCTCCAACGTCAATGGTGCGCGCAATCTCGAATTTTGGTTCGAGGCACGCCGACGCGGCTCGCCACTCAAAATTTTCCCGCAGCCGGGCTCGGCGGTGCCGCCGACGGCTTACGAATGGGGTGGCGGTTGGTATGGCCGCGACGAGCAGGCGCGCTTCATGGCCGAGAGCCTGATGGTGACGGGGCTCGACGAAGTCATGGACTGGCCCGCGGTATGGAATCCCGACAATCCCTCCTACAAGCGGCTCTGGGGCATGATCGAGGCGACGTTCGCGGCACGTGGCGTCGTCGAAGGCCACGCCTCGGGCCTGCGGGATCTGCCCTCCATCAACGCCTTTGCCGCGGCCGGGCTCGCCTCTGACCACGAGGTGCAGACACCGGAGGAGACCTGGGACAAGCTCACACGCGGTCTCTTTGTCGAGCTGCGTGTCTACGCCATGGACGAGATCGTCAAATGGCTGCTTGCGAAGGGTTTGCAGGACTGGTCGCAGATCGCGTTCACCACGGACGACCGCAGCGCCAGCCACACGCTCGAGCTCGGCGCCAGCGACCACAATGCCCGGGTCGCGATCGAAGCCGGTCTGGCGCCAGAGGTTGCGATCCAGTGTCTCACCATCAATCCGGCGCGGCACATGCGCATCACGCCGTTCGTCGGGAGTCTGGCTCCCGGGCGCTTCGGCGATGTCGTGTTGCTCTCGGACGTCACCAAGCTCACGATCGCCGAAGTGTGGGCCGATGGTGCGCAGGTCTCCGAGGGCAAGCGCTATCTTGGCGAGGTGCCGAAGATCGAATGGCCGGAATGGGCGACCAAGACTGTCAATATCAAGCGCACGATCAAGCCTGGGGATTTCGAGCTGCGGGCGGAGCCCGGTCGGGCCACGATGAAAGCAGCGGTGATCCGCCCCTTCCATTGGCATCCCGAATTCTACACGCTCGAACTGCCGGTGCGTGATGGTGCCGTTCAGCGCGACGAGAGCGAGGCCATCACCAAATTTGCCATCGTCGATCGCTTTTCCGGCGACGGGCGTGTCGCAAAGATGTTTTGGCGCGGCTGTGGACCGCGCACGCCGGAGACGGCGCTCGCCTGCTCGGTGGCGCATGATAAGCACAATATCTGGGTGGTCGGCTCGTCCGACGCGGCGATGGCGAAGGCGGTGAATGCGCTGATCGAGCTTCAGGGCGGCTGGGCGCTGGTGCGTGAAGGCGAGCTCGTTGCCACCGTACGCTTCGAAGTCGGCGGGCTCATGAGCTGCCGTTCTGCGCAGGCGCTCGATGCCGAGATGCAGGCGCTTTACGCAGAAGGCCGCAATGTCGACTGGATGTACGAGCCGACGTTCCGGCCGCGCTGGTATCCGGGATTCCCCGAACGGCTCATGTTTGCAACGCTGACCTGCGCGCCCTGGAGCTGGGTGCTGGTGGCGCCGTGCGAGCAGGCGCCGCTTGGTTTCATCAACGTGCAAACCGGCGAAGCGCACCCGGTGGTCTGGTAGGGGGACGACTGCGATGAACGAGATGACCAAGCCACAAGCCGCCTCCGAAGAACGGACCCCGCACGCAGCTCCCGGGCTGCTCGATCGGGCCTTTCGCCTCACAGAGCGTGGCACGAGCGTCGGCCGCGAGATGATGGCCGGAGCGACCACGTTCGCGGCGATGGCCTATATCATCGCGGTGAACCCGGCGATCATGTCCAATGCAGGAATGGATCGCGCCGATCTCGTCAGCGCTACGGCGCTGGCCGCGATCTTCGGCTCGGTGATGATGGGGCTGTGGGCCAATCTGCCGCTCGCGGTCGCGCCCGCAATGGGTTCGAACGTCATCTTCACTTATGTCATCGTCAAGCAGATGGGCATGCCGTGGCAAGGGGCGCTGGCCATGGTCGCCTTCACCGGCGTGCTGTTCCTGATCCTAAGCCTGTCGAAGCTGCGCGAGAAAGTCGCAAAGGACGTGCCGGAAGCGCTGAAGATCGGTATTCAGTCCGCGGTCGGCACCCTCATCGTCTTCATCGCGCTGCGGGGAGCTGGATTCGTGGTGCAAAATCCATCGACTTACATCGCCATGGGATCGTTGCGCAGCCCGCCCGTGCTGCTGACGCTGTTCGGGCTCATGCTCACGCCAGTGCTGGTGGTGCGCCGGGTGCCTGCGGCGCTGATCCTGTCGATCGTGTTGCTGACCGTGATCGGCTTCTTCGTTCCCGGCGCCAACGGCAAGATGGTCACGTCGATGCCATCGGCCATCCTGTCTTGGCCGCGCTGGCCGACCAGCACCTTCATGGCGCTCGACGTCGGCTATCTCTTCAGTCATTTCGTCGTGGCGCTGCCACTTTTGTTCTATTTCCTGTGTGCCGAATTCTTCTCCACGTTGGGCACGCTGATCGGCGTGACGGGCGCTGCCAATTTGCGCAAGCCCGACGGCTCGATCCCGAATGCCACCGCTGCGTTTGCGACCGATGCGACGGCGTCGATCGTCGGCCCGCTGTTCGGCACGTCGGTGGTGACGGCCTACATCGAATCGATCACCGGCGTGCAGGCCGGCGGACGCACCGGCTTGACGTCGCTGACCGTTGCGGGATTCTTCTTCCTCGCGCTGTTCTTCTGGCCGATCTTTGTGATCATCCCGTCGCAAGCGACCGCACCTGCTCTGGTGCTCGTCGGCGTGTTGATGATGCAGGGGCTCGCCCGCATCGACATGACCGATCTTGGCAATGCGGTTCCGATCGTTCTGACGCTGTTGGTCACCGTTCTGACCAACAACCTCATCAACGGCATGGCCCTTGGCACTCTGAGCTACATCGCGCTGGAAGTGACGGTCGGACGGCGGTCACAGATTCCAGCGATGGTGTGGGGGCTTGGCGTTGTGTTCATCGCTTACGCGGTCGTGACGGCCCAGATTTTTTAATGCGCGCGCTACGCAACCAGGTCCAGCAACCGGCATGATCCGCGCACCAACACCTTGCGTCCAATCGGCGTCATCGCAGGCGTACCGTCGTTCACAACCACGAGGCCGAGCTTGACGAGACTCTCGATGAGGTAAGCTTTCGAGAGGCGACCGCTCGACGCCGGGTTGCGAAGCGCGCGCAGCGCTTCCCACTGGTCGGCTGAAAGATCAAAGTCGACGTCGTTGCTCATGCTGCCTCAAGCGATAGTCGTGTTCGCGCGCCCCTGTTAGCGGCGCTGCATGAAGACCATGCGACGACAATGAGTCGGGAATTCGGTGAGTTGTTTAGAACTACTGTTCACGAATTGCCGCAGTCCATTGCGCCACAATAGTTAAGATCAAGCCAAGGCGAATATCGTCCTGAATCGCCGATCACTAATTGATGATTCGGATTTGATGTTGCGCCGCGATGGCCGCAGTGCACGGGAAGCGTTGCTGTCCCATTCTGCGACGCGATGTGCACAGAAAGGGTGAGGCGCCATGTTCGGAATTCTGCTACGCTGATTCGCGGGGAATAGCTTCACACGGCAGGAGTGTGAGTGCATGAACAGGCTGGTAGAAATCCGCAGTCAGGAATCCCTGTGTCGCGAGCGCGCTGCGCTCGATTTCGAGCGCCGCGTGTTCTGGCTGGCGCAAGCGCAGGAATGGGAAGAGCGCGCGCTCGACGAAATCGCCTATCACTTTCGCGAGTGCAACGTCGCTCACACGGAGCTTGCGCGAAACTAACGGCTGCAACCAGGCCTACTGATACGTCGCAACGATATCGGAGACTGCGCGCTCGAGCTGCTGCGCGGTGGCGCATGGCCGCACCACGCTGCAAAATGTGGCGTAACGCGGCATCTCGGAATCGCCGAAGCCCCAGGCAAGCCGTCCTTCGGGATTGAGCCAGACCAGCCGCTTCGAGCGTTCGGAGATCCGGCGCAAAATGTCGGCGCGCGGATCGAGATTGTTGCTCCGGGCATCGCCGAGCACGATCACCGTGGTCTGCGGTGTCAGCGTGCTCATGAAGTCTTTTTCGAAATCGACCAGAGAAGAGCCATAGTCGGATGAGCCGAAGCCGACCTTGGACATGATCTCGGCCATCGCCTCTTCCGGCGACTTCTTCTCCAGGGTCTCGCTGACCTCGATCAGATGTGACGAGAATGCGAAGGAGCGGACGTCGTCCACCACTTCATGCAGCGAGTGGATCAGGAGCAGGAAGAAGTCGGAGACCTGCGCGACCGAGCCTGAGACGTCGCACAGCGCAACGATCTTCGGTCGGTCACGATGCTTGCGCTTCCAAGCGGTGAGGAAGGGCACGCCGCCCCAGGCGGCGTTGCGACGCAGCGTGCGTCGGACGTCGAGATGACCGCGGCGCTGGCGCTTGCGTGGCTTCGAATAGCGCTCGCGCAGCCGCCGCGCGATCTGGCGGATAAGCGCCCGCATTTCCGCCACCTGACGCCGCTCGATGCGGGCCAGCGGCGCGTTGCGCAGGATTTCGTTGCGGAGGTTTTCGGCCTCCTCGCGTGCATAGAGCGCAAGCCCCTGCGAGACCGTATCGCGCACCGCTTCACGCAAGGCATCGAGCGCAGCGCGCAGGCGCTCGGCCAGCGCCGGATTGGTCGCGGTCAGTCCGTCGAGATCGTCGCGCAGGCGCTGAAGGCCCATGGCGTCGAGGATGCGGCTGGAGAAGATGCCGCGCTGGGTCGAGTAGCGGATGTCGGAGAGCGAAGCCGCGCCGGCGGCGTTGGCCATGGCGGCCTGGATCGCGTTGCGGTCCTGCGACAGCAGCATCTGCGCGAGCGGACCCAATTCTTGCCGAGGCTGACCTCCGCCCGCTTCGCCCTCCGAAGCTGGCGAGGGCGACTGATCCGTGTCCTGCGAGGCCTCGTCGTCGCTGTCGGCGTCAGGTTGGTCTTGCCGCGGCTCCGGCTGGCTGAAGAACAGGTCAAAGCAGTCGCCAAGTGCGAGCTTCTCGTCTTGCGACTTGGCGAGCGTCAGGAGCAGCGCGTCACGCAGGATGGCGCGGTCGTCGATGCCAACCTGCGCCACTGCACGCATCGCATCGATGCTTTCGGCAGGCGAAACGTGGACGCCGGCGCCCCGCGCCGCCCGAAAGAAACGATGAAGGTTCTCGCGCATCGGGCGTCAACCGAAGACGTTGGACCGGGTCGCCTTGGCAATAAAGGTCGTGATCTGCGGGTGAGCAGCCTCGATATCGGCCTCGTATTTCAGGAGCACGTTAAGGGTGTCCTTGACGATCTCGGTGTCGAGCTCGGAAGCCTGAAGCAGCACCAGCACGCGCGCCCAGTCGATGGTCTCACTGACAGAGGGCAGCTTCTTCAGATCCAGCGAGCGGATTTCGTGGATGAAGCCGACCATCTGCCGGCGCAGCGTCTGCGAGATATTGGGCACGCGGCTCTCGACGATGCGCTCTTCAAGCCGCTGTTCCGGGAAGCCGATATGCAGATGCAGGCAGCGCCGCTTCAGTGCGTCGCCGAGGTCGCGCTCGCTGTTGGAGGTGAGGATCACCGTCGGCGGCGTGATCGCCGAGACGGTGCCGAGTTCGGGGATGGTGACCTGGAAATCCGAGAGGATTTCCAGCAGCAGCGATTCGAATTCGGCGTCGGACTTGTCGATCTCGTCGATCAGCAGCACGCAGCCGCCGGGGTGCTCCAGCGCCTGGAGCAGCGGACGCGGCTCGACGAACTCCTTGGAGAAGAACACGTCGCCGAAATCATGAAGCTGGGCGAGCGCGGCATGCAACGTCTGTGCGCCGCCGAGCACTTCGCCGAGCTTGTCCTTGAGGATCTGGGTGTAGAGCAGCTGCTTGGCGTATTTCCACTCGTAGAGCGCCTTGGCCTCGTCGAGGCCTTCATAGCATTGCAGGCGGATCATCTTCTTGCCGCTCCAGGCGGCAATCGCCTTGGCCAGTTCGGTCTTGCCGACGCCCGCGGGTCCCTCGACCAGGATCGGCTTTTCGATCTGTTGCGACAGATAAACTGCGGTCGCGATCTGCCGGCTCGCGATATAGCCCTGCGCGGCGAGGCCGCTCTCCACTGCCTCGATCGAGGTCGAGGCCTTCTGTTCAGCCACGAAAGGGCGCTCCCAAAGGTCTTGATTGAGGCTTGTTCTGCCTGCGTTCCCGGCAAAGAACAAGCCTCGTTTGGGACGGCCTGATCCGCGCCGACCTGCTTTTTCCGTTCAGCGCAAATACTTGAGAGGTAGCTGATGATGCGATCAGTGCCGCAGCAGTTCCGGCTTGCGGATAGTCTGCCTGACCTCGGCACCGCAATCGGCGCACTCATAGACGAAATCGATCTTGGCAAGGCTCCAGTGCGGCTCGACCTCGCGCACATACATCGGCAGGAACCCCATGCATGTCGGGCAAATCACGGGCGCGATTTCGATATCCTGATGATGCTGTACATAAGCTGGCATCTCGGCTCTCCTTCGCAAGCGACCACCAAACCCCGCGTGAAAGTTACCGCCGCTCGTCGAGAGGCCGTCATCAACTCTTTCGAACGGAGGTGGAACGGCGGGCGTTTGTCGGTCGCTGTGACATTCTTGTTACGTCTCTGTACTGTAACGGGCGGACCAAATGCCTATTTCCGGTGCCTGGACGATCGCTGATCCGCTTTTTCTCGGACCATCAACGCAACGACAAGGGAGCAACGCCCATGACCTATGCCATTCGTTTTCACAAGACCGGCGGTCCGGAAGTCCTGGTTTGGGAGGAGATCAATGTCGGCAAGCCGGGCCCAGGTGAGGCGCGAATCCGCCATACTGCCGTCGGTCTCAACTTCGTCGACATCTACAACCGATCAGGCGTGTATCCGGTACAATTGCCGAGCGGGCTCGGCAGCGAGGCCGCGGGCATTGTCGAGGAGGTCGGGCCTGGCGTGACCGATCTGAAGGCCGGCGACCGAGTCGCTTATGGCGCGTCGCCGCTCGGCGCCTATTCCGAAGCGCGGCTGATCCCCGCCGACCGGCTGCTGAAGCTGCCCGACGGTGTCGACGACAAGACCGCAGCTGCGATGATGCTGAAGGGACTGACCACGCAATATCTGATCCGGCAGACTTATCGCGTGAAGGCTGGCGACACCATTCTGCTCCATGCCGCGGCCGGCGGTGTTGGCCTGATCCTGAGCCAGTGGGCGAAGCATCTCGGCGCAACCGTGATCGGCACCGTCAGCAGCGACGAGAAGGCAAAACTCGCCAAGGCGCATGGCTGCGACCATGTCATCATCTACACGCGCGAGGATTTCGTGAAGCGCGTGGACGAGATCACCGGCGGCAAGAAGGTTCCGGTGGTCTATGATTCCGTCGGCAAGGACACGTTCCTGAAGTCGCTGGACTGTCTCGCGCCGCTTGGCGTCGCCGCCCTGTTCGGCGCGTCCTCCGGCGCGGTCGAGCCGCTCAATCTCGGCCTGCTCGCGCAGAAGGGCTCGCTCTACGTCACCCGCCCGACGCTGTTCACCTACGCGGCCAAGCGCGAGGCCCTGGTTGCCATGGCGAACGAGCTGTTCGACGTCGTGAAGTCCGGCGCGGTCAAGATCGAGGTGCACCAGACCTACGCTTTGAAGGACGCCGCGAAGGCGCACGCCGATCTCGCCGCGCGCAAGACCACGGGATCGACCGTCCTCACGGTGTGACCTCGGGCCAGGCCGTGATGCAGGCCGCTTGGGCCTGCATCACGCCTTCTCGTGCTTGCGCATCTCGCGGGCGTGATCGTTGCGAAGCGCCTGGAGGTCAACGTCTTCAGGTGGGATTTCGGGGAGCGCGGCCTCAGCCAGAATGGCTTTGGTCACGTCCTCGACCGAATCTTCCGCAATTTCATGAATAAACGAGATGTTCTGGTATTCGCCGGAGCTGATGCGGGAGATGACCTCGCGCCGGGTGATTTCAGGATCGACAACCGCCTCGCGGCCACGTCGTCCGTAATCGATCATCACGACGAAATATTGCATCAAACGATCCTGCCGCGCCCCGGTGGTCGGGCGCGCGGCAGAGTATTTATGAAAAACAGAATTATGTCAAGCTTGGTTTCCGAAAATCGGAAATCTGGTCCTACCGGCCCTTTTTGCGGGGGCGGGCCGACTTGGCGCGCAGGCGCTCGAGCTGGCCTTTAGGCATCGACAGGCAGATTTCTCCGACCCAGTCGAGCTTGACGCCGACGATCGGCTTGGCGTTGAAGCTGGTGAGGTTGACGACGGAAGGGGATTTGCCACGCTCGATGGTCTTCAGATAGCGTTCGCCGGTCTTGAGCCGGACTACGGCCTCTTCGCCGTAGAAGCTGGACAGCGGATGGCGCTGATCCTTGTAGACCACGATCACATCGCCGCTTTCATATTTGGGCAGCATCGAATCGCCGACGATCTCGAAAGCGACGGTTTCTTCCATGATCGGGAAGGGGAGCGCGATGTCGCCGAGCCCCTCCGGCGGAACCTGCTCGAAGTCTGGCTCGATCACGGCGCCGGCGCCGACGCGCCCCATGATCGGCGCGAGATTCAGCTCGAGATATTCCATGATCGGAATGATTTCCGAGGCCTTCACCAGGCGCTCGCCGCCGAGAATTTCGGACACCGCGCCCGGGCGGACGCCCATCGCCGCGGCCAGCCCCCCTTTGCTTTTGCCTGTCTTTTCAAGGCCCCGCTCGATCATCGCAACGTCCAACATGGTGATTCCCTCGATTGCCCATGGCTCCCTGCCTCTTATAATCCGAAATTCGGAATTGATGCAATTATGAATATCAGAATTCTTGCTTGACTTAGTCTTCGGAATAACGGAATGTGTGCCGTCTCCGGATCGTGTGCGATCGGAGCGCATCACAGGACAGCAGCATGGAACCGGGCCAGTGGTCATCGGAGCAATCGGACGCGCTTTGCGAGTATTTTTTCAAGGGGATGTCGTATGCGGAGATCGGAAGGCAGATAAACGCAAGGTTTGGAACGGCTTACACGCGCAATGCGGTGGTCGGACGCGCCAAGCGGCTGGGGCTGGCCATATCCGGACGAGTCGCCAGTCCGTCAATCGTGCCGTCCTTGCCGGGCGAGCCCCGACTGCTCGCGAAGCCTCGTGTCGCCATACCCGGCCTGAACCTGCCGCCGCCATCGGCGCTGCAACCCGCCAAGCCGGTCAAATTGCGCTGTGTCGGCGTACAGCCGCGGCTGCTCACGCTGCTCGAGCTCGAACATTGGGACTGCCGCTATCCATATGGCGGTGAAAAGGATGGGGAGAAGGTCGCCTTCTGCGGTCACCCGCGCCAGTCCGGCTCGAGCTATTGCGCGCCGCATGCGCACCTGACCGCAGGGCCGGGAGCAGCGTCGGGCCGCACCGCCGGTGCCGTCGTGCTGAGGTTGGTTTCAGCCGGCTGACCGGCACAACCAGTATCTCTTTTCATGTCAACTCGCAAGGAGTGTCCGGGTGGCACGTGCCAGACGCAATATGTCCTACAAATTGACCGAGCTTCACGACCGGCGATCGCGCGATCTGCCGTTCAATGCCGAAGTGGTGGAGGTGGGGGTCGACAATCCCCTCGCGCTTGATCCGGATGAGAAAATTGCGGCCATGCGGTCGATCCGCAATGATCCGCTCGGCCGGCTGCACGCACATCACCAGATCGATGAGGCGCAATACCGCGGTGGCCGCGCCTATCAGAACGACTGGGAGAAGGCGGAGCGGGGCCCTCAGGCCATGGATCCGACTCGCGAATATGTGGACGGCGCCCGCTCGCGAGAGCCCGTCACCGAAAGCCAGCGCCAGGCCGTGTTGCGGCTGAACCGGGTCGAACGCGAGCTTGGCACCGACGGCACCGCGCTGGTGCACGACGTGCTGGTGCTTGGCCTGACCATGGACCAGATTGGACAGCGACGCGCCGTCCGCACCCAGCGCTGGAACGACTATTTCGGCCGGCGCTTTCGCGAATGCCTGGACCGGCTGGCGCTGATCTACGGCTTTGCCACGGATGCATCGGCGCGGCGGCGCTGAATGAGGGTGCCGGCGGCTTTCGCCGCCGGCACCTCCTCCGGTCGCTTGTCAGGGATGCGGCATGATCTGATAAGGCGTGGTGTAGGGCTCGACGCGGAGCGAGGCGTTGGCCAGCAGCCCGATCTTGGCCGTCGGCGCCTGCTGCATTTCACCGTTCTGTCCGCGATGCACGTTGTATTGCCAGACCGTGAGGTCGCCCTTCTGCGCCAGGGCGTGCGCGACCGCGCTCGCGTCGCCGCCGAGCGCCTGGAGCTCGTCGGGCGATAGCCCGATGATGATCTCGTCCTTGATGGTGACGATCTTGAACAGGTTCATTTTGGTCTCCTGCGCCCATGCGCCCTGAGTCGAGAGTGTAAGAAGCGCAACCGCGGCGCCCTTGATGAGATCGCAGCGTGAAAGCATGCCGTCGTCCTTTGGTGCTGACGCGCGCCCGAATCAAACAGTCGATCAGCCATGGCGCCCGTGATCCGCGTGGCCGTTTCGCAACCGCTTGGTCGCACGATCTTGAACGAGGGTTCACGGAGCCGGAAATATCGGGCAATGATGAACCGCAATGCGGCGCGGCGAGTCCAATTCGAAAGATCAGGGGCTCGTCGGATGAAATTCGCCAACATCGCTGGCATAGCCGTATCGCTCGGCATTATTGGTTCCGCCGCAGCGGCCGATCCTTTCTATCTCGGAAGCTGGACATTGACGTCGGCCGTGGTGGCGCCATGGGTGGATCCGCATCGCAAGCCTGACGATGCCGAGCGCGTGCGGCTGATGGGCAAGACAGTTGTTCTCAAGCCCAGGGAGATCTCCGGTCCAAATCCATTCGCTTGCGCCAAGCCGCAATACAAGGTGACGGACTATGGTCCCGATATGCTCTTTCAGGGCGCCTTCGACGAGATGCGGCGAGCCGACAAGAAGGTCGATCCCAAGGCGCTTGCCGCATCGCTCGGCTTCAGCGGGTCCCGTATCAGGACGCTGGAGACCGGCTGCGAGATCGACGTTCATTTCGTGGACGATACAACCGCTGAAATCGGACTCAACGATCGCGTGTATACGCTGAAGAAGCGCTAGTCCGCGACTTGCCAGTTTCCGAGCATGCCGGAAACAATGCGAAACGTTGGTCGAATTGACAGCGATCTGGGGCTTGTGGTGATTGATGCTGCTTCTTGACGCAGGCGGGTGACGGCGGCGCGTATTCCTGTTATCCGGAATTGCCGTGGCACGATGCCGACGAAGCATCGCTAAGTCTTACGGTTTGGCTTGCCCAGCGGGTTGTTTCTTGAAATAATTGCAACCTCTCGGGTCGGGCCGAGTCTGTTCAGATCTGCAACTCAGCGCGCCAGTCTGCTGGGGTGCCCCGTCCCAGAGTTCGTCGTCGCCATGGCGTTCGGTGACGTCACCCGGTCCTCCATCGGACGTCTGATGTCCGACCCGAAGGGCCGATCCTGCCATAGGTGCGAGATGAAAAACCTCAATTTCGCGACTGAACTGCACCTCAAGCTCGGTGCGCCAGCAACCGGCACCGTCGAGAGTCTCCGCCTGCTGCGCGCCTTTCTCAAGCTCGCGCCCCGTCAACGCTTCGAGGTCATCAAGCTGGTCGAAGACCTCGTCACCGACGAAGCCCTCCCCGAATACCCCCTGTCCTGAGCCTGCCCGCGCCGATATTGCGCTTGGTCCCACCTCCCGGCTGGAGGCAGACCGCGTGGCAGCGGCGGTTTCCGGAGCCTGGCCGCTGGCGAGCGGTGCTGCAAATGTGATAATCAAGCAAGAAAAAGAGGGAGGAGCGCGACCATGATCGAACCGAAGCTCGAAGTTCCGGCTGAACTGCGTGACCTGGCCGAGAAAACCATCGACCAGGCCGAGAAGGCATTCGGCATGTTTTTCGATGCCGCCACCAAATCGATGTCGTCGGTTCCAGGAGCGGGCGCGGACGTGTCCAAGCAGGCACTCGCCTTCACTGAGCAGAACATGAAGGCGGCATTCGAGCATGCCCGTAAGCTGGTTCACGCAACCGACCTGCAGGAGGCGATGCGCATCCAGTCCGAGTTCCTGCGCAGTCAATTCACCAACGCCGGCGATCACATGCGCCAGATGACCGGGAACTTCATGCAGCCCGGCAAAGGCAAATCCTGATCGGACGCCGCTCCGTCTGCTTACAAATTGATCTTGCGTCGCGGCGAGATGCGCATTTCAATTCTGCTGCAGGTCCATGATGGCCCACCGGATGAACTTCATCCGCCGTCCATCGTCCTTTCTGCTGATCCCTGTCGGTTCACCCGGCAGGGATTTGCATTTCCAGGGCCTTGCTATCGACCGGCCCGCTACTGGCGCAGCGACCCGATATAGGCGGCCAGATCGGCGGCTTCGATCCGGCTTAAGGGAAAGTTCGGCATCTTCGGGTGCGGGTCGAGGAGGAAGAAGGCGAGCCTCTCCGGGCTGAAATCAGGCCTGCGCGCAATCGATGCGAAGGACGGTACGTCGGCGCTGGCCTGGGTCTGGCCGCTCGTGACGAGATGGCAACTCGCGCACCAGCGCCGCGCAAGATCGGCGCCGTGATCGGCGTCAGCGGCGAGCGCAGCCGAACTCGAGAGCGCCGCAAGCAAAAGCGAAATTTGCCCGACATGTGCGCGCATCTGGTCACCTCTGTTCGTTTCGTTTGCCTGCGGACCTGATCTTCAGCCGCAGCATGATCCCGGAAATTGTGAGAGGTCGACGCGCGTGATGATCGACCGGAGCAACCTCCGGGCCGAACGGTAGACATAACGTAAGAGCCTGGAAATCCTGGCCGGGGGCAAGCCTAAGCCCTCCGCATCAAGCCTGCTGGTATCAAGGCTATGGCTAAGGTGGAACACGCGCCTCTCCGATGCTGCACGGCCCTTGTACCGCGGCCGGCATGGAGCTGCGTTGATCTGCCGCAAAGCCTTCCGGCTAGTAGTCGCCCGGGTTCATGATCATCGGGCTCGTCGTATCGGCCGGCGCGAGCGCGCTGCTGGTGCTTTCGCGCAGGAAGCGGTCCAGCGTCGCCTGGATCTTCTCCTTGACCGCATCGGGCCCACGATCGCTCATCTCGGTGTGCTGCGCACCGGTGTTGACGATGTCGATGCCGCGCGCCTTGGCCTCTTCCGGCGTCGGCAGCACGCCGGGGTCGGTCTGGAAATGCGGATCTTTCGAGCGAAACGACAGAATCTTCATGCGGTCGCTCAGGACGAAGGGCACCCTGAGATTGTCGAGCGTGATGACCTTCGACACGAGTTCGGGATGCTGCCGGGCAACATACATGGAGACATCGCCGCCGTTGGAATGACCGACCAGGGTGATGTGGTCGTAGTCGGCATTCTGTTCCCGGTCCTTCAAGGTGTTCAGCACGAAGAGAATGTTGGCCTCGCATCGCATATAGACCTCGCGCCGGCCGACATAGGGCTGGCCGACATGAGTCATCAGGGGTGGATCGCTCGGCAGGTCCTGCTGGATGCTGGCGACGAGATAGCCGCGCGCCGCAAGCACGTTGGCGAGGAAGGAATACTCGGTGGCCTTGACCGTGTTGCCGTTGCTGATGATGGCGACCGGAAGCTTCCAGAGACCGAGATTGGCCTTGGTCTCGTAGTCGCGCCGGACCGCGATGTCGACCGAGATCGGCCGCTGACGCGAGGCGTCAAACAAGGACAGCATCTCGTGGCGGATCGCGAATTTGGCGACGATAATATACTGGCCTGCCGCGAGGACGCAGAGGAAGGCCAAAACTGCTAAAACCCTCTTCATGGTTCCGTCTCAATCACTTTTGACTGAACATGGCTACGGGAAACGCCCAGATCGAGCGATCGTGAGCAGGTTACGGGATTAAATTTAGGCAAGTCTGTGAGGCTGGCCCCAAAGGGCCCCATCCCGGCCAGGCCAGCAGGGTTAGAGACAACCGCCTCTGCCGCGCTCGGGGCAGAGCCTGAAAGCGCTCGACAGGGTGAACAGGAAGCGCGGGCTGCGGCGCTCATTGTCCGGCGCCCGGTAGCTCAAGGGCACGGCCACGCCAAAGTCCGCCTGGAGGTCATGCGGCAGGAAGAACCGCACGCCGGCACCGGCCGACGTCAGCGCCAGGCCGTCGCTCAGCCGGTAACCGTCGTTCCAGACGGCGCCAGCGTCGCCAAAGGCGTAAAGCTGGTAGCCGCTCCAGTAGCGGAAATTGAGCTTCTGGTCGAAGCGCAGCTCGAGCGAACCGGCAAGACCGTTGTCGCCGCTGATCTCGGCCGCACCATAGCCGCGGCCGAAGGCTGCTCCGCCGAGATAGAATTGCTGCGACGTGAACAGCGGCCGCGATGCGGTCTGGCTCGCCGCGGACAGCTTGAGCGACCAGGCATCGGTGAGTGTCTGGTAACGCGTGAACCAGACATTCAGGACTGAAAAGTTTGAGGAAGCGCCATCGCGCGATAACAGATCGTCGTTGAATTGCGAGGCGCCGAATATGTCGAGACCCTGGCGGAAGCTCACCGTCGCATAGTTGGTGCCGCCAAAATTATCCTGCAGCCTATAGTCGGCCGTGACGCTGGCGGTCCTGATATGGTCGTTGTACCAGGGGCCGTAGAGATCGTGTTCCGATACATTGCTGAAGGTCGTCGCCGCAGTCACAGTCAGCGTGGACGATTGCGACTGGAGCGGAATGATGCTGGCACGCAGCTCGAACGCTTCGGTCGTGGTGATGTCGCTGGCGAGGCGGCGTGCATCGCCAGGCCTGACCGCGCTGTATAGCACGGAGCCGCCGAGCCTGACGCCGTCGACACCGACCGGAGCGTCGTAAGACAGCCGCGTGAAGCCTAGCTCGCGCGGGTCGTTGGCGATGGTCGAGAGGTTGACTGCGAGCGTGTCGCCGGGCGTGAGGTACGAGTTGAACGCGCCCGTCGCGTAGGTCTGCCACGGACCGACCGATGATGAGCCGAGATTGTCCAGGCCGAACGATGTGAAGACGTGCCAGGTTTTCAGATAGATCGTGAGGCGGAAGCGACCAGTCGCGCCGCCGATCTCCTCGAGTGCAGTATCGGTGATCCGGACGCCCGGCCAGCCGTTGACGAGATAGAGCTGGCGTTCCAGCGTTGCCAGACGCGAGGGATGCTCGGCCAGGATCGGCCCGAGCATCGGCCTCACGCCGAACTGATCGGCCCCGTCACCCTTCAGCTCGGTTTCCACGATTGCGCCTTCGAGCACCTCGATGCGAACACGGCCGTCGGCGATGTCCTGTGCCGGCACGATCGCGCGACTGAGATGGAAGCCCTGGGCGCGGTAGAGGTCACTGATCGCGCCGGCGATCGAGGCGAGATCCGCTTGCGAGACCATCTTGCCGAGATAGGGCTGGTAGATCGTTGCGATGCGATCGTGGGGGATGGCGTGGGCGCCGCTGATGTCCATGCCGCGTAGCACAAACTGCGGCCTGGTATCCCCGCCGGTATTGGGCTGGCCGACCGAGGGCAGCTTCACCGAAGGCCGGTTCAGGGATTCTTGCTCGGTTTGGTTTTCGAAATATTTCTCGGGCTGACGAGGATCGAACCCCGGCTGGTTCGCCTGTTGCGCGAAGGTCTGCGATATTCCCGCAAACGTCGGCCCGAACAGTAACAGTGCGGCAGTAAGATAACGTCCCGCCGTGCCACGCGCGGGCTTTTCTCCGTAGTTTGACAGAGACGTCCCCAGGCGCCGGTAAGGTTTCAGTAGCCGCATGATTTTTCATAGTTTTTTATGGTCAATGATCCGTTAATGCGGCCGCCCGACTCCCGGGCTCCCGCTAAGCCAATCTTGAGTGATCTCGGATACGCAGAAGACTCGCAGTAACTTTGGCTGAGGGTCATCATGCTCGTCCGGATTGGAATGCGGTGCGCCGTGATGGCGGCACTGATCCTGGGAACGGCGTCCGTTGCATCCGCTGCGGATGACGGCGTCTGGTCGGTCAGCAGGTCATCGGGGGAGGTCTGGCTCGCGACCAACGGCGCGCAGCAGGTCTCGTTGAATCAGGAAGAGACGCTGAAGCCGGGCGATACCATTCGCACCGGGCGTAACGGACGCGTGCTGCTCGTTCGCGGCGAGGAGACGATCTTGATCTCTCCTAATTCGGTGGTCGGCGTGCCCGCCGAGAAGAAGGAGGGACTCTCGACCACCATCGTCCAGCAGGCGGGTTCGATCCTGCTCGAGGTCGAAAAGCGCAACGTCAAGCATTTCGAGGTCGAGACGCCGTATCTCGCCGCTGTGGTCAAGGGAACGCATTTCAGCGTCACGGTGGATGCAGGCAGCACCAAGGTTGGCGTGCTCCGCGGCCAGGTTGAAGTCTCCGATTTCAAGACTGGTCAGATCGCGCAAGTGATGCCCGGCCAGGTGGCGACCGCCTTCGAGCACGGCAAGCCCGGTCTCAGCCTCACCGGCACCGGCACGCTCAATCCGATCGAGCAGGGCAAGCCGCGCGCGTCGACGATCGAGCGCGTTCCTGTGCCGAAGTCGGGCCTGCCCGCGCCGCGCGATGCGGCGAACGGTCATGCGATCCATGCGCTTGGTACGATCGACAAGGGCACCAAGGTGGCCGGTGCGTCGCAATTGCATCAATCGGCGGGAGTTCACGCAGTCAAGGCCGGCGTGGTGCACATCTCGAGCTCGCTCGGCGAGGTCAAGCTGAACTTCCACAAGGTCACCCATGGTCTCGCCCATAACGCGGTCGCACTGGGGCAGGTGCGTAGCGTAAGTGTCAGCACCGACACAGTGTGGAGCGATAGCAAGTCGAACGCGACGACCACTGCAGCCAATAGTACTGCGGTCACGGCGGTTTCCGTGAGCAGCAGTGCAGCCACATCGAGCGTCATATCGTCGGCCTCGAGCGTGGCAACGACCGTCGCGACGACCGCGGGGTCGGTCGGTGGCACCTCCGGAAGCGGGAGCAGCGGGAGCGGCGCGACCGGCAACGGCAATGGCGGAAATGGAAACAGCGGCAACGGCAACAGCGGCAACGGCAATAGCGGGAACGGGAACAGCGGCAACGGGAACAGTGGCAACGGAAACGGCAACAGCGGCAACAATGGCAACCATTACGGTTGGTACAAGCATCACTAGGACCGTGCGGTCGTCATAAGGGGGGAGCACTCGGCGGCGAGCGCCGCCCGTGCGAAGGGGGGCAAGGTGATGCGCTATCGGCCACATATCCTCGTCGTGATCGCCCTGGCGGTCGTGCTGTCCACGGGATGGCACGGCGCGCTGCGCAGTGCGCTCACAGATCTGCGCTTTGCCTGGCAGTCGCGTGCAGCCACCGGCAACGTCGTCGTCGTCGCCATCGACGCCCCCTCAATCGATCAGATTGGTGTGTGGCCCTGGCCCCGCAGCCTGCACGCTGACCTCCTGCACAGGCTCGAGGCCGCCGGCGCGCAGGACGTGGCTTTCGACATCGATTTCAGTTCGCCGGCGGATCCGGCTTCGGACGAAGCCTTTCTTGCCGCACTTCGCGAGGTCGGTGGCTCGACCATCCTGCCATCCTTCAAGCAGCCCACGCCAAATGGAGGCGCGGCCCACATCAATCGGCCTCTGAAGCCGTTCGGCAACCAGTCGTGGCCGGCCGTGGTCAATGTCGCGGTCGAATCCGATGGGCTCGTTCGCCGCTATCCAGTCGCGGAAAAGCTCGGTGACGCCCAGATGCCTTCGATGGCGGTGGTGTTGGCGAGACAGGACGCCAATCGGCGGCCGCCATTCCTGATCGACTTCGGCATTCGGGCTGCGTCGATTCCTGTTGTTTCCTATGTCGACGTGCTGCGGCGCGATGCCAAGACGCTCGACAAGCTGAGGGACAAGAAGGTCATTGTCGGTGCCACGGCACTCGAGCTCGGCGACCGGTTCAGCGTTCCCAACGGCCGCATTCTCGCAGGACCCATTTTGCAGGCGCTGGCAACGGAGTCGGTTCTGCAGAACCGTATGCTGCGCTGGACGTCCGATATCGGCATGATCGCCGGCCTTGCCGTGATCTGCCTGCTGATGATGTATTCGTGGCGCCGTGTCGC
Source organism: Bradyrhizobium manausense (assembly GCF_018129685.1). GTDB lineage: Bacteria > Pseudomonadota > Alphaproteobacteria > Rhizobiales > Xanthobacteraceae > Bradyrhizobium > Bradyrhizobium manausense_D. The sequence goes on from NZ_JAFCLG010000004.1 coordinate 343,485, forward strand.
GCCGGGCGTCCGCGTCGCCGTCCTGCTCGCGGCGGGCGGCGGCATCGAACTGTCTGCGGTCCTTGTGCAGGAACGTTGGCCAGTCATCATCGACACGTCGCTGTTTCACATCGCGATCGTCGCCTATTTGACAGCCATCGCGCTGGACGAGATCGATTTCCGCAGCCTGTTGGGGCGGATTGCCGAAAGCCGCTTTCACCGTATCGCGATGTCGCTTGGCGATGGTCTGGTCTGCACCGATGAACATCACCGGATTACGGTCTGGAATCCCGGCGCCAGCGCCATCTTTGGCTACATGCCAACCGAGATGATCGGTCGCCCATTTGAGATGCTGTGTGCGATTCCGGTGGAAGCTGGCACGAAGGCCTTCGCCATCCGCGACGCTGCACGTCAGGCGCTGCTGGTCCCCGGCGGTGCCGTCGTCGTCGAATTCGAAGGCCGTCGCAAGAACGGGGAAACTTTCCCCGTCGAAGCGAGCTTTTCGGGCTGGCAGGGAACGGACGGATTCCAATATGGCGCAATCCTGCGCGACATCTCCGTGCGCAAGCGCGAGGCAGAACGCGTCAGGTATCTCGCCGAGTACGATGCGCTGACCGGTCTTGCCAATCGCAATACGCTGCATGCAAAGTTGGTCAGCCTCATCGGTGCGGCGAAGCGGCGGTCGTCCGAGGCGGCGCTGCTTGTGCTTGGGCTCGACGGCTTTCAGCGGATCAACGATATGTTCGGCCATTCGGCCGGAGATATCGCGCTTCAGGCCGTCGCCGAGCGCCTGCGAATGGAAGTTGGCGGCAAGGCGGTCGTCGCCCGGCTCAGCGGCGACGAATTCGCGATCGCGCTCGATTGCACCGAGGCCGGCGAGACCATTGCCGCGTTCGCCGAACGGATCGCCCGCGCGTTCGAAGCGCCGCTAGTCACGGTTACACGCCAGCACCGGATCAAGATCAGCATCGGCGTTGCCGTATATCCGGAAGGCGGACTGACCGCGGACGATCTGCTGAGCAACGGCCATCTTGCGCTGACCAAGGCAAAGCTGACGCAGCGCGGCAGTCTCGTGATCTTCGAGAACGCCATCAGGCATGAACTGGAGAGCCGGCTGACGCTGGAGAGCGAATTGGCGCTTGCCGCGGACCGCGGTGAGTTCGAGCTTTTCTACCAGCCCCAGGTGCGCCTGATCGACGGCAGCCTGGTGGGGGCCGAAGCGCTGATCCGGTGGCGTCACCCGGTGCGCGGCTACGTCTCGCCCGGCGAGTTCATGCCGGTGGTCAACTCGTCGGCATTGTCCGAGCGGATCGCGAACTGGGTGATGCAGACCGCGGCCCGGCAGGCGCGCGCGTGGGAATTGTCGGGCCACAAAGTGCGCGTCGCCATCAATCTCTCGCCGTCGCAGCTTCATTGCGGTGATCTCGCGGATTCGGTTGCGCAATTGCTGAAAATGACGGGTCTTTCGCCCTCGCTGCTTGAGTTGGAAGTTACCGAAGATATCCTGCTGCACGACGAGAGCCGGGTGCTCGACATGTTCAAGCGGATCCAGCAGCTTGGAGTCCGCATCCTGTTCGACGATTTCGGAACGGGCTATGCGAGCCTGAGCTATCTGAAGAAATTTCCGCTCGACGGGCTCAAGATCGATCGCTCGTTCGTGCTGGACCTGCTCGCGGATTCCGACGACGCCGCGATCGTCGGATCAACGATCGGCCTCAGCAAGCAGCTTGGCTTGACGGTTGTCGCTGAAGGCATCGAGAATCGGGCTACGGCCGACTTCCTGGTCAGCATGGGCTGCGAGGAAGGGCAGGGGTACTTCTTCGGTCGTCCGATGCCCGCCGACGCTTTCGAGAAGCAGTTCCTGGCGGCCGAATTCGAGGCTGTCAGCGCGGCCTGAGTCGTTTCGGTTCGGATTGTCAGCGCCGGCGCGCAACCGCAACGCCAAAGAGAAAAGCGACGAACAGGCTGGCGAGGGGCGCCTCGCGCGTGATTGCCGCTACGGTGGCAAGCGGCCGTCCCGGCTTTCGCGCTTCATTGATCGCGACGGTGAGGCGATCGCCGGCAGCGCGCAATCCTCCTGCGACCTCGCCGATGGTGTGGGACACGTCGGTGGCTGCATCGATGGCGCGCTCGGCCATGCCGGGCTGGGGATTGGGCTGCGGTATGTCCGTGCTCACGCTTGCAACCTCCAAACCTGAAGATGAAGACTGAGGCCGGCACCTTTGGCTATCCGCGCGTGCGCTTGTTCTGAACAGCGGGCCCGAAGACCTTTGGCTATCCGCGACAGGCGCCGTCTTGAACGGCGGGTACCGGCCTTGCAGTGGAAATGCCGCGCGCGGCAATTGGTTCCGAGGGACGTTCGTCCTTTCCCCGGAGACCCCGTGAAACGACGGGGCCGAATCTCTGCTACGCTGTTGCAGCCTTGCTGATCTCAGGAGATTGCCGTGACCGATCGGACCATCGCGGATCGAGCCCGGCGCATCGCGTTGCTGGGCGCGCCCATCGATATGGGCGCTTCACAGCGCGGCACCTTGATGGGCCCTGCGGCGTTGCGGACCGCCGGCCTCGCAACACTGCTCGAAAGCCTGGATTTCGAGGTCGTCGACTACGGCGACCTCTCGGTGGACGAGGTCGGGGATCTCAACGACAGGCCGCCTGAGAAAGCCAATCACTATCGGGAGATCCAGCGCTGGACGCGCGTGCTCAGCCGTCGCGGCTATGAGATCGCGCAAACCGGTGCGCTGCCGATCTTCCTCGGCGGCGACCACACGCTGTCGATGGGTTCGGTCAACGCGATGGCGCGGCATTGGCAGGAGCAGGGACGCGAGCTGTTCGTGCTCTGGCTTGATGCCCATGCCGACTACAACACGCCGGAGACGACGATATCGGCCAATATGCACGGCATGTCGGCTGCATTTCTGTGTGGCGAGGCAGGCCTCGATGGGCTCCTGGGCGATGATCCACGCGCATCGATCAATCCTGACAAACTCGACCTGTTCGGCGCGCGTTCAATCGACAAGCTGGAAAAGGAGCTGATGCGCGCGCGCCGGATCAGGGTTGTCGACATGCGCCAGATCGACGAGTTCGGCGTCGCGGTGCTGATCCGCCGCGTGATCGAGCGCGTCAAGGCGGACGACGGCGTGTTGCATGTCAGCTTCGATGTCGATTTTCTTGACCCTTGCGTCGCGCCTGGTGTCGGCACCACGGTGCCGGGGGGCGCGACCTATCGCGAGGCACACCTGATCATGGAGTTGCTACACGATTCCGGCGTGGTGGGGTCGGCCGATATCGTCGAGCTCAATCCATTCCTGGATGAGCGTGGCCGCACGGCGCGCACCGCGGTCGAACTGATCGGCAGCCTGTTCGGCCAGCAAATCACTGATCGCGCAACGCCGAGCAACGCGATCGCGCCAGGGGAGTGACGCGCGGCAAAGATGACAGGGATAACAACTGAGTTCCGGACAATGGCTCGGAACTTGCCGGTCACGCCCGGAACTCGGCGGACGTGTTCGAATTAACCTGCGGGACAGAAAAGTACGAGTTTCGCGGATGACAAATGATCGCTTCGCAAATTCCATTTCCTCGGCGCTCCGCCATCCGGGCGTGATTGCGCTGATCGTGGCCGGTTTGACGATTGCGGCGATGTTGATCGTCGACCATGGGCCATGGAGCCGCGCCCAAATGCAACCGGCTCACGTCGCCATGTATGCAACGACGGGCGAAGCAGCGCATGCGGCTGGCGCCAAGGTGCTCCCGACCGAACCGAAATCCCCAATCGAGCCGGATCGGCCGGGGCCCAAGACGTCCCCGACCGTCAATCCTGTTACGCCATGAGCGTCAGCTCTTGCGACCGTAGCTGAGGAGCCCGCCGGTCGTCTTCGGCGGATGGGCACGAAGTGCTTCCTCGTTCGGCTCGGTGCCCCAGCCGGGACGGTCGGGAATGACAAGATGGCCGTTCTGAATCTCTGGCTCGTGCGTGAACAGCTCGCGGTCCCAGGCCAGGCGGTCGATGTCGATTTCCATGATGCGCAGGTTCGGGACGGCTGCGCAGAAATGCGCGTTCATCATCGAGCAGAGGTGTCCGTAGAAATTATGCGGGGCGACGTTGACCTCGAAGGCTTCCGCGGCTGAGGCGATCTTCATGGACTGCCACACGCCGTTCCAGGGCGTATCGATGATCGCCACGTCCATCGCCTGCTCATGGAAATAGGGCAGGAATTCGCGCAAGCCCAGCAGCGTCTCGCAGGACGAGATCGGATGCGGGCTATGCCTACGGATATAGCCAAGGGCTTGCGGGTTGAAACTGTCGATCTCGATCCAGAACATGTCGAGATCAGAGATCGTGCGCAGGATCTTCAAATAGCCTTCGGTCTTGGCGTTGAAGTTGCAGTCTAGCAGGATGTCGACGTCAGGGCCCGCGCCGTCGCGAATTGCTTCCAAATGCATGCGCAAGTCGCGCAGGATCTTGCGGTCGACATTGATCTCGGGCGCGAAGGGCGATCCGAAGCCGGGCCGCCACCCGGTTGGCTTGCCGTCGTCATAGGAGAAGATGTTGGTCTTGAGCGCGGTGAATTTCTTCTCGCGCACCTCGCGGCCCATCGCCTTGACGCCGTCGAGATTTTCGATCGCCGGCTTGTACCAGGAGGGATGATTGATGCGCCACGTCGCACAATGCGACCAGTAGACCCTGACGCGGTCGCGAATCTTGCCGCCGAGGAGCTCGTAGCAGGGCACACCCAGGCATTTCGCCTTGGCATCGAGCAGCGCGTTCTCGATCGCGCCGAGCGCCTGCGCAACCACGCCGCCGGCGGCGGGCCGCGTGGCAGCGAAAAGCTCGGCATAGATGCGCTCATGCTGAAAGACGTTCTGGCCGATCACGCGCGCGGACAGGCGCTGGATCGCGGCACCGACGCCCGGCGAGCCAAAGCCCTCGTCAAACTCGCTCCAGCCCACGACGCCGTCTTCCGTCGTCACCTTGACGAAATGGTAGTTTCTCCAGCCGGCATCGCAGGCAAGGATCTCGAGACTTGTTGCTTTTGATGATGTTGTCATGTCGCTCCCTGTCGCCTGGCGAGGTGTTATTTTTCTTGCGGGCCCGTCACAAGCCCGGGCCCAGCCACAATTGTTAGGCTAACGACGGGCTGTCGTGAAGCCTGCAAACACTTGGCGTGGCGTCGATTTTGGATCCTGCCAAGCGGAGAGCCCGTAGAATCGGGGGATCATGATTTTTCTTGAAAATGCGCCAAACCCAGACCGATTTGGCCACAATCGGAACCGATCAATGGGACATGCAGTTTCTGGCCGTGATTTCGGTTCTGGCGCTCCTCACGATGAGTGGGGCCGCCGTTTCAGATCGGTTTCTGACGGCCGGTCAGCACGTCGCGCAAGGGGTGGAGTAGCGCGGGCGGGCGAGGGTGCTTTTGTCTTTGGGGGGACATCAATGCTTTCAGTCGACCAGTTCTTGCGGTTCATCAGCGTGCCGGCCGTGTTCGCGGCCTTCGTCATCGCGTCCCAGATTTCGGCCGCGCTGTCGCCGCTCTAGCCGATCGCGGACGAGCCGAGCAGCGCGAGGACGGCCAGCGCCATCAGCGCGGTGCCGAGCCAGCCCAGCACGACCAGCCACCGGCGGGCCTTGAACCGGCCCATGATCGTCCCGTTCGACACGATCAGCATCATCATCGCCATGATCGGGACCGCGACGATGCCGTTGAGCACCGCGCTCCACACCAGCATGTGGATCGCGCTGATGCCGGTGAAGCCGAGCCCGAAGCCGATGATGGTCGCGGCCGCGATGATCGTATAAAAGCCGACCGCGTTTTCCGGCCGCGCCTCCAGCGTCGCATGCCAGCCGAAGACCTCCGCCACGCCGTAAGCCGCCGAGCCCGCCAGAACCGGGATTGCCAGAAGCCCCGTGCCGATGATGCCGAGCGCGAACAGCGCGAAGGTGAAATCGCCGGCGAGCGGCCGCAGCGCCTCGGCCGCTTCAGTCGCCGAATTGATGTTGGTGACGCCGTTTGCGTTCAGCACCGCCGCCGTGGTCAGGATGATGAAGAAGGCGATGGCATTGGAGAACAGCATGCCGGTCGTGGTGTCGGCCTTGATGCGCGCGAGCTCGGGATCGCCGCCGCGCCGCGTCTCCTCGCGGAGCGGCCGGTCGCGGGTGCCGATATTCATTTCCTCGACCTCCTGGGAGGCCTGCCAGAAGAACAGATAGGGGCTGATGGTGGTGCCGAGCACCGCGACCACCATCATGAAATAGTCGGCGTTGACGGCCGCCTTCGGCCACACCGCGGCGAGCAGCGCCGTGCTCCACGGGATCTGCACGGTGAAGGCGGTCGCGACATAGGCGAACAGCGTCAGCGTCATGAATTTCAGCACCGGCGCGTAGCGCCGATAGGGCAGGAAGACCTGCAGGATGGTCGAGCCGGCGGCGAAGATCAGCGCGTGCTCGTGATTGAGTCCGCCGATCACGAGCGAGAGCGCCTCCGCCATCGCGGCGATGTCGGCGGCGATGTTGAAGGTGTTCGCGGCAACGAGCAGCGCCACGAGCCCGAGCACGACCCAGCGCGGCGCGAGCGCCATCACGTTGGCCGCCAGCCCCTTGCCGGTGACCCGGCCGATCTGCGCGCTCACCAGCTGGATCGCGATCATGAACGGCGTCGTCAAGAACACCGTCCAGAGCAGCCCGTAGCCGAATTGCGCGCCGGCCTGGGAGTAGGTGGCGATCCCCGACGGATCGTCGTCGGCAGCCCCCGTGATCAGGCCCGGCCCCAGCCGTTGCAGCAGCGTCGGCGCCGACTTGGTCGGAGCAACGGCGCTTTCGCGCCTGGCGGCAGAATGTTTGGATCGGTTCGACAGGGGCTGGCCTTCCGGAAATGGCGAACTGAAGGGCTAAGCCCGATCGCCAGCGGAAAGTTCCTCGGGCCGGCTGCTGCCGGCGGTCTAGCTCGCCTTCAAGACGGGGGCATGACCCTGCGCCTGCGGCGGTGCACCACGCGCTTGCGATACGCACGTTGAAAACGGGAGGGAGCGTCCTGAACCATCGCACGACGCCAGGGTCACTCCGCTCGCGCCGGATCAGGCGGCCGCGGTCATGCCCGGCGGCCGACAGGCGCCGTTCGTGGGCCTACTTGATGCTGACGAACATGCCCCAGGCGGCGGACAGCGCAGCGCCGGTGAAGACGACGCCCGGGTTGTCGCAGAACACGCTGCCGTAGCTGCACACATCGGCCCCGAACGAGCCGAGCTCGTGATGGCCGGCCGAATAGAACAATCCTGACAGTCCAAGCAATGTGGCGGCGACGTAGTACATCGGCTCTCTCCGGAGAACGGACATATGCCAGCGTGGCGCGAACAGATTTCATTCCGCCGAATCCGCATGCTTGCATTCGATTCAAGTTTGACCCGTTCGATTGAACCTGCGCGGGCGGCGGCGACACAAAGACCCGCAGAGATATCGCCTTGGTCGTCGTCGCGTTTGGCCGGATGGTGTCATGAACCCCGCTCTCGATCTGCTCTATCGCCTTGCGACCCTCGGGTTCAGCATCTACTGGGCCCGCAAGGCCTGGTATGGCTATGTCGAGCGCAAGATCCTGTTCGTCAGCGACGACTGGTGGGACTGGTCGCGATGGTCGCGGCAGGAATTTTATCGGGACACGATGCCGATCCGGTACTGGATGCAGATGGTCGGCACGGTGTTCGGCTCGCTGCTATGCCTCGTCGGTGCAATCATCGGCTCGTAGCCGAATAGTTGAGGGCAGCCGCGCGCCGACGATGTCACGCAAGTGATCCTGAGCCGACCATCAGCTGGAGCGCCTAGCTCCGAGGCGCTCGCAAACGTAGTCGACGCTCTCTTCGATTGACATTTTCGACGTGTCCAGAAGCTCAACCCCATCCGCCTCAGCCTCACCGCGAAGATATCTGGCCCATTTCATCATCTCGGCGTTAGCCAACTCCGGCTGGTTGCGCTCGTGACAAAGGCGATGAGTTCGGGTTGCATCATCGCAATGCACCAACACGACGAGAGCCTCTCTGATTCCGGCGGTTGCAAGCCCTTCCTTGATGAACGCCAGACGCATCTGGCCTTCGAACAGGATCGGAAGAGCATCACCTTCCCTCGCGATCCGAGTCAGCCACTCGATCGTCATCGCGCGTTGCCAACCCTCACCGGATCCCCAACCCGCGATACGTTCCTCTGGCGAGGGGACGCCAATGCTATCAAATCGAAACACGCGAACCTGTCGGCATTTCTGCGCGATCGTCTCTGCAATCGTCGTTTTGCCTGAACCTGACGCACCCGTAAGAACGACCATGCGCATCGCTGCGACCTTCTCCCCGTTCGCGGCGGCAGGTTACTTTGACGGATGGCGGGCAGCAACGTCTGCGCGGGGACCCTTCGCGGCGCTGGCTTTGCACTGACGAAACAGTCCTGAAACAATCCTGAAACCAGATCGGTGTGAACGCCGTCACAGTTCGCGCCGACCAACGAAGCGAAAAGGAGAAAGACATGATCCAGATCGGTTCGAAGGAAGAAGTCGCGTTGCTGCTGGCCCTGTTCGGAACTCACACCCAGCCCGTCAGGAAGCCCAAACCGAAGCAGAGGCCACAGCAGAACTGAGAGGCGACCCATGCCGGGTCTGGCCGATAGCCTGAGCTTTCTGCGTCTGCTGATCGCGCGGGGCGATCCGAGAGGAATTCCGCTGGCGATCAGCGCCATCGACGATTATCTGGCGATGGCGCCGGTCTGCGCACGCCGGCGCGGCCTGCGCGTGCTTCAGCAGGACGCGCTCGAGCTGCATGTCACCTCGGTCGGCGTGCAGCGCTCGTTCGCCGAGACGGTGGAGGCGTATATCGAGCGCAAGCTGAAGGAAGAGTAGGGGGATCTAGCTCTCCAGTTCCTTCCGCAGGCTGGCACCGCTTTTGCTGCAAGAGACCTTAATCCCGGCCCGGCCCCTCGGGCCGTCTCAGATTGAGGCGATCACATGCAGTCAGCGTCCCGTTTCGAAGCGACCTCGTCCCTGCAGCTCCACGCTCTGATCTCCGACCTCGCCTGGCGGATCCAGATGCTCGACGGCGATATTGCCGAGGAGGAGCGCAGTTCCGGCAATGCCGATCCGCACAGCCCCACCTATTCGATGCTGGCCCAGGCCCTGCGCGCGCGCCGCGACAATTTGCGGACCTCGATCGCCCTGCTGGAAGCGCGGGGCGAGCGAACGGCGGACTTGCAGCGCGCGGCGTAGACAAGGTCCGGAGGCGCGGCCTTCCTCCTGTTGCGGCCCGTCTTAAGCCGGGCCGAACCAGGTCGTCAGCGCCGCCGAAAGCCCGCCTTCGCTTCCGCCACCGACCCAGGCCACATGCCCGTCGGGACGCACCAGCACGGCCGTCGGCGCGGCGACTGCTCCGATCGCCGGAAGCTCCCATGCGCCGTCATAGCGGGCATCGATGCGCGTGACGCGATCGGCCCAGGGATCTGCCATCGGCGAGATGTCGCGCCTGCCAGGCCCGCCGAAATCGAGCAGCAAGCCGCGCGCCTCGTGCAGCAGCGTGAACAGCTGCACGGGACGGCCTGCGACGGACAATGCCAGATCGGGCATGCGGCGTCCGTGCAGCGGATGCCCGCCGCCGGGATCGTAGCTGATGTCGAGCCCGCTCATCATCGCGCCATAGCGCCGGCGCGGCTCCTCCATCGCAAGCAGTTCGGCGACGACCTCGCGCGCGGCTCTGCGGCCGTCGTCATCGCGGCGGAGCAGGGCGATCTGCGCCCTGGTGTTGCGCAGCACCCGCGCGGCCACCGGATGGCGTTCGGCATGGTAGCTGTCGAGCAGGCTGTCGGGCGCCAGCCCTCTGGCCACCAGCGCCAGCTTCCAGCCGAGATTGACGGCATCCTGCAAGCCGGTGTTGAGGCCCTGGCCGCCGACGGAGTGATGGATGTGCGCGGCGTCGCCGGCGAGCAGCACGCGTCGGTGGCGATAAGACACGGCCTGCAGGGCTGCATCGGTAAAGCGGGAGATCCAGGACGGGCTGTGCACGCCGAAATCGGTGCCGTAGACGGCAACGAGCGCCCCGCTGAGATCGCGCAAACCGGCTTCGCCTCTGCGATCGGGCGTGACTTCCGTCATCAACACCAGCACGCGTTCGTTCTCGGTCTTGCTGAGTCCGTGAAAGCCGAGGGCGTCGTGACGCAGGCCCCATTGCGGCGGCTCGCGCATCTCGACCTCCGCCATGAGGTTGCTGAGCGACGGCCCGGTGCCCGCAAAGGCGATGCCGGCGGTCTTGCGCACCAGGCTGCGGCCGCCGTCGCAGCCGACCAGATATTGCGCGCGCAGCATCTCGCCGCTGTCGAGCGTCACCTCAACGCCGCCGTCGTCCTGCACGAAGCCTGTCAGCGCGCGGTTGCGGTAGACCGGCACGCCTAGCTCCTCGACCCAATCGGCCAGGATGCGTTCGATGTGGCTCTGTCGCAGCGCCAGCCCGTAAGGATGCCGGGTCGGCAGATCGCCGATGTCGAGCCGCGTCCAGGCGAAGCCTGCGAGCTGGGTGATGTTGCCTTCGCGCAGGAAGCGGTCGGCAACGCCGCGCTGGTCGAGGATTTCGATGCTGCGCGCGTGCAGGCCGCCGGCGCGCGTGCCGGTGAGATCCCGGCCGGCGCGGCGCTCGACGATGGCGACGTCGGCCTTCGCCAGCGCCAACTCGGCCGCCAGCATCAATCCGGTCGGCCCGCCGCCGGCGATCACGACGGCATGGTCGGCCGCCTCCGCCGGGCGAACTGACGAGCTGCCGGCGCGCCGACGTGACTTCGGAAGAAGGACAGGCATGTGAGGACCCCTCTCGGGTAGCGGTGAGGCGCGGGGGTGTACACCGAGGCGAGGCGCTTGAAGCAAGCCCTTTGCGCACCACATATCGAGCTGGGAGGAGGGGTGTTCGTCGCCGGCGCGCGGCGCCTTCCCGGGGGTTAGGAACCTTCTGTGTCGGGCTGGATTTGGTGTCGTGCCGGCCCACCGCCGATTGGCCGGCTGAATGGCGGCTCTGGCGCACCAAGCCCCCCGTCCCGCGCCGGGGCCGCTTCGGTTTAGCCAAAATTCGGCTTGACCCGTCGGGCAAAACACTGGCATAATGGCATCATCGACAAGTTCAGCCCGCGCGGAGACATCCGCTGCGGGCTTTTTTGTGCCGCCGGTCTCGAACGCCCACCTTAAAGGTGACAAATTCCCGGACCTTGAGAAGAGGGAACGATGCCTGTTGCCTCAACTCGGAGTGCATTAATGAGCCCGTCCGCAAGTTTGGCTACAGCAAAGAAGCAGACCGCTCGCGGTCGCAAGCAAGACCGCGCGCGCGTCGCGGGTGGGCAGAAATACGAAGTCGGTTATGAAGCAAAGAAGACGGGCCGCTCGGCCTCGGCCGTGAAGCAGGCGGTCAAGAAGGTCGGCAACAGCCGCAAGAAGGTGGAGCGGAAGCTCGGAGGAAAAGGGCTATAGGAGCCGCCGCTGCAATCACGGCTCTGGCGTGCCCCACGGTTGGCCGGAGGCTATTTCGGTTTTTCGTCAGAAAATGCTTGACCCGTCGGGCAAAACACTGGCAGAATGGCATCATCGAAAGAGTTCGGTTCAGCCCGCCCGGAGCAATCCGGGGCGGGCTTTTATCTAAGCGAAATGGAACGTGGCCTGTTCCGGCATCCACGAACATTTCAGATGTGGGGCTTAATGACAGCTTGTGACCGAAGTTGACTGCGCTTCGCATCAGGTCGCAGCGAAGAAAGATTTTAGTATGCTAATTTGAACGGGAACGATTCATCGAGGTAAATAATGAAGCGCCGGGAGTTCATCGCGCTTGCGGGGGGGCTGACCATATTGCCGCTTGCCGCGCGGGCTCAGCTATCCGCAAAAAGCTGGCGGCTCGGTTACGTCGGTACCGGCGGATTGGGTAATCAATTGTTCGAGGAATTCGCGCAGAAGCTCAACACACTCGGTTATGTTGCAGGGAAAAACATTGTCGTAAGTCGCGCGATTGCGTCGCCCGAGGCGAAGGCAGTTGAAGCTGCCGTTACGAAACTGCTCCCTGAAATTGACATTCTGGTTATTTGGGGAACGGTCGGTGCAACGGTCGTAAAGCGCCTTAACCAAAGCGTTCCCACCGTGTTTCTGTCGGTCGGCGCGCCCGTTGATATTGGGCTGGTTCAAAGCCTCTCGCATCCCGGCGGCAACATGACCGGGGTTTCGTTTGAAGCTGCCATCGATACCTATGCGAAACGATTGCAGATGCTCAAGGAGGCTGTTCCGTCGCTTGAAAGGATCGCGGTCTTGGCGGCGCAGGGCGATTCGAACGTACTGTTTGCGATGAATTCCATCGAGCAGGCCGCCTCCGAGATGCACGTCGCATTGAAAACCATCTACGTTAAGACCGCGGATGACCTGCCCGCCGCATTCGCTGAAATACAGCAAAGCAATGTCGGGGGCTTGATTGTCATTGCCGGCTTGCTAACTGCCGAAAACTCAAAGACCATCGCCGAACTCGCGTTGGCCAAACATCTACCGAGCTGTCACGGGTTTCGGGAAGCGGTTGTCGCGGGCGGCTTGATGAGCCTGGGGCCCGATCTTTTTGCAATAGCAAGGCAGGGTGCAGTATACGTTGATAAAATAATTCACGGAGCAAATGCCGCCGATCTGCCAGTTGAACAGCCCGATCGATATGAGACTTTTATCAACTTGAAGACGGCTAATGCACTGGGTCTTGCGATTCCAGCGTATCTTGTCGCGGGAGCGGACAAGGTCATTGAATAAGGCGGAAGCGCTTCTGGCCCTTAACGGACAAGCTCGGGCGGAATAGCCATGTCCCGTCTTGAAGACTTAAACGGACTTGCCCCCGCATCCGATCGCGCTGGTCGGGTTGATGAGCACACGCCCTAACACGCCCTAATAAGGGTTGAGCACGCTGTCGATAAATTGCTGCTTTTCGCCAGGCGCATAGCCTTGGCAAGAGCCGTAATAGATTTCCGGCCTGTCGCAGGGATTGCCGGCCCGGGAGTGTTGACGCGACGCGTCGGCAAAACCCGAGGCTCGACCTGACGGGTCGCCGTGATGAGGACGAGTCACGGCGTGACGGCTGTGCGCATGCTGTGTATTAGCCGCGTTCGCAACTCCGCACAGGCTTGTCAAAACGCTCAAGGCCAGGATCCAACGCATCGCATTCTCCTCCGGGGCGTTCACCCTGCGGCTTAATGATTACCATGATGCAGCGTTCCATGGGAATGCGGACTTCTGCTGTTGGTCGGACCGTCAGCGGCGTCGGCAAACATGCCCGTTTGACACGTCGGGCAAAACACCTGCATAATGGCATCATCGAAACGAGTTTGTCGGGCCCGCGCGGAGCAATCCGCCGCGGGCTTTCTGTTTCTAAATACAACTGTTGCGTCCGTTCCTGCCAGTCGGGGCGGACGTCACCGGTCAAGATCGCGGATGATCTCGACTGTGTTGGTCGTAAAGGCTCGCCCAATCAATCTGTGTAAAGCGGCTCCTTGAGCAGGACTTCATTTTCCGCCCATCGACCTTGTGCCGAATTTGGAACGAGACTCTATTGACTTTGTTCCTGATATGTTCCAAAACAACCTAAGGGTGAGCGGCAACGGCATGAGTCATGCTCGATCCACTTCGAGGCGACGATGAGTAGATCGTTTCTTGCTTTTGTCTTGCTGGAAAGGCCAGCAGTGCCGGACATGGTCGCGCTTGCCGCAGCGCTTCGCGCCCGGCACCCGGAACTCGCAACCGAGATGGATGCCGGCGCAACGGGTAGCCGCCAGGGTTCTGCGGGTGCATCGGTCCTGCGCTGTGGCAATCAACTCATTACAGTGATGTCGATGCCGACGCCCATTCCGCAGGATCCCGGCCTATGGTCGCGCGCGACGACGGCCTGGCCGGAGGCGAGCGCGGTTGCAGCGCGGCATCGAGGTCATTTGATTGTCTCGGTACTCGGACAAAGCCGGCAATTGTTGTCGACGGCTCGTCTGATGACAGCCGTTATCGGCGCGCTAATAGCAACCACGCCGGAATGCTGCGCTGTGGTCTGGGATGCCAAGGTCGCACGCCCGGCTGATCTTTGGCTGCATCTGTCCATGCAATCCTATGCGCCGTTTCCTGACTATCCTTTCACGCTGTGGGTTGATGTCCTGCCTTTCCGTTCGAGGAAGGGAATCGGTGCGGTGACGATGGGATTGTCCGCTTTTGTCGATCGTGAGATTGAGTTCGATACCTCCAAGCTGGTGCTCGGGGCGTTGATCGAAAAGGTGGCCGGCCTTGTTGTCTATCTCATTGAGCACGGACGCGTGCTCAGAGATGGCGACACATTCGGAGGCGATGCGAAGGAGCGCATCGCTGTTCGTTACAAGAATTCTGATCAGTTCAATGGCATGCCCGTGTTTCTCTGTACTGATGGCTCGTCGTAATATAGTTGCCAAGCAACAGACATTGCTGATTGTGACGCACATGAGAAAGCTGAGAAAACGGGATGCCCGCAGAGAGCAACAAGTCGATGACTGCATCCTCTATCGAGAAGCGCTTGCGCAAGCCAAAGCCGCGGAAATTCTACCGCGTCGGGCTCGATTTTCGGTTTCAAACTGCGCCAGGATGGCAGATGGAAAACATCGGTGGACGTGTTCTGCGGTCGCCGCGGGGCGGCCGAAGCTTTCCGGCACTATCCGAGCCGCCGCGCCTGCTGATCAATCCGTCTCTCGGTCGCGCACCCGTCGACTGGGAGCTTTTTTCACGACTTCTGGCTCGTGTCCGCTCCGATGAAGGGCGTTCTCGAAACCGTGGATCGAGACGGCGTTGCGTTCCTCAGATGCGAAACTCGGTCGGTCGGTCGGAAGCCCGCGCCGGATTACTGGCTTTGCGATGTCATTCGCATGCTCGATGCGATCGACGAGGAAAAGACGCGCGGCGAAATATTGTATGATGGTACGGAGTTCAGGCAATACGACGGCATGGCAAGGCCCAGCTTTGTCTTCAAAGAAGAGGTTGTTGGTTCTGCCCATATCTTCAGACCGCGATTCTGGGGCGACATCATCTGTGATCAGACGGTGAAGGATGCCTGCAAAACCGCCGGCGTAAGGGGTATCCGCTTCAGAGACGCCGCCGGCGACTGATCGCACAGTAGAGCGAGTATGAAAAAAGCAAGTTCAGGAATGGCAGCCCCAGCGCACCAAGCCTCCGTCAGGTGCTGGAGCTGCTTCGGTTTATCAAAAATAAGCTTGACCCGTCGGGCAAAACACTGGCAGAATGGCATCGTCGGAAAGTTTGATTGGCTTGGGCTGAGTGATCCGCGGCGGGCTTTTTCGTTTGGGATGCCAAGGTCGCACGATGTTCCGATCTCTGGCTGCATCTTTTCTAAACAATCTTATGCGCAGTTTCCCGACCATCCTTTCCCACTCTAGGTCGATGTGCTGCCGTTCCGCTCTGAGCCGGGCATCGGCGCGGTGATGATGGGACTGTCCGCTCTTGTCGGGCGTGAGATTGAATTCGAGCCCTCCGGGCTGACGCTTGCAGCGCTGATCGAAAAAGGTGGCCGCCTCGTTGTCTATCTAATCGAGCACGGAATGTACTCAAAGACGGCGACACGTTTGGAGGCGATGTGCGGGAACGGACCGTTCACTACAAGAATTCCGAACAGTTCAATGGCATGCCTGTCTTTCTCTGCACTGACAGCTGGTCGTAGTAGAACACAGCCAGCGGTCATTGCTCAGTACGATCGAGCATGAGCAAGATGAGATGCTGGATACCCGCAGAGAGCGACAACTCATGGCTGAATCCTCTATCGAAAAGCGTTTGGGGAAGTCGAAGGCAGCAAAATTCTACCATGTAGGGATGGGCGGATTTCACACTGCGCTAGCGGTAGAAATAGAAAATATCGCCGTGCTGAATGCTAGCGGCGTTCTGAGCGCTAGCGGCGTTCTGATGTCGCCGCCGGGCGGGCGAAGCTTTCCACCCCTTCCCGAGCCGCCCCGCCTGCTGATCGATCCGTCTCTCGGTCGGGCCCCCGCAGATTGGGAGCTCTTTGACGATTTCTGGCTCGTGTCCGATCGAATGAAGCGGGTTCTCGAAACTGTGGATCGAGAGGGCGTTGCATTCCTGAGGTGTGAAACTCGATCTCTCGGTCGGAAGCCTGCGCCGGATTACTGGCTTTGCGATGTCATTCGCATACTCGATGCCATCGACGAGGAAAAGTCGAAGGGCAAAATCCTCGACGATGGGACCGAATACAGGCGATATGACATTACGGCAACGTTCAGCCTTGCCTTCAAAGAAGAGGCTGTTGGTTCGGCCCATATCTTCAGGCCGCGGTTTTGGGGAAACATTATCTGTGATCAAGTCATGAAGGATGCCTGTAGGGGCATGAGGGGAATACGCTTCCGAGATGCCTCCGTTTGGTGAGCGCGCTTTGGTACGGAACCTCGTCACGTTGAAGGCGCAAAGCCAGCTTTGTTCGTTTGTTGATCTGCGCGCAAATTGCTCTCTCTCTCTCTCTCTCTCTCTCTCTCTCTCTCTCTCTCTCTCTCTCTCTCTGGAAGGAAGGCCCTTCCCAGAAAGTTGGCATAAAGAGATGCGCGCCCAAATCTTGGGTAGGGCCGCACGAAGTGTTTCCGTCTTGACTTCGGCTTACAACGCCGACGTCAAATGCATTTGCTCGCGATCCGCGATATCGATTGGCGCGGCTGCATCGACATGCCGCGCGCAAATCTAGAGCCGGCTTCCATCGCTGGCCGTCTCATCAGTCATTCCGTTCAAATTGTCGGCTGAGCTCACAATCAGCTCGGATGCCGGCGTGCGCCAGAAAGTGTCGGTCGCATGTTTCCGATCCATCATGTCTTATCTCTGTCTCTTGCAAAGCACCCCGTCATTAGGGAACTGGCTAAGCGATTCGACATTAACGGGATCAGAAATCTTATGGCCCTGCCTGCGAGGCAGCGGATTGCCGACAATCTTGAAACGAGCCCGCACTCCGGAGGACATCTTGAATCGTACTACAATGGGTTCTCCGAGCATCTGGATCGTGTCGGTCTCTCTCCAGAATTCCGTCAAGGGCGATTCGAAGAGGCTGTTTCCGATCTGAACAAGCTTCTGGCCGCTGCCAAATACGCACAAGCGAATGGCCGCCTATTTCCTAACACTCCGACGGGGATGACGCGCGAGCAGGCAAACAAGGCGAACAAAGAGTGGTTCTTGAATTGGAGAAGGTACGCCAAAGATAACGAAGACCAGATCCAGCAGATGCAGGACACGATCGACCAGTTGGGTGGCTCTGGACAATGGAACGGCGCTCTCCACTGGCCCATTCTTTCCCCGACAAGCACGCTCAATCTTGAAGATCGTATCAAGATAGTAAGCCAGTTTCTCAAAGGCTCTCCAATCTCCCAACAGTTTACTGCTGTTGGACCGGTTCCGGGGCTTCCAGGTTTGGTGCCATCTTTTGTTAACACCAGGCTGCCCGGTTTCAATCCTGTGCCGCCTGGTGACGTGCAACAGCCGGAAGGCTTCACACCGGGCAATCCCTCTCTGACCTTTGGTTTGCGCGGTTTTCCAGCATTGGATTCAGATTGGCATCGAATCAACCAATTGCCGCCGACGTCCGCAACGCCACCGGATCCGCTCGTCCTCCAATTCGATCCGATGACAGGGGCGCCGCTTCCATTTTATGAGAATCCACTGATGCGTGATCCTGGGAGCGCGTCATCTGTCGCGCAGGAAGCGCTTCCCTGGTTGCTCGGCGGAGCGGCAGTTGGCGTCGCCGCACCGTTCCTGCTGCCCGCGTTGCCCACGTTGCCGGCGTGGGTATGGGCATTGGGCGCTTTGGGCGGAACGAGTGTAGCGATAAACTCATCTGCCAACGCAGCACCAGGGAATAATTCCAGCGGTGGCGTTCTTGCTGCAGGTGCGCCTCCGTACAATCCGTTCGGTCCAAGCGGTGCATCGAGCGTCAACAGCACCGGCAGTCAGCCACTCGGAGCTCAATCCAGCGCACAGCCGCTGATGGGCAACACTCTCGATCAGGGGCCGGAGCGCTCCGATACTTTCGGCGATCGTTTTGGCAACTGGCCAGGAACTGCGGCTGCTGCCACACCGTACCAGCCATCGAGCGAACCTCCGGCACCAGTTGCTTCTGCCGCCGGAGCCGCCGCGCCCGAAGCGGTCCGGCGTCTCACCCGCGTGAACGCTTCGAACGCCGGCAGTGTGTTTGAGTCTGGTAGCGCGCCGGTGCCGTATCTGCCTTTTCCTAAATTCGACGATCGATTTGGCAATTGGAAAGTGGAAGAAAAGCAGCCACGGCAACTGAGCAGCCCGGTCGGCACATTCGCAGATGAGCCGGGCTATGTTATTCCACCGCCGATTTGGGGAGTGGAAGCTTCAGCCAATCCGCGAAACGACGCGGAAGAATGGTTCTCTCGTTGGATACAGCCGCTACTTCGCCAGGATTGAAAGTCCGCTGCGGATTTTTCAACTCGGCTCAATGTCGTTTGACACGTCGGGCAAAACACTGGCAGAATGGCATCATCGAGAGAAGTTGGTCGAGCCCGGGCGGAATGATCCGCAGCGGGTTTTTTTCATGGCAACGCGTTGCCGCTATATCGCATCGTCGTGATCGCGGTGGCCGCGATCAAATTGTAGTCAAGGTTTGACACGTCGGGCAAAACACCGGCACAATGGCATCATCGAAACGAGTTTGTCGGGCCCGCGCGGAAACATCCGCTGCGGGCTTTTTCGTTTCGATCCCGCAATCGGACGGCGCCCCGCGCATCGCGGCCTCGCCCTCGTTGAAACGCGTTCATGGAGCGCCGACCAGCGCGCCGCCGTCCGAACCACTTTACTGGCCGTGCACGCGCGAACGTGCCGGCCCGCGGCGCGAGCCTTTTGCTTGCGCCGCCGCGGTCTCCGCAAGACGGGGATAAGGTTCGCGCCGAAACGATCGCGCGTCGTGCCGCGATCTGCCGCACTGTTATTTTCCGGGGAGCAACGATGACGGTCTATCTCATATCGCTCGCGCTTGCGGGCCTGCTTGCTGTTGTCATCTGGGAGACTTTTGCATGAGTGACGGTGCTGGATTCAAGATCGATATGTCGGACGTTCTCCCGCCCGTTCCGAAGCGGCGGGCGAGGGCGCGAACGCTCACCGAAATCCGCTCGGTCGCGCGCAGCCACACCAGGACGGCGATCAACGTTCTCGTCGGCGTCATGCGCAGCGACGAGGCAACGCCCGCCGCGCGCGTCTCGGCCGCCAACGCGATCCTCGATCGCGGCTGGGGCAAGGCGCAACCGCTCGAGAACAGTGACGACGAGGTGCTCGAACTGATCCACCGGGTCGAACGCATCATCGTGCATCCGGGAAAATCCGGCGGCGAGGAGTCCTAGCGCCATCGCCAAAGAGAAGCGCTTGCTATGTCCATCCTGAAAATCCCGACCGCAAAGATCTTCGCGTCGCTGCTGAAACCCGCGCGCTACAAGGGCGTCTACGGTGGACGCGGCTCGGGCAAATCGCACTTCTTCGGCGAATTGCTGGTCGAGAGCTGCCAGGCCGAGCGCGGCACGCTCGCGGTCTGCATCCGCGAGGCGCAGCGGACGTTGGCGCAGTCGTCAAAGCGGCTGATCGAAGGCAAGATCGCGAGCCTCGGGCTCGGACATGGCTTCAAGCTCTATAGCGACAAGATCGAGACGCCCGGCGACGGGTTGATTATCTTTCGTGGACTTCAAGTTTTACAACAGCATTGGGGCAGAGGGCTTCAGCTCAAACTGATGCGCGCCGCCGAAGCGCGCGGCCGGCGCGCCGGATGGACTGGTATCGTCTCGGATACAACCAATAACAGTTACTCGGCGAATAACTTTATCAAGGCGGGCTATCGGCTCTTTGAGCCCGAGGTGCCCTGGGCGTGGTCGCATACGCTCTACTGGCGAAGGTCGCTTCGTTGAATGGGTTCCGTGGCGCGGAAGGTGGCTACCGCATCGTACTCCAAGGCCAATTTCCGTATTGAAGCGTCGCTACTGAAGCACTTGCGAATTCGGTTCTGTCGCGCTTTAAGTTGGCTTGCGGGAAATTCGGCGAGCACAAGCCGATGTAATGGAGCCCAGGGATGTCCACCAAGCCCCAACTGCCGGAACGTCTGTCGCGGGCGACGGGAGCACCAACTGCGCTCGATGGTCTGATCGTCGTCGATTTCACACGCGTCGTCGCGGGCCCCGCCTGCACTCAGACGCTGGCTGATTTCGGTGCGCGCGTCATCAAGATCGAAAATCCCGATGGAGGCGACGACACGCGCGCTTATGAGCACGCCGAAATCGGCGGCGAAAGTGCGGCCTATCTCAGTCTGAACCGCAACAAGATCGGTATCGCGCTCGATCTTGCAGTTCCGGAGGCGCGCGAAGTTGCACTGGACCTGATCCGGAGGGCGGACGTGGTCGTCGAGAATTTTTCCAGCGGCGTAATGAAGAAATTTGGCCTGGACTACGAGGCCGTCGCTCCGCTCAATCCGCGGCTTGTCTACTGCTCGATCTCCGCCTACGGACGTACCGGACCGTTCGCCTCGCGTCCTGGCTTCGACCCGATCACGCAAGCCGAGAGTGGCTTCATGTCACTTAACGGATTTGCCGACGGCCCCGCGGTTCGTACCGGTCCGCCGATCGTCGACATGGCGACGGGGATGTCGGCCTGCAATGCGATCCTTCTCGCGCTATTGGCACGGGATCGACTCGGCCGCGGCCAGCATGTCGAGGTCGCCCTATTCGACGTCGCCATGGGGATGACCGGCTTCTACGGTATGGCCTATTTGATCAGCGGCCAGAATCCCGGGCGTTTTGGCAACTCGCCGAGCGGGTCGCCCACCGTAGGTGTTTACGAGGCATCCGATGGTCCGCTTTACATGGCTTGCGCGAATGACCGACTGTATCGACGGCTGGTCGTCGAGGTGCTGAATCGTCCGGATCTCATCAACGCACCCCAGTTCGCGACGCGTAAGGCGCGGTCCGAGAACAAGGAGCTCCTACGCGCGGCCATAGCGGAGGTGTTCGCGAGCGACACGCTCGAGAACTGGATGGCGAAGATGAAATTGGCCAACATCCCGGTCGGCTATCTCCGGACGGTCGAGGAGGGATTCAACGCACCCGAAGCACGGGAGCGCGGGCGCCTGAGCCGGATTCCGCATCGCACGGCGCAGTGGGTACCGAACATCGAGCCGCCGATCAACATGAGCCTGACGGCGGCAATTGATCCGGTGGCCGCCCCGCTGCTGGGCGAGCATACGGAAGGCGTCCTGCGTGAGACGCTCGGTTACGACGAGAGCCGGATTGCGGCCTTGGCCGAAAAAGGGGCGTTCGGGCTGCGCAAAACCGCGACCTCGGCCTGAGGTCGGCGCCAGCTTGATTTGGCAGGGTTCCCGCCGCATAAATGTGTGAGAGCGAGGGACACGAATGGCGCCTGGTCAAGAGCCGAGTATGGGGCAGTCGGCAGGCTCCGGCGAACGAGCCTATGCGACGATGATTGCCAACGCCAGGTCGCTCCTGCCGCAACTGCGGGAACGCGCGGCGCGCACTGAAGAACTCCGGCACCTGCCGCCGGAGACGGAGCGGGATCTGCACGATGCCGGTCTGTTCCGCATGCTTCAGCCAAAGCGTGTTGGCGGCGCCGAGCTCGACTATGTGGCCCTGATCGATTGTGCTGAGTTGGTCGGCCGCGCCGACGCATCGGTGGCCTGGAATCTCGCCAATCTGGCAAGTCATCACTGGATGCTCGGTATGTTCGAGCAGCGCGCGCAGGATCTGGTCTGGGGCAAGGACCCGGACGTGCTGATCGCGTCATCGTTTATCTTCCCCGCCGGCCGCGCCACCAGGGTTGAGGGCGGATACCGGTTACGCGGGAGCTGGCCATTCTCATCGGGCGTCGGCTCTTGCGCCTGGAACATGCTCGCAAGTGTCGTCTCCTCGGACGACGAAGCCGACGGCATCGAGTATCGCATCTTTCTGCTGCCCAGAGCCGACTACAATATCCTCGATACCTGGAACGTCGCGGGACTACGCGGCACCGGGTCATCGGATGTCGAAGTCAGGGACGCCTTTGTTCCCGAGCACTTGACGGTCGCCGTGGGTGACCTTGCAGGGGGCGCATCGCCAGGCAGCAAGGTGAATCCCAATCCTCTCTATGCCCTGCCGGTATTCTCGTTGTTTCCTTATGTTCTCTCCGGCGTCGCGCTGGGGAATGCGCAGGCCTGCCTGGATGATTATGTGGAAGTCGCGCGTCACCGCATCTCGACCTACAACCGCGCCAAGCTGAGCGACTTCCAGAGCACGCAAATCAAGATCGCGGAAGCTTCAGCAAAGATCGATGCTGCCCGCCTCGTCATGCGCGCGGCCTGTACCGAGGCGATGCAGGATGTGCGACGCAGCCACTGGCCTGACATGACGACCAAGACCAGATATCGGCGCGATGGTGCCTTCTCCGTCAATCTGTGCACTGACGCCGTTTCGATGCTGTTTGCGGCGAGCGGGGCGCGCGGACTTTTCACGACGGGGGTGCTACAGCGGCAGTTCCGTGATGCGCATGCGATCAATTCTCACCTCGCGTTCAATTTTGACGCGGCCGGAACGAACTACGGACGTGTGGCACTTGGCTTGCCGTCCGAGAATCTCACGTTGTGAGGCCGGCCGATGAATGATCAGCCAAAGCAGCCGGCCGCTCCGGATCCCGCCAACGAGTTGGCGAGCGACAGCTCGTCGATCGATCCACGTGACTTCCGCAATGCGCTCGGCACCTATGGAACGGGCGTCACGATCATCACGGCCACGGCGGCCGATGGAAAGCCGTATGGCATCACCTGCAACTCGTTCGCGTCTGTCTCCTTGAATCCTCCCTTGGTTCTCTGGAGCCTCGGCGTCTATTCATCGAGCCTGACTGTGTTTCAGAACGCCAGCCATTTCACCGTCCACGTGCTGGATACCTCGCAGCAGGCTCTCGCGAACAGGTTTGCGAAATCGTCCGAGGAGAAGTTTGCCGGCGTCGACTGGACACCGGGCCTCGGCAATGCACCGGTGCTTGCAGAGAGCGTAGCAAATTTTCAGTGCCGATCGGTCAACCGCTATTACGGCGGTGATCACGTGATCTTTCTCGGTGCCGTCGAGGCCTATGCCTACAACGCAAAAGAGCCGCTGCTGTTTGCGCGAGGGGCGTATGGCCGGTTTCTGGCTGACGACGAGCGCAAGAAGTCGTGAGGCGATTCAATGCTCTGGGGCAGAGAGCTTGTAGATCTCCAGGGCGTCCGCGTCCGCACCGCGCGAAGCCTTGGCAAGTCTGAAGATCTGCCCGGCTAGGGTCGCCATCGGGACCGGCGTTGATGTCGCCTGTGCGACATCGGCGACCGTATCGAGATCCTTCAGCATCGTCGCGATGTGACCGAGCGGCGGCGAGTGGATACCCCGGACCATGCGCGGGACGAAGAGTTGGAGCGGGATCGAGTCCGCAAAGCCACCGGCGAGCGCCTCCGGCAGCCGGCTCGCGTCGATCCCCGCATTCGAGGCAAGGCGCGTTGCCTCCGCAAGAACGGCCATTGCGCATCCGACGATCACCTGGTTGCACAGCTTTGTGGTTTGGCCAGCCCCGGTCGGACCCATGTGGGTGAACCGGCGCGCCATTGCGAGGACGTAGGGGCGCACCCTCTCGATATCGGCTGCTTCTCCGCCGGCCATGATGGCGAGCGTGCCTTCCTCGGCACCCTTGGTGCCGCCGGACACCGGCGCGTCGATCCAGCCCGCTCCATTCGCAGCCTTCAATCGCGCCGCAAGTTCGCGCGCGGCATCGGGATGGATCGACGAGAAATCAACCACGAGCTTGCCCGTGCCAGGGGCTGCTGCGAGGCCCTCTGGTCCGAAGATGACCTCTTCGACGGCGGCAGCATCCGTCACGCACATGAAGACGATGTCGCAGTTCGCCAGCAAGTCGCGTGGGGTGTGCGCGCGCTTGGCGCCGGCTTTGACGAGCGGCGCGACTTTGCCCTCCGAGCGGTTCCAGACAATGACTTGATGGCCGGCCATGAGCAGGCGCCGGGTCATCGGCGTTCCCATCAGCCCAAGGCCGAGATAGCCGAGCCTCTCGACGCCTTGCGGGTCTGCCTTGGTCGCGTCAGCCATAGGTTGCTTCCCTCCCTCTCGCAGCGCAACGGCGTGCGACCTCTGTCGCACCATACATGACGCAGTCCGCGACTAAAGTGGGCCGGCATGCATGGCTTGCTTGATTGTTTGAACCATGAAACATTTGGGGCGGTCGGGTTGGGTGGCGTCGGTCGGCGCCGGAGCAGCGGAGTGGGCACGATGTGGGCAGTTTCGAGGTGGATGCTGGCAACAGGGGCCGCGGCGGCCATGATCGCGTGCGCCAGCCCCTTACGGGCGCAGCAGACGATCCGCGTGGGCTGGACCATTCCGGCCGAGGAATCCAAGTACTGGATGATGCGCAGGCCGGCCGAATTTCCCGATTTAGGCAAGACCTACAACATCGAGTGGACTCAATTTCAGGGCACCGCGCCTATGACGCAGGCACTGGCCGCCGGCGCACTCGATTGTGCGACGCAGGCGCCGCTCTCGCTTGCCAACGGCGTGGTCGGGGGCAATCTCAAGGCTTACATCGTCGCCCAGCATGTGTTCGAGAAGCCCGGCGGATTCTCGGTCTACTGGGCGGTCATGGATGACTCGCCGATCAAGACGATTGCAGATCTCAAAGGCAAGACGGTCGGCATTTCCGTGATCGGCGGCGGCACGCAAGGACCGTTCAATTTGCTGCTGAAGCAGAATGGTGTCGATCCGGCCAAGGACATCAAGCTGGTCGAGGTCGGCTTTGCCGTTTCCGAAGATGCGCTGCGCCAGGGGCGCGTCGACGCGGTCAACATGAACCAGCCGTTTGCCGCACGCGCGGAGGCGAAGGGCGGCACTCGCAAGCTGTTCTCGTTGTCGCAAGCCATGCCGAACATCGTCCATATCCTTGAGGCCTGCCGCGCCGATTTCGTTGACAAGAACCCGGAGCTGGTCAAGGCCTATGTCCGCGACATCACGTCGGGCATGAAGAAGGCGCTGGCGAACCGTGAGGAGACGTTGAAGGTCGTCAATGAAGTCCTGAAGGCGCCCATTCCGGTGCTCGATACCTACCTGCTTAAGGACAATGATTTCGGTCGCGATCCCGGCGCGGCGCCGAATTTCCCTGCGATCCAGAAGATGCTGGACATCTATGCGGAGACGGGAATGCTGCCAAAGTTGGATGTCGCGCAGTTCAAGCATCCGACGATCGTCGCCCCGCTGCAATAAGCAGCCGGTTGTGCGCCGGGTCTATGAGGTCGCGATGTCCCGCCTCGTGCGGGACATCGCATGAAGATGATGCAAGCATGAAGAAACTGCGATCGCGGATAACGACCGACGGCCTCGACCGGGCGCCCCACCGCGCCTTCATGCGAGCCATGGGATTGGATGACGCGGCCATCGCCAAGCCGATGGTGGGTATCGTCAGCATGAAGGGCGAGCAGACGCCCTGCAATATGACCCATGATTTCCAGGTGGCCGCAGCCAAGACCGGGATCGAGGAGGCCGGCGGCACACCGCGTGAATTCTCGACCGTCTCCGTCTCCGACGGCATCAGTATGAACCACGAGGGGATGAAGTTCTCCCTGTTTTCGCGCGAACTGATCGCCGACTCCATTGAGGCCGTCGTCCACGGCCTCGCCTACGATGCGCTGATTGGGTATGGCGGATGCGACAAGACGCTTCCGGGCGTGATGATGGGGATGGTGCGTTGCAACGTGCCTTCCATCTTCATTTATGGCGGCAGCTCGCTTCCGGGGCGCGTGGATGGGCGGACGTTGACTGTCCTCGACTCCTATGAGGCCGTTGGCGGCTTCATGACCGGTGAGATTGACGCTCGAACGCTCGAGCGGATCGAGCGCGCCTGCCTTCCGACCATTGGTGCGTGCGCCGGTCAGTTCACCGCGAACACCATGGGGATGGTATCGGAGGCAATGGGGCTGACCATTCCCAACGTGTCGATGGTGCCTGGCGTCTATGCCGAGCGCGCGCAGATCTCGCGTCGCGCCGGGCGGCTCATCATGGAGATGCTCGAACGGGGCGGGCCGCTGCCGCGTGATGTCGTGACGCGGAAGTCGCTGGAGAACGGAGCCGCGATCGTCGCTGCCACGGGCGGTTCGACCAATGCGGCGCTACATCTGCCTGCTATCGCGAACGAGGCTGGCATCGCGTTTACGCTCGATGATGTTGGCGAAGTCTTTGCCAGGACGCCTCTGATCGGGAACTTGCGACCTGGGGGCAAGTACACGGCGAAAGACGTCTACGATATCGGCGGCGCGGCCGTGGTCATCCGAGAACTGATCCAGAGTGGTCATATCGATGGCCGCTGTCTGACCATCACAGGCCATACTCTCGCTGAAGAATATGGCGCGGCCAACGCCCCTGACGGCGAGGTCGTTCACGCGACCCGCGCACCGATCATGCCTGACGGCGGTGTAGCGGTGTTGAAGGGCAGCCTCTGTCCTGATGGCGCGGTGATCAAGGTTGCGGGTCTGAGGAACCTGTTCTTCGAGGGCGTTGCACGCGTCTTCGAAGATGAAGAGGCTTGCGTCGCGGCCGTTCGTGACCGCAGCTACAAGGCCGGCGAGGTTTTGGTGATCCGCAACGAAGGGCCGGTCGGCGGGCCGGGCATGCGCGAAATGCTCGGCGTCACGGCGCTCATTTACGGGCAGGGCATGGGCGAGAAGGTTGCCCTCATCACGGATGGCCGGTTCTCCGGCGCCACGCGCGGTATGTGCATCGGCTATGTCTCGCCCGAAGCGTTTGTCGGTGGTCCGCTGGCGCTCGTGCACGATGGCGACAAGATCAGGATTGATGCCACCGGGCGGCGGATGGATCTGTTGGTCGACGAACAGGAACTTGCGACGCGGCAACGTGACTGGAAGCAACGTCCGCCGCGCCATCGCGCGGGCGCACTCGCAAAATATGCGCGCCTGGTCGGTCAGGCGCC
Organism: Bradyrhizobium manausense; assembly: GCF_018129685.1. Taxonomy (GTDB): domain Bacteria; phylum Pseudomonadota; class Alphaproteobacteria; order Rhizobiales; family Xanthobacteraceae; genus Bradyrhizobium; species Bradyrhizobium manausense_D. The sequence continues at coordinate 370,496 of NZ_JAFCLG010000004.1, forward strand.
GGGCGGAGCGGTCACGCATGAGGGGCCGGCGGAATGGCCGTGGTTCGACTGAGCGCGAAAGAAGCGCCCCATTTGGCAGGTTTCTTGCTAAGCTCATGCCGCTGTTGGAGCACATTCAGCAGATCTGTTGCGTGACGTTCGCGCGTGAGTGAAACGAGAGACGGGATGAAGGTAGTGCCTTCGAGATCGAGCGAATGGGTGAGACCGGTGACGTCGCAACAGCCGGCTTCTACGATCATCGAGATCGATAGCGTCTCGCAGGTCTTTCAGACCTCGGCGCGCAAGGATCATTTGGCACTGTCGGACATCTCCTTGACGATCGAAGAGGGGGCATTCGTTTCCATTCTCGGTCCGTCCGGTTGTGGCAAGTCGACGCTGCTTTATATCGTCGGCGGTTTCGTCAGCCCGACCAGTGGCGCGGCGAAGATGAAGGGGCGGGCGATCGCGGGTCCTGGCCCGGATCGGGGGCCAGTGTTCCAGGAGTTCGCGCTGTTTCCGTGGAAGACCGTGCTGGGCAACGTGATGTATGGTCCGCGCCAGCAGGGCGTGCGAGCCACCGAAGCAGAAGCGCAGAGCCGCGCTCTGATCGAGATGGTCGGGCTCAAGGGTTATGAGAATTTCTACCCCAAAGAGCTCTCAGGCGGCATGAAGCAGCGCGTCGCGCTAGCCCGGACACTGGCCTACCATCCTGAAGTTCTGTTGATGGACGAGCCGTTCGGTGCGCTCGATGCTCACACCCGCACTCGGCTCCAGAACGATCTCTTGAATATCTGGGAGCGTGATCGCAAGACGGTGCTATTCGTCACACACTCTGTCGATGAAGCCGTCTTCCTTTCGGACAAGGTCGTGATGATGTCGAAGTCTCCCGGCCGTATCCGGGAGGTCATTGATATCGATCTGCCGCGACCGCGCCGCCGCAATGAGCTGTTGCTCGACGCACGCTACCAGAAATACGTCGTTGATATCGAACGCATGTTCGATGAGAGCGATGCAGTCGGGCCTTCTTCATGACGTCGCCGGCTGCCTTGGCAAAGCGTGCGGCACCGGTGCTGGCTTGCATCGGATTGCTGGTGGCGTGGCAAGTCGCGTCACTGGCACTGAAGAACGACAGCTTTCCGACAGCGCTTGAGGCAATTCGCGCGATCCCGGATATCCTGGGCGATAAGGAATCCCTGATCAACATCATGGCCTCGCTTCGCCGGATGGCGATCGGGTTTGGCATAGCAGTGCTTTTCTCGATCCCTTTGGGTTTGTTGATGGGGCGGAACCGGGCGGTTGCGGCATTCTTCAATCCGCTTCTGATGATCATCTATCCAGTGCCGAAGGCCGCGCTCATGCCGATCATCATGCTCTGGCTCGGCGTCGGCGAAGCGACGAAGATACTCGTGATCTTCCTCGGCGTCAGCCTGCCGGTGATCTATCATAGTTTTGAAGGTGCCAAGGCGGTCGAAGAGAAGATGCTGTGGTCGGGGGCGGCCATGGGGTTGTCGCCCCTGCATCGCATGGTCCGTATTGTCCTTCCGGCCGCGCTTCCGGAGATCCTGACCGGGTGTCGAACCGGCCTGGTGCTCGCGCTCATCACGATGATCACCAGCGAGATGATTGCTCGACAGTCTGGGGCGGGGAACATCCTGTTCAACGCGCTCGACATGGGGCAATACGACACCGTCTTTGCGATGATCATCATCGTGGGCGCGATGGGAATTTGCCTTGATGCGATCTTCGAGCGCGTGCGAGCCAGGCTAGTGCGCTGGTCCGAACCTCAGTTCGACATGCCGCTGAGTTTCTCATGACATCGCGTCTCTCCCCAAAGAATGTCGTCCTAGGGCTTGCGCCGATCGTGCTGGTAGTCGCGGTCTGGCAGGGCCTCGTATCGTCGGGCCTCACGCCGGTGGCTTTGCTACCGCCGCCAGGGGTGGTCTTCAGCCGTCTGATCCAGCAGCTCGTAACATGGACATTTCAGCAGGAGGTCGCGGCGACTCTGGTCCGGTTGTTCGCCGGCTTCGCGATTGCGGTCGTGCTTGGCGTCGGTGTCGGGATCGCGGCCGCTGCCCATCCAGCGGTCGATGCCGTCGTTCGGCCGATCGTGCGGGTGCTTGCGCCACTGCCGAAAGTCGCGCTGTATCCGGCGCTGCTACTGCTGCTCGGTTTCGGCCACGGGTCAAAAATCACCCTGGTGGCGGCGGATGCACTCTTCCCGATTCTGCTATCCACCTATTACGGTGCATCGACCGTCGAGCAGAAGCTGATCTGGTCGGCCATGGCGGCGGGGACGCCGCGATATGAAATCCTGTTCAAGGTAGTCTTGCCGGCGGCGATGCCGTCGATCCTGACCGGATGCCGGATCGGTCTTGTTATTTCCTGCATCGTGGTGTTTCTGGCCGAGATGATCACGTCGACCGATGGACTGGGGCATGCGCTCATTACCGCGGCGCGTACCTTTCAGGCTGTTGACATGTTCGTGCCGCTAATCACGATCTCGCTGCTCGGGTTGATCCTGAATGCCTTATTAGGCGCCTTGCGATCCTACCTCTTACGGGGTTTTCCCGAAGCGTGACCTGACTGAACAAGAAACCGGAAGATCGGGAGTGAACCATGCTGGCGGATCGGATCGAGGCAAAATGGATCGACGCCTTTTGCGAGATCTTTGAGCGTTGTGCCGTCAAGGCCGGCGATACCGCAGCGATCCTGTCGGAGACCCAGTCGCGCGCGTTGAATGTGCATTTGGCGGAGCTGGCCCTGCTGCGCATGGGCGCGAAGCCTTTTCATGTCGTCATGCCGACGCCGCGCAACAGGAACATCGTTCCGGTCCGCTCGACGGGCGCAAGCGAGGCAATCCAGAAGCTTGGGCCGGTCATCACGGCGCTTCAGCAGGCAGGATTCGTGGTGGACTGCACCATCGAGGGCTTGATGCACGCGGTGGAGACGCCCGAGATCCTGAAAGCGGGCGCTCGCATCCTTGTCATCTCCAACGAGCACCCCGAGGCGCTGGAGCGGATGGTGCCGGATCCGGCACTCGAGAAGCGCGTTCGTACGGCAGCAAAGGTGCTCCGCGGGACTAAGCGGATGCGGGTTACCTCGAACGCCGGCACGGCTCTGGATGTGGACATGGTCGGCGCTTCAACGGTCGGGGTCTGGGGCTGGACCGACAAGCCCGGCACGCTGGCGCATTGGCCGGGCGGCATCGTCGTCAGCTTCCCCAAGAGTGGAACGATTAACGGCACGCTTGTGATGGCGCCCGGCGATGTCAATCTTACGTTCAAGCGCTACCTGACGTCGCCGGTGAAGATGACGTTGAAGGACGACTATGTCGTCGAGCTTGAAGGTGAGGGCACGGACGCCGCCATGATGCGCGCCTATCTTGCCGCCTGGGGCGATCGCGAAGCCTATGCGGTCTCCCACGTGGGCTTCGGCATGAATCCAGGCGCGCGCTACGAAGCACTGTCGATGTATGACCAGCGGGACACCAATGGAACGGAGATCCGCGCCGTCTCCGGCAATTTCCTGTTTTCGACAGGCGCCAACGAATTTGCCGGCCGCTATACGGCCGGCCATTTCGACCTGCCGATGATGGGCACGACCATCGAGCTCGACGGCGTTGCGGTGGTCCGGGAAGGCGTGCTTCAGGACGTCTTCGGTTAGCTGCGGTCGAGCACCGGCGGTCGAGCCAACTCGAAGTGCCGGAGCAGGTCAACCATGGCCTGCAGCCGCTTGACGCGATAGGCATCGATGTCGAGGCCTGAATAGTCGAGGAAGCCGGCGCCCGTGCGCAGGCCGATCCGGCCTTCATGCATATTCCTTGAAATGACGTCCGGCGCGCGATAGCGGTCGCTGCCGAGCGCGCTTTCAAGATAGCGGCTGGCGTAGTATAGAATATCTCCGCCGCCCCAATCGATGAATTCGAGCAACCCCAATACGGCATAACGGAAGCCGAAACCGTAGCGGATCGCCTTGTCGATCTCTTCAGCGCTGGCGACGCCTTCCTCGACCATGCGCGCGGCTTCGTTCATGGCGAGCGCCTGGATGCGCGGGACTATGAATCCTGGCGTCGCCGCGCAAACCACCGGCACCTTGCCGATGCCCTCGAGCAGCGCCTTGACTTCGTCAATGATGGCGGGGTCTGTGGCTTTGCCGGGCGACACCTCGACCAATGGCACCAGATAGGCCGGGTTGAGCCAATGCACGTTAAGGAAGCGGCACGGGTTGACGATTGCGCCGGAGAGGTCGTCGACGAGGATGGTCGACGTCGTCGATGCGATGATCGTGTCTGGGCCGACCTGCTTTGAAGCCGCTCCCAGGACCTCTCGCTTGAGCGCTACGACTTCGGGAACGCCCTCGAACACCATCTCGGCTTCAGAGAGCGCTGCGCCGCTCTGGCTTGCGGAAACCACTGAGACGCGTGTGACGAGCGGTCCGACATCTGCTTCAGTCAGAAGGCCCAGCTTGGACAGGGTGGCAAAGGTCTTGCGGACCTCGTCGAGCGCGTCGGCTTGTAACTTGGCAAAATCCTCCGCCGAGCGGGTCTTGATATCGATCATCGTGACCACGTGTCCAGCATAGGCGAACGCGACGGCGATGCCGCGGCCCATGCGACCGGCGCCGAGACAGGCGATGGTGGCGCGGCTGGTCATCGGTTAGAATCCCTCACGAAGCAGCGTCTGCAATTCGGTTTTGTGAAGCTTGCCGAGCCCCAAGGTCTCCAACGTTCGGCCGTTGTGCACAAAGTCTTCGCCGCAGATGGCGCCGCCAATAGCCAGAAAGCCCCTGGCCAGCGGCGTGGCCACACCGGCCAGCTCTCCGACGGATACCAGCAGCGACAGCCCCATCCGCAAATCCTCGCGCATGTAGCGATGCTCCGTCAGCACGATCGGCTCGCGCCAGTCACCGGAATCAGTCAGTCGGTCATGCGAGCCGCGACCATACATCCAGATCTCACCTTCCTTGGCATAGTGATGGGCGAGCGGGAAGTGCGGCGCGGCATATCCAAGCGCCTCGCGTACCGCGATTCGCTCGGCGTCGAGTGCGTCGGTTACACGCCGGATCGATGCCTGCGTACCCTCCTTGTGAATATCCCACCGCTCGAAATGCTCGATCGGGCCCGCGTTCATCACGATCAGCGGCGGATGGATAATGCAGCCCGCGTTCATTAGTGCGCCGGACAATGCGTCACCGCATGGTTCGATCACATCCGGGAAGGCGCGTCCAATCACCTCAAGCGCGTGGGTCGCCTGATCGAGCGGTAAGACGCCGACCGGCAGCCGCTTGGCTCGGATGGTGATCGCAACCTCGAATGGCCCGTGCTTGCGGGTGAGCCACGGCAATGTGCCGGTCTCGGCGAAGCTGGCCTTGGCCCGATTGCCCGCGTCCCGCATCGCCTGGGCGAAGATCATCGAGCCGAACGTCGCCGGCGGTAGAAACACGACTTGGTCATCCCGCAAATGCGGCGCGAGGAGCCGGGCGATATCCGGCTGAGCGAAAGCCGGGGCGGGGCACAGGATCAGCTCGACGCTGTCGACGGCTTCGGCGATATTGGTGGTGACCAGCGCAAGCTTCACATCGTGCCGGCCATTGTGATCTTTCACGAGGATGCGTGAACCTGCCGCCCGGTGCGCCGCGACTTGCTCTGCATCACGCCGCCAGAGTCGGACCTCATGCCCCGATAGCGCAAAGTCGCCTGCGGCCGCGAAAGAGCCGTTTCCTCCACCCAGAACCGCAATCTTCAAGATGCCTCTCCTTGCGCGCGAGACTGCGCATCAAGCTGCTTCAGCAGGAAATGCTGGACCTTGCCCAAGGCCGTACGCGGCATGTCGGCGACGAAAACGATGTCGCGCGGAACCTTGTAGCGGGCGAGTTGGGCCTGCACATGAGCTCTTAGCTCGTTCGCTTCGAGCCGGCAGCCGGATCGCCGGATCACATAAGCGATGGGGACCTCGTCCCAGCGTGGGTCCGGCCTTCCGATCACCGCGCATTCGCTGACATCGGGATGTTCGAGCAGGACGCGTTCGACCTCGGCCGGATAGACATTCTCGCCGCCGGAGATGATCATGTTCTTCTTGCGGTCGCGGACCCAGAAATAGCCGTCAGCGTCGCACAGGCCAATATCGCCAGTGCGATACCAGCCGTCGTGCAGCGCGTCGCGTGTGGCCTCCGCATTACCCCAATACTCGAAGAACACGTTGGGTCCACGCACGGCGATCTCACCTGGCGTGCCTGCCGACACTTCGTTGCCAGCTTGATCGATCACCTTCGCTTCGCAGCACAGACCGGCAAGACCGGTCGAACCATTGCGGGAGAGATCGCCACCTAGGCGCGTATAGACTGCGATGGGGCAGGTTTCCGTTGAGCCGTAAACCTGGAGCACCGGTATGCCACGTGCCACGAAGCGCTCGATCAGGTGTGGCGGCACGATGGTCGAGCCGGTCGCGACGGCTTTCAGCGACGAGAGATCGCTCGTGGCCCAATCCGGGTGCTCGCTGACGGCCTGGATGATCGCCGGCACCATGACCGTCAGGGTCGGTCGTTCCCGTTCTATGGCCGCTAGCGTCGTGTCCGGCGTGAAGCGGGCATGGATCGTGACGGTCGCGCCAAGCTGGAGCGCTGCGGTCGTCTGAATGTTGAGCCCACCGACATGGAAGAACGGCAGCACCGTGAGCACATGATCGTCCGACGTCATGTTGTGCATGTGCTGGCTCATGACGCCGTTCCAGAACAGCGCCTCCTGGCGGAGCACTGCGCCTTTTGGCCGCCCAGTGGTTCCCGATGTGTAGACAATGAGGAGCGGGCAGGAGAGATCAGTGTGCGGGTTACGTCCGCTGCCCTCGCGGCCGGACAGCAGGCTTTCGAAAGTCATGCCGCGCGGCGGCGCAAAATCGAAGCCGACGACGGCGGTCCCCGGCGCGATTTCTGGAAGAATGCCTTCAAATGCCTGCTCGAGCACCAGCATCTTGGCGCCGGCATCGGAGAGGATGAAGAGCTGCTCGGCAATTGCCAGCCGCCAGTTGAGCGGCACCAGCACAGCGCCGAGCCGCGCGCATGCGTAGAGTAGGACCAGATAGTCGGGCCGGTTCAGGCTGAGGATCGCGACGCGGTCACCGCGACCGACACTGAACTCTTGCTTAAGCGCTGTTGCGGTCCGTTCGATCCGATCGGCGAACGCCGCGTAGCTCAGCCGTTGACCCTCAAAGGCAATGGCCGTCTTGTTTGGCGAAAACGCCGCATTGCGATCGATCAGACTGCAGAGGTCCACCGTTAGTCGTCCGTTTCGCCGGCCTCGTACAGCGCCTCGCGGCCGATCCGGTCGAGGCAAAGCTCGGCCGTCCAGGGCAGCATCAGTGAGCCGCAGCGGCTGTCGCGATAGATTCGCTCAAGCGGCAGCGACCGGAGCATGGCCTGACCGCCGCAGGTGCGGATCGCGAGTGCGGCGAGCTCATTGGCGCCTTCCATCACCGAATATTGCGCGGCATAGGCGCGCAACACCTGCTCTTTGCTCGGATTTGCACACGCTTCGGTGACGGCCTGAAACCAGATCCCCTTGATTTGCTCCAGCTTGATCTGCATCTGCGCGACCGCGATCTGCTTGGTCGGATACATCCGGCGCTTGACCGGCGACATGCCCGGCACTTCGCCGCGCAAATAGCGCACGGTAAAATCATAAGCGGCCTGCGCGAGGCCCATATAGGTCGGCGACAGCGTCAAGAACATGTGCGGCCAGCGCATCGCCGCCTGGAAATAGACCCCGCGCGGCATCAGCGCCGAGTCGTTCGGCACGAAGACATCCTTGAACAGCAGCGTTCGAGAGACCGTGCCGCGCATGCCGAGCGGATCCCAATCGCCGACGACCGAGACGCCTTGCGACTTGGCTGATATCGCGAGATAGAGCGTATTGCGGCGCGAGGCCTTCTCGCCTTCCTCGATCTCCGTGCAGAGCACGCCGTAATAGTCGGCGTGGCCCGAGAGCGATGCAAAGATCTTCTTGCCGTTGACGATCCAGCCGCCTTCGACCGGCTTTGCTTCCGTGCCGAAGGCGGCGCCGCCGGCCGCCGCCGCCCCGCCCTCGGAGAACGGCTGCGAATAGATCGCCCCGTCCTCGACGATGCGCTTGGAATGAACGGCCCGCCGCTTTTCGTGCTCCGCGCGGGTGTCCGCGTCCATGTCGAGATCATCAGCCAAGGGCCCCGACCATAGCGTCGAGCAGACATGCATGTTCCAGGTCAGCGCGGTCGCGCCGCAATAGCGGCCGATCTCTGCGGCGGCCAGGGCGTAGGTCTGGTAGTTCGCGCCAAGCCCGCCGTGCTTCTTGGGCACGGCGATGCCGAGCAGGCCGACGCGGTGCAGATCGCGGTAGTTCTCGGTCGGGAACACAGCCTCACGGTCGTATTTCGCGGCGCGGCCGGCGAATACGCTCTGGCCGATCTCCCGCGCTCGCGCGATGATGCCAGCTTGCTCGTCGTTTAGGCGGAACGCCACGGGATCGAAGATTGGTGCATCCAGCGCGACATTGCCGGTTGCGGTGATCGTCTTGTTGACTTGCATGGTCATTGCGCAGTCACCCGTGTTTTGCAGCGAAACGATCGACGAAACTGGCAAGTGCCTTGTCGAAGGTATCGGGGCGTTCGAGGTTGGCGAGATGGCCGACGCCGGGGAGTTCGACATATTCGGCCGCAGGAATGTAGGTCGCGGTCTTTGCCATCATCGGCGCCGGCGCATTGTTGTCCTTCGAGCCGGACAACAGCAGCGTCGGCACAGAGATATCCTTGAGCGTGCTGCGCTGATCAAAGCCGATCAACGCCAGCATCATAGCGCGATAGCTCGCTTCCGGCACGCTGGCCATGCATTCGCGCGCAAGCTCCATGCCCTTCGGGTCGGGATCTTCGCCGACGAGCTCCTTCACCAGCGAGGGTGCCAGCGATTTCATCGTCTCGCCGCGGTCGAGCGGACCCAGACGCGCAGCGATGAATGATTTCTGCCAGTCGCCATCGGCCTTGCCGAAGGCCGGGCTTGTCTGCGCCAGAACGATCGCGCGCGCCAGCTTCGGCGATTGCGCTAGCCATTTCTGGACGATCATGCCGCCGATCGAGTGGCCGACAAGAATGGGTTTCGCGGCGCCAAGCTGCTCGATAAATTGCTGGAGCGCATCAGCCAAGGCAGCGATGCTGACGCTGGCGAGCGGCGCCGATCCGCCATAGCCGGGCATGTCCCACGCGATCGTACGGAAGCGATTGCCGAACGTAGCAAGCTGCTGCCGCCAGGCCCGCGCCGCCCCGCCAATGCCGTGCAGGAAAATCAGCGGTGTCGCGCCCTGATCGCCCGCGACTTCGTAGGCGAAGCGTCCGTCCTTCGTTATCATTGGCGCAGGCTGCGACACGTGACATCCTTTGGATTGGCCCAGCGATGCTAACAGGCCTGCAGACGATGGGAAGAGATAATTTTATACTTAAAGCAATTTTTGGGCCGGTCCCTTTCGCCATGGCGTTCGCCACGTCGATCCGCCGCTTTCGTTGCAAAAATTTGAAGGTTAAAATATATCGGAGGAACGACCATCGGATCTCAGGAGCCCGCGCATGTCCGGATTGCCGCATTCGCCGCACGCGTTGGTGACCGGTGGCGGTCGCGGCATCGGCCGCGCGATTGCAGCGTCCCTTGTCGGCGCTGGCGCAACTGTGACCGTGCTTGGCCGGAATGCTGCTACTCTCCAAGAAGCGATCAGCGCAGGGGCGGCTCATTTTGCGGCCGTGGCCGACGTCTCGGATGAAGCTGCGCTGAATGTGGCGATAATCCAGGCGCACGCGCGAAAGCCGATCGATATCCTGATTGCCAACGCCGGCAGCGCCGAATCCGCGCCGTTTACGAAGTCCGACAGTGCTCTTTTTGCACGCATGATGGATGTCAATTTCATGGGCGTAGTGCACGCCGTCCACGCGGTACTGCCGGGGATGAAGGATCGGCCCTATGGCCGCATTGTTGCAATTGCATCGACAGCCGGACTCAAGGGCTATGCCTATGTGAGCGCATACGCGGCGGCAAAGCATGCTGTGGTAGGTCTCGTTCGTTCATTGGCACAGGAGATGGCCGGCAGCCATGTGACCGTAAATGCAGTCTGCCCCGGCTTCACGGACACCGATCTGGTTGCCGGCAGCATCGACAATATCATGAAAAAGACCGGGCGAACCCGCGAGCAGGCCATCGCGGAGCTCGCAAAACACAATCCGCAGGGGCGTCTCATCACGCCCCAAGAAGTAGCCAATGCCGTGCTTTGGTTGTGCGGAGAGCACGCCAGTGCGATCACGGGACAGGCGATTGCTGTCGCCGGTGGCGAGATCTAGCGGCCCGGATCAAGGAAGGAAATCTCATGAGCAGACCAGCCAATCCCGTCACCGTGCCACTCGCTGACTATTCGCCGCAACATTTCCTGCTCGCCGTGGTTGACGGCGTTGCAACGGTAACGCTCAATCGTCCCGAGCGGAAGAATCCGCTGACCTTTGAGAGCTACCGCGAGCTAACCGATCTCTTCCGCGCTTGTGCGTTCGATGACGCGGTCAAGTCGATCGTCGTTACCGGCGCCGGCGGGAATTTCTCGTCCGGCGGCGACGTGTTCGAAATCATCGGTCCGCTGGTGAAGATGGACACCAAGGGATTGACGGCGTTCACGCGGATGACCGGTGACCTCGTCAAGGCGATGCGGGCCTGCCCGCAGCCGATCGTGGCTGCGGTCGAGGGCATTTGCGCCGGCGCCGGCGCGATCATCGCCATGGCATCTGACATGCGGCTCGCGTCGAGCGGCGCCAAGGTAGCGTTCTTGTTCAACAAGGTCGGTCTTGGCGGCTGCGACATGGGCGCCTGCGCGATCCTGCCGCGGATTATCGGCCAGTCTCGCGCATCCGAGTTGCTCTACACGGGCCGGTTCATGACCGCGGAAGAGGGCGAGCGCTGGGGCTTCTTCAGCCGGATCGTTACGCCAGAGCAGGTGCTGCTCCAGGCGCAACTGCTGGCCAAGCAGGTCGCGGAGGGGCCGACTTTCGGCAACACCATGACCAAGCGGATGCTGGCCATGGAATGGGCGATGTCGGTGGAGGAAGCGATCGAGGCGGAGGCGATTGCTCAAGCGCTGTGCATGACGACGGCGGATTTCGAGCGCGCTTTCCATGCCTTCGCCAATAAGGTCAAGCCGGTCTTTATGGGCGACTAAACCGGTCGCCGTCGGGGACGGCCAGCCAACGGGGGCTTGCGCGAAATTATTTTAGGCTTAAAATAGTTTTCGTAGCGGGGTGAATTGGCGAGGCTCCCATGAAAGTCGCGATCATCGGTGGTGGACCCGCGGGTCTCTACGCAGCGATCCTGCTCAAGAAGCAGCGCCCGAGCGCCGAGATCACCGTGTACGAGCGCAATCGCGCTGACGACACGTTCGGCTTCGGCGTGGTGTTCTCGGACGCCACCCTCGACAAGTTCGAAAAGCACGACCTTCCGAGCTATCGCCGTATCACCCAGGAATTCGCCTATTGGGACGACATCGCCGTGCATTTTCGCGGCACGGTGCACCGGGTTGGTGGCAACGGCTTTTGCGGCTGCTCGCGGCAGAAGCTGCTTCTGATCCTGCAGGAGCGGGCGCGCGAGCTTGGCGTCAGCCTGCATTTCGAAGTCGATATCGACGACGAATCTCGCTTTGCCGATGCAGATCTCATTTTGCTCGCAGATGGCGTCAATAGCCGCTTTAGGGAGAAGCACGTCGATCACTTCCAGCCCGAAGTTGACCTCCGCACCAACAAGTTTGCCTGGATGGGCTCAACCAGGCCCCTCGACGCCTTCACCTTCGTCTTTCAGGAGACCGAATGGGGGCCGTTCATCGCCCACGCCTATCAGTACGAGGCTGGGCACTCGACCTGGATTTTCGAGACCGATCCGGTGACGTTCGAGCGTGCGGGGCTGATTGGGCTGAACGAGACCCAATCGGCGGCGCGGATGGCCGAGATTTTTGGCTGGTTCCTCGGCGAGCACAAGCTGCTGACCAACCGCTCGATGTGGCGCAATTTCCCGATGATCCGCAGCAAGCGCTGGGTCAAAGACAATATGGTGCTGCTTGGCGATGCCAAGGCGAGTGCACATTTCTCGATCGGTTCGGGCACCAAGCTTGCGATGGAGGACGCGATCGCACTGGCCGAAGCGATGGCAAAGGCGCCCAGCGTCAGGGCTGCATTGGATCTTTACGAACACGGCCGTCGCGAGGAGGTCGAGAAGACTCAGCATGCTGCCGACGTCTCGCTGGTCTGGTTCGAACATGTCGACCGCTTCTGGGATTTCGATCCCGTGCAGTTTGCCTTTGGCGTGATGACACGCTCGAAGGCCATCACCTATGACAATCTAAAGCTGCGCGCGCCTGATTTTGTCGTCGAAGTCGAGAAGTCGTTCGCTAGGCAAGTGCGCAGCAATGGCTTCGACGTCAGTACCGACAAGCCGATGGTGCCGCTGTTCCAGCCGTTTCGTCTGCGCGAGATGGAGGTCGCCAACCGCGCCGCAATGTCGCCCATGTGTATGTACTCGGCGAAAGAGGGCGTCCCCGGCGACTTCCATCTCGTCCACTACGGTTCGCGCGCGATTGGTGGCGCCGGTCTGATATTCACGGAGATGACCTGTGTCAGCCGCGACGCGCGCATCACGCCAGGCTGCGCGGGTCTATGGAATGACGAACAGGAAACGTCCTGGCGGCGCATCGTCGATTTCGTGCACGGCAACTCGGCTGCAAAAATCTGCCTGCAACTCGGGCATGCCGGCCGCAAGGGCGCAACCAAGCTGATGTGGGATGGCATCGATCGGCCGCTGGAGGAAGGTGGTTGGGATGTCGTCTCCGCATCGCCGCTCCCCTATTTCCCGGACAGTCAGGTGCCGCGCGAGCTTGATCGCGCTGGAATGAACGCGGTGAGGGATTCATTTGTCGCCTCAGCCAAGCGCGGCGAGCGCTGTGGCTTCGATATGCTCGAGCTGCATTGCGCCCACGGCTATCTCCTGGCCAGCTTCATCTCGCCGCTGACAAACACCCGCGTCGACGAGTATGGCGGATCGCTCGAAAACCGGTTGCGTTTCCCGCTCGAGGTTTTTGAGGCACTGCGCGCCGTGTGGCCGAAGCACAAGCCGATGTCGGTGCGCATTTCGGCGACGGATTGGGCCGAGGGCGGCATCGACGGCGACGATGCGGTGGCGATCGCGCGCGCCTTCGCCGCGGCTGGCGTCGATCTCGTCGATGTCTCGACGGGGCAGACGGTCCGTGATGCGCAGCCGGTCTACGGGCGCATGTTCCAGACTCCGTTCTCCGACCAGATCCGCAACGAGGCGCGGGTGGCGACCATGTGCGTCGGCAACATCACGACCGCGGACCAGGCCAACACCATCCTGGCCGCCGGCCGGGCTGATCTTGTTGCGCTCGGGCGGCCGCACCTGGTCGATCCTTTCTTCACCATGAAGGCGGCGGCCTGGTACGGGGCGAACGACGCGTTCTGCCCGCCCCAATATCTGCCCGGAAAGGACCAGATTTTCCGCAATAGCGTGCGCGACCGGCAGGATCTCGAGGAGCTGAGAATTAAGGCTAAGCCAAAGACCCGGGCCGAGCTCAAGGCGGAGGCGACAAAGCCGCTTGCGGCGGAGTGACAGCCCGTGCGACGTTAACCCATTGCCTGTGTATTCAGTGGAGTTAAGGCGATGAAGGCAATTATCGTCGGTGGCGGTATTGGTGGTCTCACCACGGCGTTGATGCTGCGGGCCCGCGGTATCGGCTGTGAGATCTTTGAGCAAGCCGATACCATTCGCGAGCTCGGGGTCGGTATCAACACCCTGCCTCATGCTATGCGCGAACTTGCCGGCCTTGGCTTGCTGCAAAAGCTCGACGACGTCGCGATCCGTACCGATCAGCTCTACTACCTCAACCGCCATGGCCAGGAGGTCTGGCGCGAGGCGCGGGGCGTGGACGCCGGCCACGATGTGCCGCAATTTTCCATCCACCGCGGCCGGCTCCAGGGTGTCATCCATCGGGCCGTCGAGGAGCGGCTTGGTACGGATGCAATCCGCACCGGTTGCCGGCTCAGCGCCTTCACCCAGGACGAGGGCGGCGTCACGGCCTACTTCTTCGATCGTGCCGGTACACACATCCACACCGCGCGCGGCGATATCCTGATCGGCGCCGACGGGATCCATTCGCGTGTCCGTGACACGCTATTCCCGAATGAAGGGCCGCCGTGCTGGAACGGCCTGATGCTGTGGCGCGGTGCGCGTGACTGGCCGCTGTTCCTCACGGGCAAGTCGATGATCGTCGCGGGCGGCCTCAACGCCAAGGTGGTGATCTATCCGATCGCGGAGGGTTCGAGCCCGGCGAGCCGCCTCACCAATTGGGCCGTGCTGGTGAAGGTAGGCGAGGGCAATGCCCCTCCGCCGCGGAAGGAAGACTGGTCGCGGCCGGGCCGGCGCGAGGAACTGATGCCGCATGTCGCGCGCTTCTCGGTGCCATACATCGACGTCAAGAGCCTGATCTCGGCAACGCCCGAATTCTACGAATATCCGACCTGCGATCGCGATCCCTTGCCCTATTGGTCGTCGGGTCGCGTCACGCTGCTCGGCGATGCCGCGCATCCCATGTACCCGGTCGGCTCCAACGGTGCCTCGCAGGCGATCCTCGACGCGCGCTGTCTTGCGGACGCGCTGGTCCGCGCCGAGCATCCGCGCCAGGCATTGATGGAATATGAAAAGAAGCGCCTGCCGATGACGGCGGACATCGTCCGCTCCAATCGCCGCGGCGGGCCCGAGGGTGTCATCGATGCCGTTGAGCAGCTCGCGCCCGACGGCTTCGACAATGTTGACAACGTGCTGAGCTATTCCCAGCGCGAGGCGATCGTGCGTGGCTATGCCACCAAGGCCGGCTTTGCCGCGGTCCCGGGACTCGCGGCGGTGCGGGCCTGATGCGAGCCCCTAGCCGGCGCCTGGGGGCGGCGGCAGGAAGTGAATGTTGAACTCGGCGGCCATTGCCACAACGTCCTCCGGTTTCTGTTCCTTCATGTTGTGAAGGCCCCAGAACAAGTCGAACAGCTTTTTGGTCGGTGAGACCCAGAACAGCACTTTTGCTGTCTGATCCGACTTGTTGAAGATGCCGTGCGGCACGCCCATGCCGAGACGGATCAGATCACCGGGCGTTGCCTGCGCTTCCGAGTTGCCCAGCACGAAGTCGAGCTTGCCCTCCAGCATGTAGAGATATTCGTCCTGATCTGGATGAATATGCGGCGGCACGAACGTGCCCGGCGGCAAGGTAGCATGCCAGGAGAAGCTGTTCTCGGCGCAGCTCTTCGGCACATAGGTCTGGCCGAGGATGTTCCAGGAAATGCCCTGGATGCCCTCGTTGGCCCGCGTGATGCCGGTGATTTCGCTCTTCACTTGTAGTCCTCCCTAAACGCGACGCGCGGCCTTAGTTCGCCGCCTTGCAGTCCTTGGCATAGCGGTCGCCGTAATTGTCGAACACTTTCTGGACGATCTCGGTCTGGAACTTGCCGTCCGGACGCTTGGCGACTTTGGTCAGGTAGAAGTCCTGGATCGGATAGCCGTTGGTGTTGAATTTGAACGAGCCGCGCAGCGATGTGAAGTCCGCCTTCCTCAAGGCTGCCCCGACGGCATCCTTGTTGGAGAGGTCACCCTTCACACTCTTGATTGCACTGTCGATCAGCATCGCTGCGTCATACGCCTGCATGGCATAGGTGCCCGGCACGCCGTTATAGGCTGCCTCATAGGCGGCGACGAACTTCTTGTTCTGCGGATTCTCGAGATTGGGCGCCCAGTTGGCGCCGCCGAACATGCCGACGGCCGCATCCTGCTGTGCCGGCAGGGTCGATTCATCAACCGTGAAAGCCGAAAGCACCGGAATGCTGTCGGTGAGACCGGCCTGCTTGTACTGCTTGACGAGGTTGACGCCGAGGCCGCCCGGCATGAACGTGAAGAGCGCATCGGGCTTCTGCGACGCAATCTTCGACAGCTCCGGCTGGAAGTCCAGCGTGTTGAGCGGCATGTAGGATTCTTCGACGATCTCGCCCTTATAGTCGAGCTTGAAGCCGGCGACCGAGTCCTTGCCGGCCTGATAGTTCGGAACCATCAAATACATCCGCTTGTAACCGCGATCCTGCGCCACCTTGCCGAGGATCTCGTGGACCTGGTCGTTCTGATACGACGTCACATAGAAGAAGGGATTGCAGTCCTTGCCGGCGAATGTCGACGGGCCGGCATTGGGGCTGATCAGGAAGGTCTTCGATTCCGTGACCGGCCGGTGAATCGCCTGGAGGATGTTGGAGAAGATCGGGCCGACCACGAAATCGACCTTGTCGCGTTCCAGAAGACCCTTGACCTTGGTCACCGCTGCGTCTGGTTTCAATTCGTCGTCGACCACGACGACCTCGACGTCGCGCCCGCCCATCTTGCTGCCGAGATCCTTCACGGCGAGGGCAAAGCCGTCGCGAACCTGCTGGCCGAGTGCGGCGGCAGGCCCCGAGAGGGTCACGATCACGCCGAGCTTGATCTTCTCCTGCGCGAGGGCAGGGTTCATCGCGGTGCCAAGCAGCAAGGCTGCTGCAGCCAAGGTCAGTTGCGTCTTCATGATTGATCCCCCGGTGACATCAAGGCTTGCGCTGCAAGCCGCGTACTCCGATCCAAGCTTAAGCCGATGACGGCGCTCGCGGCAAGCCAAGCTCGAGACGTCGCCACCGTGCCGGCAGCAGGGCATGCAAGCGGCGCGCCAATTATTTGAAGCCTAAAGAAATGGCCGTGCGGTCGGTTGTTGCAGCTTTGGACTTGCGGCCGGCGCCGATTTATTTGAAGCTCAAAACGTTGGTAAATCCGAGCCGGCGCCAATGCCGGCCGCGAGTGACTGCATCGAGATGCTCGATTCCGAGACCAAGGCTGTCGAAACGCCAGAGGACCATGCCGAAGAGCTCCGGCTGTGGTTGCGTCTGCTCACCTGCACGACACTGATCGAGGGCGAGGTCCGCGGCCGGTTGCGGCAGCGCTTCGACGTCACGCTGCCCCGTTTCGATCTGATGGCGCAGCTCGACAAGGCGCCCGATGGCATGACGCTGTCCGATGTCTCCAAGCGCATGATGGTGTCCAACGGCAACGTCACCGGCCTCGTCGAGCGGCTGGTGGAGTCCGGCCATCTCGACCGTCGCACATCGGAGACTGATCGCCGAGTACAGGTGATCCGCCTCACAAAACTCGGTCGTGCCGAGTTTCGCAGGATGGCCGCGGAACACGAGACCTGGATCGCAGATCTCTTCTCTGATTTGACACCGAAAGATGTGCGCGAACTGATGCGGCTCCTCGCCAAGACCAAGGCATCGGCGCAGAAATCGGCCGCCCGCCGTCGGCCTTAAGTCGGCCGGCCAGCAGGTCGCCGACCCCTTTTGCCACAGGAAAATGCATGGAATGCCCAAAATCCGCTATTGCGCCAAACTGTTTTAAGCCTAAAATGTTTTCCAGTGAGTGCTGCCGGGTGCTTTCCATGCGCAAAGGAGCGTGCGATGGCCAACGCCGCCAAGGTTCAAGTGTCGGGCTCGTATGACGGCAACGCCGCGACCGCCCATGTTGACACGTTCGCGCGGCAGCACTTGCCGCCGCCTGATCTCTGGCCGGAGTTCATCTTCACGCGCCCCGAGTTGCTCTATCCCGCGAGGTTGAACTGCGTCAGCTATTTCCTGGATCGCTGGGTCGAGCAGGGGCACGGTGATGCGCCTTGCGTCATCAGTCCCACAGTCAGCTACACTTATCGTGGCTTGCAGGCGCTCGTAAATCGCATCGCCAATGTGCTGGTCGGCAAGCTTGGTCTTGTCGCCGGCGGGCGGGTGCTGCTGCGTTCGGCGAACAGCCCGATGATGGTTGCGACCTATCTCGCTGTAATCAAGGCCGGCGGCATTTGCGTGGCGACGATGCCGTTGTTGCGCGCCAAGGAGCTGTCCTACCCGATCCAGAAAGCGGAGATCACGCTCGCGCTTTGCGACGGAAAACTCTCCGACGAGATGGAAAAGGCGAAGCTGGCTGCGCCAGGTCTCAAACATGTGGTCTATTGGGGCAGCGACGCGCCCGACTCGCTCGAGGCGCTGATTGCCGATGCGAGCCCTGAGTTCAAGGCGGTCGACACGGCGTCGGATGACATCTGCCTGATCGCCTTCACTTCGGGGACGACAGGCGATCCCAAGGGCACCATGCATTTCCACCGGGACATGCTGGCTGTGTGCGATGGTTATGCTCGCAACATCTTGCGGGCCGAGCAGAAGGATCGTTTCGTCGGCTCGGCGCCGCTTGCTTTCACGTTTGGCTTTGGCGGTGTGCTGTTCCCGATGCATATCGGTGCCTCCTTTGTCGTGCTGGAGAAGACGACGCCGGACGACATCCTCTCCGCAATCGAGCAGTACAAGATCACGGTCTGCTTCACCGCGCCGACTGCATACCGCGCGATGATCGGCAAGCTTCCGGGCCGCGACATTTCCTCGCTGCGGAAGTGCGTCTCGGCCGGCGAGACGCTGCCCAAGCCGACATTTGATGCCTGGCTTAAGGCCACGGGCATCAAGCTAATGGACGGTATCGGCTCGACCGAGCTGCTGCACATCTTCATCAGTGCGACCGAGGACGAGATTCGTCCAGGCGCGACCGGCAAGCCCGTGCCGGGCTATGAAGCGAAGATCGTTGATGATGACGGCAACGATGTGCCGGCTGGCACGATGGGGAGGCTCGCGGTGCGTGGGCCCACTGGCTGTCGCTATCTCGCCGACGAGCGGCAGCGGAAATACGTCCAGAACGGCTGGAACCTCACCGGCGACACCTACCTGATGGATAACGACGGCTACTTTTGGTACCAGTCGCGCTCCGACGACATGATCGTGTCATCCGGGTACAACATCGCGGGCACAGATGTGGAAGCAGCGCTGCTCACGCATCCGTCGGTCGCCGAGTGCGGCGTCGTCGGCGCGCCGGACGAGGCACGCGGGATGATCGTGAAGGCCTACGTCATCGCCGCGCCCGGTGTGATCCCGGATGCCACGCTCGCGGCGGAGTTGCAGGAGCATGTCAAACGGGAGATCGCGCCATACAAATATCCGCGCGCGATCGAGTTTGTGACACAATTGCCGAAGACCGAGACCGGCAAATTGAAGCGCTTCGCCTTGCGGCAATTGGCGCAGGCGTCCGCCACGTCCTCGGGCGTCGCGGCACAATGAGATGAGGATCAGGAATTGTCCGTGACGACGCCGAAAGGCCCCCAGCTTGCGGTGCTGCCGACCGACGATGACGAGACCCGCGCGCGGGCGCAGGTGCTTCAGCCCTCCGGCTGGCCGACGCCGAAGGGCTATGCCAACGGCATGGCCGCCGAGGGGCGCATTGTCGTCACGGGCGGCGTGATCGGCTGGGATGCCGACGAGCGCCTTGCAGACGGCTTCGTGGCACAGGTTCGCCAAACCCTGAGCAACATCGCTGAAATTCTTGGCGAGGCCGGTGCCCGGCCCGAGCATCTGGTGCGCCTGACCTGGTATGTCGTCGATATGGAAGAATACCTGACGAACCTGAAGGAGCTCGGCAAGATCTACCGTGCGGTCTTTGGCGCGCATTATCCCGCGATGGCACTGGTTCAGGTGGTGCGCCTCGTCGAGAAGGCCGCGCGCGTCGAGATCGAGGCCACTGCGGTCATTCCAAGCTGAATCGTGCTCAGCTCGCCTTGGAGAGACTTTCGTCCTCGGGCGAGTTCAGATAGACGCCCGACATGGTGTCGACCCAGCACAGATGATCGTGCACCTTCTTGACGCCCTCGACGTTCTCGGCGGCAACGATCGCCGCCTGCCGCGCCCGCTCCTCGGTGATGACACCGCTCAAGTGAACGATACCGTCGCGAACGATGACGTTCAGCCCGAACGGGCACCATTCGTTCTTCTCGATGGCATCGATGATGCGGCCGCGGATGTGATCGTCATCGGCGGTCGGATCCGGCACCTCGCGGGCGAGGCCGGCTACGGCCTGCAGCAGGTTGGCGCGCGACACGATACCGACGACCTTGTCGCCGCGGACGACCGGCAGGCGCTTCACGTTGTTCCGCTCCATCAGGTCAACGATCTCGGCGAGGGCGGTGTCCTCGGTGATGGTGACCGGCGATGCGCTCATGACCTCGGAAACCTTGCGGCCATGCTCGTGGACGAAGTCGCTGGCCGATTTGCCGGGGCCGAGGATGAACCGCAGCCAGCGCCCGCGCTTGCGCCCCGTACCGATTTCGCTGCGTCGGATGAAGTCACCTTCCGAGACCACGCCGATCAGCTTGCCGCTGTCGTCGACCACGGTGAGGCCGCTGACATGACGCTTCAGCATGATATTCGCGGCTTCGATGATGCTGGTGTCGGGGGTCACCGAGATGACCGATCGGGTCATGATCTGATGGGCGCGCATGGGCTGCTCCGCTGGCTTGTCGAATTTCTTTAGTTAGGGAGTTTCTAAACCAGGTCTCGCGGCGCGGTTTGACGCAGGTCAAGCCGATGAGGCTGGCCTTCTTGGTGCGGCGGATGTCATCGGCCTCTGGAATTGATGCAGCTCAACGTCCTTGAAGCGGCCGGCCCTATCCTGCCGCTTGCAGACCAGATGCGAGCAGGAATCCTTCCATGAGCGTGGTGCAGATCCTTCCTCGGACCGAAGAGCCGGCGTTGCCGGCGCCCCGCGGCGAACTGGTCGCGGGCGTCGTTCCCGCTCCGGCGCATAACGAACCGATCGCCGAGAAGCCATCCGCCAGGCCGGTGCCGGAACCTTATCCCTTCGACCGCTCTTTCCACGCGATGTTAGCGCGGTTCACGAATGGGGTCTCGCCGGCGGCCCTGCTGCTGGCTTGGCTCGATTGGAGCTTTCACCTTGCCGCGGCACCACAGCGTCGCATGGAGATCACAAACGATATCCTTCGCGACACTGGCCGCTTCGTGGAGGCTGCTGCGCACGCGATGTCACCGGGCCAAAAGCCATGGTCCGTGATCCGGCCGGTGGGACGGGACCGCCGTTTCAGGGAACCGCAATGGGAGGCCGCGCCATTCAACGTTCTGGCGCAGGCGTTTCTGCTCGGCGAGCGCTGGTGGCACGACGCGACGACCGGGGTGCGTGGCGTCTCGCGGGCGAACGAAGCCATTGTGGAATTTTCGGTACGTCAGATGCTGGACATGCTTGCGCCGTCGAATTTCGCGATGACCAACCCGGAAGTGCTGGAGAAAGCATTTCAGAGCGGCGGCGAGAATTTCGTCTTCGGCTGGCAGAATTGGTGTGGCGACCTGATGCGAATGCTCTCGGTCGAAAAGCCCGCCGGCAATGATCAATTTGTCGTCGGCCGGACGGTTGCGGTGTCGCCCGGAAAGGTCGTCTACCGCAACGAGTTGATGGAGTTGATCCAGTATTCTCCGACGACCGCAAAAGTGCGGCCCGAGCCGATCCTGATCGTGCCGGCCTGGATCATGAAATACTATATCCTCGATCTGTCGCCCGATAATTCGCTGGTCAAATATCTCACGGACCAGGGCTTCACCGTATTCGCGATGTCGTGGCGCAATCCGGACGCCGGGGACCGGGATGTCGCCTTCGACGACTACCGCAAGCTGGGTGTCATGGCCGCACTGGATGCGATCGACCGGATTGTGCCGGGTCGGAAGACCCATGCGCTCGGCTATTGTCTGGGTGGCACTTTGCTGTCGATCGCCGCTGCCACGATGGCCCGCGATGGCGACGACCGTCTCGGTACCATCACTCTGCTCGCCGCGCAGACCGACTTCACCGAGGCCGGCGAGCTGACGCTCTTCATCAATGAAAGCCAGGTTGCCTTCCTCGAAGACATGATGTGGCAGCGAGGCTATCTCGATACGGCACAGATGGCCGGTGCGTTCGCGCTGCTGCGCTCGAACGATCTGATCTGGTCGCGGGTGTCGCGCGACTACCTGATGGGCGAGGCGGCGCCGCAGAACGATCTTATGGCCTGGAACGCCGATGCGACACGGCTGCCATATCGCATGCATTCGGAGTATCTGCGCAAACTATTCCTCAACAATGATCTCGCCGAGGGACGTTACATTGTCGAGGGCAGGAGCATCTCGCTGTCCGACATTCATACACCGATGTTCGTGGTCGGTACGCTCGCCGACCACGTGGCGCCGTGGCGATCCGTGCACAAGCTCCATTACCAGGTCGATGCCGACGTGACGTTCCTGTTGACGAGCGGCGGCCACAATGCCGGTGTCGTTGCGCCGCCCGACGAGCCCGGACACAGCTACCAGGTGATGACCAAGCCCGCGGATGCGCCCCACGTCGGCCCGGATGAATGGCTGAAGCTGGCGCCGCACGCAGAGGGTTCGTGGTGGCCCGAATGGACCCGCTGGCTCGCCGCGAAATCCGGAGAGGTCGGCAAGCCGCCGTCGATCGGATTTGGAGACGTTGACAGCCTGCCTGATGCACCCGGCGATTACGTCCGTACCTAAAGCGCGATGGAGTCAGGTTCGATCGGCGTCCGGGATCACCTCTCCCTGCGGGAGAGGTGATCTGAGCTCTCGGTTCGCATTGATTCAACCAAAACACATCATGCTTTAGTCCTCCGGCTCCGCGTCCGGTGTCAAATCGGAGGAGCGGAATGGCTTGACCTTGTCCAGCTTGCGATAGGCCGTCCACGCGGTTCGCAGAAGCTTCTTCTCCCGCTTGCGGTCGAGAAAGCGAATGCCAGCCGCGGCGACGGAATTGTTCAAGGACGCAGCCAGGGCCTGCCCTCGCGCATCGTCGTTCAACTGTCCGAGCGACTTCTGGGCCCTGCGCAATTGCTTGAGGATCGCCTTCTGCTTGGTCAGTGACCTGTCGGCGAACAGGTCTTCCAGCGACTCGATCGAATAGGTCAGTCGCTTGTTGAGAATCCGCAGCTTGTGCCGCTTCTCGACGTCAAGCTTGCGCAGCTTCTTGGCCTTCCTGAGCAGGGTCCTTTCCCATCCGGTCAGCTGGGCCGTTGCGTGGTCGGCGAGCGGGCAGCGGCGCAGCCTGTTGGCGACTTTGCTACGGCGCGTCGACCAGGGGCCGCTCTCGATCCAGCTCGAGGTCAGTTCGACCAGCCGGCGATATCGTGCCGATTGCAGTGCGCGAGCCAGCAGGCGATGGCTCTCGGCGCGCTTCTCGTCCCAGTGTTGCAGTTCGGCGATCACCGAGAGCTCGTCGCCGGTCTCGGCCAAGATGCGTTCAATGGCGACGTCGAGGTCACGCACCATGCCGAGCTGGCTGTTCAGCCACTTCAACTCGGCCCAGACTTTGGGACGCAGCGCATCGTCAACCATGGGTGAGAAGAAGCGAATCGCGGTCCGCAAATGGGTCAGGGCGATTCGAATCTCGTGCAGCGCATCCGGATCGCCACGGCAGGTGCCGTCGTGCTGGGCGAGGACCGCCGCGAGGTGACGGCGTGCGATGATTCGGAAAGCTGTGTCGCAGGCCATGCCGGGGCTGAGGCGGCCGGGCAGCGTGTTGCGGCTCGCCGCCGGCTTGGGACGGGCGGTCGCGGTCGAATTCGTGGTGGGTCGCGCCATCCTAGCCCGCGCCAATCAGATTGCCTTGTTGCCCTCAGTGACCGCGTCCCGGCAGCCCTGGAGCGTCTGCGCTTGAGTTCCGGATGCATCGATCATGGTCCAACCGATATGGCCGATATTATAGTGCTCTTGCGACGCGGCAACCTCTTGGGTGGCATCGGACGCATCGCCGCGGCGACCGCCGATTCGGGCCTGCCGGGTCGCCAAGTCTGCGGTCAGGAACAGGCCGATGAAGGGCACGTTACAGTCCCGGGCGAGACTGGCGAAGGCGTCGCGCTCGACATCGCGAGCGAACACGCCGTCGACGATTGCCGAATGGCCTTGGGCCAGCACGCGGTGGGCTCGCTCGGCCAATTTCGCGTAAACGCGCTCCGCAAGCTCCGGCGTATAAGCGGATGGCGGAAGACGTTCCGTCTCGGTGACCCCGAACATCTGCTTGCGAATGACGTCGCTGCGTAGCACCACGGCGCCCGGTTGTGGTACGATGGTTGGCGCGAGCGCGCGCGCCACAACCGTCTTGCCGGTGCCGGACAATCCGCCCACGGCAATCAGACGCGGAGCGGGGGGCGTGATCAGCGTTCGGGCCAGGTCAAAATAACTGCGCGCTTCGTCCAGAACGCCGGCTTCGTCGGAATGAGACGGCTTCAGCCGCGCCAACGCCACCTGGGCCCGGATCGCGGCGCGGATCGACATGAACAGCGGCAGTGCCCCGAGCGCGTCGAGATTTTCGACAGGCGTCGCGGCAAGATATCCGTTCAGGAGGGCGTTGGCTGCCAGCGGTTGACCGTGGCGTAACAGATCCATCAGGGTGAAGGCGAGGTCGTAGAGCACGTCGACGGTCGCCATCTGCGCGTCGAACTCGATCGCGTCGAACAGCACGGGCTGCTGCTCGATCATAACGATGTTTGCAAGATGCAGGTCGCCGTGGCAGCGGCGTACGAAACCTGTTCGGGCGCGCTCTTCGAGCAAGGGGCGGGCGCGAAGGAATGCGGCGCGCGAGGATTGCGCGAGCTGCTCGATCTCTGCGACGGGAAAATGATTGCCGGTGTGCAAGCCATTGCCGTTGCCGTCGATCAGGGCAGGAATGGAGGACACCCACGCCGTGCCATCAGCGGGCGCCGCTGCGGCATGCGAAGCCGCGATCGCGTCGGCGATGGCTGTCGCAAGGTCCGCATCGAACGATGCGGTCTTCGCCAGATGGTCCAGTGTCCGGCTCTCGTCGAAACGCGACATGTCGACGGCATATTCGATGGGCCGGCCGCGGCCATCGATCGCTATTGATCCATCCGGTTCCTCCGTGATGGCCACGATACGATGATAGATCTGGGGCGCGTGCGGCCGGTTGATCCGGATTTCCTCTTCGCAGGCGGCCTTGCGCTTCTGCAGTGTCGAATAGTCAAGAAACGGAAACTTGACCGCCCGCTTGATTTTCAGGGCGCGCGTCCCGTCAAGGAAAACCGAGGCTGCGTGCGTGTCGATCCGCTTCACGCCGGGATGAATGCTCAATGCCGCAAAGATCCGTTCCTGGGTCGCAGAAGTGTCTGTCATCCCTGCCGGCATGTTGCAGATGAAGGCGCCAAAACGGTCTCAAACAGGGTAATCCTTAAGCCGGGATCACGACCAGTCCTTGACTTCCGTCAAGGCCCGTCGTCGGCTGGAGAAGCGGAGTTTTCCCGGCTTGAGGAGGATCAAGCGGCCGGAGCAGAGGCGGCCTATTTTGGCCAGCAAGGAGAGTCCGATGCCCATCAAGGATGTCTTTCTGCCACTTTTTGGCGCGCCGCGTGCCCCTACGCTGGCCGCGATCGAGAACTGCGTGGCCGTTGCTGCCGACCTCGGCGCCAGGATCACCGGGCTTGCGCTTGAGGACGATGTCTTTGTGCGGCCGAAGCCGGTGTTTCCCGACGATCCGGAGCCTGCCGAACTCGGGATTGCGGGTGAAGTGGGCGACATGCAGCAGCTCTTGAACGCATTCACCAATGCGGCCTCGCGCTTCGGCATTCGTGCGCAGAGCCGATCGGGCAGGGTCCCGGCTGATGAGATCGCATTGACCCTGGCCGAACATGCGCGCTTTTGCGACCTCACCCTGATCCCCGTGAAGCCGCACGACAGCAAGACCGAAAACATCGTTGAAACGTTCCTGTTCCAATCTGGCCGGCCGCTGCTGCTCTGCCCGGAGCAGCACGTTGAGGCGTTGCGGCCGGAGTTCGAGAATATCGTGATTGCCTGGGACCATTCGGCGCGCGCTGCGCGGGCGGTCGGTGATGCATTGCCGATCTTGCAAGCTGCTGCCGTGGTGCGCGTCGTCACGGTGGCGGACGACAAGGATGAAGCGGTCACGCAATCCGGCACAAGCCTCGTCCATCATCTCAGGGAGCACGGGATCTATGCATCATTTGAAACCGTGAACGGCAATGGCAGTTCGATCGGCAAGGTGCTGGGAAGCTTCGCGCAGTCCCATGCCGTCGATGCCATTGTCATGGGCGCCTACCATCATTCGCGCCTGAACGAGACCGTCTGGGGCGGTGTGACCAAGACTGTCATCGGCCAGCCACCTTGCTGGGTGATGATGTCGCACTAGGGACGCGTTTCACCCACATCCGGGTTAGCTTCTGTCGGACCTGTTGCCCGAACGGACGAATACAGTCATGTCGATTTACCGCCTGAAGAACTTGCTATCGCCCCGATCAGTCGCGCTTGTCGGCGCAAGCTCTCGCCCGGTCTCTGTCGGGCGCGCGGTCCTGGAGAACATTCGCAAGGCTGGATTCAAGGGGCAGTTTGGCCTGGTGAACCCGCGTCATGCCGAGATCGGCGGCATGGCTGCGGTGAGGAGCCTGGCGCAATTGCCCTTCGTGCCCGAGCTCGTTGTCGTCACCGCGCCAGCGCATGAGATCCCTGATATCATCGACCAGGCCGGCCGTCGCGGCTCGGCCGGTGCCTTGATTGTCTCGGCCGGACTTGGCAATGGCCCGGGATCCTTGCAGGAGGCGGCCATCGCGGCCGCCCGCAACCATGGAATGCGGCTGATTGGTCCCAATTGCCTTGGCATCATGATGCCCGGCGCAAATCTCAATGCGAGCTTTGCCGCGCGCATGCCGTCGTCCGGAAGCCTCGCTCTGATCTCGCAATCGGGTGCGATCGCGGCCGGCATGGTGGATTGGGCCGCGCAGCGCGGCGTCGGCTTCTCAGGCATCGTCACGATTGGCGATCAGATCGACGTCGATATCGCCGACCTGCTCGACCATTTCGCGATGGACCACAAGACTCGCGCGATCCTGCTTTATATAGAGGCCATCAAGAACGCGCCGAAGTTCATGTCGGCTGCGCGCGCGGCTGCGCGCGTCAAACCCGTCGTCGTGGTGAAGTCCGGGCGGATGGCGCAGGGAGCGAAGGCGGCCGCGACGCATACAGGCGCGCTTGCCGGCGCGGACGCCGTCTATGATGCGGCCTTCCGCCGTGCTGGCGTCCTTCGGGTGTCGGACCTGCGCGAGCTGTTCGATTGTGCGGAAACGCTCGGCCGGGTCGGATCACCACCTGCGGGAAAGCGCCTCGCCATTCTGACCAATGGCGGCGGGATAGGCGTTCTGGCCGTCGACCGGCTGGCCGACCTCGGGGGAATTCCCGCGCCCATGATGCCGGATACGCGTGAGAAGCTGGACGCAGTGCTGCCGCCGACCTGGTCAGGTGCCAATCCCGTCGACATCGTCGGCGACGCCGATGCATCACGTTATGCCGCGGCGCTGAGCGTGCTGCTCGACGATCCCGGCAATGATGCGGTGCTGGTCCTCAACGTGCAGACCGCGATTGCATCGGCCGCAGCGATCGCAACGACCGTGACGGAGCTCGTCGTCAAATATCGCGACAAGCACCGGAGTTGGGCCAAGCCCGTGCTGGCGGCCTGGGTCGGGGCTGATCAGGAGATCATTGCGACGCTGTCGACTGCCGGTATTCCGAATTATCCGACTGAAGACGACGCGGTGCGCGGTTTCATGCATATGGTCCGGCATCGCGAGGTCGTCGACGAGCTGAGCCAGGTTCCCCCTGCGATGCCGGATACGTTCGTGCCTGATATGGCCGCTGCAAAGCAGATCGTCGCGACGGCCATCGCCGACGGACGCAAATGGCTCGAGCCGGTCGAGATCAAGCATCTGCTTGGTTGCTATGACATCGCGATGGTGCCGACCTATGCGGCCGCAGATGTCGAGCAGGCGGTCGCCTGCGCGGATGAGATATTTGCGCAAGGCGCCACCGTCGTGCTGAAGATCATGTCGCGCGACATCGTGCATAAGTCAGATGTCGGCGGTGTCGTGCTCAATCTGACCACGTCGTCTGCGGTGCGCGCGGCCGCGGCGGATATTCTCGCGCGGGCGAGGAAGTTGCGGCCCGAAGCACGCATTGACGGCATCATCGTGCAAGCGATGATCGTCAAGGCGAAGGCGCGTGAGCTCATTCTAGGTCTCGCTGACGATCCGACGTTCGGTACCGTCGTGGTGTTCGGCCGCGGCGGTACGGCCGTGGAGATCATCAACGACAAGGCCCTGGCGTTGCCGCCGCTCGATTTGCAGCTTGCCCGAGATCTGATCGAACGCACGCGGGTGTCGCGGCTGCTGCGCGCCTATCGAGATGTGCCGGCCGTCAAGGAGGACGCTGTCGCCCTGGTGTTGGTCAAGCTGGCGCAGATGGCGGCGGACATTCCCGAGATCCGCGAGCTCGATCTCAACCCGCTGCTCGCGGACGAAACCGGCGTGACGGCCGTCGATGGGCGCGTCGCTGTCGGATCGCCGCAGCGGAAGTTTGCCGGCTCCGGCCCCACCAATTTCGCTGTTCGTGCCTATCCGTCGCAATGGGAACGCCGTCTGACGGTCAAGGACGGCTGGCGCATCTCGGTGCGTCCCCTGCGCCCCGAGGACGAGCCGACCATCCACGAATTCCTGCGTCACGTCACGGCCCACGATCTTCGGCTGCGATTCTTCGCGCCGATGAAGGAGTTTACCCACGAGTTCATCGCGAGGCTGACCCAGCTCGACTATGCGCGGGCCATGGCGTTCATCGCGTTCGACGAGGGGAACGAGATGGTCGGCGTGGTGCGGTTGCACTCGGATTCGATCTACGAGAGCGGTGAATACGCGATCCTGCTGCGGTCCGACCTCAAGGGCAGGGGGCTTGGCTGGGCCCTGATGCAGCTGATCATCGACTATGCGAAGTCGGAAGGGCTCAAGACGATCTCGGGCGACGTGCTCAAGGAGAACGTCGTGATGCTCGAGATGTGCCGGCAGCTCGGCTTCGAAATCAAGCCCGATGCGGCTGAGCCTGATATCTGCGATGTGCGACTGAAGCTCTGACGCGCGCTATGCGCGGACTTCGGGCGATGCTTCCGCGGCGGGCTCCCTGGCCGTCTTCCGCATGTTCTTGACAATGATCGCGATCAGCGGCACCAGGACCGGCACGATCGTGCTGAGCGGGTGATGGACTGCGCCAGTCAATTGAGCCTGAAACGCCCGGGCCTCGACCTGCAGGGCCTCGATCGACGTGTCGTGGATTTCATTGGCCAACTCGACGTCGCGGCCCGAAGGCGAGCGTCCTGCAACGACGAACAGAATTGCGGCGATGGCGAAATTGATCGCTCCGAGGATGGCGGCCGCGGCAATCGCGCTACAGATCTGGACCAGCGCGAAATAGGCTGACAGCTCCAGCATCAGGAGCCCGAATGCAGCGATCAGTGCCGCGAAGGCCCGCAGGCCAAGCCCGACCAGCAAATGACGCAGCCGGATATCCGCGATGATCCTGTCCGTGCGCCACAGGGCGCGCAGATGCTTGACCACATTCTCCGTATTCACCTAATGCCTCCTCAGCATGAAGCCGACAACCACGCCCAGCGCGAAGGCCGACGCCAGCGAGGCCACGGGGCGTTCCGTCATGAGACCGTGGAGCTGTTCCTGCTCCTCGCTGACGGTCTCGTTAAGCTCGGCCAGCGCGGCCTTGATCTGATCGGCGAGTGCGTCGGCGCGGTCCTTGGACGTCTCGAACATTTGCTCGCCGGCGGTGCTCAGCAGACGCGTGACGTCGATCTTCAGTGCTTTGAGCTCGTCGCTCATCCTGCCGGTGTCGAACATTGGCGGTCTCCATCGAACGGAGACAGCCTATGCGGACAGGCCCGAAGGCCATTGATTTGCGTCAATGAGGGGAACAGACCTGTGTTTGAGGCAAGTCAATCGAGCCGCGCCATGCCGGCCTAGAAGACAGTTATTGGGGCCGATCGTCCCATGAGGACATGCGCGTGAATTTGGAACCTCTGCTGCTGGCAACCCCGTCTGGGGATGGGCTCAAATTGAGACCCGAAGGGCCTTGGGTCGCGGCCAATGTTTCGGCTCTCGAAACGCTGTGCCGATCGGTCGGTGCGGATCTTGACCGCTCGCGAAGCGTAACGCTGGATATGTCGGGGATCAGCGCGCTCGACACGCTCGGGGCCTGGATCCTGGAGAAACTGTCGCGCAAGGTTTCATCTTCCGGCAGATCGGCACAGGTGGTCGGTGTGCCCGATCATTTCAGCGGCCTGCTGGAGGAGGTGCGCCAGGTCAATCGCCACACGCCGGCGCCGACGGCGGCGCCCAATCCGGTCCTTCTCAGGCTGAACGATCTCGGCAAGGCCACGATCGACGCCCGCGAAGAGGTCGCGACTTTTCTGCAAATGCTGGGTGCCTTGTTCATGGCCGTGATCGGCGTCGTGCGCCGGCCACGCTCGCTGCGGCTGACGTCGCTGGTCTATCAGCTCAACCGGATCGGACTGCAGGCGATTCCGATTGTTGCGCTGATCACCTTTCTGATCGGCGCCATCATCGCCCAGCAGGGGTTCTTCCATTTCCGCCGGTTCGGCGCGGAATCCTACACGGTCGACATGGTCGGAATCCTCGTCTTGCGCGAGCTCGGCGTCCTGATTGTCGCCATCATGGTCGCAGGCCGTTCGGGAAGCGCTTACACCGCCGAACTCGGCTCGATGAAAATGCGCGAGGAGATCGATGCGCTTTCGACCATGGGGCTCGACCCGATCGACGTGCTGATCCTGCCGCGCGTGGCCGCGCTCGTCATTGCGCTGCCGATTCTCGCCTTCATCGGATCAATTTCCGCGCTCTATGGCGGCGGTCTGGTCGCGCAGTTCTATGGAGACATGGGGCCGGCGATCTACATCGCCCGGCTGCATGAGGCCATCTCCGTCACCCATTTTGAGGTCGGCATCCTGAAGGCGCCGTTCATGGCGCTGGTGATCGGGATCGTCGCCTGCAGCGAGGGGCTGCGCGTGAAGGGGAGCGCGGAGTCGCTCGGTCGGCAGACGACGACGTCGGTGGTGAAGTCGATCTTCCTGGTGATCGTGCTCGACGGCCTGTTCGCCGTGTTCTTTGCTTCGATCGGAATGTGATCATGTCCGAAGCGAAGGACGAGTTCGCGATCCGCGTCCGTGACCTCGTGGTCGGTTTTGGCCGCCAGACCGTGCTCGACCATCTGTCGCTCGATGTCCGCCGTGGCGAGATCCTTGGGCTCGTGGGCGCGTCCGGCGGAGGCAAGTCGGTGTTGATGCGTACCATCATCGGCCTCATCCCGCGCCGAGGGGGGACGATCGACGTCATGGGACAGCCGGTCGATGGAGCGCATGATCGCAGCACGGCTGCGACATGGGGTATCCTCTTCCAGCAGGGTGCGCTGTTCTCCTCGCTGACGGTCCGGCAGAACGTACAGTTTCCGCTCCGCGAGAATCTCGTGCTGTCACAGGAGTTGATGGACGAAATCGCGGTCGCCAAGCTCGAAATGGTCGGGCTGCGCCCGCAGGACGGCGACAAGTATCCATCGGAACTATCCGGCGGCATGACCAAGCGCGTGGCGCTCGCCCGCGCGCTCGCACTCGATCCGCCGATCCTGTTCCTGGACGAGCCGACATCCGGCCTCGATCCGATCGCAGCCGGCGATTTCGACGCGCTGATCAGGACGCTGCAAAAGACGCTGGGGCTCACCGTGTTCATGGTCACCCATGACCTCGCGAGCCTCAACACGGTCTGCGACCGCGTCGCCGCGCTCGCCGACGGCAAGATCGTGGCGATCGGCCCGATGCGCGAATTGCTGCAATCCGACCATCCCTGGGTGCGGGCCTACTTCCACGGCAAGCGCTCGCAGATGCTGCAACCACAGATGAGATGAGACATGGAAACCCGCGCCCCCTATGTGCTGATCGGCAGCTTCGTGCTGGCCGCGATCCTCGCGGTATTCGGCTTTGTCTTTTGGCTGAACAACAGCGGCGGCGTCGGGCCGCGCGCGAATTACCACGTGCAGTTCCAGGGGCCGGTGCCGGGGTTGCTGGTTGGAGCGGGCGTGCTGTTCAACGGCATCCGGGTCGGTGAGGTGACAGAGCTTGGCCTTGTGCCCGATAATCCGCGCTTCGTTACCGCAACCATCTCGGTGGCTTCGGCAACGCCGGTGCGCACCGACACCAAGGTCGGGCTCGATTTCCAGGGGCTGACAGGCGTGCCGGTGGTGACGCTGGAGGGCGGCATGATCGTCGCCAAATCCACCGAGCCCCTGGCCTTGATCGCCGAGCCCGGCGCGGGCCAGAGCATGACGCAGGCGGCGCGCGATGCCTTGCGGCGCGTCGACACTGTGCTTGAGGACAATTCCGGCCCGCTCAAGGACACCATCGCCAATCTCAGGACGTTCTCAGATGGCCTTGCGCGCAACACGGGTAAGATCGACGGCATTCTGGCGGGCCTCGAGAAGATGACCGGCGGCGGCGCGCCTGCGCAGAAGGTGACCTATGATCTCCGCTCGCCGCAGAAGCCTGCCCCCGTCGGCAAGACGCTCTCCGCGTCGCTTGCCATTCCCGAGCCGACCGCAGTCGCGATGCTCCAGACGCAGCGCATGCTGTTCGCGCCGGTTGGCGACGTCACGGGGTTTGCCGACTTCCTGTGGGCCGACAGCATTCCAAAGCTGGTGCAGGCGCGGCTGATCGACAGTTTTGAGAATTACGATATCGCCCACGCCCCGCTGCGGACGACTGACCTGGGGCAGGCAGACTACCAGCTTCTCATCGACATCAGGCGCTTTCGCATCTCCACCCTGGGCGAGACCCGGGTCGAGATCGAATTGTCGGCTCGGATCGTCGACAAGGCCGGCAAGGTGATCGCATCACGTCTCGTTGAGGCCGGCGAGAAGCTTGACAGGCTCGAGCCGGCCGCCGCAGTCGCGGCCTTCGACGCCGCCTTCGCGCGCATAGCCAGTGAGCTGATCGGCTGGACGGTGGAGGCGGTCTGACGCCCGTTTATTCCAGCGTCTTCAGATAGGACAGGAGGTCGTGGATCTGCTCCGGCTCGAGCTCGAAGGCGGGCATGTCGGCGTGACCGGTATAGATACCCTCGGCGAGTGCTTCCTCGAGGGAATCGATTGGATAACGCTGGTGCAGAGTCCTGAACGGCGGCGCGATCTTGAGCGGGCTATCAGAGCGACGGTCGATCGCATGGCAGCGCGCGCAATTGGCTCGCGCGTAGGCCTTTCCGCGTTGCTCGGCGGTCGGGGCAGCAAGCGCCGGAGCGATCAGAAACAGCCCGATCAAGCCGTGGCATAGCGCGTTTCGCAGCATGGACGTCGGTCCCTTCGAGCTTCCGGCGCAGAATAGGGCGGGGACAGGTACCAAATTTGATCTGGGTCAATCGGCTTTGGCAGGTTGCAGTAAAATGCAGTCGGCGCGGTGGACTTTGCCGGGTCCGGAGATTTGCAGACGCCTGGGGCGATGGATGAAGGCTTCCGTGACGATGATTGAGCCGAACGGCCATTTTTGCAGCGACTGTGCGGTTCGCGGCTTCGCCGTGTGTGCGTCGCTCGAGCCGGCCGAGCTCCGCGAGTTTGAACATCTCGGGCGACGCGTTCATTTCGGGTCGGGCGAGACGGTGTTCTCCGAGGAGGATATCACGACGTCGTTCTATAACCTCCTCGAAGGTGTGTTGCGGCTCTACAAGCTGCTGCCCGATGGCCGCCGGCAGATCGTGGGCTTTGCCTTGCCCGGCGATTTCCTGGGGATGAATTTGTCCGGCCGCCACAATTTCTCGGCTGATGCAATTGGCGAAGTGACCGTGTGTC
Source organism: Bradyrhizobium manausense (assembly GCF_018129685.1). GTDB lineage: Bacteria > Pseudomonadota > Alphaproteobacteria > Rhizobiales > Xanthobacteraceae > Bradyrhizobium > Bradyrhizobium manausense_D. The sequence goes on from NZ_JAFCLG010000004.1 coordinate 404,179, forward strand.
AGTTCGCCAAGGCGCCGTTTGGGCGTTTCATGGAGGAGCGGCCGCACCTGCTACGACGGATCAATGAGCTGGCCGTTCGCGAACTGAGCCAGGCACGCGACCACATGGTCCTGCTGGGTCGACGCGCGGCGGAGGAGAAGCTTGCAAGCTTTCTGCTCGCTTGGCGCCAGCGACTGCAGCCGCTCGGTGGCGCATCGGATATGGTTCCACTCCCGATGAGCCGGCAGGACATTGCGGACTATCTCGGCCTGACCATCGAAACCGTCAGCCGCACCTTCACCAAGCTGGAACGGCGCGGGGCGATCCAGATCGTCCATGGCGGCATCTGCCTGCGCGATCGCGCGCGCGTCGAGGCCTTGGCGGCAGCCTAGGTCCCGGCCTTTGCGGGGGCCGTCCCTGATTTTTGATCCGGATCAATGACGAGGAGCGCGCATCGCCAATAATCCCCGGAAACAAGTTCGGGAGGGGGAAAATGCCGATTGACGCGTTGCTGGTCACCGTTGCCGTCGTGGCCATGTTTGTCACATTCGCCGTTGCGTTGGCATGGGCGGATCGGCAGACCAGCGCGGGCCGGCGCGATTCACAAGCAAAACACTGAGTTCCCAAGGCCGCTGTCTCATTTTGACGCGATAGCAGCCTCGAACCCGCGATTCGGCCGCCCGCGTTATTCCGGCCCAGGGGTGAACTGTCGCCTTTGCAACTCTGCATGGCCGGAATTGCATTGACGCACGCTGCGGATGCGACTTCGTGGCGCAATCGCGTTTTGGCGGCTTGCTTCGAGCCGTGCCGGCGCTTTCCGGTTGAAAAGCCCGGCAACACTGACTACGCAGGGACTCCAGTGCCTCGCAGTCAGGAGTCCCGGCGTGCCTCAGGACAAGACCGGCGACCCCCGGCAATCGCCGGGTAACAAATTGTCGGTCCTGCGCAAGCATCCGATCTTCGCAGACTTGGATGCGGAAGCGCTCGATCAGCTCTGCCGCTACGCCAAGCACACCACGGTCAAGCGTGGCGCAACCATCGCCGCCAAGGGCGATCCCGGTAACAACCTGTTCGCGGTCATCACGGGAACGGTCAAAATATCCTCTTCCTCGCCCGACGGCCGGAACGCCATTCTCAATCTGATCGGTCCCGGAGAAATCTTCGGTGAGATCGCCGTGCTTGATGGTGCACCGCGGTCGGCCGACGCGACCGCCAACACCAACTGCGAGCTTTACATCATCGATCGCCGCGACTTCCTTCCGTTCGTGAAGAGTCAGCCGGCGCTGGCGATGAAATTCATCGAGCTGCTCTGCGCTCGGTTGCGCTGGACCAGCCAGCAGGTCGAGCAGGTGATCCTGCAGAATCTGCCGGGTCGGCTCGCGAGCGCGTTGCTCGGGCTGACCGAGGAGCGCAACTTCGACTCCGGCAGCGGCACCCTCGCGATCACCCAGCAGGAGATCAGCGAGATGGTGGGGATGACGCGCGAGAGCATCAACAAGCAGTTGCGCGCCTGGGCCGGCCGCAACTGGGTGCGCCTCGAGCATGGCGCCATCGTCGTGCTCGATATCGATGCGCTGCGCGAGCTCGCCGAGAGCGGCCTCGACGGCGAGTGATCTCGTCGGTGTAGCCGTCGATGGATCGCGACCGCGGGTCCAGGCCGCGGAGGTGCGTCCGATCCTCACCGGAAAGCATAATATTCGGAAAATCGACATTCTGCGCCGATTTGCCCTGGACACCCCTGTGGGCGATCAATGCAAGTCCAGCATCGATCAATGCCGCATTTGGCTTGGACTCAGAATGTCGCCCGCCCTAGGGACGACATTGGCGATATCGCGCCGGTCGGCGCGTTAATCGCGCCCGGACTGCAAGCCGCAACCAATAGCGGTCGAGCACAAACCAGAGGAACGTCCATGGATACGATGAGCATCGTTACCGCGCATCCGGCATTGGCCGATGGCGCGGCCCGATTGCCGGGGAGCCGGCACCTGCCACACTCCCGCAGCAGTGGGCGCGATGAGCATCGCACTGCCACGGGCAGCGATCGCCAACCAGCCAAATTCGCTCGACACCGCCGCGCTATCCTACGAAGGTGGTGCAGTTGCAACGCTTGACTTCACGCCAGAAGTGGAGCGACCCAAGGTGGTCCACAGCACCAGCCCAACGACGACATAATCAACTCAGGAGGAAACCCCAGATGAAGACACTGATCGGTATCATCGCAGCCGCCGCACTGACGGTCTCGGCGCCATTCGCGACGGCGCGCGACTTCCGCTCGGCGGACGTCCATCCGGCCGACTATCCGACTGTCGAAGCCGTCAAGTTCATGGGCAAGCAGCTCGCCACCGCGAGCGGCGGCAAGCTTGGTGTGAAGGTGTTTCCGAACGGCGCGTTGGGCTCGGAGAAGGACACCATCGAGCAGCTCAAGATCGGCGCGCTCGACATGATGCGGATCAACGCCTCGCCGTTGAACAACTTCGTGCCGGAAACCGTCGCCTTGTGCCTGCCCTTCGTCTTCCGCGACACTCAGCATATGCGCACCGTTCTCGACGGGCCGATCGGCGATGAGATCCTTGCGGCCATGGAGCCTGCGGGCTTGGTCGGCCTCGCTTACTATGACAGCGGCGCCCGTTCGATCTATACCGTCAAGGCGCCGATCAAGTCGCTCGCGGACGTCAAGGGGCTCAAGATCCGCGTCCAGCAGTCGGACCTCTGGGTCGGCATGATCCAGAGCCTCGGCGCCAATCCGACGCCGATGCCCTATGGCGAGGTCTACACCGCGCTCAAGACCGGCCTTGTTGACGCCGCCGAGAACAACTGGCCCTCCTACGAGTCCTCGCGCCACTTCGAGGCCGCCAAGTTCTATAACGTCACCGAGCACTCGCTGGCGCCCGAAGTCCTCGTGATGTCCAAGAAAGTCTGGGACACGCTGAGCAAGGAAGATCAGGCGATGATCCGCAAGGCGGCGAAGGAATCGGTGCCGGTCATGCGCAAGCTCTGGGACGAGCGTGAGGAGGCTTCCCGCAAGACCGTCGAGGCGGCCGGCGTTCAGGTCGTCACGATCGCGAACAAGCAGGAATTCGTCGACGCGATGAAGCCGGTGTACCAGAAGTTCGCCGGTGACGAAAAGCTCTCGAGCCTCGTCAAGCGCATCCAGGACACCAAGTAAAACACAGCGGGACCGGGTCCGGCGTCGCCGCGAGGCAACGCCGGACCCTCACAAGGAGGGGCGGGATGACAGACCCACACGTCGCAGACAACGAGCAGGAGGCGGGACCTCCGTCCACCGGTCTGCTGTCGCGGATCAATGCGCCCATCGCCAAGGCGGGCATGTATCTGTCGGTGACAGGACTGCTCATCATCGTCACCATCGTGTTCTACCAGGTGTTCGGACGTTACGTGCTCAACTCCAGTCCGACCTGGACCGAGAACCTTGCGCTGGTTCTGATTCTCTATGTCACGTTGATCGGCGCCGCCGTCGGCGTTCGCGATGCCGGACACATCGGAATGGACAGTCTGCTGGTGATGCTTCCAGATCACCTGCGCGAGAAGGTCGAGCTCGTGATCCATGTCCTCGTGGCCGTGTTCGGCGTTGCCATGGCCTACAACGGATGGATCCTCGGTGCGTCGGTGGGAACGGTGAAGATCCCCAATCTCGGCTTCCCCGAGGTCGTTCGCTATGTGCCGCTGATTGCCTCCGGCGTTCTGATCGTCTCCTTTTCAATCGAGCACATCATTGCTCTCCTGCGCGGCGAAGAGGTCGTCCCCTCATGGAACTGATTATTCTCGGCGCCACGTTTTTCGGCTTCCTGATCCTCGGCGTACCGGTCGCCTTCGCGATCGGCCTGTCGGCGATTTGCACCATTCTTTACGAAGGCCTGCCGGTCGCTGTCATCTTCCAGCAGATGATGTCGGGGATGAACATTTTCTCGTTTCTCGCCATTCCGTTCTTCGTCTTCAGCGGTGAGCTGATGCTGCATGGCGGCGTTGCCGACAAGATTGTGCAACTCGCCAAGAATCTCGTCGGCCACATCCGCGGCGGCCTCGGCATGTCGAACGTGGTCGCCTGTACGCTGTTCGGCGGCGTGTCCGGCTCGCCCGTGGCCGACGTGTCGGCGATGGGCGCGGTGATGATCCCGATGATGAAAAAGGAGGGGTTCGACACCGATTACGCCGTCAACGTCACCACCCACGCCTCGTTGGTGGGCGCGCTTATGCCGACCAGCCACAACATGATCATCTATGCGCTCGCCGCCGGCGGCAAGGTCTCGATCGGCGCGCTGATTGCGGCCGGCCTGTTGCCGGCGCTTGTCCTGATGATTTGCATGCTGGTCGCCGCATACGCGGTCGCAGTGAAGCGCGGCTATCCCGCCGGGAAATTCCCGGGCTGGGCTGAGGTTTTCCGCTCGTTTGCGGCAGCTCTGCCGGGCCTTTTGATCGTCGGCATCATTCTGACCGGCATCCTGTCCGGCGTTTTTACCGCTACGGAGTCCGCCGCAGTCGCCGTCACTTATACGATCGTGCTGACGTTCTTCATCTACCGGACGATGACCTGGAACAACTTTCTGCACGCCGCTGCCAAGGCGGTGAAAACGACAGGCGTGGTCCTGCTGCTGATCGGCGTCTCCACCATGTTCCAGTATCTGATGGGCCTCTATGAGGTCGCCGACTTCGCCGGCGATCTGATGAGCAAGGTGTCGACGCAGCCCTGGATGATCTTCCTGCTGATCAACGTCATCCTGTTCCTGCTCGGCACGTTCATGGACATGGCGGCGACCATCCTGATCTGCACCCCGATCTTCCTGCCGATCGCGATGAAGGCGGGCATGGATCCCGTGCAGTTCGGCATGCTGATGCTGATCAACTGCGCGCTGGGGCTGAACACTCCCCCAGTCGGAACCACGCAGTTCGTCGGCTGCGCCATCGGCGGCATCTCGGTGGGCGCGGTGATGCGGACAATCCTGCCGTTCTACACCGCCCTGATCGCTGCTCTGATGTTCGTGACTTATGTCCCGGCCTTCTCGCTGTGGCTGCCCCGCCTGCTGATGGGATACAAGGGGTAATGCGTTCGCCGGCATTGGCTGGCGAACCGCGCCAGGGAGAATTCTGTCCGTGACGGACTATCGCAAGCTCTTCGATCTCACCGGCAAGACGGCCGTGGTGCTCGGCGCAGCATCGGGCATCGGCAAATCGTCGGCCGAGGCGCTGGCCGGGCTCGGCGCCCGCGTCGTCTGCGCCGATCGGGCGCTTGAGGCGGCCGAGGCGACCGCCGAGGGCATTCGCGACAAGGGCGGCTGGGCCGAAGGGGCTGCATGCGATGCCGCGAGCGCTGCGGACGTCAATGCACTGGCCAAGATCGTGATGCAGAAATTCTCCCGGCTCGACATTGCCGTCACCACGCCGGGGCTCAACATCCGCAAGACCATTCTCGACTACACCGAGGAGGATCTCGACCGCGTCCTGACCCTCAACGTCAAGGGCACGGTCTGGTTCTTCCAGGCGTTTGGCCGCATCATGGTCGAACAGAGGGGCGGCAGCATCATTGCCTGCTCCTCGGTGCGCGCGGTGACCATCGAGCCGGGCCTCGGAGTCTATGGCTCGACCAAGGCGGCGATCGGTCTCCTCGTAAAGGGCTTTGCCTCCGAAGTCGGCCATGCCGGCGTGCGCGTCAACGCGATCGCGCCGAGCATCGTCGAGACTGCGCTGACCAGCCCGTTCAAGCAACGTCCTGACATCTTCAATCTCTACGCCGGGCACACCGTGTTCAATCGCTGGAGCAGCGCCGACGAGGTCGCCACGGCCGTTGCCTATCTCGCCTCGGATGCCGCGAGTTATGTCAGCGGCAGCACGCTGTTCGTCGATGGCGGCTGGACGGGGGTCGACGGTCCGCCGACCGGTCTCACCCAGCTGCACAAGTAAGGTTCGCATCAGCTGGCAAAGCCCACGCGCCGGCGCAGGTCCCCGTGCTCCGCGCCAGTCAGCAGTGCGATCAGTGCTGCCGCCTCCTTCGGATGCGCCGCCTGCATGGCGACGCCTGCCGTGTACATCGTCACCAGCTCGGATCCTGGCGGCAGCGGGCCTGAGAGCACGATGCCGTCGGTGGCGATGATTTCGGTCGCCTGCGTGCATCCGATCGGCCTTGTCGCGGTGGACGCCGCCAGTTCGCGCATCGCCGTTGCACCATTCGGAAATATCTTCAGGCGTGACGTGACTTCATAGGCGATGCCAAGATGGTCCAGTACTTTTGCGACGTGCTGGCCCGCGGTCGAGGCCTTGGTATCAGGAACGTAGATCGCATCCGCGGACCGCAGGACATCGCGCAGATCGGCGTCTGTTTTCGCGTTCACCCTGGGATCGCGGCTGCGGACGGCGAGGGCAGTCTCCACGCGGCCGACGTCTGCGATCGAGGAAGGACTGACCAGCTTCTCTGCGGCGAGCCTGGCAACGAAGGTCTGGGTCAGGATCACAAGGTCGGCCGGCGTGTTTGCGCGCAGCTTGTCCGCCATCACGCCGACCGCGCCGAATTCACCGTCAATGCCGAATCCGGTCTGAGCCTTGAAGGCCTCGGCGAGGCCGCGCACCAGACCTTGCGCCGCGCCGCCGCTCAAAATGTTCACGGTCGTCACGATGTAAGCTCCATGGCTGCGATGATCCTGTCTCGCGTCATCGGAAGGTCGCGCACGCGCACGCCGAGACAGTCGAAGACGGCATTCGCGATCGCTGCTGTCACCGGGCCGTGTGCGGCCTCGCCGGCGCCGACAGGCTCGACCTCCGGCCGCTGGATAATCTCGACATCCACCGCCGGGACCTCGCTGAAAGTCAGGATCGGATAGTCCGTCCACGACGTCGATGTGATGCGCTCCAGGTCGAAGCGAACGCGCTCCTTCAGCACCCAGCTCGTCGCCTGGATCGCGCCGCCTTCGATCTGGTTGATGACGCCATCAGGGTTGATGGCCTCGCCGACGTCGACGGCGAGCGTCAGGCGCCTCACGCGGATGTCATCACCAGTTCCTTCTATCTCTGCAATGGCGGCGCAATAAGCGCCGGTGTTCTTGTAGCGGGCGAAGCCGACTCCATGGCCGATGCCGGATTGCTTTTGCGGCCTCCATCCTGCGCGCCGCGCAGCGGTCCGGAGGACATCCTTCGCCCGCTCGTCGCGGAGGTGGCGCAAGCGGAATGCGATCGGGTCTTCGCCGCGCAGGGCAGCGATCTCGTCGAGCAGGGATTCGATGGCGAACACGTTGCCTTGTGCGCCGAGGGTCCGCAGCGCCGAGGTGCGTACCGGCATGGTCAGCAAGCGATGGCTCGTGATCGTCCACGCCGGGAAATCATAGAGCGGAACCGAGTTGCGGTCTCCACCGCCACCATTGGCGGCTGGCGGATTCGTCGAGATCATACGCGGATAGGGATTTGCGATCTCGCTGGCCGCCAGCAGTGCGGGTTGTGTTGCGCGCCCCGGCCGCGCTGCATGGCCGTTGCTCCAGATCGCGTGATGCCAGCCGACGATCTCGTTATCGGCATCAAGGTCGGCCGCGATCTCGATCGCCATCGCTGCACCGAACGGCGCGTGGCACATCTCGTCGTGACGCGTCCATTGCACCCGCACCGGGAGGCCGCCGGCAGCTCTCGCGAGCAGCACGGCATCGAGTGCCACGTCATCGGCGGCGTTATGCCCGTAGCAGCCCGCGCCCTCCATGTGCTCGACGACGATGTTTTCAACCGGCAGCTTGAGGACGATCGAAAGATCGGCGCGCAGCAGGTAGACGCCCTGGCTGTGCGTCCAGACATGGACACGGTCGCTGTTCCATTGCGCCATCGCGCAGGACGGCGCGATCGAGGCATGCGCGATGTAGGGGCGGGTGTATTGCCGGCGGAGACTATGCGTAGCTTGCGCCGGCGCCGCTGCTATCCTGGTGTCGACGACCGTGGTTTCGACCGGCTGGCTCCTCAGGAAGCCGGCCAGATCGCCTTCATTTGGCAGCGGCTGGCCGGCTGACCATGTCGCTCCCTTGCGCAAGGCTTTCAGCGCGGCCTCGGCTGCGACCTCGCTCTCGGCGACGACGCCAGCAAAGCCGCCATCGCGGACGACCGCGATCAGCCCGGAAACAGCGCGCGCGGCACCTTCGTCAAGCGCAATCAGCCTCGCGCCCGAGACGTCCGGCCGCAGCACGCGTCCGTGCAGCAATCCCGATAGCGCGTGATCATGGATGAAGCGCGGCCGCGCGAACACTTTGTCTGGAATATCGACGCGTTGGATCGATTGTCCGGCCATGCTGCGTGCGATGGCCGACTTCGCCACCGTGCCCGCAACGGCATCGTGGTCGAGCGAGACATCACCCGACAGCTCCCAATAGCTGGTCCTGACATTGCCAGGACCCGAAATCGTGCCGTCGGCGACATCGAGCAATCCCGCGTCGATGCCGAGACGTTCGGACGCTGCGTGGAGGAAACGCTGGCGTACATCGGCGCAGACGTGGCGCAGCGCGCGGCCGGAGTGCTGTATCGACAGACTGCCTGATGTGACACCCTCGTTCGGGCTTGTCGCGGTCGAGGCGCGGATCATGTCGATGCGGCCGATCTCGATGTCGAGCTCGTCCGCTGCGATCTGCGCCAGCGCCGTGACGATGCCCTGGCCGATTTCGACCTTGCCGGGTGAAATGGCCACGCGGCCCTCAACAGTGAACTTCACCCAGGACGACAGTCTTGGATTGGCGGCCAGGCTGACCGGGAGATTCGGGGCAGGGGGCGCCATACTCATGATGACGACATCTCCGATGCCGCTCGCAGCACGGCGCGGACCATGCGATTGTGCGACCCGCAGCGGCACAGATTGCGATCGAGCGCAGCTCTGACCTCGGCTTCCGTCGGCGACGGATTGCGCTTCAGCAGCGCCGCGGCGCTGGCCAGGATCCCGGAGACGCAATAGCCGCATTGCATCGCCTGCTCGGAGATGAAGGCGCGTTGCAGCGGATGCGGCTGCTCGGCGGTCCCAAGGCCCTCCACGGTCACGACGGTCTTGTCGGCCACGGACCACATCGGCATATCGCAGGACGCCATCGCGTGGTCGTCGACCACCACACGGCAGGCGCCGCATTCACCGGCTCCGCAGCCAAAATGCGGACTGGTGATGCCGAGCCGGCTGCGCAGCACGTCGAGCAGCGTCTGATCGGGATCGGTATCCACGGCGACCGTCGCGCCGTTGAGCTGGAATTGGATGACGGGCATGACCGTTACGCCTTCAGGACTTGCCGAGCTTCTTGACCATGTCGGCCCATTTCGCGATGTCGCCGCGCAGGAATTTTTCAAATTCCTCCGGCGACATCGACATGGGCACGGCACCTTGCCCGGTCCAGAGCTTGACGATGTCGGGTCGCTTCACCATCGCGCTCACGGCTGCATTGAGCTTCTCGATGACGGGCCGGGGCGTGCCCGTCGGGGCCATCAGGCCGAGCCAGATCGTCGCCTCATAGCCGGGAACGCCAGCCTCGCCGGCCGTCGGCACATCGGGCAGTACGGCGGAGCGCTGCTGGCCGGTGGTCGCAAGCGCGCGGACCTGGTTTTCGCCGATGTTCGGCGCCATCGCCGGCACGGCGTCGATCATCATCTGCACCTGTCCGCCGATCACGCCGCTGCGCGCCTCGCCACTGTTGCGGTAGGGGACATGGACGACGTCGATGCCGGCCATGGCTTTGAACAGCTCGCCGGCCATGTGGTACGGCGTGCCCTGGCCGGAGGAAGCGTAGTTCAACTTGCCGGGCTGAGTCCTGGCGAGCGCGATGAACTCCTGCAACGTCTTCGCCGGGACTTGCGGGTTCACCACGATGACGAGGTCGGAATAGTTCACCGGCGCGATCGGCGCAAGGTCACGCATCAGATCGTATTTGCGCTGCTCCGGCGTCAGCAGAGATTCATTGGCCGTCTGCGTGTTGGACATCATCAGCAGCGTGTAGCCGTCGGCCGGTGACTTGGCCGCCTCGACGGTGCCGATGACGCCGCCCGCGCCGGTGCGGTTCTCGACCACGAAGGGCTGGCCGAAGCGCTCCTGGAGTGCTTGACCGATCAGCCGGGCCGCGACGTCGGCAGGTCCGCCCGCGCCGAACGGCACGACGATGCGGACTGCGTGGGCCGGATAATCCTGCGCCGGGGATGGGCTTGCCGAGAATATGGCGAGCATGCCGGCGCCCAGCGCCAGCATGATTTGTCGGGCCATCATACCCACCTCCCTGAGCTCGTTTTTGTTGGCCGGCACTCTAGCGGCGGGGGAGGCAGACTGTCGACGCCTTATAAAGTCCGTTCTGGCGGGAATATCGGACCGTCTTCGGGATGGCCGCGGGCCTTTCGCGGTCGCGGGAGGAACATGCCCCGCGCATGGTTTGAGCATTTTGCATGGGCATTGCCGGATAAATGCCCTCGGCTGCCCCTTGTTTTGGTGTTACGAAATTGGCCATGAACCAGCACGCCAAGATCGAGATCCGCCACTCCACCTGTCCGCACGATTGCCCGTCGGCTTGCGCGCTCGATGTCGAGGTGGTGGAAGGCCGCAGCATAGGCCGCGTCCGGGGTTCGAAAAAGCAGACCTACACGGCCGGCGTGGTCTGCGCCAAGGTCGCTCGCTATGCCGAGCGCATCCATCATCCCGAGCGGCTGATCTATCCGATGCGCCGCACGGGCGCGAAGGGATCCGGTCAGTTCGCGCGGATTTCGTGGGACGAGGCGCTGGACGAGATCGCCGATCGTTTCAATCAGGCGGAGCGCGACTTCGGCGCGGAATCGATCTGGCCGTACTACTACGCCGGCACGATGGGGCTGGTGATGCGCGACGGTCTCAACCGTCTCACGCATGTGAAGAAGTACTCGCGCTTCTATCAGACCATCTGCGCCAATGTCGCCCGCATCGGCTTTGCGATCGGCACCGGCAAGATTGCCGGCGTTGATCCGCGCGAGATGGCGCTGTCCGACCTCGTCGTGATCTGGGGCACCAACCCGGTCAACACGCAAGTCAACGTGATGACGCATGCCGCGCGGGCCCGCAAGGAGCGCGGCGCCAGAATCGCGGCGGTCGACATCTACGACAACGAGACCATGAAGCAGGCGGATATCAAGATCCTGCTGCGGCCCGGGACCGACGGCGCGTTTGCCTGCGGCGTGATGCACGTGCTGTTTCGCGACGGCTACGCCGACCGCGCCTACATGGACAAGTACACCGACTGCCCGGCCGAGCTCGAGGCGCATCTGAAGTCGCGCACGCCCGAATGGGCATCCGCGATCTCGGGCGTGCCGGTGGCGGAGATCGAGGCCTTTGCCAAGGCGGTCGGCGAGACCCCGCGTACCTTCTTCCGCCTCGGCTACGGCTTCACGCGCTCGCGCAACGGCGCGGCGCAGATGCATGCGGCGCTCTGCATTCCCGCGGTGACCGGCGCCTGGCAATACGAAGGCGGCGGCGCTTTCTTCAACAATTACGCGCTGTGGCATTTCAACGAAGCCGTGATCGAAGGCCATGACGCGCTCGACAAGTCGACGCGCGCGCTCGACCAGTCGCAGATCGGCCGTATCCTCACCGGCGATGCCGAGGCCCTGCTCGGCAAGGGGCCGGTGAAGGCGATGCTGATCCAGAACACCAATCCGATGACGGTGGCACCGGAGCAGGCACTGGTTCGCCAGGGCTTTGCGCGCGAGGACCTGTTCGTCGCGGTGCACGAGCAGTTCATGACCGAGACGGCTGAGATGGCCGACATCGTGCTGCCCGCCACCATGTTCATGGAGCATGACGACCTCTATTACGGCGGCGGCCACCAGCACATCTCGGTCGGCCCCAAGCTGATCGATCCGCCCGGGGAATGCCGCTCAAATCACGAGGTGCTGCAGGCGCTGGCGCCGCGGCTTGGCGCGAGGCATCCGGGCTTCGAGATGACGCCGCGCGAGTTGATCGACACGACGCTGAAGCTCAGCGACCACGGCGACATCGCCGGCCTCGAGGCCGACCTCTGGCGCGACCTGCAGCCGGACTTCCGCACCTCGCATTATCTCGACGGCTTCGCGCATGCCGACAAGAAGTTTCATTTCAAGGCCGACTGGTCCCACCCGCCGTTCGGCCAGACCATGGGCGATTTCGACAAGATGCCCGACTTGCCGGACCATTGGGCCGTGATCGAGCACACTGATCAGGCGCATCCGTTCCGGCTCGCGACCAGCCCGTCGCGCAGTTTCCTCAACACCACTTTCAACGAGACCCCGTCCTCGCAGGCGCGCGAGGGCAAGGCGAGCGTGATGATCCATCCGCTGGATGCCGCCGCGCTCGACATCGCGGATGGGGATGCGGTGACGCTCGGCAACATCAGAGGCGAGACCACCCTGATCGCCGCGCTGTTCGATGGCGTGCGTCGCGGCGTGCTGATCGCGGAGTCCGTGCATCCGAACAAGAATCACATCGGCGGCCGCGGCATCAACATGCTGACTGGCGCCGATACGGTCGCCCCGATCGGCGGCGCGGCGTTCCACGACAACAAGGTCTGGATCCGGAAGGCGACCGCGGCCTGAGCCGCGCTTCTCCCATGATCGCGCGCAAATTTGTGTCGAGGCGCTAAAGCGGCGCCGCCTTAGGAAATTGCGCTTGCGCCTTGCGCCCGAGCTGCCGCAAATGGCTGCAAACCGGGAGCAAGGAAACTGCGTCATGACCGACACCACAGGCGTCATCACCGAGAAGCGCGGGCAGGCGTTCTGGATCACCATCAACCGCCCCGAGAAGCGCAACGCGCTGAACGGCGACGTCATCGCCGGCATCACGCGTGGCTATCGCGAGGCGCATGACGACAAGGATGTCCGCGTCATCGTGCTGACGGGGGCCGGCGACAAGGCGTTCTGCGCCGGCGCGGACTTGCAGAATTCCGGCGCCGCGTTCGCGATGGACCATTCCAGGCCGAATGTCGACTATGCCGATCTCCTGCGCCTGTCGCAGAATGCGACCAAGCCCGCGATCGCGCGCCTCAGCGGCGTCTGCATGGCCGGCGGCATGGGCCTGTTGTGCATGACCGACATGGCTGTCGCCGCCGATCACGTCATCTTCGGCCTGCCGGAGGTGAAGGTCGGCGTGTTTCCGATGCAGGTGCTGAGCCTGCTGCAGGAGATCGCGCCGCGGCGCCTCGTCAATGAATGGGCGCTGACCGGCGAGCCCTTCGACGCGAAGGCTGCCAAGGACGCCGGCCTGCTCAACTACGTCGTGCCCCCGGCCGAGCTCGATGCCAAGGTCGACTGGCTGATCGGCCGGATCGTCGACAAATCGCCGACCGCCATCCGCCGTGGCAAATATGCGATGCGCGCCATTGCCTCGATGTCGTTCGACGAGAGCATCGCCTATACCGAAAGCCAGATCGCTCTGCTGGCGATGACCGAGGACGCCAAGGAGGGGCTGAAGGCGTTCGGTGAGAAGAGGAAGCCGGTCTGGACGGGGAGGTAGAGGGAGCAAGAGCGAAAACAACCCCATGCACAGTAGGGATGGGGTTGAAACGCCTGGAGAATTTTCGGTCTTACCGAAAAGCCCTTGCTCCGTCGGGCAAAACAGCTGTATAAGGGCAGAATAGGGTTTCGCGCCCGACGTCATCGTCGGCGCGCGGCGGGTGGCGCACGCATGTCGCGCGCCTCATCTGGCGCGCCGCAAACGACTGATTACCCCGCGTTGGCCTTCAGGCCCGCCGCCTGGATGCCGGCGACCGCGCAGGCCTCGTCATTGTCCGAGGTGTCGCCGGAGACGCCGACGGCGCCGAGCAGGGTCGTGCCGTCCATGATCAGCACGCCGCCGGGGACCGGCACCAGCGCGCCCTTCGCAATGGTGTTCACGGCATCGATGAAATAGGCCTGCTCCTGCGCCCGCTGATACAGCGCGCGCGAGCCCATGCCCATCGCGAGGGCGCCATAGGCCTTGCCGTGCGCGATCTCGGCGCGCATCAGGCTGGTGCCGTCCTGCGCGGCGGCGATCTTGAGCACGCCGCGCGCGTCGAGGATGGTGACGACCAAAGGCTTCAGCTTCAGCTCGGTGGACTTTGCGAAGGCGGCGTCGAGGATCTTTCGGGCGGTGTCGAGCGTGAGGTCAGCCATGGCTTGTTTCCTTTGCAGAAGTTGACGTGGAATGGGTCTCGGTGCGGTCCAGGCTCATCGCCAGCACGCGCGCGACGTGAAGTGCCTCGCGCTGGGCGCCATCGTGGATCTGGTGGCGGCAGGAGGTGCCGTCTGCGACGATCAGCGTGGTCTGGTCCGCGCGGCGCACGGCCGGCAGCAGCGACAGCTCGGCCATCTCGATCGAGGCGTCATAAGTGTCCGCGCCATAGCCGAAGGCGCCGGCCATGCCGCAGCAGCTCGTTTCGATCGTCTCGACCTCGAGGCCGGGAACGAGCCGAAGGACCTGCTCGACCGGTTTGAACGCGCCGAAGGATTTTTGATGACAATGGCCATGCGCGACGGCCTTCCCGGCGACGGGGCCGAGCGGAAGTTGCAGGCGGCCGGCTTCGGCCTCGCGCACCAGAAACTCCTCGAAGGTGAGGGCATGGGCGCCGACGGCCTTGGCGTCGTTGTCCTTGCGCAGCGAGGCGAGCTCGTCGCGCAGCGTCAAGAGGCAGCTCGGCTCGAGGCCGACGATCGCCACGCCGCGGGCGGCGAACGGCGCGAAGGCGGCGACAACACGGTCGAGCTCGTATCTCGCTTCATCGACCAGACCGGCCGACAGGAATGTGCGGCCGCAGCAGAGCGGACGGCTGCCGCTCGTGGGTTTCGGCAGATGCACGCGATAACCGCCGGCTGTCAGCACGCGCAGCGCGGCGTCGAGGTTCTCCCGCTCGTAGATGCGATTGAAGGTGTCGGCGAACAGCACGACGTCGCGGCCGGTCTCGGGACCAGCCACCTCAGCCGGCGGCACGAACACGTCGCTGCGGAAGGCGGGCAGGGCGCGGCGCGCGCTGATGCCGGCAAAGCGCTCGAACAGCTTGCGCAGGAGCGCGCTGTGGTTGCGCAAATTCGCGATCGGGGCGAAGCGCGAGGCGAGGCCGGCATAGCGCGGCAGGTACCCGACCAGGCGATCGCGCAACGTCAAACCATGGGAGCTTGCCCGTGCCGCGAGCACTTCGATCTTCATCTTGGCCATGTCCACGCCCGTGGGGCATTCGTGGCGGCAGGCCTTGCAGGAGACGCAGAGTTTCAACGTCTCTATCATCTCGTCGGAGGACAACGCGTCGGGGCCGAGCTGGCCTGAAATCGCGAGCCGCAGCGTGTTGGCGCGTCCTCGGGTGACGTCCTTCTCGTTGCGGGTGGCGCGATAGGACGGGCACATCACGCCGCCCTCGAGCTTGCGGCAGGCACCGTTGTTGTTGCACATCTCGACCGCGCCCTGGAAACCGCCGCCGGCGCCGGGCCAGGCGGACCAGTCGAGCTTCGTCTTGAGGTCGGCGACGCGATAGTCGGGTTTGAAGCGGAACAGCGAGCGGTCGTCCATCCTGGGCGCGTCGACGATCTTGCCGGGATTGAGCACGCCGGCGGGATCGAAGCGATGCTTCACCTCGCGGAAGTCGGCAACGAGGCGGTTCCCGAACATGGCCTCGTGGAATTCGGAGCGCACCAGGCCGTCGCCATGCTCGCCGGAATGCGAGCCCTTGTATTCGCGGACCAGCGCGAAGGCTTCCTCGGCGATGGCGCGCATCGCCTTGACGTCCTTCTCGAGCTTCAAGTTCAGCACCGGCCGCACATGCAGACAGCCCTCGGAGGCGTGCGCATACATCGTGCCGCTGGTGCCGTGTTTCGCGAACACCTCGTTCAGGCGCTGAGTGTAGTCGGCGAGATGCGGCAGCGGCACGGCGCAGTCTTCGACGAACGAGACCGGCTTGCCCTCCTGCTTCATCGACATCATGACGTTGAGGCCGGCGGCGCGGAAATCGGCGATGCCGCTCTGCAACGCCGGCTCGGTGATCTCGACCACGCCGCCCCACTTGCTGATATCGTTGTTCCAGCCGAAGCCGAGATCGCCCATCAGCTCGGAGAGCTGCCTCAGGCGCAACAGATTGTCGGCCTGATCCTCCTCGGCGAACTCGACCACCAGCACGGCATCCGGATCGCCCTTGATCGCCGCGTTGATGATCGGCTTGAACATCGCGATATCGCGGCCGAGCGCGATCATGGTGCGGTCGACCAGCTCGACCGCGATCGGCTTCAGCTTGACCAGATGCTGGGTGGCATCCATTGCCTCGTAGAAGCTGCCGAAATGGCAGACGCCGAGCGCCTTGTTGCGGATGACGGGCCACAGCTTCAGCTCGACCTTGGTGGTGAAGGCGAGGGTGCCTTCCGATCCCACCAGCAGGTGCGCCATGTTGTTGCGGGCATTGCGCGGGGTCAGCGCATCGAGATTGTAGCCGCCGACGCGGCGCTGCACCTTCGGGAAGCGCGCGGCGATCTCGTCGGCCTCGCGGGCACCGAGATCGAGCATGTCGCGGAATAATGCGCGCATGCCGTCGCTGGCGCTAAAGTCGGACAGGTCGCGCGACACCTCGCCAAAACGGCTCAAGGTGCCGTCGGCGAGAGAGGCCTCCATCGACAGGGTATTGTCGCGCATCGTCCCGTAGCGGAGCGAGCGGCCGCCGCAGGAATTGTTGCCGGCCATGCCGCCGATCGTGGCGCGCGACGCCGTGGAGACATCGACCGGAAACCACAGGCCGTGCTTTTTCAGCTGGCGGTTGAGGTCGTCGAGCACGATGCCGGGCTCGACCACGCAGGTCCGGCCCTCGACATCGAGCGACAGGATCCTGTTGAGGTGTTTCGAGAGATCGACCACGAGGCCGTCATTGACGGTCTGGCCGCATTGCGAGGTGCCTCCGCCGCGCGGGGTGACCTTCACGCCCTCGTCGCGCGCGATCGCCAGCGCCGCCAGGGCCTCGTCCATGGTCTTGGGAACGACCACCCCTGAGGGCACGATCTGGTAGAACGAGGCATCGGTGGCGTAGCGGCCGCGGCTGAAGCCGTCGAACAGGACGTCGCCGGTCATGGCCGCGCGCAGGCGCCGTTCGAGCGAGGAGGCGTTTGTCATCCCTGGTCCCGGATTGCTCCAGCGCGGCCCTTGGACCTCGTTGGAGTATTCATTCTAGTTTCTGACCGATTATATTATGAATTCAAAATGAGCAAGCCGGTGGCCCATCAAGGTGCCGCTGGCGTGTCCTCTGGAGGCTCGGCGAGGTGTTCGAGCGCCGCCGCCCGCTTGTTGCGCAGGTGCTGGAACAGGATGTCGCTGAGCTCGCTGGCCGCACGGCGGCGCAGGGCGTCCAGGATCGCCTCGTGCTCGCGCATCGCCTCGGCCCAGCGCCGCCGCTTGCGGGCGAAGTTTGCGGAGTAGCGGACGCGGCGAATGCGGCCGGCAAAGCTGGCGTAAGCCGTCTTGAGCGTCTCGTTGCGCGCGGCTGCGACGATGCTCTCGTGGATGCGCTGGTTGGCCTGGAAATAACCGGGCATGTCGCGGTGCAAATAATAACCGTACATGTCGTAATGCAGCTGCTCGATCGCGGCGATTTCATCGTCTGTAATAGCCTCGCAGGCAAGGCGCCCGGCGAGGCTTTCAAGGCCGGCCATCACGTCGAACAGCTCTTCCAGGTCGCGCTGGCTGAGCTGGCGGATTCGGGCGCCGCGGTTGGGCAGGAGCTCGATCAGCCCCTCGGCGGCGAGCACCTTCAGGGCCTCGCGCAGGGGCGTGCGGGAAATGCCGAACATCTCGCAGAGCTGGCGCTCAGGAACCCGCGCGCCATCGGGAATGTTGCCTTCCACGACATAGTCGCGCAGCCGCAACAGGATCTCGCCATGGAGCGAGGCCTCGTGACGGTTGTCCTGGCGTTCGCCGCCATTGGATGGGCCGATCGGGACCCCGGTGTCGGGAATCGTGGATTTCATTTGCAGCACAGTAGTTTGCTCGCGATATCGCGTCGACGTCCACAATCGAATACCAAATTTCGATTGAAATGACAAAAAATGAATGCAAAATGACGTCCGAGCCGGCCAGAGTCCGTTGCCAGGGAGGTTTTCATGCATCAGGGACGCCATTTCCTTCAGATTCCGGGCCCGAGCCCGGTCCCCGAGCGCGTCCTGCGCGCCATGGACATGCCCGTCATCGACCACCGGAGCGCCGAATTCGGCGAGCTTGGCCGCACCGTGCTGGAAGGCAGCCAGAAGATCTTTCAGACCACGGGGCCCGTCATCATCTTCCCGTCGTCGGGGACCGGGGCCTGGGAGGCTGCGATCGTCAACACGCTGTCGCCCGGCGACAAGGTGCTGATGGTCGAGACCGGCCATTTCGCCACGCTGTGGCGCCAGATGGCGGGCCGCTTCGGTATCGAGGTTGACTTCGTGCCGGGCGACTGGCGTCGCGGCGCCGACCCTGACGTGATCGAGGCCAGGCTCACCGAGGACAAGGCCCGTGCCATCAAGGCGGTGATGGTCGTGCACAACGAGACCTCGACCGGCGCGACCAGCCGCATCGCCGAGATCCGGGCCGCGATCGATCGCACCTCGCATCCGGCGCTGCTGATGGTCGACACCATCTCCTCGCTCGGCTCGGTCGACTATCGCCACGACGCGTGGAAGGTCGATGTCAGCGTCAGCTGCTCACAAAAGGGTTTCATGCTGCCGCCCGGCCTCGGCTTCAACGCGATCTCGGAGAAGGCGCGTGCGGCGGCGAAGACCAACAAGATGCCGCGCTCCTATTTCGACTGGGAGGAGATGCTCAAGCCCAACGCCCACGGTTTCTTCCCATACACGCCGGCGACCAACCTGCTTTACGGCCTGCGCGAGGCGATCGCGATGCTGCTGGAGGAGGGGCTCGACAACGTGTTCGCCCGGCATCAGCGGCTCGCTGCCGCAACGCGTGCCGCCGTCAGTCATTGGGGGCTCGAAGTGCTTTGCCAAGAGCCGTCGGAATTCTCGCCGGTGCTCACCGCCGTGCTGATGCCGCCCGGACATGACGCCGATCAGTTCCGCAAGATCGTGCTCGAAAACTACAACATGTCGCTCGGCTCGGGCCTGTCGAAGGTCGCCGGAAAGGTCTTCCGCATCGGCCATCTCGGCGAATGCAATGCGCTGACGCTGCTGGGCGCGCTCACGGGCGTCGAGATGGGCCTGTCGGTCGCCGGCGTGCCGCACCGCTCCGGCGGCGTCGACGCCGCGATGAAGCTGCTGGAGCAGCGCGCGCAGGGCAATGCATCGCCCCATCTCAAAGTGGTCGGCACTTAAGGCCCGCGCGAGACACGCGGGCGGCAATCATAAGAAACGATCAGGAGGGTGGAGATGGGTATCAGGTTCAAGGCCACGCATGTCGTGCTGGCGATGCTTTGCGCAATGTATTTCATCACCTATGTCGATCGGGTGAACATCGGCACGGCCGCGAGCGAGATCCAGAAGGAGCTCGTTCTCTCGAACACGCAGCTCGGCCTCGTCTTCTCCGCCTTCGCCTATCCGTATCTGCTGTTTCAGGTGATCGGCGGCTGGGTCGGCGATCGCTTCGGGCCGCGCAAGACGCTGTTCTGGTGCGGCATGATCTGGGCGGTCGCCACCATCTCGACCGGCTTCGTCAACGGTCTTGCCGCTCTGTTCGTGGCGCGCTTCGCGCTCGGCTTCGGCGAGGGCGCGACGTTCCCGACCGCGACGCGCGCGATGCAGTACTGGACGCCGGCCAATCGCCGTGGCTTCGCGCAGGGCCTGACCCATTCCTTCGCCCGGCTCGGCAATGCCGTCACGCCGCCGGTGGTGGCGCTCCTGATCCTGTGGCTGACCTGGCGCGGCGCATTCGTCGTGCTCGGCTTCGTCAGCTTGATCTGGGGCGTGATCTGGGTCTGGTACTTCCGCAACGAGCCGAAAGACCACGCCTCCATCACGCAGGCCGAGCTTGCCGCGCTGCCGCCGCGCCCGGCCGGCGAGCGGCCGCGTGTGCCCTGGGGGCCGCTGCTGGGGCGGATGTGGCCGGTGACGCTGACCTATTTCTGCTACGGCTGGTGCCTTTGGCTTTATCTCAACTGGCTGCCGCTGTTCTTCAAGAACAACTACAATCTCGACATCAAGAACTCGGCGCTGTTCGCCTCCGGCGTCTTCTTCGCCGGCGTGATCGGCGACAGTGTCGGGGGCGTGATCTCGGACAAGATCCTCGATCGCACCGGCAATGTCCGCCTGGCGCGGCTCAGCGTCACCGTAACGGGATTTGCGGGAGCGCTGCTCTCGCTGTTCCCGATCCTGTTCGTCCACGACATCACCATCGTCGCGCTGTGTCTGTCGGCCGGCTTCTTCTGTGCCGAGCTCGTGATCGGTCCGATGTGGTCGATCCCGATGGACATTGCCCCGAAATATTCGGGGACCGCGTCGGGGCTGATGAACACCGGCTCGGCCTTCGCCGCGATCGTCTCGCCGCTGGTCGCTGGTTTCGTGATCGACGCGACCGGCAACTGGTACCTGCCGTTCCTGATGTCGATGGGGCTGCTCCTGCTGGGTGGCGTTTCTGCCTTCCTGATGCACCCGGAGCGCCCGTTTACGGACGCCGAGGCGACGGCGTCGTCCGGGAGGGTGGTGGCGGCCGAGTAGGGCCGCCTGATGTGCATGGGAGGCACCTTCAGGAGAGGGGACAAGCCGGTCAAATGGTGCTATTCGGCGGGCCATCAAAATCAAGGCCAGACCGGGAAGGACGCCGATGACTCTGCACACTGGAAGGCATTTCCTACAGATTCCAGGACCGACCAACGTGCCCGACCGGGTGCTGCGGGCGATGGACATGCCGACGCTGGACCATCGCGGTGCGGAGTTCGCCGAGCTCGGTTTTGCCGCCCTTGCCGCGATGCAGCGGGTGTTCCGCACCAAGCAGCCGGTGATCATCTTCCCCTCGTCCGGCACCGGCGCCTGGGAAGCGGCGATGGTCAACGTGCTCAAGCCCGGTGACAAGGTGTTGATGTGCGAGACCGGGCAGTTCGCCGTGCTGTGGCGCGGCATCGCCGACAAGTTCAAGCTCGATGTCGACTTCATCCCCGGCGACTGGCGCCATGGTGCGGACCTTGCCGAGATCGAGAAGCGTTTGAGCGCCGACAAGCAGCACGCGATCAAGGCGGTCTGCGTCGTCCACAACGAGACCTCGACCGGCTGCGTCACGCCGCCGCTCGATGTGCGCAAGCTGCTCGATCGCGTCAAGCACCCGGCGCTGCTGATGGTCGACACCATCTCCGGCCTCGGCTCGATGGAATACGAGCACGACGCCTGGGGCATCGACGTCTCGGTCGCCGGTTCCCAGAAGGGCCTGATGCTGCCGCCAGGCCTGGGCTTCAACGCCGTATCGGAGAAGGCGCTCAGTGTCGCCAAAGCCAACGAGGGCATGCGCTCCTATTGGGACTGGCAGGAGGTCATCTCCTTCAACAAGCTCGGCACGTTCCCCTATACGCCTGCCACCAATCTGCTGATGGGCCTGCGTGAGGCCGTCAAGATGCTGGAGGAGGAAGGCCTCGAGAACGTCTGGTCGCGCCATAAGCGTCACAGCGCCGCGACGCGCGCCGCGGCCAAGGTCTGGGGCCTGGAGACGCAGTGCGTCGATCCCGCCGCGCACTCGCCGGCGCTGACCGGCGTGCGCGTGCCTGATGGCCACGACGCCGACGCCTTCCGCAAGGTGGTGCTCGACAATTTCGACATGTCGCTCGGCACCGGCCTGAACAAGGTCAAAGGCAAGGTGTTCCGCATCGGCCATATCGGCCACTTCAACGATCTGATGCTGATGGGCACGCTCGCCGGCGTCGAGATGGGCCTGGATCTTGCAAAGATTCCGCATCGGAGCGGCGGCGTGCTGGCAGCCATGGACGTCCTGAAGGGACGCGACGTGGTGCCGATGACCAAGGCCCAGGTGGCCTGAACGAACTGGAAAGTGAAAGCGCGATGAACGCACCTGCAACTGCCGACGAAGACCTGCTCTACTCCGTCACGGACGGCATCGCGCGGATCACCTTCAACCGCCCGCAGGCGCGCAACGCCATGACCTTCGCCATGTATGACCGCATGGCGGAGATCTGCACCGAGATCAACGCCGATCGCTCCATCAAGGTGTTGATCCTGACCGGCGCCGGCGACAAGGCTTTCGCGTCCGGCACCGACATCTCCCAGTTCCGCGCCTTCGAGACGGCGCAGGATGCGCTCGACTACGAGTCGCGGATCGACCGCGTGCTCGGCACGCTCGAGCAGTGCCGCGTCCCCGTGATTGCGGCCATCGCGGGCGCCTGCACCGGCGGCGGCGCCGGCATCGCCGCCTGCTGCGACCTGCGGATCGGCACCGCGACGACGCGCATGGGTTTTCCGATCGCGCGCACGCTCGGCAATTGCCTGTCGATGTCGAACATCAGCCGTGTCGTTGCGCTGGTCGGTCCGGCCCGCACCAAGGACCTGATCTTCACGGCACGTCTGATCGAGGCGCCGGAGGCGCTGGCTCTCGGCCTGCTCAACGAGATCGTGCCCGATGTCGAGACCCTGCAGCGGCGCGCGGACGAGACCGCAAGGCTGGTCGCAAGCCACGCGCCCCTCACGATGGAGACGGCCAAGGAAGCCGTGCGGCGAATCCGTCCCACGCTGTCGCGCGAGCAGGGCCAGGACCTGATCCTCAAGGCCTATATGAGCGAAGATTTCCGCGAGGGCATGGACGCCTTCCTCAACAAGCGGACGCCTGTGTGGAAGGGAAAATAGCCGCCACTTGATGAGTCCAGCCGTTGGCCCAGGGCGGGCCCCCGGTTATTCCTCCTCGGACACGCACTTTCCGCCGATCAGGGTATCCGGCGGGTTGCAGAAGACGCTCGACGTGCTCGAGCTGGATCCTGTCTGCGAATTGACGATGCTGAACAACGTGTCTGTGCTCCAGATGTTCGGATCATCCTGACGATGCCGCGCGATCAGCGGCTTGTCCTTCTGGCCGAAGTAGAACTTCAGGCCACCCCAGATTCCGCGAGTGTCTCCTTCTCCGACGCGCGCTTCGAAGAAGGCGGAGGCCTTGATCTGGTGGCCGAGCGGGAAGGCATATTCGCTGCCGAGCGCCATCGCGTTCTTGCCCCCGAGATAGCGATGGCCGACATATCCCATCCAGTCGTCGGTCAGATAGTATTTGAGGTTGATCTGGTCGAAGAACCGGGTGCGAACGTCGAACGCCGAGGTGCTGGTCGTGGCCGTGATCACCCCGGGGGCGCCGGGAACGAAGAAGAGGTGGGCCGCCGGAGCGACGATGCTGGTCGAGGAGGTCGTCAGGGAAGCCTGGTTGCCGAATTCGACACCAGCGATTCCCTGGATCGTAAAACGGCCAAAATAATACTCGCCTTCGCCGGCCACTTGGCTGACGCGCGCTCCGCCGTAGCGATCCCAGGCGGTGTGGCTCGCATAGACGCCGAACAGGGCCTGACCCGGATTTCGCCAGAAGAAGTGGCCGGCGATATTGCCGAAGCGACTACCGTCGAAGCTGCCGAAAGCTCCGTCCAACTGTGCGCCGATACTTTGGCCCAAGGGCATCGTGACTGCGCCCTGCGCGCCGCCCAGGGACCGATTGGCGAGCGAGCCGCCGAACGCCTCGGCCTTGCCGTTGAAGCCATCGACCGCCGGTCCATTGCCGGGGGCCGGCGCGGAGGTAAATAGCAGCGGATCGGCCAACGCTGCCCCCGAGAACAAGGCTGCGCCGACAATGCCCTGCAAAAAGGCGATCATCAGCTCATTGATTCGCTTCCGAAAGCCCATTCGCAGGTTCCTCTTCAGGAACGGGTAACGATATCTTACGACCGAGGCAATTGGCAGAATCGCGATTCTATCGGAATGGTTCGCAGTGTTGCCTGGCGGCCACCGCGGGAGCAGCCCTCGTCTGTGGCTTGCGACCTGGGGCCGGCTCCGGCCTAACGAGGTTCTCGCATCCCGCCGAAAGTCATAGGTGGAGAGTGCCGCCGGCTTGAACTTGCCGGGGATATCCCCACAATGCTACCACAAGATTGGCATTCCGAATGCCAGAAATGCCCAGGGGAAACGCGTGGGACATGGAATGAAGGCCGCAGTGGCGCTGACGGCCGCGCTTTGGGCTGCACCGGCACTGGCCGGCTGGGAGCCGACCAAACCCGTCGAGATCGTCGTGGCGGCGGGCGCCGGCGGCGCCTCCGACCAGATGGCGCGGATGATGCAGGCCGCGATCCAGAAGAACAGTCTGATGAAGCAGCCGATCGTCGTCTCGCTCAAGGGTGGGGCGTCCGGTGCCGAAGCGCTGATGTACATGAAATCCAGCGAGGGTGATCCGAACAAGGTGCTGATCGCCTATTCGCTGATCTACATGCTGCCGCTGTCGGCGAAAATCCCGTTCAACTGGCGCGAGCTCACGCCGGTCGCGGTGATCGGGCTCGACCAGTTCGTGCTGTGGGACAACAGCGCCGGCCCCAAATCGGTGAAGGAATTCGTCGAGGCCGCGAAGGCGGCATCCGCGCCGTTCAAGATGGGCGGCACCGGCTCCAAACGCGAGGATCACGTGCTGACGGTCTTCCTCGAGCAGAAGACCGGTGCGAAGTTCTCCTATCTGCCCTACAAGTCCGGCGGCGAGGCCGCGACCCAGCTGGTCGGCAACCACACCGAATCCAACGTCAACAACCCGTCCGAAAATCTCGAAGTCTGGCGCGCCGGCCAGGTACGTCCGCTCTGCGTGTTCGACAAGGAGCGTATCACCTACACCAGCAAGGTGACGGACACGCAGTCCTGGGCCGACATCCCGACCTGCAAGGAGGAGGGCGTCGACGTGCAGTATTTGATGCTGCGCGCGATGTTCCTGCCGGGCAAGGTCACGGGTGAGCAGCAGGCATTCTATGTCGAGCTGTTCCACAAGGTCACGCAGACCGCCGAATACAAGGACTACATGGAAAAACAGGCGCTGAAACCGATCTTCCTGACCGGCAAGGACATGGTGCAGTTCCTCGAGGAGGACGATGCCCTGAACAAGTCGTTGATGACGGAAGCAGGGTTCGTCGCGAAGTAGGCGCTCTCTCTTCTCCCTCTCCCCGTACTTACGGGCAGAGGGTCGGGTTGAGGGGCTCTCTCCCCGAAGACAGTGGCAGACGGACTCGTGGAGAGTCCCCCTCACCCGGTGCTTCGCGCCGACCTCTCCCCGCAAGCGGGGCGAGGTGACATCACTCCCAGCTTGTGCAAGCGGCTCATGTCCCAAACCGATCTAGAAATCGTCGTCGACGATCCGACCGCGCCTGACGACAACTCGCCCTCCGTCACGCGCACCGGCACGGTCGAAATCATCGCCTGCCTGCTGCTGCTCGCGCTCGCTGCCATCCTGGGCTACGACAATTGGCGCAGCGGCGCGTCCTGGGATTCGACCGGGCCCGAGCCCGGCTATTTCCCGTTCTATCTGTCCATCGTGCTGGGCGGCGCCAGCCTCTACGGCCTGAGCGCCGCGCTTCTTGCGCGCCGCACACGATCCGAAACTTTCGTCACGCGCGCGCAGGCCCGCCGCGTGATGGCCGTGTTCGTGCCGACGCTGCTGTTCTGCCTGGTGACGCAGTTCCTCGGCCTCTACGTCGCGAGCTTCCTGCTGATCGCGGGCTTCATGCGGGCGATCGGCAAGATCGCGCTGTGGAAATCGCTGCTGACCGCCTTCCTGTTCACGGCGATCATGTTCGTCACCTTCGACATCGCCTTCGACGTCATCATGCCGAAAGGGCCGCTCGAAGCGGCCTTCGGCCACTAGGGCGAATGCGATGGAAGCTTTCGGTCTCCTGCTCCACGGCTTCGCCGTCCTGCTGACGTGGAAGACGCTCGCGCTGATGATGGTCGGGCTCGTGCTCGGCATCTTCGTCGGCGTCCTTCCGGGCCTCGGCGGTCCCAACGGGGTCGCGATCCTGCTGCCGCTCACGTTCACGATGGATCCGACCTCGGCGATCGTGATGCTGTCGTGCATCTACTGGGGCGCGCTGTTCGGCGGTGCGATCACCTCGATCCTGTTCAACATCCCCGGTGAGGCCTGGTCGGTCGCGACCACCTTCGACGGCTATCCGATGGCGCAGCAGGGCAGGGCGGCCGAGGCGCTGACGGCAGCGTTCACGTCCTCTTTCATCGGCTCGCTCGTTGCGGTGCTGCTGATCACGTTTCTCGCCCCGATGATCTCGTCCTTTGCGCTGAAGTTCGGTCCGCCCGAGTTCTTCGCGGTTTACCTCCTGACCTTCTGCTCCTTCGTCGGATTGGGGCGCGAGGCCAGGCACAAGACGGTCATCTCGATGTCGCTTGGCCTGCTGCTGGCCGGCGTCGGCATGGACACGGTGTCGGGCCAGCTGCGCATGACCTTCGGCTCGTCCGAGCTCTTGCGCGGTATCAATTTCCTCGTCGCCGTGATCGGCCTGTTCGGCATCAGCGAGATCCTGCTGACGATGGAGGAGCGCCTCGCACTGCGCGGGCACGCGGCGAGCATTTCGCTGCGTGTCGTGCTGGGCGTGTGGAAGGACTTGCCGAAATATTGGGTGACGCTGTTGCGTTCGTCCTTCATCGGCTGCTGGCTCGGCATCACGCCGGGCGGCGCGATCGCGGCGTCCTTCATGGGCTATAACCTCGCCAAACGCTTCGCCAAAGATCCCGAGACCTTCGGCAAGGGCCGCATCGAAGGCGTGTTCGCGCCGGAAACGGCGGCGCATGCCTCCGGCACCGCGGCGCTGCTGCCGATGCTGGCGCTCGGCATTCCCGGCTCCGGCACCGCCGCGATCCTGCTCGGCGGGCTGATGGTGTGGGGTCTCAATCCCGGCCCGCTGCTGTTCGTCGAGCACAAGGATTTCGTCTGGGGCCTGATCGCCTCGATGTATCTCGGCAATGTCGTCGGCCTCGTCCTGGTGCTGACGACTGTGCCGATCTTCGCCTCGATCCTGCGCGTGCCGTTCGCAGCGGTCGCGCCGATGATCGTGGTGTCCTGCGCGATCGGCGCCTATGCGATCCAGAATGCGATGTTCGACATCTGGCTGATGCTCGGCTTCGGTGTCGTCGGTTACGTCTTCAAGAAGATCGGCATTCCGCTCGCGCCGTTTACGCTCGCGCTCGTGCTTGGCAATCGCGCCGAGGACGCCTTCCGCCTGTCGATGATCGGCTCGGGCGGCGACCTCAAGGTGTTCTGGTCGAACGGCCTGGTCGGCTCGATCACGACGCTGGCGATCGTGCTGCTGTTCTGGCCGGCGATTGACGGGCTGCTCGGGCGCCTCGGCTGGACGCAACGGACTGGGGCGACAGCGCGGTAGGCCGCAAGAAAATATCGTTTGATATCAATGGCCTGACGAATCGGCTGTGTTCCGTTCCGCAACACCCCTCGGTTCGATTGTTTCCGGTTGTTGCCGTAGCGGCACAGCATTTGGGCAGGCGGCGGCGTATATCTTGATCACGAGATTGTGCGGAGGGGATTCCATGAAGCGGATCGTGATGGGAATGGCAGCGGCGATGTCGCTGTTCGCATCGGGCGCACTGGCTGCAGACCTGGCGGCAAAGCCCTACGTCAAGGCACCGGTCATGGTCGATCCGGTCTGGAGCTGGACCGGTTTCTATATCGGCGCCAATGGCGGTTATAGCTGGGGTCGCTCGCGCAGCGACGTCACCTACACCAACACCGCAACGGGCGCGATCATCGTGCCGCCCGCCGGCTCTATCACCAGCGCTTCATTCGACATGAACGGCGCCGTTGCCGGCGGCCAGGCCGGTTACAACTGGCAGAGCGCGAACTGGGTGTTCGGCGTCGAGGGTGACCTGAACTGGTCGGACGAGAAGGGCCGCGCCATCTTCAGCTGCGCCGGCGTCGCGCCGGCCGGCGGTCCGTGTCTTCCCGGCCTGACCTTCCTGCCGGCCGGCGGCCTCGCCGGTACCACGCTGACGATCGACCAGAAGCTGCAATGGTTCGGCACGCTCCGTGGCCGCGTCGGCATTCTGGCGACCCCCAAGGTGCTGTTCTACGGCACCGGCGGCCTGGCCTTTGGCGAGATCAAGACCACCGGCACCATGACCGGCTTCAACCCCGGCGGCGTCGCGCTCGCCTCGGTTGGCTCGACCTCGACGACGCGCGCCGGCTGGACCGTGGGCGTGGGTATCGAAGGCAAGATCACGCAGAACTGGAGCGCCAAGCTCGAATATCTCTACATGGATCTCGGACGCTTCGACTCCGGTCCGTTCACGCTTGCGCCGGCGGGGTCGACCATTGCCACCAACGTGTCGTCGCGCTTCACCGACAACATCCTGCGCGCCGGCATCAACTATGAGTTCGGCGGCCCGGTGGTCGCGAAATACTGACATCAACACAGGCGTTCCACGAGAAGCAAAGCCCGGCTCGCGCCGGGCTTTGTCGTGAGTAGCTTCGCGCTTACCGCCTACACCACCTTGGCGTCCCTGAGCCTTGCGATCTCGTCGGCGGCGAAGCCGAACTCCTTCAACACCTCGTCGGTCTGCTCGCCGAACTCAGGCGGGCGCGCCACCATCCTGCTCGGCGTGCGCGACAGCGTCACGGGCTGGCCGACCAGGCGGATATGGCGGCCCTCGTCGTTGGGCACATCCTGCGCGATGCCGAGGTGCTTGACCTGGTGGTCGTCGAACATCTGGTCGATGGCGTAGATCGGACCGCACGGCACGCCGGCCTCGTTGAGCTCGCGCACCCAGGTCTCCGTCGACTTCGTGACGGTGCGCTTCTCGATCTCGGCGTTGAGCGCGTCGCGGTTCTTCGAGCGGGCCGGGGCCGTCGCATAATCGGGATGATCGTAGAGCTCCGGCGCGCCGATGGCCTGCGCGCAGCGCTCCCAGATTCGTCCGCCCGTCGTGGCGATGTTGATGTAGCCGTCGGAGGTCCTGAACACGCCGGTCGGGATGCTGGTCGGATGGTTGTTGCCGGCCTGCTTGGCGACCTCTTTCTCCATCAGCCAGCGCGCGGCCTGGAAGTCGAGCATGAAGATCTGGGCTTGCAGCAGCGACGTCTGCACCCACTGGCCCTTGCCCGAAACCTCGCGCTCGAGCAGCGCGGTGAGGATGCCCATGGCGCAGAACAGGCCGGCGGTGAGGTCGGCGACGGGAATGCCGACCCGCATCGGCCCTCCGCCAGGCGCACCCGTGATCGACATCAACCCGCCCATGCCCTGCGCGATCTGATCGAAGCCGGGCCGCTTGTGATAGGGGCCGTCCTGACCGAAGCCGGAGATGCTGCCATAGACGATGCGCGGGTTGATCGCGGCGAGGCTCTCATAGTCGATGCCGAGCTTCTTCTTCACGTCGGGGCGGAAATTCTCGACCACGACGTCGGCCTTGGCGGCGAGGCGCTTGAACACGGCGAGCCCGCGCTCGTCTTTCAGGTTCAGCGTCATTGCCCGCTTGTTGCGGTGCAAATTCTGGAAGTCGGAGCCTCGACGCGGCCCGCCCGGCTGCTCGCCGCCGGAATCCTCGGTCAGCGCATCGATCTTGATCACCGTGGCGCCCCAGTCCGCGAGTTGCCGCACGCAGGTGGGCCCGGACCGGACGCGGGTCAGATCGAGCACAGTGAAGCGCGACAGGGCTTCCGAGGCGTGCGGAAAGGGCATCTTTGATGGCTCCGGGAACAGATTGCGGACCTACCATAGTGCCGAAAGATCATGCGGCAAGCGTCGACCGGCGCAGCAGCCATGCGCCGATCCCGCCAGCCGTAGCTCGTACGCAGGGCGACGGTTGCCGGCAGCTCACCAGCTGTACTTGAACACGCCCTTGCCGGAATAGCTGGTGACGTTGCCGGAGAACTCGCCGTCGAAGGTGCCGGCGACCGAGAAGCCGTTCAGCCATTTCATCTCGGCGCTGGCGCTGACAAGCGCGGAATCCGCGTCGACCCTGGCGCCGTTCACGACGAAGCTGGTGCCGGGCAAGGTCTGGAATAGCGCGGTGACGGCGCGGCTCGGATCATAGTCGTGCGCCCAGGCGGCGCGGCCGCGCAAGGTCAGCACGCCGTTCTGCATCGCGTAGGACTTGTCGGTGCGCAGACCGAGCTCGGAGCGGGTGTCGGTCAGCGAGCGCGCGGCATAGTTCAGCGCGAACAGGCCGCCGCTGATGAGGCTGACTTCGGAATAGTTCGGCAGGTTGAAGTTCGTCACCTGTGCGGCCGCATAGGGCGTGATGCCGATCAGCGGTGTCGTGAAGCGATAACCGCCCTCGAAGCGGGCCGAGAAGGTGTCGGCCTTGAAGCGGCCCTGCAGCTGGTCGAAGCCGCCAGCCGCCACGGTGCGGTTGGTGGTGACATCGTGCCAGCCATAGGCGAGCGCCGCGGCGATGTAGGCGGGACCGAAATTGTGCCGGCCGTAGACGCCGGCCTGGAACATGTCCGCGGAGCCCGCGCCAATCCCGTTGGCAAGCGAGTAATTCAGCCCGCCGCCGCCGAGCGAGAAGCCGACCAGCGTATCCATCGACATCCTGTAGTCGGCGCCGGCAGCGCCGCCCCAGACCCGTGCCGTCAGGTCTTGCGAGCCGACGACAGCATTGCCGCCGACCTGCGCCGAGCCGCCATAGCCGGCTGTCCAGACGCTCCAGCGATTGATCGGCTGCGACGACAGCAGCGGCGCCTTGGTGGCCATTGCAAAGGCCTCGCGCTCGCGCGGGGTGGCCAGGCGCATCGACGCATAAGCATCCGTGTCATCACTGTCGGCGAATTGCGCGATGCTGCCCGCCTTGGTGAAACCGCTCGAGCGGCCGGCGATGGTCGGATCGAGCATCAAATTGAGGAACTGGCCGTCGGCATTGATGGCGGACTGGATGATGCCGGTGCCGAGCTCGCCCGAGGCCGCGGTCAGCCCCGCGGGCGTCAGCCCGGCAAAGGCCGCGGGAATGCCGCCGGTGGTGTTGAAGAAATTGGTCAGCGTGCTCGCGACGTTCTGCTGGTTGACGTTGAGGCCGCCACCGCTCGGCGTGAAGTTGACGCCGATATTGAGGAAGACGTTGTTGGCGGCGTCATAGCTCAGCGTCGCATTGATCGTCGGCATGTTGGAGACGACGGCGGGGTTGAAGGTGGTGCCGCCGAGGCCGCCGGTCGCGTGCAGGATCTTGTACTGTTTCTGGACCGTCCCTGAGATGAAGTTCGCGTGCACCGTCGCACTGCCGAGGTTGGCAGCGCCGGTGACGTTGGCGAGGCTCGCAGCGCTCGAGGAGATCTGGACGAGATAGGTCGAGGCGGCGGTGAAGCTCAGGGCCCCGTTGATCGCCAGCGTGCCGACCGCGCCCGGATTGCCCGGTGCGAGCGTGCCGCCGGTGACCGCGACACTGCCGACGGCGCCCGTGCCGGCGAGCGTGCCGCCGGCATTGACGGTGGAGGCACTGACGATCGAGCCGTTCACGACCAGCGTGCCGCCGTTCACGGTGGTGGCGCCGGTATAGGTGTTGGCGCCGGTCAGGGTTTCCGTCCCGCCGGCCATCGTGAGGCCGCCGCCGGCGCCGCCATCCTGGATGACGCCGGCGAAGGTGCCGTTGCCGCGCGTGATGGTCAGCGTGTTGGCGCCGAGATTGACATTGCCTGCACCCGACAGGGATTTGATCGAGGTGCCGGCGGCGAGGACCGAGATGTCGAAGAGGCCGTTGGTGATGACATTGCTCGAGGTCGCAATGCTGCCGTCACTGCCGCCATTGGTGAGGTCCAGCTCGCCACCGGCCGCGATGGTCGTGGTGCCGGTATAGGTGTTCACGCCGTAGAGCTGTTGCGTGGCGCCGTTGGCGATGACGAGGTTGCCACCAACGCCACCGGCAATGCCGCCATCCTGGATCACGCCGCCGTACAAGCTGCCGCTTGTGATCGTCAGCGTCTTGGACCCCAGCGAAACGAAGCTGCCGCCAGTGGCGGAGACCAGAGCGTTCACCGTCGCGCCGGAGGTCGTTTGCGAAATGTCGAATGTACCGCCTCCGCCAGGCGTAAACGTGACGCTGGCCGAGCTCGCAATCGATCCGCCACCCTTCAGCGCCAGCGTGGCGCCGGCGTCTATCTGGGTCGCATTGGAGTAGGTATTCACACCCGAGAGCGTTTGCGTTCCGCCGCCGACCTCGAGGCCGCCGCTGCCCTGGATCACGCCGGCGAACTCGGTCGAGCCGCTGGTGACGAACAGCCCTTTGGTGCCCATGTTGACGATGCCGCTCGAACTGCCGGCCAGGGTCGTGATCGCAGCGAATGACGGGGTCATTGCCGAGATGTCGAACGTCGCATTCACCGTGACGACGCTGGAGGAAGCGATGCTGCCGGTACCCGACAGCGCCAGCGTTCCGGCCGAGATCGTTGTCGCGCCCGAATAAGTATTGGCGCCCGTCAGCGTCAGCGTGCCGGTGCCGACCTTGGTCAGTGCGCCGCCGGTGCCCGATATCACGCCGTCGACCTGGGTCGCGGTGTTGAGGCTGCCGGTGGTCAGCGAGACGGCGCCGAGCGCGTAATTGCCCGCGCCTTCGATCGAGCCAGCGGTCGTGCCACCGCTGGTCAGGCCGGAAAAGTCGACCGTGCCGCCGAGCGCGGTGATGAAGCGCGCACTGCCGCCGCTGCTGGTGCCGGTGAAGTTCGTGGTGCCGCCGTTGCTGGTTGTGATGGTGGAGCTGCCGGCGGTGGCCGAGTTGGCGAAGTTCAGCGTGCCGCTGTTGGAGATCGCCGCGGTGCCGGCGGTCGACGTGGTGTTGAAGGTCACGAAGCCGGTCGCGTTGTTCGTGATGTTCGAGCCGCCAGCCGAGCTGGAATCGTTGAAATTGATCACCGCGGTGTTGACGATCGTCGCAGTGCCTGCCGTGCTGTTGTTGTTGAACTCGATATCGCCGCTGCTGGTGATGTGCGCCGTGCCGGCGGTCGAGCTGTTGTTGAAGCTCATCGAGCCGCCGACGACGCTGTACGTCACGAAATTGCTGCCGCCGCTCGCGCTGCTCGCATTGGTGAACACCATGGGCGCGCCGACGGTGAATGTCTGCGTGTGGGTCGAATTGTTGAAAATGCCGGCGCCGTTGACCACGAAGAAGTCGCCGGTGGCGATGCTATAGGCCGGCGCGTTGGGTGTGCTGCCGAAGATCACCTGGCCGATATTGACGAGGCCGCTGGCGGTGACGCTGGTCGGGCCTGTGGTCGAGAACGTCGCAATGCCATCAGGCACGCTCGGCGTCGAGCTCCAGTTGGTGCCGTCAGTCCATTCGCCGGACGAGGCGCCGGTCCAGGTGCCGTCGGCGGCGTGCGCGGCGGCGACGCCAAGCGCCGTGGTCGCGAGCAGGGTCGCCAGCGCGTGCCCGAAGAGGGAGCGCAGCCGGTCGTCCTTCCTTCCACGCGCGATCTTCGATCCAGCCATCGGCCCTTCACAAATCGCCCAAGCAAATCGCCCAAGCAAATCGTCCAAGTAAATCGCCCAAGCATCATTCGAGCGGGCAGGGGTATGCCCTTCCTCCATGATCTCATGCCATTGCATCAGGTGTCAGTGAACAGCGGTCAATCTGCGCTGGTTCGTGCCCGTTTCCTTTGCAATTTCAGCGGTCGTTGCCATTGGGCAACATCCTTACGCTTTGCAACACGCGGGGCGGGCATCGGAGGGCTGAGCAGATCCGTGAGCCGGTTGAAGGCAAGGCCCATCGGGTCTAGTTTTGGGGGCGCCTGCCGCGCGCTGGCGCGGCAGGTCGCGAAGGAACCTGGATGTCCGTCTGGCTGAAACCGACCCGATTGGCCGTGCTTTGCGCGGCGATTGGCCTTGCCCAGGCGATGGCGGCGACCTCGTCGCTCGTCGACATCCTGTCCGACGACATGGCTGGCCGTTCCGCCGCGAGCGCCGATGCCGGCACGGTGAATCCGACTGCCCGGCCCGCGCCGACTGCAAGCAGGCCGGCCTCCCGCGGCAATCCGCTGTGGTCGGTGCCGCTGGCGGCGCTAACGGCGACCCAGGAACGTCCGATCTTCTCGGCCACGCGCCGGCCGCCGCCGCGCGCGGTCGCTGCCGCCCCGGTCGTTGAGGTTCGCGCGCCGCCGCCAAAACCGGTCGAGCCGCCGCCGCTGATTCTGGTTGGGGCCGTCGTCGGCGAGGGCGATGCTATCGCGATCCTCGTCAGCCGCTCCGACCAGAAGGTCCTTCGCATGCGACCGGGCGAAACCCTCGGCGGCTGGTCGCTGAGCTCGGTGCAGCCGCGCGAAGTGACGTTCAAGCGGGGCGATCGCAGCGAGGTGCTGGCGCTGCAGCGACCGGGCGCAACCAGTGCGCCGGCGGGATTGCCCGTACCTGCGGACGGCGGAGGCAAGCTGACGATGCCGACCGCGGCCAGCACGTCGTTCGCGCCCTTCGTGCCGCGCGCGACACCGAAGAACGGCGAATCAGACGGGCTCTGAGTGCCGCGTCAGCTGGCGCAGTGTGGGACGAAGCCGGACATTGTCGCTCCCGGCAGAAAAGATCTCAACGGGACAGGCGTTTCAGCTCCGCCCGCGCCTTCTCGGCCAGCGGATCGTCGCCGTGGCGAGCGATGAAGAGCTCGAACGCTTCCGCCGTGCCCTTTTGCCGGGCGAGCTCGTACTCCTCGGCGACTGCGGCCGAAGGGGCGCGGGCTGGTGGAACCGAGGGCGCACGCCCCGCCTTGCCGCCATCATCGGCGCCAGCTTTTCCGACCATGACAGACAATCCTCCAAGGGGCTGATGATCCGGCCTTGAGAGCGCCATGAGGGCGCAGACCAAGCCGACCGGGAGCAGATGTAGCTTCATGATTTCCATTGCAAATCAGGACGGGCGGAAGGAACCTGCATCGTCCTTTCGGGCCGTATGAATACGGGATTTGATGTTTAACACGGCGTTACGAAAGAAGTTGGGTTGCTTCGCCAAACTTAAACCAAACGTCTAACTCTCTAGGTAGAATCGCGCCTGTCCGCACTCGGATTCGAGCGGGGCATACTGCTTTGGAGAATTCTGATGGCGACCGCTGTCAACGTTAACGCGACGAACAACGCAGACATCGATGGCATGCTGGCGGGTACAGCCTGGTCCGGCACGATCAGCTATAGCTTTCCGACGCTTGCCAGCACCTATGGCGCGTACACCGGCGGTAACGGCGAACCGACCACGTCCGGCTTTTCGGCTGCGCCGACCCAGATGCAGGCGGCCATCAATTACGCCATCGCGCTGATCAAGAGCTACACCAACGCCAGCATCACTTATAGCGGCTCAAGCTACGCCGACATCATGGTCGCGCAGTCGCCGGCGGCCAACCCGACCTCCTACGCCTACTACCCCGGCAACTACGCGGCCGGTGGCGACGTCTGGTTCGGCACGGCGTACGACTACACCCAGGCGCAACTCGGCAATTACTATTTCACAACGGCGCTGCACGAACTCGGCCATGCCTTCGGCCTCAAGCACAGCCAGGAGACGGGTGGCGTCGCCAACGTCGCGGTGCCGGCCGCGCATGATGACAGCGAATACACCGTCATGAGCTATCGCAGTTACGTCGGCGGTCCGCTCACCGGCTACACCAACGAGGCCTACGGATATCCGCAGACCTACATGGCCAACGATATCCTCGCGCTGCAGACGCTGTATGGCGCGAACTACAACACCCAGAGCGGCAACACCGTCTACACCTGGAACCCGACGACGGGGCAGGAGTTCATCAACGGCGTCGGTCAGCTCGCGCCGGGCGGCGGCGCCGGCGGCTCGGCCAACCGCATCTTTGAGACGATCTGGGACGGCGGCGGCGTCAATACCTACGATCTGTCGAACTACACGACCAACCTGTCCATCGATCTCAACCCCGGCGCGTCCTCGCTGTTCTCAAGCACGCAGCTGGCCTATCTCGGCAACGGTCATTATGCGTCCGGCAACGTCTATAACGCCTATCTCTACAATGGCGACACGCGCTCGCTGATCGACAACGCAACCGGCGGGTCCGGCAACGACATCATCATCGGCAATGCCGTTGCCAACGTGCTGAAGGGCGGTGCCGGCAACGACACGATCACCGGCGGTGGCGGCAACGACACCATCGATGGCGGTCCGGGCATCGATACCGTCGTCTATTCAGGCAACAGGGCAGACTACCTCGTCACCTACAATGCGAATTCAGCGACGTGGACCGTCGCCGATCAGCGTAGCGGCTCCCCCGATGGCACCGACACCGTCACGGCGGTAGAAAATTTCAAATTTGCCGATGGCATTATCGACAGTACCGTTGTCGCACAGCCCCCTCTGCCTGATTTGACCGCGTCGTTCGACAGCGTCAGCAGCACGACGATTGCGCCGGGCGGGAGCACGAGCGTCGACTTCTGGGTGGTGAATTTTGGCAAGGCTCCCGCTGCCGCCTCGATCTCGGGCCTTTATCTGTCGACCGACGCGACGATCACGACTGGAGATACGCTGCTAACGACGGTGGCCTCGCCAGGGCTGTCGGCGAACGGGACGACCGGCTATTACGACCACCAGACTGTCTCGCTGGCGCTTCCCGCCAATCTGGCCCCCGGCACGTATTACATCGGCGGAATCGCCGACTACAATAATGCGATTTCAGAGAGCAACGAGGCCAACAACAATCACGATGCTACGCGGATCACGGTGACAGCGCCGGCAGCGCCGGCCAAGCCTGATTTGACAGCGTCGTTCGACAGTGTGAGCAGCACGACGATTGCGGCGGGCGGGAGCACGAGCGTCGACTTCTGGGTGGTGAATTTTGGCAAGGCTGCCGCTGCCGCCTCGATCTCGGGCCTCTATCTGTCGACCGACGCGACGATCACGACTGGAGATACGCTGCTAACGACAGTGGCCTCGCCAGGGCTGTCGGCGAACGGGGCCCCCGGTTATTACGATCACCAGACTGTCTCGCTGGCGCTTCCCGCCAATCTGTCCCCCGGCACGTATTACATCGGCGGACTCGCCGACTACAATAATGCGATTTCGGAGAGCAACGAGGCCAACAACAATCACGATGTCACGCAGATCACGGTGACGGCGCCGGCAGCGCCGGCCAAGCCTGATTTGACCGCATCGTTCGACAGCGTCAGCAGCACGACGATTGCGCCGGGCGGGAGCACCAACGTCGACTTCTGGGTGGTGAATTTTGGCAAGGCTGCCGCTGCCGCCTCGATCTCGGGCCTCTATCTGTCGACCGACGCGACGATCACGACTGGAGATACGCTGCTAACGACAGTGGCCTCGCCAGGGCTGTCGGCGAACGGGGCCCCCGGTTATTACGATCACCAGACTGTCTCGCTGGCGCTTCCCGCCAATCTGTCCCCCGGCACGTATTACATCGGCGGACTCGCCGACTACAATAATGCGATTTCGGAGAGCAACGAGGCCAACAACAATCAC
>NZ_JAFCLG010000040.1 GCF_018129685.1 Bradyrhizobium manausense
ACCAACTGATTGTCCACGGTGTCCAGGCTCTCGCTGGTCTCCGTCAGAAACTCCCGCAACAGATCATCCATGAAAACAGGCCTTCATACAGGGAGGGCGCGCACGAATTGTGATGCGCCAGATCGGAATGGGGCCAGCTTCACCGCAAAGCGTTTAATAATGGTTGAGTATGTGCAAAAGAACGGAACCAACAAAGACATAAGGCGCTCCGGACAAGCCGAAGCGCCTTGTAAAGCACCAATTTACCTCTGAGAGCGACGTGCGCGTTTACGAAGCGGTAATGATGATCGCCTCGCCTTCGGGCTTGAGTGTCACGGTGAGCCCGCAGGCCTGCGCCAATAGCCGCGTATAATAAGGCTGGATCGCATGTGCATCTGCAGCCGGTCCGCGTTCGCCGCTCAGAAGCTCGGAGATGTTCTGCGGCAGGCGCGCATTGTGTCCGGTCGCGGTGATACGGAAGCTCATCGTCTCGCCCTCGCCGATCGGATCGATCGTCAGCATGCCGCCGCGCGGGATCGTGTGCTGGGCCACCACCAGCATATTGAGCAGCAACTTGACGCGATTCTTCGGCAGCAGCAGCCGCGGGAGATTCCACGTGATCGAGCACTTGCCGTCCTCGATGTGGCCCTTTGCCATGGTCTGGGCATCGCCGAGGTCGATCTGCGCGCCGGAGGAACCGGCCGCGCCGAAGGCGAGGCGGCAGAACTGCAGGCGGGCGGAGGCGGTCTTGGCACTCTTGCGAATGAGGTCGAGCGCGAATTCGCGGTCCTCGGGCTTGGGGTCGTCATCGAGCACTTCGAGCCCATTGACGATGGCGCCGACCGGGCTGATGAGATCATGACAGACCCGCGAGCACAGCAGGGCCGCGAGTTCGAGCATATCGGGAGCGGAAGCGGTACCTGAAGACGGAGCGTCAGACATAAAGGGTTCCTGGAATTGCACGGCGTGGACGCGGCGAATCACGCATGGCTTAGAATGTCGCTGCGGTTCTATCATTCGCCCGCCCGTGGCAGGAAGCTTGCGATAGGTTCGAAGCGGCCATAAAGCACCACGGGCGAATCAACCGAGAGAGAGACGAAACTTGCCAATGAATGAGGCATGCAGGTGAGGATCATCGACGGCGAGGCCGCCAGCCGGCTGATGGAGCCTCTGACCGCGCTGGTGGTGCAGGCCGGCGAGGCGATCTTGAGCGTCAACCGCTCCGCGATGCGGATCGACGGCAAGCAAGACGGCTCGCCGGTGACCGAAGCCGACCTCGCCGCGGACCGAATCATTGCCGAGGGCCTCGCCCGGCTTGCAGACGACGTGCCGACACTCTCGGAAGAGCGCACCCACCTCGCCTCGCCGCCGTTTCGCGGCAGCTTCTTCCTGATCGATCCGCTCGACGGCACCAAGGAGTTCGTCGCCGGACGTGACGAGTTCACCGTGAACCTCGCCCTCGTCACCGAAGGCATGCCGCTGCTCGGCATCGTCAGCGCACCGGCGCTGGGGCTGCTCTGGCGCGGCATCGTCGGCCGCGGCGCCGAACGCGTGCGATTTGACGGCGCAACCATCGGCGCTGCCGAGCCGATCCATGGCCGCAAGCTGCCAAAGGCCGGGGAGCCGTGGATCGCCGCGGTGAGCCGTTCGCATGGCGACCCCAGGAGCGAAGCCTTCATCGACAACAGACCCAACGCCGTCAGAAAGACCTGCGGCTCGGCCGTCAAATTCGGCCGGATCGCCGAGGGCAGCGCCGACATCTATCCGCGCTTCGGGCCGACCTGCGAATGGGACGTCGGGGCGGGCTGCGCGGTCGTGACGGCGGCTGGCGGCAAGGTGACCGACGGCAGGGGCGGCGAGCTCCGGTTCGGCGAGCGCGCCGATACCGGCTTCATCATCCCTGACTTCATCGCCTGGAGCGACGCCGAGGCGGTAACGACCTACTGACCGAGCTTGTCCTGAAGCGCCGGCCAGCGCTTGCCGGCGTCGTAGAGGAAGCGTTCGGGGTTGGCCGCGAAGGCGTCGCGATTGTCTTCCCGGCTGAACAGATAGAGCCGCTGCGCCGCGATCGCGAAGAAGCGGGGATTGGCCGCGTTGAGCACCCCGCGCGCGATGTCGACCGGGTCGTAGCCGCCGTATTGCGGGCCGTAGACTTCGGGATGGGCGAGGAATTCGGCCCGGTTGCCGTCGTTGCGGAAGCGCCAGACCGCGCCCCAGAGGTTGGCCTCGAACTGCGCCGTCCCCTGCACGGCCGCGCCATCGACGAAATAGGCCACGGGGTCGAAGCCCTCGATGGCGACGCCGGAGAAGCGATTGACGACGATCCGCTCGGTGGTGGCCGCGCGAACCGGCAACCCGGACAAGCCGAGCCATATGCCCGCCAGCAGGCCGATCAAGGCAATTCCTAGGCGCAAAGGGCTATCTTCCTGCCGTTGTGCCGTCATAGTTGCTGCGGATAACATCCGAGTCGAGGGGACATCCGGCGCAACCTAGGGCCGTGCCTAATAGCATCAGGTTAAGGGAAGCGGACCGGGATCGATACCAGGGGTTCTTTTATGACTTTCGCATCACGCCTTGCCGCAGCGGCGCTCATTGCGCTGGCTGGCTGGACCGTGCCGGCCTCCGCCCAGACGGCCGCGCCGCCGCCGGACCTGCCGGCGCCGCAGCGGGCCCCGACCCCGAACACCTATGGACCGGACGAACTCGTCACCGCCGGCCACCGCTTCTTCGGCAATGTCTCGCGCGGCCTCGCCTCGATCATCGAGAAGGCGGTCAGCCAGTGGGGCCTGCCCAATGGCTATATCCTCGGCGAGGAAGGCTCCGGGGCCTTCGTCGCCGGCCTGCGCTATGGCGAAGGCACGCTCTACACCAAGAACGCCGGCGACCTGCGCGTCTACTGGCAGGGTCCCTCGCTCGGCTTCGACTGGGGCGGCGACGGCGCGCGCACCATGAC
The DNA here is from genome assembly GCF_018129685.1 of Bradyrhizobium manausense. Classification (GTDB taxonomy): domain Bacteria; phylum Pseudomonadota; class Alphaproteobacteria; order Rhizobiales; family Xanthobacteraceae; genus Bradyrhizobium; species Bradyrhizobium manausense_D. The sequence continues at coordinate 2,933 of NZ_JAFCLG010000040.1, forward strand.
GCTGGTCTATAACCTGCCCGCCACCAACGCGATCTACCAGCGCTTCGCCGGCATCGACGGCTCGGCCTATATCATCGGCGGCTTCGGCATGACGGCGCTCACCGCCAACAACATCGTGCTGGTGCCGATCCGCTCCGGCCTCGGCTTGAGGCTGGGCGCCAATATCGGCTATCTGAAATACACGCCGCGGGCGACCTGGAACCCGTTCTAGCGCTCCCTCCCCGGTCAGGTTTCCGGATTCACGTTAACAACAGGGCGGGGCTGGCTTTTTGCCGGCCCGCCATGCATTGTCTTTGGTAAATTTTTCCTTGTTTGGCGGAGTCCTGACCCATGGTCGAACCGATCATGTACCTGGCGATCGGTTTCCTGCTGTCGATGCTGTGCGGGCTCGCCATCGTGCCGCTGGTGCATAACCGCGCGGTGCGCCTGACCACGCGCCGGCTCGAGGCCGCAACGCCGCTGTCGATGGCGGAGATCCAGGCCGACAAGGACCAGCTCCGCGCCGAGTTCGCCATGTCGGCGCGCCGGCTGGAGATGAGCGTCGACCAGCTCAAGAACAAGACCACGAGCCAGCTCGCCGAACTCGGCAAGAAGAGCGACGCCATCAATCGCATGAAGATCGAGCTCGGCGAGAAGAACGCCACGATCTTCGCGCTCGAGGCGCGCGAGAAGGCGGTGAAGGAACAGCTCCGCGCCACCGAGGAGGAATTCAACGCCAAGACCGAAGCGCTGCGCGCCGCCGAAATCGCGCTGACCGACAAGCAGGCCGAGCTTGCCAAGATCAACTCCGAACTGTCGGACCGTTCGATGATGGCGGAGAGCCGCCAGGTCGAGCTGGTGGCGGTGCGCGCCCAGATCGAGGAATTGAAGAACCGTGTCGGCGATGCCGAAAAGGAATTTTCCGCGACGCAGGCGCGCCTGGCGCAGGAGCGCACCGAATCCGAGACCGCCTCGCGCGAGCTCGCCGAGGCGCGGGGCCGCGTCGAGAATCTGAGCCAGCGCGTCACCGAGCTCGATCGGCAGCTCATGCTGCAGGTGAAGGAAGCCGAGATGCTCTCGGGGCGCGTCACCGACCTCGAAGGCCGCCTCGCCACGCAAGGCAAGCTGCTCGCCGAGCGCGAGTACGAGAACAACCAGCTGCGACAGACCAACGAAGGCGCCGAGCGCACCATCAAGGATTTGCGCGTCGAGATCGCCGCGTTGAGCGGTGGCAAATCCTCCGCCGCGATGGAGACGCTGCGCGCTGAAAAGGCCGCGCTGGAGGAGCAGTTGCGCACCGCCCGCGACGAGCGCGCGAAGCTCCAGCGCGACATCAATGCGATCCAGCAGCAGGCCGAGAGCTCCTGGGCGACCGAGCGCATGGAGAACGCGCTGCTGCGCGAGCGCATCAACGACATCGCCGCGGAGGTCGCAAAGCTCGCGATGCAGCTCGAGGGCCCGAACTCGCCGATCGAGGCGCTGCTGGCGGCCGAGGCCGGCCAGCCGCCGAAGCAGGCCGCCCGTCCGGCAGGCGGCACCGCGACCAATGGCGCGGCCACGGCCAGCCTGCCCGAGGGTGGCGGAACGCTCGCCGAGCGGATTCGCGCGCTGCAGGCACATGCCTCCCGCGCCCGGCAGCAGGGCGCGTGATCTGCCCAAAATCCGCGCCTAGCGCCGAACTGCGCAATTCGGCGGAAGGTTTTCAGCCCCCAAGCCGCCTGAAAACTTGACACTGATAGCCCGCACTTCTAAATCGCGGGCTTGCGATGCACCGGCCGGCCGACAAGGTCCGGCCGCCTGCATGATGGTCCCGGGCGCATAGCTCAGCGGGAGAGCGTTCCCTTCACACGGGAGAGGTCCAAGGTTCGATCCCTTGTGCGCCCACCATCCTTCGCTCGCGAAGCGAGAGAGGATGCCGCGCCGAAGCCCAAAGGGCGCAGGCGGGCTGCCGCCGCGAGCTACGGCTCGGCAAGCCACCATCAAACTCACGGCGAAGCGTGTCCGGCGTAGCTCGAAGAGCGTAGACGGACTGGGGCGTCTTGCTTCCGCTCCGCCAAACCGTCCAAAACAACCCCATGCACAGTAGCCGACGTCAATCGGATCAAGGACTTACGAAAGCCGGATCAACGGCTTGCGAATTTTCCGAATTTTTCTTGCTCCGTCGGGCAAAACAGGCGCATGATGGCAGCATTGAAGCTGCGGCTTGATGCCAGTCCAACCAGGGCGGAAGGGCCAGAAGCGGACGCACTTACTCGATCACCTCGTCGGCGGTCGCGAGCAAGGTTGTGGGCACCGTTATGCCGAGCGATTTTGCCGTCTTGAGATTTATGTACAGATTGAATTTTGTTGGCTGCTCGAATGGAATGTCAGCGGGAGCGGCGCCAGAGAGAATCTTCTTCAGCAGACGCGCTACACCTTGGAAAGCTTCCTTCGGGTCGCGCGAATAGGCGAAGACCCCGCCCGCCTTTGCAAAAGGCGCGCCGAAGCAGCCAAACGCCGGCACATGCAACGCGAGGGCACGAACGATGATCGTTTCCGACAGTCCATACAGACTGTTGTCGGTTAGCACGAAGACCGCGCCTACAGGCTGCCTAGACAGTTCGCCGAATGCGCCGTTGAGATCCGCTGGCGCGGTAACGTTCACCACATGAAGGACGATCCCATTTTTCGCCGCTTGGACCGTCAACGGCGCGACCATGGGTGGGGTCGAGGGATTGGTCGGGTTTGCGATAGCGAGGACGTGCCGCATGCCCGGTAGTGTCTCGTGCAACATATCGAGAAGCTTGAGTTGAGTATCCTCTGCCATGGTGGCAACACCGGTGATATTGCCGCCGGGATGGGCCAGGCTTGCCGCTAATCCAGTGGCCACTGGGGCGTTCAAACCAGTCCCGACGATTGGCACTGTCCGCGATAGCTTTTGCACTGCAAGCGCCGCGAGGTTGGTGGAGACCACGACGGCTCGTGGGTTCTGCGCCAACAGTTCGGCCGCCAGCGCCGAAAACTGGGTTGCGTCACTGCCTGCCCAACGAACATCGAAAATGTAGTCGCGTTCCGCTATCAGCCCAACTTCCCGCAAGCCTGCATCAAGCTGTAACATCTGTTGTCGGCTCGACTCCGCGCTCGCTGCGCCGCTGCCGAGGATCGCGATGACGGGAATGGCCTTCTCTGCGTGCGTCGCAAACGGATATCCCAGCGCAGCGCCGCCCAGTGTACCGAGAAATTCGCGCCGTCTCATGCTCGCCGTTCCCCAACGACGAACATTCTAGATGCGAACCGGTGAATTGGAAGGGCTAAGGTCCGTTCAAGGTCAATCGCCTGGGTTTGGCAATCAGCGACAGGCCTCCGGTCCGCTCCCATCAACGGACGTGTACCTGCACGACGTCAACGGAAGCGATGGGCCAACAGGCGACATTGCGAAACTTGATCAGCGAGATAGCATCTCGCTGTCGGCACTGGGCCGTTCAGTGCCATGAGGGTTAAATTGATACACCTAGTCGCTTTCGACGACCGGTATTGGAGTTGCGATGGCTATTCCTGACGAAGAAATTCATGCATTTATGGCAAACTACTACGAAGCATTCTCGAAAGACGCGACAGCCGGGGCCGAATTCTACGCTGAACCATCGTTTGCGGTGCTTCCGAACTGCATTCTCTACCACGGCGACAAACATGCCATCGTGGCATTCTTGGCGATGCCTGTGCAGCGACTGCGACCCCTTGGATATGCCAAAAGCGAAATTTCCGACCCGCACATTCAGCGCTTGAATAAGAGCACAGTACTGTATTTTGCGACCACAATCCGGAAGGCATCCTCGGGCGCTGAGATCGAGCGGGGCCGATACTGCTACCAACTTCACAAGAGCAACAATGAGATCAGGATTGTGGAGCTGATCGCAATCGATTGCGACTCGGGCGGTCCCATCGCTTGAACAAACTTCCGACTTCGGCCACAAACGGACATGGGCCGCGAAAAAACTTATTGTTCCAGGAGCGAGACATCCTTATTCCGGCATTCCAGCGCTTCGATAGGCTTCATCCAGCTTCACACGGTCCTCTTCTCTGCGATACTTCGTCCGCTGCTTTTGCGTGGATACGCGATCAGATGGAGAAAGCAGAGCAACCAGCCCCCAGAGCCTTCGTGCATCTTCGATCTTGCCCAACAGTGCATTGCAAGCCATGGCGGTGCGAAGAGCTGGGGCATAGTTAGAATGATGAAGGGATGCTGCTACGGCGCAACTAAGTCCCTCCTCATAGTTACCAAGAAAAAAATGGGCTAAACCCAATATGTCTTGTGCAAAGAAAACTCGGGGGTCTAGCGGACTTACTCTCAATGCGCGTTGAAGATACTCAATCGCATGTTGGTGCTTGCCCAGCAACACTTTCGCCAATCCGCCCCACATCCATCCGTTCAATTCGTTAGGATTCAGCCGTATTGCATCCTCAAAAAACCCATCTGCTAATTCAACCTCATCGCCGCAAATGACTAGACTTGTCGCCGACTGCGCCAATACTAACGGGTCGTGCCTCCCAAGACGCAAAGCGATGTTCGCGCAGGAAATTGAACGAGCTGCGTCATCTGCCGGATTCGCGCTCCACTCCCAACCCCAGCGAGAAGATAGTGTCGCTGACAGCGCGGATTGAGCTGGCGCAAACTGCGGGTCCAATGCTGCGGATCGCTCAAAGAGAGCGATTGCTTTTTCATTGTCGCTCTTTGTGTATTGCCAGTGTGCGGCTAAACCTCGCAGGTAATAGTCGTACGCATCAAGACTATTAATAGGTTTTCGTTTCGCACGTTCTATTTCAGCTTGGGCTAGGCTGGGGACGATGGCGCCAACCACGCTAGCAGCGATTTGATCCTGCAGTTTAAAGACGTCATCGAGTGCTCCGTCATATCTGTCTGCCCACAAATGAGCGCCAGAAGCTGCGTCGATCAACTGTCCCGTGATCCTGATGCGATTAGCCGATTTTCGGACACTTCCCTCAAGAACATATCGGACCCCTAAATCCCGTGCCACTTGCTTGATATCAACAGCTTTACCTTTGTAGGTGAAACTCGAATTTCGCGCGATTACGAACAGCGATTTGAACCGCGATAGAGCGGTGATGATGTCCTCTACCATGCCGTCCGCGAAATATTCCTGCTCCGGATCGCCGCTCATGTTTTGGAAGGGCAGCACAGCGATGGAGGGTTTGTCGGGGAGCGCGAGCGTCACCGACGCGGTAGTGTCGTCTGTAATTACGAAGTCACCTTTTGCGCATACGGCGAAAGCCCGAACCGGCTCGTCGATGTTCTTGACTTGCTGCAAACCAAGGTCCGTGAACACAAATGGCAGAATTTTTCTGACTTGGTCGTGCGTAATACCGGATACGCAGACGCCTCCGGCGGTAGCGATTGTTTGAAGTCGTGCTGCAATATTGACGCTGTCGCCAAAGAGGTCGCCAGCCTTCACCATCACGTCGCCCACGTGGATGCCGATCCGAAAGTTCATGTGAAGGTTGGGTGATAGTCCTACATTGGCTGCGCCAAGTGCCGCCTGCCCCTCGACGGCGCACTGTACGGCATCGACGGCACTACCGAATTCGGCCAGTACGCTATCCCCGCCGGTATTGACTATCCTGCCCCGGAATGAGGCAATTAGGCCATCAAGGATGGCTCGTCGTTGGGTCAAATTTCGCAGTGTGCTGACCTCGTCCGCTCCCATCAGGCGGCTGTATCCCTCGACGTCAGCCGCAAATATCGCTGCCAGACGCCGTTCTACTCGCTCGACGGTCAAGGAATACCCCTAGATTTGCAATCTCAACCCAGCGCATAAAAGCATATCGGGCCGCCGCAGGACTAGGGTCGACTTCCGGTTTGGGTCATTCTCGTCGATTTGGTCGCGTCACCACCACGTCCGGTCTGGCCTCGGCTTCTGAACTGCCGGGCGCCATCGCGATCTTCGCCTTCGGGCCAGAACCGGAATCTTGTGCTGCAGCAAGTCGGACAACTATTCGATCACCTCGTCGGCGCGCGCCAGTAGCGTTGGCGGAACCGAGAGTCCAATTTCACTGGCCACTTTCTGGTTGATGATGAGTTCAAACTTTGACGGCGCTTGCACAGGCAGGCTCTCAGGCTTGTCACCATTCAGTATCCGATCAACATACAAGCCGGCCTGCCAATATGCGTCGACGAGGTCATTCCCGTACGAAACCAATCCACCCCCAGCTGTAAACGCCCGAAAGAAGTATATCGCAGGTATCCGAAATCGGATCGTCAGGGTCACAATCAGGTTCAGGTTTGAAATCATAAATGGCTCACCAGCCACCACGAGACCCGCACCCGACGTTTCGCCCTGATTTGCTATCAAGGCCTCAATTTCGGACGCATTGCGCACAGGACGGTCGAAAAACTTGATCCCGAGTTTGTAAGCGGCAGCTTCTATATCCGGGCCTCCATACGAATGGCTGATCCCGTCGACGTCGTACATCCAGGAAACAGACATTAGTCCCGGACTGATCTCTTTCAGTATTTCCACGGCCTTTTGAAACAGCGTCGGTTCAAAATTGGAAAACCCAGTAATATTCGCGCCGGGATGAGCGAGACTGTCAACGAGCCCGCTGGCAACAGGATCCCCTACCGCAACAAACACGACGGGGATTGTCCTTGTTTTCTGCTTGAACGTAGCTGCTACTCGCGTGGTCGGGGCAACGATTACGTCCGGCTTCAAGTCCAAAATCTCGTCAGAAAACAGCCCCAGCTTGGCCTCGTCGTTTTCTGCCCAGCGGAAGTCAAGGATAATGTTCTTCCCCTCGATCCAGCCACGCGATGCAAGGGATTTCGTGAGAGCGGTGAAGTAAGCGTCGTTGCCGGCGTTCCTCACACCGAGACCCAGTATCGAGATGCGTCGGATGGGGGTCTGCTGCTTAGCGAGACTCGGCCGCGGCAGCAAAACCGCTCCGCCGGCAAAAGCCAGAAAATCCCGTCGTCTAATCATCCAGGAGAGCGTGTCCGCTAGGATTTGCGAACTAATATGATCACAAGCCTGAGCGTTGCGCCAGCAGGCTAATCCAGCAAAACGTCTGCATCGGATCAATTGCGTCAGTTCGGCGATCAGCAACAGGCTTTCCGGTCCGCTCCCATCAGCGGACATGTAACCTCACGGTGTCAAACGAAGCGATGGGCCAAATTATTCGATCACCTCGTCGGCCAGGTTGAGCATCCTTTCTGGAATCTCCACCTCCATGGAGCGTGCAGTCTTCAAATTGATGACAGTGTAAATGTCAAAACTAACAACATGGAAGACGGCCGGGACCGGTCCGGTGAAAAAATGTCTGGGGTCGCCAAAGACGAGCAGCACTGTCTCACGATCGTATCGACGCGCGGTCAGCGGCCCGCGAAGGGCCGGCTTATTCTCCGCTTTTCCGGCTAAGCAGCCGTCGCTCGATGACTTCCCCTAGCGGGCGATCTGGCGATTCACAGGCGCCATCAGCCGATCGCCAGCACCTCGATCTCCTGCGCGCCAGCCCCCACGACATCACCCACCGCCTTCCCCATCAGCGACTTCGCGACAGGCGACACGAACGAGATCGAGCCGGCTTTCGGATCGGCTTCGTCCTCGCCGACGATGCGGTAGGTCTGCACGCGGCCGTCGGCGCGGCTGAAGGTCACGGTGCTGCCGAAGGCGACAACGTCGTTCGATGCGGGATCGGGAACCAGCTGCGCCGTGCGCAGGCGCTCGGTCAGATAGCGCAGGTCGCGCAGGGGCACGGCCGACTGCCGGCGCTTCTCGTTGACGTCCTCGATGGCTTGCGCGGCTTCATAGGCTTCGCGCGCGTCCTTGAGCTGCGTCTGCAATGCCAGCAGGCCAGTCTCCGTCACGAGGTTCGGGTGCGGCGAGATCGGACGATCCGGCAGCAACGTCTCGGAGGCGGTCTCGGCGCTCTCTTCCTTGGTAAAGGCGACGCTCAATTCGAAATCCTGTCGTGCTGTTCGGGCGATGTATCAGACTTGGGCGCCGCGGCGCCCAGTGAGACCGAAGCCCCTCACCCGGACCGCATCTTCGATGCGATCCGACCTCTCCCTACGGGAGAGGTGTACGTGTTCCGGCTCGCATCGATTCAACCAAATTCCATCGATCCTTATATCTCAAGTTCGACGAAACGGCGTAGCTTGAAGACGAGGTCAGGCAGGGCCTGGCGGAACCGTGTTGCATTCTGGAAATTGGTCGAGAACGGCGCGAAGGTGAGCATCGCGTTCCAGTGCCTGTAGCCGTACACGGTGACCGAAACGCCGGACGCGGGAAAACCCTCGATCTTGCGCAGCTCGCCGAGCACGAGATCGGCAATCGCCTCCGCCGGCAACAGCCGCTTGCCATCCGGCGTCAGGGCTTGACTGACCGGCTGCGCCGGCTTCGGCGTCGTCGCCACGGCCTCGGATGCGTCCTTCTCGGATGCGTTCTGAAGTTTCGGCGAGGCCGCCTCAGGGATCTCGACGACCACAGGGGCCGGTGCCGCCGCAGGAGCGGATGGGAGGAAGTCGGCAAGCGGCGGCGGGCCGGCGGCTTCCGCGCGCTTGTTGCCGCCCAGGATGCTGCCGATCATCGCCACAAGGCCAGCATCCTTCGCATCGTCACTCATCAAAGCTTCCCCCCGGGCTCGGCGCAGTCTAGCACCGGCGCCGCCGACCGCCACAGGGGCCGCAGGTCAGATCGAGCCACCGCCGCTGCATGGCTCGCGACCCGTTCCACCGCGGCGCAAGCGGGCAGCACCGCGCGCCACGATGCGTTCCGTCACTGCTTCTCGAACGGAATATACTGCTGGTATTCCTTCGGCACCGAGTTGCGATAGCGGGCCGGAACGGTGCCGTTGTCGATCGAATGATCGATCTCCTGCTGGCGCGTCATCTTCTTCTTCGCCGGCTTCTTGTCGGCACTCTTCTTCGCGCCGGCCGGTGGGGTCGAATTGTCGGTGTTGGCAGTGGGCGCGGCGTTCGCGTTCGCGGCCGGTGCAGCGGTCGTCGCAGGCGCGGTGGTCGCGGCCGGTGCAGCGGGCGCAGCAGGCGCGGTCGTCGCGGCGGGCGGCGTGGTGGCCGCTGCCGCCGGCGGCGTGTCACCCGCGGCGGGCGCGCTCTGCGCCAGAGCGAGCGGTGTGTGCAGGATGAGCGCCAGTGCCGCGGTCGCAGCCAGCAAATATGATTTTTGCATCAGAACCTCCAAAATGCCTGATCCCCAATGACGGAAGCGTAGTCCCGCCGGATCGGCGCGTGCAAGTCCGCCCACGATAAGCGGGACCCGGGCTGCAAACTGTGGCCGGGATCACACTGCCGCAGCGGCCTGTCGCATCATAGGCCCATGCCGACCCCGACGCACGCTCCGCCGCAAGGACACGACCGACAATGTGCCGGGGACGCGCGGGAGCACGCGCCGCCAGCGAGGCGGCATGCCCACGCCGACACAATTCATGCGCGAACACGATATTCATCACCTCAATCGCCGACGAATAGGTCGGCGAAGCTGACGTTGCTTCAACGCCGGCTGATTTCGATGACGAGAATGTTATTCGGAATCTGCGCTGGAAGAATTCGCAAAGCGCATCCGCAGCTTGCCCGCGACGCTCATCCCCGGAACCGCACGCTGTCGCGCAATGTGTGAAGCAGCGCATTGCGAGGCCAAAATCCCCGATCTAGCCTCACCTGCATATTTTATGACGAACAACCTTAGCTTTAGTTGCTTGCCGTCGTAACTTTTCAAGGAGGTTATTCATGAGCAGTCGTCACGCCACGCCGCCCCGCGGTCTTAACGCTACCCGCTCGCCGCTGTCACAAGGCCGCTTCGGCCGCATGTTCCGCACGCTGACACCGGCAACGTTCGGCCCGAACGAGGCCGACAACATCGCCAACCTTGCGGCGCTCGCCGACAACATGGTCGGGGATTTTGATCCGCCCAGGGACGGCCCCGATGCCGAGGAGAGCGGAATTCCCGCGCTTTATACCTATTTCGGCCAGTTCATCGATCACGACATCACCTTCGACCCGGTGAGCTCGCTGACCAAGCAGCAGGATCCGGACGGGCTGATCGATTTCCGGACGCCGTCGTTCGACCTGGACAATCTCTACGGCCGCGGCCCGAACGACCAGCCCTACATGTACGACGCCAGCGGCAAATTTCTCCTCGGCGATCCGCTCAGCGGCACCGGCGTCTCCAGCGCCTTCGACCTGCCGCGCTTCAAGGGCCGCGCACTGATCGGCGACCCCCGCAACGACGAGAACAGCATCGTCTCGCAGTTCCAGGGACTGATGCTGCGCGTCCACAACCGCATGGCCGACGACAACGACACGCTTTCCTTCCAGGACGTGCAACAGCGTGTGCGCTTCCACTACCAATATGTCGTGCTCAACGATTTCCTGCCGCGGATCGTCACCGCCAGCGTGCTGAACGATCTCAAGACCGGCGGTCGCTACGACCGGAGCAAGCTCGCCTATTATCACTGGCACACTTATCCCTATATGCCAGTCGAGTTTTCGGTTGCGGCCTACCGGCTTGGACATTCCATGATCCGGCCCGGCTACCGGCTGAACGACGCCGACAACATGCTGCTGCAGATCTTCCCCGATCCCAACAACCCCGACAACAACGCGCTGACCGGTTTCCGCTCCATGGGTCCCGGACGCGCCATCGACTGGGGCCGCTTCATCGACATCGACAAGCGCGCTTATGGCGTCGAGGGCGACAGCACCAATGCCGACAACAAGCGGCGTCTCCAGTTCGCTTATCGCATCGACACCTCGCTGGTCGATCCGCTGCGCAAGCTGCCGCCGGAGGTCGCGTCCAATCCGTCGTCGCTCGCGCTTCGCAATCTCGAACGCGGCTGGCGGCTTGGTCTGCCGTCGGGCCAGGCGGTCGCCAGGGCGATGCACCAGACGCCGCTGGCCGACGAGAAGATCATCGTCGGCCGGGCCGTCGACAATCCCGATCCGGCAGGCGATCCGCAAGTTCCGATCGCATCGATTGCCAACGGCGTCTTCAAGGGCAACTGTCCGCTGTGGACTTACATCCTCGCGGAAGCGCGCCAGTTCCAGACCGCCGTCAATATCCCCGCCACCGGCGCGCCGGCGAGCGGCATCAACACACCCCAGCTGGGGCCCGTCGGCGGCCGCATCGTCGCCGAAGTCTTCCTCGGCATGATGTTCGGCGACGCCTCCTCCGTGCTGTCGCTCGATCCGAACTGGGCCCCGGTGACCGGTCCCGACTTCAAGCTGAAGGATCTCGTGACCTACGCGCTGGGCCAGGGCCCGGCTCTGCATTGAGCTGGTGACGGCTGACACGCAAGGGCCGCTCGCATCGGGCGGGCGGCCCTTTGATTCACAGGCGAGCGTCCGGCTGCGGCCGGAAGGTCACGTGGAAAGCAACACGCAGCGCGCCGGCTCGTGCTGCGACGACGCGAAGATCCGGCCTGCAAACCGATGACGGCTCATTCGTCCTCTGCCACATCGCGATCGATGTCGGCACCCGGCGAGCCACTCACCGTATCCTCATCGGCTCTGTCGATGTGCATTCCCGTCATACCCGTCAGCAGCGGCTTGACGGGTGCAGGGCAGTTTTCGTCCTGCGGCAAACCCAATTGTTCGGCCGGCGTCTTTGCTGCGGGTTTCTTTCGGGGATGTTCGTCCGGCATTGCGCTCTCTCCCGGCTGAGGACCTGGCAACGGAACCGGATCAGCATAACGATCCTCGCCGCAACCGGCTTGACCGGGATCAATGCGGGTCGGCGCGCCAGCGCAGGCCGATCCCGACGCGCCTGCGATGGCACGGCAACTGCGCGGCCTGGTTCGGTCGTTGAGCCTGATCAAGGCGCGCCATCACAACCGGGTCTATGCAGGACACAGTCGTCGATGGACGAGAGTTTGGTCGTGGGAAGCATAAGCGAAGCAACGATCGAGAGGATTCGTGCCGAAGGGACTGCAAGGTCCGCGGCGGCGATCGATCAGCTGGCCAAAGTGATCCGCTCGATGCCCGATCAGCAGCTCCCTGCGGAAAAGATCAGCGTCCGGCATCTCAATTTCTACTATCAGGACGGCATCCAGGCTCTCAAAGACATATCCATGCCGATCTATGCCAATCGCGTCACGGCGCTCATTGGCCCCTCCGGGTGCGGCAAGTCGACATTGCTGCGCGTGTTCAACCGGATGTACAGCCTGTACGCTGGCCAGCGGGTCGAGGGCGAGGTGCTGCTCGACGGGCAGGATATTCTGAGGAAAAACCTCGACGCCGTTGTCCTGAGAACGCGCATTGGCATGGTATTCCAGCGGCCGACGCCGTTTCCCATGTCGATCTACGACAACGTCGCATTCGGGATTTCGCTCAATCGCCAACTCACCAAGGCAGAGACGGATGCGGCGGTCGAAGCCGCATTGCGGCGCGCAGCGCTCTGGGACGAGGTGAAAGATGATCTTTTCAAGAGTGGACTGTCGTTGTCGGGCGGCCAGCAACAGCGCCTCAGCATTGCCCGCACCATAGCCATTCAGCCCGAGGTCATTCTCCTCGACGAACCCTGTTCGGCCATCGACCCGATTTCGTCCGCAAAGATCGAACAGACGATCGACGAATTGAAGCAGTCCCACACGGTGATCATCGTCACCCACAATCTGCAGCAGGCCGCGCGGGTGTCGGACTATGCCGGCTTCATGTATCTCGGCGAGATGGCCGAGTTCGGCACCGTGCGCGACATCTTCGTATCGCCCCGGGATTTGCGCACGCAACGCTTCATCACCGGTCGCTTTGGATAGAAGGGCAAGCGCGGCCTCACAGGGATGTCCGCTCGAGGCATCCCGCCAACCAGCGATAGAGCGTCACGGGCATTCCCATCGTGACAACGATGCGGGCGGAACGCCCGCTCGGCAGACGCGTTTGGGAATTGAGACGCCGCGGCCGCCGACCTATTGCAGGCTTGGCTTGTTGCTGGGCTTGGTGCCGCCGCCTCCACCGCCGGGGTTCAGATTGGTGCTGGAGTCAAACGGATCATTCGCGCTGGAATGCGGCAGCGGCGGAGGCCCCTTCGGACCAGGATAGCCGCCGTGGCCCGATGGAGGGCCGGCGTAGACATTCGTGTTGCTCACGCCGGGCGAGCGGATGCTCAAATTGGTCGACAGGCTGGCGGCATCCGCCGCGGCGCTGCTCAGCGCGCCAATTGTCGTCAGAACGAAGAGAAAGAAGCGGGGTGACATGATCGGGTCCTCCTTGTGGGACGTCCCTTGGTGTCGCCCCGGAAGGATCGGGTTCGATGCCCGTCCGACCTGTCTAAAACGCGATGGAGTCAGGTTCAATCGGCGTCAGGGACCACCTCTCCCCGACGGGGAGAGGTGCTCTGAGCTCTCGGTTCGCATCGATTCAACCAAAACACATCATGCGTCAGGCCGCGCCGCGTCCGAGGTCGACGGCCTCCAGCCGCGCCGCGAACCAGCGCGACAGTTGCTCGTCGACGAGGCCGCCGACATAGACCTCGGACCTGGTGACCTTGTTCCTGTCCAGCACCAGCAGCACGCCGATCCAATAGGCGAACCAGATATGCGGATCGGTCAGCGCCCTGAGCTTGTGCTGGTCGTGCTCCAGCGGCGTGTGATTGCCCGCCTTGCGGATCTCGACGGTGAGCAGATTGTTCGGGATCTCGCGCTGGTGCACGACGACGTCGGGATAGATCGACTTGCCGAGATGATCGTCGGTCGAGATGATCGTGCCGTGCGGAAGATGCAACGTGCGCTCGCCGAGACGGTCGTAATTGCAGTCGACGGTCCAGCCCGAAAATTGCTGCTCGAGATGGACGGCGAAGCGATGGGTGATCGCGCGTTCGCCGACATCCTTCTCGAACAGGAATGTCTCGTGGGCATAGAATTCCCTGAGCGCCGCGATCACCTTGTTCAGCTCGGTCTGCATTTTGCCTCCGGGCCTGTCACGCTCTAGGTTTGATGTCGTCCCGGCGAACGCCGGGACCCATACCGCGAGGTCTATCGAGTGCGCGCGGTGCGCGTCCCGGACCCCGTGTCTTCGCCAAACTTCTCCCTGGGGTTATGGGTCCCGGCGTTCGCCGGGACGACGCGGGGAGAGAGCTCAGCCAAGCCGTCACATCACGACTTCGATCAGCCGCGGGCCCGGCTCGGCGACGGCTTCAGCCAGCGCCTTGTTGAACTCGTCGGCATTGGTGACGGCGCGGCCGGGCACGCCCATGCCCTTGGCCAGCGCGACGAAATCGAGCGTCGGGCGGTCGAGGCGCAGCATGTCGTTGGCGCGCTGGCCGGGCTCGCCGGCGCCGACATTGTCGAACTCGCCGCGCAGGATCTGGTAGATACGGTTGGCGAACACGATGGTGACGATGTTCAGATTCTCGCGCGCCTGCGTCCAGAGCGACTGGATCGTGTACATCGCGCTGCCGTCGCCGACCATGGTGATGACCTTGCGGTCGGGGCAGGCGATCGCGGCGCCGATCGACAGCGGCGTGGAGAAGCCGATCGAGCCGCCCATGTTCTGCAGCCAGTCATGCGGCGCGGCGGCGGCCGTCGGCGGGAAGAAGCCGCGGCCGGTGGTGAGGGATTCGTCGACCATGATCGCGTTCTCGGGGATCGCGCATGCGATCGCCTGCGCGATCGAGGCGAAGGTGAGCGCGCCGGTCGGCTTGACCAGTTCAGCCACAGCCTGCGGCTTGACGTCCTTGGCACTGGCCCTGACGGCGCCGGCCAGCGCTTCGAGCGCCGCGACCGAATTCTCGCCCCAGGAGGTCATGCGATGGACCTCGCAGCCCTCGGGCTTGAGCATGCTCGGCTTGTTCGGATAGGCGAAGAACGCCACGGGATCGTCGGACTCGACCAGCACGATGTGACGGAACCTGGCCAGCATCGGCAGCGCGTTCTCGATGACGTAATGGATGCGGTCGATCGAGTAACGGCCGCGGCCACGCGCCATCTTCGGGCGGAAGGTCGGCCCCATCACGGTGCAGCCGGTCTTGCCGGCGATGCGCTCGGCGAGCGCCAGGCCGTGCTCGCTCAGCGCGCTGCCGGTCATCAGCAGCAGCGTGCCCTCGCCGTCGCCATGCAGGATTTTTGCGGCTTGCTCGACCGCCTGAGGCGAATAGCTGGCACGCTGCTGTTCGGCCGGCACCTCGGCGATGCCGTCGGCCTCGTTCCAGGCGGTGTCGGCGGGCAGGATCAGGGTCGCGATCTGGCCCGGCGCGCTCTTGGCGGCGGCGATCGCTGCGGCGCCGTCAGCGGCGACCGATTTGGAGTTCGGCGAGGTCCGGACCCAGGACGACATCGGCCGGGCCAGACCCTCGATGTCGGAGGTCAGCGGCGCGTTGTAATCGATGTGGTAGACGGCGTGCTGGCCGACGATGTTGACGATGCCGGAATTGGCCTTCTTGGCGTTGTGCAGATTGGCAAGGCCGTTGGCGAGGCCCGGGCCGAGATGCAGCAAGGTCGAGGCCGGCGTGCCCTTCATGCGGTAATAGCCGTCGGCCGCACCCGTCACCACGCCCTCGAACAGGCCCAGCACGCAGCGCATGCCCGGCACGCGGTCGAGCGCCGCGACAAAATGCATCTCTGACGTGCCCGGGTTGGTGAAGCAGACGTCCACCCCGCCCTTGACCATCGTCCGCACCAGGCTTTCCGCACCGTTCATTCTGTCTGCTCCCGCAACCGGCCATTTCAGCGATCAATCATTGTTCGCTCGGCCCGTCAAAGCAATAGCGGGCATCGCGGCCCTGCCCCGCATGACGATGCGCAGGTTTGGCTAACGATTTCCGACAAGTTGGCGCGGTTGCCGATTTGGTAACGCCATCCGCAAGGGGATGGGCCGCCTCACGGCCCCGTGGCTTGCGAAAAGCGTGCAAATATGGCCTGTGGCTGACGTTGAATCGATTTTTTCCTGGGGGAAACAATGACCCGGTTTTTTGCCGCGCAGCTCACCGCAATCGCACTCTTGCTGGCCGGCGCGGCCGACGCATCCGCGGCGGGAATGATAGACTTCACTGGTACCGCCTCCACCAGCTATCTCGGCGGCGGCTCGAGCCCGATCCCCCGCACCACCGTCACGTACAACGGCAACTATGCCCCCGGCACGATCGTGGTGAACACCGCCGAGCGGCGGCTCTATCTGGTGCTCCAGAACGGCCAGGCGCTGCGCTACGGCATCGGCGTCGGCCGCGACGGCTTCCGCTGGGGCGGGGTGCACAAGATCACCGCCAAGAAGGAATGGCCGGAGTGGACGCCGCCGTCGCAGATGATCGCCCGCCGGCCCGATCTGCCGCGCCACATGAAGGGCGGGATCGAGAACCCGCTCGGCGCACGCGCGATGTATCTGGGCTCGACGCTCTACCGCATCCATGGCTCCAACGAGCCGGAGACGATCGGGCAGGCCGTGTCCTCGGGTTGCTTCCGCATGACCAATGACGACGTCACCGACCTCTACGGCCGCGTCGGCGTCGGCACCACCGTGGTGGTGCTCAACAACTGACCAAGCGCTAGCTCACGTCGCTTCCGTAGCAACCATTAAAGCGACGTCCGATTGCCATTGAGCATGACGCCTTGCTTGCGGCCGTCAAGGCGTGGCCTGGC
>NZ_JAFCLG010000041.1 GCF_018129685.1 Bradyrhizobium manausense
CCTCCTCTTCAGGAAGACCACATGGAATCAGCCATTTCTTCGCTCTTCAACTGCGATGTGTGAATATCGTAGCCCGCTTGCGGGGGAGGGCTGGGGTGGGGGCTGTCTCCGCATTGGGATTGTTGGAATTATCGAGGACGTCCCTGCGTGGAAAGAACCCTCACCCGCCACGCTCTGCGAGCGTGGCGGCCTCTCCCGCAAGCGGGAGAGGCGAAGAAGCCTCACTGCGCCTTTTGCGGCACCAATACGGTCTGGCCGGGATAGATCAGATTGGGATTTTTGATCTTTTCGCGGTTGGCGTTGAAGATCACCGCGTAGCGGGCGCCATCGCCATAGGCGAGACGGCTCAGGGCCCAGAGGCTGTCACCGCGGGAGATCACGCGGCTGCCGCCGGCCTCGGCCGGTGTCGCGTTGAGGATTTCCGCGGGCGAGGCAGATGCGACCGTCGTGTCCGTGGCAGGCACGCGCGCCAGGGCTCTCGGCTTCGGCGCGCTCATGGTGCGGGGCCGCGCGGCCGATGTCGCGGCGAGGCGCTGCGACGGGAGCGAGGCGACGACATCGGGCTTGTCGTCAGGTTTGGTGTCCTGCGGTTTTTCTTCGGACTTTGCGTTTGGCTTCGCTTCGGGCTTGGCTTCAGGCTTCGCGACCGCCGCGACGCGCGCGGGCGGCGGCGCCGTTTCCGCAACCGTGACCGGCATGGTGCGGCTGGACTGCGTGACCGTGCCGTCGGGCGCCTTGGCGCGCAGCGCCAGCTCATAGCTGCCGGCGGGAAGTTTTGGCGGGGTCATCACGAACTGGCCGGACGCATCGGCCACCACGCTGTCGAGCGGCTGGCCGTCGCGCAGCAGTTCGACCTTCGAACCAGGCACGGCCTGGCCCGCGATGACGGCCGCCTCGCCGTGGTCGTCGACGCGGGCAACATCGAAGCGCGGGCCAGTGTCCGCAACAGGCGGCTGCGGCTTGCTAGGGGCGATATCGGCCAGCGCCGCGACGCGGCTCTGGGTCTCCGCCAGCGCCCCCGTCTTCGGCGCATCGGCCGTTGCCGGCGCGGCGGACGGGGCGGGCGAAACCGCAGCGAGCTTCGGCTCTGCCTTGGATTCGGCCGCCTTGGGTTCGGCCGCCTTGAGTTCGGCCGCCTTGGGTTCGGTGTTGGGTTCGATCTTGGCTTCGGCCTTGGTTTGGGCTGCGGGATCCGCCTTCGCCCCGGGTTTGCTCTCGGGCTTCGCGACCGCGGCGACCTCGGTGTTCGCCCCGCCCGGCAGCAACCGGCGCAGCTCGGTCGGGCCGATCACCAGCACGGTGCCGACCACGGCAAGCAGACAGAACGCGAGGAAGGCCTTGGTTGCGGTGATCATCAGTCCTCAACCTCGATCAAGTCTCTGGGTCGCAAATCAGCCCCGGCAAATTGCGCTGTTTTGGCTACGGCAGCAAGACGGTCGATGGGATGAACCGGGCCGGCCCTCTCGGCGTCATATCAGCGAGGCCGCGCTGCGGCATTTTCTAGGGAATTTCAACTTGAACGCGATTTGCCGCACTGCGCCATGGCTGGCGCTCGCCCTGACGCTCGCCGCCTCCCCGGCACTTGCTGCCTCCGGACCGCCGCCGGGGTTCGTCCTCACCGACGATCCCGATCTCGCCTTCACCTCACCCGACGGCGCGACCAAGCTCGAGCAGTACACCAAGGACCCCGGCACTTTCGATGTCAAATGGCAGGTCTGGGCGCGACATGGCGACCAGATGACCGAGCTGAAGCCTGAGCAAGGCTATGGCGCCGGCTTCCGCTTCACCGCGGACTCGCAATGGCTGGTGCGGATGCAGAAGACCGGCTCGGGCGAGCAGGATCTGTTCCTCTACCATGTCGAGAACGGCGCCTTCGTCAGCGCCACCGAAAAATCGCTGAGCGATCTCGCCTGGGCCTATTTCTACGGCCGGCCGGAGACGAAGAATTTCGCCAAGCTCGACTTCCACATCTCGGCCGACCTCGTGAAGGGCACCGAAGAGGCCTATCGCTGGCTTGGCGTGAAATGGCCTAACAACCGCTATCTCGTGATCTCGCTCGGCGGCGAATACGACAAGCATCCGAAGAACATGGTCATGAAGGGGCTGGGCGGCTGGCGTTGCCGCTATGACCTGAAGACCGGCGTATTCGACGTGCCTGACATCTTCGCCAGGAAGAATGCCGAGGCGCTGACATGGGAGGTGAAGCGGCGATGACCAAGGCGGCCGGGCGCGGCGCTCACATGGCGTGAGCCAACCTCCTGATTTTGTTCCGATTCATGGTTCCCTAACCTTTGCTGGTAACGGGCTCTTGTCGGTTTTGGTGCACCTTGCATCCCACGGGAGGGCTGGATGGGCGCATCAATCCGATGGACCGCGCGCTTGCGCGCGTTGCTTCGCCAATGGCGGGGCGCGCCGCTGACGTGGCTGATCGTCGGCGGCTTCGTGCTGATGGCCGCAACCGCCATCGGCACCGGACTCACGGTCGACCGCTTCCGGCAGAATGCCATCGAGAGCGGCCGCGAGAGCCTGGAAAGCTCCGTCCGGCTGCTCGCCCGCCATTTCGATCGCGAGTTCGAGGATTTCGCGGTGCTCCAGAAGAGCATCATTGCGGAGCTCGAAAGCCATGGCATCGACTCCCCGGACGTGTTCCGCAGCGAGATGGGCACGCTCGCCATGCACGAGGTGCTGCGCACCAAGGCGAGCGGCTGGTCCGACATCGCCGGCGCCAATGTCTTCGATGCCAATGGGACCCTGATCAACTCGTCCCGGCGCTGGCCGGTCGCCGAGATCTCGGTGTCCGATCGCGGTTATTTCAATCGTCTCAAGAACGATCCGGCGTTGCAGGAAGAGGTCGAAGTCGTGCCCGGACGGTTCGGCAAGGGTCCGGCCATCGTGTTCGGCCGGCGCGTCTCCGGCCCGCATGGCGAATTCCTCGGCGTGGTGTCCCGGGCCATAACGCCCGAGCAGCTTGAAGCCTTCTTCGCCTCCGCCGGGCTCGGCGAGGAATCCTCCATCGCGATGCACCACCAGAACGGCCAGCTGCTGGCGCGCTTTCCGCATGTCGACGCGATGATCGGGAAGAATTACCGCACCGGCTCGCCCGCGCAGAAGGCCGTGTTCGAGCGCGCCTTCGTGACGACCCAGCTCGCGAGCCCGATGGACGGGAAGGAGCGCATCGTCGCCTCGCGCATGCTGACCGGCGAGCCGCTGGTCGTGGTCGCCACCAGATCGCTGGATGCGACGCTCGCGACCTGGCGCACGCAAACCAAGTTCTTCGTCACCGTGGCCGTGCTGTCGATCGGCCTGCTGGTGCTGACACTGTTCCTGATCTTCCGCCAGGTGACGGGCCGCGTCTCGCTGGAGAAGCAGCGGCTGGACACCGCGCTGAACACGATGACGCAGGGCCTGCTGATGTTCGACCAGGACGAGCGGCTGATCGTCTGCAACCGTCGCTACATCGACATGTACGGGCTCTCGAGCGCAGTGGTGAAACCCGGCGCCCATTTCCGCGACGTGATCCAGCATCGCGCCGACACCGGCTCGTTCGATGGCGACGTCGACGCATATTGCGACAGCACCCTGAGCCAGGTCGGGCTGACGCAGAGCAGCATCGTCGAGACCTCCGACGGCCGCCTGATCGAGATCAAGAACCAGCCCGGCGCGGCCGGCGGCTGGCTCGCCACCCATAACGACGTCACCGAGCGCATCCGCGCCGACGAGCGCATCGCGCATATGGCGCACTACGACGCGCTGACCGACCTGCCCAATCGCGTGCTGATGCGCGGCCATCTGGAACGACGCGTCGCGGAGCTTAGCCAAGGCAAGCCGTTTGCGATCCTCTACATCGACGTCGACGAGTTCAAGGGCGTCAACGATTCGCTCGGCCACGAGGTCGGCGACGAATTGCTGCGCCAGGTCGCAAGCCGCCTGCGCGCCTGCGTCAGCGGCAACGATCTGGTGGCGCGGCTCGGGGGCGACGAATTCGCGATCGTCAAGACCGGCACCTGCGACCAGGCCGAGCTGTCGGCGCTGACCGAACAGATCCTGCAGTCGCTGCGCATGCCTGTTAACTGCAAGGGCCAGGAGATCACGACCAATGCCAGCATCGGCATCGCGATCGCGCCCGACCATGGCGAAATCATCGACGACCTGCTCAAGCGCGCCGACCTTGCCATGTATGCGGCCAAGTCGGAAGGGCGCGGCACCTACCGCATCTTCGTGCCCGAATACGACGCCAAGGCGCGGCAGCGCCGCCAGCTCGAGCTCGATTTGCGCCAGGCGCTCGCCCGCGGCGAGTTCGAGGTGCATTACCAGCCGTTGGTCGATCTCTCCGCCAATATCGTCAATGGCTGCGAGGCGCTGCTGCGCTGGCGCCACCCCGAGCGCGGCATGGTCTCGCCCGCGGACTTCATTCCGGTCGCGGAAGACACCGGCCTGATCGGCGAGATCGGCGAATGGGTGCTGAAGCAGGCCTGCCTCGAGGCCGCCTCCTGGCCCGGCGACATCCACATCGCGGTCAATGTCTCACCGGTGCAGTTCCGCTCCAGGACGCTGGCGCTGAAGGTCGCCGCGGCGCTCGCCGAATCAGGCCTTTCGCCCGGACGGCTCGAGCTCGAGATCACCGAAACCGTGCTGATCCGCGACGACGAGGAGGCGCTGACGATCCTGCAGCAGCTGCGCGAGCTCGGCGTGCGCATCGCGCTCGACGATTTCGGCACCGGCTATTCGTCGCTGAGCTATCTGCATCGTTTCCCCTTCGACAAGATCAAGATCGACCGCAGCTTCATCAGCGACATCGGCGAACCAGAGGACTCCTCGCCGATCGTCCAGGCCGTGGTGCACATGGCCGCCGCGCGCCACATGGCGACCACGGCCGAAGGCGTCGAGACAGAAGCGCAACGCGACGTGCTGCGGCAGCTCGGCTGCAGCCAGATGCAGGGCTGGCTGTTCAGCCCGGCCGTGCCGGCGGCGAAGCTGAGGCAATTGCTGGCGAAGCAGGCCGCGGCGGCTTGAAGCCGCGCACCCCGGATGAAAGAACAGCCCCGCTAAAGCGCGATGGAGTCAGGTTCAATCGGCGTCGGGATCACCTCTCCCCGACGGGGAGAGGTCGGATTGCTATGGCGCGCAATTGCGCGCCTGAGCAATCCGGGTGAGGGGCCGCGGCACCCAGTGAGACCGAAACCCCTCACCCGGATCGCATCTTGGATGCGATCCGACCTCTCCCTGCGGGAGAGGTGATCTGAGCTCTCGGTTCGCATCGATTCAACCAAAACACATCACGCTTTAGCGAGCGGAGGTCTGAACAAGACTGTCGACGACGCCCGATCCCTCGTCGACCAGCTGCTGCCCGCTCATCCAGACATCGCCGCCGGCGATCTTCCGCCGCATCATGGCAAGCCAGGCGGGTTTGACGCCGCGGATGCCGAAATCGCTTTGGAAGAAATCGTCGGTGACCGCGGTCTCGAGGATCCCTAGCACTGCCGTGAGCTCGGCTCGTTCGGAGTCGCTGTGGGCTCGCCGCTTCAGATTGTCCTTTGCGCTGCGGTCCAGGCTGACCTGGTGAAACATGAAATAGGCTTCGGGATCGGCCTTGCGCTCGCGGCCAGCCAGAAAGATCGGAACGCACATCGAGGCGCAGACGCCGGCCTTCTGAACCAACGTGTCAATCGCGCGATCGCTGTTGCGGATCGCGAAGACGACCTCGCGCCCATGTTCGACCAAGCCGCCCGGCGAGTTGAGGATGAGGACGAGCCGGCGCGGATCCGTCTTGTACCGATCGAGTGCGGCGGCGAGACGCTCGCGCATCGGCTCCTGCACAGGGCCGCTCCAGCCGAGCACGATGCGGTCCGGCTCCTCGCTGATCGACAGGGTCTGTCGGGACGCCACATCTGGCGACCCGGACGGCAATTGGAAATAGCCCCAAACGAGCAGGACGCCGCCGATCCAGAGCAAGGTCTTGAGCAGTCTCACGGTGAAGGGCGCCCTTCACGAATTGATGGCGTTCAGGAAGCCGAGCAGCGCAATGAGATCGAACAGCGCCATCATGCCCGCCAGGAAAATAAAGGACAGCGTGCGGTTCCAGAGCTTGGTCTCCGCGGCATAGAAGATCGAGACCGCCGAACGGTCGGCGGTCGACCGGACCGGCACCAGCGCTTCGCCGCCGCCGCTCGAGAAGAACATCATGAAGCTGTGAGGAATCGGCGCCTGATCGGGCCTCGCGACCGATTTGATCTTGGCCTCGCAGGTGGTGAGCACGAAGTTGGTTCGTTGGCACTTTCCATCCGTGACCTGCAAATCGTACGCCGCTTGCCAGGTCCCGGACAGCCGATGGTCGCGCACGAGATCCGGACCATAGTTAACCAGCAGGTAGTAAAGCCCCGCACTGACGGCCACGAACATGATGAACCAGCGAAACGGGCTGGGTTGCTTGTCGGCGATCCGGCTTGATGTGACGGTCGCGCCGGCATTGAGAGTTTGCGTAGCCGCACCCACTCCGTGATGACGCTTGCCGAATGCCATTTTCCGTAACTCCGGACATGCAAATCGACCGCAATCTAGGGGTGCAATCCATAAGATAGGTCTAAGACGGCTCGGCGAATCCTACTGATGTGGGGCATCCCCGGCTCAGATTGGACTTTTTTCATCCGGCCGCGCCTGCTCCGCCCGCGCGCAAGCCTCCCCAGGCCAGACACGTTGCAGAGAGTGCAACGAAGTTCCGACGTCGCATCTGCTCCCCCTGTCATCCCCTACGATGCGTGGTCCAGTCGCACATCGATCTCCTGGCGAAGGAGACTGAAATCGATCGGCTTGGTCAATAGACCGGCCGCGCCGAGTTCAGCCGCTCTCTTTTTCGTCCCGTCGTCGCCATAGGCGGTGATCATGATCACGGGCACGTTGGGCCGCGCCGCCTTCACCTCGGCCAGCATTTCCAGCCCGCTCACGCCGGGCATGTTGATGTCGGACAGGATCAATATCAGCGACGGATCGGCGATGGCCTTGACCTGTTCGAGCGCGGCCCGCGCGGAATTGGCAAATTCCATCACGAACCGGCTGGCGCGCAGGTCGCGCCGGAAATGCTGGCGGAACATGCTCTCGACATCCGGTTCGTCGTCGACGACGAGAATATAGGTGCTCACCTTGTCTCTCCAGCTGACTTCTGCACCGTGCTCTTGCGTCGCAGAGTGACGATGAATTCGGTGAATACGCCGGGCTCGGTCTCGACCGCGATCGAGCCGCCATGCTGCTTCACGATGATGTCGTGGCTCATCGACAGCCCCAATCCCGTGCCCTCGCCGGCCGGCTTGGTCGTGAAGAAGGGATTGAAGATCTTCTCCCGGGCCTCGGGCGGGATGCCGGTGCCGTTGTCGCGGATGCGGATTTCGACCTGGTCGCCCTGCGCCCTGGTCGTCGCCGTCACCAGCGGCTCGAAATCCGCAGCGCCCGATGCCGCCGCCTTGCGCTTGCTGACGGCATAGAATCCATTTGAGATCAGGTTCAGCAGCACGCGGGTGATTTCCTGCGGGAACACCTCGACCATGCCCGCGACGGGATCGAAATCGCGTTGCAGTGTCACCTCGAACTCGGAATTCTCGGCTCGCGCGCCGTGATAGGCGAGGTTGAGGCTCTCATCGACCAGCGCGTTGATGTCCGCCGGGCGATGTTCGCCGGACCCCTCGCGCGAATGCAGCAGCATGTTCTTGACGATGGAATCGGCGCGCTTGCCGTGCCGAAGAATCTTGGACAGATTGTCCTTCAACATCCCGGTCAGCTCGTCGATGTCCTTGCGGAGCTGCTCGGCAAGCCCGGCCTGGGCAAGAATGTCGTTGAGCTCGTCGGCGAGATCGAGCGAAAGCGCCGAGAAATTGTTGACGAAGTTGAGCGGGTTCTTGATCTCATGCGCGATGCCGGCGGTGAGCTGGCCGAGCGAGGCGAGCTTCTCGGTCTGGACCAGCCGGTCCTGCGCGGTGCGGAGGTCTTCGAGCGACTGCTCGAGCTCGCGCGTCTTGGCCTGCACTTCCTCGAACAGGCGGACGTTGCCGAGCGCGATCACCGCCTGGTCCGCAAAGGTCTGCAGCAACGCGATCTGCTTGTCGGTGAATGGATGCACCTCGATACGGCGCAGCACGATCGCGCCGATGCTTTCCTTGTCGCGCAGCAGCGGCACGCTGACGATGGTGCGATGGCCCATCCGAAGCGACAACTCGCGGCCGTCGGAGAAATCGGCATGGCTGTCGTCGCGCAGATCTTCGATGTGGACGGGCTGCTGGTCGATGAAGGCGCGGCCGGCGGTCCAGCGGCGGTTGATCGGCCATTTGTCCAGGCCGATCGGGATCGGACCGTGATGCGCGCTGAAGCGCAGATCGTCGCCGTCGCGGAGCAGCACGGCCGCATCATAGGCTTCGCACACCTCGCAGGCGCTGTCGACGATCGCCTTCAGCACCGGCGCCACGTCGGTCGGCGATGACGCGATGACGTTCAGGATGTTGGCGCTGCCGGTCTGGTAGGTGAGCGCCTCGGTGAGATCGCGCGTCTTGGCCTGGATCTCGTCGAGCAGCCGCGCGTTCTCGATGGCGATCACAGCCTGGTCGGCGAAGGTCTGCACCAGCTCGACCTGCCGCGGCGAAAATTGACCGACGCGGTCGCGGCCGAGGATGAACAGGCCGATGGCTTGACCACTCCTCATCAAGGGAACGATGAGGAGTGACTTGAAGCCGAGTTGTTCTCGAAACACCTGCGTTGCCACCGAGCGGTCGCTTTTGAAATCGCCGATATTGGCGATTTCGCCCGATGTCATCACCCTGGTCGTCGCAAACTTCGGATCATGGGCCGGGATCGGCGTGCGCCGGACGAAGTCTTCCTGCTCCGTGCTGATCGCCGCGGTGTGACCCCGGCAGACCAGGAAGTCGCCCTCCCGGATATACAATCCGCACAGGCTGGCCGCGCAAAGTTCCGCGGCGGAGCGCGCGAGCGTGTGCATCACGGCATCGAGGTCGAACGCCGAACGACTGATGACCTTGAGTACGTCCGCGGTCGCGGTCTGCTGTTGCAACGCCTCCGCCAAATCGTGCGCCTTGGCCTGGACCTCCTCGAACAGCCGCACGTTCTCGATCGCGATCAGCGCCTGATCGCGGAACGATTCCGCGAGCGCGATCTCCTTGTCTCCAAACAGGTTTGGCCGCGTGCCGGCGACCGACAGCAGGCCGATGCATTTGTTGTCACGCAGGAGCGGCATGAACAGTGCGGTCTGGAGCCCCAGTTTCTGCTGGATCATGCGTTCGTGGGGCGGCAGCTCGATCAGCGACCAATCGGGCAGGTGCACGGTCTGCTTCTGCAAAATGGCCCGCGACGGAAAATTGGCCGCCGGGTCGATCTTGACGCGCGGCATGTCGACGAGCGGGAGCCGGCCCTCCACGCCCCACCAGGTCACGGTCCAGAAGCACTCGTCATCGCAGCGCTGAATGAACGCCCGGTTGCATCCGAGCAGCCGGATGGCGGTCTGCGCGATGACGTCGAAGACCGGCTGGGCATCGGTCGGAGACTGGCTGATGACGCGCAGGATCTCGGAGGTCGCGGTCTGCCGCTCCAGCGCCTCGCGCCTTTCGTTGAACAGGCGGGCGTTCTCGATCGCGATCACGGCCTGGTCGGCGACGCTCTGCAGCAGCGCGAGCTCCTCGTCGGTGAAGGGCAGGAGTTGATCGCGAAACACGATGAGGGCACCGATGGCCCCTGCTTCGCGACGGAGCGGCGTACCGCACACGGTACGGGCTCCGCCGGCCCGGGCGTGGGGCAGGCCGGGAAAGTCGGCCATAAAGGGATCGAGATGATCGAGGTCCGGAATGTGAATTTGCCTGTTCTCGGCAACCACGGTGCCGGGCAGATTTCGTCCGCCGACCTTGATGTTGGAGCGCGGATAGGCCGAACCGATGCGGCGCGCGATCGAGCCGACGCGATATTCCCGCGTAAACTCGCGGCCTTCGGCAAGTTGAACCGACACGCTGGGCGCCGCGAACAGGCGCGCCATCGTCTCGGCAATCTGCTGCAAGGGACGCGCGACGTCGCCTCCCGCTTCGGCGATCGCGCGCAGGATTTCGGCGCTGGCTTGCTGCTGCAATCGCGCGGCCTCCAGCTGATGCTTGAGGCGGGCGTTTTCCGACTGGTGTGACGGCTTCTGTTTGCGCGGCGCGGCCTTGGCTCTTGACGCTGGCTTGGCTCGTGACGCGGCCTTGGCTCTTGGCGCTGGCTTGGCTGATGCCGGCTTCCGCCGGCTACCCCCGCCGCGTTGTCCCGTTTTTCGTCCGGCCTTGACCATTCGAGCTACCCCGGAAACCTATTCGATGATCTCGTCGGCGCGCAGCAGGAACGCCTCGGAGATCGCAAGCCCGATCGCCTTTGCCGTCTTAAGGTTGATCACCAGCTCGAATTTCGTCGGCTGCATCACCGGCAGGTCGGCCGGCCTCGCACCCGCAAGGACCTTGCCGGCGTAGATGCCGGTCTGGCGATAGCCCTCGGCGAACAACGCGCCATAACTGGCCAGGCCCCCGGCTTCGGCAAACTCGCGACGGAACGACATCGCGGGCAGCTTGTAATGCAAGGCGAGCGCGGCGATATGCGTGCGGTCGGAGCCGTAGAACGGGTCGTTGCAAGCGAGCACGGCGCCGAGCTTCGCTTCGTCGAATTTCGCAAAGGCCGCATCGACCTCGGCCGGTGTGCTGGCGTTGATCACGGTGATCTTCAGCCCCAGTCGCTTGACAGCCTCCTCGACCTCTTCGGCTTGCGCCTTGGCGGCGGGATAGAACGGATTGATCATCACGCCGATCGAGGCCTGCGGCAGGATTTCATGCAACAGCTCGAGCCGCTTTGCTTCCAGCGCTGCGCCGATCATGCTGATGCCGGTGATGTTGCCCTGGCCGCGATTAAGATTGGTGACGAGCCCGGCCTTGACCGGGTCGGCGGCGGTGATGAAGACGATCGGGATGGTCGACGTCGCGGCCTGGGCGGCACGACCGGGATCGCTCCCGCCGGCGGCGATGATCAGCGACACCGGGAGCTTGACCAGTTCCTCCGCAAGTGCGGGCAGGCGTTCATATTGGCCGTCGGCCCAGCGAAACTCGACCGTGACATTCTGACCAGCCGTGAAGCCCGCCTCTTTCAGGCCCTGCAGGGTCGCTGCCACCAGGTTCTTCTGGTCATCCGCAGACCCACTGCCGAGATAGCCGACCACCGGCCTCGCCTGCTGCGCGCCCGCCGCGACAGGCCGCGCCAGCGATGCGCCAAAGGAAGCACCCAGGAGCGAGATGAAGGTTCGCCGCTTCATCGCCGTCCCCAACTCACTCGATCACGTCGTCGGACAGCGCAAGCAACGACGGCGGGACGGCGATGCCGAGCGACATGGCGGCCTTCTGATTGATCACCATCTCGAAACGGGTCGGCTGCTCGATCGGAATGCTGCCGGGATCGGCGCCATGGAGGATCTTGTCGACAAAGCCGGCGGCCTGGCGATAGGTATGGTGGAGACTCGCGCCGTAGGAGACGAGGCCGCCGGCTTCGGCGAACTCGCGAAAGCCGAACATGGCGGGAAGCTTCTTGCCGAGCGCGCGTTCGGCCAGTCTTTTTTCCTCGATGACCATCAGCGCGTCGGTGAGGATGACGAGGCCCTGGAAGCGTCCATCGCCCATGTCGGCAAAGGCCTTGTCGATCTCGTCGGCCGAGCGCGCTTCGAACGCCGTCAACGTCAGGCCGAGCTTCTGCGCGGCGCTCTGCATTTGCCGGTATTCGGGCAGCTTGTTGTGGTCGCCGGGATTGTACAGCACCGCAACGCTTCCAAGCGAAGGAACGAGCTCCTTCATGAGTTGAAGGCGCTTGCTGGCAAGCTCCGAGGCGATGCAGGTGAGGCCGGTCGCCTTTCCGCCCGGCCGCGCGATGCTCGCGATCAGGGCATCCAGGGGATCGCAGACCACGACCACGATCGGGATGGTGTCGGTGGCGTCCTTGACCGCCCGCAGCCCCTGATCGGCGCCGGTGAAGATGGCGTCGGGATGAAGACTGACCAGCTCGCGCGCCAGCGCCGGCAGCTTGTCGAGCTGCCCTTGCGCCGATCGTACGACGATCTCGATGTTCTTGCCCTCGACATAGCCGAGCGCATGCATCCCATCGAGAAAATCGCGATAGATCGGATTTGAGGACGGCGCGGTCTGCAGCCAGGCGAGCCGATACATCTTCGCAGCCTGCTGCGCCTCTCCCGCGACCGGCATCACACACCAGACAAAGGCGATGGCTGCCGCCAAGATGCACAGCCTACGATTTCGTCGATATGTCCTGATCTCGCCGCGTCCGCTGCGGCTTATCTGCAATACATTTTTGCCCCAGTCCTGCCGCACGTCAATTTCCGCAATCAAAATGGCGGCACCGCTTGCGGCGCCTCAAGAATGGTGCGGAGCCTACAGTCCGCAAGACCATTTGTGAACTGCTCTCTGCGCTCCGAAGGGGACGTTTGGCGCGCATCGATGCGCCTTGCCGCAGCGAAAACCGCTCCGCGACCGGCTGGCGGCGCTGACATTCACCAAAGCGAGCGGCGGACATCTGCCTCCGCCACCTTGCATTCGCGCGGCGCTTTCATATCTGATCGGCATGAAGAAGCTCACACGCGTTCAGGACCACGCCATTCAGGCGCTCATGGCCGGCATCGTCGGCGCAGAGACGTTCGATCACGTCTTCGCCGGCATACGCTTCGACGAAGTCGAGGGCAGGATGCTTTACGCCTTTGCCAGGAACGAGGATGTCGCATCCGACATCGAGGACAGCTACTCGCCTCTGATCGCGGCCGTTGCATCACGCGTGCTGAACCAGCAGGTCGACGTCGTGGTCGTGATGCCCAAAGTTCTGCAATAGACCGCCGGCAAGGCAACCTGGGTCGCCCGCTGCACGCCTACCGCGATGTCGCGGCCCAGATCGTGGCGGCCACCATCAGGCCTGCCTGACCGGACCGGGCAGTCGGCGCAACAAACTCTTGCGAAAGGGCCGGACGACGGACGTCCGGACCTTTTGGCGTGCCCCCCGCATAAAACCCAAGTTACCCTCCCGGGGGTGCTGGGTCAGTTTGAATGTGGCAGGCCGGGGCCCTAGGAATCGGCCGGCTCAGGGCGCATATTGGCGGGATGAGCAAATCCCCCCGAGTCACCTTTTCCATCAAACGTATCGCCGAAGGCGATTGGCAGATTGAGGCCCGCTGTTCCGGCGCTGAAACTCGTTACATCAATGGGCTGGCCAGCAAGGCCGAGGCCGACGCCTGGCTCGACGGAGATCGCAAGATCGCGTGGCTGAGGTCGCAGGGATACGCGAAATAATCCCCAAACGTCTGCGCTGATCCACCGTTTCTCTAGGCCGCGCGGAGATCGCCGACGAAGCGGTCGACGTCGCGCTTGAGATCGTCGGACAGCCGCGCCAGCATTTTCGCCGAGTCCAGCACCTCGCCGGCGGCCGCACCGGTTTGCCCTGCGGCCTGCGACACGCCGGTGATGTGACGCGAGACTTCGTTGGTGCCCTGCGAGGCCTGCTGCACGTTGCGCGCGATCTCGCGCGTCGCGGCGCCCTGCTCCTCGACGGCAGCGGCGATCGCGGCCGCGATCTCGTTGACGCGCTGGATGGTGGTGCCGATCGACTGGATCGCGCTCACCGACGACTTGGTTGCGCCCTGGATCGCGGCGACCTGGCCGGTGATTTCTTCGGTTGCCTTCGCGGTCTGCGTGGCGAGGTTCTTGACTTCCGACGCAACCACCGCAAAGCCGCGACCGGCCTCGCCCGCGCGCGCGGCCTCGATGGTGGCGTTGAGCGCGAGCAGATTGGTCTGCTCGGCGATCCCAGTGATCAGCGCCACGACGTCGCCGATACGCTGGGCGGCATCGGCCAGCGCCTGTACTTCGCTATTGGTGCGATCGGCTTCGCTGGCGGCGGCGCCCGCGATGCTGGAGGATTCCGCGACCTGGCGGCTGATCTCGCTGATCGAGGCCGACAGCTCTTCGGTCGCCGCCGCGACCGTCTGCACGTTGGACGAAGCGTCGCCCGACAGGCTGGCGACCGAGGCCGCCTGCGACGAGCCCTGCTCGGCGGTCGACGACATCGACTGCGCGGTGGCGTTGAGCTCGCCGGAGGCCGCGGCCAGCGTGTGCAGCGATTCCGTGACGGTCTTTTCGAACTGCTGGATCAGGCTGTCGACGGCAGACTGGCGCCGCTCCTTCCTCGCCTGCTCGGCAGCCTTTTCTTCGCCGAGACGGTCGCCCGCGATCATGTTGTCCTTGAACACGGATACCGCACGCGACATTTCGCCGATTTCGTCGCCACGCTCGATGCCTGCGAGCTCGATCGCATAGTCGCGCTCGGCGAGCTTTCGCATCGCCTGCGTCAGCTTGCGGATCGGCGTGCTGACCCGGCTCTGCACCAGAATGAAGCCGAACGCGGTGATGGCGAGCGCGACCAGCATCATCGCGCCGTTGAACACCAGGCTCCATTTTGCGGCCGTCATCTGCTGGCCGGCGCGGGAGACCATTTCGGCCAGCGCCGCCTGGCCGGCCTCGACGTAGAAATTGAGAATGGCGGTGTTGAGCTTGGCAAGCTCCACGCCCTTGACCTCGATCGTCTGGTTGTTGCTCAGCGCCTTGATGAGACCCTGCTGGCGCTCGACCATGGCGACGGCGTCGCCCGCCTTCGAACGCGCGATCACGTCGGTGAGGCTCGCCGGGGCATCGGCGCGGCTCGCCGCATCCTGCACCTGGCTCCAGGCCTGCTTGGCACGGCCGGCGTCCTCGGCGGCGCCGACGATGTCGGCGGCGCTCCACGGCTTGCCTGCGGCGCCCGCGGCCTCGAGACGGATCGCTATGAGACCACCAAAATTGCGCGCGGCCCAGGCCGACTGCTTCACGCCGAGGAGATGATCAACCACGGGGTCCGTGAGCTTGAGCGCGTTCTCCAGATCGATGGTCAGCGCGAGGATGGAGTCGAGATAATCCTGTGCGGCTTTCCGGAACTCGTCGGCCACCTTGGTATCGCGTGCCGCTTTCGGCTGATGGATCAGGCCTTCGGCCTTGGTCCGCAGCGGCATGAGCGCATCGTGGAGTGCAACGAACCTGCTCAGCAGGCCGGCAAGGCGGGAGTCGGACACGCCGTCGAGGCGTTCGAGCACGATCTTGTAGGCCGCTTCCGACAACTGCCGGTTGCTGGCGATCCGATCGTCGGCTGCGGCATTGGCCGGCTCTTCCGCCACCAGCGCTGACAGGAAGGTGCCACGCTCGATCCGGAAGCCGAGGAGAGCCGTGAAAAGTTGCTGGTCGGTGCCGGCGTAGCGCTCGACCTTTTGCGCGGCGCTATTGCGCTCGATGGCGCCCAACAGCCCGGTCGCGAGCTGCCCGATCAGGAACAGCCCGAGGACGCCGATGATGGCGCCGAGAACGGAACGAATGGAAGGATTGCCGAACAATGCCATGGGGAGCGCCGGGCCTCTCGAAAAAGATGCCGAAAAATACCGGCCCGACCCTAAGATTTGGTTCACCAAAGGCGCACGGGCGCAAGGCGAGCTGGATCGCACCCGCGCAAGTGAAGGTGTCACACCGTGTGCAGGCTATTGCGCCTGGACGGTCATCACTGTCTTCCCGCCCGGATCTCGGCGAATTCGGCGTCCGGATGGGTGACGATGGTGGTGAACATGATACCGCTGATGATCAGCGACCAGGCGGTGTCCCAATAAATCCAAAACACGTGCCAGCCTCCGTTCTGGTGTCCTCCGCCCGCGGGACCGGAGTAACGGCGCGAACGGGCTGCCGTTCCCTGACGATCGCGTGGGCCGGAGCCGGCGCCGCGAATGAGCAGGCGAAGCGCAGCACCATTGGCAGTTTGTCGGCGAGACCTTGCCATCGGTTTAACCGGTGTGGCGCTTTGCCACGACAGGGACGCTCGTTCGCAACTGCGTGATGACGTCCCGGGCTGTGAACGACTTCATATGGCAGTCGCCTTTTGCAGCGCAGAATCCCACCCGCGCGATTGAGCGCATCGATTTTCAGACAGACGGATTTGGACCATGGATATTGCAGAACGTGCACATGGACATGTGCTTTCGCCCCGATCGGCCGTCCGCAGTTACGACGGCTGGATTGTTGCAGGTTATCTCGCCTTCGCCGTCATCGCTTGTGTCGCGATCTATTTCGCCGGCACGGGCCCCGGCATGAGCGACGGCGACTTTGCCGTCATGGCCGGGATGCCGCTGCCATGAGACGCAGAGGTCTCGTCGCCTGGACCATCCTGACCTCCGCCCTGGTCGCGGTTGCGGTATGGACCGTGCTTGGACCGCCCGATCATTCGGGCGGTCCCCGGCTGTCGTCGCGCGACCGCACGTCGACCGATACCATTTCGGCATCGATCAATCCCAACTGAATTTTGGTGCGGCAGAACACCAGCAGCTATCCTCCGCCGCAAAACGACAACGCCACACCGGCAGGAGGACGCCCTTGACCAGACCAACACGCCCCGCATCGCGCACTGCGATCGCCACCACACTCTTCACCGCTCTTGCCCTCGTCCTGGGAGCCCGTGCCGGCATGGCCGAAACCTTCGCCTATGTCGGCAATGCCGACTCCAACGACATCAGCGTGTTCAAGATCGCCGAGAACGGCGAGATGACGCCGGTGCAGACCGCCGCCTTCACCGGCATCGACAAGCCCGGCTCCTCGACGCCGCTCGCGATCACGCCGGACCATCGCGTGCTGATCGCCGGCGTCCGCTCGCAGCCGTTCGTCGCGGTGAGCTTTGCGATCGATCCCAAGACCGGCCTGCTCAGCCATATCGGCAACGGACCGCTTGCCGACAGCATGGCCAATATCGCAACCGACCGCGGCGGCAAGGTGCTGTTCAGCGCCTCCTATGGCGGCAACAAGGTCGCGCTGAATCCGCTTGCTGCGAACGGCGTCGTCGGCGAGCCGAAGCAGGTGATCCCGACCGGGCTGAATGCGCACGCCTTCCTGCCTTCGCCCGACAATCGCTTCGTGTTCGCGACCAATCTCGGTTCCGACCAGGTGCTGAGCTTTGCCTTCGACGCTGCCGCGGGCACGCTGACGCCGAGCGATCCCCCTCTGATCAAGACGCCGGAGAAATCCGGCCCGCGGCACTTCGTGTTCCATCCCAACGGCAAGTTCGTCTATCTCATCCACGAGCTGAATGCCGACGTCGCCGCGTACAACTATGAAGCCAAGAGCGGAGCCTGGAGCGAGATCCAGCGCACCACGGCGCTGCCGGAAGGATTTTCGGGCAAGCCCTGGGCCGCCGACATCCACATCACCCCGGACGGCCGCTTCCTCTACGCCTCCGAGCGCACCACCAACACGCTCACGGCCTACAAGGTCGATCCGGCGAGCGGCAGGCTGACCACGATCGGCAGCGTGCCGACCGAAAAGCAGCCGCGCGGCTTCAACATCGATCCGACCGGCCACTACCTCGCCGCCGTCGGCGAGCTCTCCGACGGCATGACGGTTTACGCCATCGACCAGGGCAGCGGTGCGCTCAGCAAGCTGAAATCCTATCCCACCGGCAAGAAGCCGAACTGGGTGGAATTTTTGACATTGCCGTGAGGGGGCGTTTGCCCCTGCTCCCTCCACGTCGTCATGGCCGGGCTTGACCCGGCCATTCACGCCTTGCCACGTAGAACGAAGAACGTGGATGCCCGGGACATCTAGCGCGAAGACGCGCGTCGCGCTTTAGCCCGGGCGTGACGAGTTTGGGGTCACCACCGGCGAACCTCATCGCCATTTCCGCGACCAATTCAACGGGCGGCGTCACGTCGCCTGCGCTGCGGCACTTCTCATCCGGTCAGCCCATGGCCCGCCGCTGCCGCTTCTGCTATCGATGGAAGCCTTGTCGCGCCTTGCGGCCAACCGGAATGACCCGATGCGTTCACTGCCTGCGCGTTCCCTTTCCCAGACCTTCGTTGCTCTCGCCGGCCTGGCGCTGCTCTCCGCTCAACCGGTGCGCGCTGCCGATGACGACGCGCCCAAGGGGCCGGCGGTCACGGTGTTGAAGGCGGCCAAATCGTGCTTCTCCGACATCGTCGAAGCCACCGGCTCGATCATCGCGCGCGAGGAGACCTCGGTGCGGCCCGAACGCCCGGGGCTGAAGGTGACGGAAGTGCTGGCCGAAGCCGGTGACACCACCACGGCCGGCCAGGTGATGGCGCGGCTGGCGCTGCCGGAAGGCGGCACGCTGCAGGTCACGGCACCCGTGGCCGGCGTCATCGCAACCTCGACTGCACAGATCGGCGCGCCCGCCTCGGCCAAGGGCGAGGCGCTGTTCACGATCGTGGCGCGCAGCGAATATGACCTTGTCGCTCTGGTCGCGACCAACGATGTACGCAAGCTCGCGGTCAATCAGCCCGTCACCATACGCATCGCAGGTGCCGGCGATATCGACGGCAAGGTGCGCCGCATCGGTCCGACCGTCGAGCCGAACATCCAGCAGGGCATGGTCTATGTCGGCATCTCCTCGCAAAAGCGTCTGCTGCTGAATGCGAGCGGCCGCGCGCTGATCAAGACCGGGCAGAGCTGCAACGTCGCGGTGCCGTTGACCGCGGTTCAATATTCATCCGCCGGCACCGTGGTGCAGGTGATCCGCCGCAATCGCGTCGAGACCAAGCGTGTCGAGATTGGATTGATGTCGGGCGGCAATATCGAGGTCCGCGACGGCCTCACCGAAGGCGATATCGTCGTCGCCCGCGCCGGCGCGCTGCTCCGCGAGGGCGATCCGGTGCGGCCGGTGATGGCTGCGGCAGCGGCGAAGTAGGCTTCGTTTGGAGCGGTGCCGTTCACCCTCCCATGGAGGGGGCGGGTCGAGCAAATCGTAGCAACCATTAAAGCGACGTCCGATTGCCATTGAGCATGACGCCTTGCTTGCGGCCGTCAAGGCGTGGCCTGGC
>NZ_JAFCLG010000042.1 GCF_018129685.1 Bradyrhizobium manausense
TGCTCGCCGGCGTGATCCAGAACCATCCGGACGGCACGGGCCCGGACCTCGGGTGAAAACTTGTTCGTCGTCTTGCTCGTCATGGCTCCATCCTCTCAGGAGTTGGAGCCTCCGGCAAACGCGGGGCGGTTCAGTTGGCTCTGCGTGGAACGGTATTCTCCCTTAACTTTGACGATAGTTCTGTTTCGCCAGGGGAAATTTCAGAGAGGCACTGCTCCACTGCAAACCGCTTTCCCGCGCGGATCATTGCGTCCATGTAACGCCCGCACGCACGCGCTTCCCAGAGCTTTTTGCTTATGTCGTGGAGATCAATATAGTCGAATATGTCTTGAGGCGGGTAATCATCGATCATCCCTGAGACAATATTCCAATACACGCTTGGATCGTCACCTTCGAGCAAACTAGGCTCGACGAATATTCCGAGGAAACGATCCGGGATCTTGCCGGCCAAAGGGTGCGCAGCGCTATGCTGAGCTCCGAGTAGCTTTTTCATCCATTACTCCATTTACGCTAGACCGCAGTGGAGACATCGCTGGCTTCATGTTGAAGGCTGCAATCTGGGAGACGACACCAGCGCGGCATATCCGCTGCGGCCACTTTTTGATTTGCTTCACCCAGCACCAGCAGCTGGCGTCGACCAGTCGCTGACAGTTTGAAGCAGCTAGGATCCAAACCTTGTTCGCTTCGAGCCTCTGCTAAACTCCTAAAGAGAGCGCCCTGCACTCTCAAAGTATGCTGTGGTTATGAACTAATCACTATCAATCGCGGAATTTCGAGTAGCAATTTTGGATTTTATTTTTGATGCGACTTAACAAACGATTCAGCTGAACTCTTCAGATCCCGATTCCACGCTCTATAGCTGATTGTCGTTCCTCTACTTCGACAATGACTGCCATGTGATGTGCGAGTCAAAACTATAGACGCGGTCAATGCATTTGGCAGGGACGCTGCGCAGCGAGGTCGGTTCAGGAGCTGGCTCGTTGAAGATACCGATGAGGTGGTCTGCGAGCCTGTTGCCAAGGGGGGCGCCGCTATGACCGTAGAATTCTCCGGTCGCAGTGCTGCTTATCTTTCTTCTTCAACATGTGACAGTTGTGTGCTGATGAGTGAAAACCAAGGGGCGGGTAAATGCGTTCAACAGGGGCGCCACCAGGCTGACTTAAGCGTCCTGCTTGTTCGTGATCAAGACGTCTGGTTATGAAGGCGGTTGTCAGGGTCTTGGGAAGGGGTCCAGCTCAGCTCGTCAAGCTGCGATGTCCCCGTGTGCCCGCGGATGTCCTCGGGGATGCTCCCTCGTTCAAAAGCCCGTTGCCGGTAGGCCTCGCTCTCGTGGCATTGACCGTCACCCCCCAGGTGGGCGTTTTCATAGACGGTCGTCGGCATCTTGCGGGCGCGTCGAATTCGGGCTCTGACGCAAGTTTGGTGCAGCGCCGGCTATTCTGCACCGATTAGTCTGGCTTGAAGCAGATCGAGTTTGCCGCGACCCTACATTTGACGTCGAATAAGCTTGAGGCGCGTAATCTGACCTTCGGTCCGTCCGTTCGA
This sequence comes from Bradyrhizobium manausense, assembly GCF_018129685.1. Classification (GTDB taxonomy): domain Bacteria; phylum Pseudomonadota; class Alphaproteobacteria; order Rhizobiales; family Xanthobacteraceae; genus Bradyrhizobium; species Bradyrhizobium manausense_D. The sequence goes on from NZ_JAFCLG010000042.1 coordinate 1,546, forward strand.
CCAAGGTGAAGTGATTGCCGCCCGTACATCATTCTCATCCTTCGCGACGCCACTGGCGAACGAGGCGACAAGGCTGGCGCGAGCGCGCTCGATCCATAGAATAAGCCGCCTCGGTCTTGCGCAGGATCATCAGATGGAATTCGGCGATGATCTCGCGTGCCTCGACCAGAGTTGGCACGCCAGCTTCGATCGCCGCGACCGTGACGGTCTCCGCTTTCGTAAGTACGTCCCGCCCGACTGTCATGAGGTGTGCGATCGTTCTGGCTGACGGAATCCGCTGCAGGTTTTCTACGTCGGCCTTTTCAGCCCGTCGTCTACGGGTCGCCCACTCGCTGATGACGCGGAGCGAGCCTCGGAAGCCACGTGCTGCTAGGCGGCGCCAGAGTTCAGCCCCGTTTCGACAGCCGGACACCCATTGATTATCGAGCTATGGCAAATGCAGATCCAACGAACTTTGCCGGGTTCGAAAAACATCGGTGCGTTCGCCGCGGATCACCTGCCGTACCAGCTTCCTGATATGGCCAGTCTGGCGCACGATCTGCTTGATGGCTATGCCGCTCTTCGACAGAGCCAGGATGGCCGCATTGGTCTCCTCTCGGCGCAGGTAGCCTTCATACTGGAGGCGCTCGGCGGCTGTGAGCAGCGCGGGATCGATCGCGGTTGCACCGATGACGGTGCGAATCTGGCGCATCGATTTGCGGACGGCGTCAAGAAAGGCCCGACTGGCGTTCTCCATCAGATGCCAGCGGTCGGCGACCTGCACCGCGTGCAGCAAGGCTTTGGCTGCCGCTTCGCCATATCCGCCGCCACGATCGCGGGCGACGATTGCAATCGTGGGATGCGCAGCAAGCCAAGCTCGGGCGGTCGAAGGCTCACGATCCGGCAGCAGGGTGACTACCCGGCGCCTTTCCAGGTTGCAGACGATGCTGGCGTATCGGTGATTGCGACGCCAGGCTCAGTCATCGATGCCGATAACCTTGAGCGGCTCAGCCGGCGGACGGTGACGGCGTCGGACCACGCGCAGAAGCGTGTCCTTGCTCAACGGTAACATCAGCCGTTTTGCGAAGCCTGCCGCCGGTCGGCCGACAAGCGCCAGACCTAGGTGATGGACGACAGAGTCCAGCCTCGCCGTGCGTCGCGCTGATGGAGCCAATATTCCGTCGGAGAAACGCTCAGTAAAGATAAGGCGCCCGCACAGGACGGCGTCGCAACGGAAGCGGCGGGCAATCACCGAGAGCTCTACGATCCGCCCCAAAAGCGGCAGATCAGTCACACGGCGCCGATAGCGGCTGTGGACACGGCGGGAAGTCGTTCCGCACGATGGACACACGCCGAAACTTACGGACGCCCGGACCGTGATGACGGCCTGACGGCCTTCATTCTCGTAGCACGCACTCTCTACAACAAACCCACGCGGCACCAGACTGGAGCGGTGGAGTGCTTGCTGCATGGCGCTGATTCTCCTCCAATTAAAACGCCAGACATCCCTCGAACTGCATCAAAAGTGAGTCAGAGCCATAATTGCGCGCATTGGCGGCGGGAAAAGCAAATCCGGACGAGCCCGCCCGATCGCGGTTGACAAGTAGGCCGCCCGCGAGCTCTCGTGGTCGCGGGCATTCGCATATGCGCAAGGCAAGCCACCCGTCTGCTTCGTCGCTGAGGTCGATGTACAGAACGTAGAAGGCTACACCAAAGAGTATGCTCCAAAGGCGACGGCCAGCATCAAGGCGCATGGCCGAAAACGTTGTCGCCACTCCGAACGCAACGTCGTTCGAGAGCGAGCCGCTTAAGTCGCGCGTTATTATTCAGGGCTGGGAAAGCATGGAGCAGCTTCACGACTGGTATCGTTCTTCCGAACATACCGAGGCGCATGATATCGTTGCGAAGTACGTCAAAATTCGTACCTTGGCAGTTGAGGTGTTTCGCCGCGATAGGAAGTGCCAGCAAGCGCCCATACTGAGTTCGACGACGAGGTCGCCGCTCCCACGGCAGGTAGGCGTTCGAAAATCTCGGGAGAGAGCGGATGCCCGCTCATCTATGTTGTTTACTTTTGCATAAAGCCCGGGCTAAGCGGCCCTGCTCCAGTGACGCCGGCTTTGGCTCAATCGCGTCGGTTTGGTGCTCGGCCGCAAACTTCCGATCCGTCCCATGAACCGACGTTTGGCTACACTGCGTCGGCCGGGATGGGCCGGAAGCAGAAGAAGTTTACGTCAGCAATTTCCAAGTGCTGCCGAAGCAAATCGGAATATCGTTGCGCAGTGCCTCGATGTCGCGTTTGACGGCAGCAAACGGTCGTAAGCGTTTCAAATGCCGCCGAGCGCACCTGCGTTCGACGCACTCGCTGCGAACTCCGCCGACGCCGGCGTGCCCAAGGGCGCCAAGATGATCGGCACATCGATCCAAGGGGAATTAAACAAGGTCGTCAGGGTTTCTTGAGACCCTTGGCCTTTTGCTTTTTTGCTTTAGGAAAATGACCGAGATCTCCGCGCCATTTACTCCCTCAAGCTCACACCGTCGGTAGGCAAGACCTGTTGAAGATAGCAACAAGAAGAACTCTTTCAGGGCCAGCCCCTCGATAGAATCCTCGACGAGAAGTGTGGCTCCGTGATCGGAGACATCTTTCACGGCGCACGCACGGCGCCAAGTCCCATCTATCGCCATCATGTGAGCTGACAGCGGGTGCTCGAAAGCGACGCGCTTAGCATCTAATTTCTTGTGTGGTGGCATCTGACGAAAATCGCTTCTGCCCGTTCGTCGTCAGCTAATTTTTCTTTCACTTCTGGCCCGGGCCAGATCTGATCCCCCGAAATGACCCGAACAGGGCCACTATCGCTCAGCAGAGCATGAGACGCGACGTCGTCATCAATGAGGATGACCGTCAGATCCGTTTCGGGTTTCCATCCCAATGTCACGTCAAGATCGCCAGGGAATATTCGCCAGCGCGAACCATCCTCCAAATCAACGATATGGCTCTCCGGGTGCGCAATAATCTTCATTTTGTGAGACCAACCGAGCGCTCAAGTGACTTGAGACGCGTCAAGCCGGAAACCACCAAACGATCCTCATTTAATTCTCCGGCTGCGATCTGACCAAAAATGTGGTCAGTCATTGCTTTGCGAGCTTGGATAAGATCGCAGTAGCTCACATCCTTCATCTGTTCGAAGATTGCCATAGCCCTTTCGATGGCCGTAGCACCTACCTTGCATTCGATATCTGGCGCCATGATTGACTGCTCCAAGCTTCGGCCGTAAACGCCAAGCAGAGTTCCACGTTCCTCCGCACTGGGGGATGAAACCAAATTAGCCGGTGCGTCGGCCACAGCAGGTCGAAAATAGACCCTATCTCCAATATCCAGCCGCTAGGTGGCTGCACTCGGGGTTTTGCGCGGATAGCCCCGATCCACCGACAGCGGAACGATACGGGGGTGCGGGACTCTACTCAGTGACTCCGGCGTATGCCCCAATGGCCGGGATCGCGTCCCTCTAAGAGGACGGGCCTCAGTGCGCCCCCACGCACTGGGGCCGCCTCAGAAGACGGCGGCGGGGCTTTATCACCAAGCGACAATTCCAATCACGGCGAGTCCAAGGCCGCCCAAGACGGGCAGAGCTGCCAGGTGCTCAAAGTGACAATCGCCAACTCTTTCTTCGTTTTCTCAGTGATCATGCTAACCTCGATTAGAGGTACCGAACGGTCACTTGCGAACGGATGGAAAAAGAGGCTCGTGGTTACGAGGGCTATAGGCTTGTCCGAACGCCGCTGTGGACACGGCACTCGCGCTGATAATTCCTTGTATTCCGTATGGTTCCCGTGCCCTGAGAACAGAGGGACCCTGCGGGTTCTATCGGGCGAACCTCCTTTCTGCGAGACTACCGCGGACCTGATAGGAAACGCTGTGCTCAAGCTCGGAAACCTTAAGGGACGAGGCAGGGTCGAAGTTCAAGGCCGAATTGTCGGCGAGATCGATTACGAGATCGAGGTTTGGCAGAATGGTGCCTCCGGAAGGGCCTCTGGAGCTGCGACGGGCGATCCGCACGCGATAGCTGTTGCGTTCAATACCGGTATTTCCATTCTTCACCTCCAAGATGGCAGCGCCGTTCGCTTCATCGTCACTCATATCGGCCCACGCGGTGCGCTAATCGACATCGACGGCCCGGTACCGGCTTTCTGAAGGCGCACGCCACTCGCTTCTCCTGCCCGGCTGCTCTATTGGGCGCCCTTCAGCCGGCAAGAGGTTGAGCATGTCGCCGTGGTACCCCGCTCACATCTGTTGCAGACGGTGACGCATTGATCGAAGTTCTTTGGATTGTACGACGAGTAAAGCTTCCCTATGCAGGAAGGGTTGGCCGGCAGGGTCGCTTCATCGTCGCGGCACCCAACCAGAACAAGGGCAAACGCGAGCATGAGGATGACACGCATTGAGACCCTATGGTTTGCTCTCCAGGCCAAAGTCCGCGCGAAGTTGAGCGACGGATGTTCGCCCCAAATCCGGGAGGCTGAGTAGCGTCTTGTCTGAAGGCAAACGAACATCGCCAACGGTGCCGAATCCGTGCAGTGCCAGAACGTTCCTTATCCTCGTCGGCAGGCGCACTTGCACCAACTGAACGCCATCTGATAAATCTTGCCAGGGATCGAGAATGGAATCATCGGCACGTTCTTGACCATGTGCCATCGAAACCATGACACAGACCTTACAGGTGCACAGGGGTCTGATGCTGAACGAAGACGGCCCCAGCCCTCTGGGACGGGCCGGGGCCGTGCAGTGGTCCAGGTGGAGGCGAATCCCCTGTCCCGACCCCATGAGACCGCGCTCCTGTTAATAAATAAAAGTATCCGCCATACAAATTGCGCTTATCCCGTCGGCTTCGCAGCGTTTCCCTTCAAGGACTGGACTGCCTATGCGTCACCATGGTGGTCCGGTCGGGCGAAATTTGGAGCGAGCGGACTAGAATAAGTACGAGCGGCGTTGCTTTTGGCGGCGGCTCTGGCGGTCTTCTGCTTGGTGCAGCCTCTATCGCGGCAAAGTTTTGGGGGTGAGCTATGCGCGCCGCAAATGATCGAGGGATACGGAAATCGAGAGAGAGCGGTGGCGGAACTCTCCAAGGCTATGGGAGATATATCCGAGAATTTGCTCCGCGACGAATTGACCAAATTGCATCGTGATGTGCAGGTCGCAGGGTGGAGCGGCAGATATGATGGCATCAACTATTTCAACGCCGCGGCGCGCGCGACCACAGCAAGCACGGGTCTGCAGGCCCGGCCTGTCAAACGCCATCCGGAACTGCCCCCTTTGCGTCATGAAGAACTGCCCCCACCCTCGGTTTCATGATGTCGTTTGATGGTCGTTTCCGCCGGTGACGGGACGGAGGGAGGCGGAGCCGACCGGAGGGCCGTCACCGGCGGGCGGCGCCTTGATGAGGCCGCTCTTCCGTTTGGCGCGGAGCCGGTAGCTGTCGCCGCGGATCGTCGGCACGTGGCTGTGGTGCAGGAGCCGGTCGAGGATCGCGGTGGCGACCACGGGGTCGGCGAACACGGTGCCCCATTCGGCAACGCTGCGGTTCGACGTGATCAGCATGGCACCGGTTTCGTAACGGCGGCTGACCAGCTGGAAGAACAGATGCGCGGCGTCCGGCTCCAGCGGCAGATAGCCGAGTTCGTCGACGATGAGCAGCTTCGGCTTCGCCAGCGCGAGCAGCTTCTCATCCAGGCGCCGCTCGCCATGCGCCTTTGCCAGGCCCGCGACGAGCGTCGTCGCCGTGGTGAACTGCACGGTGTAACCGGCCAGGATCGCTTCTCGCCCGAGTGCGATCGACAAGTGCGTCTTACCGACGCCCGGCGGGCCGAGCAGCAGCACATTCTCGCCGTTGGCGATCCAACGTGACGCGGCCAAGTCGCGGATCTGCTTGGAATCGATCGAGGGCTGCGCCTCGAAGTCGAAGCCTGCGAGCTCCTTTACGGCCGGGAAGTGTGCAAGCTTCAGCGCCATATCGATGCGGCGATGATCCTTGCGCGCGATCTCACGTTCGCACAGCAGGATCAGCGTCTCACGCGCCGACAGGTTCGCGCGCGCCGCCTCGTCGAGCAAACTATCAAGCTGATCGCGGATGCCGGAGAGCTGCAATCGCGCCAGCATGGCATCAAGGGGATCGGTCGGTGCTTCGATTGCCTTCTTTGCGCGCGTCATCAGAAGCTCCCCCCGATCAGGGCTTCATATTCGGCAAGTGGACGCAACAACGAATGCGGTGGAGACGTTTCCGGCACCGCCGCTGCAATCTCCAGCCGGCGGACCGCGCCATTGCGCCCGGCAACACCATCGAGATGGAGCGGATCGACGATCCGCTGCCGGCGCCCCTTCGAGTTGCTCGTGAACTGCAACCTGGTGCACGCCATGGCGGATCCGCACCTCGCCAGCCGCGACAGTCACCGCGACGCGCTCACCAATAAGGCGCCACGGTACCGAGTAACTATTGGTGTCGATCTCGATGGCACAATCATTGCCAACGATCCGGGTTAGCTCGCGCAATGATCCGAACGAGGCCCGCCCGCCGAGCGGTTTTAACCGGTGGGCCTCGTCTCGTGCGAAGCGGATGATCGGCGCTTCGCCGGTCGTGCCGTGGATACGGAAGTTCGCAACCTCTCGCTCCCACCTGGCAAGATGGGCCTCAAACGCTTCCCAACTTGCAAAGGAATGACCTGCGATCGCGTTCTTCTTCACATAGCCGACGCCATTCTCCGTCTTGCCCTTTGTGCGTGCCCGATATGGTGCGCAGGCGCGAGGACGGAAGCTCCAGTGCTTCGAGAAGGCAATCAGCCTGTCGTTGAACTGAACCGACCGGCTCACCGCGTCGTGGCGCACTACAAGTGCGCGTGGGTTATCCATCAGCACTTCCTCGGGTACACCGCTGAAGGTGGTGAATGTGCTCTCAAGCCCGGCAAACCAGTGCTCTTGCTTCTCGGCCCGGAACGCTCGCACATGGAGCCGTAGCGGCGCTCGGCACCCGTTGAGGCGCGCAGGCTGCGCCGGGCCCGGCACAGCTGCCTGCGGACCCGCTAACGCAGAATTGCTGAACCCGATCCCGAACGCTGCAGCGGTCTTGAAGGTCATGGACGAGCGCGCTCCCGTCTCGGCAGATGCCAACATCCAACTCGCCCAGTATCACCATCATCACCATCATCATCACCACAGCAATTGGCGTCGAGCGCCGGTGGTCGTGATCGGGCGGCATCGTCACCACCACCATCATCGCGACTAAAGACAGGAGCAAGCGAGACGGCAGCGTAAGTTTGCCGTCTTGTCCCATTACTGCGCTTAAAGTCGACCGGCTCTTCTCTTTGGCCGCGCGGTGGAGATGGCGGTATGTGCCATCGAATACGGTGTCGATCGTCGAAGTCCACTCCGTACCGGCCGCGAGCTTCGGCCGGTTGGCGTGTATGCGCAGAGCCTGGAGATCGCGCTCGGCGGCTTCATCCTCATTCATGGGGGTGAGCTCGAAATCCGCCTCTTCGGGAATGACGATGATCTGCGCGAAAGGCGGAACAGGTGCATGCGCCCTTCTGCCGGCGACTTGAAAACACAGAAGAAAAGCATCGGCCACCAGCTACGCACCAGGGCCGGCACGGCGATCGGCACAGTGTCGGTGCGGTCCGTATAGAAGCGGGGATGCGGTTCGGTCCGGATCGCAGAGCTCTTCTCGACCTTTAGATCGAGTAGAAGTTGGTAGGTATAGAAGCCGTCGCCGAAGTTGCGGAACGGCGGCCACTGCAAGCCTCCTGCGGGGGCTCACCCCAATCGCCGTCGAGGTGAAGGGCGCCGTCTATCGTCGAGACGCGCAATTCGTTGTCGTAGGAATAGAACAGTTCGATTCCATACTGCGCACTTTTTGAAAACGGGACGCAGTGCCAGACTTCTTCGCAAGATCCATCCTTGCGAGGATCTCGGGTTCCCGACCAGCCGGGGATTTCAAGCTTCGTCCGGCGCGGGGCCAGGCGCGGGTCGTTCAGACGATTCTTGACGCTGTGCAATTGCTGCTCCCCTGCTGCGAAAAACATAGAAGAACGGGCTTTGCCGCTCCCGGTTCCATTTTAAAAAAACGGGCATCGACGGTTGACCCTTACCAGGGTAGCGCTTAGGTACTTTAGAACAATTCTAAATGACCACGAGGCACCCGAATGAAGCATTTTGCCGATCTCTCTGAGCGCGAGGTCTTGGCGGTCGCCATCGCTTCCGAAGAGGAGGATGGCCGGATCTATATGACCTTCGCTGAAGACCTGAAGGAACGCTATCCCGACACTGCCAAGGTCTTCGAGGCGATGGCGGACGAAGAACGTGGGCATCGTCATCGCCTGCTCGAAACCTACGAACAACGCTTTGGCCAGCACCTGCCGCCAATAAGGCGGGAGGACGTCAACGGCTTGCCGCGCCGCCGCCCGGTGTGGCTGCTGAAGAATCTCCCGCTCGACACCATTCGCAAGGAGGTCGAGCAGATGGAACAGCAGGCGGGCGACTTCTACGCGCGCGCGGCGCGTCAGGCCGAAGACGTTGGCTTGCGCCGTCTGCTCGGGGATCTCGCGGAGGAAGAGAAGGGGCACAAAGATCTCGCCGTAAAACTCAAGGACGAGCATCTGACTGAAGAAGCCCGTGGTAAGGAAGACAAGACGAGCCGCCGGACGTTTGTATTGCAGTACGTGCAGCCGGGTCTGGCCGGGCTGATGGACGGATCAGTGTCCACACTCGCTCCGCTGTTCGCGGCGGCGTTTGCCACGCACCACAACTGGCAGACCTTTGTCGTTGGTCTGGCCGCCTCGCTCGGCGCCGGCATCAGCATGGCATTCGCCGAGGCGCTTTCCGACGACGGTTCGGTTACCGGTCGCGGTTCACCGTGGTTGCGAGGCGGTATCTGCGGCGCGATGACAGCCATCGGAGGGCTGGGTCACTCGATCCCCTATCTAGTTCCCGATTCGTGGGCGAACGCCTTCTGGATCGCAACGTCGATCGCGGGTGCAGTTGTCTTCTTCGAGCTATGGGCGATTGCCTTCATCCGCGCACGGTACATGGACACGCCGTTCCTGAAAGCCGCCTTCCAGGTCGTTCTCGGCGGCGTCATCGTTCTCGCTGTTGGCATCGCGATAGGCTCGTCGTAGAAGGACATCCCGATGACACTCATACGCACGACTTCGCTATTCGTCGCCACCGGTATCGCCGTCGCCGCGTGCTGCGCGCCGCGCAATGCGAGGGCAACCGACGAGATCCAAGTCTACAACGCGGGCATCGCGGAAGTCGGGCAGTTTACGATCCAGCAGCATCTTAACTACGTGCCACTCGGCGTGAAGAGCCAGCCGTTTCCTGGCGGCCTGATATCGAACGGGAGCGTGAACGGAACGCCGGAGTTCGCGTATGGCGTGACCGACTGGTGGGAAGTTGGCCTCTACCTTCCCTTCTCGATCCAGAACCAGACATTCTATTCCGACGCATTCAAGCTACGAACGCTCTTCGTGTCACCGCACGCCGAGCAACGCAGCTTCTTCTACGGCGTCAACTTCGAGTTCAGCAACGAGACCCCGCCCTTCGCGCAGACGCGCTTCGCAATGGAGATCCGGCCGATCATTGGCGTCCGGAACGAGCTATACGAGTTCATCGTCAATCCCATCGTCGACATCGGTTTCGGCAAATACGGGGAGACTGATTTTGCTCCCGCTGCGCGATTGGCGCGCAAATTCGGGCCCGATCTCTTCGCGGGTTTCGAGTATTACGCCGATTTCGGCAAGATCGGGGATTTCAAGTCGATCGATCAGCAGCAACACACGCTGTTCGCCGTTACTGACTTCAAGCTAGGCGTGTTCGACGTGAATTTTGGCGTCGGCTATGGACTGACGCCGGCATCCGACCGCTTCGTAGCCAAGGCCATCGTCGGTTATGCGTTTCCGGTCCCGGGCGGCAGGGGCGACGACCGCGCACCCGTCGGACCGATCAATCCCATGGCACACGCATCCTGGCACCCGCCTCTTGGCCAGGCAATCTCCCGATGATGAAGCAGCTGCGATACGGCACGACCGCGAAAACCTTTCACTGGACCATTGTCGTCCTGCTGCTGGCTCAATATCCGATCGGTTGGCTGATGCCAGATATCCACGGTGGCATGAAGCCCGGAGCCGGCATGACGTTCCACGTCTCCGTCGGTCTCGTCATTCTGACGGCGACGCTGCTGCGCTTCATGTGGCGCCTGACGCATCCGGTTGCGCCCGAAAGCTCTCTTCCTGCATGGCAGCGGCTATCGTCCGAGGTCGTGCACTGGATGCTCTACATAATGGTGTTACTGACGACGCTGTCTGGTTGGTTGTTCGCCTCGTTCCGCGGCTGGTCAATCTCGTTTTTCTACCTGTTTCCGCTGCCCATGCTCTCAGGCGCGAATCCCGCTGCTATCAAATCCATCGACGGGCTCCATCAGGCCGCCGAATGGACGTTGCTCGCCCTCATCGTTCTCCATGTCGGATCGGCCCTCCTTCATCTCTTTCACTATCGCGACGGGGTCATGAAGCGAATGCTTCCCGGGTAGCCTCATCACATCCAACCTGCACAAAACCAATCCGAAAATGCCGCACGTCGAGCAACACTTCATGACTACACTGTCCGCGGCGGCGCCCGGAGTGAGCGCCGCGAAGGCTCTGTAATCGCCGGCGCGCGCGATTGGCATGCCTTGCAGATGGCTTTTCAACTGCCGGCTATTAGGCGATCGCTCAGTGGTCTCGCTTTCTGGTCCCACCGATGTGTTTGCCCGAGCGGCCGTGCAAATACATTGCCCTGTGAAGTTGAAGAAGAGTTAGGACGATTCGGTTTCAGGCTTCGATCGCAGTGCCCGACGGTTTGATCGACAATGTTCCGCATGACTTTGTGGGCCAGTATCCAGAGGACCATCTCGAGTAGCTTCGGACATCCGGCCGCGGTGCCGTGGCGAAAATCGGAGGTGTCTCTATACACCGCCATTGTGGGCAATCGCCAACCGCTCGAAAACGACGGCTATGGCCGCGATCGCGGTCGCGGTAAAAAAGCCTGAGATTGAATAGGGCGACGTCCGACTCAGGACGACTGTCCCCCCGCAAATCCCTGTTGCAAATCCGTCACATAAGAATGGAAGAACGGGCAGCCGCGCTTGCAAATCGCATAGGAATATTGAGTAAGTGGCACGTCGCTTGGGGCAGGCAATGAAGTACTCGTTTTTGAAAGGGGCCGTAGCACTTTCTGCTTTTCTTGCCTTTCGTCCTGCGGCGGGAGCTGATCTGGCGGCAATGCCGGTCAAAGCTCCGCCTTCACCAACGTCGTGGGACTGGTCCGGCTTCTATCTTGGCAGTCACTTCTTCTATGCCGCGGGCACTTCGAACTGGTCCGCTGCCCAGGGAGGCGGTGCAGCGCCCCTGACTGGTTCGTTGGATTTTTTCAACTCTATCGACGCCTTCAAAGGCACCGGCAGCTATTTCTTCGGATTGCAGGCGGGCTATAACTATATGCTGCCATCGCGCGTTTTGCTGGGCATTGAAGCAGACCTTTCTGCCCCAAACACGATCGCCGGCGCGCAAACGGTAACGTCAGTGGCAGGCGGCCAGACGAGCTATACCGATACGGTCCTGGACTATGGGACGTTGCGCGGCCGTCTTGGCTATGCCTTTGGAAATTGGCTGGTCTACGGAACGGGCGGGCTTGCCTGGGCTTATGACAAGCTGGAGCGAACCCAGCTGGCTGGAGGCAACGTAGCACTGGGCATGACGGAAACCGCCCTACTGTCCAGGTGGGGCTGGGCAGCAGGTGCGGGCGTCGAGGTCCCGATCTGGCCGAACTGGACCGCAAAGCTCGAATTTCTTGAAACGAGTTTCGGAAATCGTCAAAAGAACTTCCCGCTAGCCGGTCAAACCTACAGTTCTGACCTCTCCATGCAGAGCGTCAGGCTTGGCGTGAACTATCAGCTCGGTGCTGATCCCTCAAAGAGCGATGTCTTCACCAACGGAGTTCCTTCGCTCGAGAACGATAACTTCGCAATCCACGGTCAGACGACGCTCGTCGCCCAATATGCACTCCCGTTCCGCGCTCCCTACGGAGGACAAAACAGTCTTGCCCCCAATGCAGGGCGTGAAACGTGGGACCTTGACCTGTACCTAGGTTTTCGTCCTTGGAAGGGTGCAGAGATTTGGATCGATCCAGAAATTGACCAAGGGTTTGGTCTAAGCGGCACATTCGGTGTTGCGGGCTTTCCAAGCGCCGAGGCCTACAAGGTTGGCTCGGCCTATCCTTACGCGCGGATACCGCGAGCATTCTTGCGTCAAACAATCGACCTCGGCGGCGAGAGTCAGAAAGTCGATGCGGGCTTCAATCAGTTTGCCGGCACGGGGTCGAGTGACCGGCTTGTGCTTACAGTTGGCAAGTTCAGCGTCGTGGACATTTTTGACAAAAACAAATACGCAAACGATCCGCGCGGTGACTTCCTGAACTGGACTTTGGTCAATACTGGCTCCTTCGACTATGCCGCAGACGCCTGGGCATTTACCTACGGTGCGGCCATCGAATGGTACTCCGGTCCTTGGACACTACGTGCGGGCGTGTTTGATGGTCCGCAGGTTCCGAATAGCAGCGACCTCGATCCATCATTTGGTCAATTCCAGATGTTGGGAGAAATCGAACGCCGATACGATTTTTGGGGGCAACCGGGCAAAGTGCTGGTTACCGGGTATCTGACGCGGGCTCGTCTCGCGAATTTCACGGACGCGGTTCAGCTCGGGGCCTCGACCGGGACCGTACCTACCTTGGCATCGGTGCGCACCTACACCAGCAAGTCGGGAATTTCCGCTAATTTGGAGCAGCAGATATTGCCGGGCCTCGGCATGTTCATGCGTGCGGGTTATTCCCCGGGTCAGCTCGAGGCCTATGCGTTCACTGACGACGACACCACCGTCGCGGGAGGCTTTCAAGTCAATGGCCGATTCTGGGGCCGCCCTAACGACACCTTCGCGATCGCGGGCATTCTCAATACGATCTCCAAGGCTCATCAGGCTTACCTGACTGCAGGAGGTTACACCGCCTTGATTGGAGATGGGGCGCTTCCCAATCCCGGGCCTGAGAAGATCCTGGAGACCTACTACACCATTCCTATCAACATGTGGCAGCTTACGTTTGACTATCAGTTCATCACCAATCCGGCCTACAATCGAGACCGGGGTCCGGTGTCCGCGATCGCAACTCGCTTGCACGCGCAGTTCTGAGCTAGTGCTTAAGGACGTCCTTCTCGTATCTCTTCTTCAATGTTGGGTTTGATTGCTTTTGCTTCAGCCAAGTCCGCGTTGCCGGCATCGCCATCGCCTGCTTTCACGAGCGCAGCACCCAGGCGATATAGCACGAGAGGATTCCTAGGATCTGCTGCCAACACGACTTTGAAATCAGAGACCGCCTTTGCGTATTCTTGCCTATCTGTGAGGGCCAGTCCGCGATTATAGAATGCCGCAAAGTAGTCTGGTTTGATCAGAATTGCCCGATCGTAATCGCTTAAGGCGTGATCCAAGTCGCCGATGTTTCTGTAGGCGACACCTCTATTGTTGAAAGCATTGGCGTAATTTGGCTCAAGCCTTATGGCTTCGTTGAAGTCATCTATGGCCTGAGCGTAGTTTGCTTTCAGGCGGCGGGCTACGCCTCGGTTGTTGTACGCGTTTGCAAGCCTTCGAAGAATCCCCTCGCCCGTATTGATGACCGCGCTGCATCCTGCGATTGGAACATCTGGATTTCTAAGATCGCCTGCCAGGCAGTCCATCCATTCCTGCTGCGTTTGGGCAAGCGCGCATCGTCCCAAAAATAGGCTTGCGAGCAGGACACCTAACTGGAGTTGATGGATATTCATATTGCCACACCGCCTTACCTCGACCTTTCTGCAAACAGGCCGTTGATCCGAACAAATAGCCTTGGGCCTATATAGCGATCCAGATACTGGCGAAACAGGCGGGCCTAGTCGAGCGAACTATATCCGGTATCGTGGCCTTGCGTTCGCGCGCGACGAGATTGGGGCCGAATTTCCTGACGCGGGCGGTAGCCTCGGCCTCAGACAAGCCTTCCGGAGCGGATTCCAGTTTCGCGCAGGCCTCCTCGGGCTGAAGCCGGCTGATGGCCGCAAGCAGGCCGTCATGCGCGGCCGCCTCAAGGCCAATGCGGGCGGTCTCCTTGGGCGGTTTCGACCAGAAATTCATGTGCGGTGTCGCCGGATTTTGACAAGCGGCTCACCATCATCGAAATCAGGCTTGAGAGTTGCGGCAGATCAAAGCCCGCGAAGCCCAGGGGTTCCTCAACCCAAAATCGGTACGTACTAGGGACAAAATGACGTGCAGCCCAGCTGCTTAGATTATTTCGCCCGGATTTTTTCGAGAATGAGGCTGCAGCGGTGCCCCGCTGCGGCCTTTGTCGTGCGAAGCACCGCCACTCGACCGCCTCGACACCGTTTTCCTGGTTCGACGAAGTATACCGAAAACCGGCCGGGCCTACGTTGATGGTGACGAGAGATGGGGCTTAAAAATGATTACGCCTAAAGTCATTGCACATGCTCTTGGTGCCGGCGCACTATTTTCATTGTTTTTGAGTGACCCGGGCGCAGACTTTGTCTTGGCGATCGTGTCCTGCTTGACCTAAGGACAAACGCCTGTCTGGACTCGCGAAGGCCTGCACGTTTGGCTCTCCACTGCGGTCATTGTTGACGATCTAAAATGACTGCAAGTCCGGGTGACAATACCGCCATTGAGGCTACCGGCGAGCCGAGAGATGGCGCTGGCCAGTCCAACCAAGCGCACTGCGTCCCGAGCCGTGCAACCTATCGCTAGCTTGCAAGGCGTTCCATCTGAGCGATCTTTGCGAGCAACGTTTGTTTCTGCCGAGTCAGAGTATCAACGAGTGCTCGATCCGATACGCATTCTTCGATCGCTCTGTCGTATTCTTCGACGACCTGTTTTTCGCCCATCACGAACGACGAAAGCGAGTTGGTGCCGAGCCCGGTGGTGGCCGCGCGCACACCGATGACCGTCTTATGGACCGTAGCCATGAAGGATCCGGATTCATCCGGCTTCTCGCCCAGCTTAGTCAGACCGGCGTGAAGTTCGGCGTGGTCCTTCTCCTTCAACGCCGCCATTTCGCGGAACAGGGATTTGACGTCGGGCTCGGCGTCTCCGACGGCCTTCTCGTAACCTTTGCGGTTGTCCACGAGCGTCGTATGCAGTTTCTTCAGGCTTTCCGCGGCCATCGCAGGCTCCCATATTGAGAGACTGTAATGTGAAAGGGTCGATGATTGTTCCAAGATCGACGCAGATCACCGAACCGCCGCTGGCCAGATGGCCTACAACTCTTCGGTTCGCCGAGCTTGTATTCGGAGGCGAGGTCTTCCGGTGAGCGATCCGCAATTCCACCGGGCGAAAGATGTGCCGGCGACATGAATTTGCCGCCGCCGCAGCAAGACGCCGACGTCATGCGGCTCACCGCTCTAAAAACGGCGGGGCGGCCTTCCAAGGCGCAGTGCAGCTTGAGCGCGGGAGCTCAACCAACCAGCGGCACGTTTTGTTCTGGCGCGCTCTCCCCTTAACCACGGCGGAAAATCTGGCCTCGCTCGGCCGCAAGTGCGAGTCGCTCCCATTCGCCGGCAAGCTTTAGCCAGCCCTCTCGATCGACTTGGTTGACGCGCGAGCGGCCTCGGCGCGGCAGTCAGCGGCTTCTTTATAGAATTGCTGCGCGGTCAATGTCATCTTGGCGTAGTGCGAAAACTCATCGAGTGCCGTTGTTTTCATAGTAGTCGCCTCGGCTTAGAACGCGCCCCTCTGCGGAGCCGCAATGGCAACATGATCCTCAAGCCTGCGTTCCTGTTTGGTAAGCGTAGCTCTTCGGCCCTTTTGAATGGCGCTTGACGTCTATTTTGTTCGCGTGGCGCGTCGCCGCGGTTTCCATGTGTCGGACAACGCGTTGACGGCGGCCTCGAGGGCCTTCCGATCGATCACGTTGG
>NZ_JAFCLG010000043.1 GCF_018129685.1 Bradyrhizobium manausense
CCAACGTGATCGATCGGAAGGCCCTCGAGGCCGCCGTCAACGCGTTGTCCGACACATGGAAACCGCGGCGACGCGCCGCGCGAACAAATTAGACCTCAAGCGCCATCCAAAAGGGCCGCAGAGCTACGCTTACGATGAGGTCCACCTCAAGTTGGCTTATCGGTGGTTCTGTTGGCTGGGTCTGGACGACGCAGTACCGGACCACTCGACGTTCTCCAAGAACAGGCATGGCCGCTTCCGACAGAGCGACCTCTTCCGTCGCGTGTTCGAGAGCGTTTTGAGCCGCTGTATCGAGGAGCGGCTGGTCGGGGGTGAAGGATTTGCGGTCGATGCGAGCCTGATCAAGGCCGATGCTAATCGGCAGAAGGGGATCGAAGGAGACAAGGGACTTGCGCCGGAGGCTGCCGGTCGGGCGATCGACGAGTATTGTCCGTGCTCGATGATGCCGCTTTCGGAGCGGCGACCGAAGTCACGCCGAAGTTCGTGTCGCCCTCCGATCCGGCGGCGCGCTGGACGGGCGCGCACGGTGGCCAAGCCTTCTTCGCCTACTCGACGAACTACCTGATCGACGTCGAGAACGCGATCATCGTCGATGTCGAGGCGACCACGGCAATCCGGCAGGCGGAGGTGTTGGCCGCCAAGCGCATGATTGAGCGCTCGCTCAAACGGTTCGATCTCTACCCGAACCGGCTCCTCGGCGACAGCGGCTACGGCTCGGCCGAGATGCTCGCCTGGCTGGTCTATGAGCACGGTATCGAGCCGCACGTTACAGCCTGCCGACGCCGGTCCGACGATCGCGAGTTCCGGCTCGCAGAGGCTGCAGCTCAACATCGGGATGTCGAGCCCGGCGGCTTCGGTCGCGGCGAGTCGTCGCGCGAGAAGATCCCGTCAGTGCGGGCTGACTTGTGACTTGTCGAAGACCGTGCATTACACCCTCGGCCTATTTCGAGAGCATTCGCCTGCCCGAGAACCGCGCATTCGTCGCGCGCTGGAAAGCGCGTTACGGCGCTGAAAGCAGCCCCTCCGTCGACGGGCAGTCTGCCTATGTCGCGGTTTATCTATTGGCGCGCGGCCTGCAGCGCGCGGGCACGTCGAACATCGGCGAGGTCCGGCGCGCCGCGGCCGGCTATCGCTACAATTCGCCGCAAGGGCCGGTATGGATCGATGGTAGCAACAACCATTGCGTCCTTACACCGCGGCTCGCCGTGTCCAATCCGCACGGACAGTTTGATATATTCTGGGAAGCCGATGCCCCTGTTAAGCCTGATCCTTATCTGACGCAGCTCGACGTCGCCGTCAGTCCGTCGCGGGAGACCACGACGGGCGAGACTTCGCCGAATGCGCCGCATTTGCGGGTCGTGAAATGAGCAGACCGTCTTCATTTTCGCTGCGGGGACGCAAAGCGCTCGTCGCCGTCAAGGACGAACGCGACACCTCGATCGTCAAGCGTCAATTCGAACGTCTCGGGGTCGACAGCATCGCATGGACGCCGTCGGAAACGATCGACTTCGTTCCAGACGTGGCGTTGATCGACGATGAATTCCTGCCGCTGCCGCGGCCTGCGCAACGCATATTTCACGAGCGCTGTCCGGTGATCGCCCTGCTCGGCACGGAAACACCGAGCCGGCTGAAACTGGTACTGGAACTCGATCCGGCGTCGTTTCTCGTCAAGCCGTTGCGCTCGGCGGGTATCTACGCGGCGCTCGTCATGGCTTTCGAGCGCAACGAGCGCACGAGCGAGCTGAAGCAGCAGGTCGTCAAGCTGGAACAGCGGCTGCGGTCGCGCCGCATCGTGCTCGCCGCGGTGCTCCATGTCATGCACGCCCACTCACTCGCGGAGCCGGCAGCCTTTGCGCTGATCCGTCGATCCGCGATGGAGCAGCGCAAGTCGATCGAGGAGCTCTCGGCTGAGATTACGGCACGAGGCTCATTGCCGAGGGCAACGGGCTAAGTCACTAAATCAGCCGAGCGGGAGTGCGGCTTTCCGAATTCCTTGGATTGAGAGTATCATTCAGGCCGAAACCGGTCGCATCTCGGGCCTGTCCGGGAAACGTGGGCATTGGCCGCACGACCATTGTGCCCTTACAGAGGCAGTCTACATTTCATGACCTGCGCGGCACGGCGGTGGTTCGGTTGGCGATTGCCGGCGCCAGCTACCGCAGATCGCAGCCGTGACCGGACACTCACTCAAGGACGTCGAGGCTATTCTCGATGCGCACTACCTCGGTCGCGATATTAAGCTCGCTGAAGCCCCCGTGCTGAAGCGCGAAGAAAACTGTAAAATGGCCTGTAAAACGAGGCCACCTACCGCTTCGCGCCTGATGCTAAGTGTTTGATCTATATGGTGGGCGCACCAGGGCTCGAACCTGGGACCCGCCGATTAAGAGCCCGGAAACAGTCCGGTTCGTACGCCGGAACCGCCGATTGCCGCACCAGTACAGAGGCAATCCTTCCCGAGGAGCAGATTTCGCATAGCCTTGGACTTAGCGGCCGAGCCAAAGGCCTCATTAATACGGCGTTCAAGACATGCCGAAACGTAAGACCGACAAGCTCGCCCGCGCAAAAGCACGGCCCGATCCGGCCCAATGGGGAGAGGACGAAGTGATGACCCTTGTCGAGGCTGCTACGGTGTTCTTTCCGCACGGTCCATTGACATTATCCTCGTTGCGCAGGGCGGCGACCGCAGGGACTCTTGAAATCGCCAAAGTGGCAGGCAAAGATTTGACGACACCTCGCGCAATCCGCAAATTAGTGAAGCCGTCATGCCGGGCCGCAAAGCCAAGCCGCCACGACTCTGGTTTAGAGAGGACGATGAAACCTGGATCATCCTCGACCGTGGTCGGCAAATCCGCACAGGCCGCAGCCGCGACGACATTGACGGAGCTGCGAAGGCGCTCGAAGCTTACATCGGCGAGCGGCATACCAGCACGATCGGAGCAACCGACCCTAGCGTCCTCGCAATAGCCGACGTTCTCACAGCCTATGAGGTTTCAAAGCGGCCCAAGGATAAGAGCGACGAACGCGCATGGGAGCAGCACGACCTACTGCTCATTCGCCTGCTCGATCTCAACAATTTCTTTGGCGACAAAACCGTCAGCGAGCTCAAAGCCCAGCTCTGCCGTGACTTTGTCGACTGGTCTACCGGCACCGCGAACGACAATAATAGGAAAGCCGGCATCAAGCCGCGCAACGGGACTGTCTCTGATCAAACCGCGCGACGCCGGCTTGAAGATTTGCGAGCTGCGGTGAACGCCTACCACGCCGAGCACACGCTCAGCGTCGTTCCGAAAATCACTCTTCCTCCCAAGGCAGATGGGCGACACCGCTGGCTGACGCGCAATGAGGCAGCGCGCCTGCTTGGTGCAGCGATCGGCTACGTGTGGGACATCGAGCTGTCGACGTGGAAGCGCAGGGAAGACGGCGCGCTCGTGCGCAGGGAACGGTGGATCATTCGTCGTCGCTATCCTGCGGCGCGCTTCTGCCTAGTTGGCATCTATAGCGCTCGTCGCGAGGAGACGATCCGGCGCACCCAGTGGCTGCCAACAACAACGCATCCTTGGATGAACCTGGAGGCGATGGTCTACCAGGGCAGAGGGGCGCTGGAGCGGTCAACCAAGAAGCGGCGGCCGCCGGCAAAGATCGCCAGCCGTCTGCGCCCCCACCTGGTTCGTTGGCGCAGGATTGACCATGCTCGGTCGGCAGAACTCCGCGCCGCTGGGGTCATGAGGGAAGGCGAGCAAATCAGGTTCGTCGTGAACCGCATGCACGACGGCCAGCCGCTTGCCGGCAAGATAAGGTCAGCTTGGGAAGGCATTCTGGAGGATGCGGGGCTAGGCGATGACGTGGTCCGGCATTCGCTACGCCATACCGCAGCGACTTGGCTGATGCAGGCAGGCGTGGACATGTGGGAAGCCGCCGGCTGGCTCGGAATGACGGTTGAGCAATTGGAGGCCAATTATGGCCATCACCACCCGGAATTCCAGGAAGAGGCGGCGGAAGCGTTTGGGGGAAGGCGCTGAGCGGGACGCTATTCCCCACGAGCTATTCGCGCCTTGAGGTCAGCCAAAATCAGCTCGTAGGTCCTGAGGGAGGACTTGTGGTGCTTGATCATGTCCGGGGTTACATCGCGCCAGGGGCCGTTCCCCTCGCGCTCCCCGATCGTCATTTTTCCCGCTTCGAGCGGTTCAAGATCGTCGCGGATCTGCCTTGCCTGCTCTTCGACGTCCTTGGCGTACGCCTCAAGATCGACGGGCATGGCAGATGTGCCTCAAATCATTGCGCATTTCATTGCGCACAAAAAACATCGAAACTATAAGTACTTGAAATAATGGTCGGAGTGGCAGGATTCGAACCTGCGACCCCTGCGTCCCGAACGCAGTGCTCTACCGGGCTGAGCCACACTCCGACAAGAGGCCGGCTTATAGCGTCGGGTGTGGCGCACCGCAAGCGGCCGAGCTGAGGAATTTTATCCCTGTGAAAACGGGCCTTGAAACACTGATTTTGCCAGCCGGCGAGGCCGGCGCGGAAGCCGCCGCCCGGACCCTGGCCGCCGGAGGGCTGGTCGCGTTTCCGACCGAGACGGTCTACGGGCTCGGCGCCGACGCCGCAAATGCCACGGCGGTGGCCCACATCTACAGCGCCAAGGGACGGCCGGCGTTCAATCCGCTGATCGCCCATGTCCCCGACCTTGCGGCCGCGCGGCGGATCGGCCGGTTCGATGCGCGCGCGTTGAGGCTCGCAGAAGCGTTCTGGCCGGGACCGCTGACGCTCGTGGTGCCGAAGACGGATGATTGCCCGGTGGCGGAGCTCGCCACCGCCGGCCTCGACACGGTCGCGGTCCGCATTCCCGCCCACCCCGTCGCAGAGGCGATCCTGCGCGCCTTTGGCAGGGCGGTGGTGGCGCCGTCCGCGAACATCTCCGGCCACGTCTCGCCGACGCTGGCCGCCCATGTCGAGAGTGACCTTGCGGGCCGGATCGACCTGATCATCGACGGCGGGCCGGTCGCTGTCGGAGTCGAGTCGACCATTGTCGGCTGCTTCGAGGCGCCGATGTTGCTCCGCCCCGGCGGGCTCTCGCGCGAACGGATCGAGGCCGTGCTTGGCGCGCCGCTGACGCGGCCGCCTGTCGAGACAGAGAGCGACGACAGCCAGCCGCTGGCACCGGGCATGCTGGCCTCGCATTATGCGCCGCGCGCCAAGGTGCGGCTCCATGCGCGGGATGTTGCGCCAGATGAAGCGCTGCTCGCGTTCGGCCCCGCGCGCCTGCCCGGCCAGGAGACCGCCGCCGCCGTCATGAATTTGTCGCCCGCGGCTGATCTCGATGAAGCTGCGGCCAACCTGTTCGGCTATCTTCGGGCGCTCGATGCGAAGGCGCCCAAGACGATTGCCGTCATGGCCATCCCCGAGCAGGATCTGGGCGAAGCCATCAACGACCGGCTGCGCCGCGCGGCGGTTGCGCGATAGCGCATGATCCGGAAAAGTGTGCAGCGGTTTTCCGATAAGATCATGCGCAAGAGACAAGAGCGAAGTAGAGACGAGACGATGAACATCAATCAATCCGCGGCCCCGCCGCTTGCGCCCGAGCTGATCGAGAAATTCCGCAAGATCGTCGGCGACAGGCACGCGATCACCGAAGCGGCCGATATCCAGGCCTACGTCACCGAGGAGCGCAACCTCTTCCACGGCCGCTCGCCGCTGGTGCTGCGCCCTGCCTCGACGGCAGAGGTCTCCGCGATCTGCAAGCTCGCCTCCGAGCACGGAATCGCGCTGGTGCCGCAGGGCGGCAACACCGGACTCGTCGGCGGCCAGACGCCGCACAATGGCGAAGTGGTGGTGTCGCTGCGGCGCATGGACAGGATCCGCGAGGTCGACACGGCGTCCAACACCATGACCTGCGAGGCCGGCGTCGTGCTGCAGATCGCGCAGCAGAAGGCTGCCGACGTGGACCGGCTGTTTCCGCTCTCGCTCGGCGCGGAGGGGAGCTGCACCATCGGCGGCAATCTCTCGACCAATGCCGGCGGCACGGCCGCGCTCGCCTATGGCGTGGCGCGCGAGATGGCGCTGGGGCTGGAAGTGGTACTCGCGGATGGGCGCGTGCTCAATTTGCTGTCGAAGCTGAAGAAGGACAACACCGGCTACAATCTGCACAACCTCTTCATCGGCGCGGAAGGCACGCTCGGCATCATCACCGCGGCGACATTAAAGCTGTTTCCGAAGCCGCGGGCGATCGAGACCGCTTATGTCGGGCTGAAGTCGCCCGAGGCGGCGCTGAAGCTGCTGGCGATCGCGCAGAGCGAAGCGGCCAATACGCTGACGAGCTTCGAGCTGCTGTCGGAGATGGCGGTGGATTTCTCGGTGCGCCACGGCAACGACGTGCGCGATCCGCTTCCCGAGAAGCACCCCTGGTACGTGCTGATGGAATTGTCCTCCCCCGGCGACGATGCCCGCACGCTGCTGGAGACGATCCTCGCGCGCGCCATGGAAGAGGAGATCGTCGACGACGCCGTGATCGCGGCCAACCTCACCCAGCGCAACGGCTTCTGGAAATTGCGCGAGGAGATGTCGTGGGCGCAGAAGCCCGAGGGCGGATCGATCAAGCACGACATCTCGGTGCCTGTTGCCGCCGTACCCGCCTTCATCGAGGAGGCCAACGCCGCCGTGGTGAAGCTGATCCCCGGCGCGCGGCCGGTGCCGTTCGGCCATCTCGGCGACGGCAATCTGCACTACAATGTCAGCCAGCCCATTGGTGCCAACACCGCGGATTATCTGGCGCGCTGGCACGAGATGAACGCCGTGGTGTTCGAAATCGTGCTGCGCATGGGCGGCTCGATCTCGGCCGAACACGGCATCGGCGTGCTCAAGCGCGACGAGCTGCCGGAGGTGAAGGACAAGACCGCCATCGAGCTGATGCGGTCGATCAAGGCGATGCTCGACCCGCACGGCATCATGAATCCGGGGAAGGTGCTGTGACCGTAGCTGCTCTGACGATTGATGCCATCAGTGATGCCGATATCGAAAACGTCGTTGCGCTGTGGCAGCGCTGCGGCCTGACGCGGCCCTGGAACGATCCGCATGCCGACATCGCGCTGGCGCGGCGGCGCGACAATTCGACGGTGCTGATCGGCCGCGACAATGGCGCGATCGCCGCAACCGTCATGGTCGGCCATGATGGCCATCGTGGCTGGGTCTACTACGTCGCGGTCGATCCTGATGGGCGCAAGCGCGGCCATGGCCGCGCCATCATGGCGGCGGCCGAGCACTGGCTGCGCGCAGCCGGCATCGCCAAGCTGCAGCTGCTGGTCCGCCGCGAGAATGCGCAGGCGAATGCGTTCTATCAGTCGCTCGGCTTCGAGGAATCGACGTCGGTGATGTTCCAGAAGTGGCTCGACGGCCGCGAACACTGAAAGACAGTCATGACCATCTCCGACCGCGTCCGCATCAAGGACGTCCGCGTGCTCTCGAACGGCTGGACGACGCTGAAGACCACCACGTTCGAGTACCGGCGCGCCAATGGCGCGTGGCAGACACAGCACCGCGAGACCTACGAGCGCGACAATGCCGCGGCCGTGCTGCCGTATAACCGCGCCGCGCGCACCGTGATCCTGGTGAAGCAGTTTCGCCTGCCGGCATTCATCCGAGGACATGACGACCTGTTGATCGAAGCTGCCGCCGGCGTGCTGGACGACGCCTCGCCGGAGGTGCGCATCCGCGCCGAAGCCGAGGAAGAAACCGGCTATCGCCTGCACGACGTCCACAAGGTGTTCGAGGCCTTCATGAGCCCGGGCGCCATCACCGAAAGGCTGCACTTCTTCGTCGCCGAATACGAGCCGGACATGCGGGTCAGCGCCGGCGGCGGGCTCGAACACGAGGGCGAGGATATCGAGGTGCTGGAGCTTGGCATCGACGAGGCCCTGGCGATGATCGCCGACGGGCGGATCATCGACGCCAAGGCGATCATGCTGCTGCAATACGCGGCGCTGCATATATTCAGATAGACTTGCTTACCCTCCCCTGGAGGGGGAGGGTCGGCTCATGTTGAGCGAAGCGAGACATGAGACGGGGTGGGGTGACGGTCTCTCCCCGTCCAACAGTGCCCGTGTGGAGAGATCACCCCACCGCGCTCGCGCTGCGCGCGATCGACCCTCCCCCTCCAGGGGAGGGTCAGAGCACCTTTCGCTCGGCTTCATCGCACAATGCAATTGTGGCCTGCGCCGCTCCGCCCCCGGTTGAGCTGATCCCGGACTACCTCTAGTCTGTCGTCAACTAGAACCAGGAGACGCGCCCATGTCCGCTCCGCGCGACGATGAATTCGGCTTTGCGCCCGACCATGATTCCCCGATTCCCTATATGCAGCGCACGCGGGATTATTACGCGGCGATCGGCTACACCACGCCGTATCGCTGGGCGCACTACACCACGGCGCCGTTCCAGCCGCTGAAGAAACCGCTGACGCAATCGCGGGTCACCATCATCACGACCGCCGCGCCCTACGATCCCACCAAGGGCGATCAGGGGCCGGGAGCGGCGTATAATGGCAGCGCGAAATTCTACCAGGTCTATGACGGCGACACCTCACAGCAGCACGATCTGCGCATCTCGCACATCGGCTACGACCGCAAGCACAGCTCGGCGACCGACAACGGCACCTGGTTTCCGCTACCGCAGCTCTTGAAGGCGGCCTCTGCTGGCCGGATCGGCGAGGTGAGCCGGCGCTTCTTCGGCGCACCGACCAATCGCAGCCATCGGGTCACGCTCGACACCGACGCGCCGGAGATTCTGGCGCGCTGCATCGCGGACAAGGTCGATGTCGCCGTGCTGGTGCCGAACTGCCCGGTCTGCCACCAGACCACGGCGCTGGTGGCGCGGCATCTGGAGGCAGGCGGGATTGCGACCGTGATCATGGGCTGCGCCAAGGACATCATCGAGCACGCCGCGGTGCCGCGCTTCCTGTTCTCCGATTTTCCGCTCGGCAACTCCGCCGGCAAGCCCCATGATATTGCCTCGCAGGCCCAAACGCTGGAACTGGCGTTGAAACTGCTGGAGACCGCGAGCGGCCCGCAGACCACGATGCAGTCGCCGCTGCGCTGGAGCGAGGATGCCTCCTGGAAGCTCGACTACAACAATGTCGCGCAGCTTTCGCCGGAAGAGCTGGCCCGCCGCCGCGCCGAATTCGACAAGCAGAAGGAGATCGCGCGCGGCAATCGCGCCGCCTAAAGCGCGATGAGACTTGGATGAATCGTCGTCGCGCTTTAGGTTTTTGTTTACGCATGATCTTTCCGGAAAACCGCTTCGCACTTTTCCGGATCATGCTTTGACGTCCTCAAATAAAACAGAACAACGAGGGGAGAGAGACGTGACGCGACCGTTCGAGGGCGTGAAGATCCTGGATTTTACGCAAGTGCTGGCCGGTCCTTACGCCAGCTACCAGCTTGCGCTCCTGGGCGCCGATGTCATCAAGGTCGAGCGGCGCGAGGGCGAGGACATGCGCCGCACGCCACTCTCACGCGAATGGGCCGAGCGCGGGCTGGCGCCGGCGTTCCAGGCCATCAACGGCAACAAGCGCAGCCTGACGCTCGATCTGCAAAAGCCCGATGCGATCGCCATCGTGAAGAAGCTCGCCGCGACCGTCGACGTCGTCATGGAGAACTTCCGCCCGGGCGTGATGGACAAGCTCGGCATCGGCTATGAGGCGCTCTCGGCGATCAATCCCAAGCTGATCTATTGCGCGGTATCGGGCTTCGGCCAGACCGGTCCCGATCGCCTGCGGCCCGGCTATGACGGCAAGATGCAGGCGCTGTCGGGCATCATGGCGATCACGGGTCACCCCGAAACTGGCCCGACACGCGCGGGCTTTGCAGTGTGCGACGTACTCTCCGGCGCGACGGCCGCGTTCGGCGTGTCGAGCGCGCTCTACCAGCGCGACCGCACCGGCAAGGGGCAGTTGGTCGACGTCTCCATGCTGGAAGCGACGATGGCGTTTCTCTCCGGGCAAATCGCGGACTGGTCGGTTGCCGGCCATCGCCAACAGCTGTCGGGCAATCAGGCCGTCAGCCGCAGGACCACGGCGAACCTGTTCAAATGCGGCGACGGCCACATCCTGCTCGCGGTCAACAACGAGAAGCAATATCGCGCGCTGATGTCTGCGCTCGGCCGCGAGGATACGCTCGCCGACCCGCGCTTCGCCGACTGGTTCTCCCGCAACGAAAACGAGCCGGCGCTGCGCGCCATTATCGAAGAAGCGCTCGCTGCAAAGCCGGCGCGCGAATGGGAGACCATTCTGGAAGACGCCGGCGCGCCCTGCGCCAGCATCTGGAAGGTCGAAGAGGTCATCGACCACCCGCAGATCAAGGCACGCGGCGCGATTCAGGAATTGGACACGCCCTACGGCCGACTGCGCTTTGCCGGCAGCGGCTTCAGGCTCGCCCATGGTGGCGGAAAGCTCGATCGGATGGCCCCGGAATTGGGCGCGGATACGGATGCGGTGCTGGGCGAGCTGGGGTTCGATGCAACCGAGATTGCAGCGCTCAGGGCGCGGGAAGTCGTCTGAGAGCTAGATCGCCTTCGCCGCGACCTTGGCTGCGGCGAGGATGTCGCGCCTGATGGCGTCATCCTTTACCGCGCGCGCCATGTCGGCGGCGCCGGTCAGGATCGCAAGCAGCGCCAGCGCGCGCTGCCGCGCATGCGTGCCGCGAAACCCCTGCGCGACGAGGTCCACGAGACGCTCCAACTCGCCCTGATAAACAGCGCGCGTTGCGGCGTCCGAGCGCGCGACGTCGGAGGAGAAGCTGGGTAGCGCACATGCCTCATCGAGGCCCACCTCCATCCGCTCACCCAGATAGAAATCGATGAACGGTTCGCGCCAACCGCCGCCATATTGAGCCTGGAACTGGGCGATGCCGCCGCGCAGGAAGGCGAGCCCGTCCGCGACCGCAAGCCGGAACGCATCCGCCTTGGATTCGAAATGGGCGTAGAACGCCCCCGACGTAAGGCCCGCGCCCTTGGCGAGCGCGTCCACCCCGGCGCCGCCGAATCCGCCGGTGCGGAAGCCGCGCCCGACCGCATCCGCCAGTCGCGCGCGCGCGTCACCATCGCTCTTCTTCGGTCGTGCCATCGCCGATCCCTCTCGATAGCGATCGTTATATTACGCTTGACGAGATAACGATCGTTATGTTTTATATAACGACCGTTATCTCACGGTGCAAAACTGGAGACTTCACATGCCCATTCAAATCATCGTTCCCGAAGGTGCACTGACGCCATCGGGGGAAGCCGAGGCGTTCGGCAAGCTGACGGAGCTGCTCCTGCGTCTGCACGGCCTCACGGGCAATCGCTTCATGACGCCGAACGTGATCGGTGAGGTGACCGTGGTGCCGAAACGCCGCACCTATTCCGGCGGCAAGCCTGCCGACATCGCCGTGTTCGAACTCAAGGTGCCTTCATTCGTGCTGCCGACGCAGGAGCTGAAGGACGCCTGGATCTCGGAGGGCACCGATATCATCGAGCGTGCCGCCGAAGGACGCATCAAGCGGGAGCACATTTTTGCAAATGTCAGCTACGCCGTGGATGGCGGCTGGGGCATCGGCGGCGAGGCGTTCAGCAATGCCGCGCTCGGATCGGCTGTCGCCGCGGCTTGAATCCGACACGATCGTAGGTCTCGTAGGGTGGGCAAAGGCGCGACGCGCCGTGCCCACCAACTTTCTCCGATCGCAACGAATGGTGGGCACGCTTCGCTTTGCCCACCCTACGGCAGCTTGCCTAGAACAGCGACCCCTGCCCGTCATCCGATGACGCAGCCGCCGCCTTCCGCACCGGCTTCTTCGGCTTCGCGGCCTCGGCTTCCGCTTCCATCTCTTCCGCGCTGATCGGCAAGAGCAGCTGCGCGTCGTCATTGGCGACGCGGTTGACGCGGGTGGAGACCGGGTGCCAGGCGAACTCGCCGATGCGAGGCGCCGTCATCAGCGGCAGGATCGCATCGATCTCGTCATCGCGATGATCGAGCCAGCGCTCGAAATCGCGCGGGCTGATGGTGACGGGCACGCGGTCATGCAGCGTGGCGAGATCCTCGCCGGCTGCCGCCGTCACGATCGCCGCCGTATCGAGTTCCTCGCCATTCGGCCCGATCCAGGTCTCGAACAGCGCGGCGAAGCCGAGCGGCGTGCGATCCGCGCGATGGATGAAGAACGGTTGCTTGCGGCCATCGATGGACTTCCATTCGTAATAGCCGTCGGCCGGGATCAGGCCGCGACGTCGCCGAATCGCGTGTCTGAACGCCGGCTTCTCCAACACCGTCTCGGAGCGGGCGTTGATCAGCAGCGTAAATCCCTTGGGATCCTTGACCCAGCTCGGCAGCAATCCCCAACGCATCAGGCGGAAATGGCGCGCGCCATTCTCGATCAGCACGACCGGAATCGGTTGTGTCGGCGCGACATTGTACCGGGGCGGGAAATTCGGCTGCTCGACGTAGCCAAACAATTGCCGCAAAGCCGCGGGGGCCGAAGTTATGACGAAGCGACCACACATCCTTGTGCCAATATAGGGTTCGTTGATGTCCTTTTAACCTCGAACGTTAACACTGCGGCGGATGAGCTCAATGGCCTCCCAACCCGCGACGCGCGCACAGACGGGCCCCGAGGCCGTGGCCTGGGCTGAGCGGCTGCGCGTGGCCAACATCAACCCGCGGACCGGGCTTGCCACTGACTATCTCAACCATTTCAATGAAGCCGTGATGCTCCTGGAGATGATCCCGGACATGCCGGAATGCGCCGAGGATTTTCTCACCTGGTCGCCGCTGTCCTATGCCGAGCACTTTACGGCCTCGAACTTCAAGGCACGGGATCTGGCCATCGAGGCCTATGAGAAGGCCGAGCCATCCGTGCGCGCCCAGTTCGACCACATCACGGACACCATGACCTCGATCCTGACGGCGGTCGGCTCGGCCATGCGTGAGGTCGACAAGGACACGACCCGCGTCCGGCTGGCCGAGCAGGCGACGGCCTGGGTCAAGCCGCTGATCGCGGCCTGCGGCGGCATCATCAATGGCGGCACGGAAGCCGACGTCGACACCATCATGGCGAATTGAGCTCATGAAGGTGGGTCAGACCTTGCTCCGCACGCCGTCTACCTCTCCCGTCGGGAGAGGTCGGCGCGTAGCGCCGGGTGAAGGGCTTTGGTCCCTCGCGTCGACTGCGCCCCCTCACCCGATTTGCTTCGCAAATCGACCTCTGCCAGCTGGGGAGAGATGAAGAAGCCATGGCCGGCGTCACCCAGCCCACCCATCCCCAGATCGCCGTCAGCGCGGCCATTTTTCGTGACGGCAAGGTGCTGCTGACCCGCCGCGCCCGCTCGCCCGCCAAGGGCTTCTATTCGCTGCCGGGCGGCCGGGTCGAATTTGGCGAATCGCTGCATCACGCGCTCAAGCGCGAGGTCGACGAGGAGACCGGGCTCGAGATCGAGATCGTCAGTCTTGCCGGCTGGCGCGAAGTGCTGCCGGCCGCACCGGGCGCCGGCCACTATCTGATCATGTCCTTTGCCGCCCGCTGGGTGGCCCGGGAACCGACCCTGAATGACGAGCTCGACGATTTCAGCTGGATCGCCCCGGACGCTCTCGGCAGCCTTGGCGGCCTTGGCGGCCTCAAGATGACCGGGGGGCTGGAGGAGATCATCCAGTCCGCCGCGCGCCTGATCCGTTCCTGAACGCGCCGCCTTGCGTCATCGGCCCCGAGGGGGCATACACGCCGCCGATGTTTCCGCGATTTCTGGCCATTTTTGCCCTCATTGTCGCCTGCGCCTCCGCGCCCACCCGGGCCCAGGACGCCGCGGCGCCGTTCGACGGCGATTTGCAGCGCCTGGCCGAGGTCCTCGGCGGCCTGCACTATCTGCGCGGCATCTGCGGCACCAACGAGGGCAACAAATGGCGCAGCGAGATGCAGGCGCTGATCGATGCCGAAACCCCCGCCGGCGAGCGCCGCACCCGCATGATCGCCGCCTTCAACCGCGGCTATAACGGCTTCCAGCAGACTTACAGGAGCTGCACACCGGCGGCGACGGTGGCGATCCGCCGCTACATCGAGGAAGGCTCGAAGATCTCGCGGGATCTCACGGCGCGATACGCGAACTGAGCTCGCTTGAACCCCGACATCGAGTTTGTTCACAGCCGTTAACCGTTCTTAAAGATGTGGCCTAGCGGTCGTTAATGCGCGTGCTACACCTCTCGCACAGCGCATCGCCGTGGATCGCGCCCCAGCCCTGATCGAGTTTCATGAGCCAGCCGATTTCCTACGCCCCCGCCCGCGCGCCGCTGCCCGACCATGAGCAGAAGCAGGCCGCCTTGAGCTATCTGAACGAGGCCTGGGCCGAAGCGCGCCATGACGGCGTTGATGGCGACTGCCTGGCGCAAGCGAGCCTTTTCGCAGCGCTGGCCGAGCTTGTCGGCACCTATGGCGAGGATGCCGTGGCAAAGTTCGTCGAGGGCTTTCCCGCGCGCATCCGCAACGGCGAGTTCTCTGTCTGCCTCGCGAAGCAGTAAGCTTGCGCGCGTCAATCCGTCTCGATCGGTAGCGAGGGGTCACTCGCCCATTCGCCCATCGAGGCGTCGTAGAGCGCGAGCTTGTCGTAGCCGAGCTGCGTCAGCAGAAACAAGTCGATCGTCGCCGAGATCCCCCCGCCGCAATAGAGAATCACGTTCTTGTCGCGCGTGACGCCTGCAGCGGCGAACTTCGCTTCGGCATCGGCCAGCGTCGTCAGCGTCTTGTTGCCATTCACGAGCGTCGCGGCCGGAACGTTGACGCTGCCGGGAACGCGGCCAGCCCGGCCGTAGCGGCTCGGCTCGAGTCCCCGGTGAAATTGCGGCCCGAGCGCGTTGACGGTGACGGTCGCGGGATCGCCGATGCGGGCCTTCACGAAGGTCTTGTCGACGAAGAAGCCGCCGCGCGGCGCCGCCTTCAGGGTCGTGGCCGGATAGCCCTTCGGCGCACCGGTCTCGATCGCCCGACCCTCTTCCTTCCATTTATCGAAGCCGCCGTCGAGCACCCGCGCGTCGACACCGAGGGAGCGCAGCATCCACCAGAACCGCGTCGACCACATCATTGTGCCGATGCTGTAGAGCACGATGGTCTTGCCGGCGTCCGCGCCGTGGCGACCGAACGCGGCTTCGAGCTGAGCGAGGCCGGGCATCATGAAGAACTGCAACGAGGAAGTGTCGGAGAACTCGCCTTGCAGGTCGAGGAAATCGGCACCGGGAATGTGGCCGGCCGCAAAGGTCCTGTCGCCGGGCACGGCGCGGTAGGGTACGTCGCTGCCTGACGGCGCAGGTTCGAGATAGGTCGTGCAGTCGTAGAGGCGCAGGTTGCGGGCGCCGAGGATGGTAGCGAGCTGCTCGGTGGTGATAAGGGCGGTGGGTTGGGACATCGGACTGCACTCCCCTGTCTCCCCGGCGTCGTCCCGGCGAAGGCCGGCAACTGTTATGTTGATGGTTCGACCTTATAGATTTTTCGGTCGCGCAGCATGGCGTTGAGGATGGTCAGCAGCTTCCTGGCGACAGCAATGAGGGC
>NZ_JAFCLG010000044.1 GCF_018129685.1 Bradyrhizobium manausense
GCCGCAGCTGGCAGCACCAGTTGACCTGAACGCGCCCGGCGCCGCCAGTCATGCACCTGCTGGGGCCGGCAGCCATGCCGGCGTGCGATATCTGTTACAACCGCGCCCGGCTCAAGGCTTTCCGCGACAATCCGGACCTTCAAATCATCCGGCCACTGCTTACGGCCTGCGCCGGCGTACACTTCGATACGCTGTGTCAATGGTCGTCTTATGTCGTCCGAACGGTCGTCCATTGTGAGCACCCTTGCAGAAGATGACTCTTCTAGCGGCGCTCCCAAAATCGCGCACAGACAATCTAAAGGGCCGCGGCGCTACGCTTACCAGCAAACCGGATGCGCTGATGCATCATTCCGATCGCGGCAGCCAATACGTCAGCGAACAGTTCCAGCGCCTGATGGCGGACAGCGGGATCGTTTGCAGCATGAGCCGATCCGGCAACGTCTGGGACAACGCGGCGATGGAGAGCTTCTTCTCGTCGTTGAAGACCGAGCGCACCGAGCGCAAGACCTATATTACCAGGAACGAGGCAAGAGCAGATGTGTTCGACTACATCGAGCGCTTCTATAACGCCGTCCGGCGTCATTCGACGATCGGATACCTCAGCCCTGTTGAGTTCGAGCGCGAGGTGGGATTAGCTTAACCGGGTGTCCATCAAACCGGCAGCAGCTCACCCCTTGGGCTTGGACGGTTGAGGATGTGCTGAGACAAACCACAAGCCCCAGCGCCGCGAGGCTAATCCCCATTCCACGCGAAATGCTGGGCCAAATGCAGTCATCCTTCCCAAGACAATGTTCGATTAGAAGTGCTTCCAGAAAACGACTTTTGCTACGCCTACGTCCCAGAAATCCCGAATGTATGCCTCTTTCTTATATCCCGATGTAGAATACAGAACGCGCGCCGGCTCTTGCGCGGTCTCATCGGTAGTCTCGATGATGATTACGCGACCGTCTAAAGTACTGATTTTCTTCTCGACGTGATGTAACAACGCCGATCCGATGCCAGACCGGTGGCATTTGGGGGCTACTCCAATGGCGCGAAGATTCCAGGTGCCCGAAGTCAGCCGCTCAAGCTCACAATATGCGAAGCCGAGCATTGAGTCGTCGGAACCTGCAACTAAGAGAAATGCTTCGTTTGGCCTGCTGAAGCAGCCTTGTATCATTTGGCTCGCCATACTGGCCGGAAATAGACCAGTTTCCTCAGCGATAACCCCAATCCCTGCGGAGTCTTCCGGGGCAGCATCGCGCAGGTAGGCGTTCGGTATCAAAGGTCCTAGCAAATTCTCACGGCTTTTGATCACGTCTCACCCTCTGTTTTTGGATAAATACGGATTTGCCGCGCGGTTGTTACGTCGCGTTTTTGAGAGGGCCATCAGGCAACCGCAGATGCTTTCATCAAACGAGATGTCGGCTCCGGGGTTAAAAAGCGAAGAACTTAGGTTGAGCAAATCTGGTCCGCTCTGCCTGTCATTCGGCCTGCAATATTGGCTCTGACGCATTTTTGGTGCAGCTCCGATTATTCTGCGCCGATTAGTCTAGCTTGAAGCAAATCGATTTTTCCGCGACCGTACATTTGACGTTTGACGAGTTTGAGGCGCGTGATCTGACCTTCAGTTTGTCCGTTGGACCAGAGCGAAGTGATTGCGGCCCTAACCGCTGCTTCATCTTTCGCAACGCCGCTGGCGAACGAGGCGACGAGACTGGCGCGGGCGCGCTCGATCCATGGTATGAGCCCCTCCTCAGTTTTGCGCCGGATCATCAAGTGGAATTCAGCGATGATCTCGCGCGCTTCGACCAGGGTTGGTACGCCAGCTTCGATCGCCGCGACCGTGACGGTCTCCGCTTTCGTGAGCAGGTCCCGCCCGATGGTCATGAGGCGAGCGATTGTTCTGGCTGAGGGAATCCGCTGCAGGTTCTGTGCATCGGCCTTTTCGGCCTGTCGTCTGCGGGTCGCCCACTCGCTGACGACGCGGAGCGAGCCGCGGAAGCCGCGTGCTGCTAGGCGGCGCCAGAGTTCAGCCCCGTTTCGACAGCCGGACACCCATTGATTATCGAGCTATGGCAAATGCAGATCCAACGAACTTTGCCGGGTTCGAAAAACATCGGTGCGTTCGCCGCGGATCACCTGCCGTACCAGCTTCCTGATATGGCCAGTCTGGCGCACGATCTGCTTGATGGCTATGCCGCTCTTCGACAGAGCCAGGATGGCCGCATTGGTCTCCTCTCGGCGCAGGTAGCCTTCATACTGGAGGCGCTCGGCGGCTGTGAGCAGCGCGGGATCGATCGTGATCGCGCCAATCACGGTGCGTATCGGTCGCATCGATTTGCGGACGGCGTCGAGAAAAGCTCGACTGGCGTTCTCCATCAGATGCCAACGATCTGCCACCTGCATCGCGTACGGCAAGGCCTTTGCTGCGGCTTCGCCATATCCTCCACCACGGTCACGGGCGACGATCGCGATCGTGGGATGCGAAGCGAGCCACGCTTGGGCGGTTGCGGGCTCCCGATCCGGCAGCAGCGTGACAATCTGACGCTTTTCCAGGTTGCAGATGATGCTGGCGTATCGGTGATTGCGCCGCCAGGCCCAATCATCAATGCCGATAACCCTGAGCGGGTCGGCCGGCGGACGGCTACGGCGTCGGACCACTCGCAGGAGCGTGTCTTTGCTCACCGGCAGCATCAGCCGTTTTGCGAAGCCTGCCGCCGGTCGACCACCAAGCGCCAGACCGAGGTGATGGACAATAGAGTCCAGCCTCGCCGTGCGTCGCGCTGATGGAGCCAGTATCCCCTCGGCGAAGCGCTCAGTGAAGATTTGGCGCCCGCACAGGACGGCATCGCAGCGGAAGCGGCGGGCGATTACCAGGAGCTGGACGATCCGCCCCGCGAGCGGAAGATCGGTCACGCAACGTCGATAGCGGCTATGGACACGTCGCGAAACCGTTCCGCACGATGGGCAATGGCTTAAGGCACTTACCGTCGAACAGGTACTGTGCGAAGCAGGCAAAGTTGCAGCTTGGCTGCTCTGTAGAGTCGGCCAGCGACTGAGCGGGCAAGACAACGGCAAGATAAAAAAGGCACCGCCCGGATGCCCGATGCAGGTTCACAACCATCTTACGATGATGGGAGCTAATCCCGGCGATCTGCCCATCGAGCAAGCGGACAAGTTCACGCTTATCCTGAACTTGAAAACGGCGAAGCAGCTTGGCATTACGGTCCCGCCAGCACTACTCGCGCAGGCCGACGAGTTGATCGAATAAAAGCCGTGATTGCTGCGTTGCATGAGTCCGGTTGTGGCCCATCGCAACCGTCCGGGCGGTGTCCGGTCCTGTCCGGGGTTGAAGGTAGACCGGACCTGACTGCTCACGGCCGAAACCGGCGCTGTTGACCCATTGCGGACGCAATCCGAAGTTGGCTCAGAATTTGTGCGACTTGGCCACCGGCGCGGCGAGCCTGCTCATCGAAATCCGTAGAGTAGGACATTAAGAGCCCGCCTCGCGCCCACACGGCGGTGGGGCCAAGAGCCGGTTTACCGGTCTTTGCGAGCGTAGCGACAATTTGGGGAATACGAGCCACCAGTCTCGGAGAAATTGACACGAAGAATGCGCTAACCTCGTCGCGCTGCCCCGATTCAATCGCGCTCTCGACGTCATCGAGCGTCGGCACATCATACATGGAGACGGCGAAGCCCAATTGCTGAGCGGCCTTCTGCACCGCAGCATGCTCAACTGGAAATTGGACAGCAGTATCCATTAGACCAATGAACCCAAGCCGCATCAGGTTTGGCACCAGCTCCTTAAAAAGTTGAAATTGCTTGCTCGTCAGGCTCTCCAGACCACCAAGGGCGTTCTGGACATTGCCTGTCGTCATGCCGCCCGGCTTTGCATAGCTCTTCACCCAACCGTACGCGACAGGATCGATTGCAATGGCTGTGAAGACCACTGGTACGTTCGGGGCCAGCCTGTGGATTGGCTGGGGGCTGTTGGCCACTGTGACGTAGACACGTGGCTTCAGGCGATCCAATTCCCTCACGATTTCCTGCAGGCGTACGGAATCGCCTTCGGCGAAGCGTACCGTAATGATGTAGTCCTTGTCTTCGACAAGGCCGGCCCGCTTCAGGCCCTCGCGGATATTGGCGCTCCGTGCGTTCGCAATTTGCTCGGTCGCCATCGCGAGGACCGCGACGAGCGGCAGGCTCGCAGCCTGTTGTCCCCATACGGTCCGTGGCCACGCCGTCATTCCGCCGATCAGTCCGATGAACTCGCGTCGTTTCATGGCCAGCTCCAACTGGCTCTGATGGTAAGCTCGTTTCGGCGCCGGTCCAAGAGCGTTGGGTAACGTCTGGTTTGGGTCAACAGCGCCGGTTTCAGCCGTGGGCAGTCAGGTCCGGTCTACCTTCCGCTCCGGACATGTCCGGGGATCGCCCGGCCGGTTGCGGTTCATCAGACTGAAGATAGAAACTTATTAATGCGCGCCACAACGGCCTCGGTTTGTCCTACAGCGGTCATGTGATCGCAACCGGGCAACACGAACAGTGCAGCGTTCGCTAGGTGCGATGCGCACTCCCGTACTGCGGCTAAGCGCGGGTCCCGTTCGCCGACGAAGAGCAAGCAGGGAATTGTCATCTTCAGTAATACATCGTCGGCTATCGACGAACGGTCCCGCGCGGCAAAGTGGATCGCGGCCACGTCATTTGCAACAAGCCGATCCCGCCAACTGGGTGGAACCAAATGCCCGAAAATCTTATCGATTGATGCAGCCAATACTGCCGGATCACTCGGAAACAAATCACGGAATGGCTGGAGGTTCTCCGCATACGGATGAGCCCCTCCAATTACAAAAGAGCCGATGCGCTTCGGATAGTATTGGGCGAGGCCAAAGGCAGCGTAGCCACCGTAGGAGTAGCCAAAGAAATTCGATGTACGGAGCCCAAGCCCGTCGAGCACCGCGACGACATCGGATGCGATGGCTGCCTGATCATAGGCAGCAGGGTCGTGTGGCTTATCACTTTGGCCGTGACCTCTTGCATCAACTAAGATGATCTGATGGCGATCTTTCAGCGCGTCCACGTAGCCAAGGTCAATCCAGTCAGCACCGCTTCCACCGAGCCCGTGATGAAGCACAAGAGGACTACCCTCGCCAATAGTTTGAAAGTGGATGCGCACCCCACGATTGGTGACAAACGCCATGGTTATCCCCCAAAACCCTAACGTTAATGGAGGTTAGCTGAACCACACCGCATTTCAAGCAGAGACCACGATCTGGAGCGGCGAAGTCCGCTTCGGGTCAATAGCGCCGGTTTCGGCCGTGAGCCGTCAGGTCCGGTCTACCCTCAACTTCGGACATGGCCAGACACCGCCCGGACGGTTGCGATGGGCCATACGGAGACTCCTTCGATGAATTCGCAGCGTTCTCGCATCTCACACCCATCAGGTTTATATTCATCTTACCTTGCCTGTTTTCAGGATGTCGAAGCCAACCTTGCTTAGCCGCATGCGAGTGATGGTAAGTGAAAGCTCCTTGGCGGTCGTTAAGGGCTCGTCTTCGATAACTTTGTGCGCTAGCAGCCACCAAAGTACGCGGCGCGAGACACCGCGCTCACATCTCCATACGCTGCCATTCGGTCCGTAGGCGCGAAAAACTTTCTGGTCATTAGTAGCAACCATAGGGCGTCGCACAGCGGGCGTAACCTTGAATTCGATGGACTCCGGCTGAGGCATAAGCGGTGCACTCAGTCTGATTTCGTATTGTCGCAATTATAGCCGAATTTACTGTAAGCTCGCTCCACATCAAGCCGATTTACTCTGAGACCACTTCACTCTCTTCGTATTGTCGAAGCTATCCCACTTTCCGGGGGACTGATCATGAAGGCTGTTCTTGCTGCTTGTATTGCAATCACCGTTTTATGGGGCGCTGATAGTGAGTTCAACAATGGGCGATACTTCGAGGTCGCGAAACGGATCGTAAGAGACGCGTGCGCCGCCGTGGTCCGCTAAGGGTCAACAGCGCCGGTTTCGGCCGTGGGCAGTCAGGTCCGGTCTAGCCTCAACTTCGGACATGGCCGCGCACCGCGCGAACGGTTGCGATGGCCGAGAGCAGAAAACATGTTGCGTTTGCGGATCAGAAGCCAATGCCGAGCATCAACACGAAATCACGGCGGCACCAGAATCCTCCACACGCGACATCCGGGGGGATTGCCGCAACGCGTGTAGCCTGGTGGACACGCGCAATTGCCCATCGATCGGCGTGCAGGGCGTATTGCTTCTTGGAGGGCTTCACTGTTCCCTGATCCGCGAGGGCCGGTAGGGCCGCAGATAGAACGAACGACATCGATACGGCCGCTGCAAGCACCAACGAATAAACTCGATTCATCTCCGCTCCTCTTGGCGCCGGCACGGGCAATACCCCACCGGCTCTTAATCGTCTCAGAACCCGACGCCGATGATGGTGCTGTGACCACCGCCACCACCGCCACCACTCACGATGCTGGGACGTGCAACCGCCTGCTGGCGGGCGCGAGGCGTATCGTTGTCGGACTTGGCACGACGAGCGGGTTCGCGATCGGCATCGCGGTTGGTCTGCTTTTGGCGCGACTTGCCATCGTCGCCGCTCTTGCGCGAGGCGGTCGCGGCCGACGCCGGATTCTCATTGGCGACACAGACATCGCCCTTCAGGGTCTGGTCGCTCTTGCACTGGATCGGACAGACCCGTGTCGCGTGCTTGGAGAGCTCGGCGACCAGGTCCTGCGTCACACTGATCTTGTCGGCTTCGACCGGCTGGCCTCCGATCATGAAGTAACGACCAAGGGCAGCCTTGGTCGAGTCGCTCAGCTTGCCATCCGGCTTGCCGGTCAGGCAGCCAAGCCGGACCAACTCAGTCTGGGCGGACGTGACGAGTTGCGGCGAATTGGGCAGCGTGGCCGCCCGCTTCACAGCCTCGGCATTGAAGCGATCGATCGCGGCAACGACCACTGGTCCGAGTCGGTCGCAGGAGACCGTCTTAAAGAATGTCTTGAGGTCGTCGATGCCGGTTCCATCACTCCCTTTGGCGATGATCGCATCCAGCTGGGCCAGTTGGTCTTTGCAGGCGGCTTCCTTCGCCGCCGCGAGGTCAGCCACCCTGCGGGCCTCTTCGGCTTCCTTTGCCTGTTTATCCGCTGCCGCTTTTGCTGCCGCCGCGGCCGCAGCGGCGCGGTCGTGCTCGGTCTGCTCGGCCTTCTGCCTGGCATCTTGTGCCTTGCGCTCAGCCTCAGCGACTTTGGCCAGCCTGTCGGCTTCAGCCGCAGCTGCACGCCGCTCATCCTCGATCCGTTTTTTCTCGACTGCCGCTGCTGCCGCAGCTGCCTTGGCCTTCTCGGCTGCCTCGGCCTCGCGTGCCCGGCGCTCGTCGTCTTCCCGCTTCTTCTGCGCGGCCAGTTCCGCCTGCTCGGCCTCCGCTTTCCGCTTGGCCTCCTCGGCAGCCTGTCGAGCTGCCTCACGGTCGGCACGCGCCTTGTCCTCACGCTCCTGGATCGCCTGCTTCAAAACGTCGATGCGCTGCTGCGCGGTGATCGCGAGCGGCGCGTCGGGAAAACGCTTGATGAAACGCTGGAGCACGGGGACGTCCACGCTATCCTTGATTTTTTCCCACTCGATCTGTTCCTTCGTCGGTGGCGTATCGCGGGTCGTTGGCGGCGTCTGCGGATAGGCCGCGACCTGAATATTTGCCGGTGGCTGGCTGCCGAGCGCCTCCATCTGCGCACGCGCCAATTCGGCGTAGAAGCCCGTTGGATGGGTCGCCAAGAAAACTTCCCACGCCCGCTTGGTGCCGATCTTTTGCACCAACTCGTAGTCCCCTTTTACATCGCTGACGGGCGCCTCTTGCGGCACTGCCGGAGCCGGCACCAGCGAGATCGTGCCACCGCCGAGGGCACCATACACATACGGTTCCTGGCGATTGGCTGTCGACTTGAGTACTTCATCCCTAACCCGGCCGAAAGCAAGACGCACATCAAGTCCAGGCACAGGAAGATTCTTGAGAATCGACACTGTAAAGGGACTGTGCTCGCCGTCGCCGTCATCTGCCGTGGAGCCGGCCTTCGCCGCGTATGCGATCAGCGTATCCGTCATGGTCGGCTCGACCTTGCCGAGTCCGCTGCTGACGGCGCGGGTCACAACACTCCGTCGCTCCCGCCGCATCGTGCCCACGAAGGGATTGTCACGGCAGGCATCGAGAATGACGAGGCGTAGCCGCTTGGCGCCGTCGGCCGAGGATACCATCCTCTCGAGCGGGATCGCTTCGTCGTCCGCGTCACGATCGGAGGCCAGCTTCGCATCGACCGGGATCAGATAGTTGGTCCCCCCGATCTCCAGACCATGTCCGGCGTAGTAGACCACCGCGATATCAGCCTGGTCGGCCGTCGTCTCGAACTTGCGGATCGCGCGCTTGAACTCGAGATTGCCAACGTTAATCAGCGTGTCGACGGAGTCGAAGCCGGCTTCGCGAAACATCTTTGCGATGGAGCTCGCATCGCGCGCAGGGTTGGGCAACTGCGGAACCGACTGGTAGCTTGAATTGCCGACGACCAGCGCAACGCGGCGCTCGGCAAACGCGCAATCGGGCGCCAGGACCACTAACAAGAAGGTCCCGACGATCGTCGCTACCGCTGCGGTAAACCGCCGGATCATCAAACATTCCGTTTTGGCGAGCAAACAGCACAACACCGAGCCGCGAGGCTAAGGTTGCAGGAAGTCGGCCAGCCCGAAATCAATAATCGATGCTGGATTTTATCTGCGAGGCCATTGTCTCGCAATGTGTCGAAACGCCTTCACACCAAGGTATTTTTCCGATTCCGTGCGTGACACAAGTCACAAAGATCGTGATTTGAGAGACCGCGTCAGCCCGCCGCACACGTGTCGGCAGCGTAACGCATGGAACTCGCGGCAACGTGATTCACGTCACGCAACCGGTAATCCGAAACCGTGGTTCTGTTTCGAAAGTGTTGCCGTCCAGATACACCGCGCGGAATTCACAGGCGCGGCTGACCAAAAACAAAAGCTCGCGGTTTCGCCCGCCAAAAGCGTCAATTACGCTCCGCTCAATATTTTTTGATTCCGATTTTTGGGGAACTGGCGATGGGCTCGTTTGCGAAGTGGGCTGGTGGCGCGGGGGTTGCGGCGGTTGCCACCCTGCTGTTGGGGACATCGTCGGCTTTGGCGCAAAACTGCGGCGCGACGACGCAAACCGGCGCGACGATCAACAACATTGGCACGCTGGCTGTGCCAACGAGTTCTGCCAGCGCTTCCATTTCAGCGGCTATCGGTAACGTCAACACCGCATTCCTGACGCAGCAAGGCAGCGCGTTCGTGTCGGCTCCGGCGAACCCGGCGCCGGATCAGCCGGGCGGCGGCGTGTGGGCTCGCGCCGTCGGCGGTCAAGTCAACATCAGTTCGACTTCCCAATCGGCAGGCGTGTCGACGCAGGCCGGCACGGTTTTCAACACCGCAACAACCAACTGCTCCAACGCGCAGAAAGAGAATTTCGCGGGCGTTCAGGTCGGCGCCGATATCGCTCGGCTGAACTGGAGCGGCTGGAACGTGCATCTCGGCACAACCGCTGGTTATCTCGGCGCGAAGACGACCGACAATGCTAACTTCAGCAACAATTTCGAGGTGCCCTTCTTCGGCACTTACATCGTTGCCACGAAAGGCCGTTTCTTTGCCGACCTGATGGTTCGCCAAGAATTCTATAATGTCAGCTTGAACAATCCGGGCTTCGCTTTTGCCGGCCAGCCGATCGGAGCGCACGGCTTCTCGGTTTCGGCATCGACCGGCTACAATTTTGACCTGGGCGACAGCTGGTTCATCGAGCCGTCGGCTGGCTTCATCTATTCCAAGACGTCTGTCGACAATTTTACCGCGCCCGGCGTAGCCGGTCCGAGCTTCACTGGCATCACCGGCATCATCCGGACCAACGATGTCGAGAGCGAAATGGGCCGCCTCAGCTTGCGTGGCGGCAAGACGATCGCCACGCCCAACGTCATCTGGCAGCCGTTCGCGTCTGTGAGCGTTTTCCATGAGTTCGCCGGCAATGTGACCTCGAACTACACGTCTTTGAACGGCGTGTTCCCAGTCGGCGGCGCACCATTCACATACAACCAGACAACGACAACCTCGCGCGTTGGCACCTACGGCCAGTACTCGCTCGGCGTCGCCGGCCAGATCGTGAATACGGGTTGGCTCGGCTTCGTCCGCGTCGACTACCGCAACGGATCGAATATTGACGGCTGGACCGGCAACGCCGGCATCCGCTACCAGTTCTCGCCGGAAACAATCGCTGCCGCGATCATGCCGACCAAAGCCATCAGAATGGTCAAGGCACGGCCGGGCGTGATCACGGCGACCAACTGGACCGGCTTCTATGTCGGCGGCTTCTTTGGTGGCTCGGCCGGCCGGACCGACCTGAGGTTCGGAGACCCCGCAACCACCACGACCCGGCCTTGGACGAGCGGCGTCTTCGGCGGCGGACAATTTGGCTACAACTATCAGTTCAGCAACAGCTTCGTCCTTGGTGTCGAGGGCGACATCGGCGCGGCCAACATCCACGGCGCCCGGACGGCCGGCACGAGCCTCACAATCCCGGGCCTGACCTCAGCCTTGTTCGTCGCCGAGGACAAGACGAGCTGGGTCGCCACCGCGACGGCTCGCGCTGGCTACGCTTGGGAACGCACGCTCCTCTATTTCAAGGGCGGCGCGGCTTTCGAGAACGGCCGGACGAACGCAACCTGCTATAATCCGCAAGGTGGGGCGCTCGCTCCCCCAACCGTGTGCGCGAACGCAGCGGGCGTCGTATTCGCCAGCGGAACCGGCTTCGGCATCAGGAACAATCGCGTCGGTTGGACACTGGGCTACGGCACCGAATTCGACCTCGGCAAGAACTGGTCGGCAAAGGCCGAATATGACTACCTGTCGTTCGGTCGCGACCGGGCGCTGTCGTCGGACGGGACGACGATCCTCTCGACCAAGGCTGACAGCATCAATCAGGTCAAGATCGGACTCAACTATCGTTTCGCGCCCCAGGCAGTGGTTGCCAAGTACTGACCAAGTGCAAATCACGTGACATGAAAGCCCCGGCATCGTCCGGGGCTTTTGTTTTGCCGAATTGAGCCTGAACTCATGAACTCATATCTCGATCCGCACTGCAACCTCACAACCGTGCTGATTGCAGCGCTCAGGCACCTAGTCTAGGGTCTGTACTCAATAGGGATTCCATCTGAACTTAGATTGTGATTCAAGCTTCTCAACGGAAGGGAGGCTTGAATGGCAAAGCAGGTCTACTGGCTCAGCGATGCGGAA
>NZ_JAFCLG010000045.1 GCF_018129685.1 Bradyrhizobium manausense
CGCCGGCCGAGGCCGAGCAACGCTACTACGCCATGCTGGAACAACCCGCCATGGCGGCATAACTTAAACCAAATGGCGTCCGGCAATCCCGGGGCGGTTCAGTTTGAGGCGGCCGGCGCTGTACCCTGTCCGACCGGATTTGAAAAAAGAGCACTACTTGGATTGGTGGCGAT
The DNA here is from genome assembly GCF_018129685.1 of Bradyrhizobium manausense. Taxonomy (GTDB): domain Bacteria; phylum Pseudomonadota; class Alphaproteobacteria; order Rhizobiales; family Xanthobacteraceae; genus Bradyrhizobium; species Bradyrhizobium manausense_D. The sequence goes on from NZ_JAFCLG010000045.1 coordinate 174, forward strand.
GGCGGCGTTTCCGCTGGCACTTCCTGCCGTAGTTCCAGCACTGGAGGAGCTGACTGTGGCCGATGCACCGCTATTGCTGGAAGCGTCACCTGAAGCTGCTCCTCCACCGGCACCGCCTCCGGCGCCACCACCTCCGCCTCCGCCACCCTGTGCCAGGACGGGCGAGGTCGCGAGTATTAGCGCGGTAACAAGGATAGACGTGCGGTTCATGACCTTCTCCTCTCCGTGAAAAGGCTCAACCGCTCGATGGAGACGTTGGTTCCTAGTCGTCCACTCTCTTCAGGAGTGTGGTCAGTCTAGCGGGTGCCGTACCAAACCTTCTTTCCGTTGACGACAGTCAACGTTAACCTGGCGGGATGTCCGTAAGGCCCAAGCTCAAGGAATTGCAACGTGTAGGCGACAATAAAAAGCAGGTCAGCCCCGCCGGTGTCCATGATCCAGGGACGTTTCGACCGAGGGGTGCGACCCATTTATCGTCAGATCGGAGATATATGTTCCTCCAGCGCTCGCCTCGTGTAATGCCACCCTTTCCTAAGGATCTGTTAGAACAGTCTGACCCGCCTAGAACATGCCCCGAGCCGTCGGTCTAGGTTATCGAACATGGACGCGGGGTCAGCGACACGCAGCAGGCGAAGTGTAATCGTGGCAGACGCAGGGAATGGCCTAAGCGGATCATAGGTATCGACGAATTCAACTTGTGTGCGACGCCAAAATGCGATGGCCAAGCGAACCACCGTCGAGCCCAATAAGGAATATCCGGTTGGCGTTCGAGCGACGATCCTCGCCAACCGGGCTTCGGCGATCCGCCGGCTGACGGTGTTTGAAATCTGCGTCAGCAGCAAAATCAAAACGGCAAAACCAGCCAATCTCCAGAAAAAGATGATCGCGTTCGTGGCCGCTCCGCGTGCCCAACAGTTAGATATTTAAACAAAATTGGCAGCTGCGGCTATCTTCAATCCTAGTGCACTCTTTCAGGCAGCGCAGATGGCCTTCACCGCCGCGAACACGGCGGACAATATCCGCCCGCATGACAGACGCCAACCGAATGCTGCTGGCGCAGCTAAACATAATCGAGCGTCTTGCCGGCTTGACCGAAACCAAGCGCACATCCACACGTCGAGCCAAGCTCAAGATCGACCAGCTCAAGGCAGAGTTGCGGCGCATCAACCGGCAGACCGGCGACAACCGAGATCTCAGAGCCTGTAGTCCGCTCTCTGCAGGGCCGTCGGCTCACTCCCTTCAAGGCAGACACCGAAGACTGTCGGGGGCAATGGGCACTATAGCATCGCGCAGTGGATCATCGTCGTCGTCCTCCTGGAGAGGCTGTTCGGCGGCAACCAGGTCTCGGGCCTGATGGGCAGCGTAACTTCTGGCCCGCTCCACTTGAGGATTGCCGACTATTGGACAAGATCGTCGCTGGGAAACGCCCTCGATTGCTCGGCCTTCGCGAGGATCTGTCCCAGAGGAGATTGGACCGAGGCACTATAAGTGTAGACGCCTGGATTGCAGGGGCCCTGCGTATGTATCGTACCGGCGGCCACAATGTGCGAGGTCGGAAGTGATACTTCCTGACCGCCCATCTCAGAGCCTTTTTGCGTTAAATCGATCCGGACGGTTGTCGCGCCGGCGGGAACGTTTTGAAAGCGTATCTCAGGACTTTGAAAGTACCCAGTGCAGTGGTCTTTAGGGTGGAGAAACGAAAACGTTAGACTCATCGGCGGCGGCGGATCGGCAGCCGCAGCCGGAGTGCAGATTGTCAAAAAAATTAGGGCTGTTAGACTCTTCATTCGGTACAGTAGCACGGTCGGCCAGGCGGCGTCTGAATTGTTTTCCTCCGATTTTCGGGACTGGCACTCCCTTCACGGCAGTTCTGGCGCCTCCCGCGTGCTACTCTTTTGCGGTGCATGCCATCAGTTCGGCTTGTCGTTTGCTGTTGTTCATCGTCCCCTCGACGTTTCAACCGTAAGAGGCGGCACAGAAAGATGCTGCCGTACCGTACTGAGCGGTGCATTGCGGAGGAAAGGCAAATGCCGTTGCAACAGACAAGATTAGCAGGAAGAGGCTGCACGACAAAAAAATCGGCATTGTAAAGTCTATTATTGCTTTCAAAAATGGGATCCAGCCAATCTCAACGATGGCGGGAAAGCAACTGTCCAGCGGCTCGGGGCTCCGCGTCTACTCTCTCCAAGGATGTGGTTTCACTCCCATCGTGGTACGAATCAGTTCCCTTAAGGGCGGCAGGCCAAAGTTAGAGGCTTCACCTCAGTAACAGGCCGCGTTCTTTCGACTTCATGCGAGGAGCTCGTGGAGCTGCGCTCACATCGATTCTTCAAATGATTAGGTTGAGTAAGCAAGGCTAAACAACCATTTGGAGAGGGGGCTGGGCGTGCTGGCGTGGTGCGTGTTCGATGGCTGCTGTCAACTAGCCGCCTTACTTTACAGCTTTCCTTCCAGCTCGCTTCGTGGGATATTGGTCCTATACTTTACCACCTTGGCGCTTACCCCCTTTGGTTGATTTCTTGCGGACATCAAAGGAGGACAAATCTTGCACGAGCGTCTCTCGACCCAACAAGACCAAGAAGTTGATCGCCACCGAGGCACGCCGATCATCTTTTGCGACGCAGTTCCGGAAGCCTCGTATGATACGATCCAACGGATTGTCGACTTGTCGCTTGCCACGACCCTTCCGAAGCATCCGAGGCTAAACAATTCACCCAACCCGCTAGTGGTGGTTGCAGATCTCAAAATCCCTTTGGAAGCCGCGAAAAAGCTCCGGGATCTGCTCGACAAGATTATCCTTCACGCGACAGCCGATGGCGCGCCCAACTAGCCATAGACAAGCCCTAAGTTTGAGCGCGCGCTTTGACCAAATTGCTTGCGCCCTCAGGAGGCGATTGGCAGAGCAGGAGGAATCATTCTCTATTGCGGAGTGATGGATCAATCGCAGCCCAGTAGGAACTCTCTGGAAGGAGCTTGAGTTTCACATAGATCTTTTCGCGAGATCAAACGGTAAGCTGGAGAGCAATACAATGAGGAGGTTCGCTATGGCCGCACTCGTCATCGGCTATTCGATGGTTCCCGCTGCAGCCCAGGTCAGCGCTGGTGGTGCCCAGACCACATCGCAGGCTCGACCCTCGCAAAGGCATTCGAGAACTCCGGTCGCCACCCAGCCGACTGCTAATCCATTCCAAAATCCGATCGGTCAAGGTGCACAACCGGCTGTGTCGGCAAATCCTAATTATAACAGCAATCGCACGGCTCGATAACGTGGGTGTTTGAAGTGCGCGCTAAGCGTCGATGCGCGACGACGAGCGCCTCGAGAAAGCCAGTTTAACCCTACAAAGTGAGGTTATCGGAACCTCGGCATGAAGCTGCCAGTGCACCGCCGGTATTCATTGTGGCACCGGATGGGGCTGGTCTCTCCCTAAAGCTAACCTCAGGACCACAATTTCAATCGTCCGGTACGGGCCGCTAGCGATACCGCCCCAAGTCTGGCGGCCCACCTTTCTGTCGGGAGTGGTCCATGCCTTTGGAGGGTCTGGGTTGTCGAGGCGCTGCTGCGAAAGCGGTTTGTAAGGCAGGTCACAATTCCTTCTGGCCGAAGCTGGTATGTTGCTTCCCACGCTGGAGGCTTTAGCCGTGGAAACCTTGTCGCCGAAGACATCGAAAGACGTTCGCTCCATTATGGTAATCCGAAAGCGGCTGGCCGCGCTCAAAAAGCTCCAGAACCGCATCCGCGATGAAATATGCGCAGAACGTGTCCTCCTCGCTCGTAAAGAAATTAAGGATTCAAATCTGAACTAAATGGCTGGTCCGATTTTCGTCCTCCAGCGTCTTCAGCCGTTTGGCCGAGACGTCAAGCCGCTGGAATTAGCCTTCCATTTGAACATGCTGGCGTCGCTAATGCCACGCTTGCGGTAAAGCGCGCATGACTCGAACAGACTATTCGAAGCTTTTGTTAAAACGGGTTGCTCTGGCTGCCCTTAGCTATAGTCGCGCTCCTGCTCGCTGGGCAAAAGTCACGCTTGGCGTTCGGAATTGCTAGTCCCTCAAGCCTGACGCGCAACATGTTAGTTGGCTGGCTCGGGTACAGATTTGCTAGCGCTTGTCATCCGCCGCAGGTCCAGGCGGTGCAGCGGTGTCTACCTTGCCGTCGTTTGCAATGCACTTGTTGAAGAAAGCAATTTCGTCTCTTCCCGTTCCTTTTTCGCTACCGGCAGCGGGGTTGCTAGGTATGCGAGGTGGAAATGCCGCAGCTTTCAATGCATTGCATTTTTTTGCCAGTTCGGCGCTGATTGCAAAAGAAGCCGTTGAAGAAATAGATGCATTTAGTGCAACAGCTAACGCGGCGATCCAATGTAGTTTCCGCATGAGATTCCTTTGTGTTGTCGAAGAACATACCTTTTCAGTTCCGGGACCAACCATCCACAGGCTCTCAGGGTCTCCTAAGGCAACACGATCGCGCTTCCGCTGATAAATCTCAATCGCACTTCGTGTTGAGGCTGCGTCAAGTATTCCTCGGGGCGATGCGCTCTTTGAGAATGTAGGACTGTCCAAGCTCTCCTTCCATCTGTGGGCGGAATATCGAAAGGTTCTGCTCCGGTTAGGGACTGCTGGTGCCAACCGCAAGCGCTCAATAATTGCGTTCGCCTTTCGAATGGAAGTAGGCGGAACTGAACTTCAGCTGATCGCTATCAGAGGCCTAATAAATCGATTTATAGACGTAGGTATTATATTACCTCAATCGAAACTGCCACTGCTCGCTCGGTGCAACCTACGAAGTTAACCTTGTAGAATTTCGTCCTTTTCGCGGCGAAAACGATGTGCAACATTGGCGGAGTTTTAACGTTTTATTCATTTTTTTGTGGGGGCTCCGTGAATTATAGCGGCTGGCTTCGTTCCGCTGGCTCTGGCGGACATAAGGCCCAATTCGACTTCAAAGGAGTTGACCTGAACGGGGCACCAACTTTCCTGGTGCCTGATTCTCATCTTCTTTTTTCCGGCGAGTATCGGCGCGCAGGTGAAGATCTGATCATTTCGGATCACCAAAGTCATTTCACTATCCCTGATTATTTCAAGAGCGTTGGTCACAGCCGTCCGTTCCTTGTCTCGCCAGACGGTGCGCCGCTTTCGCCCAATGTTGTCGACGCCTTGACCGGACACGCTGTCTATGCGCAGGCGGGTCCCCAAGCTGTTGCGGGGAAAGTCGTCGGCCACGTCGCCAAAATGACGGGAAGCGCGAGCATCGTTCGTAACGGCGTGACGATCGTGGCGAACGTTGGGGACGCGATCTATCAAAATGATGTCGTTCAGACTGGCAGCAATTCGACAATCGGTCTCGTGCTTGATGATGGCTCGACCTTCAATCTGTCCGCTAACGCGCGATTCTTGTTGAACGATCTCAGTTACGATCCGAACAGTACATCCAACAGTCTGTTCTTGACGCTGGTGCAAGGTGCAGCGAGCTTTGTTGCTGGCCAAGTTGCCAAAACGGGCGATATGCGGGTCGCGACGCCTGTCGCATCGATTGGTATCCGCGGGACGGCAGTTAACCTCGACATTTCCTCGACTGATGGAAAAGTGTCCATCTCGGTAGTCGATCAGCAGGACGGTACCGTCCATGCCGTTCAAGTCTTTAACAATGCGGGCGTCCTGATCGGGACAGTAACGAGTAACGGAACGTCCCTTACTCTTACCCCGACTGCAACGTTCGATGTCATCGCGCAGCAGGTCAACAAGACGCCAGATCAGGTAGCGCAGGAATTTAGTGCGTTTCAGCAGGTGCTAAGCACCTACGATGCGGCTAAGCAGATATTTCCTAATCTGCCCCAGCACACCGACAACAGTGATCATCAGAACAACAACGCCAATCCGAACTCCACCACCAAGTTTGCAGGGAGTCCGCCTCTCAACCCGCCGGGGACCGAATATCAGCCGCCGGCCGGAACAACTAAGGTTCAAACCGGAAGCGTTCAGACGGCGTCGACGACGGTCGTGGTCTCCACGACTACAAGCATTGATCCATCACTAACCAAGCAACTGGCGCCGACAATCGACCCAATCATCACTCCGGTCAAAGTTGTCTCCCTGCCGTTCGTCGTGACTCCGCCCAGCGTCGTGTCGATTACGACTGGATCTGGAGATCACACAGGTCCGGTGATGAGTGCAAACGGGGATGTTGTCTATGATCCCGATGGCGCGATCTATTTCTACAATCGTGCGACAAATACTACGACGACAATTGCTTCCCCCGCCAATAGTTGGAGCTATGAATCGCCCACGATTAGCTCTGACGGACGTTACATCTTCTATCAGGGCTCCAATGGGGGCAGCAGTTACGTTTTCGTCTATGGCACTGATCCGTCAGATTCTAACCACTATCACGTTCGGACGTTGCTTGGCTTAGGGCAGGCACCTGCGGTTAGCGGAGACGGCGGGACGATCGTCGCGGCGCAAGCCTCTGGCAATATTGCGATCTACGATATCCAAGGCAGTCTGAAGGGGGCGATCTCTCCAGCTGCAGTTGGAAGTTCGGGGGCCCTCTGGTTGCCGGCCATCAGCGCTGACGGTCACGTTATTGCATTCTGGAACTCTGATGCTCAGTCAGCTGGCGGATCTGGTGATCTTTACGCGTTTAATCGATCGACAGCGACAATAGTGCACGTAGCCAGCACGATTTCGGGGGCAGGTACGGCTGCGCCGACCGTGAGTGCCGATGGCCATCTTATTGCGTACCAAAGCACAGATCCAACTGGACACTCGGAGATCTACCTATACGATTTGCAAACTAATTCTATTGTTTTCCAAACGACCAATAACTCGGGGAGCAGCTATAGTCCCGTTTTAAGTCCGGATGGCCATTTCATCGTCTTCACTAGCGATGCTCAGCTTACGAGCGATGACACTAACTCAGTCCCGGATGTTTACGTCGTCGACGTTACGTCTCCGGCGAACCCGATCTATAAGTTGGTATCGGAAAGCGGGGGAGTTGCCGCGGCGGGCGGTGTCGCAATCAGTGCCGGTGGTCAGTACGTTGCGTTTGGAAGCAACGACAACATCTTTTTCGCCGATCCGACATCTGGGCATAGCGCAGTTATCGTAGAAACCGCGAGTTCGTCGAGCACCCTGACCGCAGATGGTTTGATTACGCTCACTGGCGATAGTACCGGTGTCCAAATTAGCGTCGCCGACCAATTCGGCAATCCGACGCCGAATTTCGGCGCAAGCTTTGATGGTTCGGGGCATATCCACTGGACTTTTGTTGAAGATAGGAGCGATTTTGCCGCGCTCGCCTACGGTAAGGACGCAACGCAGGAATTCGTAATAACCCTTTCCGCTGACACTGGCACACTTACGATTCCAGTATTTGTGACGGTTCACAACGGTGTGCAGCCGACGATTAGTGTAGCGGATTTCGCTCCCGTTGCTTCTCCAGTCAGTTTGCAGGATGGACAGGAGAGCGTTCCCTATACGATCTTGTCTGGAGACCTCCTTAGTCACGTCGTCGACGTGGATGGTCCGTCGCTATCTATCTCCTCTTTATCGATCCAGAGCGGCGACGGCACTATATCGCAGATCGATAGCCAGACATGGACCTTTAGTCCAACGGCTGGGTTCAGCGGCCACGTTGTCCTGAACTATCAAGTTACTGATTCTATCAAGAGCGCAGGCTCGACGGCTAGTTTCAATATCGCGTTGCCGCTCGCCATAACTTCAATCAATCCTGATAGTGGCGTAACAGGCGACTTCATCACCAAAGACACGATGCTTACCGTCTCCGGAACCAATGGCACGCTGGTTGGCGGAGAAAGAATCCAGGTTAGTAGCGACAATGGAGTTAGCTGGGCGGATGTCACCCAGAATACCGCGACGACGTGGAATTTTGCCGACCCGACTGCGCACAATATAAGCTTCACCTATCAGGTGCGCGTTCTTGATGCGTCAAACATCTCGATAAATTCTGCAGCACAGGCGATTGTTGTCGATACAACACCTCCGACGCTTACAATCGATGGTGGCGATGGAGCCACCAACCAAGCCTCCGTTGGTGTTGCCGGAACAATTAATCTCGTCGATTCCGGTTCGCTTGTCACGGTGTTCGATGATGGGCAATCCGTGGGCTCGGCGATCGCCGGTTCAGATGGGAAGTGGAGCACAACGGTCTCGTTGCACGACGGCGCGAATAGCTTGACTGCGCAGGCAACTGATATTGCAGGAAATCTCGGAACAAGCAATGCTGTCGTTGTCACGCTAGATACCACGGCTCCAGCAGAGGCGGTGGCGATCACGGCGATTGCGACCGACAGTGGCAGCTCGTCGACTGACTTCATCACCAATGACACGACGCTGACGGTGTCGGGCACCAACGGCGCGTTGGCCTCGGACGAGAAGATCCAGGTCTCCAGTGACAATGGGACTACATGGGCCGACGTCACGCAGTCGACGGCAACGAGCTGGAGCTATATCGATCCGACCACGCATACGGCCAGCTTCAGCTATCAGGTCCGGATTGTCGACGCCGCCGGCAATGTCGGCACCACCGATAACCAGGCGGTAACTATCGATACCACCGCCCCGACGATTGCGATCACGTCACCGGTTGCCGGCGATAACGTCATCAACAAGACCGAGGCTGCGGCCGGGGTGACGATCACAGGCACGGCGACGGCGGGCAGTGCGGCGGTCAA
>NZ_JAFCLG010000046.1 GCF_018129685.1 Bradyrhizobium manausense
GAAACTTCGAGGCCGTCGAGTTCGCGACTCTGGAATGGGTGGACTGGTTCAACAACCGAAGGCTCCTGGAGCCCATCCGCAACATACCGCCGGCCGAGGCCGAGCAACGCTACTACGCCACGCTGGAACAACCCGCCATGGCGGCATAACTTAAACCAAATGGCCTCCGGCAATCCTGGGGCGGTTCAGATCGGACCTGGCGTGGTCGTCGGAAGCGGCGTGGTTATCGGCCGCGACTGTCGGATAGGAGCACATGTGAGTCTAAGCTACGCTGTATTGGGAGAACGCGTTTACGTCTATTCCGGGGTCCGGATCGGACAGGAGGGCTTCGGCTTCGCGTCCACGAGTAATGGGTTTCTCTCCATCCCTCAACTCGGACGGGTTATTCTCGAAGATGATGTGGAAGTGGGTGCCAATACGACAATTGATCGAGGATCATCGCGCGGCACGGTAATAGGCGCTGGATCCCGTATCGATAACCTCGTGCAGTCGGACATAATGTCATCCTCGGGCGCTGCTGTGTTGTAGTTGCACAAGTTGGCATTTCAGGTTCAACCGTACTGGAGGATTTCGTGCGCGTAGGAGGACAAGCAGCTATGGCAGGGCATCTCAGAATAGGACGGGGTTCGGAAATCGGAGCGCAGGCGGGTGTCATTTCAGATTTGGCGCCTGGCGCGAAGGTTCTTGGGAGCCCCGCTCATGCGACTAAGCAAGGCCGGCCTGCACATCCTGAAAGCAAGCAATGTCAGATGATTTAAATGGAATGATCTTTCTGGCCATCGGCGAAGTAGCCGAGGAGCCAACTTCGGACGGCTTTTTGTTTAGGCCGATTCGTGTGACTTAAACTCGGCGGCTCGGGGAAGTGCAAATGAAACGTATCCTCGGCTTTCTGCTGTTTTGTGCAGTTGCCCTTTTTCTAATTGATGCGATGTTTTTCGACGGTCGGTATGGCAGACAAATCTTGCTAGAATTAAAGATGCAATCGCAAAGCTTTAATTACGAAATCCGAAGGTGGACGAGCTTCTAGGCATTGCCGTTTCGCCTACGACAGGATCGCTAATATGCGCCCTCGATCAAAATGGCCGTAAATTGCTGCGGCGCATGGGTCCGGTTGTGGCCCATCGCAACCGTCCGGGCGCTGCCGGGTTATATCCGAAGTTGAGGGTAGACTGGACCTTATTGCTCACGGCCGAAACCGTCGCTGTTAACTCGAAGCGGACCGCGGTTCCGAAGCGAGCGCCTGCGGGAAACGACACTGAGCCACGCCTTCTTGTTATTCTGGATGCGAGTCGCAAGGGCTAGGGTCCGGACTCAATTAGTCCACCATGAGACTGCGGCTGCCAACAGGATTGCAGACAGGAAGATGTCTGCGCGCTTGTCGTATCGAGTTGCGATACGACGGAAGTCCTTGAGCCGGCAGAACATGCGCTCGATGACGTTTCGGCCTTTATATGCTGTTTTGTCGTAACGATGCGGATGCTTGCGGGTCGGATTCGGCGGGATCACGGCCTTGATACGGCGTGCGGCCAGTTCGTCGCGTAAGCTCTTGGCGTCGTAGGCTCGGTCGGCAGTAAGCGCTGTTCAGCGGCCACCTACCGGATGACGGGGCGATCTGCGAGTCTGCGGTTCGGTTTCGACCGTTAGGCTTAGAATGGACACAGTGCATACTGCTATCACGGAGCCGGTGCGGCGGCTTGAGGTCTTCACCGGAGCCGGTCGTCGGCGGAAGTGGAGCGACGAGGACAAGGCGCGGATCGTCGCGGAGATCGTGGCGAGTGGCGACTCGGTGTGTTCCGTGGCTCGACGGCATGGATTGTCGCCGCAGCAGCTGTTTGGCTGGCGGCGCCAGTTGCGAGAAGCCGCAGGCGTTCATTCCGAGGCGGACGAAGTACAGTTTGTGCCGGCGGTGATGGACGCCGTGGTGCCGGCGCCGACTGCCCACCGGGAGCGCAAAGCGGTGCGCAAGGCAGATAGGTATCCGTCCGGTGAAGGCCGCCTTGCCGAATGAGGCGTGTTGTTGAGAACTGTCCTTATGGACAGTGATAGGCGCAGTGCCCAAGTCGAACGGCTTGAGGTGGTGGACACGGGCCGGCGGCGGCGCTGGTCCGAGGACGAGAAGCTCAAGATCGTCCTGGAGAGCTTGCAGGCGCCGCGCCAAGTCGCTGCGACGGCGCGGCGATATGGCGTTTCGCGCTCATTGCTGCTGCGATGGCGACGGTCGTTTCGGCCTGAGCCGAAGGATGCCGCCCATCAACCTGGCTTCGTACCGGCGATGGTGGTCGCGGAATCAAGTGCGCCCTATCCAGTCGCGCCGACGAGCAGCGGCGGGACGATCGAGATCGAGTTTGCGGCTGGGGTTCGGATGCGGATTACTGGCGCGGTCGACGCGGCCACGCTGAAGGCTGCGGTGGCGGCGCTGGCAGATGGACGCCTCCGGTGATCCCTATTGCGTCAGGCGTGCGGGTGTGGATTGCGACCGGCCACACCGATATGCGTCGGGGCATGAACTCGCTGGGCTTACTGGTGCAGGAAGCCTTTAAGCGAGACCCGCACGGCGGCGACCTCTATGTGTTCCGTGGCAAAAGCGGCAAGTTGATCAAGATCCTTTGGCACGATGGACTGGGCATGTCGCTTTATGCCAAGCGGCTGGAGCGCGGCCACTTCCTGTGGCCATCGCAGGCTGATGGCGTCGTGACAATTACCCCAGCCCAGCTTGGCTACCTGCTGGAGGGCATCGACTGGCGGATGCCGCAACATACCTGGCGACCGCAGGCGGCCGGCTGATCGCTGTGATTTGAATCGGTGTTGCGATCACCGGTTCGGACAGAGACCCCGTCTTGTGATTCTCTAGTCGGCAATGGGCGCCGATGATTCTCTTCCCGACGATGTGATCACCCTGCAGGCGATGCTGCGCGCCGAGCGAGCGGCCCGGTTGGCCGCGCAAGCCGAGGCCCAGGCGGGGACCTTGCTCATCGAGAAGCTCAAACTCACGATCAAGAAGCTCCGGCATGAGCAGTTCGGACAGTCCTCCGAGCGAGGCGCATTGCTGGACCAGCTCGAGCTACAACTCGCCGACCTGGAGGAGACCGCTGCGCAAGCTGAGACCGCGGCGCAGATGGCAGCCGACAAGATTACGGTGACATCGTTCGAGCGCCGCAAGCCGGCCCGGCGGCCGCTGCCAGAGCATTTGCCGCGGGAGCGCATTGTCTATCCGGTGCCTGCCACCTGCCCATGCTGCGGCGACAGCCGATTGCGCAAAATTGGCGAGGACGTGACCGAGACGCTGGAGCTCGTTCCGCGCCAGTGGAAGGTGATCCAGCATGTGCGCGAGAAGCTCGTCTGCCGCGTCTGCGAAGCGATCACCCAGCCGCCGGCTCCCTCACACCCGATTGCGCGCGGGCGTGCAGGGCCCAAGCTGCTGGCTCATGTCCTGTTCGCCAAGTACGGCCTGCACCTGCCGCTTCATCGTCAGAGCGACGTCTACCAGCGTGAGGGCATCAACCTCGACGTCTCGACGCTCGCGGACTGGGTAGGTGCCTCCGCCGCAAGCCTGATGCCTTTGGTCGATGCGATCCGGAGCCACGTCTTCGCAGCCGAGCGCATCCACGCTGATGACACCACGGTCCCGGTCCTGGCCAAGGGCAAGACCCGAACTGGTCGGCTTTGGACCTACGTGCGCGACGACCGTCCGTTTGCCGGCCCAGATCCGCCGGCGGCCGTGTTCTTCTACTCGCCCGATCGTGGCGGTGCGCATCCGGAGCAGCATCTGGCGGGCTACGCCGGACTGATGCAGGCTGACGCCTACGCTGGCTTTGGCAGGCTCTACGAGGCTAATCGCAAGGGCGGCCCGATCGTCGAGGCCGCGTGCTGGGCGCACGGCAGACGCAAGTTCTTTGATCTGGCACGGCTCAGCAAGGCGCCAATCGCGGCCGAGGCGGTCAAGCGCGTCGATGTTCTGTTCGCCATCGAGCGCGAGATCAACGGACTTCCTGCGCAGGAGCGTCTGCGTGTTCGCCAGGAGCGTAGTCGCCCCCTGATCGGCGAGCTGGAGGTGTGGTTGCACGAGCAGCGCGCCAAGCTCTCCAGGAACAACGACACGACCAAGGCGATCAATTACTGCCTCAGCCGCTGGGACGCATTTAGCCGCTTCCTTGATGACGGACGGCTTTGCATGTCGAACAATGCTGCTGAACGTGAGCTACGGGCGGTCGCCATCGGGCGAAAAAATTGGACCTTCGCCGGGTCCGATGAGGGCGGCCGGCGTGCTGCTGCCATCTACAGCCTCATCGCTACCGCAAAGCTCAACGACGTCGACCCGCAGGCTTGGCTTGCCGACGTGCTGGCGCGCCTACCTGATCACTCTGCCAAGCGCATTGACGAACTGCTGCCTTGGAATTGGCAGCCTCAAAGCGTCGCTCACGCAGCTTGAGCGCGATCAGCCTTCCGCCAAAAAACGGCATGGCCAGGGGCCTTCGCCGGATGCGTACGCAGATAGCGGGATCATCGAGATTGAAGTCGACGGCATCACGATCCGAGCCGGTCGTGGAGCGGACACGGCGATGATTGCGTCGATCGTCCAGGCGCTGAAGGCGAGCCGGTGATCGGTCCGTCAGGCGCGGTCCGGGTGATGGTGGCGACCAAACCGGTAGACTTCCGCAAGGGCATGGAGGGTCTTGCGACCCTGGTGCGCGAGAGCATGGGTGCAGATCCATTCTCGGGAGCTGTCTATGTGTTCCGGGCCAAGCGGGCGGACCGCATCAAGCTGGTGTTCTGGGACGGAACGGGCTTGTGCCTGTTCGCCAAGAGGCTTGAGGACGGGATCTTCCGCTGGCCGAAGATCGAGGACGGTGTGATGCGCCTGTCAGCCGCGCAATTGTCGGCGCTGCTGGAAGGACTCGACTGGCGGCTTGTGCATGAGGCACGGGAGACGCCGGCGCCAGCACGGCCCGGATAGCTGTTGGCAGTGCTGCGGCGAAGTGAATCAGGAGCGCCGAACGCGTCGCAAGATGGCGGCGAATATGCTCTGATTTGGGTGTGAGCGACGCCCTGCCTGACGATCTCGAGACGCTGAAAGCGATGCTGCTTGCCGAGCGGTGCGAGAGCGAACGGCTGCGTCAGATCATCAAGGAAATGCAGCGACACCGGTTTGGCCGGCGGGCGGAGACGCTACCCGAAGATCAGATGCTGCTGGGCCTGGAAGACGTCGAGCAACTCGCCGCGTACGGCGAGACGGCACAGAACGTCAGTGTACCTGAAGGCCGCGATGCGCGAGCTCGCAAGCGCCGCGGCAACCGTGGCGCGTTGCCGGCACACCTGCCGCGGATCGAGGTCATCGTCGATATCGATGACAAGACCTGTCCCTGCTGCCAAAGCGAGTTACACCGGATCGGTGAGGACAGAAGCGAGCGGCTGGACCTGGTCCCGGCTCAGTTCCGGATCCTCGTGACCCGGCGGCCCAAATACGCCTGCCGGGCCTGCGAGGATGGGGTCATACAGGCGCCAGCCCCGGCCAGGCTGATCGAGGGCGGATTGCCGACCGAGGCTACCGTCGCGCAGGTGCTGGTCTCCAAATATGCCGATCACCTGCCGCTCTACCGGCAGGCGCAGATTTACGCCCGCCAGGGCATTGAGCTCGATCGTTCAACGTTGGCGGACTGGGTGGGACAAGCAGCCTTCCACCTGCGTCCGCTGCATGAGCGCCTCCTCGGCAAGCTCAGGCAACGGCCAAAGCTGTTCGCCGGCGAGACGACAATGCCGGTGCTTGATCCCGGCCGCGGGCGCACCAAGACCGGTCAGCTCTGGGCCTATGCGGCAGACGACCGACCATGGGGCGGCGTCGATCCGCCGGGCGTCGCCTATGTCTATGCCCCAGATCGCAAAGCCGATCGACCGATCGTTCATCTCGCAGGCTTCAAGGGGATCCTGCAGGTCGACGGCTATGCCGGCTACGCCAAACTCGCTGAGCGGGGCGCCGTTGAGCTTGCGTTCTGTTGGGCGCACATGCGCCGCAACTTCTATGAGCTCGCAACACCTGGCCCGGCACCCATCGCGAGCGAGGCGCTCAAGCGCATCGCCGAGTTCTACGCGATTGAGAAGGAGATCCGCGGCCGCAGCCCCGAGGAGCGTCGCCTCGTGCGGCAGCAGAAAAGCCGGCCGCTTGCCGATACCTTCCAGAAGTGGCTACACGCAAAACTCGCCCTGATCAGCCGGAAGGGCAAGCTCGCCGACGCCATCCGCTATGCGCTCTCACGCTGGGAGGGTCTGACGCGCTTCATCGATGATGGCCGTATCGAGCTCGACAACAACGCCGTCGAACGTTCGATCCGTCCGATCACATTGAACCGGAAAAATGCGCTGTTCGCAGGATCCGACGGCGGTGCCGAGCACTGGGCCATCATCGCCTCCCTGGTCGAAACCTGTAAGCTGAATGACGTCGATCCGCTTGCTTACTTGACCGACGCGTTCACCAGCATCGTCAACGGTCATCCAAACCGCGACATCGACCAGCTACTGCCCTGGGCTTACCGCGCTCAAGCCCTCAAAGCCGTGGCCTGAGAACGACGCTTACGGTCGGCAAGCAGGCGGCGCGGATTGCGGATCATGCCGATCAGGTCGCGTGCACCGACCAAGTCGTGGGTATTGCCGGGGGTAATCAGGAAGGCCAAGGGGCGGCCGATATCGTCAGTCAGCGCGTGGATTTTGGTGGTTTGCCCGCCCCGCGAGCGACCGATTGCATTGTTGAAGGCCCCCCTTTTGCGCCAGCTGCGGAGCGATGGGCTTTGATGTAGGTGGAGTCCACCGAGATCGATCCGTACATGCCGGTCGATCCGGTCAGGGCGTAGAAGATACCCGTCCAAATCCCCTGCCGGCTCCAGCGGTTGAAGCGGTTATAGACCGTGGTGTAGGGGCCATAGACTTCCGGACAATCGCGCCAGCGCGAACCCGATTTCAGCATGTGCATGATGCCACTGATGACGCGACGATCGTCAACCCGATGCGCCCCTTTGCGCCCCCGCGGCAACAACGGCTCAATCCGCCGCCATTCCGCATCGCTGAGCCAGTAGACCTGCTTTGCCATTCAAGCCTCCCTTCCGTTGAGAAGCTTGAATCACAATCTAA
>NZ_JAFCLG010000047.1 GCF_018129685.1 Bradyrhizobium manausense
TCTGGACCCCGGTCAAGAACCTGGCGTTCACGGCTGACCTGAGCTGGTCGCGTCTGGATCAGAAGTACTCGGGCACGATCACGGGTGCGAACACCGCGGTTCTCTCGGCTGCCAAGCCGGTTGCAGTGTATGAGCTGAAGGATCAGAACTCCCTGACCCTGATGCTCCGCGCTCAGCGTACCTTCTGATCTGATCTGACAGATCAAACTAATGGCCCTCGGCAGGAAACTGCCGGGGGTCTTTGTGTTAAACAACCACGTATTTCCCTTGCAGAGTGTGTGTCGTGGTCGCGTCCAATAAAGCCGATCAACTACGAAAGGCATGGACCAGTGCGTTCGGCATCGCAGGTCCCGAGTGCTTGATCTTGGCAGCACTTTCTGAAGTCGATACCGATACAGGACTTCGCGCCGCTACCCTCGCTGTGCGGCTCGGCTTCCATGTGGCATTTGTGGAGCTATTCCATGCGCCTAATACAGCGCTACAGCCGCACAGTTCGCTTGCCTCGTTTGCGTTTCGGCTTTTGCGGACCGGGGCCTGAGGTGGCCCTCAAAACAAGCTTGATTCCCTCTTCAATGGCAAGTGTCGAGTACTTTCCGCCGAAATGCTCACGTTCCCTAAGCACCTGGTGCGCTGCCCGGCGAAGTGCTCCGTACACGATTTGCTCTAAGCCTACCGCATACTGAAACTCTCGGTACCTAATCTCCGATTCTATCGGAGATGGCTCTACTTGTGGAAGACTGAGTGCTTGCTTCTCTTCGTCGGGCCCTAGAAAAGATCCACTCAAAGACTCGAGTCTAGCCTGAGCGTTGATCAACCTGCAAACGATTGGCATGATAGGTGCAGCCGATGGGCTTCCTGCGATCGTTCGCAGCACTGCTGCAGCAAGCTTGGCCAAAAGGCTCATCGCTTGCTGTTTTGCATGAAGGATTTCGATGTCGCGATCGGCGTTTTCGCTTACCAGCCTGAGCGTTTTCGGCTTGTCTTCATCCTCTGTCACGACAAGCATCTCCTGTGCAATGTCCCATAATGTCTTCGTTTCGTCGAAGCCGTTTCCAATCGTCTCGAACTTGTCTTGAGCTGCGTTGGCGTAGATCTGTAGCAGCACATCGAATTGTTTTTTCTTTCCCGTAAGAGTCATGATGGAAGATCAAAAAGCGGTACCTCGAATCCTATAACCTCGGTTACCCAAATGATTTTCACGTCCCTGATGGAAGGATAGTCTGACGAAATGAGATCGAACACATCTCTCTCTGCGCCTATGCTGATATTCCGCCACCACGTCCTTCCACTTTGTAGACATGCGATGAATTTTTCGGCTCGCCCCTGCCGCAGGAGCACGCCGTCACTCATCGGCTCCTGGACACCTCTGTGGAAGAGCAACCAGCCTTTCATCTTTCCTTGCCGGATAACGAGGGCAACCGCGTCTTGCGGCAAGGAGGGGCTGCCAGCAACGCGACGACGAGTTTTCCGATATCGAACCTCATCCTCGGCGATGACTGATCCAACCAAGGGAACAGCTTTGGCCGCCCACGTGTAGCCGTCCGGCGCATCGCTGAAACCAACAGCTTCTTTGGGTAAGTCGAGCGCCATTCCGATCTCGGTAGCAAGCGCCTCATCCAGCCAAGTGTCACGGTTCTCGATCCGGCGGATCGTTTCACCACTCACGCCTATTAAGCTTCCGAGTTGAGCCTGCGACATACCTGCCCTTAGGCGATAATAGCGAACCGAATTCGGAGGCGGAGCATTATTTGGCCGGCTCCCTAGTTTCGGTCTCGCTGGCTGAAGTGTCTTCTCTTCGTTTGGCGCTTGTGAAGTTGCGCCCCGGTTTTTCTTCGATTCTAAATCGTCACTCATTGGTGCGCTTGAAAGTTGCGCTGTGCTGGAGCGCAGAAGTGACTGCGATTGCATTACCTGGCTACAGCTGCTGATTTATCCGAAGGAGGTTCGTTTTTCTCCTTCAATTGAGCTGGCGTCGGGAGAGGGTATCTTGCGAGCTCGAACCCCAGAACTTCAGAAACCCACGCGATCCGCGCGTCGGTGATCACATCGACATATTGCGATTGAAGGTGATGTAAGCCGATTGTCTGGGCTCGCAGCACGTGTCTCCACCACGTCGTGCCATTGACGAGATGCACCAGGAAGTTCTCGCGGTTGCCTTGTTGAGCCAGAAGCTCACTGGACATTGATAGTTGCGCGGCTTCTTGGTAGATCAGATTCCAGCCACGCATTTTTCCGATTTTGATTTCAAGCGCGACACAGCCTTGAGGCAGATGCGCGCTGCCCGCGACAATGCGATCAGTTCTTGCAAATTTGACTTGGTCGTTCGCTGTGATCTCTCCCACGACCGGGACCGCCTTGGTCGCCCAAGCGTAGGCATCGGACGCGTAGCTAAAGCCTAATAGTTCGTAAGGTACGCCCAGGATGCGACCAATTTCCACGGCGCGATCGGCGTCGAGCCATGTGTCGCATTGCTCCAGTTTTCGAATGGTTTCTCCTGCCACGCCGAGTTTACGTCCCAGATCTGCTCTTGCGAGGCCGGCGCGAATACGGAAGAATCGGATTGAATTTGGGGGAGGTGGGTTCACGAGCCGGCTGTGCTCCTTGCGTGGAAAACGGCTCATTGTCTTTGAACCTCCACACTCGTGACCGTTGCAGTAACAGGCGACGTCTCCTCAACGCCCGAATGCGCTGGGCTCGTGGCCCATAGCTCCTTTGCGACTGGCATAGGGTCTAGTTGCAGGTTGGTCCACCATGCGCGCTCATTCCCGGAGCGGTGTAAAGCCTGGTGGTGATGGCGACACAGTGGAACGGTGAATTCATCGCTGACTTTTCGTCCCAACGTGCTTGGCTGGGCAAACTTTAGGTGATGGGCATCAACTGGCGATCTTTGACAAACGAGGCAGCTTTGTCCGCGGACGAAGGCGAGGTGAGCTTTGCTTCTCTTTCGCGGGATCTCTTTGGGAAAGGTAAGAACCTGGTCTTGGCCGCAATCGCGGTGAGGGAGAGGAGGGCTGGTGACCTCCTGCCGACAATTGGTGTTCTGAGGCTTTGTCGGATCGGCAGAAGCCCGTGCCTGTGCGTTCACATCCGACAGACCTATCGTGTCCTCTTCGACGACGAAGCCGACCAAGCTGAGAAGCGCGTAGTGACGTGCACCCGTGAGTATCGGTTCTATCTGGTGCGGCGTCTTGAAATCCACGATGATTGGGAGGTCAGAGGAGATCCATTCTCCAGACACATGTGCAAGCAGGGTCCTGAGGTACATGGCGCCCATCACTTGCTCAGTCCGGGTGGCTTGAATGACGGCAATCTCCTGCCGACTGAGTGTTCTCCGCACGATGTCAAAGCCGGCGGCCAATGACGCCTGGCGCGCTGGGAGGTGCTTGTCCCGCTCGAGCGAGGAGAGGATCGTAAGATCTGACGTCTTTGTCAGGTCGAGCCATTCAGCCTGAGCGCGGGCAACGGCGGCCGCTATGGTGTCGATGTGGTCACTGGACTGATGCATGATGGTTTGACTTTGGTTGATGTCGAAGTTGAGCTCGCGCGATGGAGAACGAGTGAGGCCTAAGCGGTGACATCTCGCTCCCGATGCAATCATCTTCGCGGCTGCTGGGAGTTCTCCAGCTCACCGGGTGCATCGCGGCTTCTAAAATGCGAGGCTGGAAATTTCGACCATTGTCCGGAGGCCGACATGTCGATGATTTTGATCGAATTTGGCCTTGGTCGCGGGGCTTCAATCCCGAAAAGAGCGGGCGGCTCGCCTGTCTGAACGCATCGTAAGAACTTCTTCTCAGCCGTCAGGAGGAGATGCTGATAGAGCGGATCGGCAGGTACGGTCATTTGAATCCGCTTCCCGTCGCCTGTGATGATCGACAGGAGGGCAGACCGTGCAGCCATGACCCACATGGAATGTTGCAGCAGCGCCATGTGGAGGTCGGCCAATACCGGCTCGGAGAAATGCCCGGACGGCAAAAAGCTCGCATGGAAGACCGCACCCGTATCCCGGACACGGCCGCCAACGTCAGCTCTCATCCACTTGTGGATCGGATGTCGGACCGTCCGCTGGACACCTTGGACGGTGTGGCCACTCTCGCGCTCGTACAGCCTTCGATTGAGGTGCTCGGTGATGCTGCCGAGTTGGACGATCAGATCGTTGCTGAGGTCCAGCGGAAGAGCCTCTCCGCGCTTTTCGCGCCAGAGCCTGACCAGCTGGTCCCGATCTTTCCCCATGATGATCCGGGCGTCGGATCCGCCTATGAAGCTGCTGCGATTGCCTGAATCAGGTAGAATCCGAAAGCTCGTGCCCATGGTGGATAATTCCGTAGCTTGATCCGAAATCAGAATAAAAACATGATACCCTCAAAATCAGTAAAATCAACTGAAATAAGTAAAAATAAATGACCATTCGTCCGGTACAGTGCCGAATGGCCCGTGCGGCCCTAGGATGGAGCGTTCGCGATCTTGCTTCTGAGGCTAAAGTGGCGATTGACACCGTGGCGAGGTTCGAGCGCGGGGACGAGCTAAAGGAGCGAACGATCGACGCAATCCGCTCGGCTCTGGAGATCGGAGGCGTCGAATTCATCGACGAGAATGGCGGTGGTGCGGGTGTCCGGCTACGCAAGCCCTCGCGCTGATTTCGATGTGCGCCAGGCAGCAGCCGACAGCCGCCTAAGACCGCTTGTTCTTTTGAGGTTTGCGAGGGGGCGCCGATCACACGCCGCAGCCGAATGCAAGTGCGGAAATTAGCCGCCAGGTGCAGGAGTCAGCCCGCATGGCCAGCGACGCCGTTGGGCAAGCGCGTGGTACTACCGAGCGCGTAAGTGAGCTGTCGATTTGGTCGGCCAGCCGATAGCCCCCCTTGACCGGTCTGACGAAAACGCAATGAACAGACGCGAATATGACGACGAGCGCGATCGGAAGGCCTTAGAGCCAGGCTTGGTTCCCTCGGACGCAGGGTTGATCAACGCCGGTGAACCGCCGGCAGCGTGGACAGCAACGAGCGACCAGCAGCCTTACTGGGGCAGGGTCCACCTCCTTATTCGTTTCCTTTTTCCACTACGGAGCACCAAGGCCCACCGGTTCATGCTGGCGGGCCTTTTAGCTTTGGAGCAGCTGCGGCACGAGCAGCGCCTCTTAGCGCCGCATTGATGGTCCTTAGCCGCGCGCCTTGAGGAGTTCTTCCCCTCTGAAATTTGGGCTTTGATGATCTGGACGCCCTGGCAACTAGCCACAGATCGCTGCCACAGCTAACGCATTCATACACCTTCAGCTCGTAGCCTTTGACTACGAGAAAAATAGCTTTGAGCCGTCGAGCTTGGCTACAAACCGTGCATCCGGCTTCGCCGTTCACGATCGCCCCCTTTGGCCCCAATGATAGGAATGAGAACTGAGTCTCAATTCATTAGCAATAGCGACTCACGCTGGCGGACCTTACCTTGGACCAGCCTTCTGTCAGGCCACGCATAATACGCGCGAACATCGTTTCCCAATGGAGCGCTTCCTCGCGGACCGCTTGCTCGGGACGCAGCCGACGCGAAGGAAGGTCGTCAAATAGAAATAGACGCTGCGGCGACCATAAGCGGGGCGCACCTCAAAGCTGCCGGCGCCGGACACTATTTCGTGTTTGACGGGGTGAACCATCATGCAGCGATCTAAAGCGGCAGTGATGGCGGTGCGCAAATTATCGATTCCTATTGGCGCCGAATGTTGTCGAGCTGCCGCCAGTCGTGAGCGTGATCGGCGGCTTGTGACCGTTCTCGGACTTCGACCAAGGCCGTCTCGCCTCTTCCTGTATGTGATCGTCGCAGTCAGCGGTCCTGCCGCGGCGGCGGCATTCAAAGCCACTCAAAGCATTCTGGGGCCTTTTTTAGTCTTCCACAACACGATCAGCGGCGGCTCGCGCTCGTTCGTAGCTACCACTAATCGACAATGTCACTCTCGCCAGCGCCGCGCTTCGATGGCGTTATGCCTCGCCAGAAACGCCACCGCGGATACCGCGGTGCCGACGGCAGGCCTGACTTCGAGTGGGGCAACCAACGGCTAGCGATCGTGAAAGCGGCCGGCAATTGAAGCGGCCTTACTCCCAGACTTCGTTGCGACAATTATCGCACCTGAATATCTGGACCATCCTGTCGTTCTTGACGTCCAGAATAGGAGCAAGACGGCGAAAGGCAGCGGCGCATGACGGGCAACGTGGCTCAGCGCTCGAAAGCTGGATCCTTGGAGACATCTGTTGCTCCTCGTCAGCCATCTTCGCATCTGCTCTACTGTCCACAACGTAACATCTATAGTAAGCGTAGCTCTGCGGCCCTTTTGAATCGCGCTTGACGTCTATTTTGTTCGCGTGGCGCGTCGCCGCGGTTTCCATGTGTCGGACAACGCGTTGACGGCGGCCTCGAGGGCCTTCCGGTCGATCACGTTGGGATCGAACCGCTCCGGGCCCCAGCGGCGCATATTTTCGTGCTCCGGATGAGCAGGGTCGCTGATGGCGTCGAGGTATTCGGCATAGCCTGGCGCACCACCGACGTCTTCCGGAGGACAACGACCGGCAGCCTCGAGCAGGAAGGGCATGCCCTCCGTCGTGGTGTTGTCGAACCATTTTTCGAGCTTGATCACGTGATCCCAGCTGTCGCCGAAGTCATAGAGATAGTGGATCGTCTTGGCGCCGGTCTCTCGAACGATATCGCAAAGCCGCGC
>NZ_JAFCLG010000048.1 GCF_018129685.1 Bradyrhizobium manausense
TACTACGGCAAGCCGGGCCCCGTCGTCATGCTTCAGGGCTGGCTCGAGTTCCAAGCCATGAAACGCGGCACCAACCTGATGATGCGCCACCGGGAAGACCGAAGCGATGTGTGAATCCGGTAGCCCCTCCAGGGGAGGGTGCGTTACGCCGCCTGCTTCGCCAGCCCGAACGCCTCCGCCAGCAGCGAATACGATTTCTTACGCGCCTCGTGATCGTAAACGGCGGTAATCACCATCAGCTCGTCCGGCTTGCTCGCATCCATCAGCGGCTGAAGCTTCTTCTGCACCGTCGCGGGGCTGCCGACGAACAGGCGCGAGCGGTTGCGCGCAATCGAGACGCGTTCGGAGTCCGTGTAGGGATAGGCCAGCGCTTCCTCGACGCTTGGGAGCGGCAGGTATTGACCACGGTCGCGGCGCAGGCGGTTGAGGTCGAAGGATGTCGCGAGCTTTTCCGCCTCTTCGTCGGTGTCCGCCGTGATGACGGCAACGGCGAGAATCGCGTGCGGGGTCGCGCGCCAGGCCGAGGGCTGGAAGCGGTCGCGATAACGCACCATGGCGTCGATCGCATCATGGGACGCAAAGTGATGCGCGAAGGCGAAGCCCATGCCGACTTGCGCTGCAAGCTCCGAAGAGTAATCGCTGGAGCCGAGCAGCCAGATCGGCGGCAGCGGGCTGTCGTCCGGCATCGCGACGACGTTGTGGTAGGGATGACCTGCGGGGAATTCGCGGGTCTCCCACAGGATCAATTCGTGCAGGCGCTCCAGAAAGTCGTCGCCCTCGCGGCGGTCGAGCCGGCTGCGCAGCGCATAGGCCGTCGCACCATCGGTGCCGGGCGCGCGGCCGAGGCCGAGATCGATCCGTCCCGGAAACAGCGCCTCCAGCATCTTGAAACGCTCGGCCACCACCAGCGGAGCATGGTTGGGCAGCATCACGCCGCCGGAGCCGACCCGGATACGCGTCGTCACCGCCGCGATCTGCCCGATCATCACATCGGGCGCCGGGCTCGCGACGGAAGCGAGGTTGTGATGCTCGGCGAGCCAGTAGCGGACATAACCGAGCCCATCGACATGGCGCGCCAGGTCAATGCTGTTGCGCAGCGCCGCGGCGGGCTTTGTGCCTGTGGTGACGACGGAGAGGTCGAGGACAGAGAGCGGGATCATGGCCCGTTAACGTAGTGAAGGGCCGGGCTGCGGCAATGGGCCACCAGCGCAGGTCTGGCGTGTGCCGGCAGGGAGGTCTCGCGTTCGGTCTCAGTCGGACGTTGGGACAGGCGGATATCGTATGGATCAGATTTCATTCTGCCCACCCCCTTTTGGACAATTAGCCGAACCACAGAAATAGCTACAATGCACTGATAATAAAATAATATTTTCTTTTTTTATGTATTTCCCACTAAAAGCCATTGCGTTGCAATATTCGGCACTTAATGTTCATAAGTGGGCTATTTCCCATCCAGGATGGGCTGTCGAGAAACCAGCCTTTGCCCTATCTTAGCGTCTCCCAAGCTAAGACCCGGCCGCGAGACCGCTGGCAAGCCCTGGAGTGAATGGTGCCATGACCGATTTGACGAATCCTGCCCGTAGTGAAGGGCAAGACGGGCACCTGAAGCGGCCTGCGATCTCGTTCGAGTTCTTCCCGCCCAAGACCGAAGATATGGAGCGGAATCTCTGGGAGACCATCAACCGGCTGGCGCCGCTCGAGCCGAAATTCGTCTCCGTGACCTATGGCGCCGGCGGCTCGACCCGCGAGCGGACCCATTCGACCATCTCCCGCATCCTGAAAGAGACCGCGCTGCTGCCGGCCGCGCATCTGACCTGCGTCGGCGCCTCGCGCGGCGAGATCGACGAGATCGTCGACCGCTATCACGAGGTCGGCGTCCGCCACATCGTTGGCCTGCGTGGTGATCCCGCCGGCGGCATTGGCACCCCCTATACCAGCCATCCCGACGGCTACCAGAGTTCGGCCGACCTCGTCGCGGGAATCAAGAAGCGGCACGGCGACATCGAAGTGAGCGTGTCCGCCTATCCCGAGAAGCACCCGGAAGCGCGCGACTTCGATGCCGACATCGATACGCTCAAGGCCAAGGTCGATGCGGGTGCGACACGCGCGATCACCCAGGTGTTCTTCGATAACGATCTCTATTTCCGCTATCTCGACCGCGTCCGTGCGCGCGGCATCAACATTCCGATCGTGCCGGGCATCATGCCCATGCACAATTTCAAGCAGGCGCGCAATTTCGTCACCCGCGCCGGCACCACCGTGCCGGACTGGTTCGCCGCGAAGTTCGAGGGCCTCGACGACGATGCCGAGACCCGCAAGCTGGTGGCCGCGACCGTTGCCGCCGGCCAGGTGCAGAAGCTCGCCAAGCACGGCGTCGACACCTTCCATTTCTACACCATGAACCGCGCCGATCTCGTGTTCGCGATCAGCCATTTGCTCGGCATCCGCGCCAAGAGCGCGCAGAAGGCGGCGTAAAGCACAATGACCGTATCCACTTCGCCCAAGCGAACCGCCCTGATCAACGCCGCGCGCGAGCGCATCCTCGTGCTCGACGGCGCCATGGGCACGATGATCCAGAATCTGCAGTTCGACGAGGCCGCCTTCCGCGGCGAACGCTTCAAGAACTTCCATCGCGACCTGCGCGGCAACAACGACCTCTTGATCCTGACCCAGCCGCAGGCGATCGAGGACATCCACGCCGCCTATCTGCGCGCCGGCGCCGACATCGTCGCGACCAACACGTTCTCGACGACCTCGATTGCGCAGGCCGATTACGACCTCACCGACATCGTCTACGAGATGGCGCGCGAAGGCGCCCGCCTCGCCGGCAATGCCGCCAGGCGCGTCGCGGCCGAGGACGGCAAGCCGCGCTTCGTCGCCGGCGCGATCGGACCGACCAACCGGACCGCCTCGATCTCGCCTGACGTGGCAAACCCCGGCTATCGCGCCGTCACCTTCGACGACTTACGCAAATCCTATGGCGAGCAGATCCGCGGCCTGATCGACGGCGGGGTCGACCTGCTGCTGGTCGAGACCATCTTCGATACGCTGAACGCCAAGGCGGCGCTCTATGCGATCGCCGAGATCACCGAAGAGCTCGGCATCGACATGCCCGTGATGGTCTCAGGCACCATCACCGACAAATCCGGCCGCCTGCTCTCCGGCCAGATGCCGGAGGCGTTCTGGAATTCGGTGCGTCACGCCAAGCCCGTCACCATCGGCTTCAACTGCGCGCTCGGCGCAGAAGATCTGCGCGCGCATATCGCCGATATCGGCCGCGTCGCCGATACGCTGGTCTGCGCCTATCCCAACGCCGGCCTGCCCAACGAGTTCGGCCAGTATGATGAGACGCCAGAATACATGGCACGTCTCGTCGGCGAATTCGCACGCGATGGCCTCGTCAACATCGTCGGCGGCTGCTGCGGCACCACGCCGGACCATATCGCGGCGATCGCCGCGGCGGTCGCCCCGCACAAGCCCCGCGTCGTGCCCGAGATCGCGCCTAAGCTGCGCCTCTCCGGCCTCGAGCCGTTCGTGCTGACGGATGCCATTCCGTTCGTCAACGTCGGCGAACGCACCAACGTCACGGGATCGGCCCGCTTCCGCAAGCTGATCACCAACGGCGATTACACGGCCGCGCTTCAGGTCGCGCGCGACCAGGTCGAGAACGGCGCGCAGATCATCGACGTCAACATGGACGAGGGCTTGCTCGACTCCGAAGCTGCGATGGTGACGTTCCTGAACCTCGTCGCCGCCGAGCCCGACATCGCCCGCGTGCCTGTCATGGTCGACTCCTCGAAATTCTCCGTGATCGAGGCCGGCCTGAAATGCGTCCAGGGCAAGCCGGTCGTCAATTCGATCTCGATGAAGGAAGGCGAGGAAAAATTCATCCACGAGGCCAGGATCGCGCGCCGTCATGGCGCGGCTGTCGTGGTGATGGCGTTCGACGAGATCGGCCAGGCCGACACGTTCGCGCGCAAGACCGAGATCTGCAAGCGCGCCTACGACATCCTGGTCAATCGTGTCGGCTTCCCGCCCGAGGACATCATCTTCGATCCGAACATATTTGCGATCGCGACCGGGATCGAGGAGCACAACAATTACGGCGTCGACTTCATCGAGGCGACGCGCTGGATCCGCCAGAACCTGCCGGGCGCGCACATCTCAGGCGGCGTCTCGAACCTGTCGTTCTCGTTCCGCGGCAACGAGCCGGTGCGCGAGGCCATGCACTCGGTGTTCCTGTATCACGCCATCAAGGCCGGCATGGACATGGGCATCGTCAACGCCGGGCAGATGATCGTCTATGACGACATCGACCCCGAGCTGCGCCAGACCTGCGAGGATGTCGTCCTCAACCGCGACCCCGGCGCCTCCGAGCGCCTGCTGGCGCTCGCCGAGAAATTCCGCGGCAAGAAGACCGAGTCCAGGGAAGCCGATCTCGCCTGGCGCGAATGGCCGGTCGAGAAGCGGCTGTCGCATTCGCTGGTGCACGGCATCACCGAGTTCATCGAAGTCGACACCGAGGAAGCCCGCAAGAAGTCCTCGCGTCCGCTCGACGTCATCGAGGGGCCGCTGATGGCCGGCATGAACGTGGTCGGCGACCTCTTCGGCGACGGCAAGATGTTCCTGCCGCAGGTGGTGAAGTCGGCGCGCGTGATGAAGCAGGCGGTCGCCTGGCTGATGCCGTTCATGGAAGAGGAAAAGGCGCGCAACCTCGCCAACGGCGTCGGCACCGAAGGTTCGAGCTCTGCCGGCAAGATCGTGCTCGCGACCGTCAAGGGCGACGTGCACGACATCGGCAAGAACATCGTCGGCATCGTGCTCCAGTGCAACAACTACGAGGTGATCGACCTCGGCGTGATGGTGCCTGCCGCCAAGATCGTCGAGACGGTGAAGGCCGAGAAGGCCGACATCGTCGGGCTTTCGGGCCTGATCACGCCCTCGCTCGACGAGATGGCGTTCTTCGCCAGCGAGCTGCAGCGCGAAGGCCTCAAGCTGCCTTTGCTGATCGGCGGCGCGACCACCAGCCGCGTGCATACGGCCGTCAAGATCGACCCGAGCTATCGCGCCGGCCCCGTCGTTCACGTCAACGATGCCAGCCGCGCCGTCGGCGTTGCGTCCTCGCTGCTGTCGCCCGACAGGCGCGAGGCCTACGCCGCCGAGGTGCGCGCCGAATACGCCAAGATCTCCGAGGCGCATCTGCGCGCGCAGGCCGACAAGAAGCGGCTGAAGCTCGCGGACGCCCGCAAGAACCGCGTGCAGATCGATTTCACCAAGAGCAAGCCGGTGAAGCCGACCTTCCTCGGCACCAGGAGTTTTGACGCGTACGATCTTTCCGAGCTCGTGCCCTATATCGACTGGACGCCGTTCTTCCAGACCTGGGAACTTGCCGGCCGCTTCCCCGCGATCCTCAAGGACGAGAAGGTCGGCGAAGTCGCGCGCTCGCTCTACGATGATGCGCGCAAGATGCTGGACCTCATCGTCAGGGAAAAATGGTTCCGCGCGCGCGCCACGATCGGCTTCTGGCCGGCGAACGCGCAAGGCGACGACATCGTGCTCTATGCCGACGACAGCCGCACCAAAAAAATCGCGACGCTGCACACGCTGCGCCAGCAGCTCGAGAAGCGCGAGGGCCGTTTCAACGCGGCGCTCTCCGACTTCATCGCGCCGAGCGAGAGCGGCGTGCCCGACTATGTCGGCGGCTTCGTCGTCACCGCCGGCATCGGCGAGGATGCCGTCGCCGACCGCTTCAGAAGCGCCAACGACGACTACTCCTCGATCCTGTGCAAGGCGCTCGCCGATCGTCTCGCCGAAGCTTTTGCGGAAGCCATGCATGCCCGCGTGCGCCGCGAGTTCTGGGCTTATGCGCCGGACGAGGCGCTGTCGACCGACGATCTGATCCTCGAAAAGTATCAGGGCATCCGCCCCGCGCCCGGCTATCCCGCCCAGCCCGATCACACCGAGAAGGCGACGCTGTTCGAGCTGCTCGATGCGGAAGCGACCGCCGGCGTGAAGCTGACCGAGAGCTTTGCGATGTGGCCGGGCTCCTCCGTGTCGGGGCTCTATTTCGCGAGCCCCGAGAGCTATTATTTCGGCGTCGGCAAGATCGAGCGCGATCAGGTCGAGGATTACGCCGCGCGCAAGGGCATGACGATCGCGGAGACCGAGCGCTGGCTCGCGCCGGTGCTGAACTACATCCCGTCGCAGCAAACGACCGACAAGGCTTTCGCCGCAACGCCGGCGAACGACGAGACCTCGAAGGACCTCGCCTCGCATCCGCCCGGCTGCACCTGCGCGGTGCATCTGGTCTGGCAGAAGAAGCGCGCAGGCGCGGGATAGGTCCGCCCCGCACCGGCAAGGCGAAAACAACCCCATGCACAGTAGGGATGGGGTTGAAGCGCCTGCACAATTTCGGTCTTACCGAAAAATGCTTGCCCCGTCGGGCAAAACACCTGTATAAGAGCAGGATCGGGTGTCGTGCCCGCCACTCCCACACGCGGATCCCACACAAGCGGTCCCCATCCTCCCCTGGAGGGGGAGGATCGGTTCGCATGCAGCGAAGCGGAATGCGGACCGAGGTGGGGTGACGGTCTCTCCGCATCGAACACTCCCCGTGTTGAGAGATCACCCCACCCCGCTCGCGCTTCGCGCGATCGACCCACGGGCGAGCTACGCTC
>NZ_JAFCLG010000049.1 GCF_018129685.1 Bradyrhizobium manausense
TGTCGGTGTGCCGTGTTCGGTGAATCGGCGCGGATGGAAAACTGAGTCGATGCAAGGATTTGAGTCCATGTGTTTGGTTCCATGTCTGTGAACTGACTCCGAAATGTGCGATGCTGGCGTACTGAGTCGCATTCCATGTGGAGGGCGATTTGCGGCGCATCCCACTCAGCCATCGGTCCCATGTGACCGGCTTCCAGTCCCTCGGGACTGGTCTGACGGAGCATGAAAGCGCGCTCGAACGGGACTTCGTGACGTTGAGCAGCTTCAGGGATGCGGGTGCGGTGTTGACCGCACAGCCCGTCACGATCCGGTTCGAGCATGAGGGTCGACGACGGCGGTACACGCCGGACTTCCGCGTCGCCTGGAGCGATGGCGCGATCGATATTGTGGAGATCAAATACCGGGTCGACCTGCGGGCGAGTTGGTACCACTTGCGGCCAGCTTTCGCGGCCGCGCGGGCATGGGCCGGCGCCCATGGCGCTCGGTTCCGCGTCGTCACGGAACGCGGCATCCGCGGATCGGCGCTCGATGCCGCGAAACGGCTGCTGCCACTCAGGAGCGCTCCGGTCGACGCGGCGCTGGCAGAAGACGCGATAGCCGCGGCGCGGGCCAGCGCGACGAGCTTCGGTGATTTGCTCGATGCCCTGCCGGCAAGCCGCGAAGCGGGACTTGCGCTGATCTGGCGGTTGATCGCCCGTGGCGCTCTGGTCGCCGATCTGTCGGCGCCAATCACGGCCGATACACGGATAACGGCGTCATGAGCACACCGGACCTCACGATGGTGAGTGAGGCCGATTGGAACGAAGCCCGGCGTCGTCTGCCGGTGATCCGTCGTCTGGCGGAAAATCGAACGCGCACCCGGGCCGACGTTGTTGCCGGCGCGGCCGAGTTGGGATTCGGCGCCACGCAGATCTACGCGTTCTTGCGCGCTTATCTGGACGACCCAAGGCTGACCACTCTGTTGCCGGCCGGGTGTGGGCCTCCATGGGGGTACTCGAAGCTCAAAGCGGAAGTGAATGCCGTGATTGAGGAAGCAATTGACGCCGTGTATCTGACGCGGCAGCGCCTCAAAATCGTGGATTTGGTCGCCGAAGTGCATCGCCAATGCGTCGCCCGCGGTCTGGCGAAGCCTGGCCGGAAGGCGGTCACTGCGAGAGTACGGAAGCGTCCGGCACGGGAGATCGTCGCCAAACGCGAAGGCCGCAAGGCGGCGCGCGATCGTTACGTTCCAGCGATCGGTTCGCTCGAAGCCCACTGGCCGCTGTCGCTGATCCAGATCGACCATACGCTGGTCGATGTGATTGTGGTTGACAGCGAAACCCGTACGTCGATCCAGCGTCCGTGGCTGACGTTGGCGATCGACGTTTGTACCCGCTGCGTTGCCGGTTTCCATCTTTCGCTGGAACCTCCGTCTGCAACGTCGGTTGCGCTGTGTCTGAGCCACGGCGCGCTCGCCAAGGACAGTTGGCTTGCCGAACGACGCATCGATGCGGTGTGGCCAGTGCGGGGCATTCCGGAACGACTGCATCTGGACAATGCGAAGGAGTTCCGTTCGGAAGCTCTGAAGCGCGGCTGCGAGCAATACGGGATCGCGATCGACCATAGGCCGGTGAGGACGCCGCACTATGGCGGCCATATCGAGCGCCTGATCGGTACGATGATGGGCAAGGTTCATCTGCTGCCGGGAACGACGTTCTCCAACGTCCAGGCAAAGGGCGATCTCAACCCCGACAAAACAGCGGCAATGACACTGGAGGAAGTCGAGCGTTGGCTCGGTCATGCGATAGCAGGCGTTTATCATCGCGAACTGCATCGCGGGATTGCCATGACACCGCTGGCCGCCTGGGAACGCGGCATCGCCGGCGACGACGCGACACTCGGGCGCGGTGAGCCGACTGCCGTGGCCGATCCGCGTCGCTTCCTGATCGACTTCCTGCCGATCGAGCGCCGGTTGATTCGTCGCGATGGCGTCGCGCTGCATTCGATCGCTTACTGGTCCGATGTGTTGAGTACATGGATCGGCCATCCTGAACCGATGATCGTCCGCTATGATCCGCGCGATCTGAGCCGCATCTATCTGCTCGGCCCAGATGGAAGCTATTACGATCTGAGCTACCGCGACTTGCGGCGGCCGGCGATCAGCCTGTGGGAACATCGTCTGGCCTTGAAACGGCTGCGCGAGGATGGCCGGATGCAGGTGGATGAAGCCGCGATCTTCCGCACTGTCGAGACCATGCGGGCAATTGCCGACGATGCGGTACACGCCAGCAAGAAGGCCAGACGGCAGCGCGCACGCCGTCTTCTGGTCGCGCCCGCCGTGCAACGCGACTTGCCGCAGGGGAACCCTGCCGACACCGATATCTGCCGCGAGGTGGGCGACGAACAGCAGCCGCATGAGCGGATGTTCCAGGTCGAGGAATGGTGATGGTTGACTATGCGCATCTGCAACCTGCGACGCGGCCGGTCGCCGCGGAAGATGCGCAATCGCGGATACGCCGCATCCGCACGGATCGTTGGATCGGCTACGCACGGGCGGAAGCCGTCCTTGCGGCGCTGGAGGATTTGCTGACGTTCCCGAAGCGGTTGCGAATGCCGAACCTGTTGCTGGTCGGCCCCACGAACAACGGCAAGACGATGATCGTGGAGAAGTTCCGACGAGCCCACGCATCGGTCCCCGCGGGTGAAACTGACGCGGGCGCGGCGATCGTTCCGGTGTTGAAGATACAGATGCCGGCTGGGCCCGACGAGGGCCGGTTCTTCGGCGCGATACTGGAGGCGCTCGGTATGCCGTACGGTGCGCGCGACAGAGTGGCGGCTAAGCAAGACACCGCGGTTCGCATTATGCGCGCCACGGGCACACGACTGCTTGTGATTGACGAACTGCACAACCTTCTGTCGGGCACGGCGTTGCAGCAACGACGATTGCTCAATGTGCTGCGCTGGCTCGGCAACGAATTGCAGATTCCGCTCGTCGGCGTCGGTACACCGGAGGCGCTGCGGGCGATCCGCAGCGACGAGCAACTCGTCAATCGGTTTGAGCCGTTTGCACTGCCTCTGTGGACGGATGACGACGAATACCGCCGGCTGCTCAGCACGCTGGAGGCCGTGCTCCCGCTGCGCAAGCCTTCGCATCTCGCCGATCCCGCGATGGCGGGCCGCATTCTCACGGCGGCCGAGGGCGTGTTGGGCGAGATCATCGCGATTGTCGTCCGTTCGGCCGTCGTTGCGGTCGATTCCGGCACCGAGACGATCTCCGCGCGCATGATCGAGCGTGCAAGCTTCATCCGACCCTCCGAGCGTCGTCGTGTCGCGGTCTGATCTGTTTGCGGTGGCGGTGCTGCCACCTGCACAGGCAAGAGTTGGTGCACTTCCCCTGCACGTTGCTCCGGCGGAGGATGAGGCGCTGGCCTCGTGGATCATCAGCCTGGCTGCCACTCTGAAGCTGTCGCCATTGGCGCTGTGTCGCATGGTGTTTGAGATTGACGCGGCCGCCGATCGAGAATGGTGGCGACGCCCGTCCGCCGACACACTGGCGGTGATTGGCAGCAAGACTGGCATCGACATCGGCGTGCTCGAAGCGATGACGTTCGCGGGCTGGTCCCACGCACGCGACGATGAGCGGCCGGAGCGATTCGACGGCAAGAATTCGTCCGTTCAGCCCGCGCACGGCAGCCGCGGTCGCCGCATACGCATCTGCCCGATGTGCCTGGCCGACGACGCGCGCGCTTATCTGCGGTTGTTCTGGATGACCGGGTGGGCGGGCGTCTGCCCGAAACATCGCATCTCGCTGACCGGGCGCTGTCCGTCCTGCCGATGCGCGCTCTATGTGGAGAGCCTGAAGGCTCGCCAGACAGCGGGTCTGATCGCCTGCCGGAAATGCGGGGCGAAGTTGGCAGGCGGTGGCGCTCCCGCCAATGAGGCAACGTTGCGTCTCCAGCAAGCGCTTATCGTTGGAAAGCGATCGGGCCGGCTGGCGCTTCCCAGGATTGGTGATCTCGACTGGCCAACAATGATGGCGTTGATCGACGTATTGCTCGGCATGGTGTGGATTGGTACGGCGAGAGAATATCGTCGCCGGTTGTTCAAACGCATCGCCGATGATCTCGATCTTGGCGAAGACCAGACCGATAGCATCCCGTGGCGCTCGAACTATGGTGGGTTGCTGATCCTCGCATGGTTGCTGGAAGATCTGGATGCGCATCTGCGCGCGGCAATCGCGACCCTGCACACAGTTCACCGTGATCGGTTGCTGGCCCGCCTCCCGAATCTGCCAGAGGAAATGAGCGAACGACTGCGTACGATCCTCGCACCAGCCGCCGCGTCGCGCCCACAAGGCCGGAGAAGCTGGCGCGAATGGATCGACACGCTTCCCGAAAGCGGGACCGATCTGCGCGAACGCGCGCTTGGCGAACGCTACAGGCTGAGGCGTCGTCGCTTGTTCGTGCTCGCTGCCATTCGTGATGGTGCTACCGTTGAAAGCGCCGCGGATAGCGCCGGCATGAGAGCGAGGACCGTTTATCGCTTGCTGGATCAAGGCGCTCGAAACGGCCTGGAGGCTGCGTTGGAGCGGCCGCGACGCGGCAATAAATTGACCGGCGCTCAGGCCGAGGCACTGGGACGATGGATCGCGGGCGCGCGCGCTCATCAGAGCCGCAAGGCCGTGATGGCCCAAGCCTTGACGATGTTCGGTGTCAGCTTGAACACCGACGAGGCGTACGCAGTGCTGCGCGTCCATCGTCGTGCCGGACGGGGACGCCGAAGACGACTCTGGAAGCCCAATCCGCTGAGGTGTACGATTCTTGCCGAGCCTACTCATGATTCGGCTCGCAGTTCGTGAACTGAGTTCGCTCTCTTGGCACACAGTTCGCTGACTCGGCACCGGTTCGCTGAACACGGCACATCGACA
>NZ_JAFCLG010000005.1 GCF_018129685.1 Bradyrhizobium manausense
CTCACGGCGTCAAGCGCCAAGGACCCAACGGCTTCCCGCCCACTCTCATCATGACAGACTTTCCAGACACAGGGACCGCCGGTCGGCGGCTTAGAGCCGTTCCAATAGTAATTTCAATGCGCCTTGCCGATCACGCCAAAGGGTGAATTAATGTTCTTTCTTTGATCGGTGCACCATCGTTCTGGTATACCAAGCCTCCGATTGGCTTGTTGCATCAACGTCGTAGAGCTGAACACGGATTCGATTTATGGCGATTTGGTGATTGCACAGGCCAAATCGACTCCGTAAATAGAGCCGACCTTTCGCGATCCCCGCGCGCCCTGCTGGGCCGCCTTCAACATCAAAAGCCAATGACCGCACGGATCGAACGACCGCTTTCACCGCACATCCAGACCTACCGCTGGACCCTGACGATGGCGCTGTCCATCGTCCATCGCGCCACCGGCATCGCGCTTTACGTCGGGACCCTGCTGCTGGCCTGGTGGCTGATCGCGGCGGCTTCAGGCTCCGCCGCGGCTTATTCCAATGTGCAGGCCTTCACCGGCAGCATCATCGGCCGGCTCATCGTATTCGGATACACCTGGGCGCTGATGCACCACATGCTGAGCGGCATCCGGCACTTCGTGTGGGACCTCGGCTTCGGCTTCAAGGCCAATGAGCGCGAAGCGCTGACCTGGGGCGCGCTGATCGGCGGTATCGCGTTGACGATCCTGATCTGGATCGTCGCCTACGCGATCGGAGGTGTCCGATGAGCGCAGCCGATACGCCCAAGCGCAGCATGCGCACCCCGCTCGGCCGCGTCCGCAATCTCGGCGCCGCGCATTCGGGAACCTCCGATTTCTGGCGCCAGCGCCTCACGGCCGTCGCGATGACCCTGCTGATGCTGCCGGTGATCGTCGTCGTCATGATGACCCTCGGCAGCAACCAGGCCGGCGCCAAGGTGATCCTCGGTTCGCTGCCGATCGCGGTGATCATGATGCTCTTCATCGTCGCCAGCACCTGGCACATGAGGATCGGCATGCAGGTGGTGATCGAGGACTACGTCCATGGCGAGAAGCTGAAGCTCGTCTCGATCATGCTCAACAACTTCTTCTCGATCGCCGTGGCGCTCGCCTCGATCTACGCGATCATCAAGATCTCATCCGGAGTGTAACCCATGGCCACAGAGACCAATGGCAAGGGCAACGGCGCTCCCGCCACCAACGGCAAGGCCTATCCGATCGAAGACCACACCTATGACGTCGTCGTGGTCGGCGCCGGCGGTGCGGGCCTGCGCGCCACGGTCGGCTGCAGCGAAGCCGGCCTGAAGACGGCCTGCATCACCAAGGTGTTTCCGACCCGCTCGCACACGGTCGCGGCGCAAGGCGGCATCTCGGCCTCGCTCGGCAACATGCACAAGGACGACTGGCGCTGGCACATGTACGACACCGTGAAGGGGTCGGACTGGCTCGGAGACCAGGACGCGATCGAATACATGGTGCGCAACGCGCCCGACGCGGTCTACGAGCTCGAGCACTGGGGCGTGCCGTTCTCGCGCACCGAAGACGGCAAGATCTACCAGCGCCCGTTCGGCGGCATGACCATGGACTACGGCAAGGGCCAGGCCCAGCGCACCTGCGCCGCCGCCGACCGCACCGGCCACGCCATGCTGCACACGATGTATGGCCAGTCGCTGCGCCACGCGGCCGAGTTCTTCATCGAGTTCTTCGCCATCGACCTGATCATGGACGACCAGGGCACCTGCCGCGGTGTCATCGCGCTCAAGCTCGACGACGGCACGCTGCACCGCTTCCGCGCCCAGACCGTGATCCTGGCGACCGGCGGCTACGGCCGCGCCTACGCCTCCTGTACCTCGGCGCATACCTGCACCGGCGACGGCGGCGGCATGGTGCTGCGCGCCGGCCTGCCGCTGCAGGACATGGAGTTCGTGCAGTTCCACCCGACCGGCATCTACGGCTCGGGCTGTCTCGTCACCGAAGGCGCCCGCGGCGAGGGCGGCTATCTCGTCAACTCCGAAGGCGAGCGCTTCATGGAGCGCTATGCTCCGTCAGCGAAGGACCTCGCCTCGCGCGACGTCGTCTCGCGCGCGATGACCATCGAGATCCGCGAAGGCCGCGGCGTCGGCAAGAAGAAGGACCACATCTTCCTTCATCTCGACCATCTCGATCCGGCCGTGCTCGCCGAGCGCCTGCCGGGCATCTCCGAATCCGCCAAGATCTTCGCCAATGTCGACGTGACGCGCGAGCCGATCCCGATCGTGCCGACCGTGCACTACAACATGGGCGGCATCCCCACGAACTATCACGGCGAAGTGCTGACCAAGCGGGACGGCGACGACAACGCCATCATTCCCGGCCTGATGGCAATCGGCGAAGCTGCCTGCGTCTCCGTGCACGGCGCCAACCGCCTCGGCTCCAACTCGCTGATCGACCTCGTCGTGTTCGGCCGTGCCGCGGCGCTCCGTCTCGCCGAGAAGCTGACGCCGAACGCCAAGCAGCCCGAGCTGCCGGCGAACTCCGCCGACCTCGCGCTCGGCCGCCTCGACCGCTATCGCTACGCCTCGGGCGGCACGCCGACCGCGAAGCTGCGCGAAGGCATGCAGCACGTGATGCAGAACAACTGCGCCGTGTTCCGCACCGGCGAAGTGCTGAGCGAAGGCCAGAACCTGATCGAGAAGGTCCACGGCGGCATCACCGACATCGCCGTGTCCGACCGCTCGCTGGTGTGGAATTCCGACCTGATCGAGACGCTCGAGTTCGACAATCTGATCTCGCAGGCGGTGGTGACGATGGACTCCGCCGCCAACCGCACCGAGAGCCGCGGCGCGCATGCCCGCGAGGACTTCTCCGCGCGCGACGACAAGAACTGGATGAAGCACACGCTGGCCTGGCTCGACGACAAGGGTAAGGTCAGGATCGAATATCGCCCGGTTCACGATTACACCATGACCAACGACGTGCAGTACATCCCGCCCAAGGCGCGCGTGTACTGAGCGAACAGTAGCCGTCATTCCGGAGCGATGCGCAGCATCACATCCGGAATCTCGAGATTCCGGGCCTGGTCCTTCGGACCATCCCGGAATGACGAAAGGTTAGAGCAATGGTTGAATTCGCACTTCCGAAGAACTCGAAAATCACCGGCGGCAAGACCTGGCCGAAGCCCGCGGGCGCGACCGAGACGCGCGAGTTTCGCGTCTATCGCTGGAATCCTGATGACGGCAAGAACCCGAGCGTCGACACCTACTACGTCGACGTCCATGATTGCGGTCCGATGGTGCTGGACGGCCTGATCTGGATCAAGAACCACATCGACCCGTCGCTGACCTTCCGCCGCTCCTGCCGCGAAGGCGTCTGCGGCTCCTGCGCCATGAACATCGACGGCCAGAACACGCTGGCCTGCACCCGCTCGATGCACGACGTGAAGGACGGCGCGGTGAAGATCAATCCGCTGCCGCACCAGCCGGTCGTGAAGGACCTCGTGCCGGACCTCACCAATTTCTACGCGCAATACGCCTCGGTCGAGCCGTGGCTGAAGACGACCTCGCCCACGCCGCAGAAGGAATGGCGCCAGAGCCACGAGGACCGCGAGAAGCTCGACGGCCTCTACGAGTGCATCCTGTGCGCCTGCTGCTCGACCTCCTGCCCGAGCTATTGGTGGAACAGCGACCGCTATCTCGGTCCCGCCGCGCTGCTCCAGGCCAACCGCTGGGTATCTGATTCACGCGACGAGGCGACCGGCGAGCGGCTCGACAATCTCGAGGATCCGTTCCGGCTGTATCGCTGCCACACCATCATGAACTGCGCCAAGGCCTGCCCGAAGGGCCTGAACCCGGCGGAAGCCATCGCCGAGCTCAAGCTCAAGATGGTCGAGCGCCAGGTTTAAAGCCTGTCGAAGCCCGGGAACTGCGAGGGAACCGCCTGATTCCCTCGCGTCATCCGGTCATGAAAGAGCCGGGAGAGCGCGGAACGGCTATGCATGCGCCGCCTGCAACGAGGACCGCCTGCTTGAAGCCCGCCAACGACCTTTCAACCGCGCCGTTCGGCGTGTTTGCACCGAACGCCGCGCAGGCCGCGATCATCGGCCTCGTTCAGGGGTCGGGCCTGAAGCGCGGCGCGTTCCGGCCGTGGATGTCGCGGCTGGTCAACCTGCTGCGCGCCGGCCCGGTCGACGTGCAATATCAGGGCGCCTCGTTCCGCCTCTATCACCAGGGCAGCGCCACCGAGCGCGGCGCGCTGTTCAACCCCGACTACAACATCGACGAGCTCGATTTCCTGCGCCGGCACACGCCTGAAGGCGGCACGTTCGTCGACGTCGGCGCCAATGTCGGCACCTTTGCGCTGGTGATGGCGCGGCATGTCGGCCGCAATGGCAAGGTGATCGCGATCGAGCCGCATCCCCTCACGTTCGGGCGGCTGTCGTTCAACCATGCAGCATCGAATGCGACGCAGGTGCGCCTGGTGCAGGCGGCCGCGGGCGATGCCGACGGCGAGCTGATGATCGAGAGCGGCGGCGGCAATCTCGGGGCCACGCATGTCGTCACCGGTGCGGCCGGCGCCGATGCGATCAAGGTGCCGTCGTTGCGGCTGACGCGCATCCTCGCTGAGGCCGGCGTCGCACAGGTCGATTCGCTCAAGATCGATGTCGAGGGTTTCGAGGACCGGGTGCTGATCGGCTTTTTCCGCGATGCACCGCCCTCGCTTTGGCCGCGCGCCGTCGTCATCGAGCATCTGTCACAAAACGAATGGCAGCAGGATTGTATCGCTGACATGGTCGCGCGCGGCTTTGCGATCGCGCGCAAGACAAGGAGCAATACGTTCCTGTCGCGCTGACGACAATCCACGGAGGATGCGATGATCGATCATTTGGGACTCTCCGTCTCCGACTATGAGGCCGCGAAAGCGTTCTACAGCAAGGCGCTGGCGCCGCTCGATTACAGCCTGATCATGGAAGTGACGGAAGACCAGACCGGTCACGCCGCGGCAGCCGGCTTCGGCGCGGGCGGCAAGCCGGATTTCTGGATCGACGGAAAAGGCGCGATGAACAAGCCGGTGCATGTCGCAATATCAGCCAAGGACCGCGCGACGGTCGATGCGTTCTACCAGGCTGCAATGGCGGCAGGTGGCCGCGACAACGGACCGCCCGGCATCCGTCCGCATTATCACGCGAACTATTATGGCGCCTTCGTGCTCGACCCCGACGGCCACAACATCGAAGCCGTCTGTCACGCGCCGGAATAGGGCCCCGTCGTTTGAGCATGATAGTTACGGAAGAACCTCTAAACACTTTTCCGGATCATGCTCTCGGAACATCGGCACGGCATCCTCGTTGTCGTTCTCCAGACAACTGAGCTCTGTGCCACCGATGCCGATTGAACCGCCGGAGATACCGCCATCGACACCGGGCACCCCGACCGAGCCGCCGCCCGGAATTCCGCCGGGCAATCCGCAGCCCGAGATCGCGCCGCCGGTGCGCGAGCCCGGCGAATCGCCGCAGCCCGACGAATTGCCAGGCCACGTGCCTCAGGAGATTCCATCGCGCGGACCGAACGGCCCGCTCGCACCGAATCCGGCGACGGATGCCAATTCGTCGCAGGGTTACATCTGATGCGATTGCGACTCACGCCTGAATGCGCAATGAACGTTGCCAGAGTGACGTAATTTCCGTGCAGAAATAAATCGGGCCGCGCCCGCTTCACCCGCCACAATGCGGCCCAACGCGTATCTGTTCATCACCCCACTTCACTCGTCAAAGAACCTTCCGGGGAATCTCTCGACATGACAAACCTTCGTTTCGTGCTGCTTGCCACGACGGCTCTGACCGCCATGCAATTTGCAAGCTCTGCCTCGCATGCGCAAAGCGCCCCGCCGCTCGTGATGGCACAGGCCCAGCCAGAGTTGGGCCCTGACGGAAAACCGAAGCAGCCGCCGAAGGAAGCGCCAAAGGCGCCGCCGCCGCCCGCCGCGCGCCCCGCCGCGCCGCCTCCGCCACCCCCACCGCCACCCGCTCCGCCCAAGGCACCGGCCGCACCGCCCCCCGCGGCTGCACCGCCGCATCCGCCCGCCGCGCCTCCGCCGGCTGCCGCGCCGGCGCGTCCGACGCCGCCACCTCCACCACCGCCGCCCGCGACGCATCAGGCGCCTCCGCCGCCCCCGCCGCCGCCCGCGACTCATCAGGCTCCTCCGCCACCGCCAGCCGCACCCAAGGCACCGCCGCCGCCTCCGGCGCCGCCGCAGCAGCACGCGCCGGTAGCGCCCGTCCCGGCGCCGACCGCAACACCGGCTCATCCGACTCCGACGCCGACAGCTCCGCCTGCCGCAGCCACCCCGCCGTCCGCAGCTCCCGCGCTACGGCCCGCGCCCACAGCAACGCCAGCTCCGGCCGCAACGCCGACACCGACGCCCGTTGCGCCGTCGCCTCGCCCGACGACGTCTCCGTCTCCGGCCCCGACAGCCACGCCCGCGCCGTCCGCAACGCCGACGCCCACGCCCGTTGCGCCGTCACCTCGCCCGACGACGTCTCCGTCTCCGGCCCCGACAGCCACGCCCGCGCCGTCCGGACGTCCTGGCGTCGCGCCGGGTGCGGGTGCACCGACTCCAACCCCAACTCCGTCTGCAACCCCCGCGCCCGGTGGCGCGACGGCGACGCCGCCCGGACGTCAGGGCGGAACGCCGCCCACTGGCGCGCCTGCTGCCGCTGGCGCACCTCCGCCAGGCACACCGCCGACATCGCCGCAGGCGGGTGCCCCACCCCGACCGCCCGCGCCGCCCGCCGGCGCGGCAGCGCCATCCGTCGTCCAAGGTTCGGCTGCGGCCGCGGTTCCGGCCGACAAGGTGCAGAACGCTCCGCCGACGGTCAGCTCGGCCTTCCGCGCGGCACCGACCACCACCACGCCGCTGCCGCCGCCGCCGCGTCCGCCACAGCGTGACCTGACGCCGCTTGCGTTCGGCGCGGGCGTCATTGCCGGCGCCGTGATCGGCGCCACCATCGCCGACTACCGCAACCAGCGGCAGGAAGTCGTCGAAGGCGGCCGCACCATCTACACCGAGCCGGACCGCATCATCATCCGCGACCCCGGCGGGCAGGAATATGTCCGCGGCAACGATCTCTATCGTTTCCGCTACGGCGCCCGCGACATCCGCACCGAGACCATCGGCGGCGAAACCCGCACCGTCGTGATCCGTCCCGATGGCAGCGAGGTCATCACCGTGGTCGGGCCTGACGGTTCGCTGCTGCGTCGTATCCGCAGGGACCCCGGTGGGCGCGAGATCATCATCATCGACAACACCTATCGCGATCCGCGCGCGGTCGGCGGCTTCTATGTCGACGTGCCGCCGCCGGTCGTGAGCATCCCCTACGATCGCTATATCGTCGACGCCCAGGAAGCGACGCCTGACGTGATCTACGAGACCATGGAGGCACCGCCGGTGCAGCGTATCGACCGGCGCTACTCGCTCGACGAGATCCGCTACTCGCCGAACGTTCGCATGCAGATGCCGAGCATCGACGTCAACACGATCAACTTCGAGACGGGATCGTGGGTCATTCCGCCAGACCAGGCGGCGCGGCTGCAGACGATCGCCGACGGCCTCAACCGTGCGATCCAGCGCAACCCGCGCGAGGTGTTCCTGATCGAGGGACACACCGACGCGGTCGGCAACGACGTCGACAATCTGTCGCTGTCGGATCGCCGCGCGCAGTCGGCCGCTGAATTGCTGACCCAGCAATTCGGTGTGCCCGCCGAGAACCTGACGTCGCAGGGCTACGGCAAGCAGTACCTCAAGGAGCAGACCGACGGCCCGAGCCGCATCAACCGGCGCGTCACGATCCGCCGCATCACGCCGCTGCTCAACGGCGGCACGGCCTCGCTGCCGCCGCCCCCGCCCGGCATCACGCCGCCGCGCTGAGGCGACATCCACCAATGCAAAATGGCCGGGAGCGATCCCGGCCATTTTTGTTTTGTCTTGTAGGGTGGGTTAGCCTTGCGGATTGCGCGAAGCGCAGTCCGCTCGGCGTAACCCACCGCTTCTGTCTCCGCGGAAAGCAAAGTGGTGGGTTACGCTCCGCGGTTTGCGCTTCGCGCAATTCGCGGAGCTAACCCACCTACAGTCTCAGCCCTTGTCGCTTTCGATCTTGAATATCTGCGAGCCTTCGCTGCCCGATAACAAACCGGTCTTCGAATAGAGACCGAGCTTGGTGCGCGTGTCGGCGATGTCGAGATTGCGCATGGTGAGCTGGCCGATACGATCGGCCGGCGTGAAGGCGGCGTCCTCGACCTTCTCCATGCTGAGCCTTTCAGGCGCATAGGTCAGGTTGGGGCTCTCGGTGTTGAGGATCGAATAGTCGTTGCCGCGGCGCAGCTCCAGCGTCACTTCGCCGGTGACGGCGCTTGCGACATAGCGCTGCGCGGTCTCGCGCAGCATCAAAGCTTGCGGATCGAACCAGCGGCCCTGATAGAGCAGACGTCCGAGGCGGATGCCGCTGATGCGGTACTGCTCGATCGTATCCTCGTTGTGGATGCCGGTGACGAGGCGCTCATAGGCGATGTGCAGCAGCGCCATGCCGGGCGCCTCGTAGATGCCGCGGCTCTTGGCCTCGATGATGCGGTTCTCGATCTGGTCGCTCATGCCGAGGCCATGGCGACCACCGATGGCATTGGCTTCGAGGAACAGCGCGACGGGATCAGAGAAGGTCTTGCCGTTCAGCGCGACTGGCTGGCCTTCCTCGAAACGCACCACGACCTTCTCGGCCTTCACGACGCAGTCGTCGCGCCAGAACGGCACGCCCATGATCGGGTTGACGATCTTGATGCCGCTGTCGAGGCTTTCGAGATCCTTTGCCTCGTGCGTGGCGCCGAGCAGATTGCTGTCGGTCGAGTACGCCTTCTCGGCGCTCATCTTGTAGGCGAAACCCTGGGCGGTCATGAACGCCGACATCTCGGCGCGGCCGCCGAGTTCGTCGATGAACTGCTGGTCGAGCCAGGGCTTGTAGATGCGCAAGGATGGATTGGTCAGCAGGCCGTAGCGGTAGAAGCGCTCGATGTCGTTGCCCTTGAAGGTCGAACCGTCGCCCCAGATGTTGACGCCGTCGTCCTTCATCGCCGCAACCAGCATCGTGCCGGTGACCGCGCGCCCGAGCGGCGTGGTGTTGAAATAGGTGATGCCGCCGGTCGAGATGTGGAAGGCGCCTGATTGAATCGCGGCGATGCCCTCGTGCACCAGCTGCGTGCGGCAATCGACCAGCACGGCCTTCTCGGCGCCGAACGCTTCGGCCTTGCGCGGGATCTCGTTGTAGTCGGCCTCATCGGGCTGGCCGAGATTGGCGGTATAGGCGTAGCAGCGTGCGCCCTTCTGCTTCATCCAGAGCAACGCCGCCGAGGTGTCGAGACCGCCGGAAAAAGCGATGCCGACTTTCTCACCCTTGGGCAGGCTTTTCAGGATCGTGGTCATGTCGCTTCCAATCGGGTCTGAATGGCTGATGAGGGCGTGGTTTGACCGCGCGAATATCAAATTTCGCAGGCCTCGGCACGCATTTAATGGCTCACATCGACGGCGCTGGGCCGGTCTTGCCGCCGAACAGGCGCTTGCGGAGCCGGTAGGCGGGCATGTTCAGCCGGGTCAGGGCGGCATCGACCGCCTCGTCCGAAAACCGGGTCCGCGGCCAGCGGTAGATCAGCGCGAAAGCGAACCAGATCACGACGAAGGTGACGAGGCCGGCGGTCGCAACATCGGTGAAGAAGTGCCCGCCGAAGGCCATGCGGAGCCCGCTGGTCGCGGCGCCGAACACCACCGCGCCGGCATAGGCGAGCGGTCGCCACTGCGGCGGCGCGAGCGCTGCCGGTGCCAGCGTCCAGAACGCGGTCGCACCTTCGCCGGAGAAGAACGAGCAGTTGCGCGTACAATCGCCACGCGGATCCCACCACGCCACGAACTGCTGGTCGCCGGCGAACTCGGTCACCACCACCGGGCGCGGCCGGCCCCAATAGGTCTTGAAGGTGAGGTTGGTGAGGATGCCGGCCGACAGGATGATCGTGACCAGCAGGAACACGATCGCGCGCCCCGAGACCATCAAGGGA
This sequence comes from Bradyrhizobium manausense, assembly GCF_018129685.1. Taxonomy (GTDB): domain Bacteria; phylum Pseudomonadota; class Alphaproteobacteria; order Rhizobiales; family Xanthobacteraceae; genus Bradyrhizobium; species Bradyrhizobium manausense_D. The sequence goes on from NZ_JAFCLG010000005.1 coordinate 10,073, forward strand.
CGATCGGGCCTGATCATCTTGACCACGAGCGCGACCAGCGACGGCAGCACGAAGGCCCAGGACACCCACATCGCAGCATCACGCGCGATGCCGGCCCAGTTGTTCAGCTTGAGCGGGAACGTCTTGGTCTCGGGATCGAAGAACAGCGCGGCAAGCTTGAGATCGAGCTCGGGATAGAGGCCGAAAACGACGCCGATCACGAGCCACAGCGCCAGGGCGATGAAGAGTCCGGTACGGTTCATGGCGCGCGGTTTAGCGGAGTGGGACGGGGATGAAAACCCCATGCCAGGTGCCCATCCTCCCCTGGAGGGGAGGGTAAAATCACCGCGCATCCGGCCGTGAATTCGACGGCAGCGGCGGAGGCGGCAGGCGCGGTGGCGGCGGGATACGCCAGGCGCCGGCGTTGCGGCCGGCGATCAGCCAGTAGACGACACCGGCGACGATGCCCGCGCCGGTCATGATTTCGAGGTGACGCCGCACGATGCCTTCGAACTGAAACGTATCAGGATGGAACGGGATGAGACCGAGATAGCAGGCGAGCCCGACGAGGCCACCGCCGACGGCATAAGCAAGCGCACTGCGGATGTAGAGCGCCTCGGTGATCGCAACGATCACCGCCGCCGGAACAAGTGCGAAACCCGAGACGAAGATGAAGCCGAAGCCAAGCAGGATATCGATCGCGCCCTGATCGACGGGGCCGGCGCCGAGATCGGAGAACTCCGGAAACAGCAGCGCAACGACGATGATCATGCCACCGACGAAACAGGCGGCGAGAAAGCCGATGAAGATGACGACGAGGCGGCCGATCAGGGACATCACGCCGCCCTCACCGTCATCGCGAGAGCGCGCATCAACTCAATCCGTCATCGCCATGGCGCGCAGCGCCTGGCGCTCGCGGACGCTGAGCTTCTCGGTCTCCGACTTGAGCTGGCCGCAGGCGGCGAGGATGTCGCGGCCGCGCGGGGTGCGCACCGGCGAGGAATAGCCGGCGTTGAAAATGTATTCGGAGAATTTTTCGATCTGGTCCCAGTCCGAGCATTCATAGGCGGTGCCGGGCCAGGGATTGAACGGGATCAGGTTGATCTTGGCGTGAATGCCCTTGAGCAGCTTCACCAGCAGTTTTGCATCGTCGAGCGAATCGTTGACGCCCTTGAGCATCACATATTCGAAGGTGATGCGGCGCGCGTTGGAGGCGCCGGGATAGTCGCGACAGGCCTGCAGCAGCTCCTTGATCGGATATTTGCGGTTAAGAGGCACCAGCTCGTTGCGCAGCTCGTCGCGCACGGCATGCAGCGAGATCGCCAGCATCACGCCGATCTCCTCGCCGGCGCGCACGATGTTCGGCACCACGCCCGAGGTCGACAGCGTGATGCGGCGGCGGGAGATGCCGATGCCTTCATTGTCGCCGACGATCAGCAGCGCATCGCGCACCGCGTCGAAATTGTAGAGCGGCTCGCCCATCCCCATCATCACGATATTGGTGACGCGGCGCGTGCCATCCTCGCGGTCGGCCCAATCATTGAGGCGATCGCGCGCCACCATGATCTGGCCGACGATCTCGCCGGCGGTGAGGTTGCGCACCAGGCGCTGCGTGCCGGTGTGGCAGAACGAGCAGTTCAGCGTGCAGCCGACCTGCGAGGAGACGCAGAGCGTGCCGCGATCGGTCTCGGGAATGTAGACGCACTCGACTTCATGCGCCTTCTGAACATCGTCGCCGCTCGGCAGACGCAGCAGCCATTTGCGGGTGCCGTCGTTGGAGATCTGCTCGGCCACGACTTCGGGCCGGTCGACGGTGAAGGCTTGCGCGAGCTCGGCGCGAATGCCCTTCGAGATCGAGGTCATGTCGTCAAAGCTCTGGGCGCCACGGAAGTAGAGCCAATGCCAGAGCTGTTGCACCCGCATTTTGCGCTGTGAAGGCTGAACGCCGATCTCGCCGAGGCGATCGGCAAGCTCGGTACGTGACAGGCCGATCAGCGAGGGCTTGGCCGGCGGCACATAGGTTTCGAGTGGAGTCTTCTCCACCAGGATTGCGTCGCGCGGCTCGGTCGTCGGTTGCATATAGGGGCCTGAGGTTGCTGCTGTCTCGTCATGCCCGGGCTTGTCCCGGGCATCCACGTTCTTTTCCGCTTGCGGTTCGTGCGTGGATGGCCAGGACAAGCCCGGCCATGACGACTGAAATCGTGGAACCGACCCTATATAGCAACAGGAACCGGCGATTGCGACCTTCTCGCCTGGAGGCTTAACGCCGGCAAGCTTATCGTCGGCAATCCTGGGCGATCTTGTCCAGGGCCTGGGCGAGGCCCTTCAGCGAGAACGTGTCGGTCGTCTCCGTGCCCTTGGCCGAAACGCCCTTGACCACGAGGTCGGCCGATTTGCGCATGGCCTCGACCATCCGCTCCTCCTCGGCCGCATTCTTGATCCAGAGGCCGTCGCCCTGCGTGTACATCGCAAACGAAGCGCCACCGACCTCGACCGAGGATTCCGAGCCCGGCTTCAGCGCGTAGCCGATCATGACCGAGACTTCGTTGTTCACCTTCTCTGCCGGCCGGGTCGAGACGAAGGCATAGGCGGGATCGCGCGGCCGGTTCGGCGGGTTGGTCTTCGACGACGAGGGTTTTGCCAGCGCGAAGCAGACCTTCTTGCCGTTGGGCGTCGCCGAATAGGCGCCCCAGGTGCCGAACTGGCCGATCAGCGTCGGCTCCGCGCCGCCCGCAACCGCCGCGGGAGGGGAAGCCGGCTTGCTTTCGGGCTTGGCTGCCGTCTTCGCGGCAGCCGCTGCTGGTGCGGCCGGTGCGGCTGGCTTTGCCGCAGCCTTCGGCGCCGGTTGCGGCGTCTGCGCCCGCGCGGAATCACTCAAATCCCACGCCGTCACGCCAATCATCAAAGCAAAAAAGAGCGCCCGCCACATGCTGCAGTGGTTCCCTCAATATTGTGACTGGAAGATGGCCCGGCCGCGATTTGTCCCGGCGCAGGGATAGCCGGGAAAGTCCAATTTGGGAAGGCAGTTAGCGGTATATCACGGCTAGCCTTTGGACCGCGCAGCACGCTGCTGTGCCCATTGCGCGTCGGTCCATCGCAACAGGTCTTCGGCGCCGGAACTGCGCAAGTGCGCGCCGCCGTCGATCACCACCATCTCGCCATTGATGTAACCGGCGCGGTCCGAGACCAGGAAGCTGGCGAGGTCGGCAAGCTCGCCATGCTCGCCGACCCGCCCCATCGGATTGCGGCTGGTCCAACTTTCGTCGCGGCCCTCGGGACGAAGCTGTCCCGACGCGCCTGATGTCGGGAACGGTCCCGGTGCGATCGCGACGGTGCGGATGCCCTTCGGACCCCATTCGACGGCGAGGCTTTTGGTCATCGCCAGCACCGCCGATTTCGCCATCGCCGAGGGAACCGTGAAGGCGCGGCCGGTGATGGTCGAGGTCGACAGGATCGAAAGCACGACGCCGTTATGCTTGCCGTCGATCCAGCGCTTGCCGGCGGCGAGCGTGCAATACATCGCGCCGTGCAAGGTCGGTGCGAGGATGGCATCCGCGGCGCGGAACGACAGATGCTCGCTCTGTGCGATGAAGGTTGCGGCGGCGTTGTTGACGAGAATGTCGAGCGGCGCCTCGCGCCAGATCGCGTCCATCATCGCGTCGACGGCGGTGCCGTCACGAACATCGCAGGCGATCGTCGTGACTCTGCCGCCGGTCTGCTTGCGCATCTCGCTTGCGGTCGCTTCGAGTCGGTCGAGCTTGCGGCCGCAGATCACGAGCTCGGCGCCGAGTGCGAGGAAGCGGCACCCCATTGATGCACCGAGGCCGGAGCCGCCGCCGGTGACGAGGATGCGTTTATCCTTGAGCAGACCTGTTTCAAACATCGTTTGAATCCTTTCTCCGCGGATTTCGTCATTGTGAGGAGCAAAGCGACGAAGCAATCCAGACTATTTCCGCGGGACGGACTCTGGATTGCTTCGCTTCGCTCGCAATGACGAGGATAGGCCGATGGCCGGCTTCAGACAAAGAATCCGGATTGTCCGGTCGACGTAAATCCGGCAGAAACGGACAAACTGTAATTCTGCCTCGAAACGCTCAGGTGTCGCCATGAAAGCCATCCTTTGCTCGCAATATTGCCAGCCCGACGATCTCGTGCTCGCCGATGTGCCTGATCCGGTGGCTGGTCCCGGCGAGGCCGTGATCGCGATCAAGGCGGCGGCGCTGAACTTCTTCGACATCCTGATGATTCAGGGCAAGTACCAGATCAAGCCGCCGTTCCCATTCTCGCCGGCCGCGGAAGTTGCCGGTGTGATCGAGAGCGTCGGACCCGGCGTCACCGATCTCAAGGTCGGCGATCGCGTGGTCGCGTCCTGCGGCCACAATGGCGCACGCGAAAAGATCGCGCTGCCCGCGGCGGGGATCGTGAAGATTCCCGACAATCTCGACTACGACCGCGCGGCCGGCATCATCATCATCTACGGCACCGCGCTGCATGCGCTGGAAGATCGCGCGAGTCCCAAGCCGGGCGAGACGCTCGCCGTGCTCGGCGCTGCCGGCGGCACCGGCCTTGCGGCCTGCGAGCTCGGCAAGCTGATGGGGCTGAAGGTCATCGCTTGCGCCTCGTCCGAGGAGAAGCTCGAATTCGCAAAGGCACACGGCGCCGAGCTGACCCTGAACTACGCCAAGGAAGATCTGAAAGAAGGCCTGCGCAAGCTCACGGGCGGCAAGGGCGTCGACATCATCTTCGATCCGGTGGGTGGTGCCTATGCCGAGCAGGCGCTGCGCTCGATCGCCTGGGAGGGCCGCTTCCTGGTGATCGGCTTTGCCGCGGGAGACATTCCGAAGATGCCGCTGAACCTCGCGCTCTTGAAGGGCTGCGACATCCGCGGCGTGTTCTGGGGCGCCTGGACCCGGCTCAACGCGGCCAAGAACCGCGCCAATCTCGAGAAGCTGGTGAAGTGGACGGCGGAAGGAAAGATCTCCTCGCATGTCGACCGCACCTTTCCGCTGGCACAGACCGCCGACGCACTGAAGGTGCTCGCGGGACGCCAGGCCATGGGCAAGGTGATCCTGCATCCGTGAGGATGTAGGAGTCGCATCGTAGACTCCCTCAACGGGTCGTCCTGGCGAAAGCCAGGACCCATTACCCCAGGGAGTGGTTTGGCGAAGACTCGTCGTTCGGTACCGCGACCGAATGCTCTCGATAGATTCCGCGGTATGGGTCCTGGCCGTCGCCAGGACGACGCTGAGAGCGGGGCGCTAGGCCGCTTCCGCTTCCGACTCGTTCTCACCCAGCCCGCGCTTCAGCGCTGCACGCGCCGCTTCGCGGTGCTCCGAGGTGATGTGGCTCGCGACCATGCGAATGGCCGTCGCCAGCACGGCGGCATCATCGGTGAAGCCGAGCACGGGCATCACATCCGGAATGAAATCGAATGGCAGGATGAAATAGGCGATCGCTCCCAGCAGCGATGCCTGGACATGGCGCGGCGTCTGCCGGTCGAACGCGCAGTAATAGGCGGCGAGCAGATCTTCGGTGAACGGCAGATGCGCGGCGACGCGCTTCAGCTTGCGCCAGAACCTCCGGCGCACGCTGTCGCGATCTTCCGCGAGCCGATCAGCCGGCTCGAAGCCGACACTGTGTTCGGCGGCCATCTTTCGAAACTCCCGTGCGACGCAGCGCGGCCGATGGCCGCATCCGACGACGAACACAAGATGGGGATGCGGCTCCGCCCCGCAAGACGTCAGCCCTGCGTCAACTTTGCGATGGCGTTCATCGCGGCCGCGAGTTCGATGTCGAGCCTGGTGACGCCGCCGGCGTCATGGGTCGACAGCACCACCTCGACCGTCTTGTAGACATTGCGCCATTCCGGGTGATGATCCATCTTCTCGGCGACCAGCGCCGCCCGGGTCATGAAACCGAAGGCCTCGTTGAAATCCTTGAAGACAAAGGTCTTCCCGATGGCGTCCCGACCCTGAACCTCGGTCCAGCCTGGGATACCCTCCAGTGCCTGCGTGCGTGCGTCCGCCGTCAGCCGTTCTGCCATCTTGGCCTCCATTTTCAGGGGAACTTTACCCTAACACCGTGCTCACGCTTGGAGTTCATACGGGATTTCGCCGATCCGCTAACCATGACGGAGATGTAACCCCTCGGGACAAGAAATTTGCTACACTTGCGGGCGTAAATCGCCGGCCAAGATGAAACTGAGCCTGAAGCGCCTGTTCGGGAGATCGATGACCGGGGAACCCCACCTGGCCGAGATGCCCTCTCCGCCTTCGCCGCGATCCGCGGCGCGGAAGACGGCGCTCGTGTCGCTGGCGCTGGTGCTCGCGATCGTCGGCGCGCTGGTCGGCGGCTATTATTTCGCAATGCGGCCGGTGACCCTGAAGATCGCGGTCGGTCCGGCCAACAGCGACGATGTCAAAGTGGTGCAGACGCTGACGCAGGCTTTCGCGCAAAGCAAAGGCTTCGTGCGGCTGCGTCCGATCCCGACCGACGGCGCCACCGCAAGCGCGGACCTGCTCGCCGAAGGCAAGGCTGATCTTGCCATCGTGCGCGGCGATCTCGACGTGCCCAAGAACGCGCAAGCCGTCGCGACGCTGCGCAAGAACGTCGTGGTGCTGTGGTCTGTGCCCGGCAAGGGCAAGAAGAAGGGCGCGAAGATCACCAAGATCTCGCAACTCGCCGGCCGTCGCGTCGGCGTGGTCGGCCGTACGCAAGCCAACGTCAATCTGCTCAAGGTGATCCTGCAGCAATACGGCGTCGATCCCGCAAAGGTCGAGATCGTGCAATTCCCGGCAAGCGAAGTCGCCGAGGCGATCAAGGCCCAGAAGGCCGACGTGTATCTCGCGGCCGGCCCCGTCAACAGCAAGATCACGGCGGATGCAATCGCTGCCTCCGCCAAGGATGGCGGCTCGCCGACTTTCCTCGCGATCGATTCGGCGGACGCCATCGCACAGAACCACCCGATCTATGAAGCCGCGGAAATACCCGCCGGCACCTATGGCGGCTCGCCCGATCGCCCGGAGGATGAGGTCAAGACCATCAGCTTCTCGCACCACATCGTGGCGCGGAAGGGGCTGTCGGAGACCACGGTTGCGGCCTTCACCCGGCAACTCTTCGCGGTCCGGCAGCAATTGCTGACCGATTTTCCGCAAGCGGCGAAAATCGAGACGCCCGACACCGACAAGGACGCGGTGATCCCGGTGCATCCGGGCGCGGCCGCCTTCGTTGACGGCGAGGAGAAGACCTTCCTCGACAAATACAGCGATTACATCTGGTGGAGCCTGATGGCGCTGTCGGCCACCGGTTCGCTCGGCGCATGGTTCGCGGGCTACCTGAAAAAGGACGAGCGCGACAACAACAGCCATCTGCGCGAGCGCCTGCTCGACATGCTCACCGCCGCGCGCAAGAGCGAGACAGCCGACGAACTCGACCAGATGCAGGCCGAGGCCGACGAGATCCTCCGCGACACGCTGCGCTGCTTCGATCACGGCGCCATCGAGGAAGGCGCATTGACCGCTTTCAACATCGTGCTCGACCAATTCCACGCCGCGATCGCCGACCGCAAGGCGGTGCTGTTCAGCCTGCCCCAGAACCTGCAACGCACCGGCGCGCAATTCCGGGCTGCGGGCAACGCCTGAACACTTGCGCGCGTAATTGCCGCGTCACATTGTCTCAATATAGCGTCTAATTGTCATTCCGGGGCGCGCAAAGCGCGAACCCGGAATCTCGAGATTCCGGGTCTGGTCCTCAGGGTCGCTTCGCGATCCCTTCGGACCATCCCGGAATGACAGCGCAGGATGCGCACGAGATAGCCAGTGCGCACGAGATAGCCAGCCAGCGAGCCATCGCCATGAAGATCAAATTCTCCCGCCGTCGTTTCCTCACCACCGGCGCCAGCGCGCTTGGCGCGATCGCAATGCCGCATCTGTCGCGCGCGGCCGACCGGCCCGCGGTGACCCATGGGGTGCAGTCCGGCGACGTCACCGTTGACGGCGGCGTGGTCTGGGCGCGCACCGACCGGCCCGCGCAGATGCTGGTCGAGGTGGCAACGACTGACACCTTCAAGGACGCCCGCAAGCTGCCGCCGATCGCGGCGCTGCCGGAGAGCGACTTCACCGCGAAGATGCTGGTGGACAATCTCCCCGGCGGACAGGACATCTTCTACCGCGTCCGCTTCCGCGATCTCTCGCACACCGCCGTCGAAGGCGAGCCGGTGGTCGGCCGCTTCCGCACCGCGCCGGCCGACCGCCGCGACGTCAGCTTCGTCTGGGGCGGCGACGTCGCAGGACAAGGCTGGGGCATCAACCCAGATGACGGCGGCATGTTCACCTTCTCGGCGATGCGCAAGCACCGTCCGGACTTCTTCCTGCATTCCGGCGACACCATCTATGCCGACGGCCTGATCCCCTCCGAGGTCAAGCTCGCCGACGGCAAGACCTGGAAGAACGTCACCATCCCCGAGAAGGCCAAGGTCGCCGAGACGCTGGACGAGTTCCGAGCCGCGCACAAATACAATTTCACCGACGACAATGTCCGCGCCTTCAATGCCGAGGTGCCGATCTTCGTGCAGTGGGACGACCACGAGGTGACCAACAACTGGTCGCTGTCGAAGGATCTGCCGGCGGCCTACAAGGTGCGTGACATCTCGCTGCTCGCGGCCCGCGCCGGCCGCGCCTTCCACGAGATGTATCCGATGCGCGAAAGCATCGTCGAACCCGGCCGGGTCTATCGCAAGATCTCCTACGGTCCGCATCTCGACGTGTTCGTGCTCGACGAGCGCAGTTATCGCGGCCCGAACGGCGCCAATCTCGAGACCGAGTACGGCCCGGCCAGCTACTTCCTCGGGCCCGAGCAGATGGCCTGGCTGAAGCGCGGCCTGCTCAATTCGCGCGCGACCTGGAAGGTGATCGCCTCCGACATGCCGCTCAGCATCCTCGTGTACGACGATGCGCCGAACAAGAAGGGGTCGGAAGCGTTCGCGCAGGGCGACGGCCCGCCGCGCGGTCGCGAGCTCGAGATCGCCGACCTCCTGCGCTTCATCAAGATGGCGCCGATCAGAAATACGGTGTGGCTGACCGCCGACGTGCACTACACTGCAGCGAACTATTACAATCCCGACAAGGCGCAATTCCAGGAGTTCGAGCCGTTCTGGGAATTCGTGTCGGGTCCGCTGCATGCGGGAACGTTCGGCCCCGGCGAGATGGACAACACGTTTGGCCCCGAGGTGCGCTTCGTCAAGGCGCCGGGCCTCGACAAGCAGAACCTGCCGCCGTCAGCGGGAATGCAGTTCTTCGGTCACGTCAAGATCGACGGTGCTTCGGGCCAGATGACGGTGACGCTGCGCGACCGCGCGGACGTCGCGTTGTGGTCGACCACGCTCGATCCGAAATTCGCCTGACGCCGATACGTCGTCACGCGCCGCGCGCCTGCAAAGCTGCCTCCAGCGCATCGCTGGAGCACGGCTTTTGCAGCCGCGGCCGTGCGGAAAATTGCGCGGGAATACTGGTCTCGGCGCCGTAGCCGGTGACGAAGACGAACGGAATATTCAGCGCCGCAAGGCGCTCGGCGATCGCAAAGCTCTTCTCGCGGATCAATTCGACATCGAGCAGCGCGAAGTCGGGCGCGCGTGCCGTGATCGCTTGCAGGGCTCGCGCCACCGAACCCACGGTGCGCACGCGCTTGACGCCAAAGCCGAGCAGACGATCCTCGAAATCGATCGCAATGATCGGATCGTCCTCGACGATCAGAACATCGACGGGGATGCCGGCCGAGCCGTCCGGGGAGGCAGGTATCATGATCCTGGCTGCTATCGAGGGCTGCATGTTTTTCCGATCTGGACAGCCTCATGCCGACGCCTGCGCCCAGCGCATCGGAGGGTTCCCGGAACGAAACTCACCACAGAACAGTTTTGACGTCTGTCCACATGTGCACACAGCCCGTGGACGGAACTCGTTAATGTCGAGAGGAGGACGGGGAGTTTGCGATGGATGCGCGTATCAGCAAGACAGGCGAAATCGAGAGCCGTCCTGCCAACAATCTGTTGCGACGACTGAACGCGGCGGACTTTGCGTTGCTGGCGCCGCATCTTGCGTTTGACGAGGTCGGCGCGAACCATCTGCTCTACAGCCCCGGCGACGATGTGCAGGTCGTGCACTTTCCCTGCGGACCATCGCTCGCGACCTTCCTCGTCCCCAATGAAGACGGCCGCGACGTCGAGACCATTCTGGTCGGCCGCGAAGGCGCGGTCGGCGGCATCGTCAGCGAGGGATTTCTGCCGGCCTACACCCGCATCTGCGTGAAATTCGGCGGGCCCTTTGCGCGCATTCACGTCGGCAAGCTGGATGCGGCCAAGGCGCGCTCGGCCTCGCTGCGCAACATCTTCGCCCGCTACGCCGACTGCATGCTGGCGCAGATTTTCCAGTCGACCGCCTGCAACGCCATCCACTCGATCGAGCAGCGCACGGCCAAATGGATCCTTGCAGCGATGGAGCGGACCGGCGACGAAAGCAGCGTGCCGCTGACGCATGAGCAGCTCGCCACCTTGCTCGGGGTGGGGCGCAGCTATGCCAGCCGCGTGCTGCAGTCGTTCAAGGCCGAAGGTGTGCTCGACACACGGCGCGGCGCAATCCTGGTCCGCAACCATGACGGCCTGCGGCTGCGCGCCTGCCTCTGCAACGACGCCGTCAAGATGCACTTCGAGGAAGTGCTGCGCGGGGTCTATCCGACCGAGGAGCCCGGCCACGGCTCCGCGCAGGGCTAGCCGGGCCCTGTTTGGCCCCGGAGTCCCCGCAAGTCCCGGGGTTTCCCGGGCAAAATTCGGTCAACCAACCCAGAAAGAACGCATTGTTTTTTGGCGTTTTTTGCCTATATTGCGGCGCAAACGCACAGGATGCCCGGTCGATCTCGCCGGGCTTCCTTTTTTGGGTGTAACAGGCCCCGTTTTCCACGTTTCAGCGTTGTTCCCGCGAAGAGGTCCCGGCTTGACCGGCGAGATCGCGCTTAACCCATTGTCCGACCGCAAAGAAGCTCACTCATGAACCTCCGTAACGTCGCCATCATCGCCCACGTCGACCATGGCAAGACGACCCTCGTCGACAAGCTCCTCCAGCAATCAGGCACGTTCCGCGAGAACCAGAAGGTGACCGATCGCGCCATGGATTCCAACGATCTGGAGCGCGAGCGCGGCATCACCATTCTGGCCAAGGCGGCCTCGGTGCAGTGGAAGGACACCCGCATCAACATCGTCGACACCCCCGGCCACGCCGATTTCGGCGGTGAGGTCGAGCGCATCCTCAACATGGTGGACGGCGCGCTGGTGCTGGTCGACGCCGCCGAAGGCCCGCTGCCGCAGACCAAATTCGTCGTCTCCAAGGCGCTCAAGGTCGGCCTCAAGCCGATCGTCGTCATCAACAAGGTCGACCGCCCCGACGCGCGCCCGACCGAAGTCATCAACGAAGTGTTCGACCTGTTCGCGGCGCTCGACGCCAGCGAGGAGCAGCTCGACTTCCCGATCCTGTACGGATCGGCCAAGCAGGGCTGGATGGCCGAGAGCCCTGAGGGTCCGCAGGACAAGGGCATGGAGCCGCTGTTCGACCTGATCCTGCGGCACGTCGCCCCGCCGACGGTCGAGGAAGGTCCGTTCAGGATGATCGGCACCATCCTCGAGGCCAATCCCTATCTCGGCCGCATCATCACCGGCCGCATCTCGTCCGGCGTGCTCAAGCCGAACCAGCAGGTCAAGGTGCTGCATGCCGACGGCAAGCTGGTCGAGACCGGGCGCATCACCAAGATCCTGGCGTTCCGCGGTCTCGAGCGCACCCCGCTCGAGGAAGCCGAAGCCGGCGACATCGTCGCCATTGCGGGCCTGACCAAGGGCACCGTCGCCGACACCTTCTGCGATCCGTCCGTCGAGGTGCCGCTGCCGGCCCAGCCGATTGATCCGCCGACCGTGTCGATGTCGTTCATCGTCAACAACTCCCCGCTCGCCGGCACCGAAGGCGACAAGGTGACGAGCCGCATGATCCGCGATCGTCTGCTGCGTGAAGCCGAGGGCAACGTCGCGCTGCGCGTCGTCGAAGCCGCCGACAAGGATGCGATGGAAGTCTCCGGCCGCGGCGAATTGCAGCTCGCAATCCTGATCGAGACCATGCGCCGCGAGGGTTTCGAGCTCTCGGTGTCGCGCCCCCGCGTCGTGTTCCAGAAGGACGAAGCCACCGGCGGCGCCATGGAGCCGATCGAGGAGGTCGTGATCGACGTCGACGAGGAGCATTCCGGCGTCGTCGTGCAGAAGATGAGCGAACGCAAGTCCGAGCTGGTCGAGATGAAGCCGTCAGGCGGCAACCGCCTGCGGCTGGTGTTCTACGCGCCGACCCGCGGCCTGATCGGCTACCAGGGCGAATTGCTCACCGACACCCGCGGCACCGCGATCATGAACCGCCTGTTCCACGGCTATGCCCCGTACAAAGGCGAGATCCAGGGCCGGCGCAACGGCGTGCTGATCTCCAACGACCAGGGCGAAGCGGTGGCCTACGCCATGTTCAAGCTGGAAGACCGCGGCCCGATGATGATCGAGCCCGGCTGGAAGGTCTACAAGGGCATGATCGTCGGCGAGCACACCCGCGACAACGATCTCGAGATCAACGTGCTCAAGGGCAAGCAGCTCACCAACATCCGCACGACCTCGAAGGACGAAGCCGTGCGTCTGACCCCGCCGATCCGCATGACGCTGGAAAAGGCGCTCGCCTATATCGAGGACGACGAGCTCGTCGAGGTCACCCCGAAGTCGATCCGCCTGCGCAAGAAGCACCTCGACCCGAACGAGCGCAAGCGCGCGGAAAAGTCCAAGGAAGCGGTGGCGTAAGCCGGCGCCCTCAACGACTGTCATGCCCCGGCTCGACCGGGGCATCCAGTACGCCGCGGCCTTTCGGTTCAATCACGGCCGCCTCTGGAATACTGGATCGCCCGATCAAGTCGGGCGATGACAGATTTCTTTGCGGTGGCTTCAGCACACCCCGCGAACGTGCTAGAGCCCGGCCATGGGCTCCTTCCCCGCATCCGTCGACGTCGCCATCATCGGTGCCGGAGCGGCCGGCCTCGGCGCGGCGCATGCGCTGCATGGCACCGGCCTCTCCGTGATCGTGCTCGAAGCGCGCAACCGGCTCGGCGGCCGCGCCTGGACGGTGCAAGCCTCGCCCGAAATCACCTTCGACGTCGGCTGCGGCTGGCTGCATTCCGCCGACAGGAACTCCTTCGTTCCCATTGCAAATGCGCTCGGTTTCGAGCTCAACAAGGATCTGCCGCCCTGGCGCGAGCGCGCCTATGGCAATGCGTTTCCGCAGGAGCTGCGCGACGATTTCATGCGCGCGATGGAGACGTTCTACGAGCGGCTCTGGCAGGCCGCGCAGAAGGGCAAGGACGAGCCCGCAAGCCGGAGCCTCGAGCCCGGCAATCGCTGGAATGCGATGATCGACGCGATCTCGACCTACATCAACGGCTGCGAACTCGAGGACATGTCGACGCTCGACTGGGATGCCTATGAGGACAGCGAGCTCAACTGGCGCGTCCGCCGCGGCTATGGCGCGCTGATCGCGGCCTATGGCGCGCTCTGTCCCGTTGCGCTCAACTGCAACGTCACACTGATCGACCATTCCGATGTGCGCATCCGCATCGAGACATCACAGGGCACGCTGACCGCGGACAAGGTGATCGTCACCGTGCCGACCAATCTGATCGCCGATGAGGTGATCCGCTTCTCACCGCCGCTTCCGGCCAAGGTGGATGCCGCGGCCGGCCTGCCGCTCGGCGTCGACGACAAGGTGACGCTGGCACTCGACGGCGCCGAAGCCTTCCCGAAGGAAGCAAACCTCCGCGGCGCCACGATGCGCACCGAGATGGGCACCTACCACATCCGCCCGTTCGGCCAGCCCTGCATCGAAGGTTTCTTCGGCGGCAGCTTTGCCCGCCAATTGGAAGACGCCGGCGACGGCGCCATCGCCGCGCACAGCATCGACGAGATCGCCGGCTTCCTCGGCAGCGACATCCGCCGCAAGCTGAAGCCGCTCTACGAGTCGCGCTGGGCGCGTGACCCGTTGGCGCGGGGGTCCTATTCGCATGCGCTGCCGGGGCATTCCGGAGATCGCGCGGTGCTGGCCGCGCCGGTGGATGGACGGCTGTTCTTCGCAGGCGAAGCGACGTCACCGAATTTCTTCACGACGGCGCATGGCGCGCGGGATAGTGGCGAGCGGGCGGCGAAGGAAGTGCTGGCCACAAAGCGCTAGCCTATCTCCAGTGTCGTCCCGGCGAAGGCCGGGACCCGCGTGATCCCTCGAAAAACCGCGGTCGCTGTACCGCGGATTGATTTTTAACTGCTAGCCTTCGCCAAATTCCGGCCTGTGGTTATGGGTCCCGGCCTTCGCCGGGACGACACCGATTTTGTGGCGCTACTGTCCAACTACTCAATCACCCGCGCCCGCAAATCGGCATCCGGTACGAAGCACGCATCATACTTGCCGAAGATACGATAGCGGTTGTGCGCGATGAGGCTGTAGACCGCATTTCGCAGCGGTTTTGGCACGGCGAACAGCGCGCGCGTCCAGGTCCAGCCCGGCAAATGCGACAGAACGGTCAACGCAGCATCAGACTTCAGGAATGCCTCGCGACCGTGGACGACTGCGTTTGTGTCGGGATCATCAGGGTCGATGCCAAATCTCCGAGCCAATCGCGTCCCGTACTCCGACTGGATCGGCGTGAAGCGAAACCGCTTCGCTATGTCGCGCTTGGCGACGAAGCGCACCCAGCGCGAGCAGAAGATGCAGACGCCGTCGTACAGGATCACGTCATCGTCGGGCCATTCGGGCATCAGCGATTATCCAACATGAGCAACGCCACCAGCATCAGCACGATCGCCGGTCCTGTCTTCACCAGCGCGCCGAGCGGCTCGATCCAGAGGTCGGGTGTCAGGATCGCCGCACCGAACATATAGCCGAGCGAGGCAAGGATGCCTGCAACCAGGCCGAACGCGGCCGTGCGGCGGAAGGCGATCAGCACGCCGATGCTCATGTCCATCAGACTGGTTCCGATGGTGACGGGATCGACCAGCGCGGGCGGGAAGTTGTGCGCGCTCAGGATACCGGCGGCGGCGTGGTAGGACACGAACAGCGCGATGCAGCCCGAGACGAGCCAGAACACGACCAGGCTGGCAAAGACCAGCGCCTTGACCAGGAACAGCCGCGCGAACCATTTGTCCTGGATGGTGGCGGGATGGCGTCCGATCGCATCCGTCAGCGTCTTGGGCACGATGCCCGTGGTGGCGATCCATGCGGTGGGATCTCCGATGACGCCGCGGCGCAGCTCGGCGATCGCCGTGGAGCGCATCGGCGGCATCCAGCCAAGGTAATTGGCGAGATCGCCGATCCTGGCACCGAGATCAAGCATCAGAGCCGGCATCGCGATGCGCGGCCATCCGGCCGTGCCGAAGGCAAGGCGAAACTGCTTGATGACGCCGGCCATCGTGACCGTCCCGGATTGCATCAGGTCCCAGCTCACCGCCTTGACCGAAGCATCGTCGATGTCGCGCGCGGCGAGCCAGGCGATGGTCGCGGCGATATCCTCGACGACGACAGGCTGGAACGGCGTCGCCATCTCCCTGGCAGGAAGATCCAGCGGGAAGGCAGCCAGCGCACGCAGCATCGCGCTGCCGCCATAGGCCGACGGCGCGACCACGAAGCCGGGCCGCAGGATGGCATGGGGAATGCCTGAAGCCGAGATCAGCCGCTCGGCCTCGCGCTTGGTCGTTGCGAACGCGGTGCGATCGTCGTCAGCCGTTCCGGGGATCGAAATGTGCACCAGCCGGATCGCACGGCCGCTGCCGGCGATGGCTTGAAGCAGGCGCGCCACGACATCGCGATGCACCGCATTGGTGTCGCTGCCGGGGCCATCCTGGAGCACGCCGAGGCAGTTCACGACGATATCGACCGCATGCTCGTCCAGCAGGCGTGTCAGCGCGGCCGCATCGAGGATGAGGATCGGCAACTCGATATCGAGCGTACTCATCTTCTGCGAAGCCGACAGGCTGCGCGCGAGACCGACCACGCGAAAGCCGCGTATGCGCAGATCGTCGGTGACGAAGCGGCCGATCAGGCCGGAAGCGCCGAGCACCAGAATGGTTTGCCGGGTCATCGCGTCCTTCAAAATGGTTTTGCGATCATCAGCCAGAGGATCAGCATCGTTGCGCCGAAGCCGGGGAAACCGAATGCAAACCAGCGACGGAACAGGGTGAAGTAACGCTCCGGCAGCGTCGCTTGCTGCTCGGCGGCGTTGCGCGCGAGATCGCGCATCTCGATCTGCATGAAGACGACGGGAATCCAGAACAGGCCGGCGATGGCATAGAGCGCGAGTGAGGCGAGGATCCAGCGCTCCGTGATCGACGTGGCCGAAAGCGTCATCAGCAGGCCGCCTGTGACGGGCTGCAGGATCACCGCCGACAGCGTGAAAATCGCATCCGCAACCACCACGACCGACGCCGTACGCGCGATGAACCTCGCATCGTCGGTGCGATGCGCCATCAGCATGAAGAAGGCGATGCCGGTTCCGGTGCCGAGAATCACGATGGCGCCGAGCACATGCAGATATTTGACCAGGAAATACAGCGTCATGGCTTCTTCGCCGCCACAGGCTTCAGCGCGCGATCAATCTCGCTGCCGGCGGCTCTGACGCCGGATTCCGTCTCGATCAACCAATGCCCCTCGCTGCCGACGGCAGGGAGCGCACGAAAATCGTCCTTGCCGCCGCCGCTGCGAAACGCATCCGCCAGGGCTTTCGAGAACGCCGGAGCAAAATAGCTATCATTGGCTGCAACCAGCGATGTCACGGGAATGCGCGCTGCCTTGCCGAACTCGGCTGCGGCCGCCAGAAGCGTGTGCGGTGCGCAGATCTTGTTCGGCTCGTCATTGGCGTGACCGCCGCGCCCCGGCGCAAACGCAATGATCGTAGCGATCGTCTTTGGATCGGAATTGGCTAGCGCCAGCGCGCCCCAACCTCCGGCGGAATGACCAATCACGACCGCGGCATCCGCGCGAATGAAATCCTGCTTTCGCAGATATTCCAGCGCAAGCGAAATTTCCTCCGCTGTCGCGCGGCCTGCGCGTGCGTAGTCCGCTTCGTCGCAGCCGCCTTGATCCTCGACATAGTAGCCACCGGTCGCGCCATGGCCAAGCCGCTCCGGCACCAGCACGGCAAAGCCGCGCGCGACGAGAAACGCGGCGAGTGCGCGATATTCCGGCTGCGGCATTTGCGCGCGACGCAGCACGTTCTGCGTCGAGGCATGCGCGATCACGGCGAGCCGGAACGGACCGGCACCAGCGGGGCGAAACAACAGCGCGCGCGCGGCAATATCGGTATCCGGCGACGGCACGCGCCATTCCTGCCGGCGGAGCGGCTGGCCTTCGGCACCCGATGCGCCAAGCGTGACCTCGGCGCACAGAGGCTGTGCCGCGAGCACGGACAGCGGTGCGAGAAGGGCAAGGGTCTTGAGGAGCCGCATGAATTGCCGAGAGCGAACACGGAGAGCGTGGCCAGACTAGTCGGAACGAATCACTCTGGGCGGACTTTTTGCGCTGTCATGGTGGGTTCATTCGTTGCGCTGGCGAAGTTTTGCACCGGCGCACGGCACAATGCTGCCGGTTGAAATGGCGTCTTGTCTTTTTTCGGTACACCATGGTTAAAATACTGATGCAGAAAGTCCACAGGTTAACCGATAATTAACGATAGGTCTTGCCGCCGGCGCGGCGACTTGGTTTGATCGCGTCCATGAGCACAACCCTGATCGAGGTCCGGCCGGCCAAAGCTGCAGATGCAACTGCGGTGGCGTCCACGCATGACGAAGCCTGGCGCTCCGCTTATCAGGGCATCATTCCGGGCGCCGAGCTGGAGAAGCTGATCAACCGCCGCGGTCCGCAGTGGTGGGACAGCGCGATCCGCAAGGGCAGCCGCGTCAGCGTGCTCGTGTTCGGCGACAAGATCGCGGGCTACGCCAATTACGGCCGCAACCGTGCCCGCAGCCTGCATTTCGACGGCGAGATCTACGAGCTTTATCTGCGCCCCGAGTTTCAGGGTCTCGGCTTCGGCCGCCGGCTGTTCGCCGCCGCCCGCCGCGACCTCATGCAGAGCAATCTGAAGAGCATAGTTGTGTGGGCGCTTTCGGACAACGATCCGGCGACCGAGTTCTACCGTGCCCTGGGCGGCCGCATGGTGGCGCGTTCCTCGGAGCGTTTCGGGCCGAAGTCGCTCGACAAGGTCGCCTTCGCCTGGACCAACTGAGGTTCGGACCAATCAAGCTGCTGAAACCTGACGGCAGCGCTCCCCTTCCGCCGATACCGCTCGCTTTTTGCGCCGGTGATCGCCGGATTCATTATTTCACAAAAACGCGATGGATCGGCGGCCCAAGCCCGCGTATGACAGCGCCAAAATCGCTGCCGGTCGAAAACTAAAGTCGGCCATAACGGAGCCTATTTCATGCGTATCGATGCGGTCTCGATCGGGAAAAACGTCCCCCACGACGTCAACGTCATCATTGAAGTCCCCGTGGGTGGTGAGCCGATCAAATACGAGATGGACAAGGAGGCCGGCACGCTCGTGGTCGATCGCTTCCTGTACACGCCGATGCGCTACCCCGGTAACTACGGCTTCATCCCGCACACTCTGTCCGATGACGGCGACCCCTGCGACGTGCTGATCATCAACACCCGCGCCATCATCCCCGGCGCCGTCATGAGCGTGCGCCCGGTCGGCGTGCTGTTCATGGAAGACGAAGCCGGCGGCGACGAGAAAATTCTCGCGGTGCCGTCATCGAAGCTGACGCAGCGCTACGACAAGGTGAAGTCGTATTCCGATCTGCCCGAGATCACGTTGCAGCAGATCCAGCACTTCTTCGAGCACTACAAGGATCTCGAGAAGGGCAAGTGGGTGAAGATCACGCGCTGGGGTGGCCCCGAGGAAGCGCAGAAGCTGATCCTCGAAGGCATCGAGCGCGAGAAGAAAAAGAAGGCGTAGGTTTTCCTACCCCGGGCACGGCCTGCTCCCTCGTCCCGCTTGCGGGGCGAGGTGAACTACACAGCCGGCTTCGGCAGACCCGCGATCGCGCAGGCGGCGCGCAGCGTGTTCACCAGCAGGCAGGCGACGGTCATCTGGCCGACGCCTCCGGGCACCGGCGTCACGGCGCCGGCAACGCCGAGCGCTTCCTGATAGGCGACATCGCCGACGAGGCGGGTCTTGCCGTCGGCCTTGGGAATGCGGTTGATGCCGACATCGATCACGGTGGCACCCGGCTTCAGCCAATCGCCGCGCACCATCTCGGGCCTGCCGACCGCGGCATAGACGAGATCGGCCTGCTTCACGATTGCAGGCAGGTCGCGCGAGCGCGAATGGGCGATGGTCACCGTGGCGTTCTCGTTCAGCAGCAATTGCACCAGCGGGCGGCCGACCAGATTGGAGCGGCCGATGACGACGGCGTTCATGCCTTCGAGCGACGGGTGCACGCTCTTGGTCAGGATGATGCAGCCGAGCGGCGTACAGGGCGACAGCGCCTCGAAGCCGCCGGCAAGCCGGCCGGCATTGTTCGGATGAAGGCCGTCGACATCCTTGGCGGGATCGATCGCGTTGATGACGGCCTCGGTGTTCAGGCCCTTCGGCAGCGGCAATTGCACGAGAATGCCGTGCACGGCGGGATCGCGGTTGAGCCTCGCGACCACTGCCAGCAGGTCGGCCTGCGAGACGTCCGCAGGCAGCTTGTGCTCGAACGAGGCCATGCCTGCGGCCTGCGTTTGCGTATGCTTGGAGCGGACATAGACCTCGCTGGCGGGATCGTTGCCGACCAGGACCACGGCAAGACCCGGCACCAGATCGTGCTCGCGCTTGACGCGGGCGACTTCGTCGGCGACGCGGGCGCGAAGGTCTGCAGCGATGACTTTTCCATCGATGATCTTGGCCGTCATGTCAGCTCCCCAAAAGCATGATCCGGAAAAGTGCGAAGCGGTTTTCCGGAAAGATCATGCGCAAACAACAAGCTAAAGCGCGATGACGATTCATCCAAATTTCATTGCGCTTTAGTCCTTCGATTTGACCGATGCGATCTCGCGCAGCGCCCGAGAAAGGCCTGCCGGATCGCCGTCGACGGCGACCTGCTTCAACCGTGACGTCGCTCCCGACAGGAGGCTGACGCTGGCCTTGGGTACGCCCAGCGATTTCGCCAGCAGCGCCAGAACCGCGCGATTGGCCTCGCCACCATCGGCGATGGCCCGCACGCGCACCTTCAACACGCTGCGCCCGTCGGAAAGCTGCTCGATCCCGTCGATGCCGTCACGTCCTCCGCGCGGCGTTACCCGAAGCGCGATGCTGACGCCCGTGGAGGAGTTACGCCAGGGTTCCATATGTCCCTATGGAACGTAGGGTAAGACGTATCCTTCCAAGTACAATTCGATCAGCAGCAGCAGGAAGAAGACGATGATCGGCGAGATGTCCAAACCACCAAAAGAGGGCAGACGTCGCCGGATCGGGGCCAGGACTGGCTCCGTTATGCGATACAGAAATTCAGCGACTGCCGCGACAAACTGGTTGCGCGTATTGACGACGTTGAACGCAATCAACCAGGAGAAGATCGCCGCAACGATCAGTATATATCTGTAAAGGCTGATGATTTGAATCAGCACAAAGACGATAGGCTTCATGAAGTGGGCTCGTCTCCGAGGGAGCTGCGTGTCGCTTTCGCTAGATATCGGTTCCCCCCGGTCCAAACAAGGGAAGTCGGTGCCGGGATGGCTAAAACCCCGTTACACCCGTCCTTGACTTGACCTTGGCGGGGACTTAAATGGCGCCCGGTTGTCGGCCGCGTTGACCAGAGCGGCCAGCAAAGGGGCCATAGCTCAGCTGGGAGAGCGCGTCGTTCGCAATGACGAGGTCGGCGGTTCGATCCCGCCTGGCTCCACCACGCTTCGCCCTTCGGGCTACGCGTGGCGCAGCCATGCAAGAGCCCGAAGGGTGAAGCGTGGTGTCCGGCGAAGCCCAAAGGGCGAAGACGGACTGTCTCCCAGTTTGCAGCTCCCCCTACTTCCCCGTAAACCGCGGCGGCCGCTTCTCCATGAAGCTCGCAACCCCCTCCCGGAAATCGCTTCCGTTCAACGCCACCATCATCTCCCTGTTGGCCTCGATCGTAGCCTCGGCCAGCGTCTGGAACGGCACCTCATAGAGCTGCCGCTTGATCACGGCCATTGCGCTTGGCGACACGAAGTCGGCGAGATCGCGGGCATAGGCGTAAGTCTCTTCGCGCAGTCTGTCCGGCGAGCAGAGACGGTTCACCAGCCCGATCCGCAATGCCTCATTGCTCGAAACGCGGCGCGCCGAGAGCAACAGATCCATCGCATTGGCGTGGCCGACGATGCGCGGCAGCATCCAGCTGATGCCATGCTCGGCGATCAGGCCCCGCCGCGCGAAGGCCGTCGTGAACACGGTATTGTCCGCAGCAAAGCGCAGATCGCAATAGAGCGCATGCACGAGGCCGATGCCGGCCGTCGCGCCATTGAGCATCGCGATCACAGGCTTGCCGATCGAGGGATAGAAACCATAGCGCGTCTGCCAGTCGGGCCGGCGATTCATGTCGAATGGCGGCAGGTTCGTGGCGCGCCTCACGTCGCTGGGATCGAGCCCTTTCAGCGCATCCATGTCGGCGCCGGCGCAGAAGGCGCGGCCGGCGCCCGTGAGCACGATGACGCGGACATTGTCGTCGGCGTTCGAGGCCTCCATCGCGTGGCGCACGTCGCGCTCCATGGTGGGCGTCCATGCATTCATGCGATCGGGGCGATTGAGCGTGACGGTCGCGATCTTGTCGCTCACCTCGTAGAGAATGTGTTCGTAGGCCATCGCGCTCTCCCTTTGCCGGCACGCGTTCGCGCGCACTCGTTGGCATCGAGTCTAGCATAGTCGGGGATGGAGCAAGGACTTGCGCCAAGTGCCTGGGCCA
Organism: Bradyrhizobium manausense; assembly: GCF_018129685.1. GTDB lineage: Bacteria > Pseudomonadota > Alphaproteobacteria > Rhizobiales > Xanthobacteraceae > Bradyrhizobium > Bradyrhizobium manausense_D. The sequence continues at coordinate 32,064 of NZ_JAFCLG010000005.1, forward strand.
AGTATCTGCGCCAAAGAGCAGCGCGAAGTCGCGATCTACTCGGCGGCTTGCGCCAGCAGCGGCCGGCGCGCCAGCCAGCCGTCGATGAAATGATCCAGCCAGGCGCGTTCCGCGGCATCATGGACGGCACGGTCCGCGAAATGATGATGCCGCTCGCGCGCGCCGGGCGCGCTGAGGCCGTCATAACCGCGCGTGGTCCAGCAATGCATCATCGCGTAGGTCACGTCAGGATGAAACTGCACGCCGAAGGCATTGCCGGTGCGGAACGCCTGGTTCGGGAAATCGTCGCCTTCCGCCAGCAATTCGGCGCCATCAGGCAGCTCAAATCCTTCGCGATGCCAGTGGTAGACCTGCGCCGGCCAGTCCGGGCAAAGCGTGTGGCCCGCGGCTGTCGGGCGGATCGGGTAATAGCCGATCTGGGTCAGCGCCTCCGGATGCGGCGCGACACGCGCGCCGAGCTGCCGTGCCAGCATCTGTGCACCGAGGCAGATACCGAGGAACGGACGCTGTTCGCGCAGCGGAATTTCGATCCAGTCGATCTCGCGGCGGATGTAATCGTCCGAATCATTGGCGCTCATCGGACCGCCGAACACAACGGCGCCGGCATGCTGGTCGAGCGTATCAGGCAGTGGATCGCCGAAGCGCGGCCTGCGGATGTCGAGGCGATGGCCGAGCGCGCGCAGCGCATTGCCGATGCGGCCGGGCGTCGACGACTCCTGGTGCAGGACGATCAGAACCGGGCGCCCTGTTTCGGAGGCGGTCGCGCTCGCCGTCCTTCTGGGGAAGGGCACCAATTCTGCGCCACCAAACCTGTTCGTCCGGAACGACATGGCCTTTTCGAGTGCTATCGGTTCAAGCCGCCAGCATAGCTAAGCGAAGGTTAACATCGTGTGAGTTTGCGCACACACGCCGATACTCCTGCTTGATGCGGAAGCAAGCTCCGGGCCACTACGGTTCATCGGAACGGCTCTAGTGCCGCTGCCGCTGGAACCGGCTGGTGGCGGACAAGATGAAGCCGCGCGGGAAGAAGCGAAGCGCGAACGGCACAATCTTGATGCCGAGGCCCGGCAGCACTGCCCGTTTGTTCGCCATCAGGCCACGATAAGCCTGCCGCGCAACGTCGGCGGCAGGGACGTTGAGAATCGCCGTATCGTGCCCATCGCCAACGCCGGCGCGTCCCTGGAATTCGGTTTGCACCGGCCCCGGGCACAGGACCGTGACGCGCACGCCGCGCGGCGCGAGCTCCGCCCGCAACGCTTCGGTGAGCGAAATTACATAGGCCTTCGACGCGTAGTATACGGCCATGCCGGGCCCCGGCAGGAAGCCCGCGACCGAGCCGACATTCAGAAGGCCGCCCTTGTTCCTGATGAGCTGGTCGGCAAAACGCAGCGACAAATCAGTCAGCGCGCGAACATTGACGTCGACGATGCCGACCTGTTCGCCGCGGTCGCGCTCGACCGCATCGCCGAACACACCGAAGCCGGCATTGTTGACGAGATTGTCGAGCTCGACCTGTTCGGCCGCGAGGGCGGCGGCGATTCGCTCGCCCGCATCCGGTTGCTGCAGATCGCAGACGATCACGATCGGCTTCTTGTCGCAGATTCCGGCGAGCTCGTTCGCGAGCGCCTCGAGCCGGTCCGCGCGCCGCGCCGTCAGCGCGAGCCGGTGCCCATTGGCGGCAAACACGCGCGCCAGCTCGGCGCCGATGCCCGCCGAAGCGCCGGTGATCAAAGTTACCCGCTCATTCACGATCGCAGTCTCTTGAATTTGAACTTTTTTGGCCCCGAAACAGCGGAACAGGAGCATAGGCCGTGCGCGGCAGGCAAGCGGCGCAGGCAGCATGGCTTCCTGAGCGGGCAGCAGGGAAAGCAGGAAACCACTGGAACTACAGGGGAATTCGGAATCCGAGGGAAGCGGCGCTACATTAAAGTTTCGTCATGTGACCCGCACAACCATAAAGAATGCGAGCAAGGCGCATCTCAGCCGCCGACAGCGCCATCCCTGACCTGATCGCCGGCACGGTCGGCGACGGCATGCTTCAGGTCGATCCGGTCGCGCTGGGAAATCCCGAGCAGGTCGGAGGCACGCCAGACCACGTTGTCCTCGAACTCGGTGACCTGACCGTCGGCATAGACCAGCTCCCACATCATCTGGACGATGCGCTTGCGGCCCTCTTCGTCCAGCGAGCGCATGATGACGCTGGTGAAGTGATAGAGGTCGACCGCCTCGCCTTCGACCTGGGTCGCATCCGCAATCAGCCGGTCGGCCGTGCCCCGATCGAGCTTGAAATGGCTTTCGATCAGATTGTGCAGCTTGCTCTGCTCGGCCTGTGTCGGCCGGCCGTCGAGCGAAACCACGTGGATCAGCAGTGCGGTTGCCGCAAGCCGGTAGTCGCTGTCGCCGAAGGCACGGTCCTGGGCATGAGGAGCAACAATGTCGGCGATGAATTGGCGCAGCCCGTCGAGCATGAGGTCCTACCGAAATCGATGAAGCCGCGGGGAAGCGCAGCCGTTACCAGCCTTATATGAGCGGGAAACTCAACCGGCGCAACGTGCGTCAGTTCCGCGCGCTGCATTACGTTTCGGCAATCTGGTCACTCCGTCATGGCCGGGCTTGTCCCGGCCATCCACGCATCGCCGCAGTGAAAGACGTGGATGCCCGGGTAAAGCCCGGGCATGACGATGGAGGATGTGGCGCACATCTGCCGCCAGATCGTCATTGCGAGCCACCTGGGCCGCGCTTCACACGAGCTCCTCGCAATGCCGGAGCGTGTGGTGGCCGTCGCCGTCCCTCACGGTATCTCGTACACCACCATCTTGTCGGCGATGCCGCGCAGCGCCGCCTGCTTCTGGATCGGCTTGATCTCGCGCTGCTGAAGAATCTCGGCCACCGCCGGCGCGTCCAGCACCGGACCGGTGATGTGGATCTCCTGCGCGGTCGACAAGCTCTGCACGCGCGCGGCGATGTTGACGGTCTGGCCGAAATAATCCTGCCGCTCGTTGAGCATCACCGCGAGGCACGGGCCTTCATGGATGCCGATCTTGACGATGAGATCATCGGTGCCGCGCTGCCTGTTGAGCGCGTCCATCGCCGCGCGCATCCGCAGGCCCGCGACGATCGCATGCTCGGGCCGGATGAAGGTCGCCATCACGGCATCGCCGATTGTCTTCACCACCGCGCCCTTCTCCGAGGAGATGATCTCGAGCAGCGCGTGAAAGTGTGCACGCACGAGATCGAAGGCCGCGAGATCGCCGACACGCTCATAAAGCGCGGTCGAGCCCTTCAGATCCGTGAACAGGAAGGTCAGCGAGGTGATCTGCAGCCGCTGGTCGAGGCTGAGATTGTCCGCCTTGAAGACGTCGCGGAAGGTCTGGTTCGACAACATGCGCTTGGCGGTGAGGAACGGCTTGCGCCGGCCGATCAGATGATGAAGCGCCTCGGCCGCGATAAACACCGACGGCAACACGCGCACGCCCGCCTGGTTCTCCAGCGACAGCCGCAGCGGCCCCGGCCGCATCGTCGTGGTTCCCGTCGGCGCCTGCACCTTGTTGTACATGATGGCGAGCTGCTGGCGGTCCTTGGTCGGCTCGCCCTGGACATCGATGAAGTGGGCGGCGTGCGTCACCGGCTCGAAGATGATGATGAAGTCGCTCGGGAGTTGCAGCGACATCGTTGCCTTCTCTCCCGCCGGCAGCTCCATCGTATCCAGTGTCACTTCATCGGCCAGCGTGGCAAACGATTCCTTGTTGAAGTCGACGCCGGAACTCCAGAATATCTGCTTGAAATATTCCCACACCGGAAGCGTGTTGGGATCGTGGGCGGCGATCCGCCGGACGCGCGAATTCACGGTGAAGGAGACCTCGACCTGGTCGTCGACGGAAGCCTTGTAGCCGCAGGCGCAGAGCGCGCAGTGATAATCGTCCGGCTTGAGCGCCTTTAGCGTCGTATGGGCCCCCAGCACACCGCCGCAGCCGGGACACAGCACGTTCCAGCCGAGATCGAACAACCCGAGCCGAGCCGCATGCAGGAAGGCGGAGATCGCGTGCTCTTCGTCGACGCCATGCAGCTTGGCGAAGTCGAGGACATTGACGCGATTGAGTTCGTGATCCTCTCCGGTTTCGATCAGAGAGGCGATCGCATCGACCACCTTCGCGTCGGCGGTCTGCTTCAAAACGGAAAACTGGGCCTGGATGTCGCTCATGGAGCGCCTCTATTTGGGGTGGATCGCGCTGGCGGCCAGGCGATGGCCTGTCACCGGCGCGTGATACGGAACATGGGTGAGTGGTCCGGCTGGGTCGTGACGACACCATACGGAATGACCGGCGTCGTGTCCGCGAGCTCGACGCGGAACGCGCCGATAAGTCTCGCCAGCGCCAACACGGACTCGGCCTGTGCGAACGGCGCGCCGATGCAGACGCGCGGGCCCGCCCCGAACGGCAGATAGGCGAAGCGGTCCGGCTGCTCTTTCGCCATGAAGCGTTTCGGAATGAAGGCGTTCGGCTGATCCCACAATTTCTCGTGACGGTGCAGCAGCCACGGCGCGATCATGATGATGTCGCCCTTGCTGACCTCAACTCCGGCCACAATGTCCTTGTCGCGCGCGGCCCGGGCGACGAGGAAGGCCGGCGGATACAGCCGCATGGTCTCGTCGACCACCGCACGGGTGAATTTCTGTCGGTCGATGTCGGCCATGCTGTCGAGATGCTCGCCGCGCGTCTCGGAGGCAACCTCTTCCTGCGTGGCAGGATCGAGCGCAAGGAGATAGAGCGCCCAGAACAATGCGGTTGCGGTGGTCTCGTGACCCGCCAGGATCATGGTCGCGACCTCGTCAACGAGCTGCTCGTCGGAAAAACCCTTGCCTGTCTCGGGGTCCCGTGCCTCGTCCATCAGATCGAACAGATCGCGCGGCGGCGCGCCGTCCTTCTTGCCCGCCGCACGCCGTTCGGCGATCAGCATCGCGACAAACTCGGTCCAGCGCTTGCGGAAACGGGCGCGCGCACGATCCACCGGCGTCGGCCACGAGACCGGCAGCACCATGTCGAGGAAGTAGGCGCGACCGAGCCGCTCGCCATATTCCATGATGAAGTTGCGCAAGGTCGAGCCGTGCCGATCCATCCCGAACGAGAACATCGTGCGCCCTGCGATCTCCAGTGTCATGCGCTGCATGACGTCGCGCAGATCGATCGGCTCACCGGTTCGCGTATCCAGCTTTGCGATGGTCTCGTCCAGCACCGCCGTCATGTGCGGCACGAGATTGACGGTCGCACGCGGCGTGAACGCGGGCGACAGCGTGCGCCGTTGAAACGTCCAGGCGTGACCTTCGGCGAGCAGGAGACCTTCGCCGAGCACCGGTTGCAGCATGCGAATGCCCGCCGGCGTCCGCGTGTAGTTCTGGTAGTTGCTGACCAGGACGTGCCGGATCGCGTCCGGCTGGTTCAGGATCAAGCTCTTGTGCAGGAAGAAGCGGCCCTGGATGACCTCTTCCTCGTAGGCGCGCTGGCCCCAGGTGGCGATCATGTTCTGCTTGATGACCGCTAGCCGGGCAAAGAACGACATATTGTCAGGCGCGCGCGGCGGGGTCGGTGGGATGATGGGCCGACGCACGCTGGCGATGTTCATGGCTCTCTCCCGCAGATTCTCATCGCAGCAAGGGCTTGCGCACTCGATTAGCTAGTAAGTCAGCTCGGCAACCGCAATCCTGTTCTCGGAGGCCGGCCAGGCGCGCGCCACAATTCGTTCTTCGTTGAACTGGGCCACGATGCTGCGCCCGACTTCGCCGGCCGGAAGGCGCAGGGTCGCTGTCGCATCCGTTGGCACGCCCGGATGGACGTCGGCGGGCTCCCGGCCGTCGAACAGGACCGTGTCCCGCGGCAGACCGAAATAGCCGCGCGGGCGCGACATGATCACGACTGCACCGGCATCCTTTTCCGCGGGAGCGAAAGGGCGCGCCGCACGCAGATGCACGACTGCGGATGAGCGCGGGAAGGGCGAGCGGTAGAAGTGCGTCGTCGGGGCATCCGGCGAGGTCAGGACGATTTCGAGCGGCGAGGTGGGGTCGACCTCGGCCGCCCCCCAACGACCGTCGGCACCCGTCTTCGAGCGAAACACCACGTCGCCCCGACGTTCCGCGCTCTCAGGGTCGACATGATGGATCTCCACCGTTGCGCCGGCCACGGGGCGATTGGTCGGCACACCATCCGCCGAGCCCGTGACCAGTCCACTGAGGCGAACCGTCCGCTCCGGCGTGATCGCGATGCGCGCGGGCTCACGCCCGGCGATGAATTTGTAGATCTCGCGGAAGGCCCGTGGGTGATACGCCGTTTCGCGATGGTCGATTGTGCCGAGCACGAGATTGGTCGCGCCCTTCAGCTCCGGCCCCTCAGCGGTGACATTGGTCGGCACGCCCGGCCTGCCGATGAAGCGGCCTTCGGGCTGCGCATATTTGTCCATGCCGTCGCTGCGCAAAGTGAGGAAGGCTGTGCCCGGCGTCACCTCGCTGTCGCCCTCGTTCAAGCCGCGCAGGAAGGTCCCGCGTCCATTGAACTCGCTGCCGAGCTGATCATCGAGCGCAAACACGCCATGATTGGGGGTGCCACACAGCACCGCGTGGCTGACGTCACCGGCACCGCCGTGCTTGATGACATTGCGAATGGAATTGCCGCCGCGCGAATTGCCCACCAGAGCCACGCGTGCCGCACCGGTGCTGCGCTTCAGTTCGGCGATGGCCGCGGCGAGCTCGCGGCGCTGTTCCTCGGTCGAGGACCGGTTGGCCTGCTCGACGGTATCGTCGCTGCGTGCACTGGGATTTGTGAAATTGATCGCCATCATGCGGTCACGCGCGATGCCATTGGATTCCATCCGCCACAACGTCGTCATCCAGAGCGCGTCGTAATCGCCATTGCCGTGGACGAACAGGATCGGCGGCACCTCGGAACTGCCGGCCGCGGACGAATTTTGCGCCAGTGCCCCCATCCGCAAGCTCGCAACCGCGAAAGGCAGGCTACCTGCACCTTGCAGGATTGTGCGTCGTGACAGCTTCATCTGATCCTCCCCGGTAAAACCAAGTCTTTGTTAAAACCATGTCTTTGCACCGCTTATAGCGGCCTAACCACTGGACAGCGAAGGACTTTCGCGGGCATCACTGGGCCTGCCGGAATTATTCAAGCCATTTCTGCCCGACGACTTGGAAGGGTATATGACCGAACCGACGAACCGTCAGAGACGTTCCGCCGACGGCATCACCGCCCCCCTGCGGTACACCGTGTTCCGGCGCATCTGGCTCGCCAGCCTGCTCTCCAATCTCGGCCTGCTGATCCAGGGCGTGGGCGCGGCCTGGGCGATGACGCAGATGACGGCCTCCGCCGACAAGGTGGCGCTGGTGCAGACCGCGCTGATGCTGCCGATCATGCTGATCTCGATGCCGGCGGGCGCCATCGCCGACATGTACGACCGTCGTATCGTGACGCTGGTGGCGCTGATGATCGCACTGACCGGGGCATCGGCCCTCGCGATCCTGGCCGGGCTCAAGCTCATCGCACCGGAATCGCTGCTCGCCTTCTGCTTCGTGGTCGGCAGCGGCAATGCGCTGTTTGGACCGGCCTGGCAGTCCTCGGTCAGCGAGCAGGTGCCGCCGGACGCCCTGCCGTCGGCGGTGGCGCTGAACGGCATCAGCTACAACATCGCGCGCAGCTTCGGCCCCGCGGTGGGTGGCGTCATCGTCGCCTCGCTCGGTGCGGTCGCGGCGTTTGTCTGCAACGCGATCCTCTACCTGCCGCTGCTGGTGGTGCTGCTGCTGTGGCGCCGCGTGGTCGAACCATCCCGACTGCCGCGGGAGAAACTCAACCGCGCGATGGTCTCCGGCTTCCGCTACATCACCAATTCGCCGCCGATCAAGATCGTGCTGCTGCGGACGCTGCTGATGGGCTTGATCGGCGGCGCCGTGATGGCACTGATGCCGCTGGTCGCGCGCGATCTGCTGCATGGCGGCGCACAGACCTACGGCATCATACTGGGTGCATTCGGCATGGGCGCGGTGATCGGTGCGCTCAACATCCATGAGCTGCGCAAGCGTATGAGCGGGGAGGCTGCGATCCGCGCCTGCACGATCTCGATGGCGTTTGCGATGGCCGCAGTTGCCTTGAGCACCGAACCGGTGCTGACCGCAGCCGCCCTGGTGCTGGCCGGCGCAGTCTGGATGGCCTCGGTGGCGCTGTTCAACATCGGCGTGCAGCTTTCGGCGCCGCGATGGGTCGCCGGACGCTCGCTCGCGGCGTTCCAGGCCTCGATCTCCGGCGGCATTGCGATCGGCGCCTGGGGCTGGGGGCATCTCACCGATTATGCCGGCGTCGAGATTGCGCTGCTGACCGCCGCGGGCCTGATGCTGATCTCGCCGGTGGTCGGCATCTGGCTGACGATGCCTCGCGTCGGCGCCCGCAACGAAGACGCGGACGTGCTGGCCGATCCCGAGGTGAAGCTGTCGATCACAGGGCGCAGCGGGCCGCTGGTGGTCGAGATCGAGTACCGCGTTGCCCAGGAGAACGCGCGCGCCTTTCACAACGTGATGCAGGACGTGCAGCTCTCCCGGCAGCGCAACGGCGCCTATGGCTGGTCCATTGCGCGCGACATCGCCGACCCTGAATTGTGGACCGAGCGCTATCACTGCCCAACCTGGTTCGATTACTTGCGCCAGCGCAACCGCTCGACCCAGTCGGAGCGCGCGCTGCATCAGCAGGCGATCGATTTCCACATCGGTCCCGACCCGGTGCGCATCCGCCGCATGCTGGAGCGACCGTTCGGCTCGGTGCGCTGGAAAGAAGAGACTCCGGATCGTGCTGGCAGCGAAGTGCTGCCCGTGGTTGCCACCGCAGCAGGCAGCAGCACGTAGGCTTTGCGTCGGTGATTACTGCCCGTGATCGGTCAGCACTTTGTCGCAAGCCCTGCTCAGCTTGGTACGGTGCTCTTTCAGGCAGGCGAGCACGGCGCTATCGCCATTGTTCATCACGGGACGGCAGAAACGCGTGACGTCGCGCGCGCAGGCGTCGTGGCCGGGCTGCTGCTGCTGCGCCGAGGCGCTCGATGCGCACAGAACCAAGGGAATGATGAAAAGAAATCTGGTCATCGCGTAATGCCTCTTGCCCGGAAGGACGTGCGGGCGAAGCTAGTGCGGTGCCCCCTCGGCCGCAACGGATTTGTTGGCAGGCCGATCGGTGCGCCGCGTGGCCCCGGCTTGCCGCCGGGGCTCATCGCGAGGGGAGCTGAAAGACAACGCGCGATGCGTCGCGCGCTTACTGACCGTCACTGACCGTCACTGACCGTCACTGACCGTCTTGGGCGTCAGCAACCTTGCGTGACGGGCCCTTGGCGAGATCCTTGTCCATCACCGCGCGGCAGCCGGCGCTCAGGTCCGAGCGGTGCTGTATCATGCACGCCGTGATCTTCGGAATGTTGGGGATTTCCGACGAGCACAGGCGGAAGGCGTCGCCCGTGCACATCTGCTGCGCCTCGGCCGAGAAGGCGAAGCTCGAGGTCGTCGAGACGATCGACACGATGGCGGCAAAGCCCAGAGCCAGGCTGGTGTCGCGGATCTTGGCAGTGAACGACTTGGTCATTTGAAGCTCCCATTGGCACCGCCGCAGCGGGGCCCGTTGTTGATGGGAACGACAATGCTCCAGCAAAACAGTTTCCACTGTGATGCCAGTCACGGGCGGCTGCCCCTTTGTGACCTCGGTCACTTTGGCGCACTCGCCTGAAATTCCTCCGCAACCGCCGTCGTGTTGGTGTCACGTTAACTGTTCCTTCGCATTAATGGCTGGCGACGCGGGTCATTCCGCCTGTTTGGTTGCGTATTTGGAAAGAGTAGCGATGCGTAATGCGTTGGGCCTGATGCTGGCCAGTGTGGTTGCGGCGATCGTGATCGCCGGAGGTTGGTACTTCTATTCCTCGCGCGCCGATCAGGGCGCCCCCAAGACAACGGCCGCCCGTGCTGCCGATCCGCTTCCGGCGCAGGCCAAGCTTGCAGCCAAGGATGACGTCGACACCACTGCGGCGATCGCGGGCAAGCCCGCTGCTCCCGCCGCGGCAACTGCACCAGTGCCCGTGCCAGCTCCGGTTCAGCAGACGACAACCTGCGCCAATCCGAATGCACTGGGCGTCTCGCGCGTCGTCGAGATCGACACGACCGGGGGTCCCGGCTTCGGCTTCGAGCAGTACAAGCAGTTTGATTTCCTCGCCGACAAGGAAGTCGTGCTGACCTTCGACGACGGTCCGTGGCCGGTCAACACCCCGGCGGTGCTGAAGGCACTCGCGGATGAGTGCACCAAGGGCCTGTTCTTTTCCGTCGGCAAGCATGCAACCTATCATCCGGAAATCCTGCGCCAGGTGCTCGCGCAGGGCCATACGGTTGGTGCGCACACCTGGTCGCATTTCAACCTGAACGGCAAGAAGATGACGGAGCAGCAGGCCAAGGACGAGATCGAGAAGGGCTTCAGTGCCGTGAAATGGGCACTCGGCACCAATCCGTCGCCGTTCTTCCGCTTCCCGCAGCTTTCGCAGAACCCGGCGCTGGTGAGCTATCTCGGCAGCCGCAATGTCGGGATCTTCTCGACCGACCTCGACTCCTTCGACTTCCGCAAGGAGAGCACGCCGGACAAGATCATCAGCAACGTGATGACCAAGCTCGACAAGCTCGGCAAAGGCATCATCCTGATGCACGACTTCCAGAAGCGCACCGGCGAAGCGCTGCCGACGCTGCTCGCGCGCCTCAAGGCCGGCGGCTACAAGGTCGTTCAGATCAAGGCGAAGACGACGTTCGAATCGCTGCCTGAATATGACGAGGCGGTGCTCAAGGAACTGAAGGTGCCGGCGTCCAGCAGCGCGACGAATGCGCGCCCGGTTTCGAGCGTGGTGCAGACGGTCTCGCAGCGCTAGACGCGTCAGGCTTCGACCAGCAAAAGGCCGGCCTCAGCCCGGCCTTTTCGATTTTGCGAGGAATGCCGTCGCTTACCAATAGACACCGTGGCGGTGCAGTTCGCTGATGATGCGGTCTTCGGTCCAGGTCCTGACATGCCTGGGCCTGCCCGCCTTCGCGGCCGTTTTCGGGGCAGGCTGGGTCGCAACTGGCGTTGACGTCGGCGTGGTCGCGGTCGGCGAAGCCGGAGCAGTGGTCGAAACCGCCGGCGGACGATCGACATAGGCCGGAGCCACCGTGCCTGGCGCGACTTCGCTGACCTGCGTGGCGGTGGCAGTCGGCGCGACGGAAGCTTGCGGCGCCTGCGCCTGCTGCTCATTGGCCGCAGCCAGCGAGAGGCTGCGTGAACCGCCTGCCTGGGCCGATGCAGAGACCAGGACCATGGCGGCAACCAGAATGATCTTGCGCATATGAAATCTCCCCATGTGTTTGCGTGACCGGGACATTAGGGGAGAGCCGCGCGTGCTTATGTGAGAAGCATCACGCAAGCGCAGGCGCGGCCTTGAAGCTGGCCTGTGACAGCAGGATGAATGATGAGCGGGCTGGACAATGGGTGCGCTGGTGCCGCAAGAGGGATTCGAACCCCCGACCCCGTCATTACGAATGACGTGCTCTACCGACTGAGCTATTGCGGCGAACCTTGCCGGAGCCCGGCGATGCCGGCCCCGCTACGCGCGCTCGTGATATCGGGCATGGCCCGAATTGGCAAGGACAAGGGAGGTGCGAAATGCGCCTCACGCGCCCCAACGGGACCAGAATCCGCGCCAGCCGCCGGCCTGAGCCTTTGCATGGTCCCTGGGCGTGCCGATTTGTTCCGTAAATTCATCGCTCGGACCGTCGTCATCGATGCCGGGATCATCCGGGGCGCGGACGATCGGGATCACAGTCTCGATGGGCGCGTGCGCAGGCTTGCCGAGGTCGGCCCGGGTGCGGAACACCGGGGTTGCCGCCACCGGCGATGATTCGGCCGCCTCAGGGACCGGCTTGACCGGCTCCGCGGGCGCTTCAACCGGCTGTTCCTTGGCCGCCGGAGGTGCGTTGTCCTGCGCGGCCGGAGCCGGTGGTGCCGGTGTCGGAGCCGGCGCGATCACGACCGGTTCCGCCGGCGTCTCGCTGGCCATCGTCACCCGCTTCGGCGGCGGGGCTGCGAGCATGGCTTCCTCGAAGGCCGAGGATTCGATCGTGGTCCCCTTGTCCGAGGGCAGGCTCGCCACCGGCGTCTGCCATTGGAAGGCATCGAGGCGGCCGGTGACAGGAGACACCGGTCGCCAGCGATCGCTGACGTAGCCATCCGCGGTCCAGGCCGGGTCGTGGCGGGCACGCACCGCACGCAGGGTCCAGGCGCGGGCGCGACCGCCGTCGCCATGCTCGGCGCGCTCGAGCTCGGCCATCAACAACGCCACGCGCTGGGTCGGATCGTTGACGAAAGGTGCGAGCACCGCGCGCGCGCGGGCGAATTCAGAGGCATCGATCGCGGCGCGCGCGATCGCGAGCTGGCCCTCGACATGACCGGCCTTGTCCGCCGGCGTTTTCGCCGCGAGCGTCTCGATCCGCTGCAAGCGCTGCCGCGCTGCATCGCCGAGCTTCACATGCGCATAGGCATCGGCGAGATCAGGATGCGGATTGGCGAGCCAGGCGGCCTCGACCAGCTTCATGGCGCGGCGCACCTGATGCGCCTCGCTCTCGAATTTCGCGGCGAGCACGGCGGCCGGCACCAGCGTCGGCGCGAGCTTGACGGCTTCCATCACGCTTTCGCGGGCAACGTCGCGGTCCATGGTCTCGAGTTCCAGCGCGCGCGCCGTGAGCAGCACGCCGCGCTGGCGGCGATAGGCGGGCTTGTCGATCAGGCCGGAGGACAGATTCGAATCGAGGATCGCGAGCGCACCGCTCCAGTCGCCGCGCGCACAGCGGAAACCGAGCACCGCATGCGAGGCCCAGGTCGAGGACGGCGACAGCTTGATCGCTTCCTCCGCGATCATCACGGCGCCGACCGCATCGTCGGCGCGCTGCGCCTCGATGAACAGGCCGCGCAGGCCGAGCAGCCGCGTATCCTCGCGCTCGGCCATGGCGCGGAAGGCGCGCTGCGCCTCGTCGCGATTGCCGCCGAGCTGCGCCGATTGCGCGTGTAGCAGCAGTGCGAGCGGATCATCCGGCGCGTGGCGCCGCGCTGCTTCGGCGTGCCGGCGGGCAAGCCCGGTGTCGCCATGGCCGATCGCGAGCAGGCCATGGGTGATGGCGTGGCGACCGCGTGCGCGGCGCTTCTCATGACGGCGGCGGCGTATCCGGCCCGGCATGCGCCAGATCATGGTCAGGATGCTCCAGACAAACACGATCAGGACCGCAAAAATGCCGAGGCAGAGCACGAACACAGGAATGCTCGGTGAGGCCCGGAAACCGCCCCAGGTCAGCACGACATTGCCGGGCTGGTCGGCAACCCAGGCCGCGCCGGCACCTGCAAGCGCAATCAGAACGAGGAAGAGGACGATGCGAAGCATGACTATCCCTATACGCGCGGATTGTTGCGCGAATCTTATTGAGCAGGCTTGGCGAGACCAGCCAGAGCGTCCTCGGCGAATTTGCGGGAGGCATCGAGCGCGGCATCGCGTGCATCGGCCTTGTCCAGCCAGGCCTGCGCGGGCGCACGATCGGCATCGGACAGCGTCTTCAGCTCGCGGCGCGCCTCGGCGAAGTCGTTGCGCAGCGCCGCGGCCGTAACCCGCGCGACGATAGCGCCACGGTCGTTGCCGACACCGTCGGTGCGCTCGATGCGGACGAGTTTCGACGCGCCCGCCTGAAGACGCTCGACGATGCCGGCATTGCTGCTGGTTGCCTCCGGCGGCGGCGACAGTTTCGGCACGATGTTGAGCAGCTCGCGGGTCAGCGTAACAGGCGTCGGAATCCCCGAGGAGGCAAAACCATCGAGCGGCTTCAGCATCTCCGGCTTGGCGGCGAACGACCGCGCCGCGGCGAGCTGCGCCCCGTAGGGATCGTTATGACGAACGGCGACATCGAGCAGGGTCGCGGCGACGACATAGCGCAACGGCTTGTCGTCCATCACCTTCGCATCGGCGGCAATCTTTTCGCCCTGCTGCGCCAGCTCGGCGCGCGCGGACGTGCTGGCGCGCTCAAGCTGGGAGATGCGCTCATCGAGGGCGGCGAGGCCAGGCGAAGCCGCCGCATCGCGCGGCAAGGATTTCACGTCGTTCAATGCACTCGCCGTCTTGTCGGACTGCGCACGCAAACTGGCGATGTCGCTGCGCAACGTGCCGACGGATTTTTCGAGCGCGTCGAGCCGTGCTGTGGTTGCCGGATCGGCCGTGGGCTTGCCCGCCTTTGCGTCGACTTTGGCTTCGACTGCGGCGACACGACCACTCAGCGCGTCGACTGTCGCGCTGGTCACTTGCGGTGCTGCCGGCGGCGCCTGCACCGCGGGCCAGCCGAGCGCCCAGCCGACCGCGATCACGATTGCAGCTGCGACGGCGCCGGAAAATGGCGCAATGACCCAGGGAGAAATGGCGGCTGGCGCCGCGGTCGGCTGCGCCTCGCTATGCTCCGGCTTAGCCGTCTCGACCTTGGCGTCGTCGACACCTGCATGTGTAGAATTTGCCTGCTCGGTGTTCGCCCGCTCGGCCGATGGCTGCGCCTCCGGCTCGGCCGGCACATCCTGCGGCTGGGTGGAGACTTCGGTCGCCTCGAGGTCGATGGTGGGCGGGGTGCGCTTGGCGCGGCCGGGCCCGGGGGGCGGTCCATCCTCTCCAGGCTTGCCTGCGTCTTCAGGCTTGTCGTCGGCCATCGTGACGGTTCCTTACACTTGCATACCAGAGACGAGCCCGATTGCGTCGGATTCGGCCCGTCCTCTTACGCCAAACGGGTCCGCAAAGCACGCTCCAAGGCGTCGAATAGGGCATTTTCGTCCGGGGTCGCAGCCACCAGGACCTGCGACGCACCGGCATCGCGCAGCACGCCGGCGACCGTCTCGGACAGGCAGCATTGCGGGATCGCGAGGGCCGATATTTCGAGGCCCTCGTCGCGGGCGGCATCCAGAAAGGCGCGCGCGCTGCGGCGGGAGTAATGCAGCACCGCCTCGATGCCATGAGCGGCAAAGCCCTCGCAAACATTTCGCGGGAAAACCTTGACCGGGACCATGCGATAGGTGGTCTGCGTGACCACGCTGTACCCTTCGGCGCCGAGCTCGCCACCGAGATCGCGCGACAGATCCGCGCCTGCAAGATAAAGCAGCGTGCTCTTTTTCTTCAGCAGCTTGTCACGTGCGCCCTGCATCACCGTGTCGCGCAGGGATGCCGCATCGCCACCAGCAACAATGACATTCGCGAAGCCGACCTCGCGCGCCACGGAAGCCGTGTGCTCGCCGACCGCGAACAGTGGCAGCTCGAGCAGGCCGAGATCGCGCAATTGCGGCGCGCCGGCGCGGATCGCATTCGCCGACGTGACGATCACGGCGCTATAGCCGGCCTCGCTCTCGTCGTGAAAGGGGACCGGCTCAAACTTGAGCACCGGCGCGAGCAGCACTACATGACCTCGCGCGCGCAGATGTTCCGCCGTCGCCTCATTGTCGGGATGCGGCCGTGTGACAAGAATGGACATCGCTTGTGTTCCCGGACCACGCGGCGGTGATGCATTGGCGAGGGATGACGTCGCGTGGCGATTGCAAAAGCCAACCCCGGAATGCTACCGCGTTACCAGAACTCTGCTTTGCGGATGAGCGCAAGGGGGTGAGAAGGGCGCAAATTGGACAACAATTCGCCAATGCTGGTACTGGGCATCGAGACCACCTGCGACGAGACCGCGGCGGCCGTGATCGAGCGCGCGCCCGACGGCAGCGGCAAGATCCTCTCCAACATCGTGCGATCCCAGGTCGAGGAGCACGCCCGCTTCGGCGGCGTCGTGCCGGAGATCGCGGCCCGCGCGCATGTCGACCTGCTCGACGGCATCATCGACCGTGCCATGAGTGAGGCTGGCGTCGGCTTCGCCCAGCTCAACGGCGTGGCGGCCGCCGCGGGGCCAGGGCTGATCGGCGGCGTCATCGTCGGGCTGACCACCGCAAAGGCGATCGCGATGGTGCATGATACGCCGCTGGTCGCGGTCAACCATCTCGAGGCGCATGCGCTGACGCCGCGCCTGACCGACGGCATCGCATTTCCCTATTGCCTGTTCCTCGCATCCGGCGGCCACACCCAGATCGTCGCGGTGACCGGCGTCGGCCAATATGTCCGGCTCGGCACCACCGTCGACGACGCGATCGGCGAGGCCTTCGACAAGGTCGCGAAGATGCTGGGCTTGCCCTATCCCGGCGGTCCGCAGGTCGAACGCGCGGCGGCGAACGGCGATGCCACGCGCTTCGCCTTCCCGCGTCCGATGCAGGGACGCCCCGACGCCAATTTCTCGCTATCGGGGTTGAAGACCGCGGTCCGCACCGAGGCGAGCAGGCTCACCGAGATCACATCGCAGGACATTAGCGATCTCTGCGCAAGCTTCCAGGCTGCGGTGCTGGACTCCACAGCCGATCGCTTGAGCGTTGGCCTGAGGCTTTTCCGCGAACGGTTCGGCGCGCCCAGCGCGTTGGTCGCGGCCGGCGGTGTCGCCGCCAATCAGGCGATACGCGGCGCGCTGGAGGCCGTCGCGCGGCAAGCCGGGACGCAATTGATCATGCCGCCACCAGCGCTCTGCACCGACAATGGCGCGATGATTGCCTGGGCTGGTGCCGAACGCCTCGCGCTCGGCCTGACCGACACGATGGAGGCGCAGCCCCGCGCGCGCTGGCTGCTGGACGCCAACGCAACCGCGCCTGATGGCTATGGCAAGACGCGGGCGGGATACTAGCGATGACCCGATTCGACTCCGTCGCGGTGATCGGTGCCGGCGCCTGGGGCACGGCGCTGGCGACGGTGGCCGCGCGCGCCGGACGGAACGTGACATTGTGGGCCCGCAATGCCGATCATGCCGCGCGGATCTCCTCGACCCGTGACAATCCGCGGCTGGCGGGCGTGCAACTCGCGCCGGACATCTTCGTGACGAGCGATCTGGCGCTCGCCGCACGCGCCGACATGCTTCTGATCGTGACACCTGCGCAGCATCTGCGCGGCGCCGTCAACATGCTGGCCTCGCATGTCATCGGGCCCGTGCCGATCATCGCCTGCGCCAAGGGCATCGAGCACGGTACCCACAAATTCATGACCGACGTGATCGCGGAAGCCGCGCCCCATGCGATCCCTGGGATCCTCTCGGGCCCGAGCTTTGCCGACGACGTCGCGCGCGGCTTGCCGACGGCCGTGACACTGGCGACAAAGGACGAGGCCCTGGCGAGCGCATTGGTGCAGGCACTGGGCTCGGCAACGTTCCGGCCCTATCACACCACTGACGTCCGCGGCGTCGAGATCGGCGGCGCCGCCAAGAACGTGCTGGCGATTGCGGTCGGCATCGCGGTCGGGCGAAAGCTCGGCGCTTCCGCGCAGGCCGCGCTCACGACCCGCGGCTTTGCCGAACTGGCTCGTTTGGGCCGCGCGCTCGGTGCGCGCAGGGAGACGCTCACCGGCTTGTCCGGTCTCGGCGATCTGATCCTGACCTGTTCAAGCCCGCAGTCGCGCAATTTCGCACTTGGGCTGGCACTCGGACGCGGCGAGCTGCCGCCGGCCGGCAAGCTGGCCGAAGGCGAATCCACCGCGCCGGTGCTGATCGAGCTCGCCGCTTCGCAAAACGTCGAGATGCCCGTATCAGAAGCCGTCGCTTCGATCCTGAGCGGCCGGAGCACGATCGACGCCGCGATCTCGGGTTTGTTGACCCGTCCCTTCAAGGCAGAGGAATGAACATGGCGTACTGGCTGGTGAAATCCGAACCATCGGTGTGGTCCTGGGACCAGCAGGTTGCGAAGGGCGCCAAGGGCGAGGCCTGGACCGGCGTGCGCAACTTCACCGCGCGGCAGAACCTCGTGAACATGAAGAAGGGCGACAAGGCGTTCTTCTACCATTCCAACGAGGGCAAGGAGATCGTCGGCATCGCGGAAGTCATCAAGGAGGCCTATCCGGATCCGACGGACAAGACCGAAAAGTTCGTCTGCGTCGACATCAAGGCCGACAAGCCGTTGAAGACACCAGTCACGATGGCCGCGATCAAGGCGGACAAGAGGCTCGCAGACATGGCGCTGGTGAAATATTCGCGACTGTCGGTGCAGCCGGTAACGGCCGAAGAGTGGAAGCTCGTCTGCAAGATGGGCGGGATGTAGCGCCGCCGCCGTAGCCCGGATGGAGCGAAGCGCAATCCGGGAAAGTCTTTACGCCGCACGATCCCGGATTTCGCTTCGCTCCATCCAGGCTACGAACCGAAACTCGTCACACCGCCGCGGTTGCCACGACCTGCTGCAAAAGCTGCTCGCGGCGCGCCTGCGAACGCTGGCCCTTCATCGTCGCCGCAAAACGTTCGAGGATGCCGTCCTCGAAAGCGGTGACGATGGTGTCGTGGACGTAGCTCTTGCGGCAGATCGCCGGCGTGTTGGAGAGCTTGTCGGCGGCGGCGCGGATCGCATCGAGCACCTGCTTCTTGCGGCCGCGCTGGCTGGTTGCCGGCGTGATCCGTGACAGCGATTCCACGACGACGGCCGACGCCATCAGCGTACGAAAATCCTTGAGCGATATCTTGATGCCGGCGATCTCGCGCAGGAACGCATTCACCTGCGTGGTGCTGACCGCGCGAACGATGCCGTAGGCATCGCGATACTGGAACATGCGTTTGCCGGGGACGCCATTGAGAATGCCGATGGCGCGCACCAGCTTGGCGGCGTCGCATTCTTTCCGCACCGCCTTGCCGCCCTTGGCCTTGAAGGTCAGCACGAAGCTGTCGTCTTCGAGGGTGACGTTGGACTTCAGCAGCGTGGTCGCGCCCCGGGTGCCGTTGAGGCGGGCGTAGGATTCATTGCCGGGACGGATCGCGGTGCGCGCGATCAGCTCGATCACGGCCGAGAGTGCGAATTCACGCGTCGGCTCGTCGCCCGACAGGAACGCCGAGACCTTGCGCCGGATCCTCGGCAGCGCACCGACGAGCTTTTCCAGGCGATGCGCCTTGCGGTGCTCGCGGACCTTCTCCCAGTCGGCGTGATAGCGATATTGCAACCGGCCCGCGGCATCGCGGCCGACCGCCTGAAGGTGCGTGCTCGGATCGGCCGAGTAGCGCACCTCGCGATAGGCCGGCGGCACTGCCATGGCGTGCAGCCGGCGAATAGTCCGGGCATCACGGATATGGGCGCCGTTCGGGCGGACGAAGGAATAGCCTTTACCGCGCTTGATGCGGCGGATGGTCAGCTCGTTCTGGTCGCCGAGCCGCAGGCCCAGCTCCTTGGCCAGCGCCTCGACCGCAGCCGGGGACGCAGAATCGAACACCTTTTTCGGACTGGGACGGCTGGAGCTGGCCGGTTTCGGCCATTGTCCAAGGGCCTTGGCCAGCGCAATGGCGGCAGGATCGGCCGAAGCAGGCCGCATCGCTCCGAGATTCTGCTGATCCATCATAGTCTTACGCCTTGACCCTGTCCGCTATCGTTCAATGCCGCTGTTCTGATGTTTGTTCCAAGGGGTCTCTTCGGACCCGGGTTAGCCACTTAGGGTGTTCCGAACGGCATTGCGAGTCCCGAATCACTGAGAGGCGGTTTCTAAATACCTCCTGCGACGCATGGGCGCCCTGCACGAGCGACTTCTGGAGATTGGGTAAAGAGCAAGAACCCGTCAGCCGGGCTGTTTCAGACTCGCGACAGCCAGTCGCTGCGGGTTTGATTTTCCGCATGGCCGGCCGCTCGCCGAAGGTCCAGCTTGTCCTCCTTGTCGGGGCCGGTTAGCCCGACGCATAATCGATCAACGATGAAGTGGCTCGCCAGTCCGCCGTGCTCGGCTTGCCGTATGTGGAGGGAAGCATGTCCGAGAAGATTTACGACGTCCCCGCGGAATGGGCCAAGCGCGCCTGGGTCGACCAGGCCAAGTACAAGGACATGTACGCCCGCTCGATCGCGGACCCGAACGCGTTCTGGGCCGAGCAGGCCAAGCGCATCGACTGGATGCATGCACCGACCAAGATCGAGAACGTCTCCTTCGCGCCGGGCAACATCTCGATCAAATGGTTCGAGGACGGCGTCCTCAACGTCGCCCATAACTGCATCGACCGGCATCTGCACAAGCGCGGCAACCAGACCGCGATCATCTGGGAAGGCGACGATCCCTCGCAGTCCAGGCACATCACCTACAAGGAGCTGCACGACGAGGTCTGCCGGATGGCCAACATCCTGCGCACCCGCAACGTCAAGAAGGGCGATCGCGTCACCATCTATCTGCCGATGATTCCGGAAGCGGCCTATGCGATGCTGGCATGCGCGCGGATCGGCGCGATCCATTCCGTGGTGTTCGCGGGCTTCTCGCCCGATTCACTCGCCCAGCGCATCAACGACTGCCAGTCCAAGATCATCATCACCGCGGACGAAGGCCTGCGCGGCGGCAAGAAGGTGCCGCTGAAGGCCAATGTCGACGCGGCGCTCGCCAAGGCCGATGGCGTCGACTGGGTCGTCGTGGTCAAGCGCACGGGCGGCAAGATCGACATGAACCCGACGCGCGACCTCTGGTATCACGAAGCGGCGGCGATGGTGACGACGGAGTGTCCGGTCGAGCACATGCACGCCGAGGACCCGCTGTTCATCCTCTACACGTCGGGCTCGACAGGCCAGCCGAAGGGCGTGCTGCACACCTCGGGCGGCTATCTCGTGTTCGCCTCGATGACGCATCAATACGTCTTCGACTATCACGAGGGCGACATCTACTGGTGCACCGCCGACGTCGGCTGGGTCACCGGCCACAGCTACATTCTCTACGGGCCGCTGGCTAACGGCGCGACCACGCTGATGTTCGAGGGCGTGCCGAATTATCCGGATAATTCGCGCTTCTGGAACGTCATCGACAAGCACAAGGTCAACATCTTCTACACCGCACCGACCGCGATCCGCGCGTTGATGCAGTCGGGCGACGAGCCCGTGAAGAAGACCTCGCGCGCAAGCCTGCGCCTGCTCGGCTCGGTCGGCGAACCCATCAATCCGGAAGCCTGGGAGTGGTATCACCGCGTCGTCGGCGACGACCGCTGCCCGATCGTCGACACCTGGTGGCAGACCGAGACCGGCGGCATTCTGATCACACCGCTGCCGGGCGCGACAAAACTCAAGCCGGGCTCGGCGACGCTGCCGTTCTTCGGCGTGGCGCCCGAGATCGTCGATGCCGACGGCAATGTGCTCGAGGGTGAGACATCAGGCAATCTCTGTCTGACGCGCTCGTGGCCGGGCCAGATGCGCACGGTCTATGGCGACCATGCCCGCTTCGAGCAGACTTATTTCTCGACCTACAAGGGCAAGTATTTTACAGGCGACGGCTGCCGCCGCGACGCCGACGGTTATTACTGGATCACCGGCCGCGTCGACGACGTCATCAACGTCTCAGGTCACCGCATGGGCACGGCGGAAGTCGAGAGCGCGCTGGTGGCACACGAGAAGGTCTCGGAAGCGGCCGTGGTCGGTTACCCGCATGACATCAAGGGCCAGGGCATCTACGCCTATGTCACCCTGATGGCCGGCATCGAGCCGAGCGACGAGTTGCGCAAGGAACTCGTCACCTGGGTCCGCAAGGAGATCGGCCCGATCGCCGCGCCCGACCAGATCCAGTTCTCGCCGGGCCTGCCCAAGACCCGCTCCGGCAAGATCATGCGCCGCATCCTGCGCAAGATCGCCGAGGATGAGCCGGGCAGCCTGGGCGACACCTCGACGCTGGCCGATCCCGCGGTGGTCGATGACCTCGTGAAGAACCGGCAGAACAAGAAGTCGGCGTAAGGCACCACTTTTGTCATTCCGGGGCGATGCGTCAGCATCGAACCCGGAATCCATCGAACCACCGAACGCGCGGCAAGATGGATTCCGGGTTCGCGCTCCGCGCGCCGCGGAATGACGGAGGCTGGTCCCTCACGCACTTGTCAGGGCGGGCGCCTCCGCAGGGGTATCTTTCCCGCCGAGTGTTGTTTTCAAGTCATTTACTTTATTTCGAACATTTCCTTTCTTGCCCCTGCTGGCTCGCCACTGACGGCCGCGCGTGGAAACTGTCCGGTTAACAAGCGCGGTTAAGAATGTCCCCTAACAAGGACTTGGCGAGGCAGCCCATTGCCGGTTTTGCGTGAATTTGGACTGATACGTTCGGGGTTAAGGGGAAATCGATGTCCATGAAGATTGCACTGGCGCTGGCCGCCACCATCGCTGCAGGGGCCTTGATGTCGACGGCAGCCGAGGCGCGGCCGGAAATGGTCGGCGCGCACCTGGCCGACTATTCGCCGGGCACCATCGTGGTCAAAACCAACGAGCGCCGGCTTTACCTGATCCTCGATGACGGCCACGCCGTGCGCTATCCGGTCGGCGTCGGCAAATCAGGCAAGCAATGGGCCGGCACTACGCGCATCGACGGCAAATATCGCAACCCGGCATGGTCGCCGCCCGCCGAGGTGAAGCGCGACAAGCCGCAGCTGCCCGACGTGATCCCCGGCGGCTCGCCGCGCAATCCGATGGGCGTTGCGGCGATGACGCTGGCCGGCGGCGAATACGCCATCCACGGCACCAACGTGCCGGGGTCGGTCGGCGGCTTCGTCTCCTATGGCTGCATCCGCATGCTCAACGACGACATCACCGATCTCTACAGCCGCGTCTCGGTCGGCACCAAGGTGGTCGTGACGCGCTGATCATCGCGGTCAGGACAAAGTCTGAAAAAGCCGTGTCGTCAGACGCGGCTTTTTTGTTACCAGAACCGCCAGCCGCGTGTGCACCAGCCGTCGCGATGACCGCCATTGTAGCTGCGCGCGTACCCGCCCGCGAGCATCGCGGCGGATACGTTGATGGTTCGCTTCGTTGCGACGTCGGCGAGAACGCGACCATATTTCTCCGTGCCGAGATTGTAGATCGTGACGCCGCCCTGGCTGAGCAGATTGCGCAGCGCCTCGGTGGCGGCTTCCGCCTTGTCCAGCTCGTCCCGGCAGGACGCCTTCATTTCGGGTGCATCAATGCCGCGCAGGCGAACCCGCGCGACGAGATCGCGTCCGTCGCGCTGATGCACGCGGGCCAGAAACGTGTCGCCGTCGATGGTGCGGATGACGTCGATCGGCAGGCGGTCCTCCGGATTGCCCGCGTGCTGGAGGATGATCTCGGCATCCTGCGTGCGATCGTCGGCCGGATGTGGAACCGGCCAGTTGGTGCCATGCCGAGAGACCAGCACGATTGCGGTGACGATGCCGACCACGAACATCCACGGCAACAGTCCGGAGAAGCGACGGCCGAATGGCGAGCCGCCGTAGGACGGGCGATAGGAGCTATCCGGATCAAAACGCGACATTCGCGCACGCTAGGGCTGAGTCGGCCGGACCGGCAAGCCGGCGTCAGAAATCCGAAGCGATACCCTTGCGCTCCCAATCGCCGTAGCGGGTGGGCTCAGGCCCCTTCGGCCCCTGCAATTCCTTTGGTGCCGCCGCATCGGCCTTGGCACGCGCCGCCGCGGCCCGCCGACGCTCCTCCGCTTCAGCCAGCGCGCGCTGGGCGGCCGGCGGCAACGGCTTACGATTGGAGGCGGGGGCTTGGTCGTTCATCGTTTGGGTCCTAGCGCAGGATCGCGGCAGGCGCGACGTCCAATAACGCATTGCTGAAATGGCAGCCAAGGCCTCAAATCGCCAGAGGCCATTCTTACATTTGGCATATTCGCATGCCATTTGTGCAGTTCTCAAGGCATGCGCCCATCTTGGCGGAACTGCCGCTCGCTCAGAACCTTACTGCCGCATGCCATCTCAACGTTTCGCCCCACCGTCCGAAGTGCCCGGTCTCGCGGCGCGACGGATCGCTGCCGACATCGTCGACGGCGTCCTGCACAAGCACCGCACGCTTGACGACCAGCTCGACGGCTCCGGCGCCCATCCCGGCCTGAAGACACTCGCCGATCGCGACCGCGCGCTGATGCGGCGTCTGGTCGCGACCATCCTGCGTCGCCTTGGCACGCTCGGCCATGTGCTGTCGCGGCTGCTCGACAAGGGCATTCCCTCCGACGCGCCGCGCGCGCAGAGCGCGCTTCTCATCGGTGCCGCCCAGATTCTCTGGATGGACGTGCCCGATCACGCCGCGGTCGATCTCTCGGTTCGGCTAGTACAGTCCGACCGGCGTGCTGCGCGCTATGCCGGCCTCGTCAACGCCGTGCTGCGCCGTTGCGCGCGCGAGGGCCAGGCGCTGGTCGAGGAAGTCGCAGCGCAATCGCTGGACCTGCCGCCCTGGCTGCTGGCGCGCTGGAGCGCGCATTACGGCGAGGCGACTGCGCGAGATATGGCGCTGGCGCTCGGTCACGAACCTTCGCTCGATCTCACTGTGAAGTCCGATGCCGCGCAATGGGCGAGCCGATTGCACGGCGAAGTGCTGCCGACTGGATCGGTGCGCACAGTGCTGCACGGCGTCGTGACGATGTTGCCCGGCTTTTCGGAAGGACAGTGGTGGGTGCAGGACGCCGCCGCCGCGCTGCCCGTCCGGCTGTTTGGCGACCTTGCCGGTAAATCCATCGCCGATCTCTGCGCCGCACCCGGCGGCAAGACCGCACAGCTGGCGCAGGCTGGCGCGCGTGTCACGGCGCTCGACCGTTCGCCCGCCCGCGTCGCACGCCTGCGCGAAAACCTGAACCGGCTGTCGCTCCAGGCGGAGACTGTCGTCGCCGACGCGGTGGAATGGACGGGACCGGCAGACGGCTTCGATGGAATCCTGGTCGATGCGCCCTGCACCTCGACCGGGACGATCCGCCGGCACCCCGACGTTGCCTGGCTGCGGCAGGAGACCGACATCGCCTCGATGACCGTCCTCCAACAACGGCTGCTGAAGAAATCCGTCTCGCTGCTCAAATCGGGTGGAACGCTGGTCTACTGCACGTGTTCGCTGGAACCCGAAGAGGGCGAGCAGGCTGTCGCCACATTGCTGGCCGCGGAACCCTCGCTTCGCCGCGTACCGGTCGAGGCCGGCGAGGTCTCCGGGCTCGGCGAGATCATTACCGCGGACGGCGATCTCCGGACCCTGCCGAGCCACCTGCCGCACGCCGACCCGAAGCTCGGCGGGCTCGACGGATTTTTTGCGGCCCGGCTCGTTAAATCCTGATTTTGCACCGGATTTTGCGACCACTGGACTGATTCGAGACCTTTCAAGGTGGTGTCAGCCGGCCGATTTTGGGATTAATAAGGATTCGTCGGAATCCTCTCCCCCTTCAAGGCAAGGCGTGTCGGTCGCTCAACGCAGACGTATCTCGACGCTGGTGATGAACCGCTTCGCGCGGAACATGCTCGCGCGCGCGAGCGGCGGTTCCGTTGCGCTGTCGCGGGTCTGGCCCGGCCGCACCGACCGGCTGATCATCGCGCCGCATGACCTGCGTACCGCCGATGCGACGCGCGCCGCCGAGATCTATGCCGGGCGCTTCGTCTTCGCCGGCAAGATCGTCAATTGCCACGGCCGCTCGATCTTCGATCTCGACCCGCCGTCGGAGGATTGGGAGGTCGCGCTGCTCGGCTTTGGCTGGCTACGCCATTTGCGCGCCGCCGACACGGCGCTGACGCGGGCGAATGCGCGCGCGCTGGTCGAAGACTGGATCAGCAACCCCGCGAACAAGCGCCGGCCCGTGGCCCGCCGCGCCGACGTGCTGGCGCGGCGCGTGATCTCCCTGCTGTCGCAGGCGCCGCTGGTGCTGGGCGACACCGACAACAAATTCTATCGCCGTTACCTGCGCGCGCTGGCACGCGAGATCCGCTTCCTGCGCTACACCATGGTCAACATCCCCGACGGGGTGCCAAAACTGCAGGTGCAGATCGCGTTGTGCTACACGACACTGTGCCTCGCCAACCAGGCCCGTCACATCCGCAGCGCGTCGAAAAAACTCTCCGACGAATTGCAGCGGCAGATCCTCCCCGACGGCGGGCACATCTCCCGCAATCCGGGCGCCCTGATCGAACTCTTGATCGACCTGTTGCCGCTGCGGCAGACCTTTGCCGCGCGCAATATCGCGCCACCGCCTGCGCTGCTCAATGCGATCGACCGCATGATGCCGATGCTGCGCTTCTTCCGGCATGGCGACGGCAATTTCGCGCTGTTCAACGGCATGAGCGCGACACCGTCCGACCTGCTGGCCACGCTGCTCGCCTATGATGACGCCCATGGCGCGCCGATGGCGAACATGCCGCATACCGGATTCCAGCGCCTTGATGCCGGTCCGACCACGCTGATCATCGACACCGGCCCACCACCGCCCCCCGGCGTCAGCCACGACGCGCACGCCGGTTGCCTGTCGTTCGAACTGTCCTCCGGCATCAGCCGCATCGTCACCAATTGCGGCATGCCGACCACGGGCCGTGACAATTGGCGGCCGTTCGCGCGCGGCACCGCGGCGCATTCGACGCTGACCTATCACGAGACGTCCTCGTGCCAGTTCGTCGAGATGTCGGCGATGAAGCGGCTGTTGCGCGGCGCGCCGATCATCAGCGGCCCACAGGAGGTCGAGAGCTATCGGGAGGTCGTCGAGGGCGGCACGCTGCTGACGACCTCGCATGACGGCTATCTCGCCAAGTTCGGCGTGATCCATCGCCGCGTGCTGATGGTCGCCAATGACGGGGCGCGCATCGACGGCGAGGATTCGCTGTCGCCGCCGCAGGGCGCGCGGCTCAAGGGCACGGATGCCGATTTCGCGCTGCGCTTCCATCTGCATCCGGCGGTGAAGGCGAGCCGTCTGTCGGATGCCCGCGGCGTCATGCTGGTCTTGCCGAACCGCGACGTCTGGACCTTCGAGGCTCTCGACGACAAGGTCGACCTCGAGGACAGCGTGTTCCTGGCCGGCAATGACGGCCCCCGCCGCACCGCCCAGATCGTGATCCGCCAGGATGCCCGTCAGGCGCCCTCGATCCGCTGGAGTTTTGTGCGTTCCACGGCCTCGCCGTCGGTGACCAACGCCCGCCGCAATGCGCGGCGCGAACCGGAACTTCCGCTGTAAACAGGCGCGATCCGGTCCCATCTACCGGTTGAGAGGCATGCCAAAAGCTGCTATCGAGCGCTCGTTCGCGCGACTGGCGACCTTGGATGGAGCACCATCGGGAAGCGCGACACATACCCGCCGCGCGCCTGGGCATAGACACTCCTTAAGACAGAGGATCTTGCTCATGACTGACCATCCCCGCCGCGTGACCCGCGCCCTTCTCTCCGTCTCCGACAAATCAGGCCTGATCGAGTTCGCCAAGGCGCTCGCCGCGCATGATGTCGAGCTGGTCTCGACCGGCGGTACCGCGAAAGCGATCGCCGCCGCCGGCCTCAAGGTGAAGGACGTCTCCGACCTCACCGGCTTCCCCGAGATGATGGACGGCCGCGTCAAGACGCTGCATCCGAAGGTCCATGGCGGCCTGCTCGCGATCCGCGACAACAAGGAGCATGCCGAGGCGATGAAGGCGCACGGCATCGCGCCGATCGATCTCCTCGTCGTCAATCTCTATCCGTTCGAGGCGACCGTCGACAAAGGCGCGGGCTTCGAGGACTGCATCGAGAATATCGACATCGGCGGCCCCGCGATGATCCGCGCCGCCGCCAAAAACCATGACGACGTCGCCGTCGTGGTCGAAGCCGACGACTACAAGGCCGTGCTGGACGAGCTCGCCGCCAACGAGGGTGCGACCACGCTGAAACTGCGTCGGCGCCTCGCTGCGAAGGCCTATGCCCGGACCGCGGCCTATGACGCCGCCATCTCGAACTGGTTCAACCGCCAGCTCGAGATCGACGCGCCCGATTTCCGCGCCTTCGGCGGCAGGCTGATTCAGTCGCTGCGCTACGGCGAGAACCCGCACCAAACCGCGGCGTTCTACGCCACGCCCGACAAACGCCCGGGCGTCTCGACCGCGCGGCAGCTGCAGGGCAAGGAGCTGTCCTACAACAATATCAACGACACCGATGCGGCCTATGAATGCATCGGCGAATTCGACACCAAGCGCACCGCGGCCTGCGTCATCGTCAAGCATGCCAATCCCTGCGGCGTGGCCGAGGGTTCGAACCTCGTCGACGCCTATCGCAAGGCGCTGGCTTGCGACTCCACCTCGGCGTTCGGCGGCATCATCGCGATGAACCGCGCGCTCGACGCCGACACCGCGCGCGAGATCACAAAGATCTTCACCGAGGTGATCATCGCCCCTGACGCCAGCGAAGAGGCGATTGCCATCATCGGCGGGAAGAAGAATCTGCGGCTGCTGCTCGCCGGCAGCCTGCCCGATCCGCGTGCGCCCGGCCTCACCGCCAAGACGGTCGCAGGTGGCCTCCTGGTGCAGAGCCGTGACAATGCCGTGGTTGACGACATGACGTTCAAGGTCGTGACCAAGCGTGCGCCGACCGAGGCCGAAATGCGCGACCTGAAGTTCGCTTTCCGTGTGGCCAAGCACGTCAAGTCCAACACCATCATCTACGCCAAGGATCTCGCCACCGTCGGCATCGGCGCCGGGCAGATGAGCCGCGTGGATTCAGCGCGTATCGCCGCCCGCAAGGCGCAGGATGCGGCAAGCGAGCTGAAGCTCGCCGAGCCGCTCACCAAGGGCTCGGTCGTGGCGTCGGATGCGTTCTTCCCCTTCGCCGACGGCATGCTCGCCTGCATCGAAGCCGGCGCCACCGCCGTGGTGCAGCCTGGCGGTTCTATGCGCGATGACGAGGTGATCAAGGCTGCCGACGAGCACGGCATCGCCATGGTGTTCACGGGGACAAGGCACTTCAGGCACTGAGGCCACCGCAACCGTAGCCCGGATGGAGCGAAGCGAAATCCGGGTCCTCGCAGCTTGGCAACAGGTCCCGGATTGCGCTTCGCTCCATCCGGGCCACGAATTACTCCCGCACCCGCATCAGCAGCACGAACCCCGTCACGAAAAACACCACCAGAACGGCCATGCCGGCCTTCTGGCTCGCGGTTGCCGCCGTGATCAGGCCGATCAGCAGCGGGCCAATGAAGGACGTGACCTTCCCGGTCAGCGCGAACAGACCAAAATACTGCGCGATCCGATCCTTCGGCGCGAGGCGGATCAGGAGCGTGCGCGAGGCGGCCTGAAGCGGGCCACCGGCCGCGCCGATCAGGCAGCCCAGCACGATGTAAGCACGCTCGGCGGCTGCAGCGAACAGCGGGCCGCCCGGCACCGGCGGCGCGACCTTGACGAACAGCACGCTGTCCTTGTCGACGAGCAGAATTGCTGCGACCGACAGCAGCAGGATCAGCATGCTGCCGGCGATGACGCGCTTCGGACCAAGGGAATCGTCGAGCTTGCCGCCGAGCCAGGCGCCGAAGGTGCCGGCAATGGCGAGAATGATGCCGAACGAGCCGATCTGGATCGTGCGCCAGCCGAAGGTGCCGGCTGCATAGATGCCGCCGAACGCGAACAGCGACACCAGGCCGTCAGTGTAAATCATGTTGGCAAGCAGAAACGCGGCGAGCGATTTCTGCTGGGGCAGATCCTTCAGCGATTGCTTGAGATCAGCAAGGCCTTCGTGCAGTGCCTCGCGCACCGGGCGCTTCGCCGGATAATCCGGCGTGAACAGGAACATCGGCGCGACGAAGACGATGAACCACAGCCCCGTCAACGGTCCCGCGGCACGATCGCCTTCGTGGGTGACGGGATCGAGCCCAAACAACGGCGTGAAGCCGAGCATTGTGCGACCGGTCTCGGGATTGGCGGCGAGGAAGCCGAGCACGATGACCAGGCTGACGATGCCGCCGATGTAACCCGTGGCCCAGCCGGTGCCCGAGAGCCGGCCGATGCGCTCCGGCGGCACCAGGGTCGGCATCATCGCATTGTTGAAGACGGTGGCGAATTCCGCGCCGACGCTGGCAAGCGCAACTGCCATCAGCAACGGCGGAATGATGGCGTGATTGCCGGGCCTGCCGATCCACAGCGTGCAGGAGGCCAGCACCAGGACCGCGCCAAACGCGGCGATCCACGGCTTGCGGCGACCCGAGGCGTCGGCGATCGCACCGAGCACGGGGGACAACAGCGCAATCGCCATGCCAGCTGCTGCCATCGCAAATCCCCAGAGCGATTGGCCGGTGGCAGGATCCGGCGCAACGCTGGTGGCAAAATAGGGCGCGAACACGAAGGTCGTGATCAGCGTAAAATAGGGCTGCGCAGCCCAATCGAAGAAGATCCAGCTGATGACGGCGGCGCGCGGCGGATAGGTCCGCGGGGCGCTAGCCAGGCGCGCCTCGGGGGCGATCGTCGTCATCACGCAGTCCTCATCACAAACAGTTTTGCCCCTCTTAGCGCAATCCGTATAGCATTACAGCGACGCGTTTGAATTGGCGTGGCGGCTTGGCGGAAATTTGATGATGGCGTCGACACGTCGGACATTTGTCGTACTCATCGCCACTCTGGCGTTTGGTCTTGCACCCGCAACCGCGCAGGATGCGCGGCGGGTCTATGTTCCGCCCGCGCTCGACACGGTGCATGCTGTCCCCGCCGAACACGGCATGGTCGTGGCGCAGGAAAAGATATCTGCACAGGTCGGAGCTGAGATCTTGCGGCGCGGCGGCAATGCCGTCGACGCGGCCGTCGCGACCGGCTTTGCGATGGCGGTGACATATCCGCGCGCGGGCAATATCGGCGGCGGCGGCTTCATGGTGATCCACTCGGCCGAACGCAACGAGGATATTGCGATCGACTATCGCGAGACCGCGCCTGCGGCGACGACGGCGCAAGTTTTCCTCGGGCCCGACGGCAAGCCCGATCCGGCCAAATCGCGCGATTCCGGATTGGGCATCGGTGTGCCCGGCACGGTCGCCGGCCTTGCTATGGCGCTGGAGAAATACGGATCGGGCAAGTTCACCCTGGCGCAATTGCTGGAGCCTGCGATCGTGCTCGCCCGGGACGGATTCATCGTCACGGACGACATCGCCGACACGCTGCCGGGCTGGTACCCGCGATTGGCACGCTTTCCATCTTCAGCCAGGATTTTCGCAAGGCCCGACGGCGCGCCGCTGGGCGAAGGCGACAGGCTGGTGCAGGGCGATCTCGCCGACACGCTGGCGAGCGTCGCAGCGCAAGGACCGCGCGGGTTCTATGAAGGCCCGGTGGCGGAGAAGATCGCCAAGGCCGTGTCCGACGCCGGCGGCATCATGACTCCGGCAGATCTGAAGGCCTATCAGCCTGTGATCCGTGCGCCGGTGCGCGGCACTTACCGGGGCTACGACATCGTTTCGATGCCGCTACCGTCCTCCGGCGGCGTGGTGCTGGTGGAATCGCTCAACGTTCTCGAAGGCTTTCAGCTCGCCGATTTGAAGCAGGGCTCACCAGCCTCTCTGCATCTGCTGATCGAGGCGATGAAGCGCGCTTACGCCGATCGCGCGCGCTATCTCGGCGATCCCGCCTTCGTCAACGCACCGATCGAGACGCTCACCTCGAAGGACTATGCAGCCAGGCTGCGCAACAGTATCGCCACCGACCGCGCAACACCGTCGAAAGACATCGTTTCCAGTCCCCCCGCACCGCGCGAAGGCAGCAACACAACGCACTATTCCGTCGTCGACAGCAGCGGCAATGCCGTCAGCAACACCTATACGCTCAATTTCAGCTACGGCGTCGGCCTCGTCGCCGATGGCACCGGCGTGCTGCTCAACAACGAGCTCGATGATTTCACCGCCGCGGTCGGTGCCTCCAACGCCTATGGTCTGGTCGGCTACGAGCCCAATTTGCCCGGGCCGGGCAAGCGGCCGCTGTCCTCGATGTCGCCGACCATCGTGCTGAAGGACGGCAAGCCGGTGCTGGTGACGGGCTCGCCCGGCGGCAGCCGCATCATCTCGACCGTGCTCCAGGTGATCGTGAACGTGCTCGACTACAACATGGACGTCGCGGCCGCCGTCGCCGCGCCGCGGCTGCATCACCAATGGCTGCCGGACGAGGTGCGCGTCGAACGCGGCTTTCCCGACGACGTGCTGTTCGAGCTGAAGGCGATGGACCATCTCATCGTCGAGCCGATGGGCCAGACGTCAGCCAATTCGATTGCCGTGACGCCGAACGGCCCTCTCGGCGCACCCGACCCGCGCACGCGCGGCGCCGAAGCAGCCGGACAGTAACGCGGACCGGCAGCTCATCGCGGGGCGGTCAGGAAGCTTACCGCCCCACCATGTACGGCCCGCCCTTCTCCAGCGCGCGCGCATAGGCCGGCCGCGCGTGGATGCGCTCCAGGAACGCCATCGCCTTGGGATGGCCCTGCTCGAGGCCGCCGCGTGCCTGGGCTGCTTCAAGCGGAAAGCTCATCTGGATGTCGGCGGCGGTGAACTCGTTGCCGGCGAACCATTCGGTTTTGCCGAGCTCGCCTTCCCAATAATCCATGTGCTGCTTGAGCTGCGGGTTGACCAACGCAGTGAGCGCCTGATTCGAGACTTTGCGCACCAGCGGGCGCAGCAAGGCCGGCGCGCGCTTGGGCATCAGCGTGAACAGCAGCTTCAGCAGGAGCGGCGACATCGCGGAGCCTTCGGCGTAGTGCAGCCAATAGGTGAAACGCAGCCGCTCCGGCGTATCGGGCGGCGGGATCAATCGGCCATTGCCGTAGGTCGCGATGAGATATTCGATGATCGCGCCGGATTCGGCGATGGTGTTGCCGTTGTCGGTGATGACAGGCGACTTGCCGAGCGGATGGATCGCGCGCAGCTCTTTCGGCGCGCGCATGTCGGGCTGACGCTCATAGCGCACGACCTCGTAGGGAACGCCCAGTTCCTCGAGCAGCCACAGGACACGCTGCGAACGCGAATTGTTGAGGTGGTGGACGGTCAGCATCGCGAGATCCCCGGGCTCAGGCTTGGTCGGTCGCGTAGGTGCCAGCCCGGGAACGTAATGTCGAGCCGTCCGGATGGATATTTTCATCCGGGTATATTGACGATGGTTATTTACCCGGGTATTAAAGCGCCCAGCGTCGTCAATATGGCAATGATTCCAATGCAGAAGGTTTTCACCGCATTCCAGGGGCGTCGCCGGTTGGTGTCCGGGTCGGCCGGAGAGGTCGCACTCGTCGTCAAGCGGGTGGCGGCTCGGCCGGACGAGCCGATCATCATCTTCGAGGACGCCACGGGCCGATCGATCGACTTCGATCTGCGCGGCGGCGACCGCGAGGTGCTGGCGCGTCTGGCGAAGCTGATGCCGCCGCCGGTCGAGGAGGCTGCGCCACCGACCGAGCCGCGCGGGCGCGGCCGGCCGAAGCTCGGCGTGGTCGCGCGCGAGGTGACGCTGCTGCCGCGGCACTGGGAGTGGCTCAATGCCCAGCCCGGCGGTGCCTCGGTCGCGCTGCGGAAACTCGTCGACGAAGCCCGGCGCGCGAGCGGCGACAAGGACCGCGAGCGACAGGCGCGCGATGCGGCCTATCACTTCATGTCGACGATGGCCGGCAATCTCGCACAGTTCGAGGAAGCGTCGCGTGCCCTGTTCGCAGACGACCGGCGCCGCTTCACCGGACTGATTGCCGACTGGCCGGCCGACATCCGCGACCACATCGTCAAGCTCGCCTATAGCGACCGCGCCTAGGCGCGATCTCCAACGATTCGATCAACGGCCAGGCCGCGCGCGCATCGCGCGGCAGCGGCTTCGCACGCCCCGATGAAAGGCAAATCCATGTCTGCGCCAAAGCCACTCTGGCAAACTTTTTTGCGCTTCCTCGCGCCGTTGATGCTGAGCAACGCATTGCAATCGCTGTTCGGCACCGTGAGCAATGTCTATCTCGGCCAGATGATCGGGGTGAACGCACTCGCGGCGGTCTCGACTTTCTTCCCGGTGTTCTTCTTCCTGTTCGCTTTCGTCATGGGTCTGAGCACCGGCGCCACCGTGCTGATCGGTCAGGCCTTCGGCGCGGGCAAGCACGACAGGATCAAGATCGTCGCCGGCACGACGCTTGGCGTTGGCTTGCTGCTCTCCATCACCGTCGGATCGATCGGCGGCCTGTTCAGCCGGCAACTGATGATGCTCCTCGCAACGCCCGCGGACATTCTCGACCAGGCTTCCCGTTATGCGCGCACCATGCTGCTGACGATGCCGCTTGGCTTCACCTTCCTGCTGATGACGGCGATGATCCGGGGCGTCGGCGACGCCGTCACGCCACTGCTGGCGTTGGCGCTTTCGACTGCGATCGGCCTGATCCTGACGCCGATCCTGATCCACTCCGGCGGCGGCATCACCAGCCCGGCTTGGGCGGCTGCGGCGTCCAACGCAGTGACGTTGATCGTTCTCGCAGTCTATTTGCTGCGCAAGACGCACGCGCTCGCGCCGGATGCGGCATTGCTTCGTCATCTGCGGCCCGATCGCGCGGTGCTCGGACAAGTCCTCGGCATCGGCTTGCCGAGTGCGGTCGGCATGGTCGTGATGGCGGTCGCCGAGCTCGTGCTGCTCGGCCTCGTCAACGGCTATGGCTCCGAAGCCACGGCGGCTTACGGCGCGGTCAATCAAGTGATGGGCTACACGCAGTTCACGGCGATGTCGATTTCGATCGCGGTCTCCATCCTCGGCGCGCAAGCCATCGGCGGCAGCGACCGGGCGCGGCTCGACGGCATCGTCCGCACGGGTCTTGCGTTCAACCTCGTCCTGACCGGCGGGCTGGTCGCGTTGATTTATCTCGCGCCGCGCGCCGTGCTCGGCATCTTCATCACCGATGGCGCCGTGCTCGATCTGGCGAAGGGACTGCTCTTCATCGCCTTGTGGAGCTCAGTGCCGTTCGGCCTTGCGACCACGTTCTCCGGCGCAATGCGCGCCGCCGGCGTGGCGGTGACGCCGATGCTGCTGTCGATATCGGCCATCGTCGGAATCGAGCTGCCATCGGCGGTGATCCTCAGCCGCGCGATCGGGCTCAAAGGCGTATGGGCCGCGTACCCAATCGTGTTCTGCGCCATGTTCCTCCTGCAGATGGGCTATTACCTTCTGGTGTGGCGCAAGAAGGCGATCAAGCGCCTGGTCTGACCGTCAAGATATTATGACCGTCATTAAACGGTGGACCTGTGGCGCGCCCTGCGCCACAATGGATGAAAAGCGACCCCAGGGAGAACGAATTTTGACCCGCCCAGCCCCGCAATTCCTGTTCGATTTCGGCAGCCCGAACGCCTATCTCAGCCATCTGGCGATCCCCGCGATCGAGCAACGCATCGGCGTCAAATTCGAATATGTGCCGATCCTGCTCGGCGGCATCTTCAAGTCGACCAACAACAAGTCGCCGGCGGAGACGCTGGCCGGCATCAAGAACAAGCGCGAATTCCAGCAGGTCGAAACCGAACGCTTCCTCAAGCGCTTCAAGGTCCAGCCCTACGTCTTCAATCCCCACTTCCCCGTCAACACGCTGAACCTGATGCGCGCCGCGATCGCCGCGCAGCTCGACGGCGTGTTCGAGCCGTATGTCGACGCCGCCTTCCATCACATGTGGCGCGAGCCGAAGAAGATGGACGATCCTGAAATCGCGGCCAAGGCGCTGGCGTCATCGGGTCTCGACGCGCAAAAGCTGTTCGCCCGCGCCCAGGAACCCGAGGTGAAGGGCAAGCTGATCAAGAACACCGAGGAAGCGGTCGCGCGAGGTGCGTTCGGCTCGCCGACCTTCTTCGTCGGCAACGAGATGTTCTTCGGCAAGGAGCAACTGCGCGAGGTCGAGGAGATGGTGCTGGAGAAGTGATTTTCGTATCCGAGATAAACGAGCTAACTCTCCAGTGTCGTCCTGGCGAAAGCCAGGACCCGTAACCACCCAGGGTTATTGTATGGCGAGCTGGGGCTCCAACATGTCCGATAACGAGCAGTTGGGGTAATGGGTCCTGGCTTTCGCCAGGACGACGGAAGAAAAAGCAAAAAGGACAATCTCCCATGCGTATCCTCGTGGTCGGCGCCGGCGCCATCGGCGGCTATTTTGGTGGCAGGCTGTTGCAGGCCGGCCGCGACGTCACCTTCCTGGTCCGTCCCAAACGCGCCAGCGAACTCGCGAGCGACGGTCTGGTCATCAAGAGCCCGAATGGCGACGTGACCTTGAAGAATCCGCCGACCGTGCAGGCCGGCGCGATCAAGGACAAGTTCGACGTCGTGCTGCTGAGCTGCAAGGCGTTCGACCTCGACGACGCCATCGCCTCGTTCGCCGCCGCCGTCGGCCCTGATACCGCGATCATTCCGATGCTCAACGGCATGAAGCATCTCGACACGCTCGATGCGAAGTTCGGCAGGGAGCGCGTGCTCGGCGGACTCTGCGCCATCGCCGCCACCTTGAACGAAAAGCGGGAGGTGGTGCAGCTGCAGCCGATGCAGTCGATCAATTATGGCGAGCGGGACGGCAAACTGTCGGACCGTGTCAAGGCGATCGACGAGGCCTTCAAGAGCGGCATCAATGGCGCCACCGCCAGCCAGAACATCATGCAGGACATGTGGGAGAAGTGGGTGTTCCTGTCCTCACTCGCCGCAAGCACCAGTCTGATGCGCACCTCCGTCGGCAACATCCTCGCTGCTCCTGGAGGCCGGGACTTCCTGCTCGGCATGCTGGATGAGACCAGCTCGATCGCCGCCGCGTCGGGTTACACGCCGGGCGGGCCGTTCTTCGAGCGTGTGAAGGGCAACCTCACCACCGAGGGCTCGCCGATGACAGCCTCGATGTTCCGCGACATCAAGGCGGGCCTCCCGGTCGAGGCCGATCACGTGATCGGCGACCTCATTGTGCGCGCCGATGCGGCCAAGGTGCCGGTGCCGAAGCTGCGCATCGCGTACACGCATCTGAAGGCGTATGAGAAGCAGCGGGCAGGGTAGATAGCAGCCTCACCCACCGCCGTCGTCCCGGACAAGCGTAAGCGCAGATCCGGGATCCATAACCCCAGGGAGTGGTTATGGCGCGAACTGGTCACTACGAGTCTTCGCCAAACGCGATCCTGTGGTTATGGGTCCCGAATCTGCGCACGCTTGAGGCGCGCTTGTCCGGGACGACAGTGGTGCTTGCAGCTATATCTCGCGCTTACTTGAAATATGCCAGATAGTGCGCGACGGCCGTGATTTCCTCTTCGCTCATGTGATAGGCGACATCGGCCATTGCGGCGCCCCCGCCACCAACGCGCCGGCTGCTCTTGTAGTCTTGCAGCGCCTTGACCAGGTACTCCTCGCGCTGACCCGCAAGCCGCGCGACGGCCTTGGTGCCGGCAAAGCTGTCCGTATGGCATGAGGCGCAGCGACGGCCGGCAGCAACTTGCGCGCCCTTTTTCGACAGGTCCGGATCCCCGTCTTCGGCGGCCTTCGGCGGCGTCATCGCGGCGAAATAGGCGCCCAGGCTGCGAATGTCCTCATTGGCGATGTCCTGGGCGATCGGCTGCATCTGCTCGTTCTTGCGCGAGCCGGCGCGGAAGAACACGAGCTGCCATTGCAGGAATTGATCGGGCTGGCCGGCGAGCGAGGGAATGTTCTCGGTCTGCGAGATACCGTTCTCGCCGTGACAGCCGGAGCAAACGGCAGCCTTCTCCTGCACAGCCGTTGTGTCTGCGGCGCCTGCGGAGACGGCGCCAAGGGTGAGGAGCGCAGCCGCGTAGATGGCGTGCGAGATTAAGTGCCGGCGCATGATGAAATTCCAAGTTATCGAATGCGTCATTCCGGGGCGTGCGAAGCACGAGCCCGGAATCCATAACCCCCGCTCGTGGGTATGGGTTCCGGACTTGCGCTGGCGCGCAATCCGGAACGACAATCGAAATTAGACGCAAAAGGCTGCGGCGCCTTGCGGCAACCGCAGCCTCGTGTCGTCGTGCGCTACTTCTTGCTGTAGCTGATGCGATAGATCGCGCCGGCCCAATCGTCGGCGACGAGAATCGATCCGTCCTTGGCGAGAACGATGTCGTCGGGCCGGCCGAGATAGCCCTGGTCGCCTTCGATCCAGCCGGAGGCGAACACCTCCTGCTTGGCGTTCTTGCCGTCGGGCCCGACGATCACGCGTACGATACGGCCACCCTGGTACTTGTGGCGATTCCAGGAGCCGTGCTCGGCGATCAGGATGTTGTTCTTGTACTCAGGCGGAAACTGGTCGCCGGTATAGAACTTCATGCCGAGCGGAGCGACGTGGGCGCCGAGATTCAGCACGGGCGGCGTGAACTCGGAGCATTTGTGGCCCATGGCGAACTTCGGATCGGGAAGGTCGCCCTGGTGGCAGTAGGGATAGCCGAAATGCTCGCCGAGCTTGGAGATCATGTTCAGCTTGTCTGACGGAAGATCATCGCTGACCCAGTCACGCGCATTCTCGGTGAACCAGTATTTGCCGGTGCGCGGATCGACGTCGCCGCCGACCGAGTTGCGAACGCCGAGCGCATAGACTTCGGCGTTGCCGGTCTTGGGATCGACGCGCCGGATCTGCGAGACGCTGGTCGGGGGAATGCCGACGTTGAAGGGCGGTCCGAACGGAATGTAGAACCAGCCGTCCTTGTCGGCCGCGAGGTACTTCCAGCCATGCGCGGCATAGGACGGCATGTCGTCATAGACGACCTTGCCCTCGCCGGGATTGTCGAGCTTGTTCTCGATGTCGTCGTAGCGGATCAGCTTGTCGACCGCGATGACGTAGAGCGCACCGTCCTTGACGGCCAGACCGGTAGGCATGTTCAGCCCCTTGAGGATGGTCTTGACCTCTTTCTTTCCGCCGGCGTCCTTGATGGCATAGACGTTGCCGAGGCCGAACGAGCCGACGAACAACGTGCCCTTGTCACCCCAGGCCATCTGCCGCGCGGCCAGCACGCCGGAGGCATAGACCTCCATCTTGAAGCCCGGCGGCAGCTTCACCTTCTTGATGATGTTGGCGAGTTCGGATTCGGAGGCACCGGTCGGCGGACCCGAGGGCGGAGCGAGGCCCTTCTGCGCCTCGGTCTCGTCGCCGAGGAACCAGTCATCCGGCGGATGGGTCCAGAATTCCTTGGTGCCGGACTCGTACTTCTTCAGCGCCCGGTTGCTGTCCTGCTGCTGCGCACTGGCGACGCTTGTCCCTGCGAGCAGGGCAACCGCTGCAAGCGCCAACACGGATCGATTGATTATCGATGTCATCGCGTCACTCCCCTAAGGCAGCCGTCAGGGCTGCACGTTATTGTTTTGCTGTGTGAGTCGGCGAAGTTCTTGGTCTGTCGAGAGGCAGACGCAAAAAGGTTAGCACATCTGCGAGCGGTGAGAAGCGCGTCGCTCGCGCGGCTGTCGCGCTCAGTAAGAATTGAGACGGATCGTCTCACATCGTCGCATGCAGCGGCGACGACGCCTCGCTGCACCGCGAAAATGCAATGGCGATCGCCTCTTTTGCGAGCAGGACAGGACGCAGCCAATACAAAGCCGCGAAAACAACCCCATGCACAGTAGAACGGCGGGGGCCGGACGGTGCGCGGTGACACCGGCCACGCATCTGAAACATCGTACGATTTGACAAAAGCGGCGACTATTTGGCGACGGGGTAGGGTCCGTCGTCAAATAGCGTATCGTGATAGAACTTCACGCCCACCTCGCGCGCCAGCGTGCTGCGGAAATCGGAGCCGGCGCGCAGGCTGCGCAGCACGTGAGCGAAATCGCATTCCGGATGCCATCCGAGTTCACGCCGCGCCTGTGCGTTGACGTAGACCCGGTCGATCCGGGGGAACAGCCGCCAGCCGCGCTCCGCGTAGAGCTGCGCGCAATCCGGATAGAGCTCGCGCACGACACCGGCAGCATCGCGCGCCAGCGCCGCAAGATGCTGTGGCCCAAACGGGGTCGTCGCCGAGGCAATATAACGGGCGAATCCGATCTCCGGCGCACGCGTCACGGCGAGCAGATGGGCACTCACGGCGTCCGCGATATCGAGCCGGCGATAGAGCAGCTCGTTGGCCTGGGCGTTGTCCAGCGGATAGGCCGACCGCATCGCGGCATCGTCGTCGTCCTCGGGAAAGAACCGCGAGGTCCGCAACACGACGACCGGCAAGCCCTTCTCGCGAAAGAACAGCTCGCACAGATTTTCCGCCATCAGCTTGGTGGCGCCGTAGATGTTCTTCGGCACCGACGGCAGCTCCTCGGTGACCCACACCGCCGCCTGCCCGGCCTCGGGCCGGAGCTGGGAGCCGAACGCGCTGGTGGTGCTGGTGAAGACAAAGCTCTTCACGCCCGCCGCCGCGGCCGCCTCGAGCAGGTTAAGCGTCCCGCTGACGTTGGTGTCGACAAAGGCCTGCTTGCTGTGGGTCGCCACATGCGGCTTGTGCAGCGTCGCCGCGTGGATCACGGCAGTAACGCCGTCCATCTGCGCCCGGACAAAGCCGGGATCGACGATCGAGCCCACCGCATCGGTAAAGGGCGATGGCTTCAGATCGACCCCATGCGCAGGGGACCCGCGACGCCGGAGCGTCCGGAGAATGGCCTCGCCGAGATGGCCGGCACTGCCGGTGACCAGAATTGTCATATGAAACCCAAGCCAGCCCTCAGCGGCGTGGGAAACCACGGCCCGACCCGGTTTGGCTGGACGCTCTGGGAAAAATTGGAGCGGGCCGCAGTTTGCACCAAACGCACCTATGCCCTCGTCGGTCGTGGCCGACTACAATCGCGCCAGCGAATCGCTTCTTTCGTGCAGACCAGCCTAGCGAGGATTGTCAGAGTTGACACAGTTGAACTTCTTGACAAGAGGAAGCGCGATAATCTCAGCGTGTGGCACTTATCGATACGAGCTGCGGCGAATATGGAACGACAGCAAGCCACCGTGTGTTCTGGGGATGCTCAACCCGTCAACTGCCGACGCCGAAATAGACGACCCGACGATCACTCGGTGCGTGCGACGGGCGGCTGCGAGCGGCTTTGGATCGTTGATCGTTTGGAATTTGGGTGCCGGGCGCGCGACCGACCCGAAAGTCTGGAAGCAGATGAGGGATCCAATTGGGCCTCAGAACAGCATGCACATTCGGCGAATATTGGTCGAATGTCGCGAACGAAAAGGGCTAGCACTGGTCGGGTGGGGTGCACACGGTTCTCATATGGGCTGCGCCGAAATTGCGATAGCAATTGCAAACGAGGTCGGCGTTATATTGCACTGTCTTGGTGTCACGAAGGATGGTCAACCGAAGCATCCCCTCTATGTAGGGTATAGCGAGCAGCCTGTTCGCTGGAAGCTATGCCGTGTGGAAAAACCAGAAAGGTGAATCGAAAGAATCACTTAAGAGTCACTCTATCCCCTTGAAAATACTGTATTTTTATGGTATCACGTGAAATCACGGCGTGCGGGGAGAATTTGGGATGTATCAGGCGGACGATCTGTTGCGCCTTCAGCGCGAACAGCATGCGCACGACCAACGAAATCATGCTGACATTCTACACCTATCCAAGAATGATCGCTTGAAGCACTACGGCCTCCACTTCGCAAAATACGTCGGCAGGCTGGCGCGCGGTGCTGACGAACCTAAGTCCATTGAACGAACGGTAGTGGATACATTTTTGGTTTGTTTGAGCGCGGCCAACACGCTCCAACAAGAATTAAATGCGGTCTCAACTTGTCAGCTTTCGCATAAGACGACTAACGATCCAGTATACGTTCTAGCAGATGCCGCCGGAAGGTTTGCGGATGCTTGCGAAAAGATCGATCATTTGGAAGAGTTTCTTCCTATTGCCAGGCAGGCGAACGCCGATGTGATCCGTTGGGTGGTAAGCATCGCGACCGAGCGGGCCATCGACATTGAGCCCGCGCTGAGGGCCAGGAGAAAAGAATTGGCGGCACGCCAATTCTACATCGCCGAATAGGCGGGCCTCATGCCCTTCTGGAATGACAACAAGTGGCGAACTGAAGGTCCCGCTCAAAAGATAGTTGAGCCTTGGGACATTTCGCGCGTTGAAGACGCGAA
This sequence comes from Bradyrhizobium manausense, assembly GCF_018129685.1. GTDB lineage: Bacteria > Pseudomonadota > Alphaproteobacteria > Rhizobiales > Xanthobacteraceae > Bradyrhizobium > Bradyrhizobium manausense_D. The sequence goes on from NZ_JAFCLG010000005.1 coordinate 73,905, forward strand.
CTATCTCCTATCCATCGGCAGTGAGGTTTACGTCTCCGACGAAGCAAGCGGAAAAACGGCACGACAACTGAAAGACAACGAAAGCTTCGTTATCGACCCGGGTCAGTTCGCTTTTCTGCTAACGGAACAGGCTGTCAACATACCTATCGGCGTCCTTGGCTTTATATCGATCCGAGCTTCAATCAAGTTCTCCGGGTTGGTCAATATCTCGGGCTTTCACGTCGATCCGGGATACAGTGGGAAACTTCTGTTCTCCGTATTCAATGCGGGGCCGTCCCCAATACATCTCAAGCGTGGTGAGCCGATATTTCCAATCTGGCTGGCCGACTTGAATGAAGCGATATCGCGGAAAGAGATGAAGAAGGGCTACATCGACCTTCCATCTAAGAACATCAACCAAATTTCAGGGAAATTCACTACGGCCTATCAGGTCGAAAAGCATATTGAAGAATTGCGAGAAGAGATAAACGACCTGAAAGCATTTAAGACCCAAGCTGTCATCGTATTAACCATCGCAGCGGCGCTGATGATTCCGCTCTTCAAGGATTCGGTCAGCAAGGTCTTTCAAACTCCGAGCACGACGAGCCCAACGGCAACCGGAGGGGCGGCCAATCCACCAGCCCAACCGGCTTCCGCTGGCGCTCTTGCGCCAGTCCCGACGCCGACGGCATCCCCAAGTGCCGTTCCAACCGCTCCGGGCTCAACACCTAGTCCCGTCCCAAAAGGCCCACCAACCAAATCTCCTTAGCCGTGCGCGTCATGCGCCTAGCCAATGCGGGGTTCGATGGACGGATTACAACTCGTCTCTTATGTCAAAACGGGTGTCCACCGATAACCCCACCGCATTACCGCACGGAGGACCGGCTCAGCGGCTCGCGCCGGCGGGACAAGTTCCTCATTTGGACGCTGGGGAAAAACTGGAGCGGGCGAAGGGGCTCGAACCCTCGACCCCGACCTTGGCAAGGTCGTGCTCTACCACTGAGCTACACCCGCATCCTGTGTCGGTCGCGTGACGCGCCGGCAACGGCTGTCGTATGCCAAAAGCGGGAGGCGAATGCAACAGCTACCGGCAGCATCATCGCGCTTTCGGAGCCCCAATATGAGCCCTGAAACGGCCAAATCGTCCGAAAATGGCCCGAAACCGCCGAATCGGCCCTGATGGATTGAAATTCGGCCCATTCGGCCCAATCTAGGAGCCGACACCGAAGCATATGTGATGGCGACGTGCTAAAGACCCGCCATTCCGGACATCAGACGAGGGGATCCCGTGACGATCATCGACCAGGGTAACGGAGCGGGCTCGGCTGCGGCCGATCTGATCAAGGACACCACCACCCAGACCTTCGTGAAGGACGTCATCGAGGAATCGAAGCGCCAGCCGGTGCTGATCGACTTCTGGGCGGAATGGTGCGGCCCCTGCAAGCAGCTCACCCCCGTGCTGGAAAAGGCGGTCAAGGCGGCCAAGGGCAAGGTCAAGCTGGTCAAGATGAACATCGACCAGCATCCGGCGATCCCGGGCCAGATGGGCATCCAGTCGATCCCGGCCGTGATCGCGTTCGTGAACGGCCAGCCGGCCGACGGTTTCATGGGTGCGGTGCCGGAGAGCCAGGTCAACGCCTTCATCGAAAAGGTCACCAAGGGCGTCACGGCACCCGGTGAGCCCAACATCGCCGAGATCCTCCAGGAGGCCGAGGCCGTGCTCGCCGAGGGCGATGCCGCCGCGGCCGCGCAGATCTATGCCGAAGTGCTGCAGTACGATGCGACCAACATCGCTGCGCTTGCCGGCCTCGCCAAATGCTACGTCACGTCGGGTGCGATGGAGCAGGCCAAGCAGACACTGGCCATGGTGCCGGGATCCAAGCGCAACGACCCGGCCGTGAAGGCCGTGCAGACCGCAATCGATCTCGCCGAACAGGCCGAATCGCTGGGGCCCATTGCCGAGCTGGAGCAGAAAGTCGCCGCAAACCCGCTCGATCATCAGGCGCGCTTCGACCTCGCCACCGCGCTGAATGCGAAGGGCGACCGCGCCGCGGCCACCGAGCAGCTGCTCGCGATCGTCAAGCGCGACCGCAAATGGAACGACGACGGCGCCCGCAAGCAGCTGGTGCAGTTCTTCGAGGCCTGGGGCGGGACGGACGAGGCAACCGTCGAGGGACGCAAGCGTTTGTCGACGATCCTGTTTTCGTAGGGGTGTCTGCTTGAACACGATCTTTTCGGGAAACCACCGCGGATTTTTCCGTACCTCATCTGGCAGGGGCTGATCACGTCAACCGAGGACCGCGCAACAGATGCCGATCAACATCGAATATCGCGGGCCTGGCGACCTTCCTGAGATCGTTCCGGTGTTTCCGCTGCCGGGTGCGCTGCTCTTGCCGCGCGGCCAGATGCCGCTCAACATCTTCGAACCGCGTTATCTGGCGATGGTCGACGATTGCTTCCGCGACGGTCATCGCCTGATCGGCATGATCCAGCCTGATGTGGCCCATTCGCCCAAGAACGCGGACAAGCCGGCGCTGTTTCGCGTCGGCTGTGTCGGCCGCATCACCCAGCTCGCCGAATCCGGCGACGGCCGCTATCTCCTCGAGCTCACCGGCGTCGCGCGCTTCAGGGTGGTCGAGGAGCTCGACGTGCTGACCGCCTACCGGCAGTGCAAGGTCGACTTCTTCGCCTTCGCCGACGATTTCAAGGCGCGCCTGGGCGAGGAGGCGGTCAACCGCGAGGCGCTGCTGGTGGCGCTCGCGGATTTCCTGAAGGCCAACAACCTCAAGGTCGACTGGGAGGGCGTCGAGAGCGCGCCCAACGAGGCGCTGGTCAATGCGCTGGCGATGATGTCGCCCTATGGCCCGGCCGAGAAGCAGGCCATGCTGGAAGCGCCTGACCTGAAGACCCGCGCCGAGATCCTGGTCGCGATCACCGAGATGGAGCTCGCCAAGAAGCGCACCAGCGGCGATCCGCCGCTGCAGTGAGGGGCGCCGGCCCTGCTGCCAGCTTCAGCTCCTGGCCTCACCTCTTGGCTTCACCTCTTGGCTTCAGCTGGTGACCTCAGCTCTTGGTTTCAGATCTCGACCTCAGCTGTTCGCGACCGCGGTGCCGCCGTCCCAGCCAGATGTGAAACGGAAACATCGCGGCCAGGGCAAAGCCGGCACCGAGATGGATCCAGCTCATCCAGGGCCTGACTATTTCCGAACCGAGGTAATAGAGTCCGAAGGCCGTGACGACCAGCACGGCGTTGAACGCCGCCATGACCGATCCCGACACGCGATTTCCGCCACTGCGCCATGATCGCAGCACGTGCACGGGAATGAGCGCTCCGACCAACAGCAGCGACAGCATCGCGACCCCGCCATGGACCATCAGCATGTTGGCGGCAGTCATTTGCCAGATCTCATCGCCGGCGACGTCCTTCTGCCAATCAGCCACGAGCCAGCCGGCGCCTGTCAGAGACAGGACCGAAAATGCTGCGTAGAGCGAATAGCGAAACGATGATTTAAGCCGCAAGATGCACCGCGTGATGCCAGTCGGAGGTGATGTGAATGTCGTGGTCGGCCGAGATCATCAGGGCGCTCGCCTCGTAGTCCGTCAGCAGTTGAGCAGCATCGCTCCCGGCGATCATGACGATCTTCGTCAGGGCATCGGCAATCATGCAGGTTGGCGCGCGAACCGTGACACCGCTGATCGGGCCTGCCGGCCTCCGAGTTGCCGGATCAATCACCGCCGAGCCAGCCGATACGGGGCCGCTGCTCGGGCCCATGCGACGCGCTGTGGAGGCCAGCGCTTCGTTTGTGACATCGATGCGACAGATCGGTCGGCTGGGATCGCGTGGATCACGGACGTGCACCGTGCGCGCCTCTTTCCCGAATGCCCTGAGATCGCCGCCCGCGTTGACCATTCCACTCGCCATGCCGAAATCGCGCAGCGTGTCCACCGCTCGGTCGACAGCGAATCCCTTGGCAATTCCGCCGAGGTCGATGGTCACATCGGTCGATTGAAAGCAGACCTTCCGGTCCGGAAGCAACGAGATCGCGTCGGAAATCCGCGCGATCGATGCCGCCGGCTGCTTATGTTTCCGTGGAGGCAGCAACCCCATGGCCTGCAATGCGGGGGCAATCGTGACGTCGAAACAGCCGCCGGACTGTCGATACAATCCGACTGCCGTTTCGAGAACCTGGAACGTCCAGTCATGAACCCTCACGGGACGAACGCCGGCTTCCCGGTTGAGCCGGCTGACATCGCTGTCGGTCTCATGAAAACTCATCAGCCGATGGACCTCGGCGACGGCATCGAATGCTGCTGCGACGGCGCAGTCGGTATCGTATCCGGAAGCGCCGGAAACCTCGATCTCGACGAACGTGCCGAGAAGCGGCCTCGCGCGACGCATGCTATCGGAGGCGATTGCCATAAGCCGCCAATATTCTTTTCACGCCTTCGGTGACATGAGTCGACGACAGGGTCGCGCCGGAGATATTCTTGATGTCGCCGTTGATCTTCAACGCACTCCCGCTGGTCTTGCCCACAAACTGCGCCAGCCAGCTCGCGCCCCTGACTTCGCCGCCATAGGATTCCCGATACTCCAGGATGTCGACCTTGTGCACGGCCCCGGCCGGGGTCAGGGAGACGGCATAGTCGATGAAAAGATGTTTGCCGACCACCCGGTCGAACACGAAGAAGCCGACGACCTTGCCGCCGGCTTCCGCCTTCCAGACCCGGCCTGCCTGGACCTCGGAAAAATGCGTCGCCGACGGAAACGCCTCTTTCTGGGCCTCCTCGATCGACAGATACCGAACGGCGTAGGCCGGAGAGGCGACGGCCGCAATGGCCGCAGCCGGAAGGGTGTATCGAACCCAAGTCATGGTCACCTCGCGCCTGGTCCTGTCATCAATCGTGCAAAATCGCCCCAAAGCAACCCGGTACGCATCAGAAGAAGAACCCGACGCCGCCGAGGAACGAATCCGAGAGGGCGCCGGTCGCGCTCTTGTCGATCACGCGCTGATAGGTCGCCTTGAGCACGAGTTTCGGGGATGGATACACCGCAAAGCCGGCCGTGTGATACTGCCTCTGACCCTGACCGGTTGGCAGATTGGCATCGGTGCCCGCGAAGCCAGCCGTCTGAAGGTTCTGATAGGTGTAGCGGTAAAACGGCACAGCCTCCCACTCGCTGTTGAGAACAGTGCCGAGCGGAACATGGTAGGCAATCTCGCCGGAATAGCCATACATCGACTTGCCGACATTGTTGGTCGGATCGGAGTCGTTGTTGGCGCGCAGATTCTCCGGATGCCCGAAGTCCGCGCGGACATATTCGCCGCGAAGCTCGAGACCTGTGTCTGGCACGCGGTAACGGAACTCGGCGTCGAACAATGCGAGGCTCGACTTGCCGAGGAAGTTGCCGAGATCGTCATGCGCACCGCGCGGGGTCGTGTTCGGCGAAAAATAGGCGCTGACGCTGGCTGCAAAGCCCGGCAAGAACGTCGGCGTGACGTCGAGCCGGCCGGACACCGCAACCGCATTGTTGAGCTGTTGGAAGTCGCCGAGCGGGGGTCTCGAAAACCCGAGCGCGTTGACGCCATCGATGCCCGCGGCATATGGGGTCCCGGGAAGAGGAACGGTCTTCGCGGCGGTGCGGTTGTCGAACGAGTCGCCGAAATCCTCGTTGCTGGTGCTGACCATCACCTGATATTTGACGTCTTCGCTGATGGTTCCATAGACGCTGCTTGAGGGGACCTTCCAGGTCGACGGAATCAGACCGTTGTAAAGCTCGGGCCGGCCGACGCTGTAGAATTGCGTCGGCTCGTGATGCTGGTTGATGTAGCCGATCGGGACGAGATCCACGCCCGGCGAGCGCCAGTTGAACTGATCCATGATCTTGAAATCGATCCAGACCTGCTCGATCTCGGCCGTGCCGTGCAACTTGTCGTCGTTGTCGAAACCCGCGCCCGCGTGCTCGAACTCGATTTCCGCGTTGAAGATGATGTTCGGGGTGATCGCATAGGTGGGCAGGAGAACGAATCTGGCTGCGTCAAATCCCTTCTGCCACTGGCCGCCGGCGGCAGGATTTTGCACGCTGCCGAACTTGATCTCGCCATATGCCCCGAGGCTGAGACCAGGGACTGGAGAATCCGCAACGCCAAGGATCGGTTTGTCCGACGCTGTGGGGAGCGGCGGCAATGCCATGAAGTCTTTCGATTTCGGCTTGGCCGATGGGCTGGACGATTGGGCTTCCGTTTTTTGATCCTCGGGCTTTGCGGTCGCGTCCTTCGCATCAGTGGAAGAAGCGGCCGCATTCGCGCTCGTCAGCGATGCCGTTCTTGCCGTCCGCTTGGCGTTCGCATCGGCTACTGGTCGATCCTGCTTCTGCTTGAGCTCGGATTCGAGCTGCTGGATGCGCTGCTCCATCTTCTCCAGCTTCTTCAGCAACATCGCGTTCGCGTCACCGTCGGCTGCAAAAGCGCTACCGGAATTCAGGATCGAGATCGCTGTTGCCGCGAGCAAAACCGATCGGCGGGAGCATCGACGGCGTTCGAACAGACATCCAAGCGAACCAATGGAAACGTGCCGCGACATGCGTGCCCCCAAACATTGCGTCATCCAGTCGCAGGGAAAACAGGCAGCGCCGCTCTTGGGAAGCAGAAACGGTCGGAAACACCTGGTGTCGAAACTAGAATCTCTCCACATTAGAATTAGAATAAATCAAAGCGACAACTCCGCCCCTGCGCCAGCCTGTGCCGCGCGCAAGCGGAAGAGACGAGCCCGCGGCACGATCATCCCAACTCAATGACGGCGGATGCGTTTGCGGCCGGTGATCATGGCGCGGGTCAGGTTCTCGCGCTGAAGCGTTCCCATCAGCACCACGCCGACGATATGCAGCACGACGAGGACCATGACGGCGTCGGACGCGACGGCGTGCGTATCCTCGATCCACCAGACGCCGAAGAAGGTGACGGTCACCGACAGCGCGCCCGTCACCGCCGAGACCGTGAGCGACAGCAGCAGCGCCACCAGCATCAAGGTTCCGGCGGGATTGAGCCCGAGATAGCGACCGGTGATGCCGCGGCGCAGATTCCAGAGATAGCCCGGCGCGGCCCGAAGCCTGGCGCCGATCGTGCGAAAGCGCGAATAGCGGCTGCCGCGGAAGCCCCAGACCAGGCGGAAGGCCAGAAGTCCGATCACCGCATAGCCGACGAGACGATGCAGACTGTCGTAGACGGTCGGCGTGAACCACGCGGCCGCGACGCAGGCCGCGAGGGCCCAGTGCCAGAGTCGCAGCGGAAGGTCCCAGACCGCGACGCTCCTCTCGGCGGGGCGTCCGTCGGACACCCCGCGCCTGTCTGGCACCGCTTCTTCAGCCAAGTCGCGACGAGCCTCGGACCCAGGTCATAGAACGAAGTCTACTTGGCGATCGTGTGCTTCAGGCTGAGATCTTCGGGGCTGTAGAACAGCTCGTAGAGCTTGCCTTCCTTGACGCCGTAGACCTCATAGCACGAGCCTTCGATCTTGGAGCGCCGCACTTCGTAACCCAGCGCCTTGGCCTTGGCTTCGGCCTCCGTGGCCGGCTTCCACGACGCCTTGTCGAGCTTGGTGCAGTCCTTGAAGCCGTCGGCCATCGCCGTCGATCCCATGCCGATCCCGACCGTCAGCGCGATGGCAAGAACACGAATGACTCTCACTGATATCTCCTCCTGTGTGCGCAAGATCTTGCGCGAAGCGCGCCCGAAGGACGCGAAGGGGAGGGTGAAGTCAATTGCCGTTCGGAGCCGCGACGTCTTAGAGATATTCCAGCCGTCGCCAAAAGATCAGCGCGCTCCGCGCGCAATGGGTGTTTTGCCGCGCGCTGCGGCCTTAAGCCTCACGGGTTCGGCAGCGCGTTTTGTCCGGTCAGGTTCAGTAACCGGCCGCCGCCATCACGACCACCACGCTGAGCGCCATCCAGCCGAAATGCCGGCCTCGCGTCGCCCAGGCGTTGGCGCAGGCAGAGAAGCCGAACACGCAGACCATGGTGATGACGATCCAGCGGCGCGCCAGCGCCGAATCCATCCAGGGTGTCACGAACAGAAGTACCCCGCAGCCGATCCAGGCCACCGTCGAGGCCTGCCAGACCAGGCGGATCAGGGTGCGTAGCCGCGGCGGCTCGATGGTGGCGCGGGCAAAGACCTTGGTCTCGCCGAGAATGCCGTGGATGAGCGCCACGACAATGGCAAGGAGGCCTGCGCACTGGAGCAGGAGATCACGCATCGGCAAGGCTCCTCAATCCCTATCCATACATCTCTGTATGGTGGGATAGGCGCTGGCGCGCCGCCTGTCGATACACTAGTGTATGGTGCGACATCGGAACCTGACATGACCGAGCAGCTCTCCGCCGACGACTGGATCAGCCAGGGCATCAGGGCCCTCATCAAGGGCGGTTTCACGGCGCTGAAAGCCGATCCGCTCGCAAAGGCAATGGGCGTCTCGCGGGGCAGTTTCTACTGGCATTTCGCCGATCTCGGCGCGTTCCACGCGGCCGTGCTGAAACGCTGGCGCGAGATCGCGGCTGAAGAGATCATTGCCGGCGTCGAAGCCGACAGCGACGAGCCGCTGACGTCGCTGCTGCGCAGGACCTTCGGCGCCCGGCTCGAGCTGGAACGCGCGGTACGGAACTGGGCGGCGTTCGATCCGGCGGCACAAGCCGCCGTCCGCGCCATCGACCGCCGCAGGCTCGATTATATCGAGACGCTGCTGGAACGACGTGGACTCGCCGCCGCAACCGCGCAGGCCCGCGCGCAGATCCTGTACTGGACGTTTCTGGGCTACGCACTCTCCAGCACGCCGGTGCCGGCCGCGCGGCTGCAGGGCTTGCTCGATGAGATCCTGCGGATGGTGTCCGACTAAAGCGCGATGAGATTTGGATGAATCATCATCGCGCTTTAGATTGTTGTTTGCGCATGATCTTTCCGGAAAACCGCTTCACACTTTTCCGGATCATGCTTTAGCTCACGATGGGCGGGCGCGAATTTCTGTGCTAGAGGGCAGCCAATCGCCGGAGACATTCATGAACGCGCCGACCGAACGCCCCGAAAACAGCGTCGATCCAAAACTGCTGGAGATCCTGGTGTGCCCGCTGACCAAGGGCGCGCTGGAATTCGATTCCACGCGGCAGGAGCTGATCTCGCGCAGCGCCAAGCTCGCTTATCCGATCCGCGACGGCATCCCGATCATGCTGCCGGAAGAGGCGCGGAAGATCGATTGAGACTTGGCGAATAGAGAGTGGCGAGTAGCGAATGGATCCACTCGCTATTCGCTACTCACGATTCGCGCCCTACAGCGCCTCGCCCTTCAGCAACTTCGGGATCTCGCCGGTCAGGCCCGCGGCCTGGCGGATGAAGAGATTCTTCAGCGGCGGGGTGCGGTCGACGATGCCGAGGCCGATGTCGCGCAACGTGCGCAAGAGCGTCGACTCGTTCGAGAACAGGAAGTTCAGCGAGTTGGTGGCGACGCCCATCGCCATGGTGTCGAAGCGGCGCCAGCGCTGGTAGCGCTCGAGCACCTCAGTGCCGCCGAGATCCATGCCGAGCCGCGCGGCATCGACCACGACCTCGGCCAGAGCGGCGACATCCTTCAGGCCCAAATTGAGGCCTTGGCCGGCGATGGGGTGGATGACGTGAGCGGAATCACCGACCAGCGCGAGGCGCTCGGCGATGAACGAACGCGCGACGAAATAGGACAGCGGGAACGCGCGCGGCTTGTCGAGCGCCTTGACCTCGCCGAGATGCAAACCAAAACGCTGCTCGAGCTCGGCATGAAACTCTTCGTCGCTGAGCGCGATGATGCGCGCAGCCTCGCTACGGCGCTCGGTCCATACCAGCGAGGATCGCTTGCCTGACAGCGGCAGAATCGCAAACGGACCCGCAGGCAGGAAGTGCTCCTCGGCGCGCCCCTGATGATCGCGCTCGTGGCCGACGGTGACGACGATGCCGGATTGATCGTAGTCCCAGCCATGGGTGGCGATGCCGGCGCGCTCGCGCAATTTCGACTTGGCACCGTCGGCGGCAACCAGCAGGCTTGCCGCGATGACGCTGCCATCGCCGAGCGTCACGTCGATCCCCTCGGCGCGCGCGTCGTAAGACGACACGGTGGTGGCGCGCAGATCGATGCCTTCGGCTTCGGCGCGCATCACCAGCGCATCGATCAGCTTGCGGTTCTCGACCATGTGCGCGAAGGGCTCGCCCGGCGCGACATCGCCGGCGAAATTCAGAAATGTCGGGCGCGTGGCGTCCTCGAGCTTGGAGTCGGTGACGACCATGTCGAGGATCGGCTGGGCCTCGGCCTTCACGTCGTCCCAGGCGCCGAGCGCCTCGAACAGGCGGCGGCAGGCCGCGACGATCGCGGTCGCACGGGGATCGCGGCTCGGCCGTGTGCCGAACGCGGGGTCTGCGACGATGACGGGAATCTCGGGGCCGAGGCCCTGGCGCAAGGCAAGTGCGAGCGCGAGGCCCGCGAACGCGCCGCCGCCAATGACAATTTGACCCTGTACCGCCATATCCGGACTTTCCCGCAAAAATTCTTGGTCTTGCTAGCAGACTTGAGGTGGGCGAAACAGTGCGGTGAAACAAGGGCGGAACGGTCTCATTCCGTCATTCCGGGGCGCGCGCAAGCGCGAACCCGGAATCCAGAGGTTATCGGCTCGAGATTCCGGGTTCGCACTCCGTGCGCCCCGGAATGACGAGGCATTTGAAAGCACCACCATGTCCAAAAGCCTGATCGACCTGATTTCGATCCTCGACCTCGAACAGCTCGAGGTGAACTTGTTCCGCGGCAACAGCCCGAAGACGAGCTGGCAGCGCGTGTTCGGCGGGCAGGTGATCGGACAGGCGATGGTAGCGGCCTGCCGCACCGTCGAGGGCCGGCTGCCGCATTCGCTGCATTGCTATTTCATCCTGCCGGGCGATCCCCAGATCCCGATCATCTACCAGGTCGAGCGCCTGCGCGACGGCAAGAGCTATTCGACGCGCCGCGTCACCGCGATCCAGCACGGCAACGCGATCTTCTCGATCATGGTGTCGTTCCACGCCGAGGAAGAGAGCGCGTTCGACCACCAGGACAAGATGCCTGACGTGCCGCCGCCGGAAAAGCTCACGGCGGAGGAGGTGGCGAAGCAGCCGATGTTCCGCGAAATGCCCGAGTTCATCCGCCGCTACTACGAATCCGATCGGCCGATCGAGCTGCGCCCGGTCGAGCTCGGCCGCTATTTCGGCCAGAAGATCGAGGACGGCCGCATCCACGTCTGGATCAAGACCGCGGCGACGCTGCCCGACGATCCGGCGCTGCACATGTGCGCATTGGCGTATGCGTCGGATTTCTCGCTGCTGGATGCGATCATGGCGCGCTATGGCCGCACGCTGTTCGACAAGCGCATGATGCCGGCGAGCCTCGACCACGCGATGTGGTTTCACCGCCCGTTCCGTGCCGACGAATGGCTGCTCTACGCGCAGGATTCGCCGAGCGCCCAGGGAGGCCGGGGCCTGACGCGTGGTTCGATCTTCAAGCCCGACGGGACTCTGGTGGCATCCGTCGCGCAGGAAGGCTCCGTGCGCGAGCGGAGGAGCTGATCGCCCCGAGCGCGACGAACGCGCTCAGGGCCTTTGGCTCGTGCTTACATCGAACCACGCGGCACGAGCTCGGTCTGCGAGGCGAACCAGTTCATGATCCAGCGATAGACCCATGGGATCGGGATGATCAGGCTGCACAGGATCGCAGCCACGATTCCGCGCCAGAGAATCCCGAGGCCGCTGCCCCTGAAGATGATCTCACGCCGTGTGCCCTGAACGTTGCTGTACATCCAGCGCAGCTGGGCGGCCGCGACCCAGGCCCATCCGATGATGGTGATCATGGAGATCGTGAACAGCAGGTTCCAGCCGATATATCCGACGATCGAGCCGGTGAAGCTGAGGCCGAGCGGCTGCCCGTTGGAGGCGACGTTCGCGACGATCCACTTGATCAGCATCCAGTAGAGCACGAGCTCGACGAGAAAGAGCACGAGGTTCAGCACCTGGTATCCGGAGTAGCCGAACACAGCAGCCAGAACGATGAAGCCGAAGAACCAAGGCACGACAGTCATCGCGCTCCCGGTGAAGGTCAGGTTCGGCCGGCCTGGAACGTTGACGCAGGACACGAGCCATTTCGTGTACCAGACGAACAGCCACGGGATCGGGATGATGAAGCACGAGCCGATCAGCATCACCAGCGTGCGCCAGGTGAACTCGAGAATGCTGAAATCAACCGACAGCGATCCGCCGGCAGCGCTGCCCGCACCGGTATAGGCGCCGCCGCCCATCATCGGCGGGCCCGCGGCCGGAATGATCGGCGGCGCGCCGCCGCCCGAGATCAGACCGGGAATTTCGGCGGCTTTCTGCCAGCCGGCCATGCCCTCGGACCACACCAGCGTATCCGGCCGCACGACGCCCTGCGCGATCAGGTCGCGGAATTGCCCCTCCGGATAGGGCCCCTGCTGCTTGCCCTCGGATGCATAAAACCAGCTCGCCATGACGCGTCCCCCAAAATACTTATGTACCGCTCGCTCGGCGCGGGTTCACCGCATCCAGGCCAAAAATGCATTGTGGGCGATGAACTGATGCCCTGTACAGAGGCGGCCGTTCACACGGCCGCCCTTTGACCGCCCTTTTGACCTTCCCTGGCCAAACGTTTTTCCGCTTCAATCTGCAAGTTTTTTGTGCCATTTGCCCGGAAAGATGCCAGATTGACGCAGCGCCGGGGACATACGGCGGTGCATCCCGGGGAAATAGGGCCTAATCCATGAAACTCGTCGTCGCGATCATCAAACCCTTCAAGCTCGATGAGGTCCGTCAGGCCCTGACGGAGATCGGCGTCCATGGCATGACCGTGACCGAGGTGAAGGGCTACGGCCGCCAGAAGGGTCACACCGAAATCTATCGCGGCGCGGAATATGTCGTGAACTTCCTGCCGAAGCTGCGGATCGAGATCGCGGTCGCCTCCGACGTCGCCGAGAAGGCGGTGAGCGTCATCACCGCGACCGCGCGCACCGGGCAGATCGGCGACGGCAAGATCTTCGTCACGCCGATCGACAACGCCGTGCGCATCCGCACCGGCGAGACCGACAGCGACGCGCTCTGAACTCTACGTCTTCGATCGCACCGGCAACGACGCCGTCACGTGCGACGCCATCACTATGCCGGGGGGAAATGACATGGCGGGATTGTTGCGCCGCGTAGCCGCTATGGCTGCGCCGATCTGGTGTGCTTTGGTCATGGCCTCGCCGGCGCGCGCCGCGGCGAACGAGATCAACACCGCCGACACCGCCTGGATGATCGTCGCCACCGCGCTGGTGCTGATGATGACGATCCCCGGACTGGCGCTGTTCTATTCCGGCATGGTGCGCAAGAAGAACGTGCTAGCGACCATGGCGCAGAGCCTTGCCGCGGTGACGATGATCTCCATTCTCTGGGTCGCGTTCGGCTATTCGCTGTGCTTCGTCGGCGATGGCCCGTGGATCGGTTCGCTCGACCGCTGGTTCCTCGCCGGCATGACCATGGACAGCGTCAACTCGGCGGCGAAGACGATCCCGGAGGCGCTGTTCATGCTCTACCAGATGACGTTCGCGATCATCACGGTGGCCCTGGTCGCGGGCTCCGTTGCCGATCGGATGCGGTTCTCTGCGTATCTGTTGTTCTCCGTCGCCTGGTTCATCTTCGTCTACATTCCGCTGGCGCATTGGGTGTGGGGCGGCGGCTTCCTCAACAGCATGGGTGTGATGGATTTCGCCGGTGGTCTCGTCGTGCATCTGTCGGCCGGCACCGGCGGTCTCGTTGCCGCCAAGGTGATGGGACGTCGTCACGGCTACGGCACCGAAAATCTCTCGCCGTTCGATCTGTCGCTCGCGGTGATGGGCACCGGCCTGCTCTGGGTCGGCTGGTTCGGCTTCAACGGCGGCTCGGCGGGTGCGGCCAATTCGCGCGCGGTGATGGCGATCATCGCGACGCATCTGGCGGCGTGCTCCGGCGCGCTGACCTGGGGCGCGATCGAATGGTATGCACGGCGCAAGCCCTCCGTGCTCGGCATGATCTCGGGTGCGGTGGCCGGACTTGGCACCATCACGCCGGCCTCGGGCTTCGTCGCGCCGTGGCACGGCATTGTCATCGGTGTCGTGGCCGGGGCCATCTGCTACTGGGCCTGCACCTGGCTGAAGCACCGCTTCAACTATGACGATTCGCTCGACGTGTTCGGCGTCCACGGCATCGGCGGACTGACCGGCACGCTGCTCGCCGGCGTGTTCGCAACCAGCGCCATCGGCGGCACGGCCGGTCTGCTCGAAGGTCATCCGCAGCAGCTGCTGATCCAGCTTTACGGCGTCGCTGTCACCTTCGTCTGGGCGGCAGGCGTCAGCTTCATCCTGCTCAAGCTGGTCGGGCTGTTCGTGCCGCTCCGCGTCTCGCGCGAGCACGAGCTCGAAGGGCTCGACATCTCGCAGCATGGCGAGGCGCTGCAGTAAGGGCTTGCGCAACACATAAGCACGTGCTTATGTGTTTGCATGATCGAAGCCGATATCTTCAAGGCGCTGGCCGACCCGACCCGCCGCAAGGTCTTCGAGAAGCTCGCTGGCGGCAGCCTGAATGCGAGCGCCTTGCGTAACGGATTGGAGATCAGCCAGCCCGCGATGTCGCAGCATCTTGCGGTGCTGCGCGCGGCAGGCCTCGTGCGGGAACAGCGCCAGGGCCGCTTCGTGAATTACGAAGTCGACCCGGACGGCCTCGTCGCCATCGGGGCATGGCTTGCGCGCTACCGCGCCTATTGGCCGAAGCGCATGGACGCCCTCGCTGACCTCCTGAAGGAGATGGATCAATGAGCGATGCCACAAAGCCCGATCCCTCCGACGAAGCCCCGGCGGTCGAAGAACCCCTGGTGCTCGAATATGAATTCGATGCCCCGCCGGCAAAAGTCTGGCGCGCGGTGACCATTCCCGAATTGCGCGAGCGCTGGCTGCCGGATTGCGACCTCGTGGGCGCCGAGCCGGAATCGTCGATTCCCGGCGAAGAGGTGCGCTACCGCCTGCGCGATTCCGAACCGCCGTTCCGCGAAAGCCAGGTCATCTTCAGGATCGAACCGAACGTGTCGGGCGGCACGCGCTTTCGTATCATCCAGCACGCCTGCACGAAGCTGCCAAAGCCAGCCAACAGCAATTGCTGCGTGATGCGCGCGGCGGCCTAACAGCAACAAAACCTCATTACCCGCAGACATGGAGGTCGCCGATGCGCGACATGCTTCAGCTCGTCCCGATGGTCGTCGAACAATCCGCGCGCGGCGAGCGATCCTTTGACATCTACTCACGCCTCCTGCGCGAGCGCATCATCTTCCTCAACGGCGAGGTCAACGACGCGATGTCGGGCCTCGTCTGCGCGCAGCTGCTGTTCCTGGAAGCGGAGAACCCGAACCGGCCGATCAATCTCTACATCAACTCCTATGGCGGCGTGGTCACCTCCGGCCTTGCGATGAACGACACCATGCAATTCATCAAGGCGCCGGTGCACACGCTGTGCATGGGCACCGCGCGCTCGATGGGCTCGTTCCTGCTGATGGCCGGTGAGCCCGGCCACCGCGCCGCCTTGCCCAATGCCAGCCTTCACGTCCATCAGCCGCTCGGCGGGTTTCAGGGGCAGGCCTCCGACATCCTGATCCATGCCAACGAGATGCAGGAAACCAAGCGGCGCATTATCCGGCTCTATGCGCAGCATTGCGGGCGGACTGTAGAAGAGGTCGAGCGGACCCTGGATCGCGACCACTTCATGACCGCGCAGCAGGGGGTCGAATGGGGCCTGGTCGACCGGGTGTTCGTGGAGCGGGAGCCGGTCTGAGACCGCGGTCGGTTGCGACCATCCTGTAAGCAGGCCGGCACCGAGCCCACTATTTCGCAGTGCGGTGAGGCCGTTGGGATGCTTTCCCTACACCAGAATACCTTTTGGCTGCCCGACACATGAGCAACATTGTGTCGGCGGCCTGTCCTGCCTGCATTTTAATCAGACCTGATCACGTTTTGAGCGCGACGTATTAGCGCACTGCAGCGCGATACAAGCTGAACGCGAAAACCCCCGCTTTCATAGTCCGTTAGGCAAGCCGCCCGATCTGGCACGGCATTTGATTCTAGGGGGTGTGGCTGTGCCCGCGTAGTGAAACTTCTCCCTCGTGGCGAACCAGTCGAGAAACGCCCGGCCACGTCCGGACCGGGCCCAAGCGGGGATAGGACCCATGAAAATTGTTATGGCGATTATCAAGCCATTCAAGCTGGAAGAAGTCCGTGACGCCCTGACCGCCATTGGCGTTCACGGTCTCACGGTGACGGAAGTCAAGGGATATGGCCGTCAGAAAGGCCATACGGAAATCTATCGCGGCGCCGAATATGCCGTGAGCTTCCTGCCCAAGATCAAGATCGAAGTCGCTGTCGCCTCCGAGCAGGTGGACAAGACGATCGACGCCATCACGTCGGCTGCGAAAACCGGACAGATCGGCGACGGCAAGATCTTCGTCATCAACCTCGATCATGCGGTCCGCATCCGCACCGGCGAGGCCGACGCCGCGGCCCTTTGATTTCGCGCTCAACCAAAATCCAATCAGGAGTAAATGAAATGACGTTTAAGCGTCCCTATGGCGCGGGGTTGGCGGCTCTCGCAGTCGGCCTGTTCGCTGCAACCGCAGCCTATGCCGAGCCAACGGTCAACAAGGGGGATAACGCCTGGATGCTGACATCGACGGTCCTCGTGCTGTTGATGACGATCCCGGGTCTTGCGCTGTTCTACGGCGGCCTCGTTCGTTCCAAGAACATGCTCTCGGTCCTGATGCAGGTGTTCTACACCGTCTGCGTCGTCACCGTGATCTGGGCCGTGTACGGCTACAGCCTTGCCTTCACCGGCGGTTCCGACTTCATCGGCGGCTTTTCCAAGGCCTTCATGATGGGCGTCACCACCGACTCGAAGGCGGCGACCTTCTCGGTCGACGCCAACATCTCGGAGCTCATCTATATGTGCTTCCAGATGACCTTCGCGGCGATCACCCCCGCCCTCATCGTCGGCGCCTTCGCCGAGCGCATGAAGTTCGCGGCCATCGCGCTCTTCATCCCGCTCTGGGTCACGCTGATCTACTTCCCGATCGCGCACATGGTCTGGTACTGGCCCGGCCCGGACGCGATCCAGGACGCGGCCAAGGCTCTGGCTGCTGCGGCTGACGGAGCTGCGAAGACCGCGGCTCAGGCCAAGCTCGACGAGATCAATGCCGACGCCGGCTGGATCTTCAAGAAGGGCGCGATCGACTTCGCCGGCGGCACCGTGGTGCACATCAACGCCGGCATCGCAGGCCTCGTCGGCGCTCTGCTGATCGGCAAGCGCGTCGGCTACGGCAAGGAGCTGATGGCGCCGCACTCGCTGACCATGTCGATGATCGGCGCCTCGCTGCTCTGGGTCGGCTGGTTCGGCTTCAACGCCGGCTCCAACCTGGAAGCCAATGGCGGCGCTGCGCTCGCCATGACCAACTCCTTCGTCGCCACCGCGGCCGCTGCGCTGTCGTGGATGTTCGCGGAGTGGATCGTGAAGGGTCATCCGTCGGTGCTCGGCGTCATCTCCGGCGCTGTCGCGGGCCTCGTGGCCGTCACGCCTGCCGCCGGTTTCTCCGGCGTGATGGGTGCGATCGTCCTCGGTCTCGTGGTCGGCGTGGTCTGCCTGTTCTTCTGCACCGTCGTGAAGAACGCGCTCGGCTACGACGACTCGCTCGACGTGTTCGGCGTGCACTGCATCGGCGGCATCGTCGGCGCCCTCGGCACCGGCATCCTGGTCAATCCGGCTCTCGGTGGTGCGGGCATCATCGACTACACCGCGATCCCGCCCAAGGTTGCCGATTACGACTTCGCCGCGCAGATGATCTCGCAGATCGAGGCCGTCGCCACCACGCTGGTGTGGTCGGGCATCGGATCGGCGATCCTCTACAAGGTCGTCGATGTGATCGTCGGCCTCCGCGCCAATGTCGAGACCGAGCGTGAAGGCCTCGACATCACCGAGCACACCGAGCGCGCCTACAACATGTAAGTGTTCTCCCGGGACGCGATCTCCTCGGGGATCGCGCCCAGAACTACGGTTCGGGCACATACCCGGCAATGCCCCGACCGTTGAGGGGCTCCAGCGCAAGTTGGAGCCCCTTTCTTTTGGCCCGCGCGAGCTCCCGCAATCGGGAGAGGGGCGAACCACCCCGCATCCCGTTGTTATCCTGCCCTCTTTTTCCGGCTCTGGACGGACCGGCTTGCCGATGGTTAATCGCGTCTTAACCTCGCCCTATCTATGGTGAAATGAACCGCTTTCCCGCCGGCGCGCAGCGCGCGACCGGCCGTTCGAAGAGTACTGGCGCCCAGAATGGTCATGACCGCTTCAACCCGTGCGCCGCAGGCCAGTGCAAGCTCCAACAACGAACGCTCGCCCTTTGTCCGGCTGAACGAGCTGCTGGCGCCGCATCAACCCGGCAAGCCCTTGATTTCGCTTGCGGTTGGGGAGCCGCAGCATCCGGTGCCTGATTTCGTCGGGCCGGTGCTGGCCAAGCACATCGCCGATTTCGGCCGTTATCCGATGAACCAGGGGATGGAGCCGTTCCGCAACGCTGCGAGCGCCTGGCTGTCCTCGCGCTTCAAGCTGCCGCGAGCGCTCGACCCCCGAAACGAGATTCTCGTGCTCAATGGCAGCCGCGAGGGGCTGTTCCTCGCGGCGATCGCGGCCGCCCGCTACGTCGGACCGAAGCCCGGCAAGCCCGCCATCCTGATGCCGAACCCGTTCTATCCGGTCTATGGCGCCGGCGCCGGCGCAGCTAGCTGTGAACAGGTCTATCTGCCGACCACTGTCGAAAACGGCTTCCTGCCCGATCTCGACGCCATCGACGAGGCGACGCTGGCGCGCACGGTGGCGTTCTATCTGGCCTCGCCCGCCAATCCGCAGGGCTCGGTCGCCTCGCGCGAATATTTCACGCGCCTGAAGCAACTCGCCGATCGCTACAATTTCATGATCCTCAGCGACGAGTGCTATTCGGAGATCTACACCCGCGAGGCGCCGGGCAGCGCGCTCGAATGCGCGGGTGCCGATTTCGCCCGCGTGGCTGCATTCCAGTCGCTGTCGAAGCGCTCCAACCTGCCGGGCCTGCGCGTCGGCTTCGCCGCCGGCGACAAAAAATTCATCGGCATGTTCCTGGAGCTGCGCAACATCGCCGCGCCCCAGGTTCCAGTGCCGCTCCAGCATGTCGCGACCGTTGCCTATGGCGACGAAGCGCATGTCGAGGAGAACCGCAGGCTCTACCGGATCAAGTTCGACCTCGCCGACCAGATCATCGGCAATCGTTACGGCTATCGTCGGCCCGATGCCGGCTTCTGCGTCTGGCTCAATACGTCGGAGATCGGCGATGACGTCTCGGTGTGTCTGAAACTCTTCAAGGACGCCGGCGTGCGCGTGGTGCCCGGCTCCTATCTGGCGCGGCTTCAGCCCGACGGCTTCAACCCCGGTGCCGGCTATATCAGGCTGGCGCTGGTGCAGGATAGCGAGACCACGGCGCAAGCGCTGCACCGGTTGGTCGAAACTCTGGGTTAGGCGGGGCCCATGAGCATGTCGGCAATCGAACGTGTCATTCCCCTGGTTGGTCATCTGCCGCCCTCAATTCGCGAAGCGCTGAGCCGACGCGTGCGCGAGCTGGCTGGCTTTGGCCTTGTCACGCTCTCGGGCGTGGCGTCCGCCGCCCTGATGACCTGGTCGGTGCAGGACCCAAGCCTCAGCCACGCGACCTCGGGCCCGATCCACAATATCCTCGGCTATGCCGGCGCCATCGGCGCCGATCTTGCGATGCAGATCCTCGGGCTCGGCGCGATCATGCTGATCCTCACCGTCGCGGTGTGGGGCTGGCGCATGATGACCCATCGCCCGTTCGACCGCGAGGCGTTGCGGCTCGGTTGCTGGATTCTCTGCACGGTGATCGCGGCGGGCTTTGTCAGCTGCTGGCCGCATGGCGGCGCCTGGCCGCTGCCGACCGGGCTCGGCGGCGTCGTCGGCGATGCGCTGGTGCGTGCGCCCGCGGTGATCTTCGGGCCATCAGGCGCGATCTATCGCATGGTGCTCGGTGCCATCCTGTTCGTGGCGCTGGCCGCGACCTTCCTGATCGCCTGCGGCCTCGGCGCCCGCGAGCATGACGACGAGCTCGCGGAGCTCGAAGACGACGACAAGCCGCTCGACGACGACGAAGACAGCGATCGCGGCTCGGTGTCGCTGGGCTGGCTGTTCCATGCACTGATGAGCACCAAGGCGCGGCTGATCTGGCTGCTCGGCACGGCCTATCGCTCGCTGGTCTCGAGCGGACCGAAGGCCAAGGCCGTTTCGTTCAGCCGGCAGGAACCCAATCTCGGCGGCCGCGCCGCGCCCCCGATCTCGCCTCAGTCCGAGGACGAGGATTACGAGCACGAGGAAGAAGAGGAAGACGAGGAGGAGGAAGAGGAGCCGGCCGCTCGTGCTCCGCGCAAGAAGGCCGCACCGAAAGCCGCCTCGAAGAAATCCTCCGACAAGTTCGAGCTTCCGTCGGTGTCCGTGCTGGCCGCGCCGAAGGCCGGCGATCGTCAGCCGCTCAGCAAGGCGGAGCTGGAAGCCAATTCGCGTTCGCTCGAAGGCGTGCTCCAGGATTTCGGCGTGCGCGGCGAGATCGTGAAGGCCCATCCGGGTCCCGTCGTCACGCTGTACGAGCTGGAGCCGGCGCCCGGCATCAAATCGTCGCGCGTGATCGGCCTTTCCGACGACATCGCCCGCTCGATGAGCGCGCTGTCGGCGCGCGTCGCCGTGGTCCCCGGCCGCAATGCCATCGGCATCGAGCTGCCGAACGCGCATCGCGAGAAGGTCTATCTGCGCGAGCTGCTGGTCGCCAAGGAGACCGTCGACACCGTCGCCAAACTGCCGCTCTGTCTCGGCAAGACCATCGGCGGCGATCCCGTCATCATCGACCTCGCGCGCACGCCGCACATGCTGATCGCCGGCACCACCGGCTCCGGCAAGTCGGTCGCGATCAACACCATGATCCTCAGCCTGGTCTACAGGCTGCGCCCGGACCAGTGCCGCTTGATCATGGTCGATCCGAAGATGCTCGAACTCTCCGTCTATGACGGCATTCCCCATCTGCTCACCCCCGTCGTGACCGACCCGAAGAAGGCGGTGGTCGCGCTGAAATGGGCCGTGCGCGAGATGGAAGAGCGCTACAAGAACATGGCCAAGCTCGGTGTGCGCAACATCGACGGCTACAACACGCGCCTGCTCGAATTGAAAGCCAAGGGCGAAGAGCCGACGCGCACGGTGCATACCGGTTTCGACAAGGAAACCGGCAAGGCGATCTACGAGGAAGAAAAGCTCTCGCTCGATCCGCTGCCCTACATCGTCATCATCGTCGACGAAATGGCCGACCTGATGATGGTCGCCGGCAAGGACATCGAAGGCGCGGTGCAGCGCCTCGCGCAGATGGCGCGCGCCGCGGGGCTGCATGTGATCCTGGCGACGCAGCGTCCGTCGGTCGACGTCATCACCGGTACGATCAAGGCGAACTTCCCGACCCGCATCGCCTTCCAGGTCACCTCGAAGATCGACAGCCGCACGATCCTTGGCGAGATGGGCGCCGAGCAGCTGCTCGGTCAGGGCGACATGCTGTACATGGCCGGCGGCGGCCGCATCAGTCGCGTGCACGGACCGTTCGCGTCCGACGAGGAAGTCGAGAAGGTGGTGCGCCACCTCAAGACGCAGGGCCAGCCGGAATATCTCGAAGCGGTCACGGCCGAAGAGCCCACCGAGGACGAGGACGGCGGCGCGGTGTTCGACGCCAGCGGCATGGGCGCGGATGGCGGCGGCGACCTGTTCCAGCAGGCCGTCGCGATCGTCAAGCGCGACCGCAAGGCCTCGACCAGCTACATTCAGCGCCGGCTGCAGATCGGCTACAACCGCGCGGCGTCGCTGATGGAGCGCATGGAACTGGAAGGCATTGTCGGACCCGCCAATCACGCCGGCAAGCGCGAGATTCTGGTCGAAGAAGAAGACAGCCATATGTGAGGCAAGCAGCTACTGACCCGCCTCGGAATGACATTTTCACGCAAAATCGATCTCTGCTTTTGCCCGAAATCACGCTAAAACGGCGCCAGCCACGTTAGGACGACGCGTTGACCAGACATCCCGACATTGGATTCGCTGCCTCTCTCGCCGCGCGCAGCGCGCGCGTGGCAGCCGTGCTTCTCGTCACCGCCATGATGGTGACCGCGGCATCGTTTGCGCAGACCGTGCCCGTGCCGAAACCTGCGCCGAAGGCGCGCGATGCCGCTCCGCCGTCGGGTGGACCGGCCATCACGGGCGCAACGCAGGCACCGCCGAATCCGGTCATTCCCGATCCGCGCCGCAACGTGCCCAGCAGCATCTTCCAGACCTTCGACGACAAGCAGAAGGCGCAGGCGGCGAAGGTCAGCGCCTATCTGTCGTCGCTGTCGACACTGGTCGGGAATTTCGTCCAGGTCGGCCCCGACGGCAGCAAGACGCAGGGCGATTTCTACATTCAGAAGCCGGGCAAGGTCCGCTTCGAATACGATCCGCCGAGCCCGATCGACATCATCGCCGACGGATCGTCAGTCGTGGTGCGCGACCGCAAGCTCGCGACGCAGGACGTCTATCCGCTGTCACAGACGCCGCTGCGCTTCCTGTTGTCCGACCGCATCGACCTGATGAAGGACACCAACGTCGTCAACGTCACTGCGGACGATCTCTTCATCAGCGTGACCATCGAGGAGAAGCAGGCGCTGGTCGGCACCAGCCGTCTCTTGCTCATGATCGGCGCCAAGGACGGCCAGCTGAAGCAATGGACCGTCACCGACCCGCAGGGCTACGACACCACGGTCGCGGTCTACAATCTCGATGCGGGCAAGAAGCTCGATCCGAACATGTTCAAGATCGATTTCACCAATTACAGCGTGCCGTCGCCGGGATAGGCACTCCGCTCCCGTAGGGTGGGCAAAGCGACGCGTGCCCACCTCCCGACACAAACCCAGAAAAGATCTTGGGTTCGGCGCTTTGCGCCTTTGCCCACCCTACGAGAGCTTGCTAAGACGCAATTCCCATGCGTCTTTCCCTGACAACCTGGAACATCAATTCGGTGCGCTTGCGCATCGACCTTGTCGCGAAGTTTCTCAGGAGCGCGCGGCCGGACGTGCTGTGTCTGCAGGAGACCAAGTGCATCGACGACGCGTTTCCCCTGAAGCGCTTCAGGCGGCTCGGCTACGAGCACGTCGCACTGAACGGGCAGAAGGGCTATCACGGCGTCGCCATCGTCTCCAAGATTCCATTCGAGTCCACCGACATCCGCACCTTCTGCGAGAAAGTGGATTCACGGCATATCTCGGTGTCGTTCGGCGACAAGGCCAACATCGCAAAGCCGCTGGTGCTGCATAATTTCTACGTGCCTGCGGGCGGCGACATTCCCGATCCCGCGCTGAACGAAAAGTTCGACCACAAGCTTCGCTTCCTCGACGAGATGAAAGCCTGCGAGCCGCTGCATCCACGCGGCGATGACAGGCACATCCTGGTCGGCGACCTCAACGTCGCGCCGCACGAGAACGACGTGTGGTCGCACAGGCAGCTGTTGAAAGTGGTCTCGCACACGCCAATCGAAACCGAAAAGCTGAAGGCCGCGCTTGAAGCGGGCGAGTGGGTCGACGTTGCGCGCGACCGCATCGCGATGTCGGAAAAGGTCTACACGTGGTGGAGCTACCGCTCCGCCGACTGGACCGTCGGTGACCGCGGCCGACGGCTCGATCACATCTGGGTCTCGCGCGCGCTGAAGGACGCGGTGCAGGATTTCAGCATCCTGCGCGATGCGCGGAGCTGGGAACGGCCGTCGGATCACGTGCCTGTCACGGTGACGCTGGAAGTTTGATCTGCTTCGTCGCCCTGGCGAAAGCCAGGGCCCATTACCAGCAGACTTCGTTGTTGCACGAGACGTGTGGGTGATCGCGCCAAGCCACGAGCATTCGGGGTAATGGGTCCTGGCCTTCGCCAGGACGACGGCTCCTCACGTGCTGAGCTTCGAACCCGCCATCAGGATGTCGCTGGCGATCTGGCTGGAGCGGATGGCAAATTCATCGCGCAGCCGCACCGCCGCGGCGGGGTCGCTTTCGAGCACGCGCTGAAACAGGCTGCGGGCGACACGGATGACGGACGAATGCTCCAGCGCGATCGCACTGGAGGGCCGTTTCATCGGCACGACCAGCGCGAGCTCGCCGATCAGTGTGCCGGGCCCCGCGATCATCTCGGCACCGGCCCCGTCATCGACGCGAAAGGCGCCGCGCTGGACCACGAAGCCGGCATCGGCATCGTCACCGAGATTGAACAGGATGTCGCCGCGGACGAAATCACGTTGCTCGGAGCCGATCGCCAGCATGCGCAGCGAGGCCTCTCCCAACAAGCGCAGTGTCGGGACACGCTCAAGCAGCGCTACGTCGTCGTCGATTGACATTCCGGTCCGAGGCTCGAGGAACACGCGAATTTACGACGAATCGCGCGCTTCCGGAACGTATCACGGCACCAGCTTGTAGCCACCGGCTTCCGTCACCAGGATTTCCGGGTTGGCGGCATCCTTCTCGATCTTCTGGCGAAGACGGTAGATGTGGGTTTCCAGCGTGTGCGTGGTGACGCCGGAATTATAGCCCCAGACCTCCTGGAGCAGGGTCTCGCGCGACACCGGCATCTGGCCGGCCCGGTAGAGGAAGCGCAGGATCGCCGTTTCCTTCTCGGTGAGGCGAACCTTGCGGGCATTGGCCGCGGTCAGCATCTTGGAGCCGGGACGGAAGGAGTAGGGGCCGACCGAGAACACCGCGTCCTCGCTGGCCTCGTGCTGACGCAGCTGGGCACGGATGCGGGCCAGCAGCACAGCGAAACGGAAGGGCTTTGCCACATAGTCGTTGGCACCGGATTCCAGGCCCAATATCGTGTCGGAATCGGTGTCATGCCCCGTCAGCATGATGATCGGCGCCTTGAAGCCGCCCTTGCGCAGGGAGCGGACCACCTCGCGGCCGTCGGTGTCGGGAAGGCCGACATCCATCAGCACGAGATCGGGGGCATTGGCCTTCGCAGCGCTTGCGCCCTTGGCGCCGGTATCGACGGCGGAGGCTTCGAATTCTTCGTGTAGCGATAATTGCTCCACCAACGTGTCGCGCAGATCGGTATCGTCATCCACGATCAGGATCTTGCGGGCATTGGCCATAGGGGGTCATCCTTTTGGAGTCCGACCGGGCGCGCATGCATGCCGCACCCAGCCGCGATGGAAAGTTTAAGGGGTCGCTGTTTTTATTGTTCTTCGTGTTGAAGTAGTGGGCTGTTACCGATTCACAAGCCGGAAGCACTGTAACCCAGAATAGCAGGGCGTTTTGATGAATGTCCTGTAATGAATTCGACATCGCGATTTCACATGAAAAACAAAGCTATGTCAGGCAGTTACACCAGAAATGCGGGCTCAGGACCGCTTTCCGCGATCCGCGTTAAGCCTGCCGCCGGGAATCCACGCCGGGGCTGGCTGACGGCTGGCAGCCTGACAATTCCGGTGGCGCTGGGGCGCGGCGGCATTCTGGCCAACAAGCGCGAGGGCGATGGCGGCACGCCCCGGGGCAGCTTTCGGCCCAGGCAATTGTGGTGGCGGGGCGACCGGCACAGCCGTCCCAGAACGCTGCTGCCGGCGCGCGCCATCACCGACGCGGACGCCTGGTGCGAGGACCCCGGCGATCGTCACTACAACCAGTGGATCCGGCGCGGGCAAAGCGAGGGCGGCGACCGGCTCAAGCGCGCCGACCAGCTCTATGACTTCATCATCGAGATCGACCACAACACCAGGCCCCGAATCGCCGGCCGCGGCAGCGCGGTGTTTTTACATCTGGCGCGCGACAATTTCGGTCCGACTGCGGGCTGCGTCTCCATGACGAAATCGGCGATGCTGCAATTGCTGCGGCGGCTGGGCCCCAAGACGAGAATCATCATCGGGTGAGAACAATGCTCGACAAGGATCAGATCGCCGCCGCTTCGCAGGTTCTGGTTCGACACTGGCGCGACGGCACCAAGCTCGACGCGTTGGAGACGCGGCTGCGGCCGCAAAGTCGGGCGGACGGATACGCGGTGCAAGCCATGCTCGAAAGTCAACCGCTCGGAAAATTGTTTGGCTGGAAGATCGCGGCAACGAGCGAAGCCGGACAGAAGCACATCAATGTCGCAGGACCGCTGGCTGGCCGCATCATGAGCGACACCGTCATCGTCGACGGGGGCACTGCGCCGATGAAGGGCAACGAGATGCGCGTTGGCGAGCCGGAATTCTGCTTCCGCATGGGGCACGATTTGCCGCCGCGGCCGATGCCCTATGCGGTCGACGAGGTGCTGGCCGCCGTCGATACGTTGCATCCCGCCATTGAAATTCCGGATTCGCGCTTCGCCGACTTTGCCAGCGCCGGCGAAGCACAGCTCATCGCCGACAATGCCTGCGCGCATCTGTTCGTGCTGGGCAAGGCGACATCAGCCGTTTGGCGCGCAATGGACCTCGTCGAGGAACGGCCCGTGATCACACTGCGCGGTGAGCGCTATGTCGGTCACGGCAAGAACGTGCTCGGCGACCCCCGCGTGGCGCTCGCCTGGCTCGCCAACGAGCTCCGCGGCCTCGGAATCACCTTGCGGGCAGGGCAGGTGGTGACGACAGGCACCTGCCATCCGCCGCTGCCGATCCAGGCCGGCGATCATTTCGCGGCGGATTTCGGCGTGCTGGGGAAGGTGTCGGTGAGGTTTGAATAATCTCGCCGCGTCCTCCGCTGTCGTCCTGGCGCAGGCCAGGACCCATACCGCGTGATCTATGCAAGAGGCACGACCGTCGTTGGCGGAGTCTTCGCAAAACAGGCGATCGGGGCAATGGATCCTGGCTTTCGCCAGGATGACGAAAAACCAATTCGCCGACAACTACCGGTGCCCGAAGATCGCACTCCCCACCCGCACATGGGTGGCGCCCAGCATGATGGCGGTCGCATAGTCCGCGCTCATGCCCATCGACAGATTCTGCAATCCGTTGCGCGCGGCGATCTTGGCGGTCAGCGCGAAATGCGCGGCCGGCGGCTCGTCCACCGGCGGGATGCACATGAGGCCGGAGATCGTCAGACCATAGGTGCCGCGGCAGCTCGCGAGGAAGGCATCTGCCTCGCCGGGCGCGACACCGGCCTTCTGCGGCTCCTCACCGGTGTTGATCTGGACGAAGAGTTGCGGGTGCTTGTTCTGGGATTCGATTTCCTTGGCTAACGCCTGGCAAATGCTGGGACGGTCGACGGAATGAATGGCATCGAACAGCGCCACCGCCTCTTTCGCCTTGTTGGATTGCAGCGGTCCGATCAGATGCAGCGCGATCCCGGGGTAAGCAGCGATTAACTCAGGCCACTTGCCTTTGGCCTCCTGCACGCGATTCTCGCCGAACACGCGCTGTCCGGCGCCGATAACCGGGACAATTGCATCCGCCGCGAAGGTTTTGGACACCGCGATCAGCGTCACCGCACTTCGTTCGCGCCGCGCGTCCTTGCAGGCGCGCGCGATTTCGGCCTCGACCGCGGCAAGCGCATTTGGTGAATCGCCGGTTACCGGCGCGGCATGGGCATCTGTCATGACGTCGATCGGCTTGTGAGGGGTAACGGAGGTAGTTCCAATTTTACCCAGTTCAAGAAAGAGTTTTTGAACCCTTCGCTTTACCTTGCCCCTCGGGGTGGGTCGCGAAGATGGCAAACGTCAGTTTCAACCGCAAACGAGCAAAACTCAAGCAGGTCCTCGGCATCAGGGCCCGGCTTGCGTTGCTCGCTGTCATTCTCGTTGCGCCTCTCATGCTCGAGCGCATCCGTTCGCTCGAGGACACCCGCGCCAAGCAGATCGCGCAAGCGACGACCGAATTCACCACCGTGGCAAAACACGGCGCCGATGCACAGCGCGAGGTGATCTCGTCGGTCGAGACCATCCTGAAATCCGAGGCCTTCATCCGTGCCTCCGCCGGCGGCGTCAGCAAGAGCTGCGACGTGCTGCGCGCCAGCCTGCCGACCAGCCTGCCCTGGATCCGCACGCTGCTGATCGCCGGCCAGGACGGCCGCATCCAGTGCGCGACCAACAACATGTATGTCGGCCTCGATCTCTCGGACCGGCCTTATTTCCAGCAGGCGCAGCAGACCGGCCGCTTCGTGCTGTCCGACTTCATCCTGTCGCGTCCGGTGCAATCGCCGACCGTGATGGCGGTCTATCCGGTGTCCGCGTTCAGCGGTGTCGCTGACGCCGTCGTGCTGGCGACGGTGAACCTCGACTGGATGTCGAAGGTGATGAACAATCTGGGCGGCCGCGAGGGCATCACGGCGGTGCTGGTCGATAGCGCCGGCACCGTGCTGGCCGCGCCCGCCGATCAGCGCGGCGCGGTCGGACGTCCGCTCGATGACATGCCGCTGATGTCGGCCATCGCCGACATGGCCCTGCGCTCGGACCAGGACGAAGGCTCGCTGTCGTTCCTTGCCGCCGACGGCTCGCGCCGGGCCGTCAGTTACACGCGCATTGCCGGCACCAATGCCCGCCTGATCGCCAGCATCGACGAGGACAAGGTGTCCGCGGCGGTCAGCCGCGACATCCGCACCGCCTATCTGCAGCTCGCCTTCGTCGTCTTGTTCGTGTTGCTCGGCGCGCTGATCGCCGCCGAGAAGCTGGTGATCAAGCCGATCGAAATGCTCGCCGACATGGCCAAGCGTCTCGGCGAGGGCGACCTGTCGGCTCGCGCGGCGCGCAACCGGCTTCCTTCCGAATTCGTGCCGCTGGCGCGCGCCTTCAACGCCATGGCCGCCCAGCTCAGCCAGCGCGAACGCGAGCTGATCGCGACCAACGACCGGCTGACGGTGATGGCCTCGATCGACATGCTGTCGGGGCTTGCCAACCGCCGCGGCTTCCAGAGCCGTCTCGACTTCGAATGGATGCGCGCGCAGCAATATGGCAGCGAGCTCGCGCTGCTGATGATCGACGTCGACCATTTCAAGCTGTTCAACGACACCTACGGCCATCTCGAAGGCGATTCCTGCCTGACACGCCTCGGCGAATCGCTGTCCGGCATCGCCGCCGACACGATGGGCTTTGCCGCGCGCTATGGCGGCGAGGAATTCTGCCTGCTGCTGCCGAACACCGACGTGAACCGCGCCGTCGAGATCGGCGAGCAGGTGCGTTCGGCTGTGCTGAGGCTCTGCCTGCCGCACATCACCTCGGCTCATATGGTGGTCACGGTGTCGATCGGCGTTGCGGCGACGAAGCCGAACGAGACCTTGCGTCCGGGCGATCTGATCGAAGCCGCCGATGCGGCGCTCTACGCTGCAAAACATCGCGGCCGCAACAATGTCGTCGAGCACGGCATCTTGCGTATCGAGGGCGTCACAACCGAAATCGCGATGGTGGGCTAGCATCCAGCCCCAGGTCTCTAACCCGCAGCCTCGGCGCGATCGAGCTCCCTCTCCGTCACCACGCGATTGCGACCGCCGCCCTTGGCGAGATAAAGCGCGCGATCGCAGCGCTCGATCAGGTCGGCGATGGTTTCGCCGGGGCGATACTGCGCCACGCCGATCGAAACCGTGATGCTCGGCAAGACCTCGCCGGTCGAGCGGCGCGTGATCTTGCACTCCGCGAGCGCCCGCCTGATGCGTTCGGCCGTCTCTGCGCACGCCGGCAGATCGGCATCCGGCAGCACCGCGATCAGCTCCTCGCCGCCATAGCGGGCCGGCAGATCCTGCTGGCGGACCTTTTCGCGCAACACCTTCGCCATCAGCCGC
This sequence comes from Bradyrhizobium manausense, assembly GCF_018129685.1. Classification (GTDB taxonomy): domain Bacteria; phylum Pseudomonadota; class Alphaproteobacteria; order Rhizobiales; family Xanthobacteraceae; genus Bradyrhizobium; species Bradyrhizobium manausense_D. The sequence continues at coordinate 103,780 of NZ_JAFCLG010000005.1, forward strand.
AACACCTGGTCGCCGACACCGTGGCCGAAATTGTCGTTGAACGTCTTGAAGTGGTCGATGTCGAGCAGGAGCACGCTGAGCGGCTCGCCCCATTCCGCCGTGGTCTGCGCCTTGCGCAGGAATTCGTCGAGCGCCCGCCGGTTCGCAAGGCCCGTCAGCGTGTCGGTCCGGGCGCGTTCTTCGGACTTGGAGAGCGAATCTCTGATAACGTCGAGTTCGCGGGTCTTTTCCTCAAACCCTGCCTCGAGCCGGGTCGCGCGCGTGGCCGCCCGCGCCAGTTCGTTCATGAGCTGGGCGACCAGCGCCTTCGGATCGACGCCGGCCTTGCCCTGGTCGGCAACCTGGCTGATCGCCTGCATCTGGGAATGGTTGTCGGCGATCGCGGTTGCCAGAAATTCCTTGGCCGCGCCCATCAGCGCATGCAGCCGCTCGGACGTATCGACGACGGAAGCGCTCACTTGGGGCGCGATATAGGTCTCGAACAGGTCCTGATTGGTCCTGGCGTCGAAGGGGCGGTTGTGGTCGATCAGAAGATCGATGGCGTTGCGCAGGTCATCCTGGCTGCCTGCATAGTACTGGTACCAGATGGCGAAATTGGTCGGCGTCGGCGCGATCCGCTGTTCGGCCATGCTCCGCACCGCCCGTCCGGCGATGGACGCGGCGTAGTCGTAATCGGGATCGTCGAAATCTCGGTCCATCGTCTGACGCGGGTACCTGTTGCGATCGAAATAAGCACCGACCCCTTAATCCGATCCCAATGCCCTCATACGTACTTTTGCGGAGCAGCAATGCGGAGCGCCGGTCCCGGCGGCAACCCATTGACCCCCCGAGGACTTTTATGGCCTAGTCCCGCCTCTTCAGGCCGCCGAAACCACGAAAACGCAACGATTCCATGACCTCCGAACGCTATAACGCCCGCGACGCCGAACCGCGCTGGCAACGCCAATGGGACGAACAGCAAATCTTCGTCTCGAAGAACGATGATTCGCGGCCGAAATATTATGTGCTCGAGATGTTCCCCTACCCGTCGGGGCGCATCCATATCGGCCATGTCCGCAATTACACCCTCGGCGACGTGCTGGCCCGCTTCATGCGCGCCAAGGGCTTCAACGTACTGCACCCGATGGGCTGGGACGCCTTCGGTCTGCCGGCCGAGAACGCTGCGATCGAGCGCAAGGTCGCGCCCAAGGCCTGGACCTACGACAACATCGCCGCGATGAAGAAGCAGCTGCGCTCGATCGGGCTGTCGCTGGATTGGTCCCGCGAATTCGCGACCTGCGATCCCACCTATTACAAGCACCAGCAGAAGATGTTCCTGGACATGCTCGCCGCCGGCCTCGCCGAGCGCGAGAAGCGCAAGCTCAACTGGGATCCGGTCGACATGACCGTGCTCGCCAACGAGCAGGTGATCGACGGCCGCGGCTGGCGTTCGGGTGCCGTTGTCGAGCAACGGGAAATGAGCCAGTGGGTCTTCAAGATCACGAAGTACGCGCAGGAATTGCTGTCCGCGCTCGACGGCCTCGACCGCTGGCCGGACAAGGTGCGGCTGATGCAGCGCAACTGGATCGGCCGCTCGGAGGGCCTGTTGATCCGCTTCGCGCTGGATGCTGCCACCACGCCCGCCGGCGAGAACGAGCTGAAGATCTTCACGACGCGCCCCGACACGCTGTTCGGCGCGAAGTTCATGGCGATCTCGGCCGATCATCCGCTGGCGCAGGCAGCTGCCGCCAAGAACCCGAAACTTTCGGAGTTCATCGCCGACATCAAGAAGATCGGCACGGCGCAGTCGATCATCGACACCGCGGAGAAGCAGGGTTTCGACACCGGCATCAGGGCGGTGCACCCGTTCGACCCGAGCTGGACGCTGCCGGTCTATGTCGCCAATTTCGTGCTGATGGAATACGGCACGGGCGCGATCTTCGGCTGCCCCGCGCACGACCAGCGCGACCTCGACTTCGTCAACAAATACGCTCTCGGCAACACGCCTGTCGTGTGTCCCGAGGGCCAGGATCCGAAATCTTTCGTCATCACCGACACCGCCTATGACGGTGACGGCCGCATGATCAATTCGCGCTTTCTCGACGGCATGACCATCGAGCAGGCCAAGGACGAAGTCGCAAGGCGGCTGGAAGGCGAACTGCGCGGCAATGCGCCGGTCGCTGAGCGTCAGGTCAATTTCCGCCTGCGTGACTGGGGTATTTCGCGCCAGCGCTATTGGGGCTGCCCGATTCCCGTCATCCATTGTCCGACATGCGACGTGGTGCCGGTGCCGGACGACCAGTTGCCGGTGGTGCTGCCGGAGGATGTCAGCTTCGACAAGCCGGGCAACGCGCTCGACCATCACCCGACCTGGAAGCACGTCACCTGCCCCAAGTGCGGCGGCAAGGCCCAGCGCGAAACCGACACCATGGACACCTTCGTGGATTCGTCCTGGTATTTTGCGCGCTTCACCGATCCCTGGAACGAGACTGCGCCGACGACGCCCGCGGTCGCCAACCGGATGCTGCCGGTTGACCAATATATCGGCGGCGTCGAGCACGCGATCCTGCATCTGCTCTACAGCCGCTTCTTCACTCGCGCGATGAAGGCGACCGGGCACATCGCGCTGGACGAGCCGTTCGCAGGCATGTTCACGCAGGGCATGGTGGTGCACGAGACCTACCAGAAGGCCGACGGCACCTGGGTGCAACCGGCCGAGGTGCAGATCGAGGTTGGCGGCAACGGGCGCCGCGCGACGCTGCTGGCGACAGGCGAAGAGGTCGCGATCGGCGCGATCGAGAAGATGTCGAAGTCGAAGAAGAACACGGTCGACCCCGACGACATCATCGCAACCTACGGCGCCGACGTGGCCCGCTGGTTCATGCTGTCGGACTCCCCGCCCGACCGCGACGTGATCTGGAGCGATGAGCGCGTCCAGGGCGCCTCGCGCTTCGTGCAGCGGCTGTGGCGGCTGGTGAACGACGCGGTGGAACTCGGCAAGGCCGCCCCGGCGGCCCGCCCGGCCTCGTTCGGGGACGACGCGCTCCTCTTGCGCAAGGCCGCTCATGGCGCGCTCGACAAGGTCACGACGGGCGTCGAGCGGCTGCACTTCAACGTCTGCCTCGCCCATATCCGCGAATTCACCAATACGTTCTCGGAGGTGCTGCAGCGCGCCGGCCAGCCGCCGTTCGACCTCGCTCCAGATTTGGCTTGGGCGATCCGCGAGGCCAGCCAGATCCTGGTCCAGCTGTTCTCCCCGATGATGCCGCATCTGGCCGAGGAATGCTGGCAGGTCCTGTTTCAAAATGGTCTGGGTCAGCGCGGGCTGGTTTCCGAGGCCAGTTGGCCGCAAATCGAACGCGATTTGCTGGTTGAAGACAGCGTGACCCTGGTGGTTCAGGTCAACGGCAAGAAGCGCGGCGAGGTCACGGTTGCAACAGCGGCCCAGAATCCGGAAATCGAGGCTGCCGCTTTGGCCCTCGATGCTGTAAAACTGGCCCTGGACGGCAAGCCCGTCCGCAAGGTCATCATCGTTCCCAAGAGGATCGTGAATGTTGTCGGCTAGGATCCGTATCGCAGCCCGCTTGCTGGCGGTTGCCGCATTGGCGGCGCTGACGGCCGGTTGCTTCCAGCCGATGTATGCCGAGCATACCGACGGCACCCCCGGCCTGCGCGAAAAGCTGATGGGGGTCGATCTGCCGCCAATCGACAAGCCCAACGCCTCGCGCGAAGCCCGGATCGGCGTCGAAGTCCGCAACGCGCTGGCGTTCAAGCTCTATGGCTCGGCCACAGGCATGCCGCCGACGCACCGACTGGTGATCCGTTTCAATACCAGCAAGACGTCCCTTATCGTCGATCCCACGACCGGCCTGCCGAACACCGAGAACTACGGCATCGACTGCCAGTACAATCTGATCGAGGTTGTGACCGGGAAATCGGTGATGACCGGCACCACGTTCTCGCGGGTGTCCTATGATCTGCCCGGCTCCTATCAGCGCTTCGCCCGCAACCGCGCGGTACGTGACGCCGAGGATCGGGCCGCCAACGAGATCGCCGAGAACATCAACACGAGGCTCGCCGCGTTCTTTACCGCGGGTAGCTAGTTTGCTGTCATTCCGGGGCTCGCGAAGCGAGAAACCGGAATCCCGAGTTTGTAGATCGAGATTCCGGGTTCGCCCTTCGGGCGCCCAGGAATGACGACTTTGAGGCGTCATGGTCGCGCTGCGCGGAAAAGAGATCGACGCCTTCCTCGCCCGTCCTGACGCGGGCCGTCCGATCATCCTGCTCTATGGCCCCGACGCGGGCCTCGTGCGCGAGCGCGCCGACGCGTTGATCGCGTCCGCCGTCGACGATCCCAATGATCCCTTCTCGCTGGTGAAACTCGACGGCGACGAGCTTTCGGCCGAGCCGTCGCGCCTGGTCGACGAAGCCATGACCGTGCCGCTGTTCGGCGGACGCCGCGCCATCCGCATCCGCGCGGGATCGCGCAGCTTCGCCGCCGGCGTCGACACGCTGGCCGAGATGAGTGTCAAGGATTGCCGCATCGTGATCGAAGCCGGCGAACTGCGTCCGGAATCGCCGCTGCGCAAGGCCTGCGAGAAGGCCAAGACCGCCGTTGCGATCGGCTGCTATCCCGACACCGAGCGCGACCTCGCCAGGCTGATGGAGGACGAGCTCCGCATCGCCAATTTGCGCATGGCGCAAGACGCCCGCGCCGCGCTGATGTCGTTCCTCGGCGGCGATCGCCAGGCCTCGCGCAACGAGCTGCGCAAGCTCACGCTCTATGCCCACGGCAAGGGCGAGATCACGCTGGACGACGTGATGGCCGTCGTCGCAGATGCCTCCGAGCTGAAGCTCGATCCGATCGTCGACGGCGCCTTCGCCGGCCGGCCCGACATCGTCGAGACCGAATTTGCAAAGGCGATGGTCGCCGGTACCTATCCTGGCGTGATCATCTCCGCCGCGCAGCGCCAGGCCGCCTGGCTGCACAAGTCCGCGCTTGCGATTGCCGACGGCACGCCGGCCTCCACCGTGATCGACGGCGGATTCCCGCGCTTGCATTTTTCGCGAAAGCCAATGGTCGAAACGGCGTTGCGCAATTTCAGTGTGGCGCGCCTCGCCGGCATCATCGAGCAGCTTGCGACGACCGCGCTCGACACCCGCAAGCAATCGACGCTCGCCGCCGCCATCGCCCAGCGCACGCTGATGGCGATCGCTGCGAATGCGAGAAGGCGGGGGTAAGCTCAATGTCGTCCTGGCGAAGGCCAGGACCCATTACCCCAAGGAAAGGTTTGGCGAAGATTCGTAGTCCGGTACTGCGACCGGCTCCAATCGAGAGATCACGCGGTATGGGTCCTGGCTTTCGCCAGGACGACACCGAGGGTGGGCTACACTACAGCGCGCCCTTCGCCAGCCGCTTCATCACCTCGTCGAGCTGATCGAGGTTGCGGTAGTTGATCTGGACCGAGCCGCCGGGATCGCGGTGAGTGACTGTTACCTTGAGGCCGAGGGCGTCGCTGACGCGCTTCTCGAGATCGATCGTGTCAGGGTCCTTTTCCTTCCCGGCGGGGCCACGCGCCTTCTGCGGCTTGCGTTCCGGCACGCCCTCTTCATGCGCGAGCGCTTCGGCCTGACGGACGTTGAGGCCCTCGGCGACGATGCGCTTGGCGGCGGCGAGCGGATCGGGCACGCCGATCAGCGCACGGGCGTGACCGGCGGTCAGCTCACCGGTCGCGATGAACGCCTGCACCTCGGCCGGCAGCTTGGTCAGCCGCATCATGTTGGCGACGTGGCTGCGGCTCTTGCCGACCACCCTGGCAATGTCGTCCTGGCTGCGTTTGAACTCGTTGGCGAGCGCGTGATAGCCCTGCGCCTCTTCCATCGGGTTGAGGTCTTCGCGCTGTACGTTCTCGACAATCGCGAATTCCAGCGCATCGCTGTCGCTGATGTCGACCGGCACGATCGGCACTTCGTGTAGCCCCGCCATCTGCGAGGCGCGCCAGCGCCGTTCGCCCGCAATGATCTCGAAGCGGTCCTGCGCGCCCTTCACGGGACGCACCACGATCGGCTGGATCACGCCGTGCTGCTTGATCGACTCCGAGAGCTCCTTGAGCTCGGTGTCCGAAAAGGTCCGGCGCGGGTTGCGCGGATTGGCCTTGATGAATTCGATCGGCACCTTGCGCTGCGCGCGCGGACGATCGACGTGCTGAGCCTCGCCACCGACATCACCGATCAGACTCGCAAGACCCCGGCCCAATCGCGAACGCGCTTCGTCGGCCATTGCCAACTCCCTTGGATTCACGCTGCAGCACTCCAGAACTGAATATCGAAATCGTAGGGTGGGCAAAGCGGAGCGTGCCCACCAATTCGCTATGTGCGGAAGATGGTGGGCACGGCGAAGACGCCTTTGCCCACCCTACGGCATCACATTCAATGCGTGACGCGCAGCTCGCGCTCGCGCTGGATCACTTCGGTGGCGAGCCGCAGATAGGCTTCGCTGCCGACGCATTTGAGATCGTAGACCAGCACGGGCTTGCCGTAGGACGGCGCTTCCGAGATGCGCACGTTGCGCGGGATCATGGTCTTGTAGACCTTCTCGCCCATGAACTGGCGGACGTCGGCAACGACCTGGTTCGAGAGGTTGTTGCGCGAGTCGAACATGGTCAGCACGATGCCGTGGATCGACAGGTTCGGGTTGAGCGTCGAGCGCACCTGCTCCACCGTCTGGAGCAATTGCGACAGACCTTCGAGCGCGAAGAACTCGCACTGCAGCGGCACCAGGATCGCGTCCGACGCGGCCATCGCATTCACGGTAAGCAGGTTCAGCGACGGCGGGCAGTCGATCAGCACGTAGGTGTAGTCGGCGTCCGGCGAGACGTTGTTGTTGAGCGAGGAGATCGCGTCGCGCAGCTTGAAGGCGCGGCCGGGCGTGGTGCCAAGCTCGAGCTCGAGACCGGAGAGGTCCATGGTCGAGGGCGCGATATGGAGCCGCGGCACCGCGGTCGAGACAACCGCCTCGCGCAGAGGCGCTTCACCGATCAGCACGTCATAGGTCGAACAGGAACGATTACGACGATCGATGCCGAGGCCGGTCGAGGCGTTGCCCTGCGGATCGAGATCGACGATCAGGACACGCTCGCCGATTGCGGCGAGCGCCGTGCCGAGATTGATCGCTGTGGTTGTTTTTCCCACACCACCCTTTTGATTCGCCAGCGCCAGGATGCGCGGGTGGCCATGCGGCACATCGGCCTTTTCCTGGCCGGTCTGGTCTTGCTGCGGCTCGTCAATCACGGTCATCGAAATTCCCCAACTCAACCCCTGAAAGCTTACCCGCGCCGTTCAACTGAAGTCAGCTCGACGATCCAACCATCGCCCGTCCGGCTTTGGTGGAGTTGCGGCTGAATATTCCAATATTTAGCGGCTTCGGTCAATTCAGCCTCTACATCTTGACCCTTGAGAAACAGCGCTTTTGCGCCCTGGCGCATCAGCGGCTCCGCAAAGCCGATGAGTTGATGTAGCGGAGCCAGCGCTCGCGCGGTGACGCAATCGACCGGGCCGGTGATTCTATCCACATTATCCCCGATCTCAGCGAGATGTACGACTCCAGGAGATGTGGTGACGCGAATGGCTTCGCGCAAAAAGGCGGCCTTCTTCGCGATTCGCTCGACGAGATGGACGATGGCACCAGGCGTCCCGGCCATCGCGCAGGCGAGGACCACACCCGGAAAGCCGCCGCCACTGCCGAGGTCGGCCCAGCGTTTGGCTGATGGCGCGAGGTCGACGAGCTGAAGCGAGTCGGCGATGTGACGGGTCCAAAGGTTTGGCAAAGTCGAGGGCGCGACCAGGTTGGTCTTGGCCTGCCACTCCCGGAGCAAAGCGATGTAGCGATCGAGCCGCGCCTCCGTTTCGTGTGACACGGGCGCAAGCTTCAAGGCCGCGCGCTTGTCGGCGGCGATGACGGAGTCGAGGGCCTGGTCGTTGGCGCTGGCCTTGTCGATCTTTGGTTTGACCGGCGCCGGCTCAGAGCGGCGCGCGATGCCCTCACCTGCTTCGGGTCGTCGCGTTAGCGGTCTGTCGCCGCCCGGTCCGCGCTGTTTCACGTGAAACGCCTATGCGATTGCTTTGGACGATTTTCGCGCTTCACGACGGAGATAGGCCGCGAGGATGCCGAGCGCTGCCGGTGTCATACCATCGATCCGGCCGGCCTGGCCGACGGTGAACGGCCGCGCCTTCTCCAGCTTGGCGCGAACCTCGTTGGAGAGCCCCGGGACGAGACTGTAGTCGACCTCCGACAGCACCATCCCCTCGTCGCGCCGGAAGGCTTCGACGTCGGCGCTCTGGCGCTCCAGATAGACATCGTACTTGGCGTCGATCTCGAGGTGCGTGGCGATGATGGGATCGACTGCCGAGAGCTCCGGCCAGATCGCCCGGACCTGGCTCCAACCGATATCGGGATAGGCCATCAACTCGAACGCCGACCGGCGCTGACCATCCCGGTTCAGGGACAGCCCGTGCTTGATCGCCTCGTTCGGGGTGATGGTAAGGGATTTTGAGAGCGCCCGGGCGGCATTCAGCGCGTCCATCTTGGTCCGGTGGAATTGGGTCCGGGCAGGTCCGACGCAGCCGAGCGCGATCCCTTTCTCGGTCAGGCGTTGATCGGCGTTGTCCGCCCGCAGCGTGAGCCGGTACTCGGCCCGCGAGGTGAACATCCGATAGGGTTCGCTGATCCCGCGGGTGACGAGATCGTCGATCATCACCCCAAGATAACCATCGGCACGGTCGAACACCGTCAGCGCCGTCCCGCTGGCGGAGAGCGCCGCGTTCAAGCCGGCCACGATGCCTTGGCCGGCAGCTTCCTCATATCCGGTGGTGCCGTTGATCTGCCCGGCCAAAAAGAGACCGCGCAGACGCTTGGTCTGCAGGGTCGGATCGAGCTCGCGGGGATCGATATGGTCGTATTCGATGGCATAGCCCGGACGGACCATTTTCACCCGTTCCAGGCCGGGGATGCTGGCCAGGATCGCGAGCTGGACCTCCTCCGGGAGGGAGGTCGAGATGCCGTTGGGATAGACGGTCGTATCGTCGAGCCCTTCCGGCTCCAGGAAGATCTGGTGGCCGTCCCGGTCGCCAAAGCGGACGATCTTGTCCTCGATCGAGGGGCAATAGCGCGGTCCGGAGCTCTTGATCTGGCCGGAGTACATCGGGGAGCGATGCACATTGGCCCGGATCACCTCATGGGTGGCGGACGTTGTCCGGGTGATCCCGCACTGGATCTGCGGGGTGGTGATCCGCTCGGTCATCACCGAAAACGGCTCCGGCGGCTCGTCTCCGGGCTGCATCTCGACCGCGGACCAGTCGATGGTCGAACCATCCAGACGCGGCGGCGTGCCGGTCTTGAGCCGCCCAAGCGTGAAGCCGGCGCGCTCAAATGAGGCCGAAAGGCCCATTGCCGGCGCCTCACCAACACGCCCGGCGGGCCAATTCTTCTCTCCGAGGTGGATCAGGCCCCGCAGGAAGGTACCGGTGGTGACGACCACGGCCCCTGCCCGCAGCGTGCGGCCGTCGGCCAGGCGCAGTCCCGTCACCCGGCCATCGACCACGATGAGCTCGTCGGCCTCGCCTTCGATGACAGAGAGACCCTCAGTCTGGCGAATCGCGGCCTGCATGGCGGCGGCATAGAGCTTCCGGTCAGCCTGGGCGCGCGGACCGCGGACAGCCGGGCCCTTCCGACGGTTGAGAACGCGAAACTGGATGCCGCCGGCATCGCCGACCCGACCCATCAGACCATCGAGAGCATCGACCTCGCGGACCAGATGGCCCTTGCCGAGGCCGCCTATGGCGGGGTTGCATGACATCGCGCCGACGGTCGAGAAACGGTGCGTGACCAGAGCAGTCGTCGCACCCATGCGAGCGGCCGCAGCCGCGGCCTCACAGCCGGCATGACCGCCGCCGATGACGATGACGTCGAAACTCGCTTGCTCTGGTCGCATGGGCGGACTTCTAGCTCAGAGCGGGAAAGGTCGGAAGTGGAAACTGGGTGAGGCAGGTGTTTCACGTGAAACGGGGCTGCGGGGCCGAAAGCATCTTCCTGAAAACAACCCCATGCACAGTAGAGGAGGCGTTGCACAGGTTGCTGTTTCACGTGAAACAAGCCCGAAGCCCGGATGGAGCGCAGTGAAATCCGGGGCCTCACGCTCCGGATCGACAATCCGGATTATGCTTCGCTTCATCCGGGCTACGAAGCGGCGGTTCCCGTGGACTCTCGTTTCACGTGAAACACAAGCAGCGGAACAAGCGCTAGTTCTACATTGAAGAACTAGCACTACTTTCCGATACAGAATTTCTGAAAGATGGCTCCGAGGACGTCCTCGACGTCCACCCGACCGAGCAAGCGGCCCAACGCATAAGCGGCGGCACGCAATTCCTCGGCGGCCAGCTCTTCGCCCTCTTCTACAAGCCCGAGGCTCCGGTGCAAGCTCTCTGATGCTCGGGTCAACAGATCCCGCTGGCGGGCCCGTGTCACCAATGCGCCCTCGCCGGTGCCGAAGAAATCGGCGGCGAACTTGACCAACGCGTCGACCAGCTCCGGAATGCCGTCGGCCCGGCTCGCCGAGATTCCGAGCTCGCCCCGCGGCCGGGCGACCGCGGCGCCGTCCAGATCGATCTTGTTGCGCACGATCCAGACCGCCCCGGCCGACCGACCGACCGACGCCACCACGTCAGGATCTACACCACGCTCCCCCTCCACCAACCACAGCACGAGATCGGCAGCTTCGGCCCTTGCCCGCGCCCGACGCACCCCCTCCTGCTCGACCGGATCCTCCGTCTCGCGAATCCCGGCGGTATCGATCACCGTGACGGGATAGCCGTCGAGGTCGAGCTGCACCTCGATCACGTCGCGCGTGGTGCCGGCGTGTGGCGACACGATCGCCACCTCGCGGCGCGCGAGCTGATTCATCAGCGTCGACTTCCCCACATTCGGCGCGCCGGCGATCGCAACCACCATGCCGTCGCGCAGCCGTTCAGAATGTGCCTGTGCCGCAAGCACCTCTGCAATTTCATCGTGAAGCGCCTCGATCGCCTTCACCGCCGGCGCCCGCAGCTCCGCCGGCACGTCGCCCTCGTCGGAGAAATCGATTCCGGCCTCGATCAGAGCCGAGGCCTCGATGATTCGCTCACGCCAGTCGCGCGCGCGGTTGCCAAGCAGGCCTTGCAACTGGCGCAGCGCCTGGCGGCGCTGGCGATCGGTGTCGGCGTGGATCAGGTCGTCGAGGCCCTCGGCTTCGGTGAGATCAAGCTTGCCGTTCTCGAAGGCGCGCCGCGTGAACTCCCCGGGCTCGGCCGCACGTAAATTCGGAATTTTTGAAATGGCGTCCAGCAGCGCCGCCAGCACCGCGCGGCCGCCATGGACATGAAATTCGGCAACGTCCTCGCCGGTCGCGCTCGCCGGTCCCGGGAACCAGAGCACGACCGCATCGTCGATCGGCTGGCCAGCGCCGTCGCGAAGCAACCGCCTGCTCGCCTGGCGCGGCGCCGGCAGCTTGCCCGCGAGGGTCGTCAGCACCGGGCCGGCCTGCGAGCCTGAAACCCGCACCACCGCGATCGCGCTCGGCGGACGGCCGGAGGATAGCGCAAAGATGGTCTGGTCTTTCGGGTGCATGGCCTATTTGTCCGGCTGGCGGCGAAAAGGCAAACACCCGTTTTGGGTCGCAAGCGGCGCCGCTTTGCTGCACCAAATCCTGCAGCAATGGCATATATTGCGATGCAGCATAATCACCCGGTTGCTGCACAAAACTCTTTCCGACGCTTCAATAGTCGTATCGAAATTCAAGTATTATCAATAAATATCAAAAGGTTGGAGAGTATTTGAAATTCTGCGACCGGCCGTCTCCCATGCTGCGCTTTTCCCGCAGCATGACCGCACAACAAAAAGGGCGCCCGAAGGCGCCCTTTGATCTCATACTGCACCGCACACTAGGTGTTCATGGAGTCGAAGAACTCCGAATTGCTCTTGGTCGAGCGCAGCTTGTCGAGCAGGAAGTCGATCGCGTCCATGGTGCCCATCGGGTTGAGGATGCGGCGGAGCACGTACATCTTCTTGAGCACCTGCGGATCCGTGATGAGCTCTTCCTTACGGGTGCCGGAGCGCGAGATGTCGATGGCCGGGAAGGTGCGCTTGTCCGAGACCTTGCGATCGAGGATCAGTTCGGAGTTACCGGTGCCCTTGAACTCTTCGAAGATGACTTCGTCCATACGGCTGCCCGTGTCGACCAGGGCGGTCGCGATGATGGTCAGCGAGCCGCCCTCCTCGATGTTGCGGGCGGCACCGAAGAAGCGCTTCGGGCGCTGCAGCGCGTTGGCGTCCACGCCGCCGGTCAGCACCTTGCCTGACGACGGCACCACGGTGTTGTAGGCGCGTCCCAGGCGCGTGATCGAATCGAGCAGGATGACGACGTCGCGGCCATGCTCGACGAGGCGCTTGGCCTTCTCGATCACCATCTCGGCGACCTGGACGTGACGCACCGCCGGCTCGTCGAAAGTCGACGACACGACCTCGCCCTTCACCGAGCGCTGCATGTCCGTGACTTCTTCCGGACGCTCGTCGATCAGAAGCACGATCAGATAGCATTCGGGATGGTTGTGCGTGATCGAATGCGCGATGTTCTGCATCAGCACGGTCTTACCCGTGCGCGGCGGTGCGACGATCAGCGCGCGCTGGCCCTTGCCGATCGGCGCGACGATGTCGATCACGCGCGCAGACAGGTCTTTCCGCGTCGGATCGTCGATTTCCATGCGGAAGCGCTGATTCGGAAACAGCGGCGTGAGGTTGTCGAAATTGACCTTGTGCTTGGCCTTTTCCGGGTCCTCGAAATTGAGCGTGTTGACCTTTAGCAGCGCGAAATAGCGCTCGCCCTCTTTCGGACTGCGAATATGGCCTTCGATGGTGTCACCCGTACGCAGACCGAAACGGCGGATCTGCGAGGGCGAAACGTAGATGTCATCCGGGCCCGGCAGATAATTCGCATCGGGCGAGCGGAGAAAGCCGAAGCCGTCGGAGAGAACCTCGACGACGCCCTGGCCGACAATGTCGGTCTCGGCGAGCGCGAGCTGCTTGAGGATGGCGAACAGCAGCTCCTGCTTGCGCATGGTGCTGGCGTTCTCGACCCCATTCTCCTCCGCGAACGAGACGAGCTCGGCCGGCGTTTTGGATTTGAGGTCTTCGAGTTTGATTTCCCGCATTGGGGTGGTCCTGTGGGGTAACCTTGGGAGGGGGGTGCGAGGAGGCTCTGAAATGCGGACGTGAGAAGGTAAGGTCCGCAGGTCTGGCAAGGTTAAGTGCCGAAGAGGCTTCAAACCTGATGCGGTGTCCGGCCTCTGAAAAGCTCAGACACAACCACATCCGCCTGCGTTGGGTGGGATAACGCCAATATAGAAAATCGCTTTCCACTCCGCAAGCCGAAGCGATGAGCGATCGTTCTCGTTTCCTGCCTCAAATCCTGCCTAGAACGGCTTCACGATCACCATGACGACGATGATGATCATCAGGACGGTCGGCACCTCATTGATAATCCGGAAGAATTTCTGGCTGTGCGGCCGCCGGTCGGCCGCGAAGTCCTTGAGCCACCGGGAAAAAAAGCCGTGGACCGCGGACATCGCCAGGACCATTGCCAGTTTTACGTGCAACCAGCCGAAGCTGAACCAATGGCCGGCCCAGGCGAGATAGAGCCCGGCAATCCAGGTGACGATCATTGCGGGGTTGATGATCGCCTTGAACAGCCGGCGTTCCATCACCTTGAAGGTTTCGGACTGCCTTGAGCCGATCTCAGCCTCCGAATGATAGACGAACAGCCGCGGCAGATAGAGCATGCCGGCCATCCAGGCGATGACCGCGATCACGTGCAGCGCCTTGATCCAGAGATAGACGTCCTCGAACATGTCCCGCGTCCGCCTTTGCGCCCAGGCCATCAGGCGATCTGGGGATAGTAAGACCTCGTTAAGGTCTCACCTGCACACATATCTCTCTGGAGCGCCCTTCTCCAATAAAGAATCTTAGATTCTTAAGGTTTGAGTCTAAGTGACGGTGGATTGGACTCACACAATGCCGTCCGCCGTTTCGCAGACGCTTGTTCACATCCATCAACATGTCCAATGCTGCTCCGGCCTGACAGGATAAGTCAGCCGGGCGCAAGGGCTTGCGCGTTTTGATCCGCAGTCTATCAAGAGGCTTATCCGCGCAATCCCGTTTCCCTCTTCCTGGGGCTTCAGAGTTGTTCCGATGGGCAGTGGTGTGAAGAAAATTGGCACTTGTCCCGCCCCCGGTGTCGCGCAACCCTTTCCGAGGGGTTAAGGTCCACAGAAATCCACTGACTACACCGACTTCATACAAAGAGCTTTTGTGCCGACCTCGAGCAATTATTTCCATCTGCACCTCGTCTCCGACTCCACCGGCGAGACCCTGATTACCGTCGCGCGCGCCGTCGCCGCGCAATACGCGGCCGTGACTCCGGTCGAGCATGTCTATCCGCTGGTGCGCAGCCAGAAGCAGCTCGATCGCGTGCTCGACGAGATCGAGGAAGCGCCTGGCATCGTGCTGTTCACGCTGCTGGAGAAGGATCTGGTCTCCCGGCTTGAGGACAAGTGCAAGAACATCAATGTTCCGAGCCTGTCGATCATCGGTCCGGTCATGCAATTGTTCGAAGCCTATCTCGGTGCTGCGACGACGGGTCGCGTCGGCGCACAGCACGTGCTCAACGCCGAATATTTCAAGCGTATCGACGCGCTGAACTACACGATGATCCATGACGACGGCCAGCACGTCGAAGGGCTCGAGGACGCCGATGTCGTCCTCGTCGGCGTATCCCGCACGTCGAAAACGCCGACGTCGATCTATCTTGCCAACCGCGGCATTCGCACCGCCAACGTCCCGCTGGTTCCGGGCATTCCCGTGCCGGCGCAACTTGAGACGCTGACACGGCCGCTGGTGGTGAGCCTGCATGCGACGCCCGAACGTCTGATCCAGATTCGCCAGAACCGACTGCTGTCCATGGGCGCCGAATCCGGATCCGGCAGCGACACCTATACCGACAAGCAGTCGGTCACCGAGGAGGTCGCGTTTGCGCGCAAGCTGAGCGCCAAGCACGACTGGCCGCTGCTCGACGTCACGCGGCGCTCGATCGAGGAAACTGCGGCCGCGATCATGAAGCTCTACAGCGATCGCCAGCGCAACCGGCCCTCGGAATCGTAATGGCCCTCTGGCGCGGCAAAAGTCAGCTGATCCTGGCTTCGCAGAGCGGCGCCCGAAAAATGCTGCTGAAAAATGCCGGGCTCGCATTCGAGGCGGTGACCGCCGACATCGACGAGCGCGGCATTCAGGCCGCGTCGAAACTTTCGAACCCACGTGAGATTGGCCTGCTCCTGGCGCGCGAGAAGGCGAAAGCGGTTTCTGCCAATCGCCCCGGAAGCTACGTGATTGGCGCCGACCAGACCCTGGCGCTCGGGAACCGTCTTTTCAACAAACCCGCCGGGCGCGACCAGGCGCTGGCGCAATTGCGCGACCTCGCCGGCCACAGCCACGAGCTGAATTCCGCTGTCGCTGTGGCGCATGACGGCAAGATCGTCTTTGAGGATGTGTCGGTCGCCCGCATGACGATGCGGCCGATGTCCGAGGCCGGGCTGTCCACCTATCTCGATGCCGCCGGCGACGCGGTGACCACGAGCGTCGGCGCCTACCAGCTCGAAGGCCTCGGCATCCATCTGTTCGAGCGCATCGAGGGCGACCATTTCACCATTCTCGGCCTGCCGCTGCTGCCGCTGCTTGCGTTCCTCCGCCGCGAACAGCTAATTGCGGTGTGATCGACAAGGATGGATTTGCGCGGATGCGAATTCTCGGACTGACCGGCTCGATCGGTATGGGAAAATCCACCACCGCGAAATTGTTCGCGGAGGCCGGTGTGCCCGTCTACGACGCCGATGCCGCCGTCCATCAGCTCTATGAAGGCGAGGCCGCACCCGCCATCGAAGCCGCCTTTCCCGGCACCACTGACAACGGCAAGGTCGATCGTCCCAAGCTGTCCGCGCGCGTCGTGCACGATCCTGCCGCCATCAAGCGGCTCGAGCAGATCGTTCACCCGATGCTCGGCGCCTCCCGGCAGAAATTCTTCAGCGACGCGGAGGCCGCCAAGGCGCCGGTCGTGGTGCTGGATATCCCGCTGCTGTTCGAGACCGGCGGCGAGAAGCGCGTCGATGCGGTGGTCGTGGTGTCGACCTCGCCGGACCTTCAGCGCGAGCGGGTTCTGGCACGCGGCACCATGGACGAGGCCAAGCTCGAGGCCATCATCGCCAAGCAGATGCCCGATGCCGAAAAGCGCAAGCGGGCTGATTTCGTCGTGGATACCTCGCACGGACTTGAACCGGTGCGGGCGCAAATCGCGCACATCCTGGCCGAGGTCGTTAAGATGCCGCAGCGGCGGAGCTGATTCGCCGACTTTCACGGCTTTCTGCACGGCGTCTCAAAATCATGCGTGAAATCGTTCTCGATACCGAAACCACCGGCCTCGATCCCTTGCGCGGCGATCGCCTGGTCGAGATCGGCTGCGTCGAGATGTTCAACCGCATGCCGACGGGACAGACCTATCACGTCTACATCAATCCCGAACGCGACATGCCGGCGGAAGCCTTTGCGGTGCACGGGCTGTCGTCCGAGTTTCTCGCGACCAAGCCGCTGTTCCACGAGGTGGTCGACGAATTTCTGGAATTCATCGGCGATGCGCCGCTGGTGATCCACAACGCCTCGTTCGACATCAGCTTCATCAATGCCGAGCTCGACCGGATCAAGCGTGCGCCGATCCCGCGGGAACGGCTGGTCGATACGCTGCTGCTGGCGCGGCGCAAGCATCCAGGCGTCTCGAACCGGCTCGACGATCTCTGCTCGCGCTATTCGATCGACAATTCCCACCGCACCAAGCACGGCGCCTTGCTCGATTCCGAGCTGCTGGCTGAAGTCTACGTCGATCTGGTCGGGGCGCGGCAGTCGCAACTGCTGCTGGCTTCGGAGAGCCAGGAGATCCGCCTCAATAATGTGGGCGATGCGCCGCGGCGGCAGCGGCTGGTGCCGCTCGCGCCGCGGGTGTCAGAGGCCGAGCGAGAGGCCCATCGGGCCTTCATCGCAACGATGGGCGAGAAGGCGATCTGGAACGAGTACCTGCCCGCTCCAGCCGCTCCTCCGGCTGGTCAGGCCTGACCGGTTTGACCGCCGGCGGCCATCTGCCGCTCCATATTCTGGCGATAGAGACCGACGAAGTCGACCGGATCCAGCATCAGCGGCGGGAAGCCGCCGTCACGCACGGCTGTTGCGATGATCTCGCGGGCGAACGGGAACAGCAGCCGCGGGCATTCGATCATGACCAGCGGATGCAGGTTCTCCTTGGGAACATTGGCGATGCGGAACACGCCGGCATAGGCCAGCTCGAACGAGAACATCACCTTGCCCGCGGTCTCGGCCTTGCCCTCGACCGACAGCGTCACCTCGAACTCGGTTTCGCTGAGGTTGTTGGCGCCGACATTGATCTGGATGTTGATCTGGGGCGGCTGGCTCTGCGCCTGGAGCGAACTCGGTGCGTTCGGATTTTCGAACGACAGGTCCTTGGTATATTGCGCCAGCACGTTGAGCTGGGGAGCCTGGGCCGCCTCGGGAGGGGTGCCGTTACCGTTGGTCATCGAAGTATCTCCTTACCCGATTGGGCTGAATTTCGCGGCGGTTGGCTAACATAGGGCCGCCTCATTCCACAAGGACGAACGGCTCCGGAGGGTCGATCCGGGCCACGCCCACAACTGTGACGGTTCTCCCGCCCCGGACACGAAATCGCTTGTTAAACGCTTGAAGATGCGCGATTTCCGGGCAGGATCGGGTTTCCCCTTAAGCATAAAACGCGCTACACTTCACGATGTGCCAAAAGGCGCCATTGGCCGGGCCAGATTTCGTGCCTACATCCGGCGGACGTGACGCGCGGACCTGAAATGGTGATGGAGTCTTGCCGTTCCGGTCCGGAACGGTCTACTGGCCGGATTGATTTTCCCGGTAGCGGCCCCAAAAGAAGACCTGAGCAAAGACCAGAAAGCGATACGACGTGGACATCTACACCATTATCTTCCTTGCGCTGGCGGTCTTTATTTTCCTGCGGCTGCGGAGCGTCCTGGGGCAGCGGACCGGCAATGAACGGCCGCCGTTCGACCGTACGGCGCGCAATGCCTTGGGGGGTGCTCCGGACAAGAACGTCGTGACCATGCCGGGCAAGGTGATCGACCAGCCGCCGGCGGCGCCGACCGCAGAGCCCACCCCGCCTTCCGATCGCTGGAAGGGCCTGGCCGAGCCCGGCACTGCGCTGGCCCAGGGTCTCGACGCCATCGCCGACAAGGACTCCACCTTCGATCCGCGCCACTTCATCTCGGGCGCCCGTGGCGCCTATGAAATGATCGTGCTGGCCTTTGCCAATGGCGATCGCCGCTCGCTGCGCGACCTGCTGTCGTCGGAGGTCTATGAGAGTTTTGACGCCGCGATCAAGGACCGCGAGAAGAACGAGCAGAAGACGGAGACGCGCTTCGTCTCGATCGACAAGGCCGAGCTGGTCGGCGCCGAGCTGCGCGATCGCACGGCGCAGCTCACGATCCGTTTCGTTTCCCAGATGATCTCGGTCACCCGCGACAAGGCCGGCAACATCGTCGACGGCAACGCCGACAAGGTCGCCGACATCACCGACATCTGGACTTTCGCCCGCGACACCACCTCTCGCGATCCGAACTGGAAGCTGGTTGGCACCGGAAGCGCGAATTAAGAGTTTCCTGAGGAACAGCGCGACCGCGCTTTGCGCAGGCCTCGTCGTGCTGGCTTCGTTTTCGCTTGGCGCCGAGGCTGCGCGGCGCCACTCCCGCAGCCACCATCGTCACGCGGCCCCCGAAGTCGCCGCGATCCGGCCCCGCGCGCTGCCCTATCCGCAGCTCCCTCTTCCCTTCGAAATGCCCGGCGCCCAATATCTGCCGCTGGCCTGGGCGGACGTGAAAGGCTGGAACGACGACGATCATCTCGCCGCCTACAAGACTTTTCGCGCCAGCTGCCGTTCGATCAACGCGCAGACCGGTGCAGTTGAACAAAAGACGCCCGAATCAAAGGCACTGGGCGGCTCGCTGAGCGAACCCTGCCGCGCCGCCAAATCGCTCGAGCCGACTGACGACGCGACCGCAAAGAGCTTCTTCGAGGCGAACTTTTCGCCGCTGCGCATCTCGCGCCTCGGCGAGCCCGATGGCTTCGTCACCGGCTATTACGAGCCGGTGCTGGAGGGATCGCGCACGCAGACGGATGTCTACAACGTCCCGGTCTATCGCCGCCCCTCGAACCTGTTCGTGCGCGGCTTCAACCAGGCCTCGGTCAGCCTGCCCAACAAGGGACCGGTCTATCGCAAGATCGGCCGCCGCAAGCTCGTGCCGTATTACGACCGCGGCGAGATCGAGGATGGCAAGATCGCCGGACGCGGGCTGGAGATCGCCTGGCTGAAGGATCCGACCGATTTGCTGTTCGCCCAGATCCAAGGCTCGGCGCGGATCAAGTTCGACGACGGCAGCACGATCAGGCTCAACTACGATTCCTACAACGGCTATCCCTATACGGCGGTCGGGCGCATCCTGATCGAGCGCGGCATCATTCCGAAGGAGGAGATGTCGATGCAGAAGATCAGGGAGTGGATGGCCCAAAACCCCGACGGCGCCAGGGAGTTGCGACGGCAGAACCGGTCCTACATCTTCTTCCACGAGGTCAATCTGTCCGACAAAGACGAGGCGGTCGGCGCGCAAGGCATTCCGCTCACCGCCGGCCGTTCGATCGCGGTCGACAAATCGCTGCATGTCTACGGCACACCGTTCTTCATCGAGGGCGAACTGCCGATCGAATCCGACCGCGCCAAGACGCCATTCCACCGGCTGATGATCGCGCAGGACACCGGCTCGGCCATCGTCGGTCCCGCACGCGCCGATCTCTATTTTGGCGCGGGCGCCGAGGCCGGCCGCGTTTCGGGCCGGCTGCGCCACCCCATGCATTTCGTCATGCTGGTGCCGAAGAGCCTCGATCCAAACGTGCGCGCAGCCAGGCTGCCGGTGCCGGACCCGCGGCCATCGGAGAAGATCGCAAGACTGTTTCCGCAAGCACCCGCGGCGAAGCCTGTCGCCTCGGCCGCGATGTCAGGCAAGGACGAGGCTGCTGCGGTCGCGAGCCCGGTGCCGCTTCCGGCGCCGCGTCCTGTGATAGAGCCCGCCCCTGAACCGCGCAGGCACATGAAAACCCGCTCCCACCAGCAATGAAGCGATCGTCCCGTCCGCCCCTGCTGGATCCGCGTCCCACGCCGCGCCGTCGTGGGCTCAGCGAGGAAGACCGCGAGCTGTGGGATCTGGTCGCAAAGCAGGTCAAGCCGCTGCGGAAGCATCGCGCGGCAAAGCCGCACAGCACGCCGCGCACCGAGCCCGTGCCCTCGGCGCCCATCGCCAAACCCGCACCATCGCCGCGACCCCTGGCTGCGGCCCCAGCCCCACGTCCGCCAAAACCGTCGATGCCGCCGCTCGCCCCGCTCGGCAAGCGCGAGCGCACAAAGCTGTCGCGCGGCCGCAGCGAGATCGACGCGCGGCTCGATCTGCATGGCATGACCCAGATGCGCGCGCATCGCGCTTTGACCGGCTTCCTGCACCGGGCCCACCACGAGGGCCTGACCTTTGTCCTCGTCATCACCGGCAAGGGTCGCAGCGGCGGCGAAAGCGGCGTGCTGCGTCGGCAGGTGCCGGAATGGCTCAGCCTGCCGGAATTTCGCGCCTTCGTGGTCGGCTTCGAGGAGGCTGCCATCGGCCACGGTGGCGAGGGCGCGCTGTACGTGCGGATCCGGCGGGCGCGGTTTTAAGATTTGATGCGATGAGACCCGACGCGTTTCCCGACGGCGGTGCGTTCCCTCCCCCCACAAGGGGGGAGGGAACGGAAAGACCATTGCTGCTGAGCGAACTCGATTTTGAATCTTAAAACGGCCGGACGATTCCGACGCGCGGGATCAGCGTGATGATCAGGCCGAAGATGTTGGTCGTCTGGTCCTCCGCCGGAATCAGCGGCGTCTCCTGCTTTGCCGGCAGCATCTTCACGGCATGCAGGAACAGGAACATGCAGACTGCCCAGTTCGAGATCCAGCGCGAATAGTCGAACACCATCGCGAACATCACGAGATAGGCGAGACTGACGCCGATCAAGGCTGCGATCACGAGGCGGCGGTGCGTCTCGTTCGCGAGCGCGCCGATCAGACCGGCAAAATAGCGCCACAGCGGCGTGTGCAGCCAGATCAGCAGGGCGAACACGGGAATGCCGAGGCTGTTGTGCGGCAGGCGGCCCCAGGTATCCGAAATCTCCTTCGCAAGCGGCTGGTACCAGATGTAGGCGAATTGCAGCAGATCGGTGCGGGATGGATCGGCCATCCGCGTTTTCAGGTAGGCGACGAAATCCGCTTCCGGGATCGGCATCGTTCCCAGGAACTGCGCCGCGAAGAACAGTGCCGAGACGACCGCGAGGGCAATGATGCCGAACGCGACATTGCCGCGGTTGCAGCCGCAGGCGAGATAGTGCCTCGTCACGACGATGGCGATGATCGTCGGCACATACATCAAGAGATGAATGTGGTGGATCAGGACGAGGATGATCGAGAACAGCGCCGCGATCGCCACGAACAGCAAGGAGCGCGCCGGCATCAGCAGCAGGATGATCGCGAACGCACAGCCATAGATGTCGAAATGGCCGAGCGTGTGCATGAAGTTCTTCAGGAAGAACGGCGAGCCCGCGATGAAGACGAACAAAGGCAGCGTCTTCGCGCTGAAACCGAACGTCCTCTGGAACAGTCTTGCGTAAAGGGCCGCTGTCACCAGCCACGTCACTCCGCCGAGCGCGAACACCAGCCACACCGGCACCTTGTCGGTGAACAGCGCAACGATCGCCCCGATCAGCGCGCGCTTGATGAAGCCGAGATGGTAATCGACCAGGAGATGGATGTAGGGGACGTAAGGCGGCAGCTGGATCTTGTGAACGAACACGCCGACGATGACGGCCGCGTTGATCGCGAGCAGAACGCGCCAGGGGTTTTGGAGGATGCTAGCAGGCACGTGGCACCCGCCGCACTCCACACTCCACCGTCGTCCCGGCGAAGGCCGGGACCCATAGCCACGAATGTTCGTTTTGAGTCAAAGCCGGGGCCGCTATCTTTTCCAACAATAACCGGTGGTGGTTATGGGTCCTGGCTTTCGCCAGGACGACAGCGGGATAGATAGCTGAGCCCGGCCGAATTACAAAATGAACCGGCTGAGGTCAGCGTTCTTGGCGAGGTCGCCGACGTGCTTCTGCACGAAATCAGCATCGACCTTGACGGTCTCGCCGCTGCGGTCGGGGGCGGTGAAGGAGATCTCGTCCAGCACCCGCTCCATCACGGTCTGGAGCCGCCGGGCGCCGATGTTCTCGACGGTGGAATTGACGGCGACCGCGACATCGGCGAGCGCGTCGACCGCGCTGTCGGTGATGTCGAGCGTGACGCCCTCGGTCTGCATCAACGCGACATATTGCTTGATCAGCGAGGCCTCTGGCTCGGTCAGGATGCGGCGCATGTCGTCCCGGGTCAGCGCCTGCAGCTCGACGCGGATCGGCAGGCGGCCCTGCAATTCCGGCAAGAGGTCCGACGGCTTTGCGACGTGGAAGGCACCGGAGGCGATGAACAGGATATGGTCGGTCTTGACCGCGCCGTGCTTGGTCGAGACCGTCGTGCCCTCGATCAGCGGCAGCAGGTCGCGCTGCACGCCTTCGCGCGAGACGTCGCCGCCGACGCGGCCGTCACGGGCGCAGATCTTGTCGATCTCATCGAGGAAGACGATACCGTTGTTCTCGACCGCGCTGATCGCCTCCAGCGTCAGCTGCTCGGTGTCCAAGAGCTTGTCGGATTCCTCGTTGACGAGGATCTCGTGCGAGCTTTCCACCGTCAGCCGCCGCGTCTTGCTGCGGCCGCCGAGCTTGCCGAAGATGTCGCCGATCGAGATCGCGCCCATCTGCGCACCCGGCATGCCCGGGATCTCGAACATCGGCATGCCGCCGCCGGACGACTGCGTCTCGATCTCGATTTCCTTGTCGTTGAGCTCGCCAGCGCGCAGCTTCTTGCGGAAGGATTCCCGCGTCGCGGCGCTGGAATTGGCGCCGACCAGCGCATCGAGCACGCGCTCCTCGGCCGCGAGCTGGGCCCGCGCCTGCACGTCCTTGCGCTTGCGCTCCCGCACCTGCGCGATGGCGACCTCGACGAGATCGCGCACGATCTGCTCGACGTCGCGGCCGACATAGCCGACCTCGGTGAATTTGGTCGCTTCCACCTTCAGGAACGGCGCGTTCGCGAGCTTTGCCAATCGCCGCGCAATCTCGGTTTTGCCGACGCCGGTCGGCCCGATCATCAGGATGTTCTTCGGCAGCACCTCTTCGCGCAAGGAGCCTTCGAGTTGCTGCCGGCGCCAGCGATTGCGCAGCGCGATCGAGACGGCGCGCTTGGCGTCAGCCTGGCCGACGATGAAGCGGTCGAGTTCGGAAACGATTTCGCGGGGAGAAAAATCTGTCATGGCACCTTAGCTAGGATCAGAAGCTGGCGGGGACAAGCCGCTTTTTTGGCCGTCAGATGATCGGCGGACCGGATTGCCATTGCTTCACGGCCTCGATCGGATGGATCAGCATCAGGACATTGAGCGTCAGATTGTCTCTGATGTGCAGCGCCAGCATGATCTCGAAGGCAAGCCCGAGCCCGACAGTGGCCTTGATCGGCAACGTGCGCGCCACGAGGAACCCCAGCATCATGAACAGGGTGTCCGACACCGAATTGACGATGCTGTCGCCGTAATAGTCGAGCGAGATCGTGCCGGCGCGGTAGCGTTCGATGATGAACGGCGAGTTCTCGACGATCTCCCAGGCGCCCTCGATCAACATCGCGATGATCAGCCGGGCGGGCCAGTCAAGCCGCCGCGAGAACAGCAGCCAGGTCAGTCCGTAGAACAGGAAACCGTGCAGCACGTGCGAAAAGCTGTACCAGTCGGCGATGTGCTGCGAATTCTCCGAGCTGTTCACCTCGCCATGCCACAGCTTGACGTAGCCGCAGGTGCAGATCGGCACCCGCCCCATCGCCAACAGGATCGAGGCCTGCAGCGCCAATAGCAGCAGCGCGATGCCGAGGAAGGCGAGCGGCGGTATTGCGGGCTGGGTCGGGCTGACGCTGCGGGCTGAATTCATCAGCCCGCCGTCAGCGCTTCGATGGTGACGTTGCGGTTGGTGTAGACGCAGATGTCCGCGGCGATGTCGAGCGCGCGGCGGACGATGGTCTCGGCGTCCTTGTCGGTGTCGACAAGGGCGCGGGCCGCGGCCAGCGCGTAATTGCCGCCGGAGCCGATCGCCATGACGCCGGCCTCGGGCTCGAGCACGTCGCCGGTGCCCGTCAGCACCAGGGAGACGTCCTTGTCGGCCACGATCATCATGGCTTCCAGCCGCCGCAAGTAGCGGTCGGTGCGCCAGTCCTTGGCCAGCTCCACCGCGGCCCGGGTCAGCTGCCCCGGATATTGCTCGAGCTTGCTTTCCAGCCGCTCAAACAGGGTGAAGGCGTCGGCGGTGGCGCCGGCGAAGCCGCCGATGACGTCGCCTTTGCCGAGTTTACGGACCTTTTTGGCATTGGACTTGATCACGGTCTGGCCGATCGAGACCTGGCCGTCGCCGCCGATCACCACCTTGCCGCCCTTGCGGACCGTCAAAATCGTGGTGCCGTGCCAGACCGGCGAGCTGTTCTGGGAATCCTGCATGAAATACCTCGTTATCCGGCCTGATTTAGGCCGTCGGGAGCGCGGGCACAACGGGCCGCTCCGGGCCCAATTCGCTCACCATAGGCAGAAGTAGAGCCCCGCCAACCGTTCCCGCAGTAGCGAAGGCGTCATTTGGCTGTTAAGAGACTGGCGTTTTCGGACCAAACCCCAGCGAAAGCCTTCAATGCGCACCGCGACGATCAAGCGCAAGACCAAGGAAACCGACATCGAGGTCTCCGTGAACCTCGATGGCACGGGCGTGGCCAATATCGCGACCGGCATCGGCTTTTTCGACCATATGCTCGATCTCCTCGCCCGCCATTCCCGTATCGACCTCACGGTCAAGGCGGTAGGCGATTTGCACATTGATTATCACCATACCACCGAAGACACCGGCATCGCGCTCGGCCAGGCGGTCAGGCAGGCGCTCGGCAACATGGCGGGCATCACCCGCTATGCCGGCGTGCACCTGCCCATGGACGAGACGCTGTCGCGCGTGGTCATCGACATTTCGGGCCGCCCGTTCCTGGTGTTCAAGGCCGACTTCCCCCGCGACAAGATCGGCGAGTTCGACACCGAGCTGGTGCGCGAATGGTTCCAGGCCTTCGCCATCAACGCCGGCGTGACTCTCCACGTCGAGACCCTATATGGCGATAACAGCCACCATATCGCCGAGTCCTGCTTCAAGGGCCTGGCGCGGGCGCTGCGCATCGCGGTCGCGATCGATCCCAAGGCAGCGGGCGAAATCCCGTCCACCAAGGGCTCGCTCGGCGGCTGACCTCTCCGTCTTGGTGGCCAGGCGCTATCGGCGGCATTGATCCAATTCTCGAGAACGGGGCATCGAAAATGCCTGTCTACACAGTTCATGCTCCCTCCCCAGGCGGCGCCGATCTGCGCGCGACCGACAAGTTCGTGTTCGTGCGCGACGGCTTCCATGTCTGGGCGATGCTGCTCGGCCCGGTCTGGCTGGCCTGGAACAGGCTGTGGCTGGCCCTGATCGGCTGGATCGTTTTTCTCGCGGCGTTCGATGCCGGGCTGCACAGCCTCGGTGTCGGTCGCAGCTCCATCTTCCTCGCCAACTGCATCGTTGCGCTGCTGATGGGTTTCGAGGCTTCCAGCCTGCGCCGCTGGACTCTTTCACGTGGCAGCTGGCGCCAGCTCGATGTCGTCGTTGCCGATGACGAGGACACCGCCGAGCGGCGCTTCTTCGAGCGCTGGAGCAAGGCGCAGCGCGGCGTCGTCAACGATCAATGGGCCGTCGATCGCGGCGGCCCGCCGCCGACTCGCCATACGCCGGGTCAGCCATTTTCGAACCCGCCGCCGCTTCCGGCCGGCGGCATCATTGGATTGTTTCCAGAACCGGGAGGGTCACGATGAGCATCGCCATCATTGATTACGGTTCCGGGAATCTGCATTCCGCCGCCAAGGCCTTCGAGCGCGCCGCGCGCGGCCTGGAAAATCCGCAAAAGGTCTTCGTGACCAACGATCCCGATCGGGCCTATGAGGCGGATCGTATCGTGCTGCCGGGCGTTGGCGCCTTCGCCGATTGCCGTAGGGGTCTCGATGCCGTCAACGGCATGGTCGAGGCGATCACCGAGGCGGTGCGCGTCAAGGCGCGGCCGTTCTTCGGCATCTGCGTCGGCATGCAGCTGATGGCGAGCCGCGGCAAGGAGCATGTCATCACCGAAGGCCTGAACTGGATCGGCGGTGACGTCGAGAAGATCACGCCGCGCGATGAGAGCCTGAAGATCCCGCACATGGGCTGGAACACGCTCGAGGTCCTGCGCGAGCATCCGGTGCTGAACAAGCTGCCGCTCGGCGAGAAGGGCCAGCACGCTTATTTCGTGCACTCCTACCACCTCAACGCTGCCAACGAGGCGGACGTGCTCGCGCGCGCCGACTACGGCGGGCCTGTCACCGCGATCGTCGCGAAGGACACCGCTATCGGCACGCAGTTTCACCCCGAGAAGAGCCAGCGTTTCGGCCTGGCCCTGATCTCGAACTTTTTGCGATGGAAGCCGTGATTCTCTTTCCTGCCATCGACCTCAAGAACGGCCAGTGCGTGCGCCTCGAGCAAGGCGACATGGCGCGCGCAACCGTGTTCAATCTCGATCCCGCGGCGCAAGCGCGGAGCTTTGTCGCGCAGGGTTTTGAATATCTTCACGTCGTCGATCTCGACGGCGCCTTTGCCGGCAAGCCGGTGAACGCGCAGGCCGTCGAGGCGATGCTGAAGACGATTCCGATCCCGGTGCAACTCGGCGGCGGCATTCGCGATCTCAAGACCGTCGAAGCTTGGCTCGACAAGGGCATCACCCGCGTCATCATCGGCACCGCTGCGGTGCGCGATCCGGAGCTCGTGAAGGCGGCGGCGAAGAAATTCCCCGGCCGCGTCGCTGTCGGCCTCGACGCGCGCGACGGCAAGGTCGCGGTCGAGGGCTGGGCCGAGACCTCTGAGGTCACGGTGCTGGAGATCGCGCAGCGGTTCGAGGATGCCGGCGTCGCCGCCATCATCTTCACCGACATCGCACGCGATGGCCTGCTCAAGGGCCTGAACCTGGACGCGACCATTGCGCTGGCGGATGCCATCTCGATCCCGGTGATTGCGTCGGGCGGCCTCGCCTCGATCGAGGACGTCAAGGCGATGCTGACGCCGCGCGCCAGGAAGCTCGCCGGCGCCATCGCCGGCCGCGCGCTCTATGACGGCCGGCTCGATCCCGCCGCCGCCCTGACCTTGATCCGCGACGCGAGTGCGTAATGGTTTACGCATGATCTTCCGGAAAACCGCTTCGCACTTTTCCGGATCATGCTTTAGGAGCTGACCCATGTTCAAGGTGCGCGTGATCCCCTGCCTCGACGTCAAGGACGGCCGCGTCGTCAAGGGCGTCAATTTCGTCGATCTGCGCGATGCCGGCGATCCCGTCGAAGCCGCGATCGCCTATGACGCCGCCGGTGCCGACGAACTGACCTTCCTCGACATCACGGCGACCCATGAGAACCGCGGCATCATGCTGGATGTGGTCCGGCGCACGGCGGAAGCCTGCTTCATGCCTGTGACCGTCGGCGGCGGCGTGCGCCAGGTGGACGACATCAAGACGCTGCTGCGTGCCGGCGCCGACAAGGTCTCGATCAACAGCGCCGCGGTGTCGCGGCGCGAGTTCGTGAAGGAGGCCGCCGAAAAGTTCGGCGAGCAGTGCGTCGTGGTCGCGATCGACGCCAAGCGGGTCAAGCGCGCCGGCGGCGGCGAGCGCTGGGAGATCTTCACCCATGGCGGCCGCAACTCGACCGGCATCGACGCCATCGAATATGCCCAGGAAGTGGTCTCGCTCGGCGCTGGTGAAATTTTGCTCACCTCGATGGACCGCGACGGCACAAGGCAGGGTTTTGACATCCCGCTGACCCGGGCGATCGCCGACAGCGTTCCCGTTCCCGTGATCGCCTCCGGCGGCGTCGGCAATCTCGACCACCTCGTTGACGGTATCCGCGACGGGCACGCCACCGCCGTGCTGGCCGCCTCGATCTTCCACTTCGGGGAATTCACCATACGTGAAGCCAAGGAGCACATGGCCCGGCGCGGGCTGCCCATGCGCATGGATGCCTGACGACTCCCGTTCTTAAAACTGCTACACAGGTCGCCGGGGATTGGCCTCTGACCGGATGTGTTTCCGAGTAATTCCGATGGCGCGTTTCACGATCCACGACCTCGCCGACACCATCGACGCCCGCGCGGCCTCCGGTGGCGAGGCCTCCTATACCCGCAAGCTCCTCGACAAGGGCGCCGAACATTGCGCCAAGAAGTTCGGTGAGGAAGCAGTCGAAACCGTAATCGCGGCAGTCGAAAACGATCGCGCGCATCTGATCGCCGAAGGCGCCGACCTGCTCTACCATTTCCTTGTGCTGCTCAAGGCACGCGGCGTAAAGCTGGAAGAAGTGGAAGCGGCGCTGGACAAGCGTACGAATATGTCAGGGCTGGAAGAGAAAGCGTCGCGTAAGGGCTAGTTACCCACGGAGAAGGTGGCGTCATGGATATCCGCGCACCCGAGCAGCAATACAATCCATACCGCGTTTACACGCGCGAAGAGTGGGCGCGTCTGCGCGACGATACGCCGATGACGCTGGAGCCGGGCGAGTTCGACCGGCTGCGTTCGCTGCACGATCGCCTCGATCTCAAGGAGGTCGAGGACATTTACCTGCCGCTGTCGCGCCTGCTCTCGATCTATGTCGATGCGATGCAGCGCCTGTATTACGCCGAACGCCAGTTCCTCAACATCCGCGACCGCAAGGTGCCCTACATCATCGGAGTTGCCGGCTCGGTCGCGGTCGGAAAATCCACCACGGCCCGCGTGCTTCAGGCATTGCTGGCGCGCTGGTCGCCGCGGCCGAAGGTCGAGCTGATTACAACCGACGGGTTCCTGTATCCGAAGGCCCTGCTCGAACAGCAAGGCATCTTGCAGAAGAAGGGCTTTCCGGAGAGCTACGACCTGCCGCTGCTGCTCAGCTTCCTGTCCGACATCAAGGCGGGACGCCGCCATGTGCGCTCGCCGGTCTATTCGCATTTGACCTACGACATCGTGCCGAACGAGTGGGCGGAGGTCGATCAGCCCGACATTCTGATCGTCGAGGGCGTCAACGTGTTGCAGACCGGCAAGCTGCCGCGTGACGGCAAGGCGGTGCCTGTCGTTTCCGACTTCTTCGACTTCTCGGTCTACATCGATGCGGACGAGGCGGCGCTGCGGAGCTGGTACATCAAGCGCTTCCTGGCGCTGCGCGATACCGCGTTCACCGATCCGAAGTCCTATTTCAACCGCTACGCGCTGTTGTCGGACGAGGAGGCAACCGCCACCGCCACCGCGATCTGGGAGCGTACCAACCTCGCCAATCTCGAGGACAACATTCTGCCGACCCGCCCCCGCGCGACGCTGATCCTGAAGAAGGGTGCGGATCACGCGGTGGAGAGCGTGGCGCTGCGAAGGTTGTAGGCAATGGTGCCGTAGGGTGGGCAAAGGCGCGCTCTTCGCGCGCCGTGCCCACCACTCGGTGTTATCCGACGCAATTGGTGGGCACGCTACGCTTTGCCCACCCTACGGCAACGTCAATTGCCGCTACACCGCCAACTGCCTTGCCGCGGCAAGCCCCGCCAGCGCTTCGTCCAGCTTCTCGCGATCAAGCGGCTTGATCAAGAATCCATTCATGCCCGCCTCGAAGCAGGCGTAGCGATCTTCCACCAGCGTGTTCGCGGTGAGCGCGAGGATCGGCGTGTGGCGGCCGCCGGTGGCGGCTTCATGCGCGCGGATGCGCTTGGTCGCTTCGATGCCGTCGAGCTGCGGCATCTGGATGTCCATCAACACCAGATCATAGGGCGTGCCGGCCGAGCTTGCCGCAAGCCAGGATTCCAGCGCAGCCTCGCCTTGGACCGCGATGACGACGCGGTGGCCGAGCTTTGTGAGCAGCGACCGCATCAAGAGCGCGTTGATCTCGTTGTCTTCGGCGACGAGGATCGAGAGCCCGCCGGCGGGCGTCCTGATCGGCGCCGGCTCGAGAGGCTCGGGCGCGAGGTCCGGCGAGGCGACCTCCGGTGTCAGCGCAAGACGCGCGGCAAGGGAAGCTGCACGCAGCGGCTTGACCAGGAAGCCGGTGAAAGCAGGCGAAAGCTTGTCGTGACGCGAGCTCGGCGTCAGTAACACGAGCCGCTGCGTCGCATAGGCGCGGGCGGCATCGCCCAGGCGATCGGCGGCGACCGCGCCCAGCGCCCGGTCGACCAGCATCGCGTGCCATGAGCGTTCCGGCAGCAACGCTTCGGCGACCGCTGCATCTGCGACCAGGCATGTCTGGCCGCCCCAGCGCTCCAGCCGCCGCGCGATCAGGGACGCTTCGATTCCGTCGGCCACCAGCAGGATGGATTTGCCGGTGAGGTCGGGGCTCGGGAACGCGGTGTGTCCGGCGTCGCCTTGCGAGGGCGCGAGCGGGATCGCGACCTCGAAGGTCGAGCCTTTGCCCGGCTCGCTTTCCAGCGTGATGCGGCCGCCCATGCGCTTGACGATGCGCTCGCTGATGGCAAGGCCGAGCCCGGTGCCGCCATAGGTGCGGGCGACGCGGTCGTCGGCCTGCTCGAACTCGCGGAAGATGCGCGACTGCGCTTCGGGCGCGATGCCGATGCCGGTGTCGCGGACCAGGAAGCTGATCTCGTTCGGCCAGATCCCGGGCTCGACGATCAGGGCGACGCCGCCTGATGCGGTGAACTTGATGGCATTGCCGGCGAGATTGAGCAGCACCTGCCGCAACCGCGCGGCGTCGCCGACGACCTCGAGCGGCAAGCGCTCGTCGACGTAAGCCGCGATCTCGAGGCTCTTGGCCTGTGCGCGCGGCGCCAGCAGTTCGGTAACCTCCTCGATCAGGGTCGAGAGCGCAAAGGGACGTTGGTCGAGATCGAGCTTGCCGGCTTCGATCTTGGAGTAATCGAGCAATTCCTCGATCAGCGCCATCAGCGCTTCGCCCGATGCTTTCACGGCCCGGGCATAAGTGGTCTGTTCCGGCGTCAGCGTGGTGTCGAGCAAGAGCCCGCCCATGCCGATGATGCCGTTCAGCGGGTTACGGATCTCGTGCGAGGCCATCGCGAGGAAGCGCGATTTGGCGCGGTTGGCGGCGTCGGCCTGGTCACGCGCGTCGGACAAGGCGCGCTCGCTCTCGGTGCGGTCGGTGACGTCGCGGCCGACGCTCTGCAATTCGGCGGGCTGGCCCGCATCGTGCCGCACGAAGCCCTCGCGCCAGGCGATCCAGCGCGCACCGAGCGGCGTTGCGATCTTCTGGTCGTGGATGCGCGTGCCATTGCTTTCGCGCGCGCTGTCGCCCTGCTCCAGCACGTCGAAGTCAAATCGCGTGCCGACCAGCGCGCTGCGCTGCTGTCCGGCGAGCGCGCAATAGGCGTCGTTGGCGAAGGTGATGCGGCCCTGATGGTCGCGCAGCACGATCAGATCGCCCTGCTGCTCGAACAGGCTGCGGGCGCGCTCCTCGGCTTCCTTCAGTTCCCAATTGCGGTCGATCAGTGCCTCGTTGTGGGCGGCGAGCTTGCGCATCCGCCTGGCGACGAAACGCAGCCGCATGCTGAGCGTGGCAAGGCCGAGGCAGGCCAGCGCGAACAGGAAGCTCGCGCCGATCGCAAAGGTGTTGGGATCGTAACCGGAATTTTCCGAACGACTGCCGGTGACGAAGCCATAGGCGCCGCCGAAGGTCGCCGAGAAGATCATGAAGGAGCGGATCGCAAAGGCGATGCGCGGATGCGCCCGCCTGAAGCGGCGCATGCGCACCTTGATCCGGAACGTCCGATCCATCGCTACCGACCCCGATTCGTAAACCCGCCCCCGCCGTGCGCGACGATGTCTCGCCGACCTTGCGAACAGCTTGAGGCTTCGACGCCGCCTCCAAACAGGGTTGACGAGGTGTTAACCGATCAGAGCGAGGCGGCCTGGACGGGCAGCGGCTGGCCGCCATGAGCGCCGACGATCAGCGCTGCGGCTTCCTGCTGCGAGAACGTCTTCGAGCGCACATAGATTCGGTAGTCAGCCGGTCCTTCGGTGGAGAGATAAATGACCGGGCCGCCGTCGACCGGCTGCGCGGCGATCGTGATGAGGCGCGTCGCCGGGTTGGCCCGACAGGATTCGGTCTCGGAGCCGAGACCGTCGTCGACGACCGCGAAGTCCGCGGCATCCGCATCATCGGTGATCTGGACCCGGACCGTGGCCCGCGACAGATCGTCGGTGAAGGCGACGTGGACGCCCGCCTGCCAGACCAGGGCCGTCAGTTCGACCGAGGTGTCGCCGAGGGCGATACAGGGCTGCGAGACCGATCCGATCTCGCTGCGGGCGAAAACCGCAGCCGCCAACAGGGGAACCACTGAGGCCAGGATCTTGAAACGCAACATGACACTCTACTCGCCGGGCCCGCGGGACATCCGTGAATGGAACTTGTGGGCCTTATGGTTTGCAGAGCGTAAAGGAAACTCGTTACCGCGGGGTTGACGCGCGGGATGATCAGGCGAGCTGCCGCACATCCTCCGCGAGTGCGCGATAGGACAAGGCTTCGGCGAGATGCAGCCGGCCGATCTTCTCGGTGCCGTCGAGGTCGGCGAGCGTGCGCGCCACCCGCAGCACCCTGTGATAGCCGCGCGCCGACAGCCGCATGGTCTCGGCGGCATCGCGCAGCAATTTCTGTCCCTGGGTATCAGGCCTGGCGATGTCTTCGAGCACCGCCGCAGGCGCTTCGGCATTGGTGCGGACCCGCGGCAGGCCCGCCTTGGCGTAGCGTGCGAGCTGGATGTCGCGCGCGGCTGCGACGCGTGCCGCGACCTCGGCGGAGCCTTCTGTCGGCGGCGGCAGGATCAGGTCGGCCGCTGTGACTGCGGGAACCTCGATCCGCAGATCGATGCGGTCCATCAAGGGGCCGGAGATGCGTGCCTGGTAATCGCCGGTGCAGCGGTCGATGCGCCCGCGTTTGCAGGCATAGCCGGGCTCGAATGCATTGCCGCAGCGGCAGGGGTTCATTGCCGCAACCAGCATGAAGCGGGCAGGGTAGGTGACGCGGTGGTTGGCGCGCGACACCGAGACCTCGCCGTTCTCCAGCGGCTGGCGCAGCGAATCCAGCACGCGCGGATCGAACTCGGGCAGTTCGTCCAGGAACAGCACGCCCTGGTGCGCCAGCGAGATCTCGCCGGGTTTTGCGCGTGCGCCGCCACCGGTGAGCGCGGCCATGCTGGCGGAATGGTGTGGCGAGCGAAACGGCCGCCGCGATGTCAGCGCACCGCCCTCGATCTCGCCGGCGACGGAGGCGATCATCGAGACCTCGAGCAATTCGCCCGGCGATAGCGGCGGCAGGATCGAGGGCAGGCGCGCCGCCAGCATCGATTTGCCGGCACCGGGCGCGCCGATCATCAGCAGGTGGTGGCCTCCGGCGGCCGCGATCTCCAGCGCGCGCTTGGCGCTCTCCTGGCCCTTGATATCGCGCAAGTCGAGCGGCGATGCGGCCGCTTCATGCACCTTCGGCACCGGCCGCGACAGCACTTGCGTGCCCTTGAAATGGTTGGCGATCTGAATCAGCGAATGCGCGGCGACGATCTGGATATCAGGGCTCGCCCACGCCGCCTCCGAGCCGCAGGCCGCCGGACAGATCAAGCCCTCCTCGCGCACATTTGCGCCGATCGCAGCGGGCAGAACGCCGGCCACCGGCGCGATCGATCCGTCGAGGCCGAGTTCGCCGAGCACGGTGAAACCGGTCAGCGCATCCGGCGGGATCGCGCCGATCGCGGCCATCAGCCCCAGCGCGATCGGCAAGTCGTAATGGCTTCCTTCCTTGGGCAAATCGGCGGGCGCCAGATTGACCGTGATCCGCCGCGCCGGCAACGCCAACCCCGAGGCGATCAGCGCCGAACGGACCCGCTCACGCGCCTCCGAGACGGCCTTATCCGGCAGGCCGACGATGGCAAAGGCCGGCAGCCCCGGCGCGACCTGCACCTGGACGTCGACCGCGCGGGCCTCGATCCCTTCAAAGGCGACTGTCGAAACCCGCTGAACCATGTTGCCCCCAGTACAATTAGGGGTAGCAGATCAGGACGGTTTTGACAAGAACAAAACAAGAACGAAGGTCGGCGCGCCGCAATCCCCTAACGATCCGTAAACCGGACGGAGACACTAAGCTTCGACTACGCCTCGAATGCGAGCGGCTGCGCTCAGCACATCCCAACACATGTCCGCTACTCCTAGAGGTGCGGGATGGGCCGTGATCTAACGGGTGAACAATTCAAATGCTTGCAAATCGCCGCAGAAGCGAACGACGGGTGTGCAGCCGACTTGCCAAGATTCATTTTGGCGCGGGCTCGCTGCCGAGGGACTGCACGATCACCGATATCTCGGATGGTGGCGTGAAAGTGGTGGCGGAATTTCTGGAAGTGCCGCCGCAATTCACCATCATCTTCGCGCCGGATTATTCCCGCCAGTGCCGCCTGCGCTGGCGCATCGGCTGCGAGTTCGGTGCGGAATTTACCGACTGAGCGCATGATCCGGACCCGGGGTGCCGCGTTAGCGCAAAGCGTGACGCGGTTTTGCGGAAAGCGCGTGCGCAAACTATGGGTCACACAAGCTCACGTTCTTAACCTGACTTTAGCGTTAATCGGCAAAGCATCTCTGATCAGTCCGCCGGCGGTGATCAGAGTATGTCGAAGCGTTCGTTCCCTGCCTCGTCCCCGGCGAGAGTCCTGCTTTCCGCGCTCGCGGTGCTAACCCTCGCCGGTTGCCAGACCACGAGCCTGGACGACGTAACCGGTGCGCTCGGTGGCAAGTCGGAACCTGTCGCCAAGGCCGACGCCAGGTCGGATTTGGACGCCCTGCGCGAACGCTACCGCGCCAAGCCCGGCGACCCCAATATCGCGCTCGACTACGGCAAGGCGCTGCGCGAGACCGGCCAGCGCGCCCAGGCGGTCGCCGTGATGGAGCAGGCGGTGCTCGCCCACCCCAACAACAGGGCGCTGCTCGCCGGCTATGGCCGCGCGCTCGCCGACAACGGCAATTTCCAGCAGGCCTTCGACGTGCTGAGCCGCGCGCATACGCCCGAGGATCCCGACTGGCGCATCCTGTCGGCACAGGGCGCGGCGCTCGATCAGCTCGGCCGCAACGAGGAGGCGCAGCAATATTACGCCGCAGCGCTGAAGATCGTGCCCGACGAGCCCACCGTGCTGTCCAATCTCGGCCTGTCCTACATGCTGCAAAACAATCTGCCGAAGGCCGAACAGGTGCTCGGCCGCGCCTATCAGCGCAACCAGCGCGATGTGCGGGTCCGCGCCAATCTCGCGCTCGTGCTCGGATTGCAGGGCCGCGAGGGCGAGGCTGAAATCCTCGTGAAGGCAGATTTGCCGCCGGACCAGGCCGCGGCCAAGGTCGCG
The DNA here is from genome assembly GCF_018129685.1 of Bradyrhizobium manausense. Lineage (GTDB taxonomy): Bacteria > Pseudomonadota > Alphaproteobacteria > Rhizobiales > Xanthobacteraceae > Bradyrhizobium > Bradyrhizobium manausense_D. Next base: position 139,559 of record NZ_JAFCLG010000005.1, read on the forward strand.
GCGCTGCGCCAGGTGCTGGCCAAGAAACAGCAGCAGCGGGCGGAGAAGTAGTTCCTCTGAGGTCAGTGAAGTGAGACTCGCTGGACGCGCCGACGGAGGTGCGTTCCCTCCCCCTTGTGGGTCCCACAACGGGTGGAGGGAATGGAGAGACCACGGTCTCGCGCTTAAGACGCCTTGCGATGCGGCGCCGATCCGCGTCCCGCTTTGCCCTTCAGCTTCTTCAAGAGCGGTCCGAGCAGCGAACGCTTCGGCTTCCTCACCTCGCCGCGCCCGGCGAGGCGGTTGGCCATGTTCTGGAACAGCTCGGTGGTGCGGTGGCTCTTGGAGACCTCCGCGATCATCTGGCCGTTATTGGCCGCGGTCGAGAACAGCTTCGAATCGAACGGGATCACCGCGAGCGGCTGGCTCTCCATCGTCTTGGCGAACGACTTGACGTCGATCTCGGCACGCTTGTGCATGCCGACCTGGTTGATGCAATAGAGCGGCGGCCGGTCGTTCGGGCGCGCCGCCTTGAGCACCGACAGCATGTTCTTGGTGTTGCGCAGATTGGCGAGATCAGGCTCGGCAACGATCACGATGTCGTCGGCGTTGACCAGCGCGCGCTTGGTCCAGGCCGACCATTGATGCGGCACGTCGAGCACGATGCAGGGGGTGGTCATGCGCAGCGTGTCGAAGATCGCGTCGAACGCTTCGGCGCCGAAATCATAGACGCGGTCGAGTGTGGCAGGCGCAGCAAGCAGGCTGAGATGCTCGGTGCATTTGGACAGCAGGCGCTCCATCAGCGCCGTGTCGGGCCTGTCCGGCGAGAGCACCGCGTTCGCAATGCCCTGCGCCGGGTCCTGATTGTAGTCCAGGCCCGCGGTGCCGAAGGCGAGGTCGAGATCGATCACGACGGAATCGAGCGCGAGGTCGCGCGCAATGGTCCAGGCGACATTGTGCGCGACCGTTGACGCGCCGACACCGCCCTTGGCGCCGACCACCGCGATGATGCGGCCGGTGATGATGGCTTCGGACGCCGAAAACAGGCTGCAGATCGAACGCACCACGTCGATGGTCTCGACCGGTCCGATCACGTAGTCATTGACGCCGCGGCGTACCAGCTCGCGATAGGGCGCGGTGTCGCCGGGATTGCCGATCACGACGACGCGGGTGCCGGGGTCGCAGACGCCGGCGAGGTCGTCGAGGCCCTCGAGAATGTCGCGCGTGCCGTCGGACTCGATCACGATGACGTTCGGCGTCGGCATCGTGTCATAGACTTCGATCGCCGCGGCAAGGCCGCCGCTCCTGGCGGTGAGATGGGCCTTGGCGAGACGGCGATCCTGCCCCGCCGCGGTCACCGCGGCGAGCGTCTTCTCGGTCTCGCAAAAGGCCTGCACCGAGATACGCGGAACCGGCGCGATGTGTTCCCCGGGGTGCTGCGGATCGTCCGCCTCTTCGTCCTGGATGCCCGTCATTTGCCTGTATCGCTCAGTTTGGCCTTTTCGGCCTCGGGATAGGTGGTCGTGGTCGCGTTACCCTTGCGGTAGCGGTCGAAGGCGATGTCACGCCGCGCGGTATAGGCCGGCGTTTCCGCGCGCGGCTGCTCGAGGTCGGCGGGGTTGTCGACCATGGCCGCGAGATTGCGCTGGGTGGCGCAACCGAAATTGAAATAAGGCTGGTTCTCGTTGTAGCCGGGATCGACGATGGACGGGCCTATGTCCTCGGGCCACAGCCCGCAAGGGCCGGCGACCGCCGTCATCCTGGAATAGCTCAGCCGGATGGTCGGCAGCAGGCCGGGATCATCGGGGCGGTAGGAATGCTGGACGATGGCGCGCGCGGGCACGCCGCCGCTGCCGAGCACGGCGCGGATCTCGTGATAGGTCGCAGCGGCCGCGCGCGAATTCGCGGCGTCGATCGGGACATCGACGACGACCGAGCCGGTGCCTTCGCGGACCCAGTCCCGGGCAATGCCCATCACGTCGGCCTGCTGCGGCGCCGAGAGACCGCCGCGCGCCTTGCCGACGAAGATCACGATGGAGCGCTTGCCGTCCTGCACCGCGATCGGGTGACGCATGCGGTAGTCGATCGGCACCGTCTGGGTGGTGACGACGTCGCCGGTGGTGTTGCAGGCTCCGAGCATGACGGAGAGCCCCGTCAGCGCGAGCGCGATGCGCAAATTGCGACGTCGATCCGATGTCTTCGTCATCGCCTAGTCCCCTCTTGCCCCGTGTCTCGCCCCGGTCCCCAAACCGTTCGTGTCAGTCGATGATGAAGCCGAAATCGCCGCTGTTGCCGTCGATCGGATCGACGCGGCGCGCGATGCCATAGAGGCGGTTCATGCGGCCGAGCAGCGCTGATTGCGCATCCGAGGACGGCGCGAAGCCGTCATCGGGGCGCGACAATTCCTTCTGCGCGACCGCGCGCACCACATAGGGCGTCACGATCACCATCAGCTCGGTCTCGTTGTTGACGAAGTCCTGGCTGCGGAACAGCGCGCCGAGGATCGGGATCTGGTCGACACCGGGCAGGCCGTTGACGGCCTGCTTGGTCTGCTGCTGGATCAGGCCGGCCATCGCCATCGAGCCGCCTGACGGGATTTCCAGCGTGGTCTCGGCGCGGCGGGTCTGCACGGAGGGAATCGTGACGGAGTTGGTCGTGCCCGAGGACAGCGCCTGCGACACCGTGATGGAGTTCTGGTTCGACAGCTCCGACACTTCGGTCATCACGCGCAGGCTGATGCGGCCTTCGCTGAGCACGACCGGGGTGAAGTTCAAGGAGATGCCGAACTTCTTGTAGGTGATCTGGGTCGTACAGACATGGGTTACCGGGTCGCAGGCGTAGCCGCCGGGAATTGGAAATTCGCCGCCTGCGATGAAGGTCGCCGATTCACCCGAGATTGCGGTCAGGCTCGGTTCGGCCAATGTCCGCATCACGCCCGCGCTTTCCATCGCGCGCATGGTGGCGTTGACTGTGGCGACGCCCTTGGCGAGGCCGGTCACGCCAAGCCCGTTATTGCCGACCAGCGGTCCGCTACTGGCCGTGAACGGGTTGGAATTGTTGAAGTTGACCACCGCAGTGCCGGCATTCAGGCTGGCGCTGAGATCGACGCCCAATTGCTTGATGATGTCGCGGCGGACTTCGCCGACGACGACTTTCAGCATGACCTGGTCACGGCCGCGCACGACGATGTTGTTGACGACCTTGTCATTGCCGCCGACGAGCTTGGCGGCGATGTCGCCGGCCTGCTGGGCCTCGACCGGGCTCGCCACCGAGCCGGTCAGCATCACGCTGTCGCCGACGCCCTCGATCTGCACGCCCGGCAGCAACTGCCGCAGCGCCGTGCGCATGCCGTTGAGGTCGCGCTTCACCGCGATGTCGTAGGAGGCGACCTGCTGGCCGTCGGCGCTGAAGAACACCACGTTGGTCTGGCCGACCTGTCCGCCGATGATGTAGGCGCGCTGCGCCGAGCGGATCACTGCATTGGCGATCTTGGGATCGGCCACCAGCACGTCCTTGACCTCGCGCGGCAGGTCGACGACGATCGATTTGCCGATGCCGAGCGACAGCGAACGTGACCGCGCCGCCGCGATGGTCGCGACCGGCGATACGCCGAGGTCCGGCGCCTGCATCGGCGCCTGGTCTCCGACCGGCGCATCCGCGGCGCGGACGACATCAGGAGCCGCGACCAGCCCCAGCATCAACATGGCCCCTGCCCAGAACGAGCCGGCGCGCTTCCCCCGAATGCGCAGGCCCATCCGATAGTCCCCGTAATTCATGATGTCTCCATCACTTCTGTGACGTTAGTTGTCGTGTCTGCACGCCGTAGCGGATCACGTTCACGCCGGCGCTCTGACGCTGCTTGAGCGCCTCCTCGGCCGAGCCGTCGGCGGCGCTGGCATCGGCGATGCTGCGCAGGGCAAGTGTGAGCGTGCCGCCCTGGCGCGCGGTCGAGAGCGTGGCGACCTGCTCGGGCTTCAGCTCGAGCGTGACGGTCTTGCCGAGCACGGTGGTCTGACCGTCCTTTTCCTTCGGCGCCTGGTCTATCGCGAGCACGCGTATATTGGTGAGGACGACCTCGGACAGGATCAGGTCGTTGCCGCCGGCCGGGCCGCTGGGATCGGGATTCTTCAGCCGCCGCGTCAGCACGATGTCGACGCGGTCGTTCGGCAGGATGAAGCCGCCGGCGCCGGTCTCTGCCGAGATCTCGGTGGACACGGCGCGCATTCCCGACGGCAGGATCGCGGCCATGAAGCCGGAGCCGTCGGCCTTCACCAGCTTCTGCTCGCGGATCGGTTCACCCTGCATCAGCGGCACGCGCGCGATCGAACCGCCGATCTCGTTTTGTGCGTTGGGCCTGCTGTCGCGGCGGATGAAGGCGCTGCTTGCGGTTGTCTGCGGCCAGGTCTGCCAGAGCAGATCATCGGCCTTCACGGCCTGGCCGAGCTGAATGTCGGATTTGGCGACGAGCACCTCGACCGTCGGCAGCTTCTCGGCCACCGGGACAGGGGCTGCGGGCTTGTTGTCGTAGCTGCTCGCCAGATACGCAGCGACGCCGCCGGCGCCCAGCGCGATGACGAGAACGACAATGCGTGCGGTGTTCATACGCTTCTACTCTTACGCGGGGCACTCGAACCGCACCTGGCGGGTTCCCCCGTATCGATGAGTAGGGAGTAAAAGTATAAGGGGTGTTGCGAGGTCGAGTGTGATGGTCCGTGACGGCGCGGGTTTTGGGCAGATGGTGAACGCCGCGTTAGCCGCTCGGCCAGTGGCCCCGTAAATTCACGCAAGCGGCCTCCTGCGTTCGGACGAGAACGCGGGGCGTCATGGTGAACGGGTGGTTAGTGAAGGGTAGATCGATGGCTCTGCGCTATCACAGCGTACGATCAGCGATCCGTCATCCTGAGGTGCGAGGCTTGCGATGCAACGCATCGCAAGGTGAGCCTCGAAGGATGCGCGGCCCCGATGCAGCCGGGCAGTCGCCCTTCGTGGGCCGCTGAAGAAGCGGCCACCTCAGGGTGACGGTTTGGCGCCTCGGGGTACGAGAACTACTTCGCCCGCTTCTGTTCAATCACGTCCCAGACCTTCGCCGCAACGTCAGGACCGCCGAGCCGCGCGATGGCGCGGATGCCGGTCGGTGAGGTCACGTTGATCTCGGTGAGGTTGCCGTTGATGACGTCAATGCCGACGAACAGCAGGCCGCGCTCGCGCAGCGCCGGGCCGACGGTGGCGCAGATCTCGCGCTCGCGTGGCGTGAGCTCGGTCTCCTTGGCAGCGCCGCCGCGCACCATGTTGGAGCGGAGGTCGTCGGCGGCCGGGACGCGGTTCACGGCGCCGGCGAACTCGCCATTGACCAGGATGATGCGCTTGTCGCCGAGCTTCACCTCGGGGATGAACTGCTGGATCACCCAGGCTTCCTTGAACGTCACCGAGAACATGTCGTACAGCGAGCCGAAATTCATGTCCTGAGGCATCACGCGGAACACCGCGGCGCCGCCATGGCCGTGCAGCGGCTTCATCACCACGGCACCATATTTGTCGCGGAAGGCATTGATCTCGTCGAGGTCGCGCGAGATCAGGGTCGGCGGCATCAGCTGCGGAAAATTCATCACGAACAGCTTTTCGGGCGCATTGCGCACCGAGGCCGGATCGTTGACGACCAGCGTCTTCGGATGGATGCGCTCGAGCAGATGTGTCGAGGTGATGTAGGCGAGATCGAACGGCGGATCCTGGCGCAGCAGCACCACGTCAAACCCGTTCAGCGCCTCGCGCTTGGGCTCGCCGAGGGTGAAATGATCGCCGGGCTCGTCGCGCACGGTCAGGAGCTGCACCGGCGCCACGATCTCCTCGCCGACCATCGAAAGCTTGTCGGGGGTGTAATAGGACAGGCCATGGCCGCGCTTCTGCGCCTCCAGAAGCAGCGCAAAGGTGGAATCGCCCTTGATGTTGATGCGGGCGATGGGATCCATCTGGACGGCGACGTTCAGTTTCATGGTCTGCCTTTCAGGTCGAGGCGTCGAATGCCGCCAACACATGGCGCGGAAGTGACCGCGGCGCAATCAGCATGGCGTCGAATCGCAATTCGAATTCCGCATGCTCGGGATGCGCTGCAAGCCAGCCCTGCGCGGCATCGATGATGCGCTGCTGCTGGCGCGGCGTCACCGCATAGGCGGCCTCATCGAGGCTGGCGCGCGCCTTGACCTCGACGAAGGCGATCAGGTTGCGGCGGCGCGCCACGAGGTCGATCTCGCCATGGGGTGTGCGGTAGCGCTTTGCCAGGATGCGGTAGCCCTTCGCCATCAGATAGGCCGCGGCGCGGCTCTCGGCCGAGATGCCGGTGCGGAACGCGGCGACGCGTTCGGGCGAGGCGACTTTCGGCTCCGCGATGTCCTTAATCTTCGCCATCGTCACCCCGCAGATCCTTGCGCGAATTCTTGGCGAGCTCGAGCGCGCGGGCATAGACCTCGCGGCGCGGCCGGCCCGAGAGCGCGACCGCATGCGCGACGGCGTCCTTCACGCTGTTTGTGGCGAGCTGCGCGCGCAGCAGATCGTCGAGCGCGTCCGATGTCAGCACGTCGGCGTCCGCAGCAGGCGGGGCGATCACCAGCACGAATTCGCCGCGCGTCTCCAGGCCATCGGCCTTCCGCGCGAGTTCGCTCAGCGTTGCGCGCGAAACCTCCTCGTGCAGCTTGGTCAGCTCGCGGCAGATCGCAGCGTCGCGGGCCCCCATGATCTCGGCAAGCTCGGCAAGCGTGTCCTGCACGCGATTGCCGGATTCGAACATCACCAGCGTCGCATCGATACGGGCAAGTTCAGTGAGGCGCGACCGCCGGGCGGCGGATTTCGCCGGCAAAAAGCCCTCGAAGAAGAAGCGGTCGGTCGGCAGGGCCGCGACCGACAGCGCCGCCAGCACCGAGGACGGGCCGGGCAGCGCGTAGACGGCATGGCCGGCAGCGCAGGCTTCACGCACCAGCTTGTAGCCGGGATCGGAGATCAGGGGTGTGCCGGCGTCCGATACCAGCGCGATCGAGCCGCCGGCCGCCAGCGCTTCCAGGATCCTGGGCCGCGCGGCTTCGGCATTGTGCTCATGATATTGCTTGAGCTGCGCCGAGATATCGTAACGCTCCGTCAGGCGCCGCGTGATCCTGGTGTCCTCGCAGGCGATGACGTCGACCCCGGCGAGCGTCTGCAGCGCGCGCAACGTGATGTCGCCGAGATTGCCGATCGGCGTCGCGACCAGATGGAGCCCGGCCGCCGCCTTCGGCGCTGTGAGCCTGACGGCGTCAATCGAGAAACCGCGCGGGGTGGCGTCCGCAGCTTCAGTCGTATTTATCGGGGCCGGCTTTGCGCGCATAATGAATCGAACTTAGGCATGATGTCAGAGGCTGGGAACCTGTCCCCCGAAAAAGATCCTGCCGTGGGTAACAGGTGGGGCAGACTGGAATGTGATCCCTGAGGCATCACATTTCGGAGGGAGTGGAGCACCAGCGTCATATTCACGGCGGAAACGCCGCCTTGATGCTGATGTGACGGACGGCGGACAGCTGGTCAGGATTTAAGGCGCGACCGCGTTAAGCGGTCATTATCCTTTTGTTTTGGTTAACTATTTGCCGACAATATGCCTGAATCCGCGGCTCGTGTCGTGGCAAGAGTGTCGTGATTGGCCGCCTGCGGCCGGTCAGAAGAGAAGTTGAGATGGTGGGCCCGCGTGATCTGAAGTCTCCCGTCCAGGGACCCCTGATGTCAGGGGCGACCCGGCGGAGTGCGCTTGGCCTGCTGCTCGGCACGCCCCTGCTCTCGGCCTGCGCCGGTGTACAGCAGAGCCTCAGCCAGTTCTCCAATCCGTTCTCGAGTTCCTCGCCGCCACCGGCCCAGCCGGCCGGTCCGCCGCAACAGGCGACCACCGCCGGCACTGGCGGTGTGAAGGTTGCGGTGATCCTGCCGCTCTCCGCCGCGGGCAATGCCGGGCTCGCCGCGCAATCCATGCGCAATGCCGCCGAGATGGCGCTGGCCGAGTTCCAGAACCCCAACATCCAGCTCCTGATCAAGGACGACAATGGCAGCCCGCAGGGCGCGCAGGCCGGCGCACAGCAGGCCGTCGACGAAGGCGCCGAGATCATTCTGGGGCCGCTGTTCGCGCAGTCTGTCCCCGCGGTGGCGCAGGTCGCGCGTACGCGCGGCATCTCGGTGATCGCGTTCTCGACCGATTCGAGCATCGCCGGCCGCGGCGTGTATCTGCTGAGCTTCCTGCCGGAGTCCGACGTCAACCGCATCATCGAATATTCCGCGAGCATTGGAAAACGCTCGGTCGCGGTGCTCGTGCCTGATAATGCCTACGGCAATGTGGTCGAGGCCGCCGTGAAGGCCGCGGTGCCCAGGCGCGGCGGGCGCGTCGTCGCATTCGAGAAATACGGCGCTGATCGCGCGACGCCGGCGCGCACCGTGGCGCAGCAGCTCGGCAGCGCGGATGCGCTGTTCATGGCCGACGACGGCGATAACGTCGTCGCGGTCGCGGACGCGATGACCGCGGCGGGCGCCAATTTGCGCAACATCCAGCTGCTCGGTACCGGCCTGTGGGACAGTCCGCGCGTCTATGCGAGCTCGAACCTGCAGGGCGGTCTCTACGCCGCGCCCGATCCCGCCGGCTTCCGCGGCTTCTCCGGCCGCTACCGCACCAAATACGGCGCCGAGCCGATCCGCACGGCGACGCTCGCCTATGACGCGGTTGCCCTCGTCGCAGCCCTCGCGCGCACGCAGGGCACCACGCGCTTCTCGTCCGACGTGCTCACCAACCCCTCGGGCTTTGCCGGCATCGACGGCCTGTTCCGCTTCCGTGCCGACGGCACCAATGAGCGTGGCCTCGCGGTGATGAAGGTGACGACCGGCGGCGGTGTTGCGGTCGCGGGCTCGCCGAAGAGTTTTGGGGCGTAGGTGGCTCACCTCTCCCGCTTGCGGGAGAGGTCGGCGCGTAGCGCCGGGTGAGGGTTCTTTCCTCTTGGGGATTGTCCCGTTGCAGAGACACCCTCTCCCCAACCCTCTCCCGCAAGCGGGCGAGGGAGCGCACCGCCGATGTCGTTAATGCCTACGCCGCGAGATCCGCGACCACCGCATCCAGCACCGGAAAACCGCTGCTCGTCACGCGCAACCGGCCCGTCGCATCGACCGTGATCGCGCCCTCCTCGCGCAGCAGCGCGATGCGCTTGGGGTCGAGCGGGCGGCCGGACAGCGCTTTGTAACGCTCGGGATCGATGCCCTCGGCCAAACGCAATCCCATCAGCAGGAATTCGTCGGCGCGTTCTTCGCTGTTGAGCAGGTCGTCGGTGACGACACCGTGGCCGCTGCTCTCGACCCGCATCAGCCAGGCTTCGGGCCGCTTCTCGGTTGCGGTTGCATGGCGCACGCCGTCGATGTCCAGGCGGCCATGCGCACCCGGACCGATGCCGGCATATTCTTCGCCGCGCCAGTACACCAGATTGTGCCGGCACTCGGCGCCGCGGCGCGCGTGATTGGAAATCTCGTAAGCGGGCAGGCCGAGCCTGTCGCAGGTTTCCTGCGTCACGTCATAAAGTGCGCGTGCAATCGCTTCGTCCGGCGTCTTCAATTTGCCGGCCTGGTGCAGCCCGAAGAACGGCGTGCCTTCCTCGATCGTCAATTGATAGAGCGACAGGTGCTCGGCCGCTTCATCGATGGCGAGACGCAGTTCATCGGCCCACATCGCCGGCGTCTGGTCGGGACGGGCGTAGATCAGATCGAACGAGTAGCGGTCGAACGAGCGGCGCGCGATGGCGACGGCATCGAGCGCCTCGCGCGCGCTGTGCATGCGGCCGAGCGCTTTCAGCGAGGCATCATCGAGCGCCTGCACGCCAAGCGAGACGCGGTTGACGCCGGCGGCGCGATAGCCTGCAAAGCGGGTGGCTTCGACGCTGGTCGGGTTCGCTTCCAGTGTCACTTCGACGTCGTTGGCAACTTTCCAGTTCTTGCCGATGGCATCGAGCACGGCGCCGACGGTTGCCGGCTGCATCAATGACGGCGTGCCGCCGCCAAGAAAGATCGAGGTGACCTCGCGGCCGGGCGCGCGCTCGGCCGTCGTCGCGATCTCGCGCGCGAAGGCTGATGCAAAACGTGCCTCGTCGATCGCGGCGTGGCGGACGTGGCTGTTGAAGTCGCAATAGGGACACTTCGACAGGCAGAACGGCCAGTGCACGTAGACGCCGAACGCATCCCTGTTAGCGCGGCTCAAGGCAGATCTCCGCCAGTTTCACGAAGGCGCGGGCGCGGTGCGACAGGCCGAGGCCGAGCGGCGGCAGGCCGTGCTTCTCGATGCTTTCCATCTCGCCGAAGGTGCGGGTGTGCCCCTCGGGCAAGAACATCGGATCGTAACCAAAACCGGCGGTGCCGCGCGGCGGCCAGACCAGCGTCCCGTCGACGCGCGCCTCGACCTCTTCAAGATGATGATCGGGCCAGGCGACGCAGAGCGCGGAGACGAAATGGGCCTTGCGCTTGTCCGGCGTGGTGGCGCCGCGTTCCTGCAACAGGCGCTCGATCTGCGCCATCGCGGCGGCGAAATCCTTGGAGGGACCTGCCCAGCGCGCGCTGTAGATGCCGGGGGCGCCGTCGAGCGCGTCGACCACGATGCCGGAATCGTCGGCGAAGGACGCAAGCCCGGTCGCCTGCGCCGCCGCGATCGCCTTGATCGCGGCGTTGCTGCGGAAATCGTTGCCTGTTTCATCAGGCTCGGGCAGTCCGAGCTCACCGGCCGACACCGCCTCGATGCCGTGAGGCGCAAGCAGCTCCTTCATCTCGGCGAGCTTGCCGGGATTGTGGGTCGCGATGACGAGCTTTCCGGTGATTCGGCGATGCATGGGCCTATTGACTACGCGACGGCCAGTTTCTGCAAGTCCACCAGGCGCGCGATGCCCTTCTGCGCCAGGCCGATCAGCTTCAGGAGCTCGTCCTGCGTGAACGGCTCGCGTTCCGCGGTTCCCTGCACCTCGATGATGCGGCCATCGCCGGTCATGACGAAATTGGCGTCTGTCTCGGCTTCCGAATCCTCGGCATAGTCGAGATCAAGCACCGGCGTGCCGTTGTAGATGCCGCAGGAGATCGCGGCGACGTTGTCGCGCATCACGTTGGCCTTGATCATGTTGCGCGCCTTCATCCAGTTGATGCAGTCGGCGAGCGCGACCCAGGCGCCGGTGATCGAGGCGGTGCGGGTGCCGCCGTCGGCCTGAAGCACGTCGCAATCGACCGTGATCTGGCGCTCGCCAAGCGCTTCGAGATCGACGATGGTGCGAAGCGAGCGGCCGATCAGGCGCTGGATCTCGACGGTGCGGCCGCTCTGCTTGCCAGCGGCCGCTTCGCGGCGGGTGCGTTCGGAGGTCGCGCGCGGCAACATGCCGTATTCGGCGGTGACCCAGCCGCGGCCCTGGCCCTTCAGCCACGGCGGCAGGCGGTCTTCCAGCGTGGCGGTGACCAGCACATGGGTGTCGCCGAATTTCACGAGGCAGGAGCCTTCCGCATATTTGACCACGCCACGCTCCAGCGTCACGGGGCGCAATTCGTCGGGCGCACGGCGGCTTGGCCGCATGGGAAATCCTCCAAAACTCAACGGGGTCTGGCTATTCGCGGTGCTTGTAGGTGGGGTAAGGGTGAGCAGCAAGGCTTTTTCACCCCCTGATATCCGCCCCGCAAACGCCGCGCTTGTCAGAACCCCCTCGGATAGACAAATTACAAGTATCTGAGAGGAGTTACCCGTCAGTGGCCCATCACGATCCGATCCATCTGATCGCGCCGCGCGCAGGCCTAGCCCAGCTCAACGAGCGTTCCCGCGACATCTTCCGTCAAATTGTCGAAAGTTACCTCGCGACCGGCGAGCCGGTCGGTTCGCGCAATATTTCGCGCCTGATCGCGATGCCGCTGTCGCCGGCCTCGGTCCGCAATGTCATGGCGGATCTGGAGCAGCTCGGCCTGATCTATGCGCCACATACCTCGGCCGGGCGGCTACCGACGGAACTCGGCCTGCGCTTTTTTGTCGACGCCCTGATGCAGGTCGGCGATCTCAACGAGGCCGAGCGGCAGTCGATCCAGAGCGAGCTGACCTCTGTCGGCCAGGTCCAGTCGGTCGAAGCGGCGCTCGATCAGGCGCTGACGCGGCTGTCGGGGCTCACCCGTACCGCGGCGGTCGTCCTGACGCCGAAATCGAATACCCGGCTCAAGCACATCGAATTCGTGCGGCTGGAACCCGAGAAGGCGCTGGTGATCCTGGTCGGCGAGGACGGCCAGGTCGAAAACCGTGTCCTGACGCTGCCGCCGGGAGTTCCCTCCTCGGCCATCACCGAAGCCGGCAATTTCCTCAACGCCCGCATTCGCGGCCGGACGCTCGCCGAAGCGCGACTGGAGCTGGAGACCGCCCTCGCCGAGGCCCGCGCCGAGCTCGATCAATTGACGCAGAAGGTCATCGCGGCCGGGATCGCGAGCTGGTCGGGCGGCGAGAACGAGGACCGCCAGCTCATCGTTCGCGGCCACGCCAATCTGCTGGAAGATCTGCACGCGCTGGAGGATCTCGAGCGGGTCCGGCTGCTGTTCGACGATCTCGAGACCAAGCGCGGCGTGATCGACCTGCTCGGCCGCGCGGAAACCGCTGAAGGCGTGCGTATTTTCATCGGCAGCGAGAACAAGTTGTTCTCCCTGTCGGGCTCCTCCACCATCATCTCGCCCTATCGGGATGCCGCTGGCCGTATCGTCGGCGTTTTGGGCGTGATCGGGCCGACCCGGCTGAATTATGCCCGCGTGATCCCGACCGTGGACTACGCCGCGCGCATCGTCAGTCGCCTGCTGGGGGGCTGACCGGCATTTCAGCCGATCACGGGCGCTTGATTTTCAGCGCCCGAAGCACGATATCCGGGCCAGCAAAATCCCCAGGCAAACTTTTATCCCAGACCAGTTCGAGAAGAGAGCCGATGACCGATCGAGACCGGCAACCCGAAGACACGACTGCCGCGACCGGCGAGCCCGTGGTGTCAAAACCCTACATCATGCCTGATGATCCCGAGCCGGGTTCGGTGGAGTTGCTGCAGAAGGAAGCCGCCGAGGCGCGCGACCGCATGCTGCGGACGCTGGCCGAGATGGAAAACCTGCGCAAACGCACGGCCAAGGAAGTCGCCGATTCCAAGCTCTATGGCGTCACCGGTTTTGCCCGCGACGTGCTCGACATCGCCGACAATCTCCAGCGCGCGCTCGATGCCATTCCACCCGAGACCCGCGCTGCGGCCGATCCCGGTATGACCGCCTTGATCGAGGGCGTCGAGCTCACCGAGCGTTCGCTTCTCAGCGCGCTGGAAAAACACGGCGTGAAGAAATTCGACCCCTCGGGCCAGAAGTTCGATCCGAACTTCCAGCAGGCGATGTACGAGGTGCCGGATGCCTCGGTGCCCGCGGGCACCGTCGTGCAGGTCATGCAGGCCGGCTACACCATCGGCGAGCGCGTGCTGCGCCCCGCGCTGGTCGGCGTCGCCAAGGGTGGGGCGAAGGCTGCACCTGCGGCGAACAGCAACGAAGCGAATTGATAAATTAGGAGTGTCATTCCGGTTCGATGCTTCGCATCGAACCGGAATGACGGCGCAAAAACCTTACGCGCTCGCAATATCCGCAGACTGGATCCGCTTCACGCCGGCCTTGGCCATATCGGCCCAGGCCTTGGCCAGCGAGCCCTGCGTATCAATGCCGCGACAGGCGTCTTCCACGACATAGACTTCGAAGCCGGCCTTGCGCGCATCGAGCGCGGTCCAGGCGACGCAGAAATCCGTCGCCAGACCGGCAACGAAGACGCGCTTGATCTGGCGCGATTTCAGGTAGGCGGCAAGGCCCGTGGATGTCTTGCCGTCGGCTTCGAGGAACGCCGAATAGCTGTCGACGTCCTTGTGGAAGCCCTTGCGGATGATGAGCTCGGCCTGCGGGATCGAGAGATCCTTCGACAGCGATGCGCCGTCGGTGCCCTGCACGCAATGGTCGGGCCACAGCACCTGCTTGCCGTAGGGCAGGTCGATCGTCTCGAACGGCTTCTTGCCGGAATGCACGGAGGCGAACGAGACGTGGCCGGGCGTGTGCCAATCCTGCGTCATCACCACGTTCGAAAACGCTTTCGCGATTCTGTTGATCACAGGGACGACCTGCTCGCCTTCCTTCACGGCGAGGCTGCCGCCCGGCAGGAAGCAGTTCTGCACGTCGATCACGAGCAACGCAGAGGCATCGTCCGGCTTGATCGGAGCCGCCGCAAGCAGCGCCGATGGAGCAAGGGTCGCGAGCGCCGTGGTCCCCAACGCCGCCAAGATCTGTCGTCGATTAAGCATCGTCCGCCTCCCCTCAAGGTTGATCCGGTGAGGGGAAGCCTAATTCCGTTCGTGTACGAACGAAAGCCCGAAAATGCAGCCGCCGCTGGTGAGCCTTCGCCTAACCCTTGGGCTGGATGCCGTCGCGCACGGCGCGGAAGCGGGTGAAGGCGTCGGACCACTGGTCGCGCGGGGCGCTGGCGATGATCCGCAGCGAGGTGCCGCCGCCGAAGCGGATCCACTGCACCACCGTCACCGGTGTCTTGTCCTTGCCGCTGACGCCGTCGATCCGGGTCTCGAAGCCCGGCTGGCTGTTGATGCGGATCGGCTCCGACATGGTGATCCTGGTTTCGCGCAGGCCCGGGATCTGGAGCGCCGCCTCCTGGGCGAAACGGGCGCGGTCGTCGGCGGCTTGCGGGGTGGCGCCGATCAGGCCGAGGATCATGAACGGCTTCGATTCATAGCCCGAGCTCTCATTGCCGTCGGCCAGGATGATGCTCGAGCCCGGCACCAGCGTACGGATGTCCTTGAAGCCGGCGAGGTCGGTGACCTTGAACGGCAACAGCCCGATCTGCTCGTCAGCCGACACCTCCTTGCGGATGGTGGCGGTCGCAAACATCTGCCTTACCGCCTCGTCGGTGTAGATCTTCGAGGCGTTCTCGGGGACCTGCACCGCGACATAGCCGGAGAAGCCGGTGCCCGGCACGATCATCGAATAGCGCTTCACCAGCGTGTCGCCGGCCTTGCCGCTTTCGGTGGTAAAATAGGCAAGGCCTGCCGATGTCTCGATCTTGTCCGGCTTGACGCCGTTGTTGCCGGCCGGGTTGGCGTTGAAGGCACTGACGACCTCGTTATAGGCCGCCGGCGGCAGCTCGGTGATCAGCACCTTGACGCTGCCGTCCTCGTTCTCAAAGCCCGGGAAGGTCTTTGCCTTGCTGAGGCCGACCAGAGGCACCATGCCGAGGCGCAAGCCGGGCGGGTAGGTGACGTCGGCAGCGAGCGCCGGAAATGCCGTGGCAATGAGGAGGGCGAGCGCAGCGAGGGGGCGGGTCAGCTTCATGGGCACTCTGATTGGTTCACATTGAGGCCGTACGATGGTCGGTCATTGGGCCGCTTTGTCGCGCGAAGCAGCCCGATGACGAAGCTGCCCGGCTGGCCGCCTTGTAGCGGGTTTGACGCTCCGGTAACAGGGCCGGGCGGGCCGCGGAGGCGGGGACGGGCTGAGGTCTGACCCTGTTAATAATTCCTCACCTGCAAGTACGGTGAAGCCCGGATACGATCTTCCAAAACCCAATGTTTTCACGGCCGAAACTTGCGCTCGGTCCTTGCGGCCCCCTCCCCCCCTCCTATATGAGCCTCAACCATCGCAATATCGCGAATGTTTGATCTTAGGGGGTTTCGGTTCGGGTGCCTTCTGGGCCCAGCCAACCTGCCGCAAAAAGAAGGATATCGGGACCATGGGAAAGGTCATTGGGATCGACCTCGGCACCACGAATTCGTGCGTCGCCGTGATGGATGGCAAGAACGCCAAAGTCATTGAAAATTCCGAAGGCATGCGCACGACGCCTTCGATCGTCGCCGTAACTGATGACGGTGAGCGCCTCGTCGGTCAGCCTGCCAAGCGTCAGGCCGTGACCAATCCGGAGCGTACGTTCTTCGCAGTGAAGCGCCTCATCGGCCGCCGCTACGACGACCCGATGGTCGAGAAGGACAAGAAGCTCGTTCCGTACAAGATCGTGAAGGCTTCCAACGGCGACGCCTGGGTCGAGGCCGACGGCCAGACCTATTCGCCCTCGCAGGTCTCTGCGTTCATCTTGCAGAAGATGAAGGAGACCGCGGAAGCTCATCTCGGCCAGAAGGTCGACCAGGCGGTCATCACCGTCCCGGCCTACTTCAACGACGCCCAGCGCCAGGCCACCAAGGATGCCGGCAAGATCGCGGGCCTCGAAGTGCTGCGCATCATCAATGAGCCGACTGCGGCCGCGCTCGCCTATGGCCTCGACAAGACCAAGGCCGGCACGATCGCCGTTTACGACCTTGGCGGCGGCACGTTCGATATTTCCATTCTCGAAATCGGCGACGGCGTGTTCGAGGTGAAGTCGACCAACGGCGATACCTTCCTCGGCGGCGAAGATTTCGACATGCGCCTCGTGGGCTACCTCGCCGACGAGTTCCAGAAGGAGCAGGGCATCAACCTGCGCAACGACAAGCTCGCGTTGCAGCGCCTGAAGGAAGCCGCTGAAAAGGCCAAGATCGAGCTGTCGTCGACGACGCAGACCGAGATCAACCTGCCCTTCATCACCGCGGACCAGACCGGCCCGAAGCATCTGACGATGAAGCTCACCCGCGCCAAGTTCGAGGCGCTGGTCGACGACCTCGTGCAGAAGACCGTCGAGCCCTGCCGCAAGGCGCTGAAGGACGCCGGCGTCACCGCCGGCGAGATCGGCGAAGTCGTTCTGGTCGGCGGCATGTCGCGTATGCCGAAGGTCCAGGAAGTCGTGAAGCAGCTGTTCGGCAAGGAGCCGCACAAGGGCGTCAACCCGGACGAAGTCGTGGCGATCGGTGCCGCGATCCAGGCCGGCGTGCTCCAGGGCGACGTCAAGGACGTGCTGCTGCTCGACGTGACCCCGCTGTCGCTGGGCATCGAGACGCTGGGCGGCGTGTTCACCCGCATCATCGACCGCAACACCACGATCCCGACCAAGAAGAGCCAGGTGTTCTCGACCGCCGAGGACAACCAGAACGCGGTCACCATCCGCGTCTTCCAGGGCGAGCGTGAAATGGCGGCCGACAACAAGATGCTCGGCCAGTTCGACCTGATGGGCATTCCGCCGGCTCCGCGCGGCATGCCGCAGATCGAGGTGACCTTCGACATCGACGCCAACGGCATCGTCAACGTCTCGGCCAAGGACAAGGCCACCGGCAAGGAGCAGCAGATCCGCATCCAGGCCTCGGGCGGCCTGTCGGAAGCCGACATCGACAAGATGGTCAAGGACGCCGAAGCGAATGCTGCGGCCGACAAGCAGCGCCGCGAGGCGGTCGATGCCAAGAACCACGCCGACGCGCTGGTGCACTCCACCGAGAAGGCACTGGCCGAGCACGGTTCGAAGGTCGCCGAGTCCGAGCGCCGCGCCATCGAGGACGCCGTCAGCGACCTCAAGGAAGCGCTGAAGGGCAGCGATGCCGAGGCGATCAAGGCCAAGACCAACACGCTGGCCCAGGCGTCGATGAAGCTCGGCGAGGCCATGTACAAGCAGCAGGCCGAGGCCGACGCCAAGAAGGATGCGGCCAAGGACGACGTCGTCGACGCGGAATTCACCGAGGTCGACGACGACAAGAACAACAAGAAGTCCGCATAAGCCCGAGAGGGTCATGATGCGGACGGCTTGGACCCCACACGCTTCTCTGGCCTCCCCCTTTTCAGGGGGAGGCCGTCGTGTCTGGTCCGATACGGCGGGGCACCTCCCCGTTACGATCGATCAATTTCCAGCCGTTATTCTCAACGCTGCCATGCAGCCCTCTGCCGCGAGGCGGAGGCGCGCCTATATCCCGGCATGGCAACGCTGTTTCGCCCCGACTTGAATCGCGATTGGATAGACCGAGTTGAACATGTCCACGTCCACCAAGCGCTGCTATTACGAAACCCTCGAAGTCGAACGCACGGCCGACGAGTCCGCCCTTAAATCGTCCTTCCGCAAGCTTGCGATGAAGTTTCACCCCGACCGCAATCCCGGGGACGACACCAGCGAGATCAAGTTCAAGGAAATCAACGAGGCCTACGAAGTCCTGAAAGACAAGGACAAGCGCGCGGCCTATGACCGTTTCGGCCATGCTGCGTTCGAGCAGGGTGGTCCCGGCGGCGGCGGTGCCGGCTTCGGCGCAGGCTTCGCCTCCTCCTTCTCCGACATTTTCGAAGACCTGTTCGGCATGGCCGGGCAGCGCGGCCGAGGCGGCCGCGAGCGTGGCGCCGATCTGCGCTACAACATGGAAATCACCCTCGAGGAAGCCTTTGGCGGCAAGACCGCGCAGATCGAGATTCCGGTCTCGGTCACCTGCGAGGCCTGCTCCGGCATTGGCGCCAAGGCCGGTACCAAGCCGAAGACCTGCTCGACCTGCGCTGGCGCCGGCCGTGTGCGGCAGTCGCAGGGCTTCTTCACCCTCGAGCGCACCTGCCCCGGCTGTCAGGGCCGCGGCCAGATGATCGAGGATGCCTGTCCGTCCTGCTCGGGCCAGGGCCGTGTCACGCGCGAGCGGACGCTGTCGGTCAACATCCCGCAAGGCGTCGAGGACGGCACCAGGATCAGGCTCGCCGGCGAAGGCGAGGCCGGCGTCCGTGGCGGCCCGCCCGGCGACCTCTACATCTTCCTGTCGCTGGCCCAGCACCAATTCTTCCAGCGCGATGGCGCCGACCTGCATTGCCGTGTGCCGATCTCGATGGTCACAGCCGCACTCGGTGGTGAATTCGAGGTGCCGACCATCGACAAGGGCAAGGCCAAGGTGAAGGTGCCCGCCGGAACCCAGTCGGCCCGCCGATTCCGCATCGCATCAAAGGGTATGCCGGTGTTGCGCTCCCGCCAGATGGGCGACATGTACGTCCAGGTCGTGGTCGAGACCCCGCAGAATCTCACCAAGAAGCAGCAGGAATTGCTGGCCGAGTTCGAGAAACTCTCCTCCGGCAACACCCAGCCGGAATCCGAGGGCTTCTTCGCCAAGGTCAAGGATTTCTTCGGTAATCGGGCGAACTGACCCGGCTTGACCGTATCCAATTCGGCCTATACCTGTTTATGACCATTTTCTGACACGCCGCGGTCACGCGGTCTCGTCCCGTCGGGTCCAGACATGCCATTGCCGTCGTCCGCGCGTGCGTTGAAGAAGCCCCGTCTCGACGACGAGGTGCGCTTTCTCAGATCATGGATCGAAAAGCCGCTGCACATGGGCGCGGTGATGCCGTCGGGCAAGTTGCTGGCCCGGACCATGGCCCATTACGTCGATGTCGATTCCGACGCGCCGGTGGTCGAGCTCGGGCCTGGTACAGGCGCCATCACTTCGGCGCTGATCGAGCGCGGCGTTGATCAGAAGCGGCTCGTCCTCGTCGAGTACAATCCCGGCTTTTGCGCGCTCTTGCGCGACCGCTATCCGCAGGCGACCGTGGTGCAGGGCGATGCCTATCGCCTGCGCGACACGCTCTGGAATGTGCTGAGCGCACCGGCGTCCGCCGTCGTCTCCGGCCTGCCGCTGGTGACGAAACCGATGCTGACGCGGCTGCGGCTCATTCGCGACGCCTTCCTGGCGCTGGCACCCGGCGCGCCCTTCGTCCAGTTCACCTATGCTGTGGTGCCCCCGATCCCGAAATCGCTGCCCGGCGTGTCCACAGAGGCCTCGGAACGGATCTGGATGAACCTTCCGCCGGCCCGCGTCTGGGTGTATCGCAAGGATTAATTCCGCCGCCTTCCTTTCATGCGCGGCGGGCTCGTTTCGCCGAACGTATGGAAGAGGATGTCAGCCCCGAAGATCCTGGTCATTCCCGGCTCGCTGCGCACCGGCTCGCACAACGCGAAGCTGGCGGCGGTCGCCGCTTATGAATTCGCCCGGGCCGGCGTCGACGTCACCCGCATCTCGCTCGCCGATTTTCCGCTGCCGATCTACGACGGCGATCTCCAGGCCAAATCCGGCGTGCCCAAGCACGCGATCAATCTCAAACGCATGATCGGCGCGCATCACGGCGTGCTGATCGTCTCGCCCGAATACAACGCCTCGGTGCCACCGCTGCTGAAGAATGCCATCGACTGGGTCAGCCGCGTGCAGGATCCGCACGAGGCACGCGGCGACGTCTTCCGCAACCGCGCCTTCGCGCTCGCCGGCGCGTCGCAGAGCCGGCTTGGCGCAGCGCGCGCGCTGCAGGCGCTGCGGCTGATTTTGACGTCGTGCCACGCCAATGTGATCGCCAGCCAGTTCACGCTCGCCTTTGCGGCAGAAGCCTATGACGATATGGACAGGCTCAAGAGCCAGGCCGATCGCGACGGGCTGAACGAGATGGTGCGGCAATTGGTCGACCTTTCCCAACGCATGATGTGAGGTGACATGACGCCAGCCGAAATCGCCCCGAAAGACCGCCTGATCGTTGCGCTCGACTTGCCCAGCGTGGACGCCGCGGAGGCGATGATCGCAAAGCTTGGCGACAGCGTCACCTTCTACAAGATCGGCTATCGTCTCGCTTACGCCGGCGGTCTTCCGCTGGTCGCCAGGCTCGCCGACAGCGGCAAGAAGGTCTTTCTCGATCTCAAGCTGCACGACATCGGCAACACCGTGTCACAAGGCGTCGAGAGCATCACCAGGCTGGGCGCCACCTTCCTCACCGTGCACGCCTATCCGCAGACCATGAAGGGCGCCGTCGAGGGACGGGGCTCTTCGAAGCTGAAGATCCTCGCCGTGACGGTGCTGACGTCCTACAATGATGATGACCTGCACGCGGCCGGCTACCGGCTCGGCGTCTCCGAGCTTGTCGAAGCGCGCGCGCAGCAGGCGCAGGTGGTTGGCGTCGATGGCCTCGTGTCCTCGCCCGAGGAAGCAGGAAGCCTGCGCAGGATCATCGGCCACCAGATGCATCTCGTCACACCCGGCATTCGCCCGGCGGGCTCGGCAACCGGCGACCAGAAGCGCATCATGACGCCCGGTCGCGCGATTGTCGCGGGCGCGGATTATCTCGTCGTCGGTCGGCCGGTGGTCGAAGCCGCCGACCCCAAGGCGACGGCAGACGCCATCCACGCCGAGATCGCGCAGGCGCTCGGCTGACGAACAACCAGGGAGAAGAACAATGGCAAAAGGCTACTGGATCGGACGCGTCGATGTGAGCAATGACGAGGGCTACAAGCCCTATGCCGTCGCCAATGGTCCCATCTTCAAGAAATGGGGTGGCCGCTTCGTCGTTCGCGCCGGCAAGTTCACCACCGTCGAAGGCGCCAGCCGCACCCGTAACGTGGTGATCGAATTCCCCGACTATGCGACCGCGATCGCCTGCTACAACTCGCCGGAATACCAGGCCAACATCAAGGTGCGCCAACCGCACTCGATCGCCGATCTCATCATCATCGAAGGCTATGACGGCCCGCAGCCGGCAGACGGATAAAGACACGCCGTCGTTCCGGGGCGGCTCGCAGAGCCGAACCCGGAATCTCGAGATTCCCCGGTGCGCAATCGCGCACCTGAGGTCTGGTCCTTCGGACCATCCCGGAATGACGGTGAACGTGGCGTCATTTACGCCTGATCCCCCTCGGTTGCCGGAACTGCGTCCCGCCGCTACAACGGCGACTTGAGAGGATCACACCATGTCAGACATGCGCTTGATTGTTGCTGGAGCCGGCGGCCGGATGGGCCGCGCCCTGACGCGGGCGATTGCCGACAGCAAGGGCGCGGTGCTGGCTGGCGCCCTCGAGGCGCCGGGCTCGGAGCTGCTCGGCAAGGATGCCGGCGTGCTCGCGGGCCTTCCCGCCAACGGCATCAAGCTGTCCGCCGACCTCTGGGCGATGTCGAAGGATGCCGACGGGATTCTGGATTTCACCGTGCCGGCCGCGACCATTGCCAATGTCGCGATCGCGGCCGAGCGCGGCATCGTGCACGTCATCGGCACCACCGGGTTGTCGGCCTCGGATAACGCCGTCATCAAGAGCGTCACCAACCGCGCGGTCGTGGTGCAGTCAGGCAATATGAGCCTGGGCGTCAATCTGCTCGCCGCTGTGGTCAAGCGCGTCGCCAAGGCGCTGGACGAAAGCTTCGACATCGAAATCGTCGAAGCCCATCACCGCATGAAGGTCGATGCGCCCTCCGGCACGGCGCTGATGCTGGGACAGGCGGCAGCGAGCGGTCGCGGCATCCCGCTCGACGACGAGCATTCGGAACGCGGCCGCGATGGCATCACCGGTGCGCGCAAGCCCGGCGCGATCGGCTTTGCCTCCTTGCGCGGTGGCACCGTCGCGGGCGAGCACAGCGTCACCTTCCTCGGCCCGTTCGAGCGTCTGACATTGTCGCATCTCGCCGAAGATCGCATGCTGTTCGCACACGGCGCGCTCAAGGCGGCGCTGTGGGCGCATGGCAAGAAGCCGGGGCATTACTCCATGGCCGACGTGCTCGGCCTCGCGGATATCTAGAGAACGGATTGGAAAGAATGAGCGAACGTCTTCTCGTGCTCGTGCGTCATGGCCAGAGCGAATGGAATCTGAAGAACCTGTTCACCGGCTGGAAGGATCCTGATCTCACCGAGCTCGGCGTGAAGGAAGCAACCGAAGCCGGCCGCAAGCTGAAGGCGCAGGGCCTCGTGTTCGACGTCGCCTACACCTCGGTGCTGACGCGCGCGCAGCACACACTCAATCTGATCCTGGGCGAGCTCGGCCAGAAGGATCTGCCAACTTTCAAGAACCTCGCGCTGAACGAGCGCGACTATGGCGATCTCTCCGGCCTCAACAAGGACGATGCGCGCAAGAAGTGGGGCGAGGACCAGGTGCTGATCTGGCGCCGCTCCTATGACGTGCCGCCGCCCGGCGGCGAAAGCCTGAAGGACACGCTCGCGCGCGCGCTGCCCTATTACGTGCAGGAAATCCTGCCCGGAGTGCTCAACGGCAAGCGCACGCTGGTCGCCGCCCACGGCAACTCGCTGCGCGCGCTGATCATGGTGCTGGAGAAGCTGTCGCCCGAAGGGATTTTGAAGCGCGAGCTCGCGACCGGTGTGCCGATCATCTATCGGCTCAATGCGGATTCGACGGTGGCGTCGAAGCTGGACCTGGCGTCGTAGTCGTTTGCGGAGCTGGCGCGGAGCGGCGCCGAAAGGGCGGGCTTCCATGAAGGACGGTTCGGCACGCAACGGAATCTCCCGACGTGAAGCCGCCAAGCTCGGCCTTGGCCTTGGTTTGTTGTCGGTCGCCGGTGCCGCAAAGGCGGCCGAACCTTACGAGACGGTCCTCGAAGCCAAAATCATGGTGCCGATGCGCGATGGCATCAGGCTCGCCACCGATGTCTACCGCCCCGCGCTGAACGGGAAGGCGCTGCCAGGCCCGTTTCCGGTCATTCTCGAGCGGACTCCCTACGGCCGCAACATCGTCAGCCGATCCGAATTGTCCGTCGCGGAGCCGAAACCGAAATCGCGGGCCGAGGTCGCGGCGTACTTCGCAAGAAACGGCTATGTCGTGATCTATCAGGACTGCCGTGGGCGCTATGATTCCGAAGGCGAGTTCGTCAAATATCTGAGCGATGGAAACGACGGCTACGATTGCTGCAAATGGATCGTGGCCCAGCCATGGTGCAACGGCAAGGTCGGCACCATGGGGCTGTCCTACGCGGCCCACACGCAGGGCGCGCTCGGCTGCACCAATCCACCGGGCATTGCCGCGATGTTCCTCGACAGCGGCGGCTTCTCCAATTCCTACCAGGGCGGAATTCGCCAGGGCGGCGCCTTCGAGCTGAAGCAGGTGACCTGGGGTTTCAACAACGGGATCGTCAGCCCCGCGGTCCAGGACGATCCGGTCCGGCTCGCCGAAATGAAGGCGATCGGCCTGAAGGCCTGGTTCGCGCGCATGCCATGGAAGCGCGGCCACTCTCCACTGACGCCCGCTCCCGAATACGAGAACTACGTCTACGACCAGTGGGAACACGGCAATTTCGACGGATACTGGAAGCAGATCGGCATTTATGCCGTCGGCTATTACGGCCAGTTCAGCGACGCGCCGATGGTGCACATGTCGGCCTGGTATGATCCCTATCCGCGCACGGCGAGCGAAAATTACATCGGTCTGAAGGCCCGCAAGAAGGGTCCGGTCAGGTTGATCCTGGGCCCCTGGACGCATGGCGACCGCTCGCTGACCTATGCAGGCGACGTCGATTTCGGATCTGCCGCCACGCTCGATGGCAGTCTGGCGCAGGACTATCTGAGCCTGAGATTGCGCTGGTTCGACGCCTGGCTGAAAGGCGAGCCCAACGGCGTCGCCGAAGAACCACCGGTGCGAATCTTCGTCATGGGAGGCGGCTCCGGCCGCCGCAATGCCGCAGGCCGGCTCGACCACGGCGGGCGCTGGCGCACCGAAAAGGACTGGCCGATCCCGGACGCGCGCAACACGCCCTATCATCTGCATGAGAACGGACGGCTGGCGCCGGAGCTGCCTGCGCCTGGAGCCGAGCCGATCACGTTCGATTTCGATCCGGCGCATCCGGTGCCGACGATCGGCGGCACGGTCACGTCGGGCGCTCCCGTGATGGTTGGCGGGGCATTCGACCAGACCGAGGGACCGCGCTTCTTCGGCTCGCGCGAGCCTTATCTTCCGCTGGCCGCGCGCCCCGACGTGCTGGTATTCGAGACGCCGGTGCTCGATAGGGACGTCGAGATCACCGGGCCGATCGCGGCTCATCTCTGGGTTTCGTCCGATCAGCCCGATACCGACATCACCATCAAGCTGATCGATGTTTATCCGCCGTCAGAGGATTATCCGCAGGGCTTCGCCATGAACCTGACCGACGGTATCCTCCGGCTGCGCTATCGCAATTCCTGGGAGAAGCCCGAGATGCTGCGGCCGGGCGAACCCGTTGCCGTGACGGTTGAGGCTTTCCCCACCTCCAATCTCTTCAAGCGCGGGCACCGCATACGGCTCGACGTCTCGTCGAGCAATTTTCCGCATTTCGACGTCAACCCGAACACCGGCGCCCCCGAAGGCAAGGGCCTGTCGCGGCGCGTGGCGCGCAACAGCATCTATCTGGATCGCGATCGCCCGTCGCACGTGGTGCTGCCGGTCATCCCGGAGCGCTCGTGATCGCGGCGGTTACTGCGCGATTTGGCCGGCTTCCCAGCCAAGCATCGCCTGCTTGCGGGTGATGCCCCAGTGATAGCCGGTGAGCGTGCCGCTCTTGCCGAGTGCGCGGTGGCAGGGCACGACGAAGGAGATCGGGTTCTTGCCGACGGCCGCACCGACGGCGCGTGACGCCTTCGGCTTGTTGATGTTGCAGGCGATGTCGGAATAGGACACCGCGCGTCCCATCGGGATCTTCAACAGCGTCTCCCACACGCGCACCTCGAAATCGGTGCCGATCATCACCACACGCAGCGGCTGGTCCGGTCGCCACAGTTTCGTGTCGAAGATGCGCGCCGCGAGCGGCGCGGTGCCCTCGTGGTCTTCCACGTAAGTGGCGTTCGGCCAGCGCCGCGTCATGTCGGCGAGGGCGGCCTTCTCCTCGCCGGGATCGGCGAAAGCGAGGCCCGAGAGGCCACGATCGGTCGCGATCACGATCGCCGTGCCGAAGGGGGAGGGATGGAAGCCGTAGCGCAAGATGAGGCCCGCACCGCCGTTCTTCCATTCACCGGGCGACATCGCCTCGTGCGTGACGAAGAGATCGTGCAGCCGGCCGGGACCCGAGAGGCCCGAATCGAGCGCGGCGTCGAGGATGCTCGCGGAGTCCCGCAGCAGCCCCTTGGCGTGGTCGAGGGTCAGCGCCTGCATGAAGGCCTTCGGCGTGATTGAGGCCCAGCGGCGGAACAGATGATGCAGCTCATCCGGGGTGACGCCGGCCGCATCCGCCATCGCCTCGATGGTCGGCTGCGCGCGCCAGTTCTCCGAGATGAAGGCGATCGCCCGGCGCACCGAATCATAGTCGCGCAGTGCGGCGTTCTGGGGGCCCGGCTTGGTCAGGCGCTGGTCGTGTATGGCGAGTGTCATCATGATCGGAAATGTAGGAGAGGGCCGGCTTCGAAGCCACCCGATTTCCGACTGGGACTCAGGCGATCGGATTGTAGGTCGGGCCGCGCCTGGCGGCGTTCAGCGCCTCTAGCAAGCCTTTGTAAAAACTAGCTTTTTCGTGAGGCCCCAGGAATCTTGCGATCTGGATCTGGTGGCCGCGCGAGATCAGATAGAGATGCTCGATGCCAAAGTCCTCGTCGACCTCCATGTCGACGCGCACCCAGAGCGGATTGAAGGTCCATTCGGCGACTTGGCCGTGATGACTGATGCGCCGGACGCGCAATTCCGACGTCGTGACGATGATCTCCTCGCGCGCCCGAGCGGTGCGGAAATTGACCTTGAAGGCCCACCAGACGACCAGCACGTCGAGGCCGAAAAAGCCGAACACCGGCCAGGCGCCCTTCATCAGGAAGACGATGCCGGTGACGAAGCTGACGGCGCTCAGGAACAGCATCACGGCGAGGAAGCCGGTGCGGTTCAGCGAGCGATGTGGCGTCAGCAGCGCGGAGAAAATCTGCTGCTCGCTCTCCCGCTCAATTTCGTTGCCTGTGTTCATCGTCCCTCAGTATATCCCGATCATGGCGAAAATCACCCGCAACCCGGCCCCGCGCAAAGCTGCGGTGCCGAAGAAAAAGGCAAAGGCAGCCGCCGCGAAGCGGAAGCCCGCGAAGAAAGCGGTGCCGGCGAAGCCATCGCTCAAAGCGCCCAGACCGTGGACGCCGGCCGAAATTCGCGAAGCCTTCAGCCGTTTCCAACAGGCCAATCCCGAGCCGAGGGGCGAGCTCGAGCACGTCAATCCGTTCACGCTGCTGGTCGCCGTGGTGCTGTCGGCGCAGGCGACCGATGCCGGCGTCAACAAGGCGACGCGCGCATTGTTCGAGATTGCCGATACACCGCAGAAGATGCTCGACCTCGGCGAAGAACGCCTGCGGGAATACATCAAGACCATCGGCCTCTACCGCACCAAGGCGAAGAACGTGATCGCACTGTCGGCAAAACTGCTGAGCGATTTCGGCGGCGAGGTGCCGCGCACGCGCGCCGAAATCGAGTCGCTGCCGGGTGCGGGCCGCAAGACCGCCAACGTCGTGCTCAACATGGCCTTTGGCGAGCACACCATGGCGGTCGACACGCATGTCTTCCGCGTCGGCAACCGCACCGGGCTCGCGCCCGGCAAGACGCCGCTCGAAGTCGAGCTCGGTCTCGAAAAGGTGATCCCGTCCGAATTCATGCTGCATGCCCATCATTGGCTGATCCTGCACGGCCGCTACACCTGCCTCGCGCGCAAGCCGCGCTGCGAGGTATGCCTGATCAACGATCTCTGCCGGTGGCCGGAGAAGACAGTGTGAGGCAGTATCGCCGTCGTTTCGGGACAACGTGAAGCAAGCCGTTTTGGGGTTATCGTGAGTCAACAGGAACAAGTCTCGTCGCCGCAACCACCCGCCGGACCCAAGCCACCGCAGCCGCTGGCCAGCCCGCTGTGGGGCCGGCTTGCGATCCCGCTGTTCGCGGTGATCGTTGCGCTCGCCTTCGTTGCGCTGGCGACACTGCGGTTCGACGAATGGGTCGGCAATGAAGCGGTCCAGACCACCAACGACGCCTATGTGCGCTCCGAGCTGACGCGGCTCGCGAGCCGCGTTTCCGGCGAGGTGCTGACGGTCGCCGTGACCGACTTCCAGCGCGTCAAATCAGGCGATCTCCTGATCCAGATCGATCCCGCCGATTACGAAGCCCAGGTCGCGCAGTCGGAGGCCGCGGTGGCCGCCGCGCAAGCCGTGCTGGACAATCTCGCCAACCAGATCGAACTCCAATATGCGACGATCGCGCAAGCCGAAGCCGCGAGGCTGTCGGCGGAAGCGCTGGAAGTCGAAGCCAAGCAGGAGCAGGAGCGTCAGCAATCGCTGACACAGACCGAGGCCGGCACGCGGCAGCGGCTCGAGCAGGCGGTCGCGGGTCTTGCCAAGGCGCAGGCCGATGTGCGCGCCAGCCGCGCGGTGATCGCCGCCCAGCAGCATCAGCTCGAAGTCTTGCAAGGCACCAGGAAGCAGCGCGCCGCCGATCTCGATGCCGCCAAGGCAACGCTCGCGAGCGCAAAACTCAAGCTCGGCTACGCCAGGATCACGGCTCCGTTCGACGGCGTCGTCGGTGAGCGGCAGGTGCAGCCTGGCGACTACGTCAATATCGGCACCAACCTCATCAACGTCGTGCCGCTGCCGAAGGTCTATGTGATCGCGAACTACAAGGAGACCCAGCTGACGCATGTCGCGCCGGGCCAGCCCGTCGAGATCACAGTCGACAGTTTTCCGCGCGAGCGGCTGCGCGGCAAGGTCGAGCGCATCGCGCCCGCGACCGGTGCGCAGGTCGCGCTGCTGCCGCCCGACAATGCGACCGGCAATTTCACCAAGGTCGTGCAGCGCATCCCCGTCCGCATCCAGTTTGACGATAACCAGCCGTTGCTGGCGCGGCTTGTGCCGGGCATGTCGGTCGTCACCCGAATCGACACGAGGGGCACCGATGGCGGCAAATGACGCTGCCGACCTCGGGCCTGTCTCGCGCGGCGGCGTCGCGCGACAGCCCCTGTTTGCGGTTGCCGCCGTGCTGCTCGGCTCGTACCTCGCCAATTTCGATAGCCGGCTGACCACGGTCGGCTTGCCCGATCTGCGCGGCGCGTTCTCTCTCTCCTTCGACGAAGGCGCCTGGCTCTCGACAGCCGGCATCGGCTCGCAGATCTTCATCGCGCCCGCCGTGGCGTGGCTCGCGACCGTGTTCGGCCTGCGACGCGTGCTCGGCATTCCCAGCCTCGTCTACGCGCTCGTCTCGCTGATCATTCCTTTCGTCCAGGACTATCCGACCCTGATTGCGCTGAGCGTCGTGCATGGCCTGTTGCTCGGCACCTTCGTGCCGGCGACGCTGATGATCGTGTTCCGCAACCTCCCGATCCGCTGGTGGTTGCCGGCAATCGCGCTCTATTCGATCCGCGTCGGCTTCGCCCTTGATACGTCGAGCTCACTGGTCGGCTTCTATGTCGATCATCTTGGCTGGCAATGGCTGTACTGGCAGGGCGTCGTGATCGCGCCGCTGATGGGATTGATGGTGTATCTCGGGACGCCCAGTGATCCCGTCAATCGCGTGCTGCTGCGGGATGCCGATTGGGGCGGCATGCTGCTGCTCGGAGCCTCGGTTGGCATGATCTATGCCGGCCTCGACCAGGGCAATCGGCTGGATTGGCTGGGTTCCGGCACGGTGATGGCGCTGCTCGTCGTCGGCGGCGTGCTGTTCGTTGCCTTTCTGATCAACGAATCGCTGTCAGCGCAACCCTGGGCGCATGTGAACGTGCTGTTCTCGCGCAATATCGGCCTGGCGCTGGTGGTCATCCTGCTCTACACGCTGACGTCGCTCTCCAACTCGTCGCTGGTGCCGAACTTCCTCGGCAATATCGGCCTGCTGCGGCCGGAACAAAGCGGGCTGTTGCTGCTCACTTATGGCGCGCTGCCGATGGTCGTGCTGGTGCCCGTTTCGATCTGGCTGCTCCGCCACTTCGATCCGCGGCTGGTCGTGGTGCTCGGATTTGCCTGCTTTGCCGCTGCCAATCTCTGGGGCACCCAGCTCACCCATGATTGGGCACGCGAGGACTTTATCGGCATCGTGCTGCTGCAAGCGATCGGCCAGTCGCTGACGCTGCTGCCGCTCATCATCATCGCGCTGTCCAATTCCGATCCGAGCCGCGCGACATCGTTTGCCGCCTACATCCAGATCATGCGCCTCGGTGGCGCCGAGATCGGCGTGGCGCTGATGGGAACGTGGCTGCGCGTCCGCGAGCAGGTCCATTCCTTCTATATCGGTCAGAATCTCGAAGTCGGCGACGTCAACGTGGTGCGTGCGCTGAAGCAGCTCGCCGATCATTTTGCGGCCCATGGCACAGGCTCGGCGCAGGCGCGTGCCGTCGGCACGCTCGCGAGTTTCGTCGCGCGCGAGGCCAATGTGCTCGCCTATATCGACGCCTTCTGGCTCTGCTTCTGGCTGGCGATATCAGGGCTCGGCTTCATCGCTTTGATCACCCGCGCCCCGGCCGGGCCGTTCACGCCGGCGCCATTCGGCTTTGCCAAGACGGTGCTTCGCAAATGCGGGGTGCAAGTAACCTAGAGTGCGGTGGCCGTTGGTTCTGTAGATCGGTCCGCGGGCCTCGCTTCACCTCTCCCGCTGGGAGAGGTGGACAGCGTCACCGCATCTGCCGGGCCGGCTCGATCAGCTCGGGCCGCGGTCCCGAGAGCCGCTTGTGCATGTGGACCATGAAGGCCATGGCGAAGATCGGCGTCGCCAGGTTCACGACCGGGATCGAGACGAAGGCCGCGATGAACAGGCCCGCCGTGAAGATCGTCGCCGCATTGTCGCGCCGCATTGCCTTGGCATCCTCCGGCGAGCGGAAACGCATCGCGGCGAGCTCGAAATATTCACGGCCCAGCAGCCAGGCGGCGGCGAGGAAGAAGATCAGGAACCCGGCCCCGGCGAAAAGCACCAGCGGCAGTGCGATCAGATAGACCAGGACCGTCAGCAGCGCCGTCTTGACGCCCTCGAGGATCGCCTGATTGAACGGCAGGGCCGTGCCCGGCCGCTCAGCCGGATAATGTTCGCGCTCGACGATGTCGGCGACGTCGTCGACAAAGAAGCTCGCCACCAGCGAGGTGATCGCGGGCATCAGGAACACACTGCCGAACACGACGCCGAAGCCGGCCGCAATCGAGATGATCCAGGACAGCACCTCCAGCGACGAATGCCAGCCCGGCCCGAGCAAGCCCTCGAGCCAGACCTCGCCATGAGTGGCGAACCAGCTCAACAGCCGCTGCAGCCCGATCGCGAGAACCACGATCAGCACCAGCGCCAGCCCGATCGACCGCCACAGGATCGAGCGCATCGGCGGCGACATCATTTGCGACAGCGCCTTGGCGGCGGCATCCAGCATGGGAACCTCTCACGAAATCACCCGCGAGAGGTAGACACCCCGAGCCGGTTCGGCAAGGGACCTGTCGACAAGGGACATGCGGCGTCCGTGCTAGACCGTATCAAGCGCCTTGCCGCGGACATCAGGGCCGAACAGCGCCATGGCGATCACCACAATCAGCATGGCCACGGTAATCAGGCCGAATACGCCGATGACGCCGGCTTCCTTCAGCATGTAGGCGACGATGAACCCGGAAAACGTCGCGGAGAGCCGGCTCACCGAATAGACGAGGCCGGAGGCCTGCGCCCGGATCTGGGTCGGGAACACCTCGGTCTGGTAGGCGTGATAGGCGTAGGACATCGTGGTGTTGCAGGCGGTCAGCAGCACGCCGCAGATGATCAGCAGAACAGGTTCGGTCAGCTGCGCGAAGGCCATGCCGAACACGATGATGGCGATGCAAGCCCCGGCGATGATCCAGCGACGCTCGAACTTGTCGGCGAAGCTCGCGGCGAGCAGCGGCGAGATCGGATAGGCGAAGGCCACGATGAAGGAATATTGCAGGCTCTTGGTGACGGTGATGCCCTTTTCCACCAGCAGCGTCGGCACCCAATTGGCGAAACCGTAGAAGCCGAAGGATTGGCAGAGGTTGAACACCATGAACAGCACGACAAGCGAGAGATAGGGCGGCCGGAACAGATCGGCGAAGCCGACGCGTGCGACCGTCTCCGCCGCCGGCCGCGCGAGCGGAGCGGAAGCTGTCGTCGCTGCGCTTCCGCCTTTGGCTTCCAGAGTCGCGAGAATCCGGAACGCCTCGTCCGTGCGGCCGTGGCGCGCCAGCCAGAGCGGGCTTTCGGGCAGGAACAGCCGCAGCACCCAGATGATCATGCTGGCGGCGGCACCGATCAGCACCACCCAGCGCCAGCCCTCGACGCCGTAAGGGGCTTGCGGCACCAGCCACCAGGCGAGGAAGGCGACGATGGGCACGGCGACGAACATGATCGACTGGTTCACCGCAAAGGCGCGTCCACGCATGCGGCTCGGCACCAGCTCGGTGATGTAGGCATCGATGGTGATGACCTCGATGCCGATTCCGATCCCGGCGAGGAAGCGCCAGAGCAACAGGCCGCCCGAAGACGTCTGGCAGGCCATGATCACTGATGCTGCGGTGTAGCCAAGCAGGGCGTAGGTGAAGATCGGGCGGCGACCGAAACGATCGGCGAGGAAGCCGAGGAAGAAGGTGCCGACAAACAGGCCGGCGAAGGTCGCGGCGACGAAGGCGCCAATGCCGGAGAAGCCGAAGAAGGCCTGCGTCGTCGTGCTCAGCAATCCGCTACGGCTGAGGCCCGGTGCGATGTAGCCGGTCAGGAACAGGTCGTAGATCTCGAAACAGCCGCCGAGCGAAAGCAGGATGACGAGCCGCCAGACAAAGCCCGTCGCAGGCATGGTTTCGAGCCGCCGCGAGATCTCGTCCGGTCCGGATGCTGATGGTGTGCCGAGCCCGATGCTCGTGTCGATGCCGACAGCGCTCATGGTGTCCTCCCCGTGGCGCGCTGGTCGCGCGCGGTTCCCGGCGGCTCATCTCTGTGGTTTTTCGCGAACTTTGCCGGAGCCGGGCCATGTTGGCCGCCGGCAGCCGGAAATCCAGAAGAACATATCGATGGGAGCGTTCGAGATTTTCGAAGGCGCGGGTCTGAATGTGAAAGCTCGGGCGATGAGGCCTCCGCAGCGTCAAGCCCGGCCATGACGCCGAAGGTATTGGTCGCTCTTCACCCCACCAGCGTCGCCTGCCAGCCGCCGCTGCGGACCTGCTCGGCGATCAGCGCCAGCATCAGCCGCCGCATCTCCTCCATCGCGTAGGTCATCGGGCGATTGCGCAGGCGGCAGAGGTAGAGCGTCCGGGTCAGCTTCGGCTCGACCACCCGACGTGCGACCAGGCGCCCGGCCGCCAGCTCCTCCCGCGCGAACAGCTTCGTTGCGATGGTGCAGCCGAGCCCTTCCACCAGCGCGCCGGTCATGCCGGTGATCGAATTGGCGTGCAGGATCGCGCTACCTTCGAGCCGCTTGAGCAGCACGGGATCATCGAGCAGCGCGCGCGAGGACAGGCCGAGGCCATAGCGCAGCAGGATCAGCGGCAGCCGGCTCAGCTCCTCGAAGCGGATGGGCGTTTTGGCCTTGCCGACCAGCTTGGGAATGCCGACCAGGAACATCTCCTCTTCGAGCACGGCCTCCGTGATCAGCTCCTTCTCCGACGGCGGATTGTAGACCAGCGCCAGATCGACATTCGAGATCATCAGATGCATCAGCGTGGCGCCCGACAGGCTCTCGGTGAGCGACAGCTTGAGCTTGGGGTAGTTGGTCAGCACCGTGCGCATCAACGCGACGCCGATCGCCTTGACGCCGGAATTGGCCATGCCGATCGAGATCTCGCCGGCGATGACGCGGGCGCCCTCGCGCACCTCGGTCTCGGCCTCCGCCATCGCGCGCAGGATGATGCGGGCATGCTCGTAGAGCCGCTCGCCGGCCGCCGTCGGGTCCATGCCGCGCGACTTGCGTTCAAATAGCGGCGTTGCGAACTCGGCTTCCAGATTCGAGATATGATGGCTGAGCGCCGACTGGGCGACATTCACCTGGTCGGCCGCCCGCGACAGGTTCCGCTGCTCGTAGACGGCAATGAAATAGCGGAGCTGGCGCGAATCCATGAGCGTGAAGCGTTCTATAAGCGCGAAGGCATTCTTCGACAGATTATATTTTTAAGAAGGCTTGTGAAGACCTAGTCTTCGACCCCGAACGGACAGGGAGTGACGGATGGCTGAGACCGGATTGCCGCTTGAAGGCGTGCGCGTGGTCGAGATGACCCACATGGTCATGGGCCCGACCTGCGGCATGATCCTCGCGCAGTTGGGCGCCGAGGTGATCAAGGTCGAGCCGCCCGCCGGCGACAAGACCCGCATCCTCGGCGGCATGGGCACGGCGTTCTTCCCACTGTTCAACCGCGGCAAGCGCAGCATCGTGCTCGACTTCGAGAAGCCGGAGGATCGCGACACCATGCACCGTCTGCTGGAGACGGCCGATGTGTTCCTGGAGAATTTTCGCGACGGCCTGCTCGAGAAGCAGGGGTTGGGTGCCGAGGAACTGCGCCGTCTGCATCCGCATCTGATCATTGCCGGCCACAAGGGCTTTCTGTCCGGCCCCTATGAGCATCGCCCGGCGCTCGACGAGGTCGTGCAGATGATGTCGGGGCTCGCTGCCATGACCGGCACCAAGGAGAAGCCGCAGCGCGTCGGCTCATCCGCCAACGACATCATGGGCGGCATGTTCGGCGTGATCGCGATCCTCGCCGCGCTCTATCAGAAGCGTGGCGGCCAGCGCGACGGCACCGACATCAGGATAGGCCTGTTCGAGAACTGCCTGTTCCTGGTCGCCCAGCACATGGTCGAATACGAGATGACCGGCAACAAGCCGCGTTCGATGCCGGAGCGCGAGCATGCCTGGCCGATCTACGACATTTTCGACGCCGCCGGCGAGGGGCGCATTTTCATTGGGGTCGTGACCGAAGGGCATTGGCAGAGCTTTTGCCGCGAGTTCGGGCTAACCGAATTTCTCGATGATCCCACTTTGCGCACCACGACCGATCGGATCCTGGCGCGGCCGCGGATCCTGCCGCGCGTGGCGGAGATCATCCGGCAGCAGGATGTGGCGGAGCTGTCGCAAAAGCTCGATGCGCTCAACATCTGCTTCTCGCCGATCAACCGGCCCGAGGATCTCCTGACCGACCCGCATGTGCTGCGGCCCGGCGGCCTCGTCACCAACATCACCGCCGACGGCAAACTGTTCCATGTGCCGACGCTGCCGCTCGAATGGAACGGCCGCCATTTCGGTGAGGGCCTGAAGGTCGCGCCACTTGGCGCTGACACATCGGCTATTCGCGCCGAGATCGACGGCACTACCGATGCAACGTCAAGAGCCGCTGGGAGGCGCGCATGAGCCGGATCGAGACCATCTACCCCGCCGATCGCGTCGCCTTGCGCGAGGTCGGCCTGCGCGACGGGCTCCAGCTCGTGAAAAAGTTTCCCTCCACTGAGGCCAAGCAGCGCTGGGTGCGCGAGGAATACGCCGCTGGCGTGCGGCATTTCGAGGTTGGCTCGTTCCTGCCGGCAAAGACCTTTCCGCAGTTCGTCGATGTCCGCGATGTCATCGCGACGGTGGCAGGCCTGCGTGGGGCACATGGCATCGCGCTTGCGCTCAACGAGCGCGGGGTGAACGAGGCGCTGGAATCGGGCGTCGGCGAGATCGCTTCGGTGGTTTCGGCCACGGAGGAGCACAGCCAGGCCAACGCGCACCGTTCGCGCGATTCCGCCATTGCCAACATCCAGCGCCTCTGCGAGATGCGCGATGCCAGCGCCCACAAGCCACTGGTGAATGCCGCGATCTCGATGGCGCTGGGCTGCTCCATCACCGGCGCGGTGGACCCCAAGGAGGTGCTGCGCCTCGTCGATAAATGCCTCGAGGCCGGTGTCGATTTCGTCGCGATCGCCGACACCGTCGGTTACGCCGGGCCGAAGCAGGTGGCCGAACTGACCCGCGCTGCAGTGAAGCTCTCAGGTGCGAAGCCGATCTGCATCCATCTGCACGACACCCGCGGCATGGGTATCGCCAATGCCGCCGCCGCGCTCGACGAAGGCGTCCGCATCCTCGACGGCTCGCTCGGCGGCCTCGGCGGCTGCCCCTTCGCACCCGGCGCGACCGGCAATGTTGTGTTCGAGGATCTCGTGTTCCTGTGTGAGAGCAAGGGCTTTGCGACCGGCATCGATCTCGATCGCCTGATCGCGGTGCGGAAGATTCTGCGCGAGGAGATGCCGAACGAGCAGCTCTATGGCGGTCTCGCGCGGGCAGGGCTTCCAGGTGGGAGCGCCGCGAAGGCGGCGTGAGGTCTCTTACCCTCCCCTGGAGGGGGAAGGTCGGCTCACATTGAGCGCAGCGAAATATGAGACGGGGTGGGGTGATCTCTCAACACGGGCACTGTTCGTCGCGGAGGGACCGTCACCCCACCCCGTTCGCGCTTCGCGCGATCGACCCTCCCCCTCCAGGGGAGGGCAAGACTGTGCCTACTCATGCCGATGCCCATGCTTCCGCGCCTTCGCCGGCTTGCTCTCCCCCGTCGGAATCATCACCACGCGCCCATAACGCACGCCGCGCTCCGCGATGATGTGATCGGCAAAATGTCTGACCTCCTCCGCGTCACCGCGCAGCGCCGTCATCTCCATGCAATTGTTGTCGTCGAGATGGACATGCAGGGTTGCGAGCGCGAGGTCGTGATGGCCGTGGAATTCCTGCACCAGCCGTTTTGAGAGATCGCGCGCGGCGTGGTCGTAGACATAGACGAGGCCGGCGACGCAGGGGCCGCTTTGCGCCGTATCCTCGCTCGATTGCTGCAATCCGGCCCGCGCGAGATCGCGGATGATCTCGCTTCGGTTCTGGTATCCGCGTGCTTCGGCCGCGGCATCGATCTCCGCCAAAAGATCGTCCTCGATCGTGATCGTAATCCGCTGCATCAGGTTCTCTCCGCGGGTGTCGTGGACCTGTTCTACACAGATTTCGCCGTCCTTACAGCCGCGTCGCGCGCAGCCGCAGCGCGTTGCCGACCACGCTCACCGAGGACAGCGCCATCGCGGCCGCCGCGATGATCGGCGACAGCAGTACGCCGAAGGCGGGATAGAGGATGCCGGCGGCGATCGGAATGCCGGCGGCGTTGTAGATGAAGGCGAAGAACAGGTTTTGCCTGATATTGTTCATCGTCGCCTGCGACAGTTTTCGCGCACGTACGATGCCGGTGAGGTCGCCCTTCAGCAGCGTAATGCCGGCGCTTTCCATCGCCACATCCGTGCCGGTGCCCATGGCGATGCCGACCTCGGCCGCCGCCAGCGCCGGCGCATCGTTGACGCCGTCGCCGGCCATCGCGACGCTACGGCCGGCCTTTTGCAGCTTCATCACCACTGCGCTCTTCTGGTCGGGCAGCACTTCGGCCTCGACATCGGCGATACCGAGCCTGCGCGCCACGGCTTCCGCCGTGGTGCGGTTGTCGCCGGTCAGCATGATGACTTTGATGCCCTCGGCGGCGAGCGCCTTCAGCGCCTCCGGGGTCGAGGCCTTGACCGGATCGGCGATCGCGAACAGACCGGCCAAGCTACCGTCAACGGCCATGTTGATGACGGTTGCGCCATCGCCGCGCAGGCGTTCGGCCTCGGCATCGAGCACCGTGGTGTCGATTCCGTTCGAAGCGAAATATCTGGCATTTCCAAGCACGATGCTCTTGCCATCGACCTTGCCGGAAGCGCCCTTGCCGGTCGGCGAATCGAACGCCTCGACCCGGCCGAGGGCGAGCTGCTTCTCCTTGGCGGCGCGCACGATCGCGTCGGCGAGCGGATGCTCGCTGGCGCGCTCGACGCTGGCGGCAAGCCTGAGAATGTCATCCTCGGCCAGACCAGCCGTCGGCACGATCGCGACCACCTTGGGCTTCCCCTCGGTCAGCGTACCGGTCTTGTCGACCACCAGCGTGTCGATTGCCTCCATCCGCTCCAGCGCTTCGGCATTCTTGATCAGAACCCCGGCCTGCGCGCCGCGACCGATGCCGACCATGATCGACATCGGGGTCGCGAGGCCCAGCGCGCACGGGCAGGCGATGATCAGCACGCTGACAGCGGCGACGAGGCCGAAGGCCAGGCGGGGCTCCGGCCCGAACCAGGTCCATGCAGCAAAGGCTGCGATGGCGACGGCGATCACCGTCGGCACGAACCAGCCGGCGACCTGGTCGGCCAGTCGCTGGATCGGCGCGCGCGAGCGCTGCGCGTCCGCGACCATCTGCACGATCTGCGACAACAACGTCTCGCGCCCGACCTTGTCGGCGCGCATGATGAAGCTGCCGGACTGGTTGAGCGTGCCGGCGATGACTTTTCCGCCGACGTCCCTGGTCACGGGCATGGATTCGCCTGTCACGAGGGATTCGTCGAGCGAGGAGCGCCCCTCGGTGATCACGCCGTCAACCGGCACCTTCTCGCCGGGACGAACCCGAAGGCTGTCGCCGGCATGAAGCGTGTCGATCTCGACCTCATGCTCGTTGCCATCGGCGTCGACGCGGCGCGCTGTCTTTGGGGCGAGCTGAAGCAGCGCCTTGATCGCGCCCGAGGTCGCCTCGCGTGCACGCAGCTCCAGCACCTGACCGAGCAGAACCAGGACGGTGATCACGGCGGCCGCTTCGAAATAAACGGCGACCGCGCCGTCATGGCCCCGGAAGGCCGCAGGGAAAATCTGCGGCGCGACGGTGCCGATCAGGCTGTAGACATAGGCAACCCCCGTGCCCATCGCGATCAGCGTGAACATGTTGAGGTTGCGCGTCAGCAGCGACTGCCAGCCGCGGACCAAAAACGGCCAACCGGCCCAGAACACGACGGGTGTCGCAACGACGAGCTGGATCCAGTTGGACAATGTCGGGTCGATCCAGTTGTGGGGGCCGGCGAGATGGCCGCCCATCTCCAGCACCACTGCCGGCAGCGCCAGCGCGCCGCCGATCCAGAATCGCCGCGTCATGTCCGCGAGCTCCGGATTGGGGCCGCTCTCCAGGCTCGCGACCTCCGGCTCCAGCGCCATGCCGCAGATCGGGCAGCTGCCGGGTCCGACCTGGCGGATCTGCGGATGCATCGGGCAGGTGTAGATCGTGCCCGCAGGCATTTCCGGCTCGGGCGCCTTCTCCTTGGTGAGGTACTTTGCGGGGTCGGCAGCGAATTTGGTGCGGCAGCCGGCCGAGCAGAAATGGAAGGTCTTGCCGTGATGGTCGAAGCGATGTTTCGAGGTCGCTGCATCGACCGTCATGCCGCAGACGGGGTCGAGAACCTTCGCGTCTGCTGCGCCATGGTCATGACTGGGATGGTGCGCGTGACCGGCATCGTCGCCGTGTCCGCCGCAGCAGGACGAGGCTGCAGGCTTGGGAGCAGGTGCTGTGGCCTCGGCCGAGCAGCCGCAGCCGGACTGCGTGTCCCCGTGATGATGATGGCTGTGGTCCGCGTCGCCCATTGCTGCACTCCGGCCTTGAAACCTATACCCGGTAGGGGTATATAGACCCCATGCGCAGGGACATCAAGGCATCCGTCGGAAAACGTCTCGGCCGGATCGAGGGCCAGGTTCGTGGCCTCTCGAAGATGGTCGAGGAGGACCGTTACTGCATCGACATCGTCACGCAGATCTCGGCGGTGCGCGCCGCGCTGCGCCGGGTCGAGGAAGAGGTCTTGAAGGATCACGTCGCCCATTGCGTCGAGCACGCCATTGCGAGCGGCGACAAGGCGGATCAGCGTGAGAAGATCGCGGAGCTGATGGCGGTGATCGGGCGGGCGGAGCGGTAGAGGTTCTTTGTCGTCCTGGCGAAGGCCAGGACCCATACCGCGGAATCTATCGATGGCGCTCGATAGTTGTACCGAACGACAAGTCTTCGCCAAACCAAGTCTTGGGGGCAAACCAAGTCTTGGGGGAATGGGTCCTGGCTTTCGCCAGGACGACGCTGGTGGTTAGCGGGGCTACGCGGCGACCTCGCACGCGTCTCCGCGGCGCGCGCGGTATGCCGCGAGTTCATTCAGCAGCACGAAATGCTCGGAGAAGGTGGCGCACATCTCTTGAGCCGCCTCACGCATCATTTGTTCAGTCGGAACTTCAGCCGGCGCTTCTTCGTCAGCCGCTTCAGGAACGAGCGGCGGCGAACGGAGCGTTTCTGGAAACACACCGAATGAGCCCGCTACCTCCTCGAGCGGCTTTTGCTTGTCGGCCCAGTGCAAGGCTGTGTAGTCGAACCCGTGCACGATGGTGGGTTTGACGACTTCGAAATAGGGCGAGATGTCGAAGTCGCGGGGCATGTAGAGCGAGGAGTCGCGAATGTGCAGGATCTCGCGGCGCGCGGCGCGGCTGCCGGCCTTGGTGATCTTCGGCAGGATCGGGTAGCGCACGGCGTCGAAGGCCTGCGCAATCAGCGCCGAGCAGATGATCTTGGTTGGATCGCCCGAGCCGAGCGCGATCATGCGCCGCCGCCAGCGCTGCGGCACCGGCAACGGGACCAGGAAGCGCATCAGGTCGATGATGTTCTTGGTGTCGTAGCCGAAGCCGATGCGGTTGATCGCATATCGGCATACCGTGATGCGGTCCTCGTAGGATAGCCCGACCGGACGGCAGATGCGGGTGTGATAGGGGAAATATTTCGACAGCGGCGCGGAGGTGACGCCCTCGCCGATATTGGCTTCGATCAGCACATGCGGCTCGCCGTCGGGCTCGACCGCACCTTCGACCGGACCGACATAGAGCGCGGCATGCGACCAGGTCGACTGCGTCAGATATTTGATGATGCCGGAGATGCGGTTGTTGCCCTCGACCAGCATGACGTCGCCGGGCTGGATCACGCCGCGGAGGTGCTCGGGGTCGCTCGGCGTGAACGGCTCGTAGCCCGGCACCTCTTTCGAGAGGTACGCGGCTATCACCTTGCCAACTGAATCTAGGACTGTCCCCATGAACTCCCCCGGGCCTTTCTGGCCGTCTTTTTTCCATCTGTATCATGGTCGAAAGCCGTTGCAATTCGGTTCATGGCCCTGTGACTTCAAGCACGATTGATTCACCATGATGGTTGCTGCGCAACATCAGATGCGGCAAGGTTCACCGGCCGTTCCCTTTCGTCGCAAGTCCCCGGAAACCATGACATGACAATCACGCGCCGCAGCTTCCTATCGGCGTCGGCGGCCCTTGCTGCAGCGCCGGTGCTGCGAGCAACGGCCGCGCCCTTGCCACGTGAGGCTGACATTGTCGTGATCGGTGCGGGAGCGGCCGGCATCGCTGCAGCGCGGCGCGTCATGGCGGCCAATCGCAAGGTGGTGGTTGTGGAGGCGGCGTCGCAGATCGGCGGGCGCTGCATCACTGATAGCACCACCTTCGACGTGCCGTTCGATCGCGGCGCACGCTGGATGCACAATCCCGACACCAACCCGATGATCCGGCTCGCGCGCAACGCCGGGCTCGATGTGGCGCCCGCGCCCTCGGGCCAAAAGATGCGCATCGGCCGCCGCAATGCGCGCGCGGGCGAGACCGAAGAATTTCTCGCGGCTCTGGTACGCGCCAACCGGGCCATCGACGAGGCTTCGCGCGGCAAGCTCGATACGTCCTGTGCGTCGGTCCTGCCGAAAGAGCTCGGCGATTGGGCGGGCGCGGCCGAGTTCGTGCTCGGTGCGAGCTTTGCGGGCAAGGATCTGAAGGAGCTGTCGGCGATCGACAAGTCGCGCGCGCAGGATCGCAATTCTCCGATCGCCTGCCGCCAGGGTCTCGGCACGCTGATCGCCAAGCTCGGCGAGCAGGCGCCAACAGTGCTTTCGACGCCGGCAA
Source organism: Bradyrhizobium manausense (assembly GCF_018129685.1). Classification (GTDB taxonomy): domain Bacteria; phylum Pseudomonadota; class Alphaproteobacteria; order Rhizobiales; family Xanthobacteraceae; genus Bradyrhizobium; species Bradyrhizobium manausense_D. The sequence continues at coordinate 180,913 of NZ_JAFCLG010000005.1, forward strand.
GCCGGATTGTCTGGAGCAATCGCGATGTCAGCGTGGAGACACAAGCCGGCAAGATCGCCGCGCGCGCCGCCATCGTCACGGTCTCGACCAATGTGCTCATGAGCGGCGCGATCAAGTTCGCGCCCGATATCCCCAAGCGCACGCTCGATGCGGCCTCAAAGCTCACGCTCGGCAGCTACGATCACATCGTGCTGCAGCTGCCGGGCAATCCGCTCGGCCTGTCGCGCGACGACATCCTGATCGAGCAGAGCAATTCGACGCGCACCGCGCTGATGTACGCCAACATCGGCGGATCCTCGCTGTGCTCGATCGACGTCGGCGGCTCGTTCGGCCGCGACCTCTCGGCGCAGGGCGAGGCTGCGATGACGGCCTTTGCGAAGGAATGGATCTCGAAGCTGTTCGGCAGCGAAGCGGCGGCCGTCGTGAAGAAGACCGCCGTGACGCGCTGGAACGCCTCGCCCTTCGTGATGGGTGCGATGTCGGCGGCCTCGCCCGGCGGACAGCTCTCGCGGAAAATCCTGACCGAACCGATTGGCAATGTGTTCCTCGCCGGCGAAGCCACGCATGAGACGTTGTGGGGCACGGTCGATGGCGCCTGGGACAGCGGCGAGCGCGCCGCTGACGCCGCGCTCCGCAAGATCGGTGCGCTGAAGGACGAGCCGGCCGACGTGCCGACGCAATCGACGAAGCGGCGGCGTGCGCCGCGGCAGTGAGGCGAACGAGCCGCGACAAACTCCGCTGTCGTCCCGGCGAAGGCCGGGACCCATACTCCGCAGCAATAGTTTTGCGAGGACTCGGAGTTGCCGGGTCGCTCAACAAGAGCCGACCGGGGTTATAGGTCCCGGCCTTCGCCGGGACGACTCGTGGAGCGAGTCAGCGCAACACCGCGTCCAGCACCGGCAGCCCGGTGATCACAGCGATCGCGATCAGGGCATAGCAGATCCTGCGGAAGATCGTTTCGCTGGCGCGGCCGAACAACGATGCGCCGAAGGCGACGCCAAGCGCGTAGACCGGACCGACTATCAGCGAAAGCGCCAGCGATTCGCGGCTGATCAGGCCTGTGGTGGTGTAGCTGACCATCGAGAACAGATCGGAAGCGCCGAAGAACAGCACGATGTTGGCGCGCGCCACGATAGGGGCGATGGGACGGCCGAGCCAGTAGCCGACGATCGGCGGCCCGCCGGTCTGCGCCAGTCCGCTGCAGAAGCCAGAGAGGCCGCCGATGCCGACCGAGAGCCAAACGTGATCCTTGCCGCGATAGCGCCAGCCCGATAGCAGCAACAGAAGCAGCGCGGCGACGAAGCAGGAGATGATCCAGCGCGTGGTGACGGGATCGAGCACGCTGAGGAAATAGGTGCCGACGGGCACGCCGACCAGCGCGCCCAGCACGATCACGGCGGTCGCCTTGCGATCGGCCTTACGCCACGCGTCGGGGAGCAGCGGCGCGGCGGCGACGAAATCGATGACAAGCAGCAGGGCGGCGACCAGCCGCGGACCCGCGACGCTGCTCGCGAGCGGCATGAAGATCAGTGCCGCGCCGAAGCCCGAGAAGCCGCGCGCGGTGCCCGAAACGAAAGCGATGGCGCAGAGCGCCATCGCAATGGTGAGGCTGACATCCTTGGGGAGGGAGTCTGTGAGCGTCATGCTCTATGTCTCGTGAGCATGACGTGGTCCGAAAACCGCTTCACACCTTTCGGCGTCATGCTCGCAACGTGCCGCCAGTCTTCTTCGTGACCTCGGCCACGATCTTCGCGGCCACGGCCTCGATCTCCTGATCGGTCAGCGTCTTCTCGCGCGGCTGGATCGTCACCGCGATGCCAACAGACTTCTTGCCGTCGTCGATGCCCTTGCCCTCATAGACGTCGAACACGTTGACGCCGGTGATCAGCTTCTTGTCGACGCCCTGCGCGGCACGCACGATCTCGCCCGCCTTGACGCCACGGTCGACGATGAAGGCGAAGTCGCGCGACACCGGCTGGAACGCGGAGAGTTCGATCAACGGCTTGGCGCGCGTCGGCTTCTTCTTCGCCTCCGGAATGCGATCGAGTGTCACCTCGAACACGACAAGCGGGCCATCGGCGCCGAGGGCCTCGAGCGCGCGCGGATGCATCTCGCCGAAAGTGCCGAGCACGTTCTGTGGCCCGATCTGGATCGTGCCGGAGCGACCCGGATGCAGCCAGGCGGGACCGCCGGCGACGATCTGCAGCGCCTGCATCGGCGCGCCCGCCGCAGCCAGCACCGCGAGCGCATCGGCCTTCGCGTCAAACACGTCGGCCTGCGCCGAGCCCGACCAATGCCGCCCCAATCCTTCGCCCGACGCAAGGCCGCGGCGCACGCCGCTCGCGGCCATGAACTGATCCTGCGGACGATCGCCCTTGAAGACCTGGCCGACCTCGAACAACGCGACGTCCCCATAGCCACGATCGGCATTGGCCTGCGCGGCTGCGACGAGGCCCGGCAGCAGGCTCGGCCGCATGTCGGAGAGATCGGCGGCGATCGGGTTGGCGACTTCGAGTTCGCGCTGGCCGCCGCCGAACAGTTGGGCGGCAGGCTTCGTGATGAACGACCACGTCACGGCCTCGACCATGCCGCGGCTCGCGAGCGCGCGCCGCGCACGGCGGGTTCGCAGCTGCAGCGGTGTCAGCACCGACTTGCGCGCATCCTCGCCGCGCTCGAATGGCGTCATCGGCACCTTGTCGACGCCGTAGATGCGGACGACTTCCTCGACGATGTCGGCCTTGCCATGCACGTCCGAGCGCCACGACGGCACCGCGACCTTCACCACCGGGCCAGGACCCGCCATCATGAAGCCGAGACGGGTTAGGATGAGCTTCATCTCGACCTGCGGCACCTCGATGCCGGAGAGACGCTTCACCTCGGTGAGCGGGAAATCGATGATGCGGTCGTCGCCGAACGCGTTGCCGACGACGACGTTCTCGGACGGGGTGCCGCCGCACATCTCCATCACCAGCCTGGTCGCGAGCTCGAGGCCCGGTACCATGAAGGCCGGATCGACGCCGCGCTCGAAGCGGTAGCGCGCATCGGAGTTGATGCCGAGCTTGCGGCCGGTCTGGGCGATATTGATCTCGTTCCACAACGCCGATTCGATCAGCACGTCGGTGGTGTTCTCGTCGCAGCCCGAGGCCTCGCCGCCCATGATGCCGGCGAGCGATTCGACGCCGTCCTCGTCGGCGATCACGCAGATCGAGGGATCGAGATTGTAGGCGCGGCCGTCGAGCGCGAGCAGTGCCTCGCCTTCGCGGGCTCGGCGCACGACCAGATTGCCCTTCACCTTGCCGGCGTCGAACACGTGCAGCGGGCGTGCGCGGTTGTAGGTCATGAAGTTGGTGATGTCGACCAGCGCGTTGATCGGGCGCAGTCCGATCGCGGTCAGCCGCTTCTGCAGCCATTCCGGCGACGGGCCGTTCTTCACGCCGCGCACGAGGCGCAGGGCGAAGCCCGGACACAGCGCGGGGTCCTCGACCGTGACCTTCACCGGGCAGGGGAATTCACCCTTGATCGGCTTGATGGCCGGGTCCTTGAACTTGCCCATGTCCGCAGCGGCGAGATCGCGTGCGATGCCGTGCACGCCGGTGCAGTCCTGGCGGTTCGGCGTCAGATTGATCTCGATCACGGGATCGCCGAGCGCGGCCCATTCGGCGTAAGCGGTGCCAACAGGCGCATCCGCCGGCAACTCCATGATCCCGTCATGGTCGTTGGAGATCTGCAGCTCCGCTGCCGAGCACAGCATGCCGCGGCTCTCGACGCCGCGGATGGTGCCGACGCCCAGCGTGATGTCCTTGCCTGGAATGTAGGTGCCGGGCGGGGAGAACACGCTGACGAGCCCGGCGCGCGCATTCGGCGCGCCGCACACGACCTGCACCGGCGCGCCGCCGTCGCCGGTGTCGACCATGCAGACGCGCAGGCGATCGGCATTCGGATGCTGCTCGGCCGAGATCACCCTTGCGATCGTGAAGGGCTTGAGCGCCTTCGCCTTGTCCTCGATGGTCTCGACCTCGAGCCCGATCATGGTGAGCTTGTCGGCGAGCCTTTCCAGCGGCTCGTCGGTGTCGAGATGATCCTTCAGCCAGGAGAGGGTGAATTTCATGGCTGCTTTTTCTCCACGGAGACGGTCTGCTCCCTCTCCCGCTTGCGGGGGAGGGTTGGGGTGGGGGCTCTCTCCGCGACGGTGGTCGCGATTGTTTCGAGAACGCCGGCACGGTTGGTCATGACATCGATATTGCTGAAGCGAAGGACCTTGAAGCCCTTCGCTTCAATCGCAGCGGATCGCCGTGCATCTGCGCGCTCGCCCTCATCAGAAAAATGCTGGCCGCCATCAAGTTCGATGACGAGCTTCGCCGCGTGGCAGATGAAATCGGCGACGTAGCGTTCGATCGGCACTTGGCGGCGAAAAATCACATCGTTCAATCGGCCGGCACGGAGCTCCGACCAGAGGATACGCTCTGCGTCGGTCGAATTGCGTCTGAGTGTGCGCGCGTTGGCTCGCAGCTTGGCGGGCACTTTCCAGCCCGGATGTTCAGGATCGACCATTGGTAATCCCATTGAGGAGACACTCTCACCCCAACCCTCCCCCGCAAGCGGGGGAGGGGGTCCGACCTGTCGTGCGGACAAAGGGTGCGGATCCACACGGAGAGCGCCACACGCTCGCTCTATCCATTCCCTGCCCCGCTTGCGGGGGAGGGGCAGGGAGAGGGTTGTCTCCGCAAAGGGAACGGAGAGAGTCTCCGTATGGCCGATCACTGCCATCACGAGCTCAGCCCGCCCGCCAGGGTCGGCACTTCGAGCGGCTTGAAGCCGTAATGGCTCAGCCAGCGGACGTCGCTGTCGAACAGCTGGCGCAGGTCGGCGATGCCGTATTTCAGCATGGCGATGCGGTCGATGCCCATGCCCCAGGCAAAGCCCTGGTACTCGTCGGGATCGATGCCGCAGGCGCGCAGCACGTTCGGATGCACCATGCCGCAGCCGAGAATCTCGAGCCAGTCCTCGCCCTCGCCGAAGCGGATCTCGCCCTTGTCGCGGCGGCACTGGATGTCGACTTCCAGCGACGGCTCCGTGAACGGGAAGAACGACGGGCGGAAGCGCATGTTGATGTGGTCGACCTCGAAGAACGCCTTGCAGAACTCGTGCAGGATCCATTTGAGGTGGCCGAGATGCGAATGCTTGTCGATGACGAGGCCTTCGACCTGGTGGAATTGCGGCGTGTGGGTTGCATCCGAATCGATGCGGTAGGTGCGGCCCGGACAGATCACGCGGATCGGCGGCTTCTGGCTCAGCATCGTGCGCACCTGCACCGGCGAGGTGTGGGTCCGGAGCAGCATGCGCGAGCCGTCCTCCTTCGGATGGAAGAAGAACGTGTCGTGCATCTCGCGCGCCGGATGGCCTTCCGGGAAATTCAGCTTGGTGAAGTTGTAGTCGTCGGTCTCGATGTCAGGACCTTCGGCGACGGAGAAACCCATGTCGGCGAAGATCGTGGTCAGCTCGTCCCAGACCTGGCTCAGCGGATGGATGCGGCCGGCATCGGTCGCGGTATCGCGCAGAGGCAGCGTGACGTCGACGGTTTCGGCCGCGAGCCGCGCATCGAGCGCGGCAGACTTCAACACCTCGCGCCGTGCGGCGAGGGCCTCGGTGACCTTGTCCTTGGCCTGGTTGATCGCCGCGCCCTGCGTCTTGCGCTCGTCGGGCGACATCTTGCCGAGCGTGGCGAGCAGCGCCGAGATCGAGCCCTTCTTGCCGAGGGCCGCGACGCGCACGGCTTCGAGCGCGGCTTCATCGCCGGCGGCGGCGATCTGGTCGAGGATGGATGTTTCGAGCGTTGCGAGGTCGGACACGGTCAAATCCTTGGCTCTAAATTCGGCTGGGTTGTCGCCGCCAGAAGGGCGTAACGTCAAGCAAAAAGCCGGTCATTTCGCGCCTCCGAGCGGCTGGGTTGAACCTCGCGCGGGGGCCGGGCACCAAGACAGGATACGAGGAGACCCTTGCGATGCTTTCGAGATGCTACCGTGCTGCTTCCCTGGCCGCTGCTTCCATCGTCCTGTCGCTCGCCACGACGCCGGCGCGCGCCATGGTCTGCATGGACACATCCATGACGCTGGACGAGGTCGTTGACACCATCAGCGCCCAGAAGAGCTGCGACAGCGCGATGAAGGTCTTCAAGGATTGCGCACTGACGGCGAGCGGAGACGTCGAACTCGGTGCCGCGGTCGAAAAGAAATGCGAGGCCGACTTCAAGCCCGGCCTCAACGCGTCGCAGAACCAGGCCTACAAGCGTGAGATGCACGCATGCGACATCAAGTACCGGAACAAGTCCGGCACCATGTATCTGTCGTTCGCGGCATTCTGCCGGGCGGAGGTCGCCCAGCGTTATTCTGAGCGCGCGCTGAAGGCCGCGGGCCATAAGGCCCGCTAGCGCGAGCCTCAGGCAGCCAGAGCGGCCTTGGCCTTCTCGGCGATCGCCTGGAATGCCGCGGGCTCGCTGATCGCGAGATCCGACAGGACCTTGCGGTCCACCGTGATCCCGGACTTGGCCATGCCGTCGATAAATCGGCTGTAGGTCAGGCCGAACGGACGAACGGCAGCATTGATGCGCTGGATCCAGAGAGCGCGGAAGGTGCGCTTCTTACGCTTGCGGTCGCGGAAGGCGTATTGCTGGGCCTTTTCCACGGCCGGCTTGGCGGCGCGGATGGTGTTCTTGCGGCGGCCGTAGAAACCCTTGGCGGCCTTGTAGACTTTCTTGTGCTTGGCGTGGGCGGTCACACCGCGTTTGACGCGAGACATGACAGAAATCCTTCGAAAGATGACTTTGTTTTCGGATCGCCGCGAACGACGCGGCGCGTATGGCGATGATTTTCGACGCGATCAGGCGTTCGGCAAGAAGTACTTCTTGACGTTGTCGCCGTCGGTCTTGAACAGCACGGCCGTGCCGCGCAGCTGACGGATCTGCTTCTTCGTCCGCTTGATCATGCCGTGACGCTTGCTGCGATGAGCGAACATCACTTTGCCGGTGGCAGTCACCTTGAAGCGCTTTTTAGCGCCCGATTTGGTCTTCAGCTTGGGCATTTGGCTCTCCTAATGGCCAACGAAATCCGCCCGCGAAGGCGGCGTGGCCGTCAAAAATGCTCGTTAGAGCGTTGATTGTGCTCAGGTTTTACGAACAAGCGCGAAACCCGCACGGAACACCGCCACGGCAGCCCTTAATCAGCCGGGCGATGAAGGCCGGGCTTATGACAGAGAACGGGCGAATTGGCAACGATGAACCGGCGGAACCTGGTCCCCGACTATTCGGAGTTGCTAGCATCCTCGTCACGTCGTCCCGTTCGGAGCAGGACCAAAATGGCCCATTTTCCTCGATCTCTTTTGTCCGTCTTCACCCGTCCGCGCCATCTGGCGCTGCTTGCCGTGCTTGCCGCCGCTATCCCTTCGACCGCCGATGCCCGTATCGGCAGTTATGACGGCGTCTGGAATGTCACCTTTGCCACCACCCGCGGCAATTGCAGCTCGGGCTATAGCGTTCCCTTCACCGTCACCGGTAACCGGGTCTCGTCCGCCGGCGGTGGCCGTGTGTCCGGGACCGTCAATCGTGCTGGGGCCGTCGCAGTCGAAGTGTCAGTCGGCGCCTCCCACGCCAGCGGCGGCGGCCGTCTCGGCGGCGCGGCAGGTGCCGGTTCCTGGAGAGGCATCATTTCCGGCGACCGCTGCAGCGGCACCTGGCAGGCGACGAGGAGCTAGTTGTCGCCAGGACGGCGGTGCCTTTGGCTGCATCTCAACAAAACGGCCCGCCGGAGATCCAGACGGGCCGTTGAAATTTCAGCTTTGGCGGGCAGGCGTCAGCGCGGTGCCAGGACCATGACGACCTGGCGGCCCTCGAAACGGGCGTCCTGCTCGACCTTGGCGAGCTCGGCGACGTCGGTCTTGATCTTGTCCAGCAGCTTGGTGCCGATCTCCTGGTGCGCCATTTCGCGGCCGCGGTAGCGCAGGGTGATCTTGACCTTGTCGCCTTCTTCGAAGAACCGCAGCATCGCACGCATCTTCACGTCGTAATCGTGGTCGTCGATCATCGGACGGAGCTTGATCTCCTTGATCTCGACGGTCTTCTGCCGCTTGCGGGCTTCGGCGGCTTTCTTCTGGGCGGAATACTTATATTTCCCGTAGTCCATGATCTTGCAGACGGGAGGGCTGACATTTGGCGAGATCTCGACGAGATCCATGCCGGCTTCCTGGGCCATCTTGATGGCGAGCATCGTCTCGACCGTGCCCTTGTTGTCACCGGTCTGATCGATCAGCTGGATCTGCGCGTTGCGAATATCATCATTGATGCGCGGCCCGTCTTTGGCGGAAGGGGCCGGGGCTCTATTGGGACGGCGAATGGGTGGTTCTCCAAAGTTGTGAAAGCAAGCAGCTATTTTGCAGGAAGATGCCGATGCCGGCAAGCAAGTCGCTCGTGCGAGAAGCGAAAAACCCTCAAATGCGAGACATTTTGGTCACGCCCATCGGCACGGTGCTCGACATAGACACCTTGCCCGTGTTCCGCAAGCGTCCCAAAGGGCCAATACCGATATAGGGTTGCTTCGCGGGACATGCTGCGACCATCAAACCCCACAGCAAGAGTAAACGTTCCATGACCTCAGCAATTCCCGATGCCGTGCTCGATTTCATCGATGTTGGCGAGGGGCCATCGGCACGCAGGATCGCGGTGCGTCACCGTGGCGGCCAAGGATCGGGTCAAGAGCCCGGGCTTGTCTGGCTCGGGGGCTTCAAGTCGGACATGCAGGGTGGCAAGGCGGTGGCGCTGGACGGCTGGGGCGGCGAACATGGCCGCGCCGTGGTCCGGTTCGACTATTCCGGCCATGGTGAATCCAGCGGCGAATTTGCCGACGGAACCATCGGCCGCTGGCTCGAGGATAGCGTCGCGGTGTTCGAGCGGTTTTGCAGCGGTCCGCAGATTTTGATCGGCTCCTCGATGGGCGGCTGGATGGCGCTGCTGCTCGCGCGCGAGATCAAGAAGCGTTCCGGGAAGGCGTCGCTCGCGGGCCTGGTGCTGATCGCGCCGGCGCCCGACTTCACCGAAGAGCTGATGTGGAAGAGGTTCTCGCCCGAAGTGAAGCAGGAGATCGAGACCAAGGGCTTTTGGCTGCGGCCGTCCGAATATGGCGACGGCTCGCCGTATCCGATCACGCGCAAGCTGATCGAGGAAGGACGCAACCATCTCGTGCTCGGCAACGCCATCGATCTTGGCTGCCCCGTCCGCATTCTGCAAGGCGCGCAGGATCCCGACGTGCCCTGGCAGCATGCGTTTGCGCTGACGCATCGCCTGCCGGCCGACGACGTCGTGCTCACCCTGATCCAGGACGGCGACCATCGACTGTCCCGCCCGCAGGACATCGCGCGCATTCTTGCAGCGGTGGCGGAGATCGGGTGACGTGTTGCCTAGCACTCGCCGTCATCGCCCGACTTGATCGGGCGTTTCAGCATTCAGAGGCAGCCGTGTTTGAGCCGGGAAGCCGCGGCGTACTGGATGCCCCGGTCAAGCCGGGGCATGACGGAGAACGGGGAAGGAGAAACGCCAATGACCACCACCGCCATGCTGCGTGCCTTCTGCGATGCCGTCGAGCAGCGCAACGGCCGCGCCTTTGCTGGTCTCTTCACGGAAGACGGCATTTATCACGACGTGTTCTATGGGGCGTTCGAGGGACGCGAAAGAATAGCAGCGATGGTCGACGACTGGTTCTATCGCACAGCGACCGATTTCCGCTGGGACATGCACGATCCCGTCACCGACGGCACCACGCTCTACGCGCGCTACACCTTCAGCTACACGTCAACCCTGCCCGAAGCGAACGGCGCCCGGGCGATGTTCGAAGGCGTTGCGATCATGACGCTGCGCGATGGCAAGATCGTCAGCTATCGCGAGGTTGCCAACACCGCGCCCGCGTTCGTCGATCTGAAGTTCGCGCCGGAGCGCATCGCGAAGATCGTCGGCAAGCAGGGCGCGGAGTTGAAGGCGCGGCCGGAGATGCAGCGGCATCTGGTGTAGGTCTCTCCTCTCGTCATTCCGGGGCGCGCCGCTTGGCGCGAGCCCGGAATCCATCGGGCGTCAGAACGAGAGGCAGCATGGATTCCGGGCTCGTGCTACGCACGCCCCGGAATGTCGGGGGGGCTACGGCGCCGCCGGCTTCGCCATCGGCTTGCGCTGTGCCAGCGCGGCGACCGTCGCGGTGCCGATCGGGCCCTGCTCGTCGTAGAGCCAGCATTCGCCGATGGCGACGCCGTCGGTGGCCTGGTGGTTCACCACGTCGAACCCGATCCAGTTCGTCACCGGCAAACGATGCAGATAGATCGTCACGTCGCTGTTGATGTAGCCGAGCCCCTTGTCGCCGGCATTGGCGAACGGGCTGGCGAAGTCGGCACCAACTGCGACATGCACAAACGGCGTCATCGGGACATCGGCGACGAGCTCGCGCACCTCGCTCATCCAGAGTCGGCGCGGACCGAGCGAGCCCATATGGCCGACGATGGGGCGCGTCGTCCATTTGCCGTTCATGCCGAGTCTGGGGTCGGTCGGCTTTGGAATGTCCGATGGCTTCGGCACGTCCCAGTTCGGTGGCGACCAGACATTGCCGTCAGGGTTTTGCGTTCGCCGCAACAGCTGGCAGGAGGCGCGCGCCATGCTGACGCCACCGGAGAGAAACTCTGCCTCGACCACGCGGATGCGCAGGCCGTCGCGTACCAGCCGCGTCCTGACCTCGATCGGCTTGTCGATGGTCGGCAGCCGAAACATGTCGACCGTCAACCGTGCCGGCACGAACTCGGGACCGGAATGGCGCTCCTCGATGGCGAAGCCGAGCAGGCCGACGATGACGCGTCCGTGCAGCGATTTCGGATCCCAGGGGCCGTTGGCCACTTCCGTCGGATGGAATGTATCGCCGTCGCGGGTGAAGAAAGGCATCATGTTTGTCATGGCGCGCGACTTTGCGGGAACGCGCAGGGAAATCAAGTGTCGCCACAACAACCGCTGTCATCGCCCGGCTTGACCGGGCGATCCAGTACTCCGAGGCAGCAGTGATCGAATCGAAGCGCCGCGGCGTACTGGATCCTCCGCTTGCCGCCTCGCTAAAGCTTCGGCGCTCCCAGACCTTAACCTCGGCGAAGCCTTGGCGTAGCCAGGTCGCTGGGAATGACACCGAGGGTCAGGAGACGGTTTGCCACTCCTCGCGCACGCTCACGTCACGCTCGTTGCAGATCGCGGCGCTCTTCATCGCCTCAAACTCATCCCGCGGCACCAACTGCCCCAACGCCCACACCGCGGCTCCACGCACCAGCGGGCTCGCATCATCGAGCAACCGCCGCGCTTCCTCGGCCAGCGTCGCCTCACCGGAGTTGCCGATCGCAATCAGCACATTCCGCAAGAAGCGGTCGCGGCCGATTCGCTTCACCGGAGACTTCGTGAACAGCGCGCGGAATGCCGCATCATCCAGCCGCGCGAGCTCGGCCAGCTCAGGGCCGCGCAATTCATCGCGCGCGGCAAGCTTTGCTTCACGTCCCTGCTGCGCAAACTTGTTCCAGGGGCATGCCGCCAGACAGTCATCGCAGCCGTAGATGCGGTTGCCGATGGCCTTGCGGAATTCCTGCGGGATCGGACCCTTGTTCTCGATCGTGAGATACGAGATGCAGCGCCGCGCATCGAGCCTGTAGGGCGCGGGAAACGCCGAGGTCGGGCAGATGTCGAGGCAGGCCCGGCACGAACCGCAATGGTCGATCTCGGCAACGTCGCGCGGCAGGTCGAGCGTGGTGTAGATCGCGCCGAGAAACAGCCAGGAGCCGAACTCGCGCGAGACGAGGTTGGTGTGCTTGCCCTGCCAGCCGAGATGTGCGGCCTGCGCGAGCGGCTTCTCCATCACCGCTGCGGTGTCGACGAACACCTTGACTTCGCTCGGCGCAGTCGCGACCAGCCAGCGCGCCAGTGCCTTCAGTCGTTTCTTGATGACGTCGTGATAATCGTCGCCCTGTGCGTAGACCGAGATCGCGGCGCGCGTGCGCTGCTTCAGGATCGCGAGCGGATCGGAATCGGGGCCGTAATTGACGCCGAGCATGATGACCGAGCGCACATCGGCCCACAGCCCGCGTGGATCGACGCGGCGCTCCGGCTGGCTGGCGAGCCAGTCCATGTCGCCATGTCCGCCCGATGCGATGAATTCGAGGAAATGCGCGCCGGCCTTCTCGATCGTGCCTGATACGGTGACGCCGATGCAGTCGAAGCCGAGCGCGCGCGCCTCGCGCGCCAGCGCCGCACGTAGCTCAACGGTCCCGGAGTTGGATCTGATCACTGCTGCATCCAAGTTCGTCATGGCCGGGCTTGTCCCGGCCATCCACGTCTTGCGGCGCATTCACATAGGCAGGAAGAACGTGGATGCCCGGGACGAGCCCGGGCATGACGATCTCCATCAGAAATCCAGGTCCACATAGGTGCGCGACGCCGGCACGCCGGCCAGCCATTCGCTCAGCAGCGGACGGAACGAGGGGCGGGACTTCACCCGCGCGTACCACGCCTTTGCCGCGTCGTCCTCGCTCCATGGAACGTCGCCCAGATAGTCGATCGCCGACAGATGCGCCGCGGCGGCGAGATCCGCGTAGGTCAGACGGTCGCCGGCGAGGAAGTTGCGCCTCTGCGCCAGCCAGCCGATATAGGCCAGATGATAGCGCACGTTGGCCTTGGCGGCGCGCATCACGTCGGCGGAGGGCGCACCCCCGCCATTGTCCTCGCTCATGAAGCGCTTGTAGATGCGCTCGGTGACGAGCGGGTGCGAGACTTCCTCGAAGAATTTCTCGTTGAACCAGGCCATCAGCCGGCGCACCTCGACGCGCTCGGCAATCGTCTCCGGCATCAGGCGCTTGGGACCCATCTCGGCGCCATAGGCCTCGTCGAGATACTCCGCGATGATGGCCGCGCCCGGGATCGGCGGCTGTTCGTCGTCCACCAGGACGGGCGTCGTACCGGCCGCATTGAGCAGCAGAAATGCCTCGCGCCGTTCCCAGCTGCGCTCCTCGGCGAGCTTCAGCTCGAGCCCGTATTCGCCCGCGATCAGGCGGATGAAGCGCGAATGCGGGCAGAACGGATGATGAAACAGCGTGAACATGAAGCCTTTGACTATTTGATGGTGCTTAAGAATCCATCAATGATTGTGCGGCGCCACACTAGTCCTTCAAAACCGCGAGGCAAGGGCGCGATAGCGCATTTTGCGATTGCGAGCGAGGGGCGAATGGGCGAGAAGAACCCCGCTTTTCCAGCGGAAATGGACCGTAAATATGTCAGATGCAATACGGGCAGTGATCCTCGGCATCATCGAGGGTGTGACCGAGTTCCTTCCTGTCTCCTCGACCGGCCACCTGCTGCTTGCCGAGCGCTTCTTCGGCCTCGGCGAGGGCGCGTTCTGGGATTCGTTCACCGTCCTGATCCAGCTTGGTGCGATCCTTGCGATCGTCGGGCTCTATTTCAAGAAGCTGTGGGACGTTGCGATCGGCATGTTCACGGGCGATGCCTATGCGCGCCGCTTCGTGATCGGTGTGCTGGTGGCGTTCCTGCCCGCGGTGGTCGTCGGCCTCGTTGCCGGCAAATACATCAAGAGCATGTTGTTCAATCCGTGGGTCGTCTGCTTCTCGCTGATCGTCGGCGGCGCCATCCTGCTCTGGGTCGATCGGCTCGATCTCAAGCCGCGCGAGCATGACGCCACCAGGTTTCCGCTGCTGATGTATCTCTATATCGGCATCGCGCAGTGCGTCGCGATGATCCCGGGCGTGTCGCGCTCCGGCGCCAGCATCGTTGCGGCGATGTTGCTGGGCGCGGACAAGCGGGCGGCGGCGGAGTTCTCGTTCTTCCTCGCCATTCCCACCATGATCGGCGCGTTCGCCTACGACTTCTACAAGAACCGTTCCGAGATGACGATGGACCACATGGGCATCGTTGCGATCGGTTTCGTGGTGTCGTTCATCACCGCGATCATCGTGGTGAAATCGTTCCTCGAATATGTCACCCGCCACGGTTTCGTGGTGTTCGCCTGGTGGCGCGTCATCGTCGGCACCCTCGGCCTGATCGCGCTGGCGCTCGGCCGTTAACTATATCCCGTAGCCCGGATGGAGCGCTCCGTTTCACCTCTCCCCGTTTGGGAGAGGTGGAAAGCGGCGCTAACTGCCGCGAACCCACTGACAGACTTCAACCCAATATCAGCTTTTGACCGCTAGGCAGTCTCTGGAGCGGGGTGGTCCGCGGACGGAGCTGAACGATGACCCTCCTCAGCGGCTGGGGGCGCTTCCCGGCCGTCAGTAGCGAAGTGCTGCGGCCGCGCTCGTTCGCGGCGGTGGCCGAGGCCGTCATCGACGGCTCGGTGGCGAGGGGTAACGGCCGCGCCTATGGCGATGCCGCGATCGGCGCCGTCAGGACCATCGGCATGACCGGGTTTGATCGGGTCCGCTGGTTCGATCCCGCGACCGGCGGCATCCGCCTCGAAGCCGGCGTGCTGCTGTCCGATCTGATCGACACCTTCGGCCCGCGCGGCTTCTTGCCCTTCGTGGTGCCGGGCACGCGCTTCGTTTCGGTCGGCGGCGCGATCGCGGCCGACGTGCACGGCAAGAACCATCATGGCGAGGGCGGGTTCGGCCGCTATGTCGACAGCATCCTGCTGCGCACCGGGCAGGGCGAGACGATCGAAGCCTCGCGCGAGCAGAATTCCGATGCCTTCTTCGCGACCGTCGGCGGCATGGGCCTCACCGGCGTGATCCTCGAAGCCACCATGCGGCTGCGCCCGGTCGCATCAGGCTGGATCCGCGAGCGGGTGATTTCCGCGTCCGATCTCGACGCCGCGATGCGTGCGCTCGAGGCGAGCGGTTCGGCCACCTATTCGGTGGCGTGGATCGATTGCGCGGCGCGCGGCCGCGACCTCGGCCGCTCGCTGATCTATCTCGGCGAACACGCCGGCGCCGATGAGCTTGCCGAGGCCGCCGATCGCTTTCCCGTCGGCAAGAATCCAGGCCTCGCCGTGCCGATCGACCTGCCGTCGATGGCGCTCAATCGCATCAGCATCCGCGCCTTCAACGCGCTCTATTACCGCATGGGTGCACGGCGCGCCGGCGCCGACCGTGTGGTCTCGCTCTATCCATACTTCTTCCCGCTCGACAGCATCGCCGACTGGAATCGCATCTATGGCCGGCGCGGTTTTCTCCAGCATCAATGCGTGATCCCGCAAGCCGGCGCGCGCGAGGTTCTCGGCGAGATCCTCGAGCGCGTCTCGCGGCGCGGCGATGCCTCGTTTCTCGCAGTGCTCAAGAAGCTCGGCCATGGCGACGGCCTGCTGTCGTTTCCGCTGCCGGGCTACACGCTGGCGCTGGATTTTCCGGTGAGGGGCGACATCCTGAATTTCCTCGACGAGCTCGATCGCATCGTCGTCGCCGCCGGCGGCCGGCTCTATCTCGCCAAGGACGCGCGCCAGTCGCGCGCGACCTTCGAGGCCGGCTATCCCTTGTTGTCCCGTTTCAAGGCGATCCGCAAATCGCTCGATCCCAAGGGCAGCATCCGCTCCAAGCTGTCACAACGCCTGCTCGATGAGGTTTAAGCCGTGACGTCACGCATGTCAGTTCTGGTGCTCGGTGGCTCCTCCGATATCGGCCGCGCCGCAGCGCGCGCCTTTGCCAAAGCTGGATACAATGTCGGCCTTGCAGGCCGCGATGTCGCCGCGCTCGAGCCTGATGCAGCCGATCTGCGCGCGCGCTACGATGTCGAAGCGAGCACGTGGAGGTTCGACGTGCTCGACACCGCCTCCTTCGAGGGCTTCGTCGCCGGCCTTCCTGTCTTGCCCGACGTCGTCATCTCGATCGTCGGCCTGCTGGGCGTGCAGCAACACGCCGAGAGCGATCTCGCGCACGCCACGACCATCATGCGTTCGAACTACGAGGGCCCGTCGCTGATCCTCGGCCTGTTCGCGGAGAAGTTCCTGGGCCGCGGCAGCGGCACGCTTGTCGGCGTATCGTCGGTCGCCGGCGATCGCGGTCGCGCCTCGAACTATGTCTATGGCTCGGCGAAATCAGGCTTCTCCGCCTTCCTGTCGGGCCTGCGCGCCCGCGCCAGCCGCGGCGGCGTGCACGTCGTCACGGTGAAGCCGGGCTTCGTGCGCACGAAAATGACCGAGGGCATGAAGCTGATCGGCCCGCTCACCGTCGACGCGCCGGTCGTCGGCGATGCGATCCTTCGGGCGGTGGAGAAGAAGACGGATGTCGTCTATGTCAGCGGCGTCTGGCGCCTCGTGATGCTCATCATCAAGATGCTGCCGGAGGCGGTGTTCAAGAAGCTGAAGTTTTGACGTTCCCGCGACATTGAGGTGCGCTCCCTCGCCCGCTTGCGGGAGAGGGCGGGGGAGAGGGTGTCTCCGCAGAAAGACTCTCCCAGAGGAAAAAGCCCTCACCCGCCGCTTACGCGGCGACCTCTCCCGCAAGCGGGAGAGGTGAGATCAACTCACACGCCCATGCGCTGGAATTGCCCCTGCGGGCGGAAGCGCCAGAGATATTGCGGCGCGATCGCTTCCAGCGAATCAGCCGCGATGCCGAGACCTTCAAACGTCAGCCCGGCCGCCTTCGCCGCATCCGACACGACATTGTCGCGCGCGAGCAGCGTCACCTGGTCCGGCGTCAGCTTGAACGCGCCCGGGGCGAATTGCAGGAACGCGGCCTGGAGACGGGCAAGCCCGAACGACAGCGGCACCAGCGCGCGCTTGCGGTCGGTGATAGCGAGAATCGCCTCGATGATCTCGCGCATGGTCAGCACCTCCGGCCCGCCGAGCTCATAGGTCGCGCCGGCCTTGGCCTTGCCGTCGACGGCGTCCGCGATCGCGGTCGCGACGTCGCCGACATAGACCGGCTGCATTTTGGTCTCGCCGCCGATCAGCGGCAGCACCGGCGACATCCGCGCCAGCGCCGCGAAGCGGTTGGTGAACTGGTCCTCGGGCCCGAAGATCACCGAGGGGCGGAAGATCGTGGCCGACGGTACCGCGGCCAGCGCGGCCGCCTCGCCGGCCGCCTTCGCCTTGGCATAGTGCGAGGCTGATTCGGCGTCGGCGCCGATCGCAGAGACATGGATCAGGCGCGCGCCTGCGGCGGCCGCCGCCTTTGCGACGGCCTCGGCGCCCTTGGCCTGGACGGAGTCGAAGGTCTGCGCGCCGCCCTCGGTGAGGATGCCGACCAGGTTGATCACGACGTCCGAATCACGCACCGCCGCCTCGACCGAGGCTGGGTAGCGCAGATTGGCCTGGACGGCGTGGACCTGCCCGACCTTGCCCGAGGGCTGCAGGTATCCGGCGAGCTCCGGCCGCCGCACCGCGGCCCGGATACGGTAGTCCCGCCGGCACAGCGCGCGGACGACGTTCCGGCCCAAAAACCCCGATCCGCCGAAAACCGTGACGAGAGTTTCCGAATTCGATGCCATGGGAGCGATCCTGGGTCGGTTCCTGCGGGAAGAGTACGTGTTATCAGGCTTCTACCGGGCCGGTGTGCAATGCGCAATCGGCATCCAGAACCATGAATTGACAACGGCGTCACCGAACCGTAGTAACCGCCTCCGTGCCCCAAACGGCATGCCCAGGTGGTGGAATTGGTAGACGCGCTGGCTTCAGGTGCCAGTGGCTTAACGGCCGTGAAGGTTCGAGTCCTTTCCTGGGCACCATTTTAGGTTGGTGTGGCCGTTGTTCGGCGGACGCCTCCCTCGAAGAAAACCTAGTCCTCCGGAAATAGCAGCGTCTCGTAGTCTCGCGCGCCGTGGAGGATATGAATCACTTCTATCGTATCGTGGCCGATCCGATAGAAGATCAAATAGCTGCCGAATGGACGTCTGCGAATGCCCTTGTGCTCGTAGCGCGGCACCAGCGGATAGCCCCGCGGCGCGTCGGCGAGGGATTCACACTTTTCCCGTAATGCGCGGATGAGCGCGAGAGCGCTTCGCGGGCTTTGCTCGGCGACGTAAGATGTCCTCGAGGTCGGCTTCTGCCTCCGCGGTGAGGACGATCACGTGCGGTCGGCCTTGCTGGCCAACCTCGCTTCCAGCCGGGCAAAAACCTCGGAACTCGCTTTGACCCGGCCCGCATCGGCATCATCGAGCCCGCGAGCGATCGCCGCGTCCAGCACGGCCAGCCGCGCTTCGCGCTCCTGAATCAGTCGCACGCCCTCGCGCAAAACCTCGCTTTTGGAGTGGTATCGCCCCGAGGCGACTAGCTTTGTTACAAAGTTTTCAAGGGCTTCGCCCAAGTCCGCACTTACCGCCATGCAACCTTCTCCCCTCGGTCGAGCATCCAATAACCATTATTGGATGCTCTCTCCATCAAGTGGAATTGGCGTCGGCCCCGCCCATCGTACTCCTCACACCACGCTCCTCCCCGCCCGCGCCGCCACTCCCTTCTGCACGAAATACATCGCGACCAGCGTGATGATCGTCGTGGTCACGACGACATAGCCGATCCGCTCGAAATGCATCAGCGAGCCATCCGCCTGTTGCGAGATGATCGCGGCCGCGAGCACCGAGCCGAGGCCGCCGGAGAGCTGCTGCAGCGAGGCGCTGACCGCGCTGAAGGAGCCGCGCTGGCTCTGATCGGGGATCGCCGAGATCAGCGCCTGCGACGGGATCATGCGCGAGAAGATGCCGACAAACATCAGCACGTTGACGGTGATCGCGGTGGCCAGCGAGACGTGGCCGAGATGGGTGTAGATCAGCACCATGATGATGGTCATCACGCAACCGAACACGAAGGTCGGATATTTGCCGAAGGTGTCGCTGGCGCGGCCGACCAGCGGTCCGGTGACGATGCTGAACAGGCCGGAGACCAGATAGATCGTCGGCAGGTGCGCGATGTCGATACCGACATTGTTGACGGTGAAGGCGCTGGAGTATGGCATGATCATGTAGCCGCCGGTCGCCAGCAGGGTCGTGACTGCGAAGGCCAGCGTGTAGCGCGGTTCGAACACGGTCGCGACCAGATGATGGAACGGGTTCCTGTCCTGCTTCAGTTTGAGATGCGCGTCGACCGGCGCCATCGCGAAGGCGATGACGGCGATCGCCAGGATCGACAGCCCGACGATCGCAAGGAAGCAGACATGCCAGTCCCAGCGACTGGCGAGAAACAGACCGGCGGGAACGCCGAGCACCTGGCTTGCGGCAAACGCGGTCTGGACGAATCCCATCACGCGCCCGCGCAAATGCAGCGGAAACAAATCGGTGACGATCGCGAGCACGATCGAGCCGATCACGCCGCCGAACAATCCGGTCACGATTCGGCCAACGAGCAGCAAGTGATAATTCTGCGCGACGGCGCAGAGCAGCGTGCCGAGCGTGAAGCCGGCATAGAAGAACAGCAGCAACCGTTTGCGGTCGAACCGATCGGCAAAGCCGGCGGCAAGAATGCCCGACAATCCGGCGCTGAACGCATAGGCCGACACCGCGACGCCGAATTGCCCCGCCGTGATGTTGAGCGAGGGCATCATGATGGCGCCGAGCGGCGACATGATGATGAAGTCGAGAATGATCGTGAACTGTGCGAAGGCGAGCAGCGCCACCAGGAGTGACTGGTAGCGCGAAAATCCGCGCTGGCGTTCCTGCGGATCGTCGATCGGCGCGGCGAGCGTCTGGTCTGTCATGGCACCTGGGGCGTTGTGAGAAGCGTCTCAGATGGGGTGGACGCGGCCGAATACCACCGGCGCGGGCCTCTGGTTCCGCTGGTATATCCACCGCGCGCCGGATTGTGGGATCCTTGCAACAGCTGCCGTTCTGCTGACGAATTAAGCCGCCCTTAGCCAATGCCACCTAGGCTCGCGGCCGTCCATTTTCCCGCTTCCCCCGGCCTCCCAGCGCCTCTCAGCTCTTGGGCCGGCCGTGTCGCGGTCAGTCAGAGCGTTTTTCGGATGGAGCAGCCCGTCTGGCAGGTCGAACGGAGTGAGGCCGCGCCGCAGGCAGCGGCGGCGCCCGCCCGTGCCCTCGTGGTCGATCTGGAAGGCGCGCTGCTGCGCTCGGAGCTGCTGATGGAGGCGCTGTTCTCGGCGCCCGCCCGCATGCTGGCCCGCTTCGGCGCGGGTGGGCGCGCAGGCATGGCGGCCCTCACGGACATCCTGGCGCGCGCCGAGCTCGACTATGCCCACCTTCCTTACGATGCCGGCGTGCTGAACCGGGCGCTGGCGGCGCGGGCGCACGGCGCCAAGATCTTTCTGGTCGCCGGCCGCTTCCATGATCATGCCGCCGGCATCGCGGCGCATCTCGGCTTTGACGGCGTCGTGACGCCGGCCGATCTCGCTGCCGGCGACAGGTTGCCGTTCGATCGCGACGCGATCGATCGCATCGAGGCGCGCAGCGAAAAGGGGGTGAGCCTCGCGACATGGGCGAAGGCGCTGCGGATCTATCAATACGCCAAGAACACGCTGGTGTTCGTCCCCGTTCTCACCGCGCATCAGGTCAATATCGCCACCCTCGGCTCTGCGCTGCTGGCCTTCCTGGCGTTCTCGGCCTGTGCGTCGGGTGCCTACCTGATGAACGATCTGCTGGATCTTGCCGCCGATCGCCAGCATCCGACCAAGCGCCACCGCGCGCTGGCCGCGGGTGATCTGAAGATCTCCTCGGCGCTGTCGGCAATCCCTGCGCTGTGGCTGTTCGCATTCGCCGCCAGCCTCTGCATATCTGTCACGTTCCTCGGCGTGCTCGCCGCCTATCTCGCCACCACCATCGCCTATTCGCTGGTGCTCAAGCGCAAGATGCTGGTCGACGTCGTCACGCTCGCCGGCCTCTACTGCCTGCGCATCGTCGCCGGTGCCGTCGCCGCCGGCGTGGTGCTGTCGGAATGGCTGATGGTGTTCTCGCTGTTCGTGTTCACGTCGCTGGCGCTGATCAAGCGCTTCAGCGAGCTCAGCATGCGCGAGGGCGCAGGGCTCGCCGATCCCTCCAACCGCGACTACCGCATCAGCGATCTCAACATCATCGCCGCGATGGCGGCCGCGAGCGCCATGAATGCGGTGACGGTGTTTGCGCTCTACGTCTCGTCCTCCGCGGTGACGCCGCTCTACAGCCGGCCCTGGATGCTCTGGCTGCTCGCGCCGCTGCTGCTCTATTGGTTTGGCCGGGCCCTGATGATCGCGCATCGCCGCGAGATGCCCGATGATCCCATCATCTACGCCTTCCGCGACAGCGCCAGCCGCACCACCGTGGCGGCCATGGTCTGCATCATGCTGGCGGCGATCTGACCGGGACATCCGCGCTTGCACGGGCCGTCCGCAGTGGATACATCGCGGGCGATCCGATTGACTTATGATGACGACGCGATCGATTCGACCAAAGGGTTTGAAACGCCATGACCGTACGCCTGCATCGCGGTGACCTGCCTGACCTCTCCCGCTATACCGGCGCGGTGGCGATCGACACCGAGACCATGGGTCTCAACCCGCACCGCGACCGGCTCTGCGTGGTCCAGCTCTCGCCCGGCGATGGCAGCGCCGACGTGGTGCAGATCCCCAAGGGTCACACCGACGCGCCGAACCTGAAGGCGTTGCTGGCCGATCCTGCCATCACCAAGATCTTCCATTTCGCCCGGTTCGACGTCGCGGTGCTGTACCAGACCTTCGGCGTGATGACCGGGCCGATCTACTGCACCAAGATCGCCTCCCGCCTGACCCGCACCTATACCGACCGCCATGGCCTGAAAGACCTCGTGCGCGAGGTGCTCAATGTCGACCTCTCCAAGCAGCAGCAATCCAGCGACTGGGGTTCCGACAGCCTGACCGAGCCGCAGCTCGCCTACGCCGCCTCCGATGTGCTGCACCTGCACGGCTTACGCGAGCGGCTGGACGCCATGCTGGTCCGGGAGGGCCGCACGGCGCTCGCCAAGGCCTGTTTCGACTTCCTGCCGACCCGCGCCCTGCTCGACCTGCAGGGCTGGGCGGAAGAGGACATTTTCGCGCATTCCTGAGCCCTCAAGAGGCGGCCAGGGTCGGGCGCGCCCCGTTTCGGACACTTTCCTGCGGCCAGTCGCGGGCTGCATATTCCTGAGGTCGCGGGTACAATGGGGCTTCTCGATTGGAGCCCTCGACTGACCAGGCAAGCGATGCCCCAGGAGCAGCGGTGAATTCGGCCCAGTTTCCCACCTACGACGCCGCGCTAGCGGCGAAGTTTGCCAGCGCGGCGCGCCACAGCCGCCTGGTGCGGATTCTGCGCATCGGAGTGCCAGCGACGGTCGTCGTGGCCATGGCGGTGATCATCTACATCGCGTTCTTCAACAAATACCGGATTCCAAATCTGCCTGTCTCGGTCGAGAACGTCGCGGTGAGCGGCACCAAGATCACGATGGAGTCGCCGCATTTGTCCGGCTTCACGCCGGATCAGCGGCCCTATGAGCTCTGGGCCAAGACCGCGACGCAGGACATCACCGACCCCGACCACGTCGATCTCGCCGATCTGCGCGCCAAGGTGCTGATGGAAGACCAGTCGACGATATTCCTCGATGCCCGCAACGGCCGCTTCGACAACAAGCAGCAGCAGCTCGATCTGCACAAGGACATCTTCCTGCGCACCTCGACCGGCTACGAGGCGCGGCTGAACTCGGCCTTCGTCGACATGAACAAGGGCACCGTCTCCTCGGACGAGCGTGTCGACGTCAAATTGACCAACGGTACATTGACCGCGGACAAGTTGCGCATCACGGAAGGCGGTGACGTCATTCGTTTCGAAGGCAATGTGGTGATGCATCTGGACAAGCTCGGCACGGATGACGCGGCGCCCGCGCCGGTCGAGCCCGCACCGCCGCCGGCGAAGTCGAAGAAATCTGCAAACTCAAAGTGATTGTCATGGCCCAGTTTTTTTTGCGCAATGTCGCCAGGCGTCGCGTCCTCGTCGCGGCGGCAGCGCTGGCCGGCGTCGCGCTGATCGCGGCCGATGCGGCCGTCGCGCAGAGCGCGATGCAAGGCGTGCCCAACGCGATGCAGGGCTTTTCGCAGAACCGCGATCAGCCGATCCAGATCGAGGCCGCCTCGCTCGAGATGCGCGACAAGAAGAAGGAGGCGACCTTTGCCGGTGATGCGAAGAGCAATGTGAAGGTCGTGCAGGGCGACACCACCATGACCTCGAAGACGCTGGTGGTGTTCTACGAATCCAGTGGCGACAAGCAGGCCGCGCCGCAGGCTGCGCCCGCCAAGGGACAAAAAGGAGCGCCGATACAGTCGGCGACACCGGGGCCCGGCGGCGCCTCATCGATCAAGCGGCTGGAAGCGCGCGGCAATGTCGTCGTCACCCAGAAGGACCAGGTGGTGACGGGCGAGACCGCGGTGTTCGACACCAAGACCAACCTCATCACCATGCTCGGCGGACCCGGGGGACAGGTGGTCCTGACCCAGTGCCAGAACGTGCTGCGCGGCGACCGCCTCATGGTCGACATGACCACCGGCGTCTCCCGGGTGGAATCCGATAGCGGCAAGGGCGTGCAGGGTCTGTTCATCCAGTCCCAGGGCGGCGCAAACGGCAAATGCGGAACGCCCGTCGCTCCGGGCGCGGGCTCGCCTCTGCAATTGCCCGGTTCGACCAAACAAAAGTAAATTTGGGGAAGTGCGCTGAACGGCTCGGTCGCACTCATCGCACACTGGTTGTGCTGCCGCGGGCCGCGAGGTCATTCACTGCGGCAGATATTGTGGTTCATCTGGAGCCGCGGCTCAGCCCGCCCTGCCGTCAGCAATCGGCCAATTCGAACTGTTGTCATCATCGGGTCCGTCATGAGCAACCAATACAGAGGCAGCGGCATCATCAGCGCCACCGCGCTAGCGCTTGGTATGTTGCTGGCATCCGGTGAATGCCATGCGCAGGGTTCAGCCAACGTGCCCAATAACGCAATGCAGGGATTTTCGCAGAATCGCGATCAGCCGATCAAGATTGAGGCTGACCTACTCGAGGTGCGTCAGAAGAAGAAGGAGGCGACCTTCTCCGGTGGTGTGAAGGTCATCCAGGGCGACACCGCCATGACTTCGCAGACATTGGCGGTTTTCTATGAGTCCGGCGGCGATAAGTCGCCGCCGCCTGGGGCCAAAGGAGCGAAGGTCTCTTCGATGCAGTCAGTGACGCCGGGCCCGGGCGGCAGCTCCTCGATCAGGCGGCTGGAGGCTCGGGGGCATGTCGTGGTCACTCAGAAGGATCAGGTGGTGACGGGCGAGACCGCGGTGTTTGACACCAAAGCCAACCTCATCACCATGTTGGGCGGCGGCTCAGGTTATGTGGTTTTGACACAGTGCAAGAACGTGATGCGCGGCGATCGACTGAAGGTCGACATGACCACTGGTGTGTCGCGTGTGGAATCCGATACCGGTCGTGTGCAGGTGCTCTTGCCACAGGGTGCCGGCCATGATTGCGGATCTGGCAGTCCGGCCATGCCCGAAGCGGTCGCGCCTCCCCAAATGTCCGGCGGCCGCAAAAGTAAATTACAGAAGTGAATTCAATGGCTTGATCTTGCTCTCGCCGATCCGAGGTTGAAGCTTGCGGGGTGAGACTGTATCTAGCGCGCAGGGCTTTCGGAGCGGGGTCCGCCGCTTTTCGGGCGTGTTTCACTGGGCATGAGACATCCCTTCATTCATGCTGTGCCGGCGAATCGAGAGGCCGGCACTGCAGACCGCGCGAGCGCCGCGCAAAGCTAGAAGGCGGGGATGGTCGATCTTTTCAGCATGTTCCGACGGCGCCCCGCCAAGCGCGGCCGGCCAGGATTTGCCCGTCAGGACATCACCGCGCTCGGCGACAGCGTCGGCGGCCTGGTGGCGAGCCCGGTGCGGGACGCGCCGCCGATTGCCCGTGACCAGCCGATGCAGACCTCGGACCCCTATGGGCTCGAGGCGCCACCGCGGGCACGGCCAGCCGCGGCACAGCCTCCCAAAGCCAGGCCCGCTGCAAAGCCCAACGGTACGGGCGGACCGCAGCTGTTGCGGCGGCCGGGCTTCCTGGCTGTGCATAGCGTGGAAAAAAGTTTTGGCAGCCGCCAGGTCGTGCGCGGCGTCAGCATCTATGTGCGGCGCGGCGAAGCCGTCGGCCTGCTCGGTCCGAACGGCGCCGGCAAGACCACCGTGTTCTACATGATAACAGGCCTGATCAAGGCCGATCGCGGCGCGATCGAGCTGGACGGCCACGATGTCACGAAGCTGCCGATGTATCAGCGCGCGCGGCTCGGCATCGGCTATCTGCCGCAGGAAGCCTCGATCTTCCGCGGCCTCACCGTCGAGCAGAACATCCGCGCCGTGCTCGAAGTGGTGGAACCCTCGCGCAAGAAGCGCGAGCAGCAACTCGACTCGCTGCTCGACGAATTCAACATCACGCGGCTGCGGAAATCGCCGTCGATCGCGCTGTCGGGTGGCGAACGCCGCCGCGTCGAGATCGCGCGCGCGCTGGCGACGCGTCCGAACTACATGCTGCTCGACGAGCCCTTCGCCGGCATCGATCCGATCGCGGTGGGCGACATTCAGGATCTCGTCCGCCACCTCACCAACCGCGGCATCGGCGTCTTGATCACGGACCACAATGTCCGCGAGACGCTCGGCCTGACTGACCGTGCTTACATCGTCTACGCGGGTGAAATCTTGACAGAGGGGAGCCCGGACGAGATCGTCGCGGATCCGGATGTCCGCAGGCTTTACCTTGGCGAGGAATTCCGCCTCTAGCCCTTTTTTCCAATTCGTCAAGGCGTGTACATCGGGCCAGGACTAAGATAAGCAAGAATCGGACCAATTTTCGGGAACGGTTCTTGTTAGATGGCGCTTTCGCAGAGATTAGAGTTCCGGCAATCGCAGTCGCTGGTCATGACGCCGCAGTTGATGCAGGCGATCAAGCTGCTGCAATTGTCCAATCTCGATCTCACGACCTTCGTGGAGGAGGAACTCGAGCGCAATCCGCTGCTGGAGCGGGCCAGTGACGAGGCCCCCGGCGGCGAGGCCCCGGCCGAGGCCGGTCAGTTCAGCGGCCATGATGGCGAAGATTCAGGCAGTCTGGGCGACGCCCAAGGCGACTCTGACGGCTTTGGCAGCGGGAACGCCTTCGAGCCCGGCCAGGAAGAATGGATGAGCAAGGATCTCGGCACCCGCGCCGAGATCGAGCAGACCCTGGACACGGGCCTGGACAACGTCTTCTCCGAGGAGCCCGCCGAGGCGGCCGCGCGCAACGCCCAGGATGCGGCGCCGACCACCTACACCGAATGGGGCGGCGGCGCCTCCGGTGACGAGGACTACAATCTCGAAGCCTTCGTCGCCGCGGAGACCACGCTCGGCGATCACCTCGCCGAACAGCTCTCGGTCGCCTTCACCGGCGCGGCGCAGCGCATGATCGGGAAGTACCTGATCGACCTCGTCGACGAAGCCGGCTACCTGCCGCCCGATCTCGGCCAGGCCGCCGAGCGGCTGGGCGCAACGCAAAAGGACGTCGAGGACGTTCTCGCCGTGCTGCAGAAATTCGATCCGCCCGGCGTCTGCGCGCGCAGTTTGAGCGAATGCCTCGCGATCCAGCTCCGCGAGCTCGATCGCTACGATCCCGCGATGCAGGCCCTCGTCGAGCATCTCGATCTCCTCGCCAAGCGCGACATCGCCGCGCTGCGCAAGCTCTGCGGCGTCGACGACGAGGACATCGCCGACATGATCGGCGAGATCAGGCGGCTCAATCCCAAGCCCGGCATGAAGTTCGGCTCGGCGCGGCTGCAGACCATGGTGCCCGACGTCTATGTCCGCCCGGGTCCGGATGGCGGCTGGCATGTCGAGCTCAACAGCGACACCTTGCCGCGCGTGCTGGTGAACCAGACCTATTATTCCGAGCTGTCGAAGAAGATCGGCAAGGACGGCGACAAATCCTATTTCACCGACGCGTTGCAGAACGCCACCTGGCTGGTGCGCGCGCTCGACCAGCGCGCCCGCACCATCCTGAAGGTCGCAACCGAGATCGTGCGGCAGCAGGACGGCTTCTTCACCCATGGCGTCGCGCATTTGAGGCCGCTGAATCTGAAGGCCGTCGCCGATGCCATCCAGATGCATGAATCCACGGTGTCGCGCGTCACCGCCAACAAATACATGGCGACAAATCGCGGCACATTCGAGTTGAAATATTTCTTCACCGCGTCGATCGCGTCCGCCGACGGCGGCGAGGCGCATTCAGCCGAAGCGGTGCGTCACCACATCAAGCAGCTGATCGATTCGGAAGCGCCCTCCGCGATCCTGTCGGATGATACCATCGTGGAACGCTTGCGCGCCTCGGGCATTGACATTGCCCGCCGCACGGTCGCGAAGTACCGCGAAGCCATGCGCATTCCGTCCTCGGTGCAACGCCGTCGCGACAAGCAGAGCGCTCTTGGTAACGTCCTCTCCACCGCAATGCCCGATCGCTCCCGCAACACCGAACCGGCGTGATTGCGCTGGCGCGAAATCGCGCTACTCTCATCCCCCCTTTGCGATCGATCCAAGCTAGGCCGATTGAACCAAGCGAGGCATCACATGACTCTTCGGATATCGGGCAAGAGCGTTAGCGTCGGTGAGGCCCTTCGCGGCCGCGTGACCGACCGGACCGAAGAGGTCCTTCGTAAATATTTCGACGGCAATTATTCCGGCCACATCACGCTGAGCAAGGACGGCCTTGGCTTCCGCACCGACTGTGCGCTGCACCTTGATTCCGGAATCACGCTGGAAGCCGATTCGAACGCGCAGGACGCCTATGCCAGCGCCGACCAGGCGCTGATCATGATCGAGAAGCGGCTCAAGCGCTACAAGAGCCGGCTCAAGGACCGCTCGGCCCGCAAGGCTCATGTCGCCTCCGCGGCGCTGGCCGCGATGGATGCCACGTCTTACGTTCTCGAGGCCCCCGGCGAGGGGGACGAGGAGGAGGAGGTCACCGGCTACAGCCCCGTGATCATTGCCGAGGCGACGACGTCGCTGAAGCAGATGTCGGTCAGCGAGGCCGTCATGGAACTGGACCTCAGCGGGGCACCCTGCCTGGTATTCCAGCATGGCTCCTCGGGCCGGGTGAACATCATCTACCGCCGGGCCGACGGCAATGTCGGCTGGATCGACCCGCCGGGCGCCAAAACGGGTGGTTAGGCCGATGTCAGGGCGATTCCCGTATCAACCGCAGCTCTTAACAATGACCGTGGCAAAGCCGCACGCGGGAGTTGGCACCGGGATTGCGTTGGAGTAGAAGCGCCCCACATCAGGACCGGGGCTAAGTGCCCTTTCTGCCTGACCTTCTTGACGCCGGCCGGGCTCGCTTCTAGCGAGACGGCCAATTCGGAACCTGACGGTTTAATTCACCTCGGAACCACTTCCATGCCGATTACCGATCTGGTCGCACCCGAGGCGATTCTCCCGGCATTGAAGGTCAACAGCAAGAAGCAGGCGCTCCAGGAGCTCGCAGCCAAGGCCGCCGAGCTGACCGGCCAGAACGAACGCGCGGTGTTCGAGGTGCTGCTCCAGCGCGAGAAGCTCGGCACCACCGCGGTCGGCTACGGCGTCGCCATTCCCCACGGCAAGCTGCCCAAGCTGGAGAAGATTTTCGGCCTGTTCGCCCGGCTCGATCGCCCGATCGATTTCGAGGCGATGGATGCCCAGCCGGTCGATCTCGTCTTCCTGCTGCTCGCCCCCGAGGGCGCCGGCGCCGATCATCTGAAGGCGCTCGCCCGCATCGCCCGCCTGCTGCGCGACCAGGACATCGCCAAGAAGCTCCGCGCCTCGCGCGATGCCCAGGCGATCTATTCGGTGCTGGCCCTGCCGCCGGCGACCGCGGCGTAGTCGGCAACAATTCGCCGTCGTGCGCGAGGTCTCCGCCGCGTGCGCGGCCAGCTAATCCAAAAGCCGCTCCAGCACGTCGCGCACCAGCCCTTGCAGAAGATCGAGCTTGTAGGCCGTCATCGGCAATGGCTTTGCGCCTGAGCTCGCCGCTTTCGCCGCTTCTGCGATCGATGCCGCGTCAGCAATCTTGCCATGAAGCGCGACTTCCGCGGCGGTGAGGCGAAGCGGCACGGGCGCGACGCCGCCGGCGGCGAGACGCACGAGCTGGAATTTGCCGTCGGCGATCACGACGCGGGCGCAGAGCTCCGCCAGCGGCCATTCCGCGTGGGTCCGGCTGATCGCGCGCTTGTAGGACGCGCGCTCGCCTTGAAGCGGAGCGGGAAGCGCAATGCTCTTGATCATCTCGCCCGCCGCAAGTGTGTGGTCGGCGTGCGCGACCGAGTCATCGCCGAGCAGGTCGGCAATGGTCAATCCGCTGCGCTGGTCCGTGGTGATGGTCGCATCATAGGCGAGCAAGGCAGCCGCCATGGTCGAGGGATGCGGCGCGACGCAAGGCCCGAGATCGAAGGCAACGCCGTAGAGATGATTGCCAGACCGGGCAGGGCAGGTGCTGCCGCCTTTCTTCAGGCAATCGATGTCCGCCTTGCGGAAATACCAGCAGCGCGATCGCTGCGCGAGATTGCCGCCGAGCGTTGCAACCTGGCGCACCTGTGGCGTGGCGAGGCCTTGCGCGCTCGCCGCAATGCCGGGATAGGCAGCGGCGATGCGCGTGTCCGTCGCGATCGTGGCGATGGTGGTCAGCGCGCCGATCCGGGCTGCTCCGTCGGCGTCCCAGGTGATCGCCTTGTCGATCGCCTTGTCTCCGGAGGCCGAGATATCGATCAGCATTCCCTGCGACACGCCGCTGCGGCGGCGTTCGCTGATGTCGGTGCCTCCGGCGCGGAATTCGGGCGTGGGCTTGGCAGTCGTGACGGCGACGCTCATGCTGCATCCCTCCCTTTGAGAGCGGCCAATAGTCGATCGGGCCGGAACGGAATTTCGATCAGTCTCACGCCGATTGCATCGCGGATGGCGTTGGCGATCGCGGGCGAGGTCGGCACGGTGGCGACTTCGCCGATGCCGACGCTGCCGCCCGGCACATGCTCGAAACCGGCCTCGTCGAAATGCACGTCCAGTTTCGGCATGTCGGCGATCCCCGGAATGCGGTAATCCTCCATGTTGCCGCTCAGGATGTGCCCGCTCGAAGGATCGATCTCCCGCGTCTCATAGAGTGCGTAGCCGATGCCCTGGATCACCGCGCCTGCGGCCTGGCTTCGCGCCAGCACCGGCGCGGCGAGCTTGCCGATCGCCAGGCCCGTATAGGCATTGAGCACGCGCACATGGCCGAGCCAGGTATCGACCTCGACTTCCATCACCTGCACCGAGCTCGGCACGCCGGCGCCGACCACCATGTGGTTCATCAGACGCAGCACCCAACCGAACACCCGGCCCATCAGGCCCGCCTCGTGCAGCGCGGGCCTGACGCCGGGCGGCGGCCTGCCGTCCTCCGGGCGCTTCGCCGATACGGTGATATCAGGAGAAGCCGCGATCATCTCGCGCCACGGCGCGTTCGAGCCAGGCGCAGGCGTGCGAGACGCGGTGCGCCTGATTTCCGCCTTCAGCTTGTCGATGGCGAGCAGGGTCGGCGGCACCACCGAGGCGGTGACGCGGCTGCCGCCGGAGCCCGGTCCGGGCGGCAGGTCGGAGCGGCCGATGCGAACGTCCACATCCTGCGGCTCGAGATCGAACGCCTTGGCGACGGTGTTCGCGATCACGCTGCGCGTGCCCGTGCCGATATCCTGGACCGCGCAGCTTGCGACGATGCGGCCGCCCTTGACCGCGAGCTCGACCGACGAGCCGGTCTGCCAGAGATAGAGCCAGTAGCCGGTGGCGACCCCGACGCCGCGCCGGTAGCGGCCTTCTTGCGAGCCGGCCGGCTTGCGGTTCTTCCAGACGTCGAGGCCGGCGGCCCAATCGTACAATCGCTGTCGGTTGGGATCGGGATCCCAGCGCTTGCGCAGCTGGATCGGATCGACCTTCATGCGCAGCGCCGCCTCGTCGACCGCCTGCTCCAGCGCAAACGACATCGGCGGACCGCCGGGGCCGCGGAACGGCGCGCCCGGCGGCAGATTGCTGAGCACGTCGAAGTCGACGAGCTCTTTGGCTTCGGCCGGATAGATCAATCGCGCCAGGCCGGCGATCAGCGAGTTCACGGCGGCGCCGGTGTCGGCATGCGCGGTCAGCGACAGCGCCTTGAGGCGGCCGTCCGTCGAAGGCAGCAAGGACATCTTCAGCTCGGCGGCCGGACGATAGCCGGTGACGGAAAGCTCCTCTTCACGATCGAAGGCGACCCGCACCGGCGCCTTGGCGGCGCGCGCAAGCTCGATCGCGGCGATGGTCTCCAGGCCAAGGCTGCCCTTGGAGCCGAACCCGCCGCCGACATGATCGGCGATCACGCGGACCTTGTCGTGCGCAAGGCCATAACGCTTGGCGATCTTCTCCATGCTCTCGTGAATGGCCTGGGTCGAGATGTGCAGGGTGAGCTGATCGCCATCGAATTTGGCCACGGCGGCATGTGGTTCCAGGCTTGCGTGCTGTTGCGTCGAGACGCGGAAGGTTTCTTCAACCAGCAGGGGATCGCGTTTCCGGCGCGCCTCCTCCAGCCAGCCTTTGGCCTGCTTCGCCTTCTGCGAGAACGGCGCCGAAGGCCCCCGCACATTGCCGTTCCAAGACACGGGAGCGCCGCCGGCGCCCTCGGACACGTTTCCGGCACGCTTGCGGTCCTTCTTGTCGAACACGACAGGCGCATCGTCGCGCCGCGCCGCATCGAGCCCGATCACCGCGGGTAAGGGTTCGGGCTTGAAGGTGATCGCCGCAATTGCCTTCAGTGCGGTGCGGCGATCCCTGGCCGCGACGGCTGCGATCGGCGCGCCGACGAAGCGGATGATGTTGTCGTCGTCGAGCAGCGGAACGACCGCGGCGACACCGGGAATAGTGCGCGCCGGCGCCAGATCGAGCCCGGTGATCCTCGCATGCGCGACGTGCGCGCGCAGGATGACGCCTTCGAGCTGGCCGTCATGGCGGATGTCGACGGTGTAGCGCGCCAGTCCCGTCACCTTGTCGCGGGCTTCCAGCCGCGGCGCGATCGGATCGTTGCCGTCGAAGCGGCCCGAACAAGCCTCCGCCACCGCGCGAAAAATGCCTTCATAGGCGCCGCAGCGGCAGAGATGCCCCGACAGCGCGGCGGCGATGTCGTCGCGCGAGGGTGTCGCCGTGCCCCTGGTCGCACGCCAGCCGTCATGAAAGGCGGCGGCTTCGACGACGAAGCCGGGCGTGCAGAAGCCGCATTGCAGGGCGTCGTGCGCCATGAACGCCTTCTGCACCGGATGCAATCCGGCAGCTCCTATGCCCTCGATGGTCGTCAGCGACTTGCCGGCGGCCGCCTGCGCAGGCAACAGGCAGCTCACGACGGGCACACCGTGGAGCAGCACGGTGCAGGCGCCGCAGACGCCGGAGCCGCAGACGAGCTTGGTGCCGGTGAGGCCACCGTCGCGGATCACGTCGATCAGGAGCGCATCCGGATCGTCGGGGAGCGCCAGAGGTTTTCCATTGACGGTCGTGACGGTCATTTTCGAACTCCCGTTTTGCGTGGGGATTTCTTCGCAGCAGGCGCCATCGCGCCGGCGATCAGCATGCGCAGCATGGTCTTGAGCTGTTTCAGGAACGCGTCGACCGGCTGCATGGACGGGAAAGCGGATTTGGTGCCGTGGACCGCCATCTCGACGCAGCGCGCGAGCTCGCGCACGCTGACGCCGCTTGCGAGGTTAAGTTTTCGCTTGCGGCAGACCCGCGCGATCGTGGTCGCGATCTCCTCGGCGAAGCGGTTCGAATAACTCTGATAGAGGTCGCGCGCCTGCGCGAGGTGCTCGGAAAACAGCTCCTCGGTATGCGGCGAGTCCTTGAGCGAGGCCAGCAACGCCTGCATCCGCGCGCCGATCTCGGCGACCAGGATGTCGGCAAGCTCGAGGCCCGCTTCTTCCGCCGCCTTCGCCGCCGCGATTTCGGCAGCGAGCCCCTGCTCGTAGAGCCGCTCGATCACGGCGCGAAACAGCGCCTCCTTGGAGGCGAAGTGATGATAGAGCGCCTGCCGCGTCAGCCCGGCTTCTTCGGCCGCCTGCTCGATCGAGGAGCGGCGGAAGCCGTGGCGCCGGAACACGCGCATGGCGGCGTCGAGGATCCGGTCCTGCGGAGGGGCCTTGGCCTGCATTTTGTCAGATTTGACAGTTACGGATGAAATGTCAAATCACGGATTCATGACGGTCTCGTGCGCGCATGAGCCGGGGCCGCCGCGCCATCGGCGGCGTGGAGCGGCACTGCCGCCAGCGACCGCTGCGCAAAGCGACCGTTTCCGCCAAAGCGTGATGTGTTTTGGCTGAATCGATGCGAGCCGCGAACTCGGTTCACCTCTCCCGCAGGGAGAGGTCGGATCGCATCGAAGATGCGATCCGGGTGAGGGGTTTCGGTCTCACTGGGTGCCGCGGCCCCTCACCCGGATTGCTCAGGCGCGCAATTGCGCGCCATAGCAATCCGACCTCTCCCCGTCGGGGAGAGGTGACCCCGGACGCCGATCCAACCTGACTCCATCGCGCATTAGAGTTTAGAGATTGCCTCGAGTGACACGGGTCGTCGCACGAGCGTTTCGCCGCCGCGACGGTAGAATTTGTTCGTCCATGGATCAAACACCGGTACGCGAGCTTCGACGAATTCGTCGATGTCGCGTGTAACCACAACCAGATCCTGCAGGGCGGCGATGGCTGCGATGAACAAGTCTGGCTGTCCGAACGTGTGGCGACGCTTGCGGCCTTCAAAGATCATGGTTTTCCATCGCACGATCACATCTTCTGTGATGGCAAGAACTCGACCCGCGAAGAGCGGCCGGAGCATATTGTCGAGCCACGATTGAAGGTCTGCGCGCCTGGCGGCATCGGACAGCTGTTCGATGCCATAGACGATCTCCGCGAATGTAACCTCGGTGACATAGAGATCGTCGCCGCTTTGGCCCGCGACAAAATTCGCAACGTCAGGATTCGGCTTGGGCCGGCGCAGTTCTGAAACCACTTTGGTATCGAGCAGCCAACCTCTCAAAGCTCGACATCCCGAACCTTGGATTTGACTGTTAGCCGCTCAAATTCCACGTCGCCCAACGGGGATCTGGCAAGGACCGTCACGATGTCGCGGCCGGTCACGGGCCGCTGTAGGCGGTCGAACTCGTCCGCCGAGATGATAACAGCGGCGTCTTTCCCGTGCAGCGTAACGCGCTGCGGTCCGTTACGCTGGGCCTCTCTGACAATCTGGCTCAGATGCGTCTTCGCATCCTGAAGACTCCATCGTTTGGATTGGGAGCCCTTATTCGAAGAGGGACGCTTTGCGGTCATGTCTACCTTCTGGTCGGATCAACCAGAATTTAGAGTATCCGAATTCGCTGACAAAAGCAAAACGGGCACGCCTTCCTTCGAAGGCATGCCCGTTCAAAAATCTATTCGCGCGAAAGTACGCGCTCAGTGCACGCTCACCGCTTGCAGCTCGTTGCTCCAGGCATTCGCCACCGCGGCTTCGCGGCTGTCGGTCAGCATGATCGGCGTGCCGTCGGCCGAGTGGAGCGCGAACAGCTTGAGGCCGGGCGCAATCTTCGGGGCTTCGGGGAACAGGCCGGGCACATCCTCGGAGCGGATCTGCTTCACATAGGCGATGTGGCCTTCGCCGAGGTTCGCCAGCGAGGCGTTCCTGGCTTCGTGTTCGAATACAACGTGACCTTCACTCATGGTCTCGACTCCTCTCTCGAAACTAAGCGGTCGAGTCCGCTACTCGTTCCATTATTCGTGCTCATTGATAGCGATTGTCTTAACGATCCTCTCCGGTTCCGGCCGGGCAAGATCGATCGACAACAGCCCGTTCTTCAGATCCGCACCCAGCACCAGCATCCCCTCCGCCAGCACGAAGGTGCGCTGGAAGTGGCGCGCGGCGATGCCGCGATGGATGTATTGCCGGGTCTTATCGTCCTGCTGCCGCCCGCGAATCACGAGCTGGTTTTCCTCAATGGTTACATCGAGTTGGTCGCGGGTGAATCCGGCGACCGCCAGCGTGATGCGCAAGCGCTCGGGCTGGTTGTCCGCGCCGCCGCACCGCTCGATATTGTAGGGCGGGTAACCGTCGGCGCCTTTGACGACGCGATCGAGCACGCGCTCGATTTCGTCGAAGCCCAGAAGGAACGGACTGGAAAGCGTGGGAACACGAGACATAGTTTACAAAGTCCTCTCGAAGCGACTTTGGCATTTCAGGGCCCGGAATGGCGCCCCTTGGTCAGCAATATGGTCATATCCTCGTGACGGTTCAAGGACGTAGCAGGGGGGGCCTGGGGATTCGCGGTCACCCGCCGATGGCGAATCCGGGGGCGCGATTTATCCTAACGAAAACAGTGCCCCTTCCTACTGTGCATGGGGTTGTTTTCGCGTCTTTGGCCGGAACCCGTCACGCTTCGAGCCGCGTCCGCCCGTCGCTGCTGAACAAATGCAGCTTGTTGCGGACCGCGGCGACGCGGATTTTTGCGCCAATGGCAGGCGCCTCGGTTCCGGGAATGCGAACGATGACCTCGCCTGGCGGCAGCTCACCTGGCGTGGCCGCGATGCGCTGCGCGTCCTGGGCGCGCGAGCCGTACACGAAGGTTTCGGCGCCCACGCGCTCGACCGCCTCCACCGTCAGTGAGAGCGCAACGCCGCCCGATGGCGTCTGGTCGGTCATGACGAAATCCTCCGGGCGGATGCCGAGGATGCCGGCTTGGCTTGCGGCGCCGCCGAGCTGCGATTTGATCTCGTCCGGGTGCGTCGACATCAGATTCATCGGCGGCGCACCGATGAAGGAGGCGACGAAGGTCGTCGCCGGCTTCTCGTAGATCGCCAGGGGGTTGCCGACCTGCTCGACCTGGCCGCCGTTCATCACCACGAGGATGTCGGCGAGCGTCATCGCCTCGAGCTGGTCGTGGGTGACGTAGATCGAGGTGACGTTGAGCCGGCGCTGCAATTTGCGGATTTCGACGCGCATCGAGATGCGCAGCTTTGCGTCGAGATTCGACAGCGGCTCGTCGAACAGGAACACCTTTGGCTGGCGCACGATGGCGCGGCCCATGGCGACGCGCTGGCGCTGGCCGCCGGAGAGCTGGCGCGGCTTGCGCTCCAGCATCGAGGTCAGCTCGAGCACGCGCGCGGCTTCCTCGACGCGGGTCTTGATCTCGGCTTCCGGCATGCGGCGATTGCGCAGGCCGTAGGCCATGTTGTTGAACACGCTCATGTGCGGATAGAGCGCGTAGTTCTGGAACACCATCGCGATGTCGCGATCGGCGGGCTCGACCTGGTTGACGACCTTGCCGCCGATGTCGATCTCGCCGCCGGTGACGGTCTCGAGCCCTGCGACCATGCGGAGCAGCGTCGACTTGCCGCAGCCGGAGGGGCCGACCAGCACGCAGAACTGACCGTCGCCGACATCGACGTTGACGCCTTTGATTGCCTCGAAGCCGCCAGTGTAGGTCTTGCGGACGTTGCGCAGGGTGACGTTAGCCATGTCTCTCTACTTCTCCGTCTCGACCAGGCCGCGCACGAACAGTTTCTGCATGGCGACGACGACGAACACCGGCGGCAGCATGGCCAGCACCGCGGTCGCCATCACGACCGGCCATTCGGTCAGCGCGTCGGTGGTGGTGATCATCTTGCGGATGCCGACCTGGATGGTCTGCATGTCGTCGCGCGTGGTGATCAGGAGCGGCCAGAGATATTGATTCCAGCCGAGGATGAAGAGGATCACGAACAGCGCCGCCATGTTGGTGCGCGACAGCGGCAGCAGCGTGTCCCAGAAGAAGCGCAAGGGGCCTGCGCCGTCGATCCGCGAGGCTTCCAGCAGCTCGTCCGGCACGGTCATGAAGAACTGCCGGAACAGCAGCGTCGCGGTGGCCGATGCGATCAGCGGCAGCGCCAGGCCCGCATAGCTGTCCAACATGTGCAGGTCGGCGACGATCTTGTAGGTCGGATAGATGCGCACCTCGACCGGCAGCATCAGGGTGATGAAGATGATCCAGAAGATCGGCATCCGGAACGGAAAGCGGAAATACACGATGGCGTAGGCCGAGATGATCGAGATCGCGATCTTGCCGACCGCGATCAGCAGCGCCATGATCAGCGAGTTCAGCATCATGTTGCCGACCGGCTCGCGGGTCGAGCCGCTCGTGCCGACGAAGATGGTCTGGTAGTAGACCTCGAAGAAATGCCCGCCCGGCAGCAGCGACATCTGCCCGTTGGCGATCAGCGCGTTGTCCTGGGTCGAGGCGACGATCGCGATGTAGACCGGGAACGCGACGATCGCGATCCCGATCCAGAGAATGATGTGGGCGACGTAGCGCCTGAAGCCCTCCTGCTCGACCATCAGTAGGTCACCTTGCGTTCGACGAAGCGGAATTGGATTCCCGTGAGCACGATGACGAGGATCATCAGGATCACCGATTGCGCAGCGGAGCTGCCGAGATTTCCGCCAAGCAGGCCGTCGGTATAGACCTTGTAGACCAGCGTCACCGTCGACGTGCCGGGGCCGCCACGGGTCATGGTGTCGATGATGCCGAACGTGTCGAAGAAGGCGTAGACGATGTTGACGACCAGCAGGAAGAAGATGGTCGGCGACAGCAGCGGGAAGGTCACGGTCCAGAACCGCCGCATCGGGCGCGCGCCGTCGATCGCGGCGGCTTCGAACACGCTCTTCGGAATCGCCTGCAGGCCGGCGAGGAAGAACAGGAAATTGTAGGAGATCTGCTTCCAGGCGGCGGCGAGGATGATCAGCGTCGCGGCCTGGTTGCTGTCGAGCAGCGGATTCCAGTCGATGCCGGCGGCGCGCAAGTATCGCGCCAGTACGCCGAGCGAGGGATGCAGCATGAAGATCCAGAGCACGCCGACCACGGGCGGCGCGACGGCGTAGGGCCAGATCAAAAGCGTGCGGTAGAGCATCGAGCCGCGCAGAGGCTTGTCCGCCATCACGGCGAGCAGCAGTGCAAAGGACAGCGAAGAGACGGCGATCGCGAACGAGAAGAAGAAGGTCCGAACGATCGATTCGAAATAAGCGGGGTCCTTGAACAGCTCGATGTAATTATCGAACCAGACGAAATTCGACGAAAGGCCGAAAGCGTCCTGCAGCAGAAACGACTGGATCACCGCCTGCAAGGCCGGCCAATAGAAGAAAATCAGAACGACGGCCAGCTGCGGAGCAACCAGCAAGTACGGCAACAGCTTTGACTGGAAAATGGCTTGCTTTTGCATGTGGGGGTGGCGCCGGCAGGCCGCCGATCGTGCGGCCTGCCGGCGCCGTCGCCTTATTTCACGGCGGTCTTTTCGAACTGGCGCAGCATCGTGTTGCCGCGCTCGACGGCCGTATCCAGCGCCTGCTTGGCGGTCTTCTTGCCGGCCAGCGCCTGCTCGATCTCTTCCGACCAGACGTCACGCAGCTGAACCATGTTGCCGAGGCGCAGGCCGCGCGAGTTCTCGGTCGGCTCCTTGTTGGTCAGCTCGAGCAGAGGGGTCTCGAGATAGGGCTGATCCTTGTAGAAGCCCTCGGCCTTGGCCTTGTCGTAGGCGGCCTTGGTGATCGGCAGATAGCCCGAGGCCTTGTGGATGTAGACCTGACGATCGGTGTCCGAGAGGAAGGTCAGGAATTTCGCGACGCCCTTGTACTCGTCAGCCGACTTGCCGCCCATGACCCAGAGCGAGGCTCCGCCGATGATCGAGTTCTGCGGCGCGCCCTTGACATCAGGATAGTACGGCATCGGCACGGCGTTGAAGTTGAACTTGGCCTGCGCCTTGACGTTGCCGAAGAAGGCCGACGAGGTCAGGTAGATCGCGCACTCACCCGAGGTGAAGCGGCCTTCGCCCTGGTTGGTGCGGCCGGCATAGTCGTAGGTCTTGTCCTTCTGGAGCTCGACGAGCTTCTCGAGATGCTTGACCTGGAGCGGTCCGTTGAACTCGAGCACGGTGTCGAAGCCGTCGAGGCCGTTGGCCTTGGTCGCGAGCGGCACGTTGTGCCAGGCGGAGAGCTGCTCGAGATTGACCCAGGTGACCCAGGAGCCGGAGAAGCCGCAGGTCGGGTGACCGTTGTCGTGCAGCTTCTTGGCGACCTCGAACACGTCGGGCCATGTCTTCGGGATCTCGGCGCCAACCTTCTTCAGCTCGTCGAGATTGACCCACATGACGGTCGACGACGAGTTGAAGGGGAACGACAGCATCTCGCCCTTGGAGGTCGAGTAATAGCCTGTGATCGCGGACAGATAGGCCTTCGGATCGAACTTCTCGCCGGCGTCGGCCATCAGCTTGTAGACCGGCTTCACGGCGCCGGTCGCGGCCATCATGGTCGCGGTGCCGACTTCGAACACCTGCATGATGTGCGGCGCGTTGCCGGCGCGGAAGGCCGCGATGCCGGCGTTCATGGTGTCGGGATAGCTGCCCTTGTAGGTCGGGACGACCTTGTAGTCGCTCTGCGAGGCATTGAAGTCGTTGGCGAGCTTGACGATGACGTCGTTGTTCGCGCCCGTCATCGCGTGCCACCACTGGATTTCAGTCGTAGCCAGCGCCGGCGAAGCCGTCATGCCAACCGCAACAGCAAATGCGGCAGCCGCTCCAATATGTCGAAGAGCCATCAAGTAACCTCCCTTGGCCGTCAAAAAGATCGCTTGCGCTAGCAGCGCCGTATGACGTTCACATGACTGTGTAAGCGGCCGAAACGAAAGCGGCAAGCGCCGGAAAAGGGAAGCCGTCAAATAGGCGAACGCGCCGCCGCACCGCAGTGCGGCATCGCCATTCAGGTGCGGGAGGCCGGGGCCCTAGCGCTTGCGCTCGGGCCCGCAGACCACGCCCTTCTCGACCATCGCGTCGATCTCCGACTTGGAGTAGCCGAACTCGCCCAGCACCTCCTGGGAGTGCTGGCTGAACTTCGGCGGCAGGCGGCGCAGGCTCGGCTTGCTGCGATCGAGCCGGATCGGCGAGGCCACGCCCTTGTACCAATCCTGCTCGATGATATCGCCGCGGGCGATGGTGTGAGGATTGGTCAGCGCCTGGTCGATCTTCTGCACCGGACCCGCGGGCAGACCTGCCGCAAGCAGCCGATTGCACAACGGCTCGGCCTCGTGCTGGCTGAACACGGCGGCAAGCTCGGCGCGCAGCGCCTCGCGATTGGCGATGCGGTCCTTGTTGCTGGCAAAGCGCGGGTCGGTGCCGAGCTCGGGCTTGCCGATCTCCTTGGCGAGCTTGCGGAAGGTGCCGTCATTGCCGACGCCGATGAAGATGTCGTCGGTCTTGGTCGGGAAGATCGCATAGGGCACGAGGTTAGGATGCTCGTTGCCGGTGAGGCCGGGCGGCTTGCCGTGCATGAAATAATTCGCGGTGTGCGGATGCATGATGGCAAGGCCGGTTTCGTACAGCGTCGTCTCCAGGAACTGGCCTTTGCCCGAACGCTGGCGTTCCGACAGCGCCATCAGGATGCCGATCGCCGCGTAAAGTCCGGTGGTGATGTCCACCAGCGGCACGCCGATCCGCATCGGCCCGCTCTCGACCGAGCCGGTCGCCGCGATCATGCCGGTCATGGCCTGGATGATGGCGTCATAGCCGGGATTGCCGCCGCGCGGACCGTCCGCGCCGAAGCCGCAGATCCGGCAATGCACGAGGCGCGGAAATTTTTGGGCAAGCACATCGTTGCCGATGCCCCATTTCTCCAGCGTGCCCGGCTTGAAATTCTCGATCAGGACGTCGGCCGTCTCCAGCATCTTCAGCAGCACGGCACGGCCACCCTCGGAGGCGAGGTCGAGGCCGATCGATCGTTTGTTTCTGTTAATGCCGACGAAATAGGCCGCGTCGTCGTCGTGGAAGGGAGGGCCCCAGTCGCGCACCTCGTCGCCTGCTGGCGGCTCGACCTTGATGACGTCGGCGCCGTGGTCGGCGAGGATCTGGGTGCAGTAGGGACCGCCAAGCACGCGCGTGAGATCGATGACGCGCAGCCCGTTCATTGCGCCCAAAACGGCTTCACTCATGCCTTCGCTTCCCCTGTGTCGAACTTTGACCACAGGCCTAGCGAGGTTCGAACGCCCCAGCAATGGCTCGCCGCGTGGAGGCGTATGCGTTGCCGCGCTATCCCGCGGCGTGGGAATTCAAGCGGAAGCGGCCGGCCCGAGGGGGATCTCAGGCCAGCCAATCCGCACTTTGGATCAGACGACCGTCAGGCGCACGTCGACATTGCCACGCGTGGCATTGGAGTACGGGCACACCTGGTGCGCCTTCTCGACCAGCGCCTCGGCGTCACTGCGTGACAGGCCCGGCAGCGAGACCGCGAGATCAATGTCGAGACCAAAGCCGCCAGCCGAGCGCGGGCCGATGCCGACGGTCGAGGTCACGGAGGCGTCGGCGGGAACCTTCGGGCCGCCCTGCGAGGACACGAATTTCATCGCGCCGATGAAGCAGGCGGCATAGCCGGCCGCAAACAGCTGCTCGGGATTGTTGCCTGCGCCGCCGCCACCGCCGAGCTCCTTGGGCGTGGTGAGCTTGACGTCGAGCGCGCCGTCGAGGGTCGCAGCATGGCCGTCGCGGCCGCCGGTGGCTTTTGCGCTGGTCTTGTAAAGGACGTTCACGGACATTTTCGTCTCCTTTGGGGGCGTCGGGTTGGGGTGACCGATATATCGCAAACAATTATATTGCGTGCAATTGAAATTTGCCTGCCTCACATTTAATTGTTCGCAATTGAATGTCGGCCCGCCCGGTCCCACAATGCGGGTCAATGTCCTGAGATTCTCCATGGCCCGGAAACTATCGACCCTCGATTCGCAACGCCTCGACAACCAGATCTGCTTTGCCGTCTATTCGGCCGCGCACGCCTTCAACCGCGTCTACAAGCCGCTGCTCGACCGGCTCGGCCTGACCTATCCGCAATATCTGGTGATGCTCGTGCTGTGGGAGCGCGACGATGTCCCGGTAAAGGACATCGGCGAGAAGCTGTTCCTCGATTCAGGCACGCTGACGCCGCTGCTGAAGCGGCTGGAAGCCGCGCATCTCGTCAAGCGGACGCGAAGCAGCGAGGACGAGCGCCAGGTGCTGATCGCGCTGACGGCGCAGGGGCACGCGCTCAAGGATAAAGCGCGCAGCGTGCCGCAATCGATCCTGGCGGCGTCGGATTGCTCGGTGTCCGAGCTGGTCGCGATGAAGGACGAGATCGTGGCGCTACGGGATCGGTTGAATGCGGTGATCGGGGAGTAGGGCTAGAGCCGCTTCTTGGCGAAGGCTCGGCCGGACGCTGACTTCAGATACTTCTCGAATGCTACGGCTTGCTTCTCGTTGCTGAACGCGACGTAAGTCTTGAGCCGCCAAGGCCCGTATTTCGAGGTGTGGGGCACCTCGCCAGTATTGTGCTTTGTGAGTCGGGCGCGCAGGTCGTCGGTGATCCCGACGTAGAAGTGGAGCGAGTCAAGGCTTTCAAGAATGTAGACGTACTTCACAGCACACTCCCCAGTTGTCGAGGGAGAGCTTACATCCGCTTTCGATCTGCTGAAGCCCGGCTTCGCCCTTGGGGCTACGCCGCGGCAGCCTTCGCTAGCTTCGCTACGATGGAGCGGAGCTGGCTTGCCGAGCCGTAGCTCGCGAAGCGAGCGAAGGCTGGTGGAGCCAGGCGGGATCGAACCGCCGACCTCTTGCATGCCATGCAAGCGCTCTCCCAGCTGAGCTATGGCCCCTGAACTTCTGGGATGATCCTGGGGGATCACTCCCGACCGGCGAGCCTTCCGACTCGCGCGGTGCACCCTTTTTCACAGATCAGGGCTGATCTCAAGTCTCTTCATCGCCTCCGACATCACCAATGATGTCGGTCACGTCCTCATCGCCCTCTTCCTCGTCGGGAATGAAGGTCGAATCATCGTCATCGTCGTCGTCGAGGGTCTCGTCGACCTCGATATCGTCCTCGGATTCAGGGACCACGGCCTTGACCTTGCCGGTGTTCTCCTCGGCATCGGCCTCCTCGAGCGAGACCTCCTCGACCTCAGCCGGCTCCGGCGTGGCATCGGCGGCTGCCGCATGGCGGGCCTCGGCGCCGCGAGGCATGCGGGCCGGCGCCACGGGCGCGATCGGCACGACTTCGCCGGTGTAGGGCGAGATCACCGGATTCTTGTTGAGGTCATAGAACTTCTTGCCCGTGGTCGGGCAAATGCGTTTGGTTCCGAGTTCTGACTTGGCCACGGCAGAGGAATCCTGGGATGTCTGAAAAGCGGTGCTTCACTTGGCTAGTTGGCGGCCCTCTGTCAATAGCGCATTACGAGAGAAAGACATGCTCGTGACGGCGGGGAGACCTTGTGGTAGGTGCCGGCCAGCCTCTGAGGCGCATCCAAGGACACAATCTTGACCCATTCCGACAAGCCGACGCCGCTGACGGCGCGCTCAAGCGGCCCCCTGACCGGAAAGGTACGGGTGCCCGGGGACAAGTCGAT
The DNA here is from genome assembly GCF_018129685.1 of Bradyrhizobium manausense. Taxonomy (GTDB): domain Bacteria; phylum Pseudomonadota; class Alphaproteobacteria; order Rhizobiales; family Xanthobacteraceae; genus Bradyrhizobium; species Bradyrhizobium manausense_D. The sequence goes on from NZ_JAFCLG010000005.1 coordinate 224,300, forward strand.
CTCCCACCGGGCCCTGATCCTGGGCGCGCTCGCGGTCGGCGAAACCCGGATTTCGGGCCTCCTCGAGGGCGAGGACGTTCTCAACACCGCCAAATCCATGCAGGCCCTCGGCGCCAAGGTCGAGCGCACCGGCGACTTCGCCTGGAAGGTGAACGGCGTCGGCGTCGGCGGCTTTGCCCAGCCCAAGGCAGCGCTGGATTTCGGCAATTCCGGTACCGGTTGCCGGCTGGTCATGGGCGCCGTCGCCGGCTGCCCGATCTCGGCGGTGTTCGATGGCGATGCCTCGCTGCGCAGCCGCCCGATGCGCCGGATCCTCGATCCGCTGGAAAGGATGGGCGCGAGGGTCATCTCCGGCGGCGAAGGCGGCCGCCTGCCGTTGACCGTCCAGGGTGCGCGCGATCCGTTGCCGATCACTTACAAGACCCCGGTCGCCTCGGCCCAGATCAAATCGGCGGTGCTGCTGGCGGGCCTCGCCGCGCCGGGCACCACCACCGTCATCGAGAATGAAGCCAGCCGCGACCACACCGAGCTGATGCTGAAGCATTTTGGCGCCGACATCACCTCGGTCGCCGAGGGCGCGCACGGCCGCCGCATCACGCTGATCGGCCAGCCCGAGCTGCATGGCGCCGACGTCATCGTGCCGGCCGATCCCTCGTCGGCGGCCTTTCCGGTCGTCGCCGCCTTGATCGTCGAAGGCTCCGACGTCGTTCTCTCCGATGTCATGACCAACCCGCTGCGCACCGGCCTGTTCACGACGCTGCGCGAAATGGGCGCCTCGATCGAAGAGAGCGAAGTGCGCGGCGATGCCGGCGAGCCGATGGCGCGCTTGCGCGTACGCGCCTCGAAGCTGCGCGGCGTCGAGGTGCCGCCGGAGCGCGCGCCCTCGATGATCGACGAATATCTGGTGCTGGCGGTGGCGGCCTCCTTCGCCGAAGGCACCACCATCATGCGCGGCCTGCAGGAGCTGCGCGTCAAGGAATCCGATCGGCTCGAGGCCACCGCGGACATGCTCCGCGTCAACGGCGTGAAGGTCTCGGTCTCCGGCGACGATCTGATCGTCGAAGGTCGTGGCCATGTCCCCGGCGGCGGCACTGTCACCACCCATATGGACCACCGTATCGCGATGTCGGCGCTGGTGATGGGCTGTGCGTCCGACCAGCCCGTCACCGTCGACGACACCGCCTTCATCGCCACCAGTTTCCCGGACTTCATTCCGATGATGCGTTCGCTTGGGGCCGAGTTTTCATGATCATCGCCATCGATGGACCCGCGGCCTCCGGCAAGGGCACGCTCGGCAAGCGCCTCGCCCATCATTACGGCTATCGTCATCTCGATACCGGCGTCATCTATCGCGCGGTCGCCTACGCCCTGATGCAGTCCGGCCATGATCTCCGGGACGAGGCCGCGGCGGTGCAGGCCGCCCTGGAACTCGATCCGGAAAAGTTCGGCAATCCCGCGTTGAAGACTCAAATCGCCGGGGAGGGCGCCTCGATTGTCTCGGCGATCCCCAGGGTTCGCGAGGTCCTGCTGAACTTCCAGCGGCAATTCGCCGCCGGTCCGCCCGGCGCCGTGCTGGACGGCCGGGACATTGGAACCGTGATCTGCCCCGATGCCGACGTGAAGATATTCGTCGTCGCCGACCCCAGGGTCCGGGCCCGCCGCCGCACCATGGAGGCGCGGGCGCGGGGCGAGGAGGCGGACGAGGCAGCCGTGCTCGCGGACATCCTCCAGCGCGACGAACGGGACAAGAACCGGCCGATTGCGCCTTTGAAACCAGCCGCGGATGCTTACTTGCTTGATAACTCCCAACTGGATATAGAAGGCGGCGTCCGGGCCGCCATCGACATTATCGAGGCCGTCCGAGCGGGCCGGTCGCGGGGTTAAGCCGCTGCCGTCAATGGAGGAAGCGCCCGCTCCCGCTCTTTGAGGTCGATACTCTCGGTCCCCGCTCTGGGACCGACGCGATCCCGGCTACGGACAAAGATTTCAACGTATCGAACGTGCGGGCCCAGCCGGCCCGCTTCCGCTGTTTCGGTCTTTGGACTGAGCAGCGAGCGGTCGCTCGAAGGTTTTGTGGACCTTCCGACACTGCACATCCGATGCGCCCCAAAACCCAACGGCCGGCAAGACATCCGCAACTGGAGAACAAATGGTTTCGACTTCCGCTGATACCTATAGCCCGTCGCGCGACGATTTCGCCGCGATGCTCGATGAGTCCTTCGCAGGTGGCAACCTGCAGGAGAGCTCGGTCGTCAAGGGCAAGGTGGTTGCAATTGAAAAGGACATGGCCGTCATCGACGTCGGCCTGAAGACCGAGGGCCGCGTTGCCCTGCGGGAATTCTCCGGCCCCGGCCGTGAGAGCGAGATCAAGGTGGGCGACGAGGTCGAAGTGTTCCTCGATCGGATCGAAAACGCCCTCGGCGAAGCCGTGCTGTCGCGCGACAAGGCGCGCCGCGAAGAGAGCTGGGGCAAGCTGGAGAAGGCGTTCCAGAACAACGAGAAGGTCACGGGCGTCATCTTCAACCAGGTCAAGGGCGGCTTCACCGTCGACCTCGACGGTGCCGTTGCCTTCCTGCCGCGTTCGCAGGTCGACATCCGTCCGATCCGCGACGTTGCGCCGCTGATGAACAACGCGCAGCCGTTCCAGATCCTCAAGATGGACCGCCGCCGCGGCAATATCGTCGTGTCCCGCCGCACGGTGCTCGAAGAGACCCGCGCCGAGCAGCGTCAGGAGCTGGTGCAGAACCTCGAAGAAGGTCAGGTCATCGACGGCGTGGTCAAGAACATCACCGATTACGGTGCGTTCGTTGACCTCGGCGGCATCGACGGCCTGCTGCACGTCACCGACATCGCGTGGCGCCGCGTCAACCATCCGACCGAGGTGCTCTCGATCGGCCAGACCGTGAAGGTCAAGATCATCAAGATCAACCACGAGACGCACCGCATCTCGCTGGGCATGAAGCAGCTGCTGGACGATCCGTGGCAGGGCATCGAAGCCAAGTACCCGCTGGGTGCTCGCTTCACCGGCCGCGTCACCAACATCACCGACTACGGTGCGTTCGTCGAGCTCGAGCCGGGCATCGAAGGCCTGATCCACGTCTCCGAGATGTCGTGGACCAAGAAGAACATGCACCCCGGCAAGATCGTGTCGACCTCGCAGGAAGTCGACGTGCAGGTGCTGGAAGTCGATTCCGTCAAGCGCCGCATCTCGCTCGGCCTCAAGCAGACCATGCGCAACCCGTGGGAGGTCTTCGTCGAAGGCCATCCGACCGGTTCGGTGGTCGAGGGCGAAGTCAAGAACAAGACCGAGTTCGGTCTGTTCCTGGGCCTCGAGGGCGACGTCGACGGCATGGTCCATCTCTCCGACCTCGACTGGAAGCTTCCGGGCGAGCAGGTGATCGACAACTACAAGAAGGGCGACATGGTCAAGGCCGTGGTGCTCGATGTGGACGTCGAGAAGGAGCGTATCTCGCTCGGCATCAAGCAGCTCGAAGGCGACCCGTTCGCCGAGCCGGGCGATGTCAAGAAGGGCGCGGTCGTGACCTGCGAAGTGCTCGAAGTGAAGGAAAGCGGTATCGAGGTGAAGATCGCCGGGACCGACTTCTCGACCTTCATCAAGCGCTCGGAGCTCGCGCGTGACCGCAACGACCAGCGTGCCGAACGCTTCGCCGTCGGCGAGAAGGTCGATGCCCGCGTGATCCAGTTCGACAAGAAGGCCCGCAAGGTCCAGGTGTCGATCAAGGCGCTCGAAGTCGCCGAAGAGAAGGAAGCCATCGCGCAGTACGGCTCCTCGGATTCGGGCGCAACGCTCGGCGACATCCTGGGCACCGCGCTCAAGAACCGCGACAGCAAGTAAGCGATACGGAAGTTTTGCTGACATCAAGGCCCCGGCTCTGGCCGGGGCTTTTTTTGTTTTACCGCCGTCATTCGGGGGGCGCGCGAAGCCCGAGCCCGGAATCCATTTCGTCACACGTTTTCAAGCCCGATGGATTCCGGGTTCGATGCTGCGCATCGCCCCGGAATGACGGCGGCAGTCGAGGGAATTGCCGCAGGCCTTGTTTTCTTCAAATTGCGCCGCAATTGATGTATCCAGACAAGCTGATCGTCACAATGTGACGGCACAACGCCAGCGGCCTTTCATTTGGAGATATCCCGATGTCACTCGATTCGGACATCATCGTCGATCGCCGCAGGATCCGCCGAAAGCTGACGTTCTGGCGCGTGATGGCCGCGCTGATCGCGATCGCGGCGATCGCGGGCTTTGCGCTGGTCATGACGCCTGGTGCACGAGGCACGTTTGCTTCCGCCGGCGCAATCGCGCGTGTGCAGATCGACGGCCTGATCCGCAGCGATGCCGAGCGCACGCGCGCGCTGGAGCGGCTGGAGAATTCGCAGGCCGCAGCCGTCATCGTCCACGTCAACTCGCCGGGCGGCACCACCGCCGGCTCCGAGCAGCTGTTTGATTCACTGACGCGCCTGAAGGCGAAGAAGCCGCTGGTCGTCGTCGTCGAAGGTCTTGCCGCCTCGGGCGGCTACATCACCGCGATCGCGAGCGACCACATCATCGCCCAGCAGAGCTCGCTTGTCGGCTCGATCGGCGTGCTGTTCCAGTTTCCCAATTTCAGCGAGCTGTTGAAGACGATCGGCGTCAAGGTCGAGGAAGTGAAGTCCACGCCGCTGAAGGCCGCGCCCAACGGCTTTGAGCCGACCAGCCCGGAAGCGCGCGCCGCGCTCGATGCGCTGGTGAAGGACTCCTATGCCTGGTTCAAGGATCTGGTGAAGCAGCGCCGTGGCATGGATGACACGCAGCTCGAAAAAGTCGTCGATGGCCGCGTCTTCACCGGGCGCCAGGCGATCGACCTCAAGCTGATCGATCAGCTCGGCGACGAGAAAACCGCGGTGACCTGGCTCGAGGAGCAGAAGGGCGTCAAGAAGGGGCTTTCGGTGCGCGATTACAAGCTCGAGCCCCGCTTCAGCGACCTGCCGTTCCTCAGGACCGCAGCCTCAGTGACGCTGGAAGCGCTTGGATTCAGCGCGATTGCGCATCAGATCGAGCAGTCAGGCGTTGCGCAGGCGGTCGATCGCGCCGGACTCGACGGGATGCTGGCCCTGTGGCAGCCGGCGGGGTCGAATTGACCGGAAATTGCCGGGACAACGCGAGGTCAAGACCTTTTTCCCGTCTGGCGAGTAGTCGCGCAGCCCGCTTTTTCGGCATTTGTCACGCATTTTCACGACGCCCAATCTTCATTTAGCGTCTTGACAGATCAAGGTATTTTCACGGAAATGGTCATCCGCACGCTTCCGGGTCCTATCTCTCGATGATCAAATCCGAACTTGTTCAGCGTATCGCCGAGCACAACCCGCATCTGTACCAGCGGGATGTCGAGAACATTGTGAATGCGATTCTCGAAGAGATCGTAGCGGCACTCGCGCGCGGTGACCGCGTCGAGCTGCGCGGCTTCGGCGCTTTCTCGGTCAAGCATCGCCCCGCGCGCGCCGGCCGCAATCCGCGCACCGGCGCTCATGTCCCCGTCGATCAGAAGAGCGTTCCGTTCTTCAAGACCGGCAAGGAAATGCGCGAGCGGCTGAACCGCGATCATCCGGATCCTGGCGCCCCGGACTGACGCTGTCGTCCGGACTTAACCTGATGGCCGCATGATGCGGCAGCAAGCTTGATTCAAGACGAGCGATCGCGATGCGAAAATTCCTGACCGCGCTGATCGTGATTCCGCTGGCTCTGGTCCTGGTGACTTTTGCGGTGTCCAACCGGCATTTCGTCACGGTCTCTTTCGATCCCTTCATGGCTGCCGATCCGGCCCTGTCGGTCACGCTGCCGCTATTCATGCTGCTGATCCTGGTGGCGGCCCTCGGTGTCATCGTCGGCGGATGCGCCGTCTGGTTCGGCCAGCGGCGCTGGCGGCGGGCTGCACGCCGGCATGAGGCGGATGCCCGGGCCGCCCGGGTCGAGCTGGCCGATCTGCGGGCCCAGACGGCCCCGGCAAAGCCCGAGGCCCAGCGCCTGCCCGTTCCCTCCGGGATGGGGCTTTACGGGCCCATCGGGCAAGACAAGCAGCGCGCGACGTTGTAGAAGCGGCCCGACCTGAAACCCGTTTCCCGGCCGCCGCTTGCGGCCTTCACGCGCTTTGAGACCATGTCCCTGCTCGTCAAAATCTGCGGCCTGTCCACGGGCGAGACGCTCGAAACGGCGCTCGATGCGGGCGCCGAAATGGTGGGGTTCGTGTTCTTTCCGCCGTCGCCCCGGCATGTCTCGCTGGAAGCGGCGCGGGATCTCGGCCGCCAGGTGAAACGGCGCGCGCTTAAAGTGGCGCTCACCGTCGATGCCGACGACGCCACGCTCGACAACATCATGGACGCGCTGTCGCCGGATATCTTCCAGCTGCACGGCAGGGAGAGCGTGGCGCGGTTGCGCGACATCAGCCAAAAGTTCGGCCGTCCCGTGATGAAGGCCGTGGCGGTCGCGGCATCGGCTGATCTCGCCGTGTTGCCCGGCTACGCCGCGGTCGCCGACCGCATCCTGTTCGATGCCCGGCCGCCCAAGGACGCCACGCGGCCGGGCGGGTTGGGTGCGCCCTTCGATTGGCATCTGCTCGAAAACCTTGAGCTGAAAGTGCCGTATATGGTTTCGGGCGGTCTGCATGCGGGGAACGTCGCTGAAGCCGTGCGCGTCACCCGCGCCGGCGGCGTCGACGTCTCCTCCAGTGTCGAGAGCGCTTCCGGCGTCAAGGATCCGGAGCTGATCAAGGCCTTCATTCGCGCCGCGCGCGCCACCCAAGAATTGAGCGTCCGATGAACATCGCCAAACCAAACTCCTACCGCAGCGGCCCCGACGAGCGAGGCCATTTCGGCATTTTCGGCGGACGTTTCGTCGCCGAAACCCTGATGCCGCTGATCCTCGATCTGGAGAAGGCCTACACCGCGGCCAAGGCCGATCCGGCCTTCCAGGCCGAGATGGACGGCTATCTCAAGAACTATGTCGGCCGTCCCTCGCCGCTGTATTTCGCCGAGCGCCTGACCGAGCATCTCGGCGGCGCCAAGATCTACCTCAAGCGCGAAGAGCTCAACCACACCGGTTCGCACAAGGTGAACAACGTGCTCGGCCAGATCATGCTGGCGCGGCGCATGGGCAAGAAGCGCATCATCGCCGAGACCGGCGCCGGCCAGCACGGCGTTGCCACCGCGACGCTGTGCGCGCGCTTCGGGCTCGAATGCATCGTCTATATGGGCGCGGTCGACGTCGCGCGGCAGCAGCAGAACGTCATCCGCATGGAGATGCTGGGCGCCACCGTGATGCCGGTGCAGTCGGGCACGCGCACGCTGAAGGACGCCATGAACGAGGCGCTGCGCGACTGGGTGACCAACGTGCACAACACCTTCTACTGCATCGGTACGGTTGCGGGCCCGCATCCCTATCCGACCCTGGTGCGCGATTTCCAATCGATCATCGGTATTGAGACCAAGGCGCAGATGCAGGAGATCGAAGGCCGCCTGCCGGATTCGCTGGTCGCCTGCATCGGCGGCGGCTCGAACGCGATGGGCCTGTTCCATCCCTTCCTCGACGATTCCACCGTCGAGATCTTCGGCGTCGAAGCCGCGGGCCACGGGCTCACGCAGCTGCATGCGGCGTCGATCGCCGGCGGCCGTCCCGGCGTGCTGCATGGCAACCGCACTTATCTGTTGATGGACGCGGACGGCCAGATCACGGACGCGCATTCGATCTCGGCCGGCCTCGATTATCCCGGCATCGGCCCCGAGCATTCCTGGCTGCACGAGATCGGCCGCGTCAACTATCTTTCCGCGACCGACGACGAGGCGCTCTCCGCCTTCCAGCTGCTGTCGAAGCTGGAAGGCATCATCCCCGCGCTCGAACCTGCACACGCCATCGCCAAGGTGTTGGAGCTCGCGCCGAAGCGGCCAAAAGATCACCTGATGGTCGTCAATCTCTCCGGCCGCGGCGACAAGGATGTCCCGCAAGTTGGCGACATCCTGAAGGGCAAGAGCAAGTGAGGCGTGTGTCGCACTCTCTTCACCTCTCCCCGTTGGGGAGAGGTCGGCTGCGCAGCGGCCGGGTGAGGGGGCTCTCCACTCACTCGAACTTTAGTGATGTCCGGACCAGTTCGAGAACACCCTCAAGATTTTCGAACACGTCTGTGTTCGAGACACGAAGGACGAGGAAGCCGCAGGCTTCGAGCACTTTGGTCCTGGCGTCATCACGTTCAATCTCGGTCGGGCTGGAATGCGTGACGCCATCGACTTCAACGATGAGCTTTCCGTCCAGCGTCACGAAATCGACGACGTACCGGTCAACGGGATGCTGGCGGCGAAACTTCCAGCGGGCAAGCTGCCGGTTGCGCAACGCCTGCCAAAGCCTGGCTTCCGCGCTCGTCTGCGACTCGCGGAGCCGCCGCGCTCTCGACTTGAACCTCTCCATCCCCCTCACCCGGCTGCTTCGCAGCCGACCTCTCCCCGGCGGGGAGAGGTATAGCACAGCGGCCGCCGAATCATGACCACGCGTATCGACACCCGTTTTGCCGAGCTGAAGAAGCAGGGCCGCCCGGCCTTCGTCACCTATGTGATGGCCGGCGATCCCGATCTTGCGACCTCGCTCGAGATCGTCAAGGCGCTGCCCAAGGCAGGCTCCGACGTCATCGAGCTCGGCATTCCCTTCACCGATCCGATGGCGGATGGTCCTTCGATCCAGGCGGCGGGTCTGCGCGCGCTCAAGGGTGGCATGACCTTGAGGAAGACGCTCGATCTCGTGCGCGACTTCCGCAAGGACGACAATGTCACGCCGCTGGTGCTGATGGGTTATTACAATCCGATCTACATCTACGGCGTCGACAAGTTTTTGGCTGATGCCAAGTCGTCGGGCGTTGACGGCCTGATCATCGTCGATTTGCCGCCGGAGGAAGACGACGAGCTCTGCATTCCCGCGCTGAAGGCGGGGCTGAACTTCATTCGCCTCGCGACCCCAACGACCGACGACAAGCGCCTGCCTGCGGTGCTCGCGAACACGTCGGGCTTTGTCTATTACGTTTCCATCGCCGGCATCACCGGTGCGGCGGCGGCCGACGCGAATGTCGTCGGTGAAGCCGTCGCGCGCATCAAGCGGCACACCACGCTGCCGATCTGCGTTGGTTTTGGCATTCGTACGCCGGAGGCGGCGCGCGCCCTCGCCGAAAAGGCCGATGGTTCGGTGGTCGGCACCGCGCTGGTCGATGCGCTCAAGAACAGCCTCGACTCCGAGGGACGGGCCACCGCCAAAACCGTTAACGCGGTGGCCGAGCTGACCGCCGCCCTGGCCCAGGGCGTCAGGGCAGCAAAACAAGTGGCCGAATAGGCCATAATTCCGCTCTAGCTCTTGAGTTTGAGCATGATCTGGTCGGAAAGCCGCTTCACACTTTTCCGGATCATGCTCTAAGGCGGGCGACACGGTGGCTTGCCGGGCAACGGCCCGGCCGCCATATAGTTCTTCAGGCGGCCCTCGCGCAGGGGCCAGCGCATCGGAGCAAACCATGAACTGGCTTACCAATGTGGTCCGGCCGAAGATCCGCAACATGCTGCGGCGGGAGACGCCGGAGAATCTCTGGATCAAGTGCCCGGATTCCGGACAGCTCGTGTTCTACAAGGATGTCGAGGCCAACCAGTTCGTCATCCCCGGCTCGAACTACCACATGCGCATGGGCGCTGTGGCTCGGTTGAAGTCGATCTTCGACAACGAGACCTGGTTCGACGTCGCGCTGCCCGAGGTCACGCCCGATCCGCTGAAGTTTCGCGACGAGAAGAAATATGTCGACCGCATCAAGGATGCGCGCGCGCGCACCAATCTGAATGACGCGATCAAGGTCGGCTACGGCAAGCTCGAAGGCGCCGGCGTCGTCGTCGCCGTGCAGGATTTCGATTTCATGGGCGGCTCGCTTGGCATGGCCGCAGGCGAAGCCATCGTGCGCGGGCTCGAGCTCGCGGTCGAGAAGAAGTCGCCGTTCATCGTTTTCGCGGCTTCCGGCGGCGCGCGCATGCAGGAAGGCATCCTGTCGCTGATGCAGATGCCGCGCACCACGGTCGCCGTCCAGATGCTGCGCGAAGCCAAGCTGCCCTACATCGTCGTGCTGACCAACCCGACCACCGGCGGTGTCACCGCATCCTATGCGATGCTCGGCGACGTGCAGATCGCCGAGCCCGGCGCCCTGATCGGCTTTGCCGGCGCGCGCGTGATCGAGCAGACCATTCGCGAAAAGCTGCCGGAAGGTTTCCAGCGCGCGGAGTATCTGAAAGAGCACGGCATGGTCGACATGGTCGTGCATCGCCATGAGCTGCGTCCGACCCTGGCGCGGTTGTGCCGCCTGCTGACCAAGGCGCCGGCGCTTGATGGTGCCTCGAAATCGGTCCAGCCGGTCACAACCCCGGCGCAGATCGTCTCGGCTCCCGAGACGGCGCCGGCTGCGCCCCACGCGTGAACGCCTCCGCGGACAGCGCAAAACCGCCGCTCGATGAACTGATTGGGCGGCTGTCGGCCCTGCATCAGAAACGCATCGATCTCGGCCTCGAGCGGATGCACCGGTTGCTCGAGCGGCTCGGTCACCCCGAGCTCAAGCTGCCGCCGGTGATCCACGTTGCCGGCACCAACGGCAAGGGCTCGACGGTGGCCTATCTGCGCGCGACGCTGGAGGCCGCGGGCCTGCGCGTCCACGCCTACACCTCGCCCTATCTCGTGCGCATCAACGAATGCTTTCGGCTTGGCCGTGTCGGCGGAGGCGCGCTGGTCTCCAACGACGAATTGCGCGCGGCTCTGGAAGAGGTCGAGCGCGTCAATGCCGGCGAGCCTGCGACGGTGTTCGAGCTGAAAACCGCGGCCGCGTTCCTCCTGTTCGCGCAAAATCCTGCCGATGCGGTGCTGCTCGAAGTCGGCCTCGGCGGCCGGCTCGATTCCACGAATGTGGTCGATACGCCTGCAGCCTGCGTGGTCACGCCCGTCAGCATGGACCACATGGATTTTCTCGGCGACACGCTGGCGTCGATCGCCGGCGAGAAGGCCGCGATCATCAAGCGCGGTGTGCCCGTGATCTGCGCCGAGCAGGCGCCTGACGCGATGGTCGTGATCGAGGCGCAGGCCAAGCGCATGCGTGCGCCGTTGTTCGCGGCCAACGAAAGCTGGCACGTCAATGTCGAGCACGGCCGCCTGGTCTATTCCGACGAGCGTGGCCTGATGGATCTCGCCGCGCCGCGCCTGTTCGGCCGTCATCAGTTCGACAACGCGGGCCTTGCGATTGCGACGTTGCGCGCCATCCCGACGTTCAAGGTCAACCAGACAGCGTTCGAGGCCGGCATCGTCGGTGCCGAATGGCCGGCACGGATGCAGCGTCTGACCGCGGGTGAGCTGCTCGCCTGGGGACCGCAGGGCTCGGAGATCTGGCTCGACGGCGGGCACAATGCCGAAGGCGGCCGGGTCGCAGCCGCTGCGCTTGGCGATCTCGAAGAGCGGGTGTCGCGGCCGCTGGTGGTGATCGCGGGCATGATGGCCAACAAGGACGCGCAGGCGTTTCTGGCCAATTTTGCCGGCTTGACCCGTCACGTCATTGCAGTGCCGATTCCCGACACCGACAACGCGATGCCGGTGGGTCGCCTTGCCGATGCCGTCCGCAGCCTCGGCATGCGCGTCGAAATCGCGCCCGGCATCGAGGCGGCGCTGCGGGCTTTGTCGAAGCTCGCCTACGAGGTGCCGCCGCGCATCCTGATCACCGGTTCGCTCTATCTTGCAGGCCATGTGCTCGGCCTCAACGGCACGCCTCCTGCATGAGAGCCACGTAGCCCGGATGGAGCGCAGCGCAATCCGGGACGTGTCGCCAAGAAGTTAGAGTCCCGGATTACGCTGCGCTCAATCCAGGCTACGGTGACCCCAATGCGTTTTGCCGCGATCGCCGACGTGCATGGAAACTATCTCGCCCTGGGGGCGGTGCTCAACGACATCCGTGCCCTTGGGATCACCGACATCGTCAATCTCGGCGACATGCTGAGCGGCCCGCTCGATGCTGTCAGGACCATCGAGATGCTGATGCCGCTCGACGCCGTGCATGTGCTCGGCAATCACGACCGCTATCTGCTCGATCGTCCGCCGGAGAAGATGGGCTCGTGGGATCGCCCCGCGCATGCACAGCTCAATGCGGCGCAACTCGACTGGCTGCGCGCGCAGCCGATGACGCGCGTGTTTCGGGATCAGGTCTTTCTCTGTCATGCGACGCCCGGAAATGACGAGATCTATTGGCTCGATACCGTGCATCCCGACGGCACGGTCGCGCTATCGCCGCTCGATCGCATTGAGAAGTTCGCGCAAGGCATCACGCAGTCGCTGATCCTCTGCGCCCACACTCATCTCGCCCGCGCCGTACGACTTCGCGATGGCAGGCTGATCGTCAATCCCGGCAGCGTCGGCAGCCCCGGCTATCGCGACGTGCATCCATTCCCACATCTCGTCGAAGCCGGCACGCCGCATGCGCGCTACGCGATCCTCGAACGCGTTGACGGTGCCTGGCAAGCGACGTTCCGCCAGATCGCCTACGACCATGAAACGATGGCCGCGCTCGCCCGCCGCAACAATCAGCCGGAGCTGGCGCACGCATTGGCGACGGGGTGGATCAGATAGACGTATCCGGGAATATTGCCGCAAGGAGGACGGCCCCGGATTACGCTTCGCTCCATCCGGGCTACCGGCTTGACTCAGATAATATGCACGCTTAGTATAAGCACGCATATGAAAGGGAGGTCATGCCATGAACGACGAAAACACCTGGCGGTGCGAATACGCGACCGAGACGTCGGCAAGCCCGGAGACGATCTGGCGTATTTTTCGCGATGTCGCTGCCTGGAAAAACTGGAACGCGGGCATCGAGCAGATTGACATCGACGGCCCTTTCGTGACCGGCACCTGGTTCACGATGAAGCCGCCCGGCGAGAATCCGCTGCGCTCGCAACTCGTCGACGTGCGCGAGAACGTCTGCTTCGTCGATGAAACGCGGGTGGGTGATCTCGCCATCCTCGTTGCCCATCGGATCGAACCGCTTGGCCCGCAGCGGACGCGCATCGTCTACGCGGTCGATGCAAGCGGCCCGCAGGCCGCCGAGATTGGCCCAGCAGTTTCCGCCGATTTCCCCGAAGTGCTGGCGAGCCTTGTCAAACTGGCTGAGGGGGCGCGATGACGAAGCCACCCCTGCCGACCCGCCTTTCCGGGCCGGCCGAAAGCCCGGGCTTCCTGCTTTGGAAGATCTCGAACGCTTGGCAGCGCCGGTTGCGGGTGGCCCTTCAGCCCTACGAGCTCACCCATTCCCAATTCGTGCTGCTGGCGACCGCGACCTGGTTCGGCGCTCAGGAAACGCTGACCCAGGCCCGGCTCTCTCAGCTCAGCGGCATCGACCCAATGACCACGTCGCAAGTGTTGCGCGCGCTGGAAGCAGCTGGGTTGATCGAGCGGATCGATCATCCTCATGACCCGCGCGCCAAAGCGATTACGGTCACCAAGACGGGCCGCGATCTCGCACGGAAGGCTGTCGTGGCCGTCGAAGACGCCGACGCTGCGTTCTTCAAGCCGTTGGCGTCCGACACCAAGCGGTTGGTTGCGATGTTTCAGGCGCTCGTCGAAGGCAATGAGCGCACTGAAGCAGGCGACAAATAAAACGGCCGGTGATGAGCCGGCCGTTACAGAATTCGCCAGTGCTTGCGACGTGGATCAGACCGCCGACGTGATCCACTGCTGAAGCTTCGCCTTCGGCGCCGCGCCGACTTGGCGGGAGGCCATCTCGCCGCCCTTGAAGATCATCAGGGTCGGGATCGACATCACGCCGTACTTGGACGCAGTCTTCGGGCTCTCGTCGACGTTGAGCTTCACGATCTTGACCTTGTCGCCCATCGCGCCGGCGATCTCGTCGAGGGCGGGCGCGATCATGCGGCAGGGGCCGCACCATTCGGCCCAGAAATCGACGACCACGGGGCCGTTCGCCTTGAGCACTTCGGCTTCGAAATCGCTATCGGAAACCTTGCTAACGGCCATTGGAGTACCTCACACGGTTGAAAGAGAATCGGCGCGACCTGGAATCGCGCCGGGGATCATGGCGTCAACCTATGAACGGCCCCTTGCCGGGTCAAGGATGCTCACGCCGACATGAAGGGATGCCAGCGCCGCGTCCAGCGCGGGGGCTGAAATCTCCATATATTCAAGGGCCTCGGTCCAGAGCAGGACTGCCCTGACGGGCTTCTGGGGATAAAGCCTTGAAAGCACTGCCCGGTACAGCGCCAGCTGCCGGACATAGCCAGCGGGCGCCTCGCCGGCGCTTTTGGGCGCCGTCTGGTTGGTCTTGAAGTCGACGATCAGGACCTCGTCCGGCGTCACCACCAGCCGGTCGATCTGTCCCGACACCAGCGCCGGCGGTCGGCCCGGCCGCTCGAGCCTGCCGACAATGGCGACCTCTGCCCGGCTGCCCGCGGCAAAGACCGGCGCAAAGCGCGGTTCCGCGATCAAGGCGAGCACCTTTTCCACCAGCGCGGCGCAGTCGGCCTCCGTCCAGTCGGCGGCATTGCGGGTCATGAAGCCGAGCGCGGCCTCACGCCGGCGCTCGACGGCGATATCGGGGAGGGATTGCAGCAGCCGGTGCACCAGCGTGCCGCGCTGGAGCGCCAGTGCGCGTGACTGCACTGATTCGTCCAATCTTACGCTGCGGCCTTCCGCGGTCGACTGGCCGGAAGGGCGCACCGGATCGTCGTCGATGGCCTCTCGCGCCGCCGGCGTCCGCAGCCAATCCGGCAGCGTGATCGTGTGGTCCACGGAGGCCGCTGGCGTGCCCAGCGCCGGGACATCCTCGGGGCGGGCAAATCGCGTCACCTTGCCGAGCGGCGTCTCGATGGTCTGCTTGTCCAGGCCCGAGCCTGATAGACCGGTGTCGATGAGGTCGTACCAGCTCAGCTTGCGCACCGTCCTCATATTGCCGGGCAGGCAACCGCCGACGATCAGCCGATCGGCCGCGCGCGTCATCGCGACATAGAGCAGGCGGCGATATTCGTCCTCGGTCTCCTCCAGCATAGCCTTGCGAGCGTCGGCGACCGGCTTCGGATCGTCTGCCTTGCGCCCGGCCCATACCACGACCTCGCCGCCATTGCCGCGCGGCACGTTGATCAGCCGGACGCGCTGCGAATCTGCGGGAGACGACGTCGTGTCGACCATGAACACGACGGAAGCCTCCAGGCCCTTGGCGCCATGCACCGTCATCACGCGTACCTCGTCGCGCGTGATCTCCATGTCGCGCTTCACCTCGGTGTCGGCCGAGCGCAGCCAGGCCATGAAACCCTGCAGCGAGGCGGGCGCCTTGCGCTCGAAATTCAGGGCCAGCTCCAGAAACTCGTCGAGCGCGTCATTGGCCTCGTGGCCGAGGCGACGCAGGATCCGTGCGCGTCCGCCATCACCGCCGAGCAGCCAGGCATAGAAAGCGAACGGCGTTTCCTCGCGCGCGCGCATCTCGCAGGCTTCAAGGCGACGCAGCACATTGGCGAATTTCTCGCTTTCAGTCGCATGTTCGCCGAGCGCGCGGCGGAGCGAACCCTTGCGGCCATGGGCCAGCTGAAAAAGATCGTCGTCATCGAGGCCGAACAGCGGGCTCTTCAGCGCTACCGCCAGCGCGAGGTCGTCCTGCGGCAGCAGCAGCGCGTCCGCGAGGTGCATCAGGTCGATGATCGCGATGTGCTCGGTCAGCTTCAGCCGGTCGGCGCCGGCGACCGGAACATTGGCGTGTTTCAGCGCCTGGATCACCGCATCGAACGCGTTGCCGCGCCGACGCACCAGGATCAGCACGTCGCCGTAGCGCAGTGGCCGCCGCTCGCCTTCGTGCCCGGTCAGTGTGCCGCTCTCCACCAGCCGCCTGATTTCAGCCTGGATACGGCGGGCGAGCTTGACCTCGGGGCTGGTGGCAGCGACGCCATCGAACGGCGCGCGCCAGCCCTCGATTTCCTGCCGCTCGTCGGCTTCGGCAAGGTCCCACAGCTCGATCACGCTGGGACCGGCATCGGCGAGCGCGTTGTGCAGGGGATGGCCGATCTCGATCGAATGGATGCTCTTGTAGATCTCGGGATCGCGGAAGACGCGATCGACCGAATGCAGGATCGCCGCGCCCGAGCGGAACGAATAAGTGAAGGCGACCGGATCGAATTTCAGCCCGGCCGCGGTGAACTTGCGGTGCAGTTCGCGACGGCGCGCGTCGAACTCGTGCGGCGCTGCGCCCTGAAACGAGAATATCGACTGCTTCTCGTCGCCGACAGCAAAGACCGTGCGGCTCAGCCCCTCGCGCGCGCCTTCGCCGGCCGTGAATTCGGAGATGATGTGTGCGACGATGTCCCATTGCCGCGGGCTGGTGTCCTGGGCCTCGTCGATCAGCACGTGATCGACGCCGCGGTCCAGCTTGTAATGCACCCAGCCGGAGGAGATGCGGTTGAGCATCGCCAGCGTCTTGTCGATGAGGTCGTCGTAGTCGAGCAGGCCGCGCTCCTGCTTTTCGCGGCGGTAGTTCGCGGCGGCCGCAGTGGCGATATGAAGCAGGGCCGCGGTGCGGTCGCGCATGGTCGCGGCGCGGCGCTTCTCGATAAGTCCACACAGGCGAGATGCTTCGTTCTCGAACAGGCGCGCGACGGATGGATTGCGCTCGCCGAACCCTTTGGTCAGCAACGCCTTGCGGGGCAGCTTTTCGTCGGTGAGGAAGACGGACAGATAGGCATCGACCTGCGCGGCGCCTGAAAACACCTTTGCTTCGCGGAGCCGGCTCGCCTGATCGTTGTCGGACTTGCTGCCGTCTTCCAGCGCGAACGCGATGTCGTCCCAGCGCGATCGCGGCAGGAACGGGCCGTCGAGAATCTCCGTCTCGACATCCTCGATGCGGTCGCTCGCATCGACACCCAGTACGGCCGCCAACTGCTCAGCCGCCGCGTCGGCGTTGCCGGCCTCGTCGGTCCACGCCATGAAATGATCGCGACTGAGGCACGCCTCGCGGACGACCTCCTTGAACGTGATGTCTGCAGCGCTCGCCATCGCTGTCAGCAGCGCGCGGCCGGTGACGGTCTCCGGATCGCGCGCAGCCTCCAAGAACACCTTCAGATTGGCGCGCTCCATCATGTCGGCCTGGTCACGCTCGTCGATGACGGAGAAGCGCGCGGGAACGTTGGCCTCGAACGGGAACTGCTGGAGCAGGCGGGTGCACAGAGCGTGGATGGTCTGCACCTTTAATCCGCCGGGCGTCTCAAGCGCGCAGGCGAAGAGCTTTCGCGCCTCGCGCCGCAGCTTTGCGTTGGAGTGGGGGATGCCGACGTCGCGGATCGCGGCGTCGAGCGCGGCATCGTCCAGCGTCACCCAGTGGCCAAGCATGTCGAACACACGTTCGGCCATGTTGGCGGCGGCGGCCTTGGTAAAGGTGATGCAGAGGATTTTTTCCGGCGGGACGCCCGACAGCAGCAGGCGGATGACGCGCTGCACCAGCACATGCGTCTTGCCCGAGCCGGCATTGGCCGACACGAAGGCCGACGCCGTCGGGTCCGACGCGCGCCTCTGAGTGTCGCGCACGGCATCCGGGATGGGGCGTAGCGCTTTCACCATTCCTCGATTCCCAATCCGCCGGCCGCGGACCATTCCTTGATCCGGGCGAGATTGTCATAGGTGCCGTAGCGGTTGGTCCACATCGGCAGGTTCAGCGAGGTATAGGGCTGGCTTTCGTCGTCGAAGGCGCGGATCAGCGCTTCGAGTTTGGCGCGCGCCTCCGTTGCCGCGGTGTCCGGCGGTTGCGGCTCGTCGCCCGGCTTGTATTTGAGCTCGAGGATGCGCTCTTCGCCCGGCGGGTTGTTACCGCTGAGGCGGACATAGACGAGCTGGCTCACCGACGCGCCGGCGTCGATGCCGGGGAAGCCGCCCTCGCGCAGGATCGCGGCCTCCAGCGTGAGTTGCGGCGACAGGCCCATGCGGACCTGCTTGCCGGTCGGCGGCTGGCCGGTCTTGTAGTCGAGGATGGCATAGCTGCCGCCCCGGCGCCGCTCGATGCGGTCAGCGCGGGCGGAAAGCCTGAAGCTGCGCTCGTTGTCGAGCCTGATCGAGATCTCGCCGCGCGTCTCCGCTGTGATCGCCTCGATCGCGTCGCGGCGCGCCGTCTCCCATTCGCCGAACCAGCGCGCGATGCGCTGGAAGCGTGGCCACCATAGCGCCCGTGCCTCGGGCCGCTCCATCAGCGGCGCAAAATGTTTTTCACCGATTGCGCGCAGCACATTTGCGGGATCGTCGGGCAGCTGTACGGCGAACGTCTCGGTGAATTCGCCGAGTGCATCGTGGATCGCCGAGCCGCGGTCGGCGGCCGAGAGCGGCATGTCGACGGGATCGAGCGCATCCAGGCGCAGAATGAGTTTGGCGTAGATCGTGTAAGGATCCCGCAGCCAGTCCTCGATCGCGGTGACCGACATTTTCAGCGGCCGCGTCGCGCGCGGCGGCCGTGGCTCCGGCTGCTTGACCGGCATAACCTCGGTGGGCTGATCCAGCGCGCCCGCGAATTGCACGTATTTTTCGCCGGCGCGAATCGCCGTCTTCCAGAGATCGTCGCCCGCGACGGCCTCCAGCCGGTGCAGGAACCGTGAGGCGACGGCTGGCGCGCCACCGGCCTTGGCGGAATGAGTAAGGATCACCTCGTCGCCGCCGAGCAGCTGCGCGAAGTCATGCGCGGAGAGGCCGATGCGCCGCTCCGGCAGATCGAGGCCAAGTTCGTGCCGCATCGGCCGGCTGAGCCAGGGGTCGATCCGCGGCGCCGGCGGCCAGACGCCTTCGATCAGGCCGCCGACGATGACGCGGTCGGCCTGCATCAGGCGTGATTCCAGCGGACCGTAGATCTGCAGGCGCGCGCCGGGCTTGTCCCGTCGCCGCACCGCACGATCGCCGAATGCGGTCTGGAAGACGTCGGCATAGTCGGGCAGCGTGACCATGAGCCCGCTGGTCGTGCCGCCGCGCAGCAGATCGTCGAAGGCGCTTGCGAGCGCGAGGCCTTCGCGTTCCTCGAAGGCGAGCGCAACGCCCTGCTCGTCGCGCGACAGGTCGATCAGGATCTCGCGATGGCGATGCGCGAGTTCGGCGAAGTCGATTGGCTTGGATGACGCAAGGCTTTCGATCGGCGCCAACGCTTGTCGGAGCGTGTCGATCAGCGCCTGGATACGATCGAGATCTTCCGCCTTGAGCCGCGCACGCGGCTCGGCCGCATGCAGCGCGGAAAATTCGCTGCGCCACAGCTTCGCCAGCTCCTCGCGGAAGCGGTTGAATTCGCGCAGCAGGCCGCGCGTAGACGCGGGCGGGCGCGTGCCGCGCAGGACCGCCAGCTCGAGCCCTTCGATCGATGCCTTCCATGCGCCGGGTAGGCGGCCGAGCCGGCACAGTGGATGTTTCAGCATTGCCAGCAGTGTCGCCGGCTCCAGGCCCTTGGTCGCCGCCTCTGCGGCGAGCCGCGCGAAGACGCCCGCGGAGGTTTCCATCAGCACATCACCGCCGGAATCATCGAAGGCGAGATCCCACCGCGTCAGCGCCGCCATCACCCGCCGCGCCAGCGCACGATCGGGCGTCACCAGTGCCGCCGATTTGTCGAGATGACGCGCCTCGCGCATCGCGATGGCGATCGCGAGCGCTTCCATTTCCGTGTTGGGCGCTTCGACCACGGCGAGATTTGCCATGCCGCCAGCGATCTTCGCAGCGACCTCAGGCTGTTTCAGCCGGTCATGCCAGACTTCCGTCTTGGCCGACGGCCGCATCGATTCCGATGCGAGAAGATCGCGACCGCCGTCTGATGGTGGCTGAAGGATCTCGACATCGCTGCGCTTGATGCCGAAGCGATCCAGCAGCGCATGCATCGCATATTGCGGGTGGTTCGGGGCCGGATGCTCGGCGAACTTGCCGAGCGAATCGCGCACGCCACCGATCGTGCGCCAGGCGTCGTCATCGAGATCGGTGTCGAGGCCCGGCAGCACCACGGCGCCGTGCGGCAGCGCGGCGACCGCATGCAGGAATTTCGCGGTGGCCGGCATCGAGCCGGTCGAGCCGGCCGCGATCACGGGCCCGTGCGGATGTGCGGTCAGGCGTCTGGCTTCGGCCGCGATCAGCAGGTCGCGCCGCGCCGCGGGCTCGATGCGGTTGATCTCGGCGAGATGGTTCGGCCACGTCTCGCTGGCAATATTCAAGAACTGGAGAGAATGCTGCCAGTATTGATCAAGCTGATCCGGCACCAGGTCCCGGAGCTTGCCCCAGTCGACGCCGCGCGTGACCATGTCGTCGATCAGGCGCGCGAGATCTCCGGCGAGCGCCAGCGTCGAGGCGGGACCGCCGACCACCAGCGGTGCCAGCACCGGGCCCTTGGCCCAGGCGGCAACGAGTTGCGCCAGCGTCAGTCGCCGTTCGAGTTCACCAAGCCGCGGTGGAATGTCGAGCGGCGTTGCGCCGGAAAACTCCTCGCCCTCGTCGGCGAAGGCGAGCTCATCCTCGTCGATATCGCCGAGTGCGACGATGCGCGGCAGCACCACGGCGTCGGCCTTCATCTCGTCGAGGAAGATCTCGCGGACGACGCGCATGGCGCGCCTCGTCGGCAGATACAATGTGGCGTCCGCGAGTCGCGCCGGTTCCTTGCGCGCCTCGAATCCCTCGACCAGCCGGCCATCGAGCAGAGCCGAGACGATCGTGCGCAGGAACGGAACCGAGAGGGGGACGCTGAAAACGCGCATGAGCTGCCTGATTCGAAGATCAGGCGCCAATATAGGCAGGTGGACTCAAATGGATATGGGGCGAGGGGAGATAGTCCCCGCTGTTCGTGGGACTTCGCAGGCACCCTACGGCACCCTCTCCGGAGCGGCCCTACGCCACGCTTTCCAGGAACGCCTCTTCCGCAGCGTGCACCGCATCGGGCGTTCCGACATGCATCCAGACGCCGTCGAGGCGGAGGCCGAACAGGCGCTCCTGCTCGTTGGCGCGGTCGAACATTTTCGTCAGCGAGAATTCGCCCTGCGGCGCACCTTCGAAGATCTTCGGCGACAGGATGGCCGCGCCCGCATAGACGAACGGGACGATCTCCTTTTCCTTGCGCTTGCGCAGCGCGCCGTCGGGCAGCATGCCGTAATCGCCGCGACCGTTATAGCCGATGCTGGTCGCGGTCGGCGCCATCAGCAGCAGAATGTCCATGCTTGCAGGGTCGAAATTTTCCGCAAGCCGCGTCAGGTTGGAGCGCACGCCGTCGATCCACAGCGTATCGGAATTGACGTGGAAGAATGGCGCATCGCCGAGCAGCGGCAATGCCTTGACCACGCCGCCGCCGGTGCCGAGCACCTGATCGCGCTCGTCCGAGATGATCACCCGCGGATGCTGGCGCGACGCGGTGTGGTCGATGATCTGGTCGGGCAGATAGTGCACGTTGACCACCGCTTCGGTGACGCCGGCCCGGCCGAGCTTGTCGAGCACATGGTCGAGAAGCGGCTGGCCAGCCACCGGCACCATCGGCTTCGGCATCTTGTCCGTCAGTGGACGCATGCGCAGGCCGAACCCTGCGGCTAGCACCATGGCCTTGGTCGGTTTGACGGGCATGCTTGGCTTTCTCGAACCTTCCGAAATTCGCGTTTGCGGCAATGCTAGCACGGACCGGACCAGGCCGCACCGCAACTGGACCGCCTTAACCAGCCGCCGTGACGGTTGTACGACGTGTGTTGCGCTCACGCCCCAACGGTTGTGGAACGCGCCTTTTTCTTCCTGTCGCCGGGCTTGAGGAAATTGACGCCGATCTGGTCGCCATTCACCCAGGCCAGTTCGCAGCGCCGGTAAGCGAGTCCGGTCGACGACAGGACCAGAAAGAATTCCTTCAGATGCAGACCCTCGACCGAGCCGTCGATGGTCAGTTTGGCGCCGCCCTCGGAGACGTCCTCCATGGTGCATTCGCGCCGCCAGGTGCCGTCGATCCCCATCATCTGGGCCGGAACCCCACGTTCGAAAACAACCCTGCCGTTTCCGCGATGGTCCGTCTTGACCGCCATCTGCCCTTGCTCCAGCCCCGTACTTGTCCGGGTGCCCACGGGCGATAATACCGATGCGATGGCTAACAGGTGGTAAACCGGTTCCGGCTCAGGGTCGCGGCGGCGGGACGTTGGCAAGATACCAGTCGCGCAGATGCTCAAGCGACGGATGTGCCAGGGATCGCTGGAGATAGGTCCAGATCCGCGGCTGGTGGCGCAGATAGTGCGGCTTGCCGTCGCGGCGGTTGAGCCGGGCGAAGGTGCCGAGCAGGCGCGTGTTGCGCTGCGCCGACATGATGGCATAGAGCTCGGCGAATCCGGCCGCATCGAAGTTCGCATCGGCGGCGCGGCGCGCCTTGATGTAGCGCGACAGCAGCGTCAGCTCGAGCGCTTCGGGCACGTCGATGCGGGCGTCCTGCAACAGCGACACCACGTCATAGGAGTGCGGTCCGAGCACGGTGTCCTGGAAGTCGATCACGCCGACGCGCGCCATGCCGGTGCGGTCCGCAAGCCAGATCAGATTCGGCGAGTGGTAGTCGCGGATGATCCAGGTTTTTGGCGCGGCCAGCGGCTTCTTCAGCAGCTCGCGCCACATCGCAAAGAACTCCGCGCGCTTCGCATCGCTCAGCGGCGCGTTGCGATCGGGCAGATACCATTCCGGCATCAAGCCGATCTCGATCAGCAATGCCTCGGTGTCCCACGCCGGAATGGCATAGGTCTGCCCGTCCAGCGGCAGCGTCTCCGGCAGCGTCTTGCCGTGCAGCGCAGCCAGCACGTCGGTCGCGGCTTCATAACGCTCCGTGATCGGGCGGGGCGGATCGCCTTCGATCACGCCTTCGCTGCCGAAATCCTCCGAGATCAGAAAACCGTGGTCGAGATCGAAATGGTGAATTTTCGGCGCCGAGATCCCCGCCGCGCGCAAGCCCTCGTCGATGGCGACGAAGGGTTTGATGTTTTCGGCGAGATACACAGCGGCGCTGTAGGACTTTCCATGATAGATCGCGGCGCCATCGGGACGCTGCGGCGAGTTCATGAGGATGACGACGCCATCGTCGCGGATCAGACGCGCATAGGAGCGCGTCGAGGCATCGCCAGGCATGCGCTTGCGTGTCGCGCCGATGTAACCGGATCTGTCGAGAAATTCGCGCAGCGTCTTCAGCCGCGCCACGACGGCCGCGCTCTTGCCGTAACCGGTGATGTCGGCGGCGCGCGCATTGGAGCCCAGCGCCGGGCGATGCGTCAGCGCGATGTCGATGCGATCCTCGGGCATCGCCAATGGCGCGCGCTCCGGCCATTCAATCAGCACCAGCGTGGCATCGGGCAAGGGCGACAGCCCGATCTCCTCGAGCTCGCTTTCGTCCTCGACGCGATAGAGATCGGCGTGCATCACGGCAAAGGCTGGTAGCTCGTAGCCCTGCACCAGCGTGAAGGTGGGGCTCGGCACTTCCAGCTCGTCGTCGCCGGCGAGGTAGCGGATCAGGCTGCGCGCCGCGGCGGTCTTGCCGGCACCGAGATCGCCCGTCAGCGTGATGGTATCGCCAGGGCCGACCAGCAACGCGAGGTCGGCCATCAATTGCGCGGTAGCCGTCTCGTTGTGAAGCGCGACGGAGAATGTGGTCGGCGCGGTCATTCGGCGGCGTCGCGATGCGCCGCCTGGTCGGTCGGGAAGTCGCAGATCACGACCGTGCCTTTGCCGACGACCGAATCCACCTGCACCCTGCCGCCATGCAGTTCGACGAAGGAGCGCACCAGCGACAGCCCTAGCCCGGCGCCGCGGTGACGCGAGCCCTGTGAGCGGCTTTCGAACCAGTTGAACACCTTGTCCTTCATGTCGGCAGGTATTCCAGGTCCGGAATCTGTCACAATGAAGACGACGCTGCGCTCGGTGCGGCGCGCGCTGATGCCGACGGTGGAATCCTGCGGTGAGAAGCCGACGGCGTTGGCGAGCAGGTTATAGAGCACCTGCACCACGCGTTTTTCGTCGCCGATGAAGCTGCCGACATCGGGCGCGATCTCGACCTTGAGGCGGATGCGGTCGGTGGCGAGCCGGTCCTGGATGCCTTCGGCGGCAAGCTCGATGGTCTTGCTGACGTCGACCGGGCCGAGCTCCAGCTTCATGGCGCCGGCGTCGATCGTGGCGAGGTCGAGAATGTTGTTGGTGAGCGCCAGCAGCGCGTTGGTCGATTTGGTGACGTAGTCGAGATATTCAGCCTGCTTCGGCGTCAGCGGCCCGGTCGAGGGGTCGCTGAGGAAATGCGCGAAGCCGATGATGGTGGTCAGCGGCGAGCGCAGCTCGTAGGAGACATGGTGGACGAAATCCACCTTCATCTGGTCGGCGGTCTCCAACGCCTCGTTGCGCTCGCGCAGCGCGCGCTCGACGTTTTCGGTGTCGGTGATGTCGAGGAATGTCAGCATGGTCGCGCCGTCCGGCAGCGGACGGATCATGCCGTCGAGCACGCTGCCGTCCTTGCGCTCCAGTTTCAGCGGCACGTCGGCGCGGTTCTCGATCGAGGTGATGGCCTCGCGGATCTGGCGCCAGACCACGGGATCGTCGAACAATTGATGGCACCAGCCTTCGACGGTCTGGATATGCGGCTCCTCCCGCATGGCGTCGTTGGAGAGCTTCCACATCCGCAGGAAGGCCGGATTGAACAGCTGCGCCTTGCCGTTGCTGCCGAACACCGCGACGCCTTCGGCGAGACTGTCGAGGGTCTCGCGCTGGACCCTGATCATGCCGTCGAAGCGGCGGGCGAGCTCGAGGCTCTCGGTGACGTCGTCGAACAGATAGGTGACGCCGCCTTCCGGATTCGGCGTGGTGACGACGGAGAGTGCGCGGCCGTCCGGCAGGTACCAGGTGTCCTTGGCGGCCTCGACCGCGCGATAGGCCTCGTGCAGCTTGGCTTTCCAGGCGCGGAAGTCCGGCTGCTCCGGCAGTTTTCGCGCGGCCCTGAGCTTGTCGAGCACGCTGGAATCATCAGGATTGGCATCCAGGAAGGTACGATCGAGGTCCCAGAGCCGCCGATAGGAATCGTTGTAGAAGGCGAGACGGCGCTGGCCGTCGAACACGGCAACGCCGGAGGAGAGCTGGTCGAGCGTGCGGCGATGCGCCTCCGCCATCCGCACCAGCGCGGCACTCAGCGCATCGGCTTCGCTGGCGTCGATCGCGACGCCGACACTGCCATTGCCGACATTGACGGCGCGCACGTCGTACATGCGCCGCTCGCCGCCGGTCACGATCGGCAGCCGCGAGGAGAAGTGAGCCGCCTCCTTCAGGCTGCGCTCCATGGCGGTGCGGTCGGCGCTGTCGAGCAGCTCGAGATTGCGCTCCTGGGCGTCGCTGATGCTGGTCGCTTCCGTCGCACGCACATAGGCCGGATTGGCGAAGTTCAGCGCGCCGTTCTCGCCCTTGGCCCAGATCGGCCATGGCGCCGCCGCGGCGAAGCCCCGCAGCATCTCGGTTTCGTCGGCGAGCGCCTTGTAGCGCAGATTGGTTTCGGCAAGTTCGCGCCGCAAGCCGGACAATTCACGAATACGGACGATGGCCTGGCCTCCGATGGCGCGGCCGAGCGCTTCCAGCGTGTGGCCGTTGGCGGTGGTCAGCGTGAGCTGGAAGCCGTCGCCGCGTTCGCGCAAGCCGTCGACGGCGTGATCCATCTGCAGCGCCGGTTCCGGCGGCAGCCAGGTTCCGAAGGCGAGCACGCGCTGCGGCGAGGAGTCGCGCGGCAGCACCAGGGAGATGTCGCCCGAAATCTGCGCGCGATCATCGCCTGCCGGCCAGGAGATCAGGACCTGCGGCTCGGCGAACAGCAGAGCGCCGAAGCGGTCGGTCTGCAGCTGGAGTTCCCTGATCCGCCCGCGCAACGCCGCCTCGTTCCTGGCGGTGCGCACGCGCGTGCGCATCAGGAGGATCGCGGCCACCACCGTGAAACCGAGCAGAGCCAGCGCGGTGGCGAGCACAGCGAGTTCCTGCCGGTTGAAATCCAGCAAATTCGAGAGTGTATCGACGAGATCGGCGGCCTTCGCCGACTCAGCCGGCAGCAGCGCTGCGAGAGCGCCTCCCAGCAGGCCGTTGCGCACCAACGATGTGCACGACAGCAGCGTCCGACGCATCGACACGATCACGCCTGACATAGTTGCCCCAAGACCGCACGAATTGACCGCACTGCGACCCCCGTCGCGCGCGAATCAAACGACAATACCCTCACCGAGACTCCACCGGTAAGAGTCCAGACCGTGAACGCAAAGGTGGCCCCAAAAAAATGCCGGGCGCGAGGTTCCGGTTACACGTAGTTCCGCGGGTGATTCGGGTGGAGATGCCGCGCGTAGTCGAATGGATGAGACTCGATCGCGCTCCAGCAAAGGTGCGTTCCCTCCCCCTTGGGGGCCCTTGGGGGGGAGGGCTAGGGAGAGGGGTAGCCCAGGAAGAGGTGCAGTTGTCGGCAATGCAAACAGGACTGGTGCGCGATCGATTGAATCCCCGTGTGACACCCCCCTCCCTGACCCTCCCCCACAAGGGGGGAGGGAACGGAGAGAGTGCCGCTGTGGGCTCAACACGACTCCGACTTCAGCGCATCAGGCTCTACCGCCCCGTCGAGCCAAATCCGCCGGCGCCGCGGTCGGTCGCGGACAACGTCGCGACCGGAACCAGCGCTGCCTGGACCACGGCCGCGATCACCAACTGCGCAATGCGCTCGCCGCGCTTGATCACGAACGGCGCCTGGCCGTGGTTGATCAGGATCACCTTGATCTCGCCGCGGTAGTCGGCGTCAACAGTGCCGGGCGCGTTCAGCACGGTGACGCCGTGCTTGGCGGCGAGTCCCGAGCGCGGCCGCACCTGGGCCTCAAAGCCTGATGGCAGGGCGATCGCGAGTCCCGTCGGCACCAACGCATATTGGCCCGGCGCGAGCGTCATCGGCTCGCTGTCAGCCACCGCCGCCATCAGGTCGAGGCCTGCGGCATCAGCGGTCTGATAGGCGGGCAGCGGCAGGCCTTCGGCGTGGGCCAGTTGCTGCAGTTCGACGGTGACCTTCGCGCTCAAGAGGCCGGCTCCGAGAATTTGTTGGCGGATTTGTCGACGGATGTGTGGGTCACGCTTTTCACGATATGCGCGACCAGTTCGATCGCGACCTGTTCCTTGGTCATGACAGGCCAGGAATCAACTGTGATCTCGCTGTTCGCAGCATTCTTGCTGATCAGGTGCACCGTGTTGCGGTCGCCGCCCATCACGCCTGTTGCGGGCGAGACGTCGTTGGCGACGATCCAGTCGCAGCCCTTGCGGGCGAGTTTTGACTTCGCGTTGTCGATGAGGTGCTCGGTCTCGGCTGCAAAGCCGATCACCAGCGGCGGACGCTTGTCGGCGAGCTTGGAGATCGTGGCGAGAATGTCGGGGTTTTCGACCAGTTGAAGCGGGGGCATGCCGGCCGAAGTCTTCTTCAGCTTCTGCTCGCCTTCATTGGCAACGCGCCAGTCGGCGACGGCGGCGGCGAAGATCGCGATGTCGGCGGGAAGCGCTGATTGCACCTGCTCCAGCATCTGCCGCGCCGATTCGACGTGCTTGACGGTGACGCCAGCGGGATCATCGAGATCGACCGGGCCACTGACCAGGATCACCTCGGCACCCGCGGCCTGCGCAGCGGCCGCAATCGCAAAGCCCTGCTTGCCGGAAGAGCGATTGGCGATGTAGCGCACCGGATCGATCGGCTCGTGCGTCGGACCCGCCGTGATCAAGACACGCTTGCCGGCGAGCGGCCGCGGCACCGGGGGCCGCAGCAATTTCTCGGCAGCGGTGGCGATCTCGATTGCTTCGGACATGCGGCCGACTCCGGCTTCGCCCGCCTCGGCCATCTCGCCGGAGTTCGGTCCGATCAGCAGCACGCCGTCGCGTTGAAGCTGCGCGACATTGCGGCGGGTCGCCGCGTTGTTCCACATCAGCGGATTCATCGCCGGCGCCAGCAGGATCTTTCGGTTGGTTGCAAGCAGGATCGCGCTGGCGAGATCGTCGGCATGGCCATTGGCCATCTTCGCCATCAGATCGGCAGTCGCCGGCGCCACCACGATCAGATCGCAGTCGCGCGCGAGGCGGATATGGCCGGCGTCGAACTCGCTCTGGGGATCGAACAGATCGGTATGGACGCGCTCATGGGAGAGAGCGCTCACCGAGAGCGGGGTGACGAATTGCTCCGCGGCCTTGGTCAGCACGCAGCGAACCTCGATGCGCCGTTCCTTCAGCCGGCGGATCAGGTCGAGTGATTTGAACGCCGCGATCCCGCCGCCGATGATCAGGGTGACGCTGGCCTCAGGGACGGCGCTGGAGCGCAAGGACGCAGGCGCGGGGGAAGCTTCGGGCGGCGCTGAAAACGGCGTCAGCGGTTCCTCGCGGCCCTCGATCAGCTCCCCGAGGATGACCCGCACCTCTTCCTCGACCGACCTGCGGTTCCGGGCCGAGCGCAGGCGCAGATAGGTTTTGACGCCCTCGTCGAGCTTGCGGATGGTCAGGCTGGCCATGACGCCCTCCAGCACGAAATGATAGCGATGCTATCACTCTCGTGATTGCAGTGCAATCACGTTTTTGGCAATCATAGATTCCGGACGGCGATCAGGATGCCGATGAAGGTCGCGGCGATGATCCAGAGCGCCACGGTGCGCCAGCGGGTCTTGCGACCCTCGCTGCGCCCCATCGCGGCGATGCTCTCGGGCGACAGCCTGATGCCTTCGCGGGTCATGGTTTCGAGCTGCTCGAGCACCGTGACCGAGCGCTGCACGATATCAGGCAGTCGCATCAGCACCTTGGCGATGTCGCCGCCGCCGGCCAGCGCGCCCTGCACGCGGCCGATCGGGCCAAGATTGCGCTCGATCCATTCGCGGACGACAGGATCGGCGACTTTCCAGATGTCGAGCTTGGGATCGAAGCCGCGCGCCACGCCCTCGACCACCACCATGGTCTTCTGAAGCAGGATCAACTCGGGCCGCGTCGTCATGTCGAACAGGCCTGTGACCTCGAGCAGCAGCGTGAGCAGCCGCGCCATCGAGATCTCCTCGGCGGTGCGGTTGTGAATGGGCTCGCCGATGGCGCGGATGGCCTGCGCGAAATTCTCGACCGAATGATGCGAGGGGACGTAGCCCGCTTCGAAATGCACCTCGGCGACACGGCGATAGTCGCGGGTGATGAAGCCGAGCAGGATTTCGGCGAGGAAGCGCCGCTCCTTCATGCCGAGCCGGCCCATGATGCCGAAATCGACCGCGACCAGACGGCCGGCGTCGTCGAGGAACAGGTTTCCGGGATGCATATCGGCGTGGAAGAAGCCGTCGCGCAGCGCGTGGCGCAGAAAGCTCTGGATCACCTTGCGGCCGAGATCGGGCAGATCGACCTGTGCCTCTGCCAGCCGCTTGTGGTCGTTCAGCGCGATGCCGTCGATCCACTCCATCGTCAGCACGTTGTGCGTGGTGCGGTCCCAGTCGACGGTTGGTACGCGGAAATCAGGATCGTCGCGCGTGTTCTCCGCCATCTCCGACAGCGCCGCCGCTTCCAGCCGCAGGTCCATCTCCATCGCGACCGACCGCGACATGGTGTTGATGACCTCGACCAGGCGCAGGCGCCGCGCCTCGGCGGAATAAGCCTCGGCCTTGTGGGCAACAAAGAAGAAATCCGAGAGGTCGCGGCGGAAGCGCGCGGCCACGTTCGGCCTGAGCACCTTGACCGCGACAGCCTTGCGGATGCCGTCGCGTTCCACTTCGCCGCGATGCACCTGTGCGATCGAGGCGGCCGCCACCGGTGGGCCGAAGCTTGCAAACACATCCTTCAGCGGCCGTTCCAGCGAGGTCGAGATCGCAGCTTCAGCCTCGGCTTGCGGAAACGGCGGCAGACGATCCTGCAGGCTTTCGAGGTCCCGCGCCATGTTGAAGCCGACGACATCGGGGCGCGTCGCCAGGAATTGGCCGAGCTTGAGATAGGCCGGACCCATTCGCGTCAGCGCGCGCGAGATTCGTGGTCCGTGCTTGTCGCCACGGCGTTCGACCAGGCGCGCAAGCTTCAGCGCGAGCTGTCCGGGCGGTGGCACCAGGCTCGGGTCGACGGCGCCGAACACGCCCTCGCGGGCAAACACGAACGCGGCGCGGATCAGGCGCGTCATGTGGGTGATGGCAGAGATCACAAACGCCAGCCCGAATGCAGTGCGACGATGCCGCCGGTCAGGGTTTGCCAGCTCACGCGGGAAAAGCCGGCGTCGCGGATCATGTCGGCGAACGCGTTCGGCTTCGGAAATTTGCGGATCGATTCGACGAGGTACCGGTAGGATTCCGCATCGCCCGTGACCATGCGCCCGAGCGGTGGGATCACCCTGAACGAGAACAGGTCGTAGAGCTTGTCGAGGCCGGGCATCTCGACGGTGGAGAATTCCAGGCACAGGAAGCGGCTGCCGGGCTTGAGCACGCGATAGGCTTCGCGCAGCGCCTTGTCGATTTGCGGTACGTTGCGAATGCCGAACGCGATCGTATATGCGTCAAAGCTGCGGTCGGCGAAGGCGAGGGCTTCGGCGTTGCCCTCGACGAAATCGACCTGGGTGTCGAGGTGGCGCTTGGCGGCACGCTCGCGGCCAACGGCAAGCATGTCGGAATTGATGTCGCAGACGGTGGCGTGGAAGCCCGGGCCTGCCGCCTTGGCGGCGCGGAACGAGATGTCGCCGGTGCCGCCGGCAACGTCGAGCAAGGCGAACGGCCGGTCGCTCCTGGGCGGGTTGAGGGCGCCGATCATGATGTCCTTCCAGACCCGGTGCAGGCCACCGGACATCAAATCGTTCATCAGGTCATAGCGCGACGCCACGCTGTGAAACACATCGTTCACCAGCGTCTGCTTGTCCTCCAGGGGAACGTCCCTGAAGCCAAAATGCGTGGTTTCGCCCGGCCGATCCATGACTCTACTCCAACCGGCGGACCATAGCGCGACCGCCGCAATGGCGCTATCACACCGCTCTCATAAGGTGAATGCCTGACCATGCCTGAATTGCCCGAAGTCGAGACCGTCCGTCGCGGCCTTCAGCCCGTCATGGAGGGCGCAAAAATCGTCGTTGCGGAGGCCCGAAGGCCCGATTTGCGCTTTCCGTTCCAGCCGGACTTTGTGGCCCGGCTCCAGGGGCAGATCGTCACGGGCCTCGGCCGCCGTGCAAAATATCTCATGGCCGATCTCGGTTCCGGCGACGTGCTGCTGATGCATCTGGGCATGTCGGGCTCATTCCGCGTCATCAAGCCGGCCAACGAGGCCGCGCCGGGTGAGTTTCACTATCCACGGGGCAAGGACTCCGCGCACGACCACGTGCTGTTTCGTATGTCCTCCGGCGCCGACATCGTCTTCAACGATCCCAGGCGTTTCGGTTACATGAAAGTGATCGCGCGCAACGCGCTCGAGGATGAGCCCTTGCTGCGCGACCTCGGCCCCGAGCCGCTTGGCAATGAGTTCGACGCGGCGATGCTGGCGCATTCCTGCGCAGGCAAGACGACGAGCCTGAAGGCCGCTCTGCTCGACCAGCGCGTGGTCGCAGGGCTCGGCAACATCTATGTCTGCGAAGCCTTGCACCGCTCGCACCTGTCGCCGCGCCGGATCGCTGCGACGCTCTCGACCAGGAAGGGCGAGCCGACCGATCACGCGAAGCGATTGGTCGCTGCGATACACACCGTGCTGAACGATGCGATCAAGGCCGGCGGCTCATCATTGCGCGACCATCGCCAGACATCGGGCGAGCTCGGCTATTTCCAGCATTCGTTCAAGGTCTACGACCGCGAAGGCGAGACCTGCAAGACCCCGCGCTGCGGCGGCACCGTGAAGCGCTTTACCCAGAATGGACGGTCGACCTTCTGGTGTTCGAAGTGTCAGAAGTAGAAGACCATGCAGACGCCGCAGCTTGATACCGAACGACTGATCCTGCGCCCGCTCGCGCTGTCCGATGCGCCGGCGATCCAGCGCCATTTCGACAATTGGAACATCATCCGGCATCTGGCTGCCGTCGTGCCCTGGCCGTATCCGGCTGATGGTGCGGAAACCTTCGTGCGCTCGGAGCTCAGCAAGATCTCGGCCGGCGAGGAGATCAACCATTGGGTGCTGGTGCCGAGGGGCGGCGACGGCGAGGCGATCGGTAACATTCATTTCCGTCCCGGTGCCGACGGTGCCAAAGGCAATCGAGGCTTCTGGCTGGCTGAGCCTTATTGGGGGCGCGGCTTGATGACGGAGGCCATCACCGCGGTGAACGACTTTGCCTTCCTCACGCTTGGCCTCGATCATTTCTACGTCTGCAACGCCGCCACCAACGAGGCCTCGCGCAGGGTCAAGCAGAAGACCGGCGCAGAGTTCGTCGGCTTTATCGAGCTGCCGCACCATGGCGGGCAGTCGAAATCCGAGCGATGGATCGTGCGGCGTGAGACCTGGCTGCGCAGCAGAGGTGCGCAATCACAGGCATGAGTCCCACGGTACGTTAGCGTCGTCGTCATCCAGCATATCGGCCGGCCCCGATCGTTGGGATCTGCCATTCAAGCGCATCTCGATCCACTCCCAGAGTCGGCGGATTTCGTCGGCGGCTTTGCCGTCAGGCGCGTATTCGACGGCGGTGAGTCCGGCAGCGAGTGCGTCCTGATGATCGTTACGGCTGGCGATGAACGGCAGTGCGACGACGCTGGCAAGACCATGCTCGGGTTCGCGGCTCAGTGCCGATGCGGCGAGGTTGCCGCGTTCGCCGCGGATCGCGGCCTGGTTGAGGATGAAGGCAAAGGGTCGCCGCGCGGCTCTGACGACGCGCAATGTCGTGACGGTCGATTCGAGGTCGGCGATGCTTGGCCGCGTCGGCAGCAGACAAAGGTCGGCGCAAAGAATTGCGGTCCGCGTCGTCGCATTCATGCCGGCCGAGGTATCGATGATCACGAGGTCAGTACCCTCGCGGCGCAGCTTCCGCAGCTCTGGCTCGATCTCGCCGGCTTCCCGAACGGCGTCTACGACGACGTCATGCGCGGGCCGGCGGCTTTGCCAGTTCGACAACGTGGCCTGCGGATCGGTGTCGATCAGGCGAACCAGATGGCCGTCGTTCCTCGCCGCAACCGCTATGCAGGCAGCGAGCGTGCTCTTGCCGCAACCGCCTTTCTGCGTAGCGAAGACCAGTGTGCGCATCGAGCGGTCCTAGCCGACAACGAGGCGTATCCCGAAGGGATCGCGAATCGCTTTCGACATTGCCGCGATATGACATTATTGTGAATACTGTAGAACTACGGGCGCGAGCGAAGCAATCCGGCCGGGCTGGTGGCCGGATTGCTTCGTCGCTCGGGCTCTTGCAACCGGATTGCGAAGAGCCCGCCTGGGCCTTGAGCGATCGCCCCGCTCAGGACGCCAGAACAGTCGTCTCGTCGGCCGAAAGCTCGGCAGCGGCGTGCAGCACCCCGTCGGCGGCCGACATGACCTGGTCGATCAAGAGATTGCCGGCGGAGAGTTCGAGACGGGTCTCGATCCAGCGCCAGAGGCCGCGGATTTCCTCGGTCGACTTGCCGTTCGGTGCGAATTCGCTGACGGCGAGGCCGACGGCCAGCGAGTCCTGGTGGTCGTTGCGCATCGCGATCAGCGGACGTGCGAGCACCTCGGTGAGATCGAGCGCGGCTTCCTCGGCGAGGGTATTGGCCGCGTTGTCGATGCGCTGGCCGCGGATCGGCGTCTGGTTCAGAACGAAGCTGTAGGGACGCTTCCAGGCGCGTGCGACGCTGACGGTGGAGACAGTCGCCTCGATGTCGGCGACGCTCGGGCGGGCCGGGATCAGGCAGAGATCGGAATGGCGGATCGCGGCGGTGGTCGTGGCGGACAGGCCGGCCGCGGTGTCGACGATCGCGAGCTGGAGACCGCTGTCGGCCAGCATCTTCAGCCGTGGCGCGAAATCGGCAGCGTGATAGATCGGCTCGACGACGACGTCGTCATTGTTGCGGCGGCGTGCCCAGTTGGACAGCGTGCCCTGCGGGTCGGTCTCGATCAGGCGGACGGTGAAGCCGGCCTGCTTGGCAGCCAGCGCGAGGCCGATGGCGAGCGTGCTCTTGCCGCTGCCACCCTTTTGGGTGGCCAGTACGATCGTGTGCATTGGAAGATCAATCCTTTGGAGTGCTTGGGTCTGAGGTAACGCCACGCGAACGTGCATCGAATTGCGATGCTGAGCTCTTCTCGCTCAGGACGTGCCCTGCCCGATCCAAAGGGGGACCGCGGATGTCCGAATCAACAGTAACGATGATGGCAGAATCGGGAATGCCAGTTAATCCGTACCAGTACTGGACCCGTAGAAGTGCCTGTGATGTGCTTGCCGTCGTGAACAAAAAGGACAAGCGGCATGGGTGGAAACTGGCGCGACCGGACGGCGACGAGCTTTGAATGCCAGAAGATGCCGGCGGTCTCGAGCCGCGGCATGGTGGTCAGCAACCACCCGCTGGCCTCCAGCGCCGGCGCCGAGATGCTGGCCGCCGGCGGCAACGCCATCGATGCTGCAATCGCGACCCTGTTCACGCTGACCGTGGTCGAGCCGATGATGGTCGGCATCATCGGCGGCGGCATGGCGCATATTCGCCTGGCCGACGGCAGCCACCGCATCGTCGATGGCCAGAGCACGGTGCCCGCGTCGGTCCGCGACACCACCTACACCTCCAGGCCGGGCTCGGCGCATGACGTGTTCGACACCGTCGGCAATGAGAACCTCAACGGGCCAAAGGCCGTCGCCACGCCGGGCTCGCTGAAAGCCTGGTGCGAGACGTTGAGCCGGTTCGGCACCATGAGCCTTGCCGACGTCATGCAGCCCGCGATCAAGCATGCCGAGCGCGGCTATGCGGTGACACCTTACTTGCACGAATGCATCGGCGAGTGCGCCGCCACGATGCGCAAGGACAAGCCGATCGCGGCGATCTTCTTGCCCAATGGCGCGCCGCTCAAGGTCGGTGAGCGCGTGGTGCAGGCCGAGTATGCCGAGACGCTGCGCACCATCGCCGATCACGGCGAGAACGCGCTGTACGAGGGGCCGCTCGGCGATATCCTCGCCGATTATATGGAAAAGGCAGGCGGCTTCATCCGCCGCAACGATCTGACCGGCTACAAGACGGTCGAGCGGCAGCCGATCCGTGCTGATTATCGCGGCTGGACCATCCTTGGCCCGCCGCCACCCGCGGCCTCCGGTGTGCACATCGCGCAGATGCTGAACATCCTGGAGGGCTACGACATCGGCGCCTTCGGCTTCGGCACATCAGAGACCATCCACTATCTCGCCGAGGTCCTCAAAATCGCCTTCGCCGATCGCGCCGCAGCCAGCGGCGACCCAGATTATGTCGGCGTGCCCGTGGAGAAGCTGACCTCGAAAGCCTACGCCGACGAGCGCCGCCGCACGATCGACCCAGCCCGTGCGCAGGCCTTTGGCGCGGGTGTGACGCAGCTCGAAAGCGCGCACACCACGCATATGACGGCGGCGGATAGTTTCGGCAACGTGGTCGCGACCACGCAGACCATCAACAATCTGTTCGGCGCGAAGATCATGATCCCGGGTCTTGGCGCCATCGCCAACAACTACATGAACCTGTTCGATCCGCGGCCGGGCCATGCGCTGTCGCTGGCGCCGGGCAAGCGCGTCACGACCTCGATGTCGCCGATGATGGCGCTCCGCGACGGCAAGCTGCGCTACGCGCTGGGCCTGCCCGGTGGCAAGCGCATCTTCCCCAGCGCGATGCAGGCGCTGATCAATCTCATCGACCACGGCATGAGCTTGCAGGAAGCGGTCGAGGCGCCGCGGGTCTGGACCGAAGGCAATGCGCTCGAGGTCGAGCAACAGGTGCCGGAGAGCGTGCGGACAAAGCTCACCGCGCTCGGCCACAAGGTCCAGCCGGTCGCGACTGTCGCCGGCGGCATGAACGGCATCGCCTTCCACGACGACGGCACGATGACCGGCGCCGCCTGCTGGCGCGCGGACGGCACGCCGGTTGGAATTTCAGGTGGGCTTGCGAAGAGCGGCGTGCGGTTCAGGTTGGGTTAGGTCCTGATGGAGTTCGCTTAACTAACCGCGAGCTCCCGAAGCACCCTCACCCCAACCCTTTCCCGCAAGCTCGCGGGAGAAGGAGCGCACCGTCCACGCGGCCCCTACTTTCGCACGCAGATCACGCGCACGACGCTGGCCTTCGCATCTGTCGACGTGCCGTTCGCTGTAACGCCGTTCGCCTTCAGGAAGTCGCGCACCGTCTCCGCCGGGACCATCACGGCCTGCGACGCCGGTGCCGCCGTCGCGGGTCCCGCGATGACGGCCGGCTTCAACAATGCCAAGCCGGCGAACTTTCCATCGCCGTCAATAGCGGGGCCGCCGGAAAATCCAACCGCCGGCGGCGGCGACAGTGCGGCATCGCCGCTGCCGACCGGCGCCAGCGCGCCCTTGACGCTCGACACGACGGCCGCACCGCCCTGGCTTTGGGGATCGGCGATGCCGACGACATCGACGCTCGTCTTCGCTGCGCCGCCTGTCAGGATCAGCGGCTTCAGGCCGCGCGCGCCATAGATGTGCAAGAGCGCAAGATCGTGCTCCTTGTCCTCGGCGAGACGATCGGCATTGCCGAAGCCACCGATGGTGATCGCGAGACAGGAATCGGTGACGAGACGATCCGCCAGAATCGCGCCGTCGTCGCTGACGACGATGCCGGTGCCATATTCGACGGTCTTGCGCGGTGGCGGTCCGGCCTGCGGTCCCGTCGGGAACGCGTTGAACGCGCTCGACATCGCGATCACGACCGGCTCGACCGTGTTCTCGGTCGCCTGATCGTACAGGATTGTCATGATGCGGACTTCGTCGCCCTTGAAGGTGCCACGCACGTAAAATTTCTTAAGGCCCTGCAATCCCGACAGCACGAAGAAATCAGGCTTCACCACGGTGTAATCGACCTTGCGTCCGGCCGGCTCCTTCTTCTCGGCCTCCGCGAGCTTTGCGGTGGTCGGGTTCGCCTCCTTGCGGCGGCTGAGCTGCACCTGCACCGTGCCCGTTGGCGAGCTCCATTTCGAGCCGTTGGCG
This sequence comes from Bradyrhizobium manausense, assembly GCF_018129685.1. Lineage (GTDB taxonomy): Bacteria > Pseudomonadota > Alphaproteobacteria > Rhizobiales > Xanthobacteraceae > Bradyrhizobium > Bradyrhizobium manausense_D. Next base: position 261,391 of record NZ_JAFCLG010000005.1, read on the forward strand.
TCGGTCGTCTGCTGCGGCACGAGCTTACCGGGAATGCCAAGCCGCGCGCCGCTGGTCATCTCCGTCACGATCTTCCAGCCGACGTTGTCCTGCTTGCGCCGAGCGGTTTCGGCGAGCGCGGCGCGTTCCTGCGGATTCAGCACGCCGGTCGGCTTGCCGCCCTTGGCCTTCTGGTATTCCTTGATGGCGTCAACCATGCGCGAGCTGACGTCGCCGGTGATGGCGCCATTGTATTCGCCGACCCAGGCGAGGTCGGATTGCAGCGCCAGCCGCTCGGCCTGCGCCATCGCGTCGGCTGTTTCCGACGGGGTTTGCAGGGCGGGTGGCTTGATTGGTGCGGTCTGGACCGCCTTCGGCCTGGCGCCGGGGACCTGCGGCGCCGTCATCTGGGCGCCAGCGCCTGTGGCAGACGCCAACATCAGTGTTGCCGCAAGCATCGATCTCATGACAAATCCAGCCAGCCCATTGAACGCGCTGCCATTGAAGCACATCTCGTTGGTCGCGAACAATGTTGCGGTGGTTCAGGAGTCAAAGAGCTTGCTCAACCCGGACGAACTCGAACGCTATGCCCGCCATATCGTGCTGCGCGATGTCGGCGGCCCCGGTCAGGCTGCGCTGAAGCGGGCCTCTGCGCTGGTGATTGGCGCCGGCGGGCTCGGCGCGCCTGCGCTGATGTATCTGGCGGCCGCCGGCATCGGAACGTTGGGCGTGGTCGATGACGACCTCGTGTCGCTGTCGAACCTGCAGCGCCAGGTGATCCATACGACGCCCGACATCGGCCGGCACAAGGTCGAGAGCGCGGCCGAGCGGATCGCAGAGCTCAATCCCCATGTGCATTTCGTCGGTCACGCGACCTGGCTCAACGCCGATAATGCGCTCAGCCTGATCGGCGATTACGACCTCGTGCTCGACGGTTCCGACAATTTCGCGACGCGCTACCTGGTCTCGGATGCCTGCTTCTTCGCGAAGCGGCCGCTGATCACGGCGGCGCTCGGCACGTTTGACGGCTCGCTCACCACCATCCGCGCGCACGAGAAGAACGAGCAAGGCGAATTCAATCCGACCTATCGCTGCCTGTTTCCGGAAGCGCCGCCGCCGGGCACCGTGCCGGCCTGCGCGGAGGCCGGCGTGATGGGCGCGCTTGCGGGCGTCATGGGCTCGATGATGGCGCTGGAGGCGATCCGCGAGATCGTCGGTTTCGGCGATGGCCTGGTCGGCCGTCTCCTGATGATCGACGCACGCGCGATGCGCTTCGAGACGCTGCGCTATGCGCGCGATCCCGCCAATCCGCTCAATGGCGATGGGCCAGTGGTCACCGACCTCAGCGCCCATCGCACCTGAGTGGCGCGTCGACAAATGAATTTGTCTCGTCCGCTTTGTTCTTCAAAAAGGGAGCTTTGAACGGCTGAATGTCGGCCTTCGGCTCACAAGCAGACGGTTTGAAGCCGATCAATTAAACTCAAGCGGTGGAGGCCCGAATCTGTTGTCAGAGAGGTCACCGGGATAAAACAACAAAACGAGAGGCGTGATGAGCCCCACGACGGGAATGAAGAGGTATAAACAGGCGAAGCCAGATTTGTTAATATCACGAAACCGCTTTGCCGTGGCTGCAAATAGAACCCAGATCATGATGATTAGCGGCGTCATGCCGGTGAATATACCGAGCTCGCCCATTTCGCGAAGACTAGGCCATGTTAGGGCGAAAATGACAATCGGTCCCGTGTATCCAATTATCATCACCATCGCGTACTGAAATCTATTCATACGGCCGTAGAAACCAAAGAATGCGCGTAAGTATTTCATTGCATTCGCAACGGACGTGCCGTTTCCTTCGATGCCAAAACGCTCAATTACAACCCTACGCTGTGTCTTTGCGCGGTCAAGAGCTGCTTTGCAGACTCAACTGGCCGACTGTCATGGGCCGTCGATGACGACCACGCGGCACTGACTTTCGGTTATCCTTGGAAGCGAACGGTGGCGAGCGCGGCCCTCGGCCGCAGCATCCTCAGAGCATGCTCGGCAGCACGCGATCCGGCGGCTTGTGCGCGTCGAGGAAGGTGCGGATGTTGATGATGACCTTCTCGCCCATCTCGACGCGGCCCTCGATCGTGGCCGAGCCCATATGCGGCATGAGAATGACCTTGCCGGCTCTGGCGAGCCGCACCAGCTTCGGGTTCACCGCCGGCTCGTGCTCATAGACGTCGAGGGCGGCGCCGCCGATCTCGCCGCCTTCGATCAGCTTGATCAACGTGTCCTCGTCCGTCACCTCACCGCGCGCGGTGTTGACGATGTAGGCGTCCTTGCGGATCAGCTTCAGCCGGCGCGCCGACAGCAGGTGATACGTCGCCGGTGTGTGCGGACAGTTCACCGAGATGATGTCCATTCGCGCCAGCATCTGGTCGAGGCTTTCCCAATAGGTCGCCCCCAATTCTTCGGCGATCTTCGGCGCGACGGGACGGCGGTTGTGATAGTGGATCTGCAAGCCGAAGGCGCGGGCGCGGCGCGCGACGGCCTGGCCGATGCGGCCCATGCCGATGATGCCGAGGCGCTTGCCGCCGATGCGGTGGCCGAGCATCCAGGTCGGCGACCAGCCGGCCCAGGGTTTTCCTTCCGTCAGCACGGAAGCACCTTCGATCATCCGGCGCGGCACGGCCAGGATCAGCGCCATGGTCATGTCGGCGGTGTCTTCGGTCAGAACTTTTGGCGTGTTGGTGACGGTGATGCCGCGGGCATGCGCGGCCTCCACGTCGATATTGTCGACGCCGTTGCCGAAATTGGCGATCAGCTTCAGCTTGCAGTCGGGCTGGTTGACGATGTCGGCGCTGATGTGATCGGTGACCGTTGGAACCAGGATGTCGGCGGTGCGCGCGGCCTCGGCGATCTGCTCGGCCGACATCGGCGTGTCGTCGAGATTGATACGCGCGTCGAACAGCTCGCGCATCCGGGTCTCGATCGAGTCCGGCAACTTGCGCGTTACAACGACGAGGGGCTTTTTCTTCACTGACATGTCCTGCCCTCATGAGACGTTGCGGGCCGCCTCTGTCGCCAAAGGCCGGCCGTTGAGGCCTCATTAACCCGGTTGTTCGACACTGGCCTTGCCGCGTCGTCCCCGGCGTTTCCTTCAAGCTGTCCCCAGCTTTCCGGCCGGAAAATCGGGGCAAACTGGTTGTTCAGATGTCCGTCCTCTCTAGCAGAAGGCCGGGCCAAGACAAGTTGGCTTCGGGAACCCGCGTGGGGCGGGACAGGGAATGATGCGGCAGGGTTTGGAATGTGGGGTGAGGGCCCTGGCTTTGAGCCGAGGTCTTCGACGGGAGACGGGTTAATGGCGTTGGGGCGGTTTTGTTCGGTGATGGCGCTCGTTTGCACCTGGTGGAGCGCCTCGGTCGGCCCCTCGCACTCGGCCAAGGACACTACACCGCAGACCGCCAGCGGCCTTCCGGTGCCGCGCTATGTCAGTCTCAAATCGGATCACGTGAACGTCCGCGCCGGCCCGACCAAGGACAATGACGTCGCCTGGGTCTACACCCGTGCCGGCCTTCCGGTCGAAATTACCGCCGAGTTCGAGAATTGGCGTCGCGTGCGCGATTCCGAGGGTGCCGAGGGCTGGGTCTATCACTCGCTGTTGTCGGGACGCCGCACTGCGGTGGTCACCATGAAGAACAAGGACGACCTCGCGCCGATCTACGAGCGCGCCGACCCCGACAGCGCGGTGGCCGCGAAACTCCAGGCCGGCGTCGTGACGACAGTGAAAAAGTGCACCACCAGCTGGTGCCACGTCACCGGCAATGGCTTTGACGGCTGGATCCAGCAGGAGCGCCTTTGGGGCGTCTATGCGGACGAGCAGGTGAACTGACGCCGCGGGCGGAAGAACAAGCTGTAAGCCAACGTCATGCCCGGGCTTGTCCCGGGCATCCACGGACTTCTGCACCTGGCCCAAAAACGTGGATGGCCGGGACAAGCCCGGCCATGACGACTAAATCAACGGTGTAGGACGATCTCAGCGCTTCTTGCGCAGGCGCACGACCATGTCGATGCGCGCGATCTCGTAACCTTCAGGCACTTCCGGCATCTTGGACAGCGCCAGATGCGGATCCTCGATATCGACCAGCTCGTGGCTGTTCTCGAGATAGTAGTGATGGTGGGTGGTGACGTTGGTGTCGAAATAAGTCTTGGTGCCGTCGACGCTGACCTGGCGCAGCAGGCCGGCATCGGTCAGCTGGTTCAGCGTGTTGTAGACGGTCGCGAGCGACACCGGCACTTTGGCCAGGGTTGCTTCCTCATAGAGCATTTCAGCCGTGAGGTGGCGTGCGCCCTTGCCGAACAGGAGCCAGCCGAGCGCCATGCGCTGCCGCGTCGGGCGCAGGCCGGCTGACTGGAGCATTTCGTTGACGTCGTGCCAAGGGCACCCGGTCAGGGCCGGCTGGCGGCCTGACAGAAGGGCCGCATGGGCATCTTCGTCGTTACGGATTGCGTTGTTGTCGCTCATTTCCTGAATTCGGGCACGCGTGAACAATATCTATCTGCAATATATGGACAGATAGATGCAGATGCAAGTTTCTCGCAACTAGAGGGGTTCTAATCAGCAGAGGAACAGGCTCGGGAGCCCGTCATTCTACCTTCATGGGACCACTTTGCTACCCGAAAAGGCCTGTGTTAGAGAGCGCGCGGTTCCGCTCAACCGATTCAGGCGTGGCCGGGCATTGGGGCCCGGTCTGCGGCCGATCCAGCTCTCGGTTATTGGCGCCTGACGACGGCAATGTGTGTTGCCTTCCGAGCAGGACGGGGCCCATTTTTGCCAGAAACGCCGCTCAATCGGGGTTCAAACAGAGGCTTCCGCATGCTGAACAGGCGCAACGGTTACGAGTACGAGGATTTGCTGGCTTGTGCCCGCGGCGAGATGTTCGGTCCCGGCAACGCGCAATTGCCTCTGCCGCCGATGCTCATGTTCGACCGCATCACGGAAATTAACGATCATGGCGGCGAATTCGGCAAGGGCCTGGTGCGCGCCGAGCTCGACGTCAAATCCGATCTCTGGTTCTTCGGCTGCCACTTCAAGAACGACCCGGTGATGCCGGGCTGCCTTGGCCTCGATGCGCTCTGGCAAATGGTCGGCTTTTACCTGGGCTGGAGCGGTGGCGAAGGTCGCGGTCGTGCACTCGGCCTCAGCGAACTGAAGTTCGGCGGACAGGTGCTGCCCGAGGCCCGCAAGGTTGTGTACAACGTCGATATCAAGCGCGTGATGCGTTCAAAGCTGGTGCTCGGCATTGCCGACGGATGGCTTTCGGTCGACGACCAGATTATTTATCGCGCCAAGGATCTGAAGGTCGGCCTGTTTAAGCAGGGCACGAGCCTGGGCTGAGCGCATCATCAAGAAGACAACGATTTAGGCGAGGGTGTCATGAGGCGGGTTGTGGTTACCGGGATGGGTATCGTCTCGTCGATCGGAAACAACACCCAGGAAGTGCTTGCGAGCCTCCACGAGGCGAAGTCGGGCATTTCGCGGGCCGAGAAATATGCCGAGCTCGGCTTCCGGTCGCAGGTGCAGGGTGCGCCGACGCTCGATCCCGCGACGGTCGTCGATCGTCGTGCAATGCGCTTTCTCGGTCAGGGCGCGGCTTGGAATCACGTCGCGATGGAGCAGGCAATTCAGGACTCCGGCCTCGGCCCGGAGGAAGTCTCCAACATCCGCACCGGTATCATCATGGGCTCCGGTGGCCCGTCAGCTCGCACGATCGTCGAGTCGGCTGACATCACCCGCACCAAGGGACCGAAGCGCGTCGGTCCGTTTGCCGTGCCGAAGGCGATGTCGTCGACGGCATCTGCGACGCTCGCGACCTGGTTCAAGATCAAGGGCGTGAACTATTCGATCTCCTCGGCCTGCGCGACGTCGAACCATTGTGTCGGCAACGCCTATGAGACGATCCAGATCGGCAAGCAGGACATCGTCTTCGCCGGCGGTTGCGAGGAGCTGGACTGGTCGCTGTCGGTGCTGTTCGACGCGATGGGCGCGATGTCGTCGAAGTACAACGACACGCCCGCCACCGCCTCGCGTCCCTACGACGTCAACCGCGACGGTTTCGTCATTGCCGGCGGCGCGGGAGTGCTGGTGCTGGAAGAGCTCGAACACGCCAAGGCGCGCGGCGCGCGCATCTACGGCGAGATCGTCGGCTATGGCGCGACGTCGGACGGTTACGACATGGTCGCTCCGTCGGGTGAAGGCGCCGAGCGCTGCATGCGGATGGCGATGTCGACGGTGAAGACCAAGGTCGACTATATCAATCCGCACGCGACCTCGACGCCGGCAGGCGATCCGCCTGAGATCGACGCGCTCCGCCGCGTGTTCGGCGCCGGCGAGAAATGCCCGCCGATCTCGGCGACCAAGGCGCTGACCGGCCACTCACTCGGCGCGACCGGCGTGCAGGAGGCGATCTATTCGCTGCTGATGATGAACAACGGCTTCATCTGCGAGAGCGCGCACATCCACGAGCTCGATCCTGTCTTCGCCGACATGCCGATCGTGCGCAAGCGCATCGACAACGTCAAGATCGGCACCGTGCTCTCGAACTCGTTCGGCTTCGGCGGCACCAACGCCACGCTGGTGTTCAGCCGGATGGATGTGTGACGGTCAGCTCGCTGTTATGCCCCGGCTTGACCGGGGCATCCAGTACGCCGTGGCTTCTCGATTCACTCACTGCTGTCTCTGGAATACTGGATCGCCCGGTCAAGCCGGGCGATGACATCGAAATCATGGGAGCCGCTGTGCAATGGAAGGTTTGATGAAAGGCAAGCGCGGTCTGATCATGGGCATCGCCAATGATCATTCGATCGCCTGGGGCATGGCGAAGACGCTGCATGCCCATGGCGCCGAGCTCGCCTTCACCTTCCAGGGCGAAGCTTTGGGCAAGCGCGTCAAGCCGCTGGCGGAATCTCTCGGCGTCGAACTCGTGCTCCCCTGTGACGTCGAGGACATCGCCAGCGTCGACGCCACCTTCGACGTGCTCCGTGAAAAGTGGGGCAAGCTCGACTTCGTGATCCACGCGATCGGCTTTGCCGACAAGAACGAGCTGAAGGGCCGCTACGCCGACACCAGCCGCGAGAATTTCTCGCGCACCATGGTGATCTCCTGCTTCTCGTTCACCGAGGTCGCAAAACGCGCCGCTGAGTTGATGATGGACGGCGGCAGCATGATCACGCTGACCTTCGGCGCCTCCGAGCGATCGATGCCCAATTACAACGTGATGGGTGTCGCCAAGGCGGCGCTGGAAGCCTCGGTGCGCTATCTTGCGTCCGATTTCGGACCGCGCGGCATCCGCGTCAACGCGATCTCGGCCGGACCCATCCGCACGCTCGCAGGCTCCGGCATCGGCGAGGCGCGCGCGATGTTCGCCTTCATGCAGAAACATTCGCCGCTGCGCCGCGGCGTCACGCTCGATGAGCTCGGCGGCTCGGCGCTGTATCTGCTGTCGGATCTCTCTGGCGGCGTGACCGGCGAGATTCACTATGTCGATTCCGGCTACAACACGATCCTGATGCCACGGCCGGATGATTTGAAGACGACGGAGTAATGTCAGCGCTGTGATGCGCGTTGCAGCAGACCTGGCAGCGTCTTGTCGAGGCTCTTCGTCAGCATCGTGCGCACGCCGTCGCGCAATAGCGGATTGTTGGGTACGTCAGCAGGCTTCTCCGGAAACGCCGCTTGGTCTACCTGCATTGACGGGCCACCAAGCGAGTTGTGCATCAGGCGCTCTGCAAACGTGTCCTCGGTCGTCAAGGCCGCAGCCTCCCCGATCAACGAGAACGTCGCGCCGTCATAGACGCGGATGTACGTCATAGCGAAAAGATGCGTGGGCCCGTTGAGAGGGTATTGCGAGATTCCAATACCGAATTCGCGCTGGCTTCCGCCATGCCTGTGCACGACGACATAGCGCTCACACCGGACCTTTGTTGCGAGAAGCCGAACGAAATTCTCGATATCGGACGCCATACGATAAGACGCAAATAGACGCGGCTGGTCGCGTCCACCGGACTTCAGCTCTTCCCTCGTGAACGGAATTCTCCTCACGGGACTGCCCGGCGAAGCGGCGCGAACACGCGAGACGACGAGGTCGTCGAGCCCCCATGCCGCAACCGACACCCGTGAATATCTATCCAGGAAAGTGACGGGCCCGAATTTCTCGACCATGAACACAATGCCGACGATCGGAATTACGCCGATCTGGCACGGACCGCTCTCAACGGGTGCGCTTGGCGTGACGATTGCCGGTTTCCTGACCGCAGGCCTGGCGAGTTCTATTTTCGGCGCCGGTTGCACCTGCGCGCCTGTCGGCGACAGCAGCGTATACGATACCAATGCGGCAGCGAGTACGTTCGTCATCAGATGCGCCCGCGCTTCACGGCGCCAAATAGGGCGGCAAGATCTTTTCCAGCTTTGCCGTGATCAGGTTGCGTGCGCTGTCGCGCAGCGTCGCGTTGTTGGTTGCCTGTTCCGGCGTTTTGGGAAAGTCGAGATCGTTGAGGATGCGAATATCATCATTCTTGTTTGAAAAACTCGACGCAAGCACATCTCCGAAATCCCGGGACGGGGCACGGTGGATCTCAAAAGTCCGTCCATCGAAGACGGTCAAAAGAAAATGGGCAACCACGACGCCTCGCCCGGACGGACTGGCCCAGTTTTTGTAAACGCCCATGCCTGCGATTGACTGGTTGGTGCCGTCCACCGAAATGCGGGATTTCGTGGCAATGATGTAGCGCTCGCAATTGGCATTGCCGGCGATCTGACGGACCAGCGCCGTCAGATCGTCACGACTGTTTCGGAACAGCTTTGCTTCGGGATGGTCATACGGTCTGAATGCTCCGCTGGCGTAAGAGATCTTTCGGACAGCGGTGCCGGGCGCTGCAGCGCGAACCCTCGCGACCACGAGATCATCCAGACCCCACGCGTCGATTGGCGCCTCCATATACTCGTTGCCGAGCACCGTGAGGCCGACATGCTGGACCGAGAACCGGTCTCCGATCGCGGAAATGACGCCGATCTGACAGGGACCGGTCTCCGCCGATACCGGCGCCCGCACATTGGCGGTCGTTTTCGGTGCCTGCTTCTTTGCCGCGGACTTGGCGGGGGCGGATGGCGGCGAGGGTGAGGTCTGCGCGGCTGCCGAAGTTACAAGGGCCAGCAGGGCGATGAAGTAGACAGCAATGCGAACCATGGATTCCAGGAGATCGGATGCGGAAGACACGCCACACTAAGTTAGGATTGTGACAACCGCAAGCTGCGTCCGGAGCTCGGTGCCTACCCAGTCGTCCGCTTCCACCGATAGCACTTCATCACGAAGCCTGTGACCGGCGAGATCTCTTCCCCCTTGCACACAAATCCCTCGCGCTCGTACCAGCGCCAGGCCTTCTCGTTCTCGCGCACGCAGCGCAGGTGGATTTCATCCGGCATCTGCGTGCGCGTGAACGCAAGCAGCTTCCGCCCGAGTGATTGCCCCTGATAGGCGGGCCCGACGAACAGCATGTCGAGATAGAGCTTTGGCAGATGCAGCGCCAGCATGGCGGCGATCGTGTCGTTGTCGTCGGCGACATACAGGGTCCAGCCGTCCTCGATCTCGCGGCGGATCCGCGCGCGCAAATTCGCCAGCAGGAATGCGCTCGCGTCCTCAAGCCCGGTCGAGACCCAGCTCTCCATCCAGACCCGGCCGATCTCGTCATATTCGTCGGCGCTTGCGGGGCGAATGATCGGATTTGACATCGAGGCTTCAACCCCGTGGGCTGCGCGCGGCCTGCCGCGGTCGTGCCTTGCCGGCCGACAGGCACACCACTTCGGAGATCTGGAGCAGTTGCCGCGCCAGCGGGCTGGTCTTGCGCCAGACCATGCCGATGGTGCGTGAAGGCTCGGGGTCGCGGAAGCGCGACAGCGAGACCGAGGCCGATCGCGTCTCGACCGAGACCGCCATCTCCGGAATCAGCGTAACACCGATGCCGGCGCTCACCATCTGGACCAGCGTCGACAGCGAGTTCGCATCCAGCATCTCGCGCGGCGGCGCCGATTGCATGTTGCAGAACGACAGCGCCTGGTCGCGGAAACAATGGCCTTCTTCGAGCAGCAACAAGCGCATCTCGCGCATCATCTCTCGCGACGGCGCCGGTGTGCCAGCATCCGTGCCCGGTCGCACCAGCAGGAATTTCTCCTCGAACAGGGCAACCTCGGTGAGCGAGGGCTCGGACACCGGCAGCGCGACGATCGCGGTATCGAGCCGGCCCTCGACCAGTTCCTGGATCAGCCGCGGTGTCATCGTCTCTCGCACGCGGATGTCGAGCTCCGGATGCATGCGCGTGAGGTTCTTGGTGATCTTGGGCAAGAGATACGGGGCGATCGTCGGGATCATGCCGATCCGCAAGCGCCCGGCAAAACGGTCCTGCGAGGCGCGGGCGAAATCGCCGAGCTCATCGACCGAGCGCAGGATGTCGCGGACGCGTTGTGCGAGTTCCTCGCCGAACCGGGTCAGTGCCACCTGGCGTGCGCTCCGCTCCAGCAGCAGCCCGCCGAGCGCCTCCTCGAGCTCCTTGATCTGCATCGACAGCGCCGGCTGTGAGATGGAACAGGACTCCGCAGCACGGCCGAAATGACCATGGCGCGCCAATGCGTCGAAATACCGCAGCTGGCGCAGCGTCAGATTTATCATCAGAAAATCCTATCGCAGCGATCATTAAAGTCAACTTCCCCTGATCGATCGCGGCGCTTAGAGTGATTCCACCTGGTCAATGGCGCGACTGCGACGCCACCAGAGGAGAGGTAATTCATGGACGATTCTTCGAAGTGCCCGTTTTCGGGCGGCAAACGCGTGCCAGCGAACCGCGACTGGTGGCCCACTAATCTCAGCATCGACATGCTGCACAGGAATTCCGGCCTGTCCGACCCGATGGGCGAGGCTTTCGACTACGCCAAGGAGTTCAAGACGCTCGATCTGAATGCGGTCATCAAGGACCTGACCGCCCTGATGACGGATTCGCAGGAATGGTGGCCGGCGGACTTCGGTCACTACGGCGGCCTGATGATCCGCATGGCCTGGCACAGCGCCGGCACCTACCGCATCACCGACGGCCGCGGCGGCGCCGGTGCCGGTCAGCAGCGTTTCGCTCCGCTGAACTCGTGGCCCGACAACGCCAACCTCGACAAGGCGCGCCGGCTGCTTTGGCCGATCAAGCAGAAGTACGGCCGCAAGATTTCCTGGGCTGACCTGATGGTGCTCGCCGGCAATGTCGCGCTGGAGTCGATGGGCTTCAAGACGTTCGGCTTCGCCGGTGGTCGCGCCGACGTCTGGGAGCCTGAAGAGCTCTATTGGGGTCCCGAAGGCACCTGGCTCGGCGATGAGCGCTATAGCGGGGAACGCGAACTCGCCGAGCCGCTCGGCGCGGTGCAGATGGGCCTCATCTACGTCAACCCGGAAGGCCCGAACGGCAAGCCGGATCCGGTTGCCGCGGCCAAGGATATCCGCGAGACCTTCGCGCGCATGGCGATGAACGACGAAGAGACCGTCGCGCTGATCGCCGGCGGTCACACGTTCGGCAAGACCCATGGCGCCGGCGATCCGTCGCTGGTCGGTCCAGAACCCGAAGCCGGCGCGCTGGAAGATCAGGGCCTCGGCTGGAAGAGCAGGCACGCCTCGGGACTCGCCGGCGATGCCATCACCAGCGGTCTCGAAGTGACCTGGACCACGACGCCGACGAAGTGGAGCAACAACTTCTTCGAGAACCTGTTCAACTTCGAATGGGAGCTGACGAAGAGCCCGGGCGGCGCACATCAATGGACGGCCAAGGGTGCCGACGCGATCATTCCTGACGCGTTCGACAAGTCGAAAAAGCACCGGCCGACGATGCTGACGACCGACCTCTCGCTGCGCTTCGATCCGGCCTATGAGAAGATCTCACGCCGCTTCCTGGAACACCCCGATCAGTTCGCGGACGCCTTCGCCCGCGCTTGGTTCAAGCTCACCCATCGCGACATGGGCCCGATCCAGCGCTATCTCGGCCCGCTGGTGCCGAAGGAGACGCTGATCTGGCAGGACCCGATCCCGGCGGTGAATCACGAGCTCGTCTCCGATCAGGACATCGCTGCGCTGAAGACCAAGATCCTGGCGTCGGGTCTGTCGGTGTCCGAGCTGGTCTCGACCGCCTGGGCGTCGGCCTCGACGTTCCGCGGTTCGGACAAGCGCGGCGGCGCCAACGGCGCGCGCATCCGTCTGGCTCCGCAGAAGGACTGGGAGGTGAATGAGCCGGCCCAGCTCTCGAAGGTGCTGAGCAAGCTCGAAGCGATCCAGAAGGAGTTCAACGCATCGTCGGGTGCGAAGAAGGTCTCTCTGGCTGACCTGATCGTGCTCGGCGGCACCGCCGCGGTGGAGAAGGCCGCCAAGGACGCCGGCGTCGACGTGAAGGTCGGCTTCACACCCGGCCGCATGGACGCCTCGCAGGAGCAGACGGACGCTGCGTCGTTTGCTCCGCTGGAGCCGCGCGCCGACGGTTTCCGCAACTATGTCGGCAAGCGGCATCAGTTCATGCAGCAGGAAGAAGCCCTGGTCGATCGCGCGCAACTGCTCCGTCTCACCGGCCCGGAGATGACGGCGCTTCTCGGCGGCCTGCGCGTGATCGGAGCCAATGCGAATGGTTCGAAGCACGGCGTCCTCACTTCGAAGGTGGGAACGCTCTCCAACGACTTCTTCGTCAACCTGCTCGACATGAGCACGCAGTGGACGCCGGCCGCCGACGGCACCTATGAGGGGCGCGACCGCAAGACCCATGCGGTCAAGTGGACCGGCACGCGCGTCGATCTCATCTTCGGCGCGCACTCGCAGCTTCGCGCCTATGCCGAGGTCTATGCCACCTCGGACGCCAAGGAGCAGTTCGTCAAGGACTTCGCCAAGGCCTGGACCAAGGTGATGAACCTCGACCGCTACGACATCGTTGCGTGAGTTGGGACGCCCTCTTCCGCTCGCGGGAGAGGGCGTACAGCTCCCCAAGGCAGGCGACAAACAAAAAGGGCGGCCGAGAGGCCGCCCTTCGTGTTTCCAGCAGGTCGCGAGGCTTACTCGCCGGCCGCTTCGCGCGGAGCCTTCTCGCCGTCGCCGACCTTGCCCTCGAGGTCTTCGCCGGTGGTCTGGTCGACGACCTTCATCGACAGGCGGGTCTTGCCGCGGTCGTCGAAGCCGAGCAGCTTGACCTTGACCTTGTCGCCTTCCTTGACGACGTCGGAGGTCTTCTGCACGCGGTTGGCCGCGAGCTGGCTGATATGGACGAGGCCGTCCTTCGAACCGAAGAAGTTCACGAAGGCGCCGAATTCCATCACCTTGACGACGGTACCGTCATAGATCTGGCCGACTTCCGGATCGGACGCGATCGACTTGATCCACTTGATCGCGGCCTTCATCGCCTCGCCGTCCGAGGAGGCCACCTTCACGGTGCCGTCGTCCTCGATGTTGACCTTGGCGCCGGTCTTCTCGACGATCTCGCGGATCACCTTGCCGCCGGTGCCGATCACTTCACGGATCTTGTCGGTGGCGATCTTGAAGGTCTCGATGCGCGGCGCGTATTCGCCGAGCTCGGCGCGGGCGTTGGTGAGTGCCTTCGCCATCTCGCCGAGGATGTGGATGCGACCTTCCTTGGCCTGGCCGAGGGCGACCTTCATGATCTCCTCGGTGATGCCCTCGATCTTGATGTCCATCTGGAGCGAGGTGATGCCCGCTTCCGTGCCGGCGACCTTGAAGTCCATGTCGCCGAGATGGTCCTCGTCACCGAGGATGTCCGAGAGAACCGCAAAGCGCTTGTCTTCGAGGATCAGGCCCATCGCGATGCCCGCGGTCGGCCGCTTCAACGGCACGCCGGCGTCCATCAGCGCGAGCGAGGCGCCGCACACCGAAGCCATCGACGAGGAGCCGTTGGATTCGGTGATCTCGGAGACCACGCGGATCGTGTACGGGAACTCGTGATGCGGCGGCAGCACCGGGTGGATCGCGCGCCAGGCGAGCTTGCCGTGGCCGATCTCGCGGCGCTTGGTGCCGCCGAGGCGACCGGTCTCACCGACCGAGTAGGGGGGGAAGTTGTAGTGCAGCAGGAACGTCTCCTTGTACGTTCCCGACAGCGCGTCGATGTACTGCTCGTCCTCGCCGGTGCCGAGCGTGGTCACAACCAGGCCCTGGGTCTCGCCGCGGGTGAACAGCGCCGAGCCGTGGGCGCGCGGCAGCACGCCGACTTCGGCGATGATGTTGCGCACGGTCTTGCTGTCACGGCCGTCGATGCGCTTGCCGGTGTCGAGGATGTTCCAGCGAACGATCTTGGCCTCGAGCTCCTTGAACACGGCCCCGATGCGCAGCTTGTCGTATTTCGGCTCCTGCCCTTCGGGGAAGTAGTGGGCGATCACCTTTTCCTTGACCTTGCCGACCGCGGCATAGCGATCCTGCTTGACCGGAATGGCGTAGGCGGCGCGCAGCTCCTGCTCGACGAGGCCGAGCATTTCCTTCTCGAGCGCGGCGTTGTCGATAACGGTGACTTCGCGCGGCTCCTTGGCGGCCTTCTCGGCGAGCTCGATGATCGCGTTGATCACCGGCTGGAAGTGGCGGTGACCGAACATCACGGCGCCGAGCATGATGTCTTCGTTCAGCTCCTTGGCTTCCGATTCCACCATCAGCACGGCGTCGGCGGTGCCGGCGACGACGAGGTCGAGCTGGGTGTCGACCATCTCGTCGAGCGTCGGGTTGAGGATGAACTCGTCATTGGCAAAGCCGACACGGGCAGCGCCGATCGGGCCCTTGAACGGTGCGCCTGATAGCGTCAGCGCGGCCGAGGAGGCCACCAGGGCAACGATATCAGGATCGTTCTCCATGTCGTGCGACAGCACGGTGGCGATCACCTGGGTCTCGTTGCGCCAGCCGTCGACGAACAGCGGACGAATCGGACGGTCGATCAGACGGGAGACCAGCGTCTCCTTCTCGGTCGGACGGCCCTCGCGCTTGAAATAGCCGCCGGGAATGCGGCCGGCTGCGTAGGTCTTCTCCTGGTAGTCGACGGTCAGCGGCAGGAAGTCGACGCCTTCACGCGGCGACTTCGCCGCGACGACGGTGGCGAGCACCACGGTCTCGCCATAGGTGGCGACGACGGCGCCGTCGGCCTGGCGTGCGATCTTGCCGGTTTCGAGCTTGAGAGGGCGTCCGCCCCAGTCGATCTCGACTGAATGCTTATTGAACATAGAGGTCTTCTTTCATGGGTTCTCGAAAGAAGGGACGGCTCGAAAAACAAAAACCATGTCAAGATTGCAGGACGCTGATCGGAGCGGTCGATCAGCGTCCTGCGATCCTGCCATGGTTTTTGGATGTCGGATGGCGTCCATCCTTTCGGGGTCATACGGGCACCTTGCCCGTTGCGCCCAGCCGCCGGATTGCTGCTGGACTGTCAGTCGGCACGTTTGCGAACACCGAACCTTTGGCCTTCGCTCTTCATGCCCCGGATGCGAAACCTCATTGGCCCGCACCGGACGCACGCGTGAGCCTCGATCAAAAACCTTGAAATAAGCGCTTTCGCTCGAAATCACGCGCAAAAACGCGCGCCGGGGGCGCGCGCAAGAACTCTTAGCGACGAATGTTGTGCTTCTCGAGCAGCGCCTTGTAACGCGCTTCGTCCCGCTTCTTCAGATAGTCGAGGAGCGAGCGGCGGGTCGAGACCAGCTTCAAGAGGCCACGACGCGAATGGTTGTCCTTCACGTGGGTCTTGAAGTGGTTGGTCAGGTTGTTGATGCGTTCCGACAGGATCGCGACCTGGACCTCGGGCGAGCCGGTATCACCGGCCTTGGTGGCATTCGTCTTGATGACTTCCGCTTTGCGTTCTGCGGCAATCGACATCGTCAATTTCTCTCGTTGCGACCGGTTGAGGCAGTCAAGCCGGTCAGGTTGAACACACGCTTGGGGATGATTTCGCCATTGCCAACTTCAGCAAGCGCCAAAAGACGGCCTGCCACCGTGACATAGACTGTGCCGCTACTTGTGGGCGCATCCCGTCCGCGCAACAAAACGGCTTGGCCCCGATGGAGCCTTGCCGCATCAGCCCGAGTGACGGCCAGTGCCGGGATGTCGTCCAGCGCGGTCTCAACGGGCATCAGCGCGTCGGCGAGGCTTCCCTCGCCGGACGCGGCTCTATCGCACAAAGCCTCCAGTTGATCCAGCGGAATCATGTCATTTTCGCTGAAGGGGCCGACCAGGGTCCGGCGCAGCGCGCAGATATGGCCGAAAGTGCCGAGAATCCGGCCCATGTCGCGGGCAAGGGCCCGGACATAGGTGCCCTTGCCGCACTCGGCCTCGAACACGGCCCGGTCGTTATCCGGTTGATCCACAAGGGTTAAATGGTGAATCTCGACCGGGCGCGCGGCCAGTTCCACGACCTCGCCGTCGCGGGCGAGGTCGTAGGCTCGCTCGCCCTGGACCTTGATCGCCGAATAGCGCGGCGGAACCTGCTCGATCACCCCGGTGAAACGGGGCAGCAGGGCCAGGATGGCCTCACGGGTCGGACGCTGGTCGGATGTTGCGGTGACCTGGCCCTCGATGTCGTCGGTGTCGCGCTCCTCGCCCCAGCACACGGTGAAACGGTAGCGCTTGCGGCCGTCCATGACGAAGGGGACCGTCTTGGTGGCTTCGCCCAGCGCGATCGGCAGGCCGCCGGAGGCGAGCGGATCGAGCGTGCCGGCATGGCCCGCGCGCTTGGCGTTGAACAGGCGCTTGAGCACGGCAACAGCCTGCGTCGAGGTCATCCCGATCGGCTTGTCGAGCACGACCCAGCCGTGCACGTCGCGCCGGTCGCGGCGCACCTGATTGCCCTTCTGCTTGTTCGCCCGCGGATCGTTGTTGACGCGACGCGCCTCCTGATGCGGCTGCGCATTGCCGCCGACATCCGCAAAGTCATTCTGCTGCGTCTCGCGCGCATTGGCCTCGTCGCTGGCGATCGTGCCGTGAGCCGGGTCCATCATCATTGTTGTTCTTCCCGATCCGAATCCGGATCCTGTTCCGGATTCTTGTCCAAATCCTTCTGCACCGCAGGTGTTCGCAAAAGCTTCTCGATCCGTTCCGCTTCGTCGAATCGTTCGTCGACGCGGAAGCGAAGGTCAGGTGCAAATTTCAGGTTAACGCGCCGCGCGACTTCGCCGCGCAGGAATTTCTTGTTGCGATCGAGCGCAGTGATGATGATCTCGGTGTCGCGACCACCGAGCGGCATCACGTAGACTGTCGCGAGCTTCAGGTCGGGCGACATCCGCACCTCCGGCACGGTGATGATGTGACCTTCAAGGTCCGCATCATGCACGCTGCCTTGCGCCAGAATATCGGCTATCGCGTGGCGGACCTGCTCGCCGACACGCAACTGACGCTGCGAGCCGCCGGGCGCGGAACTCTTCTTCTGATGATGGCGCGGCATAATCGAAAAATCACCTCGACGTGCCCGCGTTGGGACACGAGCGTTGTCATTTGTCCTGTTGAAACGAATGGAGCGTGGATGGCCGGAATAAAATCCGGCCATCGCACTCCCGCAATTTCAGCTCAAAAAGATCCGGACGCTTCGGTAAGATTTGGACTTACAGGGAGCGCTGGATCGTCTCTACGCGATAACACTCGATCACGTCACCGGCACGCATGTCGTGATAGTTTTCGAAAGCCATGCCGCATTCCTGACCGGCCTGGACTTCCTTCACTTCGTCCTTGAAGCGCTTCAGCGTCGACAGCTTGCCTTCGTGCACGACGACGTTGTCGCGGATCAGGCGCACATTGGCGCCGCGTTCCACGGTGCCGTCGGTCACGCGGCAACCGGCAACCTTGCCGACCTTGGAGATGTTGAAGATCTCCAGGATCGAGGCATTGCCGAGCATGGTTTCGCGCAAGGTCGGCGCGAGCAGACCGCTCATCGCCTTCTTCACGTCGTCGACGAGGTCGTAGATGATGTTGTAGTAGCGGATCTCGATGCCGTTGCGCTTGGCGGCCGCGGCCGCCTCCTTGTTGGCGCGAACCGAGAAGCCGATGATCGCGGCGTTGAAGCCCTCCGCGAGCGTCACGTCCGATTCCGAGATGCCGCCGACGCCGGCATGCAGG
This sequence comes from Bradyrhizobium manausense, assembly GCF_018129685.1. Taxonomy (GTDB): domain Bacteria; phylum Pseudomonadota; class Alphaproteobacteria; order Rhizobiales; family Xanthobacteraceae; genus Bradyrhizobium; species Bradyrhizobium manausense_D. The sequence goes on from NZ_JAFCLG010000005.1 coordinate 279,504, forward strand.
ATGCGGGCGGCGACTTCGTCGGTGCCGAGCTTCTCCAGCGAGCCGAGAATCGCTTCCAGCGAGCCCTGCACGTCGGCTTTGATGATCAGCGGGAATTCCTTGCGGCCCGCTGTCTTCAGCTGCGACATCATCTGTTCGAGCGAGCCGCGCATGCCGGAGATCGAGGCCGCAGCATTCTCGCGCTTCTGATGCGCGCGATAGCTGGTGACCTGACGGGCGCGGGCTTCGTTCTCGACCACCGCGAGACGGTCGCCGGCTTCCGGCGGACCATTGAAGCCCAGCACCTCGACCGGAACCGACGGACCAGCCTCTTGCACCGTCTCGCCCTGATCCGAAATCAGCGCGCGGACACGGCCCATCTCGGCGCCGGCGACGATGATGTCGCCGACACGGAGCGTGCCGCGCTGGACCAGCACGGTCGCGACCGGACCACGGCCGCGATCGAGCTTGGCTTCGATCACGGTGCCTTCGGCCGGACGCTCCGAATTGGTCTTCAGGTCGAGGATGTCGGCCTGGAGCGCGATCATCTCGAGCAGTTTGTCGAGATTGGTCTTGTTCTTGGCGGACACTTCGACGTCGACGACGTCGCCGCCGAAGGATTCCACCTGCACCTCGTGCTGCAGCAGCTCGGTGCGGACGCGCTCGGGCTTGGCATCGGGCTTGTCGATCTTGTTGATGGCAACAATGATCGGCACGCGCGCCGCCTTGGCGTGGTTGATGGCCTCGATCGTCTGCGGCATGACGCCGTCATCGGCCGCGACCACCAGAACGACGATGTCCGTGACCTTGGCGCCACGGGCACGCATCGCGGTGAACGCGGCGTGGCCGGGCGTGTCGATGAAGGTGATCTTCTTGCCGCTTTCGGGCGACAGCACCTGATAGGCGCCGATATGCTGGGTGATGCCGCCGGCTTCGCCGGAGACCACGTTGGCATGGCGGAGCGCGTCGAGCAGCGAGGTCTTGCCGTGGTCGACGTGGCCCATCACGGTCACGACCGGAGAGCGGGTCTCGGTGTCGCTGGAATCGTCGACCTGGTCGAACAGGCCTTCTTCCACGTCCGACGCAGCAACGCGCTTGACGGTGTGGCCGAGCTCTTCGGCGATCAGCTGCGCGGTGTCGGCGTCGATCACGTCGGTGATCTTGTGCATCGCGCCCTGCTTCATCAGCATGCGGATGACGTCGACCGCGCGCTCGGCCATGCGGTTGGCGAGTTCCTGGATGGTGATCGCCTCGGGAATGATCACCTCGCGGATCAGCTTTTCCTTCGGCTCGTTCGAGACGTGACCCTTCAGGCGCTGGGTGCGGCGACGGAACGAGGCGATCGAACGCTCGCGCACTTCGTCGGCGTTGAGCGCGGTGACGACGGTCAGGCGGCCGCGCTCCTTCTGCGGACCAGGCTTGTGGGTGGGTTTGGGCGCAACCACGGGACGCGCGGCACCGCCTGGACCGCGACGGATCTGACGCGGACCATCGTCCTCGTCCGGTCCGGCCGCGACTGCGGGCGCGCGACCCAGCGGGCCACCGCCGGGGCGCGATGCCGGGCGAGCGGTCGTGGTCGCCGCAGGGCGCGTCGTGGTCGGCGCGGAGCGGGGCGTGCTGGTCGCCGGGGCTGCGGCTGCTGCGGCGGCGGGACGTGCGGCCGACGCCGGCTGCTCGCCTTCGCCAAAACGCTTCTTGGCTTCGGTCTCGGCCTTGCGCTTGGCCTCGTCCTCATGGCGGTGGCGTTCTTCCTCGGCCTTGCGGCGCGATTCGGCGGCTTCGCGCTCGGCGCGTTCGGCGGCCTCGCGGACGGCGCGGCGCTGCGCCTCTTCCTCGGCCTGGCGGCGCTCTTCGACTTCGCGAACCTTGGCGTCGGCGAGCGCGCTGGCGCGGGCGGAGCGTTCGTCCTCGGTCAGGGTGCGCAGCACCACGCCGGAACCGGAGTTGCGCGGCGGGGCCGGGCGAGACGGAGCGGGCGCCGGCGCGGCCGGCGCCGGCTTCGCAACAACCGCCGGTGCCTGCGGCTCGGGGCTGCCGTCGATGCGGCGCTTGCCGCGCTTCTCGACCACGACCTGCTTGCTGCGGCCATGGCTGAAGCTCTGGCGGACAGTGCCCGTTTCGACGCGCGGCTTGAGCGATAGCGTCTTGCTCGGAACGCTCAGCTTCTTGTCGTCAGGGGTCTTGGTATCAACCATTCAGCAGTCCTAATCCTGATTTATTCAGTGTTGTGCGTTGCCGCACAGTCCTATCGGGTCGTCGTGTCTCTCAGAAATCCTGGCCGGGCTTTTCGGCAGTCTTGTCAGCGTCCGCCATCCGGTATCGGACCAGCATCTGGCTACGTGACAGGAATGACTTGCTCGCCGGGCCCGCGAGCAGGGCAGCATGTATCACATTTGACCGGGTAAGTGCCAAATCCAATTCTATCGATTTCAGTGCGGTGACGACGGGAATCGGCGGCCTGATACCGCGATTTCCGACATTTTGACGCGCCAGAGTGTCCAGTTTATGGATTCCGTCCGCTGCCCCGTCACTGGCGTGGATCAGGACCTCGACCGTGCCTTCCCTCAGCGCGCTCTCGACCTTGCCGAAGCCGGCAACGATCTGGCCCGCCTTGGCGGCAATCCCAAGGGCTTCCGTCACGCTCCGGACCAGGAGCGCTTCGATGTCGGAAGGAAGCGTCTGGGGGGTGCGCAGCTCGCGCTTGAAGGCTTTGCTAAATTGGTGACGCCGCACGGCTTCCGCAACCACCTGGCGCGAGGCGGTGACCCACATGCCGCGTCCGGGCAGCTTGCGCTTGAGATCGGGAACGATGTCGCCCTGGGGCGATATGACGAAGCGGATCAGTTCGTTGATCGGCCGGACCTCGCGGCTGACCGCGCACATGCGCATGGTCGCGGACCTTTCGGCCCGCGGTCCATGGTCAAGTTCGCTGTCAGCGCTGGCAAGCATCCGGGCGACATTCTCCTTCGCCCTTAAGCGGGCTGATCTTCGGCCGCGTCAGCCTCTTCGGCCGGCTTGGCGAGGTCAGCCTCGGTGATCCAGCCGGCCTTGACGCGGGCCTGCATGATCATGGCTTCCGCATCGTCCCGGGAGACGCCGAGGCCGTCGAGCACGCCGGCGAACTTGGTCTGCTCGCCGCCTTCCTTCCGTTCGGTCCAGCCGACCAGATCGTCGGTGGCGCAGCCGGCGAGGTCCTCGACCGACTTGATGTCGTTCTCGCCGAACTTCACCAGCATCTTCGAGGTCACGCCCGGCACGTCCTTCACGGCGTCCTCGACGCCGAGTTCCTTGCGGCGGGCCTCGATCTCGGCTTCCTGCTGATCGAGATATTCGCGGGCGCGGTTCTGCAGTTCCTGCGCGGTTTCCTCGTCAAAACCCTCGATACCGGCGAGTTCCTTGAGGTCCACCATCGCGAGTTCCTCGACCGAGGTGAAGCCCTCGGACGCCAGCAGCTGGCCGACCACCTCGTCGACATTGAGCGATTCCATGAAGACGCGGGTGGAGTTCTCGAAGTCGGCCTGGCGGCGCTCCGATTCCTCTTGCTCGGTCAGGATGTCGATGTCCCAGCCGGTGAGCTGCGAGGCGAGACGGACGTTCTGGCCGCGGCGGCCGATCGCCAGCGAGAGCTGGTTGTTGGTATCGGGCACCACGACCTCGATGCGCTCGCGGTCCTCGTCGATGACGACCTTGGAGACTTCCGCCGGCGCCAGCGCGTTGACCACGAAGGTCGCGATGTCGGGCGACCAGGGAATGATGTCGATCTTCTCGCCCTGCAGTTCGTTCACCACGGCCTGCACGCGCGAGCCGCGCATGCCGACGCAGGCGCCGACCGGATCGACCGAGGAATCGCGGGAAATCACGCCGATTTTCGCGCGCGAGCCCGGATCGCGGGCGACCGCCTTGATCTCGACGATGCCGTCGTAGATCTCGGGCACTTCCTGCGCGAACAGCTTCGCCATGAACTGCGGATGGGTGCGGGAGAGGAAGATCTGCGGGCCGCGGGTCTCGCGGCGGACATCGAAGATGTAGGCGCGGACGCGGTCGCCGTTGCGGAACACTTCGCGCGGCAGCATCTCGTCGCGGCGGATGATGGCTTCGCCGCGGCCGAGATCGACAATCACGCTGCCATATTCGACCCGCTTGACGACGCCGTTGACGATGTCGCCGATGCGGTCCTTGAATTCCTGATATTGCCGGTCGCGCTCGGCCTCGCGCACCTTCTGCACGATCACCTGCTTGGCCGACTGCGCGGCGATGCGGCCGTATTCGAGCGGCGGCAGGGTGTCGGCGATGGTGTCGCCGACCTGGGCGCCCGGATTGGCGCGCTGCGCATCGACCAGCGAGATCTGGTTGGAGTGGTTCTCGACCTTGTCGACCACCAGCATGTGGCGCGACAGCCGCAGTTCGCCCTTTTTCGGGTCGATCTCGGCGTGAACGTCGGTCTCGCTGCCGTAGCGGGCCCGCGCCGCCTTGGCGATGGCATCTTCCATCGCTGCAATGACGATGCCGCGGTCGATCGATTTCTCGCGGGCGACGGCGTCGGCGATCTGGAGCAATTCAAGTCGATTGGCGCTGACTGCCATGGCTAGTCTCCTTCGTCAGGCTCGATCTCGCCGCGCCGCGCGCGTTCGGCGGCAAGACGATGTTTCTTTGTATTGGTCGGGGCCGGTTTCTTTTTCGGCTTGGTGTTCTTGGTGATTTTCGCGCTGATCTCGGCGTGCGGCGCCTGCGGCGGCTCGAGGCCGAGATCCCTGCGCATCTTGCGCTCCTCGGCCTTGCCTCGGCGCATCGATTCCGCGATCAGCTCGTCGGTCAGCACCAGACGTGCCTCGCCGATATCTTCCATCGTCAGGAGCACGTTGGCATCGTCGTTGGGCTTGGCGTCGTCGCGATGCAGGTGCACGCGGTCGCCTTCGACGGCACCAAGCGTGCCGCGGAACCGCTTGCGCCCCTCATGGGCGACGGCCATCTCGATCTTCACCAGATGGCCGCAATAGCGCTCGAAATCGGAACGGCGCACCAGCGGACGGTCGATCCCGGGCGAGGAAATTTCAAGTCGATAGGCGCGGTCGATGGGGTCGGCGACATCAAGCACAGGCGACAGCGCTCGCGAGATCGCCTCGCAATCTTCGAGCTGCATCGAACCGTCAGGCCTTTCGGCCATGATCTGCACGGTGCAGCCGGATTCTCCCGAAATTCGGATCCGCACCAGGCGGTAACCCATGCCCTCGAGCACGGGAGACGCGACCGCAGACACCCGTGCCGCGACGCCCGGCTCGACCACGAGCCTCGGCTCGGCCAGCAAGTCGGCATCTCTGGAACCAGCGGTCGGTTCGGTCATATCAGGGGTCAAGGCGCTCGATAGTCTCGATGGTTAGGACCTGGTTAAAACGATCAGGCCCGCTTCGGAACTCTCCCGACAGCCTGTCGGGTCGCATCTTCCACCAAGCCGCGTTCAGGTAATAAAAAAGAGCGGGTCCTTTCGGGCCCACTCTCACTACGCGGATCGTATGAGAAGATGAATTGGCGCTGATATAGCCCGTTCCGCCGGCCCGGACAAGGGCCATCACGGGCGGACGGGGGCTTTTTGCGCCTCTGGCGGCGCCCCCTGGGAGCGCCGACAGGCACCCCGGGGAGCAACGCTTCTTTCACGAAGCGGGCCTAAATTCCCTGATTGTGGGGCGGCTTGAGCTATGGCGCGCCCACGGCGTGCCAGATCCGAGTTGCGTTTTCATGACCGTTGCCACGTCGCTCATTCCCGGACTGGACGATATCGTCAAACGCGGCGATCCCCGCCGTCGTGGCGAGATCGCGAGCGCCATTTCCGCGCTGTTCTTTCAGGACGCCTCGAAGCTCAGTTCCGAACTCGTCGACCTCTTCGACGACCTGCTGATCGATCTTGTCCCGCATGCCGAGCTTGCCGCACGCGTCGATCTCGCCGAGCGCTTCTCGCGGCTGGACAATGCGCCGCCGCATCTGGTCGGCCAGCTCGCGCGCGAAAACGAGATCCTGGTCGCGGGCCCGGTGCTGAGCCGCTCGCCCGTGCTCGATGACGCCGCACTCGTCGAGATCGCCCGGCTGAAGGGCCAGGGCCATCTGCTCGCGATGACGGAGCGGCCGATTCTGTCGACCGCGATCACCGATGTGCTGGTCGAGCGCGGGGATCGTGACGTGGTGCGCCGCGCCGCCGGCAATGCCGGCGCGATGTTCTCTCCGGGGGGCTATACGGAGCTGATCAAGCGCGCGAGCCAGGATGGCGTATTGACGCTCAGGATCGGTCAGCGCGAGGATCTCTCCAGCGATCATCTCAAAGAACTTCTCAACGGCACCCTCGACGTCATCAGGCGGCGGCTTTCCACCGTGGTCAATCCGGCGCGCCAGGTCGAGATCAAGCGTGCCATGGCCGCGATCGAGGAAGCGGCCAGGCCCGCGGGCCCGCGGCGCGATTTCGCGGATGCGCAACGCACGGTGCTCGGCCTGCATCGCGGCGGCCATCTCGGCGAGAGCGCGCTGCTCGGTTTCGCCAAGGCGCACAAATACGAGGAATCGGTCGCCACGCTCTCGGCGATGGCCGGCGTCAGGCTTCCGATCCTCGATCGCCTGATCTCCGGCGATCGCCACGATCCGATCCTGATCCTCGGACGTGTCCTGAATCTCGGTTGGCCCACGGTGCGCGCGCTGATCCTGATGTGGTACGGGCCGCATCGCACGCCGGCCGATGCCGATCTCGAGCAGGCACGGGTAAATTTCACCCGCCTGATGCCGTCGACGGCGGAGCGCGTCGTCAATTTCTGGCGTAATCGGCCGGCGATCTAGCTTCGCTTGAAACGCAGGTAAGCCGCCTTGCGCCCTTCGCGCGCGGCCTTTCGTCCATAGCGCGTCATCGTGTAGCCGGCCCAGGGCTCGCGAAAATCATCGGCGCGTTCCGCGAGCCAACGAAAATCCGGCGCGCGCGCAAGATGTGACAGCGTCCAGGCACAGTAGTCATCGATATCGCAGACGAAGCGAAATTCGCCGCCCGGCTTGAGGACGCGCGCCATCGCGAGGATCGTGCGATCCTGGACGAAGCGCCGCTTCCAGTGCCGCCGTTTCGGCCAGGGATCGGGATGGATCAGATCGATCCGCGACAGCGAGGCATCAGGCAGCCAGGCCAGCAGTTCGGCGGCGTCGCCTGCGAACAGGCGGATGTTGGCAATGTTGGCGACTTCGATTTGAGCGAGGATCTTCGCCATGCCGTTGACATAGGGCTCGCAGCCGATGAAGCCGGTCGTCGGAAAGGCCTGCGCTTCCGCCGCGAGATGTTCGCCGCCGCCGAAGCCGATCTCAAGCCGTACGTCCTCCGCCGCGGGATCGAAGATCTCGGCAGCGTTCGCCGGCTTCTCGCCCGTGATGTCGAGCGACAGATGCGGCAGCAGATGATCGACCAGCTCGGCCTGGTGCTGCCTGAGCTTGTGGCCCTTGCGACGTCCGAAGAAGGCGCGCTCGCGATCGTCGCGATCGGGCTCTGATTTGCGTTCGCTCATCGCAGCGTCTGGTACAGCCGATGGAGCAGCCGCGCGCGCGGCTCGAGCGAGGACACGTAGATCTGCTCATAATGGGTGTGCGCGCCCTTGCCGTCGACGCCGAGCCCATCGAGCGTGCCGGTGTACGGCGCCGTGAAATTGCCATCCGAGCCGCCGCCGGTGTGGGTATCGATCAGCTCGAAGCCGAGTTCCGCCGCCAGCGACTTCGCATGCTCGTACAGCGAGGCGCCCGCATTGCCCTTCTCATAGGGCGGGCGATTGAGCTCGCCGGTGACGGTCACGGTCACGCCCTCGGTCTTTGACGTCAGCCCGAGGATCTTGCCGACGAACTCTTCTGCGTCGGCGACGCTGGGCACGCGCAAATCGACTTCGGCATAGGCCTCTTCCGGCGTGACGTTGGGGCGTGTTCCGCCGCGCACCACGCCGACATTGACGGTCACGCCGCGCTTCAGATCGTTCATCCCTTCCAGCGTCTGGATGACGTTGGCGAGCTCGCGCACCGCGCTGCGGCCGTCTTCAGGGCGCGAGCCGGCATGTGCGGGCACACCCTTGATGAAAACCTGGAACCGTCCGACGCCCTTGCGCCCGGTGACGATCTTGCCGCCGTCGCGCGCGGGTTCTGTCACCAGCACGTATTTGGCCTTGCGCCCTTCCTGCTCGATGAGCGCACGCGAGGTCGGGCTGCCGATCTCCTCGTCGGAGGTGAACATGTGGGTGATGCCGAGCGGCGGAAATTCGGGCGCGGTGCAAAGCTCGCGAAAGGCGTGATAGGCGATATAGGCCCCGCCCTTCATGTCGTAGATGCCGGGACCGAAGGCGCTGTCGCCTTCGACCTTGAACGGCAGGCGCTCGATGAAGCCCATCGGATGAACGGTATCGAGATGGCTAAGCACCAGGATACCAGGCCGGTCCTGGCCCCAGCTCGAGCGCACCACGAGATGATCGCCGCAGCCATCGACACCGGCGACGCGCTCGAGCGTGACGGGGAGATCGCGATAATGATCGGCGACCATCGAGGTCAGCTTGTTGACCTGCTCGGGCACTTCCGTCGGCGTCTCGATCTCCACCCAGCGGCGTATACCAGCGAGAATAGTTTGGGAATCGAATGAATTGGAGTTCGCCATGGACGTATCTGTGCCTTCGAATCGCATCATCTCAGCGGAAGTGGCGCAAGGCGCGCCCGCAGATGACGACATAGGCCAGAATTGGCGCAGTCTCAAATCGGATGAAAAAGCGCCTTAGCGCTTGTCCGGGCCTTCGCGGGCGGCGATCTGCTCGACGAGATCGACGATGGAGCGGCGCAGCTTCGAATCGGTGATCCGGGTGAACGCCTTGGTCAGCGCCAGCCCTTCGGAGGTGGCGAGGAAGTCGGAGACATAGGAGGGCGACGCACCTTCGGCGAAGCCATCCGGACCCGCCACGCCGCTCGGTCCGCCCTCGAACAGGAACGACACCGGCACCTGCAGAATCTCCGCGATCTGCTGGATGCGGCTTGCGCCGACCCGGTTCGTGCCCTTCTCGTACTTCTGGACCTGCTGGAATGTCAGGCCCAAAGCTTCACCGAGCTTTTCCTGACTCATGCCCAACATGATGCGGCGCATACGCACGCGACTGCCGACATATTTGTCAACAGGGTTGGGCGCTTTCGACATTTCCTCAGCCCTCCAAACACCACCGTCGGCGCAATAGGATAAATTGCCTCAGGTGACAGCGACGTCAAAACTTCATTCTGATTGGGGAGACATTGCGGAGAAATTTAGCAATGCACCGCTGTCTTGTGCAGCCAGCGCAGAATGAGGAGCCCGCGTACGGTCTGTCAACCGTGGGACTACGGTTGTCAAAAGTTTCCGCCCGTCTGCCGGAAATCGCTGGCGACCGCGCGATCAGGGGTGCCGCTTCGCGACACGTCGTCGCACCGCCAGAACGATCGCCAGCGCGACGAGCATTGCCGCGGGGATGTCTCCGACTCTCGCATAGACCGTGGGTGGGATGGCGGCGGGCAGGCTTGCGTCCAGGATGCCTTCGATCCCGAGGCCGAGGCTGGCCACCGTGCGTCCTACCGGATCGATCACCGCCGAGATGCCGGTATTGGCCGAGCGGACCAGCGGCAGTCCGAGCTCGATGGCGCGCATCCGCGCCTGCTCCAGATGCTGGTGCGGGCCGGTCGAGATGCCGAACCAGCCGTCATTGGTAAGGTTCACCATCCAGCCCGGGCGCTCATCGCGCGTTCCGACTTCGCCGGGGAAGATTGCTTCGTAGCAGATCAGCGGCAGCGCGGGCGGGGCGCCCGGTACCGGCAGCACGTGCCGCACCGTGCCGGGAATGAAGCCGCCACGCATCCGTGTCAGCTGCTCGAGGCCGAGCTTCTCCATCAGATCCTGGTAGGGAAGATATTCACCGAATGGAACCAGATGGAGCTTGTCGTAGATCGCGAGCACGCTGGCGTCGTGGTCGATGACATAGATCGAATTATAGGCCCGCGTGATCGGGGTGCCAGGCGGCAGATCGGGAGCGCGCACCGAGCCGGTGATCAGCACCGTGCCCCTGGGTAACAGCTCGGCAATCTGGGCCATCACGTCGGCTTCGCGGGTGAGGAAGAACGGAAAGGCGGATTCCGGCCAGATCAGGATGGTCGCAGCGCCCACGCCGGTCGCTTGCGGACCGGAGGCGCGATCCGACAGCGCCAGATATTTCTTCATCACCTCCGCCTTGGCGGAATAGTTGAATTTCAGGTCCTGCTGCAGGTTCGGCTGCATCAGTCGCAGCTTTGCACCCGCGACCATCGTGGTCGGATGCAGCGACAGGCGGATGGCGCCGAAAATGCCCATGACGACCAGCAGCGCAAGCGCAGCAGCCGGCACGCGCCACGCCGCCCTGCGATCGCGCGTGCGGTCGATCAGCACGGCCGGGCTAGCGAAGATCGCGATCGCGAGGAACGTCATGCCCCATTGGCCGATCAACGAGGCCGTCTGGGCCAGCGGCAGCGGCTCCGACAGTGCATAGCCGAATGCGTTCCAGGGAAAGCCCGTGAGGACGTGCCCGCGCAGCCATTCACCAATGGTGAGGCTTGCCGCGAGCGCGAGGATGCGGGTGGCGTCCTTGGTCCAGAGCAGTCGGGCCAGCGCAAAACCGATGGCCGTGAAAATCGAGAGATAGGCCGGCAGGCCCAGCACGGCGAACGGCGTCAGCCAGGCGAACACGTCGGCGTCGACGAAGAAAGCGATGCCGATCCAGTAAAGCCCCGGGACGAAATAACCGAGCCCGAACCAGTAGCCCGTCAGCGCCGCGGCCGGAACGCCGCCATACCGTCCGGCGCCGGCACCGTCGATCAGCCAGACCATGACAGGGAAGGTGATGAACAGCACCGGAAAGATGTTGAACGGGGCCAGCGCCAGCACCGAGAGTGCGCCGCACGCCATCGCGAGCAGCGCGCGTTTCCATCCCCAGGTCAGGATGATGGCGAGCGCAATCTGCCTGAAACGCTGGAACGCGGTCACTGCGGGCCGGTCCCCTCGCCGGGCGGCGGGGTCGGCGTGTCGCCGGCCGGTGGCTGGCCGCTCTCGGGCGCGGCCTCGCGGCGGCTTCTCTCGCGCTGGGTGCGCGGCGCGGGGCGCTCCTTCCGGGTCGAGATGCGCAACCGCTTGACGCGGCGCGGATCGGCATCGAGCACTTCGACCTCGTAATGGCCGGGACCCGAGATCACCTCGCCGCGCACGGGCAGGCGCCCGACGAAGCTGACGAGATAGCCGCCCAGCGTCTCCACCTCCTCGCCGGCCTCGCCGGTGACGAAGTCCGCGCCGATCACGGTGCGGACGTCGTCGAGGCTGGCGCGGGCGTCGGCGATGAAGGCGTTGTCGGGCAGGCGCACGATCGACGGCGGCTCGTCGCTGTCGTGCTCGTCGTCAATCTCGCCGACGATCTGCTCGACGATATCCTCGAGCGAAACAAGGCCGTCGCTGCCGCCATATTCGTCGACGACCAGGGCGAGGTGAATGCGCGTTGCCTGCATCTGCGCCAACAGGTCGATCGCGCGCATCGACGGCGGCACATAGAGCAGCTTGCGGATGATGCGCGCGTCGTGCAGCGGTAGCGCGAGGTCCACGGTCTTCAAATCCAGCCCGGCCGGCAGCGGCTTCTTGCGTTTGGTCTTGGTCGCCTCCGACACCCGCGCACGCGCGGTCATGAAGGCGAGCAGGTCGCGGATGTGAACGATGCCAACGGGATCGTCCAGGGTCTCGTTGTAGACCACGAGGCGCGAATGGCCCGCGCTCTCGAAACGGTCCATCAATTCGCCGAGCGGGATGTCGCGCCTCACCGCGATGATGTCGGCACGATGCACCATGACGTCGGCGATGCGGCGCTCGTGCAGGCCGAGGATGTTGCGCAGCATGGTGCGCTCGACCGCGGAGAAGCCGGTGTCGTCGGGCGTCGTCGCATCGAGCACGACCTGCAGGTCGTCGCGCACCGATCCGGCCTTCCAGCCGAACAGCGTGCGGATGGCGCGCAGCAGCCAGCCATCAGCGGTCGGCCGCATGACCTCGCCGGGCGTCACCACCACCGGCAGATTGGCCGTGTTGCGCGGGTTGTCGTGAACAGGCTCCGAGTCCGGCATCTCAGTGTGTCCCCGCGCGGTCTGCATAGGGATCGGGAATGCCGAGATGAGCCAGGATCTCGGTTTCGAGCGCTTCCATGTCTTCCGCGTCGTCGTCGTTCTCGTGATCGTAGCCGATCAGGTGCAGGAAACCATGCACGGCGAGATGGCTCAAATGATGATCGAACGGCTTGTGTTCCTCGTTCGCCTCGCGCCGCATGGTCTCGAAGGCGATCGCGATGTCGCCGAGCATGCGCGGTGCATCGCCCGGCTTCCATTCGCCTTCGCCCTGGAGCGCGGGAAACGAGAGTACATTGGTCGGCTTGTCCATACCGCGCCAGTTGCTGTTGAGCGTGCGGATGCCGGCATCATCGGTCAGCATTACGGCCACTTCGGCATCCGCGACGTCTTCGTCGACGGATTCGGCGGCGGCCGCGATGGCGCGCTGGATCACGGCTTCGGCGTCAGGCTCGCTCTGCCAGCAATCGGCGACGACGAGGACCTCGGTGATGGGAAGATTGGGATGCGACATGGCTTTGTTCGGAACGATAAGGCGCTGGAGTCGCGCCCGCAGGGTCCGGTTGTTGTCCCGTCAGGATTTGTTGCCGGCGGGTGGCCGCTGCGGCGACCCTTCATAAGCGGCGACGATTCGTGCCACGAGCTCGTGGCGGATCACGTCCTCGGCCTTGAAATGAACTTGCGCAATGCCCTCGACGCCGCCCAGCAATCTGGTCGCCTCGGCGAGGCCGGAGGTCTGGCCATTCGGCAAATCGATCTGCGAGGGATCGCCCGTCACGATCATGCGGCTGTTCTCGCCCAAACGGGTGAGGAACATCTTCATCTGCATCGATGTCGTGTTCTGGGCTTCGTCTAGGATGATTGCGGCGTTGGTCAGCGTGCGGCCGCGCATGAACGCGAGCGGCGCGATCTCGATCTCGCCGGTCTGCAGTGCACGCTCGACGATGCGCGCGTCCATGAGGTCGTAAAGCGCGTCGTAGATCGGACGCAGATAAGGATCGACTTTCTCGCGGAGGTCGCCCGGCAGGAAGCCGAGCCGCTCGCCGGCTTCCACCGCCGGACGCGACAGGATGATCTTGTCGACCTCCTTGCGCTCGAACAATTGCGCGGCATGCGCGACCGCGAGCCAGGTCTTGCCGGTGCCGGCGGGACCGATGCCGAACACGAGTTCATGGCGCTTCAGCGCGCGGATGTAGGAATCCTGCGCGGCCGTGCGCGCGCGCACCGGGCGTTTTCGTAAGTTGATGCTGTCGAAGGCCGACTTGGCCGATTTGGCGTCGAACTCGAACAGAGATCCTTGCGCGATCACAGCGCGGATTGCACCTTCGACCTCGCCCTGGTCAACATCCTGGCCCTTCACGGCATGTGCATAGAGCGTCTCCAGCACGCGCCGCGCGGCATCGCAGCCGTCGCGCGTTCCGCCGATGGTGATGTGGTTGCCCTTCGAATCCACGACGACGCCGAGCCGCCGCTCGATCTGCGCCAGGTTCTGGCCATAGGGCCCGACCAGCGCAGACGCGGCGCGGTTGTCGTCGAAGTCGATGACGACCTGGGTCTCGGGCGGAACTTGCATGTCGCGGTCAAACTTGCGGCTGGGAGCGAGGGCAGGCGAATCCGATGCGCTTTTGGGCAAGGGTTCAGGCTCCAGTGGCGATGGATGATAAAGCGGGCTCGCGGGCATTGCGTGGCGTCGCGAGCTCGCCGAGGAAACTGTAACGCTCGAGGCTGTCGATCCTGACCGGCAGGATTTGTCCGATGATATCGGGCGAGGCCATCACATGTGCAGGCTGGAGGAAAGCGGTGCGGCCGACGATCTGGCCGTCCTTGCGCGCCGGACGTTCGAACAGCACGTCGACCGTTGAGCCAATCGCAGCCTTGTTGAAGGCCGATTGCTGGCTGTCGATCAATTCCTGGAGCCGCTCCAATCGCTGGTCCATCTCGGCGGGGGACACCGTCTCCTGCATATCCGCGGCCGGGGTTCCCGGCCGGGCGGAGTATTTGAACGAATACGCCGCAGCGTAGCCGATTTGCGTGACAAGCGCGAGTGTGGCGAGAAAATCCTGCTCGCTCTCACCCGGAAAGCCGACGATAAAATCTGATGAAAAAGCAATGTCTTGGCGCGCGGTGCGGAAACGGTCGATGACCTCTCGATAATCATCGGCGGTATGTTTCCGGTTCATGGCGGCGAGAATCCGGTCCGAACCCGACTGCACCGGCAGGTGTACGAACGGCATGAGCGAATCGAGATCGCGATGGGCTGCGATCAAACTGTCATCGACGTCGCGGGGATGGCTGGTCGAATAGCGCAGCCGCGCGATGCCGGGAATTGTCGCCAAATGCTCGAGCAGCCTGCCCAGCGGCCAGGTTTTTCCGTCCGGTCCCTCGCCATGATAGGCGTTGACGTTCTGTCCGATCAGCGTGAGCTCGCGCACGCCGTTGTCGGCGAGCCGCTTGACGTCGTCGACGATCTTCGCGACGGGGCGCGAGACTTCTGCGCCGCGCGTGTACGGCACGACGCAGAAGGTGCAGAACTTGTCGCAACCTTCCTGCACCGTGACAAACGCCGAGATGCCGCGTGCGCGGATCGCAGCGGGCCTGGGCTGGGCGAGGAAGCCGAACTTGTCGGCTGCCGGAAACTCCGTCTCGATCGCCCGGCCCTCTTTGCCGGCGCGCTTCAGCAGTTCGGGCAGATGATGATAGCTCTGCGGCCCGACCACGACATCGACCGTGGGCGCGCGGCGCACGATCTCCTCGCCTTCTGCCTGCGCGACGCAGCCGGCGACGGCGATCTGGATGGCGCGTCCCGCGCGCGCAGCCTCGTTCTTGGCGACGCGCAGCCGGCCGAGCTCGGAAAAGACCTTTTCAGAGGCCTTCTCGCGGATATGGCAGGTGTTGAGAATGACGAGGTCGGCGTCCTCGGCGTTATCAGTCTCCACGAATCCTTCCGGAGCCAGCGTGTCCACCATGCGCTGGGCATCGTAGACGTTCATCTGGCAGCCATATGATTTGATGTGCAGCTTGCGCGGCGGCGTCATGGAACCCGGGATTGAGGTGGAGGACGGCCCTCAGATATAGGCTGGGGGGCCGAAAAGCCAGCGATTGGGGGACCAAGACTCGTCTTTCCGGGGCGCCCGCCAAGCGGGCGAACCCGAAATCCAGAGGTTTTGGCGCGAGATTCCGGGTTCGATGCTCCGGGCCGCGCTTCGCGGTCCCGGCGCATCGCCCCGGAATGACGCCAAGAAGCTATCCCGTCAGGACGTCCGCCGTGACCCCCCGGACCAGCTCCGGCAATTGATGCATGTCCGAAAAGGTGAGATCGGCGCCGGCCCGGCGCAGGGTCTCGGCATGGCCGGCCCCGCAATGGCTGCCGCCGAAAAAGCCAAAGACTTTCATTCCGGCCGCCCGCGCGCCGGCGATGCCGGCCAGGCTGTCCTCGATCACCACACAGCGTTTGGGCGGAACGCCCATTTCCCTGGCCGCGAACAGGAAGAGGTCCGGTGCGGGTTTGCCGTTCGTCACCTGCGACGACGAGAAGATATTTGGCGCGAGGCGTTCATAGAGCCCCGTGCTTCCGAGGCTCACTTGCATACGCTGGTGTGAGCCGCTCGAGGCGACGCAGACGCGTTGGGTCACGACGTCGAGGACATCGTGGATGCCGCGGATCGCCTCGAGGTCGGCTTCGAACGCGCGGAACAGCTGGTCCTGGAGATCGCCATGATAGGCCTCAGGCAGCTTGCGGCCGAGCTCGGTTTCGATTTCGAGATTGGCCTGCTTTGTGGAGCGGCCAAGGAAGCGCTCGGACACCTGCTCCGGCGTGATCGGATAGCCGTGGCGCGTCAGCACGTCGGCATGGGCGCGGCAGGAGATCACCTCGCTGTCCACGAGCACGCCGTCGCAATCGAAGATGATGAGATCGATGGACATTCAGCTCGTGGCGGGGGCGGTGCCACCTCTCCCGGAGGGAGAGGTCGGCGCGAAGCGCCGGGTGAGGGAAACAACTCTCTCGTGGGACCTGAGACCCCTCACCCGATTTGCTCCGCAAATCGACCTCTCCCCGTCGGGGAGAGGTGAAGAGATCTCGCCGAAAGACATGTTCATCAATTGGTCGGCTTGTCGTCGTCGAGCGGGACGCAGTAGAGCTCGAGCCGGTGATCGACCAGCTTGTAGCCGAGCTTGCGGGCGATCTCCGCCTGCAGCTTCTCGATCTCTTCGGAGGTAAACTCGATCACCTTGCCGTCGCGCAGATTGATGAGATGGTCGTGGTGGCTGTCGCGCATCGTCTCGTAACGCGCTCGGCCCTCGCGGAAATCGTGGCGCTCGATGATGCCGGCATCCTCGAACAGCTTGACGGTGCGATAGACGGTCGAGATCGAGATCTTGTCGTCGACGGCGACACAGCGCCGGTACAATTCCTCGACATCAGGGTGATCGACGGCTTCCGCAAGTACGCGCGCGATGACGCGGCGCTGCTCGGTCATACGCATGCCGGTGGCGGCACAGCGCGCCTCGATGCCGGTCGCCTTGGATGCGGAAGAAGGTTTAAGTCCGGTCATATCGTGTCCGTCTGACGTGGCGCTTTCTGCCATCAATGTTACGTCAAATCACGTCGCATCAGAAGTGCGTTCAGTTGTTCCCCGCTCGGATGCTTATAGTAGCGTTCGCGGCGCCCGACCACTACGAATCCGCCCCTCTCATAGAGCCGTCGCGCAGGCTGGTTGTTCTCTTCGACTTCCAGAAATATCGTGCGTACGCCGCGCCCTGCGAGGTGACCGAGATGGGTCATCAGCAGCGTGCGGGAGAGGCCGCGGCCGCGGTAAGACTGGTCCACCGCGACGGAGAGGATTTCCGCTTCGTCCGCGCCGATCCGCGACACCGCAAAGCCGATCGTCTTGCGACCCAGGCGCAAGCGATGCACGAGTGTATTACGCTCGCTGAGCATGGTTTCGAATTCCGCTTCGCCCCAGCCATGTGCAAAGGAAGCACCGTGCAGCTGCGCCAGACGCGCCGCGTCGCGCGTCGACGCCGGCTCGACGGCCGCGGTGCCGCCGCGCCACCATTGCGAAATCCACTTCATCATGAGCTTGCGGCTTGAGCTGCGAACAGCGGTTGTGCCGCCGGCTTTGCGTCGGGTGCTTTCAGGTAGAACGGCCGCGGGGGATTGGTGTCGGGATCGGCGGCGGCTCCCAGCCATGCGACCCAGCCGATATCGGGCGCGGGCTGCGCATCGACCGTTGCTGGCGGTGGCGCATCCGCCGGCCAGCGCTCGGCAAGGATTTTTGCGGCGTTGCCGACCAGATGCGGCGCGCCGAATTGCGAGGCGGCGATAGCCTCGTCGATGGAGGCGATCTTCGGCCGCACCAGCTGGCCGCCGTCGCCACCGACGATCTGGAAGTAGACGTGATCATGCCGCGCATCGATGGCCGAGATCACCGGTGCAGGTCCGCTCTGGCCGACGATGGCCGCCGCATAGGCCGACAGCGTCGTGAGCCCCACGGCCGGCCGCCCGGCC
The DNA here is from genome assembly GCF_018129685.1 of Bradyrhizobium manausense. Taxonomy (GTDB): domain Bacteria; phylum Pseudomonadota; class Alphaproteobacteria; order Rhizobiales; family Xanthobacteraceae; genus Bradyrhizobium; species Bradyrhizobium manausense_D. The sequence goes on from NZ_JAFCLG010000005.1 coordinate 297,124, forward strand.
GCCAGGGCAAGGCCGCGTGCCGCCGAAATACCGACGCGCAAGCCGGTGAAGCTGCCGGGGCCGACCGTGACAGCGATGCGGTCGAGCGCGGTGAAAGCGCAATCGGCCGATTGCATCACGCGCGCGATCATCGGCATCAAAGCCTCGGCGTGGCCGCGCTTCATGAGCAATTGCTCCTGTGCAAGGAGCACGCCGGCGTCGGTGTCGAGAACGGCGGCGGAGCAGGCGTCGAGCGCCGTATCGATGGCGAGGATCAGCATGGCGCGATCATAGCATCGCCAGCCGGATGATGCCCAAGCTTCTTCGCGTCATGGCCGGGCTTGACCCGGCCATCCACGACTTTGCAGCCCCAAGAACGTGGATGCCCGGGACAAGCCCGGGCATGACGGAATCAAATCGGTGCGTCGAGGGCGCTACATCGGCCGGACTTCAACCACGTCGGGCACAAAATGCTTCAGCAGATTCTGAATGCCGTGCTGGAGCGTTGCGGTCGATGACGGGCAGCCGGCGCACGAGCCCTTCATGTTGAGATAGACGATCCCGTCCTTGAAGCCGCGGAAGGTGATGTCGCCGCCGTCATTGGCGACGGCCGGCCGCACGCGCGTCTCGATCAGATCCTTGATCATGTCGACGGTCTCGGCATCGGACTCGTCGAAAAACTCGTCCTCGTCGTCGAGATCGACATCGCTCTGGACCACGCCATCGGCGAGCAGCGGCGCGCCGGACATGTAGTGCTCCATGATGGCGCCGAGGATCGCAGGCTTGAGCTGCTGCCATTCGCCGTCCGCCTTGGTGACGGTGATGAAATCCGACCCATAGAACACGCCGGTGACGCCGGGCACCTCGAACAGCTTTTCCGCGAGCGGCGAGCGCGTTGCGGACTCGCGGCTGGCAAACTCTATCGGGCCGCCGTCGGACACGACGCGGCCGGGAATGAACTTCAGCGTGGCGGGATTGGGGGTGGCTTCGGTTTGAATGAACATGGTTTTCTCCAGACGTCGCCGGTTCAAGGCCGGCGCGTACCCTATCCACTAGCAGATGGCGACGGAGAACGCACGGTCAAGGGGAGGTGACGCCGTTTCGCTGTTATATCAGTGGGTTAGTGAACGGAGAATATCTGCGTCGTCATGGCCGGGCCTGTCCCGGCCATCCTGCTTCTGGATACGCCAAGAACGTGGATGCCCGGGACAAGCCCGGGCATGACGGTCGTCTACTTCGCCGCGCCGATGCTGCTGGACTTCAGCGCCGTCTGATGAAGCCGACGATGTCTTTCGACAGGTTCATGGTCTCCTGGGCAAGCGCGCGTGCCCGATCGGAGCCATCGTTCAGGATGCTGTCGATATGGCCGGGGTCCGAGACCAGGCGCTTCATCTCACCGGCGATCGGCGCGAGTTTGGTGACACACAGCTCCGCCAGCGCGTTCTTGAAGCTGGAGAACTGGCCGCCGCCAAATTCGCGCAGCACCTCGGCCTTGGAACGTTCGGCGAGCGCCGCGAAAATGCCGACGAGATTGTCCGCTTCGGGGCGCGCTTCCAGGCCTTTCTCTTCGCTCGGCAGCGGCTCCGGATCGGTCTTTGCCTTGCGGATCTTCTGCGCGATGGTGTCAGCATCGTCGGTCAGATTGATGCGCGAATTGTCCGACGCATCCGACTTCGACATTTTCTTGGTGCCGTCGCGCAAGGACATCACGCGCGTCGCAGGGCCCGTGATCAAGGGTTCAGGCAGCGGGAAGAACAGGCCGTCATTGGCGCCCTGCGCGCGGATGGAATCGCCGAAGTCATTGTTGAACTTCTGGGCGATGTCGCGCGAGAGCTCTAGATGCTGCTTCTGGTCCTCGCCGACCGGCACGTGGGTGGCGCGGTACAGCAGGATGTCGGCGGCCATCAGCACGGGATAGTCGAACAGCCCGACGGAGGCGTTCTCTCGATCCTTGCCGGCCTTCTCCTTGAATTGGGTCATGCGTCCGAGCCAGCCCATGCGCGCGACGCAGTTGAAGATCCAGGCGAGCTCGGCATGGCCGGAGACCTGGCTCTGGTTGAACACGATGTGCTTCCTGGGATCGATGCCGGCGGCGATGAAGGCCGCAGTCACCTCACGGGTGTTGCGCGCGAGCTCGGCCGGTCCGCCCCAGACGTCCACGCCCTGCGTGATCGCGTGCATGTCGACGACGCAATAGATGCAGTTGTGAGTTTCCTGCATTTTCACGAAGTTGACGATCGCGCCGAGGTAGTTGCCGAGGTGCAGATTGCCCGTCGGCTGGACGCCCGAAAAAACCCGTTCAACGAATGGCATGGTTAGTCTTCCTGGCACGCCTTCCCATAGGTGGTCGGCTGTCGTTTCCAACAGCAGCGCTGCTCCGTCAAGGGCAATTCCACCTCTCCCATCGGGAGAGGTCGCGCCGAAGGCGCGGGTGAGGGGTTAGTCTCTATCGTGGGACCAGGTCCCCTCACCCGATTTGCTGCGCAAATCGACCTCTCCCGATGGGAGAGGTGAAGGCCCGTCGGCGAGCGCTCTAACGAGCCGGCCGCTTCAGGGCGTTCACCGCCTCGCGCCAGGAGGCTGCGCCGAGGATTTGCAGGAGCAGACCGTAAACGGCCATTCCCGCCGCGATCTGCAGGCCCAGCCCGATCAAGCGGATCAGGTCATGGGCTTCCAAGGGCATCAGCCCGGTCGTCAGCCAAAGCAGGGCGCCCATGGCGGCGGCGGCAAGCACGATCCGCGGCAGCCGTTTACGGGCGTCGGCGTCGACCGAGAAGCCGAATGCGCTGGTGCCTTTCCGAAGCAGCGAGGCCGCGCTGCTCCACGCCCCGACGGCGATGCTCGCGGCAATCCCGCTCGCGCCGAAGACATGGCCGAGCACGACCGCAAGCGCCACGGCGACCATAAAGCCCTTGGCCGTTGCAAGCAGCGGCGTCATCGTGTCGCCGCGCGCATAGAAGGCCGGCGACAGCGCCTTGCTCAGCACATGCGCCGGCAGGCCCAGCGCCAGCCACATCAATGCATGCGCGGTGGCGATGCTGTCTTCGGCGCCGAAGGCACCGTGCTCGAACAACAATCGCACGATCGGCTCGGCGAGAACGGCGAGGCCAAGCGTGGCCGGCAACGCCAGTCCGGTTGCCAGTTCCAGCGCGCGCGATTCAGCGTGCGCGACGGCCTCGCGATCGCCGCTCCCCACCGCGCGGGTCAATTCCGGCACCAGCACCGCGCCCATGGCGACGCCGACAATGCCGAGCGGCAGCTCGACTAGGCGGTTGGCGAAATAGAGCCAGGACACGGCGGACGGAGTCCCCGAGGCGATGATCGCGCCCGCGATCATCAACCATTGCGGCCCCGAGCTTGCGATCATGCCGGGGATCGCCTTGGCGAAGAAGCCGCGCATCTCCTTGTCGAAGCTCACGCGCAGCGGCGTCGCCAGGCGCGCGCTTCGCTGCGAGGCCAGCATCACGAGTTGCAGCAGGCCGGCGACCCCGACGGTCGCGGCCAGCATCCATGCGGCGAGCGGCGCATCGGCATGCCCGGCGAGCAGTAGTGCGATCGCTGCGATCAGGGCGATGTTGAACAGCAGCGGCGTGAATGCCGTGAGCGCAAATTTCCCTTGCGCGTTGAGCAATCCCATCAGCACCGTGACCGGCCCGGCGAAGGCCAGATAAGGCAGCATCAGCCGCGTGTGCGCGACGGCGAGATCGAGCGTGGCGCTGCCGACGAAGCCCGGCGCGATGATCATGACGATCAGCGGCATGGCGAGGGCAATGCCGATCGAGATCACGATCAGGCCCGCGCTGACGGTGCCGAGCACGCGTCCCGCAAAGGCGGAAGCGGCCTCTTCGCCGTCGCGGTCGCGAACGCGCAGCCAGGCCGGGATCAGGGCGGCGTTCAGCGCGCCTTCGCTGAGCAGCCGCCGCGCCACGTTGACGAGCTGGAAGGCGGCCAGAAAGGCGTCGGCCACCCCGCCAGTGCCGAGCAGCGCCGCGATCAGGGAATCGCGGCCAAAGCCGAGCAGCCGCGAGGCCAGTGTTCCCGTCGAGACGGTCAGGAAGGAGCGGATCATCGGGCTTGTTACAATACCGTTGCTTGCCCGCTCGGGGCCGGTCGTGATAGGCCGCGAGCCAGATTTCAGGCTGACAGGAAGCGGATTTCTGCAGGGTCCGCAATCCGCCAAACAGGATCAAGGTGAATGGCTGACGTGAAATATGACGTTCTCGGCATCGGCAATGCGCTGTTCGACGTGCTGGTCCGGACCGATGAAGCCTTTTTGGTCAAGCACGGCATGACCAAGGGCAGCATGTCCCTGATCGACGAGGCGCGGGCTGCTGCGATCTATGCCGACATGGGTCCGGCGACGGAAGTGTCGGGCGGCTCGGCCGCCAACACCATCGTCGGCATCGGCAGCCTCGGCGCGCGCGCCGCCTATGTCGGCAAGGTCAAGGACGACCAGATCGGCAAGCTCTACGTCCACGACATCCGCGCCTCCGGCGTTGCCTTCAACACGACGCCTGCGAAGGACGGCCCCGCCACCGGCTGCTCCTACATCCTGGTGACAGGTGACGGCGAGCGCACCATGAACACCTATCTCGGAGCTGCGCAGGATCTGTCGCCGGCCGATATCGATCCGGCCGAGATCGCGGCCGCCAAGATTGTCTATCTCGAAGGCTATCTCTGGGATCCTCCGGGTGCCAAGGAGGCCTTCCTCAAGGCCTCCAAGATCGCCCACGAGGCCGGCCGCCAGGTGGCGCTGACCTTGTCGGACTCCTTCTGCGTCAGCCGCTATCGCGACGAGTTCCTGGGGCTGATGCGGGGCGGCACCGCCGACATCGTGTTCGCCAACGAGTCCGAGTTGCACTCGCTCTACGAGACCTCCGACTTCGACACCGCGCTCAAGCAACTTCGCAACGACGTCAAGCTCGGCGTGGTGACCCGCAGCGAAAAGGGCTGCGTCGTGGTGACGCCGACCGACGCCGTCGCCGCTCCGGCCTCGCCGATCTCGCAACTGGTCGACACCACCGGCGCCGGCGATCTGTTCGCCGCCGGCTTCCTCTATGGTCTCTCGCGCGGCCTGTCGCACAAGCAGTGCGGCGAACTCGGTGCGCTCGCCGCCGCCGAAGTCATCCAGCACATCGGCGCGCGCCCGCAGGTGTCGCTGAAGGAGCTGGCGCAGCAGCGTGGGCTGACGGTTTAAGGCCCGCGCGCCTCTCCCGCAGTCGTCATGCCCGGGCTTGTCCCGGGCATCCACGTTCTTCGCGGCGACGCGTGGATGGCCGGGACAAGCCCGGCCACGACGGATGGTAAGGCCTATGCGCTCCCCTACGCCGCCTTCTGTCCGCTGCCCGCATCGAGCCCGGCATAGACGCCACGCTCGAATCCCGCGAATGTCTGCAGACACTTTGCATCCGCGAACGGCAACAGCTGCATCAGGATCACGCCGGTGACGTCGCGTGCCGGGTCGATCCAGTAATAGGTGTTGGCAAGGCCCGCCCAGGCGAGGCTGCCGGCGCTGCGGCCTTCCGCAGTCTTGGCGGTGTTGATCATGAAGCTGAGGCCCCACTTTTTCATCTGCTCGGGATAGAGATCGACGTCATTGGTGTAGGGCGGTGCCGCCGTCGTCATCTTGGTCATGTTGAGATCGCCCATCTGGTTTTGCCCCATCATGGCGATCGTCTCTGATTTCAGCACTTGATTGCCGTTGCCGCGCCCCTTGTTCAGGATCATCTGGGTGAACTTGATGTAGTCGCCGGCCGTCGAATAGAGGCCGCCGCCACCCATGTGGAATTCCGGATTCTGCTCGAGCTCGAACGGGATCGCGGCGAGCTGGCCGTCCTCGCCGCGCGCATGCATGCCAACGAGGCGTTTCCGCATATCGTCGCTGATCTTGAAGCCGGTGTCGGACATCCCAAGCGGCGCAAACAGATTGTCGCGCAGATATGCATCGAGCCGCTTGCCGCTGACGGCTTCCACCGCCTTGCCGACGAAATCGATATTGGTGCCGTATTCCCAGCGCGTGCCGGGATCAGTCATGATGGGCGTCTTCAGCGCCGCGTTCTGGCAGGTGATGATTCCCGGCGTGCCTGCTTTCTCCATGTAGCGCGCGAAGTCGCCATTCCACATGTCGTAGCAGAAGCCGGCGGTGTGGGTCATCAGCTGGCGCAGCGTGATCGCGCCTTTCGCCGGTCGCAATTTCGGTTCGCCCTTGGCGTCAAAACCTTCGAGCACCTGCGGCTTGGCGAGATCGGGCAGCAGCGATCCGATCGGCGCATCGAGCGACAGCTTGCCTTGCTCGACCAGCTGCATCGCGCCGGCCGATGTGACCGCCTTCGTCATCGAGGCGATCCAGAACACGCTATCGATGGTCATCGCATCGGGTTTGGACAGGTCGCGCACGCCGAACGCGCCCCGATACAGGACTTCGTTGCCGCTGGCGGCGATCGCAACAACGCCGGGAATGTCCTTGGCGTCGCTTGCCTTGCGCAGAATCTCGTCGATCTCGGCTTTGCTTTGCATCCGCGTTTCCTCCGGTTTGATTATTGTTGGAAGCAATCGATTGTCCTCCCGCATTCACTGCGCGGCAAGCGTGGCGATATGCACCCTTCGGTCGCGATGTCGTGACTTGACGGTCTGCGTTCCGCGCGGGACGACTGATTTGCAACACATCAGCACAATCTGCGGTGGATGGCCGCAACCAGCCGTGACCATGGATGGGCTCAGGCGGTATCTTTGGGCTGTTTGAAGCACTTGAAACATTTTGTGCGTTGCGGCGTTCAGCTTATGGGCCGATTGGCGGCTGGCGTTGGGACTTGATGCAGATTTGCGGCTTCCATCGGCCGCGAGGGGACCTGAGATGATTTCGACCTGGAGCGAATGGAAGCGCTATCCCCGTCCCGGACGGGGTGACAATCTCGAAGCGCCGATCTCGCCTGGCATTTATGAGGTGCGGATCGCCGGATCAGGCGCGCTCTATTCGTTCGGCGCGGTCGACAATCTGGCGCAGGCGCTGGCGCTGCTGCCGGTCGGCTCGAAATCCTGGTTCGGCCGCCGCGACACCTCCGACGCGCCCGATCTCGAATACCGGACCTGCGCGACCTCTTCGAAGGCCGACGCCAAGGCGGCCGCCGAACGCATGATCGGCCGGCGCGAGACCTATCTGAGCGGCGCGGCGTAATCCTGCCGCTCCGAACCTAACTCCCATCAGATGTGCGTTGCGGGACCGTGCATTGCGCACCTGATGTCCCTATATTCCGGCCGATCCGATCGCCCCGCAATGATCGCCTTGGGAGTAACGCCATGACGCCGACCGCCTCCGCACGCGCCCAACACGCAACCGCCGCCCTGCGTGACCGGTTGAAGGACCCCTCGCTGCTGAAGGAGGCCTGCTACATCGACGGCGCCTGGGTCGGCACGCCGGTCTTCGCGGTGAACAATCCCGCGACCGGTGTCGAGATCGCAAAGGTGCCGCAGCTCGGCGCGGACGACACCACCAAGGCTGTCGAGGCCGCCCAGCGCGCCTTCCCGGCCTGGGCCAAGCACACCGCCAAGCAGCGCTCCAACATCTTGCGCAAATGGTTCGAACTGATCATTGCCAACCGCGAGGACCTCGCGCTGATCCTGACCTCCGAACAGGGCAAGCCGCTTTCGGAAGCGCTCGGCGAGGTCGATATCGGCGCCGCCTATATCGAGTTCTTCGCGGAGGAAGCCCGCCGCGTTTATGGCGAGACCATCCCCTCGCAGCGGCCCGATGCGCGCCTGCTCGCGATCAAGCAGCCGATCGGCGTCTGTGGCGCCATCACGCCGTGGAATTTCCCGAACTCCATGATCACGCGAAAGGTCTCGCCGGCGCTGGCCGCAGGCTGCACTGTGGTGCTCAAGCCCGCCAACGAGACGCCGCTGTCGGCGCTGGCGCTGGCCGTGCTCGCCGAGAAGGCGGGCATCCCCAAGGGCGTGCTCAACATCGTCACCGGCGATGCGCCGCCGATCGGCAAGGTGCTGTGCGAGCATCCGGCCGTGCGTTTCGTCGGCTTCACCGGCTCGACCCCGGTCGGCAAGATCCTCTACCAGCAGGCCTCCGTCGGCGTGAAGCGACTGGGCCTCGAACTCGGCGGCAACGCGCCCTTCGTGGTGTTCGACGATGCCGACCTCGACGCCGCGGTCGAGGGCGCGATCGTCTCGAAATATCGCAACATGGGCCAGACCTGCGTCTGCGCCAACCGTCTCTACGCCCAGGACAAGATCTACGAGGAGTTCGTCAAGAAGCTCGCGGCGAAGGTCGCCGCGATGAAGCTCGGCGACGGCACGGAAGCCGGCGTCACGCAGGGCCCGCTGATCAACATGAAGGCGATCGACAAGGTCGAGCGTCACATCGCCGATGCCGTCAAGCGCGGCGCCAAGGTCGTGACGGGCGGCAAGCGCAGCGAGCTCGGGCGCTCTTTCTTCGAGCCGACCGTGCTCGCCGACGTCAAGCCGGACTCGCTGGTGTCTCAGGAAGAAACCTTCGGACCGGTCGCGCCCGTCATCCGCTTCAAGGATGAGGCCGACGTCATCGCGATGTGCAACGCCTCGCCGTTTGGTCTTGCGTCCTACTTCTACTCCCGCGATCTCGGCCGCGTCTGGCGCGTCGCCGAAGCGCTGGAGTCGGGCATGGTTGGCGTCAACACCGGCCTCATCACCACGGAAGTCGCGCCCTTTGGCGGCGTCAAGGAAAGCGGACTGGGCCGCGAAGGCTCGCGTCACGGCATGGAAGAATATGTCGAGATCAAATACGTGATGATGGCGGGGGTGTGAGGGCTCTCGTCGTCCTGGCGAAAGCCAGGACCCATTACCCCAGGGAGTAGTTTGACGCGAAGCAGGTCACAACGAGTCTTCGCATCAGCGCGGCCGGTGGCTATGGGTCCTGGCATTCGCCAGGACGACACCCAGGTTGTGGCGGGCTGCTTCCGTCAGAAGTGACGATCACCGCCGCAGCACCGCGATCGTCCGGTTCGCGAAAGTCAGCCGCTCCGCCATCACCGAGACGAAATAGGTGAGCAGCTTGTGGCTGAGCGCGGGGTCTTCCTCCCTGATCGCGGCGAACTGGTGTTTGTTGAGCACGTAGAGCACGCTGTCGACCTCAGCCTGGATGGTGGCGCTGCGCGGGGCCTGCGAGACGAGGCCCATCTCGCCGATGGTGGTGTAACGGCCGAGGCTGCGCACGCGCGTGGTGCGGTCGTCGTCGGCGGGAACCATGATGCCGACACGGCCGTCGAGGATGAAGTGCATGGAATCGGCGGGATCGCCGGCCTGCACGATCACCTCGCCGGCCCCGACCTCGATGCGCTGGCAGCGGCGGATCAGCTCGTCGGCATCGTCCTCGCTGTCGAGAATGCTCGCGAACCAGTCGCGCAGGCTCGCTTGTTCCTGGGCGAGGCCCTGGTGCTGCGCGATCAGCTCGTTCTCGCACCATTCCAGCGCGCGATCGAGCTCGGGAATGATGCTGACGCCTTCGCCGACGAAGTCGCTGGAGCGCAGCACCTTCTCCGCGGCCGCCGACAGATGCACCAGGATCAGCTCGACGCCGAGATCGGCCGCGCTGCGTTTGATCTGGGCGAAGCTGTAGGCGGCGGAGGAATCGACGCCGGTGACGAGCTTGAAGTCGAACAGGAGATAGCGGCATTCCGGACGTTCGTGCAGCAGCTGCTTGACGTGCTGGTAGAGCCGGTTGGCGGAGCCGAAGAACAGGTAGCTCTGCAGGTTGAGGCCCTGGATCTTGCCGCCATGGGCGAGCAGCACCTCCTGGTCGTCGCGCGAGCGATCGAGCGAGGAGCGGTATTCGGAGCCGTCAAAACTGTACTTGATCGATTCGACGCGAGCGGCGCTGAAGGCAAAGGTCGCGCAGCCGATGATGATGCCGATCAGGATTCCCGGCACGAAACCCCAGATGACGATGATCGCGATGATGGCGACCAGCGACAGATATTCCAGCTTGGAGAGCCGCTTGCGCGATTCGATGATCCATTTGTGCAGCTGGTCGGCGCCGAGATAGAGCAGCAAGCCGCCGAGCACGAATTTCGGAATGAAGCCGAGCAGCTCCGGCGCGACCGCGAGCATCAGCAGCGAGATGGCCGCGACCGTGAGGCCGGACAGGCGGCCGCGGCCGCCGCTGGAGAAATTGAGGATCGAGCGGCTGACCGAGATGCAGCCGGCATAGCCGCCGAGTACGCCGGTCAGCATGTTGGCGGCGCCGGTCATGTTCAGCTCGCGTTCCAGATTGGCCTCGCGGTGCACCGCGACCTCGATGCCGGTGGTGTTGAACAGCGTGCTCGATGCGGTGACGAAAATGACGGCGACGAGATTGCCGAGCAGGTCGGGCACCGCGAACCAGGGATAGTGGATGAAACCGTCCAAGTGCCAGGGCACCATGAAGGTTGCCGCCGGCGGGGGCTGGAAGATCCAGCCCATGGCGCGAGCCTGGTCGAGCGAGACGCCCGTAACCAAGAATGCCAGGTGCGCCGTCAGCATGCCGCCGATCAGGATGATCGGCAATCCGAACGGGCTGCGCGAGCGGTGCCAGGTCAGATACAGCACCAGCGCCATCGCGCAGGCCGCGCCGAGCTCCGACAGCGTAACGCCGTTGGTGAAGCGCAAGAGCGTGGTAAATTGCACGGGATGTCCGGTGATCACCCGGATCGCGCCCACCACGATCAGGAGCCCGGTGGCGCCGAGGAAGCCGCCGACCACGGGATAGGGCACGTAGCGGATGGCGCGGCCCATCCGCGTCAGGCCCAGCCCGCACAGCACCACCCCGGTCAGCACGGTCGACAGGCCGAGCGTGATCAGGACCGGGGAGAGCAGGGGGGCCGACGGGTTGACCGCTTCGATGTGCTCGACCAGCGAGGCCGCCAGAATTGCGGTGACGGCAGCGGTCGAGCTGTCGGGGGCGGCGATCGCGAAGGGCAGGGAGCTGCCGAGCCCGATCACGGCGGCAAGCACCGCCGAGCTGATGAAGGTCGCAGCGATGCCGTAGGAGAGATAGGGCGAAAGCGGGCCGGCAAAGATCAGCAGCGCATAGGACAGACCGAACGTCACGGTGAGGACGCTCGCCGCACCTCCTCCCAGCATATCATTCAGCGCACGCTTGACGGACGGGTTGATCCCCGCGACCGGACCAAAGCCAATTGCCGGATCTGTCACGTCCTGAAACTCGCTCATGAAAATTCCCGTCCGGAGAGGTAGCCGAGTGCGAGCCTAGCGCAACAGGATTCTTGCAAATATGAGGCATCCGACAGTTCCGCCGCGATCTGCGTGTGAACGGTCAATCATAGGGGGAGGGAAAAGCCGAAATTCGGTCGGCGCGCTCGGCCGTCGTCCTGGCGAAAGCCAGGACCCATCACCCCAGGGAGGAGTTTGGCGAAGATTGGTCGTTTGGGATTAGTGCCGTCCGCAATCGATCTGCGGTGGGTCCTGGCTTTCGCCAGGACGACGGTGAGAGCCTAAATCTTGAGCTCTTTCCCCGTCACCCGCCGATACGCTTCCAGATACCGCTTGCTGGTGGCATCCACCACGCTGGCGGGCAGCGGCGGCGGCGGGGCGTCGCCGTTCCAGCGGCCGGCGCGGCGCTCGGCGTCGAGATAGTCGCGCAAGGGTTGCTTGTCGAAGCTCGCCTGCGGCTGGCCCGGCTTGTAGGCATCCACCGCCCAGAAGCGTGACGAATCCGGCGTCATCACCTCGTCGATCAGGATGATGCGGCCGTCCTTGTCGCGGCCGAATTCGAACTTGGTGTCGGCGATGATGATGCCCTGCTCGCGCGCCAGCTCTTCGCCGAGCGTGTAGATCGCGCGCGTCATGCTTTCGAGCGTGTAGGCGACGTCGTCGCCGACGATTTCGCGCATCTTTGCAATCGTGATGTTCTCGTCATGGCCGGTCTCGGCCTTGGTGGCCGGGCTGAAGATCGACGGCTCGAGCTTCTCGCTCTCGACGAGGCCCGCCTCCAGTTTCTCGCCTGCAAGCGTTCCGCTCGCGGCATATTCCTTCCAGGCCGACCCGGAGATATAGCCGCGGATCACGCATTCGATCGGAAACACGGTGGTGCGCTTGCACAGCATGGCGCGGCCGAGGATCTCGGCGCGATGCGGCTTCAACGCCGGCACGGCGGCGATGATCTCGTCGGTGTCGGCGCTGATCATGTGATGCGGCACGATGCCTTCGAGCTTGCCAAACCAGTACGCGCTGATCTGCGTGAGGACTGCGCCCTTCATCGGGATGGTCTCGCTCATCACGACGTCGAAGGCGCTGATGCGGTCGGTGGTGAGCAGCAGCAGGCGGTCGTCGTCGACGGCGTAGATATCGCGCACCTTGCCGCGGCCGATCTTGGTCAGGGGCAGGTCGCTGGAGAGCATGGCGGTCATCGCAAGACTTTCGTGGACTTGACGTTCGTAGGCTTGACGTTCGTAGGCTTGACGTTCGTAGGCTTGACGTTCGTAGGCTTGACGTTCGTAGACTTGACGTTCGTAGACTTGGCTTTCGAAGACTTGGCTTTCGGACAGAAGGCTTGAAGTCGGGGCTTTCGGCCCCCACCTGGTGGCGCGGCCGAAAGCCGGATTAGCCTATTCCGGCAGCGGAATGAACTCATGTTCCTGCGGAACCGCGGCGAAGCGGCCGGTTTTCCAGTCCTGCTTGGCCTGCTCGATCCGCTCCTTGCTGGAGGAGACGAAATTCCACCAGATGTGGCGCGGGCCTTCTAATGCATCGCCACCGAGAAACATCATGCGCGTCGGCTTCAGCGCCTTCACGGTGATGCGGTCGCCGGGGCGGAAGATCAGCAGCCGTGGCCCCTCGTAACGCGCGTTCGCGATCTCGACCTCACCGTCGACGACGTAGATCGCGCGCTCCTCCTGATCCGGGTCGAGCGGCACGATCGCGCCTGCGACCGCCGTGACCTCGGTGTAGAACCAGGGCGAAACCATCTTCACCGGCGAAGCGACGCCGAAGGCGGAGCCGGCGATCACCCGCGCGGTGAAATCGTGCTCGGAGATCATCGGCAGGTCGCCGGCCGCATAATGCTGGAAGGAGGGTTCGATCTCTTCGGAGCCTTCGGGCAGCGCAATCCAGCTTTGCAGGCCGAGCATCTTTTGCCCCGAGGCGCGCTGCGTATCCGGCGTGCGCTCGGAATGCGCGATGCCGCGGCCTGCGGTCATCAGATTCATCGCGCCCGGCGCGATCTCCTGCACGTTGCCCTCACTGTCGCGATGCATGATGGATCCGTCAAACAGATAGGTGACGGTGGCAAGGCCGATATGCGGATGCGGGCGCACGTCCATGCCCTTGCCGGAGACGAACTGCACCGGGCCGAAATGATCGAAGAAGATGAAGGGCCCGACCATCTGCCGCTTGCCATGCGGCAGCGCGCGCCGCACCTCGAAACCGTCGCCGAGATCGCGGGTGCGCGGCACGATGACGAGATCGAGCGCGTCGCAGGACATGGGATCGCCGAGCACGGGATCGTTCGAGGGTTGCCAGCTCATGGTGGACTCCTTCCTTATTCTTGCGCGGCCGATCGTAGCAGGATTTCGCACGGCCGTCGCGGCCAAGCCCGGCTGTCGTCGCCCGCGAAGGCGGGCGATCCAGTACGCCGCGGCCCATCGGTTCAATCACGGCTGCCTCGGAGTACTGGATCGCCCGGTCGAGCCGGGCGATGACAGCTGGGCGTGAGGATGTGAGCGTGAGGATGGGTTCTTGAAAAAATGGGCGCAACGAACGATGTTCGACCCACCGCAACCACGCCCGATCGCATCGCACGATGACAACAGCCAATCTCGACCTCGCCTTCCGCGCCGCCAGCGTCGCGCTGTTGCTGGTGCTGGCGGTGTCATTGCTCGCCGATTATCGCAATGTGCAGGCGGGACGGCTCGGTGCAGCCTTCGCGCTGGGCTCGGCCGTGCATGCGGTGAGCTATTCGCTGGATGTGACGTCGCGGATCCCGCTCTGGCATGCACCGCTGATCGCGGTGTCGACCGGCGATATCGTGGTGTTCTGGCTGTTTACACGCGCCCTGTTCGACGACGAGTTTCGTTTGCGCTGGTGGCACGGTTTGATCTGGGCGCTGGTGGCGGCCTTCAGCTTCGCAGGTTGCGTCTGGATTGCGCCCAGCGGCCATTTGCGGCTCTCGGTGACGGTGGTCAATCTGATCGTGCTCGGCTTCATCGCGCTTGCGGTCTGGCAGATGATCGCCTCCTGGCCGGCCGACCTTGTCGAACGTCGCCGCCGCGTTCGTGTCTTCATCGTCTGCGCAACCGCGCTCTATGGCGGGCTGAACGCGATGCTGCAGATCACCGTCGCCGGCCACCACGTTGGCGATGTCGCCGAAACCATCAATGCCGGCGTGTTCGCCTGCACCGTCGCGGCGATCGTCTATGCCATGATGCGCGTCGATGCGGCGGATCTGTTTCCGGCGGCTTTGGAGCCCGCACCACCTGTTATTTTCAGCCAGCCCGCGGTCGATGCCGCCGCCGACCAAAAGCTGATCGACGCCCTGATGCGGCTGATGGCGGATGAGCGGATCTACCGCCAGGAGAACATCACCATCGGCGTGCTGGCGGGCCGGCTGAAGATCCCGGAATACCGGCTGCGGCGGCTGATCAACCAGCGGCTCGGCTATCGCAACTTCAATGTGTTCCTGAACAACCACCGCATCGAGGAAGCCAAGGCTGCGCTGGCCGATCCCGCCCAGGTCGAAGTCCCCGTCATCACCATCGCGATGGACGCCGGCTTCCAGTCGCTGGGCCCCTTCAATCGCGCCTTCAAGGCCGTGACGGGCGTGACGCCGACCGAATACCGGCGGCTCAAGGCCGATGCGGTCTAGATCATTAATTCATTGAATTCGCATCATAATTTCAAATTCGGCCAGCCGCGATCAGTTTTGACAAGGTCGTATTTCAAATCGGGCGAGCGTGCTTCGCCCGCATCCGGCTTCTTCTCCGCGCACGCCCCCCAGCCGGAGAAAGCCCGTGACCCGTCGCCGTAAGATCATCCTCGCCACCGCCGCCATCGCTTGTGCCGGCCTCGCGCTCGGCGCGGCCCGGGCGCGCGACGTGCCCAAGGTTGCCACCGGCTTCATCGCCGACACGCTCTGCTCGGAGATCTTCGTTTCCGGCCTCGACCCCCAGCGCGACCTCGTCGAGACCACCGACGCGATGCCGGGCGCGGGTCTGCTGACCTGGGCGATGAATTTCCAGGTCGATCGCGTCCGCAAGGATGTCACGGTGTCCCTGTTCGGGATCGGCCGCAGCCACGCCGTCTATCGCGAGGGCCTGGGCTGCACGCTCGAGCATGGCCTGGGGCTCGCCGATGTGGCGTTGCCGCGGGATGACAAGCAGCCGGCGTTGCTGCCCGAGATCGCCGGCCCGGATATCGTCGCCCCGCAGAGCGAGGGCCTGTCAGCCGCGCTCGACCGCGCCTTCGCCGAACCCGCGCAGCCGCCTTACCGCCGCACCCGCGCCATCGTCGTCATGAAGAATGGCCGCATCATTGCCGAGCGCTATGCCGACGGCATCTCGCCGGAGACGCAGCTGCTCGGCTTCTCCATGACGAAATCGGTGATGTCGGCGCTGACGGGCATTCTCGTCCGCCAAGGCAAGTTGAAGCTCGACGGCCCCGCGCCAATCGCCGCCTGGCACAATCCCGATGATCCGCGCCATGCCATCACCGTCGACCAATTGCTGCGTCACACCGCCGGCATCGCGCTCGGGAGCTCGCTGGAGGCCTCGCTCGGCTCCGCGCTCGAGCCGGTCAACACCATGAAATATGCCTCGGACGACATGGCGAGCGTTGCTGAGCGCGCGCCGCTTGCGACCGCGCCGGGCACGGCTTGGAACTATCATGACGGCAACTCCGTCATTCTTGCGCATCTATTGCGCGAGAGGGCCGGCGGCAAGCCCGCCGATGCGCTTGCGTTCGCGCGCCGCGAATTGTTTGCGCCGCTCGGCATGCGTCACGTCACGCTCCAGCTCGACGCGTCAGGCACGATCGAGGGTTCGGGCTCGATGCTGGCTTCCGCGCGCGACTGGGCGCGGCTCGGTCAGCTCTATCTCAACGACGGCATCGCCGGCGGCAAACGCATTCTCCCGGAGGGCTGGGTGAACTACTCCGCGTCGGCCACGCCGAACGCCTGGGTCGGCATCGGCGCTGGCTTCTGGACCAATCAGGGCGACAGCTTTGGCGCGAAGTTTCGCGTCGAGCACGGCTGGCCGCGCGATGCCTTCTTCGCCAAGGGCACGATCGGGCAGTACACGATCGTGATCCCGTCCGAGAAGCTGGTGATCGTGCGGCTCGGCCGCTCGCCGAACTGGCCACCGGAAGTGGATGGCGTGTTCGATCTCGTGCGGGATGTCGTTGCGGTGACGCGCTCCGCCTCTTCTCCCTCGCCCCGCTTGCGGGGAGAGGGTTGGGGTGAGGGGGAGTCTCCGCAAGGGAGGTGAGAGCTGGACTCGCGGAGAGTCCCCCTCACCCGGAATCCAAGCTGCGCTTGGATTCCGGCCTCTCCCCGCAAGCGGGGCGAGGCGAAGAGACCTCTACTGCCGTCCGAGCTCCGTCGCCGCCGCCACGCGATCGAACAGCTCCAGCGTCATGATCGCGTCGGCGAATTTGTCGGCCCGCGCATTCAGCACGGGCCGTGCCAGCGTCAGAAACTTCTGTTGCATCGCCTGCGCGTCCGGGAACGAGGTCGGCTCGCCGGAGGGATCGGCGTAGAGCCGCTCATGAACGCCATCTTCAGTCGTGATGCTGACGCGCGCGCCGAACGGATGGGAGCGGCCGACCTCGAGCCGGTCGTCCTGCACCACGTCGAACTTGTTGGCGAGCGCATCGATCGCGGCATCCCCCAGACGATTGTAGTCGTCCCAGCCGAATGAGCCCTGGTCGAGCGCGAGCGCGCCGGTGAAGAACATCGAGAACTGGCCGCCGACGATCGAGGTCGGATGCCGCTTGGTGGCGGCATCGCCTGTCAGCGTGATGCCGTTGCGGTGCAGGCCGATCTCGACGCGCTTGACCTGGTCGGGGGTGAGATTGTGCTCGCGGCGCATCGCGATCAGCGCGTCGATCGCGGCATGGGTGTAGCGGCAGCTCGGATAGGGCTTTACGCCGATCTTCATGGTCTCGTAGGTTTTGCCGAGCCCGGCCACGGCCTTGTCCGGATGCGCGTCGTCGGTGTAGCCGGCGAGCAGGCCGTGCTTGCCTTCGACCGATTCCGTCGCGCCGACGAAATCGTTGCGCGCCAGCGTTGCGGCGATCACGCCGTTCATGGCGGCGGCGCCAACCTGGTAGCGCTTGTTCCAGGCACCGTTGACAAGGAATTGCAGCGAGCCCGCGGCCTGGCTGCCGGCGACGCCGAAGGCGGCAACGATCTGCGGCTCGGAGAGGCCGAACAGTTTTGCCGCAGCTGCGGCCGCGCCGTAAGTGCCGGCGGTCGCGGTCGGATGGAAGCCCCGCGCATAATGCGAGGTCGGATCGAGCGCGTTGCCGAGCCGGCAGCAGACCTCGTAACCCGCAACGATCGCGGTCAGCACGTCGCGCCCCGAAGCGCCAACCATCTCGCCGACGGCAAACGCGGCCGGAACCACCGGCGCGCTCGGATGCAGCGAGGAATCCGCGTGCGTATCGTCGAAATCGAGGGAATGGCCGAGGGCGCCGTTGAGGAGAGCCGCGACCGCCGGTGTCCAGGTCTTGGAATCGCCGAACACGGTGGACTCGCCCCTGGTGTCGAGCGACAGCGCTTCCAGCATCTTCAGCAGCGACGGGGTCGATTCAGCCTCGCTCCGCGCCCGGATGGCGCTGCCAAGGAAATCCAGCGTCAGCACCTTGGCCCGATCCAGCACCGCTGCCGGAATATCGGCGAATTTCAGGTTGGCGACATAGGCAGCGAGCGTTGCGGTTTCGTGGGCCATCGTGTTTCCTCGTTTTGGCCGGCAAGTTAGGCGGGCTGATTTTGCCTTTCAAGCGGCCAGGGGGCCGCGGGCATCAGCCATGCTTTTGGCCGGTTTAGAGGACGGGTCCGGATATCAGACGATGACACTCGCAAGACAGCTGTTCGACCGCATCTGGGCGCGCAGGACGCAATTGGGGCTGGCGGTCCGGGTCACGGTCGCGGCGGCCGGCGCTTACGCACTCGCCACCGCGCTGCATCTGTTGTTGCCGCTCTGGGCCGTGCTGACCTCGATCATCGTGACCCAGATGAGCGTCGGCCGATCGCTGAAGGCGACGCGCGACTACATGCTCGGCACGATCGGCGGCGCCATCTATGGCGGCGCGATCGCAATCCTGATCCCCTATTCGGGCGAACTGGGCCTGCTGTGTTTGCTGGTGCTGGCCGTCGCGCCGCTTGCCTTTATCGCTTCGATCTATCCGAACCTGAGCTCGGCAACGGTGACGGCCGTGATCGTGCTTGTGCTTCCGACCATGCATCATGCCGATCCCATGGCCTCGGCGATTGATCGCGTCAGCGAGGTTTCCGTCGGCGCGGTGACCGGGCTGCTCGTCTCTTTTCTGGTGCTGCCCTCGCGCGCGGTACGGCAGATTCGCGCCAGCGCGGCCAAGTTGCTGGATTTGATCGCGGAGGCCTTCAGCGAATTGCTCGCAGGCCTCACGCGCGGCCGCGACAACGACGCGCTGCATCGGATCCAGGACGGCATCGGCACCGCCATGGTGGGCATGAATACCATCGGTGCGGAAGCCGAGCGCGAGCGTTCGGCGCGGCTGTCGAGCGGTCCCGACACCGGTCCGCTGTTGCGCACGATCCTGCGGCTGCGCCACGATGTCGTGATGATCGGCCGCGCCACCGTGGTGCCGCTGCCCGTCGAGGTGCAGGTGAGGCTCGCAGGCCCGCTCGCGGAAGTCGCCGCAGCGATCCAGCGGTTTTTGAAATCGGCGGCCGAAGCCTTGCGCGAGGGCGCCGGCGCGCCGCCGATCCATCCCGTGCACGTCGCGCTTCAGCATTACGCCGAGGCAGTCGCGGCCGTGCGCCAAGATGGGTTGATCCGCGGCCACGCGAGCGATACCGCGGAGCGCTTCTTCGCGCTCGGCTTCTCGCTGGAGCAGATGCACCAGAATCTCTGCGACCTCGACCGCGTCGTCGGCGAATGGTCGGAGGCTGCGGTGGATGGGCCGGTGAAGGTGGCGGAATGAGTCTTATCCGAGTTCGAAGAACCTGAGCTGCGTCTCGTTGCGGCTCTCGATGCCGTCGGTCAGCGCCTTCAACGCAACGTCAAACCCCGGCTGCTTCTGCTCCAGCTCCCATGAACCGTCATGGTCCCACTCGAAGCACCACCCATAGCGCTCGCCGGGCTCGACATGGATCAGCAGGCAGCGGCTGAGCTGCGACGGCTCTGCGACCGGTATCAGGTGCTTGAGCGAAACGCCGTAGGTTTTGCGGAAATAGGCGCAGGCGTCCTCCAGCTCGTCCTCGGAACTCGCAATGAAATCGAGCAGATTGCGCTGCTGCGTGGCCAGCTTGTCAGGTCCGTAGAAGCGTAGCTCGGAAGACGATTCGGGCAGCCGCACCAGCAGCTCGGTCTCGCCGCGGGTCAGCAGGAAATTTCGATAAGCGTCCGGCAGTCGGGTGCCGAGGGCCTGCTCCGCCGCGCGCACAGCCGATTCGCTTGCCGGTATGCCGGGCTTCCAGCGCCAGCCCTTGGCCGACGTTCCCGCCTTGCGCTTTGCTTCGTACTCGGCGTAGCCGTCAGACGCCATGATGTCGTCGTAGCCGCCGAACTGCGACCATTGATAGGCATCGTCGAAAGCCTCTTCCCGCCGCTCGGGAAAACAGGCGAGGATGAGCTCGGCGCGCTGGAGGATGCGTTCATGGTTCGGGGCGGTCCTGCAGAGATGTTCGATCGTGGCCAATGCGCCGTCCGAATCGCCGGCCTGCACATAAGCGTCGCTGAGCAATTCGAGAATGCGGCCTTCGAGGTCGCTCTCCGATATGGACCATGCATAATGCGGCTGTCGGGCGGATCGCCGGGCGCGGAGCGTATCGCGCGCCTGTTCGGCCAAGCGCACCGTTTGCGCCGTGTCCCTGCCGTCGGCGGAACTCAGTCGTGCGGCGTGCCAGAGATAGAGGGGTTCATGCTCGGCCAGCGTACCACTGAGCGCCTCCAGATGGCTCGCCTGCTCGGCGCGTGGCGCGCTGAGAGCCGCCATCATCAGTTCATCCAGGCCCTTCTGCCAGTCCGGCTTCGCCGGCGGATCGGGCGGCAGCTCGCGCAGCGTGTATCTGGTGTGGCTGGTCTCGACATAGCCGGCGGCCACGAGTTCGGCGGCCTGGCGCCGGAAGGCCGCGACGGCGTCGGCGATGCCGGAGAACTCCTCGTTCAAATATTCCTCCGACCCCGGCTCGCCCTTCCAGTTCATGCGAATGCCCATCACCGTGGGATCGCCGCCCGGAATCAGCATCAACTCGCGGTCGTCGTCGCCGGGCGCGCGATGGAAGAATTTTGCTAGATACATCCGATCTCCGCTGCGCCGCCGGTATTGGAACAGGGGCGCCACGTCTCAGTCGCTGTCTCAGGGAAGCCGGTTCATGCCGACAGGCAAGAGCGTTTTCGAGCGACGCGGATGCCGGGTCGCGCCAAGGAAACGCGTCCGATCCAATAATCTAGCGCTTCGTCAGCCCCTTGCTTTGCAAGCGCCAGACCAAGAGATCGATGCGGTCCTGGCCGAAAAAAGGCTCGTTCTCGAACACGAAGGTTGGCACGCCCCAATGGCCCGAGGCCGCGTGGTCCTTCTCGTTCTCCGTGATCACCTGCTCGTAGCGATCCGGATCGGCGCTGATCGCGGCATCCATCGCTGCGAGATCGAACCCGGCCTTCCGGGCGGCGCGGGCGAGGTGATCGCCCTCGTTCCAGCCGGCAACCGAGCCGTCCCAGAGCACTGGCGCGATCGCCGCGGTGAAGGCGAGCGAGCGGCCGTCGAGCTGCGCCATGGCGCCCAAGCGTGTCAGGCGATGGATGTAGGGCTGCTCCGATGCGACCTCGAGCGTCGACATGTCCTGCACGATCGGATCAGGCCGCGGAAAGCGGAACGGAATGCCGGCGTGCTCGGCGACGCGGCGGCTGTCCAGCACGATGTAGCGCGCGAATTGCGGGCTGGCCTTCTTGAAGAAGCCGGGCACGCGGACCGCGATCGGATAGACCGGCCGCAGGTTCACGGCGAGATCGTATTCCTCCACCAGCTTCAGCGTCCTCGGCAGCGCCAGATAGCTGTAGGGGCTGCGAAAGGAAAAGAAGAGGTCGACAGACAGCGTCATCGCGCCGGCTCCACGATGCATCCCACCATGCTGCGGGCCACGAGCTTGTGGAACGGCGTGATGAGCGCGAGGTAGGTCCGTCCGAGGATATTGTTCGTTTTCACCAGCGTGGTCACGGTGACGTGGCGAAGCGCAGCTTCGCCGGCGACATCGACCACGATACGGAAATCGAGATGATAGTCGTCGAAGCCGGCGACCAGCCGCTCCGGCGTCTCGCTCAGCACCGGAAACAGGCCAATCAGGCCGCCGGGCGCGTAGGCGCCTTCACCCGATTTTTTCAGGCCGAAGGGTGTCACCAGAATGTTGCGCAAGCGGGTCAGCGCATCGATCCAGCGCGGCCCGTGCAACACCATGCGGGTGCAGGCCTCGCGGGCGCTCAATTGCGCCGCGCCGACCTCGGCACGAAAGGCGTCGATGAATTGCGCGCCCGATAGCACCGTGCCGGCGTCGACATCGGGGGTGATCTCGTGGACCGATCCTGTCATCCCGCGATTTTGCGCGTCAGCAAGCCAAAGCGCAAGATCAACAGGCCGGCATAAACGAACGATCCGATCGACAGCCCGATCCAGACGCCGACCGCGCCGAGATCGGCGTGAAAGGCAAGCGCCCAGGCGACGGGGAAGCCGACGCACCAATAGCCTGTTGCTGCGAACACCAGCGTCATCTTTGTGTCATTGATGCCGCGCAGCGCGCCGCCCATGATGGTCTGCAGCGCATCGGCGATGAAGAAGGTCGCGCCGACCAGGAGCAGCGTCGCAGTGAGCTCGACCGTTGGCGCGCTGGCATCGCTGCTGCCGAAGAACAGCCGCCCCAGCTCATAGCGGCCGAGGATGATCGCGACGGTCAGGCCTGCGACGAACGCAATTCCGAGCACGGCTGCGACGAGACCCGCACGCCGGACGCCGGCCGGCTCGTTGCGGCCGAAGGCGTGGCCGACCCGCACCGTCGCGGCCATGCCGATGCCGAGCGGGACCATGAACAGTACCGCGGTGACCTGAAGCGCGATCTGGTGCGCGGCGAGCGCCGTGGTCGAGATCAGCCCCATCAGCAGCGCCGCCGAGGAGAACAGGCCGTACTCCAGCAGCAGCGAGAACGAGATCGGCGCCCCGATTGCGATCAGCTGGCGCATCAAGGGCCAGTCGATCCGCCAGAGACGCGCGAGCGGATGGTAGTCGGCGAACGGCTTGCGCAACGCCGCAATCGCGAGCGCGGCGACGAAGGTGCCGAGATTGACCAGCGTGGTCGCCAATCCCGCGCCGAACAGGCCGAGCTCCGGCAGGCCGAACAGGCCATGGATCAGGCAATAGACCAGCGCGAAATTCGCGGGGATCGCGGCGAGTGTGATCCACAGCGGCGCCTGCGGCCGGTTCACCGCGCTCATCATGCTGCGGATCGCAATGAAGCCGAGCGCCGGCGCGATGCCCCAGGCGAGGCCATTCAGATAGCGCTGCGCGAGTGCGGCCGAATGCGGTGCCTGACCGAGCGCAATCAGGATGTGCTCGCCATAAAGCGGCGAGGCCATCATCGGCAGCGAGATCAGCAGTGCAGCCCAGAGTCCGACGCGCAAGGAGAGGCGGATGCGCCTGACGTCGCCCGCGCCGAATGCCTGGGCCGCCAGCGGCGACACCGCCGCCATCAATCCGAGCCCGAAGGTGAAGCTGACGAAGTAGACGGTGTGCGCAAGTGCCGCGGCCGCGACCGAATCCTCGCCAAGCCGCCCGATCAGCGCGAGATCGCTCGTGATCATCGCGATCTGCCCGAGCTGCGTCAGCATCATCGGCACAGCCAGTCGCAGCGTCTCGACGAATTCGATTGCGAGATGGCTTTTCACGCCGGTTTGCCGCGGCTGTCGTGGTTGGACGGTGTCGAGCATGGCGGCGTCAATAGCACGGGCCGGCGACGAAAACATGGCCCGGGTTTCTTCTCCCTCGCCCCGCTTGCGGCAGGGCAATCGCATATGGTGTGTACGATGCGGCGGCATTGGCAGTCGGCTCCCTCTCCCGCTTGCGGGGGAGGGCTGGGGTGGGGGCTGTCTCCGCATTGGGATTGTCGAGAATTGCGGAGGATGTCCCCGAGTGGTGAGAACCCTCACCCGCCGCGCTCTGCGAGCGCGTCGGCCTCTCCCGCAAGCGGGAGAGGCGGAGCAAGCCCGCGACGATCCCCGTAAAAGCCATATGCAGTTGCCTCTCCCCGCAAGCGGGGCGAGGCGAAGAAGAAAGCCCCTCAGCCCTTCCGTTCCGGCACGCGGCGGATCTTCGCGCCCAAGGCGTTCAGGCGTTCGTCGATGCGCTCATAGCCGCGCTCGATCTGGTCGGCATTGTTGATGGTGGAGGTGCCCTCGGCGCAGACGGCGGCGAGCAGCATCGCCATGCCGGCGCGAATATCGGGCGAGCTCAGCGTCGCGCCGTGCAGCCGGCTGGGGCCGGCGATGATCGCGCGATGCGGATCGCACAGCACGATGCGCGCGCCCATCCCGATCAGCTTGTCGACGAAGAACATCCGCGACTCGAACATCTTCTCGAACATCAGGATCACGCCTTCGCACTGCGTGGCGGTGACGATCGCGATCGACATCAGATCGGCCGGGAAGGCCGGCCAGGGCTGGTCTTCCAGCTTCGGCACATGGCCGCCGAAATCGTCCTGGATCTTCAGCGTCTGGTTCGACGGCACGATGAGATCGTCGCCCTCGACGCGGCAGACGATGCCGAGCCGCTCGAAGCCCATGCGGATCGAGCGCAGATGCTCGACGCCGGCGCGGACGATACGCAGCGGCGAGCGCGTCACGGCCGCAAGCCCGATCAGCGAGCCGACCTCGATATGGTCGGGCTGGATCCGATAGGTCGCCTCGCCCAGCGTTGCCGGACCATGGATGACCATGGTGTTGGTGCCGACACCCTCGATCCTCGCGCCGAGTGCGACCAGGAAATTGGCGAGGTCCTGCACATGCGGCTCGGAGGCTGCATTGCGCAGATAAGTGACGCCGTCGGCCGCGACCGCGGCGACCAGCGCGTTCTCGGTCGCGGTGACGCTCGGCTCGTCCAGGAACACGTCGGCGCCGGTGAGCTTGGGACAGCGGAATTCCAGCCGGTCGGTCGCGGTAACCTTGGCGCCAAGTTGTTCGAGCGCGAGCACATGGGTGTCGAGCCGGCGCCGGCCGATGACGTCGCCGCCCGGCGGCGGCAACATCACCTCGCCGCAGCGCGCCAGCAGGGGACCTGCGAGCAGGATCGAGGCGCGGATGCGGACGCAGAGCTCGGGATCCAGATCGGCAGCACGGATGCTCTTGGCGTGAATGTGAAGCGTGTTGCGGGCGGTCCATTCCGCCGATGCACCGACCGAGCGAATCAGCTCGACCAGCGTCTCGGTGTCGCGGATCCGCGGCACGTTCTCCAGGATGACCGGATGCTCGGTGAGCAGTGCGGCGGCGATGATCGGCAGCGCCGAATTCTTGTTGCCGGCCGGCTCGATCGAGCCCGAGAGCCGGTGACCGCCCTCGACGATGTACTGAATGGGCGCCAAATGAGTTCTCGTTGTCCTGTTGGTGGGGCGGGCGGCTTCGGAGGCGGAAACTATAGGGAATTGAGCGCGGTAGCAATTGTGCAGGCCGTGGTTCGAGGCGGTCTGCCAGCCAGGCGTCCCCTAGAACATCCCGATGATATTTCCCACCACATAGAGGACCGCGATCAGGATCAGCACGCCCATGAAGAGGAAGGATATCTCGATGGCGATGGCGCCCGTCCCGAGCGCCGCTGCCACGCCGGCAAGCAGCCTCTCCTCGCGAAACACCAGCGCGAGCACCGAGAGCAGGATCGCGAGCAGGCCGAAGGAGATCGCAGCGATCGAGGATGCGTCGCCCAGTTGGCTCCGCGTCGATGTCTCGCGCGGCGGCGCCTGATACTCGACGCCTTTCATCCGCGCGATCAGGCGATCCTTGAGGCGGTGACCGGTGTCGACGATGACCTGATCCGCGGGCGGCGGAGGATAGATCACCGGCAAGATCCAATGCGGCAGAACGGCCGCGATCAGCGCCAGCATGCCAACGAGGCTCCCGATCACGCCAAGCCGGCGCGACGGGACAACTGGCTTCAATGCGGGAGCACTCATGAAATCACGTTTTCGGGCGGGAACGGGCCGATTCAGCTGCGTAGTAGATTGATCACGCCGCCTTCGCCTTTTTCTTCAAAATACATGAGATCGATGTAGATCGCGGCTGCGAGAACCAGCGCTCGCTCATCTTCTGTCAGACCGCGCTCCAGATACTCCACCAGAAAATTGTCGCGGTCGGTGAACAGTTCGGAGCCGAGGCCGGACCATTTTTTTGCAACGCGCGCCCGCTCTTGCCCTCCGCGCATGAATGGAAAGGTCCAGACGCGCCACCATGGCGAACTGACTTCGAGCACCACTCGTCCCTGCGCATCGTGCACATGGAAGCTCTTGGTGAGAATCGAGAACTGACGCTCGATGGTTCCAACGAGGCGGCCGTCGCGCGAACGCAGCTCCAGACACTGAAAGAACCAGCGGAAGGGATGTCTCCCCACCATGACCGGCTGTCGGGCATTGTCGAAAAAATGAACCTCGAAGGAGCGCCAATGCCCGAAGGCCTGACGCCCCAGGAAGCCGAGAAGTCCCTTTTGCTGTTCAGCCGCATAGAGCAGATCGCGGCCATTTTCATCACGAATACGGTACTTGTTGCGGGTTTCGAAGCCGAAGAGTTCGGCCATTTCGAAGACCTGCTGCACGTACATTCGGCTCTGTCCAGCTAACGTCGGCAACATTCGTTCGAACCTCTCCCAGGGCGGCCTACGCCATTTCGTCGCGATGGCCGGGGGTGAGGTTCAGGGGGGCACCACGAAGGCGGTGCACCCCCTCTCCCGCCTGCAAGCGGGAGAGGCAAGGCAGCCTCAAATATCGATTGTCGCGCTGAGCGAATGCTCCTGGATGAAGTCGCGGCGCGGCTCGACCACGTCGCCCATCAGCTTGGTGAAGATGTCGTCGGCCTCGTCGACCTCCTTGACCTTCACCTGCAGCAGCGAGCGCGCGTTGACGTCCAGCGTCGTTTCCCAGAGCTGTTCCGGGTTCATCTCGCCGAGACCTTTGTAGCGCTGCAGCGTGACGCCCTTGCGGCCGGCGTCGGTGACCGCTTCGAACAGGTCGACCGGGCCGTAGACCATGTGCTCGACGTCCTTGCGGCGCAGCTTGCCGGGGCGGGCGTAAACGTCCTGGAGCTTCACCGTGTACTCGTCGAGCTTGCGGGCTTCGACCGAGCCTAGGAAGGCGTCGTCGATCAGGGAGGTTTCCTTGACGCCGCGCACCGTGCGCTCGAACTGGAAGCCCTGGCCTTCGACATATTGTCCGACCCAGCCACGTTCGACCTCGTCGGCGAGCGTGTCGAGGCGGGCGGCGATGTATTGCGCGGCCGCGGCGGCTTTCTCCGGGTCGCCGTAGATCGCCTTGTTGAGCACGCCGGTGATAGCGGCCTGCTCGATCACCTTGCGATTGTAGCGGGTATGCAGGCTGCGCAGGATGCCGCGGACGATTCGGGCGTCGTCGATCAGCGAACGCAGGTCGCGCCCGGTGCGATCGCCGCCGGTGCCGGGAATATAGACGCAGTCGTCGAGCCCGGTGTCGATCAGATAATCTTCCAGCGCCCGCTCGTCCTTCAGGTACTGCTCCGACTTGCCGCGGTTGACCTTATAAAGCGGCGGCTGGGCGATATAGAGATAGCCGCCGTCGATGATCTCGCGCATCTGGCGGTAAAAGAACGTCAGCAGCAGCGTTCGGATGTGGGCGCCGTCGACGTCGGCGTCCGTCATCACGATGATCTTGTGATAGCGCAGCTTCTCGATCGAGAACTCGTCGCTGATGCCGGTGCCGAGTGCGGTGATCAGCGTGCCGATCTGCTCGCTATGCAGCATCTTGTCGGGGCGCACGCGCTCCACGTTGAGGATCTTGCCGCGCAGCGGCAGCACGGCCTGGAATTCGCGGTTGCGGCCCTGCTTGGCGCTGCCGCCTGCCGAATCGCCCTCGACGATGAAGAGCTCGGACTTGGCCGGATCCTTTTCCTGGCAGTCGGCAAGCTTGCCGGGCAGCGAGGAGACCGAGAGCGGACTCTTGCGCGTCAGTTCCCGCGCCTTTCGCGCGGCTTCGCGGGCGGCGGCGGCCTGGATCACCTTGCCGACGATCATCTTGGCCTCGGACGGGTGCTCCTCGAACCAGGCCTGGAGCGCCTCGTTGAGGACGTTCTCGACCACG
The DNA here is from genome assembly GCF_018129685.1 of Bradyrhizobium manausense. GTDB lineage: Bacteria > Pseudomonadota > Alphaproteobacteria > Rhizobiales > Xanthobacteraceae > Bradyrhizobium > Bradyrhizobium manausense_D. The sequence goes on from NZ_JAFCLG010000005.1 coordinate 324,632, forward strand.
GGGCGCACTTCCGAGGACACCAGCTTGTCCTTGGTCTGCGACGAAAATTTCGGGTCCGGCACTTTCACCGAGAGCACGGCGGTGAGGCCTTCGCGGCAATCATCGCCCGTGAGTGCGATCTTTTCCTTCTTCGCATTGGCCTCGGCATAGCCGTTGACCTGGCGCGTCAGCGCGCCGCGGAAACCGGCCAAATGGGTGCCGCCGTCACGCTGCGGGATGTTGTTGGTGAAGCACAGCACGTTCTCGTGGTAGCTGTCGTTCCACCACAAGGCGGCCTCGACGCCGATGCCGTTGGCTTCCGCGCGCACCATGATCGGTGCGGGCACCAGGGCCTTCTTGTTGCGGTCGAGATATTTGACGAATTCCTCGACGCCGCCGGAATAATACATTTCCTCGCGCTTCTCGACCGCGTGACGCATGTCTGACAGTGCGATGTTGACGCCGGAATTGAGGAAGGCGAGCTCGCGCAGGCGATGCTCGAGCGTGGCGAAATCGTATTCGATGTTCTTGAAGGTCTCGCCCGAGGCCAGGAACGTCACCTCGGTGCCGCGCCGGCCGGGCGCATCGCCGACGACCTTGAGCGGTGCGACCGCATCGCCATGGGCGAACTCGATGTAGTGTTCCTTGTCGTCGCGCCAGATGCGCAAGCCGAGCTTGCTCGACAGCGCGTTGACGACGGAGACGCCGACGCCGTGCAGGCCGCCGGAAACCTTGTAGGAGTTCTGGTCGAACTTTCCGCCGGCGTGCAGCTGGGTCATGATGACCTCGGCTGCCGAGATGCCTTCGCCCTTGTGGATGTCGACCGGAATGCCGCGGCCGTCGTCGCGCACGGTGACCGAATTGTCGGCATTGAGGATGACGTCGACGCGCGTGGCGTGGCCCGCCAGCGCTTCGTCGATCGCGTTGTCGACGACTTCGTAGACCATGTGGTGCAGGCCCGAGCCGTCATCGGTGTCGCCGATATACATGCCGGGACGCTTGCGGACGGCATCGAGACCCTTGAGCACGCGGATCGATTCCGCCCCGTAATCGCTTGGATTTGAGGGCTCGTTTTCGGCAGGCGTCTGCCGAGCAGGTTCTGTCATGAGAGGCCTTCGAGATGTCGCCCGAATCAGCCGCGCAAAAGGCGCTGATTTGCAGGCTATTTGTGCCATGAAAGACGCCTAGCGCCTAGCGCAAAGTATCCTCCGGCAACCCATTGATGAAATAGGGATTTTTTGCCGGTTTTCAAGGCGTCCGAAGGTCGATTCCGGGGCTCGCGAAAAGCCCGATTCGACAGCCCGTTTTTGGTCCTCGGAGGCGTGGATTTTGCGGGGGCGCAAAGCCCTGTTTCGAGGCGCTGGGCGCCCCCGGAGAGGCCCGAGTTCAGTAGATCTGATCCGGCTTCTTGTCGTCGTCGAGGTTGAGGGACCAAGCCTCGCCCGCGGCCACGGTGATGGTATCGGTGCGTCGCCGAAGGCCCGACACAAGCAGCGCGTAGGGATATGTGCCGGGCGGCAGATCCAGCACTTGGGGATGATTTTCGCCGCCAGGGATCTTGATGGTTTGATCGTTGATCACCAGCGAAGCCACGTCTGGCCTCAGATAGCCGAATATCAGCCGCGCTTGTCCCGACATCGGCAGGAAATTGGCCTTGGCCGCGACCTCCGTATTTCGCTGCACCAGATCGACTGTGGTTTCGCCCTTGACACGGTCGAGTGTCAGCGTGCCCGGCCCCTTCGGCGAGGCGAAGACGAGCAGCGCGTGATCGGCGGCGACCATCGCGCCATCGGGGTTCTCCCGCCAGCCGCGCTTGCCGAGCTCTGTGCGGTAGAACGCCATGACGTCGCCGAGCTCGGCGGGCACCTGGGCTTTGAGCTCGACCCGGAACGGGGTTTCGATTCCGGACGCGCGCGAGCTGATGTGGCTTGATTGGCTGGCTCGCGTCGGCACGGGCAGGTCGGCGTGGGGATCTGCTGCGGTCAGCGGCGCCTGCGAACAGCCCGCAAGCAGCGTGAGACCGCACACCAGCAGCCGCCACCGTGCCGGGACCTTGGTCCCGCGCCCTATCGTCGTCATGCCCACTCTCCGGCGATGTCGCGCGTCGTGATCTTCACGCGGGACAGCGGCTGCGACTCAGTCGCCGCCGCCTCTCGACGACTAGTCGCCCCGCGAACCTGATGGGTTCAACCCGGCCGCTGCAGGCGCAGGCGGGATCAATACATCTGGAGTGGCAGCACCTCGCCGGTCGGCCCCACCATGAGGCCCCAGGCATCGCCTGCGGCGATCTCGATCGTGTCGTTGCGGGCGGGGCGGCCTGCCATCTTCAGCGAATACGGATACTTGCCGGGCGGCAGGTCGAGCATCGGGCCCTTCGGCGATTGAGGGCCGCCGGCGCCGGCTGCCACCTTGATGGTCTGCTTGTTGATGGTGAGGACGGCTTCCTGGTTGCCCATATTGCCAAGCAGCAGCCTGGCCTGACCTGGCTTTGGCATGATGTCCGCCTTGGTCGCGGCTTCAGGGTTCTTCTGCACCAGATTGACCGATGTCTCGCCATTGGCGCGGCCAAGCTTCAATACGGCCGGTCCCTGCGGTGATGCGAAGGCGAGCTGCACCCGATCGGCGGTCGTGACTGCGCCATCCGCCTTCTCCTGCCAGCCGAGCTTCGTCAGCTCGCTGCGATAGAACGCGAGCACGTCGCCGATGTCGGCGGGCACGCTGGCGTCGAGTTGGCGGCGGAACGGCACTTCGATGCCGGGCAGTCTTGCCGTGCCGAGTGACGTCGAACTGTGCTGCTTCGGCACGGGCAGCGCCGAGTCGGCGTCGGCCTCCAGCGGGCCGGAGGCTTTGGCCTGCGCGCTATCCGTATCGCTGCTCGCCGGTTTCCCCCTGGGTGCAGGATTGGCTGCGGCCATCTTGAGGCCCGAACCATCGGCGCTGACATTCACCTTCGGTCCCATCTGCATCATCGTGAACGAGATCGACTTGCCGCCCTTGGCGAACTCCAGCACGGCCATGTTCGGCTGGTTGATCACCGACGGCTGCTCCTTCCAGCCCACCTGCTTCAGTGAGGCACGGTAGAAGGTGGCGAGAGCCTTGACGCTGGATGTGGTGTTGAATTCGAGCCGGCCGCCGTCGCCGTCGAAATCCACCTCCTGCGCGGTCTCCGGCAGCGGCACCGGCGTGGCGCTGCCGGCCTGCGCCTGCAATGGCGCATCGGAGAGCGCGGCGGCCTGCGTCTTGCGCCTGATGGCATCGTCGGCGAGGACCTGTTTCGTCATCGCCTCCGCATCCTTCATGAACTGGTCGTCGGCATCTTTCTTGGCCTTGGCGCGGGCGGCCAGCACGCTCTCCTTCACCTGTGCGGTCAAGCGGACCATCGTGAAATCGTATTTGCGACCGAGATGCAGCACGCCGTTTTCCTCGGGCGAGGAGAATTTCAGCGCGACCTCATCGCCGGCGGCAAGAGGTGCGCTTCCCTGTTCGGTCCAGCCGCGCGCGGCAAATTCGCGGTGGTAGAAAGCAAGCACCGCCGGCAGATCGGCAAGAGCTGCGACGATCAGCTCGCGCGTGGCGGTTTGGGCGTTGCCCCTGCCCGAGGATGATTTGTACGGCTTCGGCTCGGGCAGGCCGGCGGCATCGCCGGCCTCGAGATCGGTGGGCAGCGCGAATGGTGCGATCCTGATGTCGACATTGGTCCGGCCGTCGTCACGGCGGGTCAGCGTCAGCATCACCGGCTTCTGCTTGTAGAACCCGGTCGAATCGCTGTCGGGATGATCGTAGAAGACGCGCACGCCGTTCGGGACTGACACGGAGAGGTCCACGTTCGGCCAGCTTGCGGCCGTCTCCGCCGTCAGCTTGCGCCAGCCGATCGCGGCCATTTCCCTGGCAAAGTAGTCTTGCGTCGCCTCGAACGTGGCCGGCGCGATGCAGCCGAGATAGGGCCGCGTCTCGTCGAACACGAGATCGACGGCGCCCTCGGGGAAGGGCACATTCGCATAGATGCGGTTGGGGGAATAGGTGACGGCGGATTGGTCGGGGTGGCCGAGCGCTTGCGTGAAGGAAACGGACAATCCCTGCCGACCCTTCTTGAAGGCGAGATTGGGGTTGGTTTCGTCGAGCGGGCGTACATAGGGGATCCAGCCGTCGGCGCCGAGCATCTTCTTCACGGCCGCCGTCGTCACGGCGACGACGGTCGGGGTGATATATTGCACCCGGGACGGATCGGGCCGCGAGGTGTCCTCGATCGCGCCCGGCAGCATCGGCACTGTATGAGGGTCGACATAGCCGGCGTCGAATTGCGCCGCATGCGCGGTGTCTGCCATCAGCAGAAGGCCGCATGCAATCAGCAGCCCACGTGCCGGGACCTGCATCCCGCGCTTGATCATCGACATCGGCACATCTCCTGACATTCGATCCTGGATTTCGCGGGAATCGGCGCGGCCCAGAGAGCTAGTCGCCGATGGCGCCAGGCAGGTTCAACGGCGGTATCCGGCGGCGCCCGGCTCAATACAGCTGCAGCGGCGACCACAGATCACCTTCGGGGCCGATCGTAACGTCCCAGGCATCGCCTGCCACGAGGTCGATCGTTGTGGTGCGGTCCGGGCCGCCGTCGACCTTCAACGCGTATGAGTATTTGCCGGGCGGAATGTTGAACAGCGGCGACTCCGGGCGTTCCTTGCCGGCGCGCCCCGGGAGCGTGACGGTGTGGTTGTCGAGCGTCAGCACGGCTTCCTTGTCGCTGAGATTGGTGAGCATCAGCGCTGCCCGGCCTGGCCTCGGCATGACATGCGCCGTGGTCGCGGCCTCACGGTTTCGCTGCACCAGATTGACCGAGGTGCTCTTGTCCTTGCGCTCGAGCTCCAGCGCCGCCGGTCCCAGCGGGGTCGTGTAGGCAAGCCTTACGTGATCGCTGGCGATGTCAGCACCATCGCGCTGTTCCTGCCAGCCGAGCTTGCCGAGCTCGGTACGGTAGAACACGAGAACGTCGCCGAGCTCCGCGGGGATGCGGGCCGTGAGCCTGGTCCGCAGCGGGGCGTCGACGCCGAGCATCCTGGTGGTGCCGATCTCGCGGTAGCTGGTCCGGGTCGGCGCGGGCAGGGCGACGTCAGGATCCGGCGTGAGCGCGGACGAAAGCAGAAGTGGCAGATGCGGCGCCCAGCCGGTGGCGCCCGCCGCGGCGATGCCACTTGCGAGCAGAGCGAGGCCGCACACGAACAGCCGCCATCGTGCCGGGACTTTCGCCCCTCGCCTTACCGTCATCATCGTCTCTCTCCAGGGGTATCGCGCGGGTTCGATCGCGCGATTGCAACGGCTGCGACACCGCAAGCTGCGGCCTCACAGCCCTAGTCGCGGCCCGAATAAGCCGGGTTCAACGATAGCTTCTATCGCCGCGCGGAAACGCGTCCGCTCTCGACGTCAAATACTTCGCCGCCCGCGCCGAGATCCGCGAATGCCGCCGGATCCGCGCCGGTCAGCCACACCTGCGCGCCGAGCTTGCGCAGCTCGTCGAACAGCGCAGCGCGGCGGTTCGGATCGAGATGCGCGACGACCTCGTCGAGCAGCAACAGCGGCACGATGCCGGTCATTTCGGCAACCAGCGTCGCGTGCGCCAGCACGAGGCCGATCAGCAGCGCCTTCTGCTCGCCGGTGGAGGCGTCGCGCGCGGGCATGCTTTTCGGCGCGTAGATCACCTGGAGATCGGTGAGATGCGGACCATCGGTGGTGCGGCCTGCAATGGCATCGCGCGGGCGATTGTCGCGCAGGATTTGGCGGTAGCGATCCTCGACCGACGTTGCGGTTTCGGTCAGCAGCGCGTTCTCCATCCAGCCATCGAGTGCGATCTGTGCCGACGGAAACGCGGAAGCCTGCGCGCGTGCATTCAGCATTCCGGTCAGCCGCGCGGCGGTCTGGCCGCGCGTCGCAGCCACGGCGACTGCAAGCTCGGCCGTCTCGCGCTCGATCGCGTCGCACCAATGGTCGTCGTAATTGCGCGTCTCGAGCAGGCGGTTGCGCGAACGCAGCGATCGCTCCAGCGCGTTGATGCGGCCGGAATGCTCGCTATCGATCGCGAGCACCAGGCGGTCGAAAAAGCGCCGCCGTTCGGACGCAGCGCCCATGAACAGCCCGTCCATCGCCGGCGTCAGCCACACCATGCGGATATGGTCGCCGAAGGCGGCCGCGGAATTCACCGGCTCGCGGTCGATGCGGCAGCGCCTGACGACGGCCGCGTCCGCGCGCGGCGGCTCGATCCCGGAGCCGAGCGTGGCGAGTCCCAGCGCGCCCTCGACCTGCGCCGAGACCGCCCAGGACCCGTCGCCCTGGTTGTCGGCGACATCCTCCAGCGTGGCACGCCGCAGGCCGCGTCCCGGCGAGAGAAACGAGATCGCCTCGATGCAATTGGTCTTGCCCGCCCCGTTCGGCCCGATCAGCGCCACCATGTCAGCCGCCGTCTCGAGCCCCGACGCCCGATAGTTCCGAAAATGCGTCAGCGTCAGGCGATGAATGCGGGAGGGGGTCATGTTCTATTCGTCATGGGCGTATGCTCTCCCTTCGCGGGAGCGTGCCGTAGGGTGGGCAAAGGCGCGCTGCGCGCGCCGTGCCCACGTCTCGCCTCTGGTAAGCGCCGCTGCATGGTGGGCACGCTTTCGCCTTCGCTCTTCGAGCGACGGCGCAATCTTTGCCCACCCTACGGCTTCGATGGATGGCCGAGAGAGCGCCCTCACACCCGCATCGGCATCAGCACGTACAGCGCGCTCTTGTCGTCCTTGTCCTGCACCAGGGTGGGCGAGCCGGGATCGGCGAGCCGGAGGGTGGCGACGTCGCCTTCGATCTGGGCGGCGATGTCGAGCAGGTAGCGGGAGTTGAAACCGATATCGAGGGCGTCGGAGGCGTATTCGACCTCGAGCTCTTCGGTCGCGCTGCCCGAATCCGGATTGGTCACCGACAGCACCAGCTTGCCCGGCGACAGCGACAGTTTGACCGCGCGACCTCTCTCGCTCGAAATCGTCGAGACGCGATCGACAGCGTTCTCGAAATCCTTCTTGTCGACCACGAGCTCCTTGTCATTGCCTTGCGGAATCACGCGGCCGTAGTCGGGGAAGGTGCCGTCGATCAGCTTCGAGGTCAGCACGACGTTGCCGATGGTGAAGCGGATCTTGGCCTGCGACAGCTCGATCGTCATCTCGGCGTCGGTGTCCTCGATCAGGCGCTGCACCTCGCCGACGGTCTTGCGCGGCACGATCACGCCAGGCATGCCCTCGGCGCCCTTGGGCTGGACCAGGTCGAGCTGGGCAAGGCGGTGGCCGTCGGTGGCGACGCCGCGCAAGGTGGCCGCCTTCGCGGTGCCGGCGGCGTGCAGATAGATGCCGTTGAGATAATAGCGCGTCTCTTCCGTCGAGATCGCGAACTGGGTGCGGTCGATCAGCCGCTTGACGTCCTTGGCCGCGAGATTGAACGAGTGCGAGAGGTCGCCGGCGGCAAGGTCCGGGAAATCGTTCTCCGGCAGCGTCTGCAGCGTGAAGCGCGAGCGGCCGGCGCGGATCGCCAGCACCGCGCGGTCGCCGTCGGCTTCCAGCACGATCTGCGAACCGTCTGGCAGCTTGCGCACGATGTCGTAGAACATGTGGGCCGGCACCGTGGTCGAGCCGGCCGTTGCGGTTTCCGCCGGCAGCGTCTCGGTCACCTCGAGATCGAGGTCGGTCGCCTTCAGCGACAATTTCGCGTTCTCGGCGCGGACCAGCACGTTGCCCAGGATCGGAATCGTGTTGCGGCGCTCGACCACGCGGTGGACATGGCCCAGCGACTTCAGGAGTTGCGCGCGTTCGACCGTAACCTTCATTGCACTACTCGCCCGATCCCCGAGAAAACTAAAGCGTTGGAGAGGCCGGGCGGCGGGACGCGCACCACGGCACCGAAGACCCCTGAAAGCCGGATCATCCAGCCGATATGACCAAAGCCGTCAGGGTCGCGCAAGGTGGCGCGTAAAGCCATCCGTTTCAAGGGATTGCGGGGTGGTTCCCCACGATTTACCGGCAGAAATAAAGCGCGCCCCGGGCGCAAGTGGCCCCCTCGCCCCTCTTGCGGGGCCGCGACGAGCTTCGCTCGCGCTGAGAGGGTTGGGGTGAGGGGGAGTCGCCGCAGGGGAGGTGTGAGTTGGACTTACGGAGAGTCCCCCTCACCTGGAATCCGCGCGTACCGCGCGCATTCCGACCTCTCCCCGCAAGCGGGGAGAGGTGAAAAGAAGAAATAGGCGTTTATTCCTGCAGCTGGCGCTTGAGCGACTCGACTTCTTCCGACAGCGCATTGTCCTTGGAGACCAGTGCCTCGATCTTGCGCACCGCGTGCAGCACCGTGGTGTGGTCGCGTCCGCCGAAGCGGCGGCCGATCTCGGGCAGCGAGCGCAGGGTCAGCGTCTTGGCGAGGTACATCGCCACCTGGCGCGGACGCACCACATTGGCGGTCCGGCGCGAGGACAACAGGTCGGAGCGGCTGACATTATACTGCCGCGCCACCACGCGCTGGATGTCCTCGATCTTGATCCGCTTCGGCTCCGAGGGGCGGATCAGATCGCGCACCTCGTGCTCCGCCATTTCCAGCGTCACCGGCCGGTTGTTGAGCTTGGAGTGCGCCAGCAGGCGGTTGATCGCGCCTTCGAGATCCCTGCCGTTATGGGTGATGGCGCGCGCCAGATAGGTCAGGACGTCCTCGGGCACGTCGAAGGTCGCGTGATGGGTGCGGGCGGCCGCGACGCGCGACTTGAGAATGCCGTGGCGCAGCTCCTCGCCGAGCGAGCCCATCTCGACCACGAGACCGCCGGCGAGGCGCGAGCGGACGCGGTCGTCGAGGCTTTCGAGATCCGACGGCGGGCGGTCGGCGGCGATCACGACCTGGCGGCCGGCGTCGATCAGCGCGTTCAGCGTGTGGCAGAATTCGGCCTGCGTCGACTTGCCCTGCAGGAACTGCAGGTCGTCGATCACGAGCACGTCGATGCCGCGCAGCGCTTCCTTGAACGCGAGCGCCGTCTGCGTCTTCAGCGCGGCGACGAAGCCGTACATGAATTTTTCCGCGGTGAGATACAGCACCTTGCGCTCGTTGCCGGAATTGCCGGCCCAGGTCACCGCCTGCAGCAGATGCGTCTTGCCGAGGCCAACGCCGGCATGGATGTAGAGCGGGTTGAACATCACGGCATCGCCGCGGCGACCTTCGGCAACCTGGCGCGCGGCGGCATGGGCCAGCGTGTTGGAGCGGCCGACGACGAAGCTTGCAAAGGTCAGGCGCGGATCGAGCGGCGAGCCGCCGAGCGCATCGTGATTGGCGGAGACCGGCGCGGTCGCGGTGGAGCGCAGCTCGGGCGCAGGGGCGCGGCGCGTCTCGACCGGCGCGGGGGCTTCCTTCGGCTGCACCGCGGGGCGCACGGCGGAGCGAACGGTGAGATCGATGCGATGCACTTCCGGCATTTCGGCCTGCCAGCACGACAGCACGCGCTCGGCATAATGGGCCTGGATCCAGCTCTTCAGGAAGCGCGTCGGGACCGAGAGCCGCACGCTCTCGTCCTGCACGCCTTCGAGATCCATCCTCGCAAACCAGCTCGTATAGACGTCCTCGCCAACGTTCGAGCGCAGGCGATTCTTCACGCGTGACCAGCGATCCTGTTCCGATGTCGTCATCATTTGAAAACTTTTCTTGAGAGATAAGGTTGCGTGGTGGGCGCCATGCCAAGTTCCTGCCAGAACTTCCGGATGGCGCGACCTCGAGCGAGTCCATCTTCGGGCACAGCTCGACCGCTCGGCGCGAACGCCGCGGTCAGATCAGCGATGTCGGAGATGGAGGGTTCGCGAGGTCAGCGCGTACTCGACGCGCCGTCACACGTGGGAGGCTGGTCGCAGGACGGATTGGAAACGGCATCGTTGGACAATGAAACTTCAGTCAATACCGCGTTTAATCCGTAGGACATGATACCTCCCCGTCCTGCCGTGATTGCTCACGGCAAGGTCCTGCGTAAAAGAACGTCCGCGCCGTTAGTTCAGTTGCGGATGTTCTGCCCGTCTGCTCGTGTCGTTCGCTCGGCTTCGCCATCGTGTGTCGGGGTCGCGTCGGTGTCCCTCATGCGCCTGGTGCCGGCGAGATCGCGAAGATCTCGCTTGGAGACATCAAGACAAAGAGCTACCGTTCCCACATTGCTGTGGGTTTGATCCGACAATCACTTGTTGAAGCGTCGCCTACGTGCACACCGCCGCCGATTTGCACGCTCGCCCCGTTTCCTAAACCGCGCTGGTCTCAAGATCGTGGGCGCCGCGAACGACTTAAGGAATACACTAAGCGGAAAGACTCGCAACGAAATTGATTCACACTTGAGGCATCAAAAAACTTGACCAGCGTTAACGCCGCGCGCGGGTTGTTCACAGGCTTGAGACCAAGTTTTTGGATTCGTGCACAGATTCGAAGATGCGGCATGTCATGTGACAACGAGTCCGCTACCGCCAAAAAATTTTTACAAAAGCGTCACGCGCGCGCTGCACAGGCGATTTTTCCAAATGCTTTGCGCCGCTATGTCGATAAGTGATTAGCGAGTCATCGTTTTTCGAGTCGCGTTTCGCAGGGTAACTCCACTGCGCAACATGTTCCGTGGAAACTACGGTGTGCAGAACTCAAGTGCTTGCGAATTCAACTTGAGCCCATGCCGCAGGGGTTTTTCGCAGCGCAGCGCAGATGAAGGTTTCCGCTGTTGCAAGAACAACGGCCGGTAAAATTACGGATGCAGCGTCGCGAAGACGGCAAGACGCTTCCAGCGGCGGTGGGCCAAAGGCTGCAAGCGTGAAGAGACCGCAAGGGTGAATTGTGACAGGCAACAAAAAGCCCGGCGTGAAAGCCGGGCTGATCGAGACTTGCGATGTTCGCCTCAACCGATCCTATGAAGCGATCGGCGCGACGCGACTTTGGTCGCGATCCTGCTTGGCGCTGACTTGAGCGCTTACTTGGCGCGCTTACTTGGCGAGCTTGGCGATCTGCGCGGTGAGGCGCGAGACTTTGCGGCTGGCGTTGTTCTTGTGAATGATGTTGCGCTGGGCGGCGCGCATCAGCGCGGGCTCGGCACTGGCCAGCGCCTTGACGGCGGCGGCGCGGTCGCCGCTCTTGATGGCTTCTTCGACGGTGCGCACGGCACCACGCATCTGGGTGCGGCGCGACTTGTTGACGGCGGTGCGGCGGGCGATCTTGCGCGTCGCTTTCTTGGCGGAGGTGGTGTTGGCCATGGTCTCAATGTCCTTTGCGGGTACCGGTCGCGTCTTGGTCTGATAGCGCCGGCAGCTTGACCGCGGAATCGACGCTCGGATTTAGGGTGTTCGGTTGCTGGGCCGTTCCCGGAGCATGAGCGATGAGCCTTTCGGCTATCTCTGAGGCCCCAAAAGAGCCTGCAACTGCTCAAAGAACAGCGGCGGCAGGATTGCGCCTGCCGCCAGTTGGCGCCCTTATAGAGGGGGTCTTTGGCACCGTCAACGCTCTAGGGGCTGGAAAAGCCGGCCGATGGCGCGCCAGGAGGGGCCGTAACGCCCTGATGAGGTTGAATTTCTGCCATCTCTTGGTTATTGGCTGACTGCGTTATCGGGGTCGTCCGATCGGGTGACCAGATTGGGTGGGTTATGATCCGCGGCTTTTTCCGACTGATTGGCTTGTTGCTCCTGGCCGGCGGGTTCTTCTTCATGGTCTATGACGGCGCCCGCTGGGTGGCCGACCAGACCCTGCGCTTCACCCGGTTTGGCCAGTTCTGGAACGACATCAACCAGGCCAGCCAGTCGGCTTTCCGGACCTGGGTCGAGGCCAAAGCGCCCTGGCTTTGGACCTCGGTGATCCGCCTGGTGCTCGACCAGCCGGTTTTCGCCGTGCTCGGCATCCTCGGCATTTTGCTGATGATCGTGTTCCGGCCGCGCAAGCCGCTGATCGGTTATGCCCGGGATTGACCCTGTCAATTCCCGCCGCTCCCGCGACTGAGCCGCGCGGGAGCGGCGGCGTAACAAGACGGCCGCCTGCCGCGTAGAGACCTATATTCCCACCTGATCGCGAGCATGCCACCTGAGCACCTGGCTCAGGCGGGCGACAGCTCGATTTGCGGAGGTCCGATCATGCTGTTCATGCGCAAGTCCACCGCATTGCCTGGTGCAGCCGCCGCGCTGCCCGGGCGTGCGCAAGCCATTCCCACCGCGCGCATCCATTTCGTCAACGGCGCGAAGTTGCAGCCGCCTTATCCTGATGGCCTCGAGCAGGCCGTGTTCGGGCTCGGCTGCTTCTGGGGCGCCGAGCGCAAATTCTGGGAGCTCGGCGACGGCATCTATTCCACCGCTGTCGGCTATGCCGGCGGCCATACGCCGAACCCGACCTATGAAGAGACCTGCTCGGGACGCACCGGCCACACCGAAGTGGTGCTGGTCGTGTTCGATCCGAAGAAGATCTCTTACGAGAAGCTGCTGAAGACGTTCTGGGAGAACCACGACCCGACGCAGGGCATGCGCCAGGGCAACGATGTCGGCACGCAATATCGGAGTGCGATCTATACCTATTCCGATGCGCAGAAGAAGGCCGCCTTCGAGTCGAAGGCGCTCTATCAGAAGGCGCTCAGCGCAAAGCGCTTGGGGGCGATCACCACCGAGATCGCACCTGCCGGCCCGTTCTACTTCGCCGAAGACTATCATCAGCAATATCTGGCCAAGAACCCCGCCGGCTATTGCGGCTTGGGGGGCACCGGCGTGTCGTGTCCGATCGGCGTCGGTGTGAGCGTCTGAGCTGTTCTTTCTTACCCTCCCCTCCAGGGATCCCCTCCAGGGGAGGGTTGAGCCCCCCTCAACCCTTTGTTAACCATAACCGGTGCATCACTGGACCTGTCTCGTTCTGAGGGTGACTCAGGTGCCGGTTGCACGCGCGTTTCGATGGTCGATCCTGACAGTCTCCTTGGCAGCGTCCGCCGCGCTGACCCTGGGCGGCTGCATGCAGACGACCGGCCCCGTTGCCTATGTGCAGCCGCGCCCCGATCTCGACGCCATGGCCTATGGCCAGCCCTATGGCACGCCGCGCCCGGTCGTCGTTGCCAGCAGCGGCGGCGGTGCCATTGACGCGCTCAGCAATTCCTTTGCATCCGGTCCCGCTCCCTTGCCGGTCGCCTATGGCGGACCGGTGATGGCCGCGCCCGTCCGCTACGATGCCTCCTATCACCTCGATGCCGGCGACAAGCTGCGCGTCGTGGTCTATGGCCAGGAAGGTCTGACCAACAGCTACGCCATCGATGCCGGTGGTTCCATCACGATGCCGCTGATCGGCGCGGTGCCGGCGCGTGGCCGCACCACGGCAGGTCTTGCCGGCGAAATCGCCGCGCGACTGCGCAACGGCTATATCCGCGAGCCTTCGGTCGCCGTGGAAATCGAATCCTACCGCCCGTTCTTCATTCTCGGCGAAGTCGCCGCGCCCGGCCAATATCCCTACGTGCCGAACATGACGGTCGAGAGCGCGGTCGCCATCGCCGGCGGTTTCTCGCCGCGTGCCAAGCGCGACATGGTCACCGTGACCCACACCGACGGTGGCGGCTCCATGCGCGCCGTCGTGCCGCTGGGCACGCCCGTCAGCCCCGGCGACACCGTGTTCGTCGGCGAGCGCTGGTTCTAGTTTCTCGTCATTCCGGGGCGCGCGCAGCGCGAGCCCGGAATCCATTTCTCCACCAACGCTGACGCCCGATGGATTCCGGGTCTGCACCGCTCCGCGGCGCATCCCGGAATGACGGAGGCGAGAGTCGCCTGCTACTTCGTCAGATGCTTGGCGAAAAACGCCATGCTGCGCGGCCAGGCGATCTCGGCGCTGGCCTTGTCGTAGCTGGGCCGCTCGTCGCAATGGAAGCCGTGCTGCGCGCCGGGATAGACGAAGACCTCGACGTCAGGCCGCTTCGCCTTGACGGTCTCGACATCGGTGAGGGGAATGCCGGCATCCTTCTCACCGAAATGCAGTTGCGTCGGCACCTTCGGCGTCTCGTCGGCAAAGCGCACGACTGCGCCGCCGTAATAGCCGATCGCCGCCTTGAGGCCGCTCAGCCGCGTTGCCGCGAGATAGGCGATGCTGCCGCCGAGACAGAAGCCGATAACGCCGACCGGCCCGACGCTTTGGACCGCGTCGATCGCCGCCTGCGTGTCGCGCAGCATCGCCTCCCAATCGGGATTGGCAACGAATTTGCGCGCTTGCGCGATCTCATCGGGCGTGTAGCCCGACTGGAAGTTCGGCGTGGTCCGGTCGAAGATCGACGGGGCGATCGCGACGTAGCCTTCGCCGGTGAGGCGATCGCAGACCGAACGGATGTGGTGATTGACGCCAAAGATCTCCTGGATCACCACGGCCGCGCCCTTCGGCGCGCCAGCGGGATCGGCGCGATAGGCGCCCAGCTGGAAATTGTCCGACGCCGTCAGTTTGATGTCTTGTCCCACGCGGGTTGTCCTTCTTGGTTGGTCATCGATCGAGAATTCGCTCGTTCCACAAATTCGTCATGCCCGAGCCCGGCCATGACGATCCGGAAATGTCGGCGCACAACGCCCTCACTCCCACATCCAGTTGTTGCCGTAATCCTCTTTCCATCCTGCCAGCCGTCCATGCCGGAATTGCAGGAACAGGCGATGGCGGGACGGCACGAGGCCGCTGCCGCCGAGGTCGCGAAGGGCGAGATAGATCTCGTTGCCGGGCCGTCCCTTGACATATTGCAGCGGCTGTCCGAGCGCCTGCGCGGTCTGGTCCGGATTCATCCCGAATGCCAAAGGCGTGTTGTTCGAGGAGGTCTCGACGAAGGGACGGCGCGCCGTGCCGAACGGCTCGGCCTGCGCGGACGCCGTCATCATGAGAAGCGCTGCGCCCGCAGCCAAGATTGCCCGCTTCATTGCCGTGGATTCCTGTTCGACCGTCTATGCCGGCAAGTTCTTCAGGAAAGGCACCACGGCGTCAACAAAAGCCTTGGGTTGATCGATGTTGACGGCATGTCCGGCCGCGGGGATCACGACCTTTTGTGCGCCGGGGATTTTTGCGGCCATGTAGTCGGACGCTGCCAGAAACGGTGTGTCGTCAGCGCCGACCACGATCAGGGACGGCACCTTGATATTGGGCAGCAGTTCCATCACCGCGGCATCGCGCTGGGTCAGCATCCCCCGCGCCGCGTGCGCCAATCCCTTGGCATTGCGATGGCTGGCGGTGGCGCGCTCGCGGGTCGCCGATGTCAGCACAGCGAGACCTTCTCGATCGAGCTTTTCGGCGGTGGCGAGCGCCCGCGCGTTCCAGGCCTCGCGGGCATCGTCCTTCTTGAAGCCCGGACCGGTGTCGATGATCAGCAGCGCCCGTGCGCGCGTTGGATGGGCGCGGTAGAACGCCAGCGACATGTAGCCGCCGAGCGACAACCCCCCGATGATGGCGCGCTGCGCGCCAACCGCATCGAGGATCGCCGCCATGTCGCCGACGGTCAGCGCCTCACTATAGGCGTCGGGATCGTCAGGGTAGTCGGACTGACCGTGGCCGCGCATGTCCCACAGCACGAGCTTGTGGTCCTTCGCGAGCGCGTCAACTTGCCCGTGCCACATTGCCGAGGTCGAGGAATAGCCGTGCGTCAGCAGCAGCGGCGGCCCGTCGCCATGAACCTCGTAATAGATGTTGACGCCGTCTCGATTGATCCCTGGCATTGTTTCCGGCCCTCTCTTTTTCGTTCTACCGGCAGCGGTGCCCATCCTCCCCTGGAGGGGGAGGATCGGTTCGCATGAAATGCGAACCGAGGTGGGGTGACAGTCTCTCCCAGCAAGCGCTGCCCGTGTTGAGAGATCACCCCACCCCGGTCGCGCTTCGCGCGATCGACCCACGGGCGAGCTCCGCTCGTCCCGGACCCCTCCAGGGGAGGGTAAGACACCACGTCGGCGCGCTTGCACCTTAGCCCGCCAAGTTACTTCGAAGAAACTGCCTGCGCGCGATGGCGCGCGTGCTTCGCGCGCCGCTAGTTGTGTCCAGTCGCTAACGTCAGCGCTGTTGTCGCAACGCACAACAAGCAGACGCCGCGATTGTTTCGACCGATTCCAAATTGCAATTGCCTCTGCGCGCGAACGCGATCATTCTTGCGCGCAAGGCGGAGGCCAGCCCGGTGGGCGTCCGTCAATCAAGTCGCCGCCGTAAGCGGCTTCATGCACCGGCAGGGGAAGACGCCTATGCCAACGCTCACGATCAACGGGCGGAGTATGTCCGTGGATGCGGCAAACGACACGCCGCTCCTTTGGGCCATCCGCGAACAATTGCAGATGACCGGCACGAAATTCGGCTGCGGTGCCGGCCTGTGCGGTGCCTGCACCGTGCACGTCAACGGCGAAGCCGTACGGTCGTGCCAGACCATGGTCGGCGATGTCGCCGGCAAGAAGATCACCACCATCGAAGGCCTCTCCGCCAAGGGTGACCACCCCTTGCAGAAGGCGTGGATTGCCGAGCAGGTGCCGCAATGCGGTTACTGCCAGTCGGGGCAGATCATGCAGGCAGCGTCGCTGCTCGCGAAAAATTCCAATCCGACCAAGGAAGAGGTCGTGGCGCATATGGACGGCAATCTCTGCCGTTGCATGACCTATTCGCGGATCCAGAAGGCAATCATGCGCGCCGCCACCGAGATGCGCACCGCATCCGCCGCCGGCAACGACCGGAGGCCCACATGAACAAGCACGTGAAGACCATCGCACCCGAGACGACGGATCTCAGCCGCCGCTCCTTCCTGGTCGGCACCGCCGCCACCGGCCTCGTGCTCGGCTATGCCGGTGTCCCCGGCATCGGTGACGCGCTCGCTGCGGCTCCCGCCAATTTCGAGCCGAGCGTCTGGTACGCGATCTCGCCGGATGGCTTGGTCACCGTGACCTGCGGCAAGGCCGACATGGGCCAGCACATCGCCTCCACCATGGCGCAGATCGTCTGCGAGGAGCTGGGCGCGAAGTGGAGCGACATGCGGGTCAACCTCGCCTCCAATGATCCGAAGTTCAACGATCCGGTGCTCGGTGCGCAGATCACCGGCGGCAGCTGGTCGACCATGATGAACTTCGAGGCGATGAGCCGGGCGGGTGCCGCCGGACGCATCGCCTTGACGGAGGCCGCCGCCGCGGCCATGGGCCTGCCCCCCTACTTCAAGGACGAACTCGTGGTGCGCGACTCCATGGTTTTGCATCCGAAGTCGAAGAAGCAGATGTCGTTCGCCGACATCGTCAAGAGCGGCAAGGCGACCAAGACCTTCACGCCCGACGAGCTGAAGGCGATCAAGCTGAAGAGCCCGGATCAATACACCATGATCGGTGTGTCGGTGCCGCAGATCGACATCCCCTCCAAGACCAACGGCACGGCCAAATACGGCATCGACGTGATGTTGCCGGGCATGGTCTATGGCGCGATCGTCACACCGCCGGTCCGCTACGGCGCCACGGTGAAATCAGTCGACGACTCGGCCGCGAAGTCCGTGCCGGGCTTCATCAAGGCCGTCATCCTCGACGACAAGACCCAGACGACGACCGGTTGGGTGGTCGCGGTCGCGAGCACCTATGCCAACGCCAAGAAGGCGGCAGCGGCGCTGAAGGTCAGCTATGACGGCGGGCCGAATGCAAAACTGTCCAGTCAGTCGTTGCTCGATGAGGCCAAGCGGCTTCAGAAGCTCGACGATTCCGGCCAGTTCTTCGTCAAGGACGGCGATGTCGGAGCCGCGCTCGGTTCGGCGGCGAAGGTGCTGGAGGCGGAATACACCACCAGCATCAACATCCACGCGCCGATGGAGCCGATGAACGCCACTGCGGAGTTCAAGGGCGACATCCTGCACATCTATTCCGGCAACCAGTTCGCGACGCGCTCCGGCGCGATTGCGGCGGGCGCTGCCGGGATCGATCCGAAGTTCGTGGTGATGCACCAGATGTGGCTCGGTGGCGGCTTCGGCCGCAGGCTGGACGCCGACATGATGGTGCCGGCGGTGCAGGCGGCGAAGGCCGTGGGCAAGCCGGTGAAGGTGATCTACACGCGCGAGAACGACATGACGATGGATTTCTCGCGTCCGCTCACCTATCAAAAAGTGAAGGCCGGCGTGGACGGCGACGGCAAGCTCGTCGCGCTCAGCCACGACGTGGTCTCGGCCTGGCCGACCCAGCGCTGGGGCATCCCCGACTTCCTGTCGCCCTCGGTCGACAAGAAGGGCCCGCTCGACGCGTTCACGGTGAACGGTTCGGACTTCTTCTACACCGTGCCGAACCACAATGTGCGCGCGATCAAGAACGAGATGGCGCACAACGCCACCCCGTCGGGCCAGCTCCGCTCGGTGGCGCCGGGTTGGACCTTCTGGGCGGTCGAAAGCATGATCGACGAGATCGCGGCTGCGACCGGCAAGGATCCGGCGCAATTCCGCATCTCGCTGCTCGACGGCGCCGGCAAGAACGACGGCGGCGCGCAGCGGCTGCGCAACACGCTGCTCGCCGCGATGGGCCTTGCCGGCTACGGCACCAAGAAGCTGCCGAAGGGCGAGGGCATGGGCGTCGCCTGCGTGTCGTCGCAGGAACGTGCGACCGCAAGCTGGACCGCTTGCGTCGCGCATGTGGCCGTCGCGCCCTCGGGCGAGGTGACCGTGAAGAAGCTCACGGTCGCAACCGACGTCGGCACGCAGGTGCATCCCGACAACATCCGCGCCCAGGTCGAGGGTGCGGCGCTGTGGGGCCTGTCGCTTGCGATGTACGAGAAGGCGACGCTGAAGGACGGTGGCATCGAACAGACCAACTTCGATGGCTACACGCCGCTCCGCATGAGCCAGATGCCGGAGGTCGCGGTCGCCGTGATCGCCAATGGCGAGAAGGCCACCGGCGTCGGCGAGCCTGCCGTGACGGTCGTCGCCCCCGCCATCGGCAACGCCATCTTCAACGCCTCCGGCGCCCGCGTCCGCGCGCTGCCGATCACGGCGGAAGCCGTGAAGGGTGCCATGAAGGCTTAAGCCGGGCCGCAGATGTGATGCGAGACGATCCGCCGGAGGGCAGCCTCCGGCGGATTTGTTTTGGTGTGATCCTGCACACCAGCACTCGCTGTCATGCTCCGCGAAAGCGGGGCATCCAGTACGCCGCGGCTTCTCGGTTCCGGCCGCGCCGCCTCGGCGTACTGGGTCGCCCGGTCAAGCCGGGCGACGACAGTGGGGC
Source organism: Bradyrhizobium manausense (assembly GCF_018129685.1). Taxonomy (GTDB): domain Bacteria; phylum Pseudomonadota; class Alphaproteobacteria; order Rhizobiales; family Xanthobacteraceae; genus Bradyrhizobium; species Bradyrhizobium manausense_D. The sequence goes on from NZ_JAFCLG010000005.1 coordinate 343,795, forward strand.
CAAAAATTCCCGTTTTCCATCAACGGCCCTCCTACTGTGCATGGGGTTGTTTTCGCCCCTGCTGGGAATCCCGATCCGTAAAATTGCGTGCAATTCCGGCAGGTTCCGTTGAGCACGCCTCTTAAGGGCCGGAGAACCTGATCCGGCCTAGGCTGACGCCAAAGACACTCCCGTGCTTTTGGGGAAGCCATGAACGCGCCAGCCAAATCCGCCGCCAAACGTCGGCTTCTGCTCGCCTCCGACCGGAGCGATGCGAGCACGGAGCTCGCCAGCATCCTGAAGGTGGTCGGCGAAGTCTCGACCGTGACGACGCAGGAGATCCCGGAGCAGCCGTCGCGCGATCTCTCCGGCCTCGTCGTCGACATCAACCTGCGCTCGCCCGAAAGCGTGCAGCGGGTGCGCAACAAGCTGCGCGGCGAAGGCTATCGCGCGATGCCGCGGCTGTTCGTGCTGGCCGATGCGCTGCATCATGGCACCATGCAGGCCTGGGCGCTTGGCGCCACCGACACCATCTCGCGCCCGCTGCAGCCCGAGGCGATCCTGCAGCGCATTCGCGCTGCGTTTCCAGACACCGCGACCTATGACGCGACCGATCGCGGCAAGACGCTCAACCGCGGCGTCGAGGCGGCGCATGCGGTCCTGAGCAAGATGTTCGAGAAGCTGCCGCTCGGCGTGCCCTTGACGTTCGACGATGTCGTCGCTGCCGAGAACAAGATCCTGAAGGCCATCAAGCACTCTTCGCTGCGCGAATGGCTCACCACCGTCGGCTGCCACCATGTCGGCAGCTATCGGCATTGCCTGTTCGTCACCGGTTTCGCCGTTGCGTTCGCCCAGCATCTGGGCATGCGCGAGGACGATCAGCGCCGCCTGACCCGCGCCGCCCTGCTGCACGATGTCGGCAAGGCCTTCGTTTCCTCGAGCCTGCTCGACAAGGCCGGCAAGCTCACCGACGAGGAAATGGCCGAAGTCCGCCAGCATCCGCGCCGCGGCTATGACGCGCTCGCCGCCCAAGGCGGTTTCCCGCCGGAGATGCTCGACGTCGTGCTGCATCACCACGAATTCCTCGATGGCAGCGGCTATCCGAACAGCCTGTCGTCGAACCAGATCAGCGACATCGTGCGCCTGACGACGATCGTCGATATCTATGCCGCCTTGGTCGAGAAGCGCGCCTATCGCATGCCCTTCACGCACGAGCGCGCCTTCACGATGATGGAAGGCATGGGCGGCAAGCTGGACCAGCAGCTGCTGCAGGCGTTCCGGCCGGTGGCGCTGGGATCTTTCTGACGCAGCAAACTCCGCTGCTGTAGGGTGGGCAAGGGCGCGCTCTTCGCGCGCCGTGCCCACCATCTTTCAACGACTGCAACAGACGCGGTGGGCACACCATCGGGGCGCGCGTTCGCGCGCCCCGATGGCTTTGCCCACCCTACGACATCACTACCCCACCATCTTCCGCAACTCGGCCTTCGCCACCTTCTCCAAGGTCGAGCGCGGCATGTCGTCGACAAGCCTGATCTCGCGCGGCACCTTGAAGTCGGCAAGGCCCTTGCGGCAGGCGGCCATCACGCGGTCCTGCAAATCAGGTGGCGCGCCCGCGACACCGCCATGCGGGATGATGAAGACGACAGGCACCTCGTCCAGCATCGGATGCTTCTTCGCCACCACGGCCGCTTCGCGGACGCCGGCAACGACGGCGATCACCTGCTCGATCTCGGAGGCCGCGACGTTCTCGCCGCCCACCTTCAGCATGTCCTTGGCGCGGTCACCGAACTTGATGAAACCGTTCGTCAGCCGCTCGACGCGGTCGCCGGTGAGGAAGAAACCGTGCTCGTCAAAACTCTCGCGCGTCGCCTTCTCGTTGTGGAGATATTCGGCGAACAGCGAGAGCCCGGGGATGCCCTTGATCGCGAGATTGCCGGTGTCGCCGACCGCGGTCGGCCGCCCGTCATCGTCGGTGATGCGGATCTGATATTCGCCCGCGGCGCGGCCGATCGACATCGGGATGTTGGGCTGATCGACCTCGCCGATGATGCCGTGGGTGATGGTCTCGGTCATGCCCCACCAGCCGATGATCTTGACGCCGAACGCGGCGAAGGGCGGCGGCTCGTTCACCGCGGTGCCCCATAGACGGAATTTGTGATCCTTAGGGATCTCCTGCTCGAGCAGCGCCTTCATGCAGAACGGGATCGTCGAGGTCCAGGTCGAGCCGTGCTCGCGCGCCACGCCCCAGAACCGGCTCGCGGAAAAGCGCGGCTGGATCACGCAAGATCCGCCGACCCAGAGCGTTGCGAGCATCGAATAGGCCAGCGCATTGGTGTGAAACAGCGGCAGATAGGTCTGGTGCACGTCGCTCGCATGCAAATCCTCATGCGCGGCATTGATCTTGGCACCCCACAGCGCGTTGGCATGGGTCCAGAGCACCGCCTTCGGGCGCGATGTCGTGCCGGACGTGTATTGCACGCTGCATGGTGCGAGCGGATCGGTGGTGCGCCTGGGACGATCGGCGCTGTCGGCGAACAGGGATTCGAAGCTGTCGCCGCGCGCGACCGCTTGCGCGGGCGCAGCGCCTGCATCGTGTGACGTCACCGCCATCCAGCTGACGTTGCGGCAGTTCTGTGCGACGATTTCCGCATAGGCCGGCTGCGTGATCGCGGCGACCGCGCCGCAATGGTCGGCAAAATACTCCATCTCGGCCGGCGCCGAGCGGGTGTTGGTGGTCACGGCGATGGCCCCCAGCTCGACGCAGGCGAACCAGGCCAGCAATGCCTCGATGCAATTGTCCAGGTGAATGAGCACATACTCGCCCGGCTTCACGCCGCGTCTGGCGAGCCCCGCCGCGAGCGCACCGACCCGCTCGTGAAACTCGCCATAGCTCCAGTGTCGCGCTGGCGCGTCGAAAGGTGCCCAGATCAGGAACGGATGATCGCGGCGCACTTCGGCGCGCATCTTCAGCAGCCAGGGCACATCGAGCCCGTCAAACGGGCCAACGATCCCCGCGGCGGTTTGTTGAATGGCCATGCGTCCTCCCGTGCAGCCTGCATCTTGATGGCGGCTGCCTTTTGATGATTGCGTCTTCCTGCCATCTCCACTCGTCATGGCTGGGCTTGACCCGGCCATCCACGCCTTGCCACGCGCGACTAAGAACGTGGATGCCCGGGCCTTCGCCGCGCCGAAGCGGCTTCGTCCGCGCAGGCGGGACGAGCCCGGGCATGACGATCGAGACTATCCTATCGATCACCATCCTCGTACGACGAAATCTCGATCAGGCTGCCATCCGGATCCCGGCAATAGACCGAGCGCAGCGTACCGCGGGCGCCTTGCTTGCGAACCGGGCCTTCTTCGATCGCGACGCCATGGGCCTGCAAATGCGCCACCACCTCCTCGGGCGTCGAGGACGTCAGGAAGCACAGATCCTCGCTGCCGGCGGTCTGATGGTCCGCGGTGAACCAGTCCACCTTGTCGGCGTCGCGCGGGCGGACATTGATCTTCTGTTGACCAAATTGCAGCGAGGTCCGCGGCGCTTTGCCGCCGCCGGGCTCGAACACCTTGACTTCCATGCCGAGGATCTTGCGATACCACTCGGTGGTGACAGCGACGTCGGTGACGTTGATGACGAGGTGATCGAGGGCCTGAACCTTGACCGGCATGCCGTAATCCTTTCGTCGCCATGAAGCCAGCGCACTGTTCGGGCGCGGCGGGCCTTGTTACAACGCCGCCGCCGCCGTTTTCAAGACGACCGGCTTTCACGCTTTCAAGAACAACATCGGGAGAACCCTTGACATGATCACTCGCCGTACCGCGCTGGGCTTGCTGGCGGCCACGCCTCTTGCGGCCAGCCCGCTGTCGAAGGCTCTTGCCGCGGATTATCCGTCCCGGCCGGTGAAGTTCGTGGTGGGTTACCCGCCGGGCGGCGCCACCGACATTCTGGCGCGCCTGATCGGCCAGCGCCTGTCCGAGCGGCTCGGCCAGCAATTCGTGATCGAGAACAAGCCGGGCGCCGGCAACAACATCGGCACCGAATCCGTCGTCAATGCCGAGCCCGACGGCTACACCGTGCTGCTGGTCAATCCGGCCAACTACATCAACACGACGCTCTACGCCAACCTCAAGTTCAACTTCGTTCGCGACATCGCGCCGATCGCCGCCTTCCAGCGCACGCCGAACGTGATGACCGTCAACAAGGACGTGCCGGCCAAGACCGTCGCCGAGTTCATCGACTACGTGAAGGCCAATCCCGGCAAGGTGAACATGGCCTCCTCCGGCAACGGCACTTCGGTCCATCTGTCCGGCGAAATGTTCATGGCGATGACGGGCTGCAAGATGCAGCACGTGCCCTATCGCGGTGCGGCGCCTGCGATCACCGACATGCTCGGCGGCCAGGTGCAGGTGATCTTCGACAACATGCCCTCGATCATCCAGCACATCCGCTCCGGCTCGCTTCGCGCGCTCGGCGTCACCACGGCGCAGCGCTCGCCGCAGCTGCCTGACGTGCCTGCGATCGGCGAGACCGTGAAAGACTACGAGGCGAGCGCGCTGTTCGGCATGGGCGCGCCGAAGAACATGCCCAAGGACCTGATCGCCAAGCTCAGCAACGAGGTCAACACGCTCATGAAGGAGCCCGAGATGACCAAGCGCCTGGTCGAGCTCGGCGGCGATCCGCTGGTCGAGACGCCGGAAGCGTTCGGTCAGGAGATCGAGGCCGAGACCGCCAAGTGGAAGAAGGTCGTCGAGTTCGCCGGCCTCAAGGTCGAGTAGCGATCTCGTGATCGACCGGAAATGGAGCCCCGCCGAAAGGCGGGGTTTTTTGTGGGAGGGTTCCTGCTTGACGGTTTTTCGTTCGCGTATATACTAAACCTTATGGTTAAGTATCTAGACGAGACGCTCGATCGTACCTTTGCGGCGCTGTCCGATCCGACGCGGCGTGCGCTGCTCGCGCGGCTCGTCGAGAACGATCATTTGTCGGTCAGCGAGCTGGCAGCGCCGTTCGCGATCTCGCTCCCGGCCATCATGAAGCATCTCGACGTGCTCTCGGATGCGGGCCTGATCGTGCGCGAGAAGACCGGGCGCACCGTGGCCTGCCGGCTCACCGCGCAGCCGATGGAGCAGGCGATGAACTGGCTCAATCGCTACGCGCAATTCTGGTCCGAGAGTTTCGACCGCCTTGCCGCCTTTGTGGAGGACAAACCATGGTCAGCGCAGTCGCCGACGCCGCCGAACGGACAATCGAAGGTCCGAGCCTCACGCTCACGCGCCGGCTCCGGGCGCGGCCGGAAAAAGTCTTCGCCGCCTGGACGCAGGCCGAGCAGCTAGTGCAATGGTTCGGGCCGCCGAGCATGAAGCCGGCGACGTTGAATGCGGAGCTCGATGTCCGCAGCGGCGGCCGCTACCGCATCTCCTTTACCCGCGACGACGGCGAATATTTCGAAGCCGGCGGCATCTATCGCGAGGTCGTGCCGAACGAGCGGCTGGTGTTCACCTGGGCGTGGCATTCGACGCCGGAGCGCGAATCGCTGGTGACGATCACGTTGAAGCCCGAGGATTCCGGAACGCTGATGATCTTTCATCATGCCCAGTTCTTCGACGAAACCGCGCGCGACAACCATCAGCGCGGCTGGAGCTCGTTCTTCGACAAACTCGAGGGCTTCGTCGCCTGATCCCAGCCAGAGGAGGATATCATGCAACATCAGATCGTCTCGCGCGAGCAATGGCTCGCCGCCCGCAAAGCCCATCTGGCGCATGAGAAGGCGTTCACGCAGGCCCGCGAGCGCCTGGCCGAGGAACGCCGGGCATTGCCCTGGGTGAAAGTCGACAGGAACTACGTGTTCGAGGGGCCGGCCGGCAAGGTGACGCTCGGCGAACTCTTCAGGGGCCGTCCGCAGCTCGTGATCCAGCACGTGATGTTCGCGCCGGACTGGGATGCGGCCTGCAAGAGCTGCTCGTTCTGGGCCGACGGCTTCGAGCGCATGGTGCCGCATCTGGCGGCGCGCGACACCACCATGGTCGCGATCTCGCTGGCCCCTAGCGAAAAGCTCGAGGCCTTCAAGAAGCGCATGGGCTGGACCTTCGACTGGGTGTCGTCGGGCGACAACGACTTCAACCGCGACACCGGGGTCTCGTTCACGCGTGAAGAGATCGAGAGCGGGGTGCCAAAGTACAATTTCGGCACCACGGGATTCTACGGCCCGGAGCTTCCCGGCATCAGCGTGTTCTATCGCAATGATGCCGGCGAGATCTTCCACACCTATTCATGTTTCGCGCGCGGCCTCGACATGATGAACGCGGCCTACCAATATCTCGACCTCACCCCGCTCGGCCGTCACGAGGACGGTTTGCCCTATCCGATGGACTGGGTGCGCCTGCGCGACCAGTACGAGCCGCAGGCGAAAGGCGCGTGCTGCCACGGGTGATGGGGCGCTTTCGGCCTACATCAAAGGTGTCATCGCCCGGCTTGACCGGGCGATCCAGTACTCCGAGAGGGAAGTGTCTGAATCGAGAAGCTGCGGCGTACTGGATTCCCGCTTGCCGCCTTCGCCAAAGCTTCGGCGCGCCTGGACCTCAACCCCGGCGAAGCCTTGGCGTAGCCGGGTCGCGGGGAATAACAGGGGCGATAGCGTGCCTCAATCCGGCTTAGCTACTTCTTCGCGTCGGCCTCTTCCGTGCCTTTGCACGAGATCAGCATCGTATAGGCGCGGGCGTTGCCGGCGATCTCGGTGGTCTTGAGCTCGCCCTTCGGCTCGGCCGTCTGGTACGGCACCACGGAATTGTCGAGGAAGTCGCGCAGCGCGCCAGTCTTGATGGCGAAATTGATGTTTTCGGGGATGTCGCCGGTCAGCGCGGCAATGCGCAATCCAGGGAGCTTTGCCGTGACCACGCCGACGATCTGACCGCTGGTGTCGAACAGCGGGCCGCCGCTATTGCCCGGCTGCACCGGGGCACTGATCTGCAGGAAGCGCGTGTCGTTGCGCATGCCGCTGAGCGAACTGACGATCCCGGTCGTCACGGTGAAGTCAGACGTGAGCAAGCCGTGGTAGGGAAAGCCGATCGCGACGACGGAATCGCCGGAGTGGAACGAGCGATCGCGGATCCGGGCAAAGTCCTTGAATGTCGCCGTCGACGAAGGTTGCAGCAAAGCCAGATCGTTGCTCGCATCGGCAGACACCACGCGCAGCACCATCGCGGCTTCGCCGGTGAGATTGCCCTTGAGCTCGGTGCAACCGTCGATCACGTGGTTGTTGGTGACGATGTGTCCGGCAGCGCTGACCACGAAGCCGGTGCCGAAACCGGAAGCGCTCCTGGCCCCTTTGCCGGGTTTGCCGGCTGGCGGCGCGCCTTGCTTGTCTGCCGTGGCTGCCGGCTTCGCGGTGCCCTTGGTGAAATCGCCGGCCTTGTCGAGCCCGTCGGCCTTCACCTTGGTCACGCAATTGGCCAGTGCGGCGATCACTGGCCCGGTCGACCTCAGGTCGAAGTTCAGGACAGCGTGGCCGGCCGTCGCCACCATCAGGCTCGCCTTCTGGAACGTGCGCACGACGTTGAGCGGCATCACGGCCGTGAGCATGTCGGGCCGGTACGCCGTGGCGAACAGCCTGGCTTGCTCCTGCCCGTCGAAGGTCACGTCGATCGCGGCGTTCTCGCCCTTGTTGAAGTGGTAGTTGGGACTCGCAAAGGCGAGCGACCATATGCCGGAGGCATTCTGGCTCACGACGAGGATGACGCCGTTCGCGTAAGCCGCCGTCACCGCGCAATGGGAGAAGGCGCCCGTCTCGTCGTCGCTGAAGGCGCCGCCGGTCCAGCCGCCGACATTGACGCTGCCGAACGGTCCTTTCGCGTGCGCCGATCCGACGAGACATACCTGCAGCAGGGCTGCGGCGACGAACGACTTTAACCACATGACGTCCCCCAGAGCATTTTGGCCGCATCTTAGCGGGGCTGGCGGCCGCCACGCAACCGGCAGTTGTCTGCGGCCGTCTCGTCCCGATGGGCGATTTCCCGGCTTGCCTTTGCTTTGTAACGCGGTATACTTTGCGATACAAAGTGACTGGTAAAGCCGGTCCGTGAGCGTGGGTGGAGCGGAGCTTTGGCGTTGCCGATGCGCGATCTCGACAAGGCACTGGCCGACATCGTGGCGATCCGCAGTCAGATTGCGGCCGGCACGGCGTTCCGCGGCTACGGTCCGGCGACGATGGCTGCGACCGGCGCGGTCGCGCTGATGACTGCGATCCTGCAATTCTGGCTGCTGGGCGATCCCACGAGCGAGCCGCTCGGCTTTTTTCTGGGCTGGTTCGCGGCGGCGACGGTGTCCGGCCTGATGATCTGGATCGAGATGCGTGCGCGTTCGCGCCGCCATCATTCGGGTCTAGCCGACGCCATGATCCATCAGGCGGTCGAGCAGTTCCTGCCCGCGGGCGTCGCCGGCGTTCTGCTCGCGGTGGTGATGTGGAAGTTCGCGTCCGAGACGCTGTGGCTGTTGCCGGGGCTGTGGCAGATCCTGGTGTCGCTCGGCATCTTCGCGTCGGCCCGCTCGCTGCCGCGCAGCGTCGCGTTCGCCGGGGCCTGGTACTTCATCTCGGGCTTTGCCGTGGTGGTGCTGGCGAGCCGCTCCCACATGCTCTCGCCATGGACCATGGGACTGCCCTTCGTCATCGGCCAGTCGGTGATGGCGGCCATTCTGTATCTCGCGTCCGGAGACAATGATGTCGAAGACTGACAGCGCGCCTTTCTCCTATGAAGGGCTCGACCGAGTGATCCACGAGAAGGCGAGGCTCGGGTTGCTGACGTCGCTGATGGCGCACCCGAAGGGGCTTGCGTTCGCCGATCTCAAGCAGCTCTGCGGCCTCACCGACGGGAATCTCAGCCGGCACCTCGCCGTCCTTCAGGAAGCGGGCCTCGTCGAGGTGACCAAGGGTTATGAGGGCAATCGCCCGCACACGACTTGCCGCCTGACCAGGACGGGTCGCCGCCGCTTTCTCGATTATCTCGCCGTGCTCGAACGGCTGGTGCGCGACGCCGCCAAAGCCGCCGGCCGCGAGGCGCCGGCGCTCGGCCGTCTCGGCATTCTCTCGACCTGATCGTCCCCCTTTTTGCCTGGAGACTTTGCGATGCAAAGTGACGTCACGTCCCACAACGAGAAGCTTCATGTCGGAATCATCATGGACGGCAACGGACGATGGGCGACACGGCGCGGCCTGTCGCGCGTCCGCGGCCACGAGGCCGGCGTCGAGACCATCCGCCGCATCGTCGAGGCCGCACCCAAGCAGGGCATCGGCACGCTGACGCTCTACGCGTTTTCGACCGACAATTGGCGCCGGCCCAAGGCTGAGGTCGCCGCACTGATGACGCTGCTCCGCTTTTATCTCGCCAATGAAGTGCAGAGCCTCGTGAAGAACGGCGTCCGGCTCAACGTGATCGGCCGCCGCGACCGCCTGCCGGACGGCATCGCCAATGCCATCGCCCGTGCCGAGGAGGCCACCGCCCACGGCGGCACGCTGCACCTGCGCATTGCGGTCGACTATTCCGCGCGCGACGCGATTCTGAACGCCGCGGGCAAGGCCGCTGCGCTGACCAGCCTCACCCGCGAAGCCTTCTCGCAGCTCGTCACCGGCGAGGCCGGCTTGCGCGACGTCGATCTCATCATCCGCACCTCGGGCGAAAAGCGGCTGTCGGACTTCCTGCTCTGGGAAGGCGCTTATGCCGAGCTGCATTTCACCGAGCGGATGTGGCCCGAATTCGACGCCGGCGATCTCGCCGCCGCGCTCGCCTCCTTCCATGGCCGCGAACGGCGCTTCGGCGGCCTCCAGGCGATCATGCCCGAAGAGGTGCCCGCGCTGTCGCGCGCGTGACATCCGGCACGGAGCGGTGGGTGCAAAAACCGCTGCAAGCCGCTCCGGATCGTGCTCTACTGCCTCCCGTGACGGGAGTATGCGGCGATGCGCGCGGTACTGGACTATTGCACCGGCGGAACGGAGCGGCAGCTTGCGGCCGGCACGCAACTTTTGACAGAGGGCGGCGCCTCCGGGCCACTCTATGTGCTGAAGCAGGGCAAGCTCGAAGTGCTCAAGGGCGAGATGGTGGTCGCCACCGTCACCGAGCCCGGTGCGGTGCTAGGCGAAATGTCCGTTCTGTTGGGCCAACCGTACACCGCAACCGTGCGGGCGTGTTCCGATGCCGTGGTCTACGAATTCCAGGATGCCGCCGCGCTGCTCAAGCGCGAGCCCGACGTTACGCTGCTGCTCGCGCGCATGCTGGCGCAGCGGCTCAATGCCGCCAACACCTATCTCGCCGATCTCAAGCGGCAATATGCCGGCCACGGCACCCATCTCGCCATGGTCGGCGAGGTGCTGCAGAGCATGATCAACCTGCCGCCGCTCGAGGTCTCGCCAGGCTCGGATCGGCAATCCGACCCAAGGATGTGAGCCAGTCCGGCGGCTCCTCGATATGGGATGCGGGCCGCTTCAGCGGCGCGTCGAGATCGATCCACTGCGCTTCGCCGGCCGCCAGCCAGAATGCCTTGTTCTCGTCGAGGTCCAGCACGATGTGCGTCGGCGGCCGTCCGGGTTGCAGGCCGGCGTTGAACACCCAGGTCTGGCCTATCCGGTCGTGCCATGAGCCGTCCTTGATGAAGGGCGATTGATGCACATGGCCCGAGATCACCATCGACGGCTGAAACTGCATGATCCACTGCACCAGCTCGACGTCGCCGAAGAAGCGCTTGCCGCCCCAGCTGGTCGGTGAGTTGGCCGGCGGCGCATGGTGTGCCCAGATCCAGCGCTGCGGACGGTTGAGCGAAGCATCGCGCAGCTGGTTGGCGAGGCGCTGCTTGACGAGCGGTCCGTCCCACCATGGGCATACCGTGAACAGCGTGTCGCCAATGGTGAGATCGTCGCCGTCGCAGGCGATGCCAAGCTCGCGCACCTCGGAAATCCAGCGCGATATTTTCTCGCCCTCCGCATTGCGCTCGTCGAGATCGTGATTGCCGGAGCAGAGAATGACCCTGGTCTTTGCTGCGATCAGCGCAAGATATTTCTTCACCACCACGATCTGCGCCCGGAAATCCACCATCGAGCCGATGTCCAGCGCATCGCCGGCGAAGATCACGAGGTCGAATTGGGGCGCCGCGCTGACCAGCCAGTCGAGCTGCGGCAGCGAGTAGTGCAGATCGGCCACGACCAGGCAGCGCATCGAGAATCCGTCGAAGGGGGAATAAAAATGTCAGGGAATTCCAAAACTTGCCAAGCAAAAAGCAGACCAGCATTGCGGCAGAATGATCGGCCGGCGCGAGCATGCTGCGGCGCGCGGGTCCGCGCAAGTGCAGCGGCGTCGCAGGGCTGGACCGGATCGCCGAATTCTGGTGTCGTGGTATGCCTTCAACGCCGGTGATCGCATGACGTCCTTCAAGACCATCCGTGCCCGCGCCGAGAAGCGCAAGGGCGGCCCCAAGGCGCTCGAAAAGCTGATGCCTGACAAACCGGACCTGAAGCGTCTGGCCAAGCTCGGCGACGATCGCATCCTCGCCGAGATGACCAGGCGCGTATTTTGCGCCGGCTTTGCCTGGAGCGTCATCGATGCGAAGTGGGACGGGTTCGAAGACGCCTTTCTGCGCTTCCAGCCGGCGAAGCTGTCCTTCCAGCCCGAGGATTATTGGGAGGGCCTGCTGCGCGATGCGCGGATCGTGCGCAATGGCGCCAAGATCATGTCGGTGCGCGCGAACGCGGCCTTCGTGCAGGAGATCGCCAGGGAGCACGGCAGCTTCGGCAGGTTTCTGGCGAAATGGCCGCCGTCCAACGAGATCGGCCTGCTCGATCTCCTCACCAGGCGCGGCTCCCGGCTGGGCGGCAACACCGGCCAGATGCTGCTGCGCTTCGTCGGCTGGGACGGCTTCGTCACCTCGAAGGACGTCGTCGCGTGCCTGCGCGATGCCGGTCTCGACATCGCCGAAGAGGTCAAGTCGAAGGGCGATCTCGCCAAGGTGCAGGCGCAGTTCAACGCCTGGGCCGAAGAGACGGGTCTGCCCTACGCCTATCTGTCACGCATCTGCGCGCTGTCGGTCGGTGAAAACACCAGCGAACATTAGCTCACGACAATCGGCTACGGCGCAATGCGCGTGGCACCCGGCTCGCAGAGATGCTGGAGGTGTTTATATCCGGCGGCGCGCGCGAAATCAGTCAGCCGCCACAGTTCTCCATTGGCACCCCAGGTGCCGTCGGTGACGTCCCAAACCATGATGGAGGTCGCGACCCGCCGCGGATCATTTGGCGGCTTCGCGCCTGCAACCACCTGATGGATACGTCGCACGGCCTCGGCGCGTCCCGCCTCGTCGATCACGCCGGCGGGCGGATAAAGAAAGACGATGACCGGGATGATGCGCGAGGTCTGGTCCGTGCCGCCTGCGAAGAAGCACCCTTGTTTCACTTCCTCGACAAGCACCCAGGTGAGGACCTCTTGCCGCGGATCGTCACCCCAACCTTCGACGGCCTTGACCGCTGTGTGGATCCCTTTGCCCAGCGCCGCGCGAGCGCCGTCATCGAATGCGCCTTCCGGTACCTTGACGATAATGTTCGGGATAATGCCTCCGTGAGAGCCTGGTGTGTGAGAGTAATCCGAACCGACCACGCGCCGGCTTCACCGCGTGGCGCCGGCCGCCACGTCGGGTCCGCCGATTTTGCGGCCGCCTGCCAGCCGCCAGCGAAAGAAAGCGAGAATTTCGTCGCGGGCGACGATCGTCGGCTGGCCGGCTTCGTCGATCAGGTGCGCTGTCACGACACTGTGCGGTGTCGGGACATGTCGAGCGAAAAACGGCGCGAGATCGGCGTTGGCGGCACTGTCCGGCAGAACGCGACCGACGAAGCGATCGCCGAGTGCTTGCGAATAGGCGGCAAAGCGCTGGGCCATGCAGAATTTGTCGCCGGCAAAACGATAGCCCATCACGGTGAGGTTTTCGCGATCCAGCCGCTCGCGCACGGCCTTGATCTCGTCGGACGCGATCTCGAGGCCGGCTGGATTGTTCAGCGGCAACGACGGCTGCGACAACACCGGCGCCAGCATGGCGGGCTCGAGCATCATGGTGAGCGCGAAATTGCCGGTGAAGCACATCCCGATCGCGCCAACACCGGGGCCGCCGCACTCCGCGTGCGCAAGCCGCGCGAGCGCGCGCAGCCACTTGGTCACCGGGCTGGATTCGTTCGACGTCATGGCTCGAAACTCGGCGCTGACGCACGCACGCTGGAAAACGGCGGCGCCTTCCTCGGCGCCCGGAACCGCGCCGTCGCGCCCGAACAACGAGGGCATGTAGACGGCGAAACCGGCGTCGCGCACCCAGCGGGCAAAGCGCGCGACATGCGGACTGATTCCCGGCATCTCCGCCATGACGATCACCGCGGGCCCCGCACCGGTCACGAAAACGGCCTTGGCGATGCCATCGAGCGTAATCTCACGGCGCGTGAAATCGTCCAGTGGGTCGTCCTGTTTCATGGAGCGGTTCGGCATCGTGTCAATCTCCTCGTTGAAGATGGAGGACGGGCATGGGCGCGGCGATTGGCCTTGTCCTGCGGCGGGACCATCTTCGCGGAGATCGTTGCGCTTCCGGCAATGTCGGGCTAGTGTCAAAAATGACATTAAGCGGGCATTTTTTGACATGATCAAAGTCGCTGTCATCGAGATCGAAGGATGCCTTGCCTCGAGCGCCGCCATCACCCACGACGTGATGGCAACCGCCAACCGGATCAGCGGTGCAAAGCGTGTCGTGCCGTTCGAGGTCGCGACAATTCGCTGCGGCGCGCGACGCAGCAACGGCGACATTCGCGGCGCCGATCTCGTCATCGTTCCCGGGCTCGGGACGACGACGGCGGTCGAGTTGGAGCGCAGATTGCTCAGTCCCGCATGCAGGCGTGCCGAGGATATGGTTGCCGCTGCCTTCGCAGGCGGCGCAATGCTTGGCGCGTCCTGCGCGAGTACCTTCCTGCTTGCCGAGACCGGCGCGCTCGACGGAAGACGTGCGACGACGACCTGGTGGTATGCGCCGATGTTCCGCCAGCGCTATCCCAAGGTTGCGCTCGAAGCCGAGCAGATCGTGGTTGCCGACTGGCCAGTTGCGACTGGAGGGGCTGCGATGGCGCAGATGGACCTGATGCTGGCGGTCGTCGAAAGGTTCGCAGGTCCAAGTCTCGCAAAGGCGTGTGCACGTTATCTGTTGCTGGACGCGCGGCGTTCGCAAGCTCCTTTCATGGCAGTCACGTTTCTGGCAGGGCAGGACCCGAAGATCGCGAAGGCCGAGAAATGGGTGCGCGCCAACATCGCGCGCGATTTTGCGATCGATGAACTTGCCGCATCGGTCGCGCTGGCGCCCCGAACATTCGCGCGGCGAATGGCGGCGACCTGCGGCCTTTCACCGATCCAGTTCGTCCAGCGGATCAGACTGGAGACCGCGCGATTTCTGCTCGAGACCACGCGGCTTCCGGTGGAACAGATCGCCCTTCGGGTGGGATATGCGGAGCCTTCCACGCTGCGCCGCCTGATCCGTCGCGACACCAAGCGTCCGCCGGGACACTTTCGCCCGGTCGCGTGATGCCAAAATGAATGAAGCCTTCAGACGTCTGCCGTGCTCAATCGCGGCGGGCAGGGATATCGGAAGAAATGGCGCACCCGACACGATTCGAACGTGTGACCTTTGCCTTCGGAGCAATTTAGCCTGCCTATCCTAAATGCACGACAGGGCACGCTACAATGCGATATGTAACTGAAGATACTAGACAATTCGTATTTCCGCGCCGAACTGTCTATCCAGAATTTCGCTCCGATATCCATCCGGTTGCTTCCGTGGTGCTTCCGCGGAAGCAGCCCCTCACTAGCGAGGGGAACACCTCATGGCAAAGCTGACCAAGCGGATCGTGGACGCTGCCGATGTTCGCGAGAAGGACTATTTTATCTGGGACGACGAACTGCCCGGTTTCGGCCTCCGCGTGTTCGCCTCCGGCAAGCGCAGCTACCTCATCCAATATCGCGCTGTTGGACGCACGCGACGCTACACCATCGGCCTGCATGGCGTGTGGACGCCGGAGACAGCCCGGCAAGAAGCGAAGGTCCAACTCGGGCGCGTCGCGCGCGGCGACAACCCTTCCGAAGAACGTCAGCTCGATCACAAGGCCATCACGGTCAAGGAGCTTTGCGCCCTCTATACCGCTGATCTGAACGCGGGCCTCATTCTGGGTAAGGGCGGGCGACCGAAAAAGCCCACCACCATCGTCACCGACACTGGCCGTATCGAGCGGCACATCATCCCGCTGATCGGCGCGCGCCGGGTCAAGGATCTCACCAAGGCCGACATCAACAAGGTCTTGAAGGACATCATGGCCGGCAAGACGCGCGTCGCCGTCAAGACGAAAAAGCTGCGAGGAAAGGCCATTGTTCGTGGTGGCGCGGGCACCGCCACGCGCACCGTCGGCCTATTGGGCGGAATCCTCACCTACGCTGTCGATGCTGGGATTATAGAGGTCAATCCGGCGCACGGCATCAAGAAGCCCAAGGACAATGTTCGGAATCGTAGGCTGACCGAGGCGGAGTATCGCACCCTCGGGCAAATGCTTCGCGATGCCGCGGCGAACGAAAAATACGCCATGACCGTGGACATCATCCGGCAGATCGCGCTCACCGGCTGCCGCCGCTCGGAAATGATCTCGCTAATGTGGATCGAAGCTGACACCGACGCGAGCTGCATGCGCCTGGTGGACAGCAAGGAAGGTGAGTCCATTCGTCCAATCGGATTGCCCGTCGTCGAGTATCTGGAGGAACGGCGCAAGACCGCAGCGGGCACCTATGTCTTCCCAGGTCAGGGCGAGGACCATGCGTTCGGCAGCTTCCCGAACCATTGGGAACAGATTTTCAGCGACAGTCCGCTCGCCGGCGTCACCCCGCATGTCCTGCGTCACAGCTTTGCCAGCATCGCCAACGATCTCGGTTTCACCGAGGTGACCATCGCGGCGCTCGTCGGCCACTCCAAGGGCTCGGTGACGAGCAAATACATTCACACGCTCGACACTGCGCTCATCATGGCCGCCGACACGATCTCCGGTTACATCCAAGGGCTACTCGAGGGGATCGAATTCAAACAGACGGCCTACGCATTGGATCGTGATTCTCGTCGAGCTGCGCTTGACCTCTTCCTGACCAAAGCGGTTGGAGAGCCGGGGAACGAAGCCGAGGACGAGGAGCGTCGCTTGGCAGCTTGAGGCTTGCGATCAGCCACTGGTCGGCGAGCAATTCATCGCCGCCCACGATGCAGTCGAAAAAGCTTTTTGAAGAAATCGACGATCTTCGGTTTGGCGCCATCGGCGACCAGGTCATTTGCTCCGAACCGGCAGACCATCCTGACACTCCTGCACACCGAGCGCAGCCGTAGCGGCGCGTTGTCTCGTTCGACCGCTTGATCGCCCGCTGCCGCATTGGCTCCGCCAGCATTGGAGACTTTCTGAGGCAGGAACGTCTCGCAGAGGGGGCATCTGACGCAATCGCCTCACGCCCCCGTTGCGCGCAATTTAGGGCACATATACTTCAAGGATCGGGGCGGAAGGCGCCACCGCTTCGGCCCGACGCTTGGCAACGCGCTTCGCCGCATCGCGGACAAGTGCAAGCTTGCGCCTGTCCTTGTCCACGCATGCCAGAATTTGGTCATCAGTTGCGGCGTCGATCTGTTCGGGCTCACAGAGCTGCGCGGCGGCCAAGCGGCAATAGTCGCCCCGCAGCAAATCGGCTCCAGCGAATTGGGCGAGGTCGACGGCGGCGCTGGGCACGCCATATGTCAACCGGATCGCCAGACGTCTCACACGGTCACCGAGATCGAGCGTGGGGTGCAGGATCTCGGCGACGCGAGCCGCGACCGGCATCAGATCGCAAGTCCGCGCTGCGACCGCGCGTATGGGGCCGGCGGCGCCGCCAAACGCACCACCGAACTGCGTCAGCACGCGCTCGATCTCGCTCATGGCACGACCGGACACGAACAAAAGACAAGCGACCGCCTTCTTCGCACGCAGGGTCGCCTGATGATCTTCTGTTGTCCCGCGCTGAAGCGCGTTCAGGACGTGCCACGGCACATTCTGCCTCTGCAGCTCGTTGGGCCATAGCTGAGGCTCTTTCTGCGTGCTTTTTCGGTTGATCGGAAAAAGGAGTTGATCGACCTCGACCGTCGTTTGAGCTGCGGCAATCAGGACGGGATCGCTGATTTCTTGGGGCTGAAGCGAGCCGAGGCAATCTACGAGCGCGACGATGGACCCGACCTCTGCCGCGCTTTCGCCAGCGAGACGGCCCAGCTTGGTCAATTCATACGCGCCTGTAGCGTTCTTCTGCACCAGGCCGTGGCGTTCCAAATCCGCTAGGGCCGAAAGCAGATCCGGCCGGCTCCACTGCCACGCGCTATGGGCGCGCCGGGCTTGGAACGCGCCGAAGCTCGATTCCAGAAATTCGACAATCTCCTCGCTCGGCACGCCTTCGCCGGCCGCTCGTTGTGCCGCGACTAGGACGCGGATAATCAGGGAGCGTGGGTCGGTTGTACCGTCGAGGAAGCGGGACACCAAGTCTTCCGGCTCCGCGGTCACGTATCGCGACCACAGATCATGCTCGGCGCGCGGATCGAGCGCCAGCAGATACGAAGCTCCCTTCTCGGCGAAGCCAAGCCTTCCCGCGCGACCGACTAGGTTCTTGTATTCGGCTACCGAATAGGGCTCGTCGCCGGGATGATTCAAGCCGGCGATGATGACCGATGACGCGGGCGTGTTCACGCCCATCGCCAGCGTCGTCGTGGCTGCGATGACGCGCAGGCCCGAGCCGCTACGGCGAAATTCTTCCTCGATGACGCGCCGCTCTTCGCGGTCGAGATCCGAGTTGTGGAAAGCGACGCCGCGCCCCAGCGCGCTCCGCAAGTCGGCGCTGGCCTGCGAGGGATCGCCGCCGGGCATCTGCGTCAGCGCCTCGGCAGCCGGAGGCAATCCGAGCGACTCTGCGAGATAGTTGGCGCAGCCGCGGGCTTCGCCCTTGGTTTCGCGAAACACGATCACCTGCTGGCCTTCGGCGACAAGCTTGCGCACCAGCGGGATGATCCAATCCTGGCTGGATCCTTTGCCGCCGACAAGACGCCGAACGAGCGGCCCCTCAACCTGCTCATTGCCATTCTCCGGGTCAAGAAAGCGGAAATGCCCGGTGCCGAGCAACAAGCCCTCCTCAAGCGGAACGGGCCGCTCCGTGCGCCGCAAGAGCCGCGCGCCGAGCCATTGCTCAAGGCCGTTCGTGTCCCCGATCACAGCCGAAAGCGCGATCAGTTGGGGCTCGATCCCCTCACGCCGGCGCATCCGGATGAGCGTCAAAATGAACTCCAGATTCGCGCCGCGGCCACGGTCGGCGATCATCTGCGCTTCGTCGATCACGATCGCGCCGACCTGCGCCAGCACATGAGGGAATGTCAGCGCGATCGCGGCGAACTTCTCATAGGTCAGGAGACCGACATCGTATTGGCCCCGCAGCAGAGGCGCGATGTCGTCCGTCTCGCCCGTCGCTTCCACCGTGCGGACCCCGAAACCGCCATAGACGCTCTCGAAGTGCCGCCGCTTGTCTGCCACAAGGGCCTTAAGCGGCAGCAGAAACAAAGCCCGTTTGCGATCCAGCACGTTCCGGAGCGCCGCGAGCTCGCCCACCATCGTCTTGCCCGAGGATGTCGGGGCCGACACCACCAGGTTCTCGCCGTCCAGCACGCCGAAGTCGGTGATGGCGGAGATCTGAAGCGCATTCAAGGACGGGATCGCTCCAGCCCAGGCGGTGACAAGCGCGTCGGGGAAACCGGCCGACGAGAGGCTGGCAAGATCGGACGTCACCTTGGCAGGCAGACGCGCCGGGAAGGCCGCCCGATACTTAGCGCCCGGCACGAACACGGGCCACGCGACATCGCCGTCGATGCTCCCGCGCATGGTCGGGTTCTGCTCTTTGCCGCCCTGCAGCGCGGCCGCCCGGACGCGGCTCGTGACATGCTCGAGGAGGCGGTAGAGCGAGAGCTTGCCGCCGCTCACGACTTCCTCGGCGCCACATAGCGCCTCAAGCAGAAAGTGGGTCAGAAAGCCGTGCCCGAACCGGCGGTGCTCATAGGCGGGCTCGGTCGCCGCGGAGGCGGTGAAGATGATCCGACCAGCGCCGCCAAGCTGAGCCAGGCGCGCTTCGGCGGACAAAAGGCTGCGCGGCTTCGCATCGACGTGCAGAACCTTCGCCCCAATGCCGCCGGAAAAACAACAGTCGAGGAACAGGATCAGGCGCTTTGCCGGTATCCGCGAGAACCATTCCTGCAACAGCTCGAGCGGGATCGCGGAGCCGGCGAGATCATCTGGATTCGCGTCGTGGGTGACGAGCTCATGTGTCTCCGACCCATGGCCGGAGAACGCGATCACCACCGTATCCTCGGGGCCGCAGCCGGCCAGGTCGGCAAATGCGTCCTCAATCCGCTGCCGCGTGGCCTCCGCATCTGCCAGCAAGACTGTGCTGCCGCCCAGCGTGTCGAAGAACAGTGCCTCCAGCGCCGTCGCGTCGCGACGCGCGCAGGTCAGCTCATCAATGCCGGTCGAGCTATAACGGTCGATGCCGATGAACAGGCCGCGAAACGGCATGAGGCACCACGCTACGCCCGAACGACGCCGACGGAGAACGCGGCTCGTGGCTTCTCAGCCTTCTCCAGCACGACCGGCGCGAACGTGTCTTTCCGCGCGACCTGCTTGTTGCCCACCTTCTCGAACCAGACACACCAGACGGCATCCTCCTCCAGCATGGCCGTCTTCCCGACCTGCTCGACCGTCATGATCGGCCCGCCTGACTTCACCCGCACAAGATCGCCGGGCTTGAATTCGGTAGCATCCATTCTCCACGCTCCTTCTCGATGCCTATCTGTCCTCGCCAGGCACCGGAGGAGGTCGCAAGAAGCTCGCCCACGTCCCCACCACCATGAGTGGAGACGCGCACGTGCTAGGAGATCGCCCCATGCCTAACATCAATATATGGTGTGTCGGTCATTCCTTGCACAAGGATTTCGGCGAAGACCGTGTAAGCTCCTGATAGATGTTCTTGATTTGTCTCTTAGGGCTGCGCTGCGTTCCGAAGCGGGATAGCCCGACGGCAACCTGCCGTCGGGCCTATCGTCACGATCTGCCAGATAGCCAACGCCAGGCGCGGCGCCAGAAGCCGGGAGCCGCCTTGACGGGAGCGGGCTGAACGGCAAGTTCGATCGCTGGCGTCTGCCCGTAGAAGCGCGCTTTGGCAGCGCGGTCACGACGACGCTCGGCTTCGACCTGCTCGTCACTCCAGGGGCCGGCCTCGATCACCTTGCTGCGGTCGATCACATAGTGTGACCGGCATTTCAGCGTCCAATTGCCGATCGACGGCCGAAGGGAGACGGTCTCGCCATCGAACGTCATCTTCCAGTCCGTCGGCGTGAAGGGGGCGACGACCTCCTCGCCGCAACCGCAGCAGCAGCTGTGGGCTGATGTGGCATATTCCATCGAAACATAGAGAATGCCTGCCTCAAGGCGCTCAGGGATGTGTTCGACGAAACGATGTTCGAGTCGCTTGTGCCGTATCACGCGAGATCCCCGTTGATCAGCATGTTGCCGTCGGTGGTGTAGGTGCAGTGATGCTCGCGCTCGAGGTCGCGGTAGAAGCCGCGAATCTTCTTCCACTTGACGACCGCGAGGACAGCATTCAGGGCGTTGAGATCCGCGACCTGGATGTTGGAGGCGTAGATGTCCTTGGCGCCGCCGCCGACGAAGGAAATGCGCTGCCGCGCGTGATCGCGCTTCTCCGGCGTACTGGCGGTGACGCGCAGGATGCCGCCCAGCGACCCCTCGTCGAGCTCGAGCCCCATGCCAACATCGACGAACGCGGCGCCGATCGCCTCGAGCTTCTCTACGATCAGCCGCTTAGCGTCACCCGCATCGAGGGACAGGAACGCGAAGGTGACGCCGTCGAGAAGGTGAATGTTGTCGACGCCGAGCGCGACATCGTGCGCCACGATGTTCCGGTGCATCCGGCTGTAGATGCGCTTCAGGTATTCGACCTTCTTGGGCGCTTCCCGCAATTCCTCCAGGCTCGGAGCGCCCGGCGCGCGAAACGCGTTATGGGTCAGGAACTCGTCGCTGTCGAACAGCCGGATTTCCCGGACAGGCGTCTTGGCGACGAAATCCAGGATGTAGCCGCCGGTCCCCCCGACGCCGATGATGGCGACCCGCTCGTTGACGAGTCGCTCGGTCAGGACGCCGATCCCGACACGGTCGGAGGCGGTCTCGACATAGTTGAAGACGCTGTCCTCCTCCTCTTCCGGTTCGCGGAAGGTGCGAGGCGTCGCGCCGGACTTCAGCACTGCGGCCGGGCCCGCGAGGATATTCGCGTAGCTCGTCATCTTGTGGTGGTAGTCCGAGTAGCCGCCGTCTGGCTTGCTGGAGAAGCTGTGCGTCGCCTTCAGGCCGTGGCCGAGATCGAAGGCGCCGGCCGCATGCGAGATGCCCTGGATGGGCCTGCCGTCGGCGTGGCACGGGAAATCGCCGTCCCAGTGGATGACATGGGTGTCGGGCGGGCGCGTCTGATCTCCGGCCAGCGTGAGGCTGGAGATGAGGGTGCCGATGCGCACCTCCCGGCGCGCATCGACATACGGCACCTCGCGCATAACGAGATACCCGCCCTGCTGCTGGACGAAGTAGCCTTCGTCCCGCAGCCGCTTGAGGTCCGGATTACGACTGAACAGTGCGCGTGACATTGAACACCGTGCCCTTCTTCTTGACGTCGACGGAGCCGCCAACCCCGAGCTCACCGGCGGGCGGCGTCGACGCCGCGTGCCGATAGGTCATCGAGAAGACGACGTTGGGTTCGTGCTGGCCCGGGAAGGCGAGCTGGACGATCTGTTCGAACGTCACCGTGCGGGCGTTCACCGTGCGCGGCCGCGAATTGACGATGATCTCGAACGTCAGCCGCGCGGTGATGAACCGCTCGATGCCGGGCTGGACCAGATCGATCAGCTCGCCATGCTCGATCAGGCGATCTTCACCGCCGGGAACCTCGAGGAAGACGGCCTCCCCCTCGCCGGGCTTGGCGAGGCCGTAGAGCACCGTGCCGCTGATGACCGGCTTGCCCCAGAGCAGCTCGTGGTCGTTGAGGGTCAGCTTGAAGTCGCGGTCGGTCTGGAAGGCGATGAACCGCTCGGCGCCGCGCTCACGCAGGTCGAACGGCTCGTTGAGCCTCACATCCTCGAAATCGCCCGAGGGCAGGATCGCGATGAGGCTGTAACCGTCCCGCGGGTCGAGTGCCGCGGCTTCCAGCAACTGGCGGCCGAGCGGCACGGGATCGCTCACCACACGGGACTGGAAGTTGAGATCGCCCTGCGCGAGGAGAAAGCGATACCCCCGCGCCGGACGCAACGCCCGGCCTTCGCGCAGGGCGTTGCCGAGATCGTCGTAATCAAGAAGTTCTTCGGTGTTCATAAGATTGGGTCCTTAGGTTCGGCCGAGGCAGCGCCGCGGCTCTAAGGGTCCAATCGGAGCGAGGGAGGCCGACCGGTAAGGTCAGACGAACTTTTTTTGCAAGGGGCCGTCGGGGGTCTGCCCGCAGATGAAGAAGGCCGGGCAGTTCGGGCAGGTGCGCGACGAAACCTCGGCCGGAAACCGTCCGGCGCGGATGTCGCCGAGAAACTTTGCGAGCTTGTCCTTGCGCCCCTTCAGCTCCCGATCGGACAAGGCAAGCGCATGTGCCTCGCCGTCGGAAAGATGGACGAGCTCTGCGACCGCGCCGGGAAAGGACTGCCTGACCGCCAGCATCAGCGCCGCCGCGCCGACATCCTTGCCCTCGGCCGACCGCATGTGACCCGTGCGAATGCGGCGCACGGCGCGGATGCCGTCCGGCCGCACCAGCACCTCGTCCGGCCGAACGATGATCTCCTCGCCGCCGAAACTGAGGCTGAGCGCGACCGGCGCTTCGGGGACTGCTTCGGCGCGGTTCGCCAGGAAGAAGCGCAGCATTGCCAGCGCCAGATCGCGGAATTCCGCGCGATAGCCGTGCTCGCCGAGCCCCTCGCCGGCGAGCGCCGCATCGATGCGATCTTGCAGCGCCTGCTCGGACACGGGTCCATCCGACGCGATCACCGCCTCGACCACCACGCGAACCGCCTCATGCAGATGCATGAAGGCGGTCGCGGTTCGCCGGCCGCCGACCTGCAGGACATGCGTGTAGAAGAAGCGACGCGGGCAGGATTCATAAAGAGCGATCTGCGGGGCGCCTAACCGCAGCCGTCCGTCGACCACCAAATCGATATCCCGAGCTTCCGCGGCCACGGGAAGCGGCCGTGCCGGCACGAGCGAACGGCGTGTTAAGGTCGCCCCGAGACGGTCGAGGAATGGCGAAAGCGGTCGGTTGTGGCCGTTACTCTTCTCGGTCGGCGCATAAAGGATCAGGCGATCGCGGGCGCGCGACTGCGCCACGTAAAATAGGCACTCCTGCTCCTCGGCCTGACCTGCGCGGAACGCCTCCAGCGCACTGCCCTCCGCCCCCGCGATCATCCCGTCGGGCGCCGGACAGGGCGGCGCCGGCGGCGTGCGTGGGATCGTGTCGCTGTTAAGCCCAGGAATATGGACGCCACCGAACTCTAGGCCCTTGGCGCCATGGATGGTCATCAGCCGCACGGCGTCGAGATGCTGGGCGGCCGCCGGCAATTGGCGCAGGTCGCGGTCGTCGCCGAGCCGCACGAGCCTGCGCACACGATCGAGCAGGCGCGTGATGGGCAGCCCGCGTCCGGCCGGTTGTACCCGCACAAAGTTGAGGAATTGCCAGATCGCGATGCCCCGTGTGCGGTCGGCGAGATCCTCCGACGCGCCCAGGCGCGCGGCGATGCGTGTGCGATCGAGCAACAGCGTCGCGAGCACGGTCCAGGGCGAGGCCGTCTGATCGAAACCATCGAGCGCAGTCGCGAGCTTGGCAACGGTCTGCCGCCCCCTGTCGCTCAAACCGGGGATCGCCTCGCCATGCCGCAGCCAGCCCGCCGGCGCGTGCTCGGCCGCCCGCAGATGGTCGAAGACCGCGACCACATCGGCAAAGGAGGTGGCGAAGTCTCGCCAGCAGGCAATGCGCACCAGGCCCATGGCGCGCCGATCGACCAGGATCGAGAGGAGAGCCAGGAGATCCTTGACCTCACCCCGCTCGAACAGACTTCCCAGGAAGAGGACCGGCACGCCGAGCCGTTCCAGGTCCTGCCCGATCGTCGACAGCTTTTCGTTGCCGGTGCACAGGACCGCCTGGTCACGATAGGCGTAGCCGTCACGCCGCAGCTCCTCGATAGCGTCGGCCAGGGCGACCTGCTGCTGCTCGGCGCGCTGGACCGTGCGCAACTCGGGCCTATGTCCATTGGCGTCGCGGTCCGCGTCGAGGCCACTATCCGCATCGCCGGCGCGCATCGTGATCGCGAAACTGGAGAAGCTGGCGACAATCTCCGGCACCGAACGATAATTACGCTTCAATCGACCGCGATTGCCACCGGCGAAGTCCTCCTTGCCGAACCGGGTTATGTTGAAGGATGAGGCACCGCGAAACCGGTAGATCGACTGCTTGGCGTCGCCGACCATCCAGAGATTGCGGCCGTCGGGCCGCAGTGCGCTCAGCAGCCGCACGCTGCTGCGGTTCACGTCCTGATACTCATCCACCAGGACATGATCATATTGCGCCTGCAGCGCCGCGCAGATGGCCGCCTCCTTTTCGAGCAGTTGCACCGGCAAGGCGACAAGATCGCCGAAGTCGATGCAATGCGCGTTGCGCTTGAGCTGTTCGTAGGCCGCGTAGACGCGGGCAACCTCGCCGGCGCGTTCCGCCGCCTCGCGCGCATCCGAGTCCTGGGCTTTCGCCTGCATGGCGTCGGCGAGCGCGGCGTAGGTTTCGGCGTCGACCACCTCATCCTTCGCCCGCGATACGGCGGCCAACATGTCGGCAATGATCTGGGTCGGATCGTAAAGATTGCGGTAGTACGCGAGCCTAAGCCGCGGGAACTCCCCCTCGAGGAGTTCGACCGCTTCGGTCCGGTCCATCATCCGCGGGTCCTTCGGCAGGCCGAGCTCCGCATGGAAACGACGGATGATATCGAGGCCGAAGGCATGGAACGTGCCGATCCACATCGCGGCCGCAGCCTCGGGCCGCTTGCGCGCGATCCGCTCGGCCATCTCGCCCGCTGCCTTGTTCGAAAAGGTCAACAGCAGTATGCGCCGTGGATCGACGCCCTCGCCTAGAAGGCCCTCGACGCGCGCGATCAGCGTCTGCGTCTTGCCGGTGCCAGGCCCCGCCTCAAGCAGATAGGCTTCGCCGCGATGCGCCGCAGCGGCCGCTTGCAGCGGATTGAGCGGCCGTTCGACATGCGCCGCAGTCGCGGCGGGAGGCACGGGCGGCAGCAGCAAAGCATCGAACAACTGCTGCGCGACGACCTCGAACGGCGCGCCGAGCTTCGCGGCGATGGCGGACGCGGCGAGCCCTTGGTCGACATGGAGCGCCCGCGCGACGGTGCGCGGAAGCAGCAGTTCGCGCGCGAACAGGTCCATCTGGACTTCGCGGCGTTGCCGGCGTCCATAATCGACAACCCGATCCATTCCGACTGGTGAGGGCTCGGCCGGGCGTGCCGGATCAATCATCGGCGCCGCTTCGCCACCAGGATCGTCGCCCAGCTCGACATGGCCGATCTCATGCGCCACGAGGAAAGCTTGCTCGAACGGAGAGCCCATATTCTCGTGAAGAATCAGATCGTCGGCGGCGACGAAAGTCGCGCGGCCGCCATTGAGGACGGCTGCGCCGGCGGCAGTCCGTTCGACATCAATCCCCCGCCGCTTGGCCTCGGCGACAGCAAAGTCATAGGGCGACCAGGGATCGGCGCCGGATGCAACGAGGCGAGCGTGAAGCTCGGCGGCGACTTGCCTGGCGAGCTCCACACTGTCCATGTCAGTCCGCCTCCGCCAACAGCCGGGCGCGCTTCTCGGCCGGGACGCCGGCATCGATCAGCACTTGCTCGAAGGTGACCTGCTCGCCGGCCACCGGTTTGCTGTCGGCCTTATAGCTGCGCGCGACAATCAGGTGCGCTGGCCCCCAGGACGACTCCAACTGTGCGACAGAGCTGCGCATCGCATCCGCCAATATCGCCAGGAAGCGTCGCGGGATACTGACGAGAGAGACCCGCCGTTCGCGCAGTGCGGTCACGACCTGCCGGGGCACGTCCAGACGCTGCGCGACGGCGCGCCAGTCATCGACCGTCAGCGCCGCGAAAGGGTCGGCTGCTGCCGCCGGCATAACCTTCGCGTGTTGCGACCAGGCAGCGTCGATCAGCGCCCGATCGGTAGCAGAGAGGGGTGCGGCATCTTCATAAGCCTCGCGGCTGAGTTCGCGCGAGAGGTCGATGAGCTCCCCGGCATATTCCGGGTATAGCCGCAGATAGCGTTCCAAGGTCGACCGGCCAGGCTCGCTCTCGACCGCGAACGCGTCGAGCACGGCCTCGCGGGATGGACGTCCGCCGCCGGGGCTCACCGCTCGTCTCCGTCGGCCATGGCAGCTCGCAGGGCGGCGAAGGCCTTGTCGCGGTAGGTTCGGACGGTCTTTTCGGAGCGGCCCAAAGCCTTGGCGATGGTCATGACGTCCGGCTCCTTGGAGTCGATGGGGAAGCCCTGTCTCAACATGTGAATGATCCTGCTTTGTTCTGTCGGTAGAGCTTCAATCGCTGCATCCAGGCGCGACCGGTAAGACGGGTCGTCGAAATCCGACACGGCGAAGGGATCGTGGGTCCCTGCGGCCGCCTCGACCTCCGGTGACAGTTCTCCGCTCTCCTCGTCATATTCGAGGGGCTGGGAACGGTTTTCGTCGCGCCAGGCCTTTTCCTGCGCATCGCGCCGCAGGCTCGCTAGCGCGCCATCGAAGCGCACCTCGAAGTAGTCGACCTTTTCGTCGTAGGCGGCGCGGTCCGCCGAAAAGAGCTCGACGAACCGGCCGAACACCTTGTCGCGCACGACCCCGCGCGTCAGCGATTCCGTCTTTCCATCGGAGCTTTCCGCCCTGGGCAAACTGCGCAGCACCCGTTCGGTCAAGATCCGATAGAGGCGCTCGAACCACACCTCGTTGTTGTCGCGACGGCTCGCGCGAATGAAGTAAACGAGACATTCGCTCGGGACGTAGCCCGGGTCCGAGCGCTTGGTGATTTCCGCCCTGGCGATCAAGCCATCACGCGGCAGGACTGCCAATTCGGCGATGAGGGCTTCTATCTTCGGGTCGCGCTCGTAGAGTTCGCCGCTGAGGCGGCGTTTGCGCAGCGGGGTTACGATCGCTTCGCCCGCGCCACGCGCGTCTGCCTTTTGCCCGGTGTCGAAAGCTCCCTCCAACTGGTTCATCGCGCGGCCCCGCCTCCCGTATCGCCCTTCTTGTTGAGACGCGTCTCGAGCGAGCCGATGCTGTCGAGCACCGCCTCGAAATCCGGTGGATCGCCAAAGATCATGCCCTGCATGGCCCTGTAGTCGACGCGCAGTTGCTCGATCATCGCGTCATGCGGGGCGAGTGCAAACGAGCCAGGCGCAGCGCTCGCGAGATCGAAGTCCGGTCGATTGAAGAACATCCGGGCGTGCGCGACGCAATCCGCACCGAGCGCCGGATCAGCGATGGCGGCGGCGCCGACGCGGGCCGCGGCGAGCTGGTGCAGGTCATAATAGTGACGGGAAACGCGTTGGCCGCCCCCGCGCAGCTCGCCGCGCTTGTCGAACCAGCGCCGCAGCCCATGGAGGATGACAACCTTGTCCCAGAAGGTACGTTCCGGATCGACCGTGCGGACGGCCGGCACGGTCAGGTCGAGCGCCGGCAGATCATCATCGACATAGGGTTTGATCGGCACTTCGCTGTTCGGATCGAGCGCGGATTTCGCGCCCGACTCGATCTTGATCGCTGCCCGCACATAATCCGATCGCGGCGTCGCCGCGGGATACCAGATCAGAAGCGTCTGCCCGTCGGGATCAGCGTCATCGGCTTCCACTCGGGCCGCGCCGGCATCGAGGCCGGCAGCCTGAAGCCGGTCCTGCAGGATCTGCGTCAACTCAGCCCGCAGCGGGCCGTTGATGTAGGCTTGGCAGGCGTCCTTGATCGCATCGAGGCGCGCCCGGCGCTTTTTGCTACTCAGCGCTTCGAGCTCCTCGATGGTCGCCGGCTCGCCGATGTCGTCCCGAAACACCGTGACATCAATGTCTTCGGAGAAGCGATTGATCAAACCAAACCCTTTGGACAGGGAGGTTCCACCTTTGAAGAGGAGGCGGGGTCCGCCCTCTTTCAAGCCATTGAACAAGGCATCCAGCGTCCAGCAGACCCAGAAGTCCTTCTCGATATTCTGAGACGCCGTGCCGAGGCGTAGCGCCGTCGTATCGAAGGCGCTCAACATCGCGTCCGACCCGGCCGCGAGAACCTCGTCGAAAGCCGGATTCATGTCTTCACCGCCCGGGCTGCACCGCGCTTGGCAGTTTGTGCCTTCTGCGGGGAGAGCGGCTTTCGCTTGGGCCGGGCGACGGCAGCATGACGCTGATCATCGGCATCGTCCGCCGTTCTTTGTTGATGACGATCATGATCAGCATCATCACGATCATCATCGACGTGCCGACGACGAACGCCGGCGTCGCTTTCAACGAGCGGCTTGAGAAACACCCACATCCATGTCGGAAGAGCTGTCATACCGGCAGTGAGATCCGCTTTGAGGGGCGGTCCCACCGTGGGATCTTCGAAAAGATTGGCGAGCTTGCGCCTAACCTGATCACTTTCTCCTTCACGAACCAGGAGATCGCGCAGCCAGTGAAGCGCTTGGACGACGCGCATCGCTGGTCGTCCGGCCCAGAATAGCTTGCTGGCCGCGGTTGGACGGAAGGTGATCGTTACGTTGCCGAGCTTGATCGCGCGGCGCCGAGCGTCGGTGTGCACCACGATTTTGGCGGGGACGGCGTCAGTTAGGCCCAGATCGTTCGCCGCGGTCATGCCGTCGACAAGCATCCGGGTTTGGTCACGTCGCCCGACGGCGTCGATGACTGAGCGCGGATCAGGCGGATTGGGTTTCTGGGTGAGTTTGTTGAAGCCAGGCTGATCGTAGAGCCCACGATCAATCCGCCTAAGGATTTCGACCTTCGTCAGCCGCTGCAACGCCTTATCGACCGCGTCCCGCGAGGCGAGATCGACGAAGTCACTGGGCGTCCAGACCTTGCGTGGCGCATCCGCACGGATGCGCTCGAGCATGGCTTTCTTCAGATCGGGCGAGTCGGTGTTCATGTCCGAAAATTGTAGTCCTTTTTCGGACGCGAACCAAGTGGATTGTCCGAAATAAATATACAAATTTCGGACAATCTAAATAGGTAGGCCGCCCACCTGAGAATGGCTCCTTCGGCCGTATGCAACTTTGCCGACCGTCCTGGCGAGCCAGCTCGGTAGCTGGGGCGCGACCGCGACGAGTTCGCCGAACGTGGAAGACGGCAACTTGCGCTTCAACGTCATCAAGGCGGCTTCTGCCTTTTCCGGCCCCAGCCAGGCGAGCGCTCGCACCGCCTGTCCGGCGGGCCGATCGGCCAGCGCCAACTGCCAGCGCGGCGCATGCCGCAGCTCGACGACCTGCTGGCCCAGATTCATCGTCCGGCTACGGCCCGATGTCAGATAGACCGACCGGACCGGCACCTGTGTCGTGAGGCCGAGCGCGTTAGCGGCCGCGGCACCGTTCGACACGATGGTTTCGCCGCGCTGGAGCGCGAGGGCTTCGACGGCCTTCTCGACGGAGGGCGCGCGGACGCCGAACCGACTCGAAACCGGGCGCAGATAGACGCCGCGCCCGGCACGCATCAGCCGGCCACGTTCAGCCAGTCGCGACAAGGCTTGATCCACCGCGGCGCGATTGCCGAGATGGAGCAGGCTCTTCGCCGCGATCGGAGCGCCCTCGGGCAAGCCCTCGGTGTGCGCCAGAATCTGTTCGGTCAGTCGTTGCACGGCACTTCTCCTGTCAGAAATATATGCGGTTTTCTGACAGTTTTCAATCTCCCCCAAACCGACTGGAAGGGCCAGCGATTGAGAGGGGGCCTGGAGGGGAAAGCCTTCCCCTGCGGCCGAGCCCAGGGTCTCGGCCGACCCCTTCTGCGGGGAGACCCCGCAACGCCCTCATTAGAGTGAGAGTGTGGACCGGATTTCCGTGACGGGTTGAGGGTCGGGAGAGAGTCTTCCGGCGCCCGTCATGGAGTTTGATCCCATGAACATGCAGGTTCTCGATGCCCGGCGCGACGTGAGTGGCGGCTGGAAGGTGGACATCAACCGCGGCGAGCGCATCGGTCGGGTTTCCTCGGAGTGGTTCTCGCGACCCGACGACGAGCGCTATCTCTCGCTCGCCGAACTCGGCCGGACCGTCCGCGAGCGCACCGAGCGCAGCCGAACGCGCGTTGTCGAATCCGCGCTTATCCATGTCGAAGCCAGCCGCACCGATCCCGAACGGCTTGCCCTGATCCTACCAGGCGCCGACAAGCCCATCGCTCCGACGCACTGGAGTTTCGGTCAGCTCGCGAGCCAGGTCGGCGCGCCGGCCGCCTATCTGCGGCAGCTCCCCGCCGCGCTCGCCGGCATCAACCTGCAATATGGGCTGACCGCCCACCGCGCCGAGCAGATCAAGACCCTCGAGACCGACGACGGCCGCGTCGAGCTGCGCGCCGTGACCGGCCCCGACTACGGCCGGATCTACGACCACGAGCTGGTCGAAGCCGTGCAGCGCATCGCCGGCAACGGCACCGGCGACACCCGTTGGAAAGTGCCCGGTGTCCTCGACTGGTCGACCGGCGTCTATAATCCGCGCGTCGACATCACCAAGGACACCACGACGCTCTACGCTTCCGATCGCGACGTCTTCCTTTTCCTCGTCGACGATCTGAATCCGATCGAAGCCGGCAAGCTCGCGGATGGATCGCCCGATCTCTATTTCAGGGGCTTCTATGCCTGGAACAGCGAAGTGGGCGCCAAGACCCTTGGTATCGCGTCCTTCTATCTCAGGGCCGTGTGCCAGAATCGCAATTTGTGGGGCGTCGAAGATTTCGAGGAGATCTCCATCCGCCATTCCAAATACGCCGCTTCGCGCTTCGCCCATGAGGCGGCGCCGGCCTTGCTCAGCTTCGCGGACTCCTCACCGCAGCCGTTCATCACCGGCATCAAGGCGGCGCGCGAACGCATCGTCGCGCACAAGGACGAAGAGCGCACCGAATTCCTGCGCCGCCGCGGCTTCTCGAAAGCCGAGACGGGCAAAATCATCGACGCGGTGCTGGCCGAGGAAGGCCGCCCGCCGGAAAGCATCTTCGATTTCGTCCAGGGCATCACCGCCGTCGCGCGCGACAAGCCCCACCAGGACGCGCGGCTCGAGCTCGAAGGCAAGGCCAAGAAGCTGCTCGATCGCGCCGCCTGATCCCCGCAATGCCGGAGATGCGGTTGTCCGTGTCTCCGGCTTTGCGTCCCCTAGCCATACTGTTTCCGGGCTGTCTTGTGGCCCAGATCCAGGTCACCTATTCAGTGGTGCGGCATGGAGCACAATCGCCAAACGAGCGACTGGATACAGAATGCTAGAGCAGGCGCCTGCGG
Source organism: Bradyrhizobium manausense (assembly GCF_018129685.1). Classification (GTDB taxonomy): domain Bacteria; phylum Pseudomonadota; class Alphaproteobacteria; order Rhizobiales; family Xanthobacteraceae; genus Bradyrhizobium; species Bradyrhizobium manausense_D. The sequence goes on from NZ_JAFCLG010000005.1 coordinate 375,424, forward strand.
AATATTACATCGATGAAAGCGGCAATACCGGCGACCTGAGCACGGTCAAAATCGACTCCTACTTCGTCGAACAGCGCATGTTCGCCTTGGCTGCATTCGGCTGCACGCTCGACCAGGACTTCACCGATAAATTGGGCGCACTAAAAAAGGCGCACCGCATCCAGTCGTCGGAGCTCAAATCAAAACAGGCTTATGACAAGCCGCGCTTCATCTTTGATCTTCTGGACCTCCTTGAGACGCGCCGCGCCCCAATCTTTATCGAGCTTGTCGACAAGCACTTCTTCGTTGTCGTGAACATCATCGAGCGAATGGTGGTGCCCTATGTGGGGGAATGCGACACTCAACCTGGCGCCCTTTGGATGAAGGGCGTTATGGCGAACTACATGGCGCTATATGCACCTCCCGAGCTGGCTCACGCCTTTGCCGCATGTTGCCAAAGCAGAGACCACGCGGAAATACGCGAACTTTACAAGCAAATAATTCGGTGGGCGCAGGGAAGCGGAGTTCCGCCTACTGACGTGGCGGCGGGGATCATCCGTTTTGCGCGCGACAGCTTGAAGGACTTCCGCAAGCTGCCGAAAGCCAAGGCCGTCGAGCGGGCATTACCGATTCCCGACAAGAATCCCGCCGGGAAGCTGCTCTGGGTTCTGCCGAACCTGACATCGTTCACCAACATCTACGCCCGGATCAATCGCTTCGCGCGAAAGCAGGTTTCCGGCGTGACGCTGTTCCACGACGAGCAATTGCAGTTCGGAGACATTCTTCTGCACAACAAGAAGCTCGCAGAGGACCTGGCGCAGCTTGGCGTGAAATTGCCCCTGCAGACGGCCGACTTCGAATTCTCGCAGGCGGCCGACCTGCAATTCCAGCGATCGCACGATTCTATCGGCATTCAGGTCGCCGACGTCCTCGCCGGTTTCATCGCGCGATATGTACAGGACGCTGTGTGGGGCGGCGCCCCCATGCATCCTGACAAGGTAGCGATTTTCCGCCGCCTCGTCGCAACAGGCGACCGCAGCTTGGGTTCGGGTGTCAACTTCGTCGCGCCCGACAACATGATCCGCTTCCTCGGCATCGAACCGCGCTCGAATTTCTAGGGCGGCATCAAGCCGTCATGGGCGAATACGAAGGACTGGCGCGGGATCATCGCCGGTTCTGGCAGTGACCTTACCGATGGCGTTTGATGGTGTCGCTGCCCTCCTAGAGTGAGAGGGCGGTGCTTCGCTTCGTGACGGGTTTAGGGTCGAGAGAGAGGCTTTCGGCGCCCGTCGCGGAGTAAGTCTCATGGCAACTGCCATTCAGAAGATCACCCTGTCGTCGGCGCAGGACATCCCCTTCAACAAGCTGGTGCTGAGCCAGTCGAACGTCCGCCGCGTCAAGGCTGGCGTCTCGATCGACGAGCTGGCCGAGTCGATCACCCGGCGCGGTCTCATCCAGTCCCTCCACGTCCGGCCGGTGCTCGATGCCGACGGCCAGGAAACCGGCATGTACGAAGTGCCGGCGGGCGGGCGTCGCTTCCGCGCGCTGCAGCTCCTCGTCAAGCAGAAGCGCCTCACCAAGACCTCCAAGGTGCCGTGCGTGGTGTCGGACGCCAATGCCGACATCCTCGTCGACGAGGTGTCGCTGGCCGAGAATATCGAACGCGCCCCGCTGTTAGGTTCTGTGCTCGAACTGTCCTGTTAGAGTCGTGTGGCTGTCATCGTTATGGTTCATATGCGTGGGGCATTTTGAGGAGGGCACGTAGACGTCCGAGTCAAGCGTTCCCGCAGCGTAGCGAGGACAATGCTTGACGCGGCGGCGACACCACAAACTAGTCAAATGGTTGCAGGCGAAGTCCTGCAACCCTGCCACGTGGCGAACGGGAGAGCGCGAGGGGAACCCCTCGCATTCTAAACAAAAGAGTGCGCCGCAGGCGCTCCGCTTAATAACAGCTGGTTCGGGAAGCTGTCTTCTTTGTTGCTGTACAGGGAGTTGCGCCGAGCTCGGCGTCTTTTGCCGTTTCGGACGGCGAGGACCAAAGAGGACAGTATGGCGCGGATCATCAAGGCGGCGATGGGCTATGCCGCAATCCCGGCAGGCTTTCCGATTCTGGTGTCGGAGCGGATGGCGATCATCGAGCCGGCGTTTGCCTGGCTGATGGAGTTGGCGACCATACCGGGCCGCAGCCATGCGGCTGAAACGATTCGGACCTACGGCGAGCACCTGCATGACTGGTTCGACAGCCTGGAGCAATCCGGGCTCAATTGGCGCGGGGTCGGCGAGGCGGAGATTGCGGCCTGGCGCAACCGCATGCTCTCACAGCCGAGCCCGCATACGAAGCGGCCATACGCGCGGTCGACGGTGAATGATCGGGTTCGCACGGTCTGCCGGTTTTATGCCTGGGCGCAGGGACGCGGCTGGATCGAGGCCTTGCCGTTCCACTTTGTCGACGTGCGGGTGGGCTCTGGTCGGCGACAAGCGTTCCTTGCGCATGTCGATGCGCGTCCCGGTGTCGTGGCGGCAAACATCCTGACTGTTGCCGAGCATGAGCGCTTGCCGCGACCGTTGCGGGTCGATCAGTTGCGTCGGGTCTTCGCCCTGTTGGAGATGCCCTACCGCCTGATGGCGGAATGGGCGCTGGCGACGGGATTGCGGCGCAAGGAGCTTTGCGGCTTGGCTGTCTTCCAGGTCCCGGAGACAGCACATCTTGATGACGAGGATCATCCGCTAGTCGGCGTGCCCTTGACGATCACCAAGGGCGACAAGCCTCGCACGATCTACCCGCCGATCCGCTTGGTTGACCGCACGCAGCGCTATATCGACGAAGTGCGCACGCCGCAGGTACGGGCGTTGCGTCGCCAACGGTCAAATTATCGGTCGCCATCGGCGCTCTTCCTCAATCTTCAGGGGAATGCCGTCAGCAAGACGCGATTGACTGCGGTGTTTGCGGAAGCCTTCCGGGCTGCCGGTGTGGCGGGTTCATTGCATTGGTTGCGCCATACCTTTGCGATGACGATGCTGGTGCGATTACAGCGACAGGCATCGATCACGCCTGACCTCAATCCGCTGAAGATCGTCCAGGTCTTGCTGGGGCACAGTTCGATCCAGAGCACGGCGATCTACCTGCGCTGCGTCGAGCTCAATGCCCGGGAACTCGCCGACAGCATCGACTATCTCTATGGCGAGTTGATCCCCGATGGCCGGTAAGCGTGAGCGTATCGACCGGCGTCTATCGGCTGCGTCAGCGAAGGTGCTGGAGCAGCCGGCCGATGCCATTGCCGTCTTCCGCGACGGTTGGGGCGAGGTCGCAAAGCGCTACGATCTCGGCAAGCTTGGGTTGCCGACAGACGTTACGATGCTTCTGGCGGACGCCTTCCGCAATCATCATGCCGCATCGAGCTCCGAAACGCACCGTCATTGCTGGATGGCACTGCGTGTCTTCGCCCGTTTTGCGGTCGAGGACGGGCATGTTCTTTCTGCCGGGGATCTGACCACCGCAATGGTCGGGCGCTATATCGCCTGGCTGGATCGACAGATCGCGGGACAGACGAACAAGCCCTGGTCAAAGGGGGCGCGGGCGAATGTGCTGATGCAGCTTCGCCAGATGATCGACTGGACGAAGCGCCGGCATCCGTCGCGGCTGCCGTCCCGGATCGACTTCCCCTGGCGGGTCTGGCCGAACCGGACTGCCGACACCCGACCGCGTCTTGGCGGGGAGGATCTCAAGGCGATCCTACGCGCGTGCTATGAAGAACTCGACGAGGCGTGGGATCGCTTCGACACGGGGCGGACCATCCTCGCGACGAGCGGCCCGGCTGATGGCGTCGATCCCGAGCTTTGCGACATGGTCCGGGCGCTTGCTCGGGTGAATGACGGGGTGCTTCCATCGCGGACGCTTGCGATCCGCAGCCAGGTCAACATATCGGCGGTCAGCCGCCATGGCGGGCTTCGTCATCTTGGCGGTTATCTTCACTTGACCGGCGAAACGGTCGTCGCGTTCTTCATCGCCATTGCGATCCAAACGGCGGGCAATCCGGATGCGCTGCGGCTGATAACGCGCGATTGCCAAGTGGCGCATCCGCTCGACGAGCATCGCATCATCGTCGAATGGGCCAAGCCCCGGGCCGGTGCCAAGGTGAAGCGAGCGCAGCGGCGGTCCTTCGATCGCCGTCGGCGACATGCTGCGCCGAACCTGATCGACCGGTTGCTGGCGATGACGGCGCCGCTCGTCTCCCGGGCCAGCCGGCAGGACCGCAATCGCCTGTTCCTGGTCAAGAGCGAGAAGAAGGACGCGGTCACGCTCATTGCGGAGGCGACCTTGTCGCACGCCCTGAAGCCGTTCATCAAACGCTCCAATGCCCGGATCGCCATCTGGAACAAGGCTGCACCGGAGCGGGCACGTCAGCTCTTGCCGGACTTTGCCGCCGTTCTGCTGCGCGGCAGCGTCGCCACCGAATATTACAAGGCGTCTGGCGGCGACATCGTCGCGACACAGGATGTGCTCAACCATGCCCGCGCCGACACGACCGAGCTTTACATCAAGGGGCCGCAGACGCGCCGCATCCAGCGCGAGACAATCGCCCGATTGCAGGAGCTGATGCTCGGCTGGATCGTCGGCGCGAAGGCGAACTGCGAGAATCGGGCGCAGCGCGACCGGATTGCGCTGGCGAGCAATGCGACGGTTCCGTTCAGTCATGATTGCCTCAACCCGCTCGCGGGCACAGCACCAGACTCGATAGCAGGTCGGGTCTGCCGGCACTTCGGCGGATGCCTGCGCTGCCCGGGACTGGTCATCCCGATCGATGCGGAGCACATGGCGCGCATCCTTCAGGCGATCGGCGAACTGGAGCGCGCGCGTGAACGCATTGATCCGCGCCGCTTCGAGCTCCTGTATGCGCCGAGCCTGCGCATCTTGGTCGACGACATCCTGCCGGACTTCCCGCAAACACTGCGAGGTGATGCCGAACAACGAATGCTGGCTCTCGCACGGCTTCCGGCGCTGGAGTGAGCGATGACGGCTTCCACGGCGCGCAATCTTGTCGCCGCCGTCAGGCCGGCGCTTCGGATATCGGCGCGGTCCGTATGGTCCGATCAGGTCTGGCATCTCGACGGTCATCGTCCTGGCAGCAACCGCAGCGACTTCTCGCTCGACTGGGGTTTTGTTCTTGCTGACGACAGCCGGTTCAGTGATCCGCGATGGGCTGACTGGCGAGAGGCGGCGAAGCTGTTCCTATGGAGTCTGAAGCTCGATCCGCCTCCTGGGTACCGCAACGCTCATGAATCGACGATCGTCTCCGTCTTCAATAGGTTGCGGATGCTGATCCGCTGGATGGCGGCGCAGGGATATCGGTGCTTTGCCGATCTCGACCGCGACGCCTGCGACCGGTTCATGACGGTGATGGCGCAGCGTCCGGGCCACAAGCCTGGCAGTACGCTGAAGAGCACGACACTGGGAAACCATGCCAATCTGCTGACGCGCCTTTATCTGCAGGGAGCAAAGTTCCCGGAGATCGCAATCGCCGATCCATTCCCGGGGATCGCGCCGCCGTTCGTTCGCCGCGACCGGGGGTGGCTGCCTTATACGCCGGACGCGATCGCCGTGCCCCTGGTCTCGGCGGCGCTGCGGCTGATCGGGACGCCGGCCGACGACGTCATCGCTCTGCAGGCCCAGGCGCAGTCCGTCTATGACCATGCGCTCGCTAACGGGATCAGCCAGACCAAGGCCGGCTTCATCGTGACTGACGCGATCGCGCCGTTCACCTTCGCGACACTGCCTGGTGAGGAAACTGCCTGGCATGAAGCGCCCGTCACCAGCACCAAGCAGGTGCGCAATCTCGCCGATCGCATTTACGACGCCTGCTTTGTGGTGGTCAGCTATCTGGTCGGCGCCCGGATCTCGGAGATCCTCGGCCTTCAGGTCGGCTGCATCGAGCAGCATCCTGCCGACGACGGCAGCGAGAGCTTCGCCTATCTCGTCGGGCGGATTTACAAGACGGCGCGTGGCATCGATGGCGAAGCCCATCGCTGGGTTGCGCCGGCACCCGTCGAGCGGGCTGTCGTAGTCATGGAGCGGCTGACCGCCCGTCTTCGGGCCCAAAGCGGACGAGACGATCTCTTTCTGGCGATGGCTAGCAACGGCCTTATTGGTCCTGCGGCCCGCATCAACCTCCCCGTCGGCTCCACGATCATAAGGCGGCTGAATGATCTGTTTGCGCTGTTCATCGGCCTGCCGGACCACGAGGGCGAGCCCTGGCATCTGAACACGCATCAGGGCCGCAAGACGTTTGCCCGCTTCGTCGGCAAACGCGACCGGACCGGCCTGTATGCGCTTCAGGCCCACTTCGGTCATGTGACCCGGGCCATGACTGATCGCGGCTACGTCGGGACCGACTTCGCGCTCGACGACCTGATCGACCGGCATGCCCGGGAAGAAACCCGCGCCGCTCTCGAAGAAGTGCTGACGGCAACCGCCCTCGCGGGCAAGGGCGGACGGATGATCGCCGCCCGCTCCCAGTTCCGCGGGCGCACGCGCGACGGCGATGTCCAGGCCTATGTCTCCTTCCTGATGGAGGAGACTGATCTGCGGCTCGGCGTCTGCGATTGGGGCTATTGCGTCTACCGCGTCGAAACGGCTGCCTGCTTCGGCGATGAGAAAGGCCCCAACCCCGTTCTGAGGACCGAAAGTACGTGTCTCGCCTGCGCCAACTTCGCCGTCACCGCCAGGCACAGGCCTGTCTGGCAGGCCCGCCGCGATCGCAATACGGATCTTCTCGGCCATCCCGGCCTGGACCCGGTCAGCCGGCAACTCGCCGAAACCCGGATTGCCGAATGCGATCGCATCCTTGGTGAACTCGACCATGCAAAGGATGTTCGCCATGGCGCGTAAGACCAGCAAAATGCCGGCCCTCACGCCTGCCGAAAAGCGCCTGCGCAACACCCACTGCAAGCTGCGGGATGCTCTGGAGCGGCTGGTGAAGGGGCTGCCCACACACCCGGACCTGCAAAAGCGATCCTACCGCCTGACCGTCGCGACGCTCGCACGCGAAGCGCGCGTCGGCCGCAATGCGATCTACGCCAATCATCGATCGATCATCGACGAATTACGCCGCGCCAGTGATCGCAAGGTCGTTCCCGAGAAGCTCGCAGCCTGGGAAGACAAACTCGCCCAGCAGCGCGCTCTGATCCAGGTCTTGCAGATCGAGGAGCGGCGTATGGTGACGGAAAATGCCGTCCTGCTGAAGCGCATCCTCGACGCCGAAACGGAGGTTGAGCGGCAGAAGCGTCATAATGCCCGCCTGATCGCCGAACGCGATCGCGCCGTGAAACCAGTGCCGCTCACTCGCGGGCCAAAATCCTGACGTCGTCTACGACTGCCGGTTTGTGTCGGTGCGGTCGCCGAAGGACAATCGTCGCCCCATCTATTGCCTGCGACAATCATGCGCGGCATGATCTGCGGCATGCTTGACCCCTTCGATCCAGACAGCTTCATTGTGCGCGCCGAGGTTCATATCCTCGGCATCGAGCCCAAGATCAGCCGCATCCTCGAACTGCCAATCACTCTCAACCTAGCCCAACTCCACGAGGTGCTGCAGGCCGCCTTTGGCTGGACCGACAGCCATCTGCATCAGTTCAATATTGGCGGTCTCATCTACGGAGCTCCAGAGTTCGATGACGACGGTCTGTCCGACAGCAGGATCTTCGAGGCGACCGAGGTCAGGATGATCGACCTTCACTTTCCCGACGATCCCAGCGAAAACCCTCTCGCGATCCTCTACGAATACGACTTCGGCGACAATTGGCGTCATCTGCTGCGCTTGGAGCGCGTCGCGCGCGAGGAGAGTGCCCAATATCCTCGCTGTATCGCCGCCGCACGCTCAGGACCCCCCGAAGACGCTGGTGGGCCTTCAGGCTATGCCGACTTCCTCGAGGCCTGGCTCGACCCCGACCATGAAGAACATAAAGCGATGCAACGATGGGCTGGCCGCAAGTTCCACCCGGAGTCCTGCAATCTCGACGACATCAACAAGGCTATCGCCAAAGCACTACACGCATCAAAGGACGACTATCGCTTCCGTCGAGAAAGCCATCGTGATTGACACCAACCGGCTGCGCTTCAGTGCCAAAGAGACACCCAAAACGCAAGGCGCAGCCAAGAAGACTAAAGAATCAACGTCATCCAGCTAACAGGACACTTGACGCATAACCTAAAGCATGCATCCTCTCGACCAGTTCCGCGCGTTCCAGGCGATGCGCGAGAAGGGCATGACCGAGGAGGCGATTGCGGCTGCATTCTTCGCGTCCGTCCAGGTCGTGAAGCAGCGGCTTCGCCTCGCGGCCGTCTCGCCGTCATTGCTCGATATCTATGCCGAGGACGGCATCACGCTCGAACAGCTCATGGCCTTCACCGTCACCAACGATCATGCGCGTCAGGAGCAGGTCTGGGAGTCGGTTCGCAATAGCTGGCAGAGGGAACCCTACCAGATCCGGCGCATGCTGACCGAGACCGCCGTCCGCGCATCCGACAAGCGGGCCGTATTCGTCGGCATCGATGCCTATGAAACCAACGGCGGCTGCGTGCTGCGCGATCTCTTCCAGGATGACGACGGCGGCTGGCTGCAGGATCCTGCGCTGCTCGATCGCCTGGTCGCCGACAAGCTGAAAGCCTCCGCCGAAGCGATCGCCGGCGAAGGCTGGAAATGGATCGAGGTGGCGATGAGCTTCCCCTATGGCGCCACCCACGGCCTGCGCGAGATCGTGGGCACGCCGCTCGACCTGACGGCTGACGAACAGGCGACCATCGAGGCGCTCAACGCCGAGTGCGCCAAGCTGGAGGCCGAATATGAGAACGCCGACGAGTTGCCGGACGAGATCGATCAGCGCCTTGGCGAAATCGAAACCGCGCTCGCCAGCTTCGACGAGCGGCCGGTCCACTACGAACCCGCCGACATCGCGATCGCCGGGGTCTTCGTCAGCCTGGACGCCGACGGCACGCTGTCGATCGACCGCGGCTATGTCCGACCCGAGGACGAGATCGCCAACCAGGCGGGCGATGGCGAGGGTGAAGAGCAGGATGGCGGCGACGATGACGCTGACTATCCGGCGTCGCCTTCGGTCCAGCGCGCGGTCATCACCATCTGCGGCAAACCTGCCGAGCCCGAGGAGGAGGACGAGGACGACACGATCAAGCCGCTCCCCGATCGACTGATCACGGAGCTGACCGCCGATCGCACCCTCGCGCTCCGCGACAAGCTCGCCACCGATCCCTCGGTCGCCTTCGTCGCCGTCCTGCACAAGTTCTGCCAGGACGTGTTCTACGGCGGCAGCCAGTACGGCTTCGCGATGGAGGTCAGCGTGCGGGGCACGACCTTCCATTCGCAGCCCGAAGGGCTTCGTGACAGCGTCTATGCCAAGGCGATCGAGGCCCGGCACGATAGCTGGCGCAAACGGCTCCCGGCCAAAGTCGCTGATCTCTGGGATGGGCTGGCCGCACTGACTGGCCCCGAACAGGCCGAACTCTTCGCCCATTGCGCTTCGTTCGGCGTCAATGCGCTTTATGAGCGGGCCGATCGCTACGGTGGCCGTGTCTCGGCGCATAGTGTCGAACAGCGCATCGCCGAAGCCGATCGCCTGTCGCTGGCGGTCGGGCTCGACATGGCCGAAGCCGGGTGGCGGCCGACCGTCGCCAACTATCTCGGCCGCGTCACCAAGCCCCGCATCCTCGAAGCGGTGCGTGAAGGCGCCGGCGAGCGCGCCGCCCAACTCATCGCACATCTGAAGAAGGGCGACATGGCGACCGAAGCCGAACGTCTCCTCGCCGAGACGGGCTGGCTGCCCGAACCGCTGCGCAATTCCGGCGCCGATGCCGAAAGCACCGAGGCGGACTCTGGCGAGGGCGACGAGGCGTTGCCGGACTTCCTCGACGGCGATGACGAGGAGACCAACACCGATGATGAGGAGGAACGGCACCTCGCCGCCGCGGAGTGACGGCGGTCCTCATCTGACTTGACGAGCCCGGCGTCCCTTCGGGGGCGTCGGGCTTTTTTCATGCGCGCCGATCGAGAGGGAGAGTTTGGCCCGGACGTGGCGAGCCGGACATGGAGGAGAGAGCGCCTGCCGGCTCTCCCGTTCCCTGCTCTCCGGGAGTGGCCTCATGGCCGACTATTTCACCCATTTCTCATGCCTGCTCGATGTCGGCACGCCCGAGACCGCAGCCCGCGCGCTCGATCTCTACAACCAACTGTCCGAGGACGGAGCATCCGAGGAACCGCCGTCCGATGGCTTCCTCCTGTCCATCCAGCCCGAGCATGGCGGCTCCAAACTCTGGATGCGCGACGATGTCACCGGCGATCCCGAACGGCTGATCCAGTTCGTCATACGCTGCGCCGCCGAATTCCACCTCACCGGCCGATGGGGCTTTCAGTACGCCAACACCTGCTCCCGGCCGCGTCTCGATGGCTTCGGTGGCGGCGCGCATGTCCTCGATCTCGCGACCGGCGAAACTGTGGCGTGGATCTATACCAACGGTTGGCTCGCCGAGGTGATCGATGGCGGCGATGGTGCCTGACATCATCGAGACCATTGTCTGTCGCTTGATGGCGCGGCCGGGCCGCGCCCCTTGAGAGCGAGAGGAAGGCCGGGACGGGTTTGAGCCCGTCCGGTCCGAGAGAGAGCGCCGGCGGGCTTTCCCGCTCCGCTCTCCCGAGGACGTCTCCCATGAATGCTCACACCCTTGCGGCGGCGCTGCCGACCGCCGCCGATCAGCCGACCGACGCTGCCGCCATCCATGCCGCGGCACTTCTCCTCCTTCCTCACATCGAGCGCGGCGAGCGCATCGACGCCGCGGTCTTGCGCACCGCCATGGAGACCGCCTTCGGCGCGTCCGATACTGCCGGCGCCTGGGACTGGAAGGACGCCTATGACGCCTGCGAAGCCGCAACCGTCCTCATGCTCCGCAAATACGGAAAGGCGCTTTTGCGCAAAGCCGGGTCTCCGGCTGCGGCGGTTCCTCTGTTCGGCAAGATCGCGGGACTTCTGCCCACCCACACGCGCCGCTCCGAGGAGGCGCAGGCCTTCCAGCAATTCTCGACGCCGATCCCGCTCGGCCTGGCCGCGATCACTGCGGCCGCCATCACACCCGCCGATCGCGTGCTCGAACCATCGGCCGGCACCGGCCTGCTCGCCATCCTCGCCGAGATCGCCGGCGGCACGCTTGTCCTCAACGAACTCGCCGAAACCCGGGCCGCACTCATCTCCTCCCTCTTTCCGGCCATTCCCGTGACCCGCTTCGACGCAGCCCAGATCGACGATCATCTCGACCCGGCGACCGTCCCAACAATCGTGGTGATGAACCCGCCATTCTCGGTCCTCGCCAATGTCGAGGGGCGTGTCGCCGACGCAGCCTATCGCCATCTCGCATCCGCGCTCGCGCGGCTCGCCGATGGCGGGCGCCTGGTCGCGATCACCGGCGCGAATTTCGGCCCCGACATACCGGCCTGGCGCGACGCCTTCGTCCGCCTGCAGGAGAGGGGCCGCGTCGTGTTCACCGCCGCCGTCCATGGCTCAGTCTATGCCAAGCACGGCACGACCGTCGAAACCCGGCTGACCGTGATCGACAAGATCCCGGCCGACGAGCCATCCGCATTTCCGGCGTCCCCCGGCACCGCTCCCGACATCGCCACGCTGATGACGTGGATCGCCGAGCATGTGCCGCCGCGCCTGGCTGTCGCGCCTGCTGTTCAGGTCATGCCGACCGGCGCCACGCCGCGCACCGTTCGCGGCTATCTCGCGCGCACCGCGGCGACATCGGCGACCCGCGTGGGCCTCGCCGATCCCGAGGGCGTGCCGCTCGCCTATGAGACCGTCGACTGGACCCCGGCCGAGGGCGCCCGCCTCAGCGACGCGATCTACGAGCAATACGGATTGCAGACGATCCGTATTCCCGGCTCTCAGGCCCATCCCACCAAGCTCGTGCAATCCGCCGCCATGGCCTCGGTCGCCCCGCCCAAGCCGAGCTATCGGCCGACGCTGCCAGCGACCATCATGGACTCGCTCTCAGACTCCCAGCTCGAAACCCTGATCTTCGCGGGCGAAGCCCATTCCGATTTTCTCGCAGGTTCCTGGACCATCGACGACACTTTCGATGTCGTGGCGGCCGCCGCCGATGATGCAAACGGCGTCGTCCGCTTCCGCCGCGGCTTCTTCATCGGCGACGGCACCGGCGTCGGAAAGGGGCGCGAGTCGGCCAGCATCGTGCTCGACAACTGGATGCAGGGCCGGCGCAAGGCGGTCTGGATCTCCAAATCCGACAAGCTGATTGAGGATGCGCAGCGCGACTGGTCCGCACTCGGCATGGAGCGCCTGCTGGTCACGCCGCTCTCGCGCTTCCCGCGGGGCAAGCCGATCGCTCTGCCGGAAGGCGTCCTATTTACAACCTATGCCACGCTGCGTTCCGACGACCGCGGCGAGAAGGTTTCGCGGGTCAAGCAGATCGTCGAATGGTTGGGCTCCGATTTCGACGGAGTGATCATTTTCGACGAGGCGCACGCGATGCAGAACGCTGGCGGCGGCAAGGGAGAACGGGGCGATGTCACGCCCTCGCAGCAAGGGCGCGCGGGGCTTCGCCTGCAGCACGCCTTGCCCAATGCCCGCGTCGTCTATGTCTCCGCCACCGGCGCCACCACGGTCCAGAACCTTGCCTACGCGCAGCGCCTCGGTCTGTGGGGTGGCGACGATTTTCCCTTCTCGACCCGCGCCGAGTTTGTCGAGGCGATCGAGGCCGGCGGCGTCGCGGCGATGGAGGTGCTTGCCCGCGACCTTCGCGCGCTCGGCCTCTACACCGCCCGATCGCTGTCGTTCGACGGCGTCGAATATGAGCTGGTCGAGCACGAGCTGACCGCCGAGCAGCGGCGCATCTACGATGCTTATGCCGGCGCCTTCGCCATCATCCACAACCATCTCGATGCGGCCATGCAGGCGGCCAACATCACCGGCTCGACCGGGACGTTGAACCGCCAGGCCAAATCCGCCGCGCGCTCCGCCTTCGAAAGCGCCAAGCAGCGTTTCTTCGGTCATCTGCTAACATCGATGAAGACGCCGACGTTGATCCGCTCGATCGCGGCGGACCTGGAGGCCGGGCATTCCGCGGTCATCCAGATCGTCTCGACCGGCGAGGCGCTGATGGAACGGCGCTTGGCCGAAGTTCCGACCGAGGAGTGGAATGACATTCGCGTCGACATCACGCCCCGCGAATATGTCCTCGATTATCTCGCCCATTCCTTCCCGGTGCAGCTCTACGAGCCCTTCAGCGACGGCGAGGGCAATATGTCCTCGCGTCCGGTCTTTCGCGACGGCCAGCCGGTCGAGAGCCGCGAGGCGGTCGCCCGCCGCACCGAGCTGATCGAGAAACTCGCGAGCCTTCCGCCGGTGCCGGGCGCGCTCGACCAGATCGTCCAGCATTTCGGCGCGGACGTGGTGGCCGAAGTCACCGGCCGCTCGCGTCGTATCGTGCGCAAGGGACAGCGCCTTGTGGTCGAGACCCGCGCGGCGTCCGCCAATCTCGCCGAGACCCAGGCCTTCATGGACGACATGAAGCGCGTGCTCGTGTTCAGCGATGCCGGCGGTACGGGCCGCAGCTACCATGCGGAGCTGTCGGCACGGAACACGCGGCTTCGCGTCCACTATCTGCTTGAGCCGGGCTGGAAAGCCGACGCCGCGATCCAAGGCCTCGGCCGCACCCACCGCACCAACCAGGCGCAGCCGCCGCTCTTCCGTCCGATCGCGACCAATGTGAAGGCGGAGAAGCGCTTCCTATCGACCATCGCGCGCCGGCTCGACACGCTGGGCGCGATCACGCGCGGACAGCGCCAGACCGGCGGCCAGGGCCTGTTCCGACCCGAGGACAATCTGGAGAGCCACTATGCGCGCGATGCGCTTCGCCAGCTCTACATCCTGATCGTCCGCGGCAAGATCGAAGGGTGCTCGCTCCAGCGGTTCGAGGACACGACCGGCCTGAAGCTGATGGACGACAACGGCATCAAGGACGAGCTCCCGCCGATCACAACCTTTCTCAACCGCCTGCTCGCGCTCACCATCGACCTGCAGGACGTCCTGTTCGCCGCCTTCGAGCAGCTTCTGACCGCCAAGGTCGAGGGCGCGATCGCCGCCGGCATCTACGACATCGGACTGGAGACGCTGCGCGCGGAGAGCTTCGTCGTCACCGATCGCCAGACCATCTACACCCATCCCGGCACCGGCGCGGAAACCAGCCTGCTGACCATCCAACAGCGCGAGCGCAACCGGCCGATGACCGCCGAGGAGGCGATGGCTTGGCTCGACGATCCGGTCGCCAAGTTGCTGGTCAACGAGCGCTCCCACCGCGCCGCGGTTCAGCTTCCAGCGCCTTCGCTGATGCTCGACGACGGGGAGATCGAACGCCGCGTGCGGCTGATCCGGCCGATGGAGCAGCATCACGCCTCCATCCGCATGATGGACGAAAGCCATTGGATCGCCGCCAGTCGCGCCGAGTTCACCGCCGCCTGGAACGCCGAGATCGCGGAGGTGCCAGCCTATTCCGATTCCACGATCCACATCGTCGCTGGCCTGCTGCTGCCGATCTGGAAGCGGCTGCCCAACGAGTCGAGCCGTGTCTATCGGCTCCAGACCGATGACGGGGAACGGATCATCGGCCGCCGCGTGTCGCCCGCATGGGTCGCCAACGCCACGACAGTCGGAACGACGAACCTGTCCGCCGACCATGCCTATGCCGCGCTCATCGAGGGCAAGACAATCCTCGATCTCGCCGAAGGCCTCCAACTCCGTCGCGTGCGCGTCATGGGCGCCGATCGCATCGAACTCTCCGGCTTCACCGACGCGATGCGCGAGCGCCTGCGCGCCTTTGGCCTCTTCAGCGAGATCATCTCGTGGAAGCTCCGCTTCTTCGTGCCCGTCGGCGCGGACGGCGCGACCATCATCGGCAAGCTGATCGGCACCTACCCGATCCAGCGCGTCGGCGAGCGGGAGGCAGCGTGATGGCCCGTCTCGACGCATCCGATCTCGCGCAACGTCTCGGCCGACAGGCCGAGGCGGTGTGCCGCCATTATCTCAGCAATGGCCACCGTCAGGGCAACTACTGGCAGGTGGGCGACGCCCGTAACACTAAGGGCCGCTCGATGTACGTCCGGCTCAAGGACTCGCCCAAAGGCCCCGCCGGGAAATGGACTGACGCCGCTACCGGCGAGCATGGAGACCTCCTCGACGTCATCCGCGAGAGCTGCGGCCTCATCGACTTCAAGGATGTCGCCGACGAGGCTCGGCTCTTCCTCAGCATGCCACCACCAGCGCCGGAACCCTCCGCCTTCCAGCCGCTGGCGCCCGCACCACATGGATCGCCCGAAGCCGCACGGCGCCTCATCCGCATGTCGCAGCCGATTGCGGGCACAATCGTCGCGGCGTATCTCCGGCAACGCGGCATTACGGATCTCCGTGGAGCCGGAAATCTGTATTTCCACCCGCACTGCTATTATCGCCCGGACGAGCATGCGCCGACCGAGACTTGGCCGGCCATGATCGCCGCTGTCACTGACCTCGACGGCATGATCACCGGGGCGCATCGCACCTGGCTCGACTCACGACGCCACGACAAGGCGCCATTCGAAACCCCGCGCCGGGCGATGGGCGATCTCCTCGGCAACGCGGTCCGCTTTGGCGCTGGTGGCGAAGTGATGGCAGCCGGCGAAGGCATCGAGACGGTCCTTTCAATCCGCCAGGTCGTGCCCAACATGCCGATGGTGGCGGCGCTCTCCGCGGCACATCTCGCCGCCATCCTGTTCCCGGACACGCTGCGGCGGCTCTACATCCTGCGCGATGACGATCCGGCAGGCGATGGTGCGCGTGACAGCCTGATCGAACGGGCGAACGCGGCCGGGATCGAGGCGATCGTGATCTCTCCACAGCTCGGGGACTTCAACGAGGATCTCCGCACCCTCGGCATCGCGACATTGCGCAGTCAGACTCGGGTACAGCTCGGGCCGCAGGACGTCGCACGCTTCATGGCGCTGGCGGCATAGCCGGTAAGGAAGCGGCAGCGGCCCCGCCGCCGTACTCGCTCAGACGCAGCGGATCGGAGAGGACCGCGCCTCGGCCTTCGAGAGGGCGATCGGCCCACAGGCAGGCCGGCCCGGCAATGGCTGCGGCCGACTATTTTCCGGCGCGGCCCCAAGGGGCCGCTTTCCATCGCGAAACAAAATAGCCGGCCTCCGCCATCCTCCGCTGACGCTCCGGCCCTCGCTCGCGCTCCGGGTGCAGGGCCGCCCCGCCGGTGTGCTTCGTCGCCATGAAGGCCGCGACGGTCGCGGTCCATCCGACGGAGCATCCGATGCGCGATCTCGACGACTACGAACCGCACCACGAATCCTCACCGACTGACCACGTCCTCAACGAATTGCAGCTCCACGGCTACCGGCCTTTCGCCGACGAACCCGATCAGCGGCTTCTGCCGGACGGCAACGCGGTCGCGGGCGCGGTCGCCGACATCTTCGACGCCCTGATCGTGACCCTGGAGGACACGCGCCTCGAACCCGACCTCGACGATCTCCTCTGGTCGACCGTGAACGTCTTTCATCGCGCCGCCGAACGGATCAACCGCGAGCTCGACGACAACGAGCAGGCCCAAAAGCGCTCCCAACGCGAACAGGACGGCAGCGAGGTGAAGTCGGTCGATCTCGAGCGCCTGATCGCCGAGGGCAAGACACAGGTCGAACGCCAGACCGCCTTCGAACTGATGCGCGACCAGGCCGCCGAGCACTACGAACGCCAGGTCGGCAAAGCCTGGCTCCCGCGGTCAGGATCGAAGGTCAATCATCGCAACCTCACCTCGGCGATGATCGACAGCCGCGACTTCATCATGGCGAAGAAGCGTGCCGAGCAGGAAGTGCTCCTGCCGCCTGGACCGAAGATCGCCGTCACCGGCGGGCTCGATTTCGACAACCATCACCTCATCTGGGCCAAGCTCGACCAGGTTCACGAGAAGCACCCCGACATGGTGCTGATCCACGGCAAGTCGCCGAAGGGTGCCGAGAAGATCGCTTCTCTCTGGGCCAGGAATCGCAATGTCCCACAGATCGGCTTTGCACCCGACTGGACGAAGCACGGCCGGGCAGCACCCTTCAAACGCAATGACGAGATGCTGCAAATCCTGCCGAAGGGCGTGCTGCACTTCCCCGGCACCGGCATCAATGACAACCTCGCCGACAAAGCCAAGAAGCTCGGCATCCCGGTGTGGAAATTCGGCGGCGCGTAAGCGCCGCCGCATCGGGCACCTGCTAAACGGCCAAGCCTATGGCATAACGCAACGAATGCAGCGACTGAAGCCACTCCCGAAACCGGCACGTTCGGACGCCGTTCTCGCTGCGGTTTTCCTGGAGAATGCCACCGTGAAGGCTGCAGCCGCCGAATGGGCGGCGGATCAAGGATTCGACAATCAAGCCCTTCATGCGATTGCAATTGCCATCGAACTCCTCCTCAAATCCTATCTGCTTAACGTCGCGACCGATGATGTTTGGAACCGCGCGAACATCGGGCACGATCTCGCCAAGGCACTCCATTATTCGGCTCAAGCCGGCTTGGTGCCTCCTTCACGCATCGAGTGGATTATCAGCCACCTCCATCCGCATTTTCAGCGTGGCGGGTTTCAGCGCGAGCCGTCGAGGAAATGGCCACCAGGCTTTGCGGATGACGCAGGTGAGGTCGCACGGCAGCTCGCGCAGACAGTACGGCTTCACCAACGTCACGGCCACATCGACTCGGCTTCCAGCCCGGAGAAGACCACTCCCCGCTGAATGGCGCTGGTCCTTGGTCCAGCCGATGGCCTGACGCCATCAACCCGTAAAGGGTCGGACTACGCATAGCGTGCCGCCGCGCCGGCGTTGCCTGCGCGGTGATTGCGGCCATCGGCCGAACACATCGGGCGCCTGTCAGCGGGGGGATGGTCCTCCGCTCGAAACAGGAGCCGGATCGATGTCCTTCCCCGACGCACACGCCTTCGCCTTCAGCCTCGCCACCACGCTGATGGCCGTCATCGTCATCTTCCGCGCGGGCGACGGCACTCTCTCGGTGACACCCGCAAACGAATACGACGGCGACGTCTCGGAGATCGTCCACGAGGTCGATCCCTTCGCGCCATGACGGCGCGCCACCCTTCCAGGCGACGCGGAGACCCCTGCGGTTTCCGCTCCCGACGGAGCACAGCTTTTGCTATGCTCCCGAATGCGCCGTGGTGGTGGTGGAAGGCGCGACCGTCAGAATTTGCTCTTTCGGAGACACCACCATGATTATCCTCGGCATTGTCCTATCCTTCGCAGCCATCGGCATCTTGTGCTGGTTGCTGTTCACGCTCGCGGTGTTCGCACTGCCATTCTTCGCGGGCGTGACCGCCGGCACCTGGGCCTATGACACTGGCGCGGGCTGGCTCGGCGCCATCCTTATCGGCATGCTCGGCGCCGGCCTGACGTTGGGCGTGGGGCAGCTCTTGCTTGGAATTGTCCGCCCGCTCTGGGCACGCCTGCTGATCGCGCTGGCATTTGTCGCACCCGCGGCGATCGCCGGCTTCCACGCCACGCATGGCATCGTGAAACACACCATGCCGTCGGAGACCTGGCAGCTCGTGTTCTCCGTCATCGGTGCGGTCGCGGTCGGCGTCACCGCGTTCGCGCGCGTCGCTGGGATGGCAAGCACCGGCCCGTCCAGCCAGGGCATTGCACCAGCCTGACACCACGACGGAACCGTCGCCGGGACGACCAGTCGGGGGTTTCAGCCCTCAGCGTTGTGCAGTTGGAGAGGGAGCCGCGTCACCGGAACCTGACTGAAGCCCATCGTGCGGCCGCCTCAACAGCGCCCGGATTTCTGCTCGGCGCCTCTGTGCGCGGGAACGGTGCAACACGAAGTCGAGGGCGTCATCTCCACTGGCCGACTTCGAAACGAAAGCTCGACCCTCGCCTGTACAAGGGGAGGACGGGTCGCAGATGATCTTCAGCTTGCGCCGTCTGCTGGTTGCGACCGGGTCGCCATGATCTTCCGTTCCTGATTGTCTCCAGACCGCTCCGAACGGCCTCTCCAATGGCCTGATCTGACCGAAGGACGGCTGCGCCTCGACCGCCTATGCCGCAACGGCGCGTCCCGACTTTCTTCCCCTGCCGGCCAAGGCCGTCATTCCTCGCGAAACAACAAAGTCGTTCCTGCCATCCTCCGCGTTGCTCCGGTCGCAAGCGATGCGGCGTCGGTCGCCTCCGGCCTGTCGATCGCCATCGAGGCCGCAATGGAGCGGTCCCGAAAACGAAACGGAGACTTACAATGGCGACCATCGGCACCTTCAAGAAGACCGGCTCGAACGAGTTCACCGGCGAAATCGTAACCCTCAGCGTCCAAGCCAAGGGCGTGCGCATCGTCCCCGACACCCGCGCCACCGGCGAGAACGCCCCCAGCCACCGGGTTCTGGTCGGCCGCGCGGAAATCGGCGCCGCCTGGTCCAAGCGCTCCAACGAGGGCCGCGACTATCTGGGCCTCAAGCTCGACGATCCGAGCTTCAACGCCCCCATCTACGCCAACCTCTTCGACGACGAGGACGGCGACACCCACTCGCTGATCTGGTCCCGCCCGACCCGCCGCGGCGACTGAGCCCCGAGCAAGGCCCCGGCCGAACAGGCCGGGGCCTTTCCACTGCTAGCGCGAATCACTTCGGCCGCCCGGCGAGGGCACCGCCAGCCCTGAGACGCCGATTACCCTCGCAATGGGCGCAAAGAACGACTATTATAGTCGTAGTTCTGGCAAGCGTGTGTCCGTCGGTGGGAGGTGATCATGCATGATCACCGCCCGACAATCGCGGGCCGCACGCGCGTTGCTGGGGTGGACACAGGAGACGCTCGCTGACAAGGCCCGGACATCGCTAACCGCGCTCAAGCGCCTTGAGTCCGAAAGTGGATTAGAGGTGTACGAGTCGACGCGCGATCAGGTGCGAAGGGCGCTTGAAACAGCCGGTATCGTCCTGCTTTCCACCGACAAGGGCGAAGGAGTGCTGCTGCTCCATGAGCGGGACGACCGGCCGACGAGGCGTTAGCAGCGCCGTGATCGCGTGGCGCACACCATCCATCGCACGTTGTCACAGTAATGCCGGGCACGAGTGTTAACGAATGCTTTCCGCGCGAATATAGTCGCCTGATGGAATCCGCGATGCCGCCGTTTCTCGATGCGCCTCCGATCAGCCAGACCCTCACGGCCTATGACCGCGAGCATATGGTTCTCTATCTGCGCCTGCTCGATTCCTCGCGCGACGGAGCTGATTGGCGCGAAGCCGTCCAGATTCTCTTTGGCCTCGATACGGCACGTGAGCCGCAGCGGTGCCGCCAGGTCCATGACACGCATCTCGCCCGCGCGCAGTGGATGACCGAGCACGGCTATCGAGACTTGGTCCGCTCCGCACAGTGATCGCCGCGATGCCGTTTCGGCACCACCCTTTGCCGGCCCTCTGACTTCCACTGAACAACCCAGCCGGGAATCCTGACTCTCCCACAAATTCAAAGACTAGGGAGGATCGCGATGACACCAGATGCTTCCGGCTGGCGTTCATCGGAACGCTATGCGCACGTCGCCGACATGACCGCGTCCGACGTCGCGTGGGAATGGCTGCGCCGCAACGAAACCTACGACAGGGATTTTCAAGCGCTCGGCGACAGCGAAAGTGATCTGCGCACGCTGACCGACGGGATCGGGCAGCGGTGGGGGTTGCGATTTCCCCGTAGACCCGATGCAGGCACCTCCCGAAGCGCAGGTGATCTGGCTTCCCCAGGAAGACACAAGCGCCATCGTTCTTGGCCCACCTCCGGATATTCCGTCCGCAAGCGCTGATCCCCAACCGACGATCGACGCCGCCGTAAGCGTCGATGTCGGCAGCGAGACCCATCTGGTTCTCGATCTCGGAAACGGTCAGCGCGTAGCGCTTGTTCATCCGTCCGAGACACGACCCGCCAAATCTCTTGGCGCCTTCATCCCGCTCGGCCTGGAAGGCTTCGACCGGCTCCAATCGGTCGCCCGCTTGCTCTCCGCCCTCCATGGCCGCGCCATACCGCCCGACACCCGACTGACACGGCAGCAACGTGCTCGGCTGTGCCGGATGCTGCAGGCCTTCGACGGTCATCGCGCGGGCGCGACCCAGCAAGAAATTGCGCAGGTCATATTTCGGATCGGCGCTCTCGGTCGCGACGACTGGCAGGCATCTTCCGCCCGCCACGCCACCAAAGCCCTGCTTCGAGATGCCCGCGCGATGATGGTGGGTGGGTATCGCACGTTGCTTCGTCATCGGCGGCAACTTTAGCCGATCTCCATCCGACTCTTGGTGGGCGAATTTAGGCCCCCCTGAATTCGCCCTGCATCTCGCCGGCCCTGCTTCGCCAACGTGGCCTTCGTTACCCGCCGCTTCCCGGCGGCCCCAACGAACCCACGGAGGCCCTCCCATGCGACCTGATCTCGCCGTTCTCCCGCCGCGCTACCTGCGCACCAAGGAAGCCGCCGAATTCCTCAGCCTATCGGCCCGCACCCTCGAAAAGCATCGGACTTACGGAACGGGTCCGGCCTATCGCAAGCTCGGCGGTCGCGTCGTTTATGCGGTCGACGATCTTGAGGCCTGGGCCGAGCGCGGCGCCGTCACCTCCACCTCCGATCCGCGCGGCAGCGTGCTTCCGGCCAAGCGCCATACGCCTGCGCCGCCGGCACATGCCGGACGATACGCGCGCTGATCGCCCCCGGATTCCCGAATGGCGGCGCGACACCAGTCCCTCTCGGAGCGCGGGCAGCTCGATCTGTTCCGTGCGCTCCCCGGCGAGTTCGCAGCACGAGACGCACAGGATCTCATGGCCTATCCGTTTTTCTCCCTCTCCAAATCGCACCGCGTCGCGCCGATCGACTTCGCCGCCGGCAATGTGTCGATCCGCGTCGAGGCCGTGCCCGATCACGGCATGGCGACCATTTGGGACGCCGACATCCTGATCTGGGCGGCGAGCCAGATCGTCGAGGCGCGTGACGCCGGCCTGCGCACGTCGCGCCTGATGGTCGCCACGCCCTATGAAATTCTCAAATTCATCGGCCGCGGCACGTCCTTACGCGACTATCAGCGCTTGAAGGCCGCGCTCGATCGTCTGCAATCCACGACGGTCTGCACCTCGATCCGCCAATCCGCCGAGGGCCGGCGTCATCGCTTCTCGTGGATCAACGAGTGGAAGGAGCGCACCAACCGCAACGGCAAGCCGGACGGGATCGAGATGATCGTCCCGGACTGGTTTTATCAGGCCGTTCTCGACGATGCGCTCGTGCTGACGATCGACCGGGCCTATTTCGATCTCACAGGCGGGCTCGATCGCTGGCTCTATCGCCTGGTGCGCAAGCACGGCGGGCGCCAGCGCAATGGCTGGCGATTCGACTTTCGCCACCTCCACCAGAAATCCGGCGCGTTGTCACCGTACAAACGCTTCGCCTTCGAGCTGCGCGACATCATCCGTCGCCAGCCGCTTCCCGGCTACACGCTGTTCCTCGAGATCGAGGCCGGCGGCCGAACGTTGCTCGCTTTCGAGCGGACGCCGCCCTGTGGAAAAGCTGTGAAAGGCTTCGTGCCATCGGGAACCCGAAAGCGCGTGCCATCAGGAACCGGCCCCTCGTGCCAACGGGAACCGAAACACGGCCTAACCCACGACAGCAGAACCGAAAATCGCCTCGCTAACTTAGAATCTAACAGAGAATCTAACTTTGAAGAGCGCGCGCGAGAGGTGGAAAACCTCTGTCGATGTGCCGTGTTCAGCGAACCGGTGCCGAGTCAGCGAACTGTGTGCCAAGAGAGCGAACTCAGTTCACGAAC
>NZ_JAFCLG010000050.1 GCF_018129685.1 Bradyrhizobium manausense
CACTTCTATGCGCGGTGACAACGGTCGTCTTATGTCGTCCGAATGGTCGTCCATTGTGAGCACCCTTGCAGAAGATGGCTCTTCTAACGGCGCTCACAGGTCTACGCACAAACAATCTGATGGGCCTCGCAGCCCCGCTTACCATCTATACGTTGGAACGACCGAAGCAGATCATCGTACTGACGTATATTCAGTCAGGGGGCAGCAAGCCCGGCGACTGTAGCCAATCACTCAGATGGGCGCCGGTCTCGGCAATCCGGGCGCGTTTGAGCAGCGCTTCACGTTCCGGCCCCGCGGGCAACTGGCTGGCTTGTTCTTTAAGTTTGGCGCTTGCTCGGCCATTCGTTCTTCTAGGGAGCCGGTTTGTTTCGCTCTGCGACGCTCCCGCATCTGAGTGTTCCATTAGCAAGGGCAAACGACTCGCTAACTGCATCGGGGCGTTTCAGTTCCTAGATTTCCCGAGTTCCGCGCCTGGGAACTTTTCACCATCTTCGGTTCTTGAATCACGCTGGCCCGCCGCCGGGCCGGCGGAGCGGCCCCGGCCCCCAAAGCCCCCCAGCCGGGGCCCGCTCTCCAGCAAAAGAAAAACCTGCCGACATAGGAGGCGACGGGGGAAGGCTGAAACTGAGATTTTTGACGATCGGCGGGCACCGATCGTGCGGACCACTTAGCCGATTCCCGTCTATCGGTCGCGCATCAACCAACCACAGGACCTGGAAGCGTCCGAAGTCCGTCCTCGATGGCGGCAATGTCCTGCTCGACATGAGAGATCGACGACCGCACATCGAAACCTGCTCGGGACTTTAGCTCGGCTGCCAGACGCTGGCGATGCGATTTCAGATTTTCTAAAGCCTGCCGGTCCTGAAGCTTGGCATACCCGCTCACAATCAACTCAATCGCACTCGACATTACGCGCCCCGCCGAAAATTCGGATCTGCAATAGGCCGAAACTAGCGACGGCGATGACGCTTGTAAACCCCGGTCAAGAGCCAGCCCTCTCTAAGGTGCTGGCACTCGTTTTTGCGACCGTAACTGCCGACGTTCCCGCAGGCGAACATACCGTTCCGCTATTGGCGTCATTCGAAGGATTGCATCTTGAGAGCGAACATGGCACGGCTTCTTTTCCAGCCCCGAAAGCCCCCAGCAGCCGATCCAATTTCGGATTAGAGCGCTGGGGGCGACTGGCCGATAAGGTTACCGAAAGTTCCCGGTTCGGAACTCGCGAAAAATCACTCGCTGCCACCGGTCTTTTCGGTTAAAGATTCCTTACCGGGGCTGGCGCATACCTCACTTAGATCATTTCACCCGGATCTTTTGACACGGCATGGGCCGCAGCGGTTAAACCTCCCGCTGCGGCCTTCGTCGTTCTAGCCTAGT
This sequence comes from Bradyrhizobium manausense, assembly GCF_018129685.1. Lineage (GTDB taxonomy): Bacteria > Pseudomonadota > Alphaproteobacteria > Rhizobiales > Xanthobacteraceae > Bradyrhizobium > Bradyrhizobium manausense_D. Next base: position 1,378 of record NZ_JAFCLG010000050.1, read on the forward strand.
AACCGCCGGCGGTCACCGGTTGCCGATCCTGACGCAAACGGACAAAGATTTTACAGCCGAACGGATCGGCCCAAGACGAAGTCACAAGGTGTTAACGGGCTCTTAGCTGAGGCGGGCTAGCCTGCTGATTTATAAGCTTCAAGGCGTGTCAGCTATGGACTTTCAGAGCGCAGCGCCATCCGTTGTGAGGGCGATCCGCCAGCGTGATCTTCTCAACACGTGGCTTCGGCTGTACGCGCGTGAGAGCCGCCTCCCCGGTCTCTCAGAATACCTGCCAAGCCGCCTTCAGGAAGAAGAAGACGATCTCGTTTATTACGCCGTCAATACTACCAACTGGCCACCCGTTCTCACCATTCAGAGCGAAGGCACGCGCATGTCCGCCGCCTATGGCAAGACCGGGAAAGGGCGCAGCCTGGACGAGTACGTGGGCCCGCGGTTTGCCTCTACTGTCATGCCGGTTTACTATCTATGCGTCGCGCGACGATGCCCGGTCTACACTGTATCCGAGCTTCAGGACACCGCCGGCCATAGGGTGGAATATGAACGATTGCTCCTGCCGTTCGGGACCGGTAGCGAGGTTACTGAAATAATAGCCTCTCTGAAGACGATCAGCATCGAAGGCAGGTTCGAAATTCGGGAGTTGATGACGCGCAGCGACCTAGTCACAGCACCAACTCTACGCGCGGTTATCGACCGAGAACTTTATCATAGGATGTCGACGCGCACGGCAGAGATAGCTGATGATATAGTTTTTGACTGAGGCGCCGAGTCGAGGCCGAAAGCTCCACACAAGCAACGGCTACCCGCGATCTACCCGCTTCGCTACTTAAGCGATGCCGGTGGCCTCATATTGTATGGGGTGAAAATCGAGAAGATTAGCCTTGGGCATAGATCCTCTGGCCTACTTGAAATCTTTCCAGCGTTACGCCCGCGGCTGGCTTGCCAAGGAATGCGACAGGATCGAACATTGGCTGTGGGGTGCTATCCAGCGCAGCTTTTGACATTGCACGTAGTCCGCATTCGGAGCGTGGTCTATGTTAGACAGTTTGCAAGCGCGTAAGTTGCTACAGATCAAAGCCTTGCAGCTTTCAACTACCGATGAATTGAAGTCGGCAATGGCTCCCGACGGCTGCGATTGCAAATTTCAGCATTCTCGGCGCGACCAATTTCAAGATTATCACAACGTTCCCCCTGCGTCATAAACGGCATTCAGGTGCTGCTTATGGGAGAGTCCGCTAATCGTGCATTTGCCAAAAGTCTCTCGTTGGCCCTTAGCAGCTTTTCGGCGTGCACGCCTCAGTGTTCCTTTCCTGGGCGGCAAAGCCAATACCTTGGCGCACAGCGATCCCGCGTTTAGGCATCAACGCGCGAGTCTGGTTGATGCCGGTGCGTTGCGAGACCAGCCGCTCGCTCACCCGGTGGAGTGCCTGCGTTTAGCCGTGAACGATGTGCGTTGATCCGCGAGTACTTAATTGAGACAGTAGTAAAGATAGCCTTCCCATAGCAGGCGCTTACGCAGCTGGAATTTAGCGGCGAGCCTGTAGCGACGCAAAACGAATAGTCGACCAAGACTTGACATAGAAGCAGAAGAAAACGTTAGTGGGCCTTGTAGAGGGCAAAAGCATGACTGTAGCTGGGCTTGGGAGTTCAAGGTTCTTTCGACGAGCTGGCCCGTATTCAGTCGAAGTAGTTGCGAGCACCGCTGGTGGGTTCGGAGATGGGCGCGAATTACTCCTTGAAGGAGTGGCCCCTCTCCAAACGGCAGGCGCTTATGAAGTGAGCTTTCTTGACAATCGGCGATACGCGTCGGCACTCGATCAGACTACCGCCGGCGCGGTGATCGTTCATCCTGACATGGCGTCGCGAGTACCAAGGGCGACGGTGGCGATCATAACGACCGAACCATATGCGGCCTGGGCCCGCGTTGCCGCGCTTTTTTATCCTGCACCGCCGCCCTCTCCTGGTGTTCACCCTTCCGCAATCGTTGCTGACGGCGTGCAGATTCATTCCACGATGGAGGTTGGGCCGCTATGCGTAATTGAGACAGGAGCGGAAATAGGACCTGGCTGTCAGATTGAACCGCCCCAGGATTGCCGGAGGCTCCAACTCTTGAGAAGGTGGAGCCATGACGAGCAAGACGACGAACAATTTCACCCGAAGTCCGGGCCCGTGCGGTTCGGATGGTTTTGGATCACGGAAGCGAGCACCCGTCGCGCTGGGCGGCAGTGACCTCGATTGCGGCGAAGATCGGCTGCACGCCGCAGACGCTGCATGACTGGGTCAAGAAGGCCGAGATCGACAGCGGGCAGCGGCCCAGCGTTCCGACCGACATGGCCGACAAGCTGAAGGCCCTTGAGCGGGAGAACCGCGAGCTTCGGGAAGCCAACGAGATCCTGCGTAAGGCAAGCGCTTATTTTGCGATGGCGGAGCTCGACCGCCGGTCCAAGCCATGATCGCCTTCATCGACGATCATCGTGGGGCGCATGGGGTCGAGCCGATCTGCAAGGTGTTGCCGATTGCCCCCTCGACCTACCACGCTCATGTCGCCAAGCGGCGCGATCCGGCCAAGTTGTCGGCCCGCGCTAGGCAGGATGCCATGCTGAAGATCGAGGTCCGGCGCGTGTTCGAGGAGAACTTGTCCGTCTACGGCGCGCGCAAGGTCTGGCGGCAGCTCAAGCGCGAAGGCTTTGATGTTGCCCGTTGCACAGTGTCGCGATTGATGCGGGACATTGGCTTGCAAGGGGTCATTCGGGGCAAATCCGTCAAAACCACGATCAGCGACAAGGCTGCGCCATGCCCGCTGGATCACGTCAACCGCCAGTTCAAGGCGCCGAGGCCGAATGTTCTCTG
>NZ_JAFCLG010000051.1 GCF_018129685.1 Bradyrhizobium manausense
CGACAAGCGCGCAGACATCTTCCTGTCTGCAATCCTGTTGGCAGCCGCAGTCTCATGGTGGACTAATTGAGTCCGGAACCTAGCGAGCGGCAGTGCTATCAACCCAACGGGTGAGATGACCTCGCGCTTAAGGCGGTTCCCTTTCTGTCCCAGAGCGGTCCCAGCGGCCAATTTACTCGCACCGCATTTTTCGGTAATTTGCTCACATTGCAAATCCGAAATTTGGGGGTAGCGTTATGTCGAGTGCGATTGAATTGATCGTTGCAAGTTTCACCCGGTTGAAGGACTGGCAGTCCCTAGAAAACCTGCGAACGCATCGTCGGCATTTAGCGGTCGACCTGAAGGCTAGGACCGGCTTCGACTATCGATCGTCGATCGCCCAGGTCGAGCAGGACCTTGCAGCCATCGAAGCTGGTTTGCATCCGCTTTAGGGGCCAGTCGGTGGATGATCGCATGCAAAGCCTTCACACCTTCGGTTGCAGCCTCGATACATCCGCACGCGATACGCCGCGCACGATTGAATTCGCCGTGGGCCAATTGGTGATTGTGCGAGCCGAAGCCGGGCGGCGACTGGGGGGTAAGCAGGGAGTTGTCCTCGGTGCTGGCGCGACGAGCACGCGTGTTAGGATTCGACTTAATGGCTCGAAAGGTCCGATCACTTTGCATCGACGGTTTCTAACCCCCTTTGAATAAGTTCCGCCGCCCTTCGTATTGCCGAATGTTCTTTCGACGGGGCGACGGCGAATTACGCTGCGCTGAACGGATCTGATCGGAGTTTTCTTAGTGGCTATTGGCACTGTTAAGTGGTTCAACCCCACCAAAGGATATGGATTCATCCAGCCTCAGGATGGTGGTCCAGACGTATTCGTGCACATCTCAGCGGTCGAGAAGGCGGGCTTTACCGGGCTCGCTGAGGGCGCAAAGGTAAGTTACGAACTCGTCAACGGCCGAAACGGTAAAGCGTCGGCTGAGAACCTGCGTATTGGCTAAGGTGGCGTAGCCTAATGCTCGCGCCGAGCCCGGGTCGGTCTCATCCCAACTGTACTGGTTGGCTTCGTTGAGCGGGGGAAATGGCTTTGTGGCAACGTCGGGAGGTCGTACTTCAGGCACGCCGCCCAATATTTTGATCAGCTACCGGCTAAGCGCGTCGATCACCTGGGCTCATCGCCGGAGGCGCTCGGTTCTGGAACTTGATCCGTCTTTTGACCGGCCGGCGCCATAGCGGTGATCGCGTCGCTTCGGCACCAAGCCCTTTAAGCCCAAGCTGCAGGCCGCGCTAAAAAGGTCCGGGCGATCTCGCCAGCTTCGAGCGGCGCCACAGACATGCCGTGGGTACGGCCTCAATAGTCGCGCTAAGTTTGTCTTGCGCACCGAGCAGAAGTCGGCGGAGATCGACCTACCGATCGTTTGATATCGAAAGCATGCGCTGTGCTTTAGCGAATGCAGTGCATTGAAATCGGAAACGCATCGACGAGGAGCACCACGGCCTCACCATCGATAATAAAATGCTGTTCGCGGCTTTCCAGTGCGGATTGGACGATCCGACGATCCAGGAGAAGCGATTGGTCCAGTCGTGGCCATTTGTGAGTGAGCAGCCGTGCGGTCTTGACGTTTCGCTCCACGCGCATGCGCCAAGCGTCGTATTTGATTTCGCGGATCCAGTCGGGGCATGCAGAGACAATCTTGGCGGGCCGCTAGGCAGGCAGAACTCGAACGCGGTAAGCATCGCTCCGACGAATCGTGCAGAGACTCAGAAAAAGGGTCGCATTGGAGCGGCCCGTCGTGAAGTCTGAAGTTAGGTAGAAAAAAACAAGTTCTTCAAAACCAGCCCCGGGATTGAAAAAGCTAGGGATGCAAACCTGTGCCCGGCGACGCTAATCAAGCAGGGCTTCGTTTCAGCAGTATTTCGGGGCGCGAGGTAATTGTAGCTCCGAATAAGGAACCTTTGGTGAGGGACGCATATGCGGTTTAGGCGCGACATTAGGCAGCCGCGCCCGCGACTCTGACCAGCACTACACTGTAACGACGGCAAATGCTCCAAGCTTTACCACTTCGCGCGCAATACCGGAGAGCTGTTGGCGTAGCTTGGCTGGCCACGAAAGCTGCGGGCTTTAACAGCCGCGGCAAATCTGTGTCTTACGTTTCAATTGAAGATTCTCGCCATCCTCGTCAGCGGATCGTTCGAGAGTCCAGGATGGAGACGATGGATCAATTGCAGCGTCAGGCGATGAAATCGATCCTGTCGCCGTTGGGTCCTTCGTTGGCGGACGAACGAGACGCTTGGATGGGCGGGTTCGCGCGGGGTCTTGGCCCAGACCGTCCCATGCGGAATGCGCCGGCATACGTTGTGCCGTCGCGCTACCAACGGTAGCCAAGAGTACGACTGTTGCAGCCATTCTCAGCATTCAAAATTTATCCAGGTCAACCGTTAAAAGGGGTTACCTCGCACATAACACGCCCCCTGCCTTTGGCAAAGCAGGGCCGCGTAGCCTGACCTATAGGTGTAAGCGGCGCGCAGGTAGCTTCAAGGCAAGTTCGGATTAACCTCGCTAAGCGGTGCTCTCTCCTCAGAGATTCTGTCCCTCAGGGCAGCGGGTGCTCGCCAAGCCTATGCCTTATCGGCACAAAGACGCACAATGTCTGGTACAAAGCTCGTCGAGCCTACGGCGCGCACCGTCAGTCAAATGTTTCTCGCATTGATTGTTGAGTTCCTCGAACTCGAAAGTCTCTTCGGGAGTCAGGCCACGCAAGATAACCCGACCACGGCGGTCCAATTGAAATCGAAAAAAAGCATGATGCATCGCAGTCCCCCGCGAGCGGAAAGTAATCATGGTAACAGTTGCGACGAAAATCAGCCAGAGTAAAACAGGTGCCGGCTGCCTCCGCATCGAGCAGACGTCTGCAGTTTAGTTTCCCTTAGGGCTTGGAGCCGGCCTCCGGTAAGGCCGCCGGAGTATCCCAGGGACGCTTTCCATTGCTATCGCGATCCCAAGGTTTTTTGGAATGGTCAGCCCTCTCTTCGGCTTTGTCCCGCGCGCGAGCAGCTTTGATTTGCTCTCGGATCGAGATATCAGCGGCGGGTGGTGCTTGAGGTGCGGGTATCTGAGCCGCAGCGGGTGACCACACAGCGAGGAGGACAACAATGATGACGCTCCTCATCCCTGCTGTTAGCACATCTCGCCTAGGCTGTCCGATCTACTTTGTTCGCTTACTTCGAGCAACTGAACCGCCCCGCGTTTGCCGGAGGCTCCAACTCCTGAGAGGATGGAGCCATGACAAGCAAGACGACGAACAAGTTTTCACCCGAGGTCCGGGCCCGTGCCGTCCGGATGGTTCTGGATCACGCCGGCGAGCA
>NZ_JAFCLG010000052.1 GCF_018129685.1 Bradyrhizobium manausense
CCCCGTGGGTCGGTCAAAATCCCCCGGGTATGGTCACTTGAAACTCCCCCACTCGATAATCGCGGTCAGCGCCGCTGAACAGCGGTAGCCGATCAGGCAGGACGTTTATTTTCGGTCCCTTTAACCAGCAAGGGGCCGGGGAGTTGAACGTCTTGAAGCCACACCTGCAAAGCACGGTATTTACGTTACTCGATCGCAACGCCAGCCAGCGCGAGATCCACAGGCTGACGGGGGTCGACCGCAAGACGATCCGGCGTTACCGGGCGCTGCGGGCTGGTACGGAGGCAAATTCCCCCGGGGAAGTGACCACCGGCCCGGTGAGCGCGGACGGCCAAATTCCTCCACCCCGACCACCGGCTTCTGGGGCATCGGGAGCGACGGCCGCCGGCAGCCTGGCCCGTTCGGCTTGCGAACCGCATCGGACGTGGATCGAAGAACAGGTCCGCCTGAAGCGGAATGCGCAGGCGATTTACCAGGACCTGGTCGATCAATTTGGCTTTCCGTCCAGCTACCAGAGCGTCAAGCGGTTTGTGCGCACGTTGCGACACAGCGATCCCGAGCAGTTTGATCGACTTGAGTTCCTCCCCGGCGAGGAGGCCCAGGTCGACTATGGCGAGGGCGCTCTGACGATTGATCCCAGGAGCGGCCGGTACCGCCGTCCCCGCCTGTTCGTGATGACGCTGCGCTACTCGCGGCGCAGCTTCCGGCGGGTGGTGTGGCAATCCAGCCAGCAAGTCTGGGCGCAGCTCCACGAAGAGGCGTTCCGGTATTTTGGCGGGGTCCCCAGCTATGTCGTGCTCGACAACCTGAAGGAAGGCGTCCTCAAGCCGGATTTGTACGAGCCCGAGCTCAACCCGATTTACAGCGCGATGCTGGCTCATTACGCCGTGGTCGCCGATCCCGCGCGGGTGGCCGATCCCAATCGGAAAGGATGCGTCGAGAGCGCGATTCAACATACCCAGGGCACCGCGCTGGCCGGACGGCGCTTCGAGACACTGGAAGCCCAGAACGAGTTCTTGAGGCACTGGGAGGAGAATTGGGCCTCCAAGCGAATCCACGGCAGCACGCGGCGTCAGGTCGAGGCGATGTTCCAGGAGGAGAAGCCCCACCTGCGGCCGTTGCCAGTGGCTGCCTTCCGCATCTTCACCGAGGTCGTTCGGACCGTCTGCGACGATACCACCGTGCGTGTTGATAGCAGCTATTACGCCGCGCGGCCTGCGCCCATCGGCAGCCAGGTCGTGGTGCGGATCTACGCCTCGACGATCGAGATCCGCGATCGCCACACCCATGCGCTGCTGCGTGTTCATCCCCGGATGGCGCATCCCGGTTCGGTCGTCCTGCCGACCAGCGAACGGCCGTTCAATCCGTCGCGGCAAACCGCGGTGCTGCTGGCGAGCGCCGAGCGCATCGGTCCGCAGACCAGGGCGCTCTGCCAGCAAGTGTTCGACACCGAGGGGCGCCCCGGACAGCGCGCGATGTGGGGCATTGTCGGGCTGAGCCGGAAGTATCCGGCACGGCTGGTCGAGCAGGCCTGCGCGCACGCCATCGGCAACCGCATCTACCGTTACAAGCACGTGCGTGCGACCGTCGAGCGGTTGTTCGAACAGGCGATCGCGCAGGTTGGAGCGACGCCACAGCCGGCATCGCCGCTCACCCAGGATCATCCGCTGATCCGCGCTCCAGCCGAATACGGCGATCTCTTCAGCCGTGCCGCGCGGCACGATGCCGGCGCCAATGGCCGGCAGGCCGAGGCTCACGACGACCGCGCCCCTGCAACCCGCGCTCGTGGCGCCTGCGCAACCCCGACCAGCTCCGGCGCCACGAGCGCTCCCGCGGCTTCTCACCTCAAACTGGAGACCAAACCACATGATGACCATGCCGGAAATTGAACGTTGCCTGCGACAGCTGCGCCTGTCGGGCGTTCGCGACACGCTGCAGACGCGTGTGCTGCAGGCGCAGGGCGCCAACCAGCCCTTCCTCGAGACCTTCTCCCTGATCCTGCAGGACGAACTGGACCGTCGTCAGTCCCGCCTTATCGAGCGACGATACCGGCAATCCGGGCTCGACGAAAAGCTCACGCTCGCCGAGTTCGACTGGTCCTTCAATCCCAAATTGCCGCGCCAAACCTGCTTCCAGCTCCACACCCTGGCGTTCATCGCCGCCGGCGAGAACGCGCTGCTCGTCGGCAAACCTGGCACCGGGAAGTCCCACATCGCCAAGGCGATTGCCTATCAGGCGATCCTGCAAAGCCACAAGGTCCAGTATCTTGAGACCGACGACTTCTTCCACCGCTACGTCCTGAACTCCCCGGCGCAACGCGAGGTCCGGCTGCGAACCATCATCGACTGCGATCTCCTCGTGCTGGACGATCTGTTCCTCGCCCGCGCCATCCCTGACGACGCCGGCGCCTTGCTGCAGACCCTGATCCATCAGCGCTACAAACTGCGCCGCAGCGTCATCGTCACCTCCAATCGCGTCGTGCAGGATTGGGGAACATACCTGGGGGACAACACCATGAGCACGACGATCCTCGATCGCCTGATGCATTATTGCCATCTGCTCGAGTTCGATGGACGAAGCTATCGGCTCAAAGAGGCCGCTGAAGCCCTTGCCCGGGAAACAATGTCAAACTAACAATCATCATGTCCTGCCTCGCGGGGTGGAGGAATTTGACTGACCACACCCGGAGGAATTTGAAGTGACCCGCGGGG
>NZ_JAFCLG010000053.1 GCF_018129685.1 Bradyrhizobium manausense
GTCATGTCGCCGTAATGCATCAGGAACGGCACGTCGCCGAGATGCGGGTCCTGGTAGAGATGATCGACGCGCGCGGTGTTGAACGAGGACGAGCGCCGCTTGATGCCGTGCACGACATAGCCGAGTGACAACAGGTGCTCGGCCAGATAGGCGCCGTCTTGCCCGGTCACGCCGGTAATGAGAGCGATGCGCTGTTTGGAGTCTTGAGGATTCACAGCCGTTTCCAGACAACCGGTTTCGGATTGAAGCGGTTGCGTATCCTACTTTTCCCACGGTGTCTTGTTTTCCTGCCGTGTCAGGCTGCCAGGTAAATACTCTTTTCTAATCAATGTGTTATGTGACGATTAAAGGGACGGGGCAAGCTCTGAAGGTGCCCGCGAAGGACGAATCCACAAAGTTCCGACCATTCTGGGCAGGCGGGAGCGCAGGCGCCTCAGACGTCCTGCAAGGCCTCGCGCACGAAGGTTGCGAGATTGCCTGCCTGGAACAGCAGTCCCCGGATGCCGGCCGCGCGCGCGGCTTCCAGGTCGCGCTCCTGGTCGCCGATCAGGAAGCTCCTGTCGGCGGCAATGGGAAAGCGCTGCATCAAGTCGGTAATCATGCCCGGGCGAGGCTTGCGCCGGTGACTGTCACGACGATAGCGCTCGAGAGGGGCCTCGGGGTGATCAGGACAATATTCGAACGCATCGATATGCGCGCCCACCGCCGCGAGCTCGCCCGCCATCCAGCGGTGAAGGGCCTGCACGTCACTCTCTTCATATAAACCGCGGGCGACCCCGGACTGGTTGGTGACGACGAAGGCGAAATAGCCGGCCTCATTCACGAGCCTGACCGCCTCGCGCGCACCGTCGATCCATTTGAACTTGCTGGCCTCGAACAGGTAGCCCGCGTCATGATTGAGGACGCCATCGCGGTCGAAGAAGACAGCTGGGCGCGTCGATGTGGTCGTCATGAGGTGCCGCATTTGTGTTTGGGCCCTTGTTCGCCTTCACAGCGGCGGCTTGCTGCCAGCGAGACGAAGCGATTGTGGCAGTTGCTATACTGGCCGAAGACCTCTTGATCCCGCCATCGTGCCCCGGTCCGGACGCCGATCGCCCAGCTTAGGAAGGAACGGTCTTTGTACGCCAACCGCTAAGGTTAGTGGTTCAGGAAAGAGAAAGACATCTGTCTAGCTGGCCATCCCAGAGGCGAATTTCGGAATAACGCCCTCTAACATCTTTGCTGATCTGAGCAGATGGTAGCCTTGGCGCCGAGATGTCGCCGGCACTGTGAACGATAATCTCCGTTACAATCTCCTTCAGCAGAACGGCAATATCGACACGCAAGGGATATGAGCGCTCTTGGTTTGTGGAGAGATCTACAATCCTATCGATGAGCTCGATCAGTTTGTCTTTCTGGCGGCCTTGCAGCCTGTCAGCCAGAGCGGGGTGCGCCAGAAATGCCAAAAGGGTAATCTCGAAGTCTCGATATGTCCAAGCGGTGCGACTGCAGCCGATGCCATTCAGATCCTGCGCGCACGCCAGCACCTGAATATTCGTGACACGGTGCAGTACGAATTCGTTACCGCAATAGGCGCACCTTGTAAGACCTCCAAATATGTTCGCTAGTTCATTTCCTTTGCGACCGCGGTTCGCGAGGTTTTGCTTGCGAGCAATCTGCGCAGTTTCGTACGTGTTTCTGTCAATAACGGCTGGATAGTAGTTTGGAATCGGCGGTCCATTTGGGACGCCCTTTTTGTGGCCACCCGCAAAACTCTTGGGCTGATACTCTCCATAGGTCGCACGGTTTCTCAACATGTAGTCAATCGTGGTGTGATCCCAGTTTTCGGAGTTTGTGAAGGTCGGAACTTTTTTCCCATCGAGATAATTCGCGATGGCATAGCTGCCCATTCCGCCTATCGCTAACTCAAATATGCGCCTCACAACTTCGGCGCGCTCCGGTCTGAACACGTAGCTTCGGCGATCCTCGCTTAGTCCAAGCCAGCTTGGGGCTGCCGAAATTTTCTTGTCGTCCGACATTCAGGACACCCATCTCAACGCATGTGCGGGAATTTTCTTGAAAGCTCGATTCGCTTTTCCGGTGCTGCGATGCCCGGATCCGGCTCGCGTCTGTGGACTAGTTCCATTCACCTATCCGACGGTGTCACACCCCCGTGATTGACTATTATCTCAATGAAAACATGTAGCTAGCAGATTTGAGCGCGGTCTCTATTGCGTGATTTTTGTGCAACACCTGCTCAGATTCGAATTGTTGGAGGCCGTTTGGGCGCGTTCGGTTGTTGCGTGTGCAATGGCCATGGATCATGGTGACTGCGCGACGGAGGGGGGCATCCCAAGGTCGTCCCGTTTAGGTCTTTCGCTTAAGTCCCTCGCGTTCATGCGGGTGTGTCC
>NZ_JAFCLG010000054.1 GCF_018129685.1 Bradyrhizobium manausense
CCGTTGAAGGAGGAGAAGGTCAAGGTCTTGCCGGTGATGCCGCCGACGCCGGAGGTACGGGCCGCGGTGAACGCGGTTGCCGTGCCGGTATTGCCGGCGAGACCGAGCGCGGACAAGGCATTGCCCGTCCCCGTGATCGACAGGTCGGCATTGACGCCCGTCGAAATCCTCAGTTGTCCTGAACTGTTGATCGACGAGGCCGTTTGTCCGGCCGCCGTTGCAAGCGTGCCACCACCGCTGCCGTTAAGCGCGAAAGTCTGCACGCCGGTCGCGAAGTCGATCGCCTTCAACAAGTCAGCGACATCCGCGCTCTGAAGATAGACCGTCGAGTTGCCGTTGCCGTCGGTGACGACGTTGCCGGACACGCCCTGGGTCGATCCCAACGAAGCCGCTGCTGGTGTCGATGCATCCTTGAAGGAGATGACGTGACCGTCGACATTGAGCGTCGATCCGGCCTGCACGAGCGAGCTCGTTGTGGCAGAACTTGTCGATCGCGGGACGTGGATCGTCGCATTACCGGAGCCGGTCGCGCTCGTGAGACCCAGCGCCGCAAGATCGTCGGCCTTGCCCGTGATGTTGAGGTCTGCGCCCGTCGTGCTGCGCAGGACAATCGTTCCGGGCGGTATACCCGACGGCGTCACCCCGGGCGGATTTGTCACGCTTGCGGTGCCACTGGTGTTGGTGGAGACGGCAACCCCGCTTGCGAGGTCGAACGCCGTCACGAAGTCATAGGCGGTGGTGCCGGCATTGAGGTAGACGATCGAATTGCCATCGCCGTCATTGACCACATTGTGGTAGACGCCGCTCGCCGTCCCCGCGAGGCTGGACGAAGTCGGCGTGGCCCCCGCCTTGACCGTGACCGTCTTGCCGTTGACGTTGAACGTATCGCCGTCGGCGAATTTGCTGGCGACCTGCGTCGTCAATGCACCGGATGCGCCATAGATCAGCGTGCTCGAGCTGATGGCGGCGGCAGAATTGTCCGTCAATGGGGCGCCGGTCAAGACTCCCTGCCCGCCGCCTAGCGTGGTTGTCGAGTTCGCCGGCGTCGTGCCGCCCGCAGCGCCTGAGTAGAGCACGTTGCCGTCGGCGGCCGTGCTCGCGTAGGACGTCGTGCCGCGCAGATCGGCCGCTGTCGCACCTGAGATCGAGGTGGAGACGTTGGACTTGGTGGAGTAGCCGACCGTGGTCTGGAGCGCCTGGTTGGCGATCGACTTGGCGCTGTCGATCAGCTTCTGCAGCGAGGTCAGGCCGGTGTTGGCCCCCTGGAGAACCTGGACGCCGTTGGCGATGCCATCGAGCAGATTCCCGATGTCGCCGGCGCGGTTATCGAGCGACTGCGCCGTGAAGTAATTGGTGGGATTGTCCAGAGCCGAGTTGACACTTTTGCCGGTCGACAGGCGGCTTTGGGTGGTGGCGAGCAAATCGGCCGTCGACTGCAGCGACAACAGGTTCTGGCGAACGGACGCCGAGAGAACGATGCCAGACATAACCACCCTTCTGGGAACGCGTCCACGATCGCGATCGCAATTGATCGGATTGATCGAGGGACCATCGGGCCTGAGCCCCTAAGAAATACTGAAAGTGGAACCGGAAGTTCAAAAAAAGCGGCGGGGCCGAAGCCCCGCCGCCGTGTCTTGCTTGCGATGTCGTCCGCTTGTTAGCGGAGCAGCTGCAGCACGCTCTGCTGCGACTGGTTGGCCAGCGACAGCGCGGAGACCGCGATCGACTGGCGGGTCGACAGCGCCTGGCTGTTCGCCGCTTCGACGTTGGTGTCGGCCAGCGTCAGGTTGGACGAACCGGTCTGCAGCACGTTGATCAGGTTCTTGTTGAAGTCCTGACGAACCTGCACGATCGTCAGGTTCGAACCCAGAGCCGACGCTTCCGAACGCAGCGTGCTCGACGCGGTGTTCAGGTTGGTCAGCACCTTGTTGGTCGCGGCGTTGTCGATGAAGTCGACGCCGCTGGTCAGCGCTGCGAGACCGAGACCCTTGGAGTTGTAGGTCACGCCCGTGATGCTGAGGCTCGACTTGCCGGTCTCGTCGAACACCAGCTTGAGCTGGTCGCCGTTCAACAGGTTGACACCGTTGAACGAGGAGTCCTGCGAGGTCGAGTCGATCTGCTGGAGGATGTTGTTGTACTGGTTGACCAAGTTGGCGCGGGACGTCTGCGCAACCGTATCCTGGACGGGGCTGGAAGCCGTCGAGAAGGTCAGCGCCGAAGTCAGCGTGCCGCCGATCGCACCACCCGCGGCGCTCGAACCGATGGTCGAGGACGCGTAGTCGTTGGTGGT
>NZ_JAFCLG010000055.1 GCF_018129685.1 Bradyrhizobium manausense
CGCAAGGATCGCGTTGACGACGCGATGCATGCGACCCGCGCCGCTGTCGAGGAAGGCATCGTCCCGGGCGGCGGCGTTGCGCTGCTCCGTGCTTCCGAGCAGCTCAAGGGCCTGCGCACCAAGAACGACGACCAGAAGACCGGCGTCGAGATCGTGCGCAAGGCGCTGTCGGCTCCCGCTCGCCAGATCGCGATCAACGCCGGTGAAGACGGTTCGGTGATCGTCGGCAAGGTGCTGGAGAACAAGGCGTATGCTTTCGGCTTCGACTCCCAGACCGGTGAATATGGCGACCTCGTCAAGAAGGGCATCATCGACCCGACCAAGGTGGTCCGCACCGCGATCCAGAACGCAGCCTCGGTTGCGGCGCTCTTGATCACCACGGAAGCCATGGTTGCCGAGCTGCCCAAGAAGGGCGGCGCCGGCCCCGCGATGCCCCCGGGCGGCGGCATGGGCGGCATGGACTTCTAAGACGCATCACCAGACAATCGAACCTGGAGAGGCCCGGCACAAACCGGGCCTCTTTGCTTTTGTTGAACTCGCGCAGGAGTTGCGGTACGTTCGCGCCGATTGCAGCTTGGGTCCTATATTGAAGTGTATAAGATCCGTATCCACGAGATTATCTGGTTTCCCTACCGGCCAGAGTGGAAGCTCATCGGCCCGCTGCTCGTTCTGCTGTTCCTCGCAGTCGCAGCCACTGGATTGGTCAACGCAATAGACCTATTCGGCCTGTTCAATTCGATCACCGCAAAAAATGCCGGAAATCTGGCTCCCTGGATGGTCATCGTCCTTCTCGTCCTCTGCCTGGTCTTTTGCGTCTATTCCGCACGATCGGATTACATCTCCATCCATGCGGCACTGCTACCCTGCTTCGTAACGACCGTCGTGATCGTTTCCCTGTCTCTCTATTTCACGTCCAAGACGATCGACATGAGATCCATGTTCCAGGCAGCGACGGGCGCGCTCGGTTCGTTGATGTTCACGGGGCGCATCATTCAATCGGGAGGCGTCGATCTTGGAGCCCTTGGCGCGATCCGGCGACGCGTCGAGCAAAAAACCCAGGCGTGCTTGCAAACCCCCGTCGCCGACAGCTCGTTCTCGTCGCGACGGAAGGATCTCACCGAGGACGTGAAGAAGCTTGCCGACGAACTGAAAAAGGCTGCTCCCGAGACTACTGATCAAACCTCCGTGGAGAAAGCTATCAAGTCGCTGCAAAACTTTCTGGCGCGAAGCGAACTGGTCGATCACTACGACTTTCTGCAAGACCTGAGAGAAGGCGAAGACTCATTGATTCGGGCGCTGAAACGGATCGGCGGGCGGAGGTACGATGACCCCTAAGATACCATTCTATTATCTGACACTGGATGGAGAAGACCCCTGCAAGTGGTCTCCGTTTGGCGTGCCGTTGTTGGATGTCGGTATGTCCACGAAAAGAGAGCTGGCAAGTTCGAACTTCTCCAACAAGAAGCATTTTTCCGTATCGATCGTCTGTCAGAAGCATGACCAGGTTGCAGATCAGGCGATCTCGCAATGTGTTGGCTGCCTCGTATCAGGTGAGTACCTGAAGCCCCAGCATCAAGGATATTTCGCAGAGCAGTTTCACATCTTCAGCAATAGGCTGGTGGAGCTGAACACCAAGGTCCTGCCCGTGCTGGGATTCGAGATTTTCGTCGTCGCCCCGGACGGAGCAACCGAGGAGCCGATGAAACGGGCCATGCCGCTGAAGGAAAGACTAATCGTCACTGGCGTCGAGGAGCGGCTGGTCCGCATCGACATCGTTCACGACCAAGCCAGGCTTTCCGCCATATCGAAGCTGCGCCTGCTCAACATCGCACATACCCGCGCGGCAGTGACTTTGCCAAGTTAGCTTTCGGTAACCGAATGTCAGCGAAAGATATCGGATTCGGTCGACAAGCCCGCGAACGCATGCTGCGCGGCGTCGACATTCTCGCCAACGCGGTGAAGGTCACGCTCGGCCCCAAGGGCCGCAACGTCGTGCTCGACAAGTC
>NZ_JAFCLG010000056.1 GCF_018129685.1 Bradyrhizobium manausense
TTGACCGCCGCGCTGCCTGCCGTTGCCGTGCCTGTGATCGTCACCCCGGCCGCAGCCTCGGTCTTGTTGATGACGTTGTCGCCGGCCACCGGCGAGGTGATCGCAATGGTCGGGGCGGTCTCGTCGACCACAATCGCCTGGCTCGCCGTCGGTGCTGCATTGCCGGCCGCATCCAAGACGTTGGCCTTGATGCTGTAGCTGCCGTCCGCAAGGCCCTGGGCCTGCGCTGCCGTCACGTTCACCGACCAGGCGCCGCTGCTCACGGTGGTCGTGTAGCTGTCCTTGATGGCGTTGCTGCCGTCGACGATGGTGATGGTGGCAGTCTGGCCATTGACCGCCGCGCTGCCTGCCGTTGCCGTGCCTGTGATCGTCACCCCGGCCGCAGCCTCGGTCTTGTTGATGACGTTGTCGCCGGCAACCGGCGAGGTGATGGCAATGGTCGGGGCGGTCTCGTCGACCACAATCGCCTGGCTCGCCGTCGGTGCTGCATTGCCGGCCGCATCCAAGACATTGGCCTTGATGCTGTAGCTGCCGTCCGCAAGGCCCTGCGCCTGTGCTGCCGTCACGTTCACCGACCAGGCGCCGCTGCTCACGGTGGTGGTGTAGGTGTCCTTGATGGTGTTGCTGGCATCGACGATGGTGATCGTCGCAGTCTGGCCATTGACCGCCGCACTGCCCGCCGTCGCCGTGCCTGTGATCGTCACCCCGGCCGCAGCCTCGGTCTTGTTGATGACGTTGTCGCCGGCCACCGGCGAGGTGATGGCAATGGTCGGGGCGGTCTCGTCGACCGCAATCCCCTGGCTCGCCGTCGGTGCCGCATTCCCGGCCGCATCCGAGACGTTCGCCTTGATGCTGTAGCTGCCGTCCGCAAGGCCCTGGGCCTGCGCTGCCGTCACGTTCACCGACCAGGTGCCGCTGCTCACGGTGGTGGTGTAGGTGTCCTTGATGGCGTTGCTGGCATCGACGATGGTGATGGTGGCAGTCTGGCCGTTGACCGCCGCGCTGCCTGCCGTTGCCGTGCCTGTGATCGTCACCCCGGCCGCAGCCTCGGTCTTGTTGATGACGTTGTCGCCGGCCACCGGCGAGGTGATCGCAATGGTCGGGGCGGTCTCGTCGACCACAATCGCCTGGCTCGCGGTCGGGGCCGCATTCCCGGCCGCATCCGAGACGTTCGCCTTGATGCTGTAGCTGCCGTCCGCAAGGCCCTGGGCCTGTGCCGCCGTCACGTTAACCGACCAGGCGCCGCTGCTCACGGTGGTGGTGTAGGTGTCCTTGATGGTGTTGCTGCTATCGACGATGGTGATCGTCGCAGTCTGGCCATTGACCGCCGCACTGCCCGCCGTCGCCGTGCCTGTGATCGTCACCCCGGCCGCAGCCTCGGTCTTGTTGATGACGTTGTCGCCAGCCACCGGCGAGGTGATCGCAATGGTCGGGGCGGTAGTCGCCAGGGTAAAGTTCACCGCCGTGCTGCTGCCGGTATTGCCGGCCGCATCAGTGTCCTGGGCCACGATGCTGTTACTGCCGTTGCCCGCCAGCGTCACGCTGGTGCTCCAGGCTCCGCCGCTGCCCACCGTCGCAGTCCCGACCTGGCCGGTGACACCGTTCACGGTGTCGAACAGCTTCACGGTTGATCCGACCGCAGCCTCGCCCGCTGCCGCGGTGACCGTTCCGGAGATCGTCTGCGTCGCCTGGTTCGTCGTCGCGCCTGTGGTGCTGATCGACACCGTCGGCGCAACCGTCTCGACCGCAATCCCCTGGCTCGCCGTCGGTGCCGCATTCCCGGCCGCATCCGAGACGTTCGCCTTGATGCTGTAGCTGCCGTCCGCAAGG
>NZ_JAFCLG010000057.1 GCF_018129685.1 Bradyrhizobium manausense
CGTAGCAACCATTAAAGCGACGTCCGATTGCCATTGAGCATGACGCCTTGCTTGCGGCCGTCAAGGCGTGGCCTGGCGGCAGCGGGGATGGGTGAGGCCGGAGCGACGGCCAGCCTTGACGGTCGCTGCGCATGGCGTCGTGAGGACCGGCAGGTCGGGACGAAGAAACGTGTGCCGGTCGAACTAAGAAACAGACAATGTTCTCTCTGGCGGCTGGTCACACCATGGCGTTCCGCGAGCGACCACGGTGTTGGCGAAGATGAGCATCTTCCTGGCGCAGGCAACGAGGGCGCGCTTGTGTTCCTTTCCGGCCGCAGTCAGCCGCTGGTAAAGCTGGATGAGCTGCCGGTTCCAGCGAAACGATGCAGCCAGTGAAGCAGTATAAAGGGCGCGACGCAGCCGCTTTCGACCGCCCTCGATATGTCGAGCACCGACCTGCTCGCCGCTGTCGTCGTCATAGGGCGCAAGGCCGGCGAGAGCGACGGCCTGCTCCCGCGTGATCCGGCCGATCTCAGGCAGACGCACCAGGATAGCAACGGCGGTCGGCAGCCCGATGCCGTCGACGCTGTTGATCAGCGCAAGCCTCTTGGCAAGGTCGGGATGCTTGCGGATCGAGGTGACCAGCGTCTTGAGTTCGGCTTTCTCGCGCATCTCCAGGCGGGCGATATCCTCCTCCCAGAGCTTGTTAATCCTCGCATCGCGGCAGCTCTCGATCCGATTCTTGAGGCGCGCGACATCCTCACCGATCTGATCGATCATGGTCAGTTGCGCGGCGAATGGCAGCAGCCGCGGGTCGGGAGCGGCATGGATATTCCGCACCGCCCCGGTGCAGTCTGCGATAAGAGCGGCATCGATCTTGTCGTTCTTGGCCCGCTGCAAGTGGAATTTGGCATAAGCCCGGACCTGAGCCGGCTGAAACACCACAACGACAAACCGGTTGCGACGTAGCTCAGCGACCACAGGCTGTTCGTAACCGCCGCTCGCCTCGAGGCCGACGCGATTGACGCGGCGCTGTCGTAGCCACGCCAGCAGAACCTTGTGACCTTCCGGCGTATTCTCCACCTGCAACTGCTCGCGGCAGCCTTCGATCGCGATGTCGAGCTTGCGTTTGCCGATATCGATCCCGGCACAGATTGTGGTATGCTTGGCCATCTTCGTCGATCCCTCCCTTGTGATGCGAACCTTGAGTTCGTTCAACCATTCGGGTCCCGATGAAGTGCCGATCGCGATCTTGCTACGTCAGACAGCCCTCAAGGCTTCGGTGGGTACCGATCCGATCGAACGGCGGCCCAGCTCGGGCGGCCACCCGGGCTGGGCCATTCCTCACGGAACGGCACCATCATAAGCGATCGCGCTAATACAAGGGTGGG
>NZ_JAFCLG010000006.1 GCF_018129685.1 Bradyrhizobium manausense
GGACACACCCGCATGAACGCGAGGGACTTAAGCGAAAGACCTAAACGGGACGACCTTGGGATGCCCCCCTCCGTCGCCCGATCACAATTACCGAACGTTCCTGCACACACAACAAAAGAACGCTCCAAAACGGGCCTGCGAAACGTGTTTCCCGGAGAGTGTTGCACAAATAACACGCAGATGTGATCGAGCGACGCTCGCAACATATTGTTTTTATTATATTTTTTACTGCAGTTCCATTTGCCGTCAAGGTTCCCGGTCAGACGGCGCGCGGGCAGACTTACACACAGCACCAGGGTTTGGGGCGCTCAAATCTTGGAATCAACTCGGAGACTCAAGGGGGATCTAGGCCGGGCCCGTAACGCGGGGCGATCTTCAGCTGGACGTATAAAGCATCGGCGGCGCAGCCGGCTACGAGGCGGCAATCATCTGGAGATCGCGACATCCAGACGACGGACCCCCTCCCGACCGCTCCTTACCCCGCAGCGAGCGGGCGATCCTGTCCCACGAGTCCGAGCACTGGGGAAACGGCCAACAAATTCAGATATTTGAGGCCACAAGAGATGATTCCCCCCTTGCCCCCTGCCCGTCTCTGAGCCACGCGCGCTGACGGCGTGTCGGCGGTTCCCGCGCGATGTTTACCGGCGCGACTGCAAACCGCGTTGATTGACGCGCAGAGCCGCGGAATTCGTTGGGAATATTTGAGCGAAAACACACGCTTCCAAATTGACCCGCCCAACCAATTAGATGCATAAGGCTCGCACCGGAGAGGTGGCCGAGTGGCTGAAGGCAACGCTTTGCTAAAGCGTCATACGGTCTCAAGCTGTATCGAGGGTTCGAATCCCTCTCTCTCCGCCACCCAGCCGCAGAATCAAGGTCTGTGCATTTCCACATTGGAAAGCGATCGCCGCGCAGCTGCGACAGCGCAAGGATTCGCGCCGGCTGAGCTCGGCCGATTCGCTGCCTCTCTATATATGTGTGTGCGCACCAGCTTGTGCGGGATCGCCAGATTCGCCGGTGGGACGGCGATATCAGCAGCGCCTCGCCCGCCCAGACGTGGATCCAGACACGAGCGTTGCGTCTGCATTGAGAGTTGAGCGGCAGAATGCCGGTCTTGTGCAGCCGTCCGAGTTCCAGATCGCAATCGTCGGGCGCGACTCTGAATCGGCAGCCATCACCTTTGCCGCGACTGCGCCTTGCTGGAGTCGTTCACGCCGCGCGAGTCTATGCAGCGGCACGATGCGGGAACTCGGTTCAGCGCAATTGAACCGCCCCGTGGCAACACGGGGCCGGATGCAAGTGTCTGCTCAATGCGCGGAAACCCAGGCCCTCGCCTCGCGCTGCGCGGCCGAGATCTCGGCCTCCGACATCTGACCGGCCACTTCCTGCCGCAGCGCGATGGCGTCCTTGCGGCCCTTCAGAGCGGCGAGGTTGAACCATTTGTGCGCGGCGACGAGGTCGACCAGGCCGGAACGGCCGCTCGCCCAATAGATGCCGCGCTCGAACAGAACGTCCGACAGCGCGGTTGCATCGATCGGCGTCGCCGCATCGAGATCGAAAGTACCCTGAAACATAACGCATCCCCTTTTTTCTTATGCCGCCTCGAATCCCCCGAGCGCGGCTCCCGTCCAACTCTGATCTGCGTGATCCTTCTGGACCGCGCATTGTTCAACTCATCCCGAGTCTTCTTGCCCAGTGCCGTTCGCCGGCTTGTTGGAGGGGATGATGGCGGGCAAATTTGAATGGCAGTTTAAGTATCGCGATGAAGCAGACGTAAACGAGGGCGCGCGCCGCGCGCGCCGGCGATTCGAAAAACCCCTGATTTGCAGGCACTTCTCTGATTCGTCAGATTCGGTTTACCCTGCGGTTTTCGGACATCGATAACCATCGCGCACGGTGGCACGCGTGCTGCGTTTGGAATGTCTGGGCGGGACCGCGCTGGAACCGCCGCATCGTCGACGGCGGGCTGAGCGCCGGGCCAGCGGCTCGTTAAGGCAACGAGAGCTCGCCGCAACCCTCGCCTGCCTCACGGCAGCACGATGCGACGCTCTCGCGGTCAGTTCAGCAATGTCGGAGAAAAGGGGATGCCGGCAATACCCCGGCCTCAGGGAACGAGGGCGTCGGCGAACACGTCAGGACCAGATTCCGTGATGGCCCGAAGGCCGCTCGTGGAATTGCGGAGCCCTTTTGAAGGAGAACCGCACCGAACGAAGAAAACCTGTTTCTTCTGCCGGACCGGACTTTGACGAGCAAGCTCGAAGAAAGCTGACGATCCGACCGTTGACCTGATGTCTCGCCGACACCCTCTATCGTCGACCAGAACCTCTGGGAGGGGCTGATGACGTGCCGGCGCTTAGGAGCCGGCAACTTCAGAAGTCGAAGTTACTTCTTCTTCTTCGCGACCTTGCGGGTCTTCTTCGCAGTCTTCTTCACTGCGCTCTTCGCCTTCTTCGCCTTCTTCGCTTTCTTGGCCATGTTGCCCTCCGATGTGTGAGATGGCTTTAATCGCTGCGCGCATTCGGGGATCGAATGCACTCACCCCGAATACACCAACACGACGAAAAAAACATCTTCTCACTTAAGGAAGTGTTGACGACGCAGCGCGCGTGCGCCAGCCGCGCTTGATTTGCCTGCGAGCAGCGACGCGCGCTCGCGATTGCAAATGCTTCGCGCAACATCGACATCGACAAGCGCAGGGATTGCAAGAAAACACTATGCAGCAAGTATTATTCTGTGCGCGCACATCAGGCGCGATCGACGCGGTGAAGCGCGCCGCGAAGCGTGCGATCGCCTCGTGAAGGCTTGTCGCGGACTCTGAGTCGCGAATTTTGGCAACGAAATTATTTTCATGCTTAACGGCGGAAGCGCTCGTCAGAGCGTGTGCAAGACGCCGTTTTGCGCGAATCGCGCGGACTGCGATTCGGTCGCGACATCGCACTCGGACGGGATGTCGGTTGCTGTCGACGACGCGTGAGAGCGTCGCGTCGCAAGGCGACGAAGCGCGTCGTCACCTCGTCCGAACGCGCGACGTCAGATGCCGAGCTTGGACTTGAGCAGCTCGTTGACCGCCTGCGGGTTCGCCTTGCCGCCCGACGACTTCATCACCTGGCCGACGAACCAGCCGAGCGACTGCGGCTTGTCCTTCACCTGCGCAGCCTTGTCTGGGTTGGCCGCGATGATGTCGTCGACAACCTTCTCGATCGCCGAAAGATCCGTCACCTGCTTCATGCCGCGGCTTTCGACCAGCGCGCGGGGGTCGCCGCCCTCCTGCCAGACGATCTCGAACAGATCCTTGGCGATCTTGCCTGATATCGTGCCCTCGCCGATCAGGTCGATGATGGCGGCAAGCTGCCCGGACGTCACGGGAGAGCCCGTAATATCCCGGCCCTCCTTGTTGAGACGGCCAAACAGCTCGTTGATCACCCAGTTCGCCGCCATCTTGCCGTCTCGGGCGCGGTTGGCGAGCCTGTCGAGCACGGTCTCGTAGAACACGGCGCTCTCGCGCTCGGCGACCAGCACGCTGGCATCGTAAGCCGACAGGCCGAAGTCTGCGACAAAGCGCGCCTTCTTCTGGTCCGGCAGCTCGGGCAGCTTCGCTTTCAGCTCGTCGACGAAAGCCTGAGTGAACTCGAGCGGCAGCAAATCCGGATCGGGGAAGTAGCGGTAGTCGTGCGCCTCTTCCTTCGAGCGCATCGAGCGCGTCTCGCCCTTGCTGGGATCGTAGAGCCGCGTCTCCTGGTCGATTGCCCCGCCGTCCTCGAGGATTTCGATCTGGCGGCGCGCTTCGTACTCGATCGCCTGCCCGATGAAATTGATCGAGTTCATGTTCTTGATCTCGCAGCGGGTGCCGAGCGGCGCGCCCGGCTTCCGTACGGAGACGTTGACGTCGGCGCGCAAGCTTCCCTTCTCCATGTCGCCGTCGCAGGTGCCGAGATAGCGCAGGATCGAACGCAGCTTTGTCACGTAGGCCTTGGCCTGCTCCGCGTCGCGGATGTCGGGTTTTGACACGATCTCCATCAGCGCCACGCCGGAGCGGTTGAGATCGACATTGGTCATCGTCGGCGACCGGTCGTGCAGCAATTTGCCGGCGTCCTGTTCGAGATGCAGGCGCTCGATGCCGATGGAGACGCTGCGGCCGCCATCGAGCTCGACCACCACCTCGCCCTCGCCCACAACGGGCGATTTGTACTGGCTGATCTGGTAGCCCTGCGGCAGATCCGGATAGAAATAGTTTTTCCGGTCGAATACCGAACGCAGATTGATCTTTGCGTTGAGACCGAGCCCGGTCCGGACGGCCTGCCTGACGCATTCCTCGTTGATGACAGGCAGCATGCCCGGCATCGCCGCGTCGACCAGCGACACATGGCTGTTCGGCTCGCCACCGAACGCGGTCGATGCACCCGAGAACAGTTTCGAGTTCGACGTCACCTGGGCATGGATCTCCATGCCGATGACCATCTCCCAGTCACCGGTGGCGCCTTTGAGAAGTTTGTGCGTGGCCGTGCTCATGTCGTGCTCCCGAGCAGCGCGGCAGCGATCCGCTCCCACTCCGCCTCCAATGAATCCTTTGCCGCTGGCTGGCCGGCCTGGCGATACCAGTAGCCGGCATTGCCGAGATCGCCTTCGACGCGGTGCAGGTACGCATGCACCCAGGCGGCGTCGCGGCCCTTGTCGTCCTGAACGATCTTGTGCGCCTGGTCCCAATCGCCTCGCGCGGCCCACCAGAGACCGGCGAGCGGCGCGCTCAGCTGCGGCGCGGGCGCCGCGCCGCCCAGGCTCGCGATGAAATCAGCGACATTCACCACCACCTCGCGGGCGTGAAGCGGCCGGCGGCCTGCTCGATCACCTCGCCGAGCGAGAACAGCGTCTCCTCCTCGAACGGACGGCCGATCAGTTGCAGGCCAAGCGGCAGACCCTGCGCATCCTTGCCTGATGGCACGGCGATACCCGGCAGACCGGCCATGTTCACGGTCACCGTAAAAATGTCGTTGAGATACATCTCGACGGGGTCGGCGCCGCCCTTCTCGCCGATACCGAAGGCCGCCGACGGCGTCGCCGGCGTGAGGATCGCGTTGACGCCCTTGGCGAAGCAATCCTCAAAGTCCTTCTTGATCAGCGTCCGCACCTTCTGGGCGCGCAGATAGTAAGCGTCATAATAGCCGGCCGAGAGCACGTAGGTGCCGATCATGACGCGGCGGCGCACCTCCGCGCCAAAACCTTCGGCGCGGGTGTTTTCATACTGCTCGATGATGTTCCTGCCCGGCTCGCGCAGGCCATAGCGAACGCCGTCGTAGCGCGCGAGGTTGGACGAGGCCTCCGCCGGCGCCACGATGTAATAGGCGGGCAGCGCGTACTTCGTGTGCGGCAGCGACACTTCGACCAGCTCGGCGCCGGCCGCCTTCAGCCAGGCCGCGCCCGCTTCCCAAAGCTTCTCGATCTCGGCCGGCATGCCGTCGAGACGATATTCCTTGGGAATGCCGATCTTCATGCCCTTGACCGACTTGCCGATCGCCGCCTCGTAGTCAGGCACGGCGATGTCGACCGAGGTGGTGTCCTTCGGATCGTGGCCGGCCATCGAACGCAGCAGCATCGCCGCATCGCGTGTCGTGCGCGCGATCGGACCTGCCTGATCGAGCGACGAGGCAAAGGCGACGATGCCCCAGCGCGAGCAGCGGCCATAGGTCGGCTTGATGCCGACGGTCGCGGTGAATGCCGCGGGCTGACGGATCGAGCCGCCGGTGTCGGTCGCGGTCGCGCCCATGCAGAGCAGCGCGGCGACGGCCGAAGCCGAGCCGCCGGACGAGCCGCCCGGCACCAGCGTCGTGTTGCTTCCCTCGCGCCGCCAGGGATTGCCGACGGGACCGAAGCACGAGGTCTCGTTGGCCGAGCCCATCGCGAACTCGTCGTTGTTGAGCTTGCCGAGCATCACCGCGCCGTCGCGCCACAGCTGCGAGGTGACGGTGGACTCATAGGTCGGCACGAAATTGCCGAGGATCTTCGAGCACGCGGTGGTGCGGACGCCCTTGGTCGCGAACAGATCCTTGATGCCGAGCGGGATGCCGGCGAGCGGCCCCACCTCACCCCTGGCGATCCTTGCATCGGCCTCGCGCGCCATGCTGCGCGCCTGCTCGGGCGTCTCCAGCACGAAGGCATTGAGCACGCGCGCCTTCTCGATCGCGCTCAGATGCGCGTCGGTCAGCTCGAGTGACGTGAAAGTCTTGTCGGCGAGACCCTTGCGGGCCTCGGCGAGCGTCAGCGATGTCAAATCGGTCATTTATTGATCGGGCTGCAGAAGAACGGAGACAAGGTCTTGTCGTTGGCCGGGTCGTCTTGCGTGACGTTTTTCTTGGCGGCCGCATTCGCGGCGGCCTGGAGCTCGTCGAGCACGGCATTGACGGCGACATTGGGATCGGCAGCCTTGCCCTGCCGCTCCATCTTGTCGAGGTAGTTCATGTAGGCCTGGTAGGCCTTCTCATCGTCGCAAAGCATGCACATCGGACTTGGTCCTAAAACCTATTCAACAACCTTTGGCACCAGAAAGAAGTGACCTTCGGTCGCGGGCGCGTTGGCAACGATATCGTCGGCGATCTCGCCGTCATTGACCACGTCCTGCCGCTTCTTCATCTGCATGGGTGTGACCGAGGTCATCGGCTCCACGCCCTCGACATTGACCTCCGAGAGCTGCTCGACAAAGGCGAGCATGGCATTGAGCTCGCCCTGAAGATGCGGAACCTCGTCCTCGGAAACCGCAATGCGCGCCAGATGCGCGATGCGGCGGACGGTAGCGGCGTCGACGGACATTATATAAGGCCTCTCACGGCAAAACCTATTGCCGTATAGCAGAGGCCGGTTTTGCGCCGCAACCTACCCCGCCATCTGGCGCAGGCGGGCCAGGGCCGATTTGGCGAGATCCCGGGTCAATTCGGCAGCCGGAAGCGCCCTGCCCATCCCAATCGCCTGCCCTGCCCAGAGATTGGTGAAGTCCACCTTGCCCTGCTTCTCGGCGGCTGCCTTCAGCGGCGCCAGCGCCGTTGCGGCATGGGGAAATGGCGGGGCATCGGCCGAGATCGGACCAACCTCGCGGATCAAACGGTTCTGGACGCCCCGCGCCGGCCGTCCGGTCATGACATTGGTGATCACGGTGGAATCGTCCCGCGCGTCCGCAAGCGCGGCCCGTCCGGCGGCGGTGTGCGTGGATTCCGGACAACGCAGATAGGCGCTGCCGATCTGCACGCCTGATGCGCCGAGCGCAAACGCCGCCGCGATGCCGCGGCCGTCGGCAATGCCACCGGCCGCAATCACCGGCACCTTCACCGCATCGACGATCTGCGGCAGCAGCGCGAACAAGCCCGGCTGCTCGGCGATCTTCTCGGTCAGGAACATGCCGCGATGGCCGCCCGCCTCCGCGCCCTGCGCAATCACGGCATCGACGCCGCGCTGGTCGAGCCAGACCGCCTCCTTCACCGTCGTTGCCGACGCGATCACGATACAGCCAGCCGCCCTGATGCGATCAAGCAGAGCCTTGTCCGGCAGACCGAAATGGAAGCTCACGACCTCGGGCTTCAACTCCTCCACCACCGCGCAGGTCGCCGCATCGAACGGCGCCCGGTTGGCAGCGTTGACCGGCACAGCCGGATCGAGGCCATGTTCGGCGTAATAGCCCGCGAGGCACAGCTTCCAGCGCGCTTCGGCGGCGGCGGTGAGTTCGACCGGCGTGTGGCAGAAGAAGTTCAGATTGACCGGCGCCGATACGCGCTGGCGGATGATCCCGACCTGCTCGCGGATCTTGTCCCCTGACAGCATCGCACATGGCAGCGATCCGAGCGCGCCGCCTTGGGCGGCCGCGATGACAAGCTCGGCATCCATCACGCCGGCCATCGGCGCCAGCACGATCGGAAATTCGGTCTTGAACAGATCGATCAGTCGAGTGTCAGGCCACATGGTTGTTCTCTCTCGTTTTCCTTACCCTCCCCTGGAGGGGGTGAAGAATTCTGCGCCGCGACAACCGAATTGCGCCGGCCGGCCAGCAACTGCTCGGCCTCGGTCGCAATCCGTTCGACGATCTCGGCCGCCGGTGGAATATCATGGATCAGACCGACTGCCTCGCCCGCAAAGACAGCAGCGATTTCGAAATCGCCCTCCATTTTTGCCGCAGCGTATTCCTCGGCAATCTCGTCCGCGCGCTGCATCAGTTCGATCTCGCGGCCCGTCCAGGTCTTGATATGGGTGTTGACCAACGTCCGTGCAGTGAACGGAGCCGGCCAGAATAGTCTTCGCGACCAGTCTGAGACGACACCGCGCACAGTGCCGTTGCCGTCGGCCGCGCGAATGCGCTGCTTCGCCTCTTCCGCGCCATTGGCCTCGACGCTCGCATAGAACCGCGTCCCGACCAGCACGCCGGATGCGCCAAGCATCATCATGGCCGCCAGACCACGACCGTCAGCGATCCCGCCGGCCGCGACGACAGGCACACGCCCGGCTGCAAGATCAACAATGGCCGGCACAATATCGACGGTGGTGCGCGAAGCGCCGTGGCCCCCTGCCTCCGTCCCTTGCGCGATCAAGATCTCCGCGCCCGCATCAAGAGCCTGTTTCGCCATATCCTCGCTCTGCACCTGACAGATCAAGCGCGCACTGCTCGCCCTGATGCGCGGCGCGAATGGCGCGGGATCGCCGAACGACAGCATGACCGCCTGCGGGCGCGCATCGAGCGCAATGTCGAGAAGCTCGGGCTGTTTCGCCAGACTCCAGGTGATGAAGCCGATCCCGAACGGCGCAAAACCCTTGAGCTCCGCGGCCTCGGCCTGAAGTCGGGCGCGGTCGCCATAGCCACCGCCGAGGATCCCAAAGCCGCCGGCTTCGCTGACGGCGCGGGTCAGCCGGCTGCCCGCGATCGTGTCCATCGGCGCCGACAGGATCGGATGCCTGATCCCGAGAAGCTCCGTCAGCGGCGTCGCAATCGGCATTGGCTCCTCTCCCACTCTGGACAGGAACATTAGGCGCAACTAGCATTCTCGAAAAATGATTTCTTGCGAACGCTGCCATCACAAAAGCGAAACGACGCCATGGAACTGAGCGACATCCAGACTTTCGCCGCGGTCGCACGCACCGGCGGCATTACCCGCGCCGCCGAAGAGCTCAATACAGTCCAGTCGAACGTCACCCAGCGCATCAAGGCCCTGGAGGCCGAGATCGGCACGCCGCTGTTCGAGCGTCACAGCCGCGGCATGGCGCTGACCGGCGCCGGCAAGCGTCTTCTGCCCTATGCGCAACGGATGGCCGCGCTGTCGCGCGAAGCGGTGCTCGCCGCGCGCGACGATGGCGAGCCTAAGGGGCCGCTTTCGATCGGCTCGATGGAGACGACGGCGGCGGTGCGGCTGCCGACGCTGCTCGCCGATTTCCACCACCGCTTCCCGGCCGTGCGGCTGAGCCTGCGCACCTCGCCGACCGCCGATCTCGTCGCCGGCGTGCTAGAGGGCGCGCTGGATGGAGCGTTCGTCGCGGGGCCCATCGCGCACGACGACCTCGCCGCGACGAGTGCCTTTCGCGAGGAGCTGGTGCTTGTCAGCGCGCGGCGCTGGTCCTCGCTTGCGGAGCTGCGCGCCGGCACGCCCGAGTCAGGCCCGACGGCGCTGGTGTTCCGCACCGGCTGCACCTATCGGCAGCGGCTCGAACAGATCTTTGTCGAGTTCGGCTGGCCGTCGGCAACGCGCTTCGAACTCGGCACGCTCGACGGCATGATCGGCTGCGTCGCCGCCGACATGGGCGTCACGCTGCTGCCGCGCGCCGTGGTCGAGCGCAGTGCGATGAACGGCAGCGTGACCATGCACGCGCTGAGCCCGTCGCATGGGCGCGTCGAGACGCTGTTCATCCAGCGCCGCGCGGGCCATCAAACCAGCGCGCTGCAGGGATTCCTCTCCTGCCTGACCCGGGACGACGACATCATCGCGGCCTGATCCACCAGCGGCGCAGCGCGACGATGGCCCAGATCGCCTCGACGAGACCGAACGGCCAGGCCCCCTGCAGGAAGCCGTAGGCCGAGCCGAGCGCGCAGGAGGCGGCGAACAGCAGCACGAACCAGTGGCTGCGGTCCTCCATCGCATAGCAGACCAGCATCGCGGTGACGGCAAACAGGCCGAATAGAGTCAGGGTATCCATCGTTCAGGGTTCACTCCCCGGCGCGGCGCGTGATATGCGCTAGTGCATGCCGGCTCTTATCCTGCCCCTCGTCGATGCTGCAACCCACTGGCCCGAACGCGGCGGGTTGATCGGCCTTGATTTGGGCACCAAGACCATCGGCGTAGCGGTCTCCAATCCCGACCGGCGGCTGGCGACCGGCGTCGAGACCATCCAGCGTAAGCAGTTCAAGCAGGACGCCGCCCGCCTCCTTGCGATCGTGGCAGAACGCAAAATCGTCGGCTTCGTGCTCGGCCTGCCCATCAACATGGACGGCAGCGAGGGGCCGCGCGCGCAATCGACCCGCGCCTTCGCCCGCAATCTGGCCAATTTGACCCCGCTCCCGATCGGCCTCTGGGACGAGCGCCTCTCGACCGCGGCGGTCGAGCGCGAGCTGATCGGCATGGATGTCAGCCGCGCCAAGCGCGCTGAGGTGATCGACGAGCACGCCGCCATCTTCATCCTGCAAGGCGCGCTCGACCGGCTCGCCAATCTGCGACAAGGCTGATCGGAACCGACTGATGGCACTGTCGACAAGAACAAGACTATCGATCGGCGCCTTCCTTCTTGCGCTCCTCGCCGTCCAGGGGGCATTCGCCATGGAAGATCATGTCGCTTCGGACCTCAAGGGCACCTGGTCCGGCACGTTCAATCAATATTCGCACGACATCAACGACAGCTTTGCCTTCAGGCTGACCATCGATGCGGTCTCGGGCAGTGAATTCACCGGCATGATGGAGTGGCCGACCTTCGACACGACGACAAAAGTAAGAGGGATGCTCGAGGGAGCTCTGATCAAATGGACCGAGACCGAATATGTGAAAGGCGATGATGCCGTTCTCCACGGGCTCTACGTTGCGCGCTTCAGTGCCGACAACGAGATCTCCGGCGACTGGATGGACCCCAAGCACACGATCACGCCCGAGGGTCCCCGCTTTGGGACGCGCGGAGCCGACTTCGTGCTGAAAAAAGACTAGGCGCATGGCCGTCGTGATCGCGGCGCTGCTGCCGGTCTTCATCCTCATCGTGCTCGGCGTGGTGCTCCGGCACAGCCTGATGCGGCTCGACACGCAATGGCACGGGCTGGAACGGCTGACCTATTTCGTGCTGTTTCCGATGCTCTTGATCCAGACGCTGGTGAAGGCTGATCTCTCGAAAGTGCCGGTCGCCGGCGTCGGCGGCGCGCTGCTGCTGTCGGCGCTCGCGATGTCGCTGCTCTGCCTCGCGCTGCGCCCGGCCCTGGCGCGCCTCGATATCGACGGTCCTGCCTTCACCTCGATCTTCCAGGGCGCGACGCGCTGGCAGACCTATGTGGCGTTGTCGGTCTCCGCCAATCTGTACGGCGAGGTCGGGCTGGCGCTGGCCTCGGTCGCGATGGTCGCGATCATTCCGTTGGTGAACGTGTTCAGCGTCGCCGTGCTCGCGCATTACGCATCGCCCGAGAAGCAATCCGCGCGCGCGATCGTCATGACCGTGATCCGCAACCCCCTGATCTGGGCCTGCGTCATCGGCCTCGTCATCAATGTCGTCCACCTGCCGATGCCAAAGATCTGGCACGAGGTCGCCGACGCGCTCGGCCGCTCCTCGCTCGCGATCGGCCTGCTCGTCACCGGTGCCGGTCTCCAGCTCAAGGGCCTGCTCCGCCCGCGCGTCGGCGCAACCATTGGCGTGGTGTTCAAGCTGGTCTTGATGCCCGTGCTTGCGCTTTCACTCGCCGTCTGGTTCGGGCTGACGGGGACCAACCTCGCGATCGTCGCGATCTGCGCGGCGGTGCCGACCTCGCCGAGCGCCTATGTGCTGGCCCGCCAGATGGGCGGCGATGCGCCATTGCTGGCGCAGATCATCACGCTGCAGACGATTTTGGCAGCGATCACGATGCCGATCGCGATCGCGCTGGTGGCGTGAGCTCGTCGTTGAGAACGCACTGCTCTCACCTGCGTCATTGCGAGCGTAGCGAATCAATCCAGAGTCTTTCCGCGGCAGCAGCCCTGATTGCTTCGCTACGCTCGCAATGACCGAGCGTGGAGCGACGGCCGGGCTAGCCCCCCAGCCACATCGTCAGCACCACCGCTGTCATGTTGTTCAGCGCATGCAGCAGGATGGTGAGCCAGAGCGAGCCCGCGCGATAGCGCATGTAGCCGAACCACAGGCCGATCGAGAAGACCTCGGCGAGGAAGTACAGATCGTATTGCAGATGCACCGCCGTCCACACCAGTGACGACAGGATGATGGCTCCGGGCACGCGCAGGAAGCTCGCCGACCAGCCGCGAAACAGGAAGCCGCGCGCGAGCACCTCTTCCGACATCGGCGCAGCCACGCTGAAGGCGAACAGCAGTAGCATCGCCGCGCCCTTGTCGCGGCCGGACTTCAACAGGTCTGCCATGAAGCCCGGCGTCGCCTCGCGGCCGAGCGAACGCGATGCCACCTCCCAGGCCAGCACGACCAGAATGAGACCGGCGGCGCCAAGCAGGAACTGCCGCCAGGTCGGCCAGCGCAGTGCGAGATAGTCGACGAAGGATGCTTTCTTGATGCGGATGGCGAGCCATACGGCCGCGAGCGTCGCAGGCAATCCTGTGATCACCGACAGCGCCAACGCCTGCGGCTCGCGGCCGACCGACTGGATCGAGGCCATGTCGAGCGGAAGCCCGCGCATCATGATCAACAGCAGGATCGCCCCGACCTGGCCGACGAACATCGCCACGAAGATGAGCAAGCCCCACAGCGCCGTGCCCCAGAACTTCCAGACGCGCGGCGGCACCGGCGTCTCGATGAGCGGCGGATGGTCGGGATTGAGGGAGTCCATCAGAGGGCTTTCATGGGTTGGGACACGCTCGCCTCCTTGTCATGGCCGGGCTTGTCCCGGCCATCCACGTATTTCGGCGCGCTCAAGCAAGCGTGGATGCCCGGGTCAAGCCCGGGCATGACGTTGTGGAGAGATCGTGCTCCGATCACGGCAGCGCCCGCTCCAGCAGCGCACGGACGTCGCCGCCCTCGAGTTCGACCGCGCCGTACATGCTGGCGTGATTGGTGGCAAGGCGCGTGGCGGCGAAAAGTTCGGCGTTCGGAGGCGACACGCCATTGAACGCGGCCGCGGCGGCCAGCAGCGCCAATTTCTCGACCGCGAGCCGCGCGACACGCTCGCCATCGGCGCGGCGGAAGGTCTTGCCGATGAAGGCAACCGCCTCGCTTGCCCCAGCCAATCCCTTTGTCTCGGCAGCAAGACCTTGCAGCACGGCCATCGCCGCCTCCGGCTCGCGCGACAGCGCGCGCAGCACGTCGAGGCACATCACGTTGCCGGAGCCTTCCCAAATCGCGTTGACAGGCGATTCCCGGTAATGGCGCGCCAAAATGCCGTCCTCGACATAGCCGTTGCCGCCGAGGCACTCCATGGCTTCGTAGAGGAGCGGCGGCGCGCTTTTGCAGGTCCAGTATTTGATCGCCGGCGTCAGCAGTCGCATATAGGCCGCCTCGGCCGGATCGTGCGGCGTGCGGTCGAAGGCGCGGCAGAGCCGCATCGCCAGCGCGGTGCTCGCCTCCACATGCAGCGCCATGTCGGACAGCACCGCCTGCATCAGGGGCTGATCGGCCAGATGCTTCTGGAACACGCTGCGATGACGGGCGTGATGCAGCGCATGCGCGAGCCCCGAGCGCATCAGGCCGACCGAAGCGATCGCGCAGTCCTGCCGCGTCAGCTGCACCATCTGGATGATGGTGCGGATGCCCTTGCCCTCCTCGCCGACGCGTTCGGCATAGGCGCCGACGAACTCCACCTCCGAGGATGCATTCGACCGGTTGCCGAGCTTGTCCTTCAGCCGCTGGAAATGAAGTGCGTTGACCGATCCGTCCGGCGCAAAGCGCGGCATGAAAAAGCAGGTCAGCCCGCTCTCGGCCTGCGCCAGCACGAGGAACGCGTCGCACATCGGCGCCGACATGAACCATTTGTGGCCGGTGATGCGGTAGGCATTCCCGTCGGGTACCGCGCGCGTCATGTTGGCGCGCACGTCGGTACCGCCCTGCTTCTCGGTCATGCCCATGCCGAGCGTCATGCCGCGCTTGTCCCACCACGGCGTGAAGCTGGGATCGTAGCTCCTGGTCGACAGCACCGGCATCACGCGCGCGAGCAGGTCCGGCTGCATCGCCAATGCGGCGACCGAGGCCCGCGTCATCGTGATCGGGCAGAGATGGCCGGTCTCGACTTGCGCAGCCATGTAGAATTTTGCGGCACGAATGACCTCGGCCGCATCGCCCGCGGGCTTGCCATCCGCGGTCCAGGTCGAATTGTGCAAGCCGGCACGCGCACTATGCGCCATCAGCTCGTGATAGCAGGGGTGAAACTCGACCTGATCGCGGCGGTTGCCCTTGGCGTCGAAGCTGCGCAGCTTCGGCGTGTTCTCGTTGGCGAGGCGACCGCGATCCGCCATCGCCGCCGAGCCCCAATGCTTCCCGAACTCCGTCAGCTCCCGCTCCGCCGCCGCGCCGCCATTGGCCCTCACGGCCTCGACCAGCGGTCGGTCTACGGCAAACAGGTCGACCTCCTCGAAAGGCGGCGACTGATTGAATACCTCGTGAGTTGCGAAGCTGGGCTGGGTCATGGTGCTTCCGATCAAATCTGTCCCGACACGGGGGGTGCCACCTCTCCCGACGGGAGAGGTCGCGCCGGAGGCGCGGGTGAGGGCTTACGCTCCACCGAGGGACCTGATCCCCTCACCCGGCGCTTCGCGCCGACCTCTCCCCTTGGGAGAGGTAACCCGACTCGCGGCTGCTTCCGCTTCAATCAACTCTACCTTGTTCGCGGCTGGATCGGGAAATCATAGGCCGCCCCGCCGGCCCCCGGCAGGGAAAAATGCCACCACTCCTTCGAATAGTTCACAAAGCCTTGCTTCGCCATCGCAGCCACCAGCCGCCTGCGCCAGGCGCGCTGCTCCGGCGTGATCGACGGTGCCGCGGTATGTCCCATGGCATCCGTGCAATCATAACCGGTGCCCATATCCACGCTGCCTTCCGGCAGCCGCGCCGCGACCGGCGCCGTGCAATCGGCGTAAGACTTTGCGGGATCAATCCTGGCGGAATTGTCGGCCTTGAGATCCACCAGAGTGAGATCCAGCGCCGCACCGGTCGAATGTTGGGAACGGCTCGCGATATAGCCAAGCCGAAACAGCTCGGACTTGGCGATGTGCGGATTGTAGCGCCGGTCGGCCGCGGTCTCGTGGCCATTCTGTGACCATCTCACCATGTCGAGCGAGGCGCGCGCCGGCCGGTAGCAATCGAACATTTTCAGCGACAGGTTCTGAGCGGCAAGATCCTGCTGAACCGCCTTCAGCCGCAGGCCGACGTCGCGCTTCACCACGCACTCCCCGGCACCGTAGCCGGCGAGCGGACGGCCGACGAAGTTGTTCGGCGTGGCGTAGCGGATGTCCTGGATGATGGTGGGATCGATATCACGCAAATAGACGAAGCCGCCGGGGAGCGATTGGGCTTGGGCGGTGCTGATCGTCATTGTGACCAAGAGCGCGCTCAGAACTGCTTTCAACGGAAGCTCCCCCACGTCGTCATGGCCGGGCTCGTCCCGGCCATCCGCGTCCTTTTTTGCGTCAAATGCGATAGAGAACGTGGATGCCCGGGACAAGCCCGAGCATGACGAAGAAAAACGCCAGCAGCTCGAGACGGAGGGACGCGTCGTCGCATTAAGACAGATCAGGGGATAACTCCCCGCCCCGGCTTTGGCCCTTGCTCCGTCAGCCATCCGCGCCTATAGCTCTCGCTTTAATGACATCGAAATCGACCTTTGTCCTCGGCCACCGGCATTTGCTGGGCATCGAGGGCCTTTCCGCGGCCGATATCACCGGCCTGCTCGACCTGTCCGAAGAATATGTCGAGCTCAACCGCCAGGTTGACAAGAAGCGCACCGTCCTGCGTGGACGGACGCAGGTAAACCTCTTCTTCGAGGCCTCGACAAGGACCCAGTCCTCGTTCGAGCTCGCCGGCAAACGCCTCGGCGCCGACGTCATGAACATGTCGGTGTCCTCCTCGTCCATCAAGAAGGGCGAGACGCTGGTCGACACCGCGATGACGCTCAACGCCATGCACCCGGATATCCTGGTGGTGCGCCATCACGCCTCCGGCGCGGTGGAACTGCTGGCGCGCAAGGTTGACGGTTCCGTGATCAATGCCGGTGACGGCGCGCACGAGCATCCGACCCAGGCGCTGCTCGACGCGCTCACCATCCGCCGCAACAAGGGCCGGCTCGAGGGCCTCGTGGTCGCGATCTGCGGCGACGTGCTGCATTCGCGCGTGGCGCGCTCCAACATCATCCTGCTCAACACCATGGGCGCCCGCGTCCGCGTCGTGGCCCCCTCCACGCTGCTGCCGCCCGGCATCGAGCGGATGGGGGTCGAGGTCGCGCGCGACATGCGCGAAGGTCTCAACGGCGCCGACATCGTCATGATGCTGCGGCTGCAGCGCGAGCGCATGAACGGCTCCTTCGTGCCGTCGACCTCCGAATACTTCCA
Source organism: Bradyrhizobium manausense (assembly GCF_018129685.1). Classification (GTDB taxonomy): domain Bacteria; phylum Pseudomonadota; class Alphaproteobacteria; order Rhizobiales; family Xanthobacteraceae; genus Bradyrhizobium; species Bradyrhizobium manausense_D. The sequence continues at coordinate 16,686 of NZ_JAFCLG010000006.1, forward strand.
CTATTTCGGGCTCGACCAGAAGAAGCTCGGCTACGCCAAGCCGGATGCGCTCGTGATGCATCCGGGTCCCATGAATCGCGGCGTAGAGATCGACACTGCGGTTGCCGACGGCGCGCAGTCGCTGATCCGCGAACAGGTCGAGATGGGCGTGGCCGTGCGCATGGCCGTGCTCGAAGCGCTCGCCCGCAACCTGCCGAACGCGTGATGCTCATGCTGACCGACCGCCGCCCCATCCTGCTCGCCAACGCCCGCGTCGTCGATCCGTCCAGGGATTTCGACGGTCCCGGCGACGTGCTGATCGCCGACGGTGTCATCCGCGAGACCCGCCGCGGCATCGGTGCGGCCGGCGTCCCCGAAGGCACCGACGTCATCAACTGCTCCGGCAAGATCGTGGCGCCCGGCCTGATCGACATGCGCGCCTTCGTCGGCGAGCCCGGCTTCAGCCATCGCGAGACCTTTGCCTCGGCGAGCCGGGCGGCTGCGACCGGCGGCATCACCACCATCATCTGTCAGCCCGATACGTCGCCCGTCATCGACAATTCGGCGACCGTCGACTTCGTGATGCGCCGCGCGCGCGACACCGCGATCGTCAACATCCTGCCGATGGCGGCGCTGACCAAGGGCATGCGCGGCGAGGAGATGACCGAGTTCGGCCTGCTCAAGGCCGCCGGCGCGATCGCCTTCAGCGACAGCGACAAAAGCGTGACCAATGCGCAGGTGATGCGCCGCGCGCTGACCTACGCCCGCGATTTCGACGCGCTGATCGTGCACTACACCGAGGATCCCGATCTTGTCGGCGAAGGCGTGATGAACGAGGGCGAGTTCGCCTCGCGGCTCGGCCTGATGGGCATCCCGAACGCGGCGGAAGCCGTGATGCTGGAGCGCGACATGCGCCTCGTCGCGCTCACCGGCGGCCGCTATCACGCGGCTTCGCTGACCTGCATCGACTCGCTCGAGATCCTCAAGCGCGCCCGCGACGCCGGCCTCGCCGTGACCGCCTCGGCCTCGATCAATCATCTTGCGTTGAACGAGAACGACATCGGACCCTACCGCTCGTTCCTGAAGCTGTCGCCGCCGCTGCGCACCGAGGACGACCGCCGCGCGCTGGTCGCCGCCGTCGCCTCCGGCCTCATCGACGTCATCATGTCCGACCACAACCCGCAGGACGTCGAGGTCAAGCGCCTGCCCTTCGCGGAAGCGGCGCCCGGCGCCATCGGTCTCGAGACCATGCTGCCGGCGGGCTTGCGACTGGTCCACAATGACGAGCTCGACCTCAAGACCCTGATCCGCGCGATGTCGACGCGGCCGGCCGAGTTGCTTGGCCTGCCGGGCGGAACCCTGCGCAATGGCGCACCGGCCGATGTCGTCGTGATCGACCCCGACGTGCCCTGGGTGGTCGACCCCGCCGACCTCAAATCGCCCTGCAAGAACACCCCGTTCGACGAAGCCCGCTTTACAGGCCGCGCGATCAGGACCATCGTCGGCGGCCGAACGGTTTACGAGCATGTCTGATGGGCGCTGGCTATGTCAGCCATGGAGGCACCGCCATGGGGCTTGATGTGTTCCTGCCGGTGGCCTTCGTCATCGGCTACCTGTTCGGCTCGATTCCGTTCGGGTTGATCCTGACGCGCCTGGCCGGGACGCAGGATCTGCGCTCGATCGGCTCCGGCAATATCGGCGCCACCAACGTGCTGCGCACGGGCCGCAAGGGGCTCGCTGCGGCCACCCTGCTTCTCGACGCGCTCAAGGGCACCGCGGCGGTGGTGATCTCCGGCTACATCGCCGGCCCCAATGCCGCGATGGTGGCGGGCCTCGGCGCCTTCCTCGGCCATCTCTTCCCGGTCTGGCTCAAGTTCAAAGGCGGCAAAGGCGTTGCCGTCTATATCGGCATCCTGCTCGGCCTGTTCTGGCCGGGTGCCGTCGTGTTCTGCCTGCTGTGGCTGGCGACCGCCTTCACCACCCGCTATTCCTCGCTTTCGGCGCTGGTGGCGGCCTTCATCACGCCACTGTTCCTGTGGTGGTTCGGCCACCTCGCGCTGGCCTCGCTGTTCGCGGTGCTGACGCTGCTGCTGTTCTACATGCATCGCGAGAACATCAAGCGATTGCAATCGGGAAAAGAAGGCCGGATCGGCGAAAAGGCCTAGGTCGCTTTTTCGAGCGACGCCGCCGGTTCGCCTCAAGAAAACGCGCCAGAACAAGAAGCCGGAAAAAGTACGGATACCGCCACAGCGCGCCCGCATGATATGCCAAATCCTGTTCGCAACTTGCGTCCGGCTCGCCGGCGCTAGTGGCGAACGTGGTCCATGCCTGTCATTCTGACATCGGAAATGGCGTTACGCGGTTGCTCAGAATGAGCGAGAAGATTGACGGCACGCATGATGACCGTGGCGCGCAGGGCAGTGCGGCGAGCCGCCTGCTGTCATCGACCAATATCTGGTCCGATGCGCCCTCACCGCCTCCGGCGCCAGAGCCTGCATCCGTTCCACTGCGGCAACCCGATCCCGTCCCGCAAGCTCGCGTGACCTTTGCGACCGTTTCACCCAGGCACACCCGCGCCGATCAATGGCCGCCGCGAAAACTCTCGCTGGCGCTCCAGGGTGGCGGCACCTTTGCGGCGTTCACCTGGGGCGTGCTGGAGCGGCTCCTCGAAGAACCATCCATCGAGTTCGACGCGATCAGCGGCGCCAGCGCCGGCGCCATCAACGCGCTGCTGCTGGCGTGCGGCCTTGCCGAGGATGGCCGAGAAGGCGCCCGCAATCGCCTGAACCGGTTCTGGATCCGGCAGATGCACGAGGCCTCGTTCCGCTCGCTGATGCTGATCGGCGGCTTTTCCCCGGCGGGAAGCTCGGTCGCGTTCGGCCCGACGCTGCGCTCGGGCCAATTCGATCCGTTCGATCTCGACCCGCTGCGCCAGGCGCTCGCCCGCGACATCAATTTTGCGGCTTTGCGCGACGCACGATGCCCAAAGCTCCTGATCGCGGCGACGCGGATCCGGGACGGCGAGCTGCAGATTTTCGGCAATGACGCCGTGACCGCCGACGTGGCGCTGGCCTCGACCTGCCCGCCTCTGGTTCACTGCGCCGTCGAGATCGACGGCGAGGCCTATTGGGATGGCGGCTTTGGCGGCAATCCGCCGCTGATCAGGCTGGCGCAGCAATCGACCACCGCCGATCTGCTGCTCGTTCAAGTCACGCCGACGCGCGACGGCTTTGTCCCGATTACGCTCGCCGCGATCGATCGCCGCCTCGACCAGATCGCCGCCAATGCGGCGCTCAAGGCCGAGATCGCAGCGATCGAATGGGCGCGATCCCACGCAGCCCCTGCGCTGCGGCTGTCGACGATCGCTGCGGAAGACTCGATCGAGGGCCTGGCGCAGCGTTCATCGACCGATCTCGGCCGCGGCTTCATTCGCATGCTGCACCGAAACGGCCGCCAGGCCGCCGAGCGCTGGCTCCGACAGGGCGCGACAGGCACTGAAGCCCAACGCGCTCGACCCGTCGCCGAACCCGCGCTAGCCTGATTTCGCCAGCGCGTTCTCCAGGAACCACGCCGCAGCGAGTGCGCCGGGATCGTTGCCGAAGCGCGCGATCACCTGCACGCCAACAGGCAGGCCACCGACCTTCATCACCGGTACGTTGACGCAAGGATTGCCCATCAACGTCCAGAGCCGGTTGTAGCGGGGCGAGCCGGTCGAGGCGAGCTCCTTGGCCGGTGCGGTGCCCGGCGCCGAATAGGTGAGCAGCACGTCGACATGCTCGAACAATTCGCCGAGCTCCCGGCGGCCACGGCGGGCGATGCGGCGTGCATCGTCGTACTCCTTCGGCGTCAGCCCGACTGTTTCGTCCAGGCTCGCACGCAGCATCGGCGCGATCTCGTCGTGACGCGTGTCGAACTCCCAGGCGAGCGCGCGATGCGCCTCGAAATCCTGGATGATGGGGTGAATGCGCCACGCTTCCGCGACCGCCTCGGGCAGATCGATCGTCCGCACGCCGGCGCCGGCCTTCTCGGCCGCCTTGATCGCAGCCTGCAGGCCCTCTTCCGCCGCCGGCTCGACGGCCTCGGCGAATTCCTGCCTGACCACGCCGATGCGCGGCGACTTCGCCGGCGCAACATTTTCGAATTCCGTCCGGCCGGTCATTCCCAGAAGTCCACGCGCGAGATCTTCCGCGCGCGATCCGAACAGGCCGACCGTGTCGAGCGCCCACGAGTAACACTTCACGCCGACCGTCGGCAGCATCCGGAACGACGGCTTGATGGCGGCAGCCCCGCAATAGGCCGCAGGCCGGATGACCGAGCCGCCGGTCTGCGTGCCCAGCGCCAGCGGGATCATGCCGGCACCGACGGCGGCCGCCGAGCCCGACGACGAGCCGCCCGGCGTATGACCGGGATTGTGCGGATTGAGCGTCGGCGTCGGATCCCGCGAGGCGAACGCTGTCGTCGTGGTCTTGCCGATGATGGTGGCCCCGGCCCGCTTCAGCATCATCACGACGGGCGCATCGCTGCGCGGCTGCCAGCCGCGATAGATCTCCGAGCCCATCTCGGTCGGCATATTGGCGGTGTCGATGATGTCCTTGATGCCGACGGCGATGCCGCGCAGCGGACCTGACGCCTGCGCCTTGGCCGACTTGTCGTGGCGGACGAAGGCACGGACGTCCTTCTCCCTGGCCTCGATCGCCGCATGCGACTGGGCAATGGCGTCATCGGGCGAAAGCTCGCCCGCTTCAATGCGGCGTTGGAGGTCGGCAAGTGAGATCATGGCGATATCCTTCTTATTGGCATCGCTTTTAGCATCGGGGCGCGGTCGCGCAAGCGCACGTGGCTGTTGATCACGCCCTCAGGTTGTTCCATGCTGCCTTCGCAAGGAGACGCCGTGGACGCCATCAATAAAAGCGCGAAAGTGAGCGAGGCTGACAGGATCGACCGCCTGCGGCTGATCCGCTCCGAGAATGTCGGGCCGCGCACGTTTCGTTCGCTGGTCGATCATTTCGGCACGGCGCGCGCCGCGCTGGAGCGCCTGCCGGATCTGGCGCGCCGTGGCGGCGCACAGAAATCGGGGCGCATCTGCAGCGTGGATGAAGCAAAGGCCGAGCTCGCCGCGAGCCACAAGCTCGGCATCGCCTGGCTCGCGCCCGGCGAGGACGGCTATCCGGCGCGGCTGGCGACGCTCGACGATGCGCCGCCCCTGCTGGCCGTGCGCGGCGACGTCGCGACCTTGATGCGGCCGATGATCGCGATCGTCGGCTCGCGCAATGCTTCCGGCGCGGGTTTGAAATTCGCCGGTCAGCTCGCGCGCGAACTTGGCGAAGCCGGCTTCATCATCATCTCGGGACTTGCGCGCGGCGTCGACCAGGCCGCGCATCGTGCGAGCGTCGAGAGCGGCACCATCGCCGTGCTCGCAGGCGGGCACGATTGCATCTATCCGCCGGAGCATGACGGCCTGCTCACCGCGATCCTCAATCAGAGCGGCGCGGCGATCTCAGAGATGCCGCTCGGCCACGAGCCGCGTGCTCGCGACTTTCCTCGCCGCAACCGCCTGATCTCGGGCGCTTCGCTCGGCGTGGTCGTGGTGGAGGCCGCGCACCGTTCGGGCTCGCTGATCACCGCGCGCATGGCCGCCGAACAGGGCCGCGAAGTGTTCGCCGTCCCCGGCTCGCCGCTCGATCCGCGCGCCGCCGGCACCAACGATCTGATCAAGCAGGGCGCGACGCTCGTCACCGAAGCCACCGACATCATCAATGCGGTTCAGCCGATCATGGAGCGGCCGCTGATGCGTCCGATGAGTGAGCCCGACGGCGATCCGTTCGAGAACGATCCGCAAGGGCACGACCGCGACCAGATCACCGGCCTGCTCGGCCCTGCCCCTGTTACGATCGACGATCTCGTGCGGATGTCCGGTGCTTCGCCCGCGGTTGTGCGGACGGTGCTGCTGGAACTGGAACTGGCCGGCAGGCTCGAGCGTCACGGCGGTGGAATGGTGTCTCTGGTCTAGGGATCGCTGCGCTTGTCGACATGCGAGTGCGCCGCCTCGATCTGCTGAGGCCGCGCCGACTTCATCAGGCGCCAAACATCTGCGGCGGCCGATGGACCGGTGGATGCCTTTCGAAGCTAAAACCAGGCGCCCTGCACGCCCAGGATCACGGCAAAGAGCGACACGAGCAGGCCGACGCCGGAGAAAATCGCGACCCCGATGAACTCTGCCGTGTCGGATTGCCTGGCGGGAACAGCGGAACGTTCGGTGTAAACACGCGGTGCTGAAATCGGAGAAAAAATGCGTGCTGATTTCGACATGGCGGGTTCCTCAAATGGGCCGTAAAACCCCTTCCCCGTAAACAAAGTCTGAGCAGCCGGCGCGAAGGTTCAACGCATCACGCAAGCGTCAGAAAATACATCCTGCAGGACGTGAGAACCGGACGGCGCAACTGGCCGCCGGCCGGTTCGATTATCGCTTGGCTCGATCATCAGCGATAGATCGGCGCACCGCTCGGCGAGGCCACCGCGCCACCGTCGACGAAGATCTCCTGTCCCTGAATATGCGCAGCATCATCGGAGGCGAGGAACAGCACCGTCTTTGAAATGTGATCCGGTTCACCCATTCGGCCGAGCGGGGTCGAGAGCGCGATGCGCTTCTCGAACGCTTTCTCCGCTTCGGGCGTCGCGATTGCCGCGCCCCAGATCGGCGTGCGGATCGCGCCCGGCGCGACCACGTTGACGCGAATGCCGCGCGGCGACAGTTCCGAGGCCATGATCCGCGCCATCGCCCGCACACCCGCCTTCGCCGCGCCGTAGGCGGAGTAGCCGGGAATGCCGAGCACCGAGATCACCGAACCGTTGAGAATGATCGAGGCGTTGTCGTTGATGTACGGCAGCGCCGATTGCACCGTGAAAAACACGCCGGTGAGATTGGTGCTGATGACTTTCTGGAACACCTCGAGCGTCGCAGATCCGAGCGGCGTGCTGCCGGGAATGCCGGCATTGGCGAACAATATGTCGAGCCTGCCGAATTTGTCGGTGCCCTTCTTGATGGCAGCTTCGGTCGCGGCGATGTCGGTGGCATCGGCAGCGAGCGCGACTGCGTTCGGGCCGAGTTCCTTCGCGGCCGCCTCCAGCGTCTCCTTGTTGCGCCCGGTGATGATCACCTTGGCGCCCTCGGCCACGAACAGCTTTGCCGTTGCAAGGCCAATGCCGCTGTTGCCGCCCGTGATCAAGGCCGTCTTGTTTTTCAGTCTCACGCTCGCCTCCAATGGTTGCATTATGAAACTGATTGCGATGTAGACCATATGGTTTTATAATGCAACTACACGAGCGCGTGAGCAACGACTGGACCGTGCGAACGCGAAAGGAGCGGGACGATGGTGAAACGAACCAGCTTTGAGGGCGATGCCTGCCCGATCGCACGCGCCCTGGAGGCGATCGGCGACTGGTGGTCATTGCTGATTGTCCGCGAGGCGCTGTTCGGCCTGCGCCGCTTCGGCGAGTTTCAGAGCAAGCTCGGCATGGCCAAGAACATCTTGTCCGCGCGGCTGCGCGCGCTGGTCGACCACGGCATCCTGGAAACCGCCCCCGCCTCCGACGGCAGCGCCTATCAGGAATATGTGCTGACGCCGAAGGGCCGCGGCGTCTTCCCGATCCTGGTGGCGCTCCGGCAATGGAGCGAGGAATTCGACGATCGCCCTGAGGAGATCGCGACCATCCTGGTCGATCGCGCGAAGGGCCGCCCGGTGCGCAAGCTGGAGCTGCGCGCCGAAGATGGCCGGTTGCTCGCGCCCGCGGACACAATGCTGAAGCCACGGCCGGCACCGCGGCGGCGGTCGGCCTAGCAGCGTCGAACGCCTCCCACTCCGGCATTGCGAGCGAAGCGAATATCCAGACTTGTGCAAGAGATAGACGGCGTCAAAGATAGCTAAACCGCCGAAGTAGCGCCGCCATGCCCCTGCTTGCGATCGTGTATTTTTCCGTCTCCGGCACCACCGATAGGCTGGCGCAAGCAATGGCGCGTGGCGGGGCTGGAGCCTCGGACGTCGCGCTTTGCCGGATCGCGGGCCATGACATTCTATCAGGCCGTTTTCAGAATGAGAGCTTGTTAGAGACGATCGACCGCGCCGGAGCGGTCGCATTTGGCAGCCCGACCTATATGGGCGGACCCGCGGCGCAATTCAAAGCCTTCGCAGACGCTTCAAGTGACCGATGGAGCCAGCAGCGATGGGCCAATAAGTTCGCAGCCGGGTTCACTACCGGCGCCTGCGCGAGCGGCGATCAACTCCATACACTGACCTACTTTTCCATTCTGGCCGCGCAGCACGGCATGCTCTGGTGCGGACTGGATATTCCGGGTGGGGACGATCCGAGTGGCCGCAATCGGTTGGGCAGCTAGCACCGTCATCCCCGCGCAATGGCGAAGCCATTGTCGCTGAGGTGCTCGCCTCTTCGGCGAGCCTCGAAGGGCGACGGCCCCAACTGCATCTCGGCCGTTCATCCTTCGAGGCTCCCGGCACGATGCTCCGCATCGCGCCACTCGCACCTCAGGATGACGGGTTGGACAGCGGCGCATTCAAATCTGACACCGCCCTGAGCCCCTCACGACAGCTTGCGCTTGCTCCGCAGCCGCAGGTGCTCGTCGGCCTCGAGCTTGGTCATTCCCAGGAGATAATGCAGCACATCGAGCTTGTGGCGCCCGGCGAGCGTGCGCAGGGCGCCGACCTGCTCCGCGATGAAGGCGACGGCCTCATCGACCCCGCCTTCCCCCGGTTCCTCGTTGCGCGAGCCTCCTCGCGCGCCCGTTGCGGCGCGCGCGCGCTTCTTTCCTGGCTTTGCCACCAGCCCCACCCGAATCCATGCCCCGCCGGAACATTACGCCCATAGCGGCCGCAACTCCAAGGTGGTAATTTGCAACTTTCTTGATATGAAACTTTTCTTAATCGGCAGGCCTTCAACACCCCTCGATTTGACAGGGACGGCCGCACCACCCATGTTCGAGTCGAAACGGCCGACCCGAATCTAGAGGAAATCGGCCCTATATTTCCCCGTAAGTTACTGGAACTACATGAATATCGTCATTGTGGAGTCGCCGGCGAAAGCCAAGACGATCAACAAGTATTTGGGCTCGTCCTATGAGGTTCTGGCCTCGTTCGGCCATGTCCGCGACCTCCCGGCCAAGAACGGTTCCGTCGATCCTGACAGCAATTTCAAGATGATCTGGGAGGTCGATCCCAAGGCGGCCGGCCGGCTCAACGATATTGCCAAGTCCCTGAAGGGCGCCGACCGCCTGATTCTGGCGACCGACCCTGATCGCGAGGGCGAGGCCATCTCCTGGCACGTGCTGGAGGTGATGAAGGAGAAGCGCGCGCTGAAAGATCAGAAGATCGAGCGCGTGGTGTTCAACGCCATCACCAAGCAGGCCGTCACGGACGCGATGAAGAACCCGCGCCAGATCGACGGCGCGCTGGTCGACGCCTACATGGCGCGGCGGGCGCTCGACTATCTGGTCGGCTTCACCCTCTCCCCCGTGCTGTGGCGCAAGCTGCCGGGCGCCCGCTCGGCCGGCCGCGTGCAGTCGGTGGCGCTGCGCCTCGTCTGCGACCGCGAGCTCGAGATCGAGAAGTTCGTGCCGCGTGAATATTGGTCGCTGATCGCGACCTTGCTGACCCCGCGTGGCGATGCCTTCGAGGCGCGCCTCGTCGGCGCCGACGGCAAGAAGATCCAGCGTCTCGACATCGGCACCGGCGCGGAAGCCGAAGACTTCAAGAAGGCGCTGGAACTCGCCACCTACGCCGTGACGGCGGTTGACGCCAAGCCGGCGCGCCGCAATCCGCAGGCGCCCTTCACGACCTCGACGTTGCAGCAGGAAGCCAGCCGCAAATACGGCTTTGCGCCCGCTCACACCATGCGCATCGCGCAGCGCCTTTATGAAGGCATCGACATCGGCGGCGAGACCACCGGACTCATTACTTATATGCGTACCGACGGTGTGCAGATCGACCCGTCTGCCATCACCCAGGCACGCAAGGTGATCGGCGAGGATTACGGCAACGCGTATGTGCCCGATAGCCCGCGCCAGTACCAGGCCAAGGCCAAGAACGCCCAGGAAGCGCACGAAGCGATCCGCCCGACCGACCTCTCGCGGCGCCCCGACAGCATGAGCCGCAAGCTCGATGCCGATCAGGCAAGACTCTATGAGCTGATCTGGAAGCGCACCATCGCGAGCCAGATGGAATCGGCGGAGCTCGAGCGCACCACCGTCGACATCACCGCGAAGGCCGGCGGTCGCACGCTGGAGCTGCGCGCCACCGGCCAGGTCGTCAAGTTCGACGGTTTTCTGGCGCTCTATCAGGAAGGCCGCGACGACGAGGAGGACGAGGACTCCCGCCGCCTGCCCGCGATGAGCCCGAACGATGCGCTGAAGCGGCAGTCGCTGTCCGTGAGCCAGCACTTCACCGAGCCGCCGCCGCGCTTCTCTGAAGCCTCGCTGGTCAAGCGTATGGAAGAGCTCGGCATCGGCCGGCCCTCGACCTATGCCTCGATCCTCCAGGTGCTGAAGGACCGCGGCTACGTCAAGCTGGAGAAGAAGCGCCTGCATGGCGAGGACAAGGGCCGCGTCGTGGTCGCGTTCCTGGAGAGCTTCTTCAGCCGCTACGTCGAATACGATTTCACGGCCAACCTGGAGGAGCAGCTCGACCGCATCTCCAACAACGAGATCTCCTGGCAGCAGGTGCTGAAGGATTTCTGGACCGGCTTCATCGGCGCCGTCGACGAGATCAAGGACCTGCGCGTCGCGCAGGTGCTCGACGTGCTCGACGACATGCTGGGCCAGCACATCTATCCGCCGCGCACGGATGGCGGTGATATCAGGCAGTGCCCGAGCTGCGGCAACGGCCGGCTCAATCTCAAGGCCGGCAAGTTCGGCGCGTTCGTCGGCTGCTCGAACTATCCGGAATGCCGCTACACCCGTCAGCTTGCCGCCGACAGCGAGCAGACTGCCGATCGTTCGTTGGGCCAGGATCCCGATACGGGGCGCGATGTCTGGGTCAAGGCCGGGCGCTTCGGGCCGTATATCCAGCTCGGCGAGCAGAAGGATTATGAAGAAGGCGAGAAGCCGAAGCGCGCGGGCATCCCGAAGGGCACCTCGCCTGGCGATGTCGAGCTCGAGCTCGCGCTGAAGCTGTTGTCGCTGCCGCGTGAGATCGGCAAGCATCCGGAGACCGGCGAGCCGATTACGGCCGGCCTCGGCCGCTTCGGGCCGTTCGTGAAGCACGAGAAGACCTATGCCAGCCTCGAGGCTGGCGACGAGGTCTTCGACATCGGGCTCAATCGCGCGGTGACGCTGATTGCCGAGAAGGTCGCCAAGGGCCCGAGCCGGCGCTTTGGTTCCGATCCCGGCAAGGCGCTCGGCGATCATCCGACGCTCGGCACCGTCACTGTGAAGAGCGGCCGTTACGGCGCCTATGTCACCGCGGGCGGTGTCAATGCAACGATCCCCGCCGAGTTCGAAAAGGACACGGTGACGCTGCCGCAGGCGATCGCGCTGATCGACGAGCGCGCGGCCAAGGGCGGTGGAAAGAGCGGCGGCAAGACCAAGAGCACCAAAACGGCGAAGAAGGCGGCAAAGCCGGCCAAGGCCAAAAAGGCTGCGGAGGGCGACGACGCCGCGCCGAAGACGAAGAAACCGGCCGCGAAGAAAGCCGCGGCCAAAACCAAAACCGAATCCACCAGCAAGGCGCGCGCAGGCGTGGCGTCGACGGCAAAGACGTCGGCGACCAAGTCAGGCGGCGCAGCCAAAGCTCCGGCCAAGAAGAGTGCCGGCACCAATTAGAGGTTAAGTGAAACGCAAGAAAGACCATGGCTTTCCCGAGCGGAGCGCCATCGTCGCCTTCATCAAGGCACATCCCGGCAAGGTCGGAACCGGCGACATCGCGCGCGAGTTCGGCCTGAAGAACGCCGATCGCATCGCGCTCAAGCGCCTGCTGCGCGAGCTCGCCGACGACGGCACCATCAAGAAAAAACGCCACACGGTCTCCGAGCCGGACAGCCTGCCGACCACGCTGGTCGCCGACATCACTGGCCGTGATGCCGATGGCGAGCTGATCGCCTCCCCCAGCGAATGGGACGAGGTCGAGAGCGGCGAGCCGCCGAAGATCCTCATCACAATGCCGCGCCGGCCCAAACCCGGCACCGCGGCCGGCGTCGGCGACCGCGTACTGCTGCGGGTCGAGCCGTCCAACGAGAGCGAAGGCCCCGCCTATCGCGGCCACGTCATCAAGGTCTTCGACAAGACCAAGAGCCGCATCCTCGGCGTGTTCCGCGCGCTTCCCGAAGGCGGCGGACGGCTGGTCCCGGTCGACAAGAAGTCCGCCGACCGCGAGCTGAACATCGCCGCGGCCGACACGCGCGGAGCAGAGGACGGCGACCTCGTCAGCGTCGACATCGTCCGCACCCGCAGCTTTGGGCTGGCCTCAGGCCGGGTCAAGGAGAAGCTCGGCTCGGTCAAATCGGAGAAGGCGATCAGCCTGATCGCGATCTACGCCCACGACATCCCCTTGCAATTCTCCTCCGCCGCCGAGCGCGAGGCGGAAGCGGCGGAGCCGGCAAACCTGAAAGGGCGCGAGGACTGGCGCGACGTGCCGCTGGTCACCATCGATCCGCCCGACGCCAAGGATCACGACGACGCGGTGCATGCGCAGCCGGATTCCGATCCAAACAACAAGGGCGGCTTCATCGTCGACGTCGCCATCGCCGATGTGAGTTTCTACGTCCGTCCGGGCACCGCGCTCGACCGCGCCGCACTGGATCGCGGTAATTCGGTCTATTTCCCCGATCGCGTCGTGCCGATGCTGCCCGAGCGCATCTCCAACAATCTCTGCTCGCTGGTGCCGGGAGAGCCGCGCGGCGCGCTCGCGGTGCGGATGATCATTGCGCCCGACGGCCGCAAGCGGTCGCACAGCTTTCATCGCATCCTGATGCGTTCGGCCGCCAAGCTGAGCTACGCGCAGGCACAGGCCGCGATCGACGGACGGCCTGACGATACCACCGGGCCCCTGCTCGATCCGATCCTGAAGCCTCTTTATGCGGCTTATGCCTGCGTCAAGCGCGCCCGCGACGAGCGCGATCCGCTCAATCTCGATCTGCCCGAGCGCAAGATCCTGCTCAAGAGCGACGGCACCGTCGACCGCGTCGTGGTCCCTGAACGTCTCGACGCGCACAGACTGATCGAGGAGTTCATGATCCTGGCCAACGTCGCCGCGGCCGAGATGCTGGAGAAGAAATCGCTGGCGCTGATCTACCGCGTGCATGACGAGCCGACGCTGGAAAAAGTCCACGCGCTCTCGGAATTTTTGCAGACGCTCGACGTTCCCTTCGCGAAGTCAGGCGCGCTTCGCCCGGCCCTGTTCAACCGCGTGCTGGCGCAGCTCGAAGGCCATGACCATTTCCCGCTGGTGAGCGAGGTGGTCTTGCGCGCGCAAGCACAGGCAGAATATTCGTCTGAGAATTACGGTCATTTCGGCCTGAATTTGCGCCGCTACGCGCATTTCACTTCGCCGATCCGCCGCTATGCCGACCTCGTCGTGCACCGCGCGCTGGTCCGCGCGCTCGACCTCGGCGAAGGCGCCCTGCCCGACAGCGAGACGGCGGAGACCCTCGGCGAAGTCGCCGCACATATTTCGCTGACCGAGCGGCGCGCGATGAAGGCGGAGCGCGAGACGGTCGATCGCCTGATCGCCCACCACCTCGCCGACCGTATCGGTTCGACGTTCCAGGGCCGCGTCTCCGGCGTCACCCGCGCCGGCCTGTTCGTCAAGCTGAGCGAGACCGGCGCCGACGGACTGATCCCGATCCGATCCCTCGGCACGGAATATTTCAACTATGACGAGGGCCGCCACGCTTTGGTCGGCACGCGCAGCGGCACCATGTATCAGCTCGGCGATGTCGTGGACGTCCGCCTGATTGAGGCTGCCCCCATCGCCGGCGCGCTGCGCTTCGAGCTGCTGTCGTCGGACAGCGCAACCGCCCCGCGCGACCGCAGACGACCGGGGCCGCAGCGCCGCCCTTCGTTCAAAGCGCATCCCGGCCGCAGCCCGGACAAAAAACACAAGCCGCCGAAGCCAAAGCCCGGCAAGAAGGGCAAAGGAAAGAACAAGGGCAAAGGCAAGGGAAACAAGGGCAAGGCATGGTGACCATGAGCACGGCCCCAAAGATCTGGACGCGCGAGACCGGCCTTATCGAGAAGCGCGACCTCTGGGCTGCGATGAAGCGCGGCTTCCGCGGCCGCTGCCCGCGCTGCGGCGAGGGCAAACTGTTCCGCGCCTTCCTGAAGACGGCGGACGATTGCTCGGCTTGCGGCCTCGATTTCACGCCGCACCGCGCCGATGATTTGCCCGCCTATCTCGTGATCGTCATCGTCGGCCACATCACCGTGCCGAGCATCCTCTGGATCGAGACCAATTACACCACGCCGATCTGGCTCAGCTTTGTGGCCTATTTGCCCTTCACCTTCTTTGCCTCGCTCGGGCTGCTGCAGCCGGTGAAGGGAGCTGTGGTCGGCTTGCAATGGGCTCTGCGCATGCACGGGTTTGACGACAACCCGCCGGATGGTATTCCGCCTGTGTAAGCAGAATAAGCAAGAACAGTCTGGGTGAGGATATGAGCGATACGGCGCAGACGGCCGAGAAGGCCAAGATCCACGAGGGCAAGGAAGCCGATCACCATCCCTATTTCCGCCCGAGGGATGCAGCGACCCTCATCCTGGTCGATCGCAGCGGCACCGTTCCGAAAGTCCTGGTCGGCAAGCGCCACGACAAGGTGGTGTTCATGCCGGGCAAGTTCGTCTTCCCCGGCGGCCGTGTCGACAAGGACGATCATCGCGTGCCGTGTGCTGCGCCCATCACCACGGAGCTGGAGGCCAATCTCGCCAAGGGCAGCCCGAAGACGCCGGCCTCGCGCGCGAAATCGCTGGCGATTGCCGCCATTCGCGAGGCCTGCGAGGAAACAGGTCTCTGCCTCGGCCGCAAATCCGAGGTCAAGGCCAGGCTCGAAGGCCCCTGGAAGCCGTTCGCGGATGCGGGCCTGCTGCCCGACCCCTCCAGCCTGTTCCTGATCGCGCGCGCGATCACGCCGCCCGGCCGCGTCAAGCGCTTCGACACCCGCTTCTTCACGGCCGATGCCTCCGCGATCACCCATCGCGTCGACGGGGTGATCCATGCCGATGCGGAGCTGGTCGAGCTGGTCTGGGTCGAGCTCGGCTCGAAGCCACTCGCCGATCTGCATCCCATGACACGGAATGTGCTCAACGAGCTCGACAGCCGCCTTGCCACCGGTCCCTTGCGCCACGATGCGCCGGTGCCGTTCTTCCATTTCTACGGCGGCAAGATGCAGAAGGACATCTTGAGCTAATCGGCGCGGGCGTCGTCGTCAAAAGGCTCGGTCCCGACATAGTCGCGTGCCGGCAATTTCAGCGCACGCCCGAGCTCCTGAGCGAGTTGGTTGGCATCTTCGCGTTTGGTGAAGCTCATCAGCGAAATGGCTTCGGTGCCCTTGCTGCCGCAGAGATTGACGTCATAGGTGGTCAATTGCGGATCGTCGTCGTCGGTGATGCTGATGAAGTGATAGTCGGCGAGGTCGCGGGACCTGCGAAAGTTCAGCGGGCCGAACTGTCTGGTGATCACGATCTGGCGCAACGTCTCGTTGAGCACGACGAAGGTGCGGAACGTCAGCAGGATCAAGCCGGGAATGCCGATCAACAGCCCGAGGCCGGTGAACACCAGCACCGGCACGAGGTCGTCGGCGAGCCGGCCGAAGCCGGAAAAATCCTGGCGCAGGCCGAGCGCGACATTCCAGAGCAAATAGGCGCTCGCCGCCAGCAATGGCAGCGACAGCAGCCGGCCGAACCAGGGCATCGGACGGTCGATCCGGACGATGCTGCCGTTTACACTCATTGCCGCTGCCATGAAAAGTCTCCTCACGGGTCTTGGCTTGGTCGGAGCGAGTCGCAGGTTGGTTCGACAGCCCCCCTTGCAACGCCCCCGAATGACGCGATTGTGCTGAAGCGCCAGCGAAAAACAAAAAATTGTTCTCAGCCATCCCAATGGCGGAGTTCCCGGGCATGCCTATGTCTTTGCCCAACGACACCAGAACGGGATTTTGGGCGCGATGGCACAACGGCAACTCAAGCTTGGCGCGTTCATGCGCCCGATCAGCATCCACACCGGCGCCTGGCGCTATCCCGGGGCGTGGCCCGACGCCAATTTCAATTTCGGTCACATCAAGACGCTGATCCAGAAGCTTGAGGCCGGCAAGTTCGACGCCTTCTTCATGGCCGATCACCTCGCCGTGCTGAACATGCCGGTCAATGCGCTCAAGCGCAGCCACACCGTGACCTCGTTCGAGCCTTTCACGCTGCTCTCGGCACTCTCCGCCGTCACCGAGCGCATCGGCCTGATCGCGACGGGCTCGACCACGTTCGACGAGCCCTATCACGTCGCGCGCCGGTTCGCCTCGCTCGACCATCTCAGCGGCGGCCGCGCCGGCTGGAACATCGTCACCACCTCGAACCCGGATGCGGCGCTCAACTTCGGTCTCGACGACCACATGGAGCACGCCGAACGCTACAAGCGCGCCCGCGAATTCTACGACGTCGTCACCGGCCTCTGGGATTCCTTCGCCGATGACGCCTTCGTGCGCGACGTCGAAAGCGGGCTGTTCTTCGATCCATCGAAGATGCATGTGCTCGACCATGTCGGCAAATATCTGAAGGTGCGCGGTCCCCTCAACATCGCCCGCCCCGTGCAGGGCTGGCCCGTGATCGTGCAGGCCGGCGCCTCCGAGGACGGCAGGCAGCTCGCAGCCGAAACGGCGGAAGCCGTGTTCACCGGCGGCGGGCCCCTCGCCGACGGGCAAAAGCTCTATGCCGATATCAAGGGCCGCATGGAGAAGATCGGCCGCGACCCCGAGCACCTGAAGATCCTGCCCGGCGCTTTCGTCGTGGTCGGCGACAGCGTCGACGAGGCCAGGGAGAAGCGCGCCTTGCTCGACAGCCGCGTCCATTACGACAGCGCCATCGCCTCGCTCTCGGTCATTCTGGGCACCGATGCCTCCGGCTTCGATCCGGATGGACAGCTGCCCGAGATTCCCGAAACCAACGCCAGCAAGAGCGGCCGCCAGCGCATGGTCGATCTCGCCAGGCGCGACAAGCTCACCGTGCGCCAGCTCGCCGAGCGCGTCGGCGGCTATGGCGGGCTGTCGTTTGTCGGCACCGCGAAAACCATCGCCGACCAGATGGAGGAATGGCTGGTCGGGCGCGGCTGCGACGGCTTCAACATCATGTTCCCGTTCTTGCCCGCGGGCCTCGACGATTTCGTCGACAAGGTCGTCCCGGAGCTGCAGCGGCGCGGGATTTTCCGCAAAGACTATGAAGGGGCCACTTTGCGGGAGAATCTGGGCCTTCCCCGGCCGAAAAACCGCTTCTTCGAGGCGTAAAGGGCCCGATTTGAGCGGTTTTCGGGGCGTGAAACCTTGACATCAGGCGGTTTCTGGCTAGGTTGCCGGCCAACGCGGGCCGTTTGGCCGGCTCCAGATTCCCCTGATTTCTGAGGTTCAGAACATGGCCAAAGCGGTCACCATCAAGGTCAAGCTCGTGTCCTCGGCTGACACCGGCTTCTACTACGTCGCCAAGAAGAATTCGCGCACCATGACCGACAAGCTGGTCAAGAAGAAGTACGACCCGGTCGCGCGCAAGCACGTCGAATTCAAGGAAGCCAAGATCAAGTAAGATCGCGGAACGCTGCAGACTTTGCGGGGCCCTTGCGGGCCCCGTTTTCGTTTGGGCTCCGTCATCGATGACGGCAGTGTCTGTGCTGTCAACGCCAGCCTCGCGAAATCCTGGCGTGGTTGGAATGAGGGGCCTCGCTGACTTCGATTGCGGGGTGGACACGAATTCCACCGCTCCAACCCTCCATGAATCGCAGAGAGCGCCGGGCCGCCGCGGCCAGACAATCCGGAAAGGTCACGCCGGCCGCCCTCGTCCGGGCGGGCTTTGCGCATTTTCAATCGGGACGTATGGCCGAGGCCGAACTCTGCTGCCAGCAGGCGCTGACGCTGGACGAGCAACATCCCGACGCCCTCCATCTGCTCGGCGTGCTCTGTTTCCATGCGCAGCAGCCCGATGCCGCCGTGGAATGGATCGGCCGCGCGGTCCGGCAGGCGCCGAAGCCAGAGTACGTCCTGAGTCTGGCGACGGTGCTGGAGCGCCAGGGGCGGCTCGAAGACGCACAGCAACACTATAGCCACGCCCTGCGCCTCAAACCTGAGGATGCCGGCCTCTGGAATCACGTCGGCAATCTGCTCTGGCAACTCGAGCGCAAGGACGAGGCCGCGCAACACCTGCAGCAGGCGCTGAAGCTCAATCCGCATTATTGGGAGGCCGCGCACAACGGCGGCATGCTGCTGTTCGAGCTCGGCCGGCATGCGGACGCCGTGCAGTGCTTCGATGTTGCAGAGAGACTCGGTCCAAGCTCCGCAGCGCTGCATCAAATGCGCGCCGTCTGCCTCTCGGCGCTGAACCGCTTCGAGGATGCAGAGGCCGACTACGAAAGATCCATCGCGCTGGATCCGGGCCTTGCGGAGACCCACAACAATCTCGGCCTGCTGCATTGGCGCTTCGGCCGGCTGGAACAGGCCTTCGCCTGTTTCGACCGGGCACTCGTGCTTCGCCCGGATTTCCATGCCGTGCTCAACAACAAGGCCGTCGTCCTGTTGCATCTGCAATTGATCGACGAAGCCTTCGCGACCCTGCACAGATCGCTCGCGGCCGCGCCAGACGATGCGCAGACGCTGTTCTATCTGGCGACGCTTCAGCTCCTGACCGGCGATTTCGAGCGCGGCTGGCTCGCACGCGAAGCGCGTTGGCGACTTCCGTCCGTCGGTCTGGTCGATCGCGGCTTTGCTCAGCCGCTTTGGCGTGGCGACCAGCCCATCGCAGGCAAGACCATCCTGCTTCACTCCGACGAGGGATTGGGTGACGCGATTCAGTTCGCCCGCTATGTGCCCATGGTGGCCGCGCTCGGAGCCAGGGTCATCCTCGAGGTCGAGCCGCCGATCCAGCAGTTGTTGGGCGGCATCGAGGGGGTCGCAGACTGTGTCGGCCGCTGGTCCGCGCCGGCCTTCGACCTGCACTGCCCCCTGGGAACGCTGCCGCTGGCGTTCGGGACGCGGCTCGACACCATCCCGTTCGCGCAAGGCTACGTTCCCCCACCGTCGGCGGCGCGCGCAAATGCGTGGGAGAGCCGGCTTGGTCCGCGCCATCGTTTCCGCGTCGGCCTGGTCTGGGCCGGCAATCCCGATCACAAGAACGATCACAACAGATCGATGGCGCTGCGCGCGCTCGCGCCGCTGCTGGATTGCGATGCCCAGTTCGTCTCCCTGCAAAAAGGCGTCCGGGATCAAGACAAGACCTTCCTCGCCGAGCGGCCCGACATCGTCGACCTCACGCAACATCTGACGGATTTCAGCGAAACCGCCGCCCTGATCTCGTGCCTCGATCTTGTGATCACCGTCGACACCAGTGTCGCGCATCTTGCCGGCGCGCTCGGCGCTGCGGTCTGGACGCTGCTGCCTTTCAACCCCGACTGGCGCTGGCTGCGCGATCGCGACGACAGTCCCTGGTATCGGTCGATGCGCCTGTTCAGGCAGCCGGCGCGCGGTGACTGGGCCAGCGTCGTGGAGACTGTTCGCACCGAGCTCGAGCGGCATGTGGCCACGTCGCGATCAAGGCAGGGTCACACTTCGCTCCTGCCGGCGTAAGCCAACGCGAAACGCGGTTGCCGGAAAAAGAGAGAGGCCGCCGAGCAGATGCCGGCAGCCCCCTGTGTTGTAAGGCCTCAGGCGAGACCATCAACGGCCGGTCGGATCCTGGCTGCGCCCCGGACGAGGATTCTGGGGTCCGCCCTGCCCGGCACCGGTTCCACCCGCGTTTCCGGAACTTGCAGCGCCACCGCCCATGCCGCTCGTGCCGCTGCTCGCTCCGGTGCCACCCATGCCCGCGCCACCCATGCCCGCGCCGCCCGTGCCAGCGCCACCGGTGCCAGCGCCGGCGCTCGCACCGGCTCCGCCGGCACCTGCACCGGCTCCACCACCCGCCCCGCCGCCGCCGGCCTGGGCGTGAGCGAAACCGATCGACGCGCCGGCCAACAACGCGCACACAGCAACCGAGAAAATAGTCTTCCGCATGTTCAACTCCGTTTGAGGTTGTGCCCGTCAACCGAAGTTGCACGCGGTCGTTCCTAAGCGCTCACGACAAGCTGTGCCAATTCTTTCAGGAACGATGTCGCGCCGCAGAAGTGCTGGTGGCGGGAACAGATCTTGAGCGACCGCCAGCCGCCGACTATGTTCCAAACCGTCAGCTTTTCAGCCGCCGTCGACCGGCGTGATCGAGGATCATATGCTCATCGCCCAACGGATTGTCTTCATGGTCGGGCGTTTTCCCGCGGTGCGCGGCGGGGGTGAGGTTCGGACGGCCGGCTCCGCAACGGATGCGCGCATGATGGTGCGCACGCTCCCCCTGCTCCTCATCGCGGCGATCGCAATGTTCGCTCCCGCTCCGGCCGTAGCTCAGCGCTTCAACGGCAACTATCCGGTTTGTATTCAGCAATGGGAGTGGGGCGGCGGCAACTGGATCTCGTGCCGATTCACATCGTGGGACGAGTGTCGCGCGAACACTGTCGGCCTTCCCGCCATGTGCTTGCAGAATCCTTACGTTCAGCAGTCGCCCGTCCAGCAGCCGCCGCGTCCAGTCCGCGCTCCGCGTCCCCGATAAGCTTGCCCGCGTCACGCCGTCCGCAGCACCGGCGACGGCGGCTGCGACGGCCGGATCAGCGCGAACGCCACCTGGATGATGCCGCCGGCCAATCCCAGCGCCACGCCGATGCGCCAGGCCATGGTGTAGGAGCCGAGCGAATCGTAGATCAGCCCTCCTCCATAGGCGCCGAGGAAGCTGCCGATCTGGTGGCTCATGAAGGCGAGGCCCTGGATCATGGCCTGCCAGCGCAGGCCGAACATCTCGGCGACGGCGCCTGCGACCAGCGGGCCGACGCCCATCCAGAGGAAGCCCATGATGGCGCCGAACAGCAGCGTCGTGGCCGGCGTCGCCGGCAGCATGAAGTACCAGGCGAGCGCGATCGAACGGAAGATGTAGATCGCCCCAAGCAGCGCCAGCTTGTTCCAGCGCTGGCCGGCCCAGCCGAAGAACAGCGAGCCAAGCACGTTGAAGCCGCCGATCATGCCGAGCGTCTGCGCGCTCAACATCGGATCGAGGCCGCAGATCGCCAGGTACGACGGCAGATGCGTGGTGAGGAACACCAGCTGCATGCCGCAGACCAGGTAGGCACAGGTCATCACCGCGAAGGAGGCATTGCCGAACGCGGTCCTGGCGACGCTCGCAGCGGAGACATCGCCGATGTCATCGGCGGCAGGCTTCGGCAGCGGGATCCTGTCGACGCTCCCGGCGTACAGGGCAGCCGGGATCATCAGCACCGACATGACGACGAAGCCGGCGAGGCCGATACGCCAGCCAAAGCCTTCGTTGAGCATCTGCCCGATCGGCGCCGACAGCAGCGCACCGAGCGAGCCAGCGCCGGAGACGATACCGAGCACGGTCGAGCGCACGGTTGCGGGCACGGCCCGCGCCGCCACCGACATCGCGATCGCATTCGCCGTGCAGGCGAGCGAGGTGCCGATCAGCACGCCGGCGCCGATCATGATGCTGACGAGGCCGTTCGCGGTCGCCATCAGGGCGAGGCCCGCAATGTACATCAGCGCGCCCGCGATCATGATCGGGCGGAAGCCGTAGCGCACGGTCAGCGCGCCGGCGAGCGGCTGGAGGAAACCCCAGGCGAGGTTCTGCACGGCGAGCGCCAGCGTGAAATCCGACACCGAAAGATGGATGTCGTGCGTCAGCGGCTGCATGAAGATGCCGAGCGACTGCCGCAGCCCCATGCTCAGCGTCAGCATGATCGAAGCGCCGATCAGGATCGGCAAGGTCGGGCGCAGGATCTGCAACAGGGGCATTCTTGTTCTCCCTCGTGGGCGCAGAACGCGCGCCGGCATCCGCAATACACTTGATTTTGGTTACACAGACCTGTGTAATTAGTCTATAGAAGGGCCGTGCTGTCAAGCCGCTTGTTACACAGGTCTGTGTTATGCCGTCCGCCGAAAAATCCGACATGAAGGAGCGAATCCTCGAGACCGCCGACAGGCTGTTCTATCTGCAAGGCATTCGCGCCATCGGCGTCGACACCATCGCAGCCGAGATCGGCATCTCCAAGCGCACGCTCTACAACCACTTTCCCTCCAAGGACGCGCTGATCACGGCCTATCTCGAGCGCCGCTTCGTCCACGCCCGCCCCTCCGACAAGCCGCCGGCCGAGCAGATTCTCGCCACCTTCGATTCGCTGGAGCGGCGCTTTGCTGCCAGGGATTTCCGCGGCTGCCCGTTCGTGAATGCCGTCGCCGAGCTCGGCCCCACCGACCGCAAGGTGAAGAAGATCGCGATCGCCTTCAAGGAAAGCCGCCGCGTCTGGTTTCGCGAGCGGCTGAACGAGCTTGGCGTTGCCGATGCGGATGCGCTCGCAACCCAGCTCGTGCTGCTGGTCGATGGCTCCATCGCCCAGGACCTGGTGCGTGACGACCCCGCCATGGCGCGCGCGGCGAAGGAAGCCGCGAAGGTGCTGCTGCGGAATGCGGGGGTGGACGTGGGGGATGAGGCAGCAAGGCCAGCGCCTGTGAAGAGCAAGCGGGCGCTCCAATAATCGCTGTCGCCGTATCCCTCCCTGTCATCACCCGCGAAAGCGGGTGATCCAGTATTCCAGAGACGGCTATGATTGAATCGAGATGCCGCGGCGTACTGGATTCCCCGCTTTCGCGGGGAATGACAACGGAGTTTGTGGCGCTAGCGACGGCACACGGCCTTCACGCCGCCTGCGCCACCACGCGATTGCGGCCGTCGTGTTCTCCTCCTAGGATCGGTCCGGAATGTAAGCGTTCGCAACGCGAGAAATTTCGTTGCTGTCAGCATCCAGAATGCTCGCGTCCAAGAGAATAGCTGCTCCCCAAATACCGTAGCCGGTCGCCCATGTGAGCCTGGCCGCTGGCCGTAGAGAGAGCTTTTGACTGAACGCGGGGTCGATCACAAGCCTAACGCCGGTTGTGTTTCTTGATTTGTAAGGAATGTACGACGAAACCGATTGGATCACGTTCCACGGTATGGCCGTGGACGTCAGTCGCGTGTCCTTGAAACCCGTTGCGTCAATTGAAACGACAACATGCCCCCTCGCCGTCAGCAAGAGATAGGAAACCTTTAGTGCTGCACCCGTCATCGCCGTAGCCAAAACGTAGTTGGTGATGGTGAACCAGACCTGGCCCCGCATCTGCGTGGCGACGAACCAAAACAACAGTGCAAGGCCGCCGTAGAGGCCCACGCGACTTAGCAACGCAAGAACCGAATAACGGGCGTTGAGCGTTTGGTCGGTCATCGCAGGTCCCTGTGGCGCAACGGACGGGCCTGCCTTCCTACCTCAAACCCTGCAAGAATGCGACCAAGGTGTCGCGAGCCCCCTCACGCCGCGTGCGACACCACCCGATTTCGCCCGTCGTGCTTGGCGCGATACAGCGCCGTGTCGGCGCGCTTGAGCACGTCGGCCACGGCCTCGCCTTTCTGCTCAAGCGTGGTGAGGCCGATCGAGATCGTGACCTCGACGCGCTTGGTGCCCTTGTGGATGACGAAAGGCTCGCCGGCGATCGAGCGGCGCAGGCGCTCGGCGACCATGCCGGCAACGTGCAGATCCGTCTCCGGCATCACGATGACGAACTCCTCGCCGCCGTAGCGGCAGGCCAGATCGATGCCGCGGATCGACTTGCGCACGCGCACCGCGAATTCGCGCAGCACGTCGTCGCCGCCGTCATGGCCGAAATTGTCGTTGATCGACTTGAAATAGTCGATGTCCAGGATCATCAGCGCCAGCGGCTTGCCGCGCGTGGCGGCCTGCTCGGCGAGCGTCGCCAGATGGCTTTCCATGTAGCGGCGGTTGTGCAGGCCGGTGAGCGCGTCGGTGATCGCCATCTCGATCGAGTTCTGCACGTTGTCGCGCAAATGATCGGTGTAGCGGCGACGGCGGATCTGGGTGCGGGCGCGCGCCAGCAGCTCGGTCTTGTCGATCGGGCGCAGCAGATAGTCGTTGACGCCGATCTCGAGACCGCGCAGCAGACGCGTGGAGTTTTCCGCTTCCGCGATCGCCAGGATCGGCACGTGACGCGTGCGCTCCAGCGAGCGGGCCTGGCTGCACAGCCTGAGGCCGTCGAAATTGTTCAGGTCGAGCGAGACGATCAAGAGATCGTAGTTGCCCTCGGCGGCGTGGAACAGCGCCTCGGTCGGGTTGGGCTCGACGTCGACGGTGTGTTCGGCGGCAAGGATGGCCGCGAGCCGCTCATAGGAGGCCTCGCGGTCGTCGACCAGCAGGATGCGGCCGCCCTTGCCGGTGTCGGCGATGGCGCTGCGCTCGGGCGCCTGCATGCCGATCTCGAGCGAGGTGATGGCGCGCATGCGCAATTCATCCGTCATCATCTTCAGCCGCGTCAGCGAGCGGACGCGCGCGATCAGCACGACGTCGGAGACGGGTTTTGTCAGGAAGTCGTCGGCGCCGGCTTCCAGGCCGCGGTTGCGGTCGGACGGGCTGTCGAGCGCGGTGACCATCACCACGGGAATGTGGTGCGTGGCCGGATCGGTCTTGAGGCGGCGGCAGACTTCGAAGCCGTCCATGTCGGGCATCATCACGTCGAGCAGGATGATGTCGCACTCGGCGCGGCAGGCCAGCGCCAGCGCCTCGGTGCCGTTCGAGGCGGTCATCACGTCGAAATATTCGGCCGAAAGACGGGCCTCGAGCAGCTTGACGTTGGCGGGAACGTCATCGACGACGAGAATACGCGCGGACACTTTGAACTCACTTCCTATCCGATGAAACGCCGGACCGTCTCTATGAATTTGCCGACCGAGATCGGCTTGGACAAATACGCCTCGCAGCCGCCCTCGCGGATGCGCTCTTCGTCGCCCTTCATCGCGAAGGCCGTGACAGCCACGACGGGTATGGAACGCAGCTCCGGATCGTCCTTGATCCAGCGCGTCACCTCGAGCCCTGACACCTGCGGCAATTGGATGTCCATCAGCACGAGGTCGGGCCGCATCTTGCGCACGAGGTCGAGCGCCTCGTAGCCGTTGCTGGTGCCGGAGGTCTGGTAGCCGTGCGCCTCCAACAGGTCGCGGAAGAGCTTCATGTTGAGCTCGTTGTCTTCCACGATCAGGACGGTCTTAGCCATCCCGCCCTCCTGTTGGTCCCAAAGACCGCTGCATGTGACGCCTCAGGCGCCGCTTTCCGGCGCTTCGAAAACTGGATTCAAACTAGCCTCAGATTCGCTTGAGTTTCGTTAAACCCGAGGGGCCACTTTCCGCGATGTGGTTTCCAGTTGCTTGTACGGCCAGCAAGACTCAGGCCCGAGACTCGGTCCCCAGACTCGGGCATATTCCAAAGTAGACACCGAAAGTTAACGGAAAGGCAAACCGGGCCCTTGAAAAAGCCTGTTCACAACCCCCGCGAAGTCGCTGAAATCGTTGCGATTCAGGCGCTGTCCTTTATTGCGGGCGCCCCTGAAAGGCTGGGCCTGTTCCTGGCCGAGACAGGGGTCGGCCCGGAGACCCTCCGGAACGCCGCCTCGGACCCGAATTTCCTCCTCAGCGTGCTCGATTTCGTGCTGCGCGATGACGACACCGTGAAGGCCTTTGCCAAGGCGACGGACCTGCATCCGACCAACGTTGCCGCGGCGCGGCAGGTGCTGGGCGATGCGCTCGGCGACCGGACCTGGGAGCGCGACGTGCCGTGAGCGCCCCTGATGCGGCCGGGCCCCGCTGCTTCTGCCGGGATTGCCTGGCCGATCTGGAATGGGGCGTACGGCGCTGTTCCGCCTGCGGCTCCCCTCGCCTCGTCCGCCACCGCGCGCTCGCGAGCCTGACCATCGCCCATATCGACTGCGACGCCTTCTATGCGACGGTCGAGAAGCGCGACAATCCTGACATTGCCGACAAGCCCGTCATCATCGGCGGGGGCAAGCGCGGCGTGGTGGCGGCGGCCTGCTACATCGCGCGCACCTATGGCGTGCGCTCGGCGATGCCGATGTACAGGGCGTTGGAAGCCTGCCCGCATGCGACCGTGATCCGGCCTGATATGGCTAAGTACGTGCGCGTTGGACGCGAGGTGCGTCAGGCCATGCAGGCGCTGACGCCGCTGGTCGAGCCGCTCTCGATCGACGAGGCCTTTCTCGATCTCTCCGGCACCGAGCGGGTGCATGGCATGATCCCGGCAAAGGTGCTGGCGCGCTTTGCCGGCGAGGTCGAGCGCAATATCGGCATCAGCGTGTCGGTCGGCCTGTCCTGCAACAAGTTCCTGGCGAAAATCGCCTCGGATCTCGACAAGCCGCGCGGCTTTGCCGCGCTCGACCAGGACGAAGCGCGCACAATGCTCGCCGAGAAGCCCGTCGGCTTCATCTTCGGCGTGGGGCCCGCGACGCAGGAACGCCTCGTGCAGCGCGGTTTTCGCATCATCGCCGATCTGCAGAAGGCCGATGAGATCGAGCTGATGCGGCAGTTTCCAACCGACGGCCGCCGGCTGTGGCGGCTCGCGCGCGGCATCGACGATCGCCGCGTCGAAGCCGATCGCGGGGCAAAGACAATTTCGAGCGAAACCACGTTCGAGACCGACATTCGCGATTTCGCCGCGCTGGAAAAGATCCTGTGGCGGCTGTGCGAGAAGACGTCGTCGCGCCTCAAGAGCAGCGAGCTGGCCGGCTCGACCGTCACCTTGAAGCTCAAGACATCAGATTTTCGTCAGCGCACCCGCTCGCAGTCGATCGCCGCGCCGACGCAGCTCGCCGCGAAGATCTTTTCGATCTGCCGCGAGATGCTGGCCAGGGAAATCGACGGCACCGCGTTCCGCCTGATGGGCGCCGGCGTCAGCGCGCTGCGCGAAGGCTCCCCTGCCGACGACACCGACATGCTCGACCGCCGCGCCGCCCACGCCGAGCGGGCGGTGGACAGCCTGCGGAAGAAATTCGGCAATGCCGCCGTGATCCGGGGCATCGCGTATGAGGGGCCGGAGAAGGCAGAGCGGGAGTGAGGTGCACGCATGTTGCGCCAAGCCATCCCCCGGGGTCGTCCTGGCGAAAGCCAGGACCCATTACCACCGGCCGTCGTTTGGCGAAGACCGGTGGTTGACAGCTCAACGCCGCAACTTCTCCCTGGGGTAATGGGTCCTGGCTTTCGCCAGGATGACATTGTGGAAGCGCCATGCCAGCCGAACGCGACCTCACCGCGCTGCTGAAGAACATGAAGCCGGAGCTGCAGCCGGGCATCTTCGTCTTCTGCACGATCGCAGCAAACGCGCCTGTTCCCGCAGCGCTCAATCCGCTGCTGACATTCCGTGAGCAGGAAGGCACGACGCTGGTCGTCCTGCGCGAAGAAGCCGAAGCGGCGGGACTGAACTGCGCATTCCCCTCGCGCCTGATCACGCTGACGGTTCACTCCGCGCTCGATGCGGTCGGTTTCCTGGCAGCCGTCGCCGCGCGTCTGGCCGACGCCGGCATCAGCGTGAATGCCGTGTCAGCGTTTCATCACGACCACCTCTTCGTGCCCGTGGATCGCGCCGACGACGCCATGGCTGCGCTGTCGGAGATAGCCCTCTCGCCACCTTCGAAAAATGCCAGCATGGCATAATGCCACTGTTTTGCCCGACGCGTCAAACAAAATTCGCTAAAAACGAAAATCGCTGGACGCCTCTACTGTGCATGGGGTTGTTTTCCACTTTTCGCGAAAGCGCGGGCCGGCGCCCTCAGTCCGCGACGGCGATCGCCTCGATCTCGATCAGCCATTCCGGCGCGGCCAGCGCGGAAACGCCGACCAGGGTCGAGGCCGGCGGCTCCATGCCCTCGAAGAAGACCGAGCGGGCCTTGCCGATGATGGGGCGCAGCTCCGGCTTGTAGCCGACCACGAAGGTCGTGATCTTGACGATGTTGGCGTAGGTGGCGCCGGCTGCCTTCAGCGCATGGCCGAGATTCTGCATCACCTGCGTCGTCTGCGCGGCGATGTCGCCCTCGCCGACGATGCGCCCCTCCTCGTCGGTCGAGACCTGGCCCGAAATGTAGATCGTGCGCGCGCCGGAGGCGGTCACGACGTGCGAATAAGCGGGGTTGTGATGCAGGCCGCTGGGACGAAGATGATCGAGCTTGGGCATGGGCTGGCTCCCGGAGTTTGTGGTTGGGAGCAAGCGTAACCGCAGAGTGCGCGGAGGGCCAGCCCCGTCATTGCGAGGAGCTCTTGCGACGAAGCAATCCAGAATCTTTCCGCGGAATGATTCTGGATTGCTTCGCTGCGCTCGCAATGACGGACGAGAGAGAGTGCCCCTCAATTACAGGGCTTGCTGTCCTTGACGTCGAACTTGCCCATCGCACCGGAGATCACGAAATCGTTGTAGTCGAGCACGAGCTGGCGGGAGACCCCGTTCTCGTAGAGCTCGAACGACATCGCATAGACAGGCGTCTGCTCGCCTTGCTTCTGCGGGACGTCGCGATCGAAATAGCTGACGGTCACCGGCCAGCGCGTCATCGACTTCATGTGCTCGTCCGAGGTCGATGCATCGGGCGAGGCGGTGCGGTCGGCGGGGATCGGCTGACCGATCACGGTCAGCGTGTTGTAGACCTTCTGGCCGTCGTCGGAGCCGTCATAGACCGACAGCTCGAGCAGCGACTTGCCGTCCTTGGCGGCTGCAATGATGCGCTGGATCTGCTCCGTGGGGAACACGATCTTGCCGTCGAGGGTGAAGTTCTTCGGCGCCGGCAGCTTGAGCTTGACGTTGATGTGGTCGCCGTCGCGCTCCGCCGAGCCGTCGACGAGACCCGCCTCGGTCTCGTTCATCCGCGTCTCGATCTTGAAGCGGTAGCTCTTGCCCGCGGCGTCCTCCCAGGAATTGGAGCGGAGGTCGCTCAGCGTGATCTTGCCCTCGCCGCTGTCGAGCTCGGAGACCTGGCGGAATTCGGAGGTGTAGCCTTCGCAGGCGCTGCCGGCGAAATTGTAGAGGATGCGGCCGCGCGCGCTGCTGATGGAATTGGAGCGCGATTTGACCAGGCTCAGATCGTAGAGCGCCTGGTGCGCGAGGAACGGACCGCTCGCTGCATGGGCGCGGCTACCCGCGCCGAGAGCGGCCGCCGCGAGCGCGATCGCACCGAGTGAAGTCCGGAAAAGGTGCACCATGTCTATTCCCTGGGGGACGCGCAGATTCGACACTTTAATGACCGATCCATTGCGTCGCAACTGGGGCGGTTTCACGTAAAGTTGCGCCTCCTCACTGAACCTCCTGAGCTGCCTCAGGAAAATGCGACCCGCCCCCGGCGTTTCGCAGTCCTATCGGCTTGCTTGCATGTGGCGGCATGATGGGCGAAACAGGGCGCGGCCGGCCGTCACCAGACGCGCCGGAGCGGAAGAGTTTTCAGACATCGAGGTCGAGACATGGCGGGCACGGTCGAGCAGAAACTGGCGGAACAGGGCATCAAGCTGCACGACGCCCCCAGCCCCGTCGCCAACTACGTCCCGTTCGTACGATCAGGCAATCTGCTGTTCGTCTCCGGCCAGGTCTGCTTCGACCCATCCGGCAAGCTGATCGCCAAGGGCAAGCTCGGCGCCGGCGTCTCGCTCGAGGACGGGGCCGCGGCCGCGCGCGGCTGCGCGGTGAATCTGCTGGCGCAGGTCAAGGCAGCGCTGGGCGACCTCGACAAGGTCGTCCGCGTGGTGCGTCTCGGCGGCTTCATCAACTCGGCGCCGGACTTCGTGGACGGACCGAAGGTGCTCAACGGCGCCTCCGATCTGATGGTCGCGGCCTTCGGTGACAAGGGCCGCCACGCCCGCACCACCGTCGGCGTCGCCTCGCTGCCCGCCGATGCGGCGGTCGAGGTCGAAGGCGTGTTCGAGGTCGCCTGAGGCCGGTATCGTGCGTGCTCCCACCTGGCTGACGGCGCGGCCGGTCGCCCATCGCGGCCTGCACGATATTTCGCGCGGCATCGTGGAAAACATGCCGGGCGCGGTGCAGGCTGCAATCGCTTGCAATTTCTCGATCGAGGTCGACATCCAGCTCTCGGCTGATGGCGAGGCCATGGTGCATCACGACCACGAACTG
The DNA here is from genome assembly GCF_018129685.1 of Bradyrhizobium manausense. Classification (GTDB taxonomy): domain Bacteria; phylum Pseudomonadota; class Alphaproteobacteria; order Rhizobiales; family Xanthobacteraceae; genus Bradyrhizobium; species Bradyrhizobium manausense_D. The sequence goes on from NZ_JAFCLG010000006.1 coordinate 46,931, forward strand.
GGGCGCCTCACCGAGGCCAGCGGCCCGGTGGCCGCGAAGACAGCGGTCGAGCTGAAGGCCGTTACATTCAGGGACACGCCCGAGCGGATGATGTCGCTTGGCGACCTCTGCACCATGGTCGCCGGCCGCGTGCCGCTGGTGATCGAGGTGAAGAGCCATTTCGACGGCGACCGCAAGCTGGTGAAGCGGATGGCCGACGTGCTGGCGTCCTATCAGGGGCAAGCGGCCGGCATGTCCTTCGATCCCGACCAGGTGCTGGCGCTGCGCGAGCTGCTGCCCTCCCGCCCGCGCGGCATCGTCGCCCAGCGGAGCTATGAGGATGAATATTGGGCTTACCTGACGCAGGAACAACGCGACAGCATGCTGTACCTGCGTCACGGCTTTCGGACCCAGCCGCACTTCGTCGCCTTCAAGGTCGACCACCTGCCGGCCCCCGCCCCCTGGATCGCCCGCAACGTCTTCGGCTGTGCCCTGCTCGGCTGGACCACCCGGACGCCGGAGCAGCGCACGCGGGTTGCGCGCTATGCCGACCAGATGATCTTTGAGGGGTTCGTGCCGCAGGGTTGATCTTTCCGACCCTTGAAGTCGCTGCTGCAATGCACGATCTTGGGCGCAATGACATCATCCGACATCACCTTGGAGGCGGTACCGTCCATTGGCGAAGTCTCGCCGGAGGATTGGGACGCCTGCGCCAATCCTGGCAAGGCTCATCGTGGAAAGGTCTGCAACGGGCATGGCACGGGACCCTCATCCGGGCCCCCAGGCGATTCGCTCGGCCTCTTAAGGCCCGCCTATAACCCGTTTGTCTCTCACGCATTTCTCTCCGCCGTCGAGAAGTCGGGTTCGGCCACGATCCGCACCGGCTGGGGCCCGCGGCACCTGGTGGCCAAGATCGACGGCCGTGTCGTCGGAACCGTACCCTGCTATCTCAAATCGCACAGCCAGGGCGAATACGTCTTCGACCGCGGCTGGGCGGACGCCTATGAGCGCGCCGGCGGACGGTACTATCCGAAGCTTCAGGTGTCGGTTCCCTTCACGCCCGCCACGGGACCGCGGCTCCTCGTCCGCGACGGCGTCGACCACGCCCGCATCACCGAGGCGCTGGCGAGCGGCCTGGTGGCGCTGTGCGGCGTCAGCAAGGCCTCCTCGGTGCACGTGACCTTTGCGCGCGAGGCCGAATGGAAGTTGCTGGCGCAGCACGGCTTCCTCCAGCGCACCGACCAGCAGTTCCATTGGCGCAACGAGGGTTTTGCCAGCTTCGACGACTTCCTGGCCACGCTGAATTCCCGCCACCGCAAATCGATCAAGCGCGAGCGGCGCGATGCGCTCGCGGCCGGCATCACGATCCACTGGCTCACCGGCAAGGACATCACCGAAGACGCCTGGGACGCCTTCTTCGCGTTCTACATGGAGACCGGCTCGCGCAAATGGGGCCGCCCCTATCTCACCCGCGAATTCTTCTCGCTGATCGGCGAGACCATGAGCCAGGACGTGCTGCTGGTGATGGCCCGCCGCAACGGCCGCTGGATCGCCGGCGCGATCAACTTCATCGGCTCGGACACGCTGTTCGGCCGCAACTGGGGCGCGGTCGAGCATCATCCATTCCTGCATTTCGAGGTCTGCTACTACCAGGCGATCGACTTCGCCATCAAGCACGGCCTCAGGCATGTCGAAGCCGGCGCGCAGGGCGAACACAAGATCGCGCGCGGCTACCTGCCGCGGACGACGCACTCGGCCCATTTCATCGCCGACCCTGGCCTTCGCCGTGCCATCGACGATTACCTCAAGCGCGAGCGCGCCTATGTCGCCGAGGCCGGACGGGAGCTCGCCGAGCTCGGCCCGTTCCGGAAAGGCATCGACGAGGCGCCTTGACGTGCCTGCGGGGCTGATGACAGTAAGCGCAAAATCCCAGCTCAGAACTTCCGGGAGCCGTCGTCATGACCGCCTACGACACCAACAACATCTTCGCAAAGATTCTGCGCGGCGAGTTGCCCTGCCACAAGGTCTATGAGGACGAGCACGTGTTCGCCTTCCTCGACATCATGCCGCGGGTCACGGGCCACACGCTGGTGATCCCGAAGGCTCCCTCCCGCAACATCCTCGACATCGCGCCTGACGACTTCGCCCATGTCGCCCGCGGCGCGAAGACGATCGCGATGGCCGCCATGAAGGCATTCAACGCCGACGGCATCAGCGTGCATCAGTTCAGTGAAGCCGCCGGTGGACAGGTGGTGTTTCATCTGCACATGCACGTGCTGCCGCGCCATGACGGCGTGGCCATGTTGCCGGCCGCCAGCCGCAAGGAAGACGACAAGGTCCTGCAAGAGAACGCGACCAAGCTGATCGCAGCCTTGAAGGCCTGACTGCTGCGCGATTTTGTCGCGAGCTCCTCGCAATGACGGCGGGAAGACCTACTCAGTCTGAAAATCCCCGGCCTGCGGCGCCGCCAGCGGCGTGAACTCGCAGCGATCCGGCTTGATATCGATCAACGGGGTATTGTCGATGCAGTCGAGCCCGCGCACCAGGATGGCATTTCCCTCGATGGCGACGAACTTCACGATCGAGGTGCCGATCGGGTTGGGCCGCACCGGCGAGCGCAGCGAAAACGTGCCGCGGGTTTTCTCGTTGTTCTTCGGGCTTTGCAGCACGATGTCGCGGCGCGACCGGTCGAGCCAGTACAGCACTTCGAGATTGTTGTAGAAATCGACACCCTTGATCGCCGGCACGAACGGCTCAAAGATCTCGAGGCGGCAGATCGGGCCATCCTGGCGCCCCTGCCGCGGCGTCTCCAGCCGCGACGTCCAGGGCGTGCGGATGCGGCCGACGAAGACGAGGCCAGCATCCTCGGTGGACGGCAGCTCGATGGCGACCTCGCCCTCGCGGAGCTCGTTTTCGCGAACCATATTTCCTGTTCCCTGGCTTGTCGGACGCGGTTTTAGCCCAACCACCACTTGCCGGCCAGCATGAAGACTTCGCCGGCGACGACGCCCGCAAAAATCGACCGGCGGGTCAGCAGGAAAACGACGAGGCCGGCGCCGACCGCGCCGTAGCGCAAACCATCCGGCACGCTGGCGAGCGCGCCTGGCGGCTGCACGACGATCTGGGCGATGACGCCGGCCAGGATCGCCGTCGCGACCGCCCTCACCCAGACCAGCAGCTCGGAGCCCTCGTCGATGCCGCCGCCGAACCAGAGGCCCAGCATGCGCCATATCTGGTTGGGAACGACGCCGGCGACGAACAGCACGACCAGCGCCTGCCAGTCGCCGATGATTTGCGCGGCGCTCATGCGCGCACCTCCCGCCACCAGTGCACGCCATAGGCGATCGTGCCGGCCACAAGGCCGCTGACGAGGATGTCGAGGCCGGAGTTCATCTTCGCCGCCAGCGGATAGAGCAGAACGCCAAGCGCGAGCGCGACGACATCAGCGACCTCGCGGCTGTTGCGGGCGGTCGAGAACAGGAACGACAGCGGCGTCAGCAGCAGGATCGCCGCTCCAAGTGTCTGCGTCAGATTGGCTGCGAGGAAATAGCCGATCGTGTTGGCGGTGAGACACACCGAGACCAGACCGAAGCCAAGCCCGTTCACGAAGGCAATGCGCCGCTCGCGCGGTACCTGCGGCAGGAAGCGATGGCACTCGACCCATAGCGTCACGGCCGTGAGATGCGCAGCAAAGAACAGCTCGCCGCGCTTGGTCGTCGGCGTGCGCATCAGCGGCAGTACCGAGACCACCATCGGAAACAGCCTGATGGCGCTGACGGTGACCGCGATCGCCGACTGGATGACCGTCGCGCCCGAACCGAGCGTGGTGATCAGGATGATCTGCGCGGGACCTGCCCAGACGAACAACGTCGAGCAGAGCGCCCAGAGCAGGCTGAAATGGGTGTCATGGGCCAGCGCTCCGATGCCGAGATAGGTCGCGAACAGGACGAGCGTGAGGATCGTCTGCGTGATCGACCGCAGCCCCCAGCCGAAGGCGCGCCACGGACTTTGCCATTGAGGGGAATCTAGCGGAGGAAGCGCCACGGGAGCTTGGCCGAACAGTGAAGAATCTTGCCTTGCCTGCATAACGGGCAATGCCCGGGCTGACGTCAAGGAAGCCCGGGGCGGGGCTGGCATGCGCGGCACTGCCCTAGCCGCTCACGCCCCTGTTCTTCAGCACAAAGCACGCCCCGCCCGCTTTGCGGATGCGGTTGCAGAGGTCGTCGGCCTCGGGTCGCGTATCGGTGCCGATGCGGACCTGGTAGAAGGCGTGCGACCCGCGGCTGCGCACCACCGAGCTCAGCAGGCTCGGATCGCGTTCGCCGATCACGGCGCTGAGGCGCGTCACGGCGCGGGAATACATTGCCAGCGCCTTGTTGCGGTCGAATCCGGCGGCGAGCTGCACACCCCAGAGCTTGGCGGCGGCGAGCTCGACATGCTGCTCCAGCTCGGCGACGAACGGGTTCGGCGCGCGCTTGAGCAGCGCCATCAGGTCGCGGCAGCTCGTCGGCGGTGAGCTCGGCGGCCCCTTGCCCGTGCTGCCGGCCTTCGCCCATGTGTCAACGCTCGCACCGGTAATGGCGTAGACGTAGTTGCGGGTCTGCTCCGGCATGCCTCCGGTGCCGGCGAGCCATTCCTGGACCCGCCGCGGGCCCGCATTGTAGGCGGCTGCGGCGAGACCGAGATTGCCGAACTGGTTGCGCAGCTCGTTCAGGAACTCCGCCGCTTTCGGCAGGGCCTGAACCGGATTGAACGGATTGAGCAGCCCGCGCTCGCTCGCGGTGCCCGGCATGAACTGCGCAATGCCTTGTGCCTGCTCGCCGCTGCGCGTGATCGGGCCCACCGCGTCGGCCTGGAAACGGCTCTCCTGCCAGATGACGCGGGCGAAAAATTCCAGCGGCAGATTGGCATCGCGCGCGGCCGCCTCCACGATCAGGCAGATCGATTCCCTTGTGTCGCTCTCACGCGCATCCGTGGCTTTCCGCGGTGGATATGCAAGCTCCTCGACGCTGGGAATGGCGACACCTGTCTTCGCGGGCGAGTCGTCCCATGCCGCCGCCTCCATCGCCGAGACGAGCAGTGCTGCGAGGCAGATTGACGCAATTCTCGCCAGCCGTGCCCAAGCAACGCAATGGCGGAGGCCGGTGAGGCGTGCAACAAGATGATCTGCCATGTTGTGGCGTCGTGTCATGGATCGTCGAGCTGCCAATCTATGTTGTCTGACCTGCTTGTCTCAATGCGTTCCCTCGCCAACAGGATCCCTGCCCTCCTTGCCCTCGCCGCGCTCGCCTTGGGCACCGCACCGGCCATAGGGCAAGTCGCCCCTCAAGTGGTCTGGCGGATGGCGACTGAATATCCTGACAACAACATCTCGGGGATCGGGCTCACGACTTTCGCCGATCGCGTGGCCACGCGTACAAACCGTTTCGTGACCGTCACCAACGCCTTCGACAATCAGCTGAAGATCAGCTCTGGCGAGATGCCGCGCGCGGTGCTGGACGGCCGGGTTACCGGCGGGGATGCCTTCGCAGGCGCGCTCTCCGGCATCGATCCCGTGCTCGGCCTCTCGACGCTGCCCTTCCTGATCCAATCGGTCGATCTCGCCCATGCTGCCAACGCGCGTGCGCGCCCTCTCTACGAAAAGGCACTCGCCGCGCGCGGTCTCAAGCTGCTCTACGTGACGGTCTGGCCGGCCACGGGCCTTTGGTCGGACCGCGCGCTCGCAGGCGCCGATGACCTGCCGAAACTCAATTTGCGTGCTTACGATGCCAATTCAAGCGAGGTGATGAAGGCAGCGGGCGCGAACGCGCAATTCCTGCCGATGGATACCGCGCTGGCTGGCCTCAGGGAACGTCGGCTGAATGCGTTCCTCACCTCCGGCGACGGCGGCGCGGGACGCAAATTGTGGGACTTCCTGCCCTATTTCACGGCCATCAACTACGCAATGCCGGTCTCGATCGCTTTCGTCCGCGACGAGGCATTTGCCGCGCTGCCAGAGCCAATGCAGCGCGAGGTCCTGGCTGCTGCCGCCGAAACAGAGCAGAGCCAGCTCGCACTGCTGACCCACCGCACGTCCGAGAATTATGCGCGCATGCGCGACAACGGCGTCAAGATCGCCGAGCCCGCACCGCCATCGCTCGTGGCGGCGCTGCGAGCGGCCGCGACGGGCACGATCGCCGCCTGGGAGGCACGGGCCGGCGCGGATGCCGCCGCGATCGTCGAATGGGCGAAACAGCAATAAGGCGCTCGCCTTGGCTGCTTCAGTTCGTAACGGGAACCAGGTTTTCGCCCTTGATGGCGCGGTCGAGGGCGTCGATCAAAGCCTGGATCTCCACGAACTTGTTGCGCGCCCGCTCGGCGGTGTCGCGCACGAAGGGAGCCGCCAACACTTTCGCATGTGCGTCCCGGTCTTCGATCATGCGATCACGGGCCTTCTTCAGTGTTTCAAGTCGCTCACTCATTCGGGCTCTCCTTCAGATCGGCACGGGGCGAAATCGAGGCATGCGCGCTCCCCGCCCAGTCGGCGGCAGCGCTGGCGACTCTCAGTCACCGGTGAATGCCAGGGGAAATGCGGTGATGGGGCGACCCTACGCCGACGCCCGGCAGATAGCGAGCTTTGATGCGCCATATGACCTCAACAGGGCGGATTTCGACGCGCCGATCGTTCCGCGTTGCCTTGGAGGGCAGCCTCGTCTAGGTCAAGCAGCGGTATCAACGCGGGCACGACCGGCATGGCGACCATCTTCTTCGATCTCGACGGCACGCTGACCAATCCGAAACCCGGGATCACGCGCTCGATCCAGTATGCGCTGGAGCGGCTGAGCCTTGCCGTCCCGAGCGAGGATGAGCTGACCTGGTGCATCGGGCCGCCGCTGCATGCGAGCCTGAAGAAGCTCACCGGGACCGACGCACTGGCCGACCGGGCGCTGCTGCTCTACCGCGAACGCTTCAGCGAAGTCGGCCTGTTCGAGAACGAGGCCTATGCCGGCATCATCGACACCCTGACGACGATTGCCGCAACCGACCAGCGCCTGTTCGTTGCGACCAGCAAACCCGCCGTCTACGCCACCCGCATCGTCGAACACTTTGGCCTGAAGCCGTATTTCGAGCGCGTATACGGCTCCGAGCTCGACGGCACACGTGTCGACAAGCGCGACCTGCTGCGCCACGCGCTCGACGAGACCAGGGTCGATGCGACCAGCGCCATCATGATCGGCGACCGCAGCCATGACGTGCTCGGCGCCCGCGCCAACGGCATGACCGCGATCGGCGTGCTCTATGGCTACGGCAGCGAGGCCGAGCTGAGGGACGCCGGCGCGCACCACATCTGTGCCGCGCATCCGGAGCTGCTCGGTCATTGCTTGGCCTAGACGCTGACGGTCTCCACCGCCGTCAACATTCCGGTCTTGGCGTGGCAGTTCAGATATTCAAAGAACTGCTCGTCGGCGGCCGCCACCGTAACTTCATGATAGAGCCGCAGCTTGGCTGACGGCCCCAGCATCGAGAGATATTTCATCGCCGCGCCGAAGATCCTGACGTGGGTCGGGTGCGATTCCGCCAAACGTTCCAGCGCAGCCAAGCTCCTCCGCCGGCTCTGGCCGTAGGATTTCTCGCTCGCCTTGCCGTCGGCCGGGAGCACCTGCATGTAGCGCTTGGCGTAGCAGCCAATCGCAAGCCCGTCGTCGCGCAAGAAATCTATGCCCTCGCGCAGCACCGGCTCGACCTCGTCGAGGTAGAGCTTTCGCTCGGACGCCTCGGCAATGCCCTCCCCTCGATCTCTCTGATCAGCTCGCTGCCGCGCCGATATCCGCCGGCTCGATGGCATCAACTGGCAGTGCGAACTGCTCGACGCGCTTGTAAGGCTTCTTGTTGAGCAGCAGCCGCGTAACGTCGGGCCGTGAATAATGTCCGGCAGGATCGGCGGCGTTCTTGGCGACACCAATGGCACCGAGATCGATCTCGGCAATCAAAAGCCCCTCCTGGTCCGGCGCGAGCTTGCCGCCGATCTGGCTGCCGTCAGGGCCGTAGATCGCGGCAAAACCACCGCCGACATGCAGCAGCGCATTCTTGTCCGGCCGGTCGCAGAGCTCGTCAATCATCGCCTGAGAGACGGTCGCGCACGGCGCGAGCACGAAGCAGGAGCCTTCCACCGCATAGACACGGGAGGCGGCGTTGTTGACCTCGGCGCCGAGGGCTGGTGCGAAGGGATCGTAGAGCGAGAAGCTCGGCCAGGCCGCGACATGCACCTGCTCGTTCTGGGCGTACATCGCATATTTGGACAGCGGCTGGAGATGCTCCCAGCAGCACAGCGCACCCAAGCGGCCGATGTCGGGGCGCGCGTGGACCGCAAGATCGCTGCCGTCGCCCTCGCCATAGACGGTGCGCTCGGCGTGGGTCGGCCGTAATTTACGCCGCTTCGCAATGGTCTCGCCGTCGGGCCCGATCAGCCATTGCGCCAGATAGAGGCTTCCACCGTCGCGCTCGGACAAGCCGATCACGGCGGTAAGCCTGGCCTTGCGGACGGCGTCACGCAGTCGCTCGGCCTGCGGGGTGTCATAGGCAAGCGAATTATCAAAGTAGCGCTGCACGAAACCGCGGCCGATCGCCCAGGCCGGCGAGTCCATCCAGATATGCCAGGGGTAACCGGGGATGAAAGCCTCGGGAAACGCGATCAGCTTGGCGCCTTTCTCGGCGGCTTCTCCGATCAACGCGATCGACTTGTCGATCGAGGCGTCGAGGTCGAGCCAGGCGGGGGCCGCCTGCACCACCGCGACCTTGTATTTCGGATGCTCGATACCCATTGCCGCCTCCATTCCTGGTTGATCCAAGACCACGTCCGATGCAGTCTATTGAGCCAAGCCGGGCGGCCGCCTGCTCGACCACGGCGGAACAAAAATTCGACTGGAGGGATCGCCGCCCGGTACGGAACTTGCCTGCGCTCAGGCGGATCTGCGCCACCACGCGGTCTTGCGGGAAGTGAAAGGGGGGCTTGCCAGATGCCAATCCAGTTCACGACAGACGGCAGCCCCGGCTACCGCCGGCTCGCCCTTTGGCAGGACATCGTCTGCGACGTCTTCGTCGGGCTCGACTGCAAGTCGGACCTCGGCAGCGCCTTTCATGGCTCGGTCACGCAAGTCCCGCTCGGCAAGGCCGTTTGCTCCGAGGTCTGCTCGGACCGCCAGCACGTGTTCCGCACGCCCTCGCGGATCGCGCGCTCGGATCAGGATTACGTTCTAGTCGCGCTCGGCAATCGCGGTGATGGCGGCGTCGTGCAGGACGGCCGTGAGACCGTGATCCATCCCGGCGAGTTCGCGCTCTACGACACCACGCGTCCCTATGAGCTGAAGTTCAAGGACACGTTCTCCCAGACCATCTTCAAGGTGCCACGCCAGATGCTGCAGCGGCGGCTTGGCGGCACCGAAACGCTCACCGCAATCACGTTTGGGGCCGATGCGCCGGTCGAACGGCTCGCTTATGATTTCATCTCCAGGCTCTGCCAGAGCGCGGACCGGCTCGCGCCGAACAGCGCAGCGGCCTTATCCGAGCAAGCCGTCGACTTGCTCGCAATGGCGCTGAGCGAGCGGCTCGGCGGGACATCGCTGCCGTCCTCGACCCATCGCTCCGCCCTGCTCTACCGGCTCAAGGCGCATATCCGCGCGCGCCTCGCCGATCCCGACCTTTCGCTGGCCGAGACCGCCGCCGCGCTCGGCATCTCATCGCGCTACGTCAACGATCTTCTTGCCGACGAGGACACCTCGTTCCAGCGTCATGTGCTTGCCGAGCGTCTCGCCCAATGCAAACGGGACCTCGCCTCGCCCATGCTTGCTCAGCGCCACATCAGCGAGATCGCGTTTGCATGGGGCTTTAACGACCTCTCGCATTTCGGCCGCGTTTTCCGCGAGCATTTCGGGATGTCGCCGCGCGACTTCAGGCAGAGCCAACTGCGACACTGACGTCAAGTCCAGTCAGCTATCATCGCAAATCCCGGTGCGGTCGGCTGGTCCCCGACCAAGGATCGTATCGCAAAGCTCGATGCCGCGAGCAAAGGTGACGCTGCCCTATCCGCATCGGCACCAGCGCGGCACCTTCTCCGACCGCAATCCGTCGCCGGTGTATTTGGCTAACGCGCAAGGGCCGCCTTGATTTGAGCTGTATCAATCCTGCCCGTACGGATCGTGGCATCGTGCTGCCTTGCGAGGCAGCCCGATGCGCCGATTTGCCATGAAAGCCTTGTTCACCGCCCTCAATCTCGATCGCACCGAGCGGACGCGGATCGACTGGGATCGCCGCGTCGTGATCATTTCAACGGCCGTGACGGTTGGGCTGATCGCGCTTTATGCCTATGGCAAGGCAACTTCGCGATGGTGAGGAGACCGGGCGCATCGCAGGGAATGGCTGTGATCAAGTCGGCGTCTTCGACTCTACTCCTGATTGGCCTGTCGTGTGCTTCATCCGCCCACGCGCTGGATGCCGAGCAGCAGCACGGTCAAGCCCTGCTGGAAAAAATGTGCTCACGCTGCCATGCGGTAGGCACGACCGGTACGAGCCCGAATGAGCTGGCCCCACCCTTCCGTAGCCTGGGTGAAAACAAGCTTTACGACCCTGATTTCCCAGTGCGCCTCCAAGAAGGTTACAGCAGCATTCATCGATTCATGCCGACCTTCCGCTTCGACCGGGAGAACGCCGAGGCCGTCACCAACTACCTCAAGGCCATTCAGGTGCGAAAGAAGAACTAACCCAAGCCCCGCAAGTTATCGACTTGTGCCGTGGTGGGAACCGCCCGTGTCTTGCCGGGTTGCGGTCGATCACGCAATTTCCTAATCCGGTTTTCATCACGGCTCGAACCAAGCACGCCCCACCATGTCGCCTGTCCCGACCGAACATGCCGACGGCCTGCCACAGCCTCAGCGCAATCAGGCCATCCTGACCATTGCGCTCAGCATCACCATGGCCGTCGTCGACAGCGCCATTGCCAATGTCGCACTGCCGACGATCGCGACCGACCTGAACGCGAGTCCGGCGTTCTCGATCTGGATCGTCAACGGCTATCAGCTTGCGATCACGATCTCGCTGCTGCCGCTGGCCTCGCTTGGCGAGATCGTCGGCTATCGCCGCGTTTATCTGATCGGGCTCGCGCTATTCACGCTCGCATCCGCCTTCTGCGCACTGGCGCATACGCTGCCGCTGCTGACGGTTGCCCGCATCATCCAGGGCTTTGGCGCGGCCGGCATCATGAGCGTCAATTCGGCGCTGGTTCGTTTCACCTATCCGCGCAGCCAGCTGGGCCGGGGCATCGGACTCAATGCGCTCGTCGTCGCCTTCTCCGCCGCGATCGGGCCGACGCTCGCTGCCGGCATCCTTGCGGTCGGCAGCTGGCCCTGGCTGTTCGCCATCAACGTGCCGCTTGGCGTGGTGACGCTGCTGCTCGGCCTGCGCAGCCTCCCGCACACGACCCTGGCGGGCCATTCCTTCGACTGGCAGAGCGCCGGGCTCTCGGCGATCACCTTCGGCATCGGTATCGCCGCGATCGACAGCGTCGGCCACGGCGAGGCGACGTTCACCTGTCTCGTTCAGTTCGCCATCGCGATCATCGCCGGTGCTCTGCTGATCTATCGCGAGACCCACATAAAGTCGCCGCTGTTGCCGGTCGACCTGCTGCGCATCCCGGTCTTCGGGCTGTCGATTGCGACCTCGATCGCTTCGTTCTGCGGCCAGATGCTGGCCTTCGTCGCGATGCCCTTCTACCTTCAGAGCCGCTTCGGCTACTCGGCGGTGCATATGGGCCTTCTGATCACGCCATGGCCGATTGCGGTGGCGTGCGCCGCGCCCCTCGCCGGCCGGCTGGTCGAGCGCTATCCGGCCGGCCTGCTCGGCGGCATCGGGCTGACGCTGTTCGCCTGCGGCCTCGGCACGCTCGCTTTTCTGCCCCCAAGCCCGACGCCGCTTGACGTGGTCTGGCGGATGGCATTGGCGGGCTTCGGCTTCGGCCTGTTTCAGACGCCCAATAACCGCACCATGATCGCAGCCGCCCCGCGCGATCGCGCTGGCGGTGCCAGCGGCATGCTGGGCACGGCACGCCTGCTCGGCCAGACCACCGGAGCTGCGCTGGTGGCGCTGTTCCTTGGCCGCTACCCGGCAGAGGGAACCCGGATTGCACTTCTCAGCGGCGTTGGATTTGCCCTCTGCGGCGCGATGCTAAGCCTGCTGCGGCTGTCGCCCGCAGGCGCACGCGGCGCCGAACACGTTCGGGTCCAGGACGATCAGCGCCTGCGGGGTGAATAGGGTCCGACAAAATGTGATGCCGGCAAACAAAAGGCCGGCTCTGCAGCCGGCCTTTCGATTCATGATGCGCCGATCAAACCTTGACCAGTGGGCCCTTTGACGTCGGCCCTTTGGAGCCGCCGGGGCCGCCCGGCTTGTTGGGCTTGCCCGGCGGGCGCTTGCGAGCCGGCAGCTTTTCCTGCTTCGGTGTGACCGGGCCCTCGACGAACTCGAAGCCGATCTTGTCCTTGGTCTCGTCAGCCTCGTCCTTGACCAGGACGACGCGGACATGGCCACCGCCCTTGAGCTTGCCGAACAGCACCTCGTCAGCCAGCGGCTTCTTGATGTGCTCCTGGATGACGCGGGCCATCGGCCGCGCGCCCATCTGTTCGTCATAGCCGTGCTTGACCAGCCAGGTCTTGGCGGGCTCGGACAGCTCGATGGTAACGTCGCGATCGCCAAGCTGTGCCTCGAGCTGAAGCACGAACTTCTCGACCACGGTGCCGATCACCTCGACGCTGAGATGGCCGAACGAGACGATGGCATCGAGGCGGTTGCGGAATTCCGGAGCGAACTGCCGGTTGATCGCCTCGTGGTCGTCGCCTTCGCGCTTCGAACGGGTGAAGCCGAACGCCTGCTTGGCGAGATCCGAAGCACCCGCATTCGTGGTCATGATCAGGATCACGTTGCGGAAGTTGACCTGTTTGCCGTTGTGGTCGGTCAGCCGGCCGTGGTCCATGATCTGGAGCAGCACGTTGTAGAGATCGGGATGCGCCTTCTCGATTTCGTCGAGCAGCACCACGCAATGCGGGTGCTGGTCGACGCCGTCGGTCAGCAGGCCGCCCTGGTCGAAGCCGACATAGCCGGGAGGCGCGCCGATCAGTCGCGACACAGTGTGCCGCTCCATGTATTCGGACATGTCGAAGCGCAGGAGCTCGACGCCGAGCGACGCCGCGAGCTGCTTGGCGACCTCGGTCTTGCCGACGCCGGTCGGACCGGAGAACAGGTAGCAACCGATCGGCTTCTCCGGCTCGCGCAGTCCGGCACGCGCCAGCTTGATGGAGGCTGCCAGCGATTCGATCGCCTTGTCCTGGCCGAACACCGTGCGCTTCAGGGTCTGCTCGAGATGCTTGAGCACCTCGGCGTCGTCCTTCGACACGCTCTTCGGCGGAATCCGCGCCATCGAAGCGATCGTGGTCTCGATCTCCTTGATGCCGATCGTCTTCTTACGCTTGTTTTCGGCAACCAGCATCTGCGCCGCGCCTGACTCGTCGATGACGTCGATCGCCTTGTCCGGCAGCTTGCGGTCGTGGATGTAGCGGGAGGACAGCTGCACCGCAGCCTCGATCGCCTCGTTGGTGTACTTCAGCCGGTGATAGTCCTCGAAGTACGGCTTGAGGCCCTTGAGGATCGCGATCGCGTCCTCCACCGTCGGCTCGTTGATGTCGATCTTCTGGAAGCGCCGCACCAGCGCGCGGTCCTTCTCGAAGTGCTGGCGATATTCCTTGTAGGTGGTCGAGCCCATGCATCGGATCGTGCCCGAGGCGAGCGCGGGCTTGAGCAGGTTCGACGCATCCATCGCCCCGCCCGACGTCGCGCCCGCACCGATCACGGTATGGATCTCGTCGATGAAGAGGATCGCGTTGGGATGCGCCTCGAGCTCCTTCAGCACCTGCTTGAGGCGCTCCTCGAAGTCACCGCGATAGCGCGTGCCCGCAAGCAACGTGCCCATGTCCAGCGAGAACACGGTCGCAGCCGCCAGAACCTCCGGCACCTCGCTGTCGACGATGCGCTTGGCGAGGCCCTCCGCGATCGCGGTCTTGCCGACGCCGGCCTCGCCCACGAACAGCGGATTGTTCTTCTGGCGGCGGCACAGCACCTGGATCGCCCGGTTGATCTCGGAATTGCGTCCGATCACCGGATCGATCTTGCCGTCACGCGCCTTCTTGTTGAGATTGACGCAATAGGTCTCGAGCGCCTCGCCCTTCTTCTTGGCGTCGTCGGTGCCCTTGGTCTCGGTCTCCTCGTCGACGCCGCGCACAGGCCGCGCCTCGGAGACACCAGGCCGCTTGGCGATGCCGTGACTGATGTAGTTGACGGCATCATAGCGCGTCATGTCCTGCTCCTGCAGGAAGTACGCGGCATGACTCTCGCGTTCGGCGAAGATCGCGATCAGCACATTCGCACCGGTCACCTCTTCGCGACCGGAGGATTGCACGTGGATCACCGCGCGCTGGATCACGCGCTGGAAACCGGCGGTCGGTTTGGCGTCGTCGGCACCATCCGTCACCAGATTTTCGAATTCGGTCTCAAGATAGTTGACGAGACTCGTGCGGAGCTTGTCGAGGTCGACGCTACAGGCACGCATGACGGCGGCTGCATCGGAGTCATCGATCAAGGAAAGCAGGAGATGCTCAAGCGTCGCGTATTGGTGATGACGCTCGTTTGCGATCGCCAGTGCACGATGCAGGGATTGTTCAAGGCTTTGGGAAAAAGTCGGCATTCGCGTCCTCTATGGCCCCCACCATCATGATCGCCATCGCCCGGTCAGGCAACAACAACCTTTGTCACATATAGTTATACAAGATCGCGGCGAAAGACCGGTTCCGCGACTCGACAGGCAGTACGAGCCCACCGCATTCTCGATGCAAAACCCGTTCCGATTTGGGCAAAACCACCCATTTGGGCAGGATTGGCGCCGGCGCCGATGTAGGCCGGATCACGCCGCGGCATGCGCTGACATCACACACCGCACGAACAGAACGACTCCGGAGAACGCTGGATACAAACGCGCGGGCTACTTCTTTTCCATCACGCATTGCAGCGGGTGCTGGTGCTTGCGGGCGAAATCCATCACCTGCGTCACCTTCGTCTCTGCAATCTCATAGGTGAACACGCCGCACTCTCCGATACCGTGATGGTGGACATGCAGCATGATCTTGGTCGCGGCCTCGACGTCCTTCTGGAAGAATTTCTCCAGCACGTGGACGACGAATTCCATCGGAGTGTAGTCGTCGTTGAGGATCAGCACACGATAAAGGTTCGGCCGCTTGGTCTTCGGCTTGACCTTGGTGATGACAGACGTGTTGGGACCCGCCGGGCCGCCCGAACGGTTCTCGTCATTGCTCATCCGGGGAGCGTGGGCGGCGGACGCCGCGGAAAGGTCAAGTCTGGAAGTCAGTTGCGGCATGGCTCAGGCGTTCAAATTCCCCACGGAAGCGTATGACGACTTGCCACGCGGCCCCGCACACGGAAGCTCCGCGCTGGCGCGCCGGCTTTTTGGATCGCCGCCTCCAGCCCGTCCGGCCTAACCGGATCGGCTGCAAGGAATATGGGCCTGCCATCGGCTAGCCGCAAGCGTGCAAAGGTCCAGCCGATGCGGCCGCAACGATCCCGATTCCCGGTCCGGGCGATCCTGGACAAGGTTAATCAATCCGAACCGATTTGACAAAAATTTCCCGCTGGCCGTTCAGAGGGTGTTGACCAGGAACCCGACGCCGACATGACCCGCGGCGTTCTGGAGCAGGATTCTCCCGTTTTTCTACGGGCCTGGTTTACCCGTCTTTCAAGGCCTTGGCGCAAAATAGGGCAAAACCACAGACCCCGGAATCGTCATGTTTCGCCTGCCCGTCGTCAGCCGCATGGGTCGACAGTTCACCCGTTTCGCGAGGGCGGAGCAAGGCAATATCGCCATGATCTTCGCCATCAGCCTGGTGCCTGTTCTCGGCTTCATGGGCGCCGCGATAGATTACAGCCGCGCCGTCCAGGCCCGCACCCAGATGCAGGCAGCGCTGGATTCCACCGCGCTGATGCTCTCCAAGGATTTGTCGTCGGGCGTCATCACGACGTCGCAGATCAACTCCAAGGCGCAGAGCTATTTCAACGGCCTGTACACCAATACGAGCACCCAGTCGCTGGCCGTCTCGGCGAGCTATACGGCTGCAAGCAGCTCTGCCAATGCGTCGGTCCAGGTCACGGGATCCGGATCGATTCCCACAGAGTTCACGAAAATCATCGGATTTCCGAATCTCGGCTTCAGTGCGAGCTCAACCAGCACCTGGGGAGCCAGCCTGCTGCGCGTTGCGCTGGTGCTCGATAACACCGGTTCGATGGGGCAATACAACAAGCTGACGTCAATGCAGAGCGCGGCCAAGAGCCTGGTCACCCAATTGTCCAACCTCGCCGTGAACGCTGGTGACGTCTATATTTCCATCGTTCCCTTCGAGATCGATGTCAATGTCGGCACGTCCAATGTCGGCGCGAGCTGGCTGCGTTGGGATCAATGGGATCCGAAGAACTATTCCAATGCAGCCACTCCGTGGCAGACCTATTGCAGTGGCGGCTACTGGATGACCATGGCCCAATGCAAAGGCCATGGCTACAATTGGGGTCATACGCCATCCGGCAGCACGTCGCAGTGGAACGGCTGCGTGACCGATCGGGACCAGAGCTACGACGTCTCGTCCACCGCGCCCACCTCGGTCGCGACCTATTTCTACGCCGACCAGGACCAGTCGTGCCCGACGGCGCAGATTCTGCCGCTGACCTACAATTGGACTGCGGTAAACAACACGATCAATGCCATGACGGCCCAAGGCGCGACCAACCAGACCATCGGGCTGCAGTGGGGCTGGCTCTCGCTGCTTCAGCAGGCACCGCTGAACGCGCCGGCGGAACCAGCTACCGGCAACACCTATCAGCACATCATCGTGCTGTTTACCGACGGCTTGAACACCGGCGACCGCTGGTACGGCGATTTCTCGAACACGAGCAGCCAGGTCGACTCGCGCATGAGCACCCTGTGCACCAACATCAAGAACTCGGGCGTGACCATCTACACGGTTCAGATCGATACGGACGGCGCGGGCCAGTCTGCAGTCCTGCCGGGCTGCGCGAGCGACTCGAGCAAGTTCTTCATGCTGACGAGTTCGAGCCAGATCGCAGCCGCCTTCAACCAGATTGGCGTATCGATCTCCAAGCTCCACGTATCACGGTGACGCGGCGGAGCCTGCACAAAAAAAGCCCGACTGTTTCAGCCGGGCTTTTCGATTCCAGGAGTTCAGAGAATTACTGAGCAGCCGGGGTGAACTTCGACACGACCGTCTCGACCGGCTTGAAAGCCTGCTTGGCAAGGTCGCTGTAGAGGCCGGCGATCTTCTGCGATTCCGCGACGAAGGTCTCGTAGGCGGAACGGGCGAAATCGGTCTGGGCTTCCATCGCCTTGTCCAGCGACTTCACGCCGGAAAGCTTCTCGACGAAGGACTTGGTGTCTTCAAAGGACTTCTTGGTGTAGTCGCCGTAGGCGCTGGCGATCGCCTGGAGGCCGTGCTGCACCGAGGTCGCGGAGGCAACGTATGTCTCGAAATGCTCTTTCCCGTAGTTCTGGAAGTCTTCAACCTTGAACATCTTGGAATCCTTTTCCCTGGCTCGTGTCCGGAAGCCCCGGCTCCCTGACTCTGCCCACAATTAGTGCAACGCACAAAAAAGTCAAGAATATTGTGCGACGCACAAAAATAGATGCAAGTCGCGGAGATTCCCGGGCTTTTCCGCAATGGTTCCTTAAGCTTTTGGAAACCGCACCCCCCTACCCTGATTCCCTGGACGGTTCACCTTCCGCAAACGGTCAAAAGCCGTTTGAGAACATCACCTTAGCCAGAACAGCGGCTCAGGCCCAACGTTCCCCGCACTGAGCACCAGCGGAGGGACAGCCTAAGCAGGTAATGATACCGGGTCCGCAGGGCACAATTTTGCCTCACGAGCCGGTGATCAAGTCACAAACGGGGACGGGGTTCCATGCTTCGTAACAACTGGTCTTCCTCGCGCTTGGCGCGGGTTGGCGTTTTCGGTCTTCTCACGGTCACCACTGCCGTCATCTTCACGACCAATGCTGCCGACGCACGGCACTATCGCCGTCACTATGCGCACCACCGGGTGCAGCGCGAAGCCTCCGAGAGTTCCAGTCCGAAATTCGCGTCGATCATCGTCGACGGCAATTCAGGCGCGGTGCTCCAGTCGACCAGCCCGGACGGGCTGCGTCATCCCGCCTCGCTTACCAAGATCATGACGCTCTATCTGCTGTTCGAGCGTCTGGAGTCCGGCAAGATGAAGCTCGACACCGAGTTGCCGGTGTCTCAGCATGCCGCCGACCAGGATCCGACCAAGCTCAATTTGCGCGCCGGCCAGACCATCCGCGTCGAGGACGCGATCAAGGGCCTCGTCACCCGCTCCGCCAACGACGCCGCTGTCGTGATCGCGGAAGCAATCGGCGGCGACGAGGACGATTTCGCCGCGATGATGACGCGCAAGGCGCGCGCTCTCGGAATGTCCAAGACGGTCTATCGCAACGCCAACGGCCTTCCCAACGACGAGCAGGTCACGACAGCGCGCGACCAGGCCACGCTCGGCCGCGCCATCCAGGAGCGCTTCCCGCGCTACTATCGCTATTTCTCGACCACCACGTTCAGCTGGCGCGGAGAATCGATCCGCAACCACAATCACCTGCTCGGCAGCGTCGAAGGCGTCGACGGCATCAAGACCGGCTACACCCGCGCCTCCGGCTTCAATCTCGTGACGTCGATGCGCCGTGGTAACCGCCACCTGATCGGCGTGGTGCTCGGCGGCCGCAGCGGCGGCTCGCGCGACGCCATCATGCGCAACCTGCTCGCCGAGAATCTCGAGAAGGGCGCGACCGTCCACACCGTTGCTGCGGTGACCGAACGCAATGGTGCCGACGCCAGCACCGACGTCGCCGATGCGTCGGACACCCCTGCCCGTCCCACTCCGCAGGTCCAGGCCGCAGCCGCTCCGGCCCCCGAGGCAGCCGCGCCGCGTCCCGCCTCGCGCCTCTCCGCGCTTGCAGCGGCGACCGCAGCGATGCCGCCGGCTCAGGCCAAACCTGAAGCCAAGCCCATGGAGTCCAGGATCGAGCCCGCGCCGCTCACCAATGGCGTGATCTCGAGCCAGCCGCTCTCCCTCATTCCGGGATCGTCCGAACCGATGAGGCCGGTCCGGGTCAAGACGGTTCAGGTCAAGGCCGGCGCGGTCAAGGTCGCCTCCGCCGCCCCGGCACAGGTCGCACCGCAGGTCACCAACACGATTTCGCCTCGCACTGATGTCGCCGAGACCTCAGGCGCGGTCGTCGCCAGGGCAGACATCGTCAACAAGCCGGAGCAGGCTCGTGCCGAACTGCCGCAGCAGCCGGCTGGCTTCGGCACCGGCAACGGCGTCCTCGGCGTGCTGCCCGCCGCAACCGCCGCGGCCCCGGCCCCCGCCCCGGTCGCCAAGCTTGCCTCCGCCGATCCGGCAGCGCAGCCGATCCAGATGAGCGCCACCGCCAAGCCCGCGGTCACCCATAGCGGCTGGATCGTCCAGGTCGGCGCGCTCGAGAGCGAAAGCGAAGCCCAGCAGCGCATCGAAGCCGCGCGCAGCTCGGCCCACGGCCTGCTCAGCAAGGCCGATCCGTTCACCGAGCCTGTCGTCGCCAGGGACAATCGCAAGCTCTACCGCGCCCGCTTCGCCGGGCTCGAGCGGGACCAGGCCGAAGCCGTCTGCAAGACGCTGAAGCGCGCTGATATCTCCTGCATGACCGTCCGCAACTGATCGCCCTTGGCTTTCCGAACAAAATGCCCGCGCCTTGCGCGGGCATTTTTGTTTTTGCGATGCGGCGGCGCTGGAAGCTGTTCTGCGACAACCTCTCGTCAAGAATTTACGGTTAAGACTTTCCTCAAGGGATCGACCACGCCGACAAGGCGGGCATCGGGGCGACGGCAAACGGAGCAGGCGGAGCTGACGCGGTACGGGCGTTTGTGGCGTGGTGCCGGAGTTAGCCGTTATGCGTACGAAGCAGAGTATCCTTGGCCTCGTTTACCCGAGCAGCGAGATACGTCGAGCCCCCCTGGTCGGGATGCAGTTTCTTCATGAGGGACTTGTGCGCCCGACTGATGTCGTCGCGCCCCGCGCCCGGCTGCAGGCCAAGGATCTGATAGGCCTCCTCCGTCGTCATTTTACCGCTCGCCGACGTGCGGCGCTGCCTCCCTGCCGCGTCTCCCTGCGCGTTCTGACGCCAAGCGGGAAACCGGCGGTCCAGATAGCTTTCAAGTAAGGCCACGCTCTCGGCGTCAAACGCCGGGACCATCGCCAGCAGGCCAGCCAGATCGAACTCGTCGAGACTGCGCCCGGCGTACGGCCCGGCGACGATCTCACCCGATAGCTGACCGGACTCGTGATCAAGCCGCATGTCCAGGAATTGCGAGCGGACGCGCGAGGCCTGACCGGACGCGCGCGTTGCACCACCGCCGAACAGGCTCCCAATATTCCCCAACCCGGCATTGGCCAGCGGCGCCCAGCCAAGCAATCCGGCCCCAAACAGTCCGAGCGGGATCGCCACCGCCAGTTCGCCCCGCAAGCCCGTGAAGGCGGCCACCGCAAGCGCGACGACGCCGCCCCCAACCTTGATGGCGCGTGCCAGCACAGCCGGATTGGCAGAGCGGAACATCTGCAGCAGCATATAAAGCGTGATAACGGCAACGAGGCCAGCGATCAGGGTCATGGCGCGAATATAGTCGCGCCGTTGTCAAAAAGCATGGTGTCCTTCCCTCGGTCTACGATCGGACGGTGACACCAGCGCTTCTTTTGCGGATAAGCACTTCACCCAATCATTCCAGCTCTCTCTGCCGTGACGAAGGTCAGGAATGATGAGGAGGCTTTGGGGAAGACCATGAGCATGGGATACAAGCCACCGATCGTGCCGGCCGCCTTCTTCGGCATTGTCCTCGGCCTTGCAGGTCTCGGTAGTGCCTGGCGTGCCGCACACCAGGTCTGGCACCTGCCGGCGATCGTCGGCGAAATCATTCTTGCCCTCGCCTCGGTCGTCTGGGCGGTTCTGATTGCGCTGTTCGCGCTGCGCTGGATTTTTGCACGCGCCGAGTCGCTTCATGAAGCCCATCACCCGGTCCAGTGCTGCTTTATCGGCCTCGCCGGCGTCTCCACCATGCTGATCGCGCTCGCCGCGGAGCCCTATTCGCGTCTCGTCGCCCTCAGCCTCTTCGGGCTCGGCTCAGCCTTCACCCTCGGTTTCGCACTTTGGCGGACGGGACTATTGTGGCGCGGCAACCGCGATCACACTGCGACAACGCCGGTCCTCTATTTGCCGACCGTTGCGGGCGGCTTCGTTACGGCCGGCGTCTCGGCGGCGCTCGGTTATCCCGATTGGGGGCAGCTCGCATTCGGTGTCGCACTGTTCTCCTGGTTCGCGATCGAGTCCGTTCTGCTGCATCGACTTTATATCGTCGAGACCCTTCCCATCGCACTTCGTCCGACGCTCGGCATTCAGCTCGCACCACCGGTGGTCGGCGCGGTCTCCTATCTCGCGATCAATGGCGGTGTCCCGGACATGTTCGCCCATGTCCTCGTCGGCTACGGGCTGATGATGGCGCTGCTGCTGCTTCGCCTGCTGCCCTGGATCATGGAGCAGCCGTTCTCGGTATCCTATTGGAGCTTCACCTTCGGCGCCACGGCGCTTGCGATCGCCCCGATCCGCATGGTCGGCCACGGCGACACCGGCGCGATTGCGCTGCTCGCGCCCTATCTGTTCGCGGTCGCCAATGTCGTAGTCGGACTGATCGCGCTCGGCACGTTGCGTCTGATCATACAAGGACGCTTGCTGCCGCCGCCCGTCGCGGCACCGTCTCCGCCGCAGGCAGCACCAGCCTGACTGCTGCTACTTCATCTGCCCGATCAGCTGCGCCGCGCCGCTCGCTGTCTTCGCCAGTTTCAGCAATGCCTCGCGGCCGCCGGCTGCATAAGCCGCAGCCGCCCGCAACAGCGCGCGCAACTGCGCCGCCGCGCCCGGATCGAACCTGCACCAGGCGCCGCCGGTCAGGCGCGCGATCTCGCGAAACGCCTGTTCGGCGACCGCGTCATGGCCTTCCTGAAACAGGAACACCGGCACCCTCAGCATCCCAAGCTCGCCGGCCCTGGCGCAGAGCGCGTCGACCTTCTCCTCCATGGCATCGCCGACGAACACCACGGCACGCACACCCGATGCGACCGCCTCGCGACGCGCGTCGGAGAGCACCCTGCCGATCTGGGTGTCGCCGCCGCGGCAATCGATCTTGCTCATCAACGTCGCAAGTTTGCCGCTGTCGGAAATCCACCCCGTGGCGCGGCATTCGTTGTAGCCCCGATAGTAGACAAGGCGGATGTCGAGGCTGCCCAGAGCCGCGGCCTCGCGAAACATGTCCGCCTGAAGCGTGCAGGCCATGTCCCAGGTCGGTTGCCTGCTCATCGTTGCATCGAGCGCGAAAATCAGCCGGCTCTTCGCGCCGGGTGCATGCGGCGAGAGCGCATGTGCTTTGGCGACGAAGGCAGCGACGTCCTCCGACGTCGAGGTCTTTGCCAGGGGCAACGCGCCGTCGTCATCGGCCTTCGCCGACAGGGCGTCGCCATGACGCAATTTGGTGGGATCGTCGGGCATCGGTGATCCGTAATCGCACTTGGCCTGAAGCCATCAATGTGGAGAGCATGCCCTGCCCGGTCAATGTGCAAAGCCTCCGCAGGCCGGGGCCTGCGGAGGCTTTGAAACGCGTGTCTTCTCAGATCAGCCGTTCTAAGATCAGCTATTCTAAGATCAGCCCTTGGCCGGCGCCATCAGAGCAACCGGGCCGGGCTCCAGGATCTTTGGCGGAGCGGAACGGGTGTCGACCGGCGCGAGCGCACTGTCACTGTCGTTCAGGAACTTATCGAGCATGCCCTGGATCGAGTTCTTGGCATCGTCGGGACCGGTGTCGCGCATGTCGTTATGCTGGAATTCGGTCTTCACAACCTTAATACCGGCCTTCTCGCACTCTTCGTCGGTCGGGATCACGCCCGGATCAGTCTTGAACTCCGGATCCTTGGAGCGGAACGACAGAATCTTGAACTTGCCGGCGGTCACGAAGGGCACGCGGAGATTGTCCAGTGTAACGACCTTCTTGACCTCATCCGGATACTGCTTGGCGAAATACATCGTGATGTCGCCACCCATGGAATGGCCGACCATCGTCACTCTGTCGTAATCAGCGTTGGGCTGAACCTTCTTCATCTCCTGCATCGCCAGATGGATGTTGGCGACGCCGCGCAGGATCTGCGGCAGACGGCCGACATAGAGCTCACCGGGCTTGGTCACCATCGGGGGATCGGTCGGCAAATCATGCTGCGGGCTCACGACGAGATAACCGCGCGCTGCGAAAATGTTGGCAAGAAAGCCGTATTCGGTGTTCTTGACGGTGTTGCCGTGATTGATCACCGCAACCGGAAGCGTGATCATGCCGGCATTGGCCTGCATTTCCTTGTCGCGGCGGATCGCGATGTCGACAGGCACGGGACGGTTGTCGCGCGAAGGGTCGTAGAATGTGATGGTCTCGTGCTTGATGGCCCACTTGCTCGCCGTGAAATAGGCGACGCCGAAGAGGGCTCCGACCGAAACCAGAACGGCAATTCCACGCTTCATTTTCGTCCTCAGCCTCAGGCCTTTCGACCTGATCCCTGTTGAAAATCGTGTTGTTCGAGGAGCTCTTCGGCCCCTTCGCGCCTATTCCCTAATATATGTCACAGCCGCGTGACAGGAAGGCCAAATATTGTGATCCGGCAGCCCTTTCATTGTGCGACGCACACGTTTGGTAGGCACCCCTGTTCTGATACCGGTACATCAGGTGCAAGTGACCATCCGACGCAACCTGTCACAACCAGGTTCAATTTCACGGTGAACGCCTGGTGAAAACGGCTTTGGGCGCGTCGGGTTCCCGCGCGCACCGGCCGCCATGATCGACAGGAAGTAGCAGCGTACCGCCTACGCCCCGAGGATATCGTGAACCTCGAGCGGCTTATCCACCTGGTTGAACCATTCGGCGCGATTTGCCGCACGGCGGCGGCCACGCTCGTCGAGCGGCAGCTTGAGCTGGCGGAGCAGGCTCGTCACCTCCTCCCGCGCGGTGAGATGGCCAAGATTGGGCCGCATCCCGAGCGTGGCCTCGTCGATCTCGTCGAGTGCCGTCAGGCCGCGCGGGAAGAACTCGCGATAGACGACGCGCTCGGCGAAGCCGTCGATGTAGCGGAAGCCGAGTCGAAGCGACAACTCCTTCAGCCCGTCGGCGACGAGCTGCTTGTTACGCGAGCCGAGCATCGACAGGCGGTTGCGCACCACGATCCAGTCGGTGGTCGAGCCGTCGAGCTGGCGGCGCTTGCGCCTGACGTCGCGCACCATCTCGGCGTAATGGCTTTCCCCCGTCACGGCGTAGTTGGCGGGATCGACGGTCCCGAGCACGTCGAAATCGAGGAAGCTGTCGTTGATCGGCGTGACCAGCGTGTCGGCCATCGAATGGGCCAGCCGCATCAGATAGCTGTCGGTGCCGGGCGTATCGATGACGATGAAGTCGAAGCTGCTCTCGACCGCCGAGACAGCCTCCATGAACTGCTGGAACTCGGAATTCTCGTTCTCGGCGATCTGCATGGTCTCGCCGAGCTTGATGCAGCGATGCACCGGCAGCTCAAGGTCGAGCTTGGTGCGGCGTGCCCAGGCGGACCGGTTGTTGATGTAGCGGGTGAAGCTTTGCTGGCGGCAGTCGAGGTCGATGGTAGCGACGCGCTGGCCGGCCTTCAGGAGCGCAACGGCGATGTGCAAGGCGGTGGTCGATTTGCCGGAGCCGCCCTTCTCGTTGCCGAGCACAACGACGTGCGCCGAGCCGGATTGGCTTTGGCTAGCCTGCACAAGCATGGCGATCCTCAACACCCCTGAACAATATCTTCGAGTTGGCCGCGTCTGCGGTCAAGTGAAATGCGTGACAGGATGACGAAATCACAGTGCGTTGGTCGTCATCATCAATCGCATCGTGGTGTTGCGTCTGTGATCCAGCCCACAATGGCGCGACGACCTCGCTGCAGGAAATGCTGTGCCTGATGTCGATGTGCGGCGTCCACGACCGCCGCTCGTTAAGGTTAGCCGGCCGCGCGGCTGGCGGCGCCCACCCCCAGCCTTCCCAAGCTCTGATGTCACGAAGCCCCTTGATCACCCGCACGGTGCCCGCCCTGCGACGCGCCGACGACCTTGTTCGCAAACGAAAGGCCACGGTCGCGCTGACAGCGACCATGGGAGCACTCCATGACGAGCATGTGTCGCTGGACGCCCGGCCCATGAATCCCGAAGGCTTCACCAACGGTGGCGAGGCTGACATCGTCAGACCGCCGTAAGCCTCTACGTCAGAGCAGTCCGAGATCGCGCAACTCGCGCCGCATCGGCTCAGGCATCGCCGCGATGGTGCCTGCGGCGGACTTGCCGAGATCGGGCGGCACGGAATCGTCGGTGAGATAGCGCCAGCCCTGGAACGGCCGCATCGGCCGCGGCGACACCGAGATCACTTTCGGCTGCATCACGATCCGGCAGCGTCCGATGCCGTCCTTGTCGCGGAACGGCTCGATGCCGATGATTTTTTCGCGCGCAGCGATCTCGCCCTTGATCACCCAGTAGAGCGAGCCGCCCGCGAGGATCTCGACGTCACGCTTGGGCACCATGCGCGTGATGTGGATGTGGTGTTGCGGCAGGCCTTTTTTCTTGGCCGTCCGCATCCGTTCGGCGACCCATCCCTTCAATTCCTTGACGGAGTCGCAGCCGACGGCAAGCTTGATCAAATGGAGTGGCATGGCCCAGCATTAGCGGGCCATGCGCGCGTTTTCAAAGCCGAACTACTCGTTATCCGCAGCCGCGGGAGCCGAGCCCGGCGGCGGTGCAAGGGGAACCGGCGCGGCAGCCGGTGCGCGCGCCGCCTTCGATGCGGGCGGCTTCTTCGCAGCCGGGGCCGCGGGCGCTGCAGCCTGTGCCGAAGTCGCAGCCGATCCGCGCGGCGCCGGCGCAGCCGCGGGCGACGCGGCCGTATTGGCCGGTGACTGGCGCGTCGTCGCGGTGGGCGGCTCAGGAGTCATGATGCTTACCGGCGGGGTCGACGCGGCGCTCGGGAACTCGGCATTGGTCGGCTTGCCCGTCGGCATCGTTGGCGGCAACACGGCGATCGGGTTGGGCGGCAGCGCTCCCGGCGCTGCGGCGGGCGAATTCCAGCCTGGTGCGTAGCGCGCGACCAGCTGATCATAGAGATGAGCGTCCATGTTGGCGGCGACCTGCTGCTGATCGGTCAAGGAGCGGAACGCGGCGCAGTCGAACTGCGTGCAGCCGTCGCGCGCGACCAGCACCTGGGCAACGAGGCCGTAGCGATCGTGCTCCAGCGACTTCCGCAGCACCTTGATGTCCAGCGTCAGGTTCTTGTCGGCGGCCGCGACATCGCCGAGCGCGGTCAGCCGATCGATCCGTGCCGCCGTATAGGCGACGGCCGCAGCAGCGGTGTCCGGCGCGCCGAACAGCGCCTTCTCGCAGCCCACGGCAACGGCATCACCGCCGAGATCATCGAGGCAGGACAGCGCCGGCAGAGTCGCCGTCACCATGGTTTGCGTGCGCGCCTCAGTCGGGGCCGCCTGACCCACCGGTCCGTAGATGCGCATCGTGGCGGCCACGGCGATGCCGATCGACAGCAGCGTGATGACGGTTAGCGCACCGTTGGCGACCGATTTCTCGGCGCGCAGCAGCGTGATCAGCAGGATCAATCCGAAGAAGCCGGCAGCCGCCAGCGTCATCCACATCGGAAAAGCTGGCGAGCGCCAGATTTGGTCGAGCGACGAGGCCCATGCCCAGTTCATGCGCGATGTCCCCTCACGCGAGCAAAGAGCTGATGGTCAAGCGAGCACCGCGAGTCGGCAACTGCCCCCGGCCCACCTTGTCGAGCCGAAGCTGGCCTTTTGACGGCGAGGCGGGCAAATTCGGCCGCGATGTCAACGCGCAGCGACGTTCAGCCAATTACGAGAGCGCGAGCTGGCTTTCCTTGGCGACCCGTTCAAAGGCTTCGGTTGAGCTCTTGATGCGGTACTGGCAGTCGTCGCCTTCCGTCGGCAGCAGGCGAATGACCTCGTACGAGCCACTCGCAGCCGGGCGCGCGACGTTGCTGGCAGTGAACAATACGCGCGTTCCCACGGGAAATTTATGCTTCAACGCCCATCTCCATCACTCAAACAGCGCCGGCCGTGCCCAGGGTCCCACTGCGACGGACCGGCTGAAAACCCGGCCCGACCTATAGCACGCGATGCGGCGTTTTGGCCAGCAGTATGCAGGCATGGCAAATGCGCCAAACCCGGAGTGTTTTCAGGTTGATAGAGGGGGAACCGGGCGTCCGGTGATACCGCCGGGATTCCCCCTAGGCGCCGTGGGGCAGGTGCCCATTCGGGCTTGCCTGATCCACGGCCTTGGGCAGCTCCTGGGCCAGGATCTCGCCGAGCTGGTCGACCGGGATGTTGTAGCGCGCGGCGAGCTGACGGACGGTGTCGCTGCCGAGCACGGCACGGAGCTGGTCGGCCGAGATCGGCAGGTTCTGGCCATTGCCAAGCCAGGATTTCACCTGGTCGCCGAAGCCCGCCTGCTGAAGCTTAGCCACGATCGCCCCCAAGCCGCCCTGATTGTTGCTGCCCATCACCTCCCCCAGCACGGCCGGCAGGACCGCAGCGCCGAGCTGGCCGAGCGCGCTGCGCAATGCAGGATTGTTTTCCAGCGAGTCCAGAATTCCCATGACCGTCCCTCTCCTGAGCCGTGTTCCCTCTGATTGAGCGCCGCGAGCGGCCATGCCGTCAAGCCGCGCTCAATCACATTTCAACCGAGCATGATCGGTCGGAGAACCAGTCCACTTCTCCCGATCATGCCCGTCATCACACGTTCTCGAACTTTTCGATGACAAGCGTTTCGGCGAGGCCATCGCGCGTCCATTCCTGGAACGCCGGCATCGCCATCATCGTGTCCATATAGGCCTGGGTGTCCGGGGCGACGTCGATCGCATAGGTCCGGAAGCGGTGCACGACCGGGGCATACATCGCATCCGCCGCCCCGAAGCGGCCGAACAGGAACGGTCCGCCAGCACCGTAGCGGGTCCGGCACGTGCGCCAGATCTCCTGCACGCGCGCGACGTTGGCCTTGGCATCCGCGGACAGCGTCACGGCCCGCACCGGACGGTGCAGGTTCATGCCGCATTCGCTGCGCAGGGCCATGAAGCCGGAATGCATCTCGGCGCACACCGAACGGGCGAGCGCGCGGGCGGCAACGTCGTCGGGCCACAGCTTCTTTTCCGGATAGCGCTCGGCGATGTATTCGATAATGGCGAGCGAATCCCACACCGTGATGTCACCGTCGACCAGCACCGGCACCTTGCCGGCGCGGCTGAAGGACAGGATCTGCTCCTTGTCCGCGGGATTGTCGGTGTAGAGCGGGATCAGGGTCTCCACGAACGGGATGTCGCTGGCGCGAAGCGCGAGCCAGGGCCGCATCGACCATGACGAGTAGTTCTTGTTGCCGATCGCGAGCCTGAGCGCTGCCATGTCACTGGTCCTTCCGGGGCATTGGATGCGGCTGCTTTTAACGCCATCGCCTGCGGCCAATCAATCGTTGCCGCAACCCAGCATGCGTGGCAATCGTTGCGATCCTCGCGAGGAGAGAGAGATGAGCAGGCATTGGGTCGACATCACCGCCGTCGGCTTCTTCATCATCGAATGGCTGGTCTATGCCGTGACGCTGGAACACTCCGCCTATGGCCGCGACAGCCTGTCGGCGCGGATGAACCGATATCGCGAGGTCTGGGTGCGCCGCCTGCTCGACCGCGAGGCGCGCATGGTCGACATGCAGATCATGGCCTCGCTGCAGAACGGCACCGCCTTCTTCGCCTCGACCAGCCTGTTCGCGCTCGGCGGCGCGCTGGCGCTGCTGCACGCCACCAACGACGCCATTACCATTCTCGGCAAGCTGCCGATCGATCTCAGCACCTCACCTGCCATGTGGGAGCTGAAATGCGTCGGGCTGGTGCTGATCTGCGTCTACGCGTTCTTCAAGTTCGCCTGGGCTTACCGTCTGTTCAACTATGTCGCGATCCTGTTCGGCGGCATGCCGCCGGCCTCGAAACGCGACACGCCGGAGGCCGAGGCCCATGTCATGCGCACCACGCGGGTGTTCGAATCCGCCGGCCGCCACTTCAACCGCGGCCAGCGCGCCTTCTTCTTCGCGCTCGGCTATCTCGGCTGGTTTGTCAGCCCCTGGGTGCTGTTCGTGACCACGGCCGCGGTGGTGATCGTGACCTGGCGCCGGCAGTTCGCGTCCAGCGCCTGGGCCGCGATGGCGCCGGAGGTTGTGGCGGGCGACGGACAGAAGCCCGGTCATTGATACGGCCGTCCCCAGGACAAGCTGCCGCGCTCGGGCGCGGCGCAGCACTGCGGCTACGATCCGCCGAAATCCCCCGGCGTGAACGAAAGGTCCATCACCTTCCATTCCTCGTACTTGTCGGGCGGCAGCATCTTGTAGGGTTGACAGGCTTGCATCGCGCTCATCGCGGATTTCACGACGGCGACGCCCTTTGTCGACGGCGGGGCTTCGATCAGGATCGGCGGGCGCGCCAGCGTGCCGTCGGTGGCCATCACCGCGCGCAGCCTGATGCGGACGGCATCGGTCGGAGCGACCCCGGCGGGCAGCTTCGAACAGTTCCTGAGGTGACGGCGAAGCTCGGCGATGACCTCGGGCGGCAGCTTGGCGGCGATCGAATCATTGGCACCGCCGCCGTCATCCTTGGGGGCGTCTTTCGGCGCAGGCGGCAAGTCGGGCGGCAGGCCAAGTATCACCCCATATTTCAGAGTGACATCGGGCTCCGGTTGCTTATAGGCCGGCGGCGCGGCCTGTGGTTGCGGCATTGCGGGCGGTGGCTGCTGTGAAGCCTGGGGCTGAGGCGGCGGCGCTTGGGACGGCTGTGGCTGCTTCTGCTGCGGCTCGTGGGCGGCCTGCTTCTGCTGCGTCGCCGTCTTTTCCGGCGGCTTTTCTTTGGCCGCAGGCTTGGCCGCTGCCTCCATCTTGTCCTTGTCGGTAAAGTCGAGCTTCGGCAGTTTCAGGTCGGGGAGCGGCTCCGGCGGCTTCTCCTTCGCGACCTCCTGGGCCTTCTCTTCAGCCTTGGCCTCCTCCTGCTTCACCTGTTCCGGCGTGACGATATCGACCGCAACAGTCTCGGGCGGCGCGGGATGAAACGGATGGACCTCGCTGATCGCGATGATCAGCACCACCAGCGTCAGATGCGCGATCGCCGACGCCGCAATGTCCGTCCGGATGATTTTCCGCAGTTCCATCGCCCGATCATGGGTTGCCGCTTTGCTCCTAGCATACAGCGGCTTCCTCTCAATCCCATTTCGGCGCGAAGCCGAAATCGGTCAGGCGCCCCTTGGGGCTGGCCAGCGCGGCGACCTCCGCCATCTCGTCGGCCGAGAGCTCGAAATCGAAAATCTCGATGTTCTCGGACAGACGTTCGACGCGCGAGGTTCTGGGAATGGCAGACACATTCTGTTGCACCAGCCAGCGCAGGCAGACCTGCGCCGCCGTCTTGTAATGCGCCCGGCCGATGGCGGCGAGCGTGTGGTCGGCCTTGATACGCCCCCTGGCGACCGGGCTGTA
Organism: Bradyrhizobium manausense; assembly: GCF_018129685.1. Lineage (GTDB taxonomy): Bacteria > Pseudomonadota > Alphaproteobacteria > Rhizobiales > Xanthobacteraceae > Bradyrhizobium > Bradyrhizobium manausense_D. The sequence continues at coordinate 77,712 of NZ_JAFCLG010000006.1, forward strand.
GGCAACGAGCGCCATCCCATGCTGGTCGCAAGCCGCCTTCACCTTCGTCTGGTCGAGATAGGGGTGATATTCGACCTGGTTGCAAACGAGCGGCTCACCCGACAGAGCGGCCGCCTGCTCGATCAGTGCCACCGTGAAATTGGAAACCCCGATGTGGCGCGTCAGGCCCATGCGCTTGGCATGCGCCAGCGCGCCCAGCGTCTCTTCCAGCGGCACGTGCGGATTGGGCCAGTGCAGCAGCACGAGATCGACGTGGGGAAGCCGCAACCGCACCAGGCTCTCCTTGACCGACCGTTCGAGATCGTGGGGCGTAAAATGGTTGGTCCAGACCTTTGTGGTGACGAAGACGTCGTCGCGGCGGACGCCGGAGGCGCGCAAGCCCTCGCCGACCTCGCGCTCATTGTCATAGACCTGCGCCGTTTCGATGTGGCGGTAACCCAGCCGCAGCGCCTGCTCGACCACGCGGGCGCAGGTTCGCCCGCTTAGCTCCCAGGTCCCGAGCCCGATCGCCGGGATTTTCGCGCCATTGGCCTCGACGAACAGCATGAGGAATCCTCTCTGTTGCGGCAGCCCCGCTCGCCATTATGGACCCGCTCCGCCGGAGTGCAACGGATGACGCCGGCCGCCAGATGCGGATCTTCGGCGCAATGCAAACGGGAGGTTCGTATCGGGCCTTGTCGTATCAGGCCTGGTCGCGTCAGGCCTTGGCGAGCGCCTGGAACACCGTGTCGGGCGCATGTGCGATCACGGCCAGCAGCGCGCGGGCGGGTCCGCGCGGGGCGCGCTTGCCCTGCTCCCAGTTGCGGATCGTCTCGACGGGCACGCCGAGCTTGGCGGCAAATTCCATCTGGGTCAGACAGGCGCGCCGGCGTAAATCGCGAACCGCGAGCGAGCCGGCCTCTGCCGGCGGCGTTTCGACCGCAGGCTGGACCGGAGAGGGCTGGACCGGAAACGGCTGAACAGGAAGCTCTTGCCCGTCCCGCAACTCAACGACCCGCCCGTCCGCCTTCAGCCGTAACCGCATGCTTATTCCCCCAAGCGGCGCGATGATGCGGCAGGTCGCTTAAGGTCGGATTAAAGATGCTCTCGTGCCCCGGACGCGGCGCAGTGCGCCCGGGACACGAGTCCTACTTCAGCCCGAACCACAACGTCGCGATGCCGAGGAAGGAGAAGAAGCCGACCACATCCGTCACCGTCGTCACGAACGTGCCTGATGCCACGGCCGGATCGGCCCTGACACGTTCGAGCGCCATCGGGATCAGGATGCCGCCGAGCGCGCCGGCGACCAGGTTCACGATGATCGCGAGCCCGATGACAACGCCGAGGCCGGGAATCTTGAACCAGACCACGGCCGCAATGCCAGTGATCACGGCAAAGGCGAGACCGTTGATGAGACCCACCAGCGTCTCGCGGACCACCACGCGCCAGGCATTGGAGGAGCCAAGCTCGCGGGTCGCGAGGGCGCGCACTGCGACTGTCATGGTCTGGGTCGCGGCATTGCCGCCCTGGCTGGCGACGATCGGCGCGAGCACGGCGAGCGCCACCATCTGTTCGAGCTGGCCTTCGAACAGGCCGAGCACGGACGACGCCAGGAAGGCGGTCGCGAGGTTGATCAGCAGCCAGTTGAAGCGACCGCGGGCAATCGTCAGAAACGTGTCCGACAGCTCTTCGTCGCTGGTGACGCCGCCGAGGGCCTTGAGGTCTTCATCGGCCTCCTCCTCGATGACGTCGACGACGTCGTCGACGGTGATGACGCCAACGAGGCGGTCCTGGGTGTCGAGCACCGGTGCGGCGACGAGGTTATATTTGCCGAACATGCGCGCCACCTCCTCCTGGTCCTCCAGGACGGAGACGCGGCGCCGATCCTCGTCGGTGAGCTCGGCCAGTGGCACCGGGCGACGTGCGCGGAGCAGCACGTCGAGCGGCACCGCACCCTGCCAGTGCCGGTCCTTGTCGACGACGTAGATCTCATAGAAGCGGTCAGGAAGATCGGGCGTATCGCGCATGTAATCGATCGCCTGCCCGACCGTGAAATCCTGCGGCACGGCGATGAACTCGGTCTGCATCCGCCGGCCGGCGGAGTTCTCTGGATACAGCAGGCTGCGCTCGAGCGCGACGCGCTCCTGCAGCGGCAGCTTCTCGAGGATCTCCTCCTGATCTTCCTCGTCGAGGGTTTCGAGCAGCTCGACCGCGTCGTCGGATTCCAGTTCGCGGACGCCCTCGGCCACCGTCTCGGGCGGCAGCTCGTCGAGGATTTCCTCGCGGACGGTCTCGTCGACCTCGTTCAGCGCGGAGAAGTCGAAGTCCGCGCCGGTCAGCTCGACCAGGCGGACGCGATCATCGGGTGCAAGCGCCGCGATGAGATCGCCGAGGTCGGCCTCGTGCAGATCGGCCACACAGGCACGCAGCGCAGCGCTGTCACCGGCCTCGATCGCGCGGGCGATTTCCTCGACGAACTCCTGCCGGATTTCGCCGTCTTCGTTGCGCATCGGGACGTGGTCGAGTACCAATGTCTCGGCGGGCGCAGCACCATCGATATGTTCATCCATGGAACGCCTCGCCGTCTGACAGGTTGATGGTTGGGCTGACGGTCAGGGAATACCCACAAGACAATCGCGAGCGCAATGGCAAAGATGCACCCGCCGAAATGGACCTCGATCACGACGGGCCTGGCTCTCGCCACCCTCACGGCGATCGGCTCGGCCCGGGCCGCAGACTGCCCGCGGAGCGATGCACTCGGCACCTCACGGGTGCTCAGTGTCGATGCGAAGACCACGCCCCGCGTTGGCCTGAAAAGTTTTCCGCAGACATTGCCGCTCGCCGATCATGAAGTGGTGCTGACCTTCGATGACGGTCCTCGTCCGCCGTCGACGAACAAGGTGCTGGCGGCGCTGGCGCAGGAATGCGTACGCGCGACCTTCTTCCTGGTCGGCCGGAGCTCCACCGAATTTCCGGACCTGGTCAAGCGCATCGCCCGCGAGGGTCACACCATCGGCCACCACACCTGGTCGCATCCGTACATGGCGCGGATTCCGGCCGATACCGCGAAGTACGAGATCGACCACGGCATCGCCGCGGATGAGAAGGCGCTGAACGGGGTCGCAACGACGACGCCGTCGACGCCGTTCTTCCGCTTCCCCTATTTCGAATCCACGCCGGCTCAGCTCGATCAGCTCGAGCAGCGCGGCATCGTTGTGTTCGGGGCCGATTTCTGGGCCAGCGACTGGAACGACATGACGCCGGAGCAGGAACTCAAGCTGATCACCGACCGCGTGACTGCCGCGCGCAAGGGTATCATCCTGTTCCACGATGCCCAGCCGCGCACGGCGGCCATGATGCCGGACTTCCTGCGGTGGCTGCGGGAAAACGGCTATCACATCGTCCACATCGTGCCGGCTGGCACATCGCAGCAGAACGCCGACGCGCATTGATGCCGGAATGTCACGCCTGACCAAAATGGGGTGATTTGAGCCCTATTAACACTCTGTTCATGCTACGCCATGCATTGATTGCGGGGCGTCTTGAGCGGAACCTTGGGCGAGAAACGTCTTTGCGCCTGAACCGTTTCCGGGCATCTCCGACCTACGGATATTGCACGCGACGTAGATGAGGACAGACGGAATTCATGATCGAAAGTAGCGTTGTAGTTCGGACGCGATCGTGGACCGTCCTGTCGGCTGCCCTGCCAGCTGTCGTGCGAGCTGTGTTGTTCCTGGGGGTGCTGACCACCGCCTCGACAGCAGCGTTGGCCGCCGAATGCCCGGGCCATCCCGACGCGCTCGGCACCTCCCGCACCCTCGTCGTCGATCCGCGCGAGCATCCGCGCATCGGCACCATGCAGTACCGTGAGACGCTGCCGCTGAAGGACCATGAGGTCGTGCTGACCTTCGACGACGGTCCGCTGCCGAAATATTCCAATCAGGTGCTTCAGATCCTCGCCGACGAGTGCATCAAGGCGACCTTCTTCATCATCGGCGAGCAGGCCAAGGCGAACCCGGAGGGCGTGCGCAAGCTGGTTGCAGCCGGTCACACCGTCGGCACGCACAGCATGACCCATCCCCTGACCATGGACCGGATGCCAATCGACAAGGTCGAGGCCCAGGTCGATGGCGGCATCCAGTGGACCTCCGCGGCGATGACGGACCCGTCCAAGCTCGCGCCGTTCTTCCGCATTCCCGGCCTGATGCGCGCCGATGGCGTGGAAAATCTTCTGATCTCGCGCGGCATCCAGGTGTGGAGCGCCGACTTCCCGGCCGACGACTGGCGCCACATCTCGCCGGATCGCGTCTACCAGCTCGCGATCCAGCGGCTGGAGGCCAAGGGCAAAGGCATTCTGCTGCTGCACGACATCCAGGCGCGCACCGTGGCGGCGCTGCCAAAGATCATCCGCGACCTCAAGGCGCGCGGCTATCGCATCGTGCATGTCGTGCCGGCAACCGCCGACCAACCGGCAACACCGACGACGACCGTGGAGTGGCTGCTGCATCCGCCGACGGAGACGACGCCGATTGCGCGCTGGCCGGCTGTCCCGAATTTCGTGTTCACGCAGACCGCAGCGATGCCTGCGCCCGGTCTTGCCGACCTCAACACACAGACTGCGCACCCGCCGCTGGTGCTGCCGCGCATGACCATGGCACAGGCCGATATCGCATCCACCCTGCCCGCCCCCGGCCGCGATCTCTTCACGATCCCCGAGGGCTCGGTCGAAGTTCTGTTGTCGGCGACCTTGTCGCGGCGCGCCGCCACCCGGCTCGCGATGGCGGCCGAGGCACCGCGCGCCAGCAAGCGCAACGCGGGGAAGATTCAGGCGCGCCGAACCGCGCATGCCGGCCACGCCGCGCCGAAGCACGCGGCTCAGGCCAAGAGCGCAGCGCCGCGACCGACCCGGCTCGCAAGCTTGAAGAAGCGCCCGCAGTAAACCTTCACTGCCGGAAGATGGCGGCGACACAGAGCAGCACGATCAGCGCCAGGAAGAACAGGTCCATGTAGGACTTGATCTCGCCGTCACGGCGCAGCCGCGCGACGTCGGTGACGATTTGCTTGCGGGCTGCTGTGCCGCCCGCACCGTCATTGATCGGCGCCTGCAGACGCCTCGTCTCCGCCTCCAGTTTCTCGATCTTCTGGAAGAAGTAGAACGCCCGCAAGGTCGAGGCCGCGCGCATCCCGCTATAGACCAGCACGAGCACCGCAAGCAGCGCCCGGTACTCATACTTCTCCATGTAGTTCAGGCCGAAATAGACCAGCGTGAGGAAAACGAAGTTGGTCAGGAAGCGGTAGACGAAGCTTAGAAAGACCATGCTGGCTCCAGCGAAGAGAGGTCGCGCGAGGTCCGTCTACGCCGCTTTTGTTTCAACGAGGCTACGATTGCCCGCACGCCGCCGCCTTTTATCCACGCGCCGCCATAATGCAAGCGCGAGCCGCAGGCCGCCGCCTGTTCCACGCGCCCTCCGCTGCGGCTCGATGGAGATTCGATGGAAGCTACGATAGACTGCCGCCGCCGCTTACGCGTGAGGTCTGCCGATGCCGAAAAAGGGAATCACGGGCCACGACGACTGGGTTATGACCGAAGCGCTCGCAACCGCCCTGGTCGCGCTGGAGCAGCTTGAGACGAAGCACCAGCCGAGCGCGCATATGGATGACATCCGCAAGATGCTGTCGCACGGCAAGGAGCCGACCGCGGTGCGCTTGCACCTCGCCCAGGCCAAATGCCGCCTGTTTCCGGAGACGGATCCGCTGGAAATCTACAAGGAATACGGCATCGGCGAGGAATATGGCTAGGCGATCTGCCTGCCTCTCCCGCGGCCCCATCCGACGTCATTTCAACGGCTTGCCATCGATCCTTCAGGCTCAGGCTTCACCTGAGCCGCGCGTGCATTAATCGAAACCACACCATGACCAATGGGCTGGGCCTTCTTCCTCCGAGATCGATTCAATTTGAGGCAATGGTTTAGCGGCATCGCGAGGTCTGTCTGCGAGCCTCCCGTCCGGACGCCGATGGGGGCAGGCATGACCGGATCTTGCAGGACGCAACTCAACACCGCCGCACGGATTTGCCGGTGGATGATGGCTGCCGCCGCCCTCGCCGCCGCCGCGCTGAATGGTGCGCCGGCCCACGCCTTCCTGGTCCGCCCGGCGCTGTTCGCCGCGATCGGAAACGCCACAAAGGCTCCGAACGGATGGTTGCAGCTCTGCGCCAGCAATGCCGAGGAATGCAAGCCGGCCGCCGACCAGGCCCGCGACGTGACGTTGACGCCGGACCTGCTGCAACAGCTCTATGACATCAACAAATACGTCAACGACCGCGTCACCTGGACCAGCGATGCCGAACTCTACGGTACGAGTGAACGCTGGGCCTATCCGCTCGACCGAGGCGATTGCGAGGACATGGTGCTGCTCAAGCGGCGGATGCTGGCCAAGGCCGGCTGGCCGATTGGCGCCTTGCTGATTACCGTCGTCGAGGAGCGCGGCCAGGGCAAACAAGGAGAGAAGACGCGTCACGCGGTGCTGACCGTCCGGTCGGACCGCGGCGAAATGATCCTCGACAACCAGACCCCGGAAATCCTGTTCTGGTACGAGACCAGTTATCGCTATCTGTTACGGCAGAGCGCGACGGACCCGAATGTCTGGGTATCCTATGGCTCCGATCTGGCCAGGCCAGTGGCGGCGATGCCCGTCCCCGTGTCCAGCTCCTCGCCTTTGGAGCTGCCTCCCCCTCTGGGGATCAAGCCCTAGCCCTTCTCGGGGCGGCGAAGCCGCGGCTCCTGCCGTGCACGAAGTTGCTCTTCGTACTTCAGCTTCTCCAGCAACATGTCAGTAACAAGACGTCGCAATTGGGCGTTTTCCAACTCCAGCTGCCTGATGAGCTGTTCGGAGCCAGCCTTATGCTGGGAGAGCGAGCCGCCATTGACCCCGCCGTCCGATTCGTCGTCCATCGACGGGACCGGAGATCGGAGCATCTTCTTCCAGCGGTGGTAGGTCATCACGCTGACGCCGAGCGCCTTTGATATCTCGCGCTGGGTCTTGCCCTTGGCCGCTAGTTGATCCGCCTGGGCCAGCTTGTCCGATATTTCCCGCGAATCATGCCGCCTGCCGACCATCTCCACCCTCTTCAAACAATGTCCCTGACCACCCTAGTAAGCGCGGCAAGCCAACCTTTTCAATATGGTTATAAAGAGTTGGGCTGCCGCTGATCGGCACCGAAACACGGCATCGTGGCATTGAGCAATACCAGAGGTCGTATTGCAACAAATGGTCGAGAACGGAACAGATGGTCTGGGGTTAAATGGACATCCACGGAAGCCCGCGGATGCAGTTCGACAATCAGCAAATGCCTAATGGTGCGCTCGGAGGGACTCGAACCCCCACTCGGTTAAGAACTGCCACCTCAAGGCAGCGCGTCTACCAGTTCCGCCACGAGCGCAAGAAGATACCGGCCTGAGGTCGTTGGCTGGCCGGATCAGCGGCCGCCGATCTAACAAATCCATCAGGGGGATACAAGTCTGCAAAGACCCTGAATTCCACAAGCTGGTCAGGAAAGTCGCGATCCTCGTCCGGATCGGCCCAATCAGGCCGCCAGCGGGTCCGCGGGCCCCGGCCCTACCGGGTCCCAGGCGTCCGCGGCAACATTTGTTTGACCTCGACCGCAATCCGGTTGCGGTCGACCAGCACAACGCCGGAGGCGACCGGCAGATTGTTGGCGAGAACCTTGACCTCGTCGGCCTCGGTTGCATCCAGCTCGATGATGGCGCCGCGGGAAAGACGTAATACTTGATGGATCGGCATGGTGGTCGTCCCGAGGACGACCATGAGATCCACGGTGACTTTATCGAGTGTGGGCACTGTCAGGACCACCGCAACTGGGGACTACACCAAGGAACTTGAACCAGGGACTGGAAGCAAGGACTTGGAATTTGCGTCCCATCATCACCACGTTATGGTTAGCCAATGGTTAATTCGCCTCAAAACCTCCGCCAACAGCTCGATTTGACGTCGTTTTCCGCCACCGGCGAGACCGTCGAGTGGCGGATCTCGGACGCTCCCGTGCACTATCCGGATGCCGTAGCGGCTATGGAGGCCCGTGTCGCCGCGATCGCCGCGGGCGAGGCGCCCGAGTTGGTCTGGCTGCTCGAACACCCCCCGCTCTATACCTCCGGGACATCAGGCAAGGCGACCGACCTGCTCGATCCCCGCTTCCCCACCTTTGCCAGCGGACGCGGCGGGCAGCTCACCTATCACGGGCCCGGTCAGCGGGTGGCCTATATCATGCTCGATCTCAAGCGGCGGCGTCCGGACGTGCGGGCCTATGTCGCGAGCCTGGAGGAACTGGTTCTGAAGACGCTCGCCGCCTTCAATGTCCGCGGCGAGCGGCGCGAAGATCGAGTCGGCGTCTGGGTGAAGCGCCCGGACAAGGGGCCCGAGCACGAGGACAAGATCGCCGCGATCGGCGTGCGGCTGAAGCGCTGGGTCTCGTTTCATGGCATCGCCATCAATGTCGAACCGGAGCTGGAGCACTTTGCCGGCATCGTGCCCTGCGGCGTTGCCGATCGCCGCTACGGCGTCACCTCGCTGGCCGATCTCGGCCAGCTCGTGACAATGGCCGATGTCGACATCGCGCTGCGGCAGGCATTCGAGGAGCTGTTCGGGCCGACCCACGCGCTGCTGCCGGAGGCGGCGGTCTAATCCATTTCTGTTGGAGACACGCTGACCGCGTTCTCGACGAGTGCGGAATCGGTTACCCTTGTGTCAGGCGCCGCCCACGCCTCCCCCCTCCGCCGGGAAAGCAGACTTCATGTCGGGCGATGCGACCATCGGACCAACTGTTCGAGCGCTGAGCATAAGGAGGGATTGCGCTTTCTGCTCGCATCAGGAGGTTCTGACGATGAAGCTGTCTGCACCGATCTATCATCTCAAGCGCAAGGCCAGGCGCCTGTCCCGCGAGGACGGCATCCCGCTCCACGACGCGCTCGACCGCGTCGCTGCGACGGAAGGCTTTTCCGCCTGGAGCATGCTGGCGGCGAAAGCGGCCGCGGCGACACCGGCGAACAAGCTGTTTCCGCACTTCAAACCTGGCGATCTGGTGCTGGTCGGGGCGCGTCCCGGCCAAGGCAAGACGCTGATGAGCCTCGCGCTTGCCGTGGAAGCCATGAAGTCGGGCCATCGGGCCGCGTTCTTCTCGCTCGAATACACCGAGAAGGACGTGCTGGATCGCCTGCGCGCGATCGGCGCGGAGCCCGCGCAGTTCGACAAGCGATTTGAGGTCGATTGCTCCGACGCCATCAGCGCCGACTACGTCGTCAAGCAGATGGCGGCAGCTCCCCGCGGCACAGTCGTGGTGATCGACTATCTGCAACTGCTCGACCAGCGGCGGGAACACCCCGACCTGACTGTTCAGGTGCGCACATTGAAATCCTACGCGCGCGACAAGGGGCTGATCATGGTCTTCATCTCCCAGATCGACCGGTCCTACGATTCCTCGGTCAAGCCCTGCCCTGATCTCAGCGATGTGAGACTGCCCAACCCGCTGGATCTGAAGCTGTTCGACAAGACGTGCTTCATCAACAATGCCGAGGTGCAGTTCCGCGTGGCAAGCTGATGATCGGGCCGCGGGTGAGATCGCTCACCCGCGGCTTGCCTCCTCACGCGGCCTTCAGCGACACGTCGAGCTTGCCGGCGATGTAACGGCGCTCCTGGGTGAGGCCGCCAAAGCCGTAGGCATCGCCCCTGACCTCGTCGACATGCAAATACGTCTCGGGATGCAGCGGGCCCAAAATCTCGGCCATGCGCTTGAATATGGCGGCAAGATAAGCGGCCTTCTCGTCCTTGGTGTTGGTGCCCTCGGTGACGTGGATGTCGATCCAGTAGCTGGCGAGCTTCTGCTCGGCGAGCGACGTCCCGCCGGCGAACCAGTCACCCGCATCGACCGACTTCACGATGATGGCGGTGACCCTGGGATCCTTGTGAAGAATTTGCGCAGTGAGCTCGGACACGGCGCTGGCGATGTCGGCCTTCAACGACGGCGACTGGCGGGTAGACGTATAGGACACGGTGATCAGGGGCATTGTCGTTCTCCTCAGGATGTCGCGCAGGTCTTGCGCGGCGTTGGCAGGAAGCTAGACCTTCACCCATCATTTTGGTACCTTATCTCATATGATACCAGTGATAAGAATTCATAATGATAGCCACACTCGACATCGCCACGGTCCATGCCTTCCTGCTGGTCGCGGACCTCCAGAGCTTCACGCGCGCCGCCGAAGCCCTCGGCACGACCCAGGCGGCGGTCAGCCTCAAGCTGCAACGGCTGGAAGCACTGCTGGGCAAACGCCTCGTCGAACGATCGCCGCGCGCGGTCCGGCTCACGGCCGACGGCGCCAGCTTCCTCGAGCGCGCTCGCGCACTGATGCAGGCGCATGACCACGCGCTCTCGGCTGAGGCGCCAGTCACGCAGCCGCTCTCGCTCGGCATTTCAGATCACGCGGCGGGCCCCGAGCTGGTGCCGCTGCTCGAACGCCTGAACGCAATGGCGTCAAACCTCACCCTCGCCGTCACCATCGGCTTCTCGCGCGAGATGCAGGATGCCTATGACGCAGGCGAGCTCGACGCCGTGATCGTCCGCCAGGAAGGCAGCCGCCGCGGCGGCGAGAAGCTGACGGAGGACGAGTTCGGCTGGTTTGCGTCGCGACGCCTCGCCCTGCCGAAGGGCGAGCCGCTGCCGCTGGCAACGCTCGCCCCGCCCTGCGGCGTCCGCGCGATTGCCGTGCGCGCGCTCGACAAGGCCGGCATCGCCTGGCGCGAGCGCTTTGTCGGCGGCGGTGTGACGGCGGTGGTCGCGGCTGCACTGGCCGGGTTGGCTGTTGCGCCGCTGGCGCGGCGAATTGCTCCGGCGGGCCTCGTCGATGTCGGACCGGCGCACAAGCTTCCCAGACTCGGCAGCTCGAAGGTGATGCTACATTCGAAGGTCAGCGATCCCGCCAAGCTCGCGGCGCTCCGTACGGTCGCCGCGACATTCCGGAGCGCGGCAGACGGACGCATTGGCGACAGAAACTAGCCCGTCTCCCCGGCAGGATGACCGCGACCGGCATGGCGTCCAGCGACATACCAATAACTCAGCCCCGCGGCGCCGCCGGCCAGAACAAACAGCCAGACGCGATTGAACGAGCGTTCGAACAGGATTTGGCTCAGCCCCCCGGTCACGCCGGCCGAGCAAACATAGAATAGCAGCGACCGCACCCGAAAACGCTCGGTCAGGCCGATGACGATAACGGCCGGGATCGCAGTGAGCATTCCGATCGCGAACAGGATAAGTGGCGCAGTCAGGCCAAGACCGATCAGATAATCCGACGCCGGCACAGATATTTGGGCGCGATGGTTTTCCCACATCGCCGCAACGATGAGGCAGATCTCGGCAGCGAGCGTGGCTGCCACGCATCCGCTGAGCCAGCCCTTGGTGACGCGCAACCAAGTTGACCTCATAAAATCGCCTCGAACGCGCTGCGCAGCGTCTCGTGTCGAAAGACAAAACCGCGGCTCAGCGCCTTGTTGGGCAGCACGCGCTGGCCGCCGAGCAGCAGCTCGTCGGCAAAGCCTCCGCCGATCCGGCGGAGCAGGCCACCGGGAATGCGGAACACCGTGGGCCGACGCAGACGGCGGCCAAGCTCCTCGGTGAACTTTGCGTTGGTGACGGGGATCGGTGCGGTGGCGTTGACCGGCCCGGCAAGGTCGGGCGTCGCCATCACATAGGCGATCAGACGGATGAGATCGTCGCGCTCGATCCACGACATCCACTGCCGCCCGGTGCCGAGCGGACCGCCAAGGCCGAACTCGAACGGCGTCAGCAGGCGCGTGATGAAGCCGCCTTCGGTGCCGAGCACGAGGCCGATGCGCAGGTTGACGACGCGCACGCCAAGCTCCTGCGCCGGCCGCGCAGCCTTCTCCCAGGCTGCGCACAGTTCGTGGCTGAAGCAGGTGTGAGATTTTGCGGACTCCGTCAGCACCTGGTCGGCCCATAGGCCATACCAGCCGATTGCGGAGCCGCTGACCAGCACCTCGGGCTTGCGGTCGAGCCGCCCGATCAGCTTGACGACCTCGCCGGTCATGTCGACACGCGAGCCGATGATCGTGGCGCGCTTCGCCTCGGTCCACAGGCCGTTGCCGATCGGCTCGCCCGCGAGATTGACGATGGCGTCGATATGCGTGTCCGCGGAAAGCTGATCGAGGCTGGTGATCAGCGTTACCGGCGGCGGCAGCATCTCGGCCTTCGCGGGATTGCGGATCAGCGCAATGACGTTATGTCCCGCCCCGCTGAGGCTTGCCGCAAGCCGGCTGCCGATGAAGCCGGTAGCGCCGGTGATCAGCACCGTCTTGCGGTTGGAGAGCTTCTCAACAAGTCCTGCTGCAGGCACACTCTTCATGCGGCAGAGCCGGCGCATCGCCGCAAAGTCCCTGACGCCGCAGAGCGCCGCGCCGACCGCGCAGGCGCTCGCAGCGATGCTGAGCAGGCCTTGATACATAACGCTCACGCCGAACGGCTGCGTCGCCCAGTCGATCAGCACCGGCAGCAGCAGCACCAGGATGGCACCGTAGTTGATGGCGAGCAGCGTGTGATTGATCCGCTCGCTCGGGGGCAGCTTCCGGCTCAGATCCTCCTCGACGAAATCCATCAGCGTGATGACGATCTCGGCGACCAGCACCGCGACGACCAGCACCGCCAGCAGGCCGTAGACTTCGAGCCACCCGAGCAGCAGGAACAGCAGCGCATAGAGCATGTTGCGGATGCCGTGCAGCTTGAGCTCAAACCGCTGCGATGGCCGCCAGGCCAGGCGCTCGGTGAATTCGTGATGATAGAAGGTGTCGAACACACCCATCACGATCTGGATGGCGATGAGCGTCCACAAGAGCGGCGTCATGATACGGCCTCCCTGAACAATGCAGACTGGTGGATCAGCGCGCCGTAACGCGGATGAATGACATCGAGAGTGAAGCGGAACGCGCCCTCGCCGAGATCCGAGTGTGTCACGGTGAGATCGCCCGGCGTGAGCCATTGCGGCAGCGGGATCCAGAAGCTTCCCAGCTGCAGGCCGTAACCGGCACTGCGAAACGTCAGCGTCTCGCCTTCGACCGCAATGCGGAGCGCCATGGAGACGCCGAAGCCGACATATTCCTCCAGACCGGTCGGGCCGGCGAAACGTTTGGCCGAATGGATCACCTGCGGAAAGCCGCGCTTGCGCGCGCAGATCCGGGTCCAGGTCTGTCCGCCGGTGGCACCATCCTCGGTGACCGTGACGATCATCGGCACGCCGGTGTCGCGCCCGATTGGCAGCGGCCCGCCGATCAGCCGTGCGGCCTGCGCGAACCACCAGCCGATCTCGCTGAACGAGACCTCGTCGACCACGCCGACATAGACGACGCTGTCGCCGTCAGCGACGCGCTTGGAGAAGCGCCGCCAGGTCGCCAGCGGCAGGCGGCCCCAATCCTCGTCCGACAACAGCGAACGGAAGCGGCGGTCGTCGAGCAGCTTGATGTGAGCGGAGGCTGGAGCGTTGGAGCCTGGTAATCTTGCCGACGTCATCGCAACCTCCTCAACTCTACTTGGCCTTGCCCAGCGGCAGCAAATTCGCGATTTTCTCGCCAAGCCGCATCAAGGCGACCACACGCGGCCGCGGCACTTTCAGCATCTGCATGAACCAGTGATCGGCGAGCTCGGTGAAGGCGAGCATCTCCTTCAACCGTTTGCTCGCGACCGGATTGATGGTGGGATCGTCGGCGGCGTCGGTGACGCAGGCCCTGAGCGCCGTGATCGCCGGATCGAGCTCGCGCTCCTTGCGCCGCGCCGCGATGCGGGCCGCGACCTCCCAGATGTCGGTCTCGGCCTCGAAGTGATCGCGGCGGTCGCCGAGGATCGGCACCCGCCGGATCAGGTTCCAGGCGAGCAGTTCCTTCAGCGAGTTGGAGACGTTGGAGCGGGCCATGCCGAGCGTGTCGGCGATGTCCTCCGCCGTCATCGGCGCCTCCGCGAGATAGAGCAATCCGTGGATCTGACTGACCGAGCGGTTGACGCCCCACTGATCGCCCATGTCGCCCCAATGCAGAACGAAGCGCTCAACGGCGGCGGGGAGTTTCTTCTTTCCGGTTAATTCTGTCATAACAGAAATATCTGACAATTGCGGTTGCATGTCAAGGACCCCAACCCGCCTTGCGTCATGCATACCGTTCGCAATATTTGCCTAAAAACGTCCCAGAGACTCGGAACCAAACGCCTTGACGAGCGTTTGCTCCGGTCGAGGCGGGGTCCGGAATGGTGAAAAAGTTCAGTCAACAGAGAGACTTGTTCGAAAGCGAACGGAGTTTCCGGCTGTTGGTTGAGGGCGTCGCTGATTACGCGCTCTACATGCTCGATCCCAACGGCATCATCACCAGCTGGAACATCGGCGGCGCGCGGATCAAGGGCTATTCGCCCGAGGAGATCCTCGGCCAGCATTTCTCGCGCTTCTATACCGAGACCGACCGGGCCAACGGCAAGCCTGCCCGGGCGCTCGGCATCGCGCGCGACCAGGGCCGCTACGAGGAGGAAGGCTGGCGCGTCCGCAAGGACGGCACCTTCTTCTGGGCGAGCGTCGTGATCGACCCGATCTACGAGGACGGCGTTCTCGTCGGCTTTGCCAAGATCACCCGCGACATCACGGAGCGGCGCAACACGCAAATCAAGCTCGAAGCGATGCAGACGCAGCTCGCGGAGTCGCAAAAATTCGACGCGCTCGGCCAGCTCACCGGCGGTGTCGCGCACGATTTCAACAATTTGCTGATGATCATCAGCGGCAGCCTTCATATCCTCAAGAAGGGCGACGTAGACGATCCCAAGTTTCAACGCGCGATCTCGGCGATCGAAACCGCCGCCAAGCGCGGCGCTGCGCTGACAGGCCAGCTCTTGAGCTTCGCGCGGCGGCAGAGCGTCAATCCGCAGGCGATCCGTTTCGGCGACCGCATCGCGGCGATCCGCGAGGTGCTTGACGCCGGCGTCGGCAGCTCCGTTCACCTTGCCTTCGACATCGCGCGCGACGTCTGGCCGATCAAGGCCGACGTCTCTGAGCTCGAGACCGGGCTGCTCAACCTCGTCATCAACGCCCGCGATGCCATGCCCGACGGCGGCACCGTGACGATCGGTGCGCACAATATCGTCCTGGACGATCCGCTCCATAGCGGCGAATTCGTCGCCATTACTGTCGCCGATACCGGGCTCGGCATTCCGTCAGACGTCGTCGACAAGATTTTCGAGCCGTTCTTCACGACGAAGCCGATCGGAAAAGGCACCGGTCTCGGCCTGTCACAGGTGCACGGCTTTGCCCATCAGGCCGGCGGTACGGTCAAGGTCGCGAGCGAACTCGGCAAGGGCACGACCTTCACCATCCTGCTGCCGCGCGAAACCGCGAGCATGCCGAGCGAAGCGCCCAAGACGACGCTCGCGCGCGGCAGCGGCACGGTGCTGCTGGTCGAAGACAATCCTGACGTCGCCATCGTCAGCACCGGGTTGCTGGAGCAGCTCGGCTACCACGTGCGCCGGGTTGCGGATGCCGAGTCCGCGCTGCGCGAGCTCGAGCACAACGGCGTCGACTTCGTCTTCTCCGACGTCGTCATGCCCGGCAAGATGGACGGGCTCGACCTCGCCCATCGCCTGCGCCAGATCCGCCCCGACCTGCCGATCCTGCTCGCCAGCGGCTATAGCGAAGCCGCCGCCGGCGTGCGCGGCGATTTCCCGATCCTGCGCAAGCCGTACGAAATCCACGAGCTGAGCGAAGCGATTTCGAAACTGCCGCGGTGAACATCAGGCGGCGAGCTGACTGCGCGAGGCCTATCTAACGAAGCTTAGATAAGACGCCAGCGCCTCGACTTCGGCCGGACCCAACGAGCGGGCGACGATCGGCATCGGCGTTCCTACTCCCGAGTGGTAACCTTGGCCCCACTGCTCCAGCCGGGTCTTCAGGTAGACGTAAGCCAGTCCGCCGAGGCGGGGAATGTCCCGCACACCCTCGGCGTTCGGACCATGGCATGCATAGCAGGACGCGACGTTCGCTTCCGGAATACCTTCGAGGTAAATCGTTCTGCCCCGTGCGGCGAGGCCCCTGTCGCCGTCATCCGCGGGCTTTGCCGGAATGGATGCGAAATAGGCAGCGAGGTCGCGCGCGTCCTGCGGCGCAAGCGCTGCTACCGCGCCCCACATGTACTGCTTCGAAAACGGGTTGTCGCGCGTGTGTTCGCGGAAGCTCCTGATCTGACTTTCGATGTATTGCGAACGCTGACCAGCGAGCCGCGGCGCAACCGTGTATCCCTGTCCTCCGGTGCCGTGACACCAGGTGCAATTGCGGACCCGGGAGTCGCCTCCGTCCCATGCCAGCGCCGGTGCGATCGAGCCCGCGATGGCGAGAACCACGAGTTTCCAACCGATGCCCTTCATGATCCCGCGCTGTCGCGCCCCATGTTTGCGGCCGCCGCAGATTTGAAACGGCGTTACCGTCATTGCAGATAACCGACATAGGCTGCGACCGCCTCGACCTGGGATCGCGAGAGGTTGTGCGCCGTCGGCGCCATGATCGCCGAGGTATCGACCGCCGAACCCTGGCCTCGCACTTTCGCCCAGCCCCCGAGCTGGCCGACCGTATAATCGTAAAGCTGACCCGCAAGGCGCGGGATTTCATTCTGGCCCCTGCCGTCGGTGCCGTGACAGGCCGAGCACGCCGGCACGTTGGCCTCCGGAATCCCTTCCTCGTAAATGCGCTTGCCGACCGCCAGAGAGCCGCGCGGCGCTCCTCCGATCGGTTTCGGATCGAGACTCTTGAAATGGGCAGCCAGGGCAGACACCATGGACGGGCTCAGCACGTGAGCGACGTTGGCCATGATCGGATTGGTTCGCCTGCGCTCGATGAACGCGCGCAACTGGTTCTCCAGATATTGCGGCTGCTGCCCGGCCAGCCGTGGCATCGGAAAATATCCGCGATAGCCCTGGCCCGACAGCCCATGGCAGGTCTTGCAATATTCGAGCTTGGCCTCGAGGCTTCCTCGGGAGGCGACGCCGCCGTCCTCGGCATGACACGCAACGGAGAAGGCCAGCACGAGCATCAATGCCTGCAAGGCCCGGCCCAGGCCGGCCGTGCTCCGCAGCAAGATGCGCCTTCGTACCGGAGAGCGGAACATTACCAGCCAGCTCCCCACATGTGGAAGTTCAATCCGACCTTCACGACCTGGACGGTCTGGCTGACGCTCACCAAGCCCTGGGTTCCCGTGAGCGGATCAAACATATTCAGGTTGCCGCGGCCGAACCCGTAATAGTCGTATTCAAAGCTTGCCGACCAGTGACGCGCAAAGGCCCAGTCCACGCCGGCGCCGACCGTCCAGCCGATCCGATTGTCGAGGCCGCGAAAGTCAAACGGCACACCACCGATTGAGCCACTGACCTCGTATTTGTCGCCAGCCATTGCGACGCCGCCCTTTCCGTAAAGCAGCACGTTGTCGAAGGCATAACCGACGCGCCCCGTGACGCTGGTCAGAAAATCCGTATTCGCCTGCACCAACGCCGTATCGGGAACGCTGACCGGCAGTCCAACGGTCTTGTTGGCCTTCATGGTCGAGCCTGACGCGCTGCCTTCGATTCCGATCACGAATGCGGAGGAAGCGAACTGGTAGTCGCAGCCGATCTGGCCGCCGATAACAGCACCGCTCGGCCCTGGGTTGACGGTCGTTACCCCGACCGTCCCACCCGGCCCCGCGTTATCCTGCACCAGTTGCACTGGGTCGGTCATGTTCTTGGTGGCGAAGCCGCCGCCAAGATGCATACCACCGTAGCAGCTGGTCCAGTTGAAGCGCTCCGCGAACGGCGTTGGCGCGACCGCCAGATCGGCAGCATGCGCCGGTCCAATCACGCTCAGTGCGAGCGCTGCGACTTGTACGGCAATCGATTTTCTCATGCGACGATCTCCTGAGCAGCCCGGCCTACATTGCGAACCAGGCGTGGAGGAATAGGGTGTTGTTGTCGTGGGCGGCGACCGAGGTACCGTTGAACTTGTTGTAATAGGTGTATTGCAGGCCGATGCGGGCGTTGAACCACGGCCAGCCGATCATCTTGCTCGCCCCGAAGGGGATGTAGGCGATCTCGGCCTGCCAGCCGTCACTGTTGGGGGTCATGGCCAGTCCGCTGAGCGGGTCGGTGCCGTAAAGATTCGCGTCGGAAGTGCCCGAGATTTTGAAGTACTGGCCGGTGAGAACGACGCGGTTGTCGGCCCCCATCGCCACGGAGGCCTGCAGCTTCATGCTGTTGACCACATTGGTCGGATTGGCGGCGGCGAGGCTCGCAAAGCTGGAGTCGAGCCGCTGATATTCGCGAATGTAGCTGCCGCGCAATGTCAGCCAGAAATCGTCACCTTGATATTGGTATTGCGTGTCGAAGCCAATGTCGGTGAACCTGTCCGACAAGGGATCAACCGCGGTTGTCCAGGTGCCGAAGGCGGTGTTGAGCCATGGATGGAGCTCGGAATACATGCCGAAGGTTCCGATCATCCATGTATTTCGGCCCCAGTGCGGCTCAAACGCCACGCGCCAATATGGCGCGACGCCGCCGAGTTGTCCGACGCCGAACGGATCCGTGCCGAGCGCATTCTGCTGGCTGAAGGAGAGCATCTTGTAGCCGGTCACTTCGAGATACAGCAGATCGTTGATCATCGCGTATGCGCCAACGCCGCCGACATGCGCGGCGAGCGCACCCTCGACAACGGTTTTGGTGGCGGGCGTCGACGCCAGGTTCGAAGCCGCATAGGGGAATCCCCATGCCGGCGTGGTGTTCCACAGATCCTGCACGGTCGGATTGTTGTTGGCGGTGATGCCGTAGACGACGTCGAGAGGTCCGACCATCGCGGTCCCCGCAAAGCGCACGTCGGTGTTGTCCCACGTCCAGGTGTGTCCGAAGGGGTCGCCAAATCCTCCGGCCGGTACCGCGTTGTAAGTGACTTGCGCGAACGCGCCGATGTTGCTCGTGATCGCGCCGCCCCAGAAGATGCTGAACGGCGACATGACGGTGTTGTTGTTCGGGGCATAGGGATCTGTCGGCGCAGGCAGGTCCGCCTGTGTGTGGGTGAAGCCGACGACCGCCATCATCGAGATCGGCGGGACCCATTCCTTGCTATCGGCATCGGCCCGAGATTGCGGCGCCACCGCCTTCGCGTAGCCGCGCAGCTTGTCGTACTCGGCGCGCACGTCCATCGCGTCGTTGGACGAAAACGGCGTCGTGCGGAATTGGCCACCGCCAGCAGTATATCCGAGCAACTTGAAGCGACGGCCGTAAGGCGTGAGCGCGGGAAAGTCGGTATGGCATGTGCCGCACGGTTGCCCGGTTTGGCGCGCGAAACTCGGCAAGGCCTGCGCAGGCGACGCAAAAACGATCGTCAGCCAAAAAGCCGAGAACAGGATTGCGCCAACTGCGACCAGCTTCCAGCTTCCTAGCAAGCCAAGAAAACGACCGCGGTCAGCTCGCATCGCGCCACCCCAATTTGCTCGCAGCCAGCCGTCAATACGGTGATCGCTGCCGAGGACACTGAGCTAAAACCGAACCAATCCGCGCGACTGTTCTAAAAAGAACAGCAAATTTGATTTCGAGGGTGTGAGGTGATTCAGCAACACGGATTGGGCGTAAACAAAACCAGGTTGCGCGGATCATCGGAGGGCGATCATGAAGATCAGGGAACTGGCGTCGACGCTGCTGGCAGCAATTCTGGTAGCCGGCGTCCCGGCGCCGAGCTTCGCAGAGGACAAGGGGATCGACGTCCCCGCTCGGGAGCTCAAAGCCAAGACTGACTACTGCAAGACGTGTCACGGCCTATCAGGACAGGGTTTCCGAGGATCTTTTCCGATGCCGCGGTTGGCAGGGCAGCAACCGGAATACGTGAAGAATCAACTGCAGGCCTTCATCGAGCGCAGGCGAACCAATCCCGTGATGTTCAACGTGTCGCATGTTCTGACGCCGGCGATGCTCACCGCCCTTTCGACCTATTTCAAGGATCTCAACCCGAAGCCATTGGGAGGCGCACCGAGGGACTCACTGGCTGCCGGAAAGAAGATCTATGAGGAAGGCGTTCCCGCCGCTGAGGTGCCGCCATGCGCGTCGTGCCACGGACCGGACGCCAAGGGCGCCGATGCGTTTCCGCGTCTGGCGGGCCAGCTCCACGACTACATGATCAGGAAGCTGAGCAATTGGGACAAGGAGCGCGGCCAGGACAAGGCCAACCCCGACAACTCGGCGATCATGCAGCCGATCGCTCACAATCTCACCGAAGCGCAGATCAAAGCCGTCGCGGCCTATCTCAGTTACCTGGAATAGGCTGGCCCCCTCCAGTGCATGGCCCCTACGACGGCTAGGCTCCCAGCACCGACATCAGAAGTGCGGCGTAGACCTGGATTCTTCGGCCATGGCCGTCGTAGCTGATGAATCCTTGCTCGCGAAACCTGTTCATGAAAGTGCTGATTCGAGATCGGGTCGTGCCGACCATCTCCGCGAGCGCTTCCTGACTGAGGTTGATCTCGTTCGGTCTTCCGTCGTCTTGTCCCGAGTCGGAGAGGACCAGCAACAGCCGAGCGAGCCGCTTTTCACTCAGGTTCAGCAACTGGTCGCCCAAGTCCTCCTCGAGCCGCGTGTTCCGCGAAAGGAGATGCGCCATGAAGAACTTACAGAACTCTGGCTCAGAGGCGAGGGTCGCAAACATCACGTCCTTCGCCACGGTGGTGATCAAGCAATCTTCGAGCGCCACGACGGTTGCGGTCCGCAGCTTCGCCCCACCCAGGCTGGTCTCGCCGAAGAACTGGCTTGGTCCGATGATCCCGACGATGGCTTCCTTGCCGCGGTTGGAAAGCGTCGTGACCTTGACGCTCCCCTTGCGGATGTAGCCTATGGCGTCGGCGGGCTCACCCTGGGTCCAAATCTGCCAGCCGGCTTGAAATCGCTCCAGCGTCACACCGGCGGCGGGCTTCGCGAGGAAAGCCTTGGGATCGAACGGCACCTTCACTGTTCTATCGAGCGGTGCATCGGCCATGGCATGCACTTACCGATCTTGAAAGCTTGAACACAGCCATTGATAGACTGTTCGCAAGCGCAAGCGTTGCGGCAGATCAAGCCTGATCTGCCGCAATTGCGAGGCATTCTTGATTTCAGCAGGCGCTCTAAACCGTCGGCAGAACCGAGAATGGTTCCCCTGCCCTGCGCAGGTTCAGCTCATCCACGCTCGCCGTCTCGCTCGTCACGCTGTCCACGCGCGACGACGGCGGGCCGTGGCGGCACAGCGCGACCATGTCGGCGACGTGCTTCGGCGCGCCCGCGAACAGCGCTTCGACGCTGCCGTCGCGGCGGTTGCGGACCCAGCCTTCGAGACCGCTCGTCGTCGCCTGGTATTCGACCCATGCGCGATAGCCGACGCCCTGGACGCGTCCGCGGATCATGACCTGGAGGATCGCGCGGCTCATCTCTTCAGTCCAAGAAAGTCGGCGCTGCGCGCTTTGACCTCGGCCTCGCGCGTGACGCGGCTGGTCAACTCCGCCGAGGGCAACCCCTTCAGCGCTTTCGGCGCAGTCCCTTCACGTAACGCTTTCTGCACGTCGTAGATTGCCTGCGTGGCCGCCGCGATGGGCGCATGGCCCTGGAGCGCGATGCGGACGCGCTGGCCCGCGAGGTCATCGATCGCGTTCAATTCATCAGGCACGCCGCCGAGCACGATCGGCAGATGCGTGGCACCAACAATCGCCTCGAGCTCAGCGCGCGACTTGATTCCAGTGAAGAACAGCGCATCGACTCCGGCAGCCTCATACGCCCTGGCGCGGCGGATTGCATCCTCGATCGAGGTGATCGAGGCAGCTCCGGTGCGTCCCATGATGACGAGCGAAGGATCGCCGCGCGCATCGAGTGCCGCCTTGATCTTGCCGACGCCCTCCTCCAGCGAGATCAGCTGCGCCTTGGCCTCGCCAAAAGCGGCCGGCAGCAGCGTGTCCTCGATGGTGAGGCCGGCCGCACCTACCGTTTCCAGCTCCTGCACCGTGCGGCGAACATTGAGCGCATTGCCATAGCCGTGATCGGCATCGACCAGCACCGGGAGGCTGGCGGCACGCGACATCCGCCGCACCTGCTCGGCGAGCTCGGTGAGCGTGATCAGGGTGACGTCAGGGTCGCCGAGCACGGCGAGCGAGGCGACCGAGCCGCCAAACATGCCGAGCGGAAAGCCGAGGTCCTCGGCGATGCGGATCGAGATCGCGTCATAGACCGAGCCGGGATGGACGCAGGCCGGCCCCGACAGGATGGAGCGCAGTTTTTCGCGGCGGGAACGAAAAGCCATGGGAATGTCTCGCGATCACACTCTATCGTCGTCCTGGCGAAAGCCAGGACCCATTACTCCAACTGTACATTGTCGCAGAAGATGATGGCTACGATCTCCGTCCACAACTGCCCCTTGGGGTAATGGGTCCTGGATCGGCTTTCGCTCCGCTCACTTGTCCAGGACGACATTGGGCGATAGCCGAGACCAGCCTTACGCAAACTCCAGGATCAGCGCGTCCACCGCGAGCGTCGCGCCGGCGCTGGCGTGGATCTTCTTCACGGTACCGTCCCGCTCGGCGCGGAGCACGTTCTGCATCTTCATGGCTTCGACCACGGCCAGCGTCTCGCCGGCCTTGACCTCCTGCCCCTCGGCCACTGCGATCGAGACGATGAGGCCGGGCATCGGACACAGCAGCTTCTTGCCAGTGTCGGAGGCCGTCGTCACCGGCATCAGCCTTGCCGAGGCAGCTTCCGCCTCGGTCCAGACGTAGACTGATACCTCGACACCCTGATGCGCAAGACGAATGCCGTTGGCGATCGGACGCGCCTGCACCGCGATGACGTGACCATCGATGGTGCCCTGCCAGACCGGATCGCCCGGCTTCCATGCGGACTGCAGCAGATGCGCATGGCCGGCCTTGCCATCGGCGTCGACGAAGCAGATCGCAATCACATCGCCCTCGCGGGCAACCTCGAGCAGGATCTCCTGGCGGTCGAGCCAGACCGCGCGGCGGCGTTCGCGCTGCACGACGCGTCCGCCCATCTGGCCGGAGATCTGCCGCTTGCGTTCGCCGAGCACGTGATCGATGGCGGCGCCGACGGCGGCGATGCGCCGCGCGACCTCGCCTTCCGGCAGGCGCGGCGCGAAGCCGCGCGGGAATTCCTCGGCAATGAAGCCGGTCGACAGATTGCCCTCGCGCCAACGCGGATGGTTCATCAGCGCCGACAGAAACGGAATGTTGTGCCTGATGCCGTCGACATAGAACGCATCGAGCGCAGTCGCCTGCGCCTCGATCGCCGCGGCGCGTGACGGTGCATGCGTAACGAGCTTGGCGAGCATCGGATCGTAGTGGATCGAGATCTCACCGCCCTCCTGCACGCCGGTGTCGTTGCGCACGGTGATGCCGTCCTTGCTCATTTCCGCAGGCGGACGATATTTCACCAGGCGCCCGATCGAGGGCAGGAAGTTGCGGAACGGGTCTTCGGCGTAGAGGCGCGATTCCACCGCCCAGCCGGTCAGCGTGACGTCCTTCTGCGCGATCGCAAGCTTCTCGCCGGCGGCGACGCGGATCATCTGCTCGACGAGGTCGACGCCGGTGATGAGCTCCGTGACGGGATGCTCGACCTGGAGACGGGTGTTCATCTCCAGGAAGTAGAAGCTCTTGTCCTGGCCTGCGACGAACTCGACAGTGCCGGCGGAATCGTAGTTCACGGCCTTGGCCAGTGCGACCGCCTGCTCGCCCATCTTGCGGCGGGCGACCTCATCGAGCAGCGGCGACGGCGCCTCCTCGATGACCTTCTGGTTGCGGCGCTGGATCGAGCATTCGCGCTCGCCGAGATAGATGACGTTGCCGTGCTTGTCGCCCAGCACCTGGATCTCGATGTGGCGGGGCTCGACGATGAACTTCTCGACGAAGACCCGATCGTCGCCGAACGAGGCCTTCGCCTCGGCCTTGGCGAGATTAAAACCTTCGGCGACCTCGGCCCTGGAATGCGCGATGCGCATGCCCTTGCCGCCGCCGCCGGCGGAGGCCTTGATCATCACGGGATACCCGATCTCGTCGGCGATCTTGACCGCGTGCTTGTCGTCCTCGATCACGCCGAGATAGCCCGGCACGGTCGAGACCTTGGCCTTCGCGGCCGCCTTCTTGGATTCGATCTTGTCGCCCATCGCAGCGATCGCGCCCGGGTTCGGGCCGATGAAGACGATGCCGGCGGCTTCCAGCGCGCGCGGAAACGCCTCGCGCTCGGACAGGAAGCCGTAGCCGGGGTGCACGGCCTCGGCGCCCGTCCTGCGGCAAGCCTCGACGATCTTCTCGATCACCAGGTAGCTCTCGGCCGCGGCGGGCGGGCCGATCAGCACGGCCTCGTCGGCCATCTCGACGTGGAGGGCGTCGCGGTCTGCCTCGGAATAGACGGCGACCGTCTGAATTCCCATCTTGCGGGCGGTCTTGATGATCCGGCAGGCGATTTCGCCGCGGTTGGCGATCAGGATGCGTTTAAACATGATTTTCTTGAGCTTCGTCCCTTGGGCGGGACCCCACCCGGGGCCTTGGCGGGCCGAGCGGACGGGGCCGTATCCTGCCGTGGTACATCAAAATGGGCCGGAGGCAACGGGCAAAATCCCACCCGCTCTGGCGTACCAGCGCAAGACCGGAACGGGTCCGGTGAGCCCGGCGGGCGCTATTGCTTTCCGGCCCCGGTCCTGCCCTTGGCCACGCCACGGACCAGGCTATGGATGAAGCCCAGTTTGGCGACCACGGCCGGCGACAGGATGAAGGGATAGAGATCGCGCAGGCCCATGGCGCGGTTGACGCTGTTCAGGGCGAAGGTGAACGGCAGCCATGCGTCGACGATCGCCTGAACGTCCCGCGCCTCGTAGGGGTTGAAGCGGATCCGCGTGGACAGCTCCCCGTCGCGGTCGACCTTGGGCCGCACCTCCATTCCGAACTCCGAGGCCATCTCGAGGGTGTCGACGATGTGAAGGTAATGCGCCCAGGTTTCGGCGAAATCTTCCCAGGGGTGCGTGGTGGCGTAGGCCGAGACGTAGTTCTGCTGCCAGTCCGGCGGCGCCCCTTCGGCATAGTGACGCTGCAGCGCCTCGCCGTAATCGGCGGAATCGTCACCGAACACCGCCCGGCATTCGTCGAGTCTGCCGCCGTCACGCACCAGCACGTCCCAAAAATAGTGCCCGACTTCGTGGCGGAAATGGCCGAGCAGCGTCCGGTACGGCTCGCCCATCTCCAGCCTGCGCCTCTCGCGCTCGATGCCATCGGTCTCGGTGAGCGCGATCGTGATCAGGCCGTTGTCATGGCCGGTCAGGATCTTTTGCCCGCTGTTGGGATCGTCGGCGAGGAAATTGAAGATGAGGCCGTGCGCGGGATTGTCCTGCCGGGTCTGCAGCGGCAGATTCCAGCGGATCAGCGAATAGAACAACCGGTGCTTCGCCACCTCCAGCTCGCGCCAGCCGGCGAACTGCGCGGGGTCGGAGAGGTCGGGCACGATGCCGTTGTGACAGCAGGCGCGGCAATAGCCGGTGGTGTCGTCCATATCCGTCAGCCAATTGCAGGAATCGTACTCGGCATTGCGGCACAGCATGCGACTTTCGCCCTTGCCTGCCAGAGTCTTCCAGCCCTCTCCATCAGGCTCGATCGCCGACATCGTCTCCTTCTCCGGCAGGAAGGCGACCCGGTGGCCGCAGCGTTCGCAGGCACGGTTCTCGAAATAGAGGACATTGCCGCAGTCCTGGCAGACAAAGAGCTTCAAGGTTTAGCCTCTCGGGAAAGGGAGTCTTGCTGATATCATTGTGGCGCCCCGCAGATACGCGCACCGCGGCTCATCGTTCCTTCGTCAGGAACAAATTGCCAGCCCCGGCGTTCGAAGTCATACCCGCAACACGGTGTTTCATCATCTATTCCCCATTGAGCAATGGCTATCACGCTCTGTATGTGTGAATATCGGCCCGGCACGTGCGCTCCCGCATCACAACGGCCGACGCCTTGAACGATCCAAAACCCGAGACCCAGGCCGCCGAAAGGCTGCGCCAGCACCTCGACGAAATCGCCCGCGAGCGCGACAACGCCCATCATGCGCTCCAGGAGCGCGAAGCCGAGCTCGCGCGCATCCAGCGCATCGGCAAGGTTGGCGGCCTCGAGGTCGACTTTCGGGCAGGCTTCAAGAACCGCCGTTCGCCGGAATATCTGATGATCCACGGGCTGCCGCCCGAGGCCGCCGACGAGACACATGAGAACTGGGTCAGCCGCATCCACCCTGACGACCGCGACGTCACCGTCCAGCATTTCTTCGATGCGCTGGCCGGCACCAGCGAGGACTACACCGCCGAGTACCGCATCATCCGCCCCAGCGACGGCGAGACGCGCTGGATACGCGTCGTCGCCAAGGTCGAGCGCGACGTCGACGGCCGCGCCATCCGCCTCGTCGGGGCCCATATCGATATCACCGATCAGGCCCTTGCCCGCGCGACCTTGCGCGAAAGCGAGGAACGCTTCCGCCTGATCGCCGACAGCGCGCCGGTGCCGATCTGGGTGACGAAGCTCGACCGCACGCGCTCCTTCGCCAACCAGGCCTATGTCGATTTCGTCGGCCTTCCCTACGAGCAGGCCATCGCCTTCGACTGGCGCAAGGTACTGCATCCGGACGACCTGCCGCGCGTCTTGCAGCAATCGGTCGAGGGCGAAGCCTCGCTCAAACCCTTCGTGCTCGAAGCGCGCTACAAGAACGCCAGCGGCGAATGGCGCTGGCTGCGCTCCGAATCGCAGCCGCGCTGGGACCCCACCGGCAAGCATATCGGCTTCATCGGGGTCGCCCACGACGTCACCGTCGCCAAGCAGGCCGAGATCGAGCTGCGAAGGCTCAATGAGACGTTGGAGGAGCGCATCACCGAACGCACCACCGAGCTCGAATCCAACGAGGCACGGCTGCGCGCGATCTTGGAGACCAGCAACCAGTATCAAGGCCTCGTCAACCTCAAGGGCGAGCTGCTCTACGCCAACAAGACTGCGCTCGACGACATCAAGGCTAGTCCTGCAGACGTCATCGGCAAGCCGTTCTGGGACACGCCCTGGTTCACCGGCACTCCCGGCATGAGCGCCCTCGTCCGCCAAGCCTTCGACACCGTGCTGAAAGGCGAAGCGGTGCGGATGGAGATGCGCCTGCACTTGCCGATCGGCGAGCGCGATTTCGAATTCGGCATGCGTCCGGTGCTCGACCGCCACGGCAACATCACCGGCGCAGTGCCCGAGGCCGTCGACATCACCGAGCGCCGTCGCGGCGAGGAAGCGCTGCGGCACTCGCAGAAGATGGAGGCGATCGGCCAGCTCACCGGCGGCGTCGCGCACGACTTCAACAACCTCCTCACCATCATCCGCTCGGCGACCGACTTCCTGCGCCGCCGCGAGCTGCCGGAGGAGCGGCGCCGCCGCTATGTCGATGCGATCTCCGACACCGTCGAGCGCGCCTCGAAGCTGACCGCGCAGCTGCTGGCCTTTGCACGCCGGCAGCCGCTGAAGCCGCAGATCTTCAATGTCGGCAGCCAGGTCGAAGGCGTGGCGCAGCTGGTGCGACCACTGGTCGGCGGCCGCATCGAGATCGTGGTCGAGATCGACGATGCCGACTGCTTCACGGTCGCCGACATCGCGCAGTTCGAGACCGCACTGATCAATCTCGCCGTCAACGCCCGCGACGCCATGGACAGCGAAGGCCGGCTCACGATCGCCGTGCGCAAGGTTCAGGGCATCCCGAGCCTGCGGGCGCAGTCGGCGCGCGGCGGCGATTATGTCGCGATCTCGGTGGCGGACACCGGCAGCGGCATCGCGCCTGAAAACATCGACGCCATCTTCGAGCCGTTCTTCACCACCAAGGAGGTCGGCAAGGGCACCGGCCTCGGCCTCAGCCAGGCCTTTGGATTCGCAAAACAGTCCGAGGGCGACATCGCCGTGACCAGCACGCCCGGCAAGGGCGCGACCTTCACGATCTATCTGCCGCAGGCGCAGAGCCCCGCCGCTGAGAAGGAAGCGGCGTCGCTCTCCAGCGAAGGAGCCACCACCGGGCGCGGCTATCGCGTGCTCGTGGTCGAGGACAATGACGATGTCGGCCAATTCTCCACCGAGCTCCTGGAAGACCTCGGCTACCTCACCCGCCGCGCCGCCAACGCCAATGCCGCGCTCGCCATCCTCGGCGAGAATGAATTTGCGGTTGATCTCGTCTTCTCCGACGTCATCATGCCTGGCATGAACGGCGTCGAGCTCGCCGGCATCATCCGCGAGCGCTACCCCGGCCTCCCAGTGGTACTGACCAGCGGCTACAGCAACGTGCTCGCTGAAAACGCCCATCGGGGATTTGAATTGATCCAGAAGCCATATTCGGTGGAATCGCTCTCGCGCATCCTGCGCAAGGCGATCACGGAAAAGCTGCCGGTGGCACGGTGAGTGCGAGCCAGGAATTTCGCCGTCGTCCCGGCCAAGGCCGGGACCCATACCCCCAAGGAAGAAGCTTTACACGAGACGGTCATTGGCGATCTTCGCCAAACACCTTTTCGTGGTTATGGGTCCCGGCCTTCGCCGGGACGACGATTGAATGCTAGGCTACAGTTAGCCCCACAAAAGAGCCCCCATGAAACCCGCCCTCTTCTCCGCCTGGCAAACCTGGGCGCTGCTCTCCGCATGTTTCGCCGCGCTGACCGCGATCTTCGCCAAGGTCGGCGTCGAGAACATCAATCCGGACCTCGCCACCTTCATTCGCACCATCGTCGTGCTGCTTGCCTTCGCGGTGCTGCTGTTCTTCACCGGGCAGTTCGCCGTCCCCTCGGCCGTGTCGTCCAGGACCTGGTTGTTCCTGATCCTGTCGGGGCTCGCGACGGGCGCGTCATGGCTGTGTTACTTCCGCGCCCTGAAGCTCGGGCCGGCGACACTGGTGGCGCCGATCGACAAGCTCAGCGTCGTCCTTGTGGCCCTCTTTGCTTTCGCCTTTCTCGGCGAGCGACCGACCGCTCAGGGTTGGGTCGGGATCGCCATGATCGGCGCCGGTGCGGTGCTGCTGGCGGTCAAGTTCTAGGGCACGAACTCATGGACAAGGATTGAACGTGCCGTCTGACGCCATCTGGGCCTGGAGCATCATCGTCGCCGCGACCGCCTGCGTCATCATTCGCCCCTTTCGCCTGCCCGAAGCGATCTGGGCCGTGCTCGGCGCCGCCGCTTTGGTATTGCTCGGCTTCTTGCCGTGGCAGGATGCGCTTGTCGGCATCGAGAAAGGCGTCGACGTCTATCTTTTCCTGATCGGCATGATGCTGATCGCCGAGTTGGCGCGGCTTGAAGGCCTGTTCGACTATCTCGCAGCGCTCGCCGTGGAATATGCCGCCGGCTCGCCGCAGCGGCTGTTCCTGCTAATTTATGTCGTCGGTACGGTCGTGACCGTGCTGCTCTCGAACGATGCCACCGCGATCGTGCTGACGCCGGCGGTCTATGCCGCGACGCGCGCGGCCGGTGCCAAACCGCTGCCTTATCTGTTCGTCTGTGCCTTCATTGCGAACGCCGCGAGCTTCGTGCTGCCGATCTCCAATCCGGCCAATCTCGTCGTGTTCGGCGCGCGCATGCCGCAACTGACAGAATGGCTGCGCCTGTTCGCCCTGCCCTCGATTGCCTCGATCCTGCTGACTTACATTGTGCTGCGCCTCACCCAGCACCGGACGCTGAAGGACGAGACCATCGCGCGCAGCGTGCCCCATCCAAAACTCGGCCGCGGCGGCAAACTGACCGCCATCGGCATCGTCGCAATTGGCGTCGTGCTGGTCGCGGCCTCCGCGCTCGACACGCAGCTAGGCCTGCCGACCTTCATTTGTGGCGTCGTGACGGCCGCGATCGTGCTGCTGATCAGCCGCCAATCGCCTCTGCCCGTGCTCGGAGGCGTGTCCTGGAGCGTGCTGCCGCTGGTCGGCGGACTCTTCGTGATGGTCGAGGCGCTGATCAAGACCGGCGTGATCGGGCAGCTCAGCGCGCTGCTCCATCAGGCCGTTGAACAATCCGCGACGAAGGCCGCCTGGAGCGTTGGCATCGCCACTGCCATTGCCGACAACGTCGCCAACAATCTGCCGGTTGGACTCGTCGCGGGCTCGGTTGCCGGCAGCGATCATCCGCCCGCATTTGTCGTCAGCGCGATCCTGATCGGCGTCGATCTCGGCCCCAATCTGTCGGTGACCGGCTCGCTTGCGACCATTCTCTGGCTGGTCGCGTTGCGGCGGGAGAAGATCGAGATCGGCGCCTGGCCGTTCCTCAAGCTCGGCATGCTGGTGACGCCGCCAGCCCTGATCGCGGCATTGGCGGCCGCGATCAGTTAACTGGCAGAGTTTAGTCGTTCTCGTAACCGTAGACTTCCGGCAGGATGAAGATGGCGGCACACAATCCGATCAGCGGGAAGATCGCGACGAACAACGTGGCGTTGGCCTGGCCGATCGCCGCGAACAGCGACGGGAACAGGAAGATCGCCAGGAACGACGGCAGCTTCACGAACATGTAGGCGAAGCCGCTGGCAGTGCCGCGATATTTCGGCTTGGCCACCATCGTCGGGATCGTCATGCAGTTCGACGCATCCCAATAATGGCCCCACAGCATGGCGGCGGCCGCGAACGGCAGCAACATCTTGTTGTCGGTGTAGAGCGCAAAGGCTGCGACCAGGAGCGAGGCCAGCACGATCGAAAAGCCGGCGATCGCGATGCCGCGATGGCCGATCTTCGGCGTCAAGAGCGGGCCGACCCAGCCCGACACTGCGGCGAAGCAGAACAGCGCCATGGTCACGAGGTTGTTGCCGAGCACGCTCGACACGCCGACCATGACGAACAGCACCGGCAGATAGAACGCGAAGGTCGAGAACTCGCTGCCTTGCGCGAAGCAGGCGATCCAGCCATAGATCGTCGCGCGCCAGCGGATCGGGTCCTTCCGGAGATCCGCGATGAAGTCGCGGGTCGAGACCTTCGGCATCACGACGTCCTGGTCGGGCAGCATGGCGAGATCGTCGTTGAACATCTCGCACGCGACCTGCTTGGCCTCGCGGAAGCGCCCCTTCTGCACCAGCCACACCGCCGTCTCCGGCACGTCGTGCCGCATGATCAGGATGATCAGCGCCGGCACCGCACCGAGGCCGAGCGTCACGCGCCACAGCGTCTCGTGGTGGAGGTCGAGCAGCAGGAAGATCACGATGACGCCAATGGTCAGGACTTCGCCGACGGCGAACATGAACTGCCAGCGATTGCCCATCACCTCGCGCTCACCCTTGGCCATGGATTCCATGATGTAGGTGTAGCCGGTCGAAATGTCCGAACCGAGCGGGACGCCGAGCAGGAAGCGGATCACGACGAGCCAGGTGACGTTCGGCACGAAGGCTTGCGCGAGCGCCAGCACGATGAACATCACCATAGTGATCAGGAACATGACGCGACGGCCGATCTTGTCCGACAGCCAGCCGCCGAGCAGTGCGCCAATCAGCGCACCGCCCTGCGTGCCTGCTGCGGCAAGGCCAAGCATCAATGGATCGGGATTGTATTGCTCCTTGATGAAGATGAGCACGAAGGCGATGGAATAGAGATCCCAGGCCTCGACCAGGATCGAGGCCATCATCAGCCAGCCGACCTTGTTGCCCTTGGGGCTGTAGTTCGTGATGAGGTAGCGGACCGCGGCTTCGCTCGCGGTCGGTTGTGGCATGGCCATCGTTGACATGTCTGGTCCTCTCTTCAAAACGCCTTGCGTGCCGGATGGTTCTAAGCGCCGAGCAACGGCTCAATGCTGCAATCGAGCAGGCGCGGATCGATCCCGGTCTCCATGCCCGTGAACATCTGGCCCATGTAGTCGATCAGCGCATCGCTCGCCTTGACGGCATCCTCCACGCGGCGGTTCGCAACTGCATTGAGAATACCGAGATGATGGTCGATCGTTCCTGAGAGATCTTGCTGGCCAGGCATGAAGCGGTGGTGGATGTAGCCGATGCGGCGATACAGCGTGTGCAGCGGCCGCAGCGTATGCACCAGGAACGGCTCGCCTGCAGCCTCCAGCACCAGCGCATCGATGCGGCGGTCGATGCTGTTGAACTCGTCCAGGGTCAGGGTTGCGCGGCGCTCGCGCAGCAGGCGCTCGATGTGCAGCGCCTGATTGCGATGCGAAAGGCTGGCACGATCCGCTGCAAGGCGAACGACAAAGCGCTCCATGTCGCGGCGCAGGGCCAGCAGCATGCGCTCGCGCGCCAGATCGATCGGCGCGATGTGCAGACCGTGGCGCGGACGGATGATGATGAGCGTGTCGGCTGAGAGACGATTGACGGCGTGATGCACCGGCGTGCGGCCGAAGCCGGTGATATGCTGCAATTCCAGCATGGTCATGAACTGACCGGGCTTGAGCTCGCAATGAACCAGCAGCTCCTCGATCTTCTGATAGGCCAGCTCGAAGAAGTTGAGACGATTGCGCCGCGAGGGCCTACCCTCGCCGTCGTCCTCTGATCTCACCACCTCGAGCGCGCGCTTGCGCCGTGCCATGTTGTCCTCCCGGCCGCCCGAGCTGTCGCTCGCAAGGCGCGCCCTATTAGTGGCACCCTTAAAACATGTTGTGATATATTACAAGCAGGCGTAAGAATCCCGAACCTCTGCGGCATGCTGCAGTGCGGAATGAACAAGACCGGCGCGAAGCGCCTGCGATGGGAGGACAGTTGTTGTGAAGATCACGTCGATCGAGACGCTGCGCACCGAGGAATTCTCCAACGTCATCTGGGTGCGCGTTCACACCGACACAGGCATGATCGGTCTCGGCGAGACTTTCTACGGCGCTGGCGCAGTCGAAGCGCAGATCCACGACACCTTTGCCGGCCGCCTGCTCGGCCGCAATCCCCTGCATATCGAGGCGATCCATCGCGACATGCTGAACCTGCCGATGGCGCAGTCGTCCACCGGCGTCGAATATCGCGCGGCCTCCGCGATCGACATCGCGCTGTGGGATCTGTTCGGCAAGGTCTGCAATCAGCCGGTGCACCAGATGCTCGGCGGCCTCTGCCGCGACAAGCAGCGCATCTACAACACCTGCGCCGGCACGCAGTACGTCCGCTCCACCAATATCAGCCCCGTGGCGAACTGGAATCTGGGCGCCAACAAGGGTCCCTATGAAGACCTCGACGGCTTCATGAACCGCGCCGATGCGCTCGCCGAAAGCCTGCTCGAAAGCGGCATCTCGGCGATGAAGATCTGGCCGTTCGATCCGGCCGCACAGGAGAACAAGGGTCTCTACATCACCGCCGCTCAGATGAAGCAGGCGATCGAGCCGTTCGAGAAGATCCGCAAAGCGGTCGGCGACAAGATGGAGATCATGGTTGAGCTCCACTCGCTGTGGAATCTGCCGACCGCAAAACAAATCGCGCGCGCGCTCGAGCCGTACAAGCCGACCTGGTACGAAGATCCGATCCGCATGAACTCGCCGCAGGCGCTGGCCGAATACGCCCGCTCGACCGACGTCTGGGTCTGCGCCAGCGAGACGCTGGGCTCGCGCTTCCCCTACAAGGACATGCTCGACCGCGATGCCATGCATGTCGTGATGGCCGACCTGTGCTGGACCGGCGGCCTCACCGAGGGCCGCAAGATCGCGGCGATGGCCGAGACCTATCACCGGCCCTTTGCGCCTCACGACTGCATCGGCCCGATCGGCTTCATCGCAGCCATCCACATGTCGTTCAGCCAGCCCAACACGCTGATCCAGGAATCGGTGCGCGCTTTCTACAAAGGCTGGTACAATGAACTCGTCACCACGATGCCTACGATCAAGGACGGTTACGTCTTCCCGATGGAAGGCCCTGGCCTCGGCGTCGATCTTCTGCCCGCCGTCTTCGAGCGCTCCGATCTGATCGTGCGCCGTTCCAACGTCTGAGGATTATTTGAGATGAGCACCGCCCTCTTCGACCTTTCCGGCCGCACCGCGCTCGTGACCGGCTCTTCCCGCGGGCTCGGCCGCGCCATCGCCGAAGGCATGGCCAAGGCCGGCGCCAGGATCATCATCAACGGCGTCGATCCCAAGCGCGTTGAGCAGGCCGTCGCCGAATTCCGCGCCGCCGGCCATCAGGCCGAGGGCGCCGCCTTCAACGTGACCGACGAGCCCGCGATCGTCGCAGCCTTCGACGACTTCGACAGACAAGGCATTGCCGTCGACATCCTCGTCAACAATGCCGGCATCCAGCATCGCAAGCCGCTGGTCGAGTTCACCACCGACGAATGGCGCAAGGTGATCGAGACCGACCTCACCAGCGCCTTTGTGATCGGCCGCGAGGCCGGCAAGCGCATGATCCCGCGCAGGCGCGGCAAGATCATCAATATCGGCTCGCTCGGCAGCGAGCTCGCCCGCCCGACCATCGCGCCTTACACCGCAGCCAAGGGCGGCATCAAGAACCTGACCCGATCGATGGCGGTGGAGTGGGCCCAGCACGGAATCCAGGCCAATGCGATCGGCCCTGGATACATGCTCACCGACATGAACGAGGCGCTGGTCAACAACGCCGACTTCAACAACTGGCTGATGGGCCGCATCCCCTCCAAGCGCTGGGGCAAGCCGGACGAGCTGGTGGGCGCGGCGATCTTCCTCGCCTCGGATGCTTCCACCTATGTCAACGGCCAGATCATCTATGTCGATGGCGGCATGATCGCCGCGATGTAATTGGGAACACCGAGGAACACCTATGCGCGCCGTCGTCATCCACGCCCCGAAAGACCTCCGGATCGACAACTACCCCGACACCGAGCCCGGCCCGGGCGCGGTCCGCGTCAAGATCGCCAACGGCGGTATCTGCGGCTCCGACCTGCACTATTACCATCACGGCGGCTTCGGCGTCGTGCGCATCCAGCAGCCGATGGCGCTGGGGCACGAGATCGCCGGCGTGGTCGCGGCGGTCGGCGACGGCGTCACCAGCGTCAAGGCCGGCACGCGCGTCGCGGTCAATCCGAGCAAGCCGTGTGGCCAGTGCCATCATTGCCAGGAAGGCATGCGCAACCAGTGCCTCGACATGCGCTTCCTCGGCAGCGCGATGCGCTTCCCCCATGTGCAAGGCGGTTTTCGCGAGTTCATCACGGTCGATGCGGCGCAGGCGGTGCCGATCTCCGACAAGCTGTCGCTGGCGGAAGCTGCGGTCGCCGAACCGCTGGCGGTGTGTCTGCATGCCGGCAAGCAGGCCGGCCCCCTGCTCGGCAAGCGCGTCCTGATCACCGGCTGCGGACCGATCGGCGCGCTGATGATCCTGGTCGCGCGCTTTGGCGGTGCTTCCGAGATCGTCGTCACTGACGTCGCCGACGCGCCGCTGGCCGTTGCCAAGAAGCTCGGCGCCACGCACGCCATCAATGTCGCGACCAATGCCACCGCGCTCGATCCCTGGCGCGCCGGCAAAGGCGTGTTCGACACGCTGTTCGAAGCCTCGGGCAATCAGGCCGCGCTGCGCACCGCGCTCGACGTGCTCCGTCCCGGCGCGACGATGGTGCAACTCGGCCTCGGCGGCGAGATGACGCTGCCGATCAATTCCATCGTCGCCAAGGAATTGCAGCTTCGCGGCACCTTCCGCTTCGACCCGGAATTCGAGCTCGCGGTGCGGCTGATGGGCGAAGGCCTGATCGACGTCAAGCCGCTGATCACGGCGACCATGCCGTTCGAGAACGCGGTCGCCGCGTTTGAATTGGCCACCGACCGCTCGCAATCGATGAAGGTGCAGCTGACGTTCTAAAGCGCGATGAGATTTGGATGAATCGTCACCGCGCTTTAGCTTGTTGTTTGCGCATGATCTTTCCGGAAAACCGCTTCGCACTTTTCCGGATCATGCTTTAGGGCGCTCTCATTCGCGCGCGATCACCTGGTCCAGCCAGGCGCAGTTCAGCGGCGGCACGCGCGGATCGGGGACGCGTACGCCGCGCGCGGCCGCATCCATCCGCATCTCGCGCAAGCGCTTGCGCTGCTCCTCCGGCATGTTGAGACGCTCGTGGCCCCACAGCGACGGACCATCGAAGGTCTCGTGCGGCTGCCAGGTCGCGGGGTCGATGATGCGCCCGCCCCAGCCATATTCGATGAAGAAGCCGGACGGCGTGTTCACATAGAACGAGGTCATGTGGTCGTTGGTGTGCCGTCCCAGCGTATAGACGATGCGGCCGTCTTCGAGCTGCGCGAGGTCGTAGCCCTGCCCGACATCGTCGAGGCTGCCGAGCTCGACCATGAAATGATGCAACGCCTTGCGCCCGGAGCCCACCATCGCAAAGGAGTGATGGCGGCCGTTGACGTGGAAGAAATAGAGCCCATACGGCTTCAGCCCGAAATCCGACACGTGAAAGCCGAGCACGTCGCGGTAGAACGGCAGCAGCGGCTCGACATCCTCGACGTTCAACACGACGTGACCCATGCCGAGCGCGCCGGTTCTGAAGCCCGAGATGGGGCGGCCTGGCTGGAACGGCTCGGTCGCAAGCTCCGGCTTGCAGAACGCCTCCAGCCGGTTGCCGGCGGGATCAGCGAACGCGATCAGCTCGCCGACATGCCGCTCATCGGCGAGCGCGCGCGAGCCGCGCGCGACCTTGACGCCGCGGCTCTCCAATCGCCCCGCGAGTTGATCCAGTTCGGCAGTCGATGGAACTTCCCAGCCCATCACCGCAAGGCCGGCATCGCTACTGCCATCGACGATCAGCCTCTGCTTGCGATCGTCCATGCGGAACGCGCGCATCTTGCCGCCGCGATCGACCTGCTGCATGCCGAGCAGCCCGGTTGCCATCCGGCTCCACTGTTCGAGCTGCGATGAATTGATGCCGACATAGCCGAGCGCGGTGATTTCCATCGAATTCCTCCCGAAGGCACCGCACTCGCCGCAGTGCGGCGAACTTGATACCGGCCGCGCGCGCTCTTACGGTGCGTTCCGCAATCGCCTCGCGTTCGCAAAGACGATAATAGCGAGACCGTCGGCCACAAGGGAGGAAATACGAGGTGTCCAAGGAGCGGACGCGGAACGGCCAGCCGCGGCAGTCGGAAGGCGTCCGCGCCTTCAAGCGCGGGCTGGACGTGCTGCAGGAGGTCAACCGCTCCGGCGGCATCCGCGCCGGCGATGTGGCCCGGGCGCTCGACCTGCCCCGCCCCACCGTCTACCGCCTGCTCGAAACGCTGGAGGAGCTCGGCTACGTCGCCCGCAGCGCCAGCGACGACCGCTTTCGCGTCACCCGGCTCGCCCTCAGCCTCGGCGATGGTTACGACCCCGGCGTGGTGATCTGCCAGGCGGCGGCGCCCTATCTCGCCGAGCTCAGCAAGGCCCTGGTCTGGCCGGTCGATCTCTCGACTTACGAGAACGCCGCCATGGTGGTGCAGGAAACCACCCATTCCCGCAGCCCGCTCTCGATCGACCGTGGCATGATCGGCAAGCGCCTCCCGATGCTGCGCACCTCGGCGGGCCGCGCCTATCTCGCCGCCTGCCCGGTGCGCGAGCGCGACCTCATCGTCAGCCATCTCCGCCGCATCGACGAGGCCGACGACCGCCCCTTCCTCGATCAGGGCCGCCTCGACCGGATGATCGCCGAGACCGCCGCGCGGGGTTACGCCATTCGCAGCGAAGGCGAATACAATCCGAAGACGGCATCGATCGCCGTGCCGATCGTGCGCGAAGGTGTTGTCTATGGCTGCATCTCCATCATCTGGATCCGCTCAGCGCTGGGCGTAGAAGAGGCCGTGGCGCAGTTCGTCGGCCCGATGCGCGAGACGTCCGAAGCGATTCCGGTCAGCCCCTAAAGCGCGATGAGATTTCCATGAATCGTCATCGCGCTTTGACTGTTGTTTGCGCATGATCTTTCCGGAAAACCGCTTCGCACTTTTACGGATCATGCTTTAGCTCACCCGCACGGGCAAGGATGTGAGCCCCCGCAACACGTTGTTGAGCGCCAGCACGGGTTCGCCGATATCGAAGTGACGGACCTTCTCGACCAGAACTTCGAGAAGCGCGGTCATCTCCAGCCGGGCCAGATGCAGGCCCGCGCACATATGGGTGCCATTGCCGAACCCGAGATGATCGCTGGCACGACGGCGCACTTCGAAGCGCTCCGGCTCCTGCCACTTCCGCTCGTCGCGATTGGCTGATGCATAGAGCAGCAGCACGCGGCTTGCTTTTGGGATGGTGACGTTCCCGATCGTCGCCTGATCGGTCAGATGGCGGGTAAATCCGCGAATAGGAGATTCAAGGCGCAATGCTTCGTTGATCGCCCCCGGAATCAGGGCGGGGTCTTTGCGCACCAAATCCCATTGATCGGGGTATTTTCCGAACAACAGGATCAGATTCGCCGTCGCAAAGATCGTGGTATCGAGGCTCGGTCCCAGATAATCGCGCATCAGAACCGGACAGC
Organism: Bradyrhizobium manausense; assembly: GCF_018129685.1. Lineage (GTDB taxonomy): Bacteria > Pseudomonadota > Alphaproteobacteria > Rhizobiales > Xanthobacteraceae > Bradyrhizobium > Bradyrhizobium manausense_D. The sequence goes on from NZ_JAFCLG010000006.1 coordinate 116,147, forward strand.
GTTCCGGTTCGACGTCTCCACGGTCCGCGGCCTCGAAAATCCGGTCGCCCCAACTGCCCGGCCGCAAGCGCTCGCGGATCGCGGAACCGCCAAGGTACTGACGCATGTCCTGCACGTCAGCCATGGCCGCGCAGCCGCGATCATTCATCGCACCGAGGACGTTGAACGTCGCCGACGCCCATCGCAGCATGCTGCCGCGTCCGTAATCCTCGAGACCCACGAGCTTGGATACGATCGTCAGCGGCAGGTGCTGCGCCAGATCTGTCACGGCGTCGAACCGCCCCCGGCTCACGAGATCCTCAACGAGGCGCCGTGCTTCGGCCCTGATCTCCGGCCCGATCTGCTCCAGGGCTCTCGGCAGCAAGGGAGCTGCTATGATCGCACGCAACCGGTCGTGCAGCGGCGCATCGCTTGCGAGTGTCGTGCCTTTCGAGATCTCGTTGACGCGATCGTTGGCGGCAACGCCTTGCGCCGAGGAAAACAGGCCGGGGTTGCGCAAGGCCGCGCGGACATCCTCGAAACGGCCGATCGCGTAGAGCCCGTTGCGCGGGAGCCAGACGGCCGCACCCAGATCGCGCAAAGCGCGATAGTGCTGATAGGGTTGGCGCAGGACGTCGTCGCCGTACAGGTCGACGTCATAGACTGGACATTCCGTTACGGGCATCGTCCCGCTCCTTCCTGCCGCTCAGCGCACTGCAATCCATTCGCCCTTGTCGAGCTTGCCGAGCATCAAGGCGCTCTGGTCCAGCCCCGTGTGGTCGTTCGGCCCGTAATTGTAGACACCGCGCGATCCCGCGACGCCCCTGAGCCCCTCGATCGCGCTTCGCAGCCCCTCTCGAAACTCCGCGGTTCCGGGCTCTCCCGCCTTCAATGCCGCAGGCACCGCACGCTCGATCAGAATCAATGCGTCATAGGCAGAACCCGCAAAGATGTTGCGGCTGCCGGGTCCGAATTTGGCCTCATAGCGCTGGATGAAGTCGAGCGCCGCTGTCTTCGCCGGATAGTCGTCCGGGAATGACGCAGCGCCCACTGCCGGGCTCAGCGGCACGAGAATGCCGTCACCCTGCGCGCCGGTCAGCTTGCGGAAATCGCCGAATGTGGCGCCGAGCGTGCCGTAAATCTGCCCCTCATATCCCTTCTCCCGCAATTGCAGCAGCGGAAGCGCGGCCGGTGCGCCCGAGGCCGCAATCAGCACCGCATCCGGCTGGGCCGCGATCACCTTGAGGATCTGGCCAACGACCGTGGTATCCGTCCGTGCATATTTCTCGTCGGCGACGAGCTCGATCCCGGCGGCCGCGCACATGTCGGCGCTGACCTTGCTCCAGGCATCGCCATAGGAGTCGCCAAAGCCGATCAGCGCAAGCTTCCTGACGCCGGTCTTCTTCATGTTCGCAAACAGCGGAGCCGCCTCGTGATCGTCGTTTGTCGTGGTCTTGAAGATCCAGCGCCGCCTGGCATCGACCGGGGCGACCAGCGCGTTGACAGGCGCAAGCGTGATCATCGGCAACTTGTACTCGACCGCCGGATCGATCGTAGCGAATGAGCCCGGCGTCGAGGTCGGTCCGACGAGGATATCGATCTTGCTCTCTTGGTAGAGCTTCCGCAGCGCGGCCACCGCTGCGGTACTGTCCGACGCCTCGTCGAGGAAGAGATAGTTGACCTTCTTCCCGGCAATCTCTTTCGGACCGAAAATCGTGCCGTTCCGCTCGGCATTGCCGATGGCTGCAGCTGGTCCGGTTGCCGAGAGGATGATCCCGACATTGATATCGGCAGCGAGCCCCTGCGCTGCGTAGAGTTGCATCGCAAGGCACACGCCCAGCATGGATCGCAGCATCGCCGTCTCCTCCGGTCGGCTGCGCACGGGCAGCCTGCACTTTATTGCCGTTGCCTTTGACTTAGCCCCAACGAGCCTGTCACGCTTAGCGCTATCATCGAATTGTCCGGCTGGTGGACAGCCCGCTAACATGCGTGCGGTCGTCCGCTGGGCGGACACTTGGCGCGGCGGCATTGATGCTGCGGCGCGGGTTGGGGGAGAGATAGCCCCATGCAAGATAAATCTGTCCCGGAAGAGTTTGACGTCGTAATCGTCGGCCGTGGCCCGGTCGGCGCCACGCTGGCCAACCTGCTCGGCCTCTGCGGCGTACGGACGCTGGTGCTGGAGCGCGAGGCGCGGACCTACCATCTGCCGCGCGCGGTGCATTTCGACGACGAATGCATGCGGGTGTTCCAGACCATTGGCCTTGCCGATGCGGTCCTACCCCGCGTCATCCTCAGTCCCGGGATGCGGTTCCTCGACGCCGACGGCAAGATGCTGCTGGACTGGTCACGGCCGCAGACGCTGACGCCGATGGGCTGGAATCTCAGCTACCGCTTTCACCAGCCGGATCTGGAGGACGTGCTGATCGGCGGCCTCGCGCGCTGGCCACACGTCACCATGCGCAATCGCTGCGACGTCTTCGCCCTCGATCAGGACGAGCATGGCGTGCGCGTCCGCTACGAAGACCTCTCCAACGGCAGGCTCAGCGAGGTCCGCGCCGGCTATGTTATCGGCTGCGATGGCGCGCGCTCTCTCGTGCGCCGCTTCATCGGCTCCGGCATGGACGACCTCGGCTTCCACGAGCGCTGGCTGGTGATCGACGTGCTGCTCAAGCGCGCGCGTGACGATCTCGGCGATTACAGCCTGCAGTATTGCGATGTCAGACGTCCCGCGACCTATGTCCGCGGCACCGGCACGCGCCGGCGCTGGGAGATCACGGTCCTCCCCAATGAGGATTCGAACGACGTCGCTCAACCCGCAAAGGTCTGGGAGCTGCTGTCGCGCTGGATCACACCTGAGGACGCCGAACTCGAGCGCGCCGCGGTCTACACTTTTCACTCCGTCATCGCCCAACAATGGCGGAACCGCCGGCTGCTGCTTGCGGGCGATTCAGCGCACCAGACCCCGCCGTTTCTCGGCCAGGGCATGTGCGCCGGCATCCGCGATGCCGCCAATCTTGCCTGGAAGCTCGCGAACGTCATTCGCGACGGCGCCGATGCCAGCCTCCTCGACACCTATCAGAGCGAACGCCAGCCGCATGTGCGCGCGTTCATCGAGCTTGCCATTCGTCTCGGCGGCGTCATCAACACCACGGCGATCGAAGCGGGTCTCGCAGCCGGCCAGGCCCGCGAGAATGCGCCGGTCAAGCTCGAGGTGAAAAAGCCCCTGCTCGGCCCGGGGCTTGCGCTCGACGACCTGCCCCTCGCCGGACATCTCGCACCGCAGTTCACGCTGAAGGACGGCAGCCGCGGCGACGACTTCGTGGGCTACAGCCATGTCCTGCTTGTCGAGAGCGCGGTGCGTCCGGCATTTTCGCCAGCGGGGATCAGGGTTCTGACCAGCGACGATGCCCAGGACATCGGCCCGTGGCTGCGTGAGCACGGCATCGCTGCCGCGCTGGTCCGCCCGGACCGTTACATCCGCGGCACCGCCCGCAACGATGCCGAGTTCGACCGCCTCATCGCCACCGTCACGTCTCCAACCCATGTGCCGTCCGCGGCCTGACTGAACACATCTCAAGGATCTCTCATGAAGTTTCTCTCGTTCATCGCCAACGGCCACGCCTCGTTCGGGGCCGTCAAGGACAACGGCGTCGTCGATGTCGGCACGCGCATGGCGCCCTGCTCCACGCTGCGGCAGTTGCTCGAAGCGGGCCGCATCGCGGAGGCGGCAAAGCTGGTCGCTTCCACCGCGCCCGATCATCGGCTCGATGCCATCAGCTTCGCGCCTGTCATCCCCGATCCCGGCAAGATCATCTGCGTCGGCCTGAATTATCGCGACCACGTCGCTGAAACCGGCCGCACCGTCACCGAGAAGCCGGCGCTGTTCGTCCGCTTCCCCTGCAGCCAGGTCGGCCATCTCCAGCCCATCGTGAAACCGAAAGTGAGCGACGATTTCGACTATGAAGGCGAACTCGCGCTTGTGATCGGCAAGCAGGGTCGCCACATTCCCGCGCGCGGCGCGCTCGATCATGTCGCCGGCTATGCCTGCTACAACGAAGGCAGCATCCGTGACTGGCAGCGCCACACCAGCCAGTTCCTCTCCGGCAAGACCTTTGCGGAGAGCGGCAGCTTTGGCCCGTGGCTGGTGACGGCGGACGAGATCCCAGACCCGTCGAAGCTCACGCTTCAGACCCGCCTCAACGGCGCCGTGGTGCAGAACACGACGACGGATCTCCTGATCACAGGCATCCCCGACCTGATCGCCTACATCTCGACGATCTGCCCACTCGACCCCGGCGACGTCATCGTGACGGGCACGCCCGGCGGCGTCGGCCTCAAGCGCACGCCGCCCCTGTGGATGCGCCCCGGTGACACCGTCGAGGTCGAGATCTCCGGCATCGGCACCCTGCGCAACAAGGTCATTGCCGAGGCAGCGTGACGTTCGCAAGGCGACGCCCGCGCTTTCAAGCGAACTGGGCACCGGTTCGCATGAAGAAAACGCGTCAAACTGAAGTCTCAGGCCAGATAGCGGGTGAGATAGCCTTCCATGGCGTAGAGCGCGCAGAGCGCAAGGCTCGACCACACGGCGGCACTGAAATAGAGGAACATCCAGGTCAGCTCGCCCTTCCAATGCGCGATGTCGTGGGTCACCACCCATCGCGTCGAGACATCGTGCAGGCCCTCGAGGAAACCGAGGAACCTGCCGCCCTCGGCATGCCCGGCCCGCCAGCGGCTGAGATACATGGGAACGTCGACGGTGACGAGGAAGGCGAGGAAGCAGGCGATGCCGACAACGCCTGACATCAGCGCCCAGCGCACCGGCCCCTGGAATTCCGGCACCAGGCGGCACAGCGCGAGTCCCGCGAGGAAGAACGTCACCGCCCAGAGCGAGTTCTCGATCGCGTTGAACAGGAAGTTGGTCGTCACCACCGCGTACCAGGAGAAGCATTCCGCGATGATGATAACAGGCACGATCACGAGCGCGATGTTCACCGCGGTCCCAGCGCCGGTCATGTTGCCGAGCTGATGCAGGATGATCGCCCATTGCGCGGCGAAGCAGACTTCGGCCACGGTCGCGACCGTGCGGCCGACGAAGACGCTCGACAGCCAGGTGTCGAACAGGCAGATGCGCTGCACGTCGGCGCGCGGTAGCACCGAGCGGAAGGCGCAGCCGAACACATACCCCGCGCAGAGCAGGAACATCAGCCCGATATCCGAGCCGCCGCCGATGCTCCCGGCCACGCTCGGATAAAACTCGCGGTACAGCATGAACCAGACGAGAATGTTCGCAGCGCTGACCAGCGTCAGGGAGCCCCACCACCACGCCAGGGGATTAGACCGTGCCTGCCACTGCAACATGAACCGCTCCGTCGTAGTCATACTGACATTCAACAGTAGCAATTCTGTCATAAATCTGTCGTTCCGTGCGACAAAAATTTGCGTGACGGCACTGTCATAATTCGCCCCGCGCGCGGTCATATTCGCGCAGGCGCCCGGTTTTTTTGGGCTTTTTTCGGGGGCGCCATTCCGTCGGCGCCCCCGAATCGCGCAGCGCCCTACTTCCTCAGCCCGCCAACATAGGCCGCGAGCTTGTCCAGCGTCTGGTAGCCGTACTCGACGGCGCCGAAGCCGATCATGCCGTCGCGCTGCTCGGTGCTTGCAGCCAGCTGGCGCATCATCAGCACGGTCTTGCCATTGGCCTGCTCGGCGAAGGTGATGGTGAAGCGGAACATGCCTGGATCCTCGTCCCGATCGTCTCCGTGGTCCATCTCCATGAAGGACGGCCGCTCGATGCGGAGGAAACGCATGCGGTTCGGATAGACGGTGCCGTCAGGGCCGATCATGTTGAAGCGCCAGACGCCGCCGACCCGAACGTCGATCTCGAAAGTCTCGATCTTGAACCCCTTCGGCCCGAACCATTGCGGCAGGTGTTTTGGATCGGACCACGCCTCGAACACCAGATCGCGCGGCGCGTCGATGACGCGCGACATCACGATCTCGCGGTCGATCGACCATTGCGACAGGGCAGCGTTGGCGGCATTCGTCATCGTCAGGCACCTTTCCGTTTGCTTGGCTTGATGGTTGTCTTCCCTGCCGTTTTGGACGGCCGCTTGGCGGCCGCCCTCTCCTTCTTGAGCTTCATCACGTAAGCCTCGAAGCGGTCGAGCCGCGCTTCCCAGATCGCGCGCTGATGCTGGAACCAGTCTTCCGCACCGACGAGCGCTTCGGGAATGAGCCGGCAGGTGCGCACGCGGCCCTCCTTCTCAGACTGCACGAGCCCACACGTCTCCAGCACGTGGATGTGCTTCATGAAGCTCGGCAGTGCCATCTCGAAGGGCTCGGCGAGCTCGCCGACCGAGGCCTCGTCGGTGCACAGCCGCATCACGATCGCCCGCCGCGTCGGATCGGCAAGCGCCGCGAAGACCTGGTCGAGCTGGGATAATTGGTTAGCCATGAAGCTAACTATAAGGCGACGCCGGCCCTGCGTCAACAATTGTTAGCCTACGGGCTAAGTTTTTCGTCGAGAGGCAAAAGTGGAAACTTGGCGGATGGCTCAAGCGAGGCCAATGCCCCGGATCGAGCGCCTCACACCGAGCGCGTCAGCCCGCCGTCGACGCGGATGTTCTGGCCGGTGATATAGGCCGCTCCGTCGGACGCAAGGAACGACACCGTCGCGGCGATCTCCTCGACCTTGCCGTAGCGCTTCAGCGGCACGCTGTCGCGGCGTGCGTCCGTCTGCGGCAGGCTGTCGATCCAGCCGGGCAGCACGTTGTTCATGCGGATGTTGTCGGCCGCATGGGTGTCGGTGAAGATCTTCGTGAAGGCGGCAAGGCCCGCGCGGAACACGGCCGAGGTCGGAAACATCGCGCTCGGCTCGAACGCCCAGGCGGTCGAGATGTTGATGATGGCACCGGCCTTCTGCGCCTGCATCACCGGCGTCACCAGCCGGGTCGGACGGATCACGTTGAGCAGATATGTATCGAGGCCGATGTGCCACTGCTCATCGGTAATCTCGGTGATGGCCGCACGCGGGCCGTGGCCTGCGCTGTTGACGAGCACGTCGATGCGACCCCATTTCGCCAGCGCGCCGTCGACGAGACGCTTCAGATCGTCATTGGACTTGTTCGAGCCCGTGACGCCGAAGCCGCCGAGCTCGGCCGCGAGCGCTTCGCCCTTGCCGGAGGACGACAGGATGGCGAGGCGAAAGCCGTCGGCCGCAAGCCGCCGCGCGGCCCCTGCTCCCATGCCGCTGCCGCCTGCGGTGACGAGTGCGACCTTCTCTGCTGCCATGATCAGATATCCCCGTGATAGCGTTGCGGCGAGCCCGAGGTTCAGTCGGGGCTCAGCCGGTCAACGGGCCTTCTACAGCCAGACAAGCCAACAGGTCCATCGTCACGAGGTCACGCCACATGAGCGATCTGCAGATCCGCAATTTGCGCATCCATCGCTCTGCGGCAGCGGCCGTTGTCCAGGCTTTGCTGGCGAGTCCCGGAAGCAACGAGATTGTGCTCGACATCCCCGCGGTGAACCGCGAAGCTATTGCGTTGGCGGAACAAGCTGGGCTTGACGCCGACATTCGAAACGGCGCGAATGTACACTGGATCGGCCCCGTCACTGCGGCTCGACCGCGTGTTCGGCCTCACCAGTTTTGAACTGGGTTAGTACCGATTTTGAGCAGGCCTGCCTGAAATTTGTAATCTGCTTCACGTTCCCGCTGCGATGCGGCGTGTATGGGTGTTCGATCCGCCGATTTTCCGGACGGCTCGAACGTGATTTTTCCGACCATCGATATTTTGATGAAGAGGGATTTATGACCGAAGCCAGAACCAAGGCTCGCTTTTCCCAGTACACGGCCGAAGAGACGCACCGCCTCGGGATCGCGGCTGCGTTGGTGCTTGCCGTTGTCACGGCCCTCGGGCTGCACACGCTCGCCTCCGCGCCCGCCATGCGGGAGGCGGCCCAGGCAGAGCTGGCACGGATCATTGCCGATGAGGATCGGGATGTGTGCGGCCAGTTCGGACTGCGTCCGGGAACGGATGCGTTTGCGGCCTGCAGCCGCGAGCTCGCCAATGTCAGGCGGAAACAATCCGACCGCGACCAGGCGGCCGCGGCGGGAATGCTCTGAAATAGAATCCGGTCATGCCAGGAGCTGCGCAGCTCAGTAGCAGCGCATGACGTTGACGGTCTGCTCGCCGCCGCCGCGGCCGGGCACCGTCACCTGTTCCGTCGGACAGCTCGGCACATAGGGCCGGTCCGACGGCACGACGTTCGGCGGGAAGCGATGCGCCCAGTCCCAGGGTACGTCGTAAGTGTAGGTATAGCGAACGTCGTTTGTGACCGGCTGCCCGGCATCGACGAACGGCTCATTATAGCCCGCGCTGTCGTTGTAGAAGGCGCCGCCACCCGGCCAATAGACCCAGGGATTGTTGAAGCGGTTGCCGCGGCCGTGGAACCGCGCGCCAGGCGCGATCGGCGGTCGCGCCGAAGCCACCATGCCGTGCGGAGCAGCGCCGCCCGGTCGTGCAAAACTGTCAGCAGCAGTCAGGAGCAGCGCGGCTGCGCTGAGCGAGGCAAGCAAAGCCCCATATGATCTGGATATCATGATACGCACCAACTCGTTTGGCTTCGCAGATAGCGGCTCCCCACCGCACGCTAGGCCGGTCCATGACCCGCCCGCAAACCTATAATTAATTATTGGTTAAGACACGGGATTAACGAGGAATCGGGTGCGGCGGAACGCCCGGAATGTCCGGGGCCGTAGCCTCTACCCCTCGCGTTGCCCGACAGGCAAAACACCCAGCTAAGGGTCATCTCGTATGTCTCGCGGCAACCTGGCCCAAGGAAGAGGGGCGTATCGCGATCGTCACGAACGCGGACCGGGCGGCGGTGGACGCAGGCCACATCGGCGCGAAGGGTTTTGCAGGGCGGGCAACCATGCGAGCTACGGAAGCGCGGCGCCACCCACATACTCCGTCATTGCGGAAGCAGCCGCGACCCCGCAATGACAAAACCGCGGATGCCGACCCTCCCCGTCACTTCTTCATGCCGATCAGTCCTTGTAACAAAACCGTCACACAGCAAAACTAAACGATTGCCGGGGGCCGCGGTTCGGCGGCCAAGCCGCCTCACCGTTAGGAGAATTTGATGCGACGTTCACTGGTGTTGCTGTCCGCCGGGCTGACAGTCCTTTCGACCGGACTCGCCTCCGCCCAGAACAACACGCCCCGCAACCTGATCCTGTTCATTCCCGACGGGCTGCGCGCGCTGAAGGTCACCCCCGCGACGGCACCCGCCATGGCCGAGGTCCGCGACAAGGGCGTCAACTTCAAGAACTCGCACTCGCTGTTCCCGACCTTCACCATGGCCAACGGTTCGGCGATGTCGACCGGTCATTATCTCGGCGACACCGGCGTGTTCTCCAACACGATCTGGACCAACTACACCTCGGCGCCCGCCGGCGACACCGTGGTCCCCTTCATCGAGAACGACGCCGTGCTCGGCGACATCGACGAGCATTTCAAGGGCGATTATCTCAACGAAGAGACCGTCTTGAAGATGGCGCGCGACAAGGGCCTCAGCACGGCGGCGATCGGCAAAGTCGGCCCGACCTACCAGTTCGACCACACCGACAAGCCCGAGAAGCCGGGCCAGCATTCGATCGTGATCGACGATGCCACCGGCGGCAAGGCCGGCGTCGCGCTGTCTGACGAGATGAAGGACGCGCTGACCAAGGCTGGTCTTGCCCTCACCGCGCCCGGCCGCGGCGACAACGGCAAGGCGGGCGATGCCAAGACGCCCGGCACGACAACGGCCAACGTCACGCAGCAGGCCTATTTCGCCGACGTCGCCACCAAAGTCGTGCTGCCGATGTTCAAGGCGCGCAACAAGCCTTTCGTGCTGGTGTTCTGGTCGCGCGATCCTGACGGCACCCAGCATAACCAGGGCGACAGCCTCAACCAGATCATGCCGGGCATCAACGGCCCGAGCACGATGGCGAGCATCAAGAACGTCGACAACAACCTCGCCCAAATCCGCAAGGCGCTGGACGAGCTCGGGCTTGCCGCGAGCACCAACATCATGATCCAGGCTGACCACGGCTTCTCGACCATCTCCAAGGAGAGCAAGACCAGTCCCTCGGCCAAGGTCAGCTATGACGACACGCCGAAGGACTTTTTGCCGATGGGCTTCCTGGCGATCGACCTTGCCAAGGCGCTCGACCTGCCGCTGTTCGACCCCAACGACAAGAACGCGGCCATCACCGGCAATGCCCATCCGAAGGCCGGCAACGGCGTGCTCGGCAAGGACCCGACCAAACCCGACCTCGTCGTCGCCACCAACGGCGGCTCAGACCTGATCTATCTGCCGAACAAGGACAAGAAGCTCGCAGCCAAGACGATCAGCGCCCTGATGGAGCAGGACTACATCTCCGGCCTGTTCGTCGACGACTCCCTCGGCCGCTTCCCCGGCACCCTGCCCCTGTCGAGCATCAACCTGCGCGGCAAAGCCGCGACGCCGACGCCGGCGATCGTGGTCAATTTCCGTTCCTATGCCAGCGAATGCGGCGAGGCGCCGACCAACTGCTCAGTGCAGGTGGCCGACACCGTGCTGCGTCAGGGCCAGGGCATGCATGGCAGCTTCAGCCGCGGCGACACCTACAACTTCATGGCCGCGATTGGTCCGGACTTCAAAGCGGGCTATGTCGACGAGCTGCCGGTCAGCAATGCCGACGTCGGCATGACTGCGGCCCAGCTCCTCGGCCTGCGCGGTTCGGAGAATGGCGGCCTGGTCGGCCGCGTGATGTCGGAGGCACTGCCCAACGGCATCGTGCCGAAGGCATTCAAGGCCGTCGAGAAGTCGAAGAAGAAGTCGGAGAACGGCCTCGAGACCGTGCTCAACGTCCAGCGCGTCGGCAGCCAGCGCTATTTCGACGCCGCCGGATTCCCCGGTCGCACGCTAGGTCTCGAACCGGAGGCCGGCAAACAAAAAACGGCGGGGAAATAGCCCCGCCGCTTCATTCGCGCCCTCAATGAGGGCGCGAAATCTCCTGGTTACATGCCGATGTCGAAAACAGCAGGCAATTGGCCCGCCAGAGGCAGCGCGGTGGCGCCCAGGAAGGTCGCCACCATCGCCATCAGGCGACGGTTGTTGTGGCGCTTGCCGCGCATCTGGCCGGCGATCCACTCCAGCATCTCGCTCTTGACCTTCGAGGCATAGGACGGCGCCCAGCTCTCGATGTCGGTGTCCTGCGCCAGCGCGACGCTGCGTGAGGGAACCTTCAGGCCCGAGGCGCTCGCGGCGTAGTGCGCGACGGCCTTGGCCAGCAGATCGTCGAACCGGCCACCATCTGCACGCTCGGTTGCGGCTTCGTTGATCTCGAACAACGCCTCGGCTTCGGCGCGGCTGACCGGCTGATCGTTGACGGCCACGGCCGTCAGGATCCGCACACACCAGGCGGTGTCATCAGCATCGAGGGAGCGAGAGAAGTGCACCCGGCCCTTCGTGGTCGGGCCTTCGCCCGTGATCACGCCGTCGCGCACGATGGTGAGGGCGTGGGCCGCAGTATCGCGGCAGGACGGTTCGAGGGACGGCGACTCAATGGATTTTTCAGCGGACTTGGGCAACGCGGCAGACATAGGTCACTTCCAGATTTCTACTGATCGACCAGCATTTTCATGCCGGCGTAAAGGGGTGGTTAACGATTCGATATGGGGATCGCGACTTTTCTCAATGGTTGCCGATTGGTCGCTATGAGGACCGTTTCGGTTCCAGGGAGCGTCGGGCGAGCGTGATGCGGGTCATAAAAGGCTTTATCGGGGCAAACCAGCCCGCAAAGTCCCTGTGGAGATGTTTCGCCGCACGTGCCCGCGTAACAAAAATGTGCTGAGAAATCAGCCCTTCAGAGGAAGAATTCACATTTTACTTCAAGCAGTTCAGCGGGCGTTCACTTGGCTTCGCCATGCGCCTATACTGACGGCGACGACCAGACAGAAATTCACACGCAAATTCAATATGATGAGGTCAAACCATGACACTTCCGATCGGCGCCACCGCCCCTGATTTCGAAGCCGAGACCACCGAAGGCAAGATCAAGTTCCACGATTGGCTCGGCAGCAGCTGGGCGCTGCTGTTTTCGCACCCCAAGGACTTCACTCCGGTTTGTACGACCGAGCTCGGCGCCCTCGCAAAGCTGAAACCGGAATTCGACAAGCGCGGCGTGAAGCTGATGGGCCTCTCGGTCGACCCGGTCGACCGCCACGCGAAATGGTCGGAAGACATCAAGGAGACCCAAGGCGCCGCTCCGAACTACCCGATGATCGGCGACACCGATTTCAACGTCTCGAAGCTCTACGGCATGTTGCCGGCCTCGACCTCGGGCGATCCCCTCACCCGCACGCCGGCCGACAACCAGACCGTCCGCAACGTGTTCATCATCGGGCCGGACAAGAAGATCAAACTGGTGCTGGTCTATCCGATGACCACCGGCCGGAATTTCCAGGAAATCCTGCGCGTGATCGACTCGCTGCAGTTGACCGCCAAGCATCGCGTCGCAACCCCGGCCGACTGGTCGCAGGGCGATGACGTCATTATCGCGGGCTCGGTGTCGAATGACGAGGCCAAGACGATCTACCCGCAGGGCTGGAAAGAGCCGAAGCCCTACATCCGCATCGTGCCGCAGCCGAAATAACGAGCCGCGATTGTGACCAGAAGCGGCTGATCGTCCTCCCCGGCCGCGCGCAGCGTGAACCCGGACTATCGAGATTCCGGGGGCGGTGCTCCGCACCGCCCCGGAATGACATCATCAAGTGAAACGATCCGCCACCAACAGACCCGCGGTCGACGAGACCGCGGTCACCACCGCGCCCCAGCTGATGTCGAGAACAACGACGGGCCATGTCCAGTGCTTGAGCAATGACAGCGCCGTCAGCTCGAACGTCGCGTAGCAGAACAAGCCGAACAGCGCGCCGTAGATCAGCGTCGATTGCCAGGTCGCGCCCGAGCCGCCGCTGACGAAGACCAGCACACCAACCACATACAGCAGATAGAAAAGCACAGCCGGTACGGGCTTGATTTCGCCCATCATGTCACCGACCTGCGCGGCGAAAAAGCTCTTGGCGATCAAGCCGAGGAACAGCAAATCCAGCCCAAGCAGCACGAACAGGGTTGCGATATACAGCACGGCGATACGGTTCACTGGCGGTCTCCCTGCCCCGCGTGACGCGGGCAGTTACATCATGCCGTCAGCTACGTCAGAGCAGGCCGACGGTTTCAACCCGCCACGTCGAGATCAGGCCGCCTGCACGCGATCGAGGAAGCTGTCGACCTCGGCCTTCAGATGCAGGCTCTCGCCCGACAGCGCCTGGGCGGAGGCAAACATCCGGCTCGACGTCTCGCCGGTCTCGCTCGCGCCCTCGGCCGCATGTCGGATATTGACGGCGACGTCAGCGGTGCCCGAGGCCGCGGCGCGAACGCTGGCCGCGATGTTGTGGGTGGCGCTGCGCTGCTGCTCGACGGCCGCCGAGATCGAGGCCGCGATGCCGCTGATGCGCTCGATGGTTTCGGTGATCGCCTTGATGGCCGTCACCGACTCCGCTGTCGCAAGCTGCATGCTTGCGATCTGGGTCGATATCTCGTCGGTTGCCTTTGCGGTCTGGCCGGCGAGCGTCTTGACCTCCTGGGCCACCACCGCAAAGCCACGCCCGGCATCACCCGCGCGCGCCGCTTCGATGGTGGCATTCAATGCCAGGAGGTTGGTCTGCTCGGCGATCGAGGTGATCAGCTTGACCACGTCGCCAATGCGGGAGCCTGCTTCCGACAGCTGCGCGATGCGCTGGTCGGTGGCCTCGGCCTGCTGCACCGCCTCGGCGGAAATCGCGTTGGATTCCTGCACCCTGCGGGTGATCTCGGAGATCGACTGCGACAGTTCGTCCGAGGCTGACGCCGCCGAACGGACGTGGTCGGAGGCCAGCTCGGACGCGCCGGCCGACTTTGCCGACAGTTCGGCGGTGGAGCGCGCGGCCTCGGTCAATTGCCGGGCCACGCGTTCGAATTCGCCCGAGGACCGAAGCACCTTGTCGAGGATGCCGCCAACGCTGCCGCGGAATTCGCCGACGAAGTTGCGCAGATCCACCTTACGCTGCTCGATCGCCGCAGCAGCCGCTTCCGCCTGCTCGCTGCGCATGCGCGCCCGTTCCAGCGAATTGCTCTTGAACACCGCAACCGTGCGCGCGATCTCGCCGATCTCGTCGGCACGATCCTCGCAATCGATCGCGACATCGCTCTGGCCGTTGGCAAGCGCCGTCAGCGAGCGCGTGACCGAAGTCAGCGGCCGGGTGACGCGGCGGACCACCAGCATGGTGAGCACAAGGACCAGCAACGCGGCGATTCCGGCTGCAATAGCCGTGCTCCAGATCGCCTGGGCCAGCATGCTCTCATACTGCGCCATCGGGATGCCGACATAGAGAATTCCGACAACCTTGCCGGTCGCCTCCGCGATCGGGAAATAAGCCGTCATGAAGGACTTGCCGAACAGCGTGGCCGGCCCCTTATAAGCCTCGCCGCGACGCAATACGGCCTGCGCCGGATGGTCGGCGGCAAGCTGGGTACCGACGGCGCGTTCGCCGTTTTCCTTCTTCACATTGGTCGAACGGCGGACGAACTGCCCGCTCGCATCGTCAAACACGAAAAGGGTCGCATTGCCCCCGACGTAGGACACCGCACGATCAACGATGGCGTGATCTTTGAAGTCGGGCATCTTGGCGATCTCGGCGCGCGCTACCGCGCTATCCCGTATCGTGATCTTCGCGTCAGGAACGACCTCGGCGAAGGCCAGCGCGAGGGTGCGCAGGCTGACCTCGATGTCGCGCAGGGCGCGGTCGTTGAAGGCGGAGGTGAGCGACCAATAGCCGGCGCCGACCACCAACGCGGTGTTCATCGCGATGAGCAGAACCGCGCACAGGACGGCTTTGGTGCCCAGCTTGAACTGCGGCAGGAATTTCGCCGTTAACAGGTTGGTCATGAATGGAACTCCCCCCGGAATTCTTGCATATTCATGCAATCCGCTTACGACCCTATTAACGACGGTTCACAGCGCCCCACGCGGCATGCTTTCCAAGATGTAAACGAGGACGACCCCTGCCCCCGCCAAGCCCCCGGCCTGTCATCGTCTGGTTCCGCGACGATCTCCGCCTGTCCGACCACCCGGCTCTGCACGCCGCCGCCAAATCCGGCGTGCCGGTGATCTGCCTTTATGTGCTCGACGATGCAGCGGGTCGGGCACCGGGTGGCGCAGCGCGCTGGTGGCTGGCGCAGTCGCTACTGGCCCTCGGCGCCGATATCGCCGCGCGCGGCGGATCCCTTGCCTTGCGTAAGGGACCCGCGGCTCAAGTGATCCCTGAGGTGGCGCGCGAGGCCGGCGCTGGCGCGGTCTATTGGAATACGATCGCTCAGGCCCCGCATCAGGCCGTCGAGAGACAGCTCGAAGCGTCATTGGCTAAGCTCGGCGTGGACTGGCAAAGTTTCCCCGGCGACCTGCTCGTTCCGCCCTCGGCGGTCCGCAACAAGGAAGGCCGGGGCCTGCGCGTGTTCACGCCGTTCTGGCGGCGGGTGCTGTCGCTCGGCGATCCGCCCAAACCGCTGCCTGCACCGAAGGAGCTGCGTCCGGCCGCGAAGATCGCCAGCGACACGTTGGAGAGCTGGAAGCTCAAGCCGACCAAGCCGGACTGGGCCGGCGGCCTACGCGAGAGCTGGACGCCGGGTGAAGCCTCCGCCCGTGCCCGCTTGCGCGACTTCCTCAAGCACACCGTGCGCGGCTATGCCGGCGACCGCGACCGTCCGGATCGCGAAGGCACCTCAGGCCTGTCGCCGCATCTGCGTTTCGGCGAGCTCAGTCCGCGCCAGGTCTTTCACGCGGCGCGCTTCGCCGCGGAGGAGAATCCCGCGATCGGATCCGGCATCGACAAGTTCCTGAGCGAGCTCGGCTGGCGCGAGTTCTGCCGCCATCTGCTCCACGACCATCCGGACCTCGCCACCGAGAACCTCCAGGGCAATTTCGACGACTTCCCCTGGAAGACCGACAAGACGGCCCTCGCCGCCTGGCAGCGCGGCCGCACCGGTTATCCGATCGTGGATGCCGGAATGCGCGAGCTCTGGCACACCGGCGTGATGCACAACCGCGTCCGGATGGTGGTCGCCTCGTTCCTGGTCAAGCACCTGCTGATCGACTGGCGCGATGGTGAAGCCTGGTTCTGGGACACGCTGGTCGATGCGGATGCCGGCAGCAATCCGGCCAACTGGCAATGGGTCGCCGGCTGCGGCGCCGACGCCGCACCCTATTTCCGCGTGTTCAACCCGATACTCCAGGGCGAGAAGTTCGACCCTGATGGAACCTATGTCCGGCGCTGGGTGCCGGAGCTGAAGGACATGCCGGCGAAGTTGATCCACCAGCCCTGGCAGGCGACGCCGATCGAGCTTGCGAGCGCAGGTATCACGCTCGGCAAGACCTATCCGCATCCGATCGTCGATCACGCGGCGGGACGCGAACGTGCGCTCGCGGCCTACGCAAAGATCCGCAAAGGTTGAGCGTTGCTTTGACACAATTATGAAACCCGCTATCGTCATCGCTCCATGCAAACCGTGGGGGACACGATATGGACGACGATAAGCCGATCACCGAGCAGGCGATGGAGACGATCACCACCGCCGTGGAAGCGACCAAGGACGCCGCCGTCACCGCCGTGAAGAAGGTGAAGAAGGCGGCCAAGAAGGTCGCCAAGAAGGTCGCGCCGAAGAAGGCAAAGAAGGCTTCGAAAAAGAAGGCCAAGAAGGCCGCGAAGAAGTCTTCGAAGAAAGCCGCCAAGAAGTCGGTGAAGAAGACCGCCAAGAAAATGGCAAAGAAGGCCACCAAGAAGAAAAAGAAGGCGAAGCGCTGATCGCAGCGCGAGGACAAGCCTCCGGATGCGGGCACGCCCGGAGGCTTTTTCCCTACCCTCGCGGTTTGGCGGCGCGCCGGCCCGGGTGATGCTGCCCCTTCGGATCACGAAACTCGCTGCGATGGCCGCGCCGGTCCTCGGCATTGAAGCGCCGCCGCTTCGCAGGTGAGCCGAACGCCTTGATCACCTTCCGCCCGTTGACCTTCTTGATGACGTAGCCGCCCTCGGTCATCGAGAATGGCGCCGTCAGCGTTCCCTTGTGGTCGAACTTCGTGCCGCGCGGATGTTTGAAGGGCTCGAACCAGGACGGATAGACGAAGTTCGACATCGCAAAGCCGCTGACATTGAAGGAATCCTCCTCCACGGCGTCGCAGACCTCATAGGCGAATTGCGTATTCCTGTTCTGGTCGGCCCACAGATTGGCCATGGGGTCGATCACCATCTCGAACAGCTCGTGCGAGGCCGCTACGCTGACTGGCTCGTCGCCTAGCGCCTTCACGAAGATCTTCGAGATCGGTTGGCCGCGATGGGTCAGCTCGTGGCGCCCGAGCATGTTCTTGTGGGAGGCGTCGTCGAAATAGACGAGCTGCCAATCGGTCCGCTTCGGCTTGCGCGTCACGTAGAGATCAACCGGATAGCCCCAGACCGGCAGGAAGTGCTGGTCGTAGCATTTCTGCAGCGCTGCGGTGAGCTCCCTCATATCGCGATCGTCGATCGCCGCCTCGGCATAGTTGATGCAGGCAATTCGGACCGGCTTCATGGACCTGCCGAGCAGTGCGCGCTTCGCTTTCTTCATGGAAATCACCGTGTGAAAGGGGGCCGCTGTAATGCAGTCAGCCTATCACGACGCAGTCTGCACGTCAGGGATGTATTCCGGCAAGCCTGCCTAGGTGACGAAACGCCGGTTGACGACGAACACCGCGGCCGCACACATCGCCATGCCCGCGATCGCCAGTGCGTCGAGCTTCTCACCGAACAGCAGATAGGCCATCAGCGCCGTGACGGCCGGCACCAGATAGAACAGGCTCGCAACCGAGGTCGCCGCGGCATGCCGGATCAGCCAGTACAACAGCCCGATCGATCCGATCGAGAGCGCGACCGCAAGCCACCCGAGCGCGAGCACAAACTCCCGCGTCCAGTGCACCACACGATCCTCGAACAGGAAGGCGCCGGCGGTGAAGAAGATAGTCACCGCCACATATTGCACGAGATTGCCGGCACGCCAGTCGATCTGATTGCAGTAGCGGCGCTGGTAGAGCGTACCGAGCGTGATGCTGATCAGCGAGACCACGGAGGCCAGCCAGCCGAGTCCGGCCTCTCCCGTCATGGGGCGATTGTGCAGGATCAGCGCCACGCCGCCGAGGCCGAGCAGCAGGCCGCCCCATTGCACGGGCGTCACCTTCTCGCCGAGCCAGCGGTTGGCGATGGTCGAGGTCAGGATCGGCTGCAGGCCTGGAATGAGCGCGGAGAGCCCCGCCGGAATTGAGTGCGCGATCGCGATCGCGGTGCCGCCGAGATAGAAACCGTGGACCAGAATGCCGGCCACCGCGCTATGCGCGATGCCGGTACGATCAGGCCATTTCGGCCGCGTGATCGCCGCGATGATTGCCATCAGGCAGACCACCACGGCCATGCGAATGGCAAGATAGGTCAAGGGATCGGCGTTGTTGATCACGTATTTCGTGCCGATGAAGCCGGTGCTCCAGAGCAGCACGAACAGGACCGGTGCCGCCCGCGCGGCCATATGCTCTCGATCATGATTCATTGCGTCCTCCTTGCCCGAGCAAGGTACGGCGCGGCAAGGTGAATTTCTGATGCTGCGCTGCGACGGACGCGGCGCCTCAGATCAGCCGATCACCATTCGTCCGGACAGGGATCGATGATCTTCCAGAGATCGACCCCGTTCTTGATCTTCTTCATGTCCGTGGTGAGCCCGCCATTGCGGCGGATCCAGTCCTTCACTGTGTCAGGATAGTAGGACATCAGGTCGGACGTCCCTTCCGAGCTCGTGACCTTGATGCCGAAGGTGAAGGCCTTGTCGTAATAGGCCTGGTGGAAGCCGAGGCTCGCCTTCGGCGTCACGCAGATCTTGTTCAGCGGCACGATGCCGAGCACGAGCGTGCAGGCCGAGTTGCAGATGCCGTCGATGATCACGCGCTCACCGGTGTCGCGGACGCGCTTGTACTTGGCCTTGTACTCCTCGACATAGCCGCCATGGTCGCGAGTGATATGCAGTTCGGCGCGCGCTGGCGTGGCAGCAGCGAGGAAGAGCAACAGCAGGCTGAGGAGCGTGATGCGCATGGCGGCTTGACGACAAAACCTTGAAGGAACGAACCGGCCCCGAAAGAGCACCCAATGAAACCCCAAAGGCGCCAGCAGGAGGAATCTTTGACCGGATTCTCTTTGGCCATACTTGTGTGGGGAATTCGTTAAGCATCCCGAAAAGGCCAAAAATGGGCAGGCTCCGCCCCCTTTCCGGCAATTCTGTCACACCCAGCTGGGAATCTGTGGGACTGAACCCAATTTCCCCGCCCCGGACGGGTGCCCCTGCGACCCGAAATGGCTATAGATGGCTGAGCTATTCGCGCAGGTTCCGGAGAATCGAGATGAGCAAGTTGAAGCTTGTAGCCGCGGTTGCTGCCCTGTCGGCCGCAATCCTAGCCTCCAGCCTGGCGGAGGCGCGGGTGCATCACCGGTACCACGGCTACTACGCCAACCCACTGCCCTATCCGATCAGCTATCTGCACAATTACGGCCCGGGCATTGACCCCGGTACCTTCGCCTTCTACGACGGCCCATCGACCAACCACTGCTACCGGAGCGCGGCCGCCTATGTCGGCCAGGATCGCCGGCGGCACCCCTGCTACTGAGGCGGCGCGGCGGTCCGCCAATCCTATCCGGGATTCGAATTAAGGGCGTTGGCCGTCAATGCTGAGCTCGGACGGCTTGCCGGTGCGCAATCAGGCCTGAGGCGGGCCAGCTGAAGCCTGTTCATCAGCATTACATTTCGGTTCTGCCACAATTTGATCAGAACGACTTCGATATCCTGTGTTGGTCAAGCGGAGGAAGAAACATCATGAATCCAAAGATTGGCCTCGTCGCCGTATCGTTGTTCGGTGCGCTCGCGGCACCGTCGGCGGCGTCGGCCATGCCTGTTGCGCCGGTGCCCGCGACGCCGCAAGTCTCCGGCATCGAGCAGGTCCGCATGGTCTGCAATGCCTGGGGACGGTGCTGGTGGCAGCCCAACGTGTATTACGGTTACGGCCCCGGATATTATGGGCCGCCGCGCTATTACGGCCCGCGCTATTATGGCCCGCGCTACTATGGCTATTACGGCTATCGCCGCTGGTGATATTCGAAGGGGCCCCAGGGCCCCTTCGCTTTTGCGAGATGGCGCGCTCCGTCCGCGCTGCCGTAGTGCTTGAAAACTGATTTAGATCAAGGATGAAATCCGTCGAGCCGTCATGCTGCACCGATGGCCGATTTGATCGTATTCCGATGCCCTCAGACGGGCATGAACGTGCAAACGCATCTTGAGAAGCAGGAGACTCGGGAAGGACGAAATTTTGAGTCCTTCGCCTGCCCAGCGTGCACGCGAATCCACTTCATCGACCTCGCCTCCGGCAAGCCGATGAACCGGGGTCGTTGACGGCAGCATCGATCCGAGTTCGTGGAATGATGTCCGCAATATTACGGCACTGAATCATGTTTACTGAATCGGCAAGTTTCGCCATTGATGGCCATGTACCGACGTTCATTTCAATGTCACATTGCAGCATCCGGCCAGACGCATGTTCTTTGACGCTCTCGCCCCGTCTTCCGCGCTCCAGTTGACCCGGTTTACCGATATCGACGCGTTTCGGCCGGCCGAGTCGCTGGAGGATTCCCGGAGCATTCCCCTCGACGTCGCCAATTTCGCCGCGGCGCGAGCGATCGTGAACCTGCCGGCGTGTCGCATCATTGTGGCAAGGTCGTTTGCACGCATCCTAGAGACGACCTACCGCGCACCGGGCGGCATGGTGATCCTTCCGATGAGCGACGATCTGTGCGCCAGTTCGAACGGAGTGGAGCTCGACGCGCGTTTCTTCGTCGCGTTGCGGGGCAATCATCACTGCCATTTCGTAGAGCCCAAGGTCAATCATCACGCTCTGATCATGTTCTCGCCCGCGCTCAGGGATCGCGGCTGGTTCGATCGCGCCGATGCATTGTGGGTTCGCATCGCCGACCCCGCCACTCATCTCCACGCACGGCAGCTTGTGCAGGACATCCTGCGAACCGCGTCGGTGCAGCCGCATATGTTCGAGACGACCGAGGTCGCCGCCCATCTCCAGGAGGGGCTGCTACTCGCTTTCGACGACCTGTTTCGAATGACTCCGCTTCCCGATCGCGGGGCCCCTAGCGCGGGAGCGCGCTCGGCCAGGCTTGTGCAGCAGATCGACGAGTACGTCAGAGCCTATCCGACCGCTCCGATCTATACGGCCGATCTCGCAGATGAATTCGGCGTCTCGATCCGGACCCTCGGCGGCGCGGTGGCCAAGGTGCGTGGGATGAGCCTGCATCAATACATCCGCCTGAAGCGGCTGTGGGCTACACGCACGCAACTCCTCAGGAGCGGCGGCGCATCGGTCGCCTCGTGTGCGCGTGCCCATGGCTTCCATCACCTCGGCGAGTTTGCGGCGGCCTACCGTGCGACATTTCACGAGGCGCCCTCGGATACGCTGGCGCGGGCCCGGCAAACTGGTTGTCCCGGCCGCCTAGCGTAACACCGATATAACGTTAGAATAACAGATGACCCGGTATCGAACCCGCCGCACAACGGTTTGCGAGCGCTGCCGATAGATGCACCAATCCAAGCACGTCCCCTGCAAGGCGAACTCGAGAACGGGCAAGGACTGCTACCGATTAGTTGGAGGACAACAGTTTGCGCAGGCGTGCGACCTCGATCCGCGTCTCCAAGATCACGCGCATCAAAAGCGCATTCTCATGCTCAAGATCCGTGATGCGACGCCGCCGGCTGCTCTCATCCTGCTTCAAAGCAAGATCGTATACATTTGAGTTTGCGTTCGCCTGCGGCGGCGCCTTGCCAAAGCCCGATTTTTTTATCGGATTTGTTGTTCCAGGCACCTCAACCCCCAATACTGGCAAACAACAGACACACCAATCAATCTCGCGAGCAACCCCACTCGCGAGGCCAAGCCTGTTTCAGCCTCTTCTAGTTATGTTTCTTATCGTTGCTGTGACTGATCTTAAACAAGGAGTCAGATTTCTGGCCGAATGTGGGAAATTCGTTGCTCAAATTTCGCCAAGTTGCCAGCTAACTTTGTCCTGTCGCTGAACTGTAATCTCCACAGATGCATCCATCGCCGCGATTGCCGCAGCCGAGCCTCGCGATGCCATGAAATTGTTCTACCAGGCGCCCGGCAGGGTCATCTGCAACAACCAACCGACCCAGATCGCCGGAGCGAAGAACAGGCCGAATGGCATACGACTGGTCAGCCGCAGCCGTTGACGCAGTAACAAATAGCGTAGAGCGTAGGTTGCAAGAGCTGAAAGCGCGGCGATTTCGATTGCAATCGGCAAGATCGACCAGTCAAGCCACGCCCCGGCGACCGCAGCGAGCTTGACGTCACCAAGTCCCAGGCCATGCCGACCGCGCAGGCGAGCGTAGGCCAAGCGTACTGCCAAAAAAGCGCCGGCAACGATGATGGCGCGCAACAGGGCAATCAACAGTGCCGACAGGTCACCCTGCGCCACCACCATCGCATTGACCAAGCCCAGGACCAGCCCGGCAACGTTCAAGGCATCGGGTATCAGAAGATATCTCGCATCGATGATGGCTATTGTCAGCATGACAAGCGCCAACCCCGCGCCCGCCACGCCTAAAGCCCCATGGGCAACCGTCAGGCTCGTTACGACCGAAAAGAGACCGGCCAAGCCAGCGACAACGTATGACCAAAAGCGATGGTCAACGATGGTTTCGGCCGAAACCGGCACATCCGCCTTGTCATTTCGCATCTATGGGCGCGCCATTGCAGGCATCGCTGCCCTCGTAAGTCCACTTTCCCTGCTTTTCTTTGCCACAAACCATGACTGCTTTGGAGGCAAAACAGAATGCTGCACCTTCGCTGAAGACACGGCTGCCCCAAATGCACGCACTGGGCGGAACGGGAAATGGAACAAGAAGCACGGGCGGCTGACCCGGTGTCAGCGCAGGTAGCGGTTGCGCTGAGGCCGCAGCGCCAAACAGGAGCCCAAATGTCACAATGACGCGCCTGGCCATCATATTGTGTTCTCAAGCACCAAGTGAACTGGAAGATGATCGAATTTCAGGACCAAGTAGTCAATCCGGCAGGCCTCGGCGACAGGCTCAGCACAAACTCTTTTGTCCTGCAAATCCGGCTCTAGGCGCGCCGCTGCGGTGCTCGCATGGAGCCCCTCGCATCAATAGGCGTTGCGCGGCCTGATCAACTCGAAGGCCGTCCTGAACATGATGGAGATGTCCAAGGCCAGACTCCAGTTATCGATGTACCAAAGATCCAGCTTGACCCTCTTCTCCATCAGCTCAAGCTGCGGAGTACCGCCGCGACACCCCTGCACCTGCGCCCACCCCGTGATCCCGGGCTTCACGTGGTGCCGGAAAGCATAATTGGCGATCATTTTGCCGTATTCGTAATCATGGGCCAGTGCATGCGGCCGTGGCCCGACCATGGACATGTTACCCTGCAGCACGTTCAACAATTGCGGCAGTTCGTCGATGCTGGTCTCACGGAGAAAGCGGCCCACCCGGGTGACGCGCGGGTCCTGCTTCGTCGCCTGCACGACGGCAGCACCATCTTCAAGCACTTTCATGCTGCGCAATTTGTAAATGACGAAGGGCTGGCCGTTGAAACCATGGCGGCGCTGCCGGAAGATGATGGGGCCATGCGATTCAAGCTTGACGGCAAGTGCAGCCAGCACCAACACCGGAGAGAGCAGAAACAGCGAGGTGGCAGCCACCGTCACGTCCAGGACTCGCTTGGACAGACGTTCAAGGTTGGTCAACGGCGCACGTTGCAGCTCGACCATGTACGACCGCTGTGGCGTTGAGGTCTGACGGCGTAAAATGGTCGACACTGCGCAATCGGGCAGCAGGCGAACTGGAAGGGGGATTGCCCTCAGCCGATCGAGAACCAGTTCGATATCCTCGGCCCGCGCCCACGACAAGGCGAGAACGATCTCCTCCGCGGGCGTGCCCCGCACGCGCTGCTGCGCCGTTTCGACGTGCAGTTTGTGCAGCTCCGAGGACGGGTCGCCTCCCCCGTCGCGGGGCAGCACGACGCGCTCAATTTCGTCCAGGCCAAACCTGACCAGCAAGTCGCGCCGGGCGAACTGCGCCATCTCGCTCTGTGTTCCGATCACGATCGCGCGTCGGCCGCGGATCGCTCCCGTCATAAGGGCCGAACTCAGGCAACGGCGTGCCATGCGCCGGGTCGCCACGAGGCCGAATCCCCCCAAAACGAAGAAGCAAACGACGGAGCCGCGCGAGGTCTGGCCTGCGGATTTCAGCAGAAACAGGACAATTGCAAGGACAAGTATTGCGAGGCACCAGCTCGCCCAGACGCGCCCATGGTCGCGCTCCCGCTCGAGCAGCTCGTTCATCCGGTAAAGACCGAAATGGTACGCCGCAAGCACGTATGTGGAGCTGGCCACCAAGCCCAGGCCGGCATAGACACCAGCATCGCCGAAACTGGCGCTGATTGCGCGCTGGTAGAGGACTCCACCCAAGATGCCGGCCACGACGATCACCAGGGCGTCAGCAAGCGCGAAAAGCGGCTCAATAACCTCGAACCGGACCCCGATACGGGGCCGTCTGGCACGCTCCTCGACGGCTGTCGACGAACGGTCGAGATCGGTTATGTCAGTCATGCTGCACCTGCGTCGGTAGACCGCCGCATAGCACGTTATATATCACATTATGATGATATTTACTTAACGTTTACCAGGTCTGTTGCAGCTCAAATCGACCCGCGCGGTCCGGAGCCGCAACGCTCAAAAATCGCAGCAGGAATACCGGCCGCGCGGGCCCGGACAAGGATCGGGCCGCGCTCGCTTTTTTCTGGTGGCTCGGCCCGGACCTCACATGCTATCGCGCTGGCACCGCGGCGGACTTTGGGTCCAGCAATTTCGATAGCGCGATTTCGTTGACGACGGGCGGGGTCTGCTTGAGAAGCTCGGCAACATAGGCCCGGCGATTGGCTTCGACGCGCTCAGCCCTGATGCGTTGCACCAGTGCATCCCTGACCTCAACCAGCGGCCGCGTGTGCGAGGCCTCGGTGTCGAGCAACTTCAGGATGTGCCAGCCATCGTCGAGCCGGATCGGATCGGTGAGGCCCGCCTTTGGCAGACCTGTCACCTGGCCGCGAATCTCGGTTCGCAGATCCGGTTCACCCAACCAGCCGATCTCCCCGTCCCGCTCTGCGGTCGGCGCATCGTCCGATAGACTGCGAGCAACCTGACCAAATTCCGCGTTGGGCTGCTTCAACTTGCTCACGACATCGTCAAGCTTCTTGCGCGCGGCATCCTGGGCGGTCTTGTCGGCGTCTTTCGCGACAGCCACCAGGATCTGGGCCAGACGGAACCGGCGAGGAACGAGAAACGCGCTGGCGTTCGACTCATAGACGCTCTTGATCTCGGCTTCGCTCGGGAAGCTATCAGGCGGCAACGTGACCGATTGCAGATAAGTCTCGACGATCACATTTTCCCTCGCGCGCGCGAGCTGGGCGACGATGGCAGGCTGCTGGTCCCATTTCTTGGTCATCGCCTCCTTGAGCACCAGGCGATTGGCCAGGATCGCCCGCACGGTCTGGCTCAGCGCGGCGGGATCACGCGTCATGGCCGCTTGCTGACGGGCGTCGAGGAGCTGGATCGTCGCGCGAATTTCCTCGGCCGTGACGTCGCTGTCCCCGACCCTGGCGACGATTTCGCCGCCTTTGACGGCCGCATTGTCTGCCGCAGCGGGCGCCGGTTGAGCTGGCGCCGCCGCCTGGCCTGACGTGGCCGGCGCGGGCTGGCCGCGGGCGGGAGCGGCCGGCGCTGGGTTACGGGCTTGGGCTGCGACCTGCGAAGAAGCCGCGAACACCAGCGCTAGAGCGATCGCACCGGACGTCAAAGTCTTGTTCATGGCTTGGCCTTCTGTTCGAGAATCTTGTCGCGGAAGTCCTGGGCGGCGTTTTGATGTTCGACGCGCTTCAGTCCGAACACGGGATCATGATCGAGCACCTTCTCGAGCGGATCCATTGCCTCGTATTGACGAACGACATCGTCGGCGATCTTCGCCAGGCGAACGTTCTTGGCCTCGCAGGCCTTTGTGCTGGCCTTGAATGCCGTCGCGTCCGCTTCAAACTTGGCGCGCTCGGCGTCCTTCGTGCGTGCCACGGCGGCCGCCTCTCCGTATGCGCTTTTCCATTTCTCGAGCGAGTCGTCGCGTTCGGCGATACGATCGTTGAAATCCTTGACGGCCTGGCGGTAGGCCTGTTCGGCTTCCTTGACCTGGGCCCGATAGGCATCACTCTGCTTACGGAGGCGATCGCGCTCCTGCTCGGTCGCGGTCAGCTTGGCCTGCAGTGCCGCGCGCTGATCTTCCGCCGCACGTGCCTGCGCGGTGGCGCTGCGCAGCGCCTCGCGCAGCCGATCGCTTTCCTGGTCCGCGCGCGCGGTCGAGACGACCATCAGCGTCAATATGGCCACGGATGAAAGACGCAACAGCCGCATGGTCAGAACCTCGCATTGAGATCGAGCTGGACGATATCGACCTTGTAAGGCAGGCCGGCGATGTTGTTGGCGCTCATCCAGCGCACCGAGCCCCAGATGTTCTCGCCAAGGCCCACATTGCCGCCGATGAAATAGCCCTTGAGGTTGGTGCCGCCGAGGCCGAAGTCGGAATCGACGAACGCATCCACCATCGCGTCGGACTGCAGATATTTGTAGCCGACATGCGCGTTCCAGTCCCAGAGGTGCTTGATCTCCTTGTCGCCGACGGTCATGCGCGCGAGCCAGCCCTGGTTGCCTCCGTTGTAGGGGCCAAACACTCCTGGAGTTGACGAAGGGGCGGTGTTATTCGGACCGACAACAACCGCGGCGATGGCCGCGCGGTCAAACGCCGTGTTCCAGATATATTCGGCGTCGAGAATGATATGGACGGGGTTGAACTGCGCAAAATCGAGCTGGCCACTCGCGACAACTGGACGGAATTCGCTGGCGAGGCCGTAGTACTGGAACCCTGTCGTCGTCACTGGTGTGACAATGACCGGAATGTTGCGCAGTCGCATGTACGTGTTGCCCTTTTGCGCGAAGGACGGACGCAACAGATCGGTATCACAGACATCAACCGCGGTGATGACGAAGCACGTGCTGGATAGCTTACCTCTGACGTTGGTGAAATCGTAGTAGGCAAACGCCAGAGTGAGGTTTGTTTCCGTATCCAGTTTTGCACCGAACCCTCCTTGTGCGCCGAACAACCATTTGTCCCGGCTCGGCGTGAAGGTCGGTCCCGCTATCGTTTGACTATTGAGGCCTGCATTGAGATCGGTGTTGAAGACCGGAAAAGCACCGCCGACGAAGAAGGGCGTGAACCCCTCTGCAATCTCGTTTTTGGCCTGAATTGCAAGACCGTCAAAGCCAATATCCTTGTACCAGACCAGATCCGTCGGCGACCAGAACGGGTTGTCGAACCGCCCGACGGAGGCGACGACATCCTGTACCGGCTGATACTTGATGAAGGCACGGTCGAGCCAAAGCGCATACTTCGAGAAATTGCCGCCGTTGCCGCCGAACGTCTGGTTGGTCGAGACCGGGGAACTGCTGTCGCCTGTCGCAATTCTCAGGCCCGCGCTGAATCCGTCAAAAAGGTCCACGTCGGCGCCGAGTCGCGCGCGGAAGCGGAAGCGGTTACGATCCTGCGTCGTGTTGTAAAACGGAGCGAAATAGGGGTTTAGCGCGGCATCTTCATTGAACGGAGAACCGGTGTTGATCGCGTTGAAATTCTCCAGCGGCCCGCTTCCAGACGGGAAATGATCGCCCTCATACCGCGCGCGGATGTCGCCATAGAACCGGATGCGCTGCGCCCACTCAGGATACTTGCCCGGCGAGGCCCAGTTCTCCTTTTCCGCCTTCGCCATGACTTCGGCGCGAATTTCATCGCGCAGCTGCTTCTTGACGATCTCGGGGACATAGGTGACGCGCTTGGTACCGGCGGGCGAAACCGCGTCCGTCGCGGTCGCCGCCGCCTTCTCGGCACCTTCCGCCTTGGTGGTGGCATCGCGCGTCGCCTGGCGGGCGACATAGGCCTCGTCATCCGCCTGCTTGATCAGCGCCGCGGCCTGCTCCTCGCTCAGCGTGCCCTGCTTCACCAGCAGGTTGATCAGGTTGACGGTCGCGTTCGACGACGGCGGCGCATCGCGCGACACCGTCGGGCGCTTGCCCGGCTGCGTGTCATCCTGGGCCAACGCCGGAGCGGAAAGCGCAAGCAGAATAGCCGCGGAGCCCGCCAGCTGTCGCTTCGTCATTTCTGCACACCACATCACATCAACCCTTCTTCCAGTCTCATCACTCATTCCGAACGGCCTGCGCCGTTCCGTCTTCACTTCAACTCGGGCTGCGCGCCGTCACCTGCATCACGATCGGCATCGGCATTTCCTTCGGCGGCGGTTCTCGCAACGTCATGCCGCCGAGAATCTGGTCGCGGATCACCGCGTCGAGCTCGCCATTGCCCGTCGAAGACACCAATTGCACGCGGCTGACGCGGCCGGTCGCGTCGGACCACAACTTGACCTTGACCTGCATGACGGCGTGGCGTGTCTTTTCGTTTTTGCCCAAGGCGGCCTCGATTTGCGTCTGCACAAGGCTGGCGTACCAGCCAAATTTGCTTCCGCCGCCGCCACCGCCTCCGCCGCGCCCCTTGCCCTGCGAAAGACCGCCGCTGCCCGGCCCGTTGCCGAGGCCAAGATCCGGCGGGCCCGGCGTCGGATCCGGCCCCGCGTCGGGCGGCGCGTCCTTCGGGATGTCGACCGGCTTCTCCTCGACGACATCCTTGACCTGCGGCTGCTCCATCACTTTCTGCTCGGGCTGTTGTTCCGGCTGCTGCTCGGGTGGAGGCGGCGGTGGTGGCGGTGGCGGCGGCGGCGGAACGATCATCGTCACCTGAAGTTCGTTCACCTTGCGGGGCGGGTTCTTGTCGCCGCTCATGAGAACCAAGATGCCGCCGACCATCAGAGCGACCACCAGGAGACCGCCGCCAGCCAGCAGCAGATAACGCCGCCACGCCGGTCCTTCGTTCTCCTCGTTGGTGTCGCGCTGATCCATCGGTGTCACATGCAGCCCGCTTCACCGAGCCACCGGCTTGGTCGCCATGCCGACCTGCGTGAAGTTGAGGCGGCCGAGCATGTCGAGCACGTCGACCACGTTCTGATACTGGGTCTGGGCGTCCCCGCGCACGACGATCGGAAATTCGGGCGTCAGCGCGCGCTGCTGCACCAGCCGCTGCTCGAGCTCGGCCAGCGTCACGGGGATCGTGTCGAGGAACAGCTTGCCATCATTGGCGACCGTAATCGCCTTCGTGGTTTGCTGGGCAAGGCTCGGCGCCGCGCTCGCCTTCGGCAGGTTAACCTTCATGCCCTGCACGGTCGCCGTGGTCATGATGATGAAGATCACCAGCAGAACATAGGCGAGATCGAGCATCGGCGTGATGTTGATATCGTCGTATGGCTTGCTTTCGGACTGGACTTGCATGGGTTCACTCCGCCGCCTGCTTCACCGGTTCGTCCGGCACGTCGTAGGATTCAGCGATCCGTGTGATGAACTCGTCGACGAAGACCTGCATCTCGCTGCTCACGTCCTTGATGCGGATCGTGAGGTAGTTGTAGGCAAACAGCGCTGGGATCGCGACGCCGAGACCGGCGACGGTCGCGACCAGCGCGGCCGCGATGCCCGGCGCGATCGCGTTGACGTTGACATCGCCGGAGGCCGCGATCGCCGCGAAGGTGATCATGACGCCGACCACCGTGCCGAGCAGGCCGAGGAACGGGCCGCCCGAGATCGCGATGGTCAGCATCACCATCAGCCGGTTGAGGCGCTGGCTTTCGCGAACGAAACCGCTGTCGAGCACGGCGCGGATCGACTGAATGGCCTGCGGCGACAGTCGGCGATAACCGCCGCCGGCAAAGCGCTTGCGGATTTCCTGCGCGCCGGCCGCGAACAAGCGATAGAGCGGTGCGGCATGGATCGCCTTGCGCTGCTTCTTGCCGAGCTCGCCGCCGAAGCTCGGGTCGTTTTCGCTGTCGAGCTGAAGCAGCCCGCCGATATCGGTCGAGGTCTGACGGAAATGTCCGAGGAAGAGCTCGTTGCCGCGCGAGACCCGGTTCAGATACGAGATGCGATCGACCATGACGTACCAGCTGATGAGCGCCATGATCGCCAGGAGGCCGATGACGACCCAGCCATCGAGCGTCACCGAGCGCAGGATTACGCCGAAATAGCCGCCGCTGAACCAACCCGCGTTTTCTTCATCGACGCTGAACGACATCAGTTTCGCCTGATCGGGTCCCTGCCCGATTGCAGACAGCTTGATGAAGCCGGGCGGGCGCGCGACCTTCGCAATCTCGAATTCGTCGACGTCGCCCGCAAATCCCGCCACCGTTCCTGCCGGTGCGGCCGCGGGGGCCGGAGTTTGGGCCGCATCTGCCGCGGGCGCGGCCTGGGTCGCATCCGCGGTCGGAGTCGCAGCCGGAGCTGCCGCAGGCGCTGCCGATCCAAGCTGCGCCACGCCGGTCATGGTCGGCAGGCTGGCCGCCAATGTGGCGACCTGGCTGCCGTCGACAAAGAGCGTGATCTGGCCGCCCTTGGCCGTGAAGGCGATCTGATGCCAGCCTGCAGCCGCGATAGCCGCACCGCCGGCGCTGCGCTGCTTGTTGCCGCCGTTCGCGACTTCGACGAACGCGACACCGTTGTCCAGCCCGACGGTGAGTCCGTTCGCGCCCTCAGTGCGCGAAAACAGCACGGCACCCGGCTGCGGTGCGGTCATCTTGACCCAGAGCGACCAGGTCAGCTCACCGCCTTCGGCAAGCACGAGCGACGGAGAGCCGGGAAGCGAAATCGCGGTCTGTCCATCGAGACGCGCGCCCTGCCCGATGATGGCGCCGTCGGCCGCAGGCACCGCATTCTGCGCGGAATTGGCCCAGGCCGTGACATCCTGGGCAGGCGTTCCACGATCGTTGAAATGATAAACCAGCAGCGTATCGGGATCGTAAGTCCCCTTGGCGTCGACCGCGGTCGGCGCCTTCTGGTTTCCGTAGTAGAGCCAGATATCGTTCTTCGTGCCCGGCTTCAGATCCGGAACGCTGACCCACACCAGTGCCTCGCCAAGCAGGGAGTCATATTTCTCGACGTGATGCTTGAGCGGCGTCTTGTCGTCTGCCGCGATAAAGCGGAGATCGCCGCCGTCGTCCTTGGCGGCGCCGAAGCGGAAATTGCCGACATGCAGCCGCACCAGGATCGGCGCCGTGCCGATCGCGTCACTGATCCCGGCGCCGGACTGACCGGTGTCGATCGTAACCTTCTTGCGCAACGTCCACTGGTCGTTCCACCACGCTGACGCAGCTTTCGGCCACAACACGGCCGCGAGGACGAGAAACAGCATCAACGGTGCACTCAGCCCGTTTCCGCGGCGCGACTTGAAGCGAAGGAGCGACATCTAGAATTCTCCCCAGACCCGAAAGCTGAACCGTGGATGATTGGCGACGGTGACCTGCTGGGTGGTCAGCGGCATTCCGACGAACACGATGCTGTTGAGGTAACGCAGGCTCTTCATGCGCATGCCGAGTCCGTAGCTGGCGAGATCGAAATGCGATTGCTGATCGGTCAGCGGCTCGTGGATCCTGGCATTGCCGCCGTCGACGAAGGCGAAGAAACGCCACTCGTCGAATGCGTTGTACTTGATGGCATCTCCGAGCGGATTGGGTAGTTTCTGCTCGAGATATTGCGCCAGATTTGGCGTCCGCAGCTCGAGCGTACCGGCGACGCCGTAGTCGCCGAGCACCTCGGATTCGAGATAGCCGCGCACCGTGTCATGGCCGCCGAGGCTGAACTGCTCGCTGGACACCAGCGGCTGGTCGGCCACCTGTCCCTGGAGTTTGGCGTAGAGCTGGAACCCGCCGGCAAAATCCTGGGTATGCGAGATGTCGGCGCGCAGCGTGATGAAGCTTGCTGTCGCGTCGAAGCGCTTGGCGTCGAATTCATCGCGGCTGGAGCCAATTCCACGCAGGCCGGTGGTGATCGTGGCGTTGAGCTGCGTGAGGTGGCCATCGCCCTGCCATGTGGCTCCGTAGGTCCCGACGAGCGGCACGTATGTCACCGGAGAGTCGAACGCATCGGTGCCCAGTCGAAGCGACTGCTTGAAGTCCTTGTAGTCGACGCCGAGCGACAATGTCTGGAACAGGTCGCCCCTGGACGGCAGCGTCAGAACAGCACGCCCGCCGACCACCTGGCCTGGGCCGACGACGTTGGCACCGCCAACGGTCGCGACCGAGCTGTCCGAGACCAGGCCATAGACGAGAACGCTCAGCCAATCGATCTCCGTCCGCGCCAGGTAGGAGCCGGAGACGACCATCGCATCTTTCGGATTCAACGGCGCGACCTGGTAGGTCCAGGTCATGGAATGGCCCAGCTGCCAGAGGTTGTCATAGTGCATCGAGACGCTGGTCCGTAGTGGCGTGGTGCTCGGGCTCTGCTTGTTGTTGAGCTCGACGCTGCCGTGCAGCGGATAGGTGTCGTCGACGTTGAGATCGACGTCGACCGTTCCGGGCGCCACGCCCGCGCGCAGCGCCGGGGTGATGCGCCGGTCGGCCCAGCGATTGAGCGCGACGATGTCCTTCGTCACGTTCTGCAAATTCGGCAACGTTCCCTCCTTCAGCGAGGGAGCGTTATCCTTGATGTTCTTGAGGTCGAAGTATCGCGAGCCCTTGACGCGGAGCTGTCCGACCCGGTTCTCGGTGACCTTGAGCACGACGAAGCCGCGTTGCGCATCCTGCTGCGGAACTGCGACGCTGACCGTCTGGAGACCTTTGTCGTGATAGGCCTTCTCCACCGCGGCGCGGGCCTTCTCGACGTCCTCTTCGCTCTTGTTCGGACCCAGGAATGGATAGACCGCCGCCTCGACCTCGATCTGCGGCAGGTTGTCCGCCCCCTCGACGCGAAACTCGTCGATATCGAAATGAGCTTTCGGAGCCGCCGGCTTGGCGGCGTCTGCAGCGTTCTTCGCCGGCGTGGTTTCCGCAGGCTTGGTTTCCGCAGGCTTGGGCTGGTCCGGCTTGGCGGCGCCGGCTCCGGGCCTCGCAACCGCCGGGCTGATACATATTGCGCAGATCAAGAGACCGCAGAAGACGAACTGCACGGTCCACGCTGAAGCCGACCCGCTTCTCCGCACGGTGCGCAACGGAAGCTGCGCATGGCGGCGCGCGCTCCTCTCATACAGACCACGCGAATTCACCTGAGCCTCTATATCATGCTCGCATTGCGGCCGGATCGTCGCGACCGCAGTGATCTTTCGGACAGCCCGAACCGACCGGAACACGCCGGTCTGCCTGGCCTTATCCGATAGACGTCACGCTCACGGCCCGTGCGAAAAGATTCTCGCAAGCCGCGTCAGGAGCGATCGATGATGTGATGATTTCGCGCAACATAACACGACTATCGCGATACATGCGTTACTCTCCAACAATTCGTCACATTATCGTTGTGCGCCCTCTCTACCGTCCGACCAAAATTCGGGGTTTAATAAGTGGGGCGTAACATGACTATCGACGTCATCTCCAACCTGCGCAGCTTGCTGCTCGCCGAGTATGTCGACTTCGATCGGCGACTGACGCGCCGCCTCGGCTCGCCGGACCTCGCCTCCGAAGCGCTCAATGAGACCTATCTCCGTCTCGCCGGCATGCGGGAGATCGGGACAGTGCGCAGCCCCAAGGCCTATCTGTTTCGGATCGCCCTCAACATCGCCACCGATCGCCGCCGCGCAGAGAAGCGCCGCCTCACCTCCGACGAGGTCGACGCCATGCTGGAGATCCCGGACGATCAGCCCGACGCAGCGCGCGTGATCGAGGATCGTTCGGACGTCGAGCAGCTCAAGCGCGCGATCGCCGAGCTTCCGGAACGCCGTCGCCGCGTCCTGATGCTTTCGCGCATCGAGGGCTTGCCTAACCGCGAGATCGCCGCGCTGCTCGGGGTCACTGTACGGACCGTCGAGACCGACCTGAAGCAGGCGGTCGAGCACTGCGCCGAGCGCCTCAAAAGACCCGTACGCGACAAATTCGGTTTTCAGCGCGTCGCATCGTCTCAGTTAAAGAGATATGTCGATCGGGGCCATCCGCTCATGACCGGCATGGGCGGGAAAGCGCTGGGCCGTGACGAAGCGAAACCATCAGGTCGATCACTTAGATCCGCTAATCCGTGAGGCGTTGTCGTGGATCATGCGCCTCAAATCGGGTGAGGCGACGATCGCGGATGCCGAACAACTGATGGACTGGCGCGGCAAAAGTTCCGCTCATGAGCGAGCCTTCCGCGATGCCGTAAAATGCTGGCGCGCGATCGGCGAGGCACTGGCGACCGGCCGCCCGGCGCCTGCGGTGCGACGCAGGCGTCAAACGGGCAGCAAGAAGCGGGCATGATCCGGCAGGCCAGCCGCCAGGCCGCCGATTGAATCTCAGCTTGAATTGGATCAGCGTAGATCGGACGGCGATTTTCGCTCGACCGCGCCGCGCAGGCGCGTGTTGAGCTCGGCAAAGTTGACCGTGCTCCCGATGGCGGTCCGGACGCGGCCGCCGCGCGGGGCGGCACCACCACCACCACCGCCACCACCGGGCCTGCCGAACGTCGGCTGCGGGACGGAGCCGGTGACGGCAACCCCGTTGGCTGCCAGGTGCGCGCGGACGCGCGCGCAATATTCGACCGACAGATAGGAAAACCGGGTTTCGCCGTGACCGGCGCGATATTTCATCGTCGCCGTGCAGAGATCCTCATGGGCGAGACGCCAGGCGCCGGCAAGATAGCGGACGCCGTAATGCACGTTGACGTCGGGCGTAGCCAGTTCGGCAGGTGTCCCGGTAAAACCCATCATCCTTGCGGTCGGCAGCATGACCTGCATCAGGCCGACCTCGCCATCCATCCCGACGACGGCCGCATTGTATCGGCTCTCGACCGCCATGACCGCATCCACGAGCGCAGGCGGAAGGCCGGAGGCAAGCGATTCACGCTCGATCAGCTGCCGGTATTGCGCGCGCCCGGCGCGCCAGTCGCGGCCGAACATTGCGCTCGTCCGGTAAGAGTAGGTGAAGAGAAGCGGATTGGCAGGGGGAAAATCGGCGGCCGTGAGCGGTTTCGGCGCGAACGGTTCGAGCTTCAGAGGCTCGGGCGCGGTATCGTCCGCATCTGTCGACGATACTGCGGTGTTGCTGGTGTCGGCCGTGCGGCCGACCTCATCGTCTTGCGCCCTTGCCGTGCCGTTCAGGACAATCAACAGGCACAACGCGGCCGATGGCCACAATCGGCGTTCGGCTCCGACGGTCTTGGCTCTTGCAAGGGATCGCGACATCAGCGGTGCGGCAGCACGTTGGGAATGGCGGGAGGACGGAACGGAGTGGCCGAACGACCGTAGTTGGAACCATATTGCTGGCGGATGGCCGCCTCGTTGGGATTGCCCACGCGCACATCGGACGAACGTGCATCGATCGGCGGCAGATTGAGCGTTGGATTGACCTTGTCCACCTCTCGCCGAAGCTGTTCGTTCAAACAGCCGAACGCGCTATCGCTGCCGATCTGCACATCGACGCAACGCTGTACCGTCGAGCCGGTCGGCCTGCCGCCGATGATCGTGCCCTCACGCTGCTGGGCGGTTGGATTGGCCGAGCCAGGGGCCTGGGCCATGACTGGCGATGCGATGATCGCGATCAGACAGGCCGCAAGGCCATCACGACGAACAAATCCGTGTCTCGACAGAGCGGCGCCCATGCTGCGAGCCTCCAATGACCAGCGCGCTTAGATCCGGCTGCCCCGCGGGAATGATACCATTGCCGGCCGCCTGATACGATACGAGATTCTCATGCTCTCGCAATTACCGAATGAGACCCGTTCCCGATTCGAGACATCGAAGCTGCTTCGTACGTACATGCCTTCACCTAGAGCCTCGTTCGAAGCCCCTTCACATCATTGACCAGAAGCGCCGCGTCATCGGCCGTTGTGACCGCCGTATTGATAAAGTTAAGCACCTTGGTGATGTCCACCTGCGGCGCGTTGGCAGCATAGAGCACGTCGAAAGGACGCATCTTCATCTTGGTCGAGATGAAATAACCCGCCGGATCCTGGAAGCTGACATTGAAGATGATCGGCACGGTATCGCCGTTGAATTTCGAGCAATCGACCCCGAGTTGCTGCGCCACCTCGCGCGGTTCGCGGCGATAGAGAAACACCGATCCCGGATCGGCCTGCAGGTCGAGCAGGCCCCCTGCCTTGGCGACCGCCTGCGTCAGATTGATCCGCCACGCATCGAAATTGAACTCGCCCTGCTGGCCCGTCGCGCCAAAGGCCGTGAACTTCATCGGCTCCCGGTACAGATAGATTCGATCTCCCGGCTGTACGAAGATGTTGCTCGCGGGCCAATAGACCAGATTGCCGAAAGGCACCGTTGCCCGCTTGCCGTTGCGTTCGAGGACAACCCACGTCTCCCAGCCGGCGCCGCTGATGCCGCCCGCGCGCGTGATCGCGTCGGTAATTCGATCCTGCGCGCCAGCCGACGGCATGGGAAACCGCACCGGCGTCCGGACTTCGCCGAAGACGCTGACGAGCGACGAACGCTGCTGGCTCGCCGTCACGATGACCTGCGGGTCGATCGCGCGCTTCCTGATGTGTTGGAGGATGTCGTCCTGGATTTCCCCGTTGGTGCGACCTGCCGCACGAATTCTGCCGGCATAGGGCACGGTGATATTGCCGTCGTTGTCGACGGACTGATCCGGAAGGCTCACGTAATTGCCCGGACGCACGCCGGCCTCCAGGGGAACATAGAGCCCGCCTGCGGATGCTTCGAAGATCGTCACACTGACGATGTCGCCAATACCGAAGCGGATGCTGCTCGGAGGCTTGCTATCCGCCAGACTTCCTGGAATTCCATTGGGCTCGAACTTCTCGAGTATCTGGACGATCTCGGGAGTAAGCTTCACGAGGGCGTAGGGCAAAGTCGTGGTGTTTTCGCTCCTCACGTCCAGGCTCGCCGGCCCCGACATGGAAATGAAGCCGCAGCCGCCCAAGCAGGTCGACCAGATCAGGCAGCACGCGATGACCGGGATATTTCTTAATCGCATGACGCTTCATTCGCACCGAGCTAACACACCTCAGCAAGCCGGCGCGACGCCGTTCGCGCGAGGCCGCCTCCCGCCCGGCGGGCGTGCGCCAACGTGCGGTTCTGCTCATTAGACGATGCTGCTGCGGGGATTGCGAAAACAGGACGGAGCAACGGGAGACGAATGCACTCCACGCTCTCACGGCCGGAGCAGCTCGCGGAGCGCCGCTTGGCCTTCTATGTCAGGCCTCAGGTCGTTGCGTGAGTTGCTTTTCCGATGCGCGGGGATATCAGGAGCGCCCATACTGCCCGTAAGGCTGGCTCCAATAGAGGCCACCGTAACCGTGGTCGTGGCGATCAAGCATCTTTGGATCGGCCTTGTTGAGGACGACGCCCAAGAGGCGGTCATGGACCTCAGGCGCGGAGTCCAGGCAACGTTGGACCAGGTTGACGCGCAGGCGGCCCCACTCCACCACGAAAATGAAGGAGTCCACGCTCTGCGTTGCCGCGCGGACATCGACGATGGGACCGAGTGGCGGAAGATCCAGGATAACGTAGTCGTATTGCTCGCGCAGTTGCTCCAGCAGGTCTCTGAACGCGTCGGACGAAACGACTTCATCGGTATGCGCGAGACTCGCATCGCCAATCGACGGGAGCATTGCAAGACCGGTCTCGGCATCGAACCGTACCACCTGCGACAGATCGGCCTTGCCCTCGAGCAGCTCAAGCCATCCCACTGCCGGCTTCGGCTCGAGGTTATCCACGAGCGTCGGCTTTCGCAGATCGGCGTCGATAAGGATCACGCGCTTACCCGCATCGGCCATCAGCTCTGCCAGATTGCAGGCAAGGGTCGATTTGCCTTCGCCGGGCAGCGTCGACGTTATGCCGATCACCTTGTTCTTTTCATAGGCCGCTTGAAGCTCTGCAGCAATCTTGATGGATCGCACGCCCTCGGCGAGCGGTGAAAACGGCTCTTCCACGACTTGCCGCATCAAGGTGTTGGTAAGCGTCACGACTTGGTCCTGCGGCAGCCGTCTGGCGACGGAATGCCTTCCACGGACAGCTCTCGCGCCTGGCTCCTGCGCGCCTTCTTGCCGCGCCGGCCGCGGCAGTGCGTTCGCCGCAGTCACGAGCGGCAGCACCGCAAGACACGACGTCCGCAGCGCCTCCTCGACCTGTCGAGCGGTACGGAACACCAGATCGAGCGACTCCTTCAGCGCTCCGACGCCCAGACCTGCGATGAGGCCGAATAGTCCCGAGACCAAGAGAACGATCGAAGCGATCGGACTGCTCTTTTGTTCGGGCGGCAGCGCCGGATTAGCCACGCGCGCTTCAGTAATCGGAAATGACTCCTGCTGAAGAGCTTCGGTGTAGCGCTGCAAGAATGTATCGTAAATCGTGTGATTGGCCCTTGCATTGCTCTCGAGTTCGTTCAGTCCCAGCCGGTCGCGATTGGTGGACTGCCCCTCCGTGACGAGGCTTGCCACCTTCCGTTGCAGACTTTCCTCCCGCGCCTTTGCGATCTCGTAGTCGCTGTTGTAGCTCGCGGCTATGCGGCCGAGTTCTTCCCTGATGGATCGGCGCAACTCCTCGATCTGATCGCGAAGGTGCAACACGGCCTGATGGTCGGCGCCGTAGCGCTTCGTCCAGTCGGCCTCACGCGCGGTCAAATCGAAATATTGGTTGCGCATGCGGGTAATGACTTCGTTATGCAACGAATCCGCGGTCGCCGCATCCGGGCTGTCCTGCTTGAGAACGTCGTTGATTCGCTGCACCCGCGCCTTGGCTTCACCCGTGGCAACGCGCGCGTTGATCAGCTGCGTATTGAATTCGGCGAGTTGTTGCTCCCCGATCAGACGCCCCGAGACGGTGGACCCTGCCCCACCGTCCATGGACACGATGTTGTTCTTCTCCTTGTACTCGACGACCGCTCTATCCGCCGTCAATGCCCTGTTCTGGAGCTCCTTGATGCGATCCTGCAGCCAGTCACTGGCAAGCCGCGTCGTCTGATATTTCGACTGGAGCAGATCCAGAATATAGGCTTGACCAATCCCATTGGCGACAGCGGCGGCGCTCGCAGGATTGCTCGACGTAAACCCGATCTCGATAGCGTAGGTCCTTCCGACGCGCGTGATCGTCCGACGTGCCAGGAACGTTCGCGTCGCAGCGCGGACAAGCTCCGTTTCCGAAGGCGGCGTTGAATTGCCAAGCCCGATGCGATGAAGCAATCCACCTCCTCGGCCGACGAATTCCGGGTCTTCGGTCAGGTGCAATTCCTTGATCACGGCATGTGCGAATTTCTCAGACTTGAGAACTTCGACCTGCGTTTCGACCTGTGCGGTGTCGAGCGGAGCGTCGCCCAACGCTTGTTGCTGAGGCTGAAGAACCCGGACCTTGCTGCTATCGATCAATATCATCGCCTTGGCGGTGTATTGCGGCGGCGTGAGGACGAGATACAAGAGTCCAAACCCGAACGAGCACAGCGTTGCGATCGCGATGACAAGATATTGCCGGCGAAGAAACCCTCTGCACCAATCGAGGAAGTCGGAAACGCGATCGGATTGCACCAACCCGCTTCCCTGGAGTTGGGGCGAGACATTCCTAGGTCGTAACGCTGTATCCATTTGTCGATCTAAAACCTGGTTCCGCAACGACATCTCAACCCGCGTCCGCCCGACGCGGCATCCGCATTTTCCGAGCCCGTGATATCAAACCGCCTCACTGCGCACCGTTGCCCTGGTTGTCCTTCTTGCCGTTGCCGTCCCCGCCGGTACCCGTCGCGTCCTGCCCTTCGCCATAGCTGAGCACCTGGACGACGAACACCGAGGCCGTGCCCTCCGACTTCGAGCCGGTCGGCGGCTCCGTCGATTTGTTCTGCTGACCGGCGGTGTTCGACGCGGCGGTCAACGCGCCGACATTCGGAGCAGCGACGGTCGGAATGCCGATCGCGGTTCCGCCGACGTGGGCATTGTCCGCGTTGCTGATCACGGGCGCGACGACGACGAGGTTACCGGAGGCGCGGACACCGGCGCTGCCGAAGTTGATGATGCCGCGCGGCGCGAGCAGATACAGGTTGGAGGCCGTGCTGTTGCCGGTGGTCTGAAGCACGCCGATGCCGGCGCCGGTGACGAGACCTGCGGGATCGATGATCTGGTAATCATCTGCGTCGAAGAAAACCTGCAAAGGCGGCTGCGATGCAGTCGTCTTGGCGCCGCGACCTGCGTCGAGATTAGCGTTGGAGCTCCACATCGAGATGTCGCCACCCTGCTCGGTGAAGATACGGCTGGTGTTCACCAGCACGTTGCCGTCGGTGAAGGTGTTGATGTCGCCGCCGGAGAGCGTCAGGATGCCCAGGTTGTTGAGCTTCAGGTTGGGGTTGGGCTCGACGGCCAGCGATCCGACAAGCACGTTGCCGCCCGGGCCGAGCAGCGAGACGTTGCCGCCGAGACCGGTTTGGATGGTGGCGTGCAGCAGATTGAGGTCTCCGGTCTGAACTAGCGGTGGGACCTCCTTGGCGAAATTGGCGGCGGCGCCGTTGAGGTCGACGGTCTGGATCAGACGCAGCACGTTGACCGCGTACTTGCCCGAGGTGTTGGCCTGACCGAGCGCGGTCGTCAGGCCATCGCCCACCGGTTTCAGCGAGCCACCCAGATTGTTGGTGTAGCCACTCGCTGTCGGGAACAGCGTGTTGATCATGATGTAGCCGTCGAGAAGAGCGGCCTTCTGGGTCTGGTTATAGAGCGTCGAATTGCCTTGATAGTACTGATAAAGGCTGCTGCCGGTGTTGCCGATGCCCTTCAACTCGGCCGTGAACACTTGGTCGACGAAGACGTGCTGCAGCGCAGTCGGCTCGCTCAGGAATTTCGCGAACACGTCGGTGCCGGCAGGCGGGACGCCCCCCGAGCAGGTCAAGGCACCGGTGGTGCAGAGGAAGCTCGTGAGCTCACCGATATAATTGTGTGCGACGTTGGCGGCATTGGCCGGATCGATATAGGTGTCGATCACGGCCTGGTAGTTGACCTTGTTGCCGACGCCGAACAGCGCGATAATATCCGCGCCGGTGGTGGGCAGCAGCGGATTGCGGTTCTTGACGGCCGCGGAGAATGGGCCAAGCAAGGCCGGGTTGTACATGCCGGGCGAGCCTTGAACCCACTGGTTGCCGACCGGGATGCTGCTGGCGTTGCCCACCGACGTGATGCCTTCCTGCACCGTTGCGGACGCCGCCGTGTCGAAGTTCACCGGGAGGAAGGGACCAAGGTTTCGCCCGGCTTCGACCAGGAAGAAGCCCGGGCCGGCGA
This sequence comes from Bradyrhizobium manausense, assembly GCF_018129685.1. Taxonomy (GTDB): domain Bacteria; phylum Pseudomonadota; class Alphaproteobacteria; order Rhizobiales; family Xanthobacteraceae; genus Bradyrhizobium; species Bradyrhizobium manausense_D. The sequence continues at coordinate 157,711 of NZ_JAFCLG010000006.1, forward strand.
CCTGCATGCCACCGAGATTGTGGTAACCAGTGTAATCGATGTCCCGGCCGGCGATGACGCTGCTGACATCGCTGGCAGCGATGTTCTCGACCGTCAGGTTAAGATCGACGATGTCCAACCCGGCCTGGACCCTGGTTGGCCGGTTGATATTGATCTGCCCGGCGCCGGTGATGCTTCCATTCACCGCGTATATCTTGGCGGTCGAGGCATTGGTGGCTTGTGCCAGGTTCGCCTGGCTGGAGGCGCCGGTGGCGCCGTTGTTGGGCTGGTAGGGATCGAAGGCCTGGTCGAGCAACGACGGACCAGCCGAGAGGGTTGGGAAACTTTGCGGAAGGGCAAGCGCGCCGCTCGGCAATGTCGGGCTTACGCCGCCTGTCAGATCGATGCTGCCCTCGGCCAGCAATTGGAATGTGCCGTTCGGCGATCCGTTGAGCACGATGCCGTTGTTTTTTGAACCGGTCAGTCCGTTGGTGGTGATGTCGCCGTTCAGGGCAACCGCGCTGAAGCTCGCCGGAAAATTGGTCTCGAAGATGGAGCCTTGACCCGCGATCTTCTGAGATATTGTCGCGGTCTGACTGAGTGCGATGTTGATGTTGCCTGCGATGGCGACGACGTTGACCGCGCTGTCAGGACCATAGGTGTCCATGAAGATGGGCGCAGTCGTCGCGCTTGAGTTGGCAGGATTTGCGTAGGACGTTGTCTGAGAGTGCAACTCGGCCGGGTTGATCACCCCGCCAATCGAGACCGATCCTCCAGCCGTCAGCGTGATCTGGCCGGAATCGACGGCGAGCACCGGCAGGTCCTGCAACGTGCCGGTCTTGGTGGTCAGGTTGCCATTGGGACCAACCGAGCCGCCGGCGACGATCGTCGCCGTGCCCGAGCCCTCGTAGAACGATCCGCCGAGGATGTTGCGGCCCGCCTGCACGATCATGTTGCCGCTGCCGTTGACGGTCATCACTGGCGTGTTCAGCACGCCGCTGCCGACCGAAGCGAGGCCGCCGCTGGCATAGCCAGTGGTCGGCAACGACACCGAGACGTCGATCAGGTCCCGTCCCGCCGTGACCGACACGTTGCCGCCGGCGCTCAGGATGCCCTGCTGGAAGCTGCCGTACTGGATCCACCATGCGGATTGCGACGCAATAGCGGTTCCGAATGGGGCAAACACGCCCGCGCCGAGCAGACTGACATTCGGCGCGTCATTCGCGGAGCCGATCGGCGTGATCGCCGCATCGGCGAGCAGCCACGGGAAAAAGTACTGATAATCCGAGACTGTCTTGGTCCCGCTGTTGGTTGCGGTAACGCTGGTGGTCGGATTGCCGACCCGAATGATGTCGCGCTGCGCCACCAGCGTGACGTCGCCTCCCTCGGTCGGGAAAGCCGCTGCAGTCGGGGGCCCGTAAACCGCAGCATAACCGTTGCTCACCGCCCTGATGTTGCTGTTCAGGTCGTAGGCCAAGACTTGAGGCGCGAGGAAACCGTTGGGGTTCGCTGCAACGACATTGCCGGAGCCATCCAGATAATATCCGGGAGACGCCGGCAGCGCGGTGTTGACGCCGGCGGAGTAGATCACGCCGGGGGCGGTCTGGTCCGACAGCAGGATGTCGCGCGCCGCCGACACCGCGATGCTGCCGGTGCCGGTGCGGATCATGGTGGGTAGCGCAACGGTGGTTGTGGCGTTCGGATTGCCCGCAGAATAGAGCTGTTGGGTATAGCTCGTGTGACCGGCGACGACGACATCGCCGCTCCCTGGGAAATGACCCGCATCGATCGACGCAAGCGGGACCACGGCGTTCGGATTGGCGCTGATGGCAACGGCGCCGTTGGTGTATCGTGCCGCGGCGCCTGCCGTCATCGTGTAGGACCAGGAACCGGGATTGGTGACCTGGACGATCTTAACGTCAGCGTCGGCTTTGACCGGGGGACTGGACGCGATCGCGCCATTGCAGTTGACGCACACGTTCAACTGATGCGGAAACAGATCCGCGCCGGCCAATTGCTGTGAGGTCGGGCTCGAGATATTCGCAGTGGAATCGTAGGGAGCGACTGGAACGGCGGCGTAACCGTTCAGATAGTAAAGATATGCGGTGGTGTTGGGAATAGAGCTGCTGGTATCAATGCCGCGTTGGCTGGTCTGATTTTTCAGATAATTGGCTACATTCCCGACGTAAGTCGGGTCATTGTAGTTTCCGAACTGAAAGAAACCATCGGAGATCGAGGCGTTGACGTTGATATTGCCCGCGGCCCTCAGCGTCAGCACGCCCGGCTCAATCCTGTACTGAGGCAGTGACTGGGTGCCGAAATTGGCGACATAGCGGTACTCGAAATTCACTCCACTGGTGGCAGGATCGTATGTCTGTGTTTTGCCACTACCCTGGAGCCTCACTGCATTGCCGGCCGCCAGATTCCAGTTGCTGGCAATGGTGATGTTGCCGGAATTGACCGCGGTGCTCGTATTGACCAGCTCGACGCCGGGGAGAAACTCGACCGCGGCTTTATTCGGGAGATCGGGATTCTGGAGATCAGCAAAGATCTTGGACTGCGTGAGCTGGGCGACCGCACCATTGAAGCCGTAGCTCACGACGTTGCCCGCCGAGTCCAGCCCGGTTAGAGTGCCCTGCACGAATTGCGCGATGGCGTTCGTGAAGGCCGAGTTGTTGGCGGGATCGAGGACGCCGTTCCAGCTCACATTCGGCAACCCAACGCCGCTCTCGGTCGAGACCGTGCCGTAGTCCTCGAGACTGAACTTGCGGGCGCCGGTAATGGTGGCGTCAAGACCCAGGATCTTCACGGTGCCTTCTTGATATGCGTGACCGGTCACCAGCGGGGCGCGCAGGTACACGGTCCCGCCGTTCCCGGCGCCCGACACATCCATCTTCGCGCCGGACTGCAGGTCGATATAGCCTTGCGCGTTCCACCCGATGCCCAGCTTGACGTCGCCGCCGACCTGGCCGGCCTGCTTGGTCGAAGCGACGATCGAGGCGGTGCTCTGCAGCACCACTGCATTGCTGCCGTAGAGCCCAACCTGGCCGCCGGTCTGGCCGTTGCAGTAGGTCACCGTACAGCCGGCCTCGATCACGCCGCCGATGATGACCTGCCCGTTCTGGACCGATGTGTTCCAGGTGATGTCGTCTGCGGTGAGCGTGACGGTGTTGGCCCTCAGCGTGTGACCTGCCGAAAGCTGGAGGTTGCCCGTCTGCGTGCGAACCGAGATCGCGCCGGTGACGCCACCGGCAAAGAGCAGATCGGCGAGAGGATCGAGTGCGATCGCTCCATTGGAAAACAGGTTGAAGCTGCCGCCACGGCTTGCCGTCTTCATGTCACCGGCATAGCCGGCCGCAAGCATCTGGCCACGCAGGTCGGCGGAGCCGGCCGTCGCCGTCACGTTGATCACGCCACCATAGCCCTGGCCTCCAGCGGGCTGGGACACGTCAATCGTGCTGCCGGCCATGGTCACGACATTGCCGAGATCGGCCTGAAGCGACACTTTGCCGCCCGCGACATACTGAGTGGCGTCGATCAGCGTTTTTGCGTAACCGCCCGCCGCGATCCAGGCGCCGTTATCGAGCCTGACGTCGCCCGAGGTCGCCTCGAGCCCCAGCGTCCCGGCCTGGGCCTGGATGGTGCCGGACACGTCGATGCTCGCGGCCTTCAGCACGAAGTTGCCGCCGATCTGGCTGCTCGCACCAGGATCGGCGGACGCTCCTGCCGGGCGCGCGATGCCTACATTGCCAAGCGTCGTCAGGATGAACTGCGACCCGGTGCCGCTCGCGGTCGCGCTGCCGACCAGCAGGTCCGGCGTAGTGATGGAGAGATTGACTGGCACGGCGCCCGAGCTACCCAGAGTCATCGCGCCGGAGCCCGCGAGCAAGATCTGTTTGCTGGCGCTCCAGTTCACCTGCGAGAATCCGCCGATAGTCTGAGCGCCGCCACCGAGATCGATTTCAGCGGCCTCGATGGTCAGCGCACCACCTGTCGTCGGCACATTCGTCGGCGCAGCCACCGCGCTGGTGTTGACGAGAGTGACGCTGGCGCCGGTCCCGATGTTGACGTCGGAGCCGCTACCGAGCAGGGCCGGCGCGTCGAGCGTCAGGTTCTGCAGCTTTGGTGCAAACGCAACGCCGCTGGTGAACGTGATGTTGCCGTTGTAGGCCTTCAGCGACAGCCCCTGCACCGACGCGAGCGTGGTCTGGAGGGTATCGGCCGACAACGCCAGCGCACCGGTCGCGCCGTTGCCGAGGCCGATACTTTGAGCGGTCAGGTTGAGCTGCTTGGCCTGGATCACGGCGGCGGCGGCGCCATTGACCGGCCTGTTCAGCGCGATCGCGTTCGTCGGCCCCGATGCCTGCAGGCTCAGCGTCGTGGTGGAAACGCGCGTGCCGGCTTCGATGGTGACGTTGCTGGTGTTGCCGGCGGGAAGTGTCAGCGAGCCGATCACCGGCGTCCCTGGACCGATGTCGGCGAAGTCGATGGTGAGCGTGGGTGTCGACGTGCCGGTCGGGCCCGTGATGGTGTTCTTCGGATTGCTGGTCGCCATGAACACCGCGCCGAGGCCGCCGCTGTACAGCGGCAACGAGACGTTTGTGAGGGGCACGCCCTGGCCGGTAAAGAACGAAAACACGTTCGCGCCGGTGATGTGCGTCCCGGTCGAATCCAGCGTGCCGCCGAGCGCTGTCGCGATCGCCCGCGCCGAGGTGGCAGTGGCGGACGCCGGGTTCGCGTAGACATAGTTGCGACCGTAAGTGCTCTGCACACCGCTGACCGTGTCGATCACACTGCCGGACTTGACGACGACCTGCCCTCCGCTCGTCGTGCTCACCTGGAAGTTGGTGGTAAAGGTACCGCCCGCGATCGACAGCGATTGATTGATGGTCTGGGTTTGCGGCGGCGTCGCTCCCGCCACCAGCAGGATTTCGGGCGCAGTAAAAGCGACACCGCCGGTGTCGATCACCACGCTCGATGCTGCCGGCGTGATCGTGGTGGTGCCGTTGGCCTGGTCGGTGCGCTGGCCGCCGATCAGGATGCTCTCGAAATTGAACGCATTGAGCTCGTTGACGTCGAGACCGACATAGCCGGCCGGCGCATTGCCGGCACCGTTGACCACCGCCACCTGGCTGCCCGAAACGTCGAGCTGGCCGCCGCGGCCGACATTGCCGCTGCTGTCCGTCCCTGGCTGGGTCGCCACCGTGCCGGACAGCAGGATTTGCTGCTGCGCCACGACGGCCAGCCGGCCCGCGTCGATCGGCAGCGGTGACGGCGTCGTAGTGCTGCTGTGCTTGGGGAAATAGCTGTTGCCGCTGGTGACCGTATACTCGCTGTACTGCCGCCAGACCGTCCCGGTCTGGATCGCGAACAACTCGCTGCCGGCCGAACGCTTGGCCGTATTGGTGGATTGGGTATAGTTGCCCGCGACGAGGACGGTGCCGTCCTGCAACGTGGTCCCGGACGCGATATTCCTGCCGAGATTGCTGCCATAGTCGACGACGCGCAGCGCGCCGGGCAGGATCGCGTAATGGCCGGGATAGAGCGTGTAGGTGCCGGCCGGAATGCCGCCGCCGCCGCTGATGGTGATCTGCGTTCCCGCGAGCGGATACGGATCGCCTGCCTGGCTGGCGCTCTGCGCAGCCGTGAAATTGATGTCGAGCGCCGCGACCGGGTCGTTGCGCGACGGCAGCAGCGCGTAAACGGTCGGCTGGCCGCTGACGGTTGCAAGCGTGTCCCTTGACCCGCCGGTGCCGGCGACGAACTCACCCGCAACCACATCGCCGCCGCCGCTCAAATTGGTGGTCGACCCCACACCCACGCTGACATTGGTGCCGCTCAGCGTCACGGCCTTGCCCGGAAGCTGTGCCAGCGGCGCGAGCGCGTTGTTGTAATACCAGTTGATGCCGTCCTGGGTGGTGCCATAAGGCACAATTGTGTTGTCCAGCGAGACCGACGTGAGGCTGCCTGCGCCGAGAGTGACCTGCTGGGTGCCGCTGCCGCCGAGCGTGATGGTGCCGAGCGGCGCAAACAAATTGCCGTCCTGCACGATGTTCGGCGCCACGACGTTGACGCTGCCGCCGGCTGACAGAGGCGTTTGAGGCGCGCTGCCGGCCGGCGCGGTGAAGGTCACCGTGCCCGGCGCCTGGATGGTGAAGTTGACGGCGGAGACCGGGTAGATCCGCTCGGCCGAAAGCGTCAGATTGCCGCTCGCCGCAAGGCTGCCCGAGAACGTCGAGGGATAGACCAGCACCTCACCTGCTGTGGTAGCCTTGCTAATCCCATTCGAGACCTTGGGCGTGCTCAGGCGAATGTCCGCGGTGGTGTAGCGGTTGGCACTGCCCGGATTCGGCGAACCACCAAGCGTGATCTGAGCGAAGTTTGAGAACGCAGCGCCTTCGACATCGATGTTCATCGCATCGACGACAAGGCTGCTGGCCGGATTGGTCGCGGCGGTCGATGTTCCCCCGCCCCCTGTGAGCATCACATAAGGCGCCGACAGCACCGTGCTGCTGCCGGGGGTGTTGCCGTCCAGCGAGATGGAGCTGGCGGCGATGTGCAGCCGGTTGGCCACGTTCCAGTCGAGCGCGCCGGAAATGGTGAGATTGCGGAAGGTGGGTGCGTTGAAGCCGAAGGTCTTGTCGGTGAGGTCCGTGAAGATATGGCCGGGACCACCGGCTGAGTAACCGCTGTACAAGAAGACGTTGTCGAACGCCCCTAAGCGGTCCACCGTGGCCACGATTTGATTGGTGAAAGGCGCGAGTTGACCGCTGCCAAGCGCCGCCAGCGAGGTGAGATCGCCCGCGCTCGCCGGCGCCGCGAGCGATGCGAGTGCTGTCGTCACGTTGGCCGAGCCTTGCTGGAGCGTGACGTTCGACCCGCCCAGCATCAACGTTCCGCCATTGGCCGACGGATTGGCCTGCCCCGTGACGGGCGAGCGGCCACCGACCGCGGTGAATGTGCCGCCCCATACGAAGGCGCCGACATCGACGCTGACCGTGCCGGCATCGCTCCACATCGATACCGGGCTCGCGCCGCGCCCGGTGGCGTCCTTGGCCTGGATCGTGGCCGAGATGCCGGACACGTCGACCACGGCGCCCTGCTGCGCAACCAGATAACCTGTCGGCGCAGTCGACGAACCAGCTCCAATCGACTCCTGCGGAAGCGCTTCAACCGTGAATGTGCCGCCGGCCAGCAGCGCGGCGCTGACGCCGCTGGAGACGCCGTTGTTGCCGAAGCTCGAATTCGCGATGACAGTTCCTGACAGATCGATGAGCGAATTCGGCCCGAGCCAGGTCTGCCGCGAATAAACCGACACCGTGCCGCCGTGGTCGACGATCTGGCCCAGCAGCAGGACGCTTTGGGCCGTGGTTTGCGTCGTCGTGTCGACGCCGGACGACGATGACACGTTGGGTGTACCATAGAAGGTAACGCTCGCACGCGCGTCCGTGACGATCGAGGCACCGGCGCCAAGCGTGATGTTGTTCGAGGCAAGAGTGAGATTGACCGGCGTGCGCAGATCGTCCGCCAGCGTCTCCAGCGGAAACAGCGGCGCGAACCCGCTCCCATTTGCACCCGATGCGATCTTCGTGCCTGTCGGCACCGACACGTAACTTGCGACGCTGGAGAGGTTCTGCTGCTCCAGGCGCATCGACGTTCCCGCGGCAATCGCGATGCTATCGGTGACGCCGGCACGGCCCGAACTGGCGGATTCGATGACATAGGCGCCGAAACCGCCGTTGTTGAAGAACGAGGCGGGCAAGAACAGGCCGCCGCCGGTTGGTTGCCCGTTGGAGTCCGGCTGCCCGCCGATCTGGATGGCCTGCGGCGCGGCAATTTTCAGGATGCCGTTGCTCTGGAAACCATAGGCGCGCAGCGATCCGTTAAGCTGAAGGACCGAGATTGCGCCGCTGTTAGGATTGGTTAGACCACCGACGGAGGTCGTTGGATCCGGACCTCCCCATGAAGCACCTTGATAGAGTTCAAGCGAAATGCTGCCGGCGCTGCCAGCCATTACGCCCGGCGACGCCGTCTGGGCTTTGCCCTGCGGGGAAATGTAGCCACCGCTCGAAACGTCGAGCAGGCTCGCTGCCGCCAGTACAATGCTGCCGGTCGTGTCGACAATAGCGCCACGATTATCTGAACTGTTGTTGGTCGCGATCGAGATGCTGCCGCCGTTGATGAAGCCCGGGCCGACCACACCGGAATCGAGCTGACCGGAATCGTTGACCCAACGGCCGCTGGCATCCAGCGTGCCCTCGACGAAAATATCGGCTTTGCCCGAGGCGGTCCGCGGCGTACTAAGCCATTTGCCAAATTTGCCCGCCCCACTCGTGAAGCCAAAGCGATCAGTTACCAAGCTGATATTGCCGCCGGCCGCTGACACCGTCCCTGCAATATCGATCGCACCCGGCACCACCGCCGAGAAGCTGCCGCCAGCAGCAAGATTCAGCGTGCTGTCGGACGTCACGAACAGATCATTGGCGGTGATGGAAAGGCCGCTCAGGCCGTAGGACGAGAGCTGGTCCGCTGACAGCGTCATCGGGCTGAGCGGGCTGGTCGAAGTGAAATTAGCCGAAGACGTGTTCCCGCCTGGTCCCGTCACCACCACGCTCGCCGGGGTGGTGATCGAGAGCGTGCCCTGCGAGGGCGCGGTCCCGGCGCCGGCCTGCAGCGCGCCGGTGACCGAACCAAAGATCAGCCTGGCGGCCTGGAACTCGGGGTCGATGGTCGAAAAGGAGATGCTGCCAGCATCGGATCCCTGCAGATAGCCCGCCTGCACGGAGTGCGTCTGGAAGGTGGTCCAGGTCTCGGTCACGCCCCAATGCGGGTGATTGACGGTGAACTGCCCGGCGATGCCGATGTAGGTCAGGTCCGGGCTGGCCTTGGCGATATCGTAGCGGCGGCCGTCCGATCCGATCAGCACGGTGGTCGGCACGAGGCCGGCCAGAAACTCCTCGTAGCCGCCGGCAACGTTGACCACCGAGCCCGACTGGAGCGTGACGGCCGTGGGGGCCGCCGAGGTGAGGTCGGTCTTGAAGCTGACGCTGCCGCCCTTTGTCATGAGCTGGTCGATGCTTCTGGAGACGGTGTCCGTGTAGCCGCAGGCGTTTGCAACCGGCGTCCCGCACCAGGTCGTGCCGTTGCTGTTCTTTCCCGTGGCACGGATGTCGATCCACAGCGTCTTGCCGTAGAGCACGCCACTGCGCTGGAGCGGCTCGTCGGCGAAATCGATGCCGCGCGGCTGGATCGAGATGAAATTATAGCTCGCCGGCAGCTGCACATCCTGCAAACCCGCGACGTCGATCGTGGCGCCGGGCTCGGCGATCCCGTCGACGGTCCCGGCCCCCGACATCACGATGCTTGGCGAACCGCTGAGGCTGGCCGAAATGGTATCGTCGGGTCTGCCCGCATAGGCCGGGTTTGAGGCAAAAGCGTTGAGCGACACCACGGCGGAGGGCGCCGAAACCAGCGCCCCCGGTCCGAGCGTGACGCTGAGCTGCCCGCTCATCTCGACGAAAGCCGGCGTGAAGTTCTGGACGGAGCTGCCTGAGGAGCCGCCGGACAGCGTTTCCCCGTTTTCGTAGGGCGGGATGTAGATGGTTCCGTTCATGGTCACGCTGGTGGCCGCATCCATCAGGACCATGCTGTTGCGGGAGATGCTGGTGGGTGCATAGATGACGCCGCCCACACGATTGCCCGTGGTCGGATCGAGCACGACGTTGCCGGCGGCATCATGGAGGGCATCCATCGAGATCCGGTCGCCCATCATGACCACGGCGGCCTGCGGCGCTACGATCAATCCGTCGTTGCTGACTTGCCCTGTCCCGGGTCGAAATGGGCCGCTCGGCTTGCCCAGGACGTATGTGCTGGCATATTGCTGGATCTGGAAACCGGTACCCCGGAAGCCAGCATCGGTCAGGACCGATTTCGGAATGGTACCGCTGATATAACTTCCCTTGGTTGCCGTGATCTCCTGCCCCGAGACCAGTGCGACTTCATTGCCGGGCGCAATGATGCTGCCGTGGTTGGCGACGTTGACGCCGAACAGATAGACGAAGCCGGGCGTGGGATTGGGATTGGTCGCAATCGTCGCGCCGGCATCGACGCGGACGCCAATTCCGGTCGGGACGGCGTCCTCCGGCAAGGTCGTGGAGAAGCTCTGTGTCGTCGTGTTGGCGATGCCGATACTGTTGAAGAAATCGTCGCGATTTTTTCGGGGTGAGCCGCGCGTGCCGAGATCGAGATCGGAGGCGACGAGCGAACCGATATTGATCTGCGAGCTGCCGCCGAAAATGATGCCGTTGGCATTGATGATGTAGACGCCGCCGTTCGCCTTGATCTGGCCGAGAACCTGGCTCGGCGCCAGGCTCGGATCCGTGACCCGGTTCAGAACAGTCCAGTTCGACGCTTGCCCGTTGAAATCCAGGGTGGTGTTCCGGCCGACGTTGAACGTCTGCCAGTTCAGGATCGCGTGCTGCTGGTTCTGGGTGATGTCGACATAGGTGCGCCCGTTCTTCGAGGACACGACGGGGGCGGAGGCATTTTGCCATAGGGTCGGGTCGAGAAGGGTTGGATCTTTCTTGGCAGGATCGTTGACAGCATAGCCGGTATAGTTAGCCGGATTGAGACCGCCAACAGCGATCCCGTCCGGAATCGAGCTCGGCGCCTTCTGTGCCGCGGCTGCGGCAGCGGCCTGCGCCGTGAGCTGGGCCCGCAGCGCCAGAGCGCCCTGCGTCAGCGACCGCTGGGCCTGCAGCCCGGCCATCGAGGCCTGGATCGCTGCCGCCTGCTGGGCGGCCTGCGTGGCCGCGACGGCCGACGGGGCGCCAACGCTGTTCAGGTCCCGCGCCTCGGCCACGGCGCCGGACGCCAGGAGCGCGACAACGCTGACGCTGCCGAGCAGCATCTGCTGACGAAAGCGATGCGACCGATCATGCGGGACGAGAGTGCCATTCGCGGCCATAGCAAGTCCTTTTCCAAACAGAACAAAATCCGGAGCAACCGCAGGAGATCACGCGAGGAACGTCGCGCGTCTTCTCCCCGATCGATCCGGACTTGGTCGGCACTGCCCTGGATATCATCGGCAGGCATAATACCGTTAACAAAGCGTTTAACGGCATTACCTGACGACTGTGTGTCAATTTTATAGTGTTATCGGATACCGTTAATCGCGGCTGCAGCGGGACTTCGGGAGCCGGATACGACGATTTGCCGGCGATGGAAGGGCCACGGCTGGTGGTTCCATCACCGAGACTCGACGCATCGACATCTCCCACGCAGATGTGAACGGCATCACTCCGTCGCGGTAGCGTTGTTGCTCTCCCCCAAAACAAAAAAGTGCACCCGGCGTGACCGGGTGCACAAGGCGTGTCAGATATCAACTGCCAGCCAGGGCTGGCAGTTGATGGGGCGCGTCGTTACGCGCCCGGCGAGACGGCGCTGCAAGCACCGGTGCCGGCGACGTTCATCGCCGACGAACCGGCCGACAGCAGGGTCACTGCAGCGTTGTACCAGTTCGAGAGGTTGGTCGAGCTGATCGGGGCAAAGCCCTGGCCCGACATGATCGCGGCCGCCGAAGCGTCCGTATAGTGGTAGGTCAGGTAGCTGAAGATGACGTTCAGGTTGTTCGAGTCAGCCAGACCGGGAGTGTTGGTGTTCTTGAAGCACTGATAGAAGTCGAAATAGGTGAAGCCGACCAGCGGGTAGGCGTTGATCGACACCGGGTTCGGATTGGTGGTCTGGAGGCTCCAGTTGAGCGTATTGGTGATGTCGTTCGCCTCCGCGACGATCGGCGGGAAGAACGGCACGGAGGTGTCCATCGCGGCCGTCACGGTCGCGGAGGTCGGCGGGACGAACGCCAGGACGCCAGGAGCACCCGCATTGGCGATGCTGTAGGAGTTCTGGATGTTCGCGTTCTTCGGACCGGTCGCAACGACCGGCTGGGTGTAGTCGGTCGTCGCGTAGCCGATGGCACCAACCGTCGACTGGATCTTGGCGACAACGCCCGAGCTGCCCGATGCGGACGTGAAGGTGCCGCCACCCGGGTTGGAGATCGCGACGCCGCACTGGTCGTTGGTGAGATCGGGCCAGTTGTTGACGGTGCTGGCACCGACGGCAGCCGCGCTCAGCGGGGCGGTCGCGTTACAGACCGAGGTACCGACGTTGCGGTCGGTCCAGGGGAACTGATACGACGCGACGTGGGAGTCGGTCTCGTTGTTCGGGCCGGTCACGCCAACGCACTGGGCGATCAGAGCATTGGTGGTGATGAAGTTGGTGCCGCTGCCATCGGAGCGATGGACGACGGTGATCGAGCCGGTGCCGAGGGTGGTGCCGCCGTTGAGCGCGGTCAGGATCGGGTTGTTCCACTTGGTGATGTGGCCCGAGAAGATGCCGCAGAGCGCCTGACGCGACAGGTTGAGACCGCTGCTGCCGCCGGTGGGGGTGGCGTTGGCAATGGTCAGCCCGGTGCTGTTGAACGAGATCGTGGCAGCGCCAGCGAACGCCGGGAACTCCAGGATCTTGCCATACTTGCTGGGGCCGCTGATGGCATTGTACTTGGTCACGTCCGAGGCCAGCCACGGGTCGTCGCTGCCGGCAAACTGCAGGGCCGGGTAGCCGTAGGTCTTGGAGAACGACGAGGTGAACGGCACGGTGTTCGCGGCGCCCGGCGTCTTGAGGCCGGTGCTGGTGTTGGTCGAGGGATCGTGGTTGGCGAGAGCCTGCTTGCCACCGCCCGAACCAGTCGGAGCGAACAGGATCTGCGCGGTCAGACCGCTGGCGTCGCCCGAAGCGCTCGGGCAGAGCGGCGAGACCGGCTGCACGACGATGCCGGGATTGAGCGTCTGGTCATCACCGACGCCGTCAGCGGGAATGCCCCAGCAATCCATCAGCAGGCGATAGGTCGGAGCGGCAAAGGTTGAGCCGCCACCGAAAACCTGCTGGGCGTTTGCACCGCCGGTCAGGCCGAAGCAGCCGAGGGCAACGCCCGCGAGCATGCAAGATTTGAGAGTCCGCATATCCAAATTCTCCATGGATTTTGTAACGCCCCCGAAACACGTCGTCCTGATCGACAACTTGTGTGGGTGCGCGAACCCTAGGCGTCACTTATGATGCTTTATCCTTTGTTTTGTGAATTTATGATAAAACTCACATAACATCGACCACGATGCGCTTTTGCGCGCGCGAAGCCCCCCCGCCGCGCGATGCTTCGGCAGATGTGATACGCAAAAACCTGTTGATAACGGCAGGGTTGATAAAGGGCGCGCACCGCCCGCATTTTCCGAGTGTCATTGCAATCTTTGCCGCACGAGTCATCGACCAAATAAGGTGATTCTGGTGGATTGTCCGGCAAGATCGACGCTAAGCCCGATCGCAACAGCATCGTCTCCATCTTGGGTTCGCATCCGCGCAAGAGCGATTGACGCATCAAGCTCGCGGCGCAAGGAACCCTTGGCTTTGATTCGCAAGATCATCCCTGGCACGCGCCGCATCAACATAACGTCGACGCACGCATATCATATCTCCAGTACCAGATTTCCATGTGAGCGCTTGACGCGCTCGGTTGGGCGCTAACCGATACAGCGCGCTATCCGCAAAGCCAGGCCCAACGCGATACCGCCCACCGGTGAGGATCGCGCAGCGAGGGATGCAGCTGTTCTGGGACGCAGTCGTGCTGCAAAATCAGCCACGACGCCACGTCACAGCGCTGAAACATTGATTTGCTTCGATATCATCCAGTGGATCACACTGAGCGCCCTCAAATGACCGTCGTTGAGCAGCTGTCGTTTGTCGCGCGCCGTGTCCCGCATCAATCGTTTCCAATATCATAGGCCGGGTGCCGCGCGGTGTCCTGAAGAGGTGGGTCGATGGGAGACCAGGCTGTTGGCGTCCGGACGGTATCGGCGGAGACTCTGCAAACCATATCGGATATCTGGACTCGCGCGCTTGGCCCGAAGGGCCGAGGCGCAAATGCGAGCCTCCTTCATATCGGCGTCGGTACGAAACGGATTCTGCGTCTTCTGGACGAGATCGAGTCTGCCTTTGGCGTGAAATTACCGATTGGCGTTGCCCTGAAACTGGGAACCGTCGAGGCGCTCGCCGGTGCCGTCAAAGCCCGCCGCTGGCCGGGGCCGTCTCCGCTCGTGCTCTTGAAGGATGGCAGCGACGATCATCCGCCGCTCTATCTCATCGCGGGAGCGTGGGGGATCATTCTCGAAACCTGCAACCTGGCCTTGGCGATCAATCATCCCGGCAAAACCTGGGGCCTCCAGCCGCCTGGCTTCGATGGCGACGAGGCCTCGCTCGATTCCATTCAAGCCATGGCGTCCCACTACGTTGAGCACACCTCACGGGCGAATGATCATCCGGTCAACGTCATCGGGTTTTCGTTCGGAGGACTGATCGCGCTGGAGATGGGACGCTTGCTTCACCATCACAATCGCAAGATTGGATTGATCGGCCTGATCGATACCCCGCTCGCCGAAAGGCGCTGGCCGCTCGCGACGCGGACCCGCTATTTGTGGGCACGCAGCAAAGCGAGGTTGCACGGGCTTCTCAAGGTTCATGGCGAAAGACGGGCGGATGCGATCCGAAACATGCTGCGGCCGCTCCGAAATCGAATCCTCGGAGCAGTTTTCAATCGTCCCGTGTTCGCAAGCGCCTATCAACCAACCCTCGATATCAGGCTCAAAGCCGTGCTGGATCGCATTATCATGGCGAACGAGAAATACATCCCGACCGCGATCGATATTCCGATTGTCCTGTTCAAGGCCACACCGGACTCCAGCGACCTCGTCGATGCGGAAGAGATCTGGCGACCCTACATTCGGGCTCTCGACGTGGTCGTGGTTGAAGGCCGCCACGGAAACATGATCCGGCCGCCACTGGTGAAGGGCCTCGCCGCGGCAATTGCCGATCGCCTGAACGGACCGGCCGACAAGGGAGACCGATCTGCGCCATTGTAACAAGTGGCGTGTTCATGAATCCGTCGTTCTTGCATCACAGTCACGTTGCACTCGTTTCGTTTAAGTTAGCGTGAGACCGACTTGGAACCCAAGCGATCGCGTAGCGGATTGCCCACCGCTTTCAATGGGTTGTGGTTGCAAGTGTCGGCAGAACCAATGGTCTGTGTGGGGTAAAGATGAACGTTGCGATATCGCGAGCTAATGTTGCAGGCCGTTACATGATCGCAGTGGCCCTCTCAACCGCGGCAATCGTGTCGGCACCAGCATCGAGCCTCGGGCAAACTCTCGCGGCCGATCCCCTTCAAGCCCAAATCGTGGCGCTCGACCCGGTGCTGACACAGCCCAAGAGCGATCCCGTCATCGCGAAGGTCGACAACGTCGAAATCCGTCAGAGCGACCTCGCATTGGCCGAGGAATTCCTCAGCAGGGGCCAGCCGCGAGAGGAGGAGGCCAAACGCGAGAATCTGCTGCATTTCTTGACAGACATGGTCATCATGTCCAATGCGGCCCAGAAGCGCGACATCGCTGACGAGGCGGATATGCAGCGCATTCAGCACCGTGTGGAATTTGCACGCAAGAAGGCGCTGATGGACACGCTGCTGCAGAAGACCGCACGTGCGGCAGTCACGGATGAGGCGGTGCGTGCTGCATATCGCGAAGCCGTGTCCAAGACCCCAGCCGAGACCGAACTCCGCCTGCGCAGCATCGTATTTCTTTTCAAGGACGAGGCGGGAGCTAAGGCTGCCGAGGACAAGGCCAAAGCTGCCTACGAGCGTATTGTCCATGGCGAAGACTTCATTGCCGTAGCCGGCGAGATGTCCGAGAGCCCAGCCGGCAAGCAGAATGGAGGAGATCTCGGCTATTTGTCGCGCGCCACGATGGGTCAGGAATTCGCCGACGCGACCTTCGCCCTCGATAGCGGCGGCGTCTCCCATCCGGTGAAGACGAACTTCGGCTGGTTTGTTCTCAAAGTCGAAGACAAGCGGACGCGCGAACCGATCTCGTTTGAAGCCGTGCGCGACAAGCTTGAGACGATGATCGCTCGCAAAGCGGAGCTGCAACTCATCGCCGATCTGCGCTCGGAGGCAAAGATCGAGATGCTGGACACGCCTGGCGCACAAGCGCCGACCGAAGCAGCGAAGTAGTGGCACAAATCCGTCGTGACGGCCGATGGGCCCGCATTCTGAACATTGGATTGCTGATTGGCGGTTTCGGTCTCGGCCAGGGATCAATCTTCGCCGCTCAAACCTGGCTGGTCGCGCGAAGTGAACTCGACCTACTTGCGGCATTCGGAACGCACTTCTCGTTCGCCGTTCTTGGAGCGATGTTCGTGGACGCGGGCGCGATCACGGTTCTCGCGCGCCATGTTGCCCACCTTGCCGGCGGTCACGAGTCGAGGAAAGACATCTCGCTGATCTTCTGGGAAACTAGCCTGGTCAGGCTCGTCCTGGCCTTGCTCACCATCCTCGGTGGCACGATCTACGCCGTAACGATCTCGATGGAGCCGTTTACGTCGCTCTATGTTCTGCTGGCCTCTCCCGGCTTCGTGTTATGCGCGGTCAACGCGGCGGGCATGCTTGACGGACTGAAGCTCAGCGGGGTGAGCGGGCTGACTGGATCCATCATTTATGTTGCATCAGCACTCGCGCTGATTTTCGCGCCACATGTCTCACGAGCGATGGCCGGGGCGGTGCTTGGTGGCGCGTTCTCCATCGGCAACCTGCTCACAGTCCTCGTGCAGTGGGGTGTATTGGACCGGCATGGACTGCGCCCCGCCTCCCCCGAATTCACACGCAATGGGCTGACGAGATCAACCAAAAACGGCCTCGCCATGCTCTGCGGTACTCTGCCGGGTCAACTCTACTTCCGTTTCCAGCTGCTGTTGAGCACGACCTTCCTCGGCAGCGAAACCACGGCATTTCTCCTGTACGCGAAGCAGATTATTTCCGGCGTGACACAGCTCATCGGCTTTGTCTTGCGCGTCGAGTTTCCCGCCCTGGTGCAGGTGTTCTCCCAACCCGACAAACACAATTTCGCAACGATTTTCGGCGCGCAGAAGATCGCAACTTTTCTCGCAGTTGGTTCGACGATTGCGACATTGTTCGCCGGCGTTGGCCTGACGTTCGCGAATCAGCGCAACTTCTCCGAGGTCGGATGGCTGCTCATCGCGTTCTCTCCGACCATCCTGACAATATCGACGATGTGGATCGTGGCGCAGGCGCTCGCCGCCCTTAGCCGTTATACCGTCCTTGCCTTCATCATTGCCGTATTCGCCGCGGTCGGAATGGCGGTCAGCTATCTGACGCTGTCGAAGTATGGCGTCTACGCATTCATCGCCGGGGACATGGCCTCCCACGCGACGGGAATCATACTTCTCTATTTATTCCTGCGCGAACAGAAGAGCGACGGTTCGCTCGTAGCAGCCCAGGGCCCATGAGCGTCGCGATGTCCTCCTCACCGCACTTATCTCCGGAACTGACCAATCCACTCTCCGCGGGTTCCAAGAGCTATGAGACGGCGACACGACCCATGTTCTATGTCGGTTACTACCTGCTGTGCTGCATATTCGCGGCAGAACCTTTTGCCATCATCCTCACGCTTCCGGCATTTGCACTCTGTTGTTTCAACATTTCTAGGATCAGAAGCAACTGCGCGAAGCTTGAGGACATGATCCGGTTCGTCACGTACGTGCGCTTTGCGATCGCGCCATGGCAACCGCTTCGGTTGGGTTGTTTCCAGGCTATCCTAACCCGCCTGCTCTGCAATCGAACTGCTCCCCTGTTCAACCCTGGTGCCGCGGTTCTGGTGAGATAAGATGGGTCGTGAAACGCGCATACGCGTATTGGTCGTCGTCGGATCGACATCTCGTGTAGGCGCGGGTGTCGCGCAATCTGCCCGTTTGCTCGCGCAAGCCGCCTCTACACGCGGGGCGGAGATCGAGGTCTTGACGCTTGACGACCCCCACTATCAGGACGATTTGCCGAACTGGGCGCCGCTGGCTGTGCGCGCATTTCCGGCGATCGGGCCCAAAAGATATGGGTTTTCACTTGGCCTGCTGGTTGCGGCTCTGCGATCGAATGCCGAGCTTGTGCATGTCCACGGCGTGTGGATGTTCCAATGCCTCGCCATTCTCGTGTGGGCACTGCTGCGACGGAAGCCGTACATTGTTACGCCACACGGCATGCTTGAGGACTGGATACGCAAACGGTCTCCAATCTTGAAGCGATTGATTTCATCCACCTATCAAGATCGATTTCTCAGGGGTGCCGCGACGCTCCATCTGCTCACCGAGAAAGAGCGGACCGACGTTGCCGAGTTTTCGGAGGACGGGCGCGCGACAGTCGTACCCAACTGCGTCGAACCATTCGAAACGCTGCCGGGGCCGCCCGGTTGGTGGAATCAGGAATTTGACGGACGCGACGTCTATCTATTTTTCGGTCGAATCCATGAAAAAAAGGGCTGCATGGAGCTGTGCTCGGCCTGGGACGCCTTATGCTCGATCGATTCTTCCTTCCGCGAACGTTCCTTGCTGGTATTTTGTGGGTGGAATGATGGATTGCGCGGGTTTGAGGACCGCGTCGCTGAAATGATGGCGCGACATGGCAACGCCGCTTTCCCGGGTCCGCAATATGGCCAAGACAAACAGCGGTCGTTCGCCGCGGCAAGTTTCTTTGTGTTGCCGTCGAAGAGCGAAGGCCTTCCGATGAGTGTCTTGGAGGCCTGGGCCGCTGGAAAGCCAACACTGATGACCGCGGCGTGCAACCTCGCGATTGGTTTCGAGGCTGGCGCGGCTCTCGAAATTGGCGAGGACGAGGACGGAATACGGGACGGGCTGACGAGCGCATCTTCGTTGACGCCGGAGCGGCGGCTCGCGATGGCAGCAGCGGCCCGATCTTTGGTCATCGAGCGATACAGCATGCCGGCTGTCGCAGCCAGAATTACGGAAATGTATCGTGAAGCCTTGTCACGATAGAGCATCATCAAGATCGAGCCGATCTGTCCGATGCGGTCTGTCGCAGTTCGGCCAGCTATCCAACTGTCCAACCAATTCGCGCGGTCAAAATGAACATCGTGGACGCCAGTAAGAGTGAGCCTTGGCGCGGCGGCGCAAGTTTCACGCTGGGCAACCGCATCTATCGTCTTGTCTGGACGATGACCTGGCGGCTGCTGGCGTCTTGGACACCGCCATTTCTATACGGCTGGCGCCGACTGCTGCTGCGCCTGTTCGGCGCGAAGGTGGCGTCCACGGCGCACATTTATTCGAGTGCTCAAATCTGGTCCCCTCTCAATCTCGAGGTCGGCGAGTTTGCCTGCATCGGACCCAAAGTGATCGTGTATTCGATGGCGCGAGTCACCTTCGCACCCCATTCACTTGCATCGCAAGGCGCCCATATTTGCGCAGGCACTCACGATATCGAGGATGTGCATTTTCAGCTTGGTGCGTCGCCCATCGTCGTGGGTTACCGCGCCTGGATCGCCGCTGAAGCGTTTGTCGGACCAGGGGTTACGGTCGGCGATGGAGCGGTGCTGGGTGCGCGAGGCTGTGCATTTCGGGATCTCGAACCGTGGACGGTCTATGTCGGCAACCCGGCGCGTGCGATTAAACCTCGAAATGTGCGGTTCGCCGATGATGTGAGCAAGGCATCGCAATGTTGAAGATCACATCCATTTCAGCAGACCGGATGGGCCATGGCTGATCTTGCCGTCGTCATTCTAACTTACAATGAAGAGCAACACATCCTTCGCGCGCTCGAATCCGTCGCGAGCATCGCCAGCGAAGTCTTCGTGGTCGACAGCTTCTCGACCGATCGAACGGTGGAACTCGCACGAGGTGCTGGAGCAACGGTTCTCACGAACACGTTCATCAATCAGGCCAAGCAGTTCCAATGGGCGCTCGAAAACGCGCCGATCAACGCTTCCTGGATCATGCGCCTCGATGCCGACGAAGTGATCGAACCGGATCTGGCCGCACGCATCAACGAGCAATTGCCTAAGCTTGGCAAGGACGTGGTCGGAGTCAACCTGAAGCGCAAACACATCTTTCTTGGCCGCTGGATACGTCACGGTGGTCGCTATCCTCTCATCCTGTTACGTATCTGGCGCCGTGGTTACGGTCGCGTCGAGGATCGCTGGATGGACGAACACATCTTCGTCTGGGGCGGCCGCACCGTGACATTCGACGGCGGATTTGCCGATCACAACCTGAATGATCTGACCTTCTTCACCGACAAGCATAACCGCTACGCAACGCGCGAGGCGATCGAAGTCATCAACTATCGTCGCGGGACCTCAACGCCTGGCGTGAGTCCTGGCCTGCAGGATGGTTCGTCGCAGGCGGCCATCAAACGGCGACTCAAGGAGAAATTCTACAACCGGATCCCCTATCAGATCAGCACGCCAGCCTATTTTCTGTACCGCTATTTCGTCCAGCTCGGATTTCTCGACGGCAAGGAGGGTCTCGTCTACCACAGTCTACAAGGTCTTTGGTACCGCTTCCTCGTCGGCGCGAAGGTCGACGAGCTCGAGAATGCCATTTCGGGGATTAAAGATCCCGTCGCTGTCAATGCGGCGCTTCGCCGGTTGACCGGTTTAGCAATCGATCCTTGAAAGTTGGTCCGCCGTGCCCATCAGATTCAGCTTGCAGCCATATCCGACGATGCGGCGCGGTCGCAGATTCGGGCTCCCGCCATTTTTTGCAATTCTCGCATCCGTGCAGCTTATGTGGTGCGCCAGCGTGCTCGCGCAGCCGGCGGTGTTCTGGTTCAATGATCCTGTCGGCCCCGACGATACTGTCGTCGTGACCGGCGATGCTCTCGACCAGGTCACCGGTGCGACGGTGAGCCGCCTGCAAGATGCGGAATCCGGCGCCGGGTCGACAGCCGCGAAGGCGGTCGACATTCTTCAATCAAATTCGCAATCCCTGAAATTCGTGATTCCGAAGGATTTCGCTGCCGGACTCTATCATTTTACGCTTCGCTCTCCGGACGGCACATTTTCCGCCAACCTCAACTTGCCGACCATCTACTGGACGCAGGGCAATCTCGGCGAGGCCGCCTCCCCCGGCGAATGGCTGCGGATATTCGGCCGCAACATCGTCCGACGCCCCGACCGTGCAAGGCTCGTGCTCACGCCCGATGGCGGAGGCACCCCTATCAAACCTGCCCTGAGTGGCGGCGGCATGTGGCAGGCCACGTTTCAATTGCCCGATGACGCGAAGGCGGGACGGTATCGCGCGCGGCTGTCCAACGGCGACGGGGGTGACGGCGAATGGGTCGATGCTGGTTATTTCGAGGTTCGGGCGTCCGCTCCGGACCCAGGCCACTCATTCGATGTTCGCGCTTATGGCGCGGTGGGCGACGGCAAGGCCAACAGCACGCGTCAGGTCAGGCTAGCGCTGGAGGCAGCCAGTGAAAAGGGCGGCGGAACTGTCTACTTCCCACGCGGCCGATATCTGATCTCTGAGACGCTCGTCATTCCGCCCGGCGTCAGTCTTCGCGGTGAACGCACCGATCTCGTCAATCTGGTCTTTCCCGACTTCACTGACGCCCCGGACGTCTTGATCAAGGGAACTTCGCGGTTTTCGATCGAAGACCTGACGATTTACGCCTCGAACCACGGCCATATCATTTCCGGAGGATTGATCGGCAATGAGCCGGCGCCGGACGCCTCCGACATCGCAATCAGGCGCGTGCGCATTCGCGCCTCTGCTTTTCGTGGACACATGACGCCGCAACAGACCTTTCAGCGCATGGGCGTGCTCCAAATGCGCTACCCTGCTTCCCCGGACAGCATTCGACTGAGCGGCGACCGGATCGTCGTGTCCGATTGCGATGTCGTCGGCTCAGGCCGATCACTTTACTTGTTGCGGGTCAGCAACGGCGTTGTTTCCGGCAACATTCTGAACAACGGGCGCTTCGGCTGGTATTCGATAACGGGATCGAACCGCGTCATCTTCGAGAATAATACGGTCGCTGCGGCCGATCTGCAGGGCTCCGGCGGCGGGATAAACACACTCTCGAACGCTGTCAGTGCTTCGGAGAACATTTTCGTCAGCCGCAATTCGTTCAAGGGCCTGATCGGGGGTGATCGAGAGGCCATGACCACCGACGGACCAGGCGGCTACTATTTCGGTGGTGCTCAGAGCACCGCGCCAAACCAGATATCCCTGCTCGGGGCCCTGAACGACCGCGTCGTCAGTTCGAAATGGGCGGGTGCCGTCGTCATGGTCGTCGACGGCACTGGCGCCGGACAGGCGGTGCGCGTCGCAGAGTTCACGCAAACCCAAGCACCATCGCAAATGTCCATAACACTCGACCGGCCCCTTCAGGTCAGCCTGGATGCGACGTCGGTCATCTGCGTCAACCAGATGCAGCAGAACTACCTGATCATCGACAATCAATTCGAAGACACCGGGGTGGCGGCACAGACGTACGGCACGGCCCTCAATCACGTCATCGCCGGCAACCGGTCGGTCAGGACGGGCGGGTTCTATGCGCGCGCCGGCATCTATTTCCATTTTCAGCCGGGTTGGCAGCTTCAACTGCTCGATAACCGCATTGTAGAGGGCAACTCATACCAGGCTGGTCCGGATCGCGAGATATCCTCAGGCGAAGCTGTCGTCGCTGTCCAAGGCATCCAGCCCGACAACAGACCAAATCGTCCGCCGCTGCTCCGGGCGATCGTGGTGCGTGGCAATCAGCTCGACCAGGATTCTCATATCGAAGTCAGAGGCGTTTCGCCGGCTTCGCCTGGCATTCGCGATATCATCGTCGAGGGAAATACGATTGGTGCGTCACGAGGGGGGGCCGTCTCGATGGATCGTGGCGTCGTTTGGCAGGTCGAACGGCGAAACGGCACGAACAGTCTCTCCAAGTAAGGATGCCGCGGCCATGGTGCGGAAACTCCGGCGCGTAAGGAATGGTCAGGTCGATGGTTGAAAGCAGCCACGTGCTCCAGAGAGCGATGTCATTGCACCAATCTGGCAATCTGGAGGACGCTGGGAAGCTCTATCGCCAGATCATCAGGAAGAGCCCAGGCAACATCCATGCCCTCCACTATCTCGGAGCGATCGAGGCCGCGACGGGAAATATCGAGCGAGCAAAATCTCTGATGGCGCGCTCGCTTTCGACCAGCCCTCCCAACCTTTTGTTCGTCGAAAACTACGCGACCTTGTTGTGTCAGGCGGGCGATTTCGAGAACGCTATCCTGATCTGCCGGCAGGGCCTTCAGCTCTACAAGGCGAGCGCAATCCTGCTGTTCAACAGCGGCATGGCATTGTTCAAGACCGGTCAGCTCCCGGCTGCGCTCCGACAATTCGACGAGTTGCTGCTTCTCTACAAGGACCACCTGGGCGCGCTCAATGAACGTGGCTCGGTGCTAGCCTCGATGAAGCAACACGAGGCCGCCCTGGAAAGCTTCGGCCGGGCGCTCATTGTCGATCCAGGGTTCGTCGACGCTCACATTAACATGGGAACAGTATACTGGAACTTGAAGCGATATGAGGAAGCGCTCGCTTGCTATTCCAAGGCGGCTTCGCTCAATCCGGAAGCTGCGGTCGCCTGGCTTGGTTGCGGCAGCGTCGCCAGCGCCTTCAAACGCTACGACGAGGCTCTTGCGGCCTACGACAAGGCCATCGCAATCGACCCAAGCCTCCCCGAGGCATGGCTCGCACGCGCAAATTTGTTCTTCTCGTTGACCCGATATGACGAAGCCACTGCGGCTTATGAGCAGGCGCTATCCCTGGATGCCCGCCTCGCGACTGCCTGGCTTGGCAAGGGCAATATTCTCTATACGCTCAGATTTTATGACGACGCCTTGGCTGCTTACGACAAGGCGCGGCTATTGCAGCCTGACCTCGCCGAAGCATGGTTCGGCTGTGGCAATGTCTTGGAGGGGCTGAAGCGCTACAGCGAGGCGTTGTCGGCCTACGAGCGCGCGATTTCCATGGAGCCTGACCGCCCGGGCTTGGAGAGCTCTCGTATCCGGATGAAAATGCAGCTCTGCTTGTGGCGCAATCTTGACGACGATTTTGACCGGCTGCTTTCCCTGAGCCGGGCCGGGAAACTGCTTTCGCATCCCCTCGAGTTTCTCAGCGTTCCCTCATCTTCGGAAGATCAGCTTCACTGCGCCAGCCAGTGGATCGAAGAGCGGTATCCCGCCTCAAATACGCCGCTTTGGCGGGGCGAGCGGTATTCCCACGAGCGCATTCGGCTCGCTTATGTTTCCGCGGACTTCAAGCCGCATCCGGTCGCCTTTGTGATGGCGGGAATGTTCGAGCAGCACGATAGGTCCCGCTTCGAGATAACGGGAATATCGCTAGGACCCGGCGGCGATTGGGATATTCGGCGACGGCTGGAGCGTTCCTTCGATCATTTCATCGACGCAGGCGAGCAGAGCGATCAGCAAATCGCTGAACTCATCAAGGAACGGGAAATCGATATCCTCGTGGATCTGAACGGTTTGACCGGAGGTGCACGGCCAGGCATTTTTGCGAAGCGATGCGCGCCGATCCAGATCAACTACATCGGCTATCCGGGGACATCGGCCGCAGAGTATATGGATTACATCATTGCCGACCGGATCGTGATCCCCGAGGATCGACGGCAGTGCTACGCGGAAAAGGTCGCTTACCTTCCAAACAACTACCTGGTCAATGACGCGACGCTGGCAATTTCGGACCTTGCGGTCACGCGCGCGGAATTTGGACTTCCGTCACATGGTGTGGTGTTTTGTTGTTTCAACAATGCCTACAAAATAACGCCCGGCGTTTTCGATTCCTGGATGCGGATCCTCGACCGGGTCGATGGAAGCGTGTTGTGGCTGTCAAATGACAATCCAGAGGCGACGCGCAATCTGCAAGGTGAAGCCGTTGCACGAGGGATCAACCCCGAGCGATTGGTTTTTGCCGAAAGGATGCCGCTCCTGGCCGATCACCTGGCGAGACATCGCCTGGCCGACTTGTTTCTCGATACCCTGCCCTACAACGCCCATGCGACGGCCTGCCACGCCCTTTGGGCCGGTGTGCCCGTGCTCACCCGTCTCGGCGAAACCTTTGCCGGACGAGTGGCGGCGAGCCTGTTGCAAGCGATTGATCTTCCCGAACTCGTGACGACGACGCCCCAGGCCTATGAAGCCCTCGCGATCGAGCTTGCTCTGCAACCCGCCAGGTTGGACGAAATCAAGCGCAAGCTGGCCGGCAATCGCCTGACGACGCCCTTGTTCGACACAAGGCTGACCACCGCCCACGTCGAGGCACTTTTCTTGAAGATGCATCAGCGCCACAGCGCCGGCCTGCCGCCAGATCACATGTCCGTCTGAGCAAGAGCGTCGGTTTGCTCTGGCCGGCGCTCTTCCGGTAGCGACAGATCGCGCCTGAAATCAGGCTTTCACTCCTGCCGAAAATTCAGGCGCACAACGCGATATCATTTATATGTGGAATTTATGGCCGCCCAGGTCACTGAACTGTTAATATGTTTAACGATAACAAATAACGTCATTAATATGTTATTAGGCATCATTACCGTTCCCCCAACAGCAGATTCACCACGCGAATGAGGCCGGGCATTCGCGGGCTGATTCCGAATGAAGTCAGCGTTTCCAACAGACGAAGCGCGATGCAGAGAGAATTTTGCTCATGCGCATCCTGTTTTGCGGGATCAACTACGCGCCCGATCTAGTAGGTGTTGCGAAGTACAATTCCGAACTCTGCGAGGGCCTGGTGGCGCGCGGTCATGAGGTTCGGGTTCTGACCGCCCCCCCGTATTATCCCGACTGGATCATTCCATCGGAGTATCGTTCGCTCTGGTATAATGTTGAGACGCTGAACGGCGTCGAGGTAACTCGCTCACCAATCTATGTGCCAAGCCAACCGTCGGGGTCCAAACGGCTCTTGCACCACGCGTCCTTTTCGATTTCGAGCCTTGCGCCGATGCTTTTGAAGGCGGTTCGGTGGCGTCCCGATGTCGTCTTCACTGTCGCGCCGTCCTTGCTCTCGGCACCAGTCGCGGCGCTAGCCGCATGGATCGTCGGCGCTCCCGCTTGGCTGCATGTTCAAGATCTTGAGATCGACGCAGCATTCGAACTCGGTCTGCTGGGAAACGATATTCTCCGCCGGCTGGGGCTTGGCTTCGAGCGCGAAATATTTCGCTCGTTTGATCGGGTTTCGACGATTTCCCCCCAGATGGTCAGCCGACTCGAGCGCAAGGGCGTCGATGCGGAAAGGCTCCTGCAAATTCGAAACTGGAGCGATTTGAGCATGATCGTTCCGGGCGACAGGGACACCCGCCTTCGCGCCAGTCTCGGGCTGAAGACGACCGATACAGTGGTGCTCTATTCCGGCGCGATATCGGAAAAGCAAGGCTTGGAGCTGATCGTGACGGCGGCCGCCGCAACGCGCGACAGTCACCCCTCGATCCACTACATCCTGTGCGGAAATGGTCCGAAGAAACAGGATTTGGTCGAATTGGCACGCGGGCTGCCCAACGTGCATTTCATCGACCTTCAACCCGTTGAGCGCTTTTCGGAGCTTCTCAATACTGCCGACATTCACTGCATGCCACAGAAAGCGCAGGCTGCAGATCTTGTACTGCCCTCCAAGCTCTCCGGCATGTTGGCTTCGGGGCGGCCCATTATCGTGATGGCTGATCCCGGCACCGGGATCGCGCTCGAGACGGAGGACGCGGGGCTGGTGATACCGCCAGGGGACGCAGGCAAATTGGCCGGGGCCGTCATGACGCTTGCGGAGAACGCATCGCTGCGCCAGCGTCTGGGTGCAGTTGGCCGCACGCGGGCGGAGCAGAATTGGGATCGTGCTACGATCATTGGATTGATCGAGCAGGAGTTCTCGACGCTTGAGCAGCGCTTCAGGCCGAGGTCCGTTGCCAGGAAACGTGGCCTGCTGGACGAGGCGCTGCGCGGCAGCACCATGGTGGCGCGCCCGCCACTTTAATCTCGGATTTGCACCATCGGCGCCATTCAGTCGTCTGGTGCGTGGCGCAGCGTTGCGCGTTAACGCCGCGACGCAAGCAGCCTGGCGAAAAGAAACTCAAGGTACCCTCTCCCGCCGCGGACATTCAGCCCACCGCGACAGGCGCTTTCCTCTCAACTACTGCTTCGCTTGACGCGGGATGAGACGAGCGAACGGATTCTCTCCGGGCGGCGGCGGCTGGGGCCGATCGCCGCCGGTCATTCCGGGCGGCTTCCCGGCGCCTGACGGCGGGGGCTCCGCTTTGCTGGGGAAAGGCAACGCCGCAACCGGCGTACCTCCCAACCCAATGGCCGTTTTTCTCGCATCAGGTGGCGGCAAAGTCAGCACAGCCACCCGCGTTCCATTTCCAAACATGACCTGATGCCGCTGAACCGCACGCAGGATCCAACCCTGATGGTAGTCACCTGTCTTCAACTGCACGTTCTTTCCCGCCGCATCCCGAAATAGACCGATGCCAGTATCGGTCCCGGTGACTGTCCCCACCAGCGAGAGCTCCGGCTTTTCGGGCTCTGGGGGTGGCGGGGGCGGCGGCGGAGCCTTTGGCTCGACGGCCGCAGCTACGGGTGGCGGGGGACGTCGCGACAATGAAAACAGAGGGCGCGCCCGGGTCTCGTTCAGCGACCCAAGCGAGATGCCCGCGAGCGGGTTACCTCGCAGGACCTGTGATGGCCGGGATGCCGCCGCGACACCTCCCGGCTCGGCCCGGGCCTGCTTCGACACCACGACTTCACTCGGATCAGCGACTGGCAGAGACTCTACAGCCGCGCCAGCGCTTCCTGTGAGCATCAGGCCGGTCAACAGAACGATGCCAGTCCCTATCATCTCTCAACTTTCCATTCGGAGTTTCCAGCAGCATCGGAAACTCCGGGTCGGTAAGCGGTCCGTGAAGCGGTCCACAATCTGTCGTTACACATCATACTTATACCGACGTATCGCGCCGCAATGATATCAAGCCACAGTGTGCCAGGCAGCCCTTCGCGGCGCCCCCATCGGCAACTCAGCGGTCAGTGTCCTGCCCGCGAGGCTGCGTTCAGCGCGCGCAGATCCGATGGGATCGCGAACTCCAATCCTTGACAAATCCGATCGGAAACTCGCACGCTAGCCATCGGAGTTACCAAAGTCCCCAGTGATATGGCGGCGCCTTTTACGCTGACTTTGTTATTGAAAATATGACGTTAAGTCGCAGTCATTTGTTGCTGAGCAAACCAGGCCGCGATGACTTTTCCGACACCAGTTTGTTCGCGTTCACTGGAGGAAAACGAACCTCGCCGGCGGATTGCTGCGGCAAAGCGAGGGTGACGGCTTCCTGATCTTTCTCCAAAGTCGCTTCCCGACCTTGAATCAAACGCAGGTTCCAGCCCCGATAACTCTCGCCCATCCTCAGCCGGAGTGATGCCTGGGTCATTTGATCAAGGAACAGGCCGAAACGCTCGTCGTTGCTAACGACCGTGCCGATCAGCGACAGCTGCGGACGTTCGGGATCTCGCGGCTTCGATACCGCGGCCGGCTCCGCAATCGGGGTTGGCGCGACAGCAGAGGTCGGCGGCCGCCGTTCCGGCGAGAACATCGGCCGATCGCGCGTGGCGGAAAGGGCCGAGAGTGGAAGAGCCCACAGCGGATTGGCGCTGGGCGTTCGTTCCGGTGGGGGTGCGGGCGTGACTTGCGGCGGCACGACAACACGGACCGGGGGCGCAGGCTTGTCCCAGATGGTTGACACCGGGGCAGATCGGTTAGCGCGTTCATCGTCGTCCAATTCATCCGCCGCGCCCGACGTCAGCGCACAGGCGCCATACGCAGACATCAGCAGGATGACGATGCCCACTGCCCCGCGAAACATCATTTGGTCTCCTGCCATTGCCCGGACACCGCCAGCAAGGTCCGCAGCTTTCCGCTTCCCGAACCGGAAGCAGACGTTGGAGCCTGAACCGAGAGCTGATCAACAAACAAGAATGGCATCCCGGCCTCGAGGTCGTAAAGCAGCTTCTGCAATCCCGTCTGATCGATTTCACAACTCACCAGGATGCTGAGAAATCCTGCCTTGGCATGCGAGCCTTTCAACTCGAGTTGGGATGACAGTACATTGCCCCCGAATTTCGTGACTGAGCCCGCGACGCGCTGGATGAGAGCGGCACCTGCAACTGTGACTGTCGCTCCTTCGAGAAACGGCGAGCCCGCACGCACGTCCGCATCCGTTGACTTCCTCCCATTGGCCGTCGCGTGGCCTTCGAGCTGCTCGAGCATCGCGGCCGACGACGCAACTTCAGCACGCTGACTGGCGAGACCCGCGATCGAGATGATCACCGTGAACAGCAGTGAAATCACGAGAGCCACGTACACGGTCGTCGCCAACAACGGCGACGCCACGAATGTCTTTCTCAAGACCGCAACGACATTCATGTCCCGGATCCAAAATACGGTGTGATGCGCGCCTCGATGTGAAATCGCTCGCCTGGATCGTTCTGTCCGCGCGTGGTCGGCGCGAAGAACGTTGCCCGGGAGAATTGTGGCGACTGCTCAATGAGCCGGATGAGCGACGGTGCGTCCTGCGAAATGCCAACGACCTGGACCTTGTCGCCTTCGATCCGCAGCTCCGTGACATAGGTGTTGTCCGGCAAGGCCTTGGACATCGATTCGAGCACCATGACGCTGGAAGGCGTGGTCTGCTTACGCTTTGCAAGCAGTTCCTGTGCCGATCCGCCCGCGGCATTTTGGCTGAGACGCAACGACGAACGGCGTTCCGAGATCCGTCGCAAAAGCTGCTGATTCTCGTCCTCGAGCGCTCCGCCCTCGTAGACCGAAGCCGCCTGCGCAACCACAGCCGCGAGCCCGCAACATAGGATCGTGATGCGTAAGACGCGCGGCAAATCGATCTTCTGACCGAAGGCGCTCTGCAACGGTACCTCGAAGATCCTGAACCTGTCCGGCGTCCCCAGGTCGGGCGGCGGCTCGGCAAACGCGGCGACAGATGCTGCACCCATATCGCTCGCGAGCCGGACCAGCGGCTGAATTCTGGTTCGCGAAGTCGCAGCAAGCGTGAGCTGGATTCGATCATTCGTGAGGTCGGACGGCGGGCTCCAGCTGAAGGCGGCATCGTTCGCGGTCCAGGGCGTCAACCGATCGATCTGCGCGCGGATCATGCCATCGAGGAAATCCGCCGCCTGCTTCGGAAAGTCCAGAGATCGAAACAGGACTTTGCCCGGTTGCACCACGATTTCGACCCGGCTTCCGCGGAGCGCCTTCTTCCAATCGGCCGGAAGCGCTGGGACTGGTTGGCCGTTCGAAAGCCGAAAGGACAAATCCGGCAACGGAGGGCCCTTCCGCACAGGCGCCATTCTGGCCGTCAACATATCGTCGTCGCCTTCGATCAGCGACACCCGCGGTTGGGACAACAGCCGCCCGCCGAGGGAATTGATGGTCCGGGCAACGACCGCAATCCACTCTTCAAACAGCTCTTTGAATTCAGCGATCATGGTCAACCACCCGTCACCCTTCGAGGACCCCTGTCGACGGCCGTCACGTCATCCTGCCAAGACAGAACTTGGTAAGGATTTTCCTTGCCGCCCAGTCTGATCACAACTTCCGACACCATTCGACGGCCAGAAGCGAACGTGATGGTCGTCAGGACACGAAAAATATTGCTCTTTTCGGTCCCTGCTTCTTTCTGCGCGGGACCCAGTGCTGCTGCAATCGCCGCTTGATCCTTTGCCAGGGTTGACCGCTCTTTCAGGAACTCATCCACCCCCGACGGCGTCATGCCAGGCAGCGCGGCAATGACTTCGGGCGCGGCCACCAGGACATCGACCTTCGACGCCCCTGTAAACACCGTGACGAACGGCAGAGCGCGCTCAACCAGCGCCGGGGGCATCCCAAGGACCAGCGCCAGTTCCTTTGCATGGGCGAACGGCGCCTGACGGGGAGAATAGGCCAGACCTGCGGCGCGGTAGAGCGACGGCTCGTTATCAGCGGAATCCGCTTTCGGCGCAGACCGCCACGCCACGATGCGTTCGGCATACTGATCGGCCTGCTCCTGATCCGCTCCAAGGACCGAAAGCAGGTTGGCCAGGAACTGCTTCGAAGCCCCATTGAGATCGATACGCCCCCCCTCCGACACGAACGAGACGACGGCATCGCCGTGACCCAATCGAAACCGGAACGAACCCTCCGAGGCCCGCTCGTTGGGCTTCGACAACAACAGCTGATAGGCCGTCAGCTCGACACTTGCCGAAACCAGCCCCTCCGCCTCGACCGCAGTATCACTCACTGCGAGCGCCTGCGCTGTATTGGAAAGGTAAATCGAGAAGATGGTGGCCAGCGCCGCCAGCGCCGCCAGAATCCAGAGCACGGCGACAATGATGAAGCCTTGCTCTGCCGCTATATCGGTGCGGTTGAATTTCGGGATCATTGCGTTCTGTCCTGCACAGCCGCTGCCTCTGCGGCAGGCTTCGGAGCATCCTTGGCTTCCTCCGTCGCCTTGTTTGGATCCAGGGCCGGTGCTTCGGCGTGGATCGACACCACCGTCGAGACTGACAGCACACGGTCGGTTGTGGCATCGCGAACCATCAGCGCGATTGCAGTCGGCAATTCCTTTTCATGCCAGCTGTTCTTCCAGGCCCGGTCCCGACCCGCATAGGAAAAAGACAGCCGAAGCGGCGCGCGCATCAGCACGACCGGATCGCCGAACTGGATCTGCTCGGACAGCGACGAGGCTGGCTGGAGCACCCTGAATGGCGACTTCGAACGGACCGTCACAAGGCCGCTGCGATCGGTGGTCTCACCGATCCGGACGACGTCCAGTCCTGGCCCAACATTGGGTCCGAGCGCCGTTCGCACAAAGATCACGGACTTTTCCGAACCCTCGAACAGCAACTGTTCGCGATTGGCCGGCATATACTCTGAGGCTGCGAGGTCGTCGCAAATTCGCTGCAGCGCGAGGCTGACGCTTTCGGTGCGCTGCATGCGGTCAAAGCCGCGGTTCCAGCTCGGCAACCATTGCGAGGTAATGTTCGCAAGAGCCGAGAGCACCAGACCCATCAACGCCAGCGCGACCAGCGTCTCGATGAGCGTGAAGCCATCCTCGCCCTGCCCGCTGTTTGTGACCGATGCTCTCATTGACGCGGCACACCCACCAGGCGAACCGTCTGAAGATCGTATTCGGCGCCAGAAGCCGATCGCACGCGAATCTTGACGAGATGCGGAACAAAGGGCGCGTCGGTATCAGGCACAATCCAGTCGCTCATGGGGCTGATCTCAATCTGCCATTGATAGCCGTCGATCGCGCCCGACAAGGCCCCGGGCCCGAGTTCCTTGCGCGGCGGCATTTGAGCATTCATGATCCGCCGTGCTGACTGCACCAGAGCAACATGCTCTCCCATCGACTGCACGCCGCGCGCGTTCGCTGACATGACGGACGCGATCGCAATGATGGAGACGGCCACGATCGCAAGCGCGATCAAGACCTCGATCACCGTGAAGCCGGCTTCAGCCCCGTCAATCCGTGGTGACGCTGCGCGAGACAATCTCGATCCTCCCGGTCAGCCAGTTAACCCGAACCTCGTAGCCCGCATCGAGCCGCGTCAGCGCGATTGTCCCGCCACACGACATACCGTTTGCAAAAAAGCTGATTGTCGAAAGCGAGGCGCGCTGCCGGCAGCTCTGAGGCAACAGCGCGTCAAAACGAACGTCGTCCGGAATACGGATGCTTTCCGAGGTCGTACCGGAGCGGATCACACGTGAACCTGCATCCACAAGCGTGGTAACGTCCACTCCGTGCCGCATCGCCGCGATGCGATCGGCCTTCAGGAGCGTCGCGGCCTCTACGGCATATGCCTGCAGGCGCGCGCGGGACGTCTGACGTGGAACGAGAGGCAACAGCACCGCGGCGAGCATCGCTATTATCGCGATCACGCAGACCATCTCGATCAGGGTAAAGCCGCCCTCGGCCTCCCTATTCATTTTTTGCGCTCTTCAGGTTCTCCAGCGAAATATCGCTCGCAGTGCCGGTGCCGCCCTCCTGGCCGTCGGATCCATAAGACATGATATCATAGGGTCCGCGTTCTCCCGGCGACCGATAAACATACGGCTTGTTCCAGGGATCGTTGGGGACAACACCACCTTTGAGATACGGCCCATTCCAGCCGTCAACGCCCGGTGTCGGTTGCACCAGTGCGACCAGTCCTTCCGCCGTTGACGGGAAGCGGCCGGCATCAAGGTAGAACAGATCGAGTGCGCTGCTGAAGCTCTGCAGCTGGATCTTCGCGGCTTTGACCCTCGACTCGCTGAGATAGTTCAGGACACGCGGGCCGATCAGGCCCATGATCAGGCCGATGATCGTGATCACGACGAGCATTTCGACCAATGTAAAGCCATGCTGACCCGAATTGTCCCGATACCTGCGGCGCGGACGCAGCGCAAAAATCAGGTTCGCTTGCTGGTTCGATTTCATGGCGCAATTCCTCAGAGCTAGCCGACAAGTTGAGTGACCGACAGCAGCGCGGTCATGACTGATACGATGAGGCCGCCAACAACGGTACTGATGGTAACGATGGCGAGCGGCCCAATGATACCGACGATGCGGTCGAGGCTACGCTGCAGCTTCGCCTCGTAGAATTCGGCGACCCGACCCGCAAGCGACGGCAACTGGCCGGTCTCCTCGCCCAGTCGCAACATGCGGACCGCCATCGGCGGAAGATTGTTCGACGCGGAAAGCGCATCCGACAACTTGCCGCCGTGACGCACACGGTCCGCGGCCGCCGACCACGTCACCACGCTTCCAGTGACTGCCATGATATCGACGAGGATACGCAGCGTTGCCGAGAGATCGACGCCGCTGCCGAGCAGAACGCCGAGATTACGGCAGAACAGCGTAGTCCGGTAAAATTGAAAGATGCTGGCAATCCCCGGAATCCGGGAGACCGCGCCCACGACCGCTGCGCCGGCGCCCGGGCGGCGCAGCAGCCACCAGACTGCAGCGACAAAGAGCGCCGAGACGGTCAGAACCTCGGTCGCGTTGCCACGCAGGAATTCCGACAAATGGATGAAAACGCTCAGCGCCGAGTCGGACTTTCCACCGAAATCCTGCAGCACAGAAGAGAACTGCGGGAGAACGAACAGAATGAAGAACAGCATCACGACAAACGCTGCGACCAGAACGAAGGCCGGGTACTGCATGGCGTCGGTCAGTTTGCGACGCATCGCTTCGGAGCGGGCTCGCTCTGCGCCGAGCAGTTCAAGCACTCTGTCGAGCGTTCCCGACACCTCTCCGACGCGAACGAGTGCGACATACATTGGCGGAAACAAAGCCGGATGATTGCCGACCGCCGCGGCGAGACTTTCTCCACTCAGAAGCGCGGCCCGCAACTTTCCCACCACGGGACGAAGCCTGCCGACGTCCGCATCGCCGGCGAGCAGCTCAAGAGCGTCGTCAAGACGGGCGCCGGCCTTGAGCAACAGAGCCAGATCCCGCGTGAACGTCGTCACCTCCGCGGGGCTTGGTCGATTGAAAATCCCAAAGCCCGATACACCTGCGTCCGGCTTTTCCTGGACTGTTTCGATCGGCAGCAGCTGCAGGTATTCGATCCGTCGCGCGACCTCGGCTGCCGTGGGAGCCGCGAGCGTGCCGTGCACGATCTCTCCCTTCTGCGTCAACGCCCGATAGCGAAAGTTCGGCACGACGTCACCGTATCGTTGTGACTCGGAGGATCTCCTCCGGAGAAGTCAGGCCTTGGCGGCATTTGGCAATACCGTCGTCAAGCATCGTCGTCATTCCGCCGGCAATCGCCATCTCGTCGATCAGTCGGCCATCGGCTTTCTCGCCGATGAGTTCGCGGAGCTCCTTCGTCAAGACCAGGACCTCAAACACGCCCAATCGGCCACGGTACCCCGTACCGCCGCATCTTTCGCAGCCCCGCGGCCCCCTGAACTCTTCGCCGGCCTTGAATCCGAGTGCTTCCAGCCGGGGATCGGCGTCGAGATCTGCCTCGGTCAACGTCTTCGGCACCTTGCAGCGGTCGCAGAGCTGGCGAACCAGCCTCTGCGCGATGACAGCCTGCAGAGTCGATCGCAGCAGATATCCTTCGACACCGAGATCGAGCAGACGGGGCACGGCGGCGGCCGCCGTTTCCGTGTGCAGCGTCGTCAATACAAGGTGTCCGGTCAGAGCGGCGTGGATGGCAACATGCGCGGTCTCGGAATCACGCACTTCGCCGAGCATGATGACGTCCGGGTCCTGACGCACGAACGAACGCAGCGCGGCAGCAAACGTCAACCCGATCGCCGGCTTGATTTGCGACTGGTTCACACCGGGAATTTCGTACTCGACCGGATCCTCGATCGTCAGGATTTTCCGGGTTGGCGTGTTCAAAATCGACAATACTGTCGCGAGCGTCGTGGTCTTGCCGCTTCCGGTCGGACCGGTAATGACGATCATGCCGTGAGGCAGGGTCAACATTCGCCGGAGCTTCGTCTCGTCTGCCGGCGAGAACCCCAGTTTTTCGACAACCAGCAGACCGCGGTCCTTCGGCAGGATGCGTATGACGGCGGATTCGCCATGCTGCGTCGGCATGATCGCAACACGAATATCGACCTCCGAGCGTCCGGCCCGCAGCCGAGCAGAGCCGTCCTGCGGCAAGCGCCGCTCGGCGATATTAAGACTAGCGATGATCTTGATGCGCGAGATCACGGCCTGCGGTAACACGCCTGACGGCGCCGCGACGGGTCGCAGCAGGCCGTCGATGCGCATGCGAACCACAAGCCCGGCATGAATAGGCTCGATATGGATGTCGCTTGCGCGCAGCTCGACCGCTTTCTCCAGCAGGTCGTTGACCGCGCGCACCACGGGCGCACCGCTCGCCAGATCGCGCAGACTTTCGATATCGTCTTCGCGCGGCCGGAAAGCTTCCTCGCCTTCGCCCTGGATCTGGCTGTCGTTACTGCCGAGACGCTGATCGAGGGCGACTGCGATGTCTTCGAATGACGCAACCCTGACCGCGATGTCGGCTCCGAGAACGATCTGGGCAGCACGCATGGCGGCCGTTTCAGCGGGGTCCGCTACCGCTAGCAATGCTTTGCCCTCCGCGGACCGATAGGGAAACACCGTCATCTCGCGCAGGAAGCGCGGCGCGAATGGCTGAATCTCGGCAACAGCGGCTAGCATGTCCTGGAGTGCGACGCGCTCCAGGACATAAAAACGTGCGACTTCATCGGCGAACTCGCTCGACGAAAGATTCGTATGCTCCCAGAGCTTACCGGGGAGCTCGCCCCGCGAATGGTCGGAGGCCGACTGTTCCGCGAGTTCGGCGTTGCTCGCTGTCTTCGTCAGATAATTCTTCTGACGAAGATGCTCAACGAACCGCATAGAATCGTCGCTGGCCATCCATCTTTTCCAGTTTCGCCGATGCAGCGAGGCATCATCTCGGAATGTTTTTCGGACACGTCTCCTGCCCGTTCATTTCCGATCACCAGGCCGGCTTCAATCATGCCGATAGGCGCGCCCGCTGGTCACGGCATAGGCGCGCGTGTCGTGCAGTTGATCGCCCGACATCAATATCGATCCGAACTGTGACATCTGCGCGAAATCGCGGGAGGTTTGCCCATTCAAACGTGCTTGAGAGCCCAACTCGTCTTTGCCCCGGCAACTCGGCCAGCCAACAATTACTGTCACATTTAGCGGCTAATAGAAACGCTCCTAACATCGACACTCGTCCAATGTCGATCTCATAACCGGAATGGCGAAAATATGGTACGAGTCGGCCGAGTAAGCCGGTACCCGCGAATTGATCGCGCCTTGTCCGTCATTCTGCTGTGTTCCACAGGCCTTTTGACGTCCTGCAATTCAGCGACGATTGCGACGACCGACGCCAACGACATTGACGTGCTCAACAAGGTTCGCTCGCTGGATATTCTCCCGCGCGCCCCACAAGAGGTGGAGCCGGCACAGCGCAATGCCGGCCAGCGGGCCCGCGGAGCCGTTTATAACGGTACAGAGGTCGTCGAAGTCGCCGAAAACCGCGCGCAACCGGCCGCTACTGGCAGCGGCGGGGGCTTCGACCTCAACTTCGAAAACACGCCGGTCGCCGCGGTGGCGAAAGTCATTCTCGGGGACATCCTCAATACAGGTTACACGATTGATCCGAGGGTCCAAGGCACAGTCAGCCTCGTTTCCGTCAAACCGGTTCCGAAGTCTGACATCATCTATGTCCTTGAAAACGCCCTTCGGATCAGCGGAGTCGTGCTGGTCCGCGATACCGCAGGCTATCGGCTGACGCCGCTCGGTGACGTCGTCGGTTC
Organism: Bradyrhizobium manausense; assembly: GCF_018129685.1. Classification (GTDB taxonomy): domain Bacteria; phylum Pseudomonadota; class Alphaproteobacteria; order Rhizobiales; family Xanthobacteraceae; genus Bradyrhizobium; species Bradyrhizobium manausense_D. The sequence goes on from NZ_JAFCLG010000006.1 coordinate 194,926, forward strand.
GGGCCGCGTCGATGCCGTCGCGAGCAGCCCGGAACCTGGCTACGGCGTTTCCGTGGTGCCGTTGCAGTATGTTTCAGCGCAAACGTTGCTGAAGCTGATGGATAGTTTTGCGACAAAGGCGGGAGCGGTTCGCGCTGATGCGACACGAAATATCCTGCTGATCCAGGGCAGCGGTGCCGAGCGTCGCGCAGCGGTCGAGACCGCGCTGAGCTTCGATGTCGACTGGATGCGGGGTCAATCTGTCGGAATTTATCCGATCACCAACAGCGGCCCGGAGCCTATCATTGCCGAACTCGAAAAGATCATGGATTCCGGCGACAGCGGCCTGAGTCATGACGTGGTCAAGTTTCAGACCATCGCGCGCCTCAACGCCGTCATGGTCATCAGCAGGAAGCCTGCTTTGCTCAGCACGGCCGCAACCTGGATCAGGCGTCTCGACAATGCGGATACGGCGAGAACGAGTGTTCACGTCTATCACGTGAAATACGGCGAGGCCCGCCAGATCGCTCGCGTGCTGACCGAAATGTTTACGGGAAGCTCGTCTGCGTCGCTCGATACTGCGAGCAGCCAGCTCGCGCCTGGCTCGGGCGGAAGCACCTCCAGCGCAGCGGATCGACTGTCGCTGAACACCAACTCATCGTCGTCTTCAGCCGGCGGCTTGGGGGGCGCCCGGTCCGGAGGGCTCGGCAGTGGCGGTGCAACGAGCGGAACGACCGGCTTCGGCGGTGCGCAGTCGGGCTCCAACTCCCCCTTTGGCGGCGCGGACAGCACCGGCGGGAGCACGGGCGGCGGCGGCAGTGGGAAGGGAGTATTGCAGGGCGTCCGTATTACGGCCGACGTCGTCAACAACACCCTGCTCATCTATGCCGATCAGGCCAATTACCGGATCGTGGAGGCGACGCTGGAGCAGGTCGATCGGCCCCAGCTTCAGGTCGCTGTCGATGCAACGATCGCCGAGGTCACTCTCACCAATGAGCTCGCCTACGGCGTGCAGTTCTATCTGACCAGTCACAACATAGGCTTGAAGCCGGACCAGGGCTCTGCTCTTAACACCCAATCGACGGGCACGAGCGCGGCCAGCGCTGCCGGTGCGGTCGCAAACGCCTTCATCAATCGCGCTCTGCCGGGCTTCAACTTCCTGATCGGCGCGGAGGCGCAGCCAAATGCAATTCTGGACGCGCTGCATACCGTCACCAGCGTACGGGTTTTGTCGAACCCGTCGCTGGTCGTGGTCAACAATCAGGTTGCGACGCTTCAGGTCGGCGATTCCGTACCGGTATCGACCGGAAGCGCCACGGTGTTGACGACGGCGAATACGGTCGTGAATACGATCGACTACAGAAACACCGGCATCATCCTGAAGATTTCTCCCCGCATCAACGCCAACGGCAACGTCAGGCTCGATGTCGAACAGGAAATCAGCAATGTCTCGGCAGCAACCGCCGCCAGCCTGACGCCGACCGTTTCCGAGCGGAAGGTGAAGAGCGCGATTACCGTGGCTTCCGGCCAGACTGTATTGCTGGCGGGCCTGATCAGCGAGCAGCAAACCGGAACCCGCAACGGCATTCCCGTGCTTGATGATATTCCAGGATTCGGCGACGCGTTTTCCCATCAGGACAAGAAGAACACGCGGACCGAGTTGATCATCTTCATACGTCCCCAGATCATCCGCGACGGTACCGATGCACATTACGTTGCTGAGGAACTGCGGTCGAAATTGCGCGGAGACATAGGTGTGAGCGCGGTGACTGGCGCGCCCGTGCGCTAACGGAATGGGCTCGAAATTCACGGTGCGCGTCTTATCAAGACTCCCGATGCGAAGGTTCGGAATCAAGAGACCATTGGAGCGAAGAGCCGAGGTCAGGTCAGTGCGGCGGATTAAACCGATTTTGCTTCTCGTCATTTGCCTGTGGAGCGCGGGCACGGTACGGCCGGCGTCGGCTGACGGAGTGAGCCGCGCATCCGCCGCCTATGCCAGACGCGACTACCTTCGCGCCGTCAACGAATTAATCCCTTTGGCGCAACGGGGAGATGCCAGGGCACAGGCCCTGCTCGGCTTTATGTATGAAAACGGGTTCGGCGTCCCCCAGGCATACGATGCTGCCGCCGATTACTATCACCGAGCCGCCGTGCAGGGCGATCCGTTTGGACAGAGCCGGCTCGGGCTGAGCTATGACAAGGGGCACGGCGTGCCTCAAGACTTCGTCCTGTCCTACAAATGGCTCGACCTCGCTGCCGCCCATGCGGTCTCCCGGCGAGAACGGGACTTCTACCTCAGGCTTCGCGATGCCGTGGCCTCGAAAATGTCGTCCTCACAGATCGAGGCGGGACAGCGGCTCGCTCTGATCTGGATACCCGGTCGCTGGTGACCAAGAAATGGGCTGCTCCGCTCCGTAAAAGCGATTCCCGACAAATCTTGATGGTTGCTGAGGGATTCACAGGGTTGATCGTGAAGATGATTGCGCGCGCAGTGACCTCTGTGCCCACTCGATCAGGTATCAGAAGCAAAAATCTTGCGCATGGGGAGCTCTGAGCATTCCGGCCTTTGGGATGCATTGTGACCCCACGCAATTGTTGCGAAACGACGCTGGCGCACCGCAGCAAAACTGTTGCAATTGTGCTCTATCTAACATTGTAACGTTATCTCTCGATCAATAACGTTATTACACGCGACGCCCGCATGTGGCGCCGCGCTGCACTTTAGCCAGGAGCAATCCGTCGGATGAGTAAAGCTGTCGCACTAATTACCGGGATAACCGGACAGGATGGTGCGTATCTCGCGGACTACCTGCTTCGGCGCGGCTATACTGTTCACGGCGTCAAGCGGCGCTCGTCCTCGTTCAATACCGCGCGCGTCGATCATCTCTACCAGGATCCGCATCTCGGTAACGTGCCGTTCCTGATGCATTACGGCGACATGACGGATTCGACCAATCTGATCCGCCTGGTGCAGCAGATCAGGCCGACCGAGATCTATAATCTCGCCGCCCAAAGCCACGTCGCCGTCAGCTTCGAGAGCCCGGAATACACCGCCAATGCCGACGCCATCGGCGTGCTGCGCCTGCTGGAGGCGATCCGCATCCTCGGCATGGAGAAGGAGACGCGGTTCTACCAGGCCTCGACGTCGGAGCTCTATGGCCTGGTGCAGGAGATCCCGCAGAAGGAGACGACGCCGTTCTATCCGCGCTCGCCTTACGGCGTGGCAAAGCTCTACGGCTACTGGATCACGGTGAACTACCGCGAAGCCTACGGCATGTTCGCCAGCAACGGCATCCTGTTCAACCATGAGAGCCCGATCCGCGGCGAGACTTTCGTCACCCGCAAGATCACGCGCGGCGTGGCGCGGATCGAGGTCGGCCTGGAGCAGACGCTCTATCTCGGCAACCTCGAGGCCAAGCGCGACTGGGGCCATGCCAAGGACTACGTCGAGGGCATGCACATGATCCTGCAGGCCGACAAGCCCGACGATTTCGTGCTCGCCACCGGCGAGACGCGCTCGGTGCGCGAGATGGTCGAGCTGTCGTTCGCGCAAGTCGGCCGCCGCATCGAATGGCGCGGGCAAGGCGTGGACGAGACCGGCATCGATGCCGTCAGCGGCAAGGTTGTGGTGAAGATCGATCCGACCTATTTCCGCCCGACCGAGGTCGATCTGCTGATCGGCGATGCCAGCAAGGCGCAAAAGGTGCTGGGCTGGAAGCCGAAGCGGACCTTTGCCCAGCTCGTGGAAGAGATGATGGCGAGCGATCTGACGGAGGCCAAGCGGGATGTCGCAAATGGCAAGCGTTCCGTTTGAGCTGAAGGGCAAGAGCGTCTACGTCGCCTACCATCGCGGCATGGTCGGCAGCGCGCTTCTGCGGCGGCCGGTTCCAGCGCTATAGCTGAATTACACGATCAGCCGCCCACGCCGCTTGGCAATCCCGATCGTGACCTCCGCGCCGGCGTTGAAATCGAGGCGGTCGGCCTCGACGCCGTCGCTGAAGATCACGCCGTTCTCCGCCATCAGCGAGCGGATACGCAGCTGCTCCTCAGGTGAGAGCCGGCCGCAGACAAGATTGGTCTGCGAATGGCGGCTGGGAAAGGGCTCGCGCACGGCGAACCGCAGCTCGGCTGCATCCCAGGGCAGGGCGTCATACCCGGCCCGTGGGGATGGTTGGCCAAAGCTGCCGGCGATGGCGAGCGAGCCGGTGACGATGCTCCTGAACCACGCGGTCGAGCCGAGCCCGGTCGAGACCACGAGCCCGCTCGAGGATTGCCGCTCCGTCGTCCCGCCGGCCGCGATCTCGTAGATGGCGGAAACATGCGTCCGGGCGCCGATGAAGAGGTCGTTGACGGCGTAAAGCACCTGGCCGTCGCGGAGCCGCGCTTCTGCCATGGTCACGGCCTGGCTGTTGCGCTTCTCGGCGGCGACCTCCGGCAGCAGCTTTGCGAGGTCGTGCGGTGCGAAGGGCAGCAGGATGCCGTCATAGCGCGAGGGATCAGGGTTGAGCCCGATCAGCGGATGGTCGTCGAGATATTTCATCGTGTTGGCGACGACGCCGTCCTGACCGAGCGCGACCACGATGTCATCGGGCGCGAAGATGAAGTTGGGCAGGAAGCCGCGCTCGATCACCTGATAGCGCCCCCATTGCTCCAGCACCTGCAGCGTCGCGTGGCGCTGCTCGTGATAGACCTCGTGCTCGCGTTCATAGTCGGAGAAATCGGCGCCAAGATGCTCGACGTAGAAGCGGGCTTGCGCCGCGGTGAGGTAACGCGCGACCAGATCCTCCAACCTGGTCTTGCGCGTCACCAGCACAATCTTGCGGTCATTGGCGGCGGGCATTGGCTGCCTCCGGCTTCGGTTTCTCCAGCAGTTGGCTGAGCAGATCAGGCGAGACGTTGAGCTGGCCGATCTTCTCGGCCTTCTCGGCGATCCCGGAGAAGGCTTGCGCGATCAGCTGGCCCGGCTGCATGCCGGCGGCTGCGAGCGCCTGGATCACACGGGTGTCGACGCCCTCGAAGATCTTCATCAGCGCGCCGACGCGATAGGCCTCAGCATCGGCCAGCGTTCGGGTGTTCTCGGCGTTGAGGCCGACGAAATCCTTGCGCTTGCCTTCCAGCACGATGTCCGCGGCCATGCCGGCCTCGCGCAACTCGTTGCGCTTGGCGGCGACACTCGCCTCGGCGTCCATCTGGGTCTCGCGGATCGAGCGCTTCTTCTGCTCGACTGCGATCTCGGTGTCGAGCTCGCTCTCGCGAATGGCGCGCTCCTGCTCGACGGCGAAATTGCGCCGGGCGAAGATCGCTTCGTCCGCGTTCTTCAGGATCGCTTCGCGCGCCTGCGCCTCCAGCGCCTTCGCCGTATCAGGCGTCGGCTTGACGCCGCGGATCGACACCCCGAGGATTTCGAGGCCGAGCGCGTCAATGTCGGCGCGGCCCCGCAGGCCAGTCTCGATGATGTCCGCGATGCGGTCGGACGCCTGCAGCGCGTCCTTCAGCGTCATTTCCTTGATGGCCTGCTGCGCGAGAACCTCGACGGTGCCGAGGATGCGCTCCGGCAGCTTCTCCGGATCGTCGGTCTCATAGGTCTTGCCGTCGGGCTTCAGGGTGAAGTTGAGCATCGAGGCCGCCTTCTTCGGCTCGCTGACGCGATAGGTGACGTGACCCTGCACGGTCAGCGTCTGAAAGTCGCGTGCGATCTGCTGAAAGATGAAGGAGGCGTCACGGCTGCCGACGGGGACGGCGACGAGCGTGGTGACCGGCGCGTAATACAGCGCGGAGAGGCCGGTGCCCTCGGCGACGACTGCGCCGGCGCGGTACTTCATCAAATAGGTGGTGGGCTGGGCCTTGATAAATCGGATGCCGAACATGGCTTGCCTCCTGGGGCTATAAGTTGGGCTGAACAACTAAGTAAGTTGGACTGTACAACTAACTATGCTACTGTCAAGGCCGAACAAGGGAGGCTGTCGATGGCGGGCGGTGCGCGGGTCGAAGCGATTGAAAACTCAGGACATCTGGACTTTCCGCGGCCCCTGACCACGGTCGACGTCGTGATCTTTGCGATTCTCGACGACAGGCTTCAGGTGCTGCTGGTGCGGCGTCCGGCCGGCGAGGGCGAACCGTTTCCGCTCAGCCTGGCGCTGCCCGGCGGCTTCGTCGATGTCGCGAAGGACCGCGATCTCGCGGCCTGCGCCGCGCGCAAGCTTAAGGAGAAGACGGGTGTCGCGAGCCCTTATCTCGAGCAGCTCGGAAGCTGGGGAAGCGCTGTGCGCGATCCGCGCGGCTGGTCGGCGACCCACGCCTATTTCGCGCTGATCCCGGCGGACGCGGGCGTACTCACCGGCGATGCGCAATGGCATCCGATCGTCGGTGGCAGGCTCAAGGCCAAGCTCGCCTTCGATCACGGCGAGATCCTGGCAAGCGCAATCCAGCGCCTGCGCAACAAGGTGGAATACACCTCGCTGCCGGCCTTTCTGATGCCGGCCGAATTCACGCTGCCGGATCTGCAGCGCGTCTACGAGATCGTGCTCGATCGTCCGCTGGAAAAGAGCGCCTTCCGCACGAGGATCCTGTCGGCCGACATGATCGAGCCGGTGGCAAGGATGCGGCGCGGCCCGAACCGCCCGGCGCAGCTCTATCGCCTGAAGAAGAATAGCGAGCCTGTGTATTTCGTGAGGACGTTCAATCCGCCGGAGTGATGCAGCGTAGGAGCAGCGCTCCGGATGCGGATAACATCATGTTAGGTTTATCGCATAACTGGGTAATTGTGTTAGCCCGGCGAAAGCCTATTATCGCGTCAATCAAACACTTATCGGCAGTCACGAACGCTTGCGGAAAGCCCGCACGGCGCGCGGAGAGGGCTGCCCAATTTCTTCCACGAAGCCCGCCAAGGGACGCCAAAAAACCAGTTTGGAGGACGCCCAGGATGACCGGAATCCATCAGGTGAGCCAGTCGAGGAAGGCCGCAGCAAGCGGCTGGATCGGTTCGGCTCTCGAATATTATGACTTCTTCATCTACGCGACCGCGGCGTCGCTGATCTTCCCGCAGATCTTCTTCCCGTCGGACAACCCCACGGTTGCCATCGTCGCATCGCTGGCGACCTATGGCGTGGGCTATGTGGCCCGGCCGATCGGTGCCTTCGTGCTCGGACATTGGGGCGACACTCACGGCCGCAAGACCGTTCTCATCGTCTGCATGTTTTTGATGGGCATCTCGACCATGGCCGTGGGACTCCTGCCAACCTATCAGCAGGTCGGCATCCTCGCGCCGATCCTGCTGGTCGTCCTGCGCCTCATCCAGGGCTTTGCAGTTGCCGGTGAAATCTCCGGCGCAAGCTCGATGATCCTCGAGCACGCGCCGTTCGGACGCCGCGGCTTCTATGCAAGTTTCGCCCTGCAAGGCGTTCAGGCCGGACAAATTCTGGCGGCCGCCGTTTTCCTGCCGCTCGCGGCCTATATGCCGACCGAGGCCTTCAACAGCTGGGGCTGGCGCATTCCCTTCCTGCTCAGCTTCTTCGTCATCGTCGCCGGCTATATCATCCGCCGCGAAGTCGACGAAACGCCTGCTTTTGCCCGCGAGGGTGAGCGGGGCGAGACGCCGCGGGCGCCCATCGTCCAGGCAATCAAGCTGAGCTGGCGCGACATGCTCAGGGTCATCTGCATGGCGCTGATGAATGTCATTCCGGTCGTTGCGACCATCTTCGGTGCGGCCTATGCGGTGCAGCCGGCCTATGGAATCGGTTTTGCCAAGGACGTCTATCTCTGGATCCCGGTCCTTGGAAACATGCTGGCCGTCTTCGTCATTCCCTTCGTCGGCAATCTCTCCGACAAGGTTGGCCGCAAGCCGCCGATCATCGTCGGCGCGCTGCTCTCCGGCTTGCTCGCGTTTGGCTACCTCTATGCCATCAGCATCAAGAACGTGCCGCTCGCGATCCTGGTCTCGCTGTTGATGTGGGGAGTCGTCTATCAAGGCTACAACGCGATCTTCCCGAGCTTCTATCCGGAGCTGTTTCCGACCCGCACCCGCGTCTCGGCGATGGCGATCTCGCAGAACATCGGAACCACCATCACGGCGTTGCTTCCGGCACTGTTTGCGACCGTGGCGCCTCCCGGCTCACCCAACATTCCAGTAACGGTGGGGGCGATCGCCTTCGGCATCACAGTCATCGCGGCACTGGCGGCCGTCACTGCCAGGGAAACCTACCGGATCAGCATCGACGATCTCGGCAATCCCAAGGCCGTTCCGATGGCGCGGGCCGACTATGATCGACAGCGTGCAGGAGCCGCCGCCGCAGTTCGTACCTGATCGCAGGAGGCAATGCCGCTGCGATGAATGACGCTCGCAGCGGCAAGGTCTCGCGGTATAGATTGACTGTCGATTGACGTTTTGTGCGCGTGAGCGCGATCATCGTAAGGCCGCCAGATGAACCCCGTTGTAGTTGCCGTCGCCATCACCGGCTCCGTTCCGCGCAAGAAGGACAACCCGGCGGTGCCGATTCTGCCGTCCGAGCAGATCGAGTCGACGCACCAGGCCTTCGAGGCCGGTGCTACGCTTGCCCATATCCATGTCCGAAACGACGACGAGACGCCATCCTCCGACCCCGAGCGTTTTGCTCTGGTGCAGCAGGGGATCAAGACGCATTGCCCCGGGATGATCGTCCAGTTCTCGACCGGCGGCCGCGGCCGCGACCCTTCCGCGCGCGGATCGTCGCTCTATCTGAAGCCCGACATGGCCTCGCTCTCGACGGGGTCGGTGAACTTTCCGACCATCGTCTACGAGAACAGCGCCGCGCTGGTCGACATGCTCGCGACTGGCATGAAGACGAACGGCATCCGCCCGGAAATCGAGATCTTCGATCTGTCGCATCTGCACGGCGCCCGTCGCCTGATCGAGGCGGGCCTGATGGATGCGCGTCCGCATGTGCAATTCGTCATGGGCGTCAAGAACGCAATGCCCGCCGACGAGCATGTGCTCGACATCCTGCTGGCAGAACTCAAGCGGCTGATCCCCAAAGCCACATGGACCGCTGCCGGGATCGGACGCCATCAAGCCGAGGTCATGGGCTGGGCCCTGGCGCGCGGCGCCGATGCGGTTCGCACCGGGCTCGAGGACAATATCAGGGTCGACAAGACCCGCCTCGCCGCCAGCAATGCGGAGCTCGTAAGCATCGCCTGTGAAGCCGTTACACGTCATGGCCGACGCGTGGCAAACGCGGCCGAAGCGCGATCCCTGCTCGGGATCGCGGGATAGGGAGACGGTCCTGCGTCTGACATCCGCCCGACATGCTTCTGGCTGCCTTCTGCCATTCGGCAGTCGCCGTTCCCGCCTGCCGAGTCTGCGGGTAAACAGGGCTCACAGGCGTAATCGGCGCCTGCCGGGCAGGCGACGACTGGAATGCGGTTCTTGAAATCTGACAGCAGGCTCGTCGGAGTCCTGCTGGTGCTTGCGATCACCCAGCTCATTGGATGGGGCACGATCGGCCTTCCGGCCGTGGTCGGTCGCGACCTCGGGGCCGATCTCGGCATGAGCCTGCCGGCGGTGTTCGCGGGCAGCTCCGTTCTCTATGTCACCATGGGTCTGTGTGCGCCCTGGCTTGCCAAGGCCTTTGCGCGGCACGGCGCGCGCAAAGTCATGATGGTGGGCACCGTTGTCTCCGTGCCGGGCTACCTCGTCCTGTTTTTTGCGCGTGAGCCGGTGCTCTATTTCGTCGGCTGGGTCTTTCTCGGCATGGGCGGGAGCGCGACCTTGTCGACCGGCGCCTACATCATGCTGAACGAGGTGGCCGGGCGGGGCGCCAAGAATGCCATCGGTGGCCTGATGCTGGTGACAGGCCTCTCCAGCAGCATCTTCTGGCCGACCACGTCATGTCTCAGCGGCTGGCTAGGCTGGCGCGGGACCTGTCTCGTGTACGCGGCCATGCTGCTCGCCATCAACCTTCCGCTCTACGCATTCGTTGCGCCGCGCCGACAAGAAATTGCGGCTGACGATCGTGGCGAGGCGGTGAAGGCTGCGCCGTCCCCCGCAATTCCAAGAAGCACCTTCGGTCTCGTCGTCTGCGTCATCACGATGAATGCCTTCGTCAATTTCGGCATTGGCGCCATCCTGATCGAATTGTTGCGGGCGGAGGGGTTGGCGCCGTCGCAGGCGCTCGCATTCGGATCGATGCTGGGCATCATCCAGGTCAGCGCGCGCGGCCTTGACTTCCTCGGCGGCGGCCGATGGGACGGCATCACCACCGGGCTCGTGGCCGGCACGGCGCTTCCCATCGCCATGGTGCTGCTGATGCTGAGCGAAGGGGCGACCTGGGCGGTCGCGATCTTCATCCTGCTCTATGGTGCCGGCAGCGGCGCGATGGCGGTGGCGCGGGCGACGATCCCGCTGGTCTTCTACGACCAGGCCGAGTTCGCCAAGGCGATGTCGATGCTCGCACTGCCGCTCAACCTGGCGTCCGCGATCTCGCCGCCGCTGCTTGCCGGCCTGCTCACCCAGTTCGGCAGCCGCGGCGCGCTCGGGCTGACGCTGGTGTTTTCCTGCGCGACGGTGCTGATCCTGCTTCTGCTCGGCCGACGGCGTCCGGGCGCAGTGGCGGTTGGCGCGGCGTAACGGGTTATTCGCGAGGCGGAAATAGACTTTGGCTGTCGATCCTGCGGCCGCCGCGATATGGCCGTATGCCGCCACTGCAGTGCTCGAGGAGCGAAAATGGTGTATCCGCAGGGAGCGTGGTCCGCGATCTCGCAGCCCCGCCAAGATTCAGTTCCCGGAGGAAATCGACATGTCGGCCCTGCCGCTCTCAGGCATCAAGATCCTTGACCTCACGCGTGTGCTCGCAGGGCCATTGTCGGCCCAGATGCTGGGCGATCTCGGCGCGGAGGTGATCAAGATCGAGCGGCCAGGCACCGGCGACGACGCGCGCGCCTTCGGTCCACCTTACCTCACCGACCCCGAAGGCAAGGCGAACAACAACAATTCGTTCTATCTCTGCGCCAACCGCAACAAGAAGTCGGTCACCGTCAACATCGCAAAACCCGAGGGGCAGGGGATCATCCGCGAGCTTGCCAAGGACGCCGATGTCTTCATGGAGAACTACAAGGTCGGCGATCTCAAGCGCTACGGCCTCGACTACGACACGATCAAGGCGATCAACCCTGGCATCATCTATTGCTCGGTAACCGGCTTCGGCCAGACCGGCCCCTATGCGCCGCGTGCCGGCTATGACGCCATCCTGCAGGCGATGGGCGGCCTGATGAGCGTTACCGGCCATATGGACGGCGAGCCGGGCGAGGGCCCGATGAAGGTCGGTCCGTCGATCGTCGACTACATGACCGGCATGAACACCTCGATCGGAATCCTCTCGGCGCTTTACCATCGCGACGCCAATGGCGGGCAGGGCCAGCACATCGACGTCTGCCTGTTCGACACCGTCATCGCATCGCTGTCGCACTGGCTGCAGATCTATCTCGTCAACGGCAAGATGCCGCCGCGCCGCGGCACCTGGGGCAATGGCGGCATGCCGGCCGGCGTGTTCCGCTGCACCGACGGCGAGCTGATGCTGGTGGTCGGCAATGACGGCCAGTTCCGGAAGACCTGCGCGGTGCTCGGCGAGCCGGAGCTTGCAGCCGATCCGCGCTTCGTCAAGAACAATGACCGCGTGGTGCACGGCAAGGAGATCATGGCGATCTTCGCCGGCCTGTTCCTGAAGAAGCCGGTGGCCTATTGGCTGGAGAAGCTGGAGGAGGCCGGCGTGCCCTCGGGCCCGATCAACAATTTCGAGCAGGTGTTTGCCGATCCGCACGTGCAGTCGCGCGGCATGCGGGTGAAGGTCGACCATCCCTTCCAGCCTGATCTGTCGCTGATCCGCAATGCGCTCACCCTCTCGGAGACCCCGATCAAGGACTATCGTGCCCCGCCGCTGCTCGGCGAGCACACCCAGGAGATCCTCGGCGGCAAGCTTGGCTATGACGCCGACAAGATCGACGAGCTGAAGCAGCAGGGGATCATCTAGGGCTTTCTTTGCCTTTGCGGGCGGGTGAACGCGTCCGCCTACAAATTGGTGACGGAAGCGTGACGCCCGCGCGGCCTTACGCGAGGCTTGCGCGCAATCCCCAGATAAACCCGGTCCGTACTCGCACAGGCTTCCGCTGCGCCCGCGACTCAGATTCGATCTCTCTCACTGAGTTCGGGGGAGACAGGTGCATGTCCTACACGATCGGGTTCCAGGCGAAAAACCAGAAGTCGATTCTGGCGACCGAGGCGGCAACGGCCAACCAGGCTGTCGCGATCATTGCCGCACTGCGGCAAAGTGCCGAAGAGATCAAGTTCATCCGCTCGCCGCAGGAAGGCGACATGGGCATCGAAATGCTGCTCTTGCTCGCCAAGGAAGAGGCCGAGGAGATGCCGCAGCGGGCGTAAGCTCCCGCGCATGGCGACCGCACTTCGATTAGAAGCGAAACATGCCGGCTGCAGAATGATGTAGTCAGGCACCCGTCTCGCTTGAACCGAAGGTGGCCGCCCATGAAACGCGAAGCGCTCCGCGTCGAACCGATCTCGTCGTTTCTCGATCGCGTGAAGGCGCCGACCTCGCCCGTCACGCGCGCCGGCAACATGATCTTCGTCGCAGGCCTGCCGCCATTCGACCCCGATACGGGCGCGATCGGCGGAATGGGAATCGAGCGGCAGAGCGAGATCATCATGGAGCAGATGAAGCTGTGCCTGGAGACGTCGGGCGCGTCGCTCGACAACGTCATGAAGTGCAACGTCTACTGCACCTCGACGAAGCATTTCGCTGTCTTCAACGCGATCTATGCGCGCTACTTCCCGGTCGACCCGCCGGCGCGGATCTTCGTCGTGACGCCGGAATGGTTCGGCCCGTTCGACGTCGAGATCGACTGCATCGCGATGATGTGACGCGCTACCGCGCGGCGATGCGCGACGGTGCCTTCGCCTCCGTTCGCCCCGCCGTCAGCGCCATCGTCGCAACGCTGACGACGCGCTCGACGACGTCCTCGACGTCGTCGAGATCGCATTGGCCTTCCGACAGCTTTGTCAGGCGCTCGCTCTCGCGGATGGTGTGGTGCGCCATCGCAAGCGCGAAGTTGAGGCCCCAATAAATGTCGACGTCGTTGCGGTCGGGCAGGGACCTGCGCATCGCGCCTGCGAATTTCCGCAGATGGTCGATCTCGCGGTTCTTGATGCGGCGGATCGGCGGCACTGATTCGATCGAGGCGCGGATCATGAAGCGCGCCGCGGTGGAGCGCTGGTTCTCTGGACCCAAGCAGCCGCGCAGCGTCGGGCCGACCAGCGCGCGCAAGATCACCTCGATCGGCGCGCGGCCGCCGCCCTCTTCCTCCGCCGCCTTCAGCTCGCGCAGGCGCTCGCGATTGGTCGCGATCGAGCGGGTGACAAATAGTTCCGCGATCAGCTCGTCCTTCGAGCCGAAATGATAGTTCACCGCCGCGAGATTGACGTTTGCCTCCGCGACGATGTCGCGCAGCGTGACGTCGCCGAAGCCGCGATCGGCATAGAGCCGTTCGGCAGCGGCGAGAATGGCAGACCTCGTATGATCGCTGGGCATCGGTGCTCTCCCCGAGGGAGTTGCAATTCAAACAGTTGTATGAAACTATCGTTTGAAGGTCGGGAAAAGTCAATCCGCATGATGGAATTGCGTCGCTCGCCGAAGTGGCGCCGGTTCCACGCCCCGCGATCCGCCTGATGGCGCTTGCGGGCCGCGCCTTGCGGGAGGACAGTCCGGCGCAAAACAGGCTTTCAAAGCAAGACCGAGGAGCGTCCCATGGACTTCGATATGTCGCCCAAGCAGAAGGAATGGCTCGACCGCGTGCAGTCCTTCATGAACAAGCACGTGCGTCCGGCGGTGCCTGTTTATAACGAGCAGGACAAGAGCGGCGAACGCTGGAAGGTCATCCCGGTCCTGGAAGACCTCAAGAAGAAGGCGAAGGCCGAAGGCCTCTGGAACATGTTCATGCCGCCGAACGAGCATGAGGACGATGAATTCCGCGGCGCGGGACTGACCAATCTCGAATATGCGCTGCTGTCGGAAGAGATGGGCCGCATCTCCTGGGCCTCGGAAGTGTTCAACTGCTCCGCACCCGACACCGGCAACATGGAAGTGTTCATGCGCTACGGCTCGAAGGAGCAGAAGCGCAAATGGCTGCGTCCGCTGATGGACGGCGAGATCCGCTCGGCCTTCCTGATGACGGAACCGGCCGTTGCCTCGTCCGACGCCACCAACATCGAGACCAGCATCAAGAAGGATGGCGATCACTACGTCATCAATGGCCGCAAATGGTGGTCGTCCGGTGTCGGCGATCCCCGCTGCAAGATCGCGATCCTGATGGGCAAGACCGATTTCAACGCGGCCAAGCATCAGCAGCAATCGCAGATCCTGGTTCCGCTCGACACCCCAGGCATCAAGGTCGAGAAGATGCTGCCGGTGTTCGGCTTCGATGACGCGCCGCACGGCCACGCCCAGGTGCTGCTCGAGAACGTGCGCGTGCCGAAGGAGAATATCCTGCTCGGCGAAGGTCGCGGCTTCGAGATCGCGCAGGGCCGTCTGGGACCGGGCCGTATTCACCACTGCATGCGCACCATCGGCAAAGCCGAGGAGGCGCTTGAGAAGATGGTGAAGCGGCTGATGTCGCGCACCGCCTTCGGCAAGAAGATCGTCGAACATTCGGTTTGGGAGCAGCGCATCGGCGAGGCCCGCACCAACATCGAGATGACGCGTCTTTTGTGCCTCAAGGCCGCCGACATGATGGACAAGGTCGGCAACAAGACCGCGCAGGCCGAGATCGCCATGATCAAGGTCGCGGCGCCCAACATGGCGCTGAAGATCATCGACGAGGCGATCCAGGCGTTCGGCGGCGCGGGCGTGTCCGACGAAGCGGGTCTTGCCAAGGACTACGCCGGCATCCGCACCCTGCGGCTCGCCGACGGTCCGGACGAGGTGCACAATCGCGCCATTGCCAGACTTGAAGTTCGGAAGTATGCCAACTCTCCCAAGCACTAAGAGGGAGGGCTCGCGGGCGCTCCCTTCACCGTCATTCCGGGGCGATGCGCAGCATCGAACCCGGAATATCGAGATTCCGGGTCTGGTCCTCCGGGCCGCGCTTCGCGGTCCCGCGGACCATCCCGGAATGACGGACAACAAAAAGAGGGAGCGTCATCGTGGCTGACGGCGTCAGGAAAGACGAAGAGTTCTCGGGCACCAAGCCGGTCGAGGAGCGTCATCGCTTCGACGAGCTCAGGCTCGAGGCCTGGATGCGCGAGCACGTCGAAGGCTTTGAAGGCCCGCTGGTCGTCCTGCAGTTCAAGGGCGGCCAGTCCAATCCGACCTACCGGCTCAACACGCCAAAGCGCTCTTACGTGATGCGCCGAAAGCCGTTCGGCAAACTGCTGCCGTCGGCGCATGCGGTCGATCGCGAATACCGCGTCATCGCAGCTCTTGGAAAGCAGGGCTTTCCGGTCGCGCACGCCTATGCACTGTGCCAGGACGACGGCGTCATCGGCGCTGCCTTCTACATCATGTCGATGGAAGAGGGCCGGGTGTTCTGGGATCCGACGCTGCCGAGCCAGGCGCCGGAGGATCGCCGCAAGATCTTCACCAGCAAGATCGAGACGCTGGCCAAGCTCCACATGTACGATCCGGTTGCGATCGGGCTTGGCGATTTCGGCAAATCAGGCAATTATTTCGCGCGCCAGATCGACCGCTGGACCAAGCAGTATCGCGCCTCCGAAACCCAGCACATTCCGGAGTTCGAGAAGGTCGCCGAATGGCTGCCGAAGACCGTGCCCGAGCAGGCGCGCGTCTCGATCGTCCACGGCGACTATCGCCTCGACAACATGATTTTCCACCCGACGGAACCGCGCGTGCTGGCCGTGCTGGACTGGGAGCTCTCCACGCTTGGCGATCCCATGGCCGACTTCACCTATCTGTTGATGCAGTGGGTCATGCCGGGCCTTGAAGGCGCCGACCTCAAGGCACTCAACATCCCGAGCGTGGAGGAAGCCGCGCAGATCTATTGCAACGTCACCAGGATGACGGTGCCTGATCTCAACTGGTACTTCGCCTACAATCTGTTCCGCCTCGCCGGCATCACGCAAGGCATCGCCGGCCGCGTCCGCGACGGCACCGCCGCCAACGCCAAGGCGCTGGAATCCGCCAAACGCACCGTGCCGCTGTCGAAGGCGTCGTGGGACTACGCGCAGAAGGCGGGCGCAGTGTGAGCCAGACGAAGGCGCGGTCGATGGCCGCGCCTTTTTTGTTTCGTGATTCCCGGATGTTTCTGCAGTCTCCGTCATTGCGAGCGTAGCGAAGCAATCCAGTATCTTTCCGCGGTGGCGGTCTGGATTGCTTCGTCGCTTCGCTCCTCGCAATGACGAACAGAGGCGCTTAATCCTTCGCGCAATGCGCGATCAGCCTCTCCACAAACGCCGCGCACTTCTCCAGCTCGGCCATCTCCACGAACTCATCCGGCGTGTGCGCCTGCGCGATCGAGCCGGGGCCGATCACGACCGAGGGGATATCGGCAAGGCTGGTGAACAGGCTCGCCTCGGTGCCGAAAGCGACCTTGGCGTGGTCGTTGCGCCCCGCAAGGCTCTTGGCCAGCGTGACGATGGAGGCATCGGCCTTGGTGTCGAGGGCGGGGTAGTCGAGGATCTCCTCGAAGTCGATGCCGCATTCGGGTTGTCGCGCCTTCATCGCGGGCTCGAGCTCGGCCTTGGCCCAGGCGACGATCGCGTCCGTCACCTCGCGCGACTCGGTAATGCCGATGCCGCGGCATTCGAAATCCACCGTGCAGGTATCAGGCACGATGTTCAGCGCTGCGCCGCCATGCACGATGCTGGTCAGCAGCGTCGAGTGCGGAACGTCATAGAGACTGTTGCGCTCGGCCTCGGCCGCGAGCTTCACCGCGCGGCGGCGGATCTCGGTGATCATCTCGGCGGCATATTCGATGGCGTTGACGCCGTCAGGCGCGATCGAGGAGTGCCGTGCGAGCCCGTGGAAGGTTGCGCGCACGCCGTGCTTGCCCTTGTGGCCGATGATGACCTTCATCTCGGTCGGCTCGCCGATGAAGGCGCCGAGCGGCCGCATTTTCTTCTTCGCGATCTCGGCCAGCATCGGCCTCACGCCGATGCAGCCGATCTCCTCGTCATAGGAGATGGCGAGATGGATCGGCGTGTTGAGTTTTGCTTCCAGCATCTCCGGCACCATGGCGAGGCACACCGCGACAAATCCCTTCATGTCGGTGGTGCCGCGGCCGAACAGCTTGCCGTCGCGCTCGACCAGCTTGAATGGATCGTGGCTCCAGTCCTGACCGACGACCGGCACGACGTCGGTATGGCCTGACAGCACGAGGCCGGGCTTGTCCTCAGGCCCGATCGTCACCCAAAGCGAAGCCTTCGTGCCGGTCTTGTCGGTGATGCGCTCGCCCTTGACGCCGAGGAAGGCGAGATAGCTCTCGATATGCGCGATCAGCGGCAAATTGGTGCGGTCGCTGATCGTATCGAAGGCAACAAGCTCGGCGAGCATGTTGCGGATGCGATCGGGACGTGAGCTCGGGAAGATCGGATTGGGCATGTCACGTTCTTGTCGGAGGAAGATGCAGGCTCAGGCGCCTGCATGAACCATACCAACGGCCTGGCCGATCGGGCAAATCAACAACGCGCAGGGAAGGCCGGATGTTTCGGCTTCACCTGTATGCCGCTGCGATGCATCGCATCGCACACCTCGCACCTCGGGATGACGGAACGAACAAGAGCGATCATGCTAAACCGGCTTGCCCGTATACGGCATCGAGGCCGTGAGACCACCATCCACCGGGAACGCCTGGCCGTTCACATACGACGCCTCATCGCTGGCCAAAAAGAGTCCCATCGCCGCGAGTTCGTGCGGCTGGCCGGGGCGCTTGAGGGGATTGAGCTGGCCGATCTTGTCCTGGGTGCCGCGCTCCTTGGCGCGGTCGAAGATCGGCTTGGTCATGCCTGTTTCAATCAGGCCAGGGCAGACCGCATTGATGCGCACGCCGGTGCCGGTGAGCGAATAGGCCGTGGTTTGCACGAGGCTGATCACGCCGGCCTTGCTTGCCGCATAAGGATGCCCGCTCGCGCCGGCCTTGAGGCCAGCAACGGACGCGGTGAGCACGATCGCGCCCGATTGCTGCTTGACCATGTGCGGCATCGCGTGCTTGACCGCGAGGAACGGTCCGATCAGGTTGACGCGCAGCACTTCCTGCCAGTGCTCCACGGTCTGCTCGCCGAGCGGAACGAGCCCGCCGGAAACGCCGGCATTGGCCCAGATGACGTCGAGCCTGCCATGCGTCTTCACCGCCTTGTCGATCACGGCCATGACGTCCTTCTCGGAGCCGGCGTCAGCGAGCATTGCTTCGGCGACACCGCCCGCCTTCTTGATCTCCTCGACGGTTTCCTTCACCGCCTCGGTGCGATCGACCGCGATCAGCTTGGCGCCTTCCTTGGTGAAGAGGTGTGCGGCCGCGCGACCGATTCCGCTGCCGGCGCCGGTGATGATGACGGATTTGCCTTCGAGGCGGCCCATGTGTTTCTCCCTTTGGTACGCGCGCGACGCTTGCCGCACGACGGAATTTCAAACAGAATTTCAAACGGTAAAGTGTCTTGAGACACGTTCGCTACTCACGTACAGCGACATCACACGGGATGGAAGGGTTTCGATGGCAGCCGCAGACAAGCCTGATGTGGTCACGACGCGGTGGTGGTGGGTTCGTCACGCGCCGGTGCGCAATGACGGCGGCAACATCTACGGACAGAGCGATCTTCCCTGCGACACCAGCGACACGTATGTGTTCAACGCCGTTGCCAAGGTGCTGCCGCGCAACGCGGTCTGGTATTCGAGCAATCTGATGCGCACACACCAGACGGCGGATGCGATCTGGGCGGCCGGCTACCCGAAGCCCGCGTCGATGAAGTGGGAGGCCGATCTTGCCGAACAGAATCTCGGACAATGGCAAGGCATGAACCGCGCCCGGTTCATCGCGAGCCGCCCGGTGGGATCGAACTGGTTCGCTGATATCAACGAGCCCGCGCCCGGCGGCGAAAGCTTCATGGATCTCTATAACCGCGCGCGCCGCACCATCGAGCGGATCAATGCCGAGGCCGCCGGCCGGGACGTGATCGCGGTCGCGCATGGCGGCACCATCAAGGCGGCGATCGGTCTCGCGCTCGACGGCCAGGTGGAGCGGGCGCTGTCGTTCGACATCGACAACGTCTCGATCACGCGGCTCGATCATTTCGCCAGCCCCGAGCGCTCGGTCTGGCGGGTGCCGATGGTGAACCAGCAGCCGTGGATTGCCGATGCTGCGCATGCAGAGCTGCATCAGTTGGCGGGACCGGAAGTCAAGAAGCTCGCCTGAGCAATTGTCCGCGCAGGCGGACGCGACGTAGGCTTCAAGAAATTCAAATCACACTCTGGGAGAGAAACATGACCTTGTTCGACATGAAGGGGAAAGTCGCCGTCATCACCGGCTCGACGCGCGGCATCGGGCTTGCGATCGCCGAGCGCATGGCGGAGCACGGCGCCAAGGTCGTGATCTCCTCGCGCAAGGCCGATGTCTGCGATCAGGTCGCGACTAGCATCAACGACAAGTTCGGCAAGGGCACCGCGGTCGCGATCGCCGCCAACATCTCGTCGAAGGAAAATCTGCAGAACCTCGTCGACGAGAGCAATCGGGCCTTCGGCAAGATCGACGTGCTGGTCTGCAACGCGGCGTCGAACCCGTATTACGGTCCGCTCGCCGGCATCTCCGACGATCAGTTCCGAAAAATTCTCGACAACAACATCGTCGCCAACAACTGGCTGATCTCGATGGTGGTGCCGCAGATGATCGAGCGCAAGGACGGCTCGGTGATCATCGTCTCCTCGATCGGCGGCCTGAAGGGCTCGACCATTCTCGGCGCCTACGCGATCTCGAAGGCCGCCGACATGCAGCTCGCGCGCAACCTCGCCTGCGAATACGGCAAGCACAACATCCGCGTGAACTGCATCGCGCCCGGCCTGATCAAGACCGACTTCGCGAAGGCGCTGTGGGACAATCCGGAGAACCTGAAGGCTTCGACCGCGCGCTCGCCGCTGCTGCGCATCGGCATCCCCGACGAGATCGCGGGCGCGGCGGTGTTTCTGGGCTCTGCGGCCGGCGACTTCATGACCGGCCAGACCATGGTGATCGACGGCGGCGCGACGATCAGCTGATCTCGCCCACCTGCAGGGAAGGTGGTTGGAAGGAACCAACCACTTTCGGGCTCGTTAGTCTGGCATCCAGCCTTGACCGGCATGGCAGGCGAGGCTGAAGCCAGACAGATGATCCCGACGGTGATCAAGCCGCAATCTCCCGACGACGTCTCCGCCATGGTTGTTGCGGTGGGCGCGGCGATCCTGACCATGATCATCGTCGCGGCTCTTTATCTCGGGCGGGAAATCTTCGTTCCCGTCGCGCTCGCCATCCTGCTCAGCTTCGTCCTCGCCGCTCCCGTCAGGTTGCTACAGCGTCTTCACGCCCCGCGCGCACTGGCTGTTGTCGGGGTCGTGCTCTTCGCCTTTGCGATCATTTTTGCCTTGGGAAGCGTGATCGCGACGCAGCTCAACGGTTTGGCCGGCGATTTGCCGAAATACCAGGCCACGATCCTGTCCAAGATTCAGTCGGTGCGCGGCGTTGCCGGAGGCAGTTCCACGCTGGAACGGGCGGCCGGCATGCTGCAGGATCTCGGCAAGGAGTTGGACAAGCCGAAGGCGGTGGCTCCCGCCAATCCTCTGACAGGCGGGACGCCAATCTCCGGCGTCAAACCGGTCCCGGTCGAGGTGTTGCAGCCCGATCCCGGCGCGCTCGAGAGCCTGCGCTCGCTGATCGCCCCTCTGGTGTCGCCGCTGGCGACGACGGGCATCATCGTCATCTTCGTGATCTTCATCCTGATTCAGCGTGAGGATCTCCGCAACCGCCTGATCAGGCTGGCTGGCTCCCACGATCTGCAGCGCACGACGGCGGCCCTCGACGACGCCGCAGCGCGCTTGAGCCGGCTCTTCCTCAATCAACTTATGCTCAATACGGGCTTCGGCGTGCTGATCGGCACCGGCCTGTGGCTGATCGGAATTCCCAGTGCGGCGTTGTGGGGCATTCTCGCCGCCGTGCTGCGCTTCGTGCCTTATATCGGCTCGATCATAGCTGCGGCGTTTCCGCTCGCGCTCGCGGTAGCGGTCGATCCGGGCTGGTGGATGCTGGTATGGACCGCAGCGCTGTTCTTCATCATCGAGCCGCTGGTCGGGCAGGTGGTTGAACCACTGTTGTACGGCCGCACCACCGGTCTTTCCCCCGTCGCCGTCGTCGTTTCCGCGACCTTCTGGACGGCGCTGTGGGGACCGATTGGGCTGGTGCTCGCCACGCCACTGACCGTCTGCCTGGTCGTGCTGGGCCGACACGTCGAAAGACTGTCCTTTCTCGACATCATGTTTGGCGATCGACCGGCGCTGTCGCCTCCGGAGATTTTCTATCAGCGCATGCTGGCCGGCGACCCAACCGAAGCAGCCGAGAAGGCGGAGCAATTTCTCAAGGAGAGATCGCTCGCGGCCTATTACGATGACGTCGCGCTCAAGGGCCTGCAACTGGCGCAGTCAGACCTCGATCGCGCCGCGCTGGACCGGACGCGGCTCGCGCGCATTCGCGATACCGTTGTTGAATTCGTCGACGACCTCTCGGACCAGGAGGATGGTCATCCCGTTGGAAATGAGCGCACCGTGGATGCCGAAGCGGTCGATGCAGTCGAAGCCGTCGCCAACGACCAGCCGGATATCCCCGTGCTCGATGCAGCGGCCCTCGCGGAGCAATTTCGCGGCGAAAATGCCGTACTCTGCATTGGAGGCCGAACCATGCTCGACGAGGCCGGTGCCATCATGCTCTCGCAGTTGTGCCGCGCGCACGGCGTGGGCAGCCGAGTGGAAGGCCCGCAAGCGTTGTCGACGGCAAATATTTTCGGCCTCGATACGTCAGGCGTGGCGTTGATCTGCCTGAGCTACATTGGTCTCACGAGCCCGGCCCATCTGCGCTATGCGGTGCGCCGGCTTCGCCGCAAGCTGCCGAAGGCATCCATCATGGTCGGATGCTGGGCGGAGGGTGTCACGAATATCGACGAACTGCGCGAGACGGCGAAGGCGGATTTGTTTGCCACCTCTCTGCGAGAGGCGGCGCAAATCGTCGTCTCCATGGCGCAAGGCCAAGCTGGCTCCGCGTCCTCTGTCGCGGAGCCTGTCTTGCTGGCGAGTGCCTGACGGCGCTAGTCCACCGCCGCATAAACCAGATTCCGCACCAGTGTCCGCGTAAAATCGCGCTGGCCCGGGCCCTGGGTCATGAACACCGTGAACAGATCCTCCTTCGGATCAACCCAGAAGAACGTGCCGGCAATGCCGCTCCAGAAATACTGGCCGACGCTGCCGGGGAAGGGCGCGATGCCGGCCTCGCGACGGACGGCGAAGCCGAGACCAAAGCCGTGGCCGGGCGACAGCAGGGTGCCGTTGGTCACGACATCAGGGCCGAGGTGATCGGACGCCATCAGCTCCAGCGTCTTGCGGCCGATGATCCTGGCACCTTCCAGCGTGCCGCCATTGCGCAGCATCAGCGCGAAGCGGGCGTAGTCCATCGTGGTCGAGACCAGGCCGCCGCCGCCTGACTCCATCACCGGCTGCTCGAGCATGTTGAACAGTGCGACCTTGTCGCCGGTCCAGGGATCGGCTTCGAACGGCTGGGCGAGCCTGCCGGCATTGGCCTCGGAGGTCGAGAAGCCGGTCTCGCCCATCTGCAAGGGTGCGAGGATACGTTCGGCGAGGAACGTGCCGAGCGACTTGCCGCTGACGACTTCGATGATGCGGCCGAGGATGTCGGTGGAGCGGCTGTAGTTGAACTCGTCGCCCGGGTGGCAGACCAGCGGGAAGCTCGCGACCAGTGCCGCATGTTCGGCATTGGTGATCTTGCGGCTGCGGACGCGGGACTCCTGGTAGATCTTGTGCACGGGGCCGTCGCCCTGGTGCTCATAGGTGAGACCCGAGGTGTGGCGGAGCAGGTCCTGCACCGTCATCGGCCGCTTCGGCGAAACCAGTTCAAGCTTGCCGCCGCTGACGACACCGACCTTCTGGTCGGCAAATTCCGGAATGAACTTGGCCACGGGATCGCCGAGGAGGAGATGGCCGTCCTCGACCAGCGCCATGATGCCGACGGAGACGATCGGCTTGGTCATCGAGAAGATCCGGAAGATCGAGTCAAGCGCCATCGCCGGGCCTGCCGGACCCTGCTTGCCGAGGGCCTCGAACCAGCCGACCTGGCCGCCCCGAGCCACCAGCACGGTCACCCCGGGAACGGTTCCCTTGTCGATCTCGCGCTTGAACGCATCCGACATCGCCTGGAGGCGGCGGCGCGACAGGCCCAGCGTTTCGGGCCTGGCCTCGGGCAAAGGCGGGGTTTTCGGCGCGGTCGAGGGGCGGGTGGCGGCTGCGGTCGACGCTAGGGTCGTCATGGGGGCTCCCGATTGTTCTTGGTTATCGGGGAGGGAGAGTGGCCCAGAAGCCGCTGCATAAACAAGCGAAGCCAGCGCGCCTCACCCTTGCAATCCGTCCTTGCAATCCAGCCGTCCCTTGTGCTTGAAAGCGCCCCTGATCCGGCGGCGACGCGAGGGTCCGTAGGAGTGTAGCTCAATTGGTAGAGCACCGGTCTCCAAAACCGGGGGTCGCAGGTTCGAGCCCTGCCACTCCTGCCAGCTCATCCGGAAAATTCAGGATCGACAGGCAGGACAGCGGCGGGCCGAAGGTTCGGACCGTGGGTCATACGCGCCCGGTAAGCCCTTGATCCGCATTGCCTCCGTCAGCCGGCCTCGCGCGTGTTCCGCGCCGGCCACGCCTTGACCTTTCGCCCCACCCGCAGTACATACGCGGCACTCGCAGCCGGCCCGTGAGATACGGATATCCGGCGCGGCTTTGAAATCCCCCGAACATCAGAGCCCGGTTTTCCGGCTCATCCTTCGAGACAGAGGGCTGGGCCACATCAGGCTGTTCGGATCCCCGAAATCCTTAATGGCGTCTCAAACGATGGCAGTCAGCCCGTTCAAGTTCTTGCAGGAAGTGCGCTCGGAGACCGCCAAGGTCACCTGGCCGACCCGTCGTGAGACCACGATCACCACCATCATGGTGTTCGTGATGGTCGCCGTGGCCTCGATCTTCTTCTTCGCCGCCGACCAGATCATCCGCTACCTCATCACCTTCCTTTTGGGCATTCACTGATGGCAACAGCAGCCGCCGCAACCCAATCGTCCGACAAGCGCTGGTACATCGTCCACGCCTATTCGAACTTCGAGAAGAAGGTCGCCGAATCGATCCGCGAGCAGGCCAAGCAGCGCGGGCTCGAGGAATTGTTCGAACTGGTGCTGGTTCCGACCGAAAAGGTCACGGAAGTGCGCCGCGGCCGCAAGATCGACGCCGAGCGCAAGTTCTTCCCGGGCTACGTGCTGGTGAAGATGAAGCTGACCGACGAGGCGTTTCATCTGATCAAGAACACCCCGAAGGTCACGGGCTTCCTCGGCGCCGAGAACAAGCCGATGCCGATCTCGGAGAACGAGGCCATGCGCATCCTGCACCAGGTGCAGGAGGGCGTGGAACGGCCGAAGGCGTCGGTGTCGTTCGAGATCGGCGAGAACGTGCGCGTGGCCGACGGCCCGTTCGCTTCGTTCTCCGGTGTCGTCGAGGAAATCGACGAGGCCCGCTCGCGCGTGAAGGTCGCGGTGTCGATCTTCGGCCGCGCAACGCCGGTCGAACTGGAATTCGGTCAGGTCGAGAAGGTCTGACCGGACGAGGCGCGAGGCTTCAGCCCCGCGCGACAAGAGGCCGTGGGAGGACGAGGGCGGTTGCCAGCCGTTCAAGGTCCCGACCACGAACCTGAAACCGCCGGCGCCAGCCGGCTCAACAGGAGTGATACATGGCAAAGAAAGTGACCGGATACCTGAAGCTTCAGGTCCCGGCCGGTGCGGCGAATCCTTCGCCCCCGATCGGTCCCGCGCTTGGTCAGCGCGGTCTCAACATCATGGAGTTCTGCAAGGCGTTCAACGCCCAGACCCAGAAGGAAGAGAAGAACACCCCGATCCCCGTGATCATCACCATCTATGCGGACCGTTCCTTCACCTTCGAGATGAAGACGCCGCCGATGTCCTTCTTCCTCAAGCAGGCTGCCAAGATCCAGTCCGGCTCGAAGGCGCCGGGCCGTGACAAGGCCGGCAAGGTGACCAAGGCGCAAGTGCGTGAGATCGCCGAGAAGAAGATGAAGGATCTCAATTGCGACACCATCGAATCGGCCATGAAGATGGTCGAGGGCTCTGCCCGTTCGATGGGTCTGGAAGTTGCGGGGTAAGCGGCTATGGCAATCGGAAAGCGTTTGAACAAAGCCCGCGAAGGTGTTGATCGCGAAAAGCTTTACCCGCTCGCGGACGCCATCAAGATGGTCAAGGAACGCGCGAAAGCGAAGTTCGACGAGACCATCGAGGTCGCGATCAATCTCGGTGTCGATCCGCGTCACGCCGACCAGATGGTCCGCGGCGTCGTGACGCTGCCGAACGGCACCGGACGTACGCTCCGCGTCGGCGTGTTTGCCCGTGGCGCCAAGGCAGATGAAGCCAGGGCCGCCGGTGCTGACGTCGTCGGCGCCGAAGACCTGGTCGAGAAGGTGCAGAACGGCGCGATCGATTTCGACCGCTGCATCGCCACCCCCGACATGATGCCGCTGGTCGGCCGTCTCGGTAAGGTGCTCGGCCCGCGCGGCCTGATGCCGAACCCGAAGATCGGCACCGTGACCATGGACGTCACCGGTGCGGTGAAGGGTGCCAAGGGCGGCTCGGTCGAGTTCCGTGTCGAGAAGGCTGGCATCCTGCAGGCCGGCGTCGGCAAGGCCTCGTTCTCCGAGGAGAAGCTGGTCGAGAACATCAAGGCTCTGGCTGACGCGGTCGCGAAGGCCAAGCCGGCTGGCTCCAAGGGCACCTACATCCAGCGCGTTGCGGTGTCCTCGACGATGGGCCCGGGCGTGAAGGTCGAGCCGGGCACGATTCTCGGCTGAGGTTTGGAATTTGCATGAGGCGAGGGGCGGGATCGGGCGACCGATTCCGCCCCTCGTCGTTTGTGGGTGTGATTCATCGGAAACAAGAACAATGGCTGACAAGGTCCTGATCTATTCGCGCTTTCCCAAGACGATGCTGGCGCGCTTTGCCGAGCGGTTCGAACTGCTCGACACCGGTGGCAAGGCTGCGAGCGAGGTGTTTCCGACCGAAGAGCTGAGCGGCATCCGCGCGCTGCTGACCGCGGGCGGCTCACCGCTCGGCGCGGAGGCGATGGACCTGTTTCCAAAGCTCGGCGCCATTGTCTGCTACGGCACTGGCTATGACGGTGTCGACCTGGAGGCGGCCGCGGCGCGCAAGATTGCGGTCGGCCACAGCCCCGGCGCCAATGCCGCCTCGGTCGCCGACATCGCGATGACGCTGATGCTGGCGACGACCCGCCGGCTCCTTGTCGCGGACCAATATGTCCGCAGCGGCGATTGGGCGGCCTCGAAGCAATCGCCGCTGATGCGCCCGCAGGCCGGCATGCCCGGCCGCCGCATCGGCGTCTACGGCATGGGCGAGATCGGGCGCAAGATCGCGGCGCGCTGCGCCGCCTTTGAGAGCGAAGTCGGTTATTTCAGCCGCACCAAATACGATCTGCCCTATCAACATTTTCCATCACTGGAGGCGCTGGCCGACTGGTGCAGCGTGCTGATGGTTGCGGTCCGGGCGGGGGCCGAGACCCAGCACGTCGTCAACGCCGATATCCTCAAGCGCCTCGGCGCGGACGGCTATGTCGTCAATATCTCGCGCGGTTCGGTCATTGACGAGAAGGCCCTGGTCGCCGCGCTGACTGACAAGACCATCGCCGGTGCCGGCCTCGACGTCTTCGAGAAGGAACCGCATGCCCCCGACGCGCTGACGGCGCTGCCCAATGTAGTGCTCGCTCCGCATATCGGCGGACACACCCTCGAATCGCATCTGGCCATGCAGGGATGCGTCCTTGCCAACCTCAGCGCATTTTTCGAGGGCAAGCCGCTGCCTTACGAGGTCAAATCGGCCTGAATCGGCCGTTATCGGGCCGCCTCAAGCCCGGAGGGCAACGGATTGGAACTGGTGTGAATTTTGCTCTTGGCAATCCGGCGGAGAGCGGTTAAAGAACCGCTTCCGGACGTGCCGGCCTTGGCTGGCGCGTTCGTGCACGCATTCCGAAAACCCGACACGCAGGAGATCATTCCTTTTCAGGACGTCCGTAAGGATTTGCCCGGAAAAGGAAGGAAAATCCATCGGCCGGTGGGATGCGGGCAGAGGTCAGGCGGTTCGCCGGCTGGCCTTGTCCTGTCCAAGACTGCAGGCGCCCGCGGGAAGTTTCGATTTCTCAACGGCTTAATCGCATGGCCTGCATAGACGGGTGAAGACCGGATTTCACTTCGCTTCTCACTTGAGGGTGGTCGCGAAAGGAGTTTGGTTCGGACCTCGACACGCCGTGGGCTCTTAAGAGCTCCCGGAGGGCAGGCTTTGAATTGTCGTCTTGCCCGGCGCGTCCGATGGGTTTTTGCCCTGAGGTTCAGGTTTGGGCGGGACGATGGGTGCAACCCGGCGGTCCCGCTTTTGCGATGACCGCCAACCGGAAAGAGCTTGCTGTGGAACGAGCGGCAAAAAAGGAAGCGGTCGAACAGCTCAATGGGGTCTTCAAGACCACGAGCGTCGCGGTCGTTGCCCAATATTCCGGCCTGACCGTTGCCCAGATGCAGAAGCTGCGCACGCAGATGAAGCAGGCTGGCGCCTCGGTGAAGGTCTCGAAGAACCGTCTCGCCAAAATTGCTCTTGAAGGCACTGACGTCGTTGCCATCGGCCCCATGCTGAAGGGGCCGACCGTGATCGCCACTTCGAACGATCCGGTAGCGGCGCCAAAGGTCGCCATCGAATTCGCCAAGACGAATGAAAAGTTCATCATCGTCGGCGGCTCGATGGGAAAGACCGTCCTGAATGTCGACGGCGTGAAGGCGCTTGCCTCGCTGCCGTCGCTTGACGAACTGCGCGGCAAGATCGTCGGCCTGCTCGTGGCCCCGGCGACCAAGCTCGCTCAGCTCGCCAACGCGCCCGCGGGCAAGCTCGCGCGCGTCATCCAGGCTCATGCCTCAAAGGGCGAAGCGGCCTGACGCCCTTCGCAAAACTCAAACCCGAACCAGACTTACATTCAAGGAAACTGAACAATGGCTGACTTGCAGAAGATCGTTGACGACCTCTCGAGCCTCACCGTGCTCGAGGCTGCCGAACTGGCGAAGCTCCTCGAAGAGAAGTGGGGCGTTTCTGCTGCCGCGGCTGTCGCCGTGGCTGGCCCGGCTGGCGGTGGCGCGGCCGCTGCTCCGGCGGAAGAGAAGACCGAGTTCACGGTCGTTCTCGCCAGCGCCGGCGACAAGAAGATCGAGGTCATCAAGGAAGTCCGCGCCATCACCGGCCTGGGCCTGAAGGAAGCAAAGGACCTCGTCGAGGGCGCGCCGAAGCCTGTCAAGGAAGGCGTGAACAAGGAAGAGGCTGACAAGATCAAGGCCCAGCTCGAGAAGGCTGGCGCCAAGGTCGAGCTCAAGTAAGCAACGCTTACGGACGGGGTCCCGCGCGATGGTTCGGGACCCTGGTCCACCCCCCAAAGGGGTGGGCCTGATGCAAAAGGCGTGCGACGGATCGTCCCGACGTGAGCCAAACACGAAAAAGTGTGGGGATTTGAGGGTTTAACCCTCGAATCTGCACTATTGTCGCCCCATATCGGGTCGACAGCACGAAAGCGCGGTGGGCAGGGATGCCGGATTTCCCTGTAAGCCGTTGGGAGAGCAAGCTATTTCGGGCTTTTTCAGTCCGTGAAGACGATCGTTGTGACGGGCGGGCGCGCGCTAGCGCCCCGCACGTCGTTTTGCGTTTTGAAGGTCTGAAGAACAGATTCAGGACATTCCCGCCTGAAGCTGAGTCTCCGGCCCCCAAAGCGGGTTCGAAAAATTCAACCCGGGAGGCGGTGGCAACCGCGTTCCGGACGGTTCGCCCAGTGCGGGCGACGAAAATGAGAGGCCACGATGGCGCAGCAGACATTCACCGGTCGCAAACGCGTTCGCAAGTTCTTCGGACACATCAAGGAAGTCGCCGAGATGCCGAACCTCATCGAGGTTCAGAAGGCGTCCTATGACCAGTTCCTGATGGTCGACGAACCGGCGGGCGGCCGCCTCGACGAGGGCCTCCAGGCCGTGTTCCGCTCCGTGTTCCCGATCTCGGACTTCTCGGGTACCTCGATGCTGGAATTCGTCCGCTACGAGTTCGAGCAGCCCAAATACGACGTCGACGAGTGCCGTCAGCGCGGCATGACCTTCGCGGCTCCCCTCAAGGTGACGTTGCGCCTCATCGTGTTCGATATCGACGAGGAAACCGGTGCGAAGTCGGTCAAGGACATCAAGGAGCAGGACGTCTACATGGGCGACATCCCGCTCATGACGATGAATGGCACCTTCATCGTGAACGGCACCGAGCGCGTCATCGTCTCGCAGATGCACCGTTCGCCCGGCGTGTTCTTCGACCACGACAAGGGCAAGACCCATTCGTCGGGCAAGCTGCTGTTCGCTGCGCGCGTGATCCCGTATCGCGGTTCCTGGCTCGACATCGAGTTCGACGCCAAGGACATCGTCTATGCGCGTATCGACCGTCGCCGCAAGATTCCGGTGACGTCGCTGATGTTCGCCCTCGGCCTCGACGGCGAAGCGATCCTGTCGACGTTCTACAAGAAGATCCTCTACAAGCGAACCAAGGAAGGCTGGCGCGTTCCGTTCGACGCCAACCGTTTCCGCGGCTACTCGACCGTCAACGACCTGATCGACGCCGATACCGGCAAGGTCGTGCTCGAGGCCGGCAAGAAGCTCACCGTTCGTGCCGCTCGCCAGCTGCAGGAGAAGGGGCTCAAGGCGCTGCGTCTGTCGGATGAGGAACTCGTCGGCAACTACCTCGCCGAGGACCTCGTCAATCCGAAGACCGGTGAGATCCATGCCGAAGCCGGTGAGGAAATCACCGACAAGTCGATGAAGATCCTCAACGAGCACGGCTACAAGGAACTGCCGCTGCTCGACATCGACCACGTCAATGTCGGTCCCTATATCCGCAACACGCTCGCGGCCGACAAGAACATGACGCGTGAAGACGCGCTGTTCGACATCTACCGCGTGATGCGTCCGGGCGAGCCGCCGACTCTGGATTCGGCGCAGGCGATGTTCCAGTCGCTGTTCTTCGACGCCGAGCGCTACGACCTCTCCGCGGTCGGCCGCGTCAAGATGAACATGCGCCTCGACCTCGATGCGCCCGACACCCAGCGCACGCTGCGCAAGGAAGACATCCTCTGCGTCATCAAGACGCTGGTGGACCTGCGCGACGGCAAGGGCGAGATCGACGACATCGACCATCTCGGCAATCGCCGTGTGCGCTCGGTCGGCGAGCTCATGGAGAACCAGTACCGCATCGGCCTGCTGCGCATGGAGCGCGCGATCAAGGAGCGCATGTCCTCGGTCGACATCGACACGGTCATGCCGCAGGATCTGATCAACGCGAAGCCGGCGGCTGCCGCCGTGCGCGAGTTCTTCGGCTCCTCGCAGCTCTCGCAGTTCATGGACCAGACCAACCCGCTGTCGGAAATCACCCACAAGCGCCGTCTGTCGGCGCTTGGACCGGGCGGTCTGACCCGCGAGCGCGCCGGCTTCGAGGTGCGCGACGTGCATCCGACGCATTACGGCCGGATCTGCCCGATCGAGACGCCGGAAGGTCCGAACATCGGTCTGATCAACTCGCTCGCCACCTTCGCGCGCGTGAACAAGTATGGCTTCGTCGAGACCCCTTATCGCAAGGTCAAGGACGGTCGCGTCACCGACGAGGTCGTGTACCTCTCGGCGATGGAAGAAGGCCGCTATTCGGTCGCCCAGGCCAACGTGCCGGTCGATGCCAAGGGCCGCTTCACGGAAGATCTCGTGGTCTGCCGCGCCAGCGGCACCCGCGACGTCGTGCCGCTGGCGCCCGACAAGGTCGACTACATGGACGTGTCGCCGAAGCAGCTCGTTTCGGTCGCAGCAGCCCTGATCCCGTTCCTCGAGAACGACGACGCCAACCGCGCGCTGATGGGCTCGAACATGCAGCGCCAGGCGGTGCCGCTGGTTCGCGCCGAGGCGCCGTTCGTCGGCACCGGCATGGAAGGCGTGGTTGCGCGTGACTCGGGTGCTGCGATCGCGGCGCGCCGTTCGGGCGTGATCGACCAGATCGACGCGACCCGCGTCGTCATCCGCGCTACCGAAGATCTCGATCCGACCAAGTCGGGCGTCGATATCTACCGGCTGATGAAGTACCAGCGCTCGAACCAGTCGACCTGCATCAACCAGCGTCCGCTGGTGAAGGTCGGCGACATCGTCAAGAAGGGCGACATCATCGCCGACGGTCCGTCGACCGATCTCGGTGAACTCGCTCTGGGGCGCAACGTGCTCGTCGCGTTCATGCCGTGGAACGGCTACAACTTCGAAGATTCGATCCTGCTCTCCGAGCGGATCGTGAAGGAGGACGTCTTCACCTCGATCCACATCGAGGAATTCGAAGTGATGGCGCGCGACACCAAGCTCGGACCTGAGGAAATCACCCGCGACATTCCGAACGTCTCGGAAGAAGCGCTGAAGAACCTCGACGAAGCCGGCATCGTCTACATCGGCGCTGAAGTGCGCGCCGGCGACATCCTGGTCGGCAAGATCACGCCGAAGGGCGAAAGCCCGATGACGCCGGAAGAAAAGCTCCTGCGCGCCATCTTCGGCGAAAAGGCCTCCGACGTTCGCGACACCTCGCTCCGCGTGCCTCCGGGCGTGCAGGGCACGATCGTGGAAGTCCGCGTGTTCAATCGCCACGGCGTCGACAAGGACGAACGTGCGCTGGCGATCGAGCGGGAAGAGATCGAGCGTCTGGCCAAGGACCGCGACGACGAACAGGCGATCCTGGACCGCAACGTCTACAACCGTCTTGCCGAGCTCCTCGAGGGACGGCAGGGCATTGCCGGTCCCAAGGGCTTCAAGAAGGACACCAAGATCACCCGTGCGGTGCTCGAGGAGTACCCGAAGTCGCAGTGGTGGCTGTTCGCCTCGCCGAACGACAAGCTGATGGCCGAGATCGAGGCGATGCGGAAGCAGTACGACGAGTCGAAGAAGGGGCTCGAGCAGCGCTTCCTCGACAAGGTCGAGAAGCTTCAGCGCGGTGACGAATTGCCGCCAGGCGTGATGAAGATGGTCAAGGTCTTCGTCGCCGTGAAGCGCAAGATCCAGCCCGGCGACAAGATGGCCGGCCGTCACGGCAACAAGGGCGTGGTGTCGAAGATCGTGCCGATCGAGGACATGCCGTTCCTCGAAGACGGTACGCACGCCGACATCGTGCTCAATCCGCTGGGCGTGCCCTCGCGCATGAACGTCGGACAGATTCTCGAGACGCATCTCGGTTGGGCTTGCGCCGGGCTCGGCAAGCGTATCGGCCAGACGGTCGATGCCTATTTGTCGAGGCAGGACATCAAGCCGCTGAAGGAAACCTTGAAGAAGGTCTATGGCGAGGACGAGACCATCAAGTCGCTCAACGACAACGAGCTGCTTGAACTCGGCCACAATCTGAGCCGCGGCGTGCCGATTGCGACGCCGGTGTTCGATGGTGCCAAGGAGAGCGACATCGAGGAGATGCTGAAGCTCGCGGGTCTGGACGCTTCGGGCCAGTCGACCGTCTATGACGGCCGTACCGGCGACGCGTTCGATCGCAAGGTGACGGTGGGCTACATCTACATGCTCAAGCTGCACCATCTCGTGGACGACAAGATCCACGCGCGTTCGATCGGTCCGTACTCGCTCGTCACCCAGCAGCCGCTGGGCGGCAAGGCGCAGTTCGGCGGACAGCGTTTCGGCGAAATGGAGGTGTGGGCGCTCGAAGCCTACGGCGCGGCCTACACGCTCCAGGAAATGCTGACCGTGAAGTCGGACGACGTCGCCGGCCGTACCAAGGTGTACGAGGCGATCGTGCGCGGCGACGACACCTTCGAGGCCGGTATCCCGGAATCGTTCAACGTGCTGGTCAAGGAAATGCGCTCGCTCGGCCTCAACGTCGACCTGCACAATTCCAAGGTGGGCCCGGCGCCGACGTCGGAAGCGGCCGAGTAACACGACCTTTCATGCCCGGCCTTCGCGGCCGGGCATTGGCGCCCCTCCCGATGCCTTGAGGGCAGGGCGCCCCGCTCAAGTGATTTTCGAATTTGCGGCCGGAGGCGACCGGCACGCGAGGAGAAGACGATGAACCAAGAAATTATGAATCTCTTCAACCCGACGACGCCGGCTCAGGTCTTCGACCAGATCCGGATCTCGATCGCGTCTCCAGAGAAGATTCTGTCCTGGTCCTACGGCGAGATCAAGAAGCCGGAGACCATCAACTACCGCACGTTCAAGCCCGAGCGCGACGGCCTGTTCTGCGCCCGCATCTTCGGGCCGATCAAGGACTACGAGTGCTTGTGCGGCAAGTACAAGCGCATGAAGTACAAGGGCATCATCTGCGAGAAGTGCTCGGTCGAGGTCACGCTGTCGCGCGTCCGGCGCGAGCGCATGGGCCATATCGAGCTCGCGGCTCCTGTCGCCCACATCTGGTTCCTGAAGTCGCTGCCCTCGCGCATCGGCCTCCTGCTCGACATGACGCTGAAGGATCTCGAGCGGATCCTCTACTTCGAATATTACGTCGTGCTGGAGCCGGGCCTCACCGCGCTGAAGGACCGTCAGCTGCTGTCGGAAGACGAGTATCTGAAGGCGCAGGACGAGTACGGCCAGGATTCCTTCACCGCCATGATCGGCGCCGAAGCGATCCGCGAGCTGCTCAAGGGCATGGACCTCGAGAAGCTCGAGCTGTCGCTGCGCGCCGAGATGCAGGAGACCGACTCCGACATCAAGCACAAGAAGCTCGCCAAGCGCCTGAAGATCGTCGAGGCCTTCCGCCACTCCGGCAACAAGCCTGAATGGATGATCCTGACCGTCGTTCCCGTGATCCCGCCGGACCTTCGTCCGCTGGTGCCGCTGGACGGCGGCCGCTTCGCGACCTCCGACCTCAACGACCTCTACCGCCGCGTCATCAACCGCAACAACCGCTTGAAGCGGCTGATGGAGCTGCGCGCGCCGGACATCATCATCCGCAACGAGAAGCGCATGCTTCAGGAAGCGGTCGATGCGCTGTTCGACAACGGCCGCCGCGGCCGCGTCATCACGGGTGCCAACAAGCGCCCGCTGAAGTCGCTCGCCGACATGCTGAAGGGCAAGCAGGGTCGTTTCCGTCAGAACCTGCTCGGCAAGCGCGTCGACTATTCGGGCCGTTCGGTGATCGTGGTCGGTCCCGAGCTGCGCCTGCATCAGTGCGGCCTGCCGAAGAAGATGGCGCTCGAACTGTTCAAGCCGTTCATCTACTCGCGGCTCGACGCCAAGGGCCTGTCCACCACCGTGAAGCAGGCGAAGAAGCTGGTCGAGAAGGAGCGGCCCGAGGTCTGGGACATCCTGGACGAGGTCATCCGCGAGCATCCGGTGCTGCTCAACCGCGCGCCGACGCTGCATCGTCTGGGCATCCAGGCGTTCGAGCCGGTGCTGATCGAGGGCAAGGCGATCCAGCTTCACCCGCTGGTCTGCTCGGCCTTCAACGCCGACTTCGACGGTGACCAGATGGCCGTGCACGTTCCGCTGTCGCTCGAAGCGCAGCTGGAAGCGCGCGTGCTGATGATGTCGACCAACAACATCCTGCATCCGGCGAACGGTCAGCCGATCATCGTGCCGTCGCAGGACATCGTGCTTGGTCTCTACTACGTCTCGATCATGCGCGAAGGCCTGCCCGGCGAGGGCAAGCTGTTCGGCGACATGGCCGAGCTCGAGCACGCCCTGCATGCGAAGGTCATCCACCTCCACACCAAGATCAAGTATCGGTGGGAAGGCATGGACGAGACCGGCAAGATCTCCAAGCGCTGGATCGAAACCACCGCTGGCCGCGTCATGCTCGGCAATCTGCTGCCGAAGAACCCGCGCATCTCGTACGAGATCATCAACAAGCTGATGACCAAGCGCGAGATCTCGGGCGTCATCGACCAGGTCTACCGTCACTGCGGCCAGAAGGAGACTGTGATCTTCTGCGACCGCATCATGGCGCTCGGCTTCTACAACGCGTTCAAGGCCGGCATTTCGTTCGGCAAGGACGACATGGTCGTGCCGCACGGCAAGTGGAAGATCGTCGACACCACCCGTACGCTGGCGAAGGATTTCGAGCAGCAGTACAATGACGGTCTGATCACCCATGGCGAGAAGTACAACAAGGTCGTCGACGCCTGGTCGAAGGCCACGGAGGAAATCGCCAAGGCGATGATGAAGGAGATCTCCGCCACCAAGAAGACGGCGAGCGGAGCCGATGCCGACATCAACTCGATCTACATGATGGCTCACTCCGGTGCCCGCGGTTCGCCGGCCCAGATGCGCCAGCTCGCCGGCATGCGCGGCCTGATGGCCAAGCCCTCGGGTGAGATCATCGAGACGCCGATCATCTCGAACTTCAAGGAAGGCCTCTCGGTTCTCGAGTACTTCAACTCGACCCACGGCGCCCGTAAGGGCCTCGCGGACACCGCGTTGAAGACCGCGAACTCGGGCTACCTGACCCGTCGTCTGGTCGACGTCGCGCAGGACTGCATCATCACGCAGTCGGACTGCGGCACCAAGCTCGGCATCAAGATGCGCGCCATCATCGATGCCGGCACCGTGGTCGCTTCGCTCGGTTCGCGCATCCTCGGACGCACGGCCTGCGAAGACATCCGCGACAGCTCGGGCAAGGTGATCATCAAGCGCGACACGCTGATGGAAGAGAGCCATCTGGACGCCATCCATCAGGGCGGTGTGCAGGAGGTGAAGATCCGCTCGGCGCTGACCTGTGAACTCGTCAACGGCATCTGCGGCAAGTGCTACGGTCGCGACCTCGCCCGCGGCACGCCGGTCAACCACGGCGAAGCGGTCGGCGTCATCGCGGCGCAGTCGATCGGTGAGCCGGGTACCCAGCTGACCATGCGCACCTTCCACATCGGCGGTGCGGCGCAGCTCAACGAGCAGTCGTTCGTCGAAGCCAATTTCGACGGCAAGATCGTGATCCGGAACAAGGCCATCTCCCGCAACAGCGAAGGTCACCTGATCGCGATGGTGCGCAACATGGTGGTGGCGGTGGTCGATGCCGATGGCACCGAGCGCGCGACCCATCGTGTCCAGTACGGCTCGCGTCTGCACGTCGATGAAGGCGACATGGTCAAGCGTGGCCAGCGCATCGTCGAGTGGGATCCGTACACCCGTCCGCTTCTCACCGAAGTGGAAGGCACCATCGGCTTCGAGGATCTGGTCGAAGGCCAGTCGATCTCGGAAACGCTGGACGAGGCGACCGGTATCGCCAAGCGCGTGGTCATTGACTGGCGCTCGACCCGCGGCGGCGCGGATCTGCGTCCGGCCATCGTGGTGAAGGGCAAGGACGGCAAGGTGCTCAAGCTCGCCCGTGGCGGCGATGCCCGCTACATGCTGTCGGTCGACGCCATTCTCTCGGTCGACGTCGGAGCCAAGGTCAATCCGGGCGACATCCTCGCCCGTGTCTCGACCGAAAGCGCCAAGACGCGCGACATCACCGGCGGTCTGCCGCGGGTGGCGGAACTGTTCGAGGCACGGCGTCCGAAGGATGCGGCGATCATTGCCGAAATCGCGGGCACCATCCGTTTCGGACGCGACTACAAGAACAAGCGTCGCATCTCGATCGAGCCGATGGACAAGACCGACGAGCCGCGCGAGTACCTGATCCCGAAGGGCAAGCACATCCACCTTCAGGACGGCGACGTCGTCGAAAAGGGCGACTTCATCGTGGAAGGCAACCCGGCGCCGCACGACATCCTTGCGGTCAAGGGCATCGAGGAGCTCGCGGCCTACCTGGTCAACGAAATCCAGGAAGTCTACCGGCTCCAGGGCGTGCTCATCAACGACAAGCACATCGAGGTGATCGTCCGTCAGATGCTCCAGAAGGTGGAAATCACCGATCAGGGCGACACGGACATGATCTCCGGCGAGCAGGTCGACAAGATCGAGTTCGACGCGCTCAACGAGAAGGCCAAGGAAGAGGGCAAGAAGCCCGCCACGGGTACGCCGGTTCTGCTCGGCATCACCAAGGCGAGCCTGCAGACCCGCTCGTTCTTCTCGGCGGCCTCGTTCCAGGAGACCACCCGCGTCCTCACGGAAGCGGCGGTCAACGGCAAGGTCGACCCGCTCGAGGGTCTCAAGGAGAACGTCATCGTCGGCCGGCTGATCCCGGCGGGCACCGGCGCCTCCATGGCCAAGATCCGCGAAGTCGCGATGAAGCGCGACAAGCTGATCCTGGACGAGCGCGAGAAGCAGCAGTCCGTCGTGGCGCCCGCGCCGGAAGCCGAGCTTCCCGCGCTGCCGCCCGCGGAATAATGGTTCATCCGTAGGAATACCGAGGACAATGAAAAGGCCGGCGAAAGCCGGCCTTTTTGCTGCTTTGTTTGCTTGCTGCGGTGCAGAACCAACCTTTGTTCATCTTCCCTTCAGTCAGAAAAGCGCTTCTGCTAGGGGAGCTTAGACCGGTGGTCCCGTGACGGGGGCAGGGCCGGAGACCACGGAACTGACATGCTTGATCTCGCAATCGTAGGCGGCGGCCCCGGCGGGCTGATGAGCGCCTGGTATCTGAAGCGTAAGCTTGGCGACCTCTGCCGCATCACCATCTATGAGGCCTCCGATCGGCTCGGCGGCAAGATCGTCACGCGCAAATTCGATTCGGCGCCGGCGATGTACGAGGCCGGCGTCGCGGAGATCTACGACTACTCGATGACCGGGCCGGACCCGCTGCGCGAGCTGATCCAGCATTTCGGCCTGCAGACCATTCCGATGGACGCCGAGCAGGTTCAGTTCGGCGGCGAACTGCTCGATGACGTCGCCGGCATGCGCCGCAAATACGGCGCCAAGACCGCGGCCGCGATCGAAGCGTTCCGCAAGCGGTGCGCCGACGAGTTGACGCCGATCGAATATTACGAAGGCGTCGGCGCCCACGACAACGAGAACCCCTGGGCCTACAAGACCGCCGAGCAGGTGCTCGACGAGGAGGTCAAGGACGAGATTGCAAAGCGCTTCTTCAAGGTGATGGCGCGCTCGGACATCGCGACCGAGAGCCACAACACCAATGGCCTGAACGCGCTCAAGAACTATCTGATGGATGTCGACGGCTATATCGGCCTCTATTCCATCCAGAACGGCAACGAGCAGCTGATCGAATGCCTGCAGTCGGAGGTCAACGCCGATATCCAGCTCAATCATCGCGTGCTCACCGTCGGCAAGGCGCCGACCGGTCGCTATCAGCTCAAGATGATGAACGGCAAGGGGCCGGAGACGCGCGATTTCGATCTCGTGCTGGTTTGCCTGCCGCACTCCTGGCTTGCCACGATGGGATGGGAAGGCGAGCAGCTGCGCAAGTCGATGGTCAAGCACGTGGCGTATTTCGACCGTCCGGCGCATTATCTGCGCGTCTCGATCCTGTTCGACGCTCCGTTCTGGGGCGACAAGATTTCCGGCGCCTGGTTCATGTCGGAAGCCTTCGGCGGCTGCTGCGTCTACAACGAGGGCGCGCGCCACGACGTTGGCAAGCACGGCGTCCTGAACTGGCTGATTCCAGGCTCGGATGCGCTGGCGTTCGCCAATCTGTCGGACCAGGAGCTGATCGACGCCGCGCTGAAATCGCTGCCGGCCTCGCTTGGGGATGCGCGTGCGCATTTCATGGAAGGCAAGATCCACCGCTGGCTGTCGTCGGTGAACGCGATCCCGGGCGGACTGCCGGTGCGCGACGTCATGACCAACCACCGGCCCGAGCCGAAGGAACATCCCGGCATCGTCGTGGTCGGCGACTATTTGTTCGACTCCACGCTGAACGGCCTGCTCGACTCCTCGGATGCCGCGACCGACATCATCCTCACCGAGATGATGCGGCTGCGCCGCGAGCAGGAAGGCAAGCCGATTTCCAACAAGATCGACCGCGACTATTTCGAGAATTATCGCGGCCTCGGTCCCTATAGCGAAGCGTGGAGCCACTTCACCGACCCCGACTATTTGACCAAGCTGATCGGCATCGTCTGGGGCAATGCGAAGGGCACCAAGCTCCTGGTTGCGGGCTCCGCCAGCGGCGAGCTGGTCGGCGCGTTGCGTGATCGGGGCATCGATGCCTGGGGCATCGAGAACAATCGCGCGATTCATGCCAAGACGCCGAAGCCGCTGAAGAAGTACAACAAGCTCGGCTCGATCACCGACATGCCGTTCAAGGATGGCAGCTTCGACTACGTTTTCGAGACCAGTCTCTGCCACATTGCCCCGAAACAGGTGGTCCGTGCGATTTGCGAGCTGAACCGCGTGGTCAAGACCGGCCTTGTGTTTGGCTCGATCACGTCGGACATGGCACCAGCGGTGATCGACCGCTATGACCTGTTGCGCGGCGTCAAGAAGCTCGGCACCTGGTGGGAATGGTCCGAACTGTTCTTCGGCAATGGCTTCGATCTGTCGATGCATCGCAAGGACTGCGCCGACGCGCTCTGGACCGCGACGCTCGCCGCCAACAAAGGTCCGGGCCAGTGGTATGCCGACGCCGACAGCCTGCGCTATTCCTTCTTCGACAAGGTCGAGAACGAAGACGACGACTAGCATCCGTGGAGCGGATGAATTCGCCAATTGTTTTGCCGAATTCATCCTGATCGCATAGACTCGGCGGCAGTAGCGACGTTCCGCTATTTCCCTGTTTCTTCTGCGGTCATGCCGGCCGTCAGCATCGGTTGGTTTCATGGCGTCCAGGCCTCTTTCTCCCGACAAACAGAAGCTCGCCGCGCAAGAGGCGGCAGAGCTCGAGGATAAGCTCGCCGCCGGAACCGAGCCCGAGTTGGAAGACGAGGAGGAGGACGAGGACGACGACGAGCTCGGGCTCGACGACGATGATGACGAGGACCTCGTCGTCTTTACGGCGCGCGAAGCCGCCGGCGCGCTTGCGACCATTCTTGGTTTCGTCAAGCCCTTCCTGTCCAACTACAAGCGCATCATGGGTTACGTGGCCTTCGGCGTTCTGGTCGAGACGCTGTTCAACGTCATCATGCCGCTTAGCCTGAAATACCTGATCGACGACGCGCTCGGCGAGGAGGATTTCCAGGCGCTCTACAAGATCCTCGGCGTGCTCGCCACCGCCGGCATCTTCACCTCGATCGTCGCGGTCTGGTATGAGCGCTGGGACGCGCGGCTGGCTGCCTGCATCGTCTCGGACGTCCGCAGGCGCCTGTTCGAGCACGTCCAGGACCTGCCGGCGGCCTATTTCGGCCGCACCAAGCGCGGCGAGATCCTGTCGCGTTTCTCGGTCGACCAGGCCGCATTCGAAGGCTCGGTCAAGACCTTTGCCAACAGCGCTGCGCTGCCGTTCCTGGAATTGATTGCCGGCATCATCCTGATGCTGTTCCTCAACTGGCAGCTCGCGGTGGTCGCGCTGCTGGTGTTCCCGATCACGCTGATCGGCCCGCGTATCCTGACGCCGAAGGCGGTGCAGGCCAATTACGAGCAGAAGCTCAACGAAAGCGCGCTGCTCGGCATGGTGCAGGAGAACGTCGCGGCACAGGCGGTGATCAAGGCGTTCAGCCTGCAGCGCAGGATGTTCGGCTTCTTCAAGTTCCGCAACGACGAGACCCGCGACAGGATCGCCCTGGCCGGGTTCCTGTCGACCATGGTGGAGCGCACGGTCACCATCTCGGTGCTCTTGCTGCATCTCGTGGTGCTGGCGATCGGTGCGTATCTCGCGACCAAGGGCCAGATCACGATCGGCACCTTCGTCACCTTCGAGAGCGCGTTCTGGGAGGTCTCGTACAACATCGCTCACGTGATGCACTTCATCCCGGTGTCGATCTCCTCGGCCGCCGCGATCCGTCACATGCAGGAATTGCTGGACGAGCCCACCCGCGGCGCCGATCGTCCGGGCGCGCCAGATCTGCCGCGCATCACCCACGACATCACCTTCGACCATGTGACGTTCCAGTACGAGGGCGCCCAGACGCCAGTGCTGGACAATCTCAGCCTCAAGCTCAATGTCGGCAAGAGCATTGCCATCGTCGGTCCTTCTGGCTCCGGCAAGAGCACGCTGCTGAATCTGATCCTGCGGCTCTACGTGCCGGACGAAGGGCGCGTCACCATCGACGGTGTCGACGTGCGCAAGGTGACGCTGGAATCGTTGCGGCGGAGCATGGCGGTGGTGTTCCAGGAGAACATGCTGTTCAACATGTCGATCCGCGAGAACATCCGGCTCGGCAAGGAAGGCGCGAGCGACGAGGAGGTGGAGGAGGCCGCAAAGAAGGCGGAGATCCACCGTTACATCATGGGTCTGCCGCAGCGCTATGACACGCCGGTGGGCGAGCGTGGCGACACGTTGTCGGGCGGCCAGCGCCAGCGCATCGCGATCGCGCGCGCGATCATCCGCAATCCGTCCGTGCTGCTGCTCGATGAAGCGACGTCGGCGCTCGATCAAACCACGGAGGCCGCGATCAACCGCACGTTGCTCAAGGTCGCCAAGGGCCGCACCATGATCTGGTCGACCCATCGATTGTCCTCGGTGGTCGAGATGGACGAGATCATCGTGATTTCAGGAGGCCGGGCGATCGAGCGAGGCTCGCATGCCGAATTGCTCGCCAAGGACGGCACCTATCGCAAACTGTGGAACGATCAGACCCACCAGCCTCACAGTGCCGTTGCTCAGGCCGACGACGACAGCGATGATGACGAAGACGATGAGGACGATCTCGACGAGGATGATGAGGACGAGGACGACGAGGAGGAGTGACCGAGGAAGTTCGGCTCCAGCTGGAATACCCCTCCCAACCTCCGCAATAATCCCTGGGTCGACCACGCCATGAAGCGCGCCCAGCGCTGTGCGGTCCAGTAGGGGCTCGTCGCAATCGACACCGATCGGAAGCCGAAGGCTTTCGCCGACGACCATTCGTCGCAGGCCCGCTTGACTGGATCGGCGTAGAAGGCCGCGATCTTGTCCGCATCCATCCCGTCGGACGCAAGCCATTGCGGGATGTGGACGTTGCAGAGCCGCTCGACGTCAGTGAAGACCTTGTCGCAGCCGGTGCCCGCGACCGGGCAGGAGGTGGCGAAGGCATCGCCTGCCAGCACCAGGCCCGGCTGATGGCTGGCATCATTCACATAGAGATCGACCGGGCGGATCTTCACCTCGCCGATGATGTCGAAGGCGCCGGTGATGCGCTTGAGGCGCGGCAGTGCGGCATCCAACGTTTCGGCCGGCGCGCGGCGGAATTCGCGTAGCCAGGGATCGTCGAAGTTGCGATACACGAACAGATTGGCCCGCATTCGCGTGCCGATCGGAAACAGTGTGATGTACGGGATTCGGTCGCTCGGCCGCTCGGAGAAATAGGTCAGCGCCGGGAAGTCGAACGCATTCCGGCCGGCCGGCGCTATGTCGAACCCGATCGCGATCGAATGGCATGCGCTGACGATGTTTCTGATGATGCCGAGCTGATGGCGCAGGCCGACGTTCAGGCCGTTGGCGAGTATGACCAGGCGCGCCGAAATCGTCTCGTCATTGGCCAGCGTGATTCTTTGGCGCTCCCGACTTGTTTCGAGCGATACCGCCTTTGTCCGGACGCACTCGACCGCGTCGGGAATCTCGTCGCGGATCGCATTAACAAGGGAATCGTAGCGGATGTTGAACTGCCGGCTCGGCGCCTTGTCGAGGAGGCGGCCAAATCGTGCGATCCAGTTCTCGCTGGAG
The DNA here is from genome assembly GCF_018129685.1 of Bradyrhizobium manausense. Classification (GTDB taxonomy): domain Bacteria; phylum Pseudomonadota; class Alphaproteobacteria; order Rhizobiales; family Xanthobacteraceae; genus Bradyrhizobium; species Bradyrhizobium manausense_D. Next base: position 237,887 of record NZ_JAFCLG010000006.1, read on the forward strand.
AACGTCGCGCGGCGGAGCACTGAGTCGGCGATTCCCGTCCGCTGGAATCGCTCGACCTGGTCGTGACCGCTGAGTTTTTCGACGCGAAAATCGGCCGGATAGGTCTCGTGCGGGTCGATGAGCACCGTTGAAATGCCGGCGCGCCCGAGCATCGCGGCGGCGGTCGAGCCGGCAAGTCCCCCGCCGATGATGGCAATATCGGTGTACCGCATGGCGCTTGTCTCTGCCGGTGGTGGCAGACTGCCGCATCAACAGGAAAAAAAGCCTTAGCGCGAGTTATAAAAGTACATTTTACCCGGGTATAAATTGGTTTTGGGCTGGCGGAGCGGGCGCTTCATTCCCATATCCCGGAGGCGTGGTGAGGCGCCCGGCGGGCAAATTCCAGAGGCGCGCGAAGCGCTTTGTGACTGTGGTTTCGCCTTGACTTGAGCGATTCTCACTTATAGAAAGCGCCTCACTTAACGACAGGCGGTGAGCATCGCCAGCGTCGGAACGGGCCACCCGTTATATCCCAGGGGTCAGATCTCCCAGGGGTCGCAAAGACGGGCACCAACCTCGACGAATGCCGCTCAAACGCTGTCGATCATAGCTAGGCAATGCCAGTGCGATTCTAGTTCTCTTGAGCTTGTTCTCTTGAGATCGAATTCGGATGCATGACCTCAGTGCGCGGGCTGCAGCTTTTTATGCTGGTTGGCCTGAAAACTGCGGTCCTCTGTGGCGTCGTAACGCTTTCCGCTCGGTGATGGAGCGGTTGGCGCAATTTCGCTTTGTGCGGATTGTTCCGTATGAGGTGGCCCGGTCGGGCGGGTAGCACGACAAGAATTTGCGGTCCCGGCAACGGGCTGCGGCAAGACAGCGGATCCGCAAGGGGCCGCGATAACAAAGGGTAAGGCCAGGATGCCGACGATCAACCAGCTGATCGCTCAACCGCGTGAAGTGCAGAAGTCGCGCAAGAAGGTGCCAGCGCTGCAGCAGTCGCCGCAGAAGCGCGGCGTTTGCACGCGTGTCTACACCACGACCCCGAAGAAGCCGAACTCGGCGCTTCGTAAGGTCGCCAAGGTGCGTCTGACCAACGGTTTCGAAGTGATCGGCTACATCCCGGGTGAAGGCCATAACCTTCAGGAGCACTCGGTGGTCATGATCCGCGGCGGCCGCGTCAAGGACTTGCCCGGCGTGCGCTACCACATCCTCCGCGGCGTTCTGGATACCCAGGGCGTCAAGAACCGTAAGCAGCGTCGTTCGAAGTACGGCGCAAAGCGTCCGAAGTAAGCGGGAACCAGCTCCATGTCTCGTCGCCACTCAGCGGAAAAGCGCGAAGTTCTTCCCGATCCGAAGTTCGGGAACATCATCGTCACGAAGTTCATGAACTCGGTGATGTACGCCGGCAAGAAGTCGGTCGCGGAAGGCATCGTCTACGGTGCGTTCGGCATCATCGAATCCAAGACCAAGCAGAACCCGCTCGGCGTGTTCGAGCAGGCGCTCGAGAACGTCATGCCGACGATCGAAGTGCGCTCCCGCCGCGTCGGTGGCGCGACCTACCAGGTTCCGGTCGAAGTTCGCTCGGTGCGCCGTCAGGCGCTGGGCATTCGCTGGCTGATCTCGGCTGCGCGTGAGCGCAACGAGAAGACGATGACGGAGCGGCTTTCGGCGGAGCTCCTGGACGCGTCGAACAACCGCGGGAACGCCGTCAAGAAGCGCGAAGACGTGCACCGGATGGCGGAAGCCAACCGCGCCTTCTCGCACTATCGCTGGTAACGGCGAAACAAACGGACTCGCAAGGAACACCCCCATGCCCCGCCAACATGCCATCGAGGACTACCGTAATTTCGGTATCATGGCGCACATCGACGCCGGCAAGACGACGACGACCGAGCGCATCCTCTATTATACCGGCAAGAGCCACAAGATCGGCGAAGTGCACGAAGGTGCCGCGACGATGGACTGGATGGAGCAGGAGCAGGAGCGTGGCATCACGATCACCTCGGCTGCGACCACCGCGTTCTGGAACGGCAAGCGCCTGAACATCATCGACACTCCCGGCCACGTCGACTTCACCATCGAAGTCGAGCGTTCGCTGCGCGTGCTCGACGGCGCCGTTTGCGTGCTCGACTCGAACCAGGGCGTCGAGCCCCAGACCGAGACCGTCTGGCGCCAGGGCGACAAGTACAAGGTTCCGCGCATCGTCTTCGCCAACAAGATGGACAAGACCGGCGCCGACTTCTTCAAGTGCCTGTCCGACATCGTCGACCGCCTCGGTGCCAAGCCGATCGCGATCCAGCTTCCGATCGGCGCCGAGAACAATTTCAAGGGTCTCGTCGACCTCGTGAAGATGAAGGGCATCGTCTGGAACGACGAGTCCCTCGGCGCGAAGTTCGACTACGTCGACATCCCGGAAGATCTGGTCGAGCAGGCCAAGGAATATCGCGAGAAGATGGTGGAAGCCGCCGTCGAGCTCGACGATGACGCCATGGCCGCCTATCTCGACGGCAAGGAGCCGGACGAGGCGACCCTCAAGCGCCTGATCCGCAAGGCGGTGCTGACCGGCGCATTCTACCCCGTGCTGTGCGGCTCGGCCTTCAAGAACAAGGGCGTGCAGCCGCTGCTCGACGCCGTCGTCGACTATCTGCCGTCGCCGATCGACGTGCCGGCGATCAAGGGCACCGACGACAAGGGCAACGAGGTCGTGCGCAAGGCGGACGACAAGGAGCCGCTGGCTCTGCTCGCGTTCAAGATCATGGACGACCCGTTCGTCGGCACCATCACCTTCTGCCGCATCTACTCCGGCGTTCTGCAGAGCGGCACCGGTGTCGTGAACTCGACTCGCGAAAAGAAAGAGCGCATCGGGCGCATGCTCTTGATGCATGCGAACAACCGCGAGGACATCAAGGAAGCCTATGCCGGCGACATCGTCGCGCTGGCCGGCCTGAAGGAAGCGCGCACCGGTGACACGCTGTGCGATCCCGACAAGCAGGTGATCCTCGAAAAGATGGAATTCCCCGAGCCGGTCATCGAGATCGCGATCGAGCCGAAGTCCAAGGCCGACCAGGAGAAGCTGGGCGTGGCGCTGGCCAAGCTCGCCGCGGAGGATCCGTCCTTCCGCGTGTCGACCGACCAGGAGTCCGGCCAGACCATCCTCAAGGGCATGGGCGAACTCCATCTCGACATCAAGGTCGACATCCTCCGCCGCACCTACAAGGTCGACGCCAACATCGGCGCGCCGCAGGTTGCGTTCCGTGAGCGCGTCACCAAGAAGGCCGAGGTCAAGTACACTCACAAGAAGCAGACCGGCGGTACCGGCCAGTTCGCCGAAGTGTCGATCGTGGTCGAGCCGAACGAGCCCGGCAAGGGCTACGAGTTCGAGTCCAAGATCGTCGGTGGTGCGGTTCCGAAGGAATACATCCCCGGCGTTGAAAAGGGCCTCAACAGCGTGATGAGCTCTGGCGTGGTCGCGGGCTTCCCCGTGGTCGACGTCAAGGTTCAGCTCGTCGACGGCAAGTATCACGACGTCGACTCGTCGGCGCTCGCCTTCGAAATCGCATCGCGCGCGGCTTTCCGCGAAGCGCTGCAGAAGGGCAAGTCCGTCCTGCTCGAGCCGATCATGAAGGTCGAAGTGGTGACCCCGGAAGACTACACCGGCTCGGTCATCGGCGACCTGAATTCGCGGCGCGGTCAGATCCAGGGGCAGGACATGCGCGGCAACGCCAACGTCATCAACGCGATGGTGCCGCTCATGAACATGTTCGGTTACGTGAATAATCTGCGCTCGATGAGCCAGGGTCGCGCAACCTTCACCATGCAGTTCGACCACTACGCAGAAGCGCCGGCCAACGTGTCGGCAGAAGTCCAGAAGAAGTTTGCCTGATTGTCGTCGGTCCAGAGCTGACGATTGAACGGAGAGTCAAATGGCCAAAGCAAAGTTTGAACGTAACAAGCCGCACTGCAACATCGGTACCATCGGTCACGTCGACCATGGCAAGACGTCGCTGACCGCGGCGATCACCAAGGTTCTCGCCGAAGCCGGCGGTGCGACGTTCACCGCGTACGACCAGATCGACAAGGCGCCGGAAGAGAAGGCGCGCGGCATCACCATCTCGACCGCTCACGTCGAGTACGAGACGCCGAACCGTCACTACGCCCACGTCGACTGCCCCGGCCACGCCGACTACGTGAAGAACATGATCACCGGCGCCGCGCAGATGGACGGCGCGATCCTGGTCGTGTCGGCCGCTGACGGCCCGATGCCGCAGACCCGCGAGCACATCCTGCTCGCCCGCCAGGTCGGCGTGCCCGCGTTGGTCGTGTTCCTGAACAAGTGCGACATGGTCGACGATCCGGAGCTGCTCGAGCTCGTCGAGCTCGAAGTCCGCGAGCTGCTCTCGAAGTACGAATTCCCGGGCGACACCATTCCGATCGTCAAGGGCTCGGCGCTCGCCGCTCTCGAAGATTCCAACAAGGCGCTCGGCCACGACGCCATCCTCGAGCTGATGAAGCAGGTCGACGCGTACATCCCGCAGCCGGAGCGTCCGATCGACCAGCCGTTCCTGATGCCGGTTGAAGACGTGTTCTCGATCTCGGGCCGCGGCACCGTCGTGACCGGCCGTGTCGAGCGCGGCATCGTCAAGGTCGGCGAGGAAATCGAGATCGTCGGTCTCCGTGCGACCCAGAAGACCACCGTCACCGGCGTCGAAATGTTCCGCAAGCTGCTCGATCAGGGCCAGGCCGGCGACAACATCGGTGCACTGCTCCGCGGTACCAAGCGCGAAGACGTCGAGCGCGGCCAGGTGCTGTGCAAGCCGGGTTCGGTCAAGCCGCACACCAAGTTCAAGGCTGAGGCTTACATCCTCACCAAGGAAGAGGGCGGTCGCCACACCCCGTTCTTCACCAACTACCGTCCGCAGTTCTACTTCCGCACCACCGACGTGACCGGTGTCGTGCACCTGCCGGAAGGTACCGAGATGGTGATGCCGGGCGACAACATCGCGATGGAAGTGCACCTGATCGTGCCGATCGCGATGGAAGAGAAGCTCCGCTTCGCGATTCGCGAGGGTGGCCGTACCGTCGGCGCCGGCGTCGTCGCTTCGATCATCGAGTAATTACGAGAATAGGGACGGCGAGTAGCGAATGGTCAAATTCGCTATTCGCTATTCGCCACCCAACGAAGAGAGACAACGGCAATGAACGGCCAAAATATTCGCATCCGTCTCAAGGCGTTCGACCATCGTATCCTCGATACGTCGACGCGCGAGATCGTGAACACGGCGAAGCGTACCGGTGCGCAGGTCCGCGGACCCATTCCGCTGCCCACCCGCATCGAGAAGTTCACCGTCAACCGTTCGCCCCACGTCGACAAGAAGAGCCGCGAACAGTTCGAGATGCGCACCCACAAGCGCCTGCTCGACATCGTCGATCCGACCCCGCAGACCGTCGATGCTTTGATGAAGCTCGACCTTGCCGCCGGTGTCGACGTCGAGATCAAGCTCTAAGATTTTGGATCACGTTCGCAGCTTGCGGACAGAAAGAACAGGAAGCACGCCGATGCGCTCCGGAGTGATCGCACAAAAGGTCGGGATGACGCGGGTCTTTACAGAGGCCGGCGAACATATCCCCGTGACCGTGCTGAAGCTCGGCAATTGCCAGGTCATAGGCCACCGCACTGAAGAGAAGAACGGTTACGTTGCCCTCCAGCTTGGTTCTGGCAGCCGCAAGACCGTGTACATGCCCAAGGCAGAGCGCGGCCAGTTCGCGGTCGCCAAGGTCGAGCCGAAGCGGCAGGTCGAGGAGTTCCGCGTCTCCGCGGACGCCATGATCCCCGTGGGTGCCGAGATCCTCGCCGACCACTTCGTCGTCGGCCAGTTCGTCGACGTCACCGGTACTTCGGTCGGTAAGGGCTTTGCCGGCGGTATGAAGCGCTGGAACTTCGGCGGCCTGCGTGCCACGCACGGTGTGTCGGTGTCGCACCGTTCGATCGGTTCGACCGGTGGTCGTCAGGACCCCGGCAAGACCTGGAAGAACAAGAAGATGCCCGGCCACATGGGTGTCGATCGCATCACCACGCTCAACCTGCGCGTCGTTCAGCTCGACGTCGAGCGTGGCCTGATCCTCGTCGAAGGCGCCGTTCCCGGCTCCAAGGGCGGCTGGATTCGTGTGCGCGACGCCGTCAAGAAGCCGCTGCCGAAGGAAGCTCCGAAGCCCGGCAAGTTCAAGGTTGCGGGCGGCGAAGCCGAGGCTGCGGCCCAGCAAGAGGGTGCGTGAGATGGAATTGAAGGTCACCACCCTCGAGGGTAAGGAAGCCGGCTCGGTCCAGCTGTCCGACGCCATTTTCGGTCTCGAGCCGCGCCAGGACATCATTGCACGCTGCGTGCAGTGGCAGCTCAACAAGCGCCAGGCCGGTACGCACAAGGCCAAGGGTCGCGCCGAGATCTGGCGCACCGGCAAGAAGATGTACAAGCAGAAGGGCACCGGCGGTGCGCGTCACGGCTCGGCCCGCGTGCCGCAGTTCCGCGGCGGCGGTCGTGCCTTCGGTCCGGTCGTGCGTTCGCACGCCACCGACCTGCCGAAGAAGGTCCGTGCGCTCGCTCTCAAGCATGCGCTCTCGGCCAAGGCCAAGGACGGCGATCTGCTCGTGATCGACAAGGCCGCGCTGGAAGCCGCCAAGACCAAGGCGCTGCTCGGTCACTTCTCGGGCCTCGGGCTCACCAACGCGCTCATCATCGACGGCGCCGAGCTCAACAATGGCTTTGCAGCTGCGGCCCGCAACATCCCGAACATGGATGTGCTGCCGATCCAGGGCATCAACGTCTATGACATCCTGCGCCGTCAGAAGCTCGTTCTGACCAAGGCCGCCATCGATGCGCTGGAGGCGCGCTTCAAATGACGAAGAACATCGAGGCTCGCCACTACGACGTGATCGTCGCCCCGGTCGTCACCGAAAAGGCGACGCTGGCGTCCGAGCACAACAAGGTTCTGTTCAAGGTGGCCGCGAAGGCGACCAAGCCGCAGATCAAGGAAGCGATCGAGAAGCTCTTCGACGTCAAGGTCAAGAGCGTCAACACGCTGGTCCGCAAGGGCAAGACCAAGGTCTTCCGCGGCAATCTCGGCTCGCAGTCGAACACCAAGCGCGCGATCGTGACCCTCGAAGAGGGTCATCGGATCGACGTGACCACCGGTCTGTAAGGTCGCACGACGATGGCACTGAAGAAATTCAATCCCACGACACCGGGCCAGCGCCAGCTGGTCATGGTCGATCGTTCAGCCCTCTACAAGGGCAAGCCGGTCAAGGCGCTCACCGAAGGCAAGCACTCTTCGGGCGGTCGCAACAACACCGGTCGTATCACCGTGCGCTTCCGCGGCGGCGGTCACAAGCAGACCCTGCGCATCGTCGACTTCAAGCGCGACAAGGTCGATGCTCCCGCGACCGTCGAACGGCTGGAATACGATCCGAACCGCACCGCGTTCATTGCGCTCGTCAAGTACGAAGACGGCACCCAGGCCTATATCCTGGCGCCGCAGCGCCTGGCGGTTGGCGATTCCGTGGTCGCCGGCAACTATGTCGACGTGAAGCCGGGCAACGTCATGCCGCTCGGCAACATGCCGGTCGGCACGATCATCCACAACATCGAGGTCAAGATCGGGAAGGGCGGCCAGCTCGCCCGTTCCGCCGGCACCTACGCCCAGCTCGTCGGTCGCGACCATGACTACGTCATCATCCGCCTGAACTCGGGTGAGCAGCGCCTGGTGCACGGCCGTTGTCGCGGCACGATCGGCGCGGTGTCGAACCCCGATCACATGAACACCTCGATCGGCAAGGCCGGTCGCAACCGCTGGCTCGGCCGCAAGCCGCATAACCGCGGCGTTTCGATGAACCCGATCGACCATCCGCACGGCGGTGGTGAAGGTCGCACCTCGGGCGGTCGTCACCCGGTCACTCCGTGGGGCAAGCCGACCAAGGGCAAGAAGACCCGCTCCAACAAGTCGACCAACAAATTCATTCTCCTAAGCCGCCACAAGCGGAAGAAGTAAGGAACGACGGACATGGTTCGTTCAGTCTGGAAAGGCCCGTTCGTCGAGGGTTCTCTGCTCAAGAAGGCAGATGCCGCCCGTGCGTCCGGCCGTCACGACGTCATCAAGATCTGGAGCCGTCGCTCGACGATCCTGCCGCAATTCGTCGGCCTGACCTTCGGCGTCTACAACGGTCAGAAGCACGTGCCGGTGGCCGTCAACGAGGAAATGGTCGGTCACAAGTTCGGCGAGTTCTCGCCGACCCGGACCTTCCATGGCCACTCCGGCGACAAGAAAGCCAAGAAGGCTTGAGGATTAAACGATGAGCAAACCTAAGCGCGAACGGAGCCTCGCCGAGAACGAGGCCAAGGCGGTCGCCCGGATGCTGCGGGTGAGCCCGCAGAAGCTCAACCTGGTCGCCCAGCTCATTCGCGGCCGGAAGGCTTCCGCTGCGCTCGCCGACCTGCAGTTCTCCCGCAAGCGGATCGCGGTCGACGTGAAGAAGTGCCTGGAATCGGCGATCGCCAACGCCGAGAACAACCACGATCTCGACGTCGATGATCTCGTCGTGGCGCAGGCCTTCGTCGGCAACGGCCTCGTGATGAAGCGTTTTGCCGCCCGCGGCCGTGGCCGCTCGGGCCGTGTCTACAAACCATTTTCGCAGCTGACGATCATTGTTCGTCAGGTCGAAGCCGAAGCAGCAGCGGCTTAAGGGTCGCAGGAGAAAACGATGGGTCAAAAGATCAATCCGATCGGTCTGCGTCTCGGCATCAACCGGACCTGGGATTCCCGCTGGTTCGCCGGCAAGCAGGAATACGGCAAGCTGCTGCACGAGGACGTCAAGATCCGTGAGATCCTGCACAAGGAGCTCAAGCAGGCGGCCGTGGCCCGCATCGTCATCGAGCGCCCGCACAAGAAGTGCCGCGTCACCATCCACTCGGCCCGTCCGGGCGTGGTGATCGGAAAGAAGGGCGCCGACATCGACAAGCTTCGCAAGAAGGTTGCGGACATCACCTCGTCCGACGTCGTCATCAACATCGTCGAAATCCGCAAGCCGGAGCTGGATGCGACGCTGGTGGCCGAGTCGATTGCGCAGCAGCTCGAGCGCCGCGTGGCGTTCCGCCGCGCCATGAAGCGCGCCGTTCAGTCGGCGATGCGTCTTGGCGCCGAAGGCATCCGCATCAATTGCTCGGGTCGTCTGGGCGGTGCGGAAATCGCGCGCATGGAGTGGTACCGCGAAGGTCGCGTGCCGCTGCACACGCTGCGCGCCGACATCGACTACGGCGTTGCGACCGCGTTCACGACCTTCGGCACCTGCGGCGTCAAGGTCTGGATCTTCAAGGGTGAGATCCTCGAGCACGATCCGATGGCCCAGGACAAGAGAATGGCCGAAGGCGAGACCAGCGGCGGTGGTGATCGTGGTGGCCGTGGGCGCCGCGACAACGCTGCGGCCTGATGCCAGCACAGAGAATTTGAGGGCTTAAAGCCATGATGCAACCTAAGAAAACGAAGTTCCGGAAGGCGCATAAGGGCCGCATTCACGGCGTTGCGACTTCGGGCGCGACGTTGGCCTTTGGCCAGTTCGGCCTGAAGGCGACCGAGCCTGAGCGCGTCACCGCGCGCCAGATCGAAGCCGCCCGCCGCGCGCTGACCCGCCACATGAAGCGGGCCGGCCGCGTCTGGATCCGCGTGTTCCCCGACGTTCCGGTGTCGAAGAAGCCGGCCGAAGTCCGCATGGGCTCCGGCAAGGGTTCGCCGGAATTGTGGGTCGCCCGCGTCAAGCCGGGCCGGGTGCTGTTCGAGATCGACGGCGTCAACACCCAGACGGCGCGTGAAGCGCTGACGCTCGCGGCCGCAAAGCTGCCGATCAAGACGCGTTTCGTCGAGCGCATTGCGGAGTAATGGCCATGGCCCAGATGAAGATCGAAGACATCCGCGCGATGAGCCCCGACCAGCAGGACGATGCCGTCCTGAACCTGAAGAAGGAGCGTTTCAACCTGCGCTTCCAGCGTGCCACCGGGCAGCTCGAGAACACCTCGCGCCTGCGCGAGGCCCGGCGGGACATCGCCCGGATCAAGACCGTCGCCGCGCAAGCGCGCGCGAAGAAGAAGTAAGGGGCTAACGGATATGCCGAAACGTACTTTGCAAGGCGTGGTCGTCAGCGACAAGACTGCCAAGACCGTCGTGGTGCGCGTCGATCGCCGCTTCACGCACCCGATCTACAAGAAGACGATCCGCCGTTCGAAGAACTACCACGCGCACGACGAGAACAACGAGTTCAAGCCGGGCGACATGGTCTGGATCGAAGAGACCAAGCCGATTTCGAAGTTGAAGTGCTGGATCGTGATCCGGGGCGAACACAAGAAAAGCGCCTGATCTGTTGGCCTTGGCCGACCGACTTCAGGGAAATGTTGAGCGCCGGCTAGGCTGGCGCAAAGAGAAAGAGGACGAGGTGCATCAATGATTCAGATGCAGACCAACCTCGACGTGGCCGATAATTCTGGCGCACGCCGTGTCATGTGTATCAAGGTGCTCGGAGGCTCCAAGCGCCGCTACGCGACGATCGGCGACATCATTGTCGTCTCGATCAAGGAAGCCATTCCGCGTGGCAAGGTGAAGAAGGGCGACGTGATGAAGGCCGTCGTGGTGCGTGTCCGCAAGGACATCCGCCGCGCTGACGGTTCGGTCATCCGCTTCGACCGCAACGCCGCCGTCCTGATCAACAACCAGGCCGAGCCGGTCGGAACCCGTATCTTCGGGCCCGTTCCGCGCGAGCTGCGCGCGAAGAACCACATGAAGATCATTTCGCTGGCGCCGGAGGTGCTGTGATGGCTGCGAAGATCCGCAAGGGCGACAAGGTCGTCGTGCTGACCGGCCGCGACAAGGGCCGCAGTGGCGAAGTGTTCGAAGTGCGCCCCGAGGCCGGCACGGCGCTCGTGCGCGGCATCAACATGGTCAAGCGTCACCAGAAGCAGACGCAGGCCCAGGAGGGCGGCATCATCTCGAAAGAGGCGCCGATCCAACTGTCCAACATCGCGTATGTCGGCAAGGACGGAAAGCCGACCCGCGTCGGATTCAAGATTCTGGCGGACGGCAAGAAGGTTCGCATCGCCAAGAGCTCGGGAGCTGAGATCGATGGCTGAGACCGCTTACACCCCGCGCCTGCGCGCGGAATACGATGCGAAGATCCGCACGGCGATGACCGAGAAGTTCGGTTATCAGAACGTGATGCAGGTTCCGCGTCTGGACAAGGTCGTGCTGAACATGGGCGTTGGCGATTCCGTCAACGACCGCAAGAAGGCCGAGACCGCCGCTGCCGAGCTGACCCTGATCGCCGGCCAGAAGGCGATCGTGACCTATTCGCGTATCGCGATCGCGACCTTCAAGCTGCGTGAAAACCAGCCGATCGGCTGCAAGGTGACGCTGCGCAAGGCCCGCATGTACGAGTTCATCGATCGCCTGGTGACGGTCGCGCTGCCGCGCGTGCGCGACTTCCGCGGCCTGAACCCGAAGAGCTTTGACGGACGCGGCAACTATTCGCTCGGCATCAAGGAACACATCATTTTCCCCGAGATCGACTTCGACAAGGTCACGGAAGCCCGCGGTATGGACATCACCGTCTGCACCACGGCCAAGACCGACGAAGAGGCGAGGGCCTTGTTGACCGCTTTCAATTTCCCGTTCCGGCAGTGAGACGCTGACCTAAAGCCTCTCAAACGCGGATACCCAGGAGCCAAGCATGGCAAAGAAGAGTTCAATCGAGAAGAACAACCGGCGCAAGCGGATGGCGAAGAACGCCGCCCCGAAGCGCGCGCGGTTGAAGGCGATCATCGCCGACAAGTCGCTGCCGATGGAGGAGCGGTTCGCCGCCACCCTGAAGCTTGCGGAAATGCCGCGCAATTCGTCGGCGACCCGCATCCGTCTGCGTTGCGAGCTGTCGGGCCGTCCGCGCTCGAACTATCGCAAGAACAAGCTGTCCCGTATCGCGCTCCGCGAACTTGGCTCCAAGGGCATGGTCCCGGGCCTCGTGAAGTCGAGCTGGTAAGGAGGGTCGTTTAGATGTCCACGCACGATCCAATCAGCGATCTCATCACCCGCATCCGCAACGCGCAGATGCGCGCCAAGAGCAAGGTCTCGACGCCGGGCTCGAAGATGCGCGAGAACGTCCTCGAAGTGCTCAAGAGCGAGGGCTACATCCGCGGTTACGCGACGCTCGAGCACGCCTCGGGCCGCAGCGAGATCGAGATCGAGCTGAAATATTTCGACGGCGAGCCCGTCATCCGCGAGATCGAACGTGTTTCCAAGCCCGGGCGTCGTGTTTACGCCTCGGTGAAGAACCTGCCGCGGGTCAATAACGGACTCGGTATTTCGGTGTTGTCGACGCCGAAGGGGATCATGGCCGACCACAGTGCGCGTGAAGCGAACGTGGGCGGTGAAGTCCTCTTCACGGTGTTCTGAGAAGGATTTTTGATCCATGTCACGAGTTGGCAAAAAGCCTGTGGCGGTGCCGTCCGGTGTGACCGCGACCGTCGATGGGCAGACCGTCAAGATGAAGGGGCCGAAGGGCCAGCTTCAGTTCGTCGTCCATGACGACGTCGAGGTGAAGCTCGAGAACGGCCAGGTCAAAGTGAACCCGCGGTTCGAGACCAATCGCGCGCGCGCTTTGTACGGCACCGCTCGCGCCCAGGTCGCGAATCTGGTCGAAGGCGTCACCAAGGGTTTCGAGAAGAAGCTCGAAATCACCGGCGTCGGTTACCGCGCCGCGATGCAGGGCAAGAACCTGCAGCTCGCGCTCGGCTACAGCCACGACGTGGTCTACGCGATCCCGGAAGGGATCACGATCACCGTGCCGAAGCCCACCGAGATCACGGTCACCGGCAGCGACATCCAGCGTGTCGGCCAGGTTGCCGCCGAGATCCGCTCCTACCGTCCGCCGGAGCCCTACAAGGGCAAGGGTGTGAAGTATGTGGGCGAATTCATCTTCCGCAAGGAAGGCAAGAAGAAGTAACGGAGCCGGTCATGTCCAAAGCCAAGGTTACCAATGCCCGGCGCAAGCGGAGTGTGCGGCTGAAGCTGCGCCGCTCTGCTGGTGGTCGTCCGCGTCTGTCGGTGTTCCGCTCGTCCAAGCACATCTACGCTCAGGTCATCGACGACCTGAAGGGCGAGACGCTCGCCTCCGCCTCCTCGCTTGAGAAGAACATGCGCGATGGTGGCAAGACCGGCGCCGACATCGATGCAGCAAAGGCGGTCGGCAAGTTGCTGGCCGAGCGCGCCGCCGAGAAGGGCGTCAAGGAAGTCGTGTTCGATCGCGGCAGCTACCTCTACCACGGGCGCGTCAAGGCACTGGCCGACGCTGCGCGTGAGAGCGGGCTGAGCTTCTAACAGAATTTGAGGATTGAGGCGCAAGCCTCTGAAGGATTGGAAAAATGGCAGAACGCGAACAACGTGGTGGACGCGATCAACGCGGCGGCGGGCGTGAGCGCAAGGAGCGCGAGGAGCGCGACAGCGAGTTCGTCGACAAGCTCGTCCACATCAATCGCGTGGCCAAGGTCGTCAAGGGCGGTAAGCGCTTCGGTTTCGCAGCGCTGGTCGTGATCGGCGATCAGAAGGGCCGCGCCGGCTTCGGTCACGGCAAGGCGCGCGAAGTGCCCGAGGCGATCCGCAAGGCCACCGAGTCCGCCAAGCGCAACCTCACCCGCGTGTCGCTGCGCGAGGGCCGCACCCTGCATCACGACATCGCCGGCCGTCACGGCGCGGGCCGTGTCTACCTGCGTGCAGCTCCTGCTGGTACCGGCATCATCGCCGGCGGTCCGATGCGCGCCGTGTTCGAGACGCTCGGCGTCCAGGACGTGGTTGCCAAGTCGATCGGCTCGTCGAACCCGTACAACATGGTTCGCGCGACTTTCGATGCGCTGAAGCACCAGGACTCACCGCGTTCGGTCGCGGCGCGCCGCAACATCAAGGTGTCCACCCTTCAGGGTCGTCGCGTCGGCGGCGATGCCGAGGCGGCTGCGGACTAACCAACGCTTTTCGGAGTAGACCACGATGGCCAAGGCCGCAAAGACGATCAAGCTCGAGCAGACTGGCAGCGCGATCCGCCGCCATCACTCGCAGCGTTCGACGCTGATCGGGCTCAAGCTCAACAAGATCGGCCGCGTTAGCGAACTGCCGGACACCCCGGCCGTCCGCGGCATGATCGAAAAGGTTCACCATCTCGTCCGCATCGTCGACGAGAAGTAAAATTACGCGCATGATCCAGATCATGCGCAAAACACAAGGAGCAGGGCGATGAAGCTCAGCGATATCGCCGACAACGCCGGCTCGCGCAAGAAGCGCATGCGCGTCGGCCGTGGCATCGGTTCGGGCAAGGGCAAGCAGTCCGGCCGCGGCGGCAAGGGCCAGACCGCGCGTTCGGGCGTCCGCATCAAGGGTTTCGAAGGCGGCCAGATGCCGTTGCATCGCCGTCTGCCCAAGCGCGGCTTCAACAATATCTTCCGTGTCGAGTTTGCCGAGATCAATCTCGACCGTCTCCAGGATGCGGTCGATGCCAAGAAGCTCGACGCCGGCAGCGTCGTGAACGTCGAGGCTCTGGTGAAGGCCGGCGTGCTGCGCCGCGCCAAGGGCGGCCTGCGGCTGCTCGGCCGCGGCGAGCTCAAGGCGAAGCTCACAATCGAAGCCCACGGCGCCACCAAGTCCGCGATCGAAGCGGTGGAGAAGGCCGGTGGTTCGGTGAAGATCCTCGCCCCTGCAAAGGAAGAAGGCGAGGCGGCGTAACAACTGCGTCATTGGCCCGCGTCTTGCGGGCCTTTTTCGCATGCGGGACGATGGACTTATCGAAGCCGAAGCCCCAGATAATGTCCGGCGTCCGCTAGAATAGCCCGGCCGCGGGTATCACGGCGCAAAAGGCGGCGGGAGAAAGTCCAATATGGCCTCTGCAGCGGAACAACTGGCAGCCAATCTCAATTTCGGCGCGTTTGCCAAGGCCGACGAACTGAAGAAGCGCATCTGGTTCACCCTGGGTGCGCTGCTCGTTTATCGGCTCGGAACCTACATTCCGTTGCCCGGCATCGATCCCAATATCTGGGAGCAGGTGTTCAAGTCGCAGGCGGGCGGCATCCTCGGCATGTTCAACATGTTTGCCGGCGGCGGTATCCACCGCATGGCGATCTTCGCGCTGAACATCATGCCGTACATCTCGGCCTCGATCATCATCCAGCTCCTCACCACCGTCTCGCCGCAGCTCGAGGCGCTGAAGAAGGAAGGTGAGGCGGGCCGCAAGACGCTGAACCAGTACACCCGCTATCTGACGGTGATCCTGGCCGCGTTCCAGTCCTACGGCATCGCGGTCGGCCTCGAAGGCGCCGGCAACGTCGTCAGCGACCCCGGCATGTTCTTCCGTCTCTCCACCGCGATCACGCTGACCGGCGGCACCATGTTCCTGATGTGGCTGGGTGAGCAGATCACCTCGCGCGGCATCGGCAACGGCATCTCGCTGATCATCCTCTCCGGCATCGTCGCCGAGCTGCCTGCGGCGCTCGCCAATATGCTCGAGCTCGGCCGCCAGGGCGCGATGTCGACCGGGCTGATCCTGGTCGTCATCGTGATGGCGGTCGCCGTGATCGCCTTCATCGTGTTCATGGAGCGCGCCCAGCGCCGGCTGCTGATCCAGTATCCGAAGCGCCAGGTTGGCAACAAGATGTTCGAGGGCCAGTCCTCGCATCTGCCGCTCAAGCTCAACACCTCGGGCGTGATCCCGCCGATCTTCGCGTCGTCGCTGCTGCTGTTGCCGACGACGGTCGCGAACTTCAACGCGGGCAAGGGACCGGAATGGTTCCAGTGGATCACCACCCAGCTCGGCCATGGCCGTCCGCTGTTCCTGGTGCTCTATCTCGCGCTGATCGTGTTCTTCGCCTTCTTCTACACCGCGATCGTCTTTAACCCGACCGAGACCGCGGACAATCTGAAGAAGCATGGCGGCTTCATCCCGGGCATTCGTCCCGGCGAGCGCACCGCGGAATATATCGACTACGTGCTGTCGCGGATCACCGTGCTGGGCGCGATCTACCTGGCGATCGTCTGCTTGATTCCGGAAATTCTGATCTCCTACGCCTCGGTGCCGTTCTACTTCGGCGGCACGTCGCTCTTGATCGTTGTCAGCGTGACCATGGATACGGTGGCGCAGGTTCAGGGCTATCTGCTGGCGCACCAGTATGAAGGCCTGATCCGGAAGTCGAAGCTGCGGGGCCGCCGTAGGTAAGCGCGGCGTCCTGTCGGGCTTCGGGTCCACATCGCCGATTCGCCGCGCGCGCAGCCGCGCGGCGTCCGCGAGGCTCAGGACCATCCGTTCGGTCGCATCGGCAGAACTGCTCTGACCTCGACGCAATCACTGATTTCAAAGGGGTTCTTGGCGTCCGGGCATTTGCTCCCCTATGATATGGGTGGCAGTGCGGCGCTGATTGTGGTTTGCACTATTCTCGATCTTCAAACACAGGTGCGCGACGAATCGCTCACCAATCCGGGGGGCGTACGCCGATGAGAATTATACTTCTGGGACCGCCGGGATCGGGCAAGGGGACCCAGGCGCAGCTGCTGGTGCAGCGCTATGGCATCGTCCAGCTCTCGACCGGCGAGATGTTGCGTGCAGCCGTCGCGGCGGGGACGCCGGTCGGGCTGAAGGCCAAGGAGATCATGGCCAGCGGGGGCCTCGTGCCCGACGAGATCGTGGTGGGAATCATCTCGGACCGGATCGACCAGCCGGACGCGCGGCAAGGCTTCATCCTCGACGGTTTCCCGCGCACCGTGCCGCAGGCCGAGGCGCTGGATGAGCTGCTCAAGCACAAGCACATGAAACTCGATGCCGTGATCGAGCTCCGCGTCAATGAGAGCGCGCTGCTCAGCCGCGTCGAGACCCGTGTCGCCCAGATGCGGGAGCGCGGGGAGGAGGTCCGGGTCGACGACACCCCGGAGGTCCTGACCAAGCGGCTCGCCAGCTACCGCAGCCAGACCGAGCCGCTGATTCACTACTATTCCGAGCGCCGGAAGCTCTCGACCATCGACGGTATGATGGCCATCGACGAGGTGACCCGCGCGATCCACCGCCAGTTGCTGGCGCTGGGCGCTGTCGAGCCCAAGTCGCACGGCAAGTCCCAGGCCAGCGCGGCGAAGCTGGGACCGGCCAAGAAGGGGACCAAGAAGGCCAAAGCGGCCAAAAAGGCGGCGAAAACAGCCAAAAAGGCTGCCAAATCGGCTAAATCCGCCAAAAAAGCCGTAAAGGGCGCCAAGAAGGCCGTCAAGAAGTCAGCCAAGAAAACGGTCAAAAAGACCGTCAAAAAAGCTTCGAAGAAGGGTTCAAAAAAGGTCACGAAAAAGCGAGCCAAACGCTAGCGGCGGTTGACGACAGGCCCCTGAATCCCCTAATAAGCCCCGCATCCAAGTCGGATAGTTTCAAACGATGCCGGGCCCCAGGAAGACCGGGGGTGGGCGTCGTGTTCGCGTTTGTGAACACCTGCCCGAGAAACACAAGCACTTAAAGCCCGATTCCTGACGAGGGATCGGCAACAGGAGAGAAGGCCGTGGCCCGTATTGCCGGCGTGAACATTCCGACCAACAAGCGCGTGCTGATCGCGCTCCAGTACATCCATGGCATCGGCCAGAAGATCGCTGGTGAGATCCTCGAAAAAGTGAAGATCCCCGCGGATCGTCGCGTCAATCAGCTCAGCGACGCTGAAGTGCTCCAGATCCGCGAAGTGATCGACCGCGACTATCTCGTCGAGGGCGATCTGCGTCGTGAAGTCGGTATCAACATCAAGCGTCTGATGGACCTCGGCTGCTATCGCGGCCTGCGTCATCGCCGCGGTCTGCCGGTGCGTGGTCAGCGGACCCACACCAACGCGCGTACGCGCAAGGGTCCGGCCAAGGCCATCGCCGGCAAGAAGAAGTAATTCGCGCGAATGGGTGAGTGGCGAATGGCGAGTGGTCATCCACTCGCTATTCGCCACTCACCATTCGCTTTTTCACAGGTGTAGCCGCTGGCATTACGGCGGCGTTTGAGATCTCTAGGAAAGGTACTCTATGGGCAAGGAAGCCACCCGCGTTCGTCGTCGTGAGCGCAAGAACATCGCCTCCGGCGTCGCGCACGTGAACTCGTCCTTCAACAACACGACCATCACCATCACCGATGCGCAGGGCAACACCATTGCCTGGTCTTCCGCCGGCACGATGGGCTTCAAGGGCTCGCGCAAGTCGACCCCGTATGCCGCGCAGGTCGCCGCTGAAGACGTGTCCAAGAAGGCGCAGGAACACGGCATGCGCACGCTGGAAGTCGAGGTCGCCGGTCCCGGTTCGGGCCGTGAGTCGGCGCTGCGCGCGCTGCAGGCCGCGGGCTTCACCGTCACCTCGATCCGCGACGTGACCACGATCCCGCACAACGGTTGCCGTCCGCGAAAGCGTCGGCGCGTCTGATACGAAGTTGCGGGCGCCGTGTTGCCCGCGATGGTTTTTTAGAAGCCGCGGGTTTGATCTGCGGCCTTTCTCCAACGCCGGTATTTGAATTTTCAAATCGACTGGCCTGTATGGGTGAAACAGTGACGATCCAGAAAAATTGGCAAGAACTGATTCGGCCGAACAAGCTCCAGGTTCAGCCCGGCAGCGACCCCTCGCGCTTTGCGACCATCGTTGCCGAGCCGCTCGAGCGCGGTTTCGGCCAGACGCTCGGCAACGCGCTGCGCCGCATCCTGCTCTCCTCGCTCCAGGGCGCGGCGGTGCAGTCGGTGCACATCGACGGCGTGCTGCACGAGTTCTCCTCGATCGCCGGCGTCCGTGAGGACGTCACCGACATCGTGCTGAACATCAAGGACATCGCGATCAAGATGCAGGGCGAAGGCCCCAAGCGCATGGTCGTGAAGAAGCAGGGCCCTGGCTCGGTCACCGCCGGCGACATCCAGACGGTCGGCGACGTCACCGTGCTGAACCCGGACCTGCAGATCTGCACGCTCGACGAGGGCGCGGAGATCCGTATGGAGTTCACGGTCTCCACCGGCAAGGGCTATGTGCCCGCCGAGCGCAACCGGCCAGAGGACGCGCCGATCGGCCTGATCCCGGTCGACAGCCTGTACTCGCCGGTCCGCAAGGTCTCCTACAAGGTCGAGAACACCCGCGAGGGCCAGATCCTCGACTACGACAAGCTGACCATGACGATCGAGACCAACGGCGCGATCTCGCCGGATGACTCGGTGGCTTACGCCGCCCGCATCCTGCAGGATCAGCTCAACGTGTTCGTCAACTTCGAAGAGCCGCGCAAGGAAGTCGCCCAGGAGATCATCCCGGACCTCGCCTTCAACCCGGCCTTCCTCAAGAAGGTGGACGAGCTCGAGCTGTCGGTGCGTTCTGCCAACTGCTTGAAGAACGACAACATCGTCTACATCGGCGACCTCGTGCAGAAGAGCGAAGCGGAAATGCTCCGCACCCCGAACTTCGGCCGCAAGTCGCTGAACGAGATCAAGGAAGTGCTGGCCCAGATGGGTCTGCACCTCGGCATGGAAGTGCCGGGCTGGCCGCCGGAGAACATCGACGAGCTCGCCAAGCGCTTCGAGGATCACTACTGAGCGAATGGCGAGTAGGGAGTGGCGAATGGGCAGGAACCGTTCGCTACTCACCATTCGCCACTCGCCGACTTGGGCGAACGCAGGCAGCCCACCTGAGCAACATGTCCGACGAACCGTCGCGGCAGTTTCAAGTTAAGGACTAAACACATGCGTCACGGCAAGGTTCATCGGAAGCTCAACCGCACGGCCGAGCATCGCCGCGCGATGTTCGCCAACATGGCGGCTGCGCTGATCAAGCACGAGCAGATCGTCACCACGCTGCCCAAGGCCAAGGAGCTTCGTCCGATCGTCGAGAAGCTCGTCACCCTCGGCAAGAAGGGCGGCCTGTCGATGCGCCGCCAGGCCATCTCCGAGATGCGTGACAAGGACCAGGTCAGGAAGCTGTTCGACGTGCTGGCGCCCCGTTACAAGGATCGCCAGGGCGGCTACACCCGCATCATCAAGGCGGGCTTCCGCTACGGCGACAACGCCGCGATGGCCGTCATCGAATTCGTCGACCGCGACGTCGATGCCAAGGGCCAGGACTCCGGTCCGGTGCAGGCGAAGGAAGCCGAGGCGGCATAAGCCAAATCGCATAGCGTTTCAAAAGCGGCGCCCTCGGGTGCCGCTTTTTTGTATTCTGCAGCCGTGGGGTGAACCATCTCGCCCAACATTGCATCGGATCCCGTGGCGGCCTCGGGCAGTTGAGCGACGACGAAATCAAACGTGCGATTACGCAAGGCGTCGCACGTGACGGTCGCAAGCCCAAGCCGCCGATGGCTTATGCTGGTTACGCCACCATGACGGCCGAGGATCTCGATGCCATCGTCGCGTTTGTCCGAACGCTGCCGCCGCGCGACCAAGGGGTCACGCGTCGGTGAAGGACGATTGAAGCTGCT
The DNA here is from genome assembly GCF_018129685.1 of Bradyrhizobium manausense. Lineage (GTDB taxonomy): Bacteria > Pseudomonadota > Alphaproteobacteria > Rhizobiales > Xanthobacteraceae > Bradyrhizobium > Bradyrhizobium manausense_D. The sequence goes on from NZ_JAFCLG010000006.1 coordinate 258,366, forward strand.
TCGCAGCGCACGATATCTCCGTCAACATCAATGGAGATAACTCATGAAGATCGACCTTTCCGGCAAGACGGCCCTCGTGACCGGCTCGACCGCCGGCATCGGCCACGCCATCGCCAAGGGCCTTGCCGGTTCCGGCGCGAGCGTCGTGATCAACGGGCGCAGTCAGGACAAGGTCGATGCGGCCGTCCGCAAGCTTGAAGGGGCGGGTGCCAAGGCGCGGGGCATCGCCGCCGATGTCTCCACCGCAGCCGGCTGCAACGCGCTCGTCGCGGCCCTGCCCGAGGTCGATATTCTCATCAACAATGCCGGCATCTTCGAGCCCAAGGGCTTTTTCGAAATTCCGGACGAGGACTGGAGCCGCTTCTTCGAGGTCAACGTGATGAGCGGCGTGCGGCTGTCGCGCGCCTACATGAAGGGCATGCTCAAGCGCAATTGGGGCCGCATCGTCTTCATCTCCTCCGAGTCCGGGCTCAACATTCCCGCCGAGATGATCCACTACGGCATGAGCAAGACGGCCCAGCTCGCAGTCGCTCGCGGCCTCGCGCAGCTCACCCGCGGCACCGGCGTCACGGTGAACTCGGTGCTGCCTGGCCCGACCATGTCCGAGGGTGTCGAGACTTTCGTGAAGGATCTCGCCAGGCAGAACGGCCAATCGTTGGATGAAGCCGCCGCCAATTTCGTCAAGCAGCACCGGCCGAGCTCGCTGATCCAGCGCTTTGCCAGCGTCGATGAGATCGCCAACATGGTGGTTTACGTTGCCTCGAAGGAGGCGTCGGCGACCAATGGCGCGGCGCTGCGCGCGGAAGGCGGCATCGTCAACACCATCGCCTGAGCACCGATGTCAGCCTATGTGATTTCCGAAGTCGAGATGCGCGATCCGGATGGGTTCGAAGCCTACCGTACGCTTGCCGCCAAGACGATCGAACAATATGGCGGCCGCTATCTCGTTCGCGGCGGCAAGCCTGAGCTGGCGGAAGGCAACCTTCCGCCGAAGGCGATCGTCATCGTCGAATTCCCCTCGATGGCGAGACTGAAGCAATGGTATGCCTCGCTGGAATACGCCGAGGCGTTGAAGATCCGCGCCGGCGCGCTGGAGCGGCGGCTGTTGTTCGTCGAGGGCGTGGCTCCGGTCTAGCTGCTCTGCCCATTTGCCACTTCAATTCGAGGCCCGACCGGCTAGAACGGTGGCTCCATGCTCAGGCCGCTCTCGACCCGCCACAAACGCCTGTTCAGGCTGACGTCCGCGCGATGGCAGCGACGGGCGATCTTTCTGCTCGGCGGCATCGGGGTCGGTGCCGCCGCGGTGGCGCTGGCGGAGCTGGCCGATCTCGCGCAGCACGCCTTTACGCTGCTCCTGGCCAGATCGCGCTATGCCGTGCTGGCGGTGACGCCGCTCGGCTTCATGCTGTCCGCCTATCTGACCATTCGCCTGTTTCCGAACGCGCAAGGAAGTGGCATTCCGCAGGCGATTGCCGCGCGGCATCTGACCGATCAGGCGGCGCGCGAGAGCCTGGTCTCGATCCGAATCGCAATCGGCAAGATGATCCTCACTCTGTTCGGGTTGCTGTGCGGAGCCTCCGTCGGGCGGGAGGGGCCGACCGTTCAGGTGGGCGCCTCTATCATGTTCGCGCTCGGCCGTGTCTCGCCACGCCGCCAGCCCGGGTTGATCCTCGCCGGCGCGGCTGCCGGCGTCGCCGCGGCGTTCAACACGCCGCTCGCTGGTATCGTCTTCGGCATCGAGGAGATGAGCCGCGCGTTCGAGACCCGCACATCCAGCCTCATCATCGCAGCCGTCATCGCGGCCGGCCTGACGTCACTCGCGCTGGCCGGCAATTACGCCTATTTCGGCAGCAGCGCGATGTCGCTTTCGCGTGGCACCGACTGGCTGGCCGTTCCGCTCTGTGGCGTGGTCGGCGGCTTCGCCGGCGGCCTGTTCAGCCGCATCGTTATCGCCATGGCGCGCGGCTTCAAGAACCCGCTCGGTCGCGCGATCAAGGGCCATCCGCTCTGGTTCGCCTTCGCCTGCGGCCTCGCTGTCGCGATCTGCGGTCTTGTGTCGGGCGATACGATCTACGGCACCGGCTATGAGCAGGTGAAGACGGCGCTGGAGCATGGCGCTCCGCTGCCGCGCGACTTCGGCCTGCTCAAGCTGCTGGCGACGACCTTTGCTGCGATCAGCGGCATACCGGGCGGCATTTTCTCGCCGTCGCTGGCCGTTGGTGCGGGCATCGGCAGCAATATCGCCGCGTTCTTCCACGACGCGCCGCTCGGTGCGATCATGCTGCTTGGCATGGTCTCGTATTTCGCCGGCGTCGTGCAGGCGCCGATCACCGCCTTTGTGATCGTGACCGAGATGACCGACAATCGCGGCATGGTCGTGCCGTTGATGGCGGCCGCGCTGATCGCGCATTTCGTCTCGCGGATGATCTGCGAGGAGGGCATCTATCACGCGCTTGCAAAGGGCTTCGTCGAGCGGGCAACGCATCCGCGCGAAGGGGAGGTAAGATGAGCCGTTTCTGGAGCAGCTTGACGCATGATCTAAAACCCTACGTTCCGGGCGAGCAGCCCCGCATGGCGGATCTGGTCAAGCTGAACACCAACGAGAATCCGCTCGGTCCGTCGCCGCGTGCGCTGGCGGCGATCCGCGATGCGGCTGCCGATACGCTGCGGCTTTATCCGGATCCGCAGGCAACGGCGCTGCGGGCGAGCCTGGCCGCCTATCACGGCGTGAGACCTGAGCAGGTGTTCGTCGGCAATGGCTCGGACGAGGTGCTGGCGCATGCCTTCGTTGCCCTGCTGAAGCATGATGCGCCGCTGCTGTTTCCCGATATCACCTACAGCTTCTATCCGGTCTATTGCCGCCTGTTCGGCATCGCCCACGAGACCGTGCCGCTCGATCCGGCCATGCGAATTCGCATCGCCGATTACAAACGGCCGGCCGGCGCGATCATCATCCCCAATCCGAACGCGCCGACGGGGATCGCGCTGTCGCGCGCCGAGATCGAGACGTTGCTGAACGAGCATCCGGACGTGCCGGTGGTCGTCGACGAGGCCTATGTCGACTTCGGTGCGGAAACTGCTATTCCGCTGGTCGCCTCGCACCCAAACCTCCTGGTCGTGCAGACCATGTCCAAGTCGCGCGCTTTGGCCGGACTCCGGGTCGGATATGCTGTTGGCGATGCCGACCTGATCGACGCGCTGACGCGCGTGAAGGACAGCTTCAATTCATATCCGCTTGGCCGGCCTGCCCAGGCCGGCGCGATCGCGTCGATCGAGGACGAAGCCTATTTCCAGCAGAGCCGCGTTCGGGTGATCGCGGGCAGGGAGCGGCTGACCCTCGGGCTGAAGCAAGCTGGCTTCGAGGTGCTGCCGTCACTGGCCAACTTCGTGTTCGCGCGCCATCCCGCGTATGAGGGGGCGAAGCTTGCGGCGGCGCTGCGGGAGCAGGCGGTGATCGTGCGCCATTTTTCTGCGGCGCGCATCTCGGACTATTTGCGGATCACTGTGGGCACGGACGAGCAGATCGACCGGCTGTTGTCGGCCTTGTCTCGCATTCTACGATAGCGAAGAAAGGTAGGCACGGCGCAAGCGCCTGTGCCCACCTTACGAGACCCGTCGCCTACCAGCCCTCAAGCACGATCTTGCCGCGCGACTTGCCGCTCTCGAGCAGCGCGTGCGCGCGCTTGAGGTTGGCGGCGTTGATCGTGCCGAAGGTCTGGTCGAGCGTGGTGCGCAGCACGCCCTTGTCGATGAGATCGGCGACGTCGCCCAGCAGATGATGCTGCGCGATCATATCGGGCGTCTGGAACGAGGAGCGCGTGAACATGGATTCCCAGTGCACGGAAACCGCCTTGCCTTTGAAGGCGCTCAGGCTGAATTCCGCGGGATCGTCGATCAGGCCGAACTTGCCCTGCGGCGCCATGAACTCGGCGATCGCCTTGTAGTGCTGCTCGGTGAAGGTGAGGCTTGCCACCAGCGCGACCGGCGGCAGCCTGAGCTTGTCGATCTGCTCCTTCATCGGCTTGCCGTGATCGATCACCGCATGCGCGCCGAGATCGAGACACCACTTTTGCGACTCCGGCCGCGTGGCGGTCGCAACCACGGTGAGCCCGGTGAGGCGGCGTGCGAGCTGGATCAGGATCGAGCCGACACCGCCGGCGCCGCCGGTGATGAGCAGCGTGCGCGGATCGACGCTCTTGCCCGGCACCACGCCGAGACGGTCGAACAGCAATTCCCATGCGGTGATGGAGGTGAGGGGAAGCGCGGCGGCCTGTGCGAATGACAGCGACTTCGGCTTGTTGCCGACGATGCGCTCGTCAACCAGGTGGAATTCGGAATTGGTGCCCTGGCGCAGGATCGAGCCCGCGTAAAACACCTCGTCGCCAGGCTTGAACAGCGTGACCTCGGGGCCGACGGCGTCGACCACGCCGGCGGCGTCATAGCCGAGGATCTTGGTCTCGCCCTCGGGCGGTGCGGCGCGCTTGCGCACCTTGTAATCGACGGGGTTGGCCGAGATCGCTTTCACGGCGACGCGGATGTCGCGTGCCTGCGGCTCGGGTTTGGCGGTTTCAAAATCGATCAGCGCGTCCTGATCGTCGATCGGAAGCGACTTCTTGTAGCCGACGGCCTTCATGGTTTGTCTCCATCAGATGGCGTATTCGCCTGCCGCTCTAACTGTCGCGCTGGCTCTAATTTGGCAAGTACTGTAAATTCAGGGATATAGTCCCTGTTTGGATACCATTGGGAAAACACGCATGAAAAGGCAAGAGTTTACCCGGCGTCCTGGCTGCTCGGTCGAGGCGACGCTGGACCTGATCGACGGCAAATGGAAAGGGGTGATCCTCTTTCACTTGCAGAGCGGCACTCAGCGCTTCGGCGAACTGCGGCGCCGGATGCCTGGCATTACCCAGCGCATGCTGACCAAGCAGCTTCGCGCGCTGGAGGAGGACAAGCTCGTCATCCGCAAGGTCTATGCCGAGGTGCCGCCGCGCGTGGAATATTGCCTCTCCGAGCTTGGCGAGAGCTTGCGGCCGGTGATCGACATTCTGAAAGCCTGGGGCGAGAGCCACCAGCAGCGGCTGTCTTCTGCCCCGCCGCCGGTGACCGTCAGAAAGAAGCGCGCGGCGTAGATGTTCGGGAGCGTACGATACCGCTCCCGAACGAGGTTGCGTCAGAATGCGAACTGCGTGCGCATTGCCACGGCGTCGAAGCTCGAGCCCGTGTTCGCGAATGGGGTGGGCGGGAGCGGTTGCTTGGAGACGGTGCCATGCAAATAGTCGAGCATGAAACGGACGTTGCCGTTGACGTACCAGTTGAGCGCCAGGGTGTAGACGTCCTGTCGTCCGCCGGCGACGCCGGCGGCGGTCGCGATTTGATCGTTCAGGTTCATCGTGGAGAAGCGGGCCGCGATTTCCCAGGCGCCCCAGCCACCGCCGTCGAGCGAGAACGGATGATCGGGCTTGACGCCGCCATAGGCGGCATTGCCCGGGTTGTATTTGCGAGCTTCGCCAGTCAGCACATAGGCTGCCTCGGCATAGCCACCCTGGAAGTTCAGGCTCGACCTGCTGACCGGCGCCGCTGTAGTGTTCGCATTGCGATCGACGTTGAACCAGTAGTATTCGCCCTGGAGGAACAGCGATCCATAGGTTGCTGCGGCTTCCACACCGTAGACCTGAGCGCCCGAGACGTTGGGGATCGCAGGGGTTGCGATCAGTGATGTCGGGTCGATGCGCAGTTCGGGCCGGTCGCTGAGCGCGAGCGTCTGCGTGTTCGCGATCAGGTTTCGTGGCGGCTGGATCAGCCACTCGGCGTCGCCGCCGAGATGCACCGAATAGTTGTTGCCGCTGACGATTTGGCCTGCGACACGGGCGGTTGCGCCGTACTGCTCGCTGGTTCCGTTTGGTACGGCGCTTGACGCCGAATGAATGGCACCCGTCGTTGGGCCGGTCACGTAAGCGCCGGCGTAGAACACGTCGTTGTACCAGCGCGCGCCTGCCGCGGAACGGAAGTCACCAGCCGCGATGTTTTGTGCGATGACGCCGACCGAGGCCCGCTCCATGAAGGGAATGTCGTTGGAGCTCATGGATTCATCCATGGTCCAGGCAATATCCATGATGCCGGCTTCGATCGCCATCTTGCCGCCGAACGGCTTCAGTCCCGTGTAGCTGATGAACGCGTTTTCGATGCCGGATGTGCCTCCGCCGGGCAGCAGTCCGACCGTGGGGGGAACGGCGGGCGGTGTCGCAGCAGCGCCCACGGTGCCGCCAAATCCGTCGGAAGAGCCGCCGAAGTCGTAGATCAGCGCAAAATTCCAGTCTTCGAGGAATTTACCGACGACACCGATGCGCGCGCGCCGGACGTTTTCGCCGCTGTCCAGTTTCTGCGGCGCAGTGCTTGCCGAATTGGGGCGGTAGTCGTAGCCGCCGACGTCCCAGTGCACGCGGCTCGTGATCGCGACGCAGTTCGCGCCATCGGCGGTGCAGATGGTCGGCCGGTTGTTCGGCATCGTTACCACGACGCCGGACGGGGCGACCGGGCCCTTGACCGGAATGGTTGCGTTGGCATTGGCGACAACGGCCTTGGCCTCCGAGCGCGCTTCAGCCTTGGCCTCGGCCTTCGCTTCCTGCCTGGCTTTCGCCGTGGCGGCGGTGTTCGCTGCGGTCTGGTTCTGGAGCTTGTCGAGCTTCTGTTCCAGCATCTTCAACTGCTGCTTCAGAAGCGCGATCTCCTGATCGCTGTTGCTCGCTGATTGTGCCTGGGCCTGCGAGGCCGCCAGCACCCCGGCGAGACCAATCGCCGTGGCCGCCATTCTCGTCCTGCTCATGTCATGACTCCATCCTTTGACCAACTTCCCCAAGTCGCAACGGAGAGCCTAAGAATGATCGATGACTGTCCCGCGACGGCGCGCGCCGGTTGCGCGGTTCCCACTGATGTAAATTCGTCGCAACCGAATCCGCCGGAACGAGAATGCAGGATGATGCGCATCATGCCAATGCACCGCCCAGGCAAATTGCCAATTCGCACGCCGGGCTTGCATGCGGGACACACCGGAAAGAGCCTGAATATTGCCGTCCGGCGCCCTTCTATTGGGCTGCGAACGCGCCTATATTCCGGCGTCTTTTCCAAGAGGTAGGAATGTTTCGAGCGAACCGGACCGCCGTCGTCACGGCATTGTGCATAGGCTTTTCGGCCCACTTCAATCCTGCTGTGGCGCAGGACCGTCGCGTCCCCTCGTCGCCAGCTGAGTTGCGGCTCTCCTATGCGCCAATCGTGCAGCGGGTGCAGCCGGCAGTCGTCAACGTCTATGCCGCGAAGGTGGTGCAGAACCGCAATCCGCTGCTGGACGATCCGATCTTTCGTCGCTTCTTCGGCGGTGGCCAGCAGCAGGAGCAGGTGCAGCGGTCACTGGGTTCGGGCGTGATCGTCGATGCCTCCGGGCTCGTCGTAACCAACGTCCATGTCATCGAAGGCGCCGACCAGGTGAAGGTATCGCTGTCGGACAAGCGCGAGTTCGAAGCCGAGATCGTCTTGAAGGACTCCCGCAGCGATCTTGCGGTGCTCCGCCTGAAGGACACCAAGGAAAAGTTTCCTGCGCTCGAATTCACCAATTCGGACGAACTGATGGTCGGCGACGTCGTGATGGCGATCGGCAATCCCTTCGGCGTCGGCCAGACGGTGACCCACGGCATCATCTCGGCGCTGGCGCGCACGCAGGTCGGCATCACCGACTATCAGTTCTTCATCCAGACTGACGCGGCGATCAATCCCGGCAATTCCGGCGGCGCGCTGGTCGACATGAACGGCAGGCTCGCCGGCATCAACACCGCGATCTATTCGCGCTCGGGCGGCTCGCAGGGCATCGGCTTTGCGATTCCTGCCAACATGGTGCGCGTCGTCGTCGCCTCCGCCAAGGGCGGCGGCAAGGCGGTGAAGCGTCCCTGGCTCGGTGCGAAGCTGCAGGCGGTGACGCCCGAGATCGCCGAGAGCCTCGGTCTGCGCTCGCCCACCGGTGCGCTGGTCGCGAGCGTGGTTCCCAACGGCCCCGCGGCGAAGGCCGGTCTGAAATCCTCAGACCTCATCATTGGAATCGACGGTCAGACCGTCGACGATCCCAACGCGTTCGACTACCGCTTCGCCACCCGTCCGATCGGCGGCAGCGCGCAAATCGACGTGCAGCGCGGCGGCAAGCCGTTGAAGCTCGCGATCGCGCTCGAGACCGCGCCTGATACCGGCCGTAACGAGCTTGTCGTCACCGCGCGCTCGCCGTTCCAGGGCGCAAAGGTCTCGACCATCACGCCTGCTGTGGCCGACGAACTGCATCTCGATGCCGATACCGAAGGTGTCGTCATCACCGACCTCGGCGACGACTCGCCGGCCGCCCAAGTCGGCTTCCAGAAGGGCGACATCATCCTGGCCGTCAACAACCAGAAGATTGGCAAGACCGGCGACCTCGAGAAGGCTGCGGGCGTCAGCCAGCGGATCTGGCGTATCACGCTGGTGCGCGGCGGCCAGCAGATCAACGTCACGCTGGGCGGATGAGTCCAAAGCGACCACAGCAGACGCCAACTCTCTTTGCCGCGGCGGGGCTCGATCACGAAGCCCCGCATCCGCTGCCGGACCGGTTGCGGCCGCGTGCGCTGTCGGAGGTCGTCGGCCAGGATCACATCCTCGGCCCCGACGGTGCGCTGACGCGCATGCTGGAGACGCGCACGCTGGGATCGCTGGTGTTCTGGGGACCGCCCGGCACCGGCAAGACCACGGTGGCGCGGCTGCTCGCCGATGCGACCGATCTGCATTTCGAGCAGATCTCGGCGGTATTCTCCGGCGTCGCTGATCTGAAGAAGGCATTCGATGCCGCGCGTGCCCGCCGCGAGATGGGCAAAGGCACGCTGCTGTTCGTCGACGAGGTGCATCGCTTCAACCGTGCCCAGCAGGATTCGTTTCTGCCCGTCATGGAAGACGGCACCGTCGTCATGGTCGGCGCCACCACGGAGAATCCGTCGTTCGAGCTCAACGCGGCGCTTCTGTCCCGCGCACGGGTGCTGGTGTTTCGCTCGCTTGATGCTGCGGCGATCGAAAAGCTGTTTGCGCATGCCGAGGAGGTCGAGGGCCGCAAGCTGCCGCTCGATGCGGAGGCAAGGGCGGTGCTGGTGCGCATGGCCGATGGCGATGGCCGCGCGTCGCTGACGCTCGCCGAAGAGGTCTGGCGCTCGGCGCGCGCGGACGAGATATTCAATGCCGCGCAGTTGCAGGACATTCTGCAACGCCGCGCCCCGATCTACGACAAGTCGGCCGACGGCCATTACAACCTGATTTCGGCGCTGCATAAATCGGTGCGCGGCTCCGATCCGGACGCCGCGCTCTATTATCTCTGCCGCATGCTCGATGCCGGCGAGGACCCGCTATTCCTGGCCCGCCGCGTCGTGCGCATGGCGGTCGAGGACATCGGCCTTGCCGATCCGCAGGCGCTCGTCATTGCCAATGCGGCCAAGGACGCCTTCGACTTCCTCGGCCATCCCGAAGGCGAGCTTGCGATCGCGCAAGCCGTGGTCTATCTCGCCACCGCGCCGAAATCGAATGCGGTTTATACGGCGTTCGGCACGGCGATGCAGGTGGCAAAACAGGCCGGCTCGCTGCTGCCGCCAAAGCACATCCTCAATTCCCCGACCAAGCTGATGAAGTCGGAAGGCTACGGCGCAGCCTACGAATACGACCACGATGCGCCCGACGCCTTCTCCGGTCAGGACTACTTTCCGGAAGCCCTCGGCCGCCAGACCTTCTACGACCCGCCCGAGCGTGGCTTCGAGCGGGAGATCAGGAAGCGGCTGGATTACTGGGCCAAGCTGCGGAAGGAGCGGGGTGGTTCGCGCTAGAAACGGCCATTTCGCCGTGACGGCAGCCGGCTTTTAGGGTACGCAGGCAACCATGAGCCGCCGCATCAAAAGAACCAATCAAGAGCCCCGTTCGCGCGACGAGCGCAAGGAATCGCGCCCGTTCAAGGCGCGCAGCGCCAAGAAGGCTGGACCGCGTCCGGGCGCCAAGCCTGGTAGCAAGCCGCCGCGCTTTGCGGGCGAGCGCGCCGAGCGTCGTCCACCCAGGGCCGAGGTTGAACGGGTTGCGCCGGAAAAGCCCGTCGAGGCGCTGCTGCCGACCAAGGTGCAAACCGTCAAGGTGACGGCCGACGAGAACAACATGCGCGTCGACCGCTTCCTCGAAGCGCGCTTTCCCGGCCTGTCGTTCTCCCACATCCAGCGCGTCGTCCGCAAAGGTGAGCTGCGTGTCGACGGCAAGCGCGTCGACAGCAAGGATCGGCTGGAGGAGGGTCAGAGCGTCCGCATTCCGCCGCTGAAGCTCGACGCGCCGAAGGTCGTGGGCGAGATCTCGGAAGGCGCGCAGAAGACGCTTGCCGCGCTGAAGGAGATGACGATCTACGAGGACGATGACGTTCTCGTGCTGAACAAGCCGTTCGGGCTTGCGGTGCAGGGCGGCTCCGGCACGACGCGACATATCGACCAGATGCTGGAGGTGATGCGCGATTCCAAGGGCCAGAAGCCACGGCTTGTGCACCGGATCGACAAGGACACGGCGGGCTGCCTGCTGATAGCCAAGACACGCTTCGCCGCATCGCATCTGACCGGCGCGTTCCGCTCGCGCTCGGCACGGAAAACCTATTGGGCGCTGGTGCCGGGTCTGCCGAAGCCGAAGCAGGGGCGCATCTCGACCTTCCTGGCGAAGGAGGAGAGCGAGGACGACACCATCATGCGCATCGCCCAGCACGGCGACGAGGGCGCCAGCCACGCGGTCACCTACTACGCGGTGGTCGAGACCGCCGGCAACAAGCTGACCTGGGTGTCGCTGAAGCCCGTCACGGGCCGCACCCACCAGCTCCGCGCCCATATGGAGCATATCGGCCATCCCATCGTCGGCGATCCCAAATATTTCAACATCGAGAACTGGCAGTTGCCGGGCGGCCTGCAAAACCGGCTGCATCTGCTCGCGCGCCGCATCGTCATCCCGCATCCGCGCGGCGGGGTGATCGACGCCACCGCGCCGCTGCCGCCGCACATGCAGCAGTCGTGGAATCTGCTCGGGCTGGATGCGAGCCGGTTCGATCCGATCGAGAACGCGCCGGAAGAGTAGTCAATTCCGAAACTGTTCCAGAAACATCCGCAGGCTGTCATGCGGGCTCTCGACGTCAGTGATCAGCCAGCCCTCGGGTCCGTTGACCAGGATGAAGTTCAGCACGACCTTGCGGCCGTGATTGTCGAAATTCGCAGCGACATAGGTCTTGTCGTATTGCTTGCGGATAACAGCGATCGTCACAGGGCCGAGCTTCCAGCTCGGGCTTTGCACCAGAAAATCATACGGCTCGCTCCGCGGCGCAGACCACGCCTTGCGCAGGGAAGGGTCGAAGAACTGCCGGGTGGTCGCATCGTCCCGCGGCAGGCCCTTCGACACCTCCGGCGCGCCCGCGCCGTAATAGGCATAGACATTGCGGACCAGCGATTCCGGGGTGCGAAAGCCGGCCTCGGCCGCGGCCAGCCAAAGCCCGGCGAACAGGGCCGCAATACCCCCAAGTTCCCTCATGCCTGCCGTCCGCTTTATCGGCTCCAATTCTTGGCCTAAAACTTCTTGGCCTAAAACGCGCTTACCTTAAAAGCCGATCTTACTTCAAAAAACCGCATTCAGCGGCGGAGACCGAAACCTCACATGCGCGAATTGTTCGAAGAAGCAGCCAGCCAACCCCCGCGGGATCCGCGGGAATCGGCGCGCGCGTCGGCGCGGACGCCGCTGCGCAAGCGCTTCTACAAAGAGGCCGGCGTCGCCGAGACAGAGGGCGGCTTTGCCATCACCCTCGACGGCAAGCCGATCCGCACGCCCTCCGCCCGCCAGGTGGTGATCCCGTCGCGGGCGCTCGCCGATGCCGTGGCCGCCGAATGGGCTGCCCAGGGCGAGACAATCGATCCCGTGACCATGCCGCTGACCCGGATCGCCAACAGCGTGGTCGAGGGCGTGGTCGACCGCGTCGGGCTCGTTATGGACGACCTCGCCAGGTACTTCGAGACCGACCTGCTGTTCTATCGCGCCGGCCACCCGGAAGGGCTGGTCGCGCGCGAGGCCGCGCATTGGGACCCCGTGCTGTTCTGGGCCGCCGAGGCGCTGGGGGCGCATTTCATCCTTTCCGAGGGCATCATCCATGTGAAGCAGCCGGACGAGGCGCTCCGGGTGGCCCGCAGCGCGCTGCCGGAGGATCCTTGGTCGGTTGCCGCCCTCCACGTCGTGACGACCCTGACCGGATCGGCGCTGCTGGCCCTGGCGCTGGCCCATGGCGTGCATGACGCTGCCCAGGTCTGGGCCGCCGCCCATGTCGACGAGGACTGGAACATCGACCAATGGGGCGTGGACGAGGAAGCGGCCGCCCGGCGGGCCATGCGCCTGCGGGATTTCGAGGCCGCCGTGGCCGTACTGACGGCCGTGAAGCCGCCCGCGGCCAAAGGTCCTTAACGAGAGGTTTACGAGGGGCCCCTAGGGTGGGATTCGCGTTCCCCGGGCCCCTGACATGCCGACGCCGATAAGCTCGATCCTTCCAGTGAGTGCCGCCAGCCCTGTGGCTGATGCGGCAACGCCCGATCTCGTGCTTCAGGCCGGCAGCGTGGTCGACGCCAGGGTCGTCAGCGTGCTCGCCGACAATCTGGTGCGGATCGCGATCGCCAATCTGTCGATGGACGTGATGTCCGAGGTCTCGCTGACCCCAGGACAGAATCTCCAGCTCGCGGTCTCGCAGAACAACGGCACCATCAAGCTGGCCATCGTCAACGGAGCAGGCGAGGCGAGCGCCGATCAGGTCGCGCTGACGCCGACGGCGGCCTCGCTGGTGGACAGTCCTTCGCTCGTGCCGTCGGTCAATGCGGCCCGCAATCCCCTGACGCCGGCTGAACAGGTCGCCGTCACCGCAGCCTCGGCCGAGGCGGTCACAAAACAGGGCAGCCTGGCGCCGCTGTTCGCCAATCTGGCGTCAGTCGTCACCGGCAGCGATTTGCCGGCCGGATTGAAGCAGGCCGTGCTGGACGTGCTGGCGCAACAGACACCGCTCGACACCGGCCTCGACGGTGGCGATATCGAATCCGCGTTCCAGAAGTCCGGCCTGTTTCTCGAGGCTTCGCTCGCCTCAGGCGCGACGCCGCCGTCTGGAGCGGTGCCGGATCTGAAGGCCGCGCTGCTCGTGCTCCGCCAGACGCTGGCGGCGACATCAGGCACGCTCGCGACCGCCGCGCCGCAGGCCGCAACGCAAGGCGGGGCACCCGCGCCCAGCCCGTCGGCTGGTCTGCCGAGTGGAGTTTCAGCGCCGCAAGTGGCGGGCGAGGCAGCGCCGGCTGCGTTGCCGTCACGTGGGGCGGTTGCTCAACCCCCACAATGGCCAAGCGAGGTCGCGCTCGCCGCCGCCGTGCTGGCCGACAGCGCTGGCGGAACGCCGCAGGCGCCGGTGCCGCGCGCGATGTCCGCGGGCCTGGCCGCGGCCCTGTTGCAAGAGGTCACGCAAGACCTGCCGCGCCTGACCGGCAATGTGCCTGATGCCACCAAGGCCGTTCCCGACGGCCACGTCTTCGAGACGGCCCTACGCACGACCACGCCGCCGCCGTTCCGCGGCGCGCTGCCGTCGCCGCAAGCGATCGCCTCGCCATCGCTTCCACCAAACGCACCGCTCGCGGCAACCGTGCATCGCCTGATCGACGACACCGATGCGGCGATCGCGCGGCAGACGCTGTTGCAAGTCGCCTCGCTGCCAGACCGCGTCGATGCCAGCGGCCATCGCAGCGATCCGGCCGCGCCACAGTGGAATTTCGAAATTCCGTTTGCGACCCCGCAGGGCACCGCGATGGCCCAGTTCGAGATCTCGCGCGACGGCGGCAACGAAACGCCGGATCCCGCCAAGCGCGCCTGGCGCGCGCGCTTCACGCTCAATGTCGAGCCCGCCGGACCCGTGCATGCGCTGATCACGCTCAATGGCGACAAAACCCTCGTGCGGATGTGGGCCGAGCGGCCCGCGACGGCGCAGCAGCTACGCGCCGGGATTGGCGAGCTCAATCAGGCGCTGACCAAAGCCGAGCTCAAGCCTGGCGATATCATCGTGCGCGACGGCACGCCGCCGCAGCCCGCGCCGGCCCGCGCCGGACACTTCCTGGATCGCGCCACATGAGCGAGGACTCCAAGCTCGCAATCGCGCTGCACTACGAGAAGGGCAGCGGCGCGCCCGTGGTCGTGGCCAAGGGCAAGGGCACGATCGGCGCCAAGATCGTCGAGATTGCCAAGGCCAACGATATCCCGATCGAGGAGAACGAGATTTTGGCGGGCGCGCTCTCCAAGGTCGAACTCGGCGAGGAAATTCCGCCTGATCTCTACAAGGCCGTCGCCGAAGTCCTCGTGTTCGTGCTGCGGCTGTCGGGCCGGGCGCGCTAGATGTGGATGAAATCAAGTCCCCGGTCGGCAGTTCACCTCTCCCTACGGGAGAGGTGATCCGAGTCCGGTGCTCGCAGCGATTCAACCAAGAGTCATCCCAATCCAGAGCGCATCATTCTCTCCCCGCGTCGCTGCGCTCGCAATGACGGAGTCTGCGGAGCCGACGCGGGCCTATCCCAGCTTGAACAACGCCTGCAAAAATTCCACCACGGCTTTCCGCGACTCCGCGGCCGTCGTCGGATTGCCGCCGACATGCGGATTGAGATCGACGCAGGCGTCCTTGTAGGTGAACGGCGCGTTCGTATCGGCATTCATCAGCACGCTGCCGTCGCCTTCCCTGATATGGCAGTTGCGCACCGTCTGCGCATTGGCCGACACGACGACCGTATTGACGCCGAGCAGGCCGCTGTCGAAGCCGTGCGCGCTATCAGGGTATTCGGTCAGCACCACATCGCGGCCCGCGGCCTTGAGCCGTTCGACGAAGGCCTTGCAGCTCTTCACGGGATTATAGTCGTCGGGCGTTCCATGGAAGATGCGGATCGGGCGCGCCGCGACCTCGGTGTCAGTCTGATAGGTCGTCGAGCAATCCGGATAGAACGGGATGTAGGCCGCGAACTGCACGCCGGACTTGTTCCAGAGCCTGTGGAAGCGGTCGAGGCTCGCATAGAGCGTCGCCTGGCCACCGCGCGAAAAACCCATCAGCACGATGCGATCAGGGTCGACGCGCGGATGCTTCGCCAAAATCTCCAGCGAGCGGTAGATGTCGATGATCAGATTGAGCCGGCCGAGCAGGGCCTGGTTCGGCCCCGTGACTGTCAGCCCGCGGCCGGTAAAACCGTCGATCACGAAGGTCGAGATGCCCATGGCGTTGAATTCGCGCACCCAGGCGTCCGTGGTCGGGCCAACGCCGCTCGAGCCGTGCATCAGCACCACGACCGGCATCTTGCCGGTGCCCTGCGCGACGCGGAATTCGCCGGCGACGGTGACCGGCGTGCCGGCCGCCGCATCGCCGCTGAGGAATTGCTGGTCGGAGAGAGTGAGCGACGGAATCGGGAAGATCTCGGTCCTGGCAGGGGCTTCCTTGGGGAGCGATTGCGCGCTGGCGAGCACGGTTGAAGCGCAGAGCGCGATGAGAGCCATGGTGACGCGGAATGCCGTCGGCATCGGATCCTCCCCTTATGATTTTCGGGAAGTAGACCAACGGTCGCGCGCGCTGTCAATTTGCGCGCCGGCGGCTCACGCCTTTTCGGCCGGCTTCTTCGCGGTCAGCGCCTGGTCGATGGCAAAGCCGCCGATCTCGCTCATCGCCTGCGAGATCACGTCGCCCTTCCGCGCAAAGCCGCTGGAGAGATAATCGAACTGCGTTCGCGCCAGCCGCAGCACCTCGATCGGCACGGAGATGACGGTCTCGTTGAAACTATCGACGGAGGCGCGCAATGCATCGAGCTCGGTGGTGAGCTTGCCGATATGGCTTTCCGCATCCTGCATCAGGCCGAGCAGCTTGCCGCGCTCGGTGTCGAAAGCGTCGCGCTCGGCGGCTGCCGCGGCGGTCACGTCCGCAAGCTGCGCCCGCAGCGCCTCGATCTGCCGAACCATGGCGTCGGAGGCGAGCTCGGCGGCTTCGTGCCGTTCGGCATTGCGCGTGCTCTCTTCCTGCGCCTGGTGATAGAGCCGCTCGGCGGACATCGCCCGGTGCGACAGCGACTCGATCAAGCTTGCCGCGCGCAGCAGCATCTCGCCGTTCCGGCCCGACACCATGCTGGCCATTCGCCGCAGGAAGTCGGTGGTCTCGGACGTGCTGTTCGGAGGCAGGGGAACGACCGTGGCGGACATGAGGTGATGCTTGCAGCCGGACGTGATGACCGCCGCCGTACCGACTGAGCTCACGCAACATTCGGCGCCTGATCGAAAGGGGAGCAAGCCTGAATCGCCCGGCCGGGTCAACCGACCTGCACGGGCAAATCGTGCTCATCCCGCTGCTCGTGCCGGGAGTCAGGCCTCTTTTTGCCGGCCGATCCGCCCCAGATGGGTGAAGCCGAAGCCGGCGGAATATTTCAGCCCATAGCCCAGCGCCCGGTCGAAGCCGATATGGGCCAGCCAGATCAAGGCGATGGACAGGGTGAGGGGCGCGGCGAGGCCGAAACCCAGCGTCATCAGGATCACCGGCGCGAGGTAGCTATGGACGGCGTTGTAGACCAGCGCGCCGAATTTGGCGTCCGACAGATAGGCCAGGAAGCTCAGATCGGGGACGAAGAAGAGCAGGGCGTAGACCCACCACGAGCCGTCCCAGGCGACATAGAGCGCCGTCATGGCGGCGAACAGAACGAGCCCCTCCAGCCGCAGCATCATCCTGACCCCGCCGGTCACGTGGCCTGCGTCAACAGCTCTCTCGTCCATCCTCGCCTCCCGGGCAAAACTTTGTAATTCCTTGCGCTTTCACGCTGCGGCAGGGCAGCCCTGCGGCGCCGAAAGCCGCTTCCCGGCTTGCAAAATGCCGTGTTAGAACCCGCATCACTTAAGGCTTAAGAACTGGCGGGAGCAAATGAAACATATCCTGGACGCCCTTGAAGACCGTCGTGCCGGCGCCAAGCTCGGCGGCGGGGAGAAGCGCATCGAGGCGCAGCATGCCCGCGGCAAGCTGACCGCGCGCGAGCGCATCGAGCTGCTGCTCGACAAGGGATCGTTCGAGGAGTTCGACATGTTCGTCGAGCACCGCTCCACCGAGTTCGGCATGGAGAAGAACAAGATCCCCGGCGACGGCGTCGTCACCGGCTGGGGCACCGTCAACGGCCGCAAGACCTTCGTCTTCGCCAAGGACTTCACCGTGTTCGGCGGCTCGCTGTCCGAGACCCACGCGCTGAAGATCACGAAACTTCAGGACATGGCGATGAAGGCGCGGGCGCCCATCATCGGCCTCTATGACGCCGGCGGCGCCCGCATCCAGGAGGGCGTCGCCGCGCTCGCCGGCTATTCCTACGTGTTCCGCCGCAACGTGCTCGCCTCGGGCGTGATCCCGCAGATCTCGGTCATCATGGGCCCCTGCGCCGGCGGCGACGTCTATTCGCCTGCCATGACCGACTTCATCTTCATGGTGAAGAACACCAGCTACATGTTCGTCACCGGCCCCGACGTGGTGAAGACCGTCACCAACGAGGTTGTCACCGCCGAAGAGCTCGGCGGCGCCAGCGTGCACGCCACGCGCTCCTCGATCGCTGACGGTGCCTTCGAGAACGACGTCGAGACGCTTCTGCAGATGCGGCGCCTGATCGACTTCCTGCCGTCGAACAATACCGACGGCGTGCCGGAATGGCCGAGCTTCGACGACACCGCCCGTATCGACATGTCGTTGGATACGCTGATCCCCGACAATCCGAACAAGCCCTACGACATGAAGGAACTGATCCTCAAGGTCGTGGACGAGGGCGATTTCTTCGAGATCGCGGAAGCCTTCGCCAAGAACATCGTTACCGGCTTTGGCCGCATCGCCGGCCGCACCGTCGGCTTCGTCGCCAACCAGCCGATGGTGCTGGCCGGCGTGCTCGACAGCGATGCGTCGCGCAAGGCCGCGCGCTTTGTTCGGTTTTGCGATGCCTTCAACATCCCGATCGTCACCTTCGTCGACGTGCCGGGCTTCCTGCCCGGCACGAGCCAAGAATATGGCGGCCTGATCAAGCATGGCGCCAAGCTGCTGTTCGCCTATTCGCAGTGCACCGTGCCGCTGGTGACCATCATCACCCGCAAGGCCTATGGCGGCGCCTTCGACGTCATGGCGTCGAAGGAAATCGGCGCCGACATGAACTACGCCTGGCCGACCGCACAGATCGCCGTCATGGGCGCCAAGGGCGCGGTCGAGATTATCTTCCGCAGCGACATCGGCGACCCCGACAAGATCGCCGCCCGCACCAAGGAATACGAAGACCGCTTCCTGTCACCCTTCATCGCCGCCGAGCGCGGCTATATCGACGACGTCATCATGCCGCACTCGACCCGCAAGCGGATCGCGCGCGCGCTGGCAATGCTGAAGGACAAGAAGGTGGAAGCGCCGGCGAAGAAGCACGACAATCTGCCGTTGTGAGATGAGCATAGGGCGGATATCGAAGCGTAATCCGCCCACCTTTTCGACGATGCTTGCGGCGGATTACGGCTGCGCCTAATCCGCCCTACAATCCGGATCCGGCGCACGTAATCCCATGACCTCAGACGATCCGACCGACGAAATCTCCGATATCGAAGACCGGATCGAGCGGCTCGCCGCGATCGCCGAACGGTGCCGGAAGTACATCCTGGCTTCCAAGATCGCGATCGGAAGCGGTGCGGCGCTGCTGTTGGTCACCATCCTCGGCCTGTTTGGGTTTGGACAGACCGCCGCGCTCGGGTCGATCGCGTTGATCCTCGGCGGCATCGTCTCGGTCGGCTCGAACATCAGCACGCTGCGGCAGACGGACGATGCGATCGGCATGGCCGAGGCGCGCCGGTCGGCGTTGATCGGCAGGATCGATTTGCGTGTGGTCGCCGATACGCCGATGAAGCTGGTGTAGCGCGCGGCCTCATGCGGCCGTCTTGACGTTCAGAGCCTGCAACT
This sequence comes from Bradyrhizobium manausense, assembly GCF_018129685.1. Taxonomy (GTDB): domain Bacteria; phylum Pseudomonadota; class Alphaproteobacteria; order Rhizobiales; family Xanthobacteraceae; genus Bradyrhizobium; species Bradyrhizobium manausense_D. The sequence continues at coordinate 277,405 of NZ_JAFCLG010000006.1, forward strand.
CCGCGCGGCATTCGGCGGCGAAGGCCTGAAGCCGTTCCGCGGCTTGCCGGTCGAGGATCGCCTTCGCCAGGCGCTCGGCGCGGGCGACTTGCTCTCTGAGATAATCGATGCGGGCCATGTGTCACCTTCCGCCAGAAAAACCTATGGCGATAATTTGAGGCAAATTGCTTCGTTCCAGCGGCCTTGAGCCTATGGCTAACCCGGGGTTAACAATGTGCGGTGGGTCACATCCCGCGTGCCTTATCCGCTGCCGCGAAATGGGCCATCTGATCCGCATGGGCCTTGGCGAAGGCCGGGCGGCCAGTCGCACGCGCGACGTAGGCGCGGCAGGCGGGACTGTCCGCCAGTCCGTCGAAACCATCGGCCACCCGCAGCACATCCGCCATCAGGATGTCGGCGACGGAGAACGTGCCCGCCAGCCATTCGCGCGCCGCCAGCACCGGCTCGAGACGCATGAGGCGCAGCTTGAGGAAGTCGTCGACGAATTTCCACGCCGCGGTGTCGCTCGGGTGTTTCATGAACTTCGACATCGTCCAGGGCAGGCTTGCCATCTCCACCGAATTGAGCGCGCCGAACACCCATTCCGTCGCCTCAGCGCGGCCGCGCGGATCTGATGGCAGCAGCCGATCGCTGAGCCCGCCGAGATGCAGCAGGATCGCGCCGCTCTCGAAGATCGAGATGTCGCCATCGGTGAGCCACGGCACCTGGCCGAACGGCTGGTGCGCCAGATGCGCAGGACCACGGTCGTCGAACGGCGTGCTGGCGACGCGATAGGGCAAGCCGGCCTCTTCGAGCGCCCAGCGCACCCTGAGGTCGCGGACATAGCCGCGCGGCGGCGGGGGAACCCAGTCATACGTGATCAAGGTGAGGTTGGGCATGCTCTGTCTCCGTGCTGTCTCGGGCCTAGGACGGATGGAGGCGGCGCGTTCCGACATGAGCGACACTTTTTTGTGGGGTGGATTAGCCGAAGGCGTAATCCGCCGACGCCTGTCTCGCCGGATGGAGGCGTTGGCGGATTACGCTTCGCTAATTCGCCCTATCACCGCGGTGCCCAAATCGAATCCCGGCTTACCGACACGCCGGATAGCCGAAGCGCTTGATGATCTCGCTTCCCGAGATCGGATGGAACGCGAAGGTGTCCATGAAATGGTTGTCTGTGACGTATTGGCGCAAGGCGGCGTTGTAGGTGCTGAGCATCTGTTGCGTGGAAGAGGCGCTGATGATTCCTTTCTGCATGTTTCCGCCGGCGTGAAACAGCAGTGTCGCGCCCGGCGAGACGCAAACGTTGCGGATCGACAGGAACATGGTGCAGGCGGATTGACAGTGGCTGTCGATGCGGAAGCGTTCGCCGGAGGCATTGTACTGCTGGATCACGTTCAGGAACTGCCCAAACGCGTAGGCATCGCGGGCGCCGTAGCCCATGCGGAGCGACGAGACGGAGCCATCGGCGTGGGCCTGATGTCCCGCCAGAAAAAACCCAAGCGTACCCAACGCGCGCGCCAATCGCAGCCATCGCTTCATATGATTCTCCTGAAATCGATTGGTGAAAATTGATGTTGATGTTTTGCCTTTACAGCCCGAGCTTCGCCAGCTTGCCTTGCTTGGCAGCTTCCACTGCGCGCTCCGCATCTTCAGGCAACAGCGTCCGCTCCGCGACCTGCCGCGCCGCCTCGCGCTTCACCGCGGCCACATAAGCCCCGTCATCGGCATAACGCTCGGCAATCGACGGCCTGGGATCGTGCACCTCTTTCCGCGCCGCTTCCGTCGGTGCGAACGGCACGACGGCGCCTTGCAGCGGATAGAGCGCGGTCGGGCCAAAGCCTTGCGCGCGCGGATTCCAGGCGGTGTAGGTCGCGCGGGGCACGGCGAGCGCAAGCTGGCGAATGCCCGCGATGGCCATGCCGTCGTCGTCCGCCTTCGGCACGAACACGGGATAGCGTCCGATTTCCTTGGGCGGCAGCACGCTCTGGTCGGAGAAGGCGGCCAGCGTATGGATTCCGGCATAGGGCAGGCCGGGGATGTCGGTCGGCACGGCGCCTTGCGCCGATACCAGCGTGCCATGGGCGCGCATGGGGACGCGGCTTGCGGGCGGCCTCGTGCCGTCGCTGATCCAGGCGTTGAGGTCGGTGAGCAGCGCGCGCATCGGCATGCCCGCATGCATCGGGTTCTGCGGCAGCGACATCGCAGGCAGGCCCTTCTTCATCACGTCAGCGGCCTCGGCGAAATGCGGCGTGCCCGCGATCATGTAGGCGCGGATGTTGTCGGGGAGGTCGAGGTGATTGCCGGCCAAATCAGTCACCAGCAGCGAGGCGTGCGAGGCCCACCATTCGTGCTCGCTATCGGTCTGCATCACCTTCGGGCAGGTGGCCGAGAGCGAGCAGCGACGCAGCAGGCCGTCGGTCTCGCCGGAATAGGGATCGCTCAGCGTCGCATAAGTGAAGGGGAACAGATCGGCCTGCCACGCCGGATCCTGCATGTGGCGCGGATTGCGGCCGGGCTGGCCGAAGCGGACATTGGTCGCCATCCGCCGTGTGCCGGCGACGTGGGGCATCAGGCCGTCGAACACCGTGCGGCCCTGGAGATCCTCGTTGAAGCCGAGATAGAGAAAGTCGCGCAGGAAGCGGCCGGATTGCGAGACGCCGAACCCGATGGCGCGGCTGACCGAGGGGTGCAGGCCGTCGAGCAGCGGGTTGGCTGGCGTCTCGTCGTGACGAAGGAAGCTGACGACGTCGCGCACGGCCGCAAAACCCATGCCGAGCGGCACGGGATCTCGCGCGGTGTAGGTGATCTCGTATAGCGCGCCCGCATCAAAACCGTCAGGCCGGGTGATTTCCACCGTGGTGGGATCGACCAGCTTCGCCGAGAGGCCGGGCGGTGTCTGCCTTGCATTGGCCCAGGCCGCGCGCACGGTGACATTGAGATTGGCGGGATCGGCGGCTGGCCAGGTCAGCGTGGCGCGTGCGGGGCTCGTCGTGTTGTCGAAGATGACTTCTTCACGCGCGGGGCCGGCAATGTTCTTGATGACAGGCGCGGACATCGCCAATTGTCCCGGCTTGGACGGGATATCGCCCTGCCAGCCGACCCAGACCATCGTGTAGCCTTGCCGGTGCAGGAAGCCGATGCCGGCATCCTCGGCCTTGTCGGCAATGTTGGCGCCGGGCTGGGCTGAATCATCGAACAATTGCGGCGCAAGCTTGCGGCCGCGATTGGGCACGTCAAGCAGCAGCGTGCCATTGCCGTGCGTGGGGTCGGTCGGCCTGAGGATCACGACGTCGGCGATGGCCTCGACCTTGCTATCGGCATTGCGCGGCGCCAGCGCAAGATCGGTGATGACGGCGTTGCGGTCATCGGCCGGGTTGAGCGCGAAGGTCGCGCGGGCGGTGATGCGCTCATAGGTGCCGACAGTGCCGAAGCCGCGGCCGGCAAAGGCCGGCACGCGTTCGGTGATGTCGAAGCGGACGATCTCGGCGCGCGCGGCAAGGGGGAGGACGCAAGCGATCGCGATGACGCCCGTGATGGTCTTGCGCATGGCCCGTCCTTCCCTGATGTCGCGCGATCATGTTCCGTCGCGCGGGCTCTTTGTTGCGGGCAATATAACCGGCACTGCTGCGGCCAAACAACAGGAGGAAATCCGATGCCCGCTGCCTATTTCGTCGTCCGCGCCATCGATGCGCTGAAGCAGCTCGTCGCAGATTTCAACCGTGACTGGCCCGAGGTGGAACGCTCGCGCGAGACGCTGGTGCAGGAGTTTGGGACGTAGCGCGCATCCCTGTCACCTTTGCAATGAACCTGAACGCGCGATTCAGCCGCAGTTCATCTCGCGGGCCCGACACTTCCTCTGCATCACGCGATCGATGAATCAGAGGACAAGTCATGGAGCGCCGGAACTTTTTGAAACTTGCATTCGGTGTCGCGGCGGGAGCTGCCGTGTTCACCACCGTCGCACAGGCCGCGCCGCTGGCGCCGCAGGTGCTCGGCCATGGCGGCGTGCCGCTCGCCAATCCGGACGCTCATCCCGCGGTTACCAGCGGCGAGGAGGCCGCCCAGCTCAAGCCCGAGCAGGTGCGCTGGGGCCATGGGCACTGGCATCACCGCCACTGGGGCTGGCGCCGTCGTCATTGGGGCTGGCATCGTCGCTGGCACCATCATCGGCATTGGCGCCGCTGGTGACGACGGCCCGACTGAAAAAGGGGATCTCGCGATCCCCTTTTTGCTATCGCGTCCATAATGAAAACGGCCGCGCGGGCTCATCCTGCGCGGCCGTTTCGCAAGCGAAAATTATCAGATCGGGCGGCAGCGGCCGTAGTACCAGCGGAAGCCATAGGGGCACACGCGCGGGCGCACCACGACGACCGGCGGGGCGACCACGACGGGCGCGGGGGCCACGACAACAGGACCACCCATCGGACGGCAGCCGCCATAGGGGCCGCGATACCAGCCCGGGCCGCAACCACCGGCGGCGCTGGCCGCCTCGCTGAAGCCAACGACCGCGCTGGCGAGCATCACCGCGGCGAACAGATATTTCATGTGATCTTCCTTCTCGTCCTTGGGCAAGTTTGTAGGGGAGGCGCTAGGGGAAAGCTCTTCGATGATTTGGCGCTTGCGGCGCACAATGAATCAATAGGCACGATTCGTCACATTCATTATGTGCCGTCACGTCGCGATCCAAACCTGCCAATCATGACCTGAATGCGGCATGAACATCTCCCGCGTGCGGCCTCGCGCGACACGAGATGGCGCAGGAGCCCATCCGTGCGCCGTCACGCCGCTGGCGTGATCAGTCCTTCCCGTTTCCAAACAGCGCCGCAAATTGCTTCTCGCCGGTCCGGGTGAAATTCACCACGCGGCTGCCGGGCGTGGCGTCGCGCGCGGCCCATTTCAGCTCGGCAAAACGCCGCATCATCGCAGCGCCAAGGGTGCCGGCGAGATGGTGGCGCCGCTCGCTCCAGTCGAGGCAGGCCTTGCACACCGGGCGGCGCGGATGGCTGAGCATGTCGGGCGAGATCTGCAGGTGCCTGGCGAGGAAGCGCTCGCCTTCCGCCGTCAGCTCGATCTCCTGCTTTTTCTGCTTGACCAGGTTTCGCTCGCGCAGGGAGTCCAGCATCTGCACGCCGAGGTCGCCGGCGAGGTGGTCGTAGCAGATCCGCGCGCGCCGCAGTGCCGGGTCCTTCGGCCCGGTGCGCACGCGCATGTGGCCGGTGCGCGCGGCAAGGCCTGCAAGTCCCTCGAGCACGCCGGCGACGTCGTCGTCGGTGAGGCGATAGTAGCGGTGGCGGCCCTGCTTCTCCGGTTCGACCAACCCGCCGGCCTCGAGTTTGGCAAGATGCGAGCTCGCGGTCTGCGGCGTGATGCCGGCCTCCTGCGCGAGCTCGCTTGCGGTGAGCGCGCGTCCATTCATCAGCGCCGTGAGCATATTGGCGCGGGCGGGGTCGCCGACCAGAGCGGCGACCATGGCGATGTCGGGTCCTGATTTCATGCTTCGATGGTAGCCGAAGCATCGTGGCCGGGCAAGCGCGTAGCGTGGTGCTGCAAACACGTCATTGCGAGCGAAGCGAAGCCATCCAGATGCTTCAGCGGCGACGGTGTCGCTCGCGCTTGTCGCAATGACGCAGGACAACAGGAGAGCCCATCATGTCAGTCACCGTCTTCATCCGCTACCAGCTCGATCCCTTCAAGCGCGTGCAATTCGAGGAATATTCGAAGCGCTGGCTTGCCATCATTCCGAAATGCGGTGGCGACCTCATCGGCTATTTCATGCCGCATGAGGGCACCAACAACATCGCCTTCGCTCTGATCACCTTCGAGAGCCTGGCTGCCTACGAGGCCTATCGTGCGCGGCTGCGGCAGGATGCAGAAGGCATGGCAAACTTTCATTTCGCGGAGGAGAACAAATTCATTCTCGCGGAAGAGCGCACGTTTTTGCGCAAGGTGGTCATGGACTAGCGCCGTGCCGCGGGCATGCCTATGTCTGCGCGGCCAACAAGGGAGAGAAACATGCATGTGACGACCGCGGACAAGCGCGCAACGTTCAGGAAGCTGCACGAGAACGGCTGCTTCATCCTGCCCAATCCGGTCGACGTCGGTGGGGCGAAAGCCTTGCAGCATCTCGGTTTCAAGGCGATTGCCTCGTCGAGCGCAGGCTTTGCCTGGACCATCGGCAAGGCCGACAACCGCGTCACCGTCGACGATGTCTGTCAGCATCTGGCAGCATTGAGCTCGTCGGTCGACATTCCCGTCAATGCGGATTTCGAGGGCGGTTTTGCGGTCGAGCCGGACGAGGTCGCCGAGAATGTCGAACGCGGTGTGCGCACCGGCGTCGCGGGCCTCTCGATCGAGGACTCCACTGGCGACAAAAACAAGCCGCTCTATGATCGCGCGCTCGCGGTCGAGCGCATCCAGGCGTCGCGCAAGGCGATCGGCGACAGCGGCGCGCTGCTGGTCGGCCGCTGCGAAGCGTATCTCTGGGGTATCACTGATCTGAAGCTCGTCATCGACCGGCTCACCGCCTACGCCGACGCCGGCGCCGATTGTCTCTATGCGCCGGGCTTGAAAACGCGCGAAGACATCGCCGCGGTGGTGAAGGCTGTTCACCCCAAGCCGTTCAATCTGCTGATCGGCGCGTCCGGCCTGTCGTTGAGGGAGGCCGAGGATCTCGGCGTGCGCCGGATCAGCGTCGGCGGCTCGCTCGCCCGTGCAGCCTGGGGCGGGTTCATGCGCGCGGCGAAGGAGATGGCGGAGAAGGGGACGTTTGGCGAGCTTGCCAGCGGCTATCCCGGCGGCGAGCTCAACAAGATGTTTGGCTAAAACGAGAAGCGGCGGGATCTTTCAATCCCGCCGCTGTTGCTTGTTCTGGCAAGTCGTTACTTTGTGCGGTCGGTCTGCGGAGCGGGATCAGGCTTCGCCGCAGGCGTATCAGCCGGAACCGCCGGCTTGCTCGGCGCGGCACCCGTGGTCACGCCGGGCGCGGTGTTGTTGCGGGGCGTCACGTCACGCATGCCGGGAGGCGCGGCCGGATTGGTGACCGGAGCCGTCTGCTGCGCGGTCTGCGTCGCAGGCGTATTGCTCGCCTGGTTGCCGGTGCTGGAGTTGTTCAAGCCATAGAACACGGCGCCCAGAACCAGGGCGATTGCCACCGCGAACAGCGCGATCTTGCCGCTGGAGGCGGGGCCTTCGCCGAGCTCAGGATCGACCTGAAGGTCGCCATCCCGGCGCGCCGCGCGAAGGTACTCATCGTCGGCGAGGTTGGCGCGGTAGGGATCGTTCGGAAAACGGTCGTCAGCCATCTTTCGGTCTCCTCGATGATTGAGCCAAGACAACCCTTAGCTGCGAGATTCTGTTCCTGTCTCCCTTATGCTTTCGTCGCATGTTGCCCGCGCCGGAATCGGGAACCTGTTCCTTCAGGCGTTCCGCGAGTAGGTTCCAGCCACCGACAGGAGGGAACGCGGCGATGTGGAGCCTGCCACCAACGGATACCGTGCTGCATTTCCTCTCGTTAGTTGCCGTGGCCGCGCAGGGCATGACCGCTGCGCTCGCGGCCGGGCGCCGCAGCATGGATTGGCTTGGCGTCTGCTTCCTCGGCTGCATCACCGCGCTTGGCGGCGGCACGCTGCGCGATCTCTTCCTCGGGCATTATCCGCTGGCCTGGGTGCAGAACCCGGTCTATCTCGCGCTCGCCGGCGGCGCGGCCTTCCTCACCATCCTGTTCGCGCGCCTCGTGCACCGGCTCAAGCTCGCCTTCATCGTGCTCGATGCGATCGGCCTGGTCGTTTTCACCATGACCGGTTGCGACATCGCCTGGCAGATGGATGCCTCGCTGACGATCGTGATCGTCTCGGGCATGGTCACCGGCTGCGCCGGCGGCGTGCTCCGCGACGTGCTCTGCAACGACGTGCCGCTGCTGTTTCGGTCCGAGCTCTATGCCAGCGTCTCGGTCGTGACGGGCTTGTTCTACGCCACCGCGTTCGGCCTCGAACTCAACGCGGAGCTCTGGACCATCCTGACCTTCGTGCTCGGCATCAGCTTCCGCCTGCTCGCGGTGCGCTACAAATGGGAGATGCCGAAATTCGTGTTCACGGGGGATGAGGAGAAGTAGGTCGCTTTCTTCGCCTCTCCAGTTTCCACTGTGTCATGGCCGGGCTTGACCCGGCCATCCACGTCTTGTTCACGGCACGAAGAACGTGGATGCCCGGGACAAGCCCGGGCATGACGACCTCTCGGGACTAGGGGATTAATCCTTGCTGCCGCGCCTTCGCGACCTGCGCAGGTGTCACCAGCGGGCCGGCATTGCCCCAGGAATTGCGGATGTAGTTCGACACCGCCGCGATCTCCTCGTCCGACAATTTTTTGGCGTAGCCGGGCATCTCGCCGGTGTTCGGCGCCCGCGGCGTCGTCACGGTGTGCGCGCCGTCGAGGATGACGCGCAGGGTGGACGACGGGTTGATCGATTGCAGCAGCGCGTTGCCCGGCAATGGCGGATAGATGCGCGGCGCGCCGGAGCCGTCGGCCTCATGGCAGGCGATGCAGAATTTCGCGTAGACCGCCTGGCCCGCTTTCATCTCGGCCTCGTCAGGCGGCGTCACCTTCGGTTCGCGCCGCACCGGCGGCATGTCTTTCAGATACGTCGCGATCGCGCGCACATCGGCGTCGCTCATCTTCGCGGTCGAGTTGACGATCACTTCGGCCATCGGTCCGCCGGCATGGCTTTTGGCATTGCGGCCGCTCTGCAGATATTCGGCGATGTCCTGCGCGGTCCACGACTGTAACCCCGTGCGCGCGGCGCCATCGAGGCGCGGCGCATACCATCCGCCGACCTCGCTGCCGGCGAGCGCCTGCGCGGTCTTGTCCGCACCAAGCAAGTTCTTGGGCGTGTGACATGCGCCGCAATGGCCGAGCCCGGTGACGAGATAGCCGCCCCTGTTCCACGCCGCGCTCTTGCTCTGGTCCGGCTCGAACAGGCCAGGCGTGAAGAACAGCAGGTTCCAGCCGCGCATCAGGAAGCGGTAGTTGAGGGGCCAGCGCAGCTCCGGCGGCTTGTTGCGGCTGACGACGGGCGCGAGCGTGCCGAGATAGGCGCGGATCGCCAGCGTGTCGTCCTTCGTCATCCGCGTGAAGTAGGGATAGGGAAAGGCCGGGTAGTACAGCGATCCGTCAGGCGCGGTGCCGGTACGCACGGCGCGGGTGAAATCGGCATCCGTCCAGGCGCCGATCCCGGTGTCGCGGTCGGGCGTGAGGTTCGGGGCATAGATCGCACCGAACGGCGTGTCGATGCGCTTGCCCCCGGCGAAGGGCTTGGCGGGATCGGCGGTGTGGCAGCCGGCGCAATCGCCGGCCTCGACCAGCGCCTTGCCGTAGGCGATCAGCTCAGGCGACGGCTCGGCGGCGAGAGCGGCACGCGCAACCGCACTGCACAAGAGCCCAACAGCCAGAATCGTCCGCATCGAATGCCTTCTCCTGCGCCCCTCGATCGACAGCCGGATTATAGCGGCGTCATGTCGTTTCGCGACGGCGGGGGTATGGTGACACAAATTGAAAATCGCCAATGCCTTTCCGGCCACGAAATTGCGTTTTTTTCCCGTCGCCACGGAAGGTCCAGATTTGTGATGCGCCGCGCTAAATATCCGACATAGAGTGGCAGAGATGGTCGGCGCGACCTAGCTAAAAACAGCGGGCAAGCAACGGCTTAAGCAGCCAAACGCTCAAAAGGGCGGAAGAGGACAAGAATGGGCATCAACCAGGGTCCGATCAGTCTCGATCAGAAATACACCCAGGATACCGGCCATATCTTCACGACGGGTATCCAGGCGCTGGTCCGTCTGCCCATGGCCCAGATCAGGCGCGACCGCGCCGCGGGGCTGAACACCGCGGGCTTCATCTCCGGCTATCGCGGCTCGCCGCTCGGCGGCTATGACCAGCAGCTCTTCGCCGCGCGCAAGCATCTCGAGCAGTACAACATCAAATTCCAGCCCGGCGTGAACGAGGACCTGGCGGCGACGGCCGTCTGGGGCTCGCAGCAGCTCAACCTCTCGCCCGGCGCCAAGTACGACGGCGTGGTCGGCATCTGGTACGGCAAGGGCCCCGGCGTCGACCGCTGCGGCGACGTCTTCCGTCACGGCAATGCGGCCGGCTCCGCCAAGAACGGCGGTGTGCTGTGCCTCGCCGGCGACGACCACGGCGCAAAATCCTCGACCGTCCCGCATCAGTCGGACCACGCCTTCATCTCAGCGTTGATGCCGTACCTCTATCCCTCGAGCATCCACGAGATGATCGAGATGGGCCTGCTCGGCATCGCGATGTCGCGCTATTCCGGCTGCTGGGTCGGCATGAAGGTCATCACCGAGACGGTGGAGACCACTGCCGAGATCGACCTCACCGACGAGATGAAGCCCTTCATCATCCCCTCCGATTTCGAGCTGCCGCCCGGCGGGCTCAATCTGCGCTGGCCCGACGACCGCTTCGAGCAGGACCGCCGCCTGCAGGACTACAAGGGCTTTGCCGCGATCGCCTTCGCGCGCGCCAACAAGGTCAACCGCGTCACCATGGATTCGCCGAACGCCCGTTTCGGCATCATGGCGTCGGGCAAGAGCTACGAGGACGTCCGCCAGGCGCTGCGCGAACTCGGCATCACCGAGGAGGTCGCCGCCAGGATCGGCCTCAGGCTCTACAAGATCGGCATGCCCTGGCCGCTGGAGCCGGAAGGCGTGCGCCAGTTCGCCGTCGGCCTCGAAGAGATCTTCATCATCGAGGAACGCCGCGAGATCGTCGAGAACCAGGTCAAGCAGGAGCTGTTCAACTGGCGCGACGACGTCCGCCCGCGCATCGTCGGCAAGATGGACGAGCACGACAAGCGCTTCCTGACCTTCGCCGCCGAGCTTAGCGTCGCCTCGCTCGCGACTTCGCTCACCGAGCGACTGCTTCGACTTGATCTCAACCCTGAAATTGCGGAGATGCTCCGCGCCAAGGCCGACTGGTTCAACGGCCGCCAGGCGTCCCAGATGATCCCGACGGCGCCCGTCTCCCGCACCCCGTATTTCTGCTCCGGCTGCCCCCACAACACCTCGACCAAGGTCCCCGAAGGCAGCCGCGCGCTCGCCGGCATCGGCTGTCACTTCATGGCGCTGTGGATGGACCGCTCGACCGAGACGTTCACGCATATGGGCGGCGAGGGCGTGCCGTGGGTCGGCATCGCGCCCTTCACCAACGAGAACCACATCTTCGCCAATCTCGGCGACGGTACCTATTTCCACTCCGGCCTTCTCGCCATCCGCCAGGCGGTCGCCTCCAAGACCAACATCACCTACAAGATCCTCTACAACGACGCCGTCGCGATGACCGGCGGCCAGCGTCACGACGGCGATCTCTCGCCGCAGCAGATCACCTTCCAGCTCCACGCCGAAGGCATTCGCGAGATCTACCTGGTCTCCGAGGCGCCCGACGCCTATCCGGCCGACACCATCGCGCCCGGCGTGAAGAAATATCACCGCGACGAGCTCGACCACGTCATGAAGATGTGCCGGGACTACAAGGGCACCTCGGCCATCGTGTTCGTGCAGACCTGCGCCGCCGAAAAACGCCGCCGTCGCAAGCGCGGCCTGATGGAAGATCCGGCGCGCCGCGTCATGATCAACCCGGCGGTCTGCGAAGGCTGCGGCGACTGCTCGGTGCAATCGAACTGTATCTCGGTCGAGCCGCTGGAAACCGAGTTCGGCCGCAAGCGCGCCATCAACCAGTCGTCCTGCAACAAGGACTATTCATGTGTGAAGGGCTTCTGCCCGTCCTTCGTCACCGTCGACGGCGGCAAGCCGCGCCACCGTGCGCCGGCGGAGCTTGCCGACATCGGCGAACTGCCGGAACCGGCAACGCGGCCGACACTCGACAAGCCCTACAACATCGCGGTCGGCGGCGTTGGCGGCACCGGCGTGCTCACCATCGGCGCGCTGCTCGGCATGGCCGCTCACATCGAGGGCAAGGCCTCGATGATCCTCGACATGTCCGGCCTCGCCCAGAAGGGCGGCGCGGTGCTCAGCCATGTGAGGCTGTCGGATCATCCCGCCGAGGTAACCTGCTCGCGCATCGTCACCGGTACAGCCGACGTCGTGCTCGCCGCCGACGAGGTGGTCGCGGTCGCCAAGGACACGATCTCGCTGTGCGACACCAGCCGCACCCGCGGCATCATCAACAGCCACGTCATCCCGACCGCCGATTTCGTGCTGAACCGCGACTTCAATTTCCAGACGCGCAAGCTGAACGGATTGCTGGAGACGGCGCTGCACAAGGACTCCGTCTTCTTCGACTTCACCACGCCGGCCGAACAACTGCTGGGCGATGCCATCGCCACCAACATGATGATGATGGGCTACGCCTATCAAAAGGGCCTGTTCCCGCTGTCGGCGGAATCGATCGAGCAGGCGATCGAGATCAATGGCGTCTCGATCAAGATGAACAAGGAAGCCTTCCGCCTCGGCCGCCTCGCGGTCGCCGATCCCGCGCGTCTCGCCGAGATGCTGAAGGGAACGGACGAGGCTGTTGCGCCCAAGAGCCTGGAGGCGATGACGCTCGACGAGATCATCGAGCATCGCGCCACGCATCTCACCGCCTACCAGAACGGCCGTCTCGCCAAGCGTTACCGCAAGCTCGTCGACCAGGTCCGTGACGCAGCGGTGAAGGGCGGCTACGGCGATGCGCTGCCGCGCGCGGTTGCGATCAACTACGCCAAACTGCTCGCCTACAAGGACGAATACGAGGTTGCGCGGCTCTTTACCGACGGCGCCTTCGCCAAGCAGCTCCAAGACCAGTTCGAGGGCGACTACACGTTCAGCTTCAACCTCGCCCCGCCGATCCTCAGCCGCGGCGTCGATGCGCTGGGCCGTCCGAAGAAGCGCGCCTTCGGCCCGTGGATGCTGAAATTGTTCGGCGTGCTCGCCAAATTCAAGTTCCTGCGCGGCACGCCGCTCGACATCTTCGGCTACAGCGCCGACCGCAAGCTCGAGCGGGACCTGATCGTGGGCTACGAGAAGGATGTCGCCACCGTGCTCGGCCTGCTGTCGCCGGTCACGATCGACACGTCGGTCGAGCTGCTCTCGCTGCCCGACCGCATCCGCGGCTACGGTCCGGTGAAGGAGAAAGCGGTCGCGGACGCCAAGGCCCGCTACGCCCAGCTGGCTGCGGACCTGGCGAGCCCGCCGCCTGCGCCAAGGCAGATCGCAGCGGAGTAGCGAGATCTCGTAGGGTGGGCAAAGGCGCACTTGCGCCGTGCCCACCATCTTCATCGGGGTGCGTAAGAGGGGGCACGCTCCGCTTTGCCCACCCTGCGAATTCCCCTTTGAAATCAAGCAACGTTTTACTGTGCATGAGGTTGTTTTCAGCCAATCCGGGTATTTCGGTAAAACGAAATCGCTTGTGCCGTCGGGCAAAACACCTTTATTGTTTGGCCTGCCGAGCCCGTCCGTTTCGGCCGGTGCTGAGTTGAATCATGGATCCTGTTTATCGCGTGGTGACACAATTGCCGCTCACCGAGCTATGGCGCGGCGAGGGCGCTTTGGATGTGCGACGAGCCGAAGATGTGAGCGAGGTCGACATTAAGCTGCTCCTCCGGAACGGTTCGACCTTTGTGGTGGCAGACGTTGGAAAACCGTTGATGTGGATCCCTGAGGTCGATCGCTTTGCCTTCTGGAAGGCTGAGGTGAAAGACCGCTTGGTTTCTTCGGGTACCCGTTCTTTCCGTCTCGATGATTACGTGGGCGGCTATTGCTACACCGCGACGGTTTGGCGGAGCACGTCTGCTGCGCCAGTCATAGTCTTAGAAATGCATCACTAGCCTTGTTACCGATATGCCGCGTGAGACCACTTGCGCACACCCGCTACCCTCTCGCGGGGCGGAATATTTCCGCGCTTGCCAACCGGGCCAGTGCGGTTCAGAAAAAAGCGCCAAGAAAAAACGCGAGCGGAGACCTGAAGTTTTGACCATCAAGGGCAAAGCCTACATTGCCGGGATCTACGAACACCCGACCCGGCATGCGCCGGACAAATCCACCGCCCAGCTTCACGCCGAGGTCGCCAAGGGCGCGATCGAGGATGCCGGGATCAGCAAGGACGACGTCGACGGCTATTTCTGCGCGGGCGACGCGCCCGGCGGCGCCTGGCCGATGGTCGACTATCTCGGGCTCAACACCAAAAAGCTCCGCCACGTCGATTCCACCGAGACCGGCGGCTGCTCCTACATCATCCACCTCGGCCATGCGGCCGAAGCCATCGCGGCGGGCAAGTGCTCGATCGCGCTGATCACGCTCGCCGGCAAGCCGCGCACTGGTGCGATGCCGCCGCGTGCGGCCGGCGCGGAAGCCGATTTCGAATCCGCTTATGGCGCGACCACGCACAATGCCTATGGCATGTGTGCCATGCGCCATATGCACGACTATGGCACCACGAGCGAGCAGCTCGCCTGGATCAAGGTCGCGGCCTCGCATCACGCGCAATACAATCCGAATGCGATGCTCAAGGACGTCGTTACCGTCGAGGACGTGCTGAACTCGCCGATGATCTCCGATCCGCTGCATCGCATGGATTGCTGCGTCGTCTCCGATGGCGGCGGCGCGCTGATCGTGACGACGCCCGAGATTGCCAGGAGCCTGAAGAAGCCGCAGGTACGCCTGATCGGCCATGGCGAGGCGATGAAGGGTCCACGCGGCGGCAAGGATCTCGATCTCACCTATTCCGCCGGCATCTGGTCCGGCCCGCGCGCGTTCGAGGAAGCCGGCATCACGCCGAAGGACATCAAATACGCCTCGATCTACGACAGCTTCACCATCACCGTCTTGATGCAGCTCGAAGACCTCGGCTTCTGCAAGAAGGGCGAGGGCGGCAGGTTCGTCGCCGACGGCAATCTGATTTCCGGCGTCGGCAAGCTGCCGTTCAACACCGATGGCGGCGGCCTCTGCAGCAACCATCCCGTCAATCGCGGCGGCATGACCAAGATCATCGAGGCTGTGCGGCAGCTGCGCGGCGAGGCGCATCCGAAGGTGCAGGTTCCGAATTGCGATCTCGCCATCGCCCATGGCACCGGCGGCCTTCTGGGCGTTCGCCATGCCGCCTCGACCGCCATTCTGGAGCGCGTGTGATGAGTGAAGCGAAAAAATATTCTGCCCCGATCACGAACCCCGAGACCGCTGCGTTCTGGGACGCAGCCAGCCGCGGCAAGTTCATGATTAAGCGCTGCACCGCGTGCGGCGAGGCGCATTACTTCCCGCGTTCGATCTGCCCGTTCTGCTACTCCGACAAGACGGTGTGGGAGGAAGCGTCGGGCGAGGGCACGATCTACACGTATAGCCTGATGCGGAAGTCGCCGACCGGTCCTTATGCCATCGGCTACGTCACGCTGATGGAGGGACCGTCGGTGCAGACCAACTTCGTCGACTGCGATCTGGAGAAGCTCAAGATCGGCCAGAAGGTGAAGGTGGTGTTCAAGCCGACCGACGGCGCCCCGCTGCCATTCTTTACGGTGGCCTAGTTCTTCCTTCCCCCCTTGCGGAGGAAGGTGGCGCGAAGCGCCGGATGAGGGGTCTCGTTCCGCAGAGAGATTATTCAATGCGGAAGCAACCCCTCACCCAAACGAGCTTGCCGCACGGCTCTCGCAGCCCTCGCCCACAAGGGGAGAGGGCACGTTGACTGGCGGCGGCGCATAAGAATCCGGGAGGAAACCAACAAGATGTCCGCCAGATACGAAGAACTCAAAAGCCTCAAGAACATCGGCCAGAAATACGCCTACACCGATCGCGAAGTGATGCTCTACGCCTATGGCATCGGTCTCGGCGCCGATCCGATGGACGAGAACGAGCTCGCCTTCGTCAACGAGGGCACGCTGACGCCGCGTCCGCTCAAGGTGGTGCCGACCTTCGCGTCCGTCGCGGCTTGGGGCTCGGGCCCGGGCGAGATGAACCTCAACCGCGTGATGGTGGTCGACGGCGAGCGAGACATCACCTTCCATCAACCGCTGCCGGTTGCCGCCAACATCACCGCCGATTCCTCCGTGCTCGAGGTCTACGACAAGGGCGAGGGCAAAGGCGTCGTCATCAGCCATCAGACCGTGCTGAAGAACGAGAAGGGCGAGAAGCTTGCGACACTCGTCGCCTCGCGCTTCGCCCGAGGGGATGGCGGCTTTGGTGGGCCGAACCTGACGCAGCCCGATCCGCACAAGATTCCCTCGCGCGCGCCCGACAGAACCATCGATATCACCACGCGCCCCGACCAGGCGTTGGTCTATCGCCTCTGCGGCGACCGCAATCCGCTGCACTCGGATCCAGAGTTTGCGAAGAAGGCCGGCTTCCCGCGCCCGATCCTGCACGGCATGTGCACATACGGCATCACCTGCCGCGGCGTGCTGCAGACCTATGCCGATTACGACGCCTCAGCCTTCCGCCAGCACGTCGCGCGGTTCTCGTCGCCGGTTTATCCCGGGGAGACCGTGACCATGGACCTCTGGAAGGATGGCAATGTGATCTCGTTCGAAGCGAGGGTGAACTCGCGCGGAGTCACGGTGATCAAGAACGGCAAGACGGTGCTGGGTTAAGCGGTCCGCATGCGCCGCTCTGAGTTATTTTCGTCATGCCCGCGCTTGTCCCGGGCATCCACGTTCTTTCGTGCAGTTGGCGACCAGGTTCGTGGATGGCCGGACAAGCCCGGCCATGACGGAGCAAGAAAACAAAAGAACAGGGAGAAGCCACTATGGGACTACTCGACGGCAAGGTTGCGCTGATCACCGGCGCGGGCGGGGGGCTGGGTGAGGCCTACGCAAAGTTGTTCGCGCGGGAAGGGGCCTCGGTCGTCGTCAACGATCTCGGCGGGCCGCGCGATGGCTCCGGCGCCGACAAATCGATGGCGCAGCTTGTGGTGGACGCGATCAAGGCCGAAGGCGGCAAGGCGGTCGCCAACGGCGCCGACATCTCCACCATGAAGGGCGGCCAGTCGGTGTTCGACGACGCCATCAAGCATTTCGGCCGCGCCGACATCCTGGTCAACAACGCCGGCATCTTGCGCGATCAGACCTTCGCCAAGGCCAGCGAGGCCGATTGGGACAAGGTCATCAAGGTGCATCTGAAAGGCACCTTTTGTTGCACCATGCCGGTGTTTCGCTGGATGCGGGAAAACGGCGGCGGCGTCATCGTCAACACCTCCTCGACATCAGGCCTGATCGGCAATTTCGGCCAGAGCAATTACGGCGCCGCCAAAGGCGGCATCTGGGGCCTGTCCAACGTGCTGGCGATCGAGGGCCGCAAGTACAATATCCGGATCTGGACGCTGGCCCCGGGGGCCCTGACCCGCATGACCGCAGACCTGCCCCGCTATAAGGAGAACCCCGGCGCGGCGCTGGGGCCGGACGGGATCGCGCCGGCCGTGCTATACATGGTCAGCGATTTGTCGGGCGACCAGACCGGCAAGGTGCTGGGTGTGTCCGGGCCTCGCGGCGTGCGCGAAATGCGGATGATGGAGATGGAAGGCTGGAAACCGCCGCACACGGGCTGGAACGCCCAGGACATCGTTGAGCATGCCAAGGAGATCTTCTTCTCCGAGGAGCAGATCAAGATGGGTGCGCGGAGGTTTTAGCCACACTGTCGTTCCGGGGCGACGGGATCGCGCGAAGCGCGACCCGGAGAGCCCGGAATCCATAGCCACGAACCGGGGTTATGGATTCCGGGCCTGGCCCTTCGGGCCATCCCGGAATGACGAAGAGAGAGAGACAAGGATAGACGATGAAACTGACCGCCGACGCCAAGGGCACCTTCGCAATCGCGCCGACGCCGTTTCACGACGACGGACGGATCGACGAGCGCTCGATCGACCGCCTCACCGATTTCTACGAGGAGGTCGGCTGCGATGGCGTCACGGTGCTGGGCATCCTGGGTGAGGCGCCGAAGTTGGACGCCGCCGAGGCCGAGCAGGTGGCGGTGCGCTACGTCAAGCGCGCCAAGACAATGCAGGTGATCGTCGGCGTCTCGGCACCGGGCTTTGCCACCATGCGATCGCTGGCCAGGGCCTCGATGGACGCGGGTGCTGCCGGCGTCATGATCGCGCCGCCGCCTAGCTTGCGGACTGACGACCAGATCGTTGGCTATTTCAAGCAGGCGGCCGAGGCGATCGGCCCTGATGTGCCCTGGGTGCTGCAGGACTACCCGCTGACCTTGCAGGTCGTGTTCACGCCCGCCGTGATCCGCAAGATCGTGATGGAGAATCCGAACTGCGTGATGCTCAAGCACGAGGATTGGCCGGGCCTCGAGAAGATCTCGACTTTGCGCGGCTTCCAGAAGGACGGCTCGCTCCGCCCGCTCTCGATCCTTTGCGGCAATGGCGGCACCTTCCTTGACTTCGAGATGGAGCGCGGGGCCGACGGCGCCATGACCGGCTACGCGTTCCCCGAGCTCTTGATCGACGTCGTCAATCTCTCCAAGGCCGGCAAGCGCGACGCGGCGCATGATCTGTTCGACGCGCATCTGCCGCTGATTCGCTACGAGCAGCAGCCGGGCGTTGGCCTGACCGTCCGCAAATACGTGCTGCAGAAGCGCGGCATCATCGCCTCCAGCGCGCAGCGCAAGCCGGGCGCGACGATGACGGCGACGGCGAAGGCCGAGGTCGACTATCTGCTGTCGCGCGTCGCCCGTGTCGACAAGCGCGCCAATCTCGGTCCGCAATCCAGCGCTGCAGGTTAGCTGAATGCCCGAGACATCAGCATCACGCCCGGCCTCGACGATCCTCCTGCTCCGCGATGGCGCAAAGGAAGTGGAGATCTTCATGATGGTTCGCCATCACCAGATCGAGTTCAATTCGGGTGCGCTGGTGTTTCCGGGCGGCAGCGTCGATGCTGGCGATCAGGAGATCGTCAAGCGGTCCGACCTGTATTCCGGCGGCGAGGGCCTGAGTGAATCGGATCGCGGTTTTCGGATCGCCGCGATCCGCGAGACCTTCGAGGAGAGCGGCATTTTGCTGGCGCGTTCGAAGGGCTCGAACACGCCTGTTGATGCGAAGCGCGCCGGCGAGATCGCCGATGCGCATCGCGTGGCGCTCAACGAGCACAAGATCAGCTTCCTGAGCATTCTGGCCGACAACGATCTCCTGCTCGCGCTCGATACGCTCGTGCCCTACGCACACTGGATCACGCCGGAGGGCATGCCGAAGCGGTTCGATACCTGGTTCTTCCTGGCCGCCGCGCCGCCCGACCAGCTCGGCGCGCATGACGGACGGGAGTCAACCGACTCGATCTGGCTGTCCGCACGCGAGGCGGTGGAGGGCGGGGAGAGCGGCCGCTTCAAGCTGCCGTTTCCGACCACGCGCAATCTGATCCGGCTGGCGAAGCAACCGACGGTGAAATCGGCGCTCGACCATGCCAGGAGCCTGTCGATCGTCACGGTGGTGCCGGTCATGACGAAAACCGAAAGTGGCCGTCAGCTTCGCATTCCCCGCGAGGCCGGTTACGACGGCGAGGTGTTCGAGGTCGGCGCCGTCGGCTGATATACTTCGACATTGAACGAAGTATCGGCACCTGCGGACGCGCTAGGTTCCGTCCATCGCGGAAATGGACGGGATGGCCAATGGACACCAGGCAGGACACCAACCTTGCCATCGAACTGACGCTGCTGGTCGCGCTCGCAACGCTCTGGGGCGGCTCCTACACCTTCATCAAGCTCGGCGTCGCCACGATCCCGCCCGTCACGCTGATCGCTGCGCGCACGACGGTCGCGGGCCTGTTGCTGCTCGCGATCATGCGGGCGAGGGGCATCAGGATGCCCACAGACGCTGCGACCTGGCGGCGCTTCGCGTTCCAGGCCGTGCTCAACAGCGTGATCCCCTGGACGCTGATCGCCTGGGGCGAGCGCCATGTCGATGCTGCGCTCGCCACCATCCTCAATTCGGCGGGCCCGATCTTCACCTTTCTGCTCACGGCAATCGTCACCCGCCATGAGGCGACGACCCCGCGAAAACTGTTTGGCGTGGTCGCCGGCATGGCCGGCATCCTGCTGATCGTCGGCGTCGATGCATTTCATGACATCGGCAGCGGCCTCGTTGCGGAAGCCGCCATCGTCGCGGCCACCGTCTGCTACGCCTGCGCCGCGATCTTCGGCCGCAGCTTCAAGGGCCTCGATCCGATGGCGCCGGCTGCCGGTTCGTTACTTGCAGGCGCTTCTGTGCTGATCCCAGCCTCGCTCGTCGTCGAGCGGCCCTGGACGCTGTCGCCTTCGCTGAGCTCCATCCTGGCGCTGCTCGCGCTTGCGGTGTTCTCGACCGCGGCCGCCTTCGCGATCTACTTCCGCCTGATCCAGACCCTCGGCTCGGTCGGTACCACCGCCCAGGCTTATCTCCGCGTCCCCATCGGGGTCGCGATCAGCGTCGCCTGTCTTGGCGAAAGCCTGAGCCAGACCGCCTGGATCGGCCTTGCCTGCGTCGTCCTCGGGGTCGCCGCCATGGCGATCCCGGCCCGGTGGCCGGCCGTCGCTAAACCCTCATGAAAACAGCCCTATAAGGCCGGCCGAGCCATGTTCCCCCCGAGGGGTGATACATCGTATATTAAGGGGATATGGAGTCCGGTTCCGCCCCAATGTCCGTCGAAACGCCACCGAAGCCGCCGTCGAAGCGATCGTTTTCGCTGTCGATCGGCCAGACGACGTTCGGCAGCTTTATCCTGGTCCTGGCGGTGATCATCGTCACCTCGGCCGCCAGCGTGATCGCGATCCGGCATATTGATGCCACCTTCGCCGAGCTTCAGCGGTTGCAAAGCGTCGGCGATCTCGCCGAGGACATCGATCGCCGCATGAACGATCTGCGGCTTGCCGCGCGTGACTTCGTCACCGATCCCGGCGCCGGCATCCAGTTCAGGCAGGTCGGCGAGGCCGCCTCGACGCTGAGCGACATCCTCAAGAAAACCCGTATCGACCTTGCCCCCGAGCAGCAGGACATGATCGACGGCGTCTCCGAACGCCTGGCGACCTACCGCAGCGGGCTGGATAGGATCTCGACCCTGATCGATCGCCGCGCGCAGCTGCTGGCGGGCTTGCCGCCGCTTCGCGACCAGTTCGATGCGGCGGTCTCCGAAAGCGGTGACCGCGATCTCGCCGCGCGCCTGTCGGAGGCGCAGAGCCGGATCGCACTCGGGCTGCTCGCGCGCAATCCCTCCGCCGCAGAGCAGGCCGCGCAGGGCATGCGGGTGATGGAGATCGCGGATAGCAGATTGAAATCGGCCGTGAACAACTACGCCGATGCCATCATTGCGGTCGCCGTCCGCGAACGACAGATCGCCGATATCGACCGCGAGGTGTTGGGCACCGAGGGCCGGCTGATTGGCCGGGTCACAGAATTGCTTCGCGACGTCAGCGACCGCCGCGGCCACGTGCTGTCGCGCGACTTTGCCCGCACGCTTGCCGAGGCACGCTGGCAGAGCATCGTGCTCGGCAGCATGGGCGTGCTGATCGGCATCCTTGCCGCAGGATTTGTGGTGAGGCGCACGGTGCGTCCGCTGGCCCAGATCGCGCGCTCCATTCGCGCTCTTGCGGCGGGTGAGAAGAAGACCTCGATCCCGTCGGCCGATCTCAACAACGAGATCGGCGATATCGCTCGCGCCGCAGAAGTCTTCCGCCGCGCGCTGGAGGAGGCCGATACGGCGCGGGAGGCGGCGGTGCGCGCGCTCACCGAGCAGCGGTTGGCCGAAGAGAGCTATCGCAAGCTGTTCGAGGGTTCGGTCGACGGCATCTACGTGACGACGCCGGCGGGCGATCTGCTCAATGCCAATCCGGCGCTTGCGCGGATGATGGGCTATGACAACCCGCAGCATCTGATCGACAGCATCAACGACATCGCCCACACCATCTACGTCCATCCCGAGGCGCGCGAGGAATACCAGCGGCTGATGCACCGCGACGGTATTGTGCGCGAGTTCGAATACCAGGTGCGCCAGCGCAACGGCAACATCCTCTGGCTCTCGGACAGCGCCACCGGTGTGCGGGACGAGCACGGCACGATCGTCCGCTACGAGGGCACGCTGCGCGACATTACCGACCAGAAGCGGGCGGAAGACGCCATCGCCGAAGGCCGGCGCCTGCTCCAGCAGGTCATTGACACCGTGCCCGCCGTGATCAACGTGAAGGATCGCGACCTCCGTTACGTGCTGATGAACCGCTACATGGCCGGCATCTTCGGCATCGAGCCCGACGATGCGATTGGCCGCACGACAGCCGATCTGATGTCGCGCTATGGCGCGGCCAAGACCGACGAGAACGACAAGAATGTGCTGAGGCTTCGCAAGGGGCTCGGATTTTACGAGGAGGAGTACAAGGACTCCTCCGGCAACATGCGGCAATGGCTGGTCAACAAGCTGCCGCTGCTCGATGCCGAGGGCGAGATCGAGCGGATCGTCACCGTCGCGCTCGACATTGGTGAGCGCAAACGCGGCGAGCAGGAGATGCGGAAGGCCAAGGATGCCGCCGAGACCGCGCTGCGCAATCTGCGCGAGACGCAGGCCTCGCTGATCGAGGCGGAGAAGCTCGCCGCGCTCGGCCGCCTCGTCGCCGGCGTCGCGCACGAGGTCAACAATCCGGTCGGCATCAGCCTGACGGTCGCCTCGGCGCTGGAACGCAAGACGGCGATGTTCAGCGCCGAGGTCGAACGCGGCGAGCTTCGCCGCTCGACGCTCAACGACTATCTGAGCACCAGCCGCGATGCGTCCTCGCAACTCGTCTCCAACCTCAACCGCGCAGCAGAGCTGATCCAGTCGTTCAAGCAGGTCGCGGCCGATCGCAACTATTCCGACCAGCGCACCTTCGATCTCGCCGACCTCACCGAGCAGGTGGTGATGAGCCTGCGCCCGGGGCTGCGCAAGCAGAACCTGACGCTCAACGTCGAGTGCCAGCCCAATCTGACCATGAACAGCTATCCCGGTCCGTACGGCCAGGTGCTGACCAATCTGTTTCTGAATTCGGTGGCGCACGCTTTCCCGGACGGACGTCCGGGGACCATCGACATCCAGGTGCGCGAATCCGGCAAGGACAATGTCGAGGTCATCGTCTCCGACAATGGCTGCGGCATGAGCCTCGACGTACGCCGCCGCGCCTTCGATCCTTTTTTCACGACGCGGCGCGATCAGGGTGGCACCGGCCTCGGACTGCACATTGTCTACAGCATTGTCACCAACCGGCTCGGCGGGCGGCTCGACCTCGATTCCGAGCCGGGCGGCGGCACGCGCATCCAGATGATCCTGCCGCGCACAGCGCCGCTGGAGCAGGCTGCCGAATAGCTCGGTGCTAGTCGGCCTCTGCGAGTTTGTGCAGGGTCGCGCCGAAAATCAGGCTGGCCTTGCCGACCAGCGCCGTGCCGGTCATCTCCGCGCGGGTGTCCGTGTAGGTTCCACTGACGCCGATGCCGACCGGGGCGGGGCCGCCGAACAGCGGATTGTCATCCCCCCGCGGCGAGGTGTGCCGTTGCACCAGCACTTCACCCTTGAACGTGTGGTCGTCTTTCACCACGTAGCTGCCGGTGTAATAGAGGTAGGCATCGCCGCCAAGGATCTTGCCGTCGCGAAAAAGAATCACGCCGCTGCCCTTGCCAACTCGACCATCGAGCAGGCTCACGTGAATTGAATAGAGGCCGTTCTTCATAACGTCCCGTTGGCCGGCCGCCATCGCCCAATGGCGCAACCGGTGAAGCTTTTATGCCAAAGCTCAATCCCTCGCGCAACGCAGCAGTTTCGCCTGTAGCGGTGTCCCACCGGCACGCGAACCGTAATAGTCCCGGCTTGCGCGTGACGCAGACATGACGGTCTCATCATGCAGCGAGGCCAGTCGTTGCGAATCGGAGTTGGCCCGCGAAATGCATAATCATTGTTGCACTGGCCGCGGGGTGCTGGAGCAAGACAAACGTGAGCAACTGGATCGATTCCGGCGGCGATGAGCCGCGTCTGTACAGTGTGCGTCCCACGATTTACGATAAACAGCGACGGCGGTTCGGCTGTCTCCTACGGTGGCGAAGCGCGGCAGGCCTTTCTTGCGCGCTGGCGCTGTTCGCGCTCGTTGCCCCATATGGGCACGCACGCGACCGCGGTCAGTTCGTCAACACCAGTGCCGAGCTGAAGGCCTGGTTCGACGGCTTGCGCAGCGGCAAGGGGCCATGCTGCTCAGACGCCGATGGCTCAGCGATCTCGGACTCCGACTGGGAGAGCAAGGACGGGCACTATCGTGTCCGGATCCCGCGCCTCGGCTACGTCATCGATGGCAGAGAGCAGGAGCTCGTCTGGGTCGAGGTGCCGGAGGAGGCCGTGATCTCGGAGCCCAACCGGGTCGGACGTACCATGGTATGGCCGATGTACGGCTACATGGGCGTCACGATCCGCTGCTTCATGCCCGGCAGCATGACCTAGGCGGAAAGCGGCCTGCGACCTCAGGTGTATTTTTTGTCGCGCTCGAGCAGTTCGACGGAGATGCCCTCGGGGCCGCGGATGAAGCAGATGCGCACCCCGGGCCGGATCGTGGTCGGTTCGCGCGTGAACACCACGCCCTTGGCCTTGATCTCGGCCGCCACGGCGTCGATGTCCTTGACCGTGAGCCCGAAATGGTCGAGGCCTTGATGGGGATGCGGCGGCGGAGGGCTGACAGGGCTGTCGCCTTTGAGCGGCGCGATGAATATCCTCGCGCCGCCCAAATTCACATCGATGCGTCCTGGTGCGCGCACGATCTCGCCACCGAGGACGTCGCGCAGCCAGCCCGCAGTCGCTTCCGGATCAGGGCTGCGCAGATGGATGTGATCCCAGGTGACGACGACTGGCATTTCGATTCCTCCCGATGGTCCTTGCGATGTTGCAGCGCATGTTAGCGATCCCCGTCGACGATCGCTACCATTGCTCCCAGCTGAGATTTTGCGGTCGCGGGAACCTTGGTGAGGCTCGCGGATTGAAGGAAGAGCGGGTAACGCACCTATGAGATCAGGGCTACGCCGGATTGGACATGGACGTTTCGTCGGGAACGGTGAGGAACGGCAACGGGTCCAGCCGGCAGCGAGGGTTTGGCTCAAGCCAAGCGTGTTGTGGCTGCTGGCCGCGGGCACGGTCGGTGCCGCTCTCTGGTTGCTGATGCCGTCTTCCGAAGGCAACCTCGCGCAAAACCAGCCTGTGAAAGTGGCGCTGGCAAGTGTCGATCCGGCTCCCATGGTGTCAGCCTCATATTTTCCCCCGGGTGAAGCCGCCGGCCTCGACCGGATGAAGATTTCGTCACAGACTTGGCGTCGCGGCGGGCTCGGCTCGAAGGCGCTGGTGACCTTTACCGTGCGAAATGACAATGACTATGCCGTAAAAGATGTCGAGATCGTCTGCGCCTTCACGCGGCGCAACGGGAGCCACCTCACTGACCGCAGCCGGGTGATATCCGACATGGTCGGCATCAAGAGCCGCAAGACGTTTGCACGTATCCCCATCGGTTTCGTCAATGTAAACGCCGAGCAAGCGAAGTGTTCGCTGGTCACGGCGCGGCGCGCCTAAAGGGCCACACATTGCGCTAGCGGAAAAGTTACCGTTCTTGTCCCTTGCTTGCCCCTTGGCCAAAATTCTTGGCGTCGCCAGTTGAACCAAAGGCTGGGCGTAGGAACCAATTAAAGGATCGCCGGTTAAGGCGAGGTGCCCACGCGGGGATGCGGGGGGCGGAGCGCAAGTGAATGCCCATCTTTCGGTATTTCATGTTCGTCGGTGGAGCGTTGCTCGCACTGTTGTTTGCGGCGGATTTCGTCTGGCCGGCAACGCCGGTTGCGCAGACCGTTGGGGTGGCAAGCTACGACCAGCCACTGATCCGCATCCGGTCCGATCGCCATCTGCCTGATCGGATTGTGCTGGATACCAGCCAGCCGACGATTGCAGCCCCCGTGACGAAGACGGCTGCCGTCGCGGCTCCCCAGCCGGCGATGCAAGCTGACGCGCTGGCTGACATGTCTGCCAAGCCGCGGGTGCGCGAGACGTTCGCCCAGTTTACGCCGAAGGCCGACGCGGCCGCGGCCAGGAAGGCCGAAGCCAAGCCGCAGGCTCCGTCCGAGGTTGCTCAGGCTCAGCCGCAGCAGCAGGTCCAGGCTCCCGCTCAACCGAAGCGCAAGGTCGCCCGGGCGCATCCGGCACCGCAGCATGCCCAGCCGATGATGCTGGTGGCACAGCAGCCGCATTTCGGCCTGTTCAACACCACCTGGTGATAGGGCTCTTGACCCGTCTCGAAATGAGGCGGGAAGGGCTTTTTATTGTCTGGCCTCTCTGCTAATTCGACCCGATCCGAACGTCGTCAATGTGCTGGCTTGCCAGCGTACGGTCGAGGCCGTTCGGTTTGTGGCCCATACCCGGGGCAGGCGCTCGTAGCTCAGCTGGATAGAGCATCGGATTTCGATTCCGAGGGTCGGAGGTTCGAATCCTTCCGAGCGCGCCACTTGCGTACAAAACTGCGAACGCCGGGATTCGCGTTTTGGCCGCCGGCAATAGCCTGCTCCAGCGTGGCCCTGTCACCCACGATCCGAATGGCTCGGTCGTCAACCTCTACCCGCTCCACCACCGACCTGATGTAGGCCTTCCGGAAGGGGATTGGCCCCGAGGCAATATTTTCGCGCATAAGGCTGCCGAAGCGCTCAATTGCCCGGGCATCGATGGCATGGGCCCTTGGGCGCGTCTTAATGCGCTCCAGGGCATCTTTCGCCCGGTCGCGCTCGACCTTGAGGGCCGCGATACGGTCCTTCAGGATGTCATCCATCTCGGTCAGGCCGTTCTCCACCATCGCGTAGAGGCGCTTCAGCTTGTCTTCAGCGGCAGTTTGTTCTGACCGGAGGGTGGAGACACGCTGATCAACCTCGGCTGCCTGCTCCGACCTGCGCTCGGCAAGCTTGCCGAGGATGGTCTTCAGCCGCTCCGGCTGGAACAGCCGTTCGGCGAGATTCTCGACGACAATGGTGTCCAGCTTGTCCATCGGGACGGAGCGCCCTTTGCAGCCGGTCTTGCCCTGCCGTGCACAGGTTGAGCAAGTGTAATATTTGTGGACCTTTCCGGTTGACGACGTCCCCGTCCGCAGCGTCATAGCTCCGTCGCATCCAGCGCAGGTAGCGATGCCGGTTAGCAGGATGGGTCCCGTCACGACGCGGGGCGAGGTCACCCTGGGATCCCGCGTCTTGAGAGCTGCGGCCACAGTCTCGAATTCCGCGCTCGGAATAATCACCGGCACCTCGACTGTGACGTGCTCATGCGCGGGCTTCTGCTTCAGCGTCCTAGAGTCGCGCTTGTTGAAGACCCACTGGCCCATGTAGATCGGATTGGACAAGATGCCGTGGACGGTGGCCACGCCGAAACGAGCACCGCGGCGGGTGCGGTAGCCGCGCTCGTTGAGCCAGGACGTCAGCTTTTTCACGCCCAGAGGCCCCGACGTACCGTCGCCCTGCCGATAGAGGCGGAAGATCAGTTTGACCGTTTCGGCTTCGACTGCATCGATGGCCAGCTTCTTTTTGATGCGCGCGCCACGCTTTTCGACCTCGACGCTTTTGTAGCCGAGAGGGATGGGTGAGCCATTGTAGAATCCCTGGCGAGCGTTCTCAATGAGGGCTTTGCGGACGTGTTTGCCATTTTCGCGCGACTGGTATTCGTCAAAAAGTCCGATGATTTGTCGCATCATGACTTGCGCGGGATCGTCGCCCAGCTCTTGCGTAATGGAGACCAGCCGCACGCCCGCCTTGGCGAGCTTGCGGATATACATCTCCATGGTGAAACCGTCGCGAAAAAAGCGGCTGAATGCGTAAACGACGATGACATCGTAGGGATGGTCGTCATCGCATGCTCGCTCAATCATCTTCTGAAATTCCGGGCGATTGTCGTCGGTCGCCGTCGCGCCCTGCTCGACGAACTCCCCCGCCAACTCCCACCCCTTCCGCTCACAATAGGCCTGAACGGCCCGCATCTGCGACGGAATGGTTAATTCGACTTCGACCTGTCGTGAAGTTGAGGCTCTGTAATACCCACAGGCCCGCTGGGCCGCGCTTTCACCGGTGACGCTTGCGGAGGAAGTCTTGGATCGACGTACGCGGGACTTTGTCATCTTGCACCTTTTCGATAGGGGATTTTCGCAGCTGTCTGGACCAAAGAAAAGCCCCCAGATGCCTCGCATCAAACACAGACTTAACCGCTGGCAGCGTGGCAACATATTGCGGTCAAGACTGCTGCCGGCGCTCTGCTGCAAGCGCCGGCAGACATGCCGCTAAAGGAAGGTAAATTCGATCACGTCCCCTTCGGCGCTTAAGGCGATGCTGATGCAAGCCTCGCCATGCAAGTATCCCATGCACAGCAGTAAGCCACCGAATTCGGTCCAGCGAGTGATGATTCCGTTGCGCTGGATTGCGGCGGCGCGGTCTCGATCGGCGCCAACCACGAGTACACTGAACGGGTGATCAACATTTCCCCGCCATAAAATGCGATCTAGCGGCTGCGAGAAATCGATCGCAGTGCCGGTCACCAACAAGATGATCTGATTGATGAACAAGGTCTCGACAACGGGATCAAGCGACATCAAGCGCAAAAAATATTCCATAGTGACCTCCGGATGCCGCTTTCTGCTACGCGCTGAGAACATCTTGTTCTCATCTCCCACGCGCCAACGGCACGCGCAGATCATGGGCCACGAAGATGCGCTCCACTTTGGATGCCAAAAAGGAATGCAAGTCGCCGCTTCGGCTTCCAAGTGAGGGGAATTCATCATTAGGAGTTAGTACCAATCACACGACCGCTGACGAGCCGGAAAGACGCCCGAGCGGACCGGACTTCGGGTGCGTCACGGGCCATTTCTCGATCTACATTGTCGCGGCGAGCTGATCAGCGGTCACTCGCATGCAATCTTCGAAGCCGCCCCGCGTGATTACGGTGCTGTATGTTCCTGGCGCCCTATTCTTGGCGAGCAATTCAACGCGAATCAGCGATCCTCTTCTAAACCATCTAGCTCGAGCTGAGTTAGTGCCGATGCTTCCTTCTAGATGCCGGCATGAGCAAACGCGGACGCGTATGCGATAGGTCGCAACGAGGCCGCGCGGCGGCAGCACTTTTGGTGAAGCCCGCTCGCGCTCAGGAATGCAACGCCGACCCGGCATGATTGGCTAGTTCGTCAAGCGAATGGTTTCCCCACGCGTCCTTACTCGTTTGAGGACCATCGGTCTTCGGTGCTCGGCCTCTGAGGATGGACGGTATCGCCGGGAGATAAAGGGCGTAGGGCCCCGATCGCTTCCCGCAACGGCTAGTCAGGTCATTTTCCCCGCCGCCATGCGGCTCCTCGCGCAAGTCAAAATAACCCTCCGTCGCCGTCCTCCGCTGCGCTTCGTCCTCCGGTGCAGGTCGATCGCCTCCCGGCGCAAGCGCCGCCATCGAGGCCGCAATCACGCGAGCCCGACGGCAAACGGAGAGACGATCATGTCGACCAACCGGACGCACCGGCCTGAATCAACCAGTCGCGGCAGCGCTGCCTCATTCAGCGAGGAGCTTAGTACAAACCCGCACATGGACGTCTACCAGCGCGTCACCGATAAAATCATCCGCGAGCTCGAGAAAGGAACGCGCAGCTGGATCAAGCCTTGGACTTCATCTCCGGGTCAGGCTGCGCCAGGCCGACCCCTGCGCCACGATGGAATACCATATCGAGGCATCAATGTTCTTATCCTATGGTCTGAAGCAATGGAGCGCGGCTTTGCGTCCACGACTTGGATGACTTATCGTCAGGCCAAGGCGCTGGGCTCTCAAGTCCGCAAAGGGGAGCATGGCGCCACAATTGTCTACGCCAAGTCGATCGAATTGGCCGAAGACGATCCTTCAGCAAACGAAGAAACCGTCCGCCGTATCCCGCTGCTGCGTGCTTACACGGTGTTCAACGTTGAGCAAATTGAAGGCCTTCCCACTCCGACCGAGCGAGCCCAGACCATCGAGCCAATCTCCTCGAGGATCGACAGTGTCGATACCTTTATCGCCGCGACCACCGCCAAGATTGTCCACCGGGGAAATCGAGCCTGCTATCTTCCCTCGGCGGACCATATCGAAATGCCGCCCTATCGTCAGTTTATCGATACGCCAACTTCAAGCGCAGCCCAAGGTTATTATGCGACCCTGCTTCATGAACTCATCCATTATGCCGCCTTCCGGATTATGCCGCGCCGATGTGCCTTCCCGTGGACTGGTGAGCAGCATCGGCGCGGCATGTCGGCATAATCAGAGCGCCTCAAGGAAGGCGAGCAGCTTGTCGTCGGGGCGGTAACGGCCAAGCGGCGCTTTGACCGGCTGTGTTCGCGCCATTGCCTTTTCCTTCAGCTGGATGTCGGCGTGGATGTACATCTGCGTGGTCTCGACCGATTCATGGCCAAGCCAGAGCGCGATGACGGTACGGTCGACGCCGTTCTGCAGGAGCTGCATTGCCGCGCTGTGGCGAAGCACGTGCGGCGTGACGCGCTTCTTCTTGAGTGACGGGCATTTCCCGGCCGCCACGATCACGTGCGTGCGCACGATCTGCTCGACGGCGTCACGGCTCAGCCGCTGATTGCGATTGCTAACGAAGACCGGATCGGTCACCGCGCCGCTGCGCTCGGCGAGCCATTCGCGGAGCACCTTGGCGCTGTCCTTGCGGATCGGTGTTGCCCGCTCCTTGCGCCCTTTGCCCATGCACCTGACGTGCGCGCTCGTGCCGAGCACGATATCGCCGCACGACAGGCTGATCAGCTCCGAGACGCGTAATCCGGTCTGTAGCGCGAGCGCCAGCAGCGCCCGATCGCGACGGCCGTGCCACGTCGAGAGATCCGGTGCTTGGATTAAGGCCTCGATCTCGGCGCGCGTCAGATAGTCGATCGCGCGTTTCTCGTGGCGCTTAGCGGGCATGGCCAGGACGCGCTGGCAGTGGTGCAGGAGCTGCGGCTCGTTCACAGCCACATACTTGAAGAACGAACGGATCGCCGACAAACGGGTATTCCGGCTGCGAGCACTGTTGCCGCGCGCGCTCTCGATGTCAGCCAGGAACAGGCCGATCAGGTCGGCGTCGATGTCGACCACCTGCAGCTCCGTCGGCGGCCGTCGAAGCTGATCGGCCGCGTATTTGAGCAGCAGCCGGAACGTGTCACGGTAGCTCAAGACCGTGTTCGGGCTTGCCTTCAACTGAGTTCCGAGGCGCTCGGTGAAGAAGCGTTGCAGATAGGTGGGAAGCGGATGCGTCTTCATCGTGCACCGCCTTTCCTCGGAGCATTCTCGGCGAGGGAGCGCTCCGCCCGCTTCGAGGCGAGCTGCAGCAACTCCGGTACTGCCTCAATGTACCAGTACGTGTGATCTGGCTTCACATGGCCGAGATAGGTGCTGAGCCTGAACATCTCCCGATCCGGGTCGAGCCCCTTGCGGTACCAGCCCATGATGGTACGGACGGCGAACGTGTGACGCAGATCGTGGATGCGCGGTCCACGCCCGTGCTTGCAGAAGCGCTGTGCCTCGCGCAGTCCCATGTCCTGGGAGACGATCGCGAAGTTGTAGCGTGCGCTGCAGTCGGTCGGCCGCCGGCCATCGTCGTTGCAGAAGAACGCCCCCGTTCTGACCCCGAGAAGTCGAATGCATTCGGCGCGGTAGGCCGCAAGACGGTTGACAGTGCTTGGCGCGATCGGCACGAAGCGGGCCTTGCCGTTCTTGCCACGCTTCACCGTGATCACGCCGGCGTCGAGATCGACATCGTCGTCGTCGAGTTTCAAGGCTTCGTTGATGCGCAACCCGGTGACGGCGATGAGCCCGAATAGGGTCGAGAAGCTCCAGCCTCGCAGGCCATAGTGCGACCGCAGCTTGGCGGCGCGTGCAACCACTGTCGCAACCTCTTTGTCGGAGTAGATGTAGGGCCGTGGCCGTTGCCATTTGACCGGGATAAGTCCGGGCGGCGGCACCTCGGTTCGTTCGTCATGTCCTTTCAGCCATCTGGCAAAGCCACGCACCATGCCCAGCCGATGTGCCCACGTGTTGTTGTTGGCCGTGCCGAACGCGGCCTTCCAACGCAGGAACAGATCGACCGTGATGTGATCGACGGCCTCGCGATCGGCGAAGGCGGCGAACACGCGCAAGACGCGTTCTTCGAAGGTCATGTCGAAGCCAAGACTGCGCCGGACGGCGAGGTAGTCCGCGAGTTGCTGCGAGAGCGTCGTCATGCCCGACCTCCCTCGACCGGCCAGGCGCGCGCGATCGAGCGCAGCCCCTCAATATCGTGCTTGGCGTAAATGGCCGTCGATGCACGCGAGCGATGCCGCAACACGTCGCCGATCTCGTCGAGCGAGGCACCCTTGCGTAGCATGTCAGTCGCCAGGCTGTGGCGCAGCAAATGCGAGCCAATGTACTTCTGCGGCGGCCGCAGCCCGGTCTCCTTGAATGCCGCGCGCAGCACCGTATTCAGGATCTGCGCATCGAGGAACGGCCGATGCGGCACCTTGTGAGAGACGAACAAGGTGCGCGACGATCCACGCCGACCATTCCGGACGTAATCGACGATGGCCTTGCCGGCGTCCTCGGGCAGCGGCATGCGGTCGTGCCGCTTGCCCTTGCCCCGGATCAGGATCGTGCCGGCCCGCCAGTCGATATCGTCGAGTTGGATTGAGATAACCTCCGGCGCGCGCAGGCCGAGGCGAGCCAGAATCATCAACATCGCGTAGTTGCGCCGACCGATGGCGTCCGGCGCCCAGACTGCATCGATCAGCCG
The DNA here is from genome assembly GCF_018129685.1 of Bradyrhizobium manausense. Lineage (GTDB taxonomy): Bacteria > Pseudomonadota > Alphaproteobacteria > Rhizobiales > Xanthobacteraceae > Bradyrhizobium > Bradyrhizobium manausense_D. The sequence continues at coordinate 310,119 of NZ_JAFCLG010000006.1, forward strand.
CTCAATCTCTTCCGGCTTCAATGATCGCGGCAGGTGCGACGCGCGTCCTGTCGCTACGCGCGGAAGGCTGCTCGCCAGATCGCGCTTCGTTTTCCCACTCCAGAACAGGAAGCGGAACAGGCTGCGCAAGTGCGTCGGCGGAGTCTTGTCCCGGTACGATATCTTCCGGCCCATGACATCGCACAGGAACTTCACGATGTCAGCCGGCGTGATGTCGTTGAGGTTGCCGAGCTTCTCGCCGAAGCGGAACGTCATGAAGCGATCGAGGAACCGCACGCAGTGGTAGATCGTCGCCTCGGTCAGCCCTCGCTGCTCGCGAAGATAGACCTCGTACTCTGCTTGCAGGCGTTCGAGCGCCGTCGGCACCTTCTTCGTCGGCTTAGGTCGCTCGGCAACACCGGCCTCGACCAAAGCATCTATGAAGCGTTCCACGCAGTATATCTTCTTATTGTATTCGTTTGGGTATTTCCCTTTGAGTGCTACAGCGCGAACCTTCGACAGCATCTGGCCGACAAGCTGGCCATGGCCGAGACCTCGGCGGGCGACCTCCTGGCAGAACAGAGCCATTGCTCCAGCGTAGGTTCGCATCGTCGCAGGCGCATAGCCTTGATCGGCGAGTTTCTGCAGGAACGGCGTGCAGTAGGGCCGCAGCCAATCTGGCGAGACGTCGGCTGCTGTAGGTTTCTTAACTGTCCAGGGCATGGTGCTTCCTTCCGTTGATTGGAAGGAGCAAAGGCCCACGACCTGGGCAGAGCACGCGAGGCGAGCCGACGTGATTCCTGTGCAAAACTCACGACCCAGCAGCTATTTCGCAGTGCCAACCAATGGTCACCGTCCCGCCCGTTTTGCTGCTGAGGACCACATACGGAAAAGCTTCACGCGTCTCCTCGTCCATCGGAAAGAAGCTCGCGTAGTTCCTGCAACGTGATGTCCTGAGGCGTGCCCAATGTTGGCGGTGGTCGTGAACAAATGATCGGGCTGAGCACAGTCCGATTATGCCGACATGCGGCGCCGATGCTGCTCACCAGTCCACGGGAAGGCACATCGGCGCGGCATAATCCGGAAGGCGGCATAATGAACGTTATGCCGATATCGGCATAACGGCCATTGGACGGCGCCGACGCATCGCTGCGACCGCAATCTAGGTAAGCGCTTTGGCGATAATGCTTATGCGCGTGAAGAGCTCGCAGAGATCGGTGCGGCGTTCCTCTGTGCCGATCTTGGCGTCGCGTTGGAACCAAGACCGGACCACGCCGCCTACCTCTCCAGTTGGTTAACCGTACTCAAATCCGACAAACGGGCGATCTTTACCGCTGCTGCACAGGCACAAGGGGCGGTCGATTGGCTTGCCGCCAAGAGCGGCTCCGGCTGAGGCGGCGACTGTCCAGCAGACGATGCTGACTGATTGTCTTCACCACACGTCCTCGCCTGTGTTATTGTTGATCAGGTTGGGCAACATTCTTCCGAGTGTTGGGGCCAGCGCTCCAGGTCTTAACTCTGTCGAGCGGACAGCCGGCGCGCACTCGCGTCGCTATACTCTGTATCGGCTGTATCAAAACCGAGGGCGCGGGCATCCCACCGTTGGAGCCGAAAAGTCATTGCAGTGAGCGCCGGCGTGAATTCCGCGCCGGCGCTCTTTACTGGTTAGACGGTCAGGACGGCCACGCGCAACGTGGGCCTGGCATCAACGTAGATCCGAAGCCGATCGATGCCATCGACGCGACCGATAAGGCTGGAAGGACGACCGTCGATGTCGATGTTGCTGAACTGAACGCGACCAGCATTCAGCTCGTCGAGGAGGGCCAGCAACGCGCTCCATTCGACGAGATCAACATAAGCGTCAATCGGGGGATACTCGCCAACGCTGATATTGACGATGCTGCGAAAACTTTGTGGGTCAGGCAGTCCCTCCTTCGTATGGCTCAGTACCAACAGGGCGATTCGCAACGCCAGCTCGTGACTGCCGGCAATCAGTTCGATCAAACTGTAAGGGCTCATTTGAAACTCCTCAGTGGGATGGGGGAAGGGTTAGGAGCGGAGGAAGGGCGGCCTATTCCGGCGGCCCCCTCGCTTGCGGCCCGCAAGCTCGACCGAGCAGGTGATCGATTTCCTGGCCGAGGTAGAGCTCGATTGCTTCGAGTTCTCGATCGTTGACCAGATCAAGGCCGATCGAGATTAGCGAAACCCGGTAGCTGCCATCGCGCTGCGCGCTCTTTTTGCTACCGTTCCTCCGCTCGTCTTCTTCAAGCCGGCGGCGGACTGCCCTTCTTCGATCCGACATGGCAACCTCCTCGATGAGGCGCCATTGGAACGCAGAAACAACGCATCCACTTTGGAAGCCAAAAAATGTCGTCGACTCGGGTCGAGGCTAAGTCGGTTTTAGTGCTGCTCCGCTCGCGTACCTCGGCGTCCTATTGGCCTTGTCGAATGTTTCATTCGCAACGCGTCGAGATCCGTTTCGCTTGCCAGTCTTGGCTGCTTGGCTGATCGCAACGATAAGATTTGAGAGAAATTCGAAACGCCTCGCCGTTCATACAACCGTGCCGTCAATGTCGACCTGCTCCTCTTCGCACCGCGTCGGCTTCTCCATCGTCGGTAGGCCGCTAAGCGGCTCGGCGTAGCGGCAATTACCGCGCGTCAACCACGTCACTCAAAAACCAATGTCGGACGAGGCTAGTAACTGATCGTCAAGCGGCGCAATGAGACATCGAGATGCAAGACCGATGTTTCAAAAGGGCGCGGGGAAAATTACTTTGACGACCTGGTTTTACGCTGATCCACATTTTTTCCACGCGTCGCCAGACAAGGCGGACGGCATCATTCGAATGTGCAACCGACCCTTTGCGACCGGTCGTGAGATGAACGAGGCGATGGCTGCGTCGTGGCGTAAACTTGTCAGGCCCGACGATGAAATCATTGTGGCCGGCGACTTCGCTCATCGAGCCGATCCGCCCGCGCTTCGCAAACTGTTCGAAAGCCTACCAGGACGCAAACATCTGGTGGTCGGGAACCACGACGATGAAGTCACAAAGGGCCTCGGATGGACATCGGTCCGTGACGTTGCATACGAGGTCATCGAAAGCACCAAGTGCGTCATCTGCCATTACCCATGGACGACCTGGCCCAGATCTCACAAGCCGACCACGTTGATGTTGTACGGGCATCACCACGGCAAGCTCCGGGGTAACCAACAGTCGGCGGACATCGGCGTCGATGTTATGGGCATCGCCCCGGTCCGGCTCTCTGCCATCAAGGCCTATCTAGCGACATTGTCGCCGCGGGTGGATCGGGAGAGCGACGATCTTGAGAATAGGGAGTGACGTCGTGGTTCGTATTAATCTGGTTTCTGACTTGCATGTTGACATCGCATACAACGACCTTGACAGCATGCCGCAGGTCGATGCGGACGTGACCGTGGTCGCCGGCGATGCCGCCGCGCCCGGCACGCTGGCTTTGCGGCGTGTCCGGGAGCTGTATCCCAATCGTGGGAGACCTCTAATCTACGTTCCCGGAAATCACGATTTCTATTCCTTTCACGACAAGTCCTGTTCGGAGCTCAAGACAACGTGGGAGCAGCAGCGGGCGCGGATGCCCGAGGTCGCGGAGGAGCTTGGAATCATTCTGCTCGATGATTCTTCCGACGAGATCGGAGGCGTCTTGTTTGTCGGCGCTACGCTCTGGACGGATTTCATGACTAGGCCGCCGTACGTTATGTTTGATGACGCGGTACGCGCGGCCACGAAACAGATGAATGATTATCGGGCAATAAAGACAGGCGCCGGCAGGTCGAGGGACCGGCTTCGCCCCGGCCAGACGATCGACGCTCACAAGGCTTCGGTCACGTTCATTGAGAGGGCTCTCGCGAAACGTCCCGCCGGCCAGGAGGCCGTTGTCGTCACGCACATGGCACCGTCGCCGCGCTCGCTGCTCCGCTGGCCAACGATCTCAGATCTGGACTGGTGCTACGCAAGCGACGTCGAACGACTTATGACAGGCGACGCCGCGCCGAATCTTTGGCTGCACGGTCATGTGCACAGCAATCACGACTACTCGGTGGGGCGGACGCGAGTCGTCAGCAACCCACGCGGCTATCCGGCTCCCCGCGGTAAGCGCGAAAATCCCGACTTCGATCCGTCCAAGGTCGTCGAGGTGAAAGGGAAACCTCCTCTCGAAATGGCGGCTTCGGAACGCCAGCAGACAATGGCAGACATTGCCGTGGCAAGTGAGCCGCTGATGGCGTAAGGCTGTCGGTGCTGCCTAATACCCAGCACAAGCTTGCTTGACCCACATACCGACGTGCCGCAAGCGAACTGCGGAGACGGCAGCCGGCCGATGTGCGTTCATACTCAAGAGACGTTCTCTGCTCTGGCCTAGTCGCTGAAATACTTAGATCTAGGAGCGAAGAGAGACATCTTCGTGTACGGCAGCTACGGGCCGGCACCGTACGGGCTGAAGCAGATCGGATCGCTGCGCTTTCTTTTCGTTGCCGAGGATCCTTTCTGCATCGCAAGCTGTTTGATCCAAACGGCATCGCAGCTTCGTTCAGCAAGCAACATTGCCTCCGGTTTCAGACGAGAGAGTAGTTTTCCGGCAAGTCGAACGTCATGGGCCTCACCGGGGCCCAGCGCCAGCCGCAATGGCAGACCATTGGCATCGACCACCGCATGGATTGCGCTGGTCAAGCCGCCGCGGGACCTTCCCATCGTGATTGGCGCTAGTTCCTTGCGATTCAGGCTCTATGCTGATGCACGCGGACAATGGGAGTGTCCATCATCATCTGGGTAGCAGCATCATCGGCAGTGGCAAGCGTTCCTATGATGCGGCTTAGACGCCGGCCCGCCGCCACCTGACGAAGCGGTTATTGCAAGTGGTGTATGTCCCAAACGCCGCCGGCAGATCACGCCAGGGGGCTCCTGATCGAAGGCCCCAGAAGATGCCGTTCGGGACGCGTCTGTCGTTCGCCCGGGGGACGCCACGCGGCTTGTTCGGCAGCATCGGCTTCATAGCGGTCCGTCCATAGAGAGTGCACCGCCTCGGTCGGCAGAGCTGTTCACGATGTTGGTTGACGATATTTCGGTGGTGCGCGCATTGATCCAGACCGTGCAGACGTCGTTTCGCTGGCGCCGAGATTATAAGCTCGCTTTGGTGACGGCACAAAGCCCCCTCACGATGGAGGGCCAGCGCGGAGAAGCCGCACTGGCGCGTTGTTTTTACCAGAAGACAACGAGCACTTCCTGCGTTGCGACATTAGCGGACACGTCGAACCGACCGCCAGGCAGGTATGCTACGAACATGCGTGGCTCGCTGTTCCAGCAGCCAGAGTCGAGGAGTGCGAGATCCCCGCGGATTTGTGCCCAATCGGAGCGGAAGAATTCCGCGCGGAAGTTCGTGTTGCCGGTCGGACCTGGAACTTCCGCGAAGGCGTGACTGAACCTGAACGTGCGCTCCGGCCTCTCGTTCAAATGTCTGCAAATGATCTCGATAACGGTGCGGAGAAGCTTTTCTCCGAACACCAGATCCTCGCAAGCCTTGGAGATTACGTTGGCAACGTGGTTGCACATGATGTGATGCCTTTCTGCTCTTTTGAGCTTATGGGTGAAAACAGAAGGAGGTCGAAGTCAGCTCGCGAGATCTGATGTTCAATTTTTCCTTCGAAGCAGCATTCAAGCGCAGAAATCTCGTGTGCACTTTGAATGCCGAAAATTGGGTTTCTTCCGTCGTTCTGGCATCCAAAGTTCATCGGTCCTTTCTCTCAGAAAATCGGCCTCCGCTCATGGAGGCCAAGATGGTCGCAAGTATCGGCAAGGGGACGGTCGCCCAATATTATCTGAGGCGAACTGAATACTATCTGACGGGCAAAGAGCCGGCCGGTATTTGGCTGAGCAACTCGGCCACCCTCGGTATCAAGGTCGGGCAAACAGTCGAAGCCGATCTTTTCGAAAAGCTGCACGCCGGCGTCGGCCCTGATGGACGGTTGCTCATCACCAACGACGGCGGCAAAGAGCGAGTGCCAGGCTTCGATCTGACGCTAAGCGCGCCTAAATCCGTGAGCATTGCTTTCGCGCTTGCTGATGCCGAAATGCGTGCGGCGATCGAACAGGTGCAGCTGGACGCCTGCAAGGCGGTAATTGCCATGCTGAACCGCGAGGCCGCGTTCACGCGGCGCGGCAAGAACGGCGTCATCATCGAGAAGACTTCGCTCATCGTGGCCGCGTTTCAGCATGGCGAGGCACGGCCCGCTCCCCATAGCGATGGGCGCGTCACGGCTGACATGGATCTGCATAGTCATCTATGCGTGGTTAACGCAGGCGAAAGACCGCTTGGTGAAGGCAAGCGCGTGCCGACGTGGGGAGCGCTTGACGCTCGTCCGTTGTTCAAAGCCAAAATGCTCGCTGGCAGCGTGTATCACCTGGCACTTTCTTCGGGGCTGCAAAAGCTTGGGTTTCAGATCGAGGTGACGGGTAAGAATGGAATCTTCGAGCTGGTAACGGATGTCGGTCCAGCAGTCAGTGCTGACGCAAAACGTTATTTTTCGGCGCGCCGGAACAAGCTCGAGGAGCGTCTTGCAGAATACGACCTGGTGACCGGCGAGGCGCAGGAGCTCGCTGCCGCCGTTGTCAAGGCGACGCGCTTGTCCAAGGCTTCCGATGATCGCGACCGCTTCGCTATCTGGCACGAACAGGCCCAGGAGCAAGGCATCGATGTCGAGCATTTCATCGGGCAGATCCGAACCGGTCGCGCATTGTCCGATCACGAGCGAGAGGCCTTGATTGCGCAGCGGATGGCCGAGATCCCCAATGCGCTCACCGAGAACGAGTCGGTGTTCGAGCGGCGTCACTTGATGGCGGCCGTCGCCAGTGGCTTGGTGGGAACGGGGGCTGCTGCTGATCGCGTTAATGGCGAAATGGAACGCCTGATGGCTTCTGCTCGGGTCGTCCAGCTCGGACGGGACATCCACGGTCATGGCCTGTATTCGACGCCTGAGATGGTCGCCATCGAGAAGAACCTGCTAAAGGCCGCGCGCACGCTCGTGCAGCGTCGTTGGACCGAAATTGACCGAAAGAAAATTGAAAGCGAATGCGATCGCCGCGGCCTGTCCGACGAACAGCGCTCCGCAGCGCTGGCCGCAACGGATGGGCGATCACTGGCCATCGTTGAGGGCGCCGCCGGATCGGGAAAGACCACCATGCTCAAAGTTGTGGTCGATTCCTACGCCCGTTCTGCCGGCAAGACCGTGATCGGAGCTGCGACCTCCCACAGAACCGCAGCTATGCTGAGGTCCGAACTCGACATCGATGCCACTGCCATCGATCGCTTGTTGGCCCAAATCGAATCCGGACAGCATGTTCTGGATCGCAACACCGTGCTTCTGATTGACGAATGCGGCCAAGTCGGCTCGAAAAAAATGAATGAGTTGCTCATCGCAGTGGAACGGGCGAGCGCAAAACTCGTTTTAGTAGGTGATAGGGAGCAATTGCAACCTATAAGTGCAGGGCCCGCGTTGAAGATTCTTTCTACGATTTTGCCGCCTACGCGTGTCGACACGATCGTTCGCCAACGCGAGGAATGGGCGCGTGAAGCAGCGCAAGCGTTCGCAAAAGGAAATGCAGCGGCCGGTTTGCAGGCCTACGAGGAGCGAGGTCTTCTGATCGGTTGCGCAGGGGCGGGGGCCACCATTCAAGCGGCTGTAGACCGTTACATGCACGAGCAGCGGCAGGCGCCCAACAAGCCGCATTTGCTGATTGCGAAGTCAAACAAGACTGTCCGAGCGCTCAATGCCGAGATCCGCTCGCGGCTGCGAGCGGCCGGCCGTCTCACGGGGCCTGATCACGTCATCACCGCGGGCAACGCTTCTGGCCAAAATTTCCGGCTCCATCTCGCTGTTGGCGACAAAATCCGGTTTGGTATCCGCCAGGACAAGATCGGAAACGGTGTCATCAACGGTACGGTTGGCCGGATCGATGAGATCGAAGAACTCGATGGCACGCACTTGCTGATCCGGGCGACGGTTGAGGGCAAAAGAGTAGAGTTCTCGACCGAAGCGTTGGCGGATAAGGCGGGTCGGGTTCGCTTGAGTCATGACCTCGCCGTCACCGCCTACAGCAGCCAGGGCCTGACCGCTGAGACCGCTACGGTCGTGCTTGGGGCGGAATTCGACCGACACGAGGCTTACGTCGCTATGTCACGTGCACGAGGCAATGCTCGCGTCTTTTATGACCAGGCGCTCCTTTCCGCTCAGGCCAAAAACGAGCGCGACCTCGCGTCAAGACAGCAAGAGCCTGCGGAAAGTACCGATATGGCCTATCTTGCTGCGAGGCTCTCGCGGGCCAATCTGAAGACGTCGACACTTGCTCTAAGCAGGGATGCGGATCTGTCGCGGGAGCTAACCGGTCGCAGCCGCGGCATCGATCTTTCGTTGTAGCGGCCCATCAGCAGCTGACACATGCGCTTGCTCGGAACGAGTCATTCGGATCGAGCCGTTTGCACGCGGAGAAGAAAACGGCGTCCGACCATTAGCCTTCCGGATCCGCCACCCTTGGGCACTAGCACGACCGGCACCGATTCAATCCGGATGTTACGAGCTGATTGCGCAAATCTCCTTTCGAAAGAGCGCAAGTTCTCCGCCAGGACGACCTCTCAATAGGCCGTTTCTATCGCGGCGCGCGGCGCTGTCAAAGCCGTTCGCTTCCGTGCGTTGCGTGTGCAGCTCGCGCCACGTTGGGGGACCTGACGGTCCGCTTTGACAGCTCCGCTTGAACGCCTCGATCGAAAGCGGCCATCGAGGACGCCAATGGGGCGAACTCAGAATCGAAAGGAGCTTTCCATGAGCAACCAGTCCGCTTCATCTCGTCCGACCCACCGCATCTACGCTGTGACCATGAACGGCAATCAGAAAATCTGGCGCGCGATCGGCGCACTCTGGCCTCACAGCGATGGCAAGGGCTTCAATCACAAGCTCGATTGCCTTCCGCTCAACGGCGCCGAGATCGTGATTCGCCTCATCGAGGCCGATACTCAGGAGGGCGCGCGATAGCGCGCCCTTTTTCTAATCCCAATGGGAGCGGCCTTGCGCCGGATGCTACGGCGCCGGGCTAAATGAAAGGCGATTTTCGGACACTGCAGCCAGAATATCACTTAAATTCAGCAGCTTAGTTAGTTGGCGGTCCGCTTTTTGGCATTCAAAGAGCAGGGCCCTGAAGCATGGCACGCTTCAAGCGAAGTTGGCGATCCCGTCAACGCCGCGAAAGGAGCTAAGCCATGTCTGACAAGTTTCCGGTCAAACCGCCATTCTTGGGTGTCACCGCCGCCAAGAAGGGTGGTGTCGGCAAGACACACCTGATGGCGACCATCGCCGATCTCCTGGCGCTGAATGGATATCCGTTCACTGCGTTCCAGGCCGACGACAAAAAGCGTCTAGCGACGCTCATCGGCGCCAAGGTCGTTGACCTGCGCCCCAACCCTGATCTCGTGATGAACGATCCCGCGCTCGTGCGCCGCTCGTTCACGCCTCTCTACACCGCCGCGAGCAAGGCGATGTCCATCGGCCACAGCGTGCTGTTCGACATCGGCGCCGACGAGGTCGAGAACGCGGCCAACTTCCTCAAAGAGGTCGACATCGACGAGGACCTCGCCAGTTGGAAGTTGCCGGCCTTCGCGTTCGTGCTGGTGCAGGCCGAGACCGACGCCATCGCCTCAGCCGCTGAGACGATCCGCCGGTTCCGCGAGGCGATTCCGAGCGCGCGCATCGTGCTGGTGGAAAACCTCATGGACCGCGGTTCGCTGGAGAATCTGCGCAACAGCGGTCCTGCTCGCCAGCAGTTCGAGCGCGAGCTCAAGCCGCTGCTCGCCGGCGTCGAGCGGATCACTATGCCGGCGATTCTCGCCGACTTCTGGGAGCCGTACGAAAACGCGGGCTTGCGCTTCTTGAAGGCGTTGGCGATGGAGCCGCAGGAAGCGGCGCGGCGGCTGGGCATGGAGGTCGGCGACGTCAAGATCGCTCGGCGCGCTGTCGCCGTGTTCTTCCGCGACATGCACCGGAGCTTGTCGCAACTGATCGTGCTGCCAAAGGGAGGTGCGTAATGAGCACCGAGCACAATAATAAGTCGGCCGAGACGCCGGCTTCGATCCCTGCGGTGAGTGAGCTCGAGAAGGAGCGGCAGCAAGAAATCGGGAATCAGGTCCGCGCAGCCGTTGGCAGGATCTTGACGAAGCGCGGCTCGGTCAGCGCCGCCCAACTAGCGAAATGGGGACCGGATGGCACGGAGTTTTTCTTCCGTGTTCTACGCAAGGGTATCGACAAACAGATGTCGAAACTTGCGCCCGCGTTATCCGTTCCGCCGGCAAAATCGGCGAAGGGGCGGGGCGAAACCGTCAAGACGAAGGCGCGCACCGAACCTGTTGAGGCGAACGAGACACAGGCTGCGACGCTGCCGGTGTCGTTGGATCGCAACTGGACCGATCAGCAGCGCAATCTCCGCCCGATGCGGGCTCGCGCCATCCTGCACGGCCTGATCGTCGCCGCCATCCTCTTCGTCGGCGCTGCGATGTCCATGCAGCTATTGGACGCGCTGGCATCGTTCATCCTTCAACAACTTCAGAACTGGATCTAGAAAATGGTCGCAATTCCCAAGATCAAGGACGGCCTTGAGCTTATCCGCTCGCCTGACGAAGGGATCTACGTCGGTTGCATCGTGTTTTTGCTGTCCTTCGGGCCGCTGCTCGCGTTGCTGTTGACACTGCCCGCGACTGATGCGCCCTTCTCATGGTTTGACTGGGGCAGCCACCTGGCGAGCTTGCGTCATCCAGACCGCTGGATCTCTTTCTTGGCAGCAGGTTGGCGGCGGGCCATCTTGGCTTTTGGAATCGGCGTGGTCGCGGCCCATTTCGCGCGCATGGTCGCCCGAGACGAAGCTTCCTTGACGGAACCATTCCTCACTCCGGATCCGCGCCAACCGCGTATCTACTACGATTACGATGCCCGCCGCAGGTTGCGCAATCGCTTCCGGCGGGAAGCGGGACGTTTCGCGCGCGAGGGATTTTGGCTCGCGCCGCACCTCAACTTGCCATTCGAATTGGAAAGCCGCTTCATGATGATCTTTGGTGCTTCAGGCCATGGCAAGTCGAACCTTGTCCGCGCCTACGCGACGCAGATGGTGGAGCGTGGCGACCTCCTCATGATGCACTGTAATAAGGGTGACGTGACGCGGTCCTTCGATCTCAACTCGATCGTCTTGATTTCGCCTGCCCATCGCGACGGCTGGGCCTGGGACATCGCGGCCGACATCAACGGCCCCGCTGCTGCTGCCGATTTTGCGACCGATATGGTCCCGGGATCGGAACAGAGCTTCTGGTCCGATAGCGCTCGCTTATTGTTGACGGACATCATTTGCACGGTCGCCGAGGAGAAGGGCGTGGATTGGGGAGCGCGCGACCTGATCGAGGCGATTTTGTCAGATCCCAACGATCTTCGTCAGCGGATCGAGGCGCTCGACCTCAGCGCAAGTCCACTGCTGCGGACGGGCGACGATGGTGAGAACAAGACCGTGCTCAGCATCATGGCCACGCTCCTGAGCGCCGCCATGACAAGCCTTCGCCCCATGGCCTATGCCTGGTCGACCGTGCCGCAGACGAAGCGCTTCTCGGTCACTGGCTGGCTGTCGAGAGACTATACCGGCCCCAAGATCGTCATCGTGCAGACCTCGCCGAACTTCCGGGCGATGTCGACGGTCGTTTGCGGCGGTATCCTACGGCGGGTTTGCAAGGAACTCTCGGACCCCTCGGTCGAAATCGATACCAGCCGGCGTGTTAGCATGGTGCTGGACGAACTCTACTCTCTTGGCAGGATCGAAGGCTTCGCCCGCACCCTCTCCGTTGCGCGCGAAAAGGGCATGGTTTGCATCGTTGCGCTCCAATCGGAAAGCCAGTTGAAACCGTATCAGGAGGAGGAGCAGATCTTGCTCGGTTTGTTCCAGATCAAGATCTTCAGCCGCCTCACCGCTGGGCCCGACACTGAATGGGCCGAGAAGATGATCGGCTACCGGGATATCCGCTGGTTGGCTCCCAACGACACCCCGGCCAAGGATGACAAGCGGCAGTCCGTCGGCGAAACCGACCGCAAGCCCGTCGTGAGTGCCACCGAGTTCGCCGGTGAGCTGGGCGTGTTCGGCGAGACCGAGGATGACCGGATCGTGCGAGCAGTCGTGCACTATGCCGGCCATGCCTATCGGTTCGACTGGCCGCTCACGACCTGGACAATCCGTGGGAAAGGATTCGTGCCGGCGGCATGGACGCGGTTCACGGTCCGCCCGAACCCGGTGGCCAAGAACGCGAAGGGTACCGCTATCGGTCCGGTCCCAAAGCGGCGGATCCCGTGACAGAGCTACGAGGGAATGCGCTGCCGTTGCGCTACGACGGCAGCGCTTTTTTGAGCACCAAGCCGGATCTTCTCGGCACGTCCGACTAGGTGTCTCACCTAAGGTCAGACTGTGAATCCGTGGTGATGGCGGACAACGTCCGCCCTTCGTTTCCAGTGATCAATTTGATGGACCGGAAGGCACAACATTGGACCGCGCAAGGCGATAGTACGAGCCGTTGCCCGACATCGAGGCGCGCGCAACGTTTCCTCCGTGATCCAATCATATCGCACACTGATAGGCTTGGCTTCTTCGAAGCCGCGATAGTCGAAGCGCGGAAGCTTATTGGGGGCTCTGACCAAGGGCGCAAAGAAGCCTTTCGAACGCTGCAGCAGGAGGCGCCAGACCTCCATCGGAAATTGGCCAAGCAGCACATTCTGACCCGCTTCAATGTCGGCCCAGCCGATGCAAAGGCAACGCGCGATGGATTTGCCAAAGGTTTGCTGTCCCGTCCGCTTGAGGGTACCGATCCAATGCGCGAGCGCGATCAGATGCGAGCCGGACTGGAAGAATTCATGTTCGTTGTCCGCGCCCAGATCAATCGTGCTGCCATGCAGTGCTGCGAGTATGTACTCCTGCAAGGTCACTTCGTGTTTGATCTCTTTGGGATCGGGGCGCTGACCGATCGAGCTCTGAATATTCTCGGCGTGCTCGTCCAATTCGCTTGCTAACAGCTCGGACCAGCTTTGCGCTTCCTTGATCTTTTTAGGCAGTTTCGTCACGCCGGTTGGACCGGCGTGATCGTCCTTCTCTCGCTTAAGCTGTTTGAGAGCCAGACTCCAATCTTGTTTGGACTTCAGCAGCCAGCAGATCTTTCGCTGTGCGACCACGACCTGGCTGAACCAGGTGAGAATCGCGTCCCCCGTGTCTGAGGCATTATTCGTTAACCGAGGATCGTTGCCTTCGAAGATCTGATACGCGTTTGCGAGTTCAAAGGCCATCTGCTCCTGCGCGAGGTCGTTCTGGTCGGAGAACAAGGTTTGATATTCTCGCCGACCGTGTTCGGCCACGGTCCCTGGAGCCACGGCGTAGGCAATATGCACGATACGCTTCTTCACCGACTGCCCGCCAAGCAAGATGCCCTCGTGCTCAATTAGCGGAATAGTTGCTTCGGTTTTGTTCTTGCCCACGTCTGCAGCCGTGCGGCAGCCCATGATCGGCGCCATCGCTTCAAAAAGCCGATCCCGTTCTTTTTCTAGAGGAGCGCGAGTCCATAGTCCCAACGACGTTCCGCCTTCGAGTAGCATACGGCCCCAATGATGAGCGTTGATGCGCAGAACGTCGATATTATGGCTTGCAACCAGGAGGTGGGCACGGCGTCCCGAATTCTTTTCCCGATGCTCGACGTCGATCACATAGCCAAACTCGGTAAAGTGCTTTTCCGTGTCGGGAAAAAGCGACATGCTACGGTAGGTCAACGAATCCGCACTGATCGGACGCAGCTCGACATCCCGGCCTACATACTTCGACTTCGCCGCCGCGAGATGTTTGGTCAATTGTCGGCGCGAGGCCGCCGTTGAAAACTTTGCAGGGTTATAGAACAGCTGGATGGTATAATAGGGATTGGAAGGATCCAGATCCCGCTGCTCGACGTGGCTAAAGTCTTCGACGGTATCGAGGCCGTAAAGGCGCGAGAAATATTGGTCACGCTGCAACCGGGCTGCTTCGAGCTGCCGTCCCAACTCTTTGAATGTCACTTCTTCTCTCCTGTTGGCCCAATTTTATTGAGGCGCGCCAGGGCTGCCTCGATCTCATTGCCGGAGACATCTTGCGGGCCAGTCGCTTCTGGATCGCTTGGCGCCACCGAGGCCGGCGCGGACGGTAAATCCGTAACTAGCGGAGGGGCATCGACCTTCGCCCGCGCGGGCCCGGCTTTCGCGTGGCGCCGCGCCTTTTGTTCAGTAGAAGCCGTCCTCTTTCCGACACGGGCATACGCCACCCGGAGCTGATCTGATGAAATGAGGCTCCCGTCGGCTCGAAGGGCCCCTGCGCGCATGAGCAGTTGCGATATGCCTCCCCAGGTCATCCCAAGCTCCCGGAGCTCTGTGAAGGCGTCGGCATGACGGGCGACGACCCGATCCAACGGGACGTGCTCGTCGCCTACGATCAGCTGCTCGGTGAAATCTGCAGCCCAGGACTTTGGATTGATTGGCATGGGCTCCAACCTAGCGAGCCCGACTTGAGGAAATTTCAATCAGTGGAGAGCAATTTGAAGCAAAAACGAAAATGCTCTCTAGTGCTACAGTAAGGAACGAAGTGCTCTATCCACACCTGTGCATCTGTGGATGACACCCACATGGCAAGAACTTTTTCGACGTTGCAGCATTTGGTCGTTGCGGTCATCTGTCCGGCCTCATGATGCGGATCATATGAGCCGCGGGCCTTAATGGCTGTCCGCTGATTTGGCCCCAATCATCGTTGACGGATTCGAAGTCCGTGCACAGATTCCATGGGTTGGACGACGGCCGACGCTTTTGCAGAATAGCGCTCGTCCCTAAACCAGTTATTTCGAGGCACTGATGTTCAAAGTCAAAAAATCCGCGACCACCATCCAGACAAATCTTGCCGCGATTTTCGTTTCGATGGAGCTTTCACGTTCAACCTGGCTAATTACGTCGCTGCTGCCCGGGAACGGCGAGAAGATGTCGAAACATACTATAGCGGCAGGCAACATCGCCGGCCTATTCGATCTGTTCCTAAAGCTACGAGAAAGAAGCCAAGCTAAAACCGGGCGGACGCATCCGATCATCACGATTCAGGAGGCCGGGCTCGATGGTTTCTGGATTCACCGCGCGTTGGTGAAGGAGGGGATCGAGAGCCACATCGTGGATCCGGCCTCGGTCGCGACAGCACGCAAACATCGGCGCGTGAAGACTGATCGTATCGATGGCGAGACGCTGCTGCGGGTTCTGTTGGCCTTCAAGAGAGGAGAGCCGCGCGTTTGCGCGATGGTACGGGCCATCTCCTGCGAGGATGAAGACCGGCGGCGGATTGGCCGGGAACGCAAGGCGCTGATGGTCGAACGCGTCGCACATGTCAATCGCATCAAGGGTCTGCTGTTTTCGCAAGGCATTGCCGGCTACGAACCACTCCGTAGAGATCGTCGACTGCGGCTTGAACAGTTGCAAACGGGAGATGGGCGCGCACTGCCAAAGTACATGAGAACCCAGATCGGTCGGGAACTGGACCGGCTGGAATTGGTCATCGAGCAGATTAAGGCGGTCGAGGATGAGCGTGACGCGTTCATCGAAGCGCAGAGCGCTGACAAGACGAAGCCGTCGCCGGTCACGATGCTGCTTGAGATCAAAGGGCTCGGCGCCGAGTTTGTCAACATCCTATGGGCGGAGGGACTGTTCCGACATTTTGATAATCGTCGTCAAGTCGCGGCCTATGCCGGGCTGGTGCCTACACCCTGGCAGAGCGGTTCAATCAAACGCGAGCAAGGTGTTTCAAAGGCGGGCAATTCAAGATTGCGAACAACGCTGATCCAGATGTCCTGGCTATGGCTGCGAAACCAGCCGGCTTCAGCATTGGCGAAATGGTTCAAGGCACGCGTCGAACGCAATGGCGGACGCATGAAGAAAACGACTATTGTCGCGCTGGCGCGCAAGCTGCTCGTAGCCCTTTGGAAATACGTGACCTCTGGAGTCGAGATAGAAGGCGCCGTTATGAAAAACGCATAATGGTCCCTCGCGTCACGCTCTTCTGAAATCCACCAAGGCATCATGAACCTTGGCGGATCCAGATAGACGAACCGACCCCGAACCTTGGCTAACGGCCGTTGCACAGGATGGTATCGTCATCTGGGCTCAGCCCGCCGCAAGCGGAATGTTGGTACGCCACGCAGGCGACCGAATGTGAGGTTGATCAGGCTCAGCAAAACGAGCCGCGTCACGCAATTGAGCCCAAATCTGGAGCCGAAATTTTCGAGGAGGGAGCAGATATGTCGTAATTGTCTTGACGCAGGCAATCCCATGTGAGGTACGGGATGTCCCAATCATCGGTTTGTCGACCGGATGCCATTACGTCGTCGTCGCTCCTACCAATTCGTGTGATCGTTGTGTTCGATATCTATATTGCAAGCCTCAATTCATTGCCAAGCCACTTTCATGCTATCCCGAGTGGCCTTTGTCGGAAGGATCCGCCACGCCGCATGATGGCCCAGACAATGCGCGCAAGCTTGTTTGCAACCGCGACCGTCACCACGCGCGCCGGCCTTCGCGCCAGCAACGCGTTTACCCACCCGGCGAATTCAGGTTTGTTGCGGGCGTAACGGACCACGGCGGTGGCGCCGAGCACGAGTAGGCGTCGCAAGTAGGGCTCGCCTTTCTTCGAGATCCGACCGAGATGCACTTTGCCGCCAGTCCCGTTTTGTTGTGGCACCAGACCGATCCAGGCCGCAAAGTGACGCCCGGACTTGAACGCGCTGGCGTCGACGACGGTCGCAACCATCGCGGTGGCCGTAATCACGCCGATGCCGGGTATCGATGCCAGCCTCAAGCTCATTTCGTTCGCACGGTGACGAGCCATAAGCGTTCGCTCGATCGCCGTTATTTTCGCTTGCAAGTCCTCAATCTGCATCATGATCAATTCAGCGCAGGCCCGAGCCGGCTCAGGGAGCACAGAGTTGTCGGTATTCTGAGCCAGCGCGTGAAGTTCCGGGATGCGCCAGATACCTTGTGGTGCGATCAAGCCAAATTCGGCGAGCTGGCCCCGTAAGGAATTGACCAACATGGTACGCTGGCGCACGAACAGGTCGCGGGTCCGGTGCAGCATTAGGATCGATTGCTGTTCAGCGCCCTTAACCGGGACGAACCGCATTGTCGGCCTGGTCACGGCCTCGCAGATCGCCTCTGCATCGACCTCGTCGTTCTTCCCGCGTTTGACGTAGGGTTTCACGTAAGCCGCCGGCATCAGTCGGACATCATGGCCGAGCGCTGCCAGCTCACGGCCCCAATAGTGGGCGGTCCCGCACGCCTCCATGCCGACCAGGCAGGGTGGAAGTTTCTCGAAAAAAGCCCTCAGTTCCGAGCGCCGAAGTTTCTTGCGTATGATGACTTTGCCCGCAGCGTCCACGCCATGCACTTGAAAAATGTGTTTGGCGAGATCTAGGCCGATGGTGGTAGGATGCATTGTGGATGACTCCTCTCTCTGTTGCCTCGGCAACACTCTGGCACATTTGATGCCGTCGAGTGGGTGTCATCCACACCATCATCTGTGATGCAGATATTACAACAGTGCCGCATGCCTACTCCGATGCCATCTTGCTAACCGGCACAGGGGACAAGAATTGTTCGTCACATCGCCGTCGACGCCGAAACTCGAACGAACTATCTACCTGCTTTGCTCTTCCTTTCGGAGGCCGTCATCCAGCCATATGCGCAGCCTCTCGATAACAGGGTCGCGGGAACGTTCGGGCCTGATGTGAAGATAGTATCCATTTAGCTTAACATTAGTTCTTAGGAGCTCGACAAGGTTTCCGCCATCGATCTCCTGAGCAACGGTCAAGCGAGAAGCCAACGCGATGCCCTGGCCCGCCAAGGCGGCGTCGATTGCCATGTTAGCGTCCCACAGCATGGGCCCGCTCAGCGCGCCTCGCAGCTTGTAGCCGGCGCCTTTGAACCAGCTTGTCCATTGGTGCCGGCTCTCCTCATGGATCAAGGGCAGCCTGGACAGCTCGGTTAAGTCCTTCGGCTGCCCGTTTCTCTTGATCCAGACCTTGCTTGCAACCGGAAACACCCTCGGACTGATCAACCAGGTTGCGCCCGCGGGCAAGTCGCCTCTTGAACCAAAGCCGATCATCACGTCTGCTTCTGACTTCGAGAAGTCCGGCAACCGATCGATTGCTCTGAGGACAATGTCTGCCCCAGCTAGAGTACGTTCGATTTCAGATAGGCGTGGTGCGAGCCAGCGAGTTGCCAGGCCCGGCATCGCCCAGATACGCAACATGCCCTTGCGCGTGCGCGGGCGTAGCTCGACAGCCGCAGCCGCGATGATTTGAAATGCCTCGGATACAGCTCGATGAAAAATCGCGCCTTCCTGTGTCAGCAGGGTGCCCCGCGGCCCAGTCTCAAGCAGCTTGCGTCCTGCCCAAGCCTCGAGGTTTCGAACGTGACGACTGATGACGGTGTGGCTCACGCCAATATCGTCAGCAGCCTTCCGCATGCTTCCGGCTCGCGCCGCCGCCTCGAATGCTCTCACCATGACCAGGGGTGGCATCCTGGGCGATTCGACGAGGACATCGTCCGCAGGATTGGTTTTCGGCATGGGATTCGTACGTGACTTCATCGGCTCGCTCTTGCCCTTCAGTGGAGACTGTAGTGCACCACTGCGATCGAAATCAAGGAGCGGGGGGCCGACGCAGGACGAGCGAGCGCCCGCTATATGAGCATCGCCCTCGCAACGTCGCGCGACTCCCGATCTCCGAAGGCGCAGCCTCCGATGCAATCTCGGCGAGCGCAACGGTGGTGCTTTTCATGAACCACTGCGTCGTAATTAAAACAATACCGGCAGAGCAATGAAGGAGGATAGCTTTCTCCGAATCTAGGAGGAAACTGGCTCGTGTCCAATAGCGCTCTACTTCAGTCCCGTCGCGCCGCCGCAGTACCACGTGGGCTCTCTTCCGCATTTCCCGTTTTTGCTGCTCGCGCGGAAAATTCAGAACTATGGGACACGAACGGCCGTCGCTACATCGATTTCGCCGGCGGCATAGCGGTCCTGAACACGGGGCACAGACATCCGGCGGTTCTGAAGGCGGTTGAAACTCAATTGGCCGCCTACACTCATACGGCGTTTCAGGTCGTCCCTTACGAGCCCTACGTAGAGCTCTGCGAACGGCTCAATGAACTTGCTCCCTTCAAAGAGAGCGCCAAGAGCATCTTGTTTTCGACCGGCGCGGAGGCGGTCGAGAACGCGGTGAAGATTGCGCGTGCGCATACGCGCCGCACGGACGTGATAGCCTTTACTGGTGGCTTCCATGGTCGCACTCTCATGACAAGTGCATTGACGGGAAAGATCGCCCCCTACAAGAAGAAGTTTGGCCCCATGCCGGCCGGGGTCTGGCATGTACCCTTTCCGGTGCCGCAGCACGGAGTTTCGGTCGCTGATGCCTTAAAGGCGATCGACTACCTGTTTCGTGCCGACGTTGATCCGGTGAACGTTGCGGCGATCATCATCGAGCCGGTTCAGGGCGAAGGTGGCTTTCATCCGGCCCCAACTGAACTGCTGGCCGCGCTCCGACGCATCTGTGACGACAATGGTATCGTACTGATCGCCGATGAAGTGCAGACTGGATTTGGGCGCACCGGCAAGATGTTCGGCATTGAGCATTCCGGTGTCGAACCTGACCTCGTTACGGTAGCGAAATCGCTCGCCGGCGGGTTTCCGCTGTCCGGCGTAATCGGGCGGTCGGCCATCATGGATGCCCCCGAGCCCGGTGGTCTCGGCGGCACGTACGCCGGCAGTCCGATCGCGTGCGCGGCTGCGCTTGCAGTTCTCGACGTAATCGTCGACGAAAGGCTGATCGATCGTGCCAACCGACTAGGTGCATTGATGACGGACGAACTTCAGCAGATCGCCCGGCGTAACGATACGATCCCAATCGGCTTTGTTCGTGGTCCAGGCGCGATGATCGCATTCGATGTTCTGAAGTCGCCCGGGGAAGCGGAGCCCGATCCCGACGGGACAAAACGCGTGATTCAGGAGGCCTTGAAACAGGGGCTGATTCTCCTGGCCTGTGGCGTACACGCCAACACCATCCGACTGCTGATGCCGCTGACGATATCAGACGCCCTTCTGATCGAGGGGCTTGGCAAGCTTCAAAACGCGCTCGTCAACGCTCGCTGAGTAGACGCTTATGCCGAATTTGATACCGCTCGTCGAACAGCTTTCGGATTGTTCGCTCCTGAAGTCGCAGGCCTATATCAACGGTCAATTCGTCGGTGCCGCCGACACTGCGGTCAAGAATCCCGCGAACGGACAGGTGATTGCGGCTGTGCCCAATTTCGGCGCCCAGGAGACGACGGCCGCAGTCGATGCTGCTGCCGTTGCCTTTGGCCCCTGGGCGGCGAAAACCTGCAAGGAGCGGAGCTCGATCCTGCGTCGCTGGTTCGATCTCGTAATAGCCGCACGCGAGGATCTCGCGATCATTCTCACGAGCGAGCAGGGCAAGCCGCTCGGCGAGGCGCGAGGAGAGATTGATTACGCGGCGGCCTATATCGAATACTATGCGGAAGAGGCAAAGCGGGTTCTTGGCGAGCTCCTTCCCTCGCATCGTGCGGATGCGCGGATTTTAGTGCAGCGGCGCCCGATCGGAGTCGTGGCGGCCATTACGCCCTGGAATTTTCCCGCCGCCATGATCACTCGGAAGATCGCGCCTGCGCTGGCGGCTGGCTGTGCCGTCGTGGTGAAGCCCGCGCCGGAAACACCGCTCACGGCGCTCGCTCTGGCCGAGCTCGCCCATCGCGCCGGGTTTCCAGCCGGAACGGTGAATGTGATCACTGGAGATGCCAAGGCCATTGGCTCGGTTCTTACGGGACATCCGGCGGTGCGGCTCGTGGGGTTCACGGGCTCCACTGCGGTCGGAAAGCTGCTGATGGCTCAAGCGGCGACGACTGTTAAGAAAGTAGCCCTCGAACTCGGTGGCAATGCGCCGTTCGTTGTTTTCGACGACGCCGATCTCGATGCTGCTGTCGAAGGCACGCTGGTTTCAAAGTATCGAAATATGGGACAGACATGCGTCTGCACCAACCGGATCTACGTCCAGGACGGTATTCACGATGCTTACGTAAAGAAACTGGCTGCCAAAGTCGCTAAGCTGCGCGTTGGCGATGGGCTCGATCCGAATGTCGAGCAGGGACCTCTCATCAACGAAAGGGCATTGTCTAAGGTGCAGGCGCACCTTGACGATGCCGTGGCCAAGGGCGCCTCGATTGTGGTCGGTGGTCAGCGTCACGCCCTTGGCGGGACCTTTTTTGAGCCGACGGTGCTTCAAGGCGCGACGGACGCGATGCTGCTCGCGCAAGAAGAGACGTTCGGTCCGATTGCCCCCATATTTCGTTTCAAGAGCGAGGACGAGGTTGTCGCGGCCGCCAATAGCTCGACGTCGGGGCTTGCCGCCTACTTCTACTCCCGTGACGTCGGTCGCATCTTCCGTGTCCTCGAGCAGCTCGACTTCGGCATGGTCGGGATCAACACCGGCCTGATTTCAACCGAACTCGCGCCATTCGGCGGCGTGAAAGAGAGCGGGAACTCCCGCGAGGGATCGCATCACGGGATTCTCGAATTTACTGAACTGAAATACGCCTGTCTTGCGCTCTCGGCTTGAGCAACTGGCTTCTGTAGCCGAGTGAGGGGGCCGGCGTTCACTGAGGCCTGAACGCCGGATCGCGTCCTACGATGCGATCCGCCCTCTCCCTGCGGGAGGGGCGAACCTCGGCCTGCATCGATTCAACCAAAACTCATCCCGCTTTAGGAGCCTCGTCGAAGCCGGTACGATGACGGTTCGGGTTCGGAGCCTCGTCGCTTTCCGATGTTTAGAAAGTCGGTGGGGTGTTTACCCACAGCAGCACGCAAACATTGTGGCCGGGATTTCGCCAGGAGTGTTTCCACGTGCTCTTGAAATAGATGCTCTCGCCTTGCCGCAGATGATGACTTCGACTGTCTTCGAGCGTGATGTCGAATTCACCGAGCAGCACGTAGACGAATTCCTCGCCATCGTGACTGTATGAACCGTGGCTGCCAACCCCCGGTTCGATATACCAGCGCTGGCAGTCCATCATCTCGCGACCACTTCCCAATTGCTCAACGCGCAGTCCTTTTCCCAGTGTCGGAAGCACCGAGCCGCCATGTTCTCGAATGACGATCTCGGAGCCTGAATTGGATGACTGACCGGACATCAGGGATGTCAGCGTTACCCCGTAAAAGGCTGCAAGTGACTTCGCCTCGGGGATATGCACACCGAGGGAGGTGCGTTCGATGGACGCAAGCACAGAGGCACTGATGCCCGTCTTCTCCGCGACCTCGCGAAGCGTAAGTTTCGCCGCCTGCCGAAGGGCCCGCAACTTCGTACCGACCGCCTCGGCTATCGGCTCGGGATTTGGCTCAGATGACTGGTCTTCAGCCGATATATTGCCGGCCAGCGTCGCCTTCACCGCCGCAATGCTGAGACCCTGAATGGTTCGCAGACGCTTGATGTTGGTTGCCTGCTTGACGTGATCTTCGGTGAACAGTCGGTAGCCGGTCGGAGAGATGTCCGGTTGCAACAAACCTCGGTCACCCCAAAGCCTGAGAGTTGAGATCGGCACACCGGTCAGGCGGCTCACATCCGAGATTTTCAGTTCGCGCTTTCTCTGATGCTTCACGACGGTTCCTCGCTGCGGGTACGCATTCCAATCGACTTCGGCCTCGATACTTTCTCTCCGGATG
The DNA here is from genome assembly GCF_018129685.1 of Bradyrhizobium manausense. GTDB lineage: Bacteria > Pseudomonadota > Alphaproteobacteria > Rhizobiales > Xanthobacteraceae > Bradyrhizobium > Bradyrhizobium manausense_D. Next base: position 332,957 of record NZ_JAFCLG010000006.1, read on the forward strand.
TCCGCAGTGGCGGCGTTCATCCGAATCGGACCACCCGAGCGTAAATCACAGAGGCGGAAAGGTCTTCAATGACGACAGCCGTGCCCGGACCAGCCGAAACTCCGAAAGCAAATGCACGTCTTTCGGCAATGGTTTGACCGAGGTCTTTTCGGTTCGCGCACTGAAAATACCAAGTGGCTTCCAAGGCGGCGTCAACCGAAGACCCCGTGGGTCGGTCAAAATCCCCCGGGTATGGTCACTTGAAACTCCCCCACTCGATAATCGCGGTCAGCGCCGCTG
>NZ_JAFCLG010000058.1 GCF_018129685.1 Bradyrhizobium manausense
GGTCCCTGTGTCTGGAAAGTCTGTCATGATGAGAGTGGGCGGGAAGCCGTTGGGTCCTTGGCGCTTGACGCCGTGAGCCGGCTCGGTCTCCCGCCCGTTCCATCACCAACCTGAACAGTTGCACGAGGCTGCGCCAACAGACCTCGCATCACAGGGACAGGCACCATGATCATACCCCTTCGTTGCGTCGGAATCGACGTCTCCAAACATCATCTCGATATTTTCGATGAGGCCATCGGTGCCTCGGAACGCATCGACAACGCGACACAGGCCATCACACAGCTGGTGGCGCGTTGGCGATGCGATGCGCTGGTCGTCTTTGAGGCCACGGGGGTCTACGACCTTGAGCTTCGCGAAGCGCTGCGTCAGGCCGGGGTTCGCTTTGCCCGGATCAATCCGGCCCGTGCCCGCGACTTTGCCCGCGCCAGCGGCCAGCTCGCCAAGACCGATCCGATCGATGCGCGGATGCTGGCGGCCTTCGCCCGCGCCATGAAGCCCGCCACCGAGCAGGCCGCTACACCCGCCCGCAACGCTTTGGCAAGGCTTGCAAAACGACGGGACCAGCTGGTTGCCATGCGGGCCCAGGAAAAGAACCGCCGCAGCGAAGCCGAGGACCGCGCCATGGCGGAACGCATCGCTCGCCTCATCGAGGTCCTCAATGATGAGATCGCTGAGATCGAAACCGAGATCAATGCGCTCATCAAAGCCGAGCCGGAGCTTGCGGACGATGCACAATTGATACGCTCGGTGCCGGGCGTAGGACCCGTCGCCTGCATGCAACTCCTCACCCAGATGCCCGAACTTGGCCGTCTCGGGCCGAAGGAGGTGTCCGCTCTTGCCGGCCTAGCTCCCTTCAATGTTGACAGTGGGGCCTACCGCGGCAAGCGCAAGATCGGCGGCGGACGAAAGCGGGTCCGCGACGCCCTCTACATGGCTGCTCTCAACGCCGTTCGCCGCGCCGACCGCTTCAAAGTCTTTTACGGTCGGCTTCGCCAGGCCGGCAAACCAGCAAAACTCGCCCTCATTGCTGTCGCCAGGAAGCTGCTGACCATCCTCAACGCCATGCTGCGCGACCGAAAAATCTATAAGGTCGA
>NZ_JAFCLG010000007.1 GCF_018129685.1 Bradyrhizobium manausense
CGACAAGCGCGCAGACATCTTCCTGTCTGCAATCCTGTTGGCAGCCGCAGTCTCATGGTGGACTAATTGAGTCCGGACCCTAGTCCGCCGATCGGCACGGTCATCGCTGCCATCAACAGACGTCCTGTCCGACAGCAGTGCGCTCGCGAACCGCGCTGGAGAAGCCTAATCAAAATACCGCCGGGCAAATTTGCGGAAGTTTTCCATCAAGAACCGATTCGCGCGCCTGCTGATTGGAGCGTCCGGTACCATCATATCGAAACCATGATAGGCGCCGTCGAACATTTCAAACTCAACCGGAATGTTGGCCCGGCGAAGATTTTCGACGTAGATCTGTGTTTCATCCCGAAACGGCTCGAGACTGCCGACGAACGTGATCGTCGGCGGCAATTTGGTATAGTCGGTGCAGCGTGCCGCCGCCGCGTAAGGCGTAATCGTCGTCACGCCGTCGAGATAGCGGGACCATGCCAGCCGGTTGGCTTTTTCATCCCAGACAGGCGCGTCGTTTCCGACGACCGATGCGCTATTCTGCCGGTCATCGATCATTGGATAGAGCGGCATTTGAAACGCTATTTTGACGTCGTCCGTGTCGGTCGCCTTGAGCGAGACGGCGGCCGCAAGCCCTCCGCCCGCGCTATGGCCCGACACGATGAATTTGTCGGTTCTTCCGCCGAGGGAGGCGGCGTGATCCCTGATCCACAGCAAGGTATCGTAGCAGTCATCGAATGCGGCGGGGAATGGCGCTTCAACGGCCTTTCGATAATCGGGCGCGACGATGATGCACGGCTCCGTATCGATGAAATTCCTGATGACCGAGCCGAATTGCTCGGGCACCCCGTGAACGTAACCGCCACCATGCAGGTAGAGCATGATCGGCAGCGGTCCACTGGCTGCGATCGGCCGATAGATTCTGACACGAATAGGCGCCCCGCCATTCGTGCGTGGAATGTGTCGCTCTTGGTTGACAAGTCCCCGGATGTTGCGTCCCCGCAAGACGGCCGCTGAGAAACGGAATACGAGCAGAGAGAACCATCCGGTATGAACAAAGCTCGCGACGATGCGGCCGACGGCATATCGGCCGCGCAGATCTTCATTCACCATTACTCTGGTGACCTTCATCCGACACGTCCCGCTTTAGCTCGAGGAACTCCCGCCATCCGCAGGCGCTGTTTGACCCAAGGCAGATGCGACAAGCTCGGCAAGCTAGTCTAAGGCGCGAAGGCCCCAGCAGGCTATCTTCTATCGCAGCGTCGCGATCATCTTTGCCGCGACGGGCGGCCGAAGGCCCAGCCCCCGGGAAAATTTCGGGCGCTTCGATGTCGGCAGTCTTTCGGGAAGCTGTCCGAAATATTTGATCGTCGTGGTCATCGCGCCCCTGATGACCGGCTCGACCTTCGTGCAGATCAACCAGCAGATCAGGACGAGGATGACCAGCTGGACCCACACCGCCGTGGTGGCATCCAGGCCGGCATCGACCAGGGCATGAATAACGGCGGTGCCGACGACGTTGTGGCTGAGATAGAGCGGATAGGTGATCAGTCCGAGCGTTCTCCAATAGGCCGGCGCCTCCGGAGCAGCGATACCGGCAGCGCACCTGTTCCTGTTCCGGTTCGCGGCCACGGCGATGAGGAGCACCGCGGCAGCCCAAACCATGATCGGCACGAGGGCTGACTGGTCCGCGATGGCCGGTATGCCGGTCAAGAAGAAAGACGCAAAATAGTAGATCTCCGCGGCCCCCGAAAGACAGGTGACGGCGACGGCGATCCGTTCGAGCTTCGTCAATTCCCTGTTTGCAGAAATGAACAGCCAGATGCCCAGTGCAAAGAAGCAGCCGTGATTCAACAAATATGCTGCGGCCGGCACCCGGAACATCAGAATGATGAGATAGAGCAAATCGGACGGCGTCGTGCACGACAGCACCAGCAGCGAGAAGGCATTGAATACCGCGCTGTAGATGGTGAGACCCCAGGCCAGGTGCCTCAGCGTCACCTTCTTCGACAGCATCGCGCAGTACACGAGCCCGTAAAACGCCGTCTCGGCAGCCAGCGTCCAGTACACGCCGTCAAGCCACTGACCCGTGACACCCTTGGGGACCATCAGCATGGCGTGGATGTAGGGCAGGATGAATTCGGAGGCCGGTCCGCTTCCGAAGACAAGCAGAACCAGGAGGGTCGCGGTGGCGCAGATCCAGACCGCCGGATAAAGCCTCAAGGCCCGACCGAGCAAGAACTCGCCGGGCGAGGACTTGCAGGCGGAATTGGCGATCACGAAGCCGGAAATGACAAAGAAGATTTCGACGCCCACCCAGCCGAACCACGTGAAGGGCGCGGCAGACGGGTAGAGCACGTCGGCGGCGACGTAGCGCTCGAAGCCCGGGACGCCGATCGAAACCCAGGCCCATGACCAGAACATCTGGTGAAAAATGGCGACCCCGAGAGCGGTGGCGAAGCGCAGCGGATCCAGCAGTGCAAAATGGTTTTTCACGGGAGGGCTTCCGATCCAAGAAACGATCCAAGAAACGATCCCGTTGCAGATATTGGATCCCTTCATCGGGCTCTGCGACGTTGGTCACACTGTCTCCGCCCATGGTTCAAAATGCGCGGATTCTCCGCACGTATTGCCGGGCACTCCGGGCCGTGCTTCCGCGCTGCGTGATGCGCCTCACGAAAGCGCTGTCGCTGTCGCTGGATCGAATTTGGGATCGGCCCCGTCGCGTCCGGGTGGCTCGCTCGGCGCGGGGCGTAGCGCTCGCGTCTTATGGCGAAGCGATAGATGCCCCGGCGGCGCGCGGTTGTAACAAGGCGTCGCGGATCAGCCGCTGTGCCGGCGCTTCGAAATGACGGTAAATCAAATACGAGGCAAGCAGCGTCGTGCCGACGAAGACTCCGAAGAAGGCATTGTCATAGAGGGGGACTGGCGCCCGGATCAGTGAAAAGCCCAGCATCATCGTCAACTGAATTGGGAATTGCAGCAGATAGCTCGAATAAGTCATGTTGCCGGCAGTCTCGACAACCTGCTGCAGCCGGGCCGGCAGGATCACATCTCGGGAAAGACTGTAGAGCAGCACGGGGGTGCAGATCAGCATTACCGGCAGACCTATCGATTCCAGATGGCCATTCGTGAGCCGATATCCGCATAACAGGAACACGCCGGCAGCGAGCCAGCTTGCGCCCTCGACCGCCAGGGGATGAATCGTTCGAGACGTTACGCATTGCCGCGCCATCGCCGCGAGGCCGCCTGCATAAAAGAAGGCGAAACAGTCTGCGATCTGTCCGGGAATCATCAGGCTGATGGCGATGACCACCAGATTGAGCAGCCACGACCGGGTCACCAGCAACATCACGAAGAAAAAGAAATAGACCAGCACTTCGACGGAGATCGACCAGATCGGTCCGTTGAAACTCAGGGCGTCCTGGGTCGTGCCGTTGCTCGACATCAACAGCTGAAGAAGAAAATGGAGGGCATCGTTGTTCTGGTAGACGAAGAAGGATCCGGTGAGCTGGAAGTACAGCGGCTGAAGCGCGGCGACCAGCAGAAGCGTCGCGACGTGCAGCGGATAGAGCCGCGAGAAACGCAGGACGAAGAATCTCCATCCGTCGAGCACGCGACCGGCGATCGCATCGCGATACTTCCAGAAGAAAATGAAGCCGCTAATGCACCAGAATATCCGGACCGCATACGGGCCGCTCTGGTAGAGCGGGCCGAACAGCCAATGGAGCGGCAGCTGATCCTGAACGAGATCCACTTCCCTGTCGCCCACGAAGGCGAATTGGCGATAGTGGAACAGCAGAATGGCAACAGCCGTCAGGAAGCGCAACAGCTCCAATCCCGGAAGCTTGTTCGATCGCACAGCATCAGCCGCCGGTTTCATGTCGGGTCGCATGAGACCGCTGCTCCCTTCAAAACGGCCTCATTCCAAAGCTGATACCCCGCGGCGCTCAGATGTACGCCGTCGATCGTGTGCGGCGTCGGCAGCGACGGCAAGGCAGCGAAGGTCGCGCCGTTGCGGACGGCGAGGGCCGGCAGAGCGGAATTGTAGCTGTCGATGAGCGGCGTCGCCTTCGTTCGCCTCTCGACGGGAAGACGAGGCGACGCGTCGAGCGGCGGAATGCCCAGCATGATCACACGGGCGGTCGCCTTCGAAAGCGTCGCCACGAGCGAGCTGTAGTTCGCCTCGAACTGCGGCACGTCCCGCGCGGCTCCCAGCGCGTCATTGATCCCCAGCGCGATCACGATGGCGGCGGCGGGTTTGCCGTCGAGTGCATCCATCAGCCAGCCGCCCAGATCGCTGGTCGTCGAGGCACCATCCAGGCCAGCGTTGACGATGGCATGGCCGCACAGCTCGCGCGGCAGGGTAGAGGCTTCGACAATGCTGTCGCCCAGAACGATGATGGGATGATCGATCCGGCTCAGCGTGTAATAAAGGATGGTTTGCCGGCTTCGACGGTGCGACTCGGCAAAGGCCTGCTTTTTGACGATGGAGGCGCTGACCGAAACAGCACCGATTGCAAGGACCGCAAGGCCGATAAGCACCCGGTTCATGTACGCACTCGAACATATCAGTGGTTCAAACCGGTAAAAGATAGACCCGTGAAGGTTAAGACAATCCGCCAACGATCAGCAAAATGATCGTGACCGGCTGGCCGCGGACATGTTTGGTCTATGCCTCGTCAACGTCCCGGTGCCGGCCTCGTATAGACGCTCTCGTAAAGACCGGTATGCGCCTCCGTCCATCCCCGCTTTCCGACGAGGAACTGTCTCAGCTGTTCATGCCCCTTCAGCCACAACACGGCGTCGATGTGGTATTTTTCAAGCACGTCGTCCCAGGTGCTTTCGTCGACCTCCCAGTGAACGAGCCTGAAATAGTCTCGCAAGAGTTCGTCTGGATAGGCGGTCGCGGCCCGCCCATCCACGAACAGCGGGATTGATCCATGGGTGAGAAGGATCAGATATCCTCCCACGTTCCAGTGATTGAGCACGCGCGCATGCGCGAGATGTGTCTGCAGATATTCGGCGTCTTGCTCCGATAGCATCTCGGGCAGCGCCAGCGCCGGCTTGATCTGAAGGAACGTCAGAGGGAGCACACACACGCCGGCGATCGCTGCGGTCATGAGGGCGCGCTGAACCTGTCGCTGAGGCAGCCGCTCGGGCAGAAATCGATCGAGGTGCACAGCCACGGGAATCGCCGAAAAAATGAAGAAGAACGACAAATAGCGAAACTGGTAGAGCCCAAGGGCAAGAAAGACCCAGGAAAGAATGCGAGGCTCGAGGCGAATTTTCGTGGAGGCGCCATAGCGCAATTCGAGTGCGACAAACGCCAGAATGTAAGCCATTCCGGGAATGCTGCCTGGCATTTCGATGTTGTGGGAGTAGGGCAGCCACTCGCCGATATTCGCCTGGACAAAGTGTCCCAAGGTCGCGGTCACACCTTCGTAGACCTGCCAACCCAATGGATTGACGAAGGTCGCAGCGAAGCAACCGACCCCGGCCAGCGTTATGGCTTTGAGGCTGCTCCAGTCGCGCCGGAACAGGGCCCCTGCGCCGAAGACGGCGAGGATCATGAAGCCCAGCACGAATCCTCCGTGCAGGTTGACCCAAAGCATCATCAGCAAGGGCAACAGCAGGATTTTCAATGGCCGCAAGCACTCGCGGTAAAAGATGACGCTGAACAACATGGTCGCGACGTTCGGAGATGCTGCCAGGTAGATGTTGGGAGCAGCCTCGTAGGTGGGATACAACAGGCAGGTCGCGAAAATTGCGATGCAGGCAGCGAGCCCGGAAGCCCCGGCCCTCAAGCAGGCAGACGTCAGATACCCGGCGATCAACGCGCCGCACGCGACAACCAGGCCGACCAGACCCCCATAGCCCGCATATTTGAAAATCAAGCTGGCGATGACATCCCATAGCCAGGAGAGGTTGAACCACTGCCTGGTCCCGAGCGTGAATGACCAGGGGTCCTGGAACGGAACCTGCGCTTCGCTTCTGATCAGGTCGCCCGCGGCCAGATGCCAGCCGAGGTCGTAATGACCCAGGATGAGCGAGGCGTTGGAAATGTAGAATACGCTCAAGAGCGAGATCAGGAATGCATAGGTTCCGAACGTCGACGGCGGTGTCGCCCCTGATGGCCCGGCAGGGTTCTGGAGCACCTGGACATTCCGCGCGTTCATTCCAATACTTCCAACTCTGACCTACGCCGGCTTGCTGCCGCCGGTTGTCATTCCGCCAACCGCTTATCAGCGAATGATCTAAGGTAGAGTGAAGATTGATTGTGCAATCGAAGTTCCACAAGCAACAGAAAGGGATAGTTAATGCCGGCTTAGGCCTGGCAGCGCGCATCTTGTGCGCCGACGTCCGCCCTCAGGCGATCAGCGGACGTCGCGGAGACGCGCCTAAAGCGCGATGGAGTCAGGTTCGATCGGCGTCAGGGTTTACCTCTCCCCGACGGGGAGAGGTTGGATTGCTATGGCGCGCAATTGCGCGCCTGAGCAATCCGGGTGAGGGGCCGCGGCAACCAGTGAGACCGAAACCCCTCACCCGGATCGCATCTTCGATGCGATCCGACCTCTCCCTGCGGGAGAGGTGATCTGAGCTCTCGGTTCGCATCGATTCAACCAAAACACATCATGCTTCAGATCCCCAATATCTTCCTTGCGTTGGCCTTCAGCACCTTCGGCCGGATCTCGTCGCGGATGTCGAGCTTGGCGAAGTCGGCGAGCCAGCGGTCCGGCGTGATCACCGGCCAGTCCGAGCCGAACAGCATCTTGTCCTGCAGGATCGAGTTGATGTAGCGCACCAGGATCGGCGGGAAGTATTTCGGCGACCAGCCGGAGAGGTCGATGTAGACGTTCGGCTTGTGGGTCGCGACCGACAGCGCCTCTTCCTGCCAGGGGAAGGAGGGATGGGCGAGGATGATCTTGAGGTCGGGGAAGTCGGCCGCGACGTCATCCATGTACATCGGGTTGGAATATTTCAGCCGCATGCCCATGCCGCCGGGCATGCCGGAGCCGACGCCGGTCTGGCCGGTGTGGAACAGCGCGATTGCGCCGCCATTGTTGATCTCTTCGTAGAGCGGATAGGCCATGCGGTCGTTGGCATAGAAGCCCTGCATGGTCGGATGGAATTTGAAGCCGCGCACGCCGTATTCCTCGATCAGTTTGCGCGCTTCGCGGGCGCCCAGCTTGCCCTTGTGCGGGTCGATCGAGACGAAGGGGATCAGGACGTCGAGATGGTCGGAGGCGACCTCGATCATCTCGTAATTGTTGTAGCGGCGGAATCCGGTCTCGCGTTCAGCGTCGACCGGGAAGATCACCGCGGCGATGTTCTTGGAGCGGTAATAGGCCGCGGTCTCCGGGACGGTCGGCGGATGCTTGTGCGGCGACTTGAAATAGTCGGCCATCTGCGCCTGGAAATCGTCATAGCCGTCGTCGCCATGCATGCCGCACGGCTCCTCGGCATGGGTGTGGATGTCGATCGCGACGACCTTCTCGATATCAGGCAGCTTCAGCTTCGGCATTGTTTCCTCCCGAGGGTTGTCGAATTGATTATATGATATAACGAATTTGGCAAGGCGTTGCTGGACGGAAAACTGCAGTCGGCGAAAGTCTTTGCCTGATTTGGCGGGGCGAAGTCAGGATCGGGCCGATCCGGCCGTTTCTACTGTGCATGGGGTTGTTTTCACCGATTTGGCTGAGTGGAACCCGGCAGTTAACATTGACACGACCTCCCGCCATGCCTTAAGAACCGCCCCGTCCCGGGCGGTCGGTCCGCCAGCGGGAAAGATCTCATTTTGCCACATTCGCGCGTGCCGAAACGGCTGTGCCGAACACGGCCTTTGGAACGTTCAGGATTCTGCCATGAAGGTCCGTAACTCGTTGAAGTCGCTGCGCGGTCGCCATCGCGCCAACCGCCTGGTCCGCCGCAAGGGCCGGGTCTATGTGATCAACAAGGTGCAGCGCCGCTTCAAGGCTCGCCAAGGCTGATCTCAGCAACGCTGATCTCAGTAAGGCTGATCTCAGTAAGGCTGATCTCAGCAGGCTGAGTTGCCCTCGCGATCGCCTTACGCGCGCCCCGCAAGACCACGGTCTCACACGAGTTTGACGCCGCCTTTGCTTGGCAAGGGCGGCTTTGCGCGTTTAGACTTGCCGCATGGCAGTGAGATTCCTTTTCGCGCGCATGCTGGGCCTGGCCCTGGTCCTCGGAGCGGCCGGCATCGCGCCGGTGCTGGCGCAGAACGATCCGGCACCGCCGGCAAAGCAGCTGAAGAAGCTGCCCGAGCCGCCCGCCAAGCTGCCCAAGGCCGATCGCACCAAGAATCTCGATTTCCTGTTCGGCGCGCTGAAGGCCGCGCCCGATGACGTCAGCGCAAAGCATGTCGAGGCGCGGATCTGGGCGATCTGGCTGCAGACGCCGAGCGACACCGCCGCACTCCTGATGACGCGGGCCAAGGCAGCCGTCGATGCGCAGAAGATCGACGTCGCGATCAAGCTGCTCGATTCCGTCATCAAGCTCCGGCCCGACTACATCGAAGCCTGGAACCGGCGCGCCACGCTTTATTACATGCAGAACGACTATGGCCGCTCGCTTGCCGACATCCGCGAGGTCCTGACCCGCGAGCCCCGTCATTTCGGCGCGCTCGCAGGGCTCGGCATGATCATGCAGGACGTCGGTGACGAGAAGCGCGCGCTCGAGGCCTATCGCAAGGCGCTCGCCGTCAATCCGCACCTCGAGAAGATCCCCGAGCAGGTGAAGGCTTTGACCGAGAAGGTCGAAGGCCGCGACATCTAGTCGACAAGTTGAGCTGATGTGGCGCGGCGGGGTTAACCACGATCGGAAGCGCTGTGTCGCAAGGACTATTGCCGGCGCGGCCGCGGGTTTACCTGCATGGCAGGAGCAAAAGCCATGAAGCGTTTGATCTTTGCTTGCAGCTTGCTGTTGGCGTCGGAAACGACGAGCCTCGCCGACGGGCTGTTCTGGGTGGTCGGCAATCGCGCCACCGGCAAATGCAACATCGTGACCAGCAATCCGGTCATCTACGGCGACGTCTGGTTCGGCGACGGTCCTTACAAGTCAAAGGACGACGCCAAGCTTGCGCGCTCGACCATCCGCGCCTGTCCCGCGCTCTCGCCCGAGGAGCAAAAGGCCGAGGACAGCGCTGGTTAGTGCAGGACGCTGGTGCCGCGTTCGGCGAGACCGCGATCAGCCGCCGCGGCGTAGGCCTTGGCGAGCTCGGTCTCGAGATGCTCGTTGATCAGCAGCAGCGCCCGCACGGCACCGCGCAGATCGCCGTTGCAGCTTGCGACGATCTCGTCGATCGCGGTGTCGTTCGATCTGAAGCTCATCGAAAATCCTCCGGTTCAAACCAGGACAACCCTACCGGTCTTTCCCGCGTCCCCTGAGGTTGCGAGGAGGGATCGGCGCCCATCCGCTTCCAAGTGGCGGAACCGACCGTGGCGATTATAAGGAAGGCGCGATGACGGCTGCATGAAGCTGGTTCGTGGCTTGTGTGTCCGCGCGCGCCGCCATTGATTCTGCTGGGTTTTTAGTTCGGCAATTATGCACATATCCACAGGGCCGGCATTTGCGCCGGGCCTCCTCGTGCGAAACTACCGTCTGGGCTACTCGTAACTGTCATGTGCCCTGGATTGTCCGGACTCTCTCCATGATTGTGTTGTCAGCCGTGACGGCGCTGGCGGTTCTCGCGCTGGTGACGCAGGCCGGCGTTCTTGCCGTGCAACGTTCTTTTCCGCCCCAAGGCCGCATGATCGAGGTCGATGGTGCGACGCTCCATGTCGTCGACATCGGCCCGCGCGACGGCCTGCCGGTCGTGATGCTGCACGGTGCGAGCTCGAACCTCGAAGTGATGCGGAATCCGCTCGGCGAGATGCTCGCCAAGAACCATCGCGTCATCCTGATCGACCGCCCCGGCCACGGCTGGAGCACGCGTGCCCGCCTGCAGGATGCGACGCCTGACATCCAGGCGCGGATGATCGACGAGGCGCTTGGCAAGCTCGGGATCGATCGAGCGGTTTTCGTCGTGCATTCCTGGAGCGGCGCGCTCGGTGCGCGGCTGGCACTTGATCACGCGGGCCGCGTTGCCGGCCTCGTGATGCTGGCGCCCGTCACCCACCCCTGGCGCGGCGGCGTCGGCCGCTACAACGAGATCATCGCGACACCGGTGATCGGCCCGCTGCTCGCCTACACCATTACGCTGCCGCTGGGCTATTTCATCACGGGGTCTGGCGCGCGCGACGTGTTCCTGCCGCAGACGATGCCGGACGGCTTCGTGGAGGAGTCCGCAACGCCGCTCTTGCTGCGGCCGCGCGAATTCATCGCCAACGCCTATGATCTGGTGACGCTGAAGGCGTCGGTGGCCGCGCAAGCGCCGCGCTACGGCGAGATCAGAGTGCCCGTTACGATCATCGCCGGCGAGCCCGACAAGACGGTGCGGACCGACATCCACGCGCGCCCGTTCGCGGCGGCAGTGCCGAACACAAAGCTGATCGTGCTGCCCGATCTCGGCCACATGGTGCAGACCGCGATGCCGGATCTCGTGAAGACGGAGATCGATACGATGATCCGGAAGATCGCCCCGGTGCAGGCGGCCGCCGACTAAAGCGCGTGGCTCTGGCGGCCGCCATTGTCAGGTTTATTGCTTGATCTTCCCGTCCTTGTCGAACTGCGAGACATAGGTCCAGAGATTGTTGATCTCGGTCTCGTTCTTGATGCCGGCGAACGCCATCTTGGTGCCGGGGATCTTGGCCTTCGGATCCTTGATGTATTCCTTGAACTGCGCCTCGTTCCAGGTGATGCCGGAATTCTTGTTCGCGTCCGAGTAATTGTAGTCGGGCGCGGTGCCGGACTTGCGGCCGTCGAGACCGTTGAGCTCGGGGCCGACCTTGTTCTTGGCGCCTTCGCCGATCGCATGGCAGGCCAGGCACTTGTTGAATGACGTCTTGCCGGCCGCGGCGTCCTGCGCCATCGCGCTGGTGGCCGTGGCAGTGACGGTGAGGATCATCAGCGCGCCAAAAGTCAGTTTTTTCATGGGGTGCTCTTCGTCTCTTTCCCGGTGGGGTATCATTTCGTCGGCGATCGTCGAACCTGCCGGTTTTGGCATGGCCCGCTCGGCTTGGACAAGCCACGAAACCATGACAGGTTTCACGATTGTATGCTTGTTCCAGAGCGAACTTGCCCGCGATTGTCGATGCGACCTTCGGATGACCTACCCAAATCGTTCAGGACGTGATTGATTTGCCGCGAAAAATTGATCTGGCGGCGTGAGCCGGAAGTCCCGGAAGGATAAGTCATGGCCATCACGATGCCTGCGAGCGACCAGGCGGTGCTTGCACGCCGCGCGGAGATCGTTGCTGCATTGCGCGCAATCGTGCCCGGCGAAGGCGTCATCGACAGCGCGGCGGAGATGCGGGCCTATGAATCCGACGGGCTGACCGCCTATCGGCAGCCGCCGATGGTCGTGGTGCTGCCTGACACCACAGAGCAGGTCTCGCTGGTCCTGAAATATTGTGCCGCGCAGGGCATCAAAGTGGTGCCGCGCGGCTCCGGCACGTCGCTATCGGGCGGCGCGCTGCCGCTCGAGGACGGCGTGCTGCTCGGGCTCGGCAAGTTCAAGCGCATCCGCGAGATCGATTTCGACAACCGGGTCGTCGTCACCGAGCCCGGTGTCACCAACCTCGCGATCAGCCAGGCCGTTGCGCATGCCGGATTCTACTACGCGCCCGATCCGTCCTCGCAGATCGCCTGCTCGATCGGCGGCAATGTCGCGGAGAATTCCGGCGGGGTGCACTGCCTGAAATACGGCATGACCACCAACAACGTGCTCGGTTGCGAGATCGTCCTGATGAGCGGCGAGATCCTGCGCATCGGCGGCAAGGGGTGCGAGAACTCCGGCTACGATCTCATGGGCATCATCACCGGCTCCGAAGGCCTGCTCGGCGTCATCACCGAGATCACCGTGCGCATCCTGCAGAAGCCGGAAACGGCGCGCGCGCTGATGGTCGGCTTCGCGGAGGTCGAGGCAGCCGGCGAATGCGTCGCGCGCATCATCGGCGCCGGTATCATTCCAGGCGGCATGGAGATGATGGACAAGCCGGCGATCCACGCTGCCGAAGCCTTCGTCCATGCCGGCTATCCGCTCGATGTCGACGCCCTGCTGATCATTGAGCTCGACGGCCCCAAGATCGAGGTCGACGAGCTGATCACGCGGGTCGAGGCCATCGCGAACGCCTGCGGCTCGACCACCTGCCAGATCTCGACCTCGGAAGCGGAGCGCAATTTGTTCTGGGCCGGCCGCAAGGCCGCGTTTCCCGCCGTCGGCCGCATCTCGCCCGATTATCTCTGCATGGACGGCACCATCCCCCGCGGCGCGCTGCCGAAAGCCCTGGCGCGCATCCGCGAGCTCTCGGAAAAATACCAGCTCGGCTGCGCCAACGTGTTCCACGCCGGCGACGGCAATCTGCATCCGCTGATCCTCTACGATGCCAACAAGCCCGGCGAGATCGAGCGCGCCGAAGCCTTCGGCGCCGACATCCTGCGCGCCTGTGTCGAGTTCGGCGGCGTGCTCACCGGCGAGCACGGCGTCGGCATCGAGAAGCGGGATCTCATGCCCGAGATGTTCACCGAAATCGACCTGAACCAGCAGCAGCGGCTGAAATGCGCCTTCGATGCGCAGGGCCTGCTCAATCCCGGAAAAGTGTTTCCGACCCTGCACCGCTGCGCCGAGCTCGGCCGCATGCATGTGCACGCGGGGAAGGTGGCATTTCCCGACATTCCAAGGTTCTGAGCGTTTGACATATCAGTCCAGGTGGCGGCATGGCCGACATTCCGATAGGTGCGACGACGATAACATCAGCCGCGACGCAGGCGCCGCCGCGGCTGCTGTTCATCGACAACATCAGATGGTCGATGATCATTCTCGTGCTCAGCATGCACGCGGCCGACACCTACTCTCCGTTCGGCAACTGGTACTATGTGGACCGACAGGCGACCGGCTTCGGGACGGCCCTGTTCTTCGGCATCTATCAGAGCTTCCTGCAGGCTTTCTTCATGGCCGCGCTGTTCTTCATCGCCGGCTATTTCGCGGCCGCATCGTTCGACAGGAAAGGGTTTTCGGCCTTCGCCCGTGACCGGTTGTTTCGCCTCGGCGTGCCGACCCTGGTCTACATGCTGGTGATCGGCCCGCTCACCCAGTATTTCCTGTCGCGCACATGGGGCCGTGGCGGCTTCGGTCATCAATGGCTCACCCATCTCGGCGATGGCGAATGGCTGTCGGAGACCGGGCCGATGTGGTTCTGCGCCGTGCTGCTGCTGTTCTCGCTGCTCTACGGGCTGATCCGGCTGTCGGGCCAGCAGGTGCAGGTGGTTGCGCTGCGCGGACCGATGGTCGTGGTCTTCGTCCTGGTCATGGCGGCCGCGACCTTTGCCGTGCGGGTCGTCGTGCCGGCCGGTGCATCAGTGCTCAACGTCCACCCCGGCGATCTGCCGCAATATGTTCTGATGTTCGCGGCCGGGGCCTATGGCTATCGCGGCGACTGGATGATCGGGCTTGCCGATCGATCCTGCCTGCGTTGGGGAGGCCTGGCGCTGGCGATCTCGGCGCCTCTGTTCGCGGCGCTGGTGCTGTTCGGTGGCGGCCTGAACGGCGACACGGCTCTCTATGCCGGCGGCTTCAATCTCGTCAGCGCGGGCAAGTGCCTGTGGGAGGCACTGGTCTGCGTCGGCATGGGCCTGTTGATGCTGACGGTCTATCGGCGCCATTGCGACACGCAAGGTCCGGTCGCCAAATGGCTCTCGGACAATGCCTTTGGCGTCTACCTGATCCACCCGCCGATCCTGATCGGTTTCGCGCTGCTCCTGCACACGCTGCCGCTGTTCGCCCTCACCAAGGCGCTGCTGCTGACATTGCTGGCGGCGATCGGCAGCCTGGCCGTTTCGGCGTTGATCCTGCGCCAATCGCCGCTGCGCGCGATCATCTGATCGTGCCGCGGACGGGCAAGGCAGGCCGGGCGAATTGATTTTCGCCGGGAATTTCGCTACCGCCTTTCCCGTGGATACGCTCAAGGTCAGAGACGCCAAAGACGTCGAAGAGGTGGTGCGCGCGGCGATTGCCAACGAGCAGCCGCTCGAGATCATCGGTCATGGCAGCAAGCGCAGCATCGGACACGCGATGGCGACCAACGCCGTGCTCGACGTCTCCGCGCTGAATGCCGTCACCTCCTACGAGCCGAATGAGCTCATCATCACACTCCAGGCCGGCGCGCCGCTGGCCGACGTGCTGTCGCTGATCGATGCCAAGAACCAGCAATTTGCCTTCGAGCCGATGAATACCGCGCCGCTGCTGGGCACGCCGGCGCTTGGAACCATCGGCGGCATGATCGCTTGCGGGCTCGCAGGCCCGCGCCGGATCAAGGCCGGTGGTGCGCGCGACCATCTCCTCGGCGCGCACGCCGTCTCCGGCTTCGGCGACAGCTTCAAGACCGGCGGCAAGGTGGTGAAGAACGTCACGGGTTACGACCTCTGCAAGCTGCTGGCGGGGTCCTGGGGCACGCTTTCGGTGATGACCGAAGTGACGCTGAAGGTGATGCCGAAGCCGGAAGCCGAGCGGACGCTTCTGCTGCGCGGGCTCGATGATGCCGTCGCCAACAGGGCGATGACCGCGGCCCTCGGCTCGCCTTACGATGTTTCCGCCGCCGCGCATCTGCCGTATCAGGCGTTTCGGGCCAGGACCGAAGGGCTTGGCGATATCGCCGGCCAGGGCGAAGGGGTGACCGCACTGCGGCTCGAGGGCATCACGGCTTCCGCCAGCCACCGCGCCGGCTCGCTGCGCGAATTGCTGGCGCCGTTTGGAACCGCGGCTGTTATCGAGGATGATGCGTCGTCCGCGCTGTGGGCCGCGATCCGTGACGTCCTACCATTCGCGGCCGACGGTGCACTCGGCGCCTGGCCGGTGTGGCGCATCGTCTGCCCACCGGCCTCGGGCGCGGCTCTCGGCGCGCAATTGGCGCGCGAGACCGGCGGCGACGTCATCTACGATTGGGGCGGCGGACTGATCTGGGCAGCGTTGCCGCCGACGAGCGATGCGCATGCGCCAAGCGTGCGCCAGCGCGCCGCTGCGTTCGGCGGACATGCCACGCTGATCCGGGCGACCGAGGACGTCAGGCGCGGCGTCGAGGTGTTCCACCCGCAGGCCTCGGGCATTGCCGCCCTCAGCGAGCGGGTCCGCGCCGGTTTCGATCCGAAATCCATCCTCAACCGGGGACGGCTGACGCGAGGCGCCACGGCATGAAGACCGAATTCTCGCTTGCGCAGCTCGCCGACCCCGACATTGCGGAAGCCGACAAGATCTTGCGCGCCTGCGTCCATTGCGGCTTTTGCACCGCGACCTGCCCGACCTATGTCCTGCTCGGCGATGAGCTCGATAGCCCGCGCGGGCGCATCTATCTGATCAAGGAGATGCTGGAAAAGGACCAGGCGCCAACGGCTGACGTGGTCAAGCATGTCGACCGCTGCCTGTCGTGCCTGGCTTGCATGACGACCTGCCCCTCCGGCGTGAACTACATGCACCTCGTCGATCAGGCCCGGGTCAGGATCGAGCAGCGTTATCAGCGGCCGCTCGCCGAGCGGCTGTTGCGCCAGGTGTTGGCTTTCGTGCTGCCCGACCCGCAGCGCTTTCGCATCAGCATGCAGCTGGCGCGGCTGGCCCGGCCGTTCGCTGTTTTCCTGCCGACCCCGCGCCCCTCGGCTACGCCCGGCCTGGTCCAGCGCCTGAAGGCGATGATGGCGCTGGCTCCCGGCCGGCTGCCCGCCCCCGGTGCCCTTCCGGGCAGCGTGTTCGCAGCGCTCGGCAAGAAGCGCGGCCGGGTCGCCCTGCTGCAGGGCTGTGCCCAGCAGGTGCTGGCGCCGCGCATCAACCAGGCGGCCATCAACCTGCTCACCCGCCACGGCATCGAGGTCGTCCTCGTCAGGGACGAGCAATGCTGCGGCGCGCTCACCCATCACCTCGGGTACGACGAGGATGCTCTGGCCCGCGCCCGCGCCAACGTCACGGCGTGGCAGAGGGAAGCGGCCGGCGAGGGGTTGGATGCCATCCTGGTGACGGCGTCCGGATGCGGCACGGTGATCAAGGACTACGGCTATCTGCTGCGCGAGGATCATGCCTTCGCAGCCGATGCGGCAAGGGTGTCCGCACTCGCGAAGGACATCACCGAATACGTCGCTGGTCTCAGTCTCGCGCCGAGCACGCGACAGGACAATATCGTCGTCGCCTATCACTCTGCATGTTCGTTGCAGCACGGGCAGAAAATCACGGGCCTTCCGAAAGAATTGCTTTCCAAGAATGGATTCGTGGTGAAAGATGTGCCGGAGAGCCATTTGTGTTGCGGTTCGGCGGGGACCTACAACATTCTCCAGCCCGAGCTTGCGGGCAGGTTGCGTGATCGCAAGGTCGCCAACATCGCAAGCGTCAAGCCGGACATGATTGCCGCGGGCAATATCGGCTGCATGGTGCAGATTGCCAGTGGCACGTCAGTTCCGGTCGTACACACGATTGAGCTTCTCGATTGGGCTACGGGCGGGCCGCGGCCGGCGTTGAACACGTCGCACTGAGCTTTCGTCCGGAGGTGACGGCTGAAGGATGCCCGATCGACCATTGTTCGGCGGCAACAGGAGGACCACGATGGCGAAAGCGAGCAAGAAGAAAAGCAAGAAGGCCAAAAAGGCCAAGAAGGTTGTAGCAGCGAAGAAGGCGACGAAGAAGAAGGCGGCCAAGAAGTCTGCGAAGAAGGCGTCCAAGAAAACCGCCAAGAAGGCTGCGCCGAAGAAGACCGCCAAGAAGGCCGCCAAGAAGGCCAAGAAGGCTGTAGCGAAGAAAGCGGCGCCGAAGCCCGCCGCAAAGAAAGCAGCACCGAAGAAGGCGAAGGCAGCTCCCGCGCCGAAGCCGGCTCCAATGGCCACGCCGGCTCCCGAGCCAGCTGCCGAGACAAGCTGGGCGATGCCTTCGTCTTCTGCGGAACCGACGCCGGCCGAAGGGCAAGGCTAGGCCCGCTGGCCAAGCCGGGGTTCGGGCTCGAGCCGGAGGCCGACCTATCCCTCGACCGATTGACCAGGAGAAGGCCGCAGCGGCGACGCTGCGGCCTTTTTGCATCGCCTGCCAGGGCCGCCGGGGATTGCCCGTTTTTGAGTCAGTTGATTCGTCCCACGCGGCCGGGGAGCCTCGGGCCTCCGTAGGAACCCGGGCCTTGCTATGCACTTCGGCGTGAAAATAATGTGATCGAGAAGCAACACCGACCGACAACCTTTTGTAGAATCGCCATAACGCCCAAAAAGTCGGCAGATGCCCGCGTTTTTTGCTTCTCGCTTGAGGTCGTTCCCTCCAGATTGCCGCTGTAACGCAATTTTGCAGTCAGGTCGTACGCCCGGGGGGCTTCCGGGAAATCGGACTGGGTGGAACTGGTAATGGGGATCGAAATGAAGAAAGTGGCTTTGTTGGCAACGGCGCTGGCAATGGTGACGGGCTCGGCTTTCGCGGCGGACATGGCTGTGAAGGCCAAGAAGGCCCCGCCTGTGGCTGCGTTCGATCCCTGGGATATCGCCTTCGGCGGCGCGGTCATGAACGACTACATCTTCCGCGGCGTGACGCAGTCGAACCACAAGCCGTCGGTCGCGGCCTATTTCGAGCCGCGTTACAACGTCACGAAGGACCTTCAGCTCTATGTCGGCCTGTCGGCCGAGAGCATCTCCTTTGCCAACCGGGCCGCAGCTGAAGTTGACATCTACGGCGGTATCCGCCCGACTTTCGGCGCCTTCGCCTTCGATATCGGCGTCTGGGGCTACCTGTATCCGGGCGGAAACTGCGCCGACAACGTGCTTGCTGCCGGCAACATTCCCGGTGGCGGCGTTTGTCCGGTCAGCACCAACACCATCTTCCTTGCCAACGGCAACGTCATGAAGAAGGACGTCAGCTTCTTTGAAGTCTACGGCAAGGTGACTTACACCATCAACGACAACTGGTCGGTCGGCGTGAACGAGTACTACTCGCCGAACTTCCTGAATTCGGGCGCTTGGGGTGACTACGCCTCGATCACCGCCAAGTACACCGCGCCCAGCACCGTCTTTGGTTCGAGCGGCGTCGGCATGTACGTGTCGGGTGAGTTCGGTCGCCAGTTTCTCGGAACCTCCGATGCGTTCTACGGCACCGCCTTCACCAATCCCGGATTCGCCGGTCCCTTCCCGAACGGCATCAAGTACGCCGACTACAACACCTGGAACATCGGGATCGGCTTCACCTACAAGGTGTTCACGCTCGATCTGCGTTACTCTGACACCGATCTGAACAAGGGTAACTGCAACGCCTTCACCAGCGCCTTCAATGGCTCCGGCACCACCAACATTACCTCGATCAACCCGACCGGCGTTGGCTCGAACTGGTGCGGCGCGGCAGGTATCGCCAAGCTGTCGTTCGACCTGACGGCGATGACCAACCTGAAGTAAGTTTGTCCCGAGACGACTCGACGAGGGCGGCAGAGCGATCTGCCGCCCTTTTGTTTTGGGGGACGCTCGGCTAGCCGCTTGAGTTAGCTGGCACGCTCGTCATGGCCGGGATTGTCCCGGCCATCCACGTCATCCACGTCTTGGCCGTGCGGAAGGACGTTACGTGGATGCCCGGGACAAGCCGGGTCATGTCCGCGCCGAAGGTTCAGGGCTCCAATTAGCGTGCCACGCTCGGCTCCGGCTCAGCCGGTGCCTCGCCATTGCCCAGCACGTGAATCGCGCCATCCTTCACCATCGTGACCTTGCGGGTGTGGAAGGCCTCGAGCGTCGAGCGGTGACCGATCGAGACGATGGTGGCCTGGGGCAGCTTCTCCATCAGTAACTGGTACAGCCGCGCCTCGGATGGCTCGTCCAGTGAGGCGGTGGCCTCGTCGAGGAACAGATAGTCCGGCGCGTGCAGCAGCGCGCGGGCAAGCCCCAGGCGCTGCTGCTCGCCGAGCGACAGCATCCGGTTCCAATGGCCGTCCTCGTTGAGCCGCTCGGCGAGGTCGGGCAGCCCGACCGCGATGACTGCATCGCGGATCCGGGCCGCCTGGAAGGCGCCGGGCGCGGCCGGATAGATCACCGCATCCCCCAGCGCGCCGACCGGGAAATAGGGGCGCTGCGGCAGCATCATCAGCTTCGCTTGCGGGGGGATGACGATCGAGCCGGTGCCGAACGGCCAGATGCCGGCAATCGCCCGGAACAGCGTCGACTTGCCGGAGCCCGACGGCCCGGTCACGAGCACGCGCTCCGGCGTCTGGATGGCGAAGCCGTCGGCCGCGACCAGCGGCGTGCCGTTGGGGAGATACACGCAGAGCCTCTCAAGGTCGATATTGCGGCTGCCGCCTGCCGCCTTGAGCTCGATCGTCGCCTGATGCGCCGGCAGGTTTGCCGCGCTGTCGACCGACATCTCGAAGCCGTCGAGACGAGCGACGATCGCACGCCATTCGGCGATCGAACGGTAGGCCGTGACGAAGAAGGACAGGGCATCCTGCACGCTGCCGAAAGCCGAGCCGGTCTGCATCATGTCACCGAGCTGGATGCTCTTGGCGAAGTAGGCTGGCGCCACCACCACATAGGGAAAGATCACCGCGGCCTGGCTGTAGCTTGCCGTGAAAGCGGTCAGGCGCTTGGTCCGCCCCATGATCGCGTACCAGTTGCCGATCACGAAGCCGAAGCGGTCCAGGAGGCGGCTGCGCTCGGCACCTTCGCCCTTCAGCAGCGCGATCTGCTCGGAGTTCTCGCGAACGCGAACGAGGTTGAAGCGGAAATCGGCCTCGAAGCGTTGCTGCTCGAAATTGAGGTTGATGAGCGGTGAGCCGATCCAGTGCGTCAGCGCCGTACCCAATATTGCGTAAACCAGCGCACACCAAAACAGAAATCCAGGGATGACGATATCGGTGCCGTAAAGGTGAAGAGGTGCCTTGTTGGAAAGACCCCACAGGATGACGACGAACGAGGCCAGCGTCACGATGGACGATAGCAGGCCCAGGCCGATCACCAGCGTTTGCTCGACGAAATTCTTGACGTCCTCGGTGATGCGCTGATCCGGGTTGTCGGCAGCGTCGCCCGTGAGCTGCATGCGATAGTGCGTGGCGCCGTCGAGCCATTCGCCGAGATAATGCTTCGTCAGCCATTGCCGCCAGCGGATCTGGAGCCATTGATTGAGGTAGAGCTTGTAGACGGCGAGCGCGATGAAGATGGACGCGAGGCCGAGAAAGATCCAGATCTCCCTGACGAACCGATCCAGATCGTATTCCTGGATCGCCGTGAAGAACCGGTTCTGCCATTGGCTGACGAGGACGTTGATCGCGACGAGTGCCAGCTCCATGGCGACGACCGCCGCAAGCAGGCCGCGGCCGGCCCATTTGTCCTCCGATCGGAAATAGGGGATGGCGATTCGCCAGACGATCGCGAGCGTGGCGCGGATGTTGTTCACAGAGGGAGATCTCCTGAAGGATATTCACAGCGGCCCTGAAGCCAAGCGGCTGAAGCCATGGCGAAAAGGGGGCGCGCTTAGACTAAAGTCGCAAGTTCTACAATTTGCGTTGGCGAGCCGCTGCTTGCAACCCTAGCATGGGCATAACGGCGTGGGGTGGGGGCCTCCAGATTTTCGCGAGCTTGTGAGCAGGCGGGAACCGCTGTTCTCGCGAGGAATTCGCGTCCAGCTCGGGGGTTATCGCTTCCAACGCCAAGCAGGTTCGGCCGTCCACGCGGGCTGCCTGCGTTACAGACGCGTGGGGGAGGAAGACCATGTGGAATCAAATCTATGACCCGCTGCACAGCCCCGTGCTGTCGACGATCGCGGCGGCGATACCCGTCGTCACGCTGCTGGTCCTGATCGCGAGCGGGCGTGTTCAGGCGCACATCGCGGCAATCGTCGCCGTCATCGTCACCAACCTGATCACGATTTTCGTGTTCACCATGCCGGTGAACATGTCGATCCGCGCCTCGATCCTCGGCATCGTGACCGGCTTCTTCCCGATCGGCTGGATCGTTCTCAACGTCATCTTCCTCTACCAGGTCACGGTCACGACCGGGCGGTTCGAATTGTTGAAGCGCGCGGTCGGCGGGGTCACCGAGGACCGGCGGCTGCAATTGCTGCTGATCGCGTTTTCGTTCGGCGCCTTCTTCGAGGGCGCCTCGGGCTTCGGCACGCCGGTGGCGATCACCGGCGCCGTGCTGATTGGTCTGGGCTTCTCGCCGCTTGCGGCCTCCGGCCTGTCGCTGATCGCCAACACCGCGCCCGTCGCCTTCGGCGCGCTGGGCACGCCGATCCAGGGACTCGCCTCGGTCACCGGGCTCGATCCCTACATTCTCGGCGCGATGGTCGGGCGGCAATTGCCGCTGTTTTCGCTGATCGTGCCGTTCTGGGTGGTGTGGGCGTTCGCGGGGTGGAAGGGCATGAAGGACGTCTGGCCGGCGATCCTCGTCACCGCCGTGTCGTTCGCGGTCCCGCAATTCGTGATCTCGAACTACGTCAATCCCTGGATCGTCGACATCGGTGCGTCGCTGATCTCGATGGGAGCGCTGATCCTGTTCCTGAAGGTCTGGCAACCCAGGCAGCTCTGGCTGTCGCCGGCCCTGCGCGGACGCGATGAATCGGCGGCGACCATGGCGACGGCAAAGCCGATCGACAAGACGCCGCTGACGCAAAGCGAGCTCTTCAGCGCATTGTTGCCGTGGATCATCGTCTGCGTCGTCATGCTGGTCTGGGGGAATGGCGGCTTCAAGACTTGGGCCAACTCGATCTTCGTCTGGAACTATCCTGTTCCGGAACTGCACCAGATGATCAACAAGATGCCGCCGGTTGCGCCGGGGCCGACCAAGGAATCGGCTGTGTTCGGCTTCACCTATCTGTCCTTCACCGGCACTGGCATGCTGATCGCCGCGATTATCTCGGGCGTCGTCATGGGCGTGGGTCCGGCCCGGCTCTTGCTCGAATACGGACGCACCATCCGGCTCTGCGCGATCTCGCTGATCACGATCTCGGCGATGCTCGCGATCGGCACGCTGACGCGCCTCTCCGGCGTCGACGCGACGCTGGGTCTCGCCTTTGCCGCAACCGGCGTGCTCTATCCCTTCTTCGGCACGCTGCTCGGCTGGCTTGGCGTGGCGTTGACCGGATCGGATACCTCCTCGAACATCCTGTTCGGCAACCTCCAGAAGATCACCTCCCAGCAGCTCGGTCTGTCGCCGATCCTGATGGCGGCGGCGAACTCGTCCGGCGGCGTGATGGGCAAGATGATCGACGCGCAATCGATCGTCGTCGCCTCCACGGCCACCAATTGGTACGGCCACGAAGGCACCATCCTGCGCTTCGTGTTCTGGCATTCGATCGTGCTGGCCTGCCTCGTCGGTGTGTTCGTGACGCTGCAGGCCTACGTCTATCCGTTCACGGCGCTCGTCCTGAAGTAGCAGGCGGCATATGCCTCGACGCAAGTCCCCGCGGGATGCTCCCGCGGGGATTTTCATGCCTGGAGCCGGCGAACCTTCTCAAAGGCTTTCCGGTCTTATAGAAGACCCGGCAAACCGGGTCGGTCGAGAGGTCTCATGGTGTCTTTGAAGCGGGTTGTGTGTGCGGCGGTCGCGGTGCTGTCGATGTCGGTTGCCGCCGCGAAGGCCGAGGACGGCTTTCCCTTTGGCACCGAGATGACGCTGGAGGCCGTGCCGCAGGCCGGCTCGAAGCGCATTCCGAACATCGAGATCGGCGACAATGGCGAGGTCGTGCTCGAGCTGTGGTGCAAGGGCGGCAAGGGCCAGTTCTCCGTGGCCGGCAACACCGTGATCTTCGTGCCCGGCGCAATCCAGGATCGTTCCTGTCCGCCGGCAAGAGCCCAGGCCGACGACGATCTCGTCGCCGCGCTCGCCGCCGTCGAGACCTGGAAGCGCCAGGGCGATGTGCTCACGCTGATCGGCCCGAAGTCGCTGCGCTTCCGCGAGAACGGGAATTAGCTTGCCGCTGTCGTACCCCGGCTTGACCGGGGTACCCAGTACGCCGCGGCCTCTCGATTCAACACGGATGTCTCGGAGTACTGGATCGCCCGGTCAAGCCGGGCGATGACCGAGAGTTGATATTCGCGTCACGTCACTTCCACACCGACTTGTCGGCATCCCAGCGCTGGCCCTTCAGCTCCTTGGCCAGCGCCTCGATCGAGCCGTTGTCGTCGGGCTGGTCGCCTTCCTCGTCGGCCGCGGCCTCGTCCGAGACGTTGAGCTTCGCGCCCGCGCTCTCGTCGGCGGTCGTCGTTGACGGGCTGCCGATCCAGACCATCAGCTTGTCTGATGTCCCCGGCTTTTCGGCGGAGACGAGTCCGGAGACCTCGATCGTGTCGGTGAGCTCGAGCGCCGGGAAATCCTGGTTCGGCCGCTTGAACACGAGCTTGAGCTTGCCGGTGGTCGGGCTGAAGCTCTGCGAGACCGGCTTGGCCGCGAGCGTCTTGCTCAGCACGCCGGCAATTGCGGTGGCGAGCTTGTCGCGGTTGATCTTGTCGCCGTCGCGCCAGTCGGCGGCGGCGATGCGGATGGTGCGGTCCATCTCGGCGAGCCCTGCGGTCCAGCCGGCAGCCGTGACACCGGGCATCGTCTTGAATTTCGCGAGCAGCGCGGCCGCGCGCTCCGGATCGACCGACATGTTGATGGTCTGCTCGCCGGCGCGTAGCGCATCGCAACCGACCGAGAGGCTTGAAAGCGTTACCTCGACGTCCTGGCCCTTCAGGCTCTTCAGGAAGTCGGTCGCGTTATCGAGCTTGACCTTGACCGCAATCGCCTCCGGCGAAACTTCGGTAAAATCCTTCGGCTGCGGCGTGATGCCGTCGTCGCTGGTCTGGTTGTCAAGAAACTCCTTCTCGCTGAGATCGGCATTGTCGGGCGACGTCACTTCGGTCACGGCTCCGCCGATGCCGATCTGGCCGCGGAACTCGTAGGTGTCGCCGGTGGCTTTTCGCGTCAGCTTGACCGTGACAGGCGCCTTGGCGCCGAGGCTCGAGGTCGTGCCGGTCAGCGTCTGGCCGGAGACCTGGAGATTGACGACGAAGCGGTCCTTGCGATCGGAATTCTTCGCCACCGGATAGCAGACATCGAGCACGGCCGCGGTGACTGTCTTGCCCTGCCGCGTCTCCTTCAGGATGATGTCGGCATTGCCGTCCATCAGCCCGTCGATCGAGGTGAAGTAGCGCGTTTCGGTGCCGCCGGGCGCCGTGGCCTTGGGCGACAGCTTCATCTGGGCGGCTGCGATCCCCGGGGATATCACGAGCAGGGCCGCCAAAAGAGCCGTCGGACAAACCAGAAGCGCGCGCATTGACGAAATCCTCAAATCAGAATCGGCGCGCCACCGTAGTGGGTTTCGGCGGCCGGTTGAATCGGAAAGCGTGGGGCAGGATCGACAAAAAAGAAGGCCGCCCCGAGGCGGCCTTCGCAACATCGTCACGTGAGGGGGGTCTAGAAGCCGCCCATGCCGCCGCCGGCGGGCATCGCGGGGGCTTCGTTCTTCGGCGCTTCGGCGACCATCGCCTCGGTGGTCACCAGCAGGCCGGCCACGGAGGAGGCGTCCTGCAGCGCGGTGCGCACCACCTTGGCCGGGTCGATGATGCCCTTCTCGATCATGTCGACATAGTCCTCGGTCTGGGCGTCGAAGCCGAAAGTCTCGGACTTGTTCTCGAGGATCTTGCCGACAACGATCGAGCCCTCGACACCGGCATTCTCCGAGATCTGGCGGATCGGAGCTTCCAGCGCCTTCAGCACGATGTTGATGCCGGCCTGCACGTCGGCATTGGCGTTGGTGAGGCGGCCGACCGCCTTCTTGGCCCGCAGCAGCGTCACGCCGCCGCCGGGGACGATGCCTTCCTGCACCGCGGCGCGGGTGGCGTTGAGCGCGTCCTCGACGCGGTCCTTCTTCTCCTTGACCTCGATCTCGGTCGCGCCGCCGACGCGGATCACCGCGACGCCGCCGGCGAGCTTGGCGAGGCGCTCCTGCAGCTTCTCGCGGTCGTAGTCCGAGGTGGTCTCCTCGATCTGGGCCTTGATCTGGCCGACGCGGGCCTCGATCTCCGGCTTCTTGCCGGCGCCCTTGACGATCGTGGTGTTCTCCTTGTCGATCACGACCTTGCCGGCGCGTCCCAGCATCTTCACCGTGACGTTCTCGAGCTTCATGCCGAGATCTTCGGAGATCAGCTGGCCCCCGGTCAGGATCGCGAGGTCTTCCAGCATGGCCTTGCGGCGATCGCCGAAGCCCGGCGCCTTGACGGCGGCGACCTTGAGGCCGCCACGCAGGCGGTTGACCACCAGGGTGGCGAGAGCTTCGCCTTCGACGTCCTCGGCGATGATGACCAGCGGCTTGCCCGATTGCACCACGGCTTCCAGCACCGGCAGCATGGCCTGCAGGCCGGAGAGCTTCTTCTCGTGCAGCAGGATGTAGGCGTCCTCGAGCTCGGCGGTCATCTTCTCGGGGTTGGTGACGAAGTAAGGGCTGAGATAGCCGCGGTCGAACTTCATGCCTTCGACGATGTCGACTTCGGTGTCGAGCGACTTGTTTTCCTCGACGGTGATGACGCCCTCGTTGCCGACCTTCTGCATCGCCTGGGCGATCATCTTGCCGATGGCGGCATCGCCGTTGGCCGAGATGGTGCCGACCTGGGCGACCTCGGAGGAGGAGGCAACCGGCTTGGCGCGCTTCTCGATGTCCTTGACGACGGCTGTAACCGCGATGTCGATGCCGCGCTTGAGGTCCATCGGGTTCATGCCGGCGGCAACCGCCTTGGCGCCTTCGCGCACGATGGACTGGGCCAGCACGGTCGCGGTGGTGGTGCCGTCGCCGGCGGTGTCGTTGGTCTTGGAGGCGACCTCACGCACCATCTGGGCGCCCATGTTCTCGAACTTGTCCTCGAGCTCGATCTCCTTGGCGACGGTGACGCCGTCCTTGGTGATGCGGGGCGCGCCGAACGACTTCTCGATGACGACGTTGCGGCCCTTAGGACCGAGCGTCACCTTGACGGCGTTGGCGAGAATGTCGACGCCGCGCAGCATGCGTTCGCGCGCGTCTCCGGAAAACTTGACGTCCTTGGCAGCCATGGTCTGCAATCCCTGTTTGTCGTGATGTCTCGTGCTTGGTGTTATCAGGCGGAATGATGGATGCCCGGATCTGATGACCCGGGCATGGCATTCAGCGGCCGTTCAGGCGGATGGCCCTAGGCCATCACGCCCATGATGTCCGACTCCTTCATGATCAGGAGCTCTTCGTTGTCGATCTTGACCTCGGTGCCCGACCACTTGCCGAACAGCACGCGGTCGCCGACCTTGAGGTCGATCGGGATCAGCTTGCCAGCCTCGTCGCGGCCGCCGGGGCCGACGGCGACGACTTCGCCCTGGGACGGCTTTTCCTTGGCGGTGTCGGGGATGATGATGCCACCCTTGGTCTTTTCCTCGGCGTCGATACGTTTGACCACGACACGGTCATGCAGCGGACGAAATTTGGACTTAGCCATGACGTTTCCCTTTGGAGGCTCGCTTTTCCGAAAGCAGCGGAATGGGTGAGGGCGGCGCTCCGGTTCCCCCTCGTCGGCGAGGGTCGAACGGCGCGCTTAGCAATCGGTCTTTCCGAGTGCTAATAGTGCGCAGGGGATATGGCTTGGCTGCGATCCTGTCAAGCAAAGGTGGTTAAGCGATTGTTGAGGCGGATATAGGATGGTGGCATTGGAAACTCGTTCGGGGCAGAGGCGTATCTCAGGACGTCATTGCCCTGGCTGCGGTTTTGCGCTTGGCTGCGGGAGGGATGCGGCCATGGTCTTGTTCGGGGGAATGCCATGATCAGTTCAGCTCACGCGCGCACGGTTGCCAATCTGGCGGCGGCCTCCTGCCTGGCGCTGCTGCTCGGCGCCTGCGGCGGCGGTATGAGCCTGCCGTCCTTCTCGTCGTCCCAGCCGGCGGTCGAGACCGAGCCTGGCGTTGCGCCGGAAATGCCGGCCTCGATCCGTGCCGACGAGATCGTCGGCCGCTGGGGCCTTGCCTCGTTCCAGAACCCGGCCGACCGTGCCCGCACCGAGGCGGCGGCGCGGGCCCAGTGCAAGAATCCTTACGTGATCGGCGCCGGAACGTCCGGCGGCGTGGTCATGCATCTGGCCGACCAGGCGACGCCCCAGGAACTGCGGTTGAAGGGCTCGCCGAGCGGCAAGAACTATATCGGCCCCTCCGGTCCGACGCCGGGCGAGCAGGACCGCGAGATCGTCTCCTTCGACGGCCGCGTCATGATCACCCGCTTCGTCGACAAGGACGCCGCCACCCGCTACGGCAACATGGTCTACGTCCGCTGCGCGCCGAGGGCGTGATGTTTGATTGTCGTTCCGGGGCGGTCCGCAGGACCGAACCCGGAACCTCGAGATTCCGGGTTCGATGCTGCGCATCGCCCCGGAATGACAGCGTGAGATGAAGCCCCCAAAACAAAAACGCCGGCATCCGCCGCCGGCGTTTTGCTGTCTCTTCCGGCGCGTTCGCTTAGTCGAACAGCGCGTCGATGTCGTCCTGCGAGGCGTGGCCGACGTCGCCGGCGAGCTTCGGGCCATTGAGAAGCTTGTCGTCCTCGCTGCGGGTGTCGACCTGGGCCGGCACATGGGCCTTGATCGCGTCGACGCCACCCCAGATGTCCATCATCGCATTGATGTGCTGCTCGATGAACTTCATCGTGGTCATGACCTTGCTGATGCGCTGGCCGGTCAGGTCCTGGAAGTTGCACGCCTCGAAAATCGAGATGACGCGTTCCTGGATGTCGTCGGCGAGGCGCTTCTGCTGGTCGACCGAATCGACCTTGCCGAGCGCGGAAGCTGCCTGGTCGATCGACTCGGCGGCTTCGAGGATCTGCTGAGTCGCCTGTTCCGTACCGCCGACCACTGCGCCGAGCTCGCCATTGACCTTGGCCATCTCGCCGCCGTCGAAGCTCTTGCCGTGCAGGGTCGCGATCTCGCGCTTGGTGCGGTCGATGGCGTCGTGGATGAGGTCGAGTTCGACCTTCAGCTTCTCGCACTGCTCGATCTGGGCCCGATAGGTCTCCAGCATCGTGCGCGCTTCTGAAAGCTCCTGGGCGGTGGAGGCGTCGATCGCGGCCATCGCCGCGCTGCCGGACAGGGGCACGCTGCTCTTCGCCATCTGTGCGCGGATCGCGCGCAGCTCCGCCATAATCTCGTTGTGCATCGGGCCTGCCTCTTCTGCTACGTCAAGAATCGGCATCTCGCCACCGACGATGTCCTCGACACGAAAACGCTTGCGGTGAACAGCCATCAGGATACTCCCCCACCTCACTCACGCGTCTTTGTAGACAGAAGCGATTTAACACGAGGTTCACAACCGGAACTGTTGTGCGGCCGCGCGCGACGCCGCGCCAACGCACGATTAACCATGCGGCGTTGCCCTTCATCGAAAATAAACGCTGATCGCCAAATTGCCGCGCCGTTCGCGACGTGGTGAATCGAAACGCCTGTCCTGTTTACCAAACGCAACGGAGTTTGCTCTTTATTGACCACGTCGAGGACGCGGCAATCAGCCAACGCGTCCTGCGGCGAATGCAACTAGACGAAACAGTACAGAGTACGTCGATGTTCAAGAAGATGTCTGTCGCGCTGCTCGGCAGCGCATGCGCTTTCATTGTCGGCGCCACCGGCGCGAGCGCCTTCGACAATACCGTGCCGAACGATCCGCCTGCGGTGCTCTACCAGCCGCACGTCGCCCCGGCGCCGGTACGCGTCGCCTCCAACGCCAATATGGGTGGCGGCTTCATCGAGTTCCTGTTCGGCGATGGTCCCGGCCGCGGCCCGGCCTATGCGCCGCAGCAGTCGATCTATCAGCAACAGCCCGCTTACGCCGATCCGCACCGCATGCCGCCGATGGGCGAGCCGCAGATGCAGGGTGGTTATCAGCAGGGCGCAAGCTACCAGCAGGAGGCGGTCGATCCGCGCCAGCGCCCGTTCGATCCGAAATTCGAGAAACAACTTGTTGACTATAGCGGCAAGGAAAGTGCCGGCACGATCGTGGTCGATTCCAACAACAAGTTCCTCTACCTCGTCGAGGGCAATGGCCGCGCGATGCGCTATGGCATCGGCGTCGGACGCGAGGGCTTCACCTGGACCGGCGTGAAGTCGATCACGGCCAAGCGCGAATGGCCGGATTGGACGCCGCCGGCGGAAATGCTCGCCCGCCGTCCCGATTTGCCGCGGCACATGGAAGGCGGTCCGGAAAACCCGCTCGGCGCGCGCGCGATGTATCTCGGCTCCACGCTCTACCGCATCCACGGCTCCAATGAGCCCTGGACCATCGGCACCAATGTCTCCTCGGGTTGCATTCGCATGCGCAACGAGGACGTCATCGACCTCTACGGTCGCGTCAATGTCGGCACCAAGGTCGTGGTGATGTGATCGCTTGACGTTTGAAATGAAAACGGCCGCCTCATCGGCGGCCGTCTTTGTTTGGTGCTGAGAGCAGCCTCACGCGTAATCGCTGCCGCCATCGTCGCCGCCGCCGAAATCGCTGTCGTCGGCCACGTCGATATTGCCGTTGTCGTTGTTGTCGTCATCCTGATCGTTCGACGCCTGGTCGAAGAAGCCTTGACGAGAATCCCGGTTGGATCCGATGTCGTCGAGGCCGGCATCGCGCGCCAGCGAGCCGCCGGAGGCGTCGCTGCTCCACGGCGAGCCGCCACCACGCTCCTCGATGATGGTGGTATCGCCAAAGGCCTGGTGCGATCCGCCGCCCATCATGCCGCGGATGCTGGAGAGCAGCAGCGAGCCGCCGACCACGCCGGCTGCAGCAGCCGCCGCCGTGCCGAGGAACGAGCCGCCGCCGCCCATCGGGGGGACGCCATAGCCTTGTCCGTAACCCTGGCCCTGTCCGTAAGCCTGACCATAAGGCGGCTGGCCATAGCCCGGCTGGGCCGGCTGCATCGCCTGGCCGCTGTTCCAGACAGGGCGGGAGTCGCGCGGCGGCACGTTCGGAACCGAGCCGCGCGATTGGCCTCCGCCGAACAGGGTGTCGCGCATGGTGTCGAGGAAGCCGCCGGATTGGGGCTGCTGTGGCGCCTGCGCCGCTTCCAGTTCCTGGATGCGGTTATGGGCGCGCTTGAGCGCTTCGTCCTGCAGCAGCGTGGTCTGCACCAGCGCATAGACGGCGCCGGGCGCCTTGCGTAATCCGTCCGAAATCGCGGCGATCGCGTCGGGATCGCGCGGTGCATTTTCCAGTTTCGAAAGCCGGTCGAAAAGGTCGTCGACGAGCTGGCGTTCCTGCGGCGTCATGGTCGGTCTCCCTCGCGCGAAACAAGCGCAAGCGGGATGTAGGGTTCCATTGTGGCCCCAACAGAGCCGGCCGGATTAAATTTCGGTATGCGACTGACTGCCCCAAGGCCTACCTTTCAAGCCTTACCCTTCAAGGCTTACCTCTCAGGGCCGGCTGGCTTTTGCCGGCTTCATCCCAATGTCACATGGCTGGTCGCGAGAAGCTGCGCGAAGGCGTCGCTGGCGAGATAGGCATGCTCGCGCTCGCGGACTTCGGTCATCGGGTCGAGGCCGGTGAGGATGTCGTCGACGAAGCCGGGATGGCACATCACGAGGCCGCCGTCAGGCAGGCCTTCCAGGAACTGCCGCATGAGCTCGCCGAAATCGGCCGCGCGCGTGAAATCATAGGCGCCGGCGAAAGCGGGATTGAACGAAAGACCGGCGCGCGCGGCGTGGCGGCGAAATTGCGCGCTGAGGAGATCGAGCACCATGGCCTTTGGAGAGACCAGCCGCCGTGTCAGCGGCAAATCACGTCCGCCTTGGCGCACCCAGGCCTTCGGCGCGATCTCGCTGACGGCGTCGACAAAGCCGTCGCGCACTTGCGGAAACAGCTGCACATGTTGATGGCCGTCGACGAAGTCGGGCGGCCGGCCGAAGGCTTCCGCGAACGCGAGAAGCTGCGCCCGCACCTCATTGCGAAAGAACTCGCTGTCGAGCCGTCGCAGGAGCCCGGCGCGCAGCAGCTTGGGAAAGGCCATGAACATGTCGCCGTCGAGCGGACGGAAGTGCATGGTGAGAGGGCGGAACGGCGCCGACAAGGTCACGTGCAATCCGATCGCGCAGCGCGGGCTCGCTATCGCGGCGGCCTGAAGCGCCTCGACTTCGCCCGGCTCGATTGCGGGGCCCACCATCATCACCGAGGTGGCGTTGAGGCGGCCGCGCGCGACCAGGTCGCGAATGGCACGGTTGACGCCCGGGCTGATGCCGTAATCGTCGGCGCAGAGCCAGATCTTCCGCGGCGCCGCCGCCGCGCTCATTCGGCTGCGGTCCTGCTCGACGCGTCCTGGCTCGAGGCGTCTTGGCTTGAGGTGTTTTGGCTTAAGTCGTCTTGGCTTGAGGTGTTTTGGGCCTTGTCGGCCTCAAAATGCTTTTCGCTATGCTCGGCAACGAAGTAGATCGGACGCGCCTTCAGCTCGGAGAGGATCTTGCCGATATATTCGCCGACGATGCCGATCATGATGAGCTGCACGCCGCCGATCGTCATCAGGCCGACCACCAGCGAGGGATAGCCCGGCACCTGCTTGCCGGTCGTGAACACCTCCCAGAGGATCGAGAGACCGAACAGGAAGGCGACGCCTGCGAGGAGGATGCCGAGCAGGCTGGCGAAGCGCAGCGGCGCCACCGAGAAGGATGTTACGCCTTCGATCGACAGGCCCAGCAGGCGCGCGGCGCTGAAGGTGGTCACGCCATGGACGCGCGGGGCGGGTTCGTAGTCGACGCGGATCTGGCGGAAGCCGATCCAGCTTGCGAGCCCCTTGAAGAAGCGGTTGCGCTCCGGCAGTTGCCTCAGCGCCGTGACCGCGCGGGGTGACAGCAAGCGGAAGTCGCCGGCATCCTCCGGGATCTTCTGGCGCGCGCCCCAATTGATCAGCGCATAGAAGACGTGCACGGCAAGGCGGCGCAGGAAGGGCTCGTTGTCGCGATGCGCCTTGGCGGTATAGACGACGTCATAGCCGTCCTCGATCCAGTGCCGGACCAGCTGTTCGACCAGCGCAGGAGGATGCTGGCCGTCGCCGTCCATGAACATCACGGCGCCGAGCCGGGCATGGTCGAGGCCGGCCATCAGCGCCGCCTCCTTGCCGAAATTGCGCGACAGCGACACCACCTGCACGTCGACCGCGTCGGCCGGCAGCGCGCGCGCAACCGACAGCGTCGCATCGGCGCTCCCGTCGTCGACATAGACGACTTCGCAGGCGAGCCGATAGCGTTGCCGCAGGGTCTTGGCGATGTCGCAGATGCGCTGGTGCAGCCCGGCGAGGCCCGCCGCCTCGTTATAGACGGGGACGACAATCGACAGCCCCTTCGCAGCGGCGGTCGCCGCGGTGGTGGTCAGGCCGGAAACGTCAGAGCCCAGCGTCATCGATCAAGGTTCCAGAGGCATTGAGGTCGTCCCGTCTGCATATGGTAGCTGATGCTTGCTGTCGCCACGCTGAACAGAGCTGCCCAACAAACTTGGATTCATTGCCCCAGGAACGCTGCGAGCTTGGCGAACAGCGGGTTCTCCCGGTCGAACACATAGTCGAGCGAGACCACCGAGACGGTCTCGGCGCCATGTTCGCGCAGGAAGCTCGCCAGCGCATAGAGCTGCCCCGGTGGGCAGTGCAGCGTGAGCATGCCGGACGAGGTCGGTGCACCGAACGGGGCTTCGACGCCGAAGCGGCTATGGGCTTCGGCGAGCAGCGCGGCGTCGCACTGCCTGAACCGGGTCCGGACCTCGCGGTATTTGTTGGCGCGCGCCCGTGCCGCGATGTGGTCGAGGATGACGCGCGCGGTCTCGCGGGCCTGCGGCGACCAGTCCGCGCCTTTCGAGGCCACCAGATTGGCCTGGCTGCGCAGGATCACGCCGTCGTCGAGCACCCGCAGGCCGTTGGCGGCGAGCGTCGCGCCCGTCGTGGTGATGTCGACGATCAGTTCGGCGCTGCCGGCCGCGGGTGCGCCCTCGGTCGCGCCCGCGCTTTCGACGATGCGGTAATCGCTGATGCCGGCTTGCGAGAAGAACGCGCGGGTGAGGTTGATGAACTTGGTCGCCACCCGCATCCGCATGTGATGCTGCTCGCGGAAGCCGGTGGCGACATCGTCCAGATCAGCCATGGTGCGGACGTCGATCCAGGCCTGCGGCACCGCGACGACGACGTCGGCATAGCCGAAGCCCAGCCCGTCGATCAGCGACACGCGCTTCTCCGCGTCAGCGATGTTCTCCCGCACCAGGTCTTCGCCGGTGACGCCGAAATGCGCCAGGCCGCGGGACAATTGCGCGGCGATCTCGCTCGCCGACAGATAGGCCACCTCGACATTGTCGAGGCCCGCGATCGTGCCGCGATAGTCGCGGGCGCCGCCGGCCTTGGACAGCTTGAGCCCGGCGCGGGCGAAGAAAGCTTCGGCGTTTTCCTGTAGGCGGCCCTTGGAGGGAACGGCCAGAACGAATGGCGCGCTCATCGATTAAGCCCCCACCTTGCGGCCGATCCTGGTCAGCGCGTCCACCCAGACCGAGAAGCCGACTGCCGCGATGGGAGCGGGCGATCCGAGTTGGGTCATCAGTCCATCATAGCGGCCACCGGCCACCAGCGGCTCGACGCCGTTGCCCCGGTGATGCAGTTCGAACTCGAACCCGGTGTAGTAGTCGAGGCCGCGCCCGAACGCGGTCGAGAAGCGCGTGCTCTTCACGTCGATGCCGCGCGCGGCCATGAAGCCCACCCGGCTCTCGAGCTGGTCGATCGCAGCATTCAGATCGAGCCTCGCCTCGGCGGTGAGCGCGCGGAGCGCAGCGACCGCCTCGTCCGGATTGCCCGAAATCGACAGGAAGCGCTTCAGCACCGCGATCGCCTCGGCCGGCAACGCGCCGCCCTTCAGCGTCGACTGCTCGAGGAAGCGGTCGGCGATCTCGGCCGTGGTGCGGCCGCCGACATTGGTGGTGCCGGCAATCGACATCAGATCGGTCACGAAGGCCAGCGCCGCCTTGCGGTCGGAGCCCGCGAGTGCGGCCAGCACGCCTTCATATTCGCTGCGGGCCGCGGTGGTCTCGGCCGCCAGCCGCTCCAGATCCTGCTCCAGGCTGATCTTGCGGTTGAAATCCTTGACCAGGCGCCGGCGCCAGACCGGGTACAGGTTGAGCGCGTCGAGCAGTGCGTTGAAGAGCGCGACGTCGCCGGTGCGGATCTCGACGTCGCGCACGCCGAAGGCGGCGGTCGCCTCCAGCGCCAGCGCCAGCGTCTCGGCATCCGCGGCCGCGCGGTCCTGGCGGCCGAACGATTCGATCCCGGCCTGGAGGAACTCACTGGCCTGTCCGCTGCGATAGCGGAACACGGGCCCCAGATAGCTGAACCCGGCCGGCTGGCCCGCCCGGTTCGACGCGAGGTAGTCGCGCGCCACCGGGATCGTCAGGTCGGGGCGCAGGCAGAGTTCTTCGCCGGACAGGTCCGTCGTCAAATAGAGGCTCTTGCGGATGTCCTCGCCCGACAGGTCCAGAAACGGCTCGGCCGGCTGCAGGATGGCGGGCTCGGCCCTGACATAGCCCGCCTGCGCGAACGACAACAGCAGCGCATCCGCCCAGGCGGCGGAGCCGGCAGCATTTGAGGTGGCAGTCGCGGTCATCTCGGGGTCCATCGTCCCGGGAGAACCGGGCGGGGCAAGGGGAGGTGCTCGAATTGCCGCAGCCCTTAGCATGGCCGGAAAACGGTTTCGACCTCCAAAGGATCAATCGCTTAACGACTTTGAAGCCGTCCGGGCCTTCGAGCATGTGTCGGATGCCGCGCGGCGCGACCTTACCGATGAAAGGTATAAAAATACCGTAATGCGATGTCCGCGACGCCAGTTCACGCCGGCGCGGCAGCGGTTGTCGTTCGCATCACTCGAGTCGGCCGGAGCTGTCCTTGTAGTCCTCGATCGTCGGCGTCTTGGCCGGACCAGACTCCGGGCCGTTGAACGCGGCGTTCCCGGCGAGGTGTTCTGCCAGATCGACAATTCGCTGCCTCTTGCTGGAATCCGTGATGCGGAGAAACATCTTGATGAGACGCAGTTCCTGGCGTCGCATCTCGAGCCCAGCATCGTCGTCCATGGCCATTCATCCCGTGCCCGCGTGGTCGCCGGGGTGAGATCGAGCCGGCGTCGTCGAAGCGAAAAGATACGAACGTCGTGCAATCGAGTTTCAGCGCCGTCGATCGGCTGCGAACATCCGACGCACGCGCCTCATCCATCCGCGACGTCCGAGTGCTTCACAATGAGAGATTGAGAACCCTTGGCAAGTTGTCACATACTCAATTTGGGTATGCTGGATGAGACGTTCGCTGCCGCCTTCGTTTACAAGATGAAAGCTGGTTTCCGATTCATGCAAAATGCTTCCGATATCATCCGGACAGTCTCGCGACACACACTGGCCTACATGCTGTTTTCGATCAGCGAGATGTTCCGCAACTACGACGAATTCGATCCGATGGACCTTCTGATCATTCACGCGATTCTCAATGCGAACGTCATCAGTGTGATGAACGATCCGTCGCTGGACGAGAAGTTTTCGAGCATCCACACGGTCGAGCCGGATGCGATCAAGCAGGGCGTGTCGCGAGCGGCGCTCTCGCGCTTCCTGAGCCTGCCGCTGGAGACGGTTCGCCGTCGCGTGACGGGACTGAAGAGGCGGAAGATTCTCGCCGAGACAAAGGCCGGGCTGATCGTGACAGAGCAGAACGCATTCAAGTTCGGTAACAACCACGAACTCCAGAAGACCAACATGCTGTTGCTCACCAAGCTGCTTCGCGACCTCAAGCGCGCGGGCATCAATGGGCCGGACGATCTACGTGCGCCCGAGAGCGCGGCATCGACCAGGAAGGCGAAATAGGCTGCGGGACATGGATCAAAGCCTTCTCGACATTGCACGCGACGGAGCGAGCAAGAGTGCGGCGGAATGCCTGTTGTCGTTCCAGGGTCTCAAGGCATCCTCGGCACTCGAACTGCAATCCTACGACATCGATCATTTCGGCGACAGCGAGCGATATGCCGGTGCGTCGAGCATGCCGTTATCAGCCGGCTCCACTGCGATCATGCGTGCGCGGCTCAGCCTGCCGAACCTGAGCCTGTCGCTGGTCAAGACCTTCCCGCGGATCATCAGGGGTTACCAGCTGGCGCATGCTGCGGCCGTGGTGGTGCCGATGGATCACGTGACCACCACCCGTATCAATGGGCAATCGATCGGTAGCTCCATCGTCGTCCTGAAGGGCACCTCCGATTGCCTGGTCTACGAGCCCGTCGGCCGCATGATCGGTGTCATCTACTTCACGCCGCCCGCGAGCGAGCTCTGGTCTCGGCTGGATGGCTATCATTTGCTGAGTCCGGCACCGGACATGCTCGCGGCCCTGCGCGGTCAGATTTCCACGACGCTTGAGACCGCGGCCAATGATCCGGATTTGCTGAACGCGCCGATGTCGCGTGCGTCGGTCGAACGATCGCTGCTCGGCGCGATGGATGCCGCCCTCGAAACCAGCGTGGACATCCGATCGACGCACGCCACGACGTCGACCTATCTGCGGATCGTCGCCGAGATGGAGAGCTTGATCCGGCACGATCTGACGATCTGGCACAAGACCACCGAGATGGCAGCGCGGGTGGGGGTGTCGGTTCGCACGCTGCAGAGTGCGACGCAAGCCATCTGCGGCATGAGCCCGCATCGCTACTCCAGGGTCCTGCGCCTCTGGTCGGTGCGCCGGCAGCTGCGCAGCGGACCGGGACGCCGCAGCGTGAAGGCCTGCGCCATTGCGCATGGCTTCTGGCATCTGAGCGAGTTCGCGGCGAGTTACCGGGCGGCGTTCGGAGAGCTGCCGTCCGAGACGCTGCATCGGTCGATGCGCGAGCACAGCTAGCCGGCCACAGCGACGTGGTCATGACGAAATAAGGCTCGGTCGGACTGGTTTACCTCTCCCCAACGGGGAGAGGTCGAATTTCGCAGCAATTCGGGTGAGGGGCCGCGACACCCAGTGAGACCTGAACCCCTCACCCGGATCGCATCTTGTGATGCGATCCGACCTCTCCCTTCGGGAGAGGTGAAATCCCCCGGCCCCGCATCGATTCAACTAAGACTTACCTCTCGGCAGCTCCGGGCCCCCAATCGCCCAGCACGGCCTGGACCAGTGCCAGTGCCGCCACCGCGGCCGTGTCGGCCCGCATGATCCGCGGGCCAAGGGCGAGCCGCAGGATGTTCGGCTGCCGCAGCAGCAGGGCGCGCTCTTCCTCGGCAAAGCCGCCTTCAGGGCCGATCAGCACGTCGATGCCCATTCCGCCTTGGCCATGGCCGGCCTTGCCTGCGTCTTGCAGGCTTTGAACAGGGCTTTGGACCTCCGCTGCCTCGTCGCAGAAGATGAGCAGGCGGCCTGCGGGGCGCTGACTGAGATACCGCTCCAGCGGCACCGGTTCTGCAACCGCGGCGATGCTCAGAATGCCACACTGTTCCGCGGCCTCGACGACGTTGGCGCGCATCCGCTCGGTATTGACCCGGGAGGCCTGGGTGAACCGGGTCAGGACCGGTTGAAGCGCGGCGGCGCCCATTTCGATCGCTTTCTGGACCATGTAGTCGAGCCGGGCATGCTTGAGCGGGGCGAAGACATAAGCGAGGTCGGGCAGCTGGTCCTGGGGCCGGACCTGCTGGAGGATGACCAGATTGTCCGGCCGCTTGCGGCCTTCGATCGCAGCTTGCCATTCGCCATCGCGGCCGTTGAAGGCCAAAACCTCGGCCCCGGCGGCAAGCCGCAGCACATTGCCCAGATAATTGCTCTGGTCCCGGTCGAGCGGAACCCGGGCGTCCAGGGCCAGGGGGGCGTCGACGAACAGGCGTGGGGCGCGAAAATCGTGGCAGGGCATTGATCAAAGGTCCAATCTGGCCCCGTTCTTAACCGAAAGCCGCCGTTTCGGGGGTTAATATCGTTCGAATCAGTTCGTCGGCACGCCGCGCTCTTGCCCTATTCGACGGGTTGTTAAGCGCTGGCGGGAATCGTAAAATCGCCAGCATGCTGGTTGCGCTTCAATTGGGAAGCCGCCGAGCCCCGTAAGCTCCTGCCGGAGAGACTATCCTGATGATCCGTCGTTTGATGGTTCCGATCACTGCCGCCATGGTCGTCATGGGGACTGCGGGTGCTTGCGCCCAGGGGTTCCCCGCGCCGCTGCCGGGCCAGGCCGCAAGCGATTCTGCTTTTCCGCCCGTCAACGGCCGGGCGCCGGTTGCCGCCATCGGCGGCGCGCCACAGGCCTCGTTCCCGACCGGCGGCGCGGCCCCTATCGGTGGTGCCGCCGGCGTGTTCGGCGCGGCTCCGCCGACGCAGGCCGGTCCGGGCCCGGATTGCATGAAGGCGTTCGTGCCGCTCCGCGAGGAAGCCGAGAAGCGCGGCAAGCTGATCAAGGCCGCGAGCGATCGCCACGCTCCGCCAGACGAAGCCTGCAAGTTGATCAAGAGCTTCGGCCAGGCCGAGCTCAAGATGATCAAATACGTCGAGGGCAACGCCGCCAAATGCGGCATCCCGCCGAACGTCGGCGCGCAGATGAAGGACGGTCACAAGGCGACCGAGGCGATGCAGACGAAGGTCTGCAACGTCGCGCAGCAGATGGCGAATGGGCCGCGCGGTCCGGCCGGTCCGTCGCTGAGCGAGGTGGTGGGGTCGGGCGCGGCGCCGGAAGCCAATCCCAGCAAGAAGGGCGGCAGCACTTTCGACACGCTCAACGGCAACATCCTCACCCGATGAGTGACACATCCGCCCGCGTTGCCGATTCCACCGGCAACTGGGTCGATACGCTCGCACCGCAATGGGCGCGTCCGTATCTGCGCCTGTCCCGCTTCGATCGTCCGATCGGCTCCTGGCTTCTCCTGATGCCGTGCTGGTGGTCGGCGGCGCTCGCGAGCGGCATGGCGCATGACGTCCACCGCCTGCCGCTGATCATCATGTTGTTCTTCGTCGGCGCCTTCGTGATGCGCGGCGCCGGCTGCACCTGGAACGACATCACCGATCGCGACCTCGACGACAAGGTCGAGCGCACCCGCTCACGGCCGCTGCCATCCGGCCAGGTGACGACGAAGCAGGCGCTGGCCTTCATGATCGCGCAGGCGCTGATCGGTCTCGTGGTGCTGCTCCAGTTCAACCGCTTCGCGATTGCGACCGGCATCGCCTCCCTGCTGATCGTCGCGATCTATCCCTTCATGAAGCGCATCACATGGTGGCCGCAGATCGTGCTCGGGCTCGCCTTCTCATGGGGCGCCTTGATGGGATTTGCCGTCACCTTCGGGCGCATCGACGTCACCGCGCTCGTGCTTTATGCCGGCGCGATCTCATGGGTGATCGGCTATGACACCATCTATGCGCATCAGGATGCCGAGGACGACGCGCTGATCGGCATCAAGTCCACGGCGCGCCTGTTCGGTGCACACACGCACCAGGCGCTGATCCTGTTCTACGGGCTATCGGTGATGCTGATCGGCGTCGCCCTGGCGTCGGGCGATGCGCGCTGGCCGGCGTGGTTCGGGCTTGCCGCGTTTGCCGTGCACCTGGGCTCGCAGATCATGCGGCTGAGGATTGACGATCCGGAACTGTGCAAGCGCCTGTTCTATTCGAACAAGCATGCCGGGGCGCTGCTGTTTGCGGGATTGCTGACCGACGCGGTGATGCGGGCAGCTTAATTCGCGGCTCTCATAGGGTGGGCAAAGGCGCACTTGCGCCGTGCCCACGATCTCTCAATGATTTCGATAGAAAAGGTGGGCACGCTTCGCTTTGCCCACCCTACGGCACCTGTGTTTGACGCTCAATTTCGCGCGATGATCTCGCGTTCCTGGCGATGAATCGGCAACTCCCGCGCCATGGCGGTGCGACGGCGCATCAGGAATTTCGGGCGGCGGGCGCGGATCGCATTGGCGCGGCGGCGGCGCGGTGCCGGCTCGCGGGCGCCCTCGTCGAGCTGCGGCAGCGCAAGGATCTCGCTCCAGATCGCCCAGGCCTCTGCGAGTTCGTCGCCATCGGCGCTGACCAGCAGCGGAACTGACAATGAGGGATCGCGATGCACGAGGACGAGGCTCTGCGCTTCGTCATTGCCGCGCAGCGCGACGCCGGTGAAGTCGCTGACGCGGACGTTGATCGCCATCCGCATGCCGCGGACGGCGCGGCGCAGCACGACACGCTCGCGATGAAGCTCGATCTGCCTGGTATAGCCGTCGGCGCGCGGATCATGCGCGTCGAAGCGGACCGGAAGGGAAAGAGGGTCGAGCCGCAAGCTGCGGCTCGACCCGGCGGGAGCGACCCCGCATGTTGCTGTTTGACGCCTCACGGCTTTCGTTCTCCCCGCCAGGATTATGTTCCCGGTCGATGCGAGCACCTTAGCGCGGGCCGTTCCGAAACCGCTTAAAAAGGCTGGTTAATCCAGCGTCACCGCCCGCCATGATTGACAAGACCTTGGCGCAGATGATTGACGAGACGTTGCGCGGAAGCTGCGAATCTGAGCTTTTGGCAGGCTGAAAATGCTTGAAGTCCGCACCATTTGGGCACATCTGGTGTTCAGGGCCGTTACCGCCCCGAAACCTCCCGCCCCAACAGGATTTCGTTTGTGAACCCTTCACCAAGCTCGACGCTTTCGCCCAAAGCCAATCGCGACCTGTTCGATCAGTCCGCGCTCTCGGATCTCGCGCAGCGTCTGGTCGAGGCGGCAAAGCGCGCCGGCGCGGATGCGGCCGATGCAGTCGCGGTGCGCGGCATCTCGCAGGGCGTCGAGGTACGCGATGGCCGTGTCGAGGAATCCGAGCGGTCCGAGGGCGACGATGTCGGCCTGCGCGTGCTGGTCGGCCAGCGCCAGGCCGTAGTCTCGACCAATGACGCCAGCGGCGATGCCGTGACCAAGCTTGCAGAGCGCGCAGTCGCGATGGCACGCGTGGCGCCTGATGACAAATATGTCGGCCTCGCCGATCCCGCGCTGCTCGCGCGCGATTTCCCCGATCTCGATCTGCTCGATCCCGATGTGCCCGCGACATCGGAGCTCGAGCGCCGCGCGCTCGAGGCCGAGGCGGCCGCGCTTGCCGTGAAGGGCGTATCGAAATCCGGCGGCGCTTCCGCCTCGTCGGGCATGGGCGGCATGGTGCTCGTCACCTCGACCGGTTTCCACGGGTCATATTTGCGCTCCAGCCAGGGCATCTCGGCGACGGCGATCGTCGGTGAAGGCACCAGCATGGAACGCGACTACGACTTCACCTCGGCGCCGCACGGTGCCGATTTGTTGTCGCCCGAGATGGTCGGCCGCTCGGCCGGCGAGCGCACCGTGGCGCGCTACAATCCGCGCAAGGTCGAAACCTGCAAGGTGCCTGTCGTGTTCGACCCGCGCGTCGCGGGCTCGCTGGTCGGCCATGTGGTCGGCGCCATCAACGGCGCCTCGATCGCGCGCAAGACCAGCTTCCTCAAGGACAAGCTCGGCCAGCAGCTGTTCTCGAAGAACATCCGCATCATCGACGATCCCCTGCGCAAGCGCGGCCTGCGCTCGCAGACGTTTGACGCCGAGGGCGTCGCGGTGAAGCGGATCGCGCTGGTCGACGAAGGCGTGCTGACGACCTGGCTGCTCGATTGCGCCACCGCGCGCGAGCTCGGCCTCACCACGACAGGCCACGCCCATCGCGGCGTCTCGTCCTCGCCGTCGCCAGGGCCGTACAATCTGCATCTCGAAGCCGGCACGCCGACGCCGGCCGAGCTGATCTCCGACATCAAGCAGGGCTTCTATGTCACCGACCTGATCGGCTCGGGCGTGAACGGCGTCACCGGCGATTACAGCCGCGGCGCCTCCGGCTTCTGGATCGAGAATGGCGAGCTCACCTATCCCGTCAGCGAAGTCACGATCGCCGGTCATCTGTTCGAGATCTTCAAGTCGATGCAGCCGGCCAACAATCTCGAGTTCCGCTACGGCATCAATGCGCCGACGGTGCGCATCGAGGGCTTGACGCTTGGCGGACGCTGACCTTTCCGACGCAGCCATCCTGACGCACGACGCGGCGCTGCTGCAGCACACGGTGCGGGAGGCGGGTGCGCTGGCGCAGTCGATGTTCCGCACCGAGCTGAAGAAGTGGATCAAGGGCGCATCCTCGCCGGTTTCGGAAGCCGACATCGCCGTCAACGACTTGCTCGAAGCCCGCCTGCGCGGCGCCACGCCCGATTATGGCTGGCTGTCGGAGGAGAGCGCCGACGATTCCACGCGGCTGTCGCGGCGCCTGACCTGGGTGGTCGATCCGATCGACGGCACCCGCAATTTTCTCGGTGGCCATGACGAATGGTGCGTCAGCGTCGCGCTTGTCGAGGTTTCAGCGCCAGTGCTCGCCGCGGTGTTCGCGCCTGTGAGCGGCGAGTTCTTTTTCGCCGTCCGCGGCCAGGGCACCACGCTCAATGGCAAGCCGGTCCAGGCCAGCGCCGGCACCGCGCTCGACTTTGCCCGCATGGCCGGCCCGAAGCCGATGGTCGAGCGACTCAATACGGGGGCCAGCGACATCAAGCTGCATCCGCGAATCGGTTCGCTGGCGCTCCGGCTGTGCCGGGTCGCCAATGGTGCCCTGGATGCGGCTTTTGCGGGTGGCAATAGCCATGATTGGGACCTTGCAGCGGCCGATTTGATCGTGCAGGAAGCGGATGGTAGGATGAGCGACCTCTCTGGAGAACCCATCCTCTATAATCGCCGGGAAGTGACGCACGGGGTGCTGGTGGCAGCGGGACGCGATCGTC
The DNA here is from genome assembly GCF_018129685.1 of Bradyrhizobium manausense. Lineage (GTDB taxonomy): Bacteria > Pseudomonadota > Alphaproteobacteria > Rhizobiales > Xanthobacteraceae > Bradyrhizobium > Bradyrhizobium manausense_D. Next base: position 42,785 of record NZ_JAFCLG010000007.1, read on the forward strand.
ATGCGAGCATTGTCGCGCATTTTCGAAACCGTCCCCTGGCTTGAGCACTGACGTCGTGCTTGTCGACCACTGCTTTGCCGGGCAGCCTCTTAGGAACCGAACCCATGCCAGATAGTGCCCCGCAACAACTGCTTCACCTCGTCATCGGCGGTGAGCTGCTCGACCTCGAGCACAACATTTTCAAGAACCTCGATGAGGTCGAGATCGTCGGCCTTTATCCGAACTATGCCTCCGCCCATGTTGCCTGGCGCGCCAAGGCGCAGAGCACGGTCGACAACGCGCAGATGCGCTATTTCATCGTCCACCTTCACCGGCTGCTCGACCCGAATCAAGAATCGAAGGCACGTTGAAAAAACTGCTTCGCAATACGCTGCGAAGCAGCTGGTTTCAGCGTGCCGTCGGGTTCCTGGCGGCCGAATGGCTGCGTCTGGTCTGGCGGACCAACAAGTTCTCCTTCGACCCGCCGGACGTCTATGAGCGCGTCGAGGCGCAGATGCCGGCGATCTTCGCGTTCTGGCACGGCCAGCATTTCCTCACCCCCTTCATCAAGACCAAGGACTGGCACCAGGCCAAGGTCCTGATCTCGCGCCACCGCGATGGCGAGTTCAACGCCATCGCGGTGGAGCGGCTCGGCATCGGCACGATCCGGGGCTCAGGCGACCACGGCGGCGCCTTCCATCGCAAGGGCGGTGTCGGCGCCTTCAGGGAAATGGTGTACACGCTTCAAGACGGTTGTAATGTCGCGCTGACCGCCGATGTCCCCAAGCGTTCGCGCGTGGCCGGCCTCGGCATCATCATGCTGGCACGGGAATCGGGGCGGCCGATCATGCCTTTTGCGATGGCGACCAGCCGCTTCATCCGGCTCAACAACTGGGACCGCACCACCATCAACCTGCCGTTCGGGCGCGGCGCGCTGGTCGGCATCAAGGAAATCCGCGTGCCGCCGGACGCCGATGCCGCCACCATGGAAGCGCTGCGGCAGGATCTGGAGGACACGCTGAACGAAGCGACCCGCCGCGCCTATGCGCAGCTCGGCCGGCAAGGGCCTCAAGAGGGGCCTGTCGATGGCTAGCTCGCTGCCTCGTGCGCTGCCCAAGTCGCTACCGATGACGCTGCGGATGTACCGGCGCCTGGCGACGAGCCTGGTGCCGCTCGCGCCGGCGCTGATCAAGCGGCGGCTGAAGCAGGGCAAGGAAGATCCCGCGCGCGTCGGCGAGCGGCGCGGGCTCAGCCGGGATGTGCGGCCGCACGGCCCGCTGGTGTGGATCCACGGCGCCAGCGTCGGCGAGGTTCTGGCCGCGGCCGCGCTGATCGAGCGGCTGCGCGATCTCAATCTGCGCATCCTGCTGACCTCGGGCACCGTCACCTCGGCGGCGATCGCCGCCAAGCGCTTTCCACCCGACGTCATCCATCAATACGTGCCGTATGATTCCCCGCGCTATGTCGCGCGCTTCCTGGATCACTGGAAGCCGTCGCTCGCTTTGTTCATCGAATCCGACCTGTGGCCGAACCTGATCCTGGCGGGCGCGGCGCGCCGGGTGCCGATGGTGCTGATCAACGGGCGGATGTCGCCGCGCTCGTTCCCGCGCTGGCGGCGGATGCACGGCACCATCTCGGCCCTGCTGTCGCGCTTCGACATCTGTCTGGCGCAGTCGAAGACGGATGCCGAGCGTTTCGCCGCGCTCGGCAGTCGCGACGTGGTCACGACGGGCAATCTCAAGCTCGACGTGCCGGCGCCGCCGGCCGACCCCGCCAGGCTCGACCGGCTGATGGCGGCGACGCGCGGGCGCCCGATCATCGTGGCGGCCTCGACCCATCCCGGCGAGGACGAGATGCTCGTCGCGGCGCATCGCAGCCTCGTCGGCATCTTTCCGCGGCTTCTGACCGTGATCGTGCCGCGGCATCCGGATCGCGGCTCCCAGATCTCCGGCATGGTCACCGCATCGGGCCTGAAGCCGGCGCTGCGCTCGCGCGACGAGCCGCTCGCGGCCGCCACCGACGTCTATGTTGCCGACACGATGGGCGAGCTCGGCCTGTTCTATCGCCTCTCGCCGATCGTGTTCATGGGCGGATCGCTGATCCGCCATGGCGGACAGAATCCGATCGAGGCGATCAAGCTCGGTGCGGCCATCGTCCATGGTCCGCATGTCTTCAACTTCGCCGATGTCTATCAGGCGCTCGACGGCAGCGGTGGCGCGCGCCAGGCCGACACGCAGGAGGCGCTGGTCAAGCAGCTCGGCCTGTTGCTGGCCGAGCCCGCCGTGCGCGACAAGATCCACCAGGCCGGCGCCGGCGTGGTGGAGGAGCTCGGCGGCGCACTCGATCGTACCATGACGGCGCTCGAGCCGTATCTGATGCAGTTGCGGATCGAGATGGGAGCCGCCAATGCGTGAGCCGGCCTTCTGGTACCGGCCGCGTTCCCCGAAGTCGCATCTGCTCAGCCCGCTGGCTGCGCTCTATGGCGCCATCGCCGCACGCCGCATGGCGCGCAAGGGATTCGACGCCGGCATCCCCGTGCTCTGTGTCGGCAATTACCATGTCGGCGGCGCCGGCAAGACGCCGACCGTGCTGGCGCTGACCAGGCTGCTGCGCGAGCTCGGCGAGACGCCTGTCGTGCTCAGCCGCGGCTATGGCGGACGCTTGCATGGCCCTGTCATGGTCGACCGGATGCGTCACGACGCATCCGATGTCGGCGACGAACCCATGATGATGGTGCGCGACGTCCCGGTCGCGGTCGCGCGCGACCGCATCGAGGGTGTCGCGCTGGCCAAGTCGCAGGGCGCCACCGTCATCCTGATGGACGACGGCTTCCAGAATCCGAAGCTGATGAAAGACGCCGCGCTGATCGTGATCGACAGCCAGCGCGGCCTCGGCAACGGCAAGGTGTTCCCGGCCGGTCCCCTGCGCGCGCCGCTGAAGCCGCAGCTCGCCCACACCGACGCGCTGGTGCTGATCGGCGACGGCCACGCCGCGGACGGCATCGCGGCCGAGATCGCCGCGCGCGGCAAGCCGGTGCTCCGTGCGCGGCTGAAGCCTGACGCGGCGTCGGTTGCGCAGCTTCTTGACAAGCAGGTTCTTGCCTTCGCCGGCATCGGCGATCCCGAACGGTTCTTCAGGACCTTGCGGGCGAGTGGGATCGAGGTCGCGCGCACGCGTCCCTTCGCCGATCATCACGCGTTTTCGCGCGACGAACTCGCCGCGCTCGCCGCCGACGCCGCGCGCGAGCAGCTCACGCTGGTGACCACGGAAAAGGATCTCGCGCGCCTGCGCGGCAGCGAGGGCGCGCCTGATGGCATCGTGCCGTTCGCGGTCCAGCTCGAGTTCGACGACCAGGCCAGGCTGAAGCAGCTGATTGGCGATCATCTCTACAAGGCGCGCGAGCGCAGGTTCAGCAATCGATGACTTCGTAGGGTGGGTTAGCCCCGCGACTGCGCGGAGCGCAGTTGCGCGGCGTAACCCACCAACGTCGTCCCGCGTTCGCCGAAACATGGTGGGTTACGCCCAGCGAGCTGCGCTTCGCGCAGTCGCAAGGCTAACCCACCCCAAGGCTAACCCACCCTATGGCACCTGGCCATTCAGCCGGCATTCATCGCCAGCTCTCTATCGATCCCACACGATTCTGGAGACTGCGATGAAACTGCCCTTCGCGGCCCTTGCCGCCGCCCTTGTGTGTCTGACTGTTGCGCCGGTCTTTGCGCAAACGCCGCCCGCTTCTCCGACCGCCACGGTGCCGGTTCCCGCCACCAAGCGCGTCAATTGCCTCGCAACCACTCAGAATTTGCAGGGTCAGGACAAGCGCGACCAGATGCAGCTCTGCATGGCGCAGGCGCGGCTCGATTGCCTGAAGCAGGCGATCGATCAGAAGGTCGTCGGTGAAGCGCGCAAGGCGGCGATCAAGACCTGCGTGGGCACGGAAGGCGCCGAGCAGAACTAGCCGGCGGCGCGGGGCCTCACGATTGCGGTCTCGGCGCGTTCGGAAAATGCCGCTGCAGCACGGCGGTAGGCGTGGCGTAGGCTTCCTGCAGGTCTACGCTCCAGTACTTCAATTCGTCGAGCGGTATCCGCATGTCCGTGATGGCGCAGCGCACGAAAGTCCCCGGCGAGATCACGCGGAAATCGCCGTCGAGATATTGCACCTGGGCTTCGCCATGCCCCGAGGGGCCGAACTTGTTCAGCACGGTCGAAAGTCTCCGTGGGAGGGCCTCCTGGGAAAACCTCGGAGGGCACGATGTGTCGGACTTGAAATAGCATAGATGGGGTGGCTTGTCCGCCCGTTAAACCCACCGGTTTGTGATGTTTTGCCGCCGTTTGCGCATGATAGTGCTTGAGGCCGTGCGGCCCTCCTGAGAGTCCGATGCGCCCCTTATTGTCCGCCCTGGTCCTGCTACTCTTGATGTCATCCGCGCATGCCGCGCCGGCGCCGCAGGCCGTCGAGATTCCGCTGTCATCAGGCGTCCTGCATGCGCAGCTGTTCAAGCCCGAAGGGGAGGGACCGTTTCCGGCCGTGATCGCGCTGCACGGCTGCGGCGGCCTCGGCAGCCATTCCGAGTCCGTGTCGCCGCGCTATCGCGACTGGGCCGAGCGCCTGCTCAAATCGGGCAATGCCGTGCTGCTGCCCGACAGCTACGGCTCGCGCGAGCTCGGGCCGCAATGCCGCGTCAAGGAGGTCCACGTCAAGGCACGGCGCGAGCGCGTCACCGACATCGCGGCCTCGCGTGCCTGGCTGATGAAGCAGAGCTGGGTGGCGCGCGACCGTGTCAGCCTGATCGGCTGGGCCAATGGCGCCAGCGCCCTGCTCTGGGCGGTGCGCCCGCAGAGCGCGGCGCGCGATGCAGGGCCGGATTTCCGCGCCGCGATCGCGTTCTATCCGGATTGCCGGATTTCCGCCGGCCTCGGCTGGAGCGCGCGGGTCCCGACTCTGGTGCTGATCGGCGCCCTCGACGACGTCTCCTCGCCGCCGGCCTGCCGCCAGATGGTGGATGGCGCCCATGGCCGCAGCGCGCTCGCGCGCATCGTGGTCTATCCCGGCGCCTATCACGATTTCGACCGCGCCAACACGCCGCTGCATGCGGCCTCCGCCAGCTCCGATGCCGCCGTTCCCGAGCACGGTCATCTCGGCACGGATGCCGAGGCGCGCGCGGAGTCGCAGAAGGAAGTGGCGGAGTGGCTGGCGCGATAGGTGCGATGCCTTAGTTCGACCATGATGTCGGCTAAACGCATCGCTCATGCGCAACCGCTTCATCATCTTCTCCTCCGCACTGGTCGTCTTCACCGTCGCGGTCTTCCTGTTCGAAGCCCAGGCCGGCGCGCCCCCGCGCGCGCCCGAGCATTGCGGCTTCTGGACCACTATCGACGCGGGCTTGTCCTGTAGGTAGGGGGCTACGGGCTGCCTCAACGCCGTCATTGCGAGCGGAGCGAAGCAATCCAGATTGTCTCTGCGGAGGGATTCTGGATTGCTTCGTCGCAAGGGCTCGTCGCAATGACGAGGATGGGCTGCGTGCATCCCCAACACCAGTGTCATCGCCCGGCTTGACCGGGCGATCCAGTACGCCGAGACGTCTGTGATTTATCGAAAAGCCGCGGCGTACTGGATTCCCCGCTTTCGCGGGGAATGACAGTGAGGGCGACGCGCCGCCATCGCGCCTCAGAACAAACTGCCCTGATCCACCGGCTTCGCCACGCGCTTCGGCGCAGGCTTCGCCTCCTGCGCCGCGGGCTTCGGCTGCGCGCGCTTCGGCGTCGGCTCGGTGCGATCCGCATCCGCTGTCGCGCCCACGCGGCCATCGGCGAACTCGATCGCGATCCGCGCATTCGGGCCGACGCTGTCGGCCGAATGCAGCGGATGCCCGGCCTCGTCGCGCACCAGCGCGAAGCCGCGGGCGAGCACGCCGCGATAGGACAGTGCCGAGAGCAGCTTGCCGCTGGCCTCGACGCGGGCGTCCAGCCGCTGCAGCAGCGTGATCAGCGCGCGGCCCGCGCGTTCGGAGAGCCGTTGCGTGCGCTCGCGCTGGCGGGCAATGGCGTTGCGCTGCGCCTGCGCGTTGGAGAGCCTTGAGGCACGCAGGCGCACCTCAAGCCCGGCAAACCGGTCGCGGCGTTGCCGCAACAGCGAGCGCGCGGAGAGACCAAGCCGCTCGCCGCACACCGTGAGCCGGTGCCCCGCCTGCGCGACCTGGCCGTGCAGCACGCGCAGCGTCAGTTTTGAACTCGCCGCGGTGAACCTGCGGAAATGCGCATGCGTGTTGGCCTTGAGCCCGCGGGGCAGGGCGCTGCTCGCCGAATCCAGCCGCTGCCGCGGGATCGCAAGGAGATCGCCGGCGGCGGGCAGCGCGCGCGCCGCCGCACGCAACTCGCTGCGCCGGCTCTCATGCGCGCGTTGCCAATAGGCGCGCGTGCGGCGCGCCAGATCAGCGACCTCGACGAACAATTCGCTGCGCACCGGCACCGCCATCTCGGCCGCCGCCGTCGGCGTCGGCGCGCGCTTGTCGGCGACGAAATCGATCAGCGTGATATCCGTCTCGTGCCCCACCGCCGAGATCAGCGGGATCATGCTCTCGGCCGCTGCGCGCACTACGATCTCCTCGTTGAACGACCAGAGGTCCTCCAGCGAGCCGCCGCCGCGCGCGACGATGAGAACGTCGGGCCGCGGAATCCTGCCGCCCTCCGGCAGCGCATTGAAGCCGCGGATCGCGGCCGCGACCTGTTCGGCCGAACCTTCGCCCTGCACCTTCACCGGCCACACCAGCACGTGGCGGGGAAAGCGGTCCTCCAACCGGTGCAGGATGTCGCGGATGACGGCGCCGGTCGGCGAGGTCACCACGCCGATCACCTCGGGCAGCCAGGGCAGGAGCTGCTTGCGCGCCTCGTCGAACAGGCCTTCGGCGGCGAGCTTCTTCTTGCGCTCCTCCATCAGCGCCATCAGCGCGCCGATGCCGGCCGGCTCCAGCGCCTCGATGACGATCTGGTATTTCGACGAGCCCGGATAGGTCGTCAGCTTGCCTGTCGCGATCACCTCGAGCCCCTCCTGGGGCTTGAAGCGCATGCGGCCGTGCACGCCCTTCCAGATCACCGCCTCGATCTTGGCGCTCTCGTCCTTGAGCGCGAAATAGCAGTGGCCGGAGGAATGGGCGCCGCGGAACCCGGAGATCTCGCCGCGGACCCGGACATGGCCATAGGTGTCCTCCACCGTCCGCTTCAGGGACTGGGAGAGCTCGGAGACGGTGAATTCGGGCGTATTGGGCAGCGGTTCCGCAGGCGGCATCGGCAAACGATTCGGCATATTGGGGTCGTGTGGGACGTTAAGGATTTTCGCCTGAGAGCGCGAATCCCGCTCTTGATCTCAAGAGTACTCTGTAATATAGAGTTCTCTATTGGTAATCTGGTCAGGGAGTTCTAGCCATGGCGATGCTGGTGCTGCGAGGTGCGCTGAACGTGCTGAAATGGGGTCTGGTCGCGGTCGGCGCCGTGGCGCTGATCTTCACCGCCCTGATCGCGACGCCGCTGGAGCGGCCCCCGGAGATGCGCTCGGTCTCGGAGTCGGTCAAAGGCGTCGATTTCTCGACCCTGCCGGTGCTGGAGCGTTTCCAGGCCCGCGACGGCACCTGGCTCGGCTACCGCCACTATCAGGCGAAGGGGGCGGAGACGGGTCGCGGCGCGATCTTCATCCATGGCTCCTCCGCCTCGTCTGCGACCGTCAACCACGCGCTGACGGCGGCGATGGCCGCCCACGGCGTCGAAACCTGGGCGCTCGACACCCGCGGCCACGGCGCCTCGGGCACGCATGGCGACATCGGTTATGTCGGCCAGCTCGAGGACGACCTCGTCGACTTCGTCGCACATATCCGCAGAAGCGCGCCGGATCTGCCGCTGACATTGATTGGCCATTCCGCCGGCGCCGGTTTCTCGCTGCGCATCGCCGCGACGCCGATCATCCAGGATCTGTTCGTCCGCACCGTGCTGGTCGCGCCCTATCTCGGCTATGACGCGCCGACCAATGTCGCGCATTCCGGCGGCTGGGCCAATGCCGACATCCCGCGTCTGCTGGGGCTCGCCGCCTTGCGCAAGCTCGGCATCGATTGCTGCGCGCAGCTCCAGGTGCTCGCCTTCGCGGTGCCGCCGGGTTCGGCGCTCTATCTGACGCCTGTTTATTCCGACCGCCTGATGCGCAATTTCGCCACGCGCGGCTACCGCGTCGATCTGCCTGCCGTGACGCATCCGATGACGATCTTCGGCGGCACTGAAGACGAGATGATGATCTCGGCCAAATACACGGACGTCGTGCAGGCGATCAAGCCTTCCATCGACGTCAAGATCATCGACGGCGTCAACCACATGGGCATGGTCACGGCCCCGAAGGCTGTGAATGCGATTGCCGAGGACGTAGCGACGCGCGGGAGCGGGCAGTCGTGATGCGGCCTGCTGCTGGCAGGGCATTCGCAGATGAGAGCGAACGATGGAGCGGCATCGGCGGTAAGCTCCCTCCCCCGCTTGCGGGGGAGGGTTGGGGAGAGGGCTGTCTCAGCACTGGGACCGTCGCGACTTGCGGAGAAAATCCCCAAGCGGAGAGAGCCCTCACCCGCCGCGCGCGGGACGATGCTGGCGCATCGCCCGGGGCGCGTCGGCCTCTCCCGCAAGCGGGAGCGGCGGGAGCAAGCCGCGCAGTCCGCCTAAAATCCATATGCGATTGTCCTGCCGTTGCAGGCAAGCCGTGGAGATGTCAGTGAAAAACCTGTTCGAAGCGGCCAAACTCCTGCTGCTCGACATGGCGGCGACGCTGTTCTTTCTCGCGCTTTATCTGCTGACCCACAACGTGCCCCTGTCGGTCGTGCTCGGCATGGTGCTGGGCGTGGCCCAGATCGGCTGGCAATTCGCGCGTCGCAAGCCGGTCGACACCATGCAATGGATGAGCCTGTTCCTGGTGCTCGGCGCCGGCACCGTCACGCTGATCACCGCCGATCCGCGCTTCGTGATGATCAAGCCGAGCGTCATCTACGTCATCGTCGGCGTCGTGATGCTGAAGCGGGGATGGATGAACCGCTACCTGCCGCCGATCGCGATGGAGCTGGTGCCTGATGTCGCCAACATTGCCGGCTACGCCTGGTCGGCGCTGATGTTCGTCTCCGCGGCGCTGAACGTGATCGTCGCGCTCAATGTCGACGTTGCGACCTGGTCGATCACCATGTCGATCTACGGCATCGTCAGCAAAGCCTTGATGTTCCTGGCGAGCTACGTGGTCATGCGCACCATCGGTGCTGCGCGCCGCAGGCGTGCCGCCAGCCGCCAGCACGATGCCGCGATGATGCCGGGTTGATGGGGGCGGACATGATCGACAGCAAGCAGGCGGCCGAATCGCTCGCCGAGATCGACGATATCGTCCAGCGCGTGAAGCAATCGCAGCTCTACGAGCTCGCCAGCACAGCCGCCATCTGGTGGGGCGTGCTGGTTTTCGCCGGCAACGTCATCACATGGCTGTGGCCAACTTACGCGCGCTACGCCTGGCCCGCCGTCGACATCCTCGGTGTCGGCGGCCTGGTCGCGATTCGGTTGCTCACCCCGCCGCGGCCGCACGCGCCAAGCTTCGACATCAGGATCGTGCTTGTCTTCGTGCTGTTCTTCGCGTTCGGCAATCTCTGCACCAGCGTGCTCGGTCATTTCGGCGGGCGTGAGCTCGGCGCGTTCTGGCCGATCTATTTCATGCTGTTCTACACGCTCGCCGGCCTCTGGTTCGGCCATGCCTTCGTCGCGATCGGCCTCGTCATCACCGCGCTGACGCTGATCGGCTTCTTCACGATCGGCGAAGCCTTCCCGCTCTGGATGGCCTTCGTCAACGGCGGCGGCCTGATCGTCGGCGGCCTCTGGATGCGGCGCATCTGATGGCCGAGCTCGACGACATCATCCATCAGCCGCTGCGGCTGAAGATCATGGCAGCCCTCAACGCCCTGCCGGTCGCATCAGGCCTGGAATTCGCGCGGCTGAAGAAACTCACCGGCGCCACCGACGGCAATCTCGGCGCGCACATCGAGACACTGGCGAAGGCCGGCTATGTCTCGGTGGAAAAGGCATTCGTGGGGAAGAAGCCGCAGACGACGGTGACTGCTACAGCCACCGGCCGCGGCGCGTTCGCGCGGCATGTGGCGACGTTGCAGGAGATCATTGCGGGGAAGCAGGGGTGATCGTCTGAAGCCTCACTGCTAGTTCCGTCATCCTGAGGTGCGAGTGGCGCGATGCGTCAGCATCGCGCCGGGAGCCTCGAAGGATGAACGGCCCCGCTGCAGCAGCCGGGCCGTCGCCCTTCGAGGGCCGCTGAAGAAGCGGCCACCTCAGGATGACGGATGACGATGACAGTGCACTAAATGATGTCAACCGATGCTTTGGCTTCGGCTTTGGATTTAGTGCACCGTCTCCGTAATGGCATACTCCAATTGTGGACCTACTACCGTGAGTCAGCTGGCGACCAGGGCTTGGCGAGCATGCTCTGCGCTCGGCTTGCGGGTCGAGCTAGGGTTTCGGCTCGTGCCGTCGAGCGGTCAAGCCGTCGTTACGGTCGCGCGAATTGCGGATCTTGGAGCTCCTAACGGAATGCTCTTGTTTCGCGCTTACGACGGAATTCGCGGCCATGTTCAGGAATTGCAGGATGCCGGCTACGGTTTCTCGGTCGTCGACGAGCCCCGGCCGGACGAAGAGTTCGACGTGACAGCATTTCAAGAAATGTTCCGCGATTGGGGGTGGAGCGGCCGGTTGGGAGCCAAGCCTGCTTGGATGCAATAGTCTGAGGTCGCGAAGCGACAACAGAGTTACGGTGCAGTCCAGCACTGTCACCGTAATTCCATTCGTCTGTTCCGACGGTCATGGCTTCGCAAGCGTCATACGAAGCAAACCATCGATCATATGCTTCTCATAATCACTTAGCGGTTCACCGCGCTTAAGCTTCTCCGCAATCTTGTCATCACGCACAGCATTCAGCGCAAACTCCAACACATCACGAGTAAGAGGCTCATCCTTCTTCAAATTACGCCTCACACGATTCAACAGCTTATTGAAACGCTTACGCTCGGGATTCTTATCCTCCTCCATGAGCTGCAAAAACAGCTTAGAACTCTTAGCCGAATTGAATCTTCCCATGCCTGCTCCTCCTATCGAGGAGGAAGACACATTTGGGAGCGCTTCGCAAATCTGCCGTTCAGTATTGCTCGCGCATCTACGCTTTGTTGTGCTCAGACAATGCTGATATCCAGGAGCATAGTGCTGCCGGTATCGCTCCCACTGATGCATAATGGACGGACGGGCGCTCCCCCAGATAGCGCGCCCAGACCAAAGCAAGTACGGCGGTTGCACACGCCGTTATGGCGAGACGCACACAACGGTGCTGCTTGTACAACATCCCGTCGACAACGGCAGCAAAGCACGCGGGTATCAAGACGATGAAGTAAGCGAATTGTTCTGCAAAAAGCCAGAAACTAGCTTTCGGCAGGCCTTCCTTCAGTATCGAAGGAGCCACGAACACAAACAGCGCGAACTGAGGCATGAGAAGCGGGAAGACAAGGATACGCATCATTCGGACACCATAACCCGGATCTCAGCTTCGCTTTTGTGCAGATTTTCAGGAGTCTTCGGGAGGCGCATAAACTCGGCACGAGCTGTGGAGCTGTGGAATTTAGTGCGCTGTCAACGTAATCCAACCGGGCGCGTCCGGCGATGCCAACATCGCGCGGGAGGCGGAACGCGTGTCGAATTACGGTGACAGTGCACTGTCACCGTAATTCCGCGTCGAGGGATATCAATCTCCTCAAATCGCTAATCAAAAGATCACCAGATTTTCGCTTGTGAAAGATCTCTTTGTAAATTCCGTACCCGATACCGATTTCGGCGACAATCTGATCGACGTCTGATCGCTTCTCCTCCCGGCGGGCCCGGTTCACAACCGTCGCTATGCTAGTCCTGTAGTATTCGAACAAGTTCATTATTAATGAATCTAGATAAGTCGGGACCCGACCGGCGTGGACGAGATTGTTCCGCGCCCTGTAAATACGATGGATCTGCCACTCCACCCGGCGCTCGTGAGAACTGAGAGCTTTGAAGATTCCCGCCGGAGTGTGAAAGTCGCTATTCAATCTGTATAGCCGATGGCAAGCGAGGGGATTATCGGAGCACAGTCGTAGCAAATCTGATCGCAAGTCGTGGTGTTGGGGCAGGAGCATGACGGATGCGAAGCGCGAATGGATATCAATCCCATCAATCGCTGTTTCTCGGAAAACGATATCCTTGAACTTACGTTTATACGACACCAAAAGCTCATCGCTTACTGCGGCAAACTGCAGGCGAATATGCCTAAGGCAGATGCAGGGCACCAGCAGCTTTGAGTAATGAACAATTCGAGGAACGCCAACCTCTGGCTCGCTTAGAAGCACCTCAACGGCGGACCAGAGAGATATGAGCTTATTCTCTACGCTCGGAGTCGTCCTAGCTTGCGCACTCGTGCTTATAGAGGCAAGCAATCGTTCGTTAGAGCGCCTATCGAAATTCTGAAGAATGCGCAGAGAATAGTTTTTGATACCCCTGATCTGCCTTGCAGAAGATCGGCCTCCGCTTGATGGACGCTCGAACGCTATATCAGCCTGTTCTTCCACCAAACCATGCGCATTACGGGCTCGTCGAACAAAGATTTTTGGACTCCATGTGCATGACAGTCCTTGCGGTGCGAGGAAGGTGAGAGCGCGTACATTGGTAAGAATCTGATTTTGCTTCACGGCGGCGCTGTAACTATCAAACGCCTCAAATTCGTCAGACACAATCGACGGAAATTCGTCACCAACAGGAAGATGCTGAACTATTGCTGCGGGAAATCCGACCTTCGAACGTACTTCAAAACCTAGACTCTTGAGAAACTCACCAAACTCTTTCGAAACAGCCGTGTGCACTTTGAACTTTGATGGCCGCTCTTTGAACGAACCGAAAAATTTCCTTAGCGAGGCGCGGCCGACCCGCCTCTGTTGGCTCGATAAAAATTGAGATTCAACCAGTTTGGCGATGTGACGCTTGGAATACCCTCTGTTCACTAGATGGCTACAGTAAAATCCGGCCAACACTCTCAGCTCATTCCGAGCCTTTGGCTTGGAAAACGCCTCCAACAGCGCCGCTTCCAGTGCGTCTTTGTATTTTTCGCCGATTAGTTTTTGCAGCAGAATTAGGTGAGCTAACAATCCAGGAAGCGAATATTGTCCGGAGTCGATGAGGCGATGAAATGAATCGATCTCGGAACTGGCGAGACTATTCGCGACTGGGTCCTTCTCTAACGACCACTTTAATTCATGCAGCACCGGCTCAAGCGCAAGCTTGTTGACACGATTGCGCTGCACGTCATCAACTACGGTACCGGCCTCATGCAACCTCGAGACCGTGCAAAGCGTGTATACGCGATAGCTTTCAAAGCTCTGAGGGCTCAACATCTCAGCCACCTGCTGGGCCAGCATGAGGACGCCTCGCGCCGCGTCGCTGGTGGGCCATGAGTATCGCGGGTGCCGCATTCTGCAGTGCCTCCTTGCAGTGGATCCCGGGGTGCGACCGCATCGGGAACACACAGCGAATCACGCGGCAATATGTTTAGCAATTCATGCGAAGTTTCGCGGCCGACAATCTGAGGTAAAGCGCTCTACCGTCCCGGCGTTCTAGGCTTGCCCGTCCGCCTCGCTCTCCTCAAGAGCGATCTTCATGAACTTATCGTGGTTGAACGCAACGTCTCCGACTGTCTTGGCCTCGAATAGCGGTGCGCGTGCTGCGGCCCGGAAAAGCGCTTCGTTGACCATATGGCCGCCTTCTTCCGTCATTGCCAAGGTCCAGGGCTTCCCTTGGCCCTCGCTGATGAGCTTGGCGAGCGCGCGGAGACGGTAATCGATAGCGAGAATAACGTCTGGCTTTTGCTCCTTATGGAGGGCCCGTATCAGCGACACGGTCGGGTCTCCGGGCCCCAACTTCTCCCTGTCCGCGATAATGCCCTCGTGGCCCTTAATGAGGGCATCGAAAGGGACGGCCGGGATCGGCTCGATCTTTTTCGGCATGGCAATCGGTGCTGGTAATGGGAGGAGCGGAGGCTCGTTTCCGGCCTCCGTTCCTATTTTGCTACGTCATCGCCTTAATGATCGCCGCGATGCCGAAGAGGCAGGCCGCAACGTTGACGCGAATGATGATGGTCGTAGTCCGAGTTAGCTTCATAGACCGCTTTCATGAAGCCCCGCGGTTTGTGAGTAGCGCTATTTTCGACTGAGTCGCTCTACGGACACAACCCGTGGTATCACGGGGATGGGATATCAGCGCTTCCAGGTCCAGTCGGTGCTCAGGCGGTACCGCTCCTGCTTGGGCAGCGCCAGCCTCGCTTCAAGCTCCTCGGGCTCGACTTTGCGCTTGGCCCAGTTGGCAAAGTTCTTGCGCTCGCAATCGCCCTTCTCCTGCGCGAGCCAGAAGTAGTTCAAGGTCTCCGGATCGGCGTCGCGCCACGTAACGGACCAGTCGCTCGCCGCAGTCACCTCTCGGATGCGCTGCGACTTCCCTCCGATGTAGAAGCCGCCCTTCACGATATTAGCCTGTCTCAAGCCTCAAGTTCCATTTGTGGGTCGTTCATGTGGCGGCCTTAGCACACCCCGTTCTGCTGAAGAAAGGCATGGGCCACAGCGAACGCGCGTAAGCATCTTCGGCCCCAATTCCCCGCTTCGCCGGTTCCTCAGCGATGCTCGACTGGAAACTGGAAGCCTGTGCTGTTGGCGCGACGACGTAAGCTGCTATGCGTTGTACGGGCTGCGCTGGCAAATCTCGGTCCGCGTAACCCTGCATGGCAGTGGTGATGCAGCCTGACAGCAGCATCGCGGCCAAGCAAAGCAATACGCACCCAAACCGCGCCATGTGATTTCCCCCTCGCGATCACGCTAGTACAGCGTTCAGAAGGGCGCCACCGAAAGTTGCGGCCTCAGGAAGGCGTGACCATTCATCCCCTCTGCGGCGAATGCCGTCAGTGGTCTGTTGATCTTGCAGGGGGAAGGTAGAAGCGCTTTCGCCCGCCCCGGAATGCCGGGGAGTCCGCCCCCATCCCCCTTGAGCCCCACCCCGATTCATGCGACCTCCGCCCCATCCAAACCCCTCATTTCTGAGCCTCTAATGCACATTCTCCTCCTCGGTTCCGGCGGCCGCGAACATGCCCTGGCGTGGAAAATCGCGGCCTCCCCCCTGGTGACCAAACTCTGGTGCGCGCCCGGCAATGCCGGCATTGCGCGGGAGGCGGAGTGCGTGGCGCTCGATGTGGCCGACCATGGCGCCGTGATCGACTTCTGCAAGACCAATGCGGTCGAGCTGGTGGTGGTCGGGCCGGAGACGCCGCTGGCGGCCGGCATCGTCGATGATCTCACCGCATCAGGCATCAAGGCGTTCGGGCCGAGCAAGATCCCGGCCCAGCTCGAAAGCTCCAAGGGTTTTACCAAGGCGCTCTGCACCGAGTTCGGCATCCCCACCGGCGCCTACAGGCGCTTCACCAACGCCGATGAGGCGCGCGCCTATGTGCAGAGCACGGGCGCGCCGATCGTGGTGAAGGCCGATGGCCTTGCCGCCGGCAAGGGCGTCGTCGTCGCAAAGACCGTGCGCGAGGCGGAGGACGCCATCGCCATGATGTTCGAGGGCGCCTTCGGCGAAGCCGGCACGGAAGTGGTGATCGAGGAGTTTCTGGCGGGCCGCGAGATCAGCTTCTTTGCGCTCTGCGACGGCGAAACCGCCATTCCGCTCGCCTCCGCGCAGGACCACAAGCGCGCGTTCGACCATGACATCGGCCCGAACACCGGCGGCATGGGCGCCTATTCGCCGACGCCGCTGGTGACGCCCGCGGTCCACGACGCGATCATGGCCAAAATCATCCTGCCGACGGTCGCGGGCATGAAGCAGCGCGGCACGCCGTTCCGCGGCATTCTTTACGCCGGGATCATGCTGACGACGCAGGGCCCAAAGCTGTTCGAGTTCAACGTCCGCTTCGGCGACCCTGAATGCCAGGTGCTGATGCTGCGCATGATGAGCGACATCGTGCCGGCGTTCCTGGCGTCGGTTGATGGCCAGCTGAAGAACTTTGACCTGCGCTGGTATCCGGAGTCCGCGCTCACAGTGGTGATGGCGGCGAAGGGCTATCCCGGCGACTACCAGAAGGGCACGCGGATCGAGGGGCTTGATGACGCCGCGAAGGTCGATACCGTCGAGATCTTCCACGCCGGCACCGTCGCCAAGGACGGCGCCATCCTCGCCAATGGCGGCCGCGTGCTCAATGTCTGCGCGCTGGGCGCTGATGTGACCGAGGCGCAGGCGCGCGCCTACCAGGCCGTCGACCGCATCCACTGGCCGGAGGGTTTCTGCCGCCGCGACATCGGCTGGCAGGCGGTGGAAGCCGAGAAAGCCAGGGGCTAGCGCGCGCCATCGCGCCGCTACATCGACATTTCAAGAATGCGCGATCGGTTTTGGGTGTAGCGAGCTCAGCCGAAATCGGCGTGACAACGGAGGTGCGCTCCCTCCCCCGCTTGCGGGGGAGGGTCGGGGAGAGGGTTTCGCCGCAACGGGACGCACCCCCAGAGGAGAGAGCCCTCACCCGGCGCGCGGGACGATGCTTCGCATCGCCCGGGACGCGCCGACCTCTCCCGCAGGCGGGAGAGGTGCACTGAGCGCGGCTGCCTGATCTAGTCCAAGTCCATTTCGTCTTACTGTGTATGATGTCGTTTTCGACGTCTGAGGATAAATCCATGTCCGATCTCGCCGACCTCTATCCCGGTTTCGCCTCCGAATGGATCAACACCTCCTTAGGCCGCATCTTCGCCCGCGTCGGCGGCAAGGGGCCGCCGCTGCTGCTGCTGCACGGCTTCTCCGAGACGCATGTGATGTGGCACCGCGTGGCGCCGCAGCTGGCCGACGCCTTCACGCTGATCATCGCCGACCTGCCGGGCTATGGCTGGTCCGACATGCCGGGCAGCGATGCGCAGCATAGGCCTTACAGCAAGCGCGCGATGGCCAAAGCCATGGTGGAGGCGATGGAGCAGCTCGGCCACGTCCACTTCGCGCTCGCCGGCCACGACCGCGGCGGCCGCGTGTCGTATCGGCTCGCGCTCGACCATCCCGGCCGGCTGTCGAAGCTGGCCGTGCTCGATATCCTGCCGACCTATGATTACTGGGAGCGGATGAACCGCGCCTATGCGCTGAAGATCTGGCACTGGACGTTCCTGGCCCAGCCCGCGCCGCTGCCGGAGACGCTGATCTCGAGCAATGGCGAATTCTTCCTGCGCTTCAAGATGGCGAGCCAGACCAAGTCGAAGACTCTGGACGCGATCGATCCGCGCGCGCTCGCGCACTACCTCGCCCCGTTCCGCGATCCCGCCCGCATCCACGCGATGTGCGAGGATTACCGCGCGGGTGCGACCATCGACTACGATCTGGACAAGGCCGATTTCGAGGCGGCCAGGAAGATCACCATTCCCATGCTGGCGCTGTGGGGCGGCGTCGGCATCGCCCAGGCCGCCGCGACGCCGCTCGATACCTGGAAGCAATGGGCGACCAACGTCGATGGCATGGCCGTGGACTCCGGCCACTTCCTCACCGAGGAGAACCCCGACGTCACCGCCAGGGCGCTGCGCGCGTTCTTTGCGGCAGTTTGAGTCGCGACGCTCGACGCCACACACGCAACTGTCATCGCCCGGCCAGTGCGCAATTGCGCACTAGGACCGGGCGATCCAGTACTCCGAGGCGGCCGTGATTGATCCGAGAAGCCGCGGCGTACTGGATGCCCCGGTCAAGCCGGGGCATGACAGCGCAGTGCGGCGCCGTCAGCGCCGCTCCCGAAAGAACGCCTTCAGCAGCCGCGATGCCTCGCTCTCGCCGACGCCGGAATAGACGTCCGGCGCGTGGTGGCAGGTGGGGGATGCAAAGAACCGCACGCCGGATTCGACCGCGCCGCCCTTAGGGTCGGCCGCGCCGTAATAGAGCCGGCGGACCCTTGCAAAGGAGATCGCGCCCGCACACATGGTGCAGGGCTCCAGCGTCACGTAGAGGTCGCAGTCGACCAGGCGCTCGCTGCCGATCCTCCTGGCCGCCTCGCGCAGCGCAATGATCTCGGCGTGCCCGGTGGGGTCGTAATCGGTCAGCGTCCGGTTACCGGCGGTGGCGATGACCTCGTCATCTCTGACGATGACGCAGCCGATCGGAACTTCGCCCGCCTTTCCGGCATTTTCGGCCGTTTTGAGCGCCAAATCCATGAAAGAGGGGGCTTTCAAGCCTCGTATCATCCGAAGAAACCTGCTAGTAGCTGCGCCTTCAGCAGAAGTGCTTATCGATTTTGCCCGAGCATGCGGTTCGCAATGAGCGCCCGCAATGTTTTCCGGCCATCCCCTGAGTGAGATCATTCATGCCTCGCGACAGCGACAAAGACAACGATTCCCGCGGCCGGCGAGGCCCCTCCAAGGGACCATCAAGGGGACCATCGAAGGGCCCGGCAAAGGGCGGCCGCAGCGGCAAGCCGCGCGGTCCCGACAAGAAATTCGCCAAGCGCGGCTTCGAGGGCAAGAGCGAGGGCGACAAGCGAGCCCCTCGCGGCGATCGCGATAGCCGCCCGCCGCGCGGCGACCGCGACAGCCGTCCGGCGTTCCGCCGCCGCGAAGAGGGCGATGCGCCGCGCCGCGATTTTTCCGATCGCCCCCGCTTCAAGCGCGATGATCGCGGCAGCGAGGGCCGCGGCGAGCGCAGCTTCAAGCCGCGCGGCGACCGCCCCTTCTCCGATCGCGGATCGCGCGATGGCGAGAAGCGCGCTTTCAAGCCGCGTGGCGAGCGTCCGTCCCATGGCCGCGACGACCGCCCGCCGCGCAGCCGGGATCGCGACGATGCGCGTCCGGCCGGTCGGACCAGTGACAGAAAGTTTGGCGACAAGAAGCCCTACGCGCCGCGTGGCGATCGCCCGGAGCGCAAGTTCGACGGCGAACGGAAATTTTCGCGGGGCGCGCCTGATCGCGAACGCGACCGGGGGGACCGTGGGCCGCGCGAGGATCGTGGCGAGCGCAGCTTCAAGCCGCGTGGAGATCGCCCGAATTTCGATCGCGGGGATCGCGCGCCGCGCGGCGACCGTCCGGAGCGCAAATTCGACGGCGAGCGCAAATTTTCGCGTGGCGCACCGGATCGCGAACGCGACCGGGGGGATCGCGGGCCACGCAAGGAATTTGGCAAGGATTTCGGCGGCCGCGATCGCGGCCAGGACAAGCCCTGGCAGAAGCGTGAAGGCAGCGGCGACGACCGTCCGCGCTTCTCGCGTTCGCGCGACGATCGTCCATCCGGCGATCGCCCGTTCCGCGATCGCCCTAAGTTCGATCGGCCGCGCGATGATCGCGCATCGGGCGACCGTCCGTTCCGTGAGCGTCCGAAATTCGATCGTCCGCGCGAGCGGCCCGAAGGCCGCACGGACTGGCAGGAACATCCGCGCAGCGAGAGCCGCTTCGGCGACCGCCCGCGCCGTGAAAACGAAGACGAGAGCCGGATCTTCGAGAAGCGTCCGGCCTTCGGCGGCCGTGGCGCCTATCGCGCGCGCGAGCGCGATGTCGAAGGACGTCCGCGACGGGAAGAGGCTCCGAAGCCGAAGAAGGAAGGCGAGCGCATCGCCAAGGCGCTGGCGCGCGCGGGGCTCGCCTCGCGCCGCGATGCCGAGGAGATGGTCACGCAGGGCCGCGTCACCGTCAACGGCCGCGTCATCAACTCACCGGCGCTCGACATCACCAAAAACGACGTCGTTCTGGTCGACGGCAAGCCGTTGCCGGAGCGTGAGCGGACGCGGCTGTTCCTCTATCACAAGCCGCGCGGGCTGATGACGACGCATGACGATCCCGAGGGGCGTCCGACCGTGTTCGACAATCTGCCCGAAGGCCTGCCGCGGCTGATCAGCGTCGGCCGGCTCGACTTCAACACCGAAGGCCTGCTGCTGCTCACCAATGATGGTGGCCTCGCCCGCACGCTCGAACTGCCGGACACCGGCTGGCTGCGGCGCTATCGCGTGCGCGCCCATGGCGACATCACGCAGGCGCAGCTCGATCAGCTCAAGGACGGCATCGAGGTCGACGGCGTGAAATACGGTCCGATCGAGGCGACGCTGGAGCGGGACCAGGGCGCCAATGTCTGGCTGGTTTTCGCGATCCGCGAAGGCAAGAACCGCGAGGTGCGCAACGTCTGCGCCCATCTCGGGCTCGAGGTGAACCGGCTGATCCGCGTGTCCTATGGACCGTTCCAGCTCGGCGAAGTCCCCGAGGGCGAGGTCGAAGAGGTCCGCGCGCGTGTGCTGCGCGATCAGCTCGGCGACAAGGTGATCGAGAAGTCGGGCGCGCAGTTCGACGTGCCGAAGAAATCCTCCGAGGGCGATGCATCTGGCGCCAAGACGTCCAAGCGCGAGGTCATCGCCGACCGCAAGGGCCGCCGCGTGGTGGTGCAACGCACCGGCAGCGAGGAGGCGCGCGAGCGCAACGAGGAAGAGGCGAGCGGCTACGGTCCGCCGCGCCGCCCCAAGCGCGGCTATCATGGCAAGCGCGATCTGACGCCGCGGGAGGACTAGCTTGCGTGTCGTCGGCGGTCGCTTGAAGGGGCGCAATCTCGCCTCGCCGTCCTCGCGCGACATCCGTCCCACGGCGGATCGTCTGCGCGAATCCGTGTTCAACATCCTCGTGCATGCCTATGACGATCCGATTTCGGATGCGCGCGTGCTCGATCTCTTTGCCGGCACCGGCGCGCTCGGCATCGAGGCGTCCTCGCGCGGCGCCAGGTTCACGCTCTTCGTCGACAATGGCGCCGAGGCCCGCGCGCTGCTGCGCAACAACGTCGAGTCGCTTGGCCTCGGCGGCGTCACGAAAGTCTATCGCCGCGATGCGACCGATCTCGGCCCCGCGCATCCGGTCGAGCCTTTCTCGCTGGTGTTCCTCGATCCGCCCTATGGCAAGGGCTTTGCGGAGAAGGCACTGGCGAGCTTGCGCGACGGCGGCTGGTTGTCGCCCGGTGCCCTGCTGGTGGTGGAAGAGGCGAAGGCCGCGCAGTTCGCGACGCCGGAAGGCTTCGAGGAATTGGAGCGGCGGGCGTACGACGACACGGAGTTCGTGTTTCTCAAGAGGCCGTAGCCCCGGTATCGTAGGGTGGGCAAAGCGAAAGCGTGCCCACCACCTGTCGCGATCATCGGCAGATGGTGGGCACGGCGCGTTGCGCCTTTGCCCACCCTACGGCACCGTCACCGCCGCCCGAACAGCTTCTCGACATCCGCGAGCTTCAGCTCGACATAGGTCGGCCGGCCGTGATTGCACTGGCCGGAGTTTGGCGTCTCCTCCATCTCGCGCAGCAGGGCGTTCATCTCCTCGGGCCGCAGCCGGCGGCCCGCGCGCACCGAGCCATGGCAGGCCATGGTGGCGGCGACATGCATCAGGCGTCGTTCCAGCGGCAGCGCCTCGTCCCATTCGGCCATGTGCTCGGAGAGATCGCGCAAGAGGCCGCCCGCATTGGTCTTGCCGAGCAGCGACGGCGTCTCGCGCACTGCGACCGCACCGGGGCCGAAGGACTCGATCGCAAGTCCGAATGAAGCGAGCTCCTCGCTGCGTTCGAGCAGGCGCTCCACCGTCGCCTCATCCATCTCGACGATCTCGGGGATCAGCAGGATCTGCCGCTGGACGCCGTTCTCGGCGAGCGAGGCCTTGAGCCGCTCATAGACGATGCGCTCATGCGCGGCGTGCTGATCGACGATGATCAGGCCGTCGCGGGTCTGCGACACGATGTAGGTCTCGTGCAGCTGCGTGCGTGCCGCACCGAGCGGGCGGTCGACGAGATCGGCCACGGGCTGCGTCTCGAACCTGATGTCGGCGCTCGGCGCGCCGACGTCGAACGCGGCCTGCGAACGCTCGGCGAAGGCAGGCGCCGCGGAGCCGTCAAATGACGGCATCGGCGCGACCGGCGCCGATGGCGAGGCCCGCCAGTCCCAGCCTGCCGGTCGTGGCGGCGTGAAAGCGGGCCGGAACGCGGACAATGCGCTCTCGCCGCTGTTGGCGGCGGTGCGGCGGCCCTCGCGCGCGAGGCCTTCCTTCAGCCCGTGCACGATCAGCGCGCGCACGAGGCCGGCGTTGCGGAAGCGCACCTCGGTCTTGGCCGGATGCACATTGGCATCGACCTCGCGTGGATCGAGCGTGACGAACAGCGCCAGCACCGGGTGCCGGTCGCGTGGCAGGTAATCGGCATAGGCGCCGCGCACCGCGCCCAGGATCAGCTTGTCGCGGACAGGGCGGCCGTTGACGAACAGATATTGTCCAAGCGCGTTGGCCTTGGTCAGCGCAGGTGCCGCCGCATAGCCGGCGACGACAACGCCGTCGCGCTCGGCATGGACTTCGAAGGCATGGCTGCGGAACTCCGCGCCGAGGATGTCGCCAAGCCGCGTCAGGCGCCCGGCCGCGCCGGGCAGCGCCGCCGCCCAGGTCACCGGCGCGCGCTCTTCGCCTGCGAGCGTGAAGGCCACATCGGGCCGCGCCATCGCGAGCCGCCTGACCACTTCGCGGATCGCTTCCGCCTCGGTGCGGTCGGTCTTGAGGAATTTCAGTCGTGCCGGCGTCGCGTAGAAGAGGTCATTGACCTCGACGCGGGTGCCGTGCGCGAGCGCGGCCGGCATGATCTCGGACTTTTCGCCGCCCTCGACATTGAGGGCCCAGGCGTGAGGCTCGCTTGCGTGCCGCGTGGTGATCGACAGACGTGCCACCGAGCCGATCGAAGGCAATGCCTCGCCGCGGAATCCGAGCGTGCGGATCTGCAGCAAATCCTCGTCGTCGAGCTTGGACGTGGCATGGCGCTCGACCGCGAGCGCGAGATCCGTCGCGGTCATGCCGCTGCCGTCATCGGTGATGCCGATCCGCCGCCGGCCGCCGCCATCGGTGAAGACGTCGATCCGGCTTGCGCCGGCATCGATTGCGTTCTCGACCAGTTCCTTGACCACGCTCGCCGGACGCTCGACCACCTCGCCGGCAGCGATGCGGTTGACGACCTGTTCTGGCAACTGGCGGACGGGCATGGCGCGACTCTTGAGGGGCGTTCAGGCGGCCAATTTAGTCCCGCTCGCGTCCAATTGCATGGGGCAAGTCCCGGATGCCCACATGCCTGACGTTCCGCAACGGGGCTCTCAATCGTCGAAGCGTCCGCCGCGTCCGGCCTTGACGTCGCTGCGACGCTTCTTGCCCTCGAGCCTGCGCTGCTTCGAGCCGAACGTCGGCTTTGTCGCGCGCCGCGGGACGGGACGTACCATGGCCTGGGTCAGAATCTCGACGAGCCGGTCGATGGCGTCCTGGCGGTTGCGCTCCTGGGTGCGGAAGCGCTGGGCGTGGATCACGATCACGCCGTCCTTGGTCATGCGCTGGCCGGCGATGCGGGCGAGCCGGATCGCCGCATCCTCCGGGATGGTCAGCTTGCGCGTGTCGAAGCGCAATTGCGCGGCGGTCGAGAGCTTGTTGACGTTCTGCCCGCCCGGGCCCGAGGCGCGGACAAAGCCGATCTCGATGTCGTCCTCGTCGATGACGAGATCGCGGGATATCCGCAGCATGATGGCACCGTCCGTGACATCAGGACATATCGCGGACATCTCATTTCGGCAATGGTGGATGGTGGAAAAGCAATGGCCTGGACCCGGCTTCGCTAAAGCTTTGCCGGGCCCTGAGTGCTGGGCCGGCGAAGCCTATAGGCGAAGACGGCGAGCCCGGCCATTGCAGGACGTGACAGGCGTCAGTTCGACTTGCTCGCCGGTGCCGCCGCCGGTTGCGCGGCAGCCTGCGGGGCACGGCCGACGACCACGGTCAGAAGTCCCTGGCCCCACAGCCGCTTGGCGGCGGCCTTGACGTCGTCCAGCGTCACCGCGTCGACAATGGCGTTGCGCTTCTCGATATAGTCGATCGGCAATTTGTCCTGCTGATATTGCAGCAGCGCCTGCGCGAGTTTGGACGAGGTGTCGAGCACCAGCATCTGCGAGCCCTTGAGGTAGGATTTCGCCTCGTCGAGCTCCTTCTGCGTCGGGCCTTCCTCGGCGATGCGGCTCACTTCCCGCTCGACGGCATCAAGCGTCTCGCCGGCACGGTCGGCGCGGGTGGCCGTGTTGCCGATGAAGACGGCCGAGTGCTCCAGCCACAACAGTCCTTCAGACACGGAATAGGCGAGCCCGCGCTTCTCACGAACCTCGTGATAGAGCCGCGAGGACAGCCCGCCGCCCCCGAGGATATGATTGACGACATAGGCCGCCATGAAGTTCGGATCGCCGCGCTTCACGCCGGGTCCGCCGAAGGCGATCACGGTCTGCGGCACATCGAGTGCCACGAAGGCACGCTCCGGCGGCTTTGCGGCCTCGACGTCGGGGACCGGATTGAGGGTAGCCTTGGCCGGCAGGCTGCCGAACGTGTGGTCGAGCAGCTTGCCGAGTGTCGTCGGATCGACATCGCCGACGACTGCGACCTTCAGCGTGTCCCTGGCGAGGATGCGCCCGACATAATCCTTCATGTCGGCGACCGTGATGGTCGGCACGCTCTCCAGCGTACCGGTGGTCTGCCGCCCGTAGGGATGATCGCCGAACGCCATTTCCAGGAATTTGCGGCTCGCAAGCGACGTCGGGTTGGTGCTCTCGCGGCGCAGGCCCGAGATGACCTGCGCGCGGATGCGCTCGACGTCAGCGGCTTCGAAATGCGGCGAGGTCAATGCGGACCTGAGCAGGTCGAAGGCCTCGTCCTTGTTGTCGCGCAGCATGCGCAGGCTGCCGCGGAAGGTATCGCGGGCGGCACTGAAGGAGAGCTCGATGGCGCGGCGGTCGAGCCGCTCATGGAACGTCTTCGAGTCGAGGTCGCCGGAGCCCTCATCGAGCAGGTCGCCGACCAGATTGGCGACGCCGGGCTTGTCCTTGGGGTCCTGCGCCGAGCCGCCGGCAAAGGAATACTCCATCGCGATCAAGGGCACAGTTGCGTCCTGGACGAACCAGGCCTCGATGCCACCAGGCGAAACCAGGTGCTGGATCTTTGCCGCCGCCTGCGACGGCGAGACCGAGGCCAGTGCAAGCGCGGCGCCAGTGACGAACGCGCGCGCGAGGTGGCGGGCGTGAAGGAAAGGATGGGTCACGAACGCTTCTCCTCGCGCTTGGCGGCGGTGCTGGTGTCCTTGATCAGGTAGCCGGTCACCGAGCGCTTCTTCTGGAGCCATTTCTGCGCAGCTTCACGGACCTGCTGGGCGGTCACGGCGCGGATGCGGTCGGGCCAGCTCCTGATGTCCTCGATCGACAGGCCCGTGGTCAGCGCGCTGCCATACCAGCGTGCCAGCACCGCCTGATTGTCCTGGGCGTAGATCGCTTCCGCAATGAGCTGGGTCTTGACCCGCTCGAGATCCTCGGCGCGGATCGGGTTCTGCGCGACGTCGGCGATCACGTCGTCGATCACCTGCTCGACCTCGGCAAAGCCGACGCCGGACTTCGGCGAGGCCGAGATCGCGAACTGGGTCGGATCAAGCGAGATACTGGAATAGCTGGCGCTGGCGGAGACCGCGAGCGGCTTGTCGACGACGAGCGCGCGGTAAAGATAGGAGTTGCTGCCGCTGCCCATCAACTGCGCAAGCACGTCGAGCGCGGCGCTCTCGCCGGCCGCGGCCGTCGTCGCCGAGGGCACCAGATAGTAGCGGCGCAGGCTCGGCTGCTCGACGCGCGGGTCGGACAGCGTGACGGTGCGCGGTGCCGCCGGTTCCGGCTCCTGCGGTCGGATGCGCTGCGCCGGGATCGCGGGCTGGGCCGGGATCGGGCCGAAATTGCGTTCGACCAGCGGGCGCACATCTGCGGCTTCGACGTCGCCGGCGATCACCAGGATCGCGTTGTTCGGCGCGTAGAAGCGGCGATAGAAGGCGAGGGCATCCTCGCGATTGAGCTTCTCGATCTCCTGGTGCCAGCCGATCACCGGTCGGCCGTAGGGATGGTTGAGATAGAGCGCGGCCATCACTTGTTCGTAGAGCCGCGCGTCGGGACTGTTGGCGACGCGCATGTTGTACTCTTCGAGCACGACGTCGCGTTCGGGCAGCACGTTCTCGTCCTTGAGGATGAGACCGGTCATGCGATCGGCCTCGAACTCCATCATGGTCGGCAGCTGCTCTTTCGGCACGCGTTGGTAGTAGTCGGTGTAGTCGACCGAGGTCGAGGCGTTCTCGTTGCCGCCGACGCGGAGCACGGTCTGGGAGAATTCGCCGACGGGATGGTTCGACGTGCCCTTGAACATCAGATGTTCGAGGAAGTGGGCAAGACCCGATTTGCCCGGCGTCTCGTCAGCCGAACCGACCTTGTACCAGATCATTTCCGTCACCACGGGCGTACGGTGATCGGGGATCACCACGACCTGGAGGCCGTTGCTGAGCGTGAAGCTCGCCGGCGGAGCGGACGTGACCGTTGTCTGGGCGAATGCGCTGCCGACGTCGAGGGCAGATGTCGAGAGCAGCGCGGCGAAGAGGCAGGCAATCGATCGGTGTGAGGACATCTCGATCCTTGTGAGAGCCCGGACCCTGATGTCCGGGCATGAACGCACGGCATGCTACACCGCGCGGCTTTGAGCTTCGGGTCACGAAGCAGAGAACGCCGTCGAGTTGTACTTAAGAATAGGTCATCTGCCGCATCCGGCCTACCCCGGAGGATTGCGGCGGGCGCACGCCTGGGTGCAACGGACAGGAGCTTATTGCTGCTTTTCCTTGCCTTCCCGGATGTCGAAATAGGTCCGGGTCGTCTTATCTTCCCCGGTGCCGTAGGCATAATTCGACGAAGGCGTTTGATATCCGGGCGGTGGCTCGACCAGCGACTGGCGCGGCGGCTCGCTCGTGAACGGCTTGGACTCGTTTTTGTTGTTCGAGAGCAGGTTCCACAGGCCGCCGGTGTAGCCCAGCTCAGCCGGGCTCATCGTCGGGTTGGTGGTGCTTCTGCCCGGCTGGGGCGGCTCGTTGGGATTTCCGGCGGCTGCCGTCTTGTGGTCCAACTCGGCGGGCGACAGCGGCCGGGCATTTTTCAAATACTCAGCCTGCTTGTTGCCGGCCTTCTTCCGCTCGGCGATGGCCTTCTGGCGGCGCTTTTCGTCGGGGTCCTTCGGCCAGTTCGGAGCGGTCTTGGCGTCGGCACTGGCGGGCGGCGGCAGGTCGAGGGTCGGCGGCACCACCAGCGGCGAACGCTCGCGGTACTCGATGCCCTTCTTCTCCATGCCCTTGGCGCCGAGGCCGGTCATCAGATTGTCGATGAGCTTCTCTTCGAAGGTCATGTCGTCGTCATCGTCGTCGTCACCGGCGCGAACCGGACCTGCCGACATGACGAGACCGATGCCGAGCGCGACGGCTGACAATTTCAGCGCCAGCCAAAATCCCCGCCGGGAGTCTCGACCCATCGAACCGCTGGTCTTCGAGCTGCGCATGCCTGTACCTGTTCCAATTTGTGGCAGTCTTGATTCTGCTAGCAGATTTGCCGCGTCTCGCGCGTCCACGCCTCGCCAAGCAAGGTTCCGCCTCCGTTCCGTATCGGCCGGGATCAGGGCGCTTTTGCGGCGGGTACCCCCAGGAAGGAGTCATACAACAGCGCTGCCACCCCAGCAACGATGGCCACGTCAGCCAGGTTGAAGATGTACCAATTATAGGTATTTCCGCCGATTTCGATGTGGAACAGGGCGAAATCGACCACGGCGCCGTAGGCAAGGCGATCGATGCCATTGCCGATGGCGCCGCCGATGATCAGCCCCAGCGCCAGGGTGGCCAGCCGGGTCTGTGATCGCGCCATCCAGATCGCCAGCGCAATCACCGCGAGGACCTTCACCGCCATCAGCGCGAACTGCGCGGCCTGACCGTCGTTCTGCAGCCAGCCGAAGCTGATCCCGATGTTCCAGGCCAGCACCAGATCGAAGAACGGCGTGACCTTGACCACGCCCTTGCGGGCGAGGTCGAATCCCTTCAGCAGCCAGAGCTTGGAGGCCTGGTCGGCCACGAGCGTGAGCAATGCCGAAAGGATGCCGGCGCGGAGCGGGGTCATGGCCGAGCCGCCACCACCGTCGTCGTCCTGGCGAAAGCCAGGACCCATACTCCGCGGCGGTCGTTGGTTGAAAGACTCGTGGTCATCTGCCTTCGCTGCAACTGGCGATGGTGGTAATGGGTCCTGGCTTTCGCCAGGACGACGGTGAGACTTAGATGCTGACCCCCAACGCCTTCCATTCGCGCAGTGCCTTGGCGTCGCGCGGGGTGACGTCGGGATATTCAGGATCCTCGCCGACATCAGGCGAGATCTTCCAGGAGCGGGCACATTTGGTGCCGACGGCCTTCTCGACGACGACCGCGACGCCGGGCACGGCATCGAGGCGGAATGCCGAGGCCGGCGCCTCGCCCTCGCGCACCTCGTAGTTCGAGGTGATGCAGACCTCGGCGAGATCCGTGTCGAACAATGTCGCCAGCATGTCGCGGTCGGCGACGTAGATCACCGGCGAGGCCTCCAGCGAGGAGCCGATGTTCTTGGCGGCGCGTTCGAGCTCGAGCGCGCCGGTGACGACGCGGCGGACGTTGCGGATGGTTTCCCATTTCGCAGCGAGCTTCTCGTCGCGAAACTTTTCGAGGCCCTCCGGGAACAGCGTCAAATGCACCGACGGCTCGGCATCCGGCTTGTACATCCGCCAGGCCTCTTCCGCGGTAAAGCTCAGGATCGGTGCCAGCCATTTCAGGATCGAATTGCACAGCAGGTCGATCGTGGTCAGCGCCGCCTTGCGCGTCAGCGAGGACGGCGGATCGCAATACAGCGTATCCTTGCGGATGTCGAAATAGAACGCCGAGAGCTCGCTGTTCAGGAAGGCGGAGAGGGTCGCGACCACGCTCTTGTAGTCGAACGTCTCATAGGCCTTGCGGACCAGCTCGGCGCGGAGCGCGAGCTCGTGCAGCATCAGCCGCTCCAGCTCGGGCATGTCGGCAGGCGCGACGGCGTCGGCCGGCTTGTAGTGATGCAGCGTGCCGAGCATCCAGCGCACGGTGTTGCGCAGCTTGCGATAGGTCTCGACCGTGTTCTTCAGGATTTCGGGGCCGATGCGCTGGTCGTCGGTGTAGTCGCAGGAGGCGACCCAGAGTCTCAGGATGTCGGCGCCGGATTCCTTGATGACGGCCTGCGGCTCGATGGTGTTGCCGAGCGACTTCGACATCTTGCGGCCGTCCTCGGCCTGGGTGAAGCCGTGGGTCAGCACGATGTCGTAAGGAGCCCGGCCGCGCGTGCCGCAGCTCTCCAGCAGCGAGGAGTGGAACCAGCCGCGATGCTGGTCCGAGCCTTCAAGATACATCACGGTGTCGGTGCCGCCGTCGACCTTGCGCTTGATGCCTGATAGCCCGGGGAATTGGACGGGGTCTTCGAGCACGAAGGCGTGCGTCGAGCCGGAATCGAACCAGACGTCGAGAATGTCGTCGACCTTCTGCCAATCCTCGCTCGCGCGCGCCCCCAGGAAGCGCTCGCGCGCGCCGGTTGCGTACCAGGCGTCAGCGCCTTCCTTTTCGAAGGCGTCGCCGATCCTGGTGTTGACGGCCTCGTCCTGCAGGATCTCGGCCGAGCCGTCGCCTTTCTCGCGGACGAACACGGCGATCGGCACGCCCCAGGCGCGCTGGCGCGAGATCACCCAGTCGGGGCGGGCCTCGATCATGCCATTGATGCGGTTCTCGCCCGAGGGCGGCACCCATTGCGTCACCGAGATCGCGTGCAGCGCGCGGGCGCGCAGCGTGTCGCCGGACTTGGTCTTGCCGTTTGCAGCAATATCCTTGTCCATCGCGATGAACCATTGCGGCGTGTTGCGGAAGATCACCGGCTTCTTCGAGCGCCAGGAATGCGGATATTGGTGCTTGAGGCGGCCGCGCGCGAGCAGCTTGCCGCCCTCGATCAACGCCTTGATCACGGCCTCGTTGGCGTCGCCCTTCTCGCCCTTGTCGTTGATCACACGCTTGCCGGTGAAGCCCGGCGCCTGTTCGGTATAGGCGCCATTCTCGTCGACCGTGTAGGGGATCGCGCTGTTGATGCCGCGGCCATCGAGCTCGCGGGTATTCGCCATCCAGACGTCGAAGTCCTCGCGGCCGTGGCTCGGGGCGGTGTGCACGAAGCCGGTACCGGTGTCGTCGGTGACGTGGTCCCCCGACAGCAGCGGCACGGTGAATTCATAGCCGCCTGCGAGGCCTTTCAGCGGATGGGCGCATTCGATCGCGTCCATCGTGTCGCCGGGAATGTCGCGCACCTTCTCGTAGGCCGTCACGCGCGCCTGCTTGAAGACGTCTTCAGCGAGTGCGTCCGCCAGGATCAGGAGATCGCCGGTCTTGGCCCAATTGTCCGCGGGCGCGTCCGTCACCTCAAAGAGGCCATAAGCGATCTTCGGCGAGAACGAGATGGCGCGATTGCCGGGCAGCGTCCAGGGCGTCGTGGTCCAGATCACGACACTGGCCGACGCCAGCGCGCCATGCGCGGGCGAGGTCACCGGGAATTTCACCCAGACCATGTCGGACGTATAATCCTCGTACTCGACCTCGGCCTCGGCGAGCGCGGTCTTCTCGACCACGCTCCACATCACCGGCTTGGAGCCGCGATAGAGCGTGCCGTTGGCGGCGAACTTCATCAGCTCGCGCGCGATCTGGGCTTCGGCCGGATAATTCATGGTGGCGTAGGGATGCGCCCAGTCGCCGATCACGCCCAGCCGCTTGAATTCCTCGCGCTGCACGTTGAGCCAGTGCGTGGCGTAGGCGCGGCACTCTTTGCGGAAATCGATCATCGCGGCGCTGTCGCGGAAGTCGGGCTTCTGCTTGCCCTTCTTGCGATAGTTCTCCTCCTCGACCTTCCATTCGATCGGCAGGCCGTGGCAGTCCCAGCCGGGCACGTAGTTGGAATCGAAGCCGAGCATCTGCTGGCTCTTGGTGACGAGATCCTTGAGGATCTTGTTCAGCGCCGTGCCGATATGGATGTTGCCGTTGGCATAGGGCGGCCCGTCATGCAGCACGAACTTGTCGCGGCCGCGGGCCGCCTCGCGCAGCTTCTCGTAGAGGCCGATCTCGTACCAGCGCTTGAGGATCTCCGGCTCGCGCTGCGGCAGGCCGGCGCGCATCGGGAATTCGGTCTGCGGCAGGAACAGGGTTTTCGAATAGTCTTTGGCTTTTTCGGACATGAGGCTGACTGGCTCGGAAATGGCGCGGGGGATGGCGATGCGGAATCGCGGGGTGAAACGATGAAATCCCGGTCTTGCGCCGAGCCTTGAGGCTCAGGCGGAAGCCGGGCCGCTAATCCCTATGATGCGCCGCGCAAACATGGGCTCTCCATAGCAGGGGGCCGGAGGAAGCGCAAAAGGTAGAAGCACAAAAGGTATTGGCGCAAAAGCTGGTCAGGCGGACTTTGCGGCCTCAATCGACGGTCCCGAGCCGCGGAAATGCGTCCGGGGCGGCGGCCAGCATGGCGCGGGCGCGGGCGGAATCATCGTCCATCTGGCGGATCAGGGCGTCGATCCCCTCGAATTTCAGCTCCTGGCGGATGAAGCCGACGAAGGCGCAGTCCAGCGTCTGCCCGTAAAGGTCGCCCTTGAAGTCGAACAGGAAGATCTCGAGCAGTGGGGCGCCATTGTCAAAGGTCGGGCGGCGGCCGAAGCTCGCCACCCCGTTCAGCCGCTCAGGTCCGCGGCCGACCCGCACCGCGTAGATGCCGTGCTTGAGGCCGCAATTGGCGTCGAGCCGGATGTTGGCGGTGGGATAGCCGAGGTCGCGGCCACGCTTCTCGCCGTGGATCACCTCGCCGGAAATGAACCAGGGCGCGCCAAGCATGGTGGTGGCCTCGTCGATGAGTCCCTCGGCCAGCGCGATCCGGATCGCGCTGGAGGAAACCGGCCGCTCGTCGATATCGATATGCGGCTGCACGTCCACTTCGATGCCGAGCCGGGGCGCCTCGTTGACCAGCAGGCTCGGCGAGCCGACGCGACCTTTGCCGAAATGGAAGTCGTAACCGACCGCGATCCCGCTGACGCCGAGGCGATCGATCAGCTCATGGTGAATGAAATCTTGTGCGCTGGTGCCGGCTCTCGCCTTGTCGAAGGTCATGACCACGGCGCCGGCAAGCCCGGTCCCGGCCAGAAGACGCAGCTTGGCCCGCTCGTCCGTCAGGCGGAATTGCGGGGTATTGGGGCTGAAAAACCGGCGCGGATGCGGCTCGAAGGTCAGCGCCAGCGCGGGGCGGTCATGCGCCCGGGCCATTTCCAGGGCTGCGGCAATGACGGCGCGGTGGCCGAGATGCACCCCGTCGAAATTGCCCATGGCGACCACCGCGCCCTTTGGGATCGCAGACTGCGGCGTGGTGTCGCGGATAACGGTAAATTGCGGGGCCATCAGGGGAATTCTCGAGCCGGCGGGACCGGCCGGGACCGTGGCGTGACCCGGCCGATGAAGTCAAGCGGGCGGATATGGCCGCAAGGGCCATGATTTCGGTCTCTCGCGGGCCGGGCCAATTAACGCGCTGTTTAACGCCTTGGTGCTAGTGCTTGGGAGATGGAACTGAGGGTCCCGGCCTGTCAGGTCCGATTTTGAATATTCCTGGGTATGCGTTGGGGGAGTCGAGATGGCGGTTGATTTGTCGATGCCGGTTCTGGTGGTGGATGACTACAGCACCATGATCCGTATCATCCGGAATCTGCTGAAGCAGCTTGGCTTCGAGAATATCGATGATGCCAGCGACGGTTCGGCGGCACTGAACAAGATGCGCGGCAAGAAGTACGGGCTCGTGATCTCCGATTGGAACATGGAGCCGATGACGGGTTACGACCTGCTGCGCGAAGTGCGCGCGGATCCCAACCTCGCCACCACGCCCTTCATCATGATCACGGCCGAATCCAAGACCGAGAACGTGATCGCGGCCAAGAAGGCCGGCGTGAACAACTACATCGTCAAGCCGTTCAACGCGGCGACGCTGAAGACCAAGATCGAGGCGGTCTTCCCGGACATGGCGAGCGCGTAAGCGCGTCGAGGCCATCGGCTGAATTTGGAAAGCCCGGGCTTGTCCCGGGCTTTCTGCGTTTGCTTCGTCATTCCGGGGCGGTGCGCTAGCACTGAACCCGGAATCTCGAGATCCCCCGATGCGCAATTGCGCATCTGAGGTCTGGTCCTTCGGACCATCCCGGGATGACGGCATAGCCGTCACCACTTCAATTCGCGCATCAGCGCGTAGGGCGGATTAGCGCCAGCGTAATCCGCCATTCACTCCGCGAGCATCACCTGCGTGATGGAAGGTCACCGCTTCCTTCTTTGCCGGCGGCCAGGTCGAACCAGCCGCCGCCGGGAACGAACGCGCGACGATGGTTGGGCATGTTGGGTACGATGGGGCAGGAGCCGGCGATGTCGTAGTTGTCATGGCGGATTACGCTGACGCTAATCCGCCCTACGGGCTAGATCCTATAGAATAAGCGAGTGGTCCCAACCTGACGGTTTTGAGAGGCAAAGATGGACGCTACTGCTAAACGGAAGTGGCTAGAGGCCCGCGGGCGAATGCGTCGGCGCGTGGATGCTGTCTTTTGGCAAGAGCTTGGCATATCGTCACCCGAACGAGACCGATACGTTGACTGGGTATTGGATCAGATATTCCGGCAAGAGTATTTGGCGGCGCTTGGTGATGACTGGACGGTTTGGCGTGAAGATGAAAATGGAGGATATGTTCCGGTAGAGGAGAATCTCTCCTATGTTAGAGCGCAATCTCTATTGGAAGAACTAAATAGCAGCGGAGCCAGCGCGCGATACTGGTACGCTCCTCCGCACAAGCCTAAGGCGGCAGATTAGTGGGGCTTAGCCAGTGGAGCATCTCGCTGTCAGAAACCATCTGGAATTACTAGTTACGAATTACGGTGACAGTGCTGGACTGAATTACGGTGACAGTGCTGGACTGCACCCCTGAAGTGAGACACGATAATTGCAGTGACGGTGCCAGACTGGTTCGTCGTGATCTGAGGATCGCGAAGACCAAGACGTCATGCGCCGCATATGGCGCCCAGCTCGTGCCCTACCCCATAAGAGCCAGCGTGGCATAGTACCCCTGTTTTGCCCGACGGGTCAAACGATATTCGCAAAAAGCGAAATTACCTCCATCGGATCGCCGCCGACTGGCGCTGCCGCTGGTTGCGAAAACGAACGCGCGGCGCGTTCAGGACGATCCCTGCCGGTTCGCTGCGGATTTGCTCGGCGCTGCAATGACTTGCCGGTTACATTGCCGATTAGACGCCGTGCCGGCGAGCAACCGCGCGTCTACTGTGCATGGGGTTGTTTTTCACGTTTGGCCGGCGTGCGAAGGGGCGAGGGGCGGTTCTTCCCCGCCTCGAGCCGAACAAAACAAAAGCCCGGTCACCATCGGCGATCGGGCCCTTCTGGATTTCCGCGTCGTTCCTCTGGATCGGCGGAGACCTACCACTTCAATTCGCGCATCAGCGCTTTCGGCGGGTGGCCGAACAATTCCATCACCGACTTCGGATCGAGCTGGTCGAGGCCCTCGAACTCCTCGGCATGGATGCCGCGGGTGACGAACAGGCAGTCGATGCCGAATTCGCGCGCGCCGGTCAGGTCGGTGCGGACGGAATCGCCGATCGCGAGCACTTTTTTCCGGTCGATGGGATGGCCCTGGCGCTCGCCGGCGAGCGCCATTGCGCGCTCGTAGATCGGCCGGTGCGGCTTGCCGTAGAAGATCACCTCGCCGCCGAGCTCGCGGTACAGCTCTGCGATCGCGCCGGCGCAATAGATCAGCCGGTCGCCGCGCTCGACCACGATATCGGGGTTGGCGCAGACCAGCGTCAGCTTGCGCTCGCGCGCCTTCAGCATCATGCCGCGATAGTCTTCGGCGGTTTCGGTCTCGTCGTCATAGAGGCCGGTGCAGACGATGTAATCGGCCTCTTCGAGCGGCGCGGTCGTCGCATCGAGGCCGCGATAGATCGAGTTGTCGCGCTCGGGGCCGAGCCAGAACATCTTGCGGCCGGGGTGCGCGGCGACATAGTGCCGCGTCAGATCGCCGGAGGAGACGATCGCGTCATAGGTCTCGTCGGCGACGCCAAGCTTGCGCAATTGCCGCTGCACGGAGTCGGCAGGGCGCGGCGCGTTGGTGATCAGGATCACCGTCCCGCCGTGGCTGCGATAGGTATGCAGCGCCTCGCAGGCCTCGGGGAACGATTCCAGTCCGTTATGGACCACGCCCCAGATGTCGCTGAGCACGACATCGACGCCGCCCACGAGCTCGCGCAGGCTTTGGGCAAAATGCAGCGTGGTCATGACCCAGGCGGCCGATCAGATGCGGCGCGCAAGGGCCGCGTTGCCGGTGATGCGCGATGACGGTGCGGCAGGCGTCGCAGCTGACGTCGCGCTCGGGCTTGGTGTACCGGAACCATTGGATCCCTGTATGTCTTGCGGCTGGTTTGGCGCGGTCCCGCCGGTAGCAGATGGCCCCTCGGGCCGCAATGGCCGGGGCGGGGCGAACAAAAAGCCCTGGCCGAACCGCACGTCATAGTCGAGCAGATCGACCACCGCGCGCTCGCCCTCGATCCGCTCGGCGATCAAATCGATGCCGAAACGGCCGAGCAGGTCGGACAGGTCGGAGGGGTGGATGTCCGAGGTCGAGGCCTGCCGCGGGTCGAGCAGCAGCGACGCCGGCACCTTGATGAAGCGCACGCCGCGGTCGGCGAGCTCGCGGGGCTCGATCCTGAGGTCGGTGACATGGTCGATCGAGAAGCGGAAGCCGCGCTGGGCAAGCGCGGCGAGATTCTCGGTCTCGGCGGGGCCGAGGCCGCGGAAGGTCGCCTGCTTGAACTCCAGCACCAGCGACGGCGCGAGCGCCCGGTTGGCCTCGAGGAAATCGAGGCATTGCGCGAAGGTCGTGGAATTGCCGAGCGTCGAGGCCGCGACGTTGCAGAACACGCCGACGTCCTTGTTGCGCACCATCAGCCGGCGCAGCACCTGCACACAGCGCAGCAGCACCATGTTGTCGATGCGGCCGATCAGGCCGGACGCCTCGGCGATGCTGATGAATTCCTCGGCGGCAATCAGCTGGTCACGCTCGTCGCGCACCCGGGTCACGGCTTCGTAGAACCGGACCTTGCGCTGCGGCAGCGTCACCATCGGCTGCAGGAAGATGTCGATGCGGTTCTCGTCGATCGCGTTGCGCAGCATCGCCAGCATCTGGGTCTGGTTGCGGCCGTTGACCGTCTGGACGGCGTTGGCGATCGGGGTCTTGACTGCGGGCGCCGCCTGCCGTGGCGGCGGCGCAGGAATCGGGGGAGGCGTGGCCGGCCGTTCCTCGAACGGCGTCATCAGATCGACCGGCGCGTCCGGCTCGAGCTTGGCGAGCGGAGCGGTGGCCGGCGCCGGTGCATTGCCGGCCAGCAAGTCCTCATGGGTCGACACCGTGGCGGCGAGCTGCCGGACCAGTCCGCCAAGCTCGTTGATCTCGCCGACCACGGACTGGACGCGGTCCGAATTGGCCGAATTGGACGAGGCGATGCGGCCCTCGATCGCAGCCAGCCGGCGGCCGAACTCAGCCACCTGGCGGGCGAGGTCGGCGGTGCCGCGCGAGAGGTCGGCGATCTGGCCGCCGACGTCGCTGCGGTCGCGTAGCCGCATCGAGACCGCGTTGTAGAGGATCAGGAAAGTCAGCGCGGTCAGCGCCACGATCGCGGATTCGGTTCCGCTGATGCCGGCGACCGAGTAGAGCACAAGCCCGAGCGAGGCCGCGACCAGAACCATGCAGAAGGCGATGAAGATCGTCGAAATGCGAATCATGCCGCGCGTTACGCCTCAAGAGCTGACTGCCTCACCCGGGAAAACACGGGCCGCTCTTCGCACCCGTCGCGCCTCATGCCCCCTGAGCGGGGCGAGCTTAACATCATTGTTGATTCGGAGGGATAGCGGGTGCGGCGGTCACGACGGCGCGGCGGCGCCCACCGTGTCGGCCGAGACGGCCTCGCGGCTGCCGAGCGGCCTGGGGCGTCCGGTGGTCGTGTCGCGCAGGGTCTGCCTTTCGATCTCGGAATTCAGCTCGGCGCCGAACATGATCACGATGGCGGACATCCACATCCACATCATCAAGCCGATCGCGGCGCCGAGCGAGCCGTAGGTCGCATTGTAGTTGGCAAAGGACGAGAGATACCAGGAGAGCAGCGCCGAGCCCGCGATCCAGAGGATGGAGGCCGTCACCGCGCCGAGGCTCAGCCACTGCCAGCGCGGCGCATCGCGGCTCGGGGCGAAACGGTAGAGGATGGCGAGCGCCACCAGCAGGATGAGGAACAGCAGGGGCCATCGTGCCAGCGCGACGATCAGCTTGCTCTCGGGCGCCATGCCGAGATGATCGAGTGCGAGCGGGAAAGCGACGACGGCGCCCACCATCAGCAGGAGCGCCGCGATGCCGCCGACCGTGAAGGCAAGTGACACCATGTTCAGCTTGATGAAGCTGCGTTTCTCGCGCTCCTCGTAGGCGACATTGAGGGCGTCGAAGATCGCCTTGACGCCCGCATTGGCGCTCCAGATTGCGAGCACGAGACCGAACAGGAAGGTGGCGCCGAGTGCCGTATTGCCCTTCGACACCACGCGTCCGACCTGCTCCTGGACGATCTGGAAGGTGCCTTCGGGAAGCATCATCGCCAGCTTCTGGAGGTTGTCGCTGATCGTCGCAGGATTGGCGAACAATCCGTAGGACGAGACAAGTGCGGTGACGGCGGGAAAGATCGCAAGCAGCCCGAAGAACACGACGCCGCCGGCGGTCGCGAGCAGGCGATCGTCGTCGATGCGTTGATAGGTACGCCAGAAAATATCCTTCCAGCCAGCCCAGGGAATCGTGAAGGGGCTTTTCGCGCGACGGCCGTGGTCCGGCTGCGTCGCCGCATGTGCCGGGTTTGTTTCAGGCGAATTTGCCTCGCCTTTGCGGTGGTCTTGCGGAGGCCCCGATGCGATCAAGCCGGACTCTTGGAAATAGCGCTCGGCGCTCAGCACGAAGACAGCCGTGGCTGCGACCAGCAGCCAGGAGTCGATTTGGCCGGAGCGCCGTACCGGCATTCAAGCGTCCAATCCCTGGTTGTGACGCCTTCGCCGCGCCGCTGTGAGCCCCGCCAGCCCAATTGCCGCGAGCATCAGGCCAAGCTGCACGGGCCGGTTGGCACGGGCCGGCCAGGCCTTGCGGCGATGGCCGCGTTCGCCCGGCGCAATCGGCACCAGGGGAATTGTCGCCGCGACCTCTTTCACAGCCTGTTTGACCGTTCCACGCGGGATCCGCGGCGTCGCGACCGCCACGCGCAAACGGCTGGCAAGCGGAACGACCGGCTTTGCCTTGCGCTTCATCTGCGCCATCGCCATCCCGGCGCAGGCTCCGGCGAGCACCAGCAGCACGGCCGCGGCGGCACCAAAACCCCAGAATTGTCCGTAAGTGATGGCCACCCAGCGGTAAAGGGCGATCAGTCCAACGAAAAATGCGCCGGTCAGGAACAGGCCGGCGACTGCGAATAGCGCGCCGGCTACCGCGTAAGATGTCACCTTTCCGGTGGCCAGGCTGGTCTGGTCGCGCAAATAGGATTGAGCGGCGCGTTTGAGATGGTTGAGCTTCAGCGCCATGCCGGCGCGCAGCAATTCGCCCGATGGCGCGAGCATGCGGACATCCTCCGAGAGCAGAGACATTGGTCGGGGGATGAACGTGGCGAAATCTGACTTGTTCCGCCGATAGGCTGCCGTGGCGGATCAGCCGAGATCGGCAGCGGCGATCCAGAACACCTCGCCCTCGGAGTCCTCGGTGTCGAGCCAAAGCAGCGGCAGTTCCGGAAAGGCCTCGTCGACCAGCTCGCGGCCGCGGCCGATCTCGCAGAGCAGGCCGCCGTCGGGCGTGAGATGGTTGGGCGCCTCGTGCAGGATGCGGCGCACCACGTCGAGACCATCGGGGCCGCCATCGAAGGCAAGCTTCGGTTCGGCCCGGCATTCCGGCGGCAGCGCAGCCATGCCTTCGGCGTCGACGTAAGGCGGATTGGTGATGATCAGATCATATCTGGCATCGCCGAGCGGCGCGAACAGATCGCCGCGATGGAGCGTGATCCGCTCCTCCAGCCCATGCTCCGCAACATTGCGCTTCGCGACTTCAAGCGCGCCCTTGGACAATTCGACGGCGTCGATCGTGGCGTTCGGGAAATGATGCGCGGCGAGAATGGCCAGGCATCCGGATCCCGTACAGAGATCAAGCACCCGCTCCACCGCCGTGGGGTCATCGATCAGCGAGCCCACCTCGCCGTCGCCGCCGAAATGGGAGTCCAGCAGCTCGCCGATGAAGGAGCGCGGAACGATGACGCGCTCGTCGACATAGAAGGGCAGGCCGCGCATGTAGATCTTGTTGACCAGATAGGCGGTCGGTTTGCGCGTGGTGATGCGCTTGTGGATGAGATCGAGCAGGGTCTTGCCTTCCGCCGCGGTGACGCACGCATGGCCAAAAATCTCGAACTGGTCGGGATGCAGATGCAGCGCCTCGCAGACCAGGAAGACGGCGTCCGCGACCGGATCGGTCGTGCCATGGGCGAATGCGAGCTTGGCCTCAGCGAAGCGGCTCACCGCATAGCGAACGAAATCGATCAGCGTGAGCAACTCGCCCCGGCCGACCTTCGCGAGTTTCGGTGCGGCGCGGCTGTGCGCAATCTTCTTGGATGCTTTGGCCATCAGGATCGGGTCCAGCGTGCGGCAGCCTCGTCGTCACGGGCGTGGGCTTCGACCCAGCCGGTGCCGGTGGCGCTTTCTTCCTTCTTCCAGAACGGGGCGCTGGTCTTGAGGTAGTCCATCAGGAACTCGGCCGCCTCGAACGCCGCCCGGCGGTGTTGCGAGGCCGTGAGCACCAGGACGATGTTCTGGCCGGGCCTGAATCGCCCGACGCGATGGATGACCGTGACGCCGTTGAGCGGCCAGCGCGACATGGCCTCGTCGACATGGCGCTTGATCTCTTCCTCGGCCATTCCGGGATAATGCTCGAGCGTCAGCGCTGCGATCTTGGAGCTGTCCTCGTCGGCGCGGCAGAGGCCGGAGAAGCTCACGACCGCGCCGATATCGGTGCGGCTCCTGGTCAGGACCGCGATCTCGCGCGCGATATCGAAATCGTCTTCCTGGATGCGGATGGCGACCGGACAGTTGGCGGCGGAAGAGGTCATGGCCTAACCGCCGGTCATTGGCGGGAAGAACGCGATCTCGCGGGCGCCCGCGATCGTGGCATCCGCCTTGACGTGAGCGTGATCGATCGCGGTGCGGATGATCTTCGGCTTCTCGAACGCGTAGGCATAGGCTTCGTTCTGGCCGGACAGCCAAGCGATCAGCTCCTCGACGGTACGTACCGTCGCGGGCGGCTCGATCATCTCTTCGGCCTTGCCGATGCGCTCGCGCACCCAGGCGAAGTACTTCACCTTCATCCCTCATCCTCCTTGATGAGGTGATGGATGCCGGCGCGGAAATAATCGTAGCCGGTGTACATGGTCAGGATCGCCGAGGCCCACAACAGGACGAGGCCGATCAGCGAGACCACGGAGACGACTTCGTCACCGGCGGGACCTGCGAGCAGGAAGCCGATGGCGACCAGCTGCACGGTGGTCTTCCACTTGGCGAGCTTGGTCACGGGAACGCTGACGCGCAGCGCGGCGAGATATTCGCGCAGGCCCGAGACCAGGATCTCGCGGCACAGGATCACGATGGCGGCCCACAGCGACCAGCCATGGATGATGCCGTCGGCGGCCAGCATGAGGAGGCAGGAGGCAACCAGCAGCTTGTCGGCGATCGGGTCGAGCATCCGGCCGAACGCCGATTGCTGATTCCAGATCCGGGCGTAATAGCCGTCGAGATAGTCGGTTACCGCAGCGCCAATGAAGATCGCGACAGCGACCCAGCGCAGCCAGAGCGGGTAGTCCATGATCGATTGCGCATAGATGCATCCGACCACGACCGGGATCGCGGCGATCCGGCCATAGGTCAGGATGTTCGGGAGGGACATCGCGCGGCTGGTCGTCCCTCGTGTCGTGGCGATGTTCATCGATCCTACCAATACCGCTCAAGCCTGAACGTCAACCGTCCCTCCCCAAATGTGGCACGGGATGCGACGACCATATGACTACAGCCCCTTTAGTTCACCCCGGCTGGGGATGGAAATAGTCGAATATCCTGCGGGCGCTCTCGGCGCTTACCCCGGGAACCTTGCCGAGATCGGCGATCGAGGCCCGTTCGATCTCCTTCAGGGTTCCGAAATGGTGCAGCAAGGCACGTTTGCGTGACGGGCCGATGCCGGGAATTTCCTGCAGACCGGCCTCGCGGATGTCCTTCTTGCGCAGCTTGCGGTGCGAGCCGATGACGAAACGGTGGGCCTCGTCCCGCAGGCGCTGAATGAAATAGAGCACGGGGTCGCGCGGCTCCAGCTTGATGGCCTCGCGCTCCGGCATGAAAAGGGTCTCGCGGCCGGCATCCCGGTCCGGGCCCTTGGCGACCGACATCAGCGACACCTGGGTCAGGCCGAGATTGGCAAAGATCTCGCGGACGGCGTTGAGCTGGCCGCGACCGCCGTCGATGATCACGAGATCGGGCCATTGCGGGAAATCGTCGTCCTTGGCTTTGGCCGCGCCCTCTTCGGGCGGGTTGATCAGGCGCTTGAAGCGGCGCTCCAGCACCTCGCGCATCATCGCGAAGTCGTCGCCCGGCGTGATCCCCTCCGACTTGATGTTGAACTTGCGGTACTGGTTTTTCACAAAGCCGTCGGGGCCGGCGACGATCATGGCGCCGACCGCATTGGTGCCCTGGATGTGGCTGTTGTCGTAGACCTCGATGCGCTTGGGCGGATGCGGCAGGCTGAGCGTCGTGGCGATGGCATCGAGCAGGCGGCTTTGGGTCGCGGTGTCCGCGAGCTTGCGGCCGAGCGCCTCGCGCGCATTGGTCAGCGCGTGGGTGACGAGTTCCTTCTTCTCGCCGCGCTTGGGCGCGATGACCTCGACCTTGCGGCCTGCCTTGATCGAGAGCGCGTTGGCAAGCAGCTCGCTCTCCTCGATCTCGTGCGAGAGCAGGATGGTCTTCGGCGGTGGCTTGTCGTCGTAGAACTGTGCGAGGAATGACCCGAGCACTTCCTCCGGCGTATAGGTCTTCTCCGCGCGGGGAAAATAAGCACGATTGCCCCAGTTCTGGCCGGTGCGGAAGAAGAACACCTCGACGCATGAGAAGCCGCCCTCCTGATGGATGGCAAACACGTCGGCCTCTTCCACGGTGCGCGGATTGATGCCCTGCTGCGACTGGATCGCCGACAGCGCGGCGAGACGGTCGCGGTAGAGGGCCGCGCTTTCGAATTCGAGCTCGCCGGCCGCCTTCTCCATTTCGCCCGCGAGCTCCTGCTTCACCGCCTGGCTTTTGCCGGAGAGGAAGTCGGTCGCTTCGCGCACCAGCGTCCCATAGCCCCCGAAGTCGATCTCGCGGGTGCAGGGGCCGGCGCAGCGGCGGATCTGGTAGAGCAGGCACGGCCTGGTACGGCTCTCGAAGAACGAGTCCGTGCAGGAGCGGATCAGGAACGCGCGCTGAAGCGCGGTGATGGTGCGGTTGACGGCGCCCGCCGAGGCGAACGGGCCGAAATAGCGTCCCGGCCGCGTCTGCGCCCCGCGATGCTTCAGGATCTGCGGCGCCCAATGGTCGCCGGTGATCAGGATATAGGGAAACGACTTGTCGTCGCGCAGCTGCACGTTGAAGCGCGGCCGCAGCTGCTTGATCAGGTTCGCTTCCAGCAGCAGCGCCTCGGTCTCGGTCGTGGTCGAGATGATCTCCACGGACACCGTGGCAGCGATCATGCGCAGGATGCGCGCCGGCAGCGGCGCGCTCTGGCGCGCATAATTGGAAAGGCGCTTTTTGACGTTCTTGGCCTTGCCGACATAGAGCACGTCGGCGTTCGCACTGAGCATGCGATAGACGCCGGGCGAGGTCGGCGCGAGCCGGACGGCGTGCTCGATGGCTTCGTGACCCGACGCCAGCGGCTCTTCGCCGATCGCGCCGCTTTCTTCCAGAATATCAGGCAGTCGCGCATCGTCCTCGTCGTCGCCACCGTTGGTGGCGGGATCGAGGTCGGGCGGTGTCAGCCCCTCGGGCCGGGCGTCGGCCTTCGCGGCCTGCGGCGATTTGCGCGCGCGTGCGTCGTCCGGGTTGTCGGAGGAATCGTGAACCATGGTGCGAATTTAGGCGCTGGGGAGACCGATTTGAAGTTCCGGCCGTGGCGCACGCACAGAATGGCGCGCGCAGTTCCCGGTAACGTTTCCTTAAGTCTGTTAACAGCGCGGTAACGGGTCTTAACAGCCCTTTAACTTAAAACTCTCGATAAATCTTACGCGAAAAAGTGGTGGTTCCGTAACCATGCGGTCTGGCCAGGCGCGGCGGCGCGGGCATCGCAGCAGGTCACGGCAGTTGCGTTGGAGTGTGGAATGAAGAGGCTCTTTGTGGGCGCAGCCGCGTTGGTTGCAGCCGGCTGGACAGCTTCGGCAGAGGCCGCCGATCTCAACTACGGGCAGCGTGCGCCCTATACGGTCAATCAGCCGCTCAATGCCTATAGCTGGGCCGGCCCGTATCTCGGCGCCAATCTCGGCTATGAGTGGGGCTCGGTGAGCAACACGGCCGTGAAGCCCTCCGGCTTTGTCGGCGGCGTGCAGGCCGGCTACAATTTCCAGAACGGCCCGTGGGTGTTCGGTGTCGAGGGCGATATCCAGGCCGCAGGTGCCGATGACACCTTCGCGCCGTGGAAGTTTTCCAATCCCTGGTTCGGCACGCTTCGCGGCCGCGCCGGCTATTCCTTCAGCAACGTGCTGGTCTATGGCACCGCCGGCCTCGCCTTCGGCGAGTTGCGCGCGCAGACCTTCGGTTGGACAGAGTCGCACACGACCGCTGGCTGGACCGCCGGTGTCGGCGCAGAAGTCGGCCTTGCGCCGAACTGGAGCGCAAAACTCGAATATCTCTACATCGATCTGTCGTCGAGCCAGTTCGCAATTACAGGCGTGTCAAACGGCTATAGCGCCAGCATTGTCCGTGCAGGCGTGAACTATCACTTCTGATAGCCAAATAAGAAAATACCGGACAACAGCCTCCCGGCCGCTCGCGGCCGGGACTTTTTTTGCGCCAGCTTTTTTGGGGTCAGGTCCGCTACGAAAGGATCACGAGATTGACCGCCTTCGGCCCCTTCCCCTTCTTGTCCGGTTCGACTTCGAATGTGATACGCTGTCCTTCGGCAAGGTCCTTCAGTCCCGCCCGCTCAACAGCGGTGATGTGAACGAAGAC
The DNA here is from genome assembly GCF_018129685.1 of Bradyrhizobium manausense. Lineage (GTDB taxonomy): Bacteria > Pseudomonadota > Alphaproteobacteria > Rhizobiales > Xanthobacteraceae > Bradyrhizobium > Bradyrhizobium manausense_D. The sequence goes on from NZ_JAFCLG010000007.1 coordinate 87,113, forward strand.
ATCGCGACCGCCGTCATCCGGCTTGATAAAGCCGTAGCCGCGCTCGCCATTGAAGAACTTGACCGTTCCCGTATTGGCCATCGGGAAACTCCCCCTCATTGCTCCTCCGTCGCAGCGCAGACGCGCGCGGCGACATGACCGGGCGTTACGAAGCCCGGGAGAGCTGGCCATCCTTGGGCAGACCCTTCGGTCCGACCGGATCTTTCTTAGGCCTTCACTCCGCCGCAACCATTCGCGGAAGCGGAACGTAAAGCCAGTCACAGAAACAGCATAATACGGTTCTTTGCAGATTGACTACCGGTCCTGCATATTTTTCCCAAGAATGCCGGAGTGTTACGGTCGCGGTATCTCCAATCGGAATCTGGCAGCTCCACCTTGTCCGAGCGGCATTTCCAGCTCGGGAAGGATCGTCTTGAGCTCGCCTTGCAGCGTGTAGGGCGGATTGACGATCAGGAGCCCGGCCGAGGTGAGGGCACCGTCGGCTTGCGGAGCCACGCTGAATTCGAGGCGGAGACATTTTCCCGGAGTCTTGGCCGCGGCTGCGGCGCGTGCCACGTGCTGCGCCAGCGCGTCGGTCGCGCGCCTGGACTTGGCGGGGTACCAGATTACATAGATACCGGTCGGCCATTTCGCGAAGGCGGTGGAGAAGGCTTCGCCCAGTCTTTCGAACTCGTCTTTTGCCTCGAAGGGCGGGTCGATCAGCACGACGCCGCGCCGCTCCTTCGGCGGTACGAAAGCCGGCAGCGCCATCCAGCCGTCGAGATCGACCACGCGGGCCTGTTCGTCGCGCCGCAGCACGTCGATCAGTGCCTTGCGCGCCTTCGGCTCGAGCTCGCAGGCGACGAGCCGGTCCTGCGGCCGCATCAGGCCGCGCGCGATCAAGGGCGAGCCCGGATAGGCCTTGAGCTCGCCCTTCGGATTGAAGGCGCGAACGATGTCCATGTAGGGCTTGGTCAGCGCGACTGTCTCGTTCGAAAGGCGCGCCTGCATCAGCCGCGCGATTCCGGTCAGCCACTCGCCGCTGCGGCGTGCCTCGTCGCTGTCGAGATCATAGAGGCCAGCACCCGCATGGGTGTCGATCACGCGGAAAGCGGCCGGCTTGTCCTGCAAATAGGTGAGGATGCGTGCCAGCACGATGTGCTTGATGACATCGGCGAAGTTGCCGGCGTGAAAGGCGTGGCGGTAGTTCATGGCGGAGAGTTACGACATCGCGCGACGAAAGTAACTGATGTCATTCCGGGGCGGTGCGCCAGCACCGAACTCCGCAGCATCGGTGGCGAAATGGATTCCGGGTTCGCGCTCCCGCGCGCCCAGGAATGACGAGCTCTGGTTTCGGTCTAACCACCTCTGATCGGCGGCATCGTCACCTGGTCGCGGCGGCAGGAGCGCCGTTCGAGTTCCTCGCAGGCGCGGAATTGCAGGTCTTTGCTGAGACAGATGCGAACCTCGGAGAGCCGGGTCCGGTTGCAGGTGACCGAGACGGCTGCGTTGCTCAGGCCCGGATTGGCCTTGATGAAGGCTTCTTCCACCTCGCCGGGCGCCACGGTCTTGGCCTCAGAGAGATCGAGGTATTCGGCCGGGATTTTGATCGCGGCGCGCGCCTTGCGGATGGTCTCGAAATAATTGCGGCCGTCGAGGCCCGAGCAGGTGCCGTGCTTGTCCCACTCGTTGAAGATCAGGCCGGGTGCCGGCATCAGATCGAGCATCGAGGAGACGATGTTGCGATTCAGCCGCGGCGACGGCCGCTGGCAGTATTCCGGAAAGCCGTTCTCATATTGCGGCCACAGCCCGTGCACCACGAAGGAATAGGGTCGTCCCTCGCACTGGATATTGGAACGTCCGCCGCCGCGGCCGCGTTCGGCCGCTTCCTCGCAGAACGACGGCGACCAGGACAGCGACAGCACATAGAAGTCGAATTCGCCGGGCGCGTTCTGCCGCTTGTCCTGCGCCTTCGCGCCGCCGGCCAGCCCGGCGGCAAGAATAAGCGGCAGGGTCAGCGAGATGACGAGACGGGAGAATGACTGCAATCTTAAATGAAACATGGCAACGCCCCTCAACTAGAATGTGCAGTGAGCCTAGCAGCCAATAAGAACATTTCAAGAACAAAATTCACGCGGCCGACGTGCGGCCGCTTGATACGCCCGAATCGGGGCTTTGCAGTTTAAGGCTTGGCGGCGCGACAGGCTGGATTGTAGGCCCAGTTGCGGTCGAGCCCGACCACGCACCATTCGACACCCTGGCCGTAACCGGCGAACCCGCCATCCTCGACGATCGAGAAGTGCACCCGGCGCACTTTGCCGTCAGTGAGCATGGCCTCGCCGGTGCAGTAGCGCCGCGGAATGTTGTCGGACGCCCAGGGCCGGAAGGCGGTCTCGTGAACGTTCGCGAAGCCTGTGATTCGTAACGGCGAATTCCAGAACGAGCTTTCCTTCTCCCAGAACTGGGTCGAGATCGTCGGCAGCGCCTTGTCGCAGTCGGCGAGATTGCCATCATAACGTGGTCCGCTCAGCCAGAAGTTCAGCTCAAGGGGATTGGCCGCCTTGGCCTCACCGAGTGAGAGTGCTCCGAGCATGAGGCCGAGAACGGCGGCAAAACGGAGCGATTTCGGGGAGGTCGACGCGCGCATGGGCAATCCAGACAGCATGATCTGCGAAGCTCGGACGGTGCCGCGAAGGGCGGGAGAGGTCAAGTGCAGCGCGGCAACACTCGGCCAGGAGTTGATCAAAACATCGCAGCCAGCAGGCCTTCCGTTCTTTTCACCGTCGCGCCGGCACCGTAGACTGCCGCCAACCAATCGGAGTGACGGGAATGCGAATCATTGCGGCCGCGGGCCTTCTTGCCGGCCTGGTTGTTGTCTTGGGTATGATGGCGGGCCAGTCGGCGCGTGCCGATATCCTTCCGGTGCCGCCCTTCAAGGGCAACGACACCGGCGGCATCATCGCCTATTCCATGGCAACCCAGACCGATGCGCGCCAGGTCGCGGTCGATCACTGCGCGCGCTACGGCAAGGTGGTCAAATTCCTCGCGGTGCAGGCCTATGAGGGCGGCTACATCTCGTTCGCCTGCCGCTGGGTGCCCTATGGCGCCGCCGATCGGCCGATCCGCACGCTCTACTGAGGCGCTTTCGGAACGCTAGACACGACATCTCAGCCGGGAGTCTCTCCTATGACGCGCAAGCTTGCTTTGCTCGGTTCGGCCGTTTGTCTATTGGTGTCGGCCGGAAGCGCCATCGCCGACGATCTGCCGGTGCGCAAGGCCGGTCTCTGGGAAATGAAGATGGTCAGATCAGGCTCGGCGATGCCTGAGATGACGATGCAGCATTGCACCGACGAGACCGTCGACAAGGAGATGGCCAACAACGTCTCCCCGATGGCCAAGCAGATCTGCTCCAAGCAGGACATCAAGAAGACGGCGACCGGCTATGTCAGCGACTCCGAGTGCAGCGTCGCCGGCATGTCCACGACCTCACATGCCGAGATTACCGGCGATTTCAATTCGGCTTATACGGTGAAGACCTCGTCGCACGCACAAGGCGGCATGGCCGGCACCGCCGGCCGCGACACGACCATGACGCTGGAGGCGAAATGGCTCGGCGCCTGCAAGCCCGACCAGAAGCCCGGCGACATCGTGATGCCCGGCGGCTTCAAGATGAACGTGCGCGACGTCGACAAGCTGAAGGCGCTGCTGCCGAAATAGGTGGGTAGTAGCCCGGAAACCGCTGCGCCCCCTCGCCCCGTTCTTCCGGGGAGAGGGTTGGGGTGAGGGGCTCTATCCGCAACGGTGGTGAGAGTTACGCTCGTGGAGAGTCCCCCTCACCCGAATTCGATCTGCGGTCGAATTCGACCTCTCCCCGCAAGCGGGGCGAGGTGAAGAACGGCTATACCGGAATCCGCACGCTCGCCCTTAATCCACCCATCGGGCTGTCGCCGAGCGTGATGTCGCCGCCATGGGAGCGGGCGATGTCGCGGGCGATCGCGAGCCCGAGGCCCGTGCCGCCTTCGTCCTGGTTGCGGGCATTGTCCAGCCGCAGGAACGGCTTGAACACCTCTTCGCGCAAATGCGCTGGAATGCCGGGGCCGTCATCGTCGACCGTCACGGTCAGATAGCGGTGATCGCGCTGGCCGGAGATGGCGATGGCCTTGCCGTAGCGCGCCGCATTGGTGACGAGGTTGGCGAGGCAGCGCTTGAACGAGGCCGGCTTGACCGTCACCACCGGCAGGCCGCTGAATGTCACGGTCGCGGTGTGGCCGTGGCGCTCGGCGTCGCTGCGCAATTCCTCGAGCGCCTGCGCCATGTCGGTCGGCTGCGACTGCTCGCCGGAATCGCCGCGCGCAAAGGCGAGGTAGTCCTCCAGCATCATCGACATCTCGTCGACATCCTTGCGCATGCCTTCGAGCTCGGGACTGTCGCCGATCAGCTCCAGCTCGAGCTTGAAGCGGGTGAGGATCGTGCGCAGGTCGTGGCTGACGCCCGCCAGCATCGCGGTGCGTTGCTCCATCGTGCGCTCGATGCGCGATTTCATCTCGAGGAAGGCGACCGCGGCCCGCCGGACCTCGCGCGCGCCTCTGGGGCGGAAGTTCGGCGCCTCGCGGCCCTTGCCGAAGCTTTCGGCGGCGTCCGCGAGACGCAGGATCGGCTTGATCTGGTTGCGCAGGAACAGCACCGCGACGATCAGCAGGATCGAGGACGTGCCGACCATCCAGAACAGGAAGATCTCCGAGTTCGAGGCGTAGGCCGCGCTGCGCTGCGCGAACACCCGCATCACGGCATCGTCGAGCTGGATGCGGATCTCGACGAGATTGGAGCGGCCGACCGTGTCGATCCAGAACGAGCGTCCGATCTGGCGGCCGAGCTGCACCGACAATGTCTGGTCGAGCAGCGAGAAAAACGGCTTGGGGCCGGGCGGCGGCATGTCGCCGGGGGGCAGGAAATCGACCACCAGCTGCAAGCGCTGCCCGATGCTCTTGAGCTGGGCGCGGTCCTTGTCCTGCGGATAGTTCTTGTAGACGTCGATCAGCGCGGCGATGTCCTGCACCACGGCGGCCGACAGTCGTCGTGTCACCGTGTTCCAGTGCCGCTCCATGAACACGAAGGCGACCACGGTCTGCAGGATCACCATCGGCACGATCATGATCAGCAATGCGCGGGCATAGAGGCCGGTCGGCATCCAGCCCTTGAACGCGTTGCCCATCCAGCCATTGGCGGCAGAGACGCGGCCGGCGGCGCTTTTGAGTAGCGTCAGGCCGGTATCGATCGTGCTCATCGCGTGCGCTTCACTTCTTTATGGCGAGGCAACCAGCCGGTAGCCGATGCCGCGCACCGCCTGCAGGAACAGCGGATTGGCAGGATCGGTCTCGATCTTGCGCCTGAGGCGGTTGATCTGCACGTCGACGGCGCGCTCGTTGACGCTGCCGTTGCCGGTCAGCGCGCTGCGCGGCACGGTCTCGCCCGGCGTCTCCGAGAGAATGCGCAGCATCTCGCGCTCGCGGTCGGTAAGGTGGATGACATCTTCGCCCTGGCGCAGCTCGCCACGCTCCAGATGATAGACGTAGGGACCGAACGCGATCTTCTCCACCGCCGCGGCCTGGACCGGCGGCGCGGCGCGCTTGAGGATGTTGTTGATGCGCAGCGCCAGCTCGCGCGGCTCGAACGGCTTTGCCACGTAATCGTCGGCGCCGATCTGCAGGCCCTCGATGCGGGCCTCCGCCTCATGCCGCGCCGTCAGCATCACGATCGGCACCGAGGATGAGGTGCGGATGAAGCGGGCGAGATCGAAGCCGGATTCGCCGGGCATCATGACGTCGAGGATCAGCAGGTCGAAATGCAGGCCCATGAGCTTCGACCGCGCATCGCCGGCGCTCGCGGCGGTGGTGACGCGATAGCCTTCGGCCGCCAGAAAGCGGGAGAGCAGGTCGCGGATGCGGCGGTCATCGTCGACCAGCAGCAGATGCGGGGCGTCGTCGGCCGGTTGCGCCGGCGGGCGGGCGAGCGTGGCAGCGAACGGCACGGTCACTCCTTCGAGTCTTGATTGGTGGCGAAGATCGTCTCCAGCACCTTGTCCGGATCCTCGCGATCGATCATCGCGCGCAGGAAGCGCTTGACGGTCTCGGCATCATCAGGCGCCATCTCGGCAAGCGCCCTGGTGATCCGCGTCGTCTGCAGCCCGGCGAGCTTCTGCACCAATGCTTCGCCCTTCGGCGTTGCATAGAGCAGGCGCTGGCGACGATCATTGTCGCCGGTCTTCTGGACGATATACCCCTCGTCCAGCAGCTGCTTGAGCACCCGGCCGAGCGATTGTTTGGTGATGCGCAGGACGTCGAGCAAATCGGCGACCTTCAAGCCTGGATAGCGGTATACGAAGTGCATGACCCGGTGATGAGCCCGGCCGAAGCCGAAAGCCTCCAGCTCCTGGTCGGGATCGCCGACGAAATCGCGATAGGCGAAGAACAACAGCTCGATGATATCCCAGCGCAAATTGCCTCCATCGCCTGCCGCCGGCCGTGGCGCGGCAGCGTCTTGAGGGGGAGTCGCGAAATTTATGTCAGGCATATTGACGTATCTTGGGTTCAATGTTACAAAACCATCAGCCCGCACGAAATTTTAGATCGTTTCGCGTCGGGTGTCAGTTGTCAGAGCGGCCGGAGAGAGCCGGACAGGCGGCGACGGCCGGATCAGATCTACCGTGCGATTGTCGAGCGGCATTTCGGCAAAACATACTGGACTTCCGCCTTCCGCAAAAGCATGTCCTCGACGGACATGCTGGCCACGGAAACCGGCCGTAACAAGGCTGGCGGTGGTTCGGCCAGCAACCACATCAAGCCAGCCGGGCCCGGAAGCGGGCAGGCGGGCGCCAGAACGGCGCCGCCATCGGCAGCGGGAGGCAAGGACATGAGCATGAAATTCGACATCCAGCCCGCATCTCATCCAACGTCCGAAAAGGACCGGGTCGCCAAGCTGGTCGACCCCGGCTTCGGACGCGTCTTCACCGATCACATGGCTGTGGTCCGCTACAACCAGGCCAAGGGCGGCTGGTACGAGGCCAAGGTCGAGGCGCGCGCCAATTTCCAGATCGATCCGGCCGGCGCAGTCCTGCACTACGCCCAGGAAATCTTCGAAGGCCTCAAGGCCTACAAGCGTGACGACGGCGGCGTGAACCTGTTCCGCCCCGATGCGAACGCGCGGCGCTTCAAGGACTCGGCCGATCGCATGGCGATGGCGCAGTTGCCTGAAGACGTCTTCATCGAGGCGGTCGAGCAGGTCGTGCGCATCGATCGCGCCTGGATGCCGGGCGGCGAGGGCAGCCTTTATCTGCGGCCCTTCATGATCGCGAGCGAGACCTTCCTCGGCGTCAAGCCGTCGTCCGAATACATCTTCGCGGTGATCGCCTCGCCGGTCGGCTCCTACTTCAAGGGCGGTCCGGCGCCGGTCTCGATCTGGGTGTCGGAGAACTACACGCGCGCGGCCGTCGGCGGCACCGGCGCCGTCAAATGCGGCGGCAATTACGCGGCGAGCCTGCGCGCGCAGGCCGAAGCGATCCAGCATGGCTGCGATCAGGTCGTGTTCCTCGACGCACTCGAGCGCCGCTACATCGAGGAGCTCGGCGGCATGAACGTGTTCTTCGTGTTCGACGACGGCTCGCTCTCGACGCCGCCGCTTGGCACCATCCTGCCCGGCATCACCCGCGACTCCATCATCACGCTGGCCCGCGATGCCGGAAAGACCGTGCGTGAAGAGCCGTACTCGCTCGACCAGTGGCGCAAGGATGCGGCCTCCGGCCGGCTGAAGGAAGCCTTCGCCTGCGGCACTGCCGCCGTGATCTCGCCGATCGGCAAGGTGCGTTCGGTCAGCGGCGATTTCGAGATCAGCGGCGGCGCCGCCGGCCCCGTCGCCATGGGCCTGCGCAAGCAGCTCGTCGACATCCAGTACGGCCGCACCAACGATCCGCACAACTGGATCAAGAAGGTGTTTTGAGCTCGTCTTCCTCTCCCCGCTCGCGGGGAGAGGGCAAGAACGGTTGCCGCATCGCGCGTCGGCTGGTAAACGCCCGCATGGCCGAAAAACCCAAAAAACCCCAGAAACTGAAGGCGCGCCTGCCGCGCGGGCTCGAGGATCGCGATCCCGCCGCGATCCGGGCGACGCGCGAGATGGTCGAGAAGATCCGCGCCGTCTACGAGCTCTACGGGTTCGAGCCGGTGGAGACGCCGGCAATGGAATACACCGACGCGCTCGGCAAGTTCCTGCCTGACCAGGACCGTCCGAACGAGGGCGTGTTCTCGTTCCAGGACGACGACGAGCAGTGGATCAGCTTGCGCTACGACCTGACCGCGCCGCTGGCGCGCTATGTCGGCGAGCGCTACGGCACCGATGGTCTGGTCTTGCCTTACCGCAGCTACCGCGTCGGTTATGTCTTCCGTAACGAGAAGCCCGGCCCGGGCCGCTTCCGCCAGTTCATGCAGTTCGATGCCGATACCGTCGGCTCGGCGACGCCGGCGGCGGATGCCGAGATCTGCATGATGGCGGCGGACACGATGGAAGCGTTGGGCGTTGCGCGCGGCCAGTATGTCGTGAAGGTCAACAACCGCAAGGTGCTCGACGGCGTTCTCGAGGCCATCGGGCTCGCGGGTGAGGAGAACGCAAGCCGCCGACTGACTGTGCTGCGCGCAATCGACAAGCTCGACAAGTTTTCCGCCGACGAAGTCCGCAAGCTGCTCGGGCCAGGACGATGGGACGGCGGCGAAGAAGGCAAGGGAGACTTTACCAAGGGCGCCAACCTCAGCGCCGCGGAAGCTGACGTCGTTCTCGCCATCACCAAGCCGCGCGAGGATTGGAAAGAAGCCATTGCCGCTGCAGAGACTTATCTCGCCAAGAGCGAAGTCGGTCAGGCCGGCGTGAGCGAGCTGGAAGAGATTGCCAAGCTGGTCGCAGCGTCGGGTTATGGTGCTGACCGCATCAAGATCGACCCCTCCGTCGTGCGCGGCCTCGAATATTACACCGGTCCCGTCTACGAGGTCGAACTGTTGCTCGACACCAAGGACGAGAAGGGCCGCCCGATCCGCTTCGGCTCGGTCGGCGGCGGCGGACGTTACGACGGCCTCGTCTCGCGCTTCCGCGGCGAGCCGGTGCCGGCGACTGGTTTTTCGATTGGTGTGTCTCGCTTGCAAGCGGCGCTGACGCTGCTCGGCAAGCTGGACACGCGGCCGGAGGTCGGTCCCGTCGTCGTCACCGTGTTCGACCGCGACCGCGTCGCCGACTATCAGAAGATGGTGGCCAGCTTGCGCACCGCCGGCATCCGCGCCGAGCTCTATCTCGGCAATCCCAAGAATATGGGCAACCAGCTCAAATATGCCGACCGTCGCAACTCGCCTTGCGTGATCATCCAGGGGTCGGATGAAAAGGCGCGCGGCGAGGTGCAGGTCAAGGATCTGATCGAGGGTGCGAAGGCCGCGGCCGCGATCGCCTCCAACCAGGAATGGCGCGAGACACGGCCTGCGCAGTTCTCGTGCAGCGAAGCCGACCTCGTCACGAAGGTGCGCGAGGTCCTGGCGCGCCATGACGTGAGCTGGGGCTAGCCATTCGTTTCGATCGTCGTGCCCGGGCTTGTCCCGGGCACCCACGTCTTGTTTGATAGCGATGTCCGTGGATGGCCGGGACAAGCCCGGCCATGACGGAGAGGCGAGAGGGAGAAACAATATGCCTGAGATCACCGTCAGCATGGCCGAAGGCCGCACCGACGAGCAGAAGGCCGGCATGATGCGCGACATCACGCAGGCACTGGTGAAGAATCTCGGCGTCGACGCCGATGCCGTCGTCATCCAGATCAACGAGGCCCCGCTTCGCCACAAGATGAAGGGCGGCAAGACCTTCGTGGAGCGCGCGGCGGCTGCGAAGAAGTAAGCCGCGCTGGTTCGGCATCCACCGCCGTCGTCCCGGCGAAGGCCGTGACCATAGCCACAGGGAGTGGTTGCGGGTGCGAGCTGGTAACTCCGAATCTTCGCCAAACTTGATCCTGTGGTGATGGGTCCCGGATCTGCGCTTCGCTTGTCCGGGACGACACTGAGCAAGCCCCATGGACGCACGCGATTTCATCAAGGTCGGTATGAGCGCCGAGCGCATGCTTGTGGTGCCCACCGAGCGCACGGTCGGGCATTTCGTGCCCGGCATGCCGATGGTCTATGCGACGCCGATGATGATCCTGGAAATGGAGATGACGTCGGGAGACGCGATCCGCGCCGCGCTTCAACCGGGCTGGGTCACCGTCGGCACCGAAGTCGACATCCGTCATCTCGCCGCAGCCCTTGTTGGCGCGACGGTGCGGACCACGGCGAAAGTGGTCGCCGTCGAGCGCCGTGTCATCCGCTTCGAGGTCGAGGCATTCGAAGGCACGCGCAAACTCGGCGAGGGCCGCCATGCGCGCGGGCTTGTGAACGTCGAGATGTTCAACAAGCGCCTGGGCGCATAGCCGCTACTTCGCCAATTCCTTCGACCGCTTCGTCGCCGCCGCGATCGCGCGGACCATCAGGTCGCGCAGGCCCGGCTCGCCCATCAACACGCCGAGCGCCGCGGCGGTGGTGCCGCCGGGCGAGGTGACGTTCTGGCGTAGCGTGGCGGAAGGCTGATCCGACTGGTGCAGCAGTTCGCCGGAGCCGGCGACCGTTTCACGCGCGAGCTTCGTCGCCAGCGCTTCAGGCAAGCCGGCTTCGACGCCGGCGCGGGCGAGTTCTTCGGCGAGCAGGAACACATAGGCCGGCCCCGAACCGGAGACGGCGGTCACCGCGTCCATCAGGCCTTCGTCCTCGACCCACTCCACCGAACCGGTGGCGCGCAGCAAGGCATCGGCCACCGCGCGCTGTTGCGCACTGACATTCTTCGCCGCGACCGCGACCGTGATGCCGCGGCCGATCGCAGCCGGTGTGTTTGGCATGGCGCGCACCACGGCGCCGCCACAGACCTCCTCGAGCGAGAGAATCGTGGTTCCCGCCATGATCGACACCACGGAGGTCTTGTCCGAAACAAACGACTTCAGCTTCGCGCCAGCCTCGCGGAACATCTGCGGCTTCACCGCGACGACCATCGTCTCGACAGGGCCTGCCGCGTTCGCATCGGGATTGAGCGCGACGCCCTTGGCGGAGAGCGCGGCGATCTCAGGTGAAATGAAGGGGTCGACCACGGCGAGCCGGCGTGGATCGAGCCCGCCGGCCAGCCACCCCGTCAGCATCGCGCCGCCCATCTTGCCGGCCCCGGCGAGAAGGATGGTGCCGGAGATGTTTTGGAGAGTGTTGTTTGCCATCGCTGTCGCCACAAAATCCGCCGTCGTCCTGGCGAAAGCCAGGACCCATTACCCCGGCTGGTTCTAGTGGATGCGCAGCAGAGCAACAAGCATCGCGAGAGACGGAGAGACCTCGCGGTATGGGTCCTGGCCTTCGCCAGGACGACGTTGGGGTGGAAGTTGCGACTTCCTAACCTATCAAGAGGCGCTTACGCCTCGCCCACAGTATCGAACATCGCGGCGTCCATCGCCTGCGCCGTCGTCTTTCCCGCCCACACCACGAACTGGAATGCCGGGAAGTAGCGTTCGCAGGCGTGGATGGCGCCGGCGAGCATGGCTTCGCATTGCGCGGTCGAGGCGGTGAGCCCACCCGGCAGAACCAGCGCCTGACGGTGCATGATCAGGCCGGTGCTGATCCACAGATCGAAATGGCCGATCCACAACTGCTCGTTGACCGCGGCGACGAGCTTCTGCACCTCGCCCCGGCGCGCGACCGGAATCTTCATGTCGAATGCGCAGGCAAGATGCAGCGCCTCGATCTCACCCATCCAGGTGAACGAGATCTGGTAGTCGGTCCATTGTCCCTTCGAGACAATGGTGAGCTCGTCTTCGCCGGAGCGTTCGAACGGCCAGTTGTTGCTGGCAGCGATGTCCTCGACCACCGCGAGCGGGTGGCTTCGGGAATCGATATTGCCTTCGAGCAGGGACATGCCGTCTCGACCTCTTGCCTTCTTGTTGTCTTTAGATACGCACGCGGTTGGTCCGGCGCGCGCTTCCTTAACGTCGTTAAGGGCAATCTCTTCGGAGTCGCTTGCAGCGATCCTCGGACCAGCGCGGGCTTGTCGCGGATCAACTGATGTGATTTGCGGAATCTGCGCAACTGGGTCGCGAGTCCGTCCACAAGACAGGACTCCTTCGTCCACAGCTGATCTCGGACACAATTATTAATTTGAGAACAAATCGGAGTCGGATGGAACGGCCGGCGGCCCAATCGTTAATTCCGTCTCCCGAGCGCCGCACCCCCGTGGCGGCATGGGACCATGCGGTTTTTGGCGATGGAACAGGCTTGCTGCGGCCGCCGGCCGGCGTCATATTTCCGCCCAGGCCGTTCATTCCGGACGGCCGATGTTCTCAGGGCGGGGTGAAAGTCCCCACCGGCGGTAAGGGCCGAAAGGCCTAAGCCCGCGAGCGCCTTCCTCAAGGTCTTTGCCGAGGGGAAGGGTCAGCAGATTCGGTGCAACTCCGAGGCCGACGGTTAAAGTCCGGATGAAAGAGAACGGTCGGTGGCGGACGCATCGCAAGGTGCGGCTGCCTGTCGTTCCGTGTGCCCTGATTCTGGTCCTTTGAAGGAAAGCCATGAATCAGATGTTGCAAGATCCCCAAGTCCAAACTTCCCAAGCTGAAACTTCCGAAGTCGCCCAACCGCCGGTTCCCCCGGCGACTGAGCATCCGCGTTTCGCCAAGCCGCAGCGGGTGGCCTTCGTGCAGGCCTGCTGGCATCGCGACGTGGTCGAGGAAGCCCGCATCGCCTTCCTGAAGGAGGCCGAGGCGCGTCATCTCACCCATGTCGACGTGTTCGAGGTGCCGGGCTCGTTCGAGATCCCGCTGCATGCGCAGGTCCTCGCCAAGACGCGGCGCTACACGGCGATTGTCGCCGCCGGCCTGGTCGTCGATGGCGGCATCTATCGCCACGAGTTCGTCGCCGACACCGTGATCAAGGCGCTGATGGAGGTGCAGCTGCGCACCGAGGTGCCGGTGTTCTCCGCCGTGCTGACGCCGCAGCAATTCCACGAGACCGAGGTGCACTACGATTTCTTCCGCAGGCACTTTGCGATCAAGGGCGTCGAGGTCGCGTCCGCCTGTGCCGAGACGCTTCACGGTCTCGAGCGCCTGCGCGGCCAGGTCGCGGCGGGAATTGTGTGAGGAAGCAAAGACTCCAACTCCTCATCCTGAGGAGCGCGTAGCGCGTCTCGAAGGATGAAGGCCGCAGCTCGGCCTGCATGGTTCGAGACGGCGCTTGTGCGCCTCCTCACCATGAGGGTCTGGGCACTGTGCCAAGTCACATGCCGCTGATTGTCAATCCCGCCGCCGTCCCTATAAAGTCGGCGGCGGGAGGAGGCCGTTCCGTGGAGACGGGCGGCCGACAAGATCATGTTCGAAGGACACGATCCCTATCTCGTCGCGCTGTCTGTGGCGATCGCGAGTCTGGGTGGCTATACCGGCTTTGCGCTTGCTGCTCGCATTCGCAACACGCCCGGCGTCAGTAACCGCGTTCTGCTCGCGGGTGCGGCTGCGTTTCTGGCCGTCGGCATCTGGACAATGCATTTCGTCGGCATGCTGGCGGCACCGCTGCCGCCCGACACCGTCTATCTCGTTCTTCCCACCATCATCTCGTTTCTGATCTGCGCGCTGGTGGTCGGCATCTCGCTTTTCTTTGTCTCGATCGGCGAGCCCACGTTGAGGCGTGTGGCGTCGTCGGCCGTGCTGCTCGGTGTCGGCATCGCCAGCATGCATTATGTCGGGATCCACGGGCTCGCCGGGTCTTTCGGCATCGTGCACGATCCGACCATGGTGCTGCTCTCGGTCGTGGTTGCGATCGTCACGGCCTATGGCGGCTTGCGCGCCTTCCTGGCGCAGCCGGAAGGCGCCCGGCTGATCGTCAGCTCGATCGTGTTCGGCATTGCCGTCTCCGGCATGCATTACACCGCGATGCTCGGCATGCATTTCGAGCCGCTGACGGGCGCTGCGCATCACCACGGCGGCGGGGGCCTTGCCGCGTCGCAGCAAATCCTGTCCATCATCGTTGCAGTGCTCTGCTTCGTGATTGCGGCTGGCTTTCTGCTATCGCTGGTTCCGGACCAGCGGCGGCAGGCGCCCGTCGCTGCAGAGGCGGTTTCATCGCCAATCGCGACGGCAAACGCTGAGCCGCCTGTCGCCGCGAGCGCATCGCCGCGTCCAATGGCGCCACTCGGCGGTCTCGGCCAACCACCGCGCGCGCCGGTTCCGCGGCTGCCGGTTGAGAGCGCAGACGGCACGCACTTCATCGACACCGCCGATGTCCGCAGCGTCCGCGCCGACGCGCACTACACCCGCGTCCACGACGGCACCCGCGAGCGGATGTGCCCCTGGTCGATCTCCGAAGCCGAGGCACAGCTCGATCCCTCGCTGTTCCTCCGGGTGCACCGCAGTCATATCGTCGCCATCCCCCATGTTGCCCTGGTCCGGAAAGAGGGCGACGGTGCCGTGCTGGAGCTCGATGGCCCGTCGCCGCACCGCGTGCCGGTGAGCCGGGCGAAGATCGCTGAGGTGAAGGCGAGGCTCGGGCTCGCGCACCGGCGGCAAGCGTAGAATTCTAACCACACGGGATGTGCTCGCCGTCACCCTCCCCTGGAGGGGGAGGGTCGATCGCGCGCGCAGCGCGAGCGGGGTGGGGTGATCTCTCCACTCAGGCACTGTTGGATGTAGAGATACCGTCACCCCACCCCGTCTCACATTTCGCTGCGCTCAAAGTGAGCCGACCCTCCCCCTCCAGGGGAGGGTGGGGATCCCGGGCCATACGTCGCGACCCCTGACGCAATTCGTGCGTCTGCACCCGCAATTCGTGCAAAAAGCCCCCCTTTGTGCCCAAATGATTGCTCGCCGCTCCGCCGGGAGTGAGCCTCCCCTCCAACGTCCGCGCCGTCGCGCGCAAAAGGACGAGCAGGAGGAGATGATGATCCCAGGCTCATTCAGCTATCACAGGCCGGCGAGTGTCGCCGACGCCGTCAAACTCTTGTCAGACCTTGGCGAGGATGCGCGGCCGCTGGCCGGCGGGCACAGTCTGGTGCCGATGATGAAGCTTCGGCTCGCCACCCCCGCCCATCTGATCGACCTGCACGGCATCGCTGCCCTCAGGGGCATCAGTCGCTCAGGCAACAACCTCGTCATCGGCGCAATGACCACCCAGCATGAGCTGCTGGCGTCCGAGGACGTCGCCAAGGCGATGCCGATCCTGCATGAGGCGGCGCTCTTGATCGCCGACCCGCAGGTGCGCTACCGCGGCACCATCGGCGGCAACGTCGCCAACGGCGATCCCGGCAACGACATGCCGGCGCTGATGATGTCGCTGGGGGCGACCTATCGACTTGAAGGCTCGGGTGGCGCCCGCGATGTCGCTGCCGCCGACTTCTATCAGGGCGCCTATTTCACCGCGCTCGAGCCCGGCGAGATCCTGACCTCCGTGTCGGTCCCCGTGCCAGCCGCCGGTCACGGCTCCGCCTACGAAAAGCTCAAGCGGAAGGTCGGCGACTACGCCACCGCTGCGGCGGCCGTCGTGCTGACGATGGCGGGCGGCAAGGTCGCGACCTGTTCGATCGGCCTCACCAATGTGCACGAGACGCCGCTGCTCGCCACCGACGCCGCCAAGGCAGTGATCGGCACGAGCCTCGACGCCGCCACGCTGAAGAAGGCGGCAGCAGCCGCCGAGGCCATCATGGCGCCGGCCGCGGATGCCCGCGGCCCGGTCGAATACCGCAAACATGTCGGCGGCATCATGGTGACGCGCGCGCTGCAGCGCGCAGCCGCCAAAGCGAAGTAAGGGAGGGGATCGATGGCCAAAACACATGTGACCATGAAGGTGAACGGCGCCGAGGTCGAAGGCCTCGTCGAGCCGCGCACGCTGCTGGTGCACTTCATCCGCGAGAATCTGCAGATGACCGGCACCCATATCGGCTGCGAGACGACCCATTGCGGCGCCTGCACCGTCGATATCGACGGCATGTCCGTGAAGTCGTGCACCATGTTCGCCGTGCAGGCTGATGGTAGTGACATCACGACTATCGAAGGCATGGCCAATGCCGACGGCACGCTGTCGGCGCTGCAGGAAGGCTTCCGCATGATGCACGGTCTGCAATGCGGCTTCTGCACGCCCGGCATGATCGTCCGCGCGCATCGCCTGCTGAAGGAAAATGCCTCGCCGAGCGAGGCGGAGATCCGCATGGGCATCTCGGGCAACATCTGCCGCTGCACCGGCTACCAGAACATAGTCAAGGCAATCCAGTACGCGAGCGCCAAGATCAACGGCGTGGAATTCCAGGAGGCCGCAGAATGAACGACCTCACTCCCACGCGGGAACAACGCACCGCCGCACTCGAAGGCATGGGCTGCAAGCGCAAGCGCGTCGAGGACATCCGCTTCACGCAAGGAAGGGGCAGCTATGTCGATGACATCAAGCTGCCGGGCATGCTGCACGGCGACTTTGTCCGCTCGCCGCATCCCCATGCGCGCGTCAAGAAGATCGACGACAGCGAAGCGCTGAAGGTGCCGGGCGTGCTCGCGGTGATCACCGCGGAGACGCTGAAGACCGTCAACCTCGCCTGGATGCCGACCCTCGCGGGCGACGTGCAAATGGTGTTGGCGGACGGCAAGGTGCTGTTCCAGAACCAGGAAGTGGCCTTCGTGGTCGCGACCGACCGCTATGCGGCCGATGACGGCATCAACAAGGTCGTGGTCGAATACGAGCCGTTGCCGCCGCTGGTCGATCCGTTCAAGTCGATGGACAAGGATGCGCCGGTATTGCGCGAGGACCTCGTCGGCAAGATGTCCGGCGCGCACGGCCCGCGCAAGCACGACAACCACATCTTCGAGTGGACCGTCGGCGACAAGGAGCTGACCGACGCGGCCTTCAACAAGGCCGAAGTCAAGATCAAGGAGATGATCTCCTATCACCGCACCCATCCGTCGCCGCTGGAGACCTGCCAGTGCGTCTGCTCTTTCGACAAGATCAAGGGTGAGCTGACGATCTACGGCACGTTCCAGGCCCCGCATGTGATCCGCACCGTGGTGTCGCTGATCGCAAAGCTGCCGGAGCACAAGATTCACGTGATTGCGCCCGACATCGGCGGCGGCTTCGGCAACAAGGTCGGCGCCTATCCCGGCTATATCTGTGCGGCGGTGGCTTCCATCGTCACCGGCAAGCCGGTGAAATGGGTCGAGGACCGCATCGAGAACCTCACCGCGACCTCATTCGCGCGCGACTACCACATGACCACCGAGGTCGCGGCAACGAAGGACGGCAAGGTCACAGGCCTGCGCGTCCATGTGCTCGCCGACCATGGCGCGTTCGATGCCTGCGCCGATCCGTCGAAATGGCCGGCAGGCTTCTTCAACATCGTCACCGGCTCCTATGACTTCCCGACCGCACATCTGGCGGTCGACGGCGTCTACACCAATAAGGCGCCCGGGGGCGTCGCCTACCGTTGCTCGTTCCGGGTCACGGAGGCCGCCTACTGCATCGAGCGCGCCATGGATATCCTGGCGCAGAAGCTCAACATGGACCCGGCTGAGCTGAGGTTGAAGAACTTCATCAAGCCGGAGCAGTTTCCGTATCACTCGGCGCTGGGCTGGGAATACGATTCCGGCGACTACCACACCGCCATGCGCAAGATGATGGAGACCACCGGCTACGCCGCGCTCCGCAAGGAGCAGGCGGACAAACGTGCTGCCTTCAAGCGCGGTGAGACCCGCGAGATCATGGGTCTCGGCGTCTCCTTCTTCACCGAGATCGTTGGCGCCGGGCCGTCGAAGAACTGCGACATCCTCGGCATCGCGATGTTCGACTCCTGCGAGATCCGCATGCATCCGACCGGTGCGGGCATCGCGCGGGTCGGTTCCAAAAGTCAGGGCCAGGGCCACGAGACGACCTGGGCCCAGATCATCGCCACCGAAATTGGCATTCCGGCCGATAACATCATGGTGGAAGAGGGCAACACCGACACCGCGCCTTACGGGCTCGGCACCTACGGGTCGCGCTCGACGCCCGTTGCGGGCGCCGCGATCGCCATGGCCGCACGAAAGATCAAGGCCAAGGCGCAGATGATCGCGGCGTACAAGCTCGAGGTCCACGAGGACGATCTCGAATTCGATATCGACGGCTTCCGGGTGAAGGGCCTGCCGGAGAAATTCATGTCGATGAAGGATATCTGCTGGGCGGCGTACAATTCCGTGCCGCCGGGCATGGAGCCGGGGCTGGAGGCGGTGAGCTATTACGATCCGCCCAACATGACCTATCCCTTTGGTGCCTATCTCTGCGTGATGGACATCGACGTCGATACTGGCGTGTACAACGTCCGGCGCTTCTATGCGCTCGACGATTGCGGCACCCGCATCAACCCGATGATCATCGAGGGGCAGGTGCATGGCGGTCTCACCGAAGCCTTCGCGATCGCGATGGGTCAGGAAATCCGCTACGACGAGGTCGGCAACGTCGTCACCGGCTCGTTCATGGACTTCTTCATGCCGACCGCGGTGGAAACGCCGCATTGGGAGACCGACTTCACCGTCACCCCGTCGCCGCATCACCCCATCGGCGCCAAGGGGGTCGGCGAGAGCCCGAATGTCGGCGGCGTGCCGGCCTTCTCCAACGCCGTCAACGATGCGTTCTCGTTCCTGGGCTCCACGCATATCCAGATGCCGCATGATTTCTGGCGCAACTGGAAGGCGGCGAAGCAGCTCGGCGCGGTCGCGTAGTCGTCATTGCGAGGAGCGAAGCGACGAAGCAATCCAGACTTGTGCCCCCTGAGATATTTCTGGATTGCTTCGCTTCGCTCGCAATGACGGAGGGATACGGAGATGAAAAACCGTGACGAGATCGCACAGGCCTTGGCCGCATCGGGCTACATTGCCGATCCGGACCTCGCGACTGCGATCTCGCTGATGCAGATGCTGCGGCGCCCGCTGCTCCTTGAAGGGGAAGCGGGCGTCGGCAAGACCGAGGTGGCGAAGGCGCTGGCTAAAGTGCATGCGACCGAACTGATCCGGTTGCAATGCTATGAGGGGCTCGACCAGTCCTCCGCGCTCTATGAGTGGAATTACCAGCGCCAGTTGCTGGCGATCCAGGCGCATCGCGGCAGCGACAGCATCGAGGATCAGGTGTTCTCGGAGAAGTATCTGCTGGAGCGTCCCCTTCTTGCCGCGATCCGCCGGCCGAAGGCGCCGGTGCTGCTGATCGACGAAATCGACCGCGCCGATGATGAGTTCGAGGCGTTTTTGCTGGAGCTGCTCTCCGACTTCCAGGTCTCGATCCCCGAGCTCGGCACCATTCCAGCCGTCACCATCCCGCATGTCGTGCTGACCTCGAACGGTACGCGCGAGCTCTCCGACGCGTTGCGCCGTCGCTGCCTCTACCACTATGTCGACTATCCCGACGTCGATCGCGAGACCCGCATCATCCTGACGCGTGTCGCTGGCGCCAGCCCGTCGCTGTCGCTTCAGATCGCGCGCATGGTCGAGAACGTGCGCAAGGAGGAGCTGCGAAAGGTGCCGGGTGTGGCGGAGACGCTGGACTGGGCGGCTGCCCTCGTCGGTCTCGACGTGCGCGATCTCCACGACGCGCCCGAGACCGTGCATGAGACGCTGGTCTGCCTGTTGAAGACGCATGAGGACCGCGCCCGCGTCACCCCCGCGGTGACGCAGCGCCTACTGGGGAAAGTCGCATGAGCTGCTGCGGCTCCAGTCCCGAATACGACGATCTCAGCGAGGTCTCCCGCCTCGTCTCCGCACGGCTCGCGGCCTTCCTGCGGACACTGCGCGATGCCGGCTTTGGTGTCGGGCTGGCGGAGGGACAGGATGCGGCAACGCTGATGTCGGCGGGCTACGCGGAGCGACCTAGCCTGCTGCGCCCGGCGTTCAAGCATCTGTTCTCGGCGCGCAAATCCGATTGGGACAAGTTCGATGGATTGTTCGACGCGTTCTGGCTCGGCAAGCGTGTGCGCTCCCGTTCCCGAACCATTGGTTCAACGCCGGGCGCCGGCAATCCGTCGCTGAAGAGCCTGCAGGACAAATCGGCGGAGCAGGGCGGCGGCCAACCGGTGGCCGACCAGCTTCCGTCCTCCGATGACGCGCCGGAAGGCCGCTCCGGCGAGGGGCGCATGGAGGGCGCTTCGCGCGCGGACAATCTCGCCGAGGTCGATTTCCGAAAGCTCAGCGATCCCGACCAGGTCGCACAGGCCCATGAAGCCGCCGCGCAGCTCGCCAGGGCGATGCGCACGCGGCTGACCCGACGCGACCTGGCGCGCCGGCGTGGCTACCGGCTCGATCTTCGCCGCACCATCCACCGCAATATCAGCCATGGCGGCGTGCCGATCTCGCTCGTGAAGCGGCAGCGCAAGGACAAGCCGCTGCGGCTGATCGTGCTGCTCGATGCCTCGGGCTCGATGAGCATGTACACCGCGGTATTCCTTCGCTTCATCCACGGCGTGCTCGACCAGTTTCGCGAGGCCGAGGCGTTCCTTTTCCACACGCGCCTCGCCCACGTGTCCGACGCAATGAAGGAGAAGGATGCTGGCCGCGCGCTCGACCGGCTCTCGATCATGGCGCAGGGCGCGGGCGGCGGCACCAAGATCGGCGAGTCCTTGCAGACCTTCAATCGCTGGCATGCGTCGCGCGTCATCCATTCTCGCAGCTGCGTGATGATCGTTTCCGATGGATACGAGACCGGCGATGCCGTTTTGCTCGGCCGCGAGATGGCCGCGCTGCATCGCCGCTGCCGTCACGTCGTCTGGCTCAACCCCATGATGGGATGGGAGGGCTACACGCCGGAGGCGCGCGGTATCAAGGCCGCGCTGCCGCATGTCGATCTCTATGCTTCAGCGAATTCGCTGCAGAGCCTGCGCGCGCTCGAACCCTATCTGGCAAAACTCTGAGGACATGTCGATGACCGCTCATGTCGAAGTGCTTGAACTCGTTGCGCAGCTGAAGGCCGCCGAGCGCGCCTTCGTCCTCGCGACGGTGGTGCGAACGGTGTCGGTGACCGCGGCCAAGGCCGGCGCCAAGGCGATCATCGCGGCCGACGGCACCATCGTCGCGGGCTGGATCGGCGGCGGCTGCGCCAAAGGCGCGGTGCTGAAGGCGGCCCGCGAAGCGCTGGCCGACGGTGAGCCGCGCATGGTCTCGGTGCAGCCGGAAAACCTGCTGGCCGAACTCGGCGTCAGCCCGGGCGAGAGCCGCGATGGCATCCGCTTCGCCAGCAATATGTGCCCGAGCAAGGGCACGATGGATATTTTCGTCGAGCCGGTGTTGCCGCATCCCTCGCTTGTCATTCTTGGCGCAAGCCCCGTGGCGCTGTCGCTCGCGGCGCAAGCGCGCGTGCTCGGCTATCAGGTGACGCTCGCGGCGCCTGCTGCCGAGCTCGCGGCCCAACCGGACGCTGATACGATCATCGACGGTTACCAGCTCGGCGAGCTCAACGATGCCAAGCGCTTCGTCGTGGTTTCAACGCAGGGCAAGGGCGACGACGCCGCCTTGCGCGCGGCGATTGGGACCAAGGCCTGTTATCACGCCTTCGTCGGCAGCCGCCGCAAGATGGCGATGCTGCGCGCAAAGCTTCTTGCAGAAGGCGCGGATGCCGCGGCGATCGACGACTTCAAGGCGCCGGCCGGGCTCGATCTCGGCGCCATCACGCCGGAGGAGATCGCGATGTCGATCCTCGCCGAGATCACCAGGGAACGTCGGCGCGGCCAGCGCGCCGCCAATCAGTCAACCGGCAAAGAGTGAGATACCGATCATGCAGATGAACGACAGCCAGCGTATCCCTGCGTCACGCGAACAGGTGTGGGCGGCGCTGAACGATCCCGCCGTGCTGAGGCAGTGCATCTCCGGCTGTCAGTCGCTCGACGTGACCGCGCCGAACGAGATGACCGCGACGGTGGTGTTCAAGGTCGGCCCGGTGAAGGCGACGTTCAGCGGCAAGGTGACGCTGTCCGATCTCGATCCGCCCAACTCTTATCGCATATCTGGCGAGGGCTCCGGCGGCGTCGCCGGCTTCGCCAAGGGCGGCGCGATGGTGCGGCTGGAGTCGGAAAGCTCCGATGTCACGGTGCTGCACTATGACGTCGATGCCCAGATCGGCGGCAAGCTCGCCCAGCTCGGCGCGCGGCTGATCAACTCCACCGCGACGAAGCTTGCGGGAGAGTTCTTCAAGTCTTTCGCCGATGTGGTGAGCGCGAAGGCGGAGGCGAGCTGAACCTCACGCTTCGTTCCGCTCCGGCTTGAGCAGACGATAATGCAGGCGCGCGTAGTTGCCGAGCCATCGGACCGCGGCATTGAGTCCAAGCGCCAGCAAGGCCGCGAATCCCGCGCCCGTGGTCACCAGCGCGATGCCTGCGAGCCCGCGCAAGATCAGATTGACGACGTGTCCGTCGCCAAAATGCTTGTAGACGCTGATCAGCAATCCGATTCCGACGATCCCCAGCACGCACATCACGAAAGCGATCACGAGCAGGATCAGCAGCACGGCCAGCAGCAGAGGCAGCAGCAGGACGATGTCGACCACAGCGAGGCCGCTGAGCGCGAACAGCGCGGCGGTGGAGTTGCGGAAGGAGTGATGGTTCTCCCATCGCCGCAATCCCGTCTCGGCACGCAGCTCGCGCGCCAGCCGCCGGGGATCGCCGAGCGCGGACGCGACCTCTTGCTCGGTCCGCCCCGACGCGCGAGCCTCTTCGAAATGCGCGGCATAATCGGACAGGATGTCGTCGATCTCGGCCGAAGGCAGCGCCGTAAGCCCGTCCGCGAGGATGTGCAGGAAATCGTCGCGGGTCATCTGGCGTCTCCGAGGAGGCGATCGACTGCGTCGGTAAAGCTCCGCCATTCGCGCTTCTGCGCGGTGAAGGCGGCGCGGCCGGCGGTCGTCAGCCGGTAGTATTTGCGCGGCGGGCCGCTGCTAGATTCCTCGAGGCGGGTGTCGACCAGCCCGTCATCCTGCATGCGCCGCATCAGCGGATAGATCGTTCCTTCACCCATGCCGACGCCGGCCGACAGCGTACTCGCGATTTCATAGGCATAGCTCTCACTGCGCGCGAGCAGAGCGAGCACGCAGAGCTCGAGCGCGCCCTTCTTGAGCTGAACCTGATTCGACGAGTCGGCCATTTCCTCCTTGACTACACCGCTTTCGGAGGAGCTTATATAGCAAGGTACTATGTATTGCAAGGTACCTGTGAATACCTCATTCCGGAGGAAACGAGTTATGGCTTCTCTCAACCGTCGTCATCTGCTGGCTGGTCTTGGTGCGAGCGTGGCTCTGCCATGGGCCATGCCTGCCGTGGCTGCATCATCCGATACGGCCGAGCGCCTCGCTGCACTCGAGCGAGCCGGAAAGCTGCCGGGTCTGCACGCCTTCCTGGTGAGCCAGGGCGGCAAGCTGGTGTTCGAGCACTACGGGGAAGGCGAGGACCAGGGCTGGGACCGGCCGCTCGGTCATGTCGCGTTCGGCGCTGACGTGCTGCACGATCTGCGTTCGGTGTCCAAAAGCATCGTCGGTCTCGCCTATGGCATTGCGCTCGCCGAAGGCAAGGTGCCGCCGCCCGATGCGAAGCTCTACGCGCAGTTTCCGGAATATGCCGATCTCGCCGCGCAGCCAGGCCGCGGCAAGGTTACGATCCATCATGTGCTCTCGATGACGCTCGGCTTCGAATGGGATGAACTGATCATCCCCTACGGCGATCCACGCAACAACGAGATGGCGATGGAGGCCGCGTCTGATCGTTATCGGTACATCCTGGAGCGGCCGATCGTCGGCGAGCCTGGCGTGAAGTGGACCTATTGTGGCGGCGCCACCGCACTGCTCGGGCGGCTCATCGCCAAGGGCACCGGCGAAGCTTTGCCGGCCTATTGCCGCCGGGTGCTGTTCGATCCAATAGGCTTTGGCCCGTCCGACTGGAGCGTCGGCCGCGACGGTGAACCGCGTGCGGCGTCAGGCGCGCGTCTGTTGCCGCGCGACCTCGTCAAGATCGGGGAGCTGATGCTGGCGAATGGCCGCTGGAACGGAAAGTCCCTCGTTCCGGCCGATTGGGTGAAGCGTGTGACCACGCCTGTCGTCCAGACCCGGGTTGGCCGCGATTACGGCTATCAATGGTACATGGGCGATTTCGCCACGGCACGACCGCTGCATTGGTATGGCGGCATCGGCTGGGGCGGCCAGTATCTGTACGTGATTCCGGCGCGTGATCTCGCCTTCGTTATCCACTGCGGAAATTATGGACGACCCGGGCAGCAGCAGGCCGCCGTGTTGATCGCACTCTTGGAGGACGTGGTGCTGCCGGGATTCACCTGAGCCCCGGCTCACCCCAGCGAGACACCCGCTTTGGCCCGGCTGATGCCGAGCGTCAGGATGCGATGGAGCAAATCCTTGTACGTTAGCCCGTCGTGCAGCGCCGCCGTCGCGAATTCCTGGCTCTTGGCGATCTCGGGGTTGGGGTTGGCTTCGATGAAATACGGCGTGCCGTCGGCGGCGAGGCGGAAGTCGATGCGCGCATAACCGTCGAGGCCGAGCGCCCGGTAGATGCGTTTCGCGGCGCGCTGGATGCGTGCCGTGACTTCGGGCGCAAGATCTTTCGCCGGCCCGTCGACGATGCCGACGCGTTCCTGGTAGTCGGTGTCGTGCTTGGCCTTTTCAGTGGCGATGTGACGCGAGCTGCGCCCGCCCATGCTGCCGAATTTCAATTCCCAGATCGGCAGCACGCGCAGGCGGTTGTTGCCGAGCACGCCGACATAGAGCTCGCGGCCCTCGATGAATTGCTCGGCGATGGCGGCCGTCTCGCTCCGATCGTGGATGAAGGCGACGCGCTCGGCGAGCTTTTCGTCGGTATCAACGATGGATGCCTGAGAAATGCCGGCAGAGCCATCCATGTTAAGGCTCTTGACGATCAGCGGCAGCGCAAGGCGTGTCGGGCGCTTCACCTTGCGGCGCATCGGGAAAACGGCGAACGCCGGCACCGCGATGCGGCGGTGATGCACCAGCGTCTTGGACAGATCCTTGCCGCGCGCCAGGATCAGGCCGCGCGGATTGCACCCGGTATAGGGCACCTTCATCAGCTCGAGATAGCTGGCGATGTGCTGGTCATAGGCGACGTTGTTGTGGAACTCCTCCAGCAACGTGAACACGATGTGTGGCTTGAATTCTTCGATCGCCTCGCGCACCGGCTTGATTTCATCCTGCGCTCCGAGCGCGCGTACCTCGTGGCCTGCCGCACGCAAAGTGCTCACCACGTCGTATTCCGTCTTCCAGTTGTTGATTTCCTGCGGCGTGTATCCGTCGGAGGAGTCCGGCGGCATGAAGTCCGGATGCATCAAGACCAGAATACGGAGCCGTCTCATAGCGCGATCCATTTGCGCCGAGACGGGCCAAACAGCGCGTGCATCGTCTTGGCGGTCACGAGGACAGTGAAATCGAGAACGAGCTTCTGTTCGGAGCCCACCGCGCGCAAGTCGAGCTCGCGGCAGCGGGAGATCATGTCGTCAAGCACGGCATCGAGCGTGAGCTGGTTCTCGCCGGTCCACCGCGCGACCAGCCGTCTGATCTGGGCGCGATGCCGCCTGATCAGGCTGGACGCGGGCCGAGAGCGATGATGCCGCGGGTCGGCGGAGAACAGTCGGGAGAGGTCGCGGTCGTAGGTCTTGGGTGCCGTGAAGGCGTAGAACGCCTGTTTCTTCTTGTAGTGCTCTTCGAGCGTCTGGCTGAGCTTGCCGAGCGGATCGAGGCGCTCGCGTGTCGTGATCACCGGTCGCTTCCCCGCGATCTCGCCCATCAGCTCGTCCACATATTCGAGCTTCTTCAGCGCGGGCCAGCCGGCATACCGCGTGCGCCAGTTCGAGCGCGGCCGCAGCCACACCGCGAACGTCTCGGCAAAGTCCTCGTCCGGGTGGCTCTGCGCGTACCAGAGCCGAAGGTGCTGGACGTAACGCCGGCTCGCCGGATTGGGCCGGTAGTAGCGCGGATAGTGCCTTGACGAGGGCCCGAACAATTGTTGCCAGCGCCGGCGCCGCTGCAGCTGGAAGCCGTGCTGGATGGCGTGGCCGGCTTCGTGTCGCAGGATGGCCATGCACTCGCGCGTGGTTCCGCCCTCGACGTCAAACATCATCTTCTTCTCGAGCTTCATCAGGCGGGGATGGGCGAGATAGAACGGGATGGCGATGCCGGGCACGTCTCCCGGACTGAACCACTCGCTCGAGATCCATGTGTGCGGCCGGAGCCGGATGCCGCGCTCTTCGAGCTCTTCGTAGAGCGTGCCGATGCAGTCTTCGAGCCAGGTGCCTTCGATTGTCACCCTCAGGCTGCTCAGGCGCTGCTGGAGCAGCTGCTCGTCAGATAGCTTTTCCCAAGCGAATTTCCGGCGCGGCATCTTGTACCCAGGCAGGGATGACTCGATGTCACGATGATGTCATGGGCGGCAGCCGGCAACAACCCGTGGGGGCGGGCAGGGTTCGATGCCGTAGGGTGGGCAAAGCGAAGCGTGCCCACGATCTGTATCCATCATGCAGGAATGGTGGGCACGGCGCTTTGCGCCTTTGCCCACCCTACGAGACTTTTCGGGGTCGAAAAACTAGTCGAACAGGCTCGACACCGACTCTTCCGCCGCGGTGCGCGCGATCGCATCCGAGATCAGGCTGGCGATCGGCAACGTGCGGATGTTTGGCGCCTTGGTCACCGCTTCCGTCGGCAGGATCGAATCGGTGATGACGAGTTCCTTCAGTCTCGAGCCGGCGATGCGGGCCGCCGCGCCGCCGGAGAGGACGCCGTGGGTGATGTAGGCGTAGACCTCCTTGGCGCCCTTGGCGATCAGCGCGTCAGCCGCGTTCACCAGCGTGCCGCCGGAATCGACGATGTCGTCGACCAGGATGCAGCTGTAGCCGGAGACGTCGCCGATCACGTTCATGACTTCGGATTCGCCCGGACGCTCGCGACGCTTGTCGACGATCGCGAGCGGGGTGTTGATGCGCTTGGCAAGGCCGCGGGCGCGGGCCACGCCGCCGACGTCAGGCGAGACCACCATCACCTTGCCGAGGTCGAAACGTTCGCGGATGTCGCGCACCATCACGGGGGCAGCGAACAAATTGTCGGTCGGGATGTCGAAGAAGCCCTGGATCTGGGTCGCATGCAGGTCGAGCGTCATGACGCGGTCGACGCCGGCATGGGTGATCAGATTGGCGACGAGCTTGGCCGAGATCGGCGTGCGCGAGCCGGACTTGCGATCCTGGCGGGCGTAGCCGAAATAGGGCACCACCGCGGTGATGCGACGCGCCGAAGAGCGGCGCAGCGCGTCGGTGATGATCAGCAATTCCATCAGATGGTCGTTTGCCGGGAACGAGGTGGACTGGATGATGAAGGCATCCGAGCCGCGAACGTTCTCCTGGATCTCGACGAAGATCTCCATGTCGGCGAAACGCCGCACCACCGCCTTGGTCAGCGGCAGGTCCAATCCCTGCGCGATCGCTTGTGCGAGCGCGGGATTGGAGTTGCCGGCGACAAGCTTGATGGAGCCGTTCTTGGCCAACATGGACGCTTCCTCCCGCGCTTTGCTGGATACGACGTTCAACATCACAGATACCCACTGGCAGCACGGTTACGACGGGCGAGGAAATATCAGGCCGGGGGCCGCGATGGCAACCCGGGATGCTACGTTTTCCCTCTGAAAATCCTGAGTCGGACCAACGGTTTGCCCGAGAATTGGGCCCGTGGTTTAGCGGTGGTTATTGCTGGGCATAGCCGAGCGCCGTGGCCGGCGGCTCAGCGGCATGTGTTTCAGGCGCCACGCTCGCTACCGCGGGTCCGCGCAGCCCTGGGACCGAGCCCGGCGCATCTGGCGTTCCGTTGATCATATTGGAAAGCCCGCTGAATCCGGCCTGGGCGATCTTCCGCAGCACGAGGTCATCGGCGGCTTGCCAGGGATCGCGACCGCCCCTGGTTGCGGTCGGTTCCTCGCCGGACAGGCGCAGCGCCCGCTGCTGGTTGGCGTCGTAGACGTCCCAGACCCAGGCGATTACGGTCTTGCCCCGCACCACCTGGGCGGAGAGGTAGCTGCGCACGCGGTAGGCCGCCGACCCCTCGCGGGAGACGATCGAGAGGCTGCGCAGCTTGGATTCGCTGTCGAGCACGCCGACCATGCGGTCGAACACCTGCGGCGGCGGTCCGTCGATCGATTCGAAAGCAACCGTCGCCCCGGAGCCGGCGCTCGGCGTGGCCATCGCGTAGGAGTTGGCGGCATTGCCGCCGCTTCCGGCGCAGCCGGCCAGCACGGTCGCTGCGGCCAGCAGCATGGCCGCCAGCACGCGCGAACCTGCGCGGCGCAACATGGATGACGCTTCCCTCATTGAGGGCAGCGATATCGTTAAAATCGATTAACGTCTAGGGCGGAGGCGCCACAGCGCACCGTCATTCCGGGTTCTGGCTTCGCGAATCCCGGAACGATGATCGTCAATGTTGCCTGTGTGTTCACCCTTCCAGCGCGATCGCGTGAACGTGCCGGCCGTAATCCGGCTCCTTGCGATGCACCGAGCGGCGATAGCTGAAGAAGCGCTCGTCGGCGTAAGTGTCGAGACCGAGGTCGTCGATCATCAATATGCCGGCAGCTTCCAGACGCTTGCGGATGAAGCCGGCGAGATCGAACATCGCGTGGCCCTCGCGCACCGAAGGGATGAAGAACACGGCGTTGTCTGCATCGGCTTCGATGAAGCGCGCAACGAACTCGTTGCCGACCTCGTAGCTCTCTTGCCGGATCAGGGGGCCGATCGCGGCGATGATGCCGCTCCGTGTTGCGCCGAGCTTTTCCATCGCCGCAATCGTGGACTCCAGCACGCCGGTCAGCGCGCCCTTCCAGCCGGCATGGGCGCCGCCGATGACCCGCGCGTTGGGATCGACGAACAGCACCGGCCCGCAATCTGCGGTGGAGACGCCGAGCGCGATGCCGGGCATTTTGGTCACCATCGCGTCGCCCTTCGGCCGCGGTCCGCTCGGCCAGGGCGTCGCGGCGACGAGGACGTCGGGCGAGTGGATCTGATGCAGGCTGAGGAAGCGGTCGGCTGCGACGCCGACATGTTCGGCCATGCGGCGGCGGTTCTCGGCAACAAGGGCCTGATCGTCGTTGGAGCCGAGCCCGCCATTGAGCGCAGAATAGATGCCGCTGGAGACGCCGCCTTCACGCGTGAAGAAGCAATGGCGCAGGCCAGGCACGGCCGACAGCAGCGACGAGGTGAGGGTCATAAATTGCCTCCGGCCTTTTCGAGATCGCTGAGACCCGCAAGGCCCGTCAGCCGCGGCTCGGAGATGCCGAGCACCTTGAACATTGACCCCATGCCGCTGCGTCCGGTGTCGGTCAGCCGTTTCAGCGCAACGGAAATGTCAGTGGCCACTTCCGGCGTCGCCTTCTGCATCAGCGCAGCCGCGCGGGTGTCGATGCCGACGCGCTTGAGGAAGTCACCTTGCGTGACCGGTCCGTGCACACGGGCGCCGACGTCCTCGGCCGCGCGCGCGAGCGCCTGGAAGTCGACATGAGCGGTGACGTCGGCCTGGCCCGGCGCCTTCAGGGGATCGGTGAAGGTATGGCGTGCGATGGCCTGGAAGGTGTCGCCGGCATCGCTGCGCAAATGGCCGTAGTCGATGATCAGCGCCGCGCCGTCCTGGTCGCGCACGCGGGTGGCGAGCTTCATGATCTCCGTATCGGGCCGCCACTCGAACACCGCGCCGACAGGTGCGGCGCGCACCAGGGATGGCAGCAGCACGTCGAAGCGCGGCGTCGGGTCGGCTGCCGCGCCGAACTGGAGCTTGCCATTGACGTCGACGTCGATCACACGCTCGTGCCAGCCGTCTTCGCGCTTCACCATCTGGTGAATCGGCAGCACATCGAAATATTCATTGGCGAGAATGATGCTGGGACCATCGGGCACGTCGTCGATGCTGTCGTGCCATGCGATGTTGCGCACGCCCGACAATGTCGCACCCTGCCGCTCGCGCAGCACCGGATTGACCTCGACCAGATGAACGCTGAGCCCCTGATAGAGCGGCGGCAGCACGCGAAGCGCGCGCAGTGCGTCCGCCATCATGGTGCCACGGCCGGGACCGATCTCGATCAGCCGCAGCGATTGCGGCGAGCCCATCTGCTTCCAGACCGAGGCGGTCCACAATCCCAGGAGCTCGCCGAACATCTGGCTGACTTCGGGCGCGGTGGTGAAATCGCCCTCACGGCCGAGCGGATCGCGCGAGACGTAATAGCCGTAGCGCGGATGCATCAGGCACATCTCCATGTATCGCCAGACCGGCATGGGGCCTGAGGATTTGATCAGCGCCTTGATCTCGTTGAGCAGTGGCTGTTCGGTCACGAGCTGTTGTCTCGAAATGAATTAACGGATGGCGGTGGCGGGCTTGGGCGCACCGCGCCTGACAGCCCATACAATAAGTATAGCGCCGACGATAAGCATCGGGATCGACAGCAGCATGCCCATGGTTAATCCGCCCCAGAGGAAGCCGAGCTGCACGTCCGGCTCCCGAAAATGCTCGCCGGCGATGCGGGTCAGGCCGTAGATCAGGATGAAGGCACCGAGGACCATGCCGGGGCGCTTCAGCGCGCCGAGGCGGATCATGATCGCGAGCACGGCGAACAGCAGGATGCCCTCCATGCCGGCCTCGTAGAGCTGGCTCGGATGGCGCGGCAGATGCGAGGGATCGCTGGGAAAGATCATGGCCCAGGGCAGGCTCGCATCGGTGGCGCGGCCCCACAATTCGCCGTTGATGAAATTGGCGATGCGCCCGAGCAGCAGCCCGATCGGGGCGACCGCGGTGGTGATGTCGCCGAGCGAGAGGATCGAGATGCGGTTACGATGAGCAAACCACATCACCGCGACGACGCAGCCGAGGAAGCCGCCATGGAACGACATGCCGCCTTCCCACAGCCGGAAGATCGCGACGGGGTGATCGATGAAGAACGGCAGATTGTAGAACAGCACATAGCCGGTGCGGCCGCCCAGGATGATGCCGAGCGTGACCCAGAGGATGAAGTCGTCGATTTGCACCAGCGACATCGGCGCAGGTCCGCCCCACAGCCGCTCGGTCTTGAGCAGCGAGCGCGCATAGAGCCAGCCGATGACGATGCCGCCGATATAGGCCAGAGCGTACCAGCGGATCGCGAACGGCCCGATCGCCACCGCGATCGGGTTGAAGGACGGGAAGTCGATGAGCAGTAAGGGCATCGCTATTGCTGGACGAGATTGCGGCGGTAGAGCGCCAGCAGGCGCTCCCAATGCCGCTCGGCGGCGTCGCGGTCATAGACCGGGCGCTTGGGAAAGGCGAAGCCATGATGGGTGCCGGGATAGATCTCGACCTCGGCTTTTGCGCCGCTCATGCCCTGCTTCACCTTCTCGATGATCTCGGTTGGCGCATAGATGTCGGTCTCGGCGCAGGCGAAATAGAGCTCGGCCTTGGTCTTGCTGGCTGCGAGATGCGGGCTGTCGTCCTGATCGGTCGCAAGCTGCGTGCCGTAGACCGAGGCGGCGGCCTTGACGCGATCGGGGAAATGCGTGGCGGCGTTGACGGCGTAGCGGCCGCTCATGCAGTAGCCGACGGTGCCGACGATTTTGGTGTTCGCAGCCTCCTGACCCTCGGCGTAGGTGAGCAGCGCGCGTGTGTCGTCCATGATCATGGGAATGTCGAGCGAGGCCATGAGCTGGAACATCCGCTTGCGCTCCGGTGCGTTCGGATCGGCCGGCAGTGCGCCGAGCTCCATCACGCCGGAGCGGTAATAGAGGTTCGGCAGCATCACGTAATAGCCCGAGGTCGCGAGCCGGCGCGCCATGTCGCGCAGCTCCTCGCGGATCGCCGGCGCGTCCATGTAGAACAGGATGACCGGGAACGGTCCGCCGCGCTCGGGATGGACAATGAAGGTCGCGGTATGGCCGTCCCTGGTGGGAATTGCGATCTGCTGCTCGATCATCTCTTGCGTTCCGCCTTGTGATTCCCGTTATGCAGGGACGTTGAACACGATTGCAAGGAAACCGGGGCATGACAAGGATACCGCCGATCGGCCCTTGAACCTGTCACCGTGGATTGCCATTGTCTTTTCGCGCACTCGCGCAAAGTTCATCGGGGCCGCCAAGAGAGCCCTTAAGAGAGCTCTCAAGAGACCGATCAGGAGACCGACATGACCCAGACCACCAACCGGTTTTTCGACGAGATCGGCCGCATGATGAACGACGCTGCGGGCGCCGCCCAGGGCGTCAAGCGTGAGTTCGACACCGTGATGCGCAACCAGGCCGAGAAGTTCCTGCGCGACATGGACCTGGTCAAGCGCGAGGAGTTCGAGGCGGTCAAGGACATGGCCGGTCTGGCGCGCGAGGAGAACGAGGCCCTGAAGGCGCGCATCGCCGCTCTGGAGGCCAAACTCGGCGGGTAGGGGCGCCTTTCTTACCCTCCCCTGGAGGGGTCCGGGCGAGCTACGCTCGGGGAGGGTAGGAACCCAGGGCCCGCCCATTCTCCTTGTCATTTCCGCCTCTTCCGGCTAAAAGCCCGCCACGTCCGCGGCCCCCGCACCCCTGGAGGCTTGCTGCGGCGTACACCATGGGCCGCCTTGCGGCCCATTAACTTTTGCAAAAACAAGGACTTAGACTATGGCGACGACCGTCAAGGAATTGAAGGCGACCGCACGTCCGAAGAGCGGCAAGGGGGCCGCCCGGGCTGAGCGTCGCGCCGGCAGAGTGCCCGGAGTGATCTATGGTGACAACCAGCCCCCGCTCCCGATCTCGGTTGACGATCGTGACCTGCGCCAGCGCATCCTTGCGGGCCGGTTCCTGACCACGTTGGTGGACGTCGAACTCGACGGCAAGAAGCATCGCGTGATTCCGCGCGACTACCACCTCGATCCGGTCAAGGACTTCCCGATTCACGTCGACTTCATGCGTCTTGGCGAAGGCGCCACCATCCGCATCAGCGTTCCGCTGCATGTCGTGAAGGCGGAAGGTTCGCCTGGCGTGAAGCGCGGCGGCGCCGTCAACATCGTCGCCCACGCGATCGAGCTCGAGTGCGGCGTCGAGAACATCCCGCAATACATCGAGGCCGATGTCGGCTCGCTCGAGATCGGCCACTCCCTTCATCTCGCCGACATCAAGCTGCCGGCCGGCGTCAGGGCACTGACTGCCGAGGACGCGACCCTCGTCACCATCGTGCCGCCGTCCGGCTACGCCGAAGAGCAGAAGGCCGCGGCTGCGGCTGCTGCTGGTGGCGCGGCTCCGGCGGCTGGTGCGGCTGCTCCGGCGGCTGGCGCTGCGGCTCCGGCTGCGGGTGCTGCTGCTCCGGCGGCGGCGGCCAAGGCTCCGGCTGCCAAGGCTCCCGCCGGCGGCGACAAGAAGAAGTAATCTCTCATAGCTGGCGCGCGGTCTTTGACCGCGTACCAGCGAGGGGCGCCGCGTCATGCGACTCTTTGTTGGGCTCGGCAATCCCGGCGCGAAATACGCACGCAACCGGCACAATATCGGCTTCATGGCCGTCGACGAGATTGCGCGGCGTCATGGTTTCGCACCATGGCGCCGTCGCTTTCAGGGCGAGACGTCGGAAGGCACGCTTGGACCTGAGCGCGTGATCCTGCTCAAGCCCACGACCTACATGAACGACTCTGGTCGCTCGGTGCAGGAAGCGGCGAGCTTCTTCAAGATCGCGCCTGGCGACACCACCGTGTTTCACGACGAGCTCGAGCTGCCGCCGGGCAAGGTGCGGGTGAAGATCGGCGGCGGCATTGCCGGGCACAACGGTCTGCGCTCGATCTCGGCCCATATCGGCAACGAGTACCGCCGTGTCAGGCTCGGCATCGGTCATCCCGGGGTCAAGGAACTGGTGCACGGCCATGTGCTGTCGGACTTCGCCAAGGCCGACAATGACTGGGTGACGACGCTCTGCGAGGCCGTGGCCGAGCACGCGGCACTGGTCGCCACGGGGACCGACGCGACCTTCGCCAACAGGGTGCATCTGGCGATGCAGGCGAAGGGATTTTTGACCAAGGACGAGAACGGCAAGGAATAACGCTCGTGGGATTCAAATGCGGAATCGTCGGACTGCCCAATGTCGGGAAGTCGACCTTGTTCAACGCGCTGACCGAGACGGCCGCCGCACAGGCGGCGAACTATCCGTTCTGCACCATCGAGCCGAATGTCGGCGAGGTCGCGGTGCCCGATCCCAGGCTCGACAAGCTCGCGGCTATCGCCAAATCGGCGCAGATCATCCCGACCCGGCTGACCTTCGTCGACATCGCTGGCCTGGTGCGCGGCGCCTCCAAGGGTGAAGGCCTCGGCAACCAGTTCCTGGCCAATATCCGCGAGGTCGATGCGATTGCGCATGTGGTGCGCTGCTTCGAGGACTCCGACATCACGCATGTCGAGGGCAAGATCGCCCCGCTCGCGGACATCGAGACCATCGAGACCGAGCTGATGCTCGCCGACCTCGACAGCCTCGAGAAGCGTGTCGACAACCTCACCAAGAAGGCCAAGGGCAACGACAAGGACGCCAAGGAGCAACTCGACCTCGTCAACCGCACGCTGGTGCTTCTGCGCGACGGCAAGCCGGCGCGCCTCGTCGAGCGCAAGGCGGAAGAGGAGCGCGCCTTCGGCATGCTCGGCCTCTTGTCGTCCAAGCCCGTGCTCTATGTCTGCAATGTCGAGGAAGGCTCGGCCGCCACAGGCAACGCGTTCTCGAAGGCGGTGCAGGACCAGGCCGCCAAGGAAGGCGCCATCGCCGTCGTCATCTCCGCCAAGATCGAATCCGAGATCGCCACCATCTCGCGCGAGGAGCGCACCGACTTCCTGGAGACACTGGGCCTGGAAGAGGCCGGCCTCGATCGCCTGATCCGCGCCGGCTACACGCTGCTGGACCTCATCACCTATTTCACGGTGGGCCCGAAGGAAGCGCGCGCCTGGACCATCCATCGCGGCACCAAGGCGCCGGCCGCGGCCGGTGTGATCCATACCGATTTCGAAAAGGGTTTTATCCGCGCTGAAACCATCGCCTATGAGGACTACGTCACGTTCAACGGCGAAGCCGGTGCGCGCGATGCCGGCAAGCTGCGCCTCGAAGGCAAGGAATATGTCGTCGCCGATGGCGACGTGATGCATTTCCGGTTTAATACGTAAGCACGGATTGTCATTCCGGGGCGCGCGAAGCGCGAACCCGGAATACATTCATCCACTTGCTCTGAGGCACAATGGAGTCCGGGCTCGCCTCTTCAAGGCGCCCCGGAATGACGGTCTACCTTATCCCGCCGCCCTGATCCCTGATCGCGCCGAGATGCTCGTTGATGCGGAATACGATCAGAATCAATTCCGCGGCGATGCGTGAGAACACCACGCCGACGACGACCCCCGCGATCGATTCCAGCACGACCAGGAAACCGCCAAACGGGCTGATCGCCATCGCGGTGAGGCCGGCGAAGATCCCGGAGAGTCCGAACAGGCAGATCACGCCGATCACCAGCCAGTAGAAGGTCTTGATGATCGTCGGCGTGATGAAGCGGTCCCATTGAAACAGGTCGCTGAATGAAAACATCTCTCTCCCCCGGGCAAATGGCGCCCCCGGCCTGCGTCAATCCGACAATGAGACAGGGCCGGCCCGACTCGCCGAATGTAGCATGAGCCATGCGGACCGGCGGGTTGAGATTGCCGCAAAGTGCGGCCACAATCTGTCCTCCCGCAAAGCTTTTCCACGATGACCCTGACCTTCGAAGATTTCCCGCCCGGCCGTTACGGAACGTTCGGCCCGCGCCATGTCACCCGCGACGAGATCTTGGCGTTTGCCGCCGAGTTCGATCCGCAGCCCATGCACCTTGATGAGGAGGCTGCCAGCAAGAGCATGCTGCGCGGCCTGTCCGGTTCGGGCTGGCACCTCTGCTCGCTGATGATGCGGATGATGGCCGATGGTTTTATCACCCGCGCCGCGTCGCTGGGATCGCCAGGGGTCGACGAGGTGCGCTGGCTCGCGCCGCTCAGGCCCGGCGACGACCTCACGCTCGACGTCGACGTGCTCGAGGCAAGGACCTCGAAGAGCCGGCCGAACCTCGGCATCGTCAAGTTCAAGTGCACCGTGCGCAACGCCAAAGGCGAGGCGCTGGGCGAGATGACCTCGCCGATCCTGATCGAGCGGCGCGCGGGAGCGGCCTGATGCGGTTCTTCGAAGACATCGAGATCGGCCAGCGCCGTGACATCGGCGCCTATACGTTCACGGCGGAGTCCATCAAGGCCTTTGCCGCCAAGTTCGATCCGCAGCGCTTTCATCTCGACGAGGAGGAGGGCAAGAACTCGCTGTTCGGCGGGCTCGCTGCGTCCGGCTGGCATGTCGGCTCGGCCTGCATGAGCCTGCTTGTCGCCGATGGCCAACGCCTGGCGCGCGAAGCCGCTGCGCGCGGCGAGGAGGTCGCAGTGTGGGGGCCGTCACCCGGCTTTCGCGACCTGCGCTGGATCAAGCCGGTGCTGGCAGGCGACATCATCAGCTATTCCAACGAGGTCATCGACAAGCGCAGTTCCGCCTCGCGCCCTGGCTGGGGCATCCTGACCGCCCGGACCACCGGCACCAACCAGCGCGGCGAGGAGGTGTATTCCATCACCGCCAGCGCCTTCGTGCCGATGAAGATGGGCGGTTAGACCTGTTCCAACATGAACGGCTGAAAACAGCGCGCGAGTGTTGCCCGCGCGCTATGGACGCGATTCAGGGTGGCTGCCATAAGCCTTCACGAGATGGCCGGCCTTCGCGAAGCGGCTGCCGGAACCATCGAGTTGCTAACCAATTATGAACCTGTCGCTGTCTATTTGAACGAACCGGGCAGAGGACAGGGGACGAGCACGATGGCAGACCGCGGCGCACTGAAGTTGGTTGGATTTATCTTCGCGACCGCGACGCTCGCCGTGATGCTGATTGCCGGCATGGTGGTGAAGGGCTACGCCGACGGCGCCTACACCCTGGAAGCCTCGACGGTCGAGGCGAGCCGTTAGCGGTTAACTCCGCGCGGCCACGAAATGGCCTCCGCGCGGGCCGCAACGGCCTCCCGTTCTCAGCGGCTATAGACGAACGCCAATATCGCAATCGCAACAGCCAGCAGCCCGACAAACCGCATCATGATGGTCCCGAACTGGCTCGGTGCGGGCCGTAGCGGTATCGGGTCCGTGTTATCGGGCCGGATGCTCTGCATCTGAAAATGTCCCCAAGGCCCGGCGGTCAGCCGCACGGGCGCTTGGCATTGGTCGGCGCTGGTGCCGGGAGGGTTCAAAGCGGGGCCGGGTTGGGTTACGCAGCGCGAACCTCATCCTCCGCTGCCATGCCCCGCGACGGCGGGGGCATCCAGTACGCCGCAGCCTCTCGGTTCTATCCTCGCCGTCTCTGGAATACTGGATCGCCCGCCCCAGTGCGCAATTGCGCACAAGGCGCGCGACGACACCTTTGTCTGTCATGCCCCCGGAATCAAAACCGCCGCGCCCCTTTGCGGAACGCGGCGGCCGATGATGTCGCGTCCTTGCGATCAGCTGTTGCGCAGGCCGTCGGCGGCGCGCTTCCACTGGGCGACGTTGTCGGCGATCATGCGGGTCGACTTCATGGCCGCCTGGCTGAGCTGGGCGTAGCCCGAGATCTCACGCTGGACGCGCTGGCCTTCGGCATGGAGCAGGTCGCGCAGGCTCTCGAGCTCGGAGATCAGATTCTCGATCTCGGCAAGCGAGGTGCCGGCGACGCGCTGGATCAGCGAGTTGACGTTGGTGACGGTGGCTTCCGCGCTCGGATCGAGCGGCGGTGCGTCGGCGGTGGTCGTGGGTGCGGCCGGCCGGCGCAGATAGGCGATATCGTTGCGGACGAAATCGCGGATGCCGGCTTCGACTTCCGTCACGGCGGCGAGATTGCTGTCGACCGTCTCGGTCTCGGTGGTCTCGGTCTTTTCCGGACGCATGGCGTTCATCGTTATTCCCCTGTTCGCGTTGAGCGCAGCGCGAGTGTCCCCCGCACGACGATGTGTGTCAGGCCGTGCATCATGGGCGTCGGATTTTGACCGCAACAGGGCCGAGATGCGGCAAGGGCGGACCATTCGGGGGCCTTGCCGTGGCGCATGGTTACGGAAGTCTGAACGCTGGCAATGGCGATGGAAATGCGCGGCTCGGGCGCTGCTTCACTCCCTCGCCCCGCGCGCGGGGAGAGGCGAAAGAGTCACCAGCTCTTCTTGAAGCCGGCCGTCACGCTCTTGTTGATCGCGCCTTGCGGGGTCTCGCCGAACGAGCCGGAGACGGTGACATTGTCGAACAGCTTCTGTTCGGCGCCGACCTTGCGCAGCCATTTGTCGTCGGTGGTCGACATGGTCTGGCCGGCGGAGATGCTGGTGCCGGTGTCGGTGATCGTGACCTTCGCCGACTGGTCGGTCTCGTAATTGCGGGTGACGCGGCCGCCGACGCCGGGCAGCGCTGTGGTGCCCTGCTGGTTGACGCTGTAGCCGTGCTGCAGCGTCAGCGACGTGTCGCCCGACAGCGGCACTGATTTGGTCAGCGATGCGCCGAGCTTGCTTTGCTCGGCACCGGGATCGACGCGGGCTTCCACCGCAGTCTTGTCCCAGACCGGACCCGCGCCCGGCGCGGTCGCGGCGGCCCAGGCGCTGCCGGAGGATTGCGGCAGGTTGCCGCCATTTTCGGCCTTCTGCGCCAGCAGCTCCGACATCGTGGTCGGCTCCTTCGCCACCGTCATGTCGGCGCCGATGCGGGTGTCCCAGAACGAGGACACCGACTGCTTGACCTTCACCCCGGCGGAGCCGTTGGCATTGGGGTTGGACGACCAGTCCATCCCATCCCTGGCGGCGGCCTGCGCGCGCTTCCTGGCTTTGAGGAGGTCGCTGAGCGTGCCGGCGTCGATGGCGAGCTGGCTCCAGTCGAGCTTGTCGACATCGATGCCCTTGAGCACATCGGCGTCGTTGACGCTGGGGGTCTCGGCGACCTCGGCCTCATCGTCCTCGGGCGCGGTCGCGGCGGGCGGAGGGGAGAAGGGCGGAATGATCTGCGCCCGGGCCGTCAGCACCGCGCCGAAAATGAACGCGGCGGCCAGCGGCAGCCTGGTCCAGCCGTAACCTGTCGTGAATTCCATAACCTCTGCCCGCGAGCCCAGTTCGCGCACAGGATGCGGCGCTATCGTTGCAAAATTATGGCGCAGGCCGCGACGTTTTGAAAGCGGCAAGACTTTCAGACAAGACCTTCAGACAAGACCTTCAGACATGACTTTCAGAAATGACGAACCAACGGGCCGCGCGGCAAGCGCGCGCCCGATGACGAGCATCTCCACGACGGCGTCCGGCGGGGCTGGAGGCCAGCACGCGTCATGGGAGCATCAATCAACCGGTCCCGAACTCTCGGAGCCCGTTGGTGTCCCCCTCAGCCGACGCGGGTCATCTTCGGCAGATGAATGGCGCGGCCGAGTGCCTGCTCGACCAGGTCGAAGGTATCGACCAGCACGCGCATGCTGACGAGCCTGTCAGCCCTGAACTGGGCGAACTGTGCGACGCGCAAGGAGATCGGCTTGTCGGAATCCAGCGCCGTCAGCGAATAGCGCAGCATCGAGGAGGCGGCATCGACGCCCAGCATGATGCTCTCGCGCTCGAAGCGACGGACGCGGAAATTGTCGGCGAGCTGGCGGATGACCTGGAGCACGGCCGCCTTGCCCTGGCGCGCGCCGAGGAACGGAAACATGTCGATCGGGCCATAGATCGCCCATTCGACGTCCTCGTCGATCAGGGTTTCGATGTCCTCGAAATGCCGGTCGTTGATCGCGCGGTGCAACGCGCGCGAGAAACGCCAGAGGCTGTGCTCTGTCATTTTGGGGCGTCCTGAAACGGAAAGCGAAAAACGGAAAACAACCCCATGCACAGTAAGGTGCCGAGGGGCTGCTCAATTCATTTGTGTACGAACAAATACGGGATTTCTGGAAAAACTCAAATCACGTTTTTGCAATGCACAAGTGAGCGCAAAGTGTGAAATTTGCAATAGGACCCCGTATTCTACCGGTCTCGGCTTCGGCCGCGCATCGTTTGCCGGGCGGGCTCCCGTGGCGTGCACAACGCCTGGAGAATGGGTCTGAGGACAAGCGAGGGAGGTTCATGAGGAGGCGGACCTGCGCGAGCTCGCCTGTCTCACCAAGCGGCGATCGCTGGAACCCAGCCGGCTCGCATTCGTTGAGGTGCCGAACACCGCAGGAGACATCCATGAAATCCCCGCTTCTCGCCGTCACCGCCGCGCTTCTCATGCTGGGCGCGACCTCCGCCGCAAGCGCCAAGGGCTGCATCAAGGGCGCCATCGTCGGCGGTGTCGCCGGCCATTATGCCGGCCATCACGGCATGCTTGGCGCTGCCGCCGGCTGCCTCTACGGCCGCCACCGCGCCAACGAGCAGGACAAGCAGCAGCAACAGCAGAGCCAGGTGAACGGGCAGGGCAAGCTGTAGCGCGCGAAAAACCTCGCACCCGCGGCCTTCTATCCCGCGCGCGCCGATGGTAAACTCCATTCGCAAACGCTGGGGTTGAATCGGGCGAGGGACGATGGCCGTCGTGAAGTCCTTGTGGGGCGTCGTTCTCGCAATCTTGTTCGTGTATTTCCTCGTCGCGTTCGTTGGAAACGCGTTCCGTTCGCAGGGCGTCAAATACAACTGGCTTGGCGTCCTGCTGTCGTTCTCGACGATTGGCGTTGCCATCTATCTGGTCTTCTTCCGCCAGCTCTAGAGGTGATGAAATCAAGTCCGGTCGGCGGTTCACCTCTCTCCAGCGGGGAGAGGTGATTGCTTTGGCGCGCAATTGCGCGCCCGAGCAATCTGGGTGAGGGGCCGCAGCACTCAGTGAGACGTAAGCCCTCGCCAGGACCGCATCTCACGATGCGATCCGACCTCTCCCTACGGGAGAGGTAATTCGAGTCCGCGGCTCGCAGCGATTCAACCGAAAGTCATCACACTCTAGTTCCGCTGCGGCCCGTCTCGCACATGGCCGGGCGTGAGCCGGCTCACATCGCGTGTCTCCCGCTGCGGCTAACGTCATCCGCACGTCATCAAGGAGACGCGCCATGGCTGTCACCGCCGCCGCGAAAAAGTCCCGCCTGCGCAACGCGCTCGAAGGCTTTGCGCTGACCGTGATCTTCCAGAGCTTTCCGACGTTCGCCGCCGCCGCGCTGCTGCTCAAACTGTGCGGCGACCACGACCTCGTCGGCGACGGCGGCGTCGCCATCTTCGTCACCGTCGCCGCGCTGGTTCACGCGATGATCGCGGTCACAATCGGGCCGAGCGTTCCGGCGCTGTTCAAGACGCTCTACGAACCAACATTCTTCGATGGCACGCTGTCACTCTCCGACAAGATCATGGAATGGCGCACCCACCCGGCCGCCTCGCTGCAACTGGTCGCGATCGTGCTGATGCTGTCGGTGATGGCCGTGGTGACGGCGAGCGTGGGGTGAGGGCGTGAACGATCTCTCCGCCCGTCATTCCGGGGCGCCGCGAAGCGGCGAGCCCGGAATCCATAACCAGGAAGGCACGTCAATTCGGCTGGTGTGAGCGCAGGAATTCCTTCGCCGCATCGCGTGTCGAGAAGCGGCCAAGCTCCTGGTACTCTGGATCGTCCTCCGCTTCCTCCGACGAGCGCAGCACAACGAATTTGCCGCTCTCTTCCACGATGAGTTCGGTCAAGTCTTCGCTGTTGAATGGCGTCATATCCCGGAAGCCGCAGTGCGGGCATTGGTCGTCACAGGTGCACGACCATTCATCCGTCCAAATCTTCCTGCAGCGTTCACATCGGTAAAAGTTCAGGAACCAGGCCATGGCGCTCCTACGACTTCAAGCGATAATTGCCGCGAGACACAAACTCGATAAAACCACGGTCGCGCAGATACTGAAGCTGCTGCCGTATCTTCGGCTT
Organism: Bradyrhizobium manausense; assembly: GCF_018129685.1. GTDB lineage: Bacteria > Pseudomonadota > Alphaproteobacteria > Rhizobiales > Xanthobacteraceae > Bradyrhizobium > Bradyrhizobium manausense_D. The sequence continues at coordinate 129,063 of NZ_JAFCLG010000007.1, forward strand.
GATATTCTGGTTGCCGGGATAGAGATCGCCAAGATGCCGTTCGAAATCATATACGTCTTCAAGCGTGAATTCACGCTTGCCCAAAGATTCCACGCATCTCATGACGTCCAGAAGCCATCCGCGCGCCTCAAGCGACGCGCTCCTCAAGAACAGAGTCTTTTGCCAATCTTCGAGGACCTGCTCTTTGGGTCGGATCATACCGTTCCGAACGATATGGATTTTGCCGGACTCCGGCACTTTGCTCAGCAAAATGTTCGACCCTATCCATCCGGCCCGGCGCGCAGTCGCAGCAAGAGGCTTTCGTTGCTGAATAATCTCGGGGACAAAGAAGTGCTTTGGCACGATGAACAGGTTCACGACTGCCAACGCGTTGCGGTCGCAGTTCATCAGCAACAGATTAGGGTTGTTGCTGGCGGCTAGCCGCTCGCATTTCGTCTTGTACGCGCCGTCCGATACCTTGGGTCCGAACTTTCCTTTCTGACTCTTCAGCTCGAACTCTTCGCTGCAAGACAGACAGAGAAAATCAGCGACGGGGCTGTTGTTCGGAAATTGCGACATCTTGGCGTTGCCGCAGTGCGGGCAGTAGGCCCATGCGCCGACCCAAGCTTCGGTCCATGCGCGCGCGCTTTGCGTGCCGCTGGTATAGGGGGATTGGGTTTCTTCGAAGCCGAGTTTCATGGTTCCAGAGTAGCGAAACTCTTCCGAAGTTCCAGCGACTACCTCTTCTTCCACCCACCCCGCCGCCCCGGCATCCCGCCGGTCGACTTCGGCGCCGGTCCGAACTCCGGGCCTGATTGCCGCGAGTCGGTCGGCTGGATGATCCGGCTGTTGCCGCCGAACGGCTTGGCCGGCAGTGCGCGATCCCCGCGATAGGGCAGTGATTCCGGGCCGTGCATCTCGTCGAGATGCGGCTTGTGCACTTTCGAGCCGCTGCCACCGCTCGCCTTCAGCGCGGAGCCTACAGTCTTTTTCTTCATGGCGCTGACGGGCAGATTGGCGGCGTCGCCGTATTTCCTGGTGCCGGCATAGGCGCCGGCCTTGCCGGCGACGGTGCGCTGCTTGGCGGTGGGGTCGTCGACGACCGCAAGCTCGGTGGCGCGCAGGCGCTTGACCTCGTCGCGCAGGCGCGCCGCCTCCTCGAAGTTCAGATCGGCGGCGGCCTCGCGCATCCGCGTTTCGAGATCGGCGAGCACGGCTTCGAAATTGTGGCCGATCGAGATGACGTCGTCGGTCATGTCGTGGCCGCCGACCTCGACCAGCACGTGGTCGCGCTCATAGACGGAGTTGAGGATGTCGCCGATCTGCTTCTTCACGCTCTCCGGCGTGATGCCGTTGGCGGTGTTGTACTCGACCTGCTTCTCGCGGCGGCGATTGGTCTCGGCGATGGCGCGCTCCATCGAGCCCGTCATCTGGTCGGCATAGAGAATGACCTTGCCGTCGACGTTGCGCGCGGCGCGGCCGATGGTCTGGATCAGCGAGGTCTCGCTGCGCAGAAAGCCTTCCTTGTCGGCATCGAGGATCGCCACCAGCGCGCATTCGGGAATGTCGAGGCCCTCGCGCAGCAGGTTGATGCCGACCAGCGCGTCGAAGGCACCGAGACGCAAATCCCTGATGATCTCAATGCGCTCGATCGTGTCGATATCGCTGTGCATGTAGCGGACGCGAATGCCCTGCTCGTGCAGATATTCGGTGAGATCCTCCGCCATGCGCTTGGTCAGCACCGTGATCAGCGAGCGATAGCCGGCCTGCGCGGTGGCGCGCACCTCGCCGACGAGATCGTCGACCTGGGTGCGGGCGGGGCGAATATCGACGGGAGGATCGATCAACCCGGTCGGACGGATGACCTGCTCGACGAACACGCCGCCGCTCTCGTTCAGCTCCCAGCTGCTCGGGGTCGCCGACACCGCGATGGTCTGCGGCCGCATCATGTCCCATTCCTCGAAGCGGAGCGGGCGGTTGTCCATGCAGGAGGGCAGGCGGAAACCGTATTCGGCCAGCGTCGCCTTGCGGCGGAAGTCGCCTTTGAACATGGCGCCGATCTGCGGGATGGTGACGTGGCTTTCGTCGGCGAACACCAGCCCGTTGTCGGGCACGTATTCGAACAGCGTCGGCGGCGGCTCGCCGGGCAGGCGCCCGGTCAGATAGCGCGAATAGTTCTCGATGCCGGCGCAGCTTCCGGTCGCCTCCATCATCTCGAGATCGAAGGTGGTGCGCTGCTCGAGCCGCTGCGCCTCCAGGAGGCGCCCCTGGTTGTTGAGCTGGTCCAGCCGCAGCTTCAATTCCGACTTGATCGACTTGATCGCCTGCACCAGCGTCGGGCGCGGCGTCACATAGTGCGAATTGGCGTACATCTTGATGAATTCGAGCTCGTCCTGCTTGTGGCCGGTGAGCGGATCGAACTCCTCGATGGTCTCGATGGTGTCGCCGAACAGATTCACGCGCCAGGCGCGGTCTTCATAGTGCGCCGGGAAGATGTCGATGACGTCGCCTCTGACCCGGAAGGTGCCGCGGGTAAAGTCGGCCTGGGTGCGCTTGTACTGCAGCGCGACGAGGTCGGCGATCAGCTGGCGCTGGTCGATGCGCTCGCCCTTCTTCAGCGCAAACGTCATCGCGGTGTAGGTCTCGACCGAGCCGATACCGTAGATGCACGACACCGACGCGACGATGATGACGTCATCGCGCTCGAGCAGCGCGCGCGTCGCCGAGTGGCGCATGCGGTCGATCTGCTCGTTGATGGACGAGTCCTTCTCGATATAGGTGTCGGTGCGCGGAACGTAGGCTTCCGGCTGGTAGTAGTCGTAATACGAGACGAAATATTCGACCGCGTTGTCGGGGAAGAAGTTCTTGAACTCGCCATAGAGCTGGGCGGCCAGCGTCTTGTTCGGCGCAAGGATGATGGCGGGGCGCTGCGTCGCCTCGATCACCTTGGCCATGGTGTAGGTCTTGCCGCTTCCGGTGACGCCGAGCAGCACCTGGCTGCGCTCGTTGCGCTGGATGCCTTCGACCAGCTCGGCGATCGCGGTCGGCTGGTCGCCGCGCGGTTCGTAATGCGACTTGATCTCGAAGCGCACGCCGCCTTCGGACTTTTCCGGGCGCGGCGGCCGATGCGGGGTCCACACTTTGATCGAGCCGTCGCCCTTGCGGAACTCCGGCCGGCCCTCGCGGATCAGCGACTCCAGCGCATCCGCGGTCGCCTTGACGCCGAGCGCCTCCATCTTGTTCCGCGGCGGCCGCGCCAGTGCCTCGGCATCGTCCTCCTCGGTGGGAAAACCGAGCTGACGCGCCAGTTCCGGATCGAGTGTCGGGATCGTGGCGGCGGTGCCGTAATTAGCCTGCGGCGCCTCGTCGAAGCCCTCGGCCGAGGCGCGAGCCCCCGCCGGCTGCGGATTGGGCCGCAGTGGCATCGGCCTGTTACTATCCTGCGGAAACTCTTTCGGCGTCGAGGCGCGCGCCCGATGCGCGGCGGCCTCGCCTCCGGCGCGGCGATCGCGCGAATTGTCCGGTGGCGGCTGCAGCCCGGTGCCCGATCCCAGCCCGGCATCACCGCGATTGATCGCGGGATTCAGCAGCTCGGCCAAGGCTGGCCCGATCGGCTGCACATCGGGCCGATGGGCCTTCGAATTCGGAGCCTTGGATCTCGGAGCCTGGGATTTCGGAGCCTTGGAATTCGAAGCCTTGGATTTCGGGGATTTTGGGGGAGCTGGGTTCTTCGCCATGACGCGAATATGGGGCGAGTCCGCTGCCCAGAAAAGGGCGAAGACACGTTCCCGTGCAGGCTGCTGACAGCAGGTTGGCAGCAGCCTGGAGCTCTCCCGCGTCCTAGTTCGCGACCATGGTGTGATCGGCGAGGTTCACGGTCACCATGTCATAGCGGGACTGCGCCAGCGTGCGCACGCCGACCTGGTGGAAGCCGATCTTCAGCTCCTCCTTGTCGACGTGAACGCGCAGATAGCCGTAGTTCTGGTCGTCGTATTTCTCGAGCAGGAGCTGCTTGGCCCATGACGGCCGGTGCTTGCCCTCGAGATATCCCACGTCCGAGCCGGCGTGCGGCTCCTGCGCAGGATGGCCGCGTGCGGCCCGCACCAGCGGATTGACGTTGTGACCGCCGTCGCCGCACACGATGAACGGGACGTCGATCTCCTTGCCCCCGAACGCGACGATGCGCGTATAGCGCTGGTAGTTGTGGGCGTGGGCCGCCAGGAAAGCGTGCGGATAGACGCCTTCGTCGTGGCAGACCTTGTCGATCTGCTGGAGCATCACCGTGCTGGACCCGTGGTTGCCGCCGGTTCCGCTGCCAGTGTCCGGCGGAGAGTAGCTGAATGGCGGGTGATGCGTGGCGAGCAGAACCGCGCCCTTGTAACCATCGGTCTTGATCTTCTTCAGCTGCGCGCGGAGGAAGTCGATCTGGACGTTGGATACGGTCGGCCACTTCCCGTCGAGATTCGAGATCACGCCGGGATCTTCCAGCGCGTTGCTGAACAGGCCGATGATGCGGACAAAGGGAGCGTCGAGGGTGAAATAGACCCCGGGCTGGAGCATCGCGGTGCGGTGCAGCGACCGCGCCTCCGCGGTGATACCGAACTTCTGTGCGCAGAAATTGCGCTGGAAGATCGCCAGCGGCTCTTCCCCTTCCGGCGTATTCGGCACCACGAAGGAGTCGTGATTGCCGGGGATCGCGAAGATCGGGGCGGGATAATTGCGGAACGGGTCGTAGAACTGATCGTAATAATATTGCGCCTCGCCGAAATCGTAGACGACGTCGCCGAGATGGAACAGGAAGGCCGGCCGGTTGCCGCCCGTCGAGGACGCGGCATCGAGCGTCACCTGGTCGGCGACGTGCAGCTCGTTGGCATATTTGCGCACGTTCGATGCGCCGGAATCGCCGAGCGCGTGAAAGATGATCTTGCCGGCATCCTCGATCAGCTTGGTGACCGCGGGGCCGTGGCTTCCATAGGCGTCGGCGAGCGGAACGACGGCGTCGACGGCCGCGCGCGATGGCGGAACCGCGACGACGTCCTTGGTCAGGAGGTCACCGATCTCCTTGTAGAGCTGCCCGTCGCTCGGATGCGCTGTCGAAAAGCCGTTGGGATCCGGCAGCTTGTCTGTTTCGCCGAAAATAGGTTCGTGAAAAATCGGGTCGGGAAGGTGGGTGTGAGAGCGTCTGACCATTGCAGGATCTCCATGTCCGACAGGCCGGAAGCGTATTTTATGATTGTTGCAACCTTGAGACGACACCCGCAGAATCGTCCGGTGCCGGCATCAGCCGGCTACCGCCGCCGTGCCGGCCGGCAAGCATCACGCCGCCGGCAGCGGCCCGTCGCCGTCGACGACAGTCAAACGCGGCTCCAGGATGTCGAGATGAATCCCGCCGCAATCGGTGCAGCGCATGGCCCAGTACTCGCACCCGGCGCGGCCGCCGATCACACGGAGCACCGCGAGATCGCCGTCGCATTCCGGGCATATTGCCAGCACCTCGCGGGAATAAATTCTCGGCTGCGAAGGGTCGTCGTATTCGATGACTGACATGAACCGGTGTTCCCTGTTGTCCTTCAGCCTTGTTGCGATCTCGCCTGCCTATTCGTCGTCGTTCTCGTCGGCGTGCCGGCGGAAGCGGTCGATGTGGTTCTTGGCGTCGGCGATGGCTGCCTCCGGATCAGGCCAGGCGAAGCCGACTTCCATGGTCGGAAACAGCACGCCGTCGATGGCAACCGGGCTGAAATCGGCGCGGCGGATCCGGGCGTGCCACAGTCCCTTGCCAGCTTCGAAGGATTCGATGTCAAAGCCGTCGTAAAGCGTCGTCATAGGTCGTCCCCAAATGCTCTCCTGTCGGAGGGTTAGAGGACCACGATTGCGGATTACGACGTGTGAAGCGGTTCACAAGCGGCCGGCTTTTTCTAGCCCCGCCCGGCAGCGCGGCCGGACCGCCGCGGCCGGGCCGCGGGTTCCGCCGCAGCCCGCATGATCCAGCGGCGAAACGCGGCAAAATCGCGCTGTTCGGTCTGGAAACTGCGGTAGATCAGGTACCAGCGCATGCCCTTGGGCACCGAGAGGTCGAACGGCGCCACCAGCCGGCCCGCGGCAAGGTCGTCGTCGATATAAGGGCGGATGCCCATGGCGATACCGAGCCCGTCGGCCGCGGCCTGCAGCGCCTGGCCGTAGAATTGGAACTCCGGCCCGCGCGCGTTGATGCGGCCAAGGTTCGCGGCCCTGAGCCAAATCGGCCAATCCTCCGGCGAATGCGTCACGCGGATCAGGCCGGGCCCTTTCAGGTCCGCCGGCCGCTTCAGGCCGCTGGCGAGGCGCGGCACGCAGACCGGCGTCAAATCGCCCGCGAACAGCGGCTCGGCGACCAGGCCCGGCCAGTCGCCTGTCCCGAGCTTGATGCCGCAACTCCAGTCCTCGCCGAACGGCACCTCGGCGCCGCCCGTGGTGAAGCGCACTTCGATGTCGGGTTCTTCGCTGCGAAACTCCGACAGCCGCGGGATCAGCCAGCGCATCGCAAAGGTATGGCCGACGCCGATGGTGAGCACGCGCAGGCCTGATGGCGCCGTCACCTGCGCGGTCAGGCTGGCGAGCGCATCGAAGATCGGCGTCAGCCCGCTTTGATAGGCCCGGCCTGCCTGCGTCAGGACCAGCTTGTTGGCCTTGCGCTCGAACAGCGCGACGCCGAGCCGCTCTTCGAGCAGATGCACCATGCGGCTGACGGCAGCCGCCGACACGCTCAGTTCGAGGCCGGCCGCAGCAAAGCTGCCGGTCCGCGCCGCCGCCTCGAATGCCTTGATGCCGTTGAGAAAGAGCAGCCGCCGCAAATGAACCGACCCTCAGGAAAGCTGATGCCAGGCCAAGATAACTCAGTTTGCGCAAGACGAGCAAGCGAGGCACACGAATGAGCGTAATTCCAAGTTGATTTCGAGGCGCCTGCCGCATCTTCGCCTCTCCCCGCCTGCGGGGAGAGGCCGGAATTTGCGAGAGCAAATTCCAGGTGAGGGGGACTCTCCGCGAGTCCAACTCTTACCTCCCTTGCGGAGACTCCCCTCACCGCACCCTCTCAGGGCGAGCTTTGCTCGTCCCGACCCCCAAGCGGGGCGAGGGAAATTAGCAGTCTTGCGTCCCTTACGTTCGCTGACCTACCAACAGGAAAATCCCCCCGTGACGCCCATCATGATCGCTGCCCTTGGATTGCTGATGGTCGCCACCGCGTTCCTGTCGGGGCTGTTCGGCATGGCGGGCGGGCTCATCCTGATCGGCGTGTTGCTGGCCCTGATGCCGCTGCCGACCGCGATGGTGCTGCACGCGATCACGCAGATGGCCTCGAACGGCTGGCGTGCCCTGCTGTGGCGCAAGCACATCCGCTGGCGGCCGGTGGCCAACTACATGGTCGGGGCCGCCATTGCGATGGCGGCCTGGTCGCTGACCCGCTACGTGCCGGACAAGCCCATGGCGCTGCTGATGCTCGGTGCCACGCCGTTCATGGCCCGGCTGCTGCCGACGAATATCAAGCCCGACCCCGACCGTCTCTGGCAGGGCACCGTCTACGGCACGATCTGCATGGGCCTGATGCTGATGACCGGCGTCTCGGGTCCGCTGCTCGACACCTTCTTCCTCGGCGGCGATTTCGGCCGGCGCGAGAAGGTCGCCACGAAAGCGATGTGCCAGCTTGTCAGCCACTTCACCAAGCTGATCTATTTCGGCGGCGTCATCGACCAGGCCGCGACGCTCGATCCGTTGCTCGCCGGTATGGCCATCGCAGCCTCGATGCTCGGCACCTCGCTGGCGCGGCGCATTCTCGAAGCCATGACCGACCAGCAATTCGTGGCCTGGTCGAACAAGCTCATCACCACCATTGCCTGCTATTACATCGCCTATGGCGGCTGGCTCCTGGTCCGTACGCCGGTGCTGGCTGCCTTTACCAAGGGAGGTTTGCAATGAACTGTGACGCCGATCCGCTGGTGCTGGATTTCGTCGAATGGATCGCGCGCGAGCCGCGCGCCTATGCCGAGGTGATCTCGACCTGGAAAACCTCGTGCCCGCGCCTCACCATCTGGGAGGACGCCGCAGATCGCGGCTTCGTCGCACGCGAGACGCTGCCCGGCCTCGGCCTGGTCATCGCGGTGACGAAAGAGGGCGAAAAGCTGCTGCGAACGAACGGGCGGTGATACACCCTTCCGTCTCCACAACGTCATTGCGAGCGCAAGCGAAGCAATCCAGAATGCCTCCGCGGAAGCAGTCTGGATTGCTTCGTCGCACCAGCGCAAGATTGCTGGGCAATTTTGTCGCGCGCTCCGCGCAATGACGGAGCCTGTGGAGACACTGCATGTCGCTCAAACTCTACGAACTCGTCGGCACCGATGCCTCGCGCCCGTTCAGCCCCTATTGCTGGCGCACGCGGATGGCGCTGGCGCATAAGGGGCTGACGGCGGAGTCGCTGCCCTGGCGCTTCACCGAGAAGACCGCGATCGCGCCGCACGGCTCGGAGAAAGTGCCGGTGCTGCTGCACCACGACAAGGCCGTGGTCGATTCCTGGGCGATCGCTGGATATCTCGAAGACAATTTTCCCGACAGGCCGTCGCTGTTCGGCGGCGAGGGCGGCCGGGCCATGGCGCGCATGATCAATGCGTGGGGCGACATCGCCATCGTCGGCGGCATCTTTCCGTTGATCATCGCCGACATCCCGAACAACCTGGCCGAGGTCGATGCCGCCTATTTCCGCCAATCGCGCGAGGCGCGCTTCGGCGGCAAGACGCTGGAACAGATCATGGCGAGCCGCGACAGCGCCGTCCTCGGATTCCGCAAATCGCTGGAGATCATGCGGCAGACGTTCAAGACGCAGCCCTATCTCGGCGGAGCTGCGCCGAACTATGCCGACTACATCGTGTTCGGCGGCTTTCAGTGGGCGCGCGTGACCAGCCCGTTCAAGCTGCTCGAAGCGGACGATGCTGTCTACGCCTGGCGCGAAAGGCTGCTTGATGCGTTCGACGGCATGGCGCGGAAGTCGCCTGGGTTTGAGGTGTAGGGTGCAGCGTCGTCCCGGCGAAGGCCGGGATCCATACGGCGCGATCCATCGATTGCGATTGGTATCAGTACCGAACGACGGGTCTTCGCCAAACATCTTCCTGGGATTATGGGTCCCGGCCTTCGCCGGGACGACACTGAATAGGTTGCGCGTGCTCGCGCTTCACAGCCGCCGCCTTTCGCAAACACTTCCGGCACAGGCAATCCTCGCCCTTCACCGGCATCGGCAGCTTCGCCGTCTCCTCGGCACACCAGCAGTTGCCCGAGAGATCGCAGCCGAACTCGGCGCCGCAGCGGGAGCAGGCCAGACGCCGCGGGACCGAATGCGGAATCGTGATTTCTTTCGGATTTGTCATGATTTACGTCGAAGCTTCGCCGTCATTTTCATGTCGGGTTCATCTGTCGCTGCGATATATTAGGCCTCGCGCACCGACCAGGGAAGCGGTCGGCAACGCGCGGAGGACAACTCGATGGCCCGCGATTCGCAAGCCGCTCTCGTCGCGTTGAACCGTTTCGGCTTCGGCCCGCGCGGCGGCGCATCCGGCGATCTCGTCAATGCGGCGTCCGATCCCCGCGGATTCGTGAAGGCGGAACTGGCGCGCCCCTCTGGGGTGCTGCTGGAGGCGCCTGGCCTGCAGTCGACGCCGCAGCTCGGACAGGCCGTGTTCGCCTATCAGGACCAGGTCAAGCAGGCGCGCGAGGCCGCGAAGACGGCCGCGCCGGCCGAGGCGCCGGCGCCGCAGCCGCCGGCGGACCAGAAGCCCGAAAACCAGTTGCGGCGCAATCTCTCGCTCAACACGGTGGCGAACGAGATCGCCGGCCAGCAGATGGCTGACCCGAAGCAGTCCGACGCCGCGATGAAGCCTGACGGCGCGCAGCCCAATGCTGCCGCGCCGGCTGCAGCAAAACCGGCGCAGCCGCTCAACGTGATCCAGAAGACCTTTCGCGCCGAGGCGCTGGCGCGGCTGCAGCGCGCGATGCTGGTCGATTGCGGTTTCACCGAGCGCCTCGTCGTGTTCTGGTCCAACCATTTCTGCATCTCGGCGAGCAAAGGCGAGCTGGCGCGGATCTGGGCAGGCGCGTTCGAGCGCGAGGCGATCCGCCCGCATGTGCTGGGGCGCTTCGCGGACATGCTGAAGGCGGTCGAGCAGCATCCGGCGATGCTGTTCTTTCTCGACAACCAGCAATCGCTCGGACCTGATTCGCGCGCGGGCCAGAACCGCAAGCGCGGGCTGAACGAGAATCTCGCGCGCGAGATCATGGAGCTGCACACGCTCGGCGTCGGCGGCGGTTACACGCAGGAGGACGTCACCTCGCTCGCGCGGATCATCACGGGCTGGACCTTTGCCGGCCGGCAGGGACAGCTCGGCGCGCCGGGCTCGTTCGTGTTCAACGCCAATGCGCACCAGCCCGGGCCGCAACGGCTGCTCGGCAAGACCTACGAGTCCGGCGGCCTTGCGCAGGGCGAGGCCGCGCTCGCCGACATCGCGCGTCATCCATCGACCGCGAATTTCATCGCCACCAAATTTGTCCGGCACTTCGTCGCCGACGATCCGCCGCCGGCGCTGGTGGCGCGATTGCGCGATGTCTTCGTCAAGACCGACGGCGACCTCAAGGCGCTGGCGACGGCGTTGGTCGAGTCCGATGAAGCGTGGAAGGCGCCGCTGACCAAGATGCGCTCGCCCTACGACTTCCTGATCGCGACCGGCCGGCTGCTGGCGCGCGTGCCCGAGGATCCTGGCCTCTATCTCAACAGTCTGAACCTGCTCGGCCAGCCGCTATGGGCACCGGCCGGCCCCAATGGCTTCCCCGACACCGCCGCGGCCTGGGCCGCGCCCGAGGGCCTGAAGCTGCGGCTCGACATCGCTTCGCAGATGGGTGCGCGGCTCGGGCCCAACATCGATCCGCTCGACCTGCTGGAGTTCGCCGCGGCCGATGCAGCGTCAGTCGAAACGCGCAAAACCATCGAGCGCGCGGAATCGCGCCAGCAGGCGCTGGCGCTGCTGTTGATGTCGCCGGAACTGCAGAGGAGATGATCATGATCGACTGCGTCGAAAACCGGCTCCTCACCTCGCGCCGCGGTCTGCTGCTCGCAGGCGCCTCCTTCGCGGCCTGGGCCTATTTGCCGAAATTCGCGCGCGCCGCCGACGGGCGCGACCCGCGCCTGGTCGTCGTGATCCTGCGCGGCGCGCTCGATGGGCTCGCAACCGTCGCGCCGATCGGCGATCCTGACTATGCCGGCCTGCACGGCTCGATTGCGCTCGCCGCCAACGGCGCACACCCCGCGCTGATGCTCGATGCCTTCTTCGGGCTGCATCCGTCGATGCCGGAATTCGCGCGGATGTACCGCGCCCAGCATGCCGCCGTGGTCCACGCTGTCTCGACGCCCTATCGCGATCGCTCGCATTTCGACGGCCAGGACGTGCTCGAGAGCGGCTATGCCGGCCCGGGCCGCGTGCAGTCCGGCTGGCTCAACCGCGCACTCGAAGCGCTGCCGCGCGGCGAGCGCGTGTCCAGCGGTCTCGCGGTCGGCCCCACCACGCCGCTGGTGCTGCGCGGCAATGCGCCCACCGTCGGCTGGGCGCCGGTCGCGCTGCCGCAGGCCGACGAGGATACTGCGATGCGGCTCGTCGATCTCTACCGACACCGCGATCCCGCGCTGGCGTCGGCGTTGACGCAAGGCCTTCAGCTGGAGAAGGCGGCGAGCGGCGACGACATGAAGCCGAAGCCCGGAAATCAGGTCGCGCAGATGCGCCAGGTCGCGCGCGGCGCCGCGAAGCTGATGGCCGCCGATGACGGCCCGCGCATCGCCGCGCTCGCCTTCGACGGCTGGGACACGCATGCCAATGAAGGCGGCCCCGTCGGGCGGCTCGCCTTCCTGCTCGGCGGTCTCGACGGCGCGCTGGCCGAGTTCGAGAGCGGGCTCGGCGATCGCTGGCGCGACACCGTCGTTCTGGTCGCCACCGAGTTCGGCCGCACCGCGCGCATCAACGGCACCGACGGCACCGACCACGGCACCGGCACCATCGCGCTGCTCGCCGGCGGCGCGGTGAAGGGGGGCCGCGTCATCTCCGACTGGCCCGGCCTCAAGCCGGCCAACCTCTACGAGGCCCGCGACCTCAAGCCCACCACGGACCTGCGCTCCGTGATCAAGGGCGTGCTGCAGGGACAGTTCGGCCTGTCGGATCAGGTGCTCGCCCAGACGGTTTTTCCGGACAGCGCCGGCGCAAGGCCGATGAAGGGGCTGGTGGCCTAACCCAACCCGTCATTCCGGGGCGCGCGACGCGCGAGCCCGGAATCCATCGATCCGCTCGTTCTGCCGCAAAATGGATTCCGGGCCCGCGCCTTGCGGCGCATCCCGGAATGACGACATGATTGGCGAAACATCAGGAGACCACACCCATGTACATCGCCATGAACCGCTTCCGCGTCGCCAGGGGCTCGGAGTCCGCTTTCGAGCAGGTCTGGCTCTCGCGCGACACGCATCTGGACAAGGTTCCGGGCTTCGTCGAATTCCATCTCTTGAAGGGCCCCGAGCTCGAGGACCATACGCTCTATGCCTCGCACACTGTGTGGGCGAACCACGCCGCGTTCGAGGCCTGGACCAAATCGGAAGCGTTTCGCGCGGCGCATGCGCGGGCCGGCGACACCAAGCCGACCTATCTTGGTCATCCCCAGTTCGAGGGCTTCGAGGTGATCCAGACGGTGGGCGGCGCGAAGTAGCGCCGCGCGGCGAACATCAGCCCAGCGTGATCTTGTCGATCTCCGCCATCTCCTCGGCCGTAAGGTGCCAGGCGATCGCCTTGACGTTCTGTTCGACCTGTTCGACGCGGGTGGCGCCCGCGATCACGCTCGACACCTGCGGGCGCGCGGCGAGCCATGAGAAGGCGAGCTCGAGCATCGAATGGCCGCGCGATGTCGCGAAGGCCTGCAGCTTCTCGACGATGTCCTCGTTGCGCGGCGTGACGTAGCGGTCGCGCAGCCGCGGTGTCTGGCCGAAGCGGGTGTTGTCGGGCGCGGCCTCGCCCTTCTTGTATTTGCCGGTGAGAAGTCCGCTTGCGAGCGGGAAGAACGGCAGCAAGCCGAGCTTGTATTCCTGCGCGACCGGCAAGAGGTCCTTCTCGATGTCGCGCACCACGAGCGAGTATTCGTCCTGGCAGGAGACGAAGCGGCTGACATTCATCGCGCGTGCGACGTATTCCGCCTCGGCGATCCGCCAGGCCGGAAAGTTCGAGTTGCCGATGTAGCGCACCTTGCCCTGCCGGACGAGATCGTCCAGCGCGCGCAGGCTCTCCTCGATCGGCGTCAGCGGGTCATAATCGTGCTGCTGGTAGAGATCGATGTAGTCAGTCTTCAGCCGCTTGAGGCTCGCTTCCACCGCGTCCATGATGTAGCGGCGCGAGGCGCCCTGCTTGGTTCCGTCCTCGGCCATCGGCTTGGAGTATTTCGTCGCCAGCACGATGTCCTTGCGGCGGTCGCCCAGCACGGCGCCGAGCACGTTCTCCGAGCCGCCTCTGTTCGAATAGATGTCGGCGGTGTCGAACAACGTGATGCCGAGATCGAGCGCGCGGTGGATCACCTTGCGCGAGGCTTCGAGGTCGATGCGCTGGCCGAAATTGTTGCAGCCGAGCCCAACCGCGGACACGCGCAGGCCTGAGCCGCCGAGATTACGAATTTCCATGGGAGATCCTGTCAGAAAAGAGCAGGCGCCCATTGTGACCGCGATGCGACGCAGCGGCAAGCCGCCACCCGCGGTGCTGCCATGCTGAAAGAACTGCCGGCAAAAAAATGCGGCCCCAGTCAGACGCGGCGACTGACGGGGACCGCTTTGGGGCGCTTGATCGGTGACGGGGGGCCTGACCAGACGCGATTTCAACTTAATCCGGGTGTGTTACGCGCCGGTGACATCCAGAGTTATCCACAAGGCGATCGCCAAGGAAAATCAGAAAATCTTGCGGTAGACGATGAAGCCGGAGCGCTCCGCGACCTTGTCGTACAGGCTCTGCGCCGTGGTGTTGGTCTGATGCGTCTGCCAGTACACCCGCGGCGAGCCTGCGAGCTTTGCCCGCTCGTACACGCCATGGATCAGCGACGAGCCGACGCCCTTGCCGCGTGCGGCCTCGTTCGTGAACAGGTCCTGCAGATAGCACGACGGCTCGATCGCGGTGGTGCTGCGATGGAACAAATAGTGCGTGAGCCCGAGCAGCTTGCCGTCGCTCTCGGCGACCAGCGCATGCACCGGTTCATACGCATCGAAGAAGCGCTGCCACGTCATTTTCGTGATCTCGGGCGCAAGCGCGGTCGGACCGGAGCGGCCGTAGAAGGCGTTGTAGCCGTCCCACAGCGGCAGCCATTGATCGTAGTCCTGCCGTGTGACGGAGCGAATGGTGAGCGACATCTAAAGAACCCTGGGCGGTGATGAGGCATCCTTCATACGGGATGATCGCGCTGCCGATCAATCGCGCAGTCGCTCAAGCTAGGTGAGGATTGGTTGAATCGATACAAGCTCGGAGTTCGGTTCACCTCTCCCGCAGGGAGAGGTCGGATCGCATCGATGGATGCGATCCGGGTGAGGGCTTCCGGTCTCACCTTGGCTGCGGCCCCTCACCCGGATTGCTCAGGCGCGCAATTGCGCGCCAAAGCAATCCGACCTCTCCCCGTTGGGGAGAGGTGAACCTCGAGCAGCCGGCGGAGTTTGTTTCAACATGTCCTACTCCGCGACGCGCAAGTACCGGATCAGCCCCCGCGCCGTGGGATCGCGCAGCGAGCGATAATAGTCGGCGCGGGCCGGCGCATCGGTGTGGCGCACGAGGTCGGTGACAGGCGTGTAGCTCAGCATGCGGCCGCCGTCGGGCAGCGCGGTGCAGACGAAACGCAGCACCTCGCCGTTGCGCAAGGCGATGTTGATCGGCGTGGCATCGCCGGTCCGCACCATCTCCATGCGCTGCGCGATGAAGCGGCCCAGCTCATCCTCCGGCAGGTCGAAGGCGTCGGTATCGCGGCCGTGATACATCAGCGCGATGAACGGCGGCTTGTCGTCGGCCTTCTCGTCCGGCAGCGCGAAATAGTCGCGGAAAGCGCGGTTGATGAATTCGGCGCGGGTCTCGGCGTCGAGCAGCACGATGCCGATATCGACCTGGTCGAGCGCAGCCGACAGCCGCGCCGCGATGGCGTGGTTCCGGCGCTCCGCCGCGAAGCTGTCGAGCAGCCGCTCGCGCATGAGGCCGGTGATGCCTGCGGTGCCGAAGGCCGTCACGGCCAGGAGCCCGACCAGATCGGCGGCGGCATGGAAGGGCATGGCACGGTGGCCGAGGAAGAACAGCGCGGCGCCCATCACGGCGAGGGCCGCACTGGTCATGGCGGAGGCGAAGCCCGACAGCGCGCCGGCAAATGCGACAACACAGACGAACAGTGGCGCGGGCGAGGGAAGCGGAGCGGCGCGGTCGAGCAGGATTGCCAGCAGTGTGATCGCTGCCGTCAGCACGGGACCGGACATGGCACGCCATCCGAACCGCATGGGCCTCGCTCATTCCTCCCTGAACGAGATAAGGCCGTTAGACTGACCGATGGTCGTGCGAACGCAAGGCGATTTCGTGCGGTGCGCTTAAGCGGCGCTTGCGTGTGGGCTCAAAGCTTTCGGATGATTTTAGACCAAATGCGCGTGTTCAATGCGCTGTTGCGCCGGCGCGTTCCATGTCGAGGTCCCCGGGCCCTTGCGGGTGCCGACGAAGATCAACAGCGAGGCCGCGACCAGAATGGCCGCAGTCAATGTGATTGCAACGATGACCACAGGCGATTTCATCGATGTCCCATCGCGATGCCGTCGGGTGCGAGGCCGCGCGGTAGTTTGAAGATGATCCAGGACGAAACGGGGATCAGACCGCCAGACCCATCGCCATGGCCGCCTTGGTCGACAGCACCGTGAGGGTGACGATCAGACACAGCGAGACGGCGGCGACGGCGAGCGAGGCCGCGACCGCGTTGGTCAGCCGGGAAGACGAGACGGTATCGGTTTGGCCCTGAAAGCCGACCGTGCCGGACGCCCGAATCATGGGTCTAAATCCTTCAGCTTGCGAGCGAATCACCCGCAACGCCGAACAACTTCACAATTTCAACCGGCAATATTGAGGCGGCGATTGCACCGAAAGCGGCGGGAATAGGGCAGAGGTTAACGCAACCCCCACTATTTCTTAACGGTCCCCTGATTTCAGGCCCCGGCGGCGATGCTGGCTGGATTGTCGATGTCGGCGGGCCGCCAGTCCATCGCCACGAAGCCGGGCGCAGCCTCGACGCGTTTCAGCCAGTCCCGGATTGCTGGGAACGGCGCGAGGTCGAAATCGCAGTGCTCGGCGAGGTGCGTGTAGCCGTACAGTGCGATGTCGGCGACCGTGAGCTGGCGCGCTGCGAAGTAGTCGCTGGTCTTGAGGTGGTTCTCCATCACCTGGAGCGCGCCGTAGCCGCGCTCCATCCAGTCTTCCAGCGCATGGGTCTGCAGGTCGCGGCCGCCCTTGACCAGAGACAGCCAGAAATAGGCGGCGCCGATATTCGGCTCCAGCGCGTGCTGTTCGAAGAACATCCATTGCAGCGCCTCGGCGCGATCGATCCGGTTCTCCGGCGCCAGTGGCGTGCCGACGGCGACGTACCAGAGGATGGCATTGGACTCGGCGAGATAGCGGTTATCGCCGACCTCGAGGAGCGGCACCTGGCCGGACGGGTTCTTCGCCAGGAAGTCCGGTGTCTTGCTCTCGCCGCGCAGAATGTCCACCTCGATGGGTTCGTAAGGCACGTTCAACAGCGCCAGCGCAAGGCGGACCTTGTAGCTGTTGCCCGAGCGTTGCATCGAATAGAGCTTGTACATTCTGGGAGTTCGATTCCGAGGGACGGGAAAGTGCGCTGCGTCCTGCCCACGCATCGCGGCTAAACAATGATGCCGATGGGAATCCGCCGCAAGGGCCGGGCGCTAGAAAAACTCGAAAACCCTACCGCACTGCAACGCCGGGGAAGATCATGTTCGCGGCCAAGCCGCAAAGCAGATCACGCTTGCGTCAGCATGCACGACTCATCGCATCGCGCGATCGTGTGTGGCCCGCGGTGTCTCCGTATCGTCATGCCCGGGACGAGCCCGGGCATGACGGAGTGCTGCCTTCGCGGCGACGTGCCACGCGCAAAATTGCTCCGAGGACAAGCCTTCGCGGATATGAGCGATTTCGACAGCAAACTTATCGATTATTGCGGGAAATCGTGGCTGGAAACGCGCAAAATCCGTAAACTTTTCCAGGATCGGGCCGAAGTTTCTTGCGGTGCAGCGGCACACGTTTTAGGGTGGCTCCATTCCCACAATTGGAGTCGTGAGGCCAAAGGGTTCACGACGCTTGTCAGGAGATGACGATGTCCTTCCTTGCCGCTGCGCTCGACCGTGTGAAGCCGTCCGCGACGATCGCGGTCACGGATAAAGCGCGCGCGCTGAAGGCGGCTGGCCGCAACGTCATCGGCCTCGGCGCCGGCGAGCCCGACTTCGACACGCCGGCCAACATCAAGCTGGCGGCGATCCACGCCATCGAGTCCGGCAAGACCAAGTACACCGCCGTTGACGGCATCCCCGAGCTGAAGGACGCGATCATCGCGAAGTTTCAGCGCGAGAACGGCGTCGCCTACAAGCCGAACCAGATCATCGTCGGCACCGGTGGCAAGCAGGTGCTCTACAACGCGCTGATGGCGACCATCAATCCGGGCGACGAGGTGATCATCCCGGCGCCCTATTGGGTCAGCTATCCCGAGATGGTGGCGCTCGCCGGTGGCGAGCCGGTGCCGGTGGTCTGCACCGCCGCGACCGGCTTCAAGCTTCAGGCCGAGGCGCTCGATCGCGCGATCACGCCGAAGACCAAATGGGTGATCCTGTGCTCGCCGTCGAACCCGACCGGCGCGGCCTATACGCGCGCCGAGCTCAAGGCGCTCACCGACGTGCTGGTCAAGCACCCGCATGTGTGGGTGATGACCGACGACATGTATGAGCACCTCGTCTATGACGACTTCCAGTTCACCACCGTCGCGCAGGTCGAGCCGAGCCTTTACGACCGCACGCTTACCGTGAACGGCGTGTCGAAGGCCTATTGCATGACCGGCTGGCGCATTGGCTATGCCGGCGGCCCCGCGCAGCTGATCAAGGCGATGTCGACCATCCAGTCGCAGTCGACCTCGAACCCGTGCTCGATTTCGCAATGGGCGTCGGTGGAAGCGTTGAACGGTCCGCAGGACTTCATCGCTGCCAACAACAAGGTGTTCAAGGAGCGTCGTGATCTCGTCGTCTCCATGCTCAACCAGGCCAAGGGCATCGAGTGCCCGCGTCCCGAAGGCGCGTTCTACGTCTATCCGTCCTGCGCCGGCACGATCGGCAAGACGGCGCCGTCGGGCAATGTGATCGGAAACGACGAGCAGTTCGTCACCGAACTCCTGGAGACCGAAGGCGTTGCCGTGGTGCAGGGTTCGGCCTTCGGCCTCGGCCCGGCCTTCCGCATCTCCTACGCCACCAAGACCTCCGACCTCGAAGACGCCTGCAAGCGCATCCAGCGCTTCTGCGGCAATCTGCGCTAGGCGCGCGGCAATGCTTTCCCTCTCCCCTTGCGGGAGAGGGTGGATCGCCGCGCAGCGGCGAGACGGGTGAGGGGTTCTCTCCGCGCATAATTCTATCGCGATGGCATTCCCGGAGAGAACCCCTCATCCGGCGCTTTGCGCCACCTTCTCCCGCAAGGGGAGAAGGGAAGACAGCGCATCCCTCTTGTGGCATAGAACGCCCTGTGGCTTCCTGCCGCGCTCTCTTTGCTCGCGTCCCATTCATAGCCGGAGATATTTCATGCGCCGCTCACTCCTCCTCGCCGGGCTCGCCGCAGCTAGCCTCGTCGCCTCCATCGCGAGCGCCAGCGCGCAGTCGTCGCGGATGGTGCAGGTCGGCGTGCTTGAATGCCGTGGCGGCGCCAGCGTCGGCTTCATCGTGGGATCGGTGACCAATCTCGGCTGCGTGCTGCGCGTCGATGGCTTGCCCGACGACCGCTATGTCGCGACGATCCGCAAAGTGGGTATCGACCTCGGCATCACCCAGGAGACGGCGCTCGCCTGGGGCGTGTTCGCACCGGTCAACCGGCTCGGCCCCGGCGATCTCGCCGGAAATTATGCCGGTGCGCAGGGCAGCGCTTCGGTCGGCGTCGGCCTCGGTGGCAATGTGCTGGTCGGGGGCTCCAATAACTCGATCGCGCTTCAGCCGCTCAGCGTGCAGGGTCAGGTCGGTCTCAACGTCGCGGCCGGACTCGAAAGCCTGGAACTTCGTCCGGGCCGTTAGCGGCGTGTCAGCGGAGGTGTTGGTTCACCTCTCCCCGCTGGGGTGAGGTGGGACGCCGGCTCAAGGCCGAACCGACTCTCACCAGTCATCGAGACTTACCGACGACGCACCGCAGCGACGTTTGACGCTTGCCAAATCTCGGGGACGGGCAGAGCATCTGCGTTTGCCGACCCAATCATGGGCCGAGCTCCACACCAAGGAGGCGGCGAATGGGACAAGACGTCAGAAGTCCCCGAGGTCCACGGTGCATCGCGCTGGTGGGCCCTTTCCAATCAGGTAAAACCACACTTCTCGAAGCGATCCTGGCGCGCACGGGCGCCATCCCGCGCGCCGGCAGTGTCGACGCCGGAACGTCCGTCGGCGACGCCACGCCTGAGGCCCGTCATCACAAGATGACTGTCGGGCTGACTGCCGCCACCACGAGTTTCATGGGCGACAGCTACACCTTCCTGGATTGTCCCGGTTCCGTCGAGTTCGCCCACGACATGCGCGCCGCGCTTCCCGCGGTCGACGCCGCCATCGTGGTCTGCGAGGCCGACGAGAAGAAGCTGCCGCAGCTTCAGATCATTCTGCGCGAGCTGGAGGAGCTGAAGATCCCGCGTTTCCTGTTCCTCAACAAGATCGACCGCGCCAACAAGCGCATCCGCGAGACGCTCGCGATGCTGCAGCCCGCCTCTCGCGTGCCGCTGGTGCTGCGCCAGATCCCGATCTGGAAGGGCGAGCTGATCGAGGGCTTTGTCGATCTCGCGCTGGAGCGCGCGTTCGTCTATCGCGAGCACAAGGCGTCCGAAGTGGTCGCGCTCGAAGGCGGCAATCTCGATCGCGAGAAGGAAGCCCGCTTCTCGATGCTGGAGAAGCTCGCCGATCACGACGACGCGCTGATGGAGCAATTGCTCGAGGACATCCAGCCGCCGCGCGATGCCGTGTTCGACGATCTCGCCCGCGAATTGCGCGAGGGGCTGATCTGCCCTGTTCTGCTCGGTGCGGCGGCGCGCGAGAACGGCGTGCTGCGCCTGATGAAGGCGCTGCGTCATGAGGTGCCCGGTATCGCGGAAACCGCAAAGCGTCTCGGTGCACCTGAAAGCAAGGATGCGCTCGGCTTCGTCTTCAAGACGCTGCACTCGCAGCACGGCGGAAAACTGTCGCTGACACGGCTGCTCGCCGGCCATCTCGACGACGGCGCCACGCTGCAATCCTCCTCCGGCGGCGTGAGCCGCATCTCCGGCATCCTCGCCGTGAGCGGCGCTTACGACAGCAAGCGTGCCTCGGCCGAAGCCGGCGACACCGTCGCGCTTGCCAAGCTCGATGCGGTCAAGACCGGCGACACCGTCTCGAGCGGCAAGACCGCACCTGGCGCGCTTGCGGCGCCAGAACCGACGCCGCCTGTGCTCGCCATGTCGGTCGCGGCCACCGATCGCAAGGATGACGTCAAGCTCGGCCAGGCGTTGATGCGGCTGCACGAGGAGGATCCGTCGCTCGTCGTCGTGCAGAACGCCCAGACCCACGACACCGTGCTGTGGGGACAGGGCGAGATGCATCTGCGTGTCGCAAGCGAGCGGCTCAGCGATCGCTTCGGCGTCAAGATCTCCTCGCATCCGCCCGCGATCGGCTATCAGGAGACCATCCGCAAGCCGATCACCCAGCGCGGACGCCACAAGAAGCAATCGGGCGGTCACGGCCAGTTCGGCGATGTCGTGCTCGAGATCAAGCCGCTGCCGCGCGGCGAAGGCTTCAGGTTCGCCGAGAAGGTCGTCGGCGGCGCTGTGCCGCGCAACTATATCGGCGCGGTGGAGGAGGGCGTTGTCGACGGGCTCGCCCGCGGCCCGCTCGGCTTCCCCGTCACCGACCTCGAAGTGACCCTGACCGACGGCTCCTATCACAGCGTCGATTCCTCCGACCTCGCCTTCCGCACGGCGGCGCGGATCGGGCTCAACGAAGGCCTGCCGCAATGCCAGTCGGTGTTGCTGGAGCCGATCCACCTGGTCGAGATCGTCTGTCCGACCGAGGCCACCGCCAAGATCAACGCGATCCTGTCGGCGCGGCGCGGCCAGATCCTCGGCTTCGACACCCGCGACGGCTGGAGCGGCTGGGACTGCGTCCGCGCCATGATGCCGGAAGCCGAGATCGGCGAGCTCATCGTCGAGCTTCGTTCCGCCACCGCCGGTGCGGGCAGCTTCACGCGCCAGTTCGACCACATGGCCGAAGTCACGGGACGTGCCGCCGACCAGATCATCGCCGCGCATCAGCACGCGGCGTGACCGGCTAGGGCGACATTGCTTCCTCCTCTTTTCGCCCCTGCGGTGAGGGGAGGAGCAAGTCCGAGGCGTTTCCACGCGTCATTGCGAGCGTAGCGAAGCAATCCAGGGTCTTTCCGCGGAGGGATTCTGGATTGCTTCGCTGCGCTCGCAATGACGGAGGAGACACAGGCGCATGGCGTCACTCCGCAACCTGCGCTTTATCATTAGGCCAATGAGCGTGCGATGGCGGACATCAAGGCAGCCCCCCTGGCTTGGCCGAACCGGCGGATCGCCCCTCGCCTGCTTGACAGGACCGGCCGGACGCGAAATGGATCGCCCTCGAACACGACCCGAGGGAAGGATGACCACGCCCAAACCGCCTGCAGCCTGCTTGATCGGATGGCCGGCCGCGCATTCGCGCTCGCCGTTGATCCATCATTACTGGCTGCGCACGCTCGGCATCGCAGGCGGCTATGTCATCGAGGCCGTTCCGCCCGACGACTTGCGCGACTTCGTGCTCCGGCTGTCGCTGCGTGGTTTCGTCGGCGCCAACGTCACCATTCCGCACAAGGAAGGCGTGCTCGGGCTGTCGTCCCCCGATGCGCGCGCCAAGGCCGTGGGCGCCGCCAACACGCTGTGGTTTTCCGATGGTGAGCTGCGCTCGACCAACACCGACGTCGAGGGCTTTCTCGGCAATCTCGACGCCAGCGCGCCTGGCTGGGACAAGGCCGAGGAGGCGCTCGTGCTCGGCGCCGGCGGCGCCTCGCGTGCGGTGGTGTTCGGCCTGCTGGAACGCGGCTTCACCCGTGTCCATCTTGCCAACCGCACGCTGACGCGGGCCGAGGCGCTGGCGGCGCAGTTCGGGCCGAACGTGCGTCCGCTCGCCTGGGACGGGATCGACGAGGTGCTGCCGCGGGCAAACCTTCTCGTGAACACGACCTCGCTCGGCATGCACGGCCAGCCCGCGCTCGAGATCGATGTGGCGCGGCTGCCGCAGGAGGCCGTCGTCGCCGACCTCGTCTACGTTCCCCTGGTGACGCCGCTGCTCGCGGCCGCCCGGGGCCGTGGGCTGAGGACCGCCGACGGGCTCGGCATGCTGCTGCACCAGGCGGTCCGCGGCTTCGAGCTGTGGTTCGGCCAGCGGCCGCAAGTGACCGCCGAGCTGCGCGCGGTGGTCGAGGCCGATCTCACAAAGACTTGAGAGAATAGGGCGCCGTCTCCGGCGTTCTAACCGGTGGGAATAATCGGAGACATCAATGACGATCCAACGTGCCAGTTTCACGCGCCCGCTCATCGCTGTTGCGATGGTGGCTGCTTCCACCTTTGCCGCCGTCGCGCAAAGGGCGCCGGTGCCGACCCGCGTGCGCGGCACGATCGAAAGCGTCGAGGGCGACACCATGCAGGTCAAGTCGCGCACTGGCGAGGAGGTCAAGCTCCACATCGCTTCCGACGCGCGCATCGCGGATATCATCAAGATTTCGCTTGCTGACATCAAGGTCGGCTCGTTCGTCGGCGTCACCACCGTGCCGGGACCTGACGGCGGCAATAATGCCGTCGAGGTCCACGTGTTTCCGGAGAGCATGCGCGGCACCGGCGAAGGCTCGCGGCCCTACGATCTGAAGCCGAACTCCAGCATGACCAATGCGACGGTGTCGGAGAGCGTCGTGGGCAACGACGGCCACACGCTTGTCGTCAAGTACAAGGACGGCGAGAAGAAGGTCTTCGTCTCCGATATGACGCCGGTCGTAACCTTCATGCCCGGCGACAAGTCCGAATTGAAGCCCGGCGCCAAGGTCATCGCCGTCATGAAGCAATTGCCTGATGGCTCGCTCGAGACCGATCGCGTCAGCGTCGGCCGTGAAGGCCTGACCCCGCCGATGTGATCGGTTGTGCGCTGAACGCGTAGAACCTGAAAGGTGAGTTAGGCGAAGCCGTAACCCACCAAGCTTCCGCAAATGCCGACCGAAGTTGGTGGGTTACGCTCAACGGATTGCGCTTCGCGCATCCGCTGAGCTAACCCACCCTACGGCACTTGCATCCCTACGGTGCCTCCGCAATCACGTGATCGTCGATCTCCTCGATCCGGTTCACGCCGCACAGTCCCATGGTGGTGAGCAGCTCCTTCTGGATGATGTCGATCGCCTTGGCGACGCCGGCCTGGCCGCCGGCGCCCAGCCCGTAAGCATAGGCGCGGCCGATCATGCACGACTTGGCGCCGAGCGCGAGCGCGCGCATCACGTCCTGGCCGGAGCGGATGCCGCCGTCGAACATGATCTCCATCTTCTCGCCGACGGCGTCGACGATCTCCGGCAGCACCTCGATCGAGGACGGTGCGCCGTCGAGCTGACGGCCGCCGTGGTTCGACACGACCAGCGCCTGCGCGCCGGTCTTGGCCGCTTCCTGGGCGTCCTCGACGTCGAGAATGCCCTTGATGATGAGCTTGCCCGGCCAGATGCTCCGGATCCACTCGACGTCCTTCCAGTTCAGCGAGGTGTCGAACTGCGAGGCGGTCCACTCGGCGAGGCGGTTGAGGTCCTCGGTGTTCTTCACGTGTCCTGCGATGTTGCCGAAGGTTCGGCGCTTGCCTTGCAGCACGCCGGAAACCCAGGCCGGCTTGGTCGCGAAGTCGATGAATTTCGACAGCGACCATTCGGGCGGGATCGTCATGCCGTTCTTGATGTCGGCGTGGCGCTGGCCGATCACCTGCAGGTCGACGGTCAACACCAGCGCGCTGCACTTTGCCGCGATGGCGCGCTGGATCAATTCCTTGATGAAGCCGCGGTCCTTCATCACGTAGAGCTGAAACCAGAACGGCTTCTCGACGGCGGCGGCGATGTCCTCGATCGAGCAGATCGACATGGTCGACTGCGTGAACGGGATGCCGGCGGCCTGCGCCGCGCGGCAGGCGTGAATCTCGCCGTCGCCGTGCTGCATGCCGAGCAGGCCGACCGGCGCCAGCACCAGCGGCATGGTCGAGACCTCGCCGAGGATCGTGGTCGAGGTGTCGCGCTTGGAGACGTCGACCAGGATGCGCTGGCGGAACTTGATCTGCTGCAAGTCCTCGCGATTGGCGCGCAGCGTTTCCTCGGCATAGGAGCCGCGGTCGCAATAGTCGAAGAATGCCTTCGGCACGCGGCGCTTATGCAGTGCGCGAAGATCGTCGATACAGGTGATATGCTTCATGAACGTTCCCCGCCCGTCTTGTTTTAGGGAGTCTTGTCTTAGGAAGTCTTGCATCGGAAGGTTTAGGGGTCATCTAGCATGGTTGGATGCACAGCCAAATCGTTTGCGAGAGGGGCGCCATGACCACGCCGCGCACCGGGCCTTCGCCGGAAGAAATCAAGCAGAAGCAGGACCTCGACGACGCGCTGGAGGAGGGGCTGGAGGAGACCTTTCCGGGCTCCGACCCGGTCAACGTCATCCAGCCGGCGCCGAGCCGCGAGGATGGCCACGTCAAGCGAAAGGGCTGAGGCCAGTTCCGCCTCGTTCCCGCGTCCGAAGCGGAAATATAATGTTAACAACAGGTTACCGGTTCGCCGCCAAGTCCGGTTCCGTAATGATTCATCATATTTTTTGAAGCCAATTTAGCGGCCCAGGCATTATAAGACCTCAGCAAATCAGGGATGCGGGTCGCGTCAGGGCACCCGGAGGTTGTGTTGGGGATCCCTGGTTGTTGCGTGGGGGACGATGATGAGCCGCAAATATTTCGGGACGGACGGGATCCGGGGCCGCGCCAACGGACTGATCACGCCGGAGCTCGCGCTCAAGGTCGGCCAGGCCGCCGGCCTTGCGTTTCAGCGCGGCGATCACCGCCACCGGGTCGTGATCGGCAAGGACACGCGGCTGTCCGGCTACATGATCGAATACGCGATGGTCGCGGGCTTCACCTCAGTCGGCATGGACGTGCTCCTGGTCGGCCCGATGCCGACGCCGGCCGTGGCGATGCTGACCAAGTCGATGCGCGCCGATCTCGGCGTCATGATCTCGGCCTCGCACAACCTGTTCGAGGACAACGGCATCAAGCTGTTCGGCCCGCAGGGTTTCAAACTTTCCGACGACGTCGAGAAGCAGATCGAGCTGCTGCTCGACGAGCCGATCGACCGGCGGCTGGCGCAGAGCGCTAGCCTCGGTCGCGCCCGCCGCATCGACGGCGTGCATGACCGTTACATCGAGTTCGCCAAGCGCACGCTGCCGCGCGATCTCTCGCTCGATGGCTTGCGCGTCGTGGTCGATTGCGCCAATGGCGCCGCCTACAAGGTGGTGCCGGAAGCGCTCTGGGAATTGGGCGCCGATGTGGTGCCGATCGGGGTCGAGCCCGACGGCTTCAACATCAACAAGGATTGCGGCTCGACCTCGCCGGAAGCGCTGTCGAAGAAGGTGCGCGAGATGCGCGCCGACATCGGCATCGCGCTGGACGGCGACGCCGACCGCGTCATCCTGGTCGACGAGCGCGGCCATGTCGTCGACGGCGACCAGTTGCTGGCGGTGATCGCGCAGAGCTGGAAGGAAGACGGACGGCTGTCGCGTCCGGGCATCGTCGCCACCGTGATGTCCAATCTCGGCCTCGAGCGTTTCCTGAAAGAGCAGGGGCTCGATCTGGTGCGCACGCCGGTCGGCGACCGCTACGTGCTCGAGCAGATGCTGAGCGGCGGCTACAATCTCGGCGGCGAGCAGTCCGGCCATATCATCCTGTCGGACTACGCCACCACAGGCGACGGTTTCGTGGCCGCGCTGCAGGTGCTGGCGGTGGTGCAGAAGCTGCGCCGGCCGGTCTCCGAGGTCTGCCATCGCTTCGATCCGCTGCCGCAGATCCTCAAGAACGTTCGCCACAAGGGCGGCAAGCCGCTCGACGACACCGATGTGAAGTCGGCGATCTCCGACGGCGAGAAGCGCCTCAACGGCCATGGCCGTTTGCTGATCCGCTCCTCCGGCACCGAGCCCGTGATCCGCGTCATGGGCGAGGGCGAGGACCGCATCCTGGTCGAGGACGTCGTCGACACCATTGTCTCGGCGCTGGGCCAGGCCGCGGCGTGAGCCTTCTTCTTACCCTCCCCTGGAGGGGGAGGGTCGATCGCGCGAAGCGCGAGCGGGGTGGGGTGATCTCCCCACGCGGGCAGCGTCGAGGGCGGAGAGGCCTTCACCCCACCCCGTCTCACATTTCGCAGCGCTCAATGTGAGCCGACCTCCCCCTCCAGGGGAGGGTAAGTGACAAACCTACGCATCCCAGCCATTTGCGATTGGCGGTGGTTTCGCCGTCCCGTGCATCGTAACCAGCGGATGCGGCGGTTCGCCGCCCCTGCCGGGAAGCTCCAGTGAACAAGCCTGTCGTCGTCCATGCGGAAACGCTGACCGAGCCCATCGTCGGCGGCGACGTTGCCCCCGCCGTGAAGGCCGCCGCGGGGCCGGCCTATGTCGTGCTCGCCGGCATCAGCTTCTCGCACTTCCTCAACGACACCATGCAGTCGCTGATCGCCTCGGTGTATCCGATCCTGAAGGATACCTACGCGCTCGACTTCGCGCAGATCGGCATGATCACGCTGGCGTTCCAGTTCACGGCCTCGCTGCTGCAGCCGGTGGTCGGGCATTACACCGACAAGAAGGCGCAGCCTTACTCGCTGTCCATCGGCATGGCCTCGACCTTTTTCGGGCTGCTGCTGCTCAGCGCCGCGCACCAATATCTCGTCATCCTGACTGCGGCCGCGCTGGTCGGTCTCGGCTCGGCGGTGTTTCACCCGGAATCGGCGCGCATCGCGCGGCTCGCCTCGGGCGGCCGCTACGGCTTTGCGCAATCGGTGTTCCAGCTCGGCGGCAGTTTCGGCACCTCGATGGGGCCGGTGCTCGCAGCTCTCATCGTCGTGCCGTTCGGGCAGGGCAGCATCGCCTGGTTCTCCTCGATCGCGTTCCTCGCGATTGTCATCCTCTGGCGTATCGGCCGCTGGTACGAACCGCAGATCACCACCCGGAAACTGGCCCCGGCTCACGCGCAGGAAGGCGGGCCGAGCTCGCGCCGCGTCGCGGTCGCGCTGCTCGTGCTCGTGGCGCTGTTGTTCTCCAAGCAGCTCTACGTCTCGAGCCTGTCGAGCTACTACATCTTCTATCTGATCGACCGCTTCGGCGTGTCGACGCAGGCGGCGCAAATTTATCTCTTCATCTTCCTCGCCGCGAACGCCGTCGGCGCGTTCTTCGGCGGACCGTTAGGGGATCGCTTCGGCCGCAAGATCGTGATCTGGATCTCGATCCTCGGCGCGCTGCCGTTCACGCTGGCGCTGCCTTATGCCGGGCTCTACGCCAGCGCGGTGCTGTCGGTCGTCATCGGGCTCATCATCTCCTCGACGACATCGTCGATCATCGTGTTCGCGCAGGAGCTGGTGCCGCATCGCTTCGGCATGATCTCCGGCGTGTTCTTCGGCGTCGCCTTCGGCATCGGCGGTTTGGGGGCCGCGGTGCTCGGCAAGCTCGCCGATCACACCTCGATCGAGTTCGTCTACCAGGTCTGCGCTTATCTGCCGGCGATCGGCCTGCTTGCGGTGTTTCTGCCCAGGCTGCCGCAGCACAAGCGTTAACGGATCCTGCCTCGCCGCATTGCGGTTTCACCAATCATTAGCAATTGCGGCGCCCACGCGTCTTCCAGCGCATCGGCTGCCGCATTTTTGCAACGCTTGCGCCGCATCCGCGTGTGCGCTCAGAAAAAATCAACCTTAAAAATTAGGGTTAAGTGGCGCTTAAGCATTTGCTGCCATCGTCCGCCTCGTGAGTTTCCAGAACGTGAGGCGCCGGTATTCAGCCTCACCGGCCATAAGGACGAAGCCAATGCGTAGCGTTAAGTCTCTCCTTGCCGCGGGTGCGGCATCTCTGATCTCGTCGATGGCGTTTGCCGCCGATATGCCGATCGCGGCGCCGCCCCCCATGTACGCGCCGCCCGCCCCGCCCGCCGATTTCGGCGGCTGGTATCTGCGCGGCGACATCGGCATGACCAATCAGACCGCCAAGAGCATCGACAGCGCGACCTCGGCGACGTTCCCGACCACGACGGCCGGCCTCGGCTTCGACTCCTCGCCGCTGTTCGACGTCGGTGTCGGCTATCGCTTCAACAACTGGTTCCGCGCCGACGTGACCGGACAGTACCGCGGCAAAGCCAATCTGCACGGTTCGCAGAGCGTCCGCCTCGGCCCGACCGACGTCGAAGCCAACACCTACACCGGCAGCAAGTCCGAGTGGGTCGTCATGGCCAACGCCTATGTCGATCTCGGCACCTGGTGGTGCATCACGCCGTTCATCGGCGCCGGCCTCGGTGGCGCCTACAACCAGCTCTCGAGCTTCCAGGACAACGGCGTCCGCTACACCAACGGCGCGCTGTCCAACAGCGTCACCTATTTCGACACCAACGGTAAGTGGAACTTCGCCTGGGCCGCCCATGCCGGTCTCGCCTACAAGGTCAACCCCGGGTTCACCGTCGAACTGGCCTACAGCTACATGGATCTCGGCGAAGCTTCGCCCGGCAACTTCCGTGCGTTCGATGGCAGCATCTCCGGCCCCACCACCATCAAGGTCAAGAACATCACCTCGAACGACGTGAAGCTCGGCGTGCGCTGGGAGCTCAACACCCCGCCGGCCTATGTGCCGCCGCCGCTCGTCACCAAGGGCTGATCGCAAGCCCCATCGCTTAATACCTCTTAACGGCGCGGGATCATCCCGCGCCGTTTTGCTTTGCATATTTTTCATGGCTGATGGCGACGACAACGCCGGACGCAACCATTGGTTAAGGTTAACGAGCCATGATCACGCTGAAGAGTTCGAGTTCGATGGAGCGTTGCGATGCGTGGGCTTTTGTTGGCGGCGGCGATGTTGGGGACGGTGTCGGCCGCGCACGCGGCCGATATGCCGGATCTGCCCGTCCTGCGCGGCGGCTTCACCGACGGTCTGTCCAGCGGGCGGCCGAACTGGCAGGGCTATTACGTCGGCGGCCAGGGCGACTTCGGTACCATCACATCGAAGATATCGCCCAACATCAACAGCGGCCTGCAGGCGGGTTTCGTATCGCCGGGTCCCACCTATAGTTGGCAACAGCTCGGCTATGCGACGAGCACCTCGGCCGGCTACGGCGCCTTTGCCGGTTACAACGGGCAATGGGACGACGTCGTCATGGGCGTCGAGGCGAACTACATTCACGGCGGCTTCAAGTCGACATCGCATTCGCGCGGGGTGACTTACAACAACAGCAATGTCGTCATCGCCAGCACCGATTCGACGGCGGTGGTCGGCCTGTCCGATTTCGGCTCGCTGCGGGTTCGCGCCGGCTACGCCTGGGGATGCTTCCTGCCCTACGCTTTCATCGGCGGCGGTTTCGGCAGCCAGTCGGTCAACACTTTCATATCGGCCTCGCCGCCGCCGGTGCTTGCGACGCCGACCTCCACCTCCAAGACCACACTCGTCTATGGCTATTCCGCCGGTGTCGGCTTCGACGCCATGCTGGTCGGCGGCCTGTTCGCCCGCGCAGAATATGAATACCAGCGCGTGACCACGAACATCGAGACCAACATCAATACGGTCCGCCTCGGCCTCGGCTACAAGTTCTGACGCCGCTTCGCCGCACTGAGGTTGACAGGCCGGTCACGTCCTGATGCTCTGTCGCGCGACAACAGGGCAGCGGCGATGCAGATTTACGGCGACAGCAATTCCGGCAATTGTCTGAAGGTGAAGTGGGTGTGCGACCATCTCGCATTGCCCTATCGCTGGGTCGAGATCGACACGCGCAAGGGCGAGACGCGCACCCCGCAATTCCTCGCGATGAATGGCGCCGGCCAGGTGCCGACCGTCGCCTTCGACGACGGCCGTACGCTGGCGCAGTCCAACGCCATCATCCGCTATCTCGCCCGCGACAGCGCGCTGCTTCCGCGTGACGCTTTCGCTGCCGCCAAGATGGACGAATGGCTGTTCTGGGAACAATACAGCCACGAGCCCTATATCGCGGTGTGCCGTTTCCAGATGGTCTATCTCGGCAAGGCCGCATCCGAGCTCGATCCTGACAAGGTCAAGCGCGGTTATGCTGCGCTCGATCGGATGGAGCAGCATTTGGCGGCGAGCCGCTTCTTCGCTGGCGACGAGGTGTCGCTGGCCGACGTCTCGTTGCTCGCCTATACGCGCGTGGCGCATGAGGGCGGATTCGATCTCGGCCGCCATGCCGCCATCCGCCGCTGGATCGGCGAGACTGAAACCTATCTTGGCCTGCCGCCGGCGCGCTGAGCTCCGGAGTCTTCCGATGAACGATAAATCCGTCTCCATTCGTCGCGCACGCCGCGAGGACGTCCCCGCGATCGTGGCGATGCTTGCCGACGATCATCTCGGTCGCACCCGCGAGCGCGTCGAAGATCCGCTGCCTGCCGCGTACTATCAGGCATTCGAGCGGGTGGAGCGCGATTCCAATCTGGCGCTGGTGGTCGCCGAGAGCGAGGGCAGGGTGGTCGGCTGCCTGCAGCTCGCCGTGCTCCCGGGCATCAGCTCGCAAGGCGGCGTTCGCGGTTTGCTCGAGGATGTTCGTGTTGCCAGCGACTGTCGCAGCCGCGGCATCGGCGAGCAATTGGTGCAATGGGCGATCGCAGAAGCAAAAGCGCGGGGCTGCAATCTGGTCGAACTGCTGACGCATTCGAGCCGGGTCGATGCGCAGCGCTTCTACAAGCGTCTCGGATTTTCGTTGAGCCATGCCGGCATGACTGTTCGTTTTTGAGGCAACATACGATCAGCGTTGCGCGATCGACGAAATCGGATCGCGCGTTCGTTCATCTTAACAGCTGATAAACTACCCGTTCGTCGTTCACGTGGACCCTGGAACGAATGGTGCTACGCAGCGTCAGGACACCGGGCTCGGTCGGTTCGGGGATTTTCGATGACAAGCTATTCCATGATCAAGGTCGGCAACGATTACGTTGTTCAGGCCAACGACAAATGCATTTTGAAAGTCGGCAGCCGCCGCCGCGCCGTGCAATTGATCAACGAGGCCACGGACTTGCTGAACGCGCTCGCGTCGGTCGAGGCCCCCGGCATCGCCCCGGAAGCGCCATCACTCCAGCGTGAGACGCCGGAACTTCCTTGACTGGTCTTCCCGATTCCCGTATCAGCCGCGGCGGGACACCTCCCCCCAACGGGAGGCTTACTATCTGGAAGGGTAGATCATGACTGTAGCGAAGCCCGCTTCGCGGCCCGCCGTGCCGCATTTCTCCTCCGGCCCCTGCGCCAAGCGCCCCGGCTGGAATGCCCAAAATCTCAAGGACGCAGCGCTCGGCCGTTCGCATCGCGCGAAGGTCGGCAAGACCAAGCTCAAGCTCGCGATCGATCTGACGCGCGAAGTGCTTGAAGTGCCCGCTGATTATCGCATCGGCATCGTGCCGGCGTCCGATACCGGCGCGGTCGAGATGGCGCTGTGGTCGCTGCTCGGTGCGCGGCCCGTCACCACGCTCGCCTGGGAATCCTTCGGCGAGGGTTGGGTCAGTGACATCGTCAAGGAATTGAAGCTCAAGGACGTCACCAAGCTGAACGCAGCCTACGGTGAGATTCCCGATCTCTCCAAGGTCGATCCGAAGAGCGACGTCGTCTTCACCTGGAACGGCACCACATCAGGCGTGCGCGTGCCGAATGCCGACTGGATCAGTGCGACCCGCGAGGGTCTGACGATCTGCGACGCGACGTCTGCCGCCTTCGCGCAGCCGCTCGATTTTGCAAAACTCGATGTCGTCACCTTCTCCTGGCAGAAGGCGCTCGGCGGCGAAGCCGCGCATGGCATGCTGATCCTGTCGCCCCGCGCGGTGGAGCGGCTGGAAACCTACAAGCCGGCCTGGCCGCTGCCGAAGATCTTCCGCATGACCAAGGGCGGCAAGATCAATGAAGGCATCTTCGTCGGCGAGACCATCAACACGCCGTCGATGCTCTGCGTCGAGGACTATCTCGATGCGCTGAACTGGGCCAAGTCGATCGGTGGCCTCAAGGCGCTGATTGCACGCGCCGACGCCAACACCAAGGTGCTCGCCGACTGGAAGGCGAAGACGCCCTGGATCGACTTCCTCGCCAAGGACGCCGCGATCCGCTCCAACACCTCGGTGTGCCTGAAGTTCACCGACCCCGCGATCACCTCGCTCTCCGAAGACGCGCAGGCCGAGTTCTCCAAGAAGCTGGTCGCGCTGATCGAGAAGGAAGGCGCCGGCTACGACTTCGCCTACTACCGCGATGCGCCGGCAGGCCTGCGGATCTGGTGCGGCGCCACCGTCGAGGCCAAGGATGTCGAGATCCTGACGCAGTGGATCGACTGGGCGTTCGCCGAGACCAAGGCCACGCTGGCCAAGGCCGCCTGAGTTCTCAACCCTCCCCTGGAGGGGGAGGGTCGACGCACCGACGAGCATGATCCGGAAAAGTGGTATCCGGTTTTCCGACAAGATCATGCTCAAACGAGACGGTGCGGCGGGGTGGGGTGATCTCTCCACACGGCGCACCGGCGATTCTCTTTTCCGTAGCTTCACCCCACCCCGGCGCTTCGCGCCGACCCTCCCCCTCCAGGGGAGGGTGTGAAGGAAACATTCCGATGACCAAACCCAAAGTTCTCATTTCCGACGCGCTCTCGCCCGCCGCCGTGCAGATATTCAAGGATCGTGGCGTCGAGGTCGACTTCCAGCCCAACCTCGGCAAGGACAAGGACAAGCTCGCCGAGATCATCGGCAATTACGACGGCCTTGCGATCCGCTCCGCGACGAAGGCGACCGCAAAGATCCTGGAGAAGGCGACCAACCTCAAGGTGATCGGCCGCGCCGGCATCGGCGTCGACAATGTCGAGATCCCCGCCGCCACGGCCAAGGGCATCATCGTGATGAACACGCCGTTCGGCAATTCGATCACGACCGCCGAGCATGCGATTACGCTCATGCTGGCGCTCGCCCGCGAGATCCCGCAGGCCGACGCCTCGACCCAGGCCGGCAAGTGGGAAAAGAACCGCTTCATGGGCGTCGAGATCACCGGCAAGGTGCTGGGCGTCGTCGGCTGCGGCAACATCGGCTCGATCGTCGCCGATCGCGCGCTCGGCCTGCGCATGAAGGTGGTCGCGTTCGATCCGTTCCTGTCGCCGGAGCGCGCCAAGGACATCGGCGTCGAGAAGGTCGATCTCGATGATTTGCTCAAGCGCGCCGATTTCATCACGCTGCACACGCCGCTGACCGAGAAGACGAAGAACATCATCGACGCTGCTGCGATCGCCAAGATGAAGAAGGGCGTGCGCCTGATCAATTGCGCCCGCGGCGGTCTCGTCGACGAGCAGGCCGTGGTCGATGCGCTCAACGCCAAGCACATCGCCGGCGCCGCCTTCGACGTGTTCGTCGAGGAGCCCGCGACCTCGAACGTGCTGTTCGGCCATCCCAACGTGATCTGCACGCCGCATCTCGGCGCGTCCACCACGGAAGCGCAGGAGAACGTCGCCCTGCAGGTCGCCGAGCAGATGTCGGACTATTTGCTCACCGGCGCGATCTCGAACGCGGTCAACTTCCCCTCGATCACCGCGGAAGAAGCGCCGAAGCTCAAGCCCTTCATCGCGCTCGCCGAGAAGCTCGGCTCGTTCGCCGGCCAGCTCACGGAGAGCGGCATCCTCAAGGTCGAGATCACCTATGAGGGCCATGTCGCCGAGATGAAGATCAAGGCGATCACGTCGGCCGTGCTGTCGGGCCTGCTGCGCCCCATGCTGGGCGAAGTCAACGTCGTCTCCGCACCCGTGGTCGCCAAGGAGCGCGGCATGGTGGTGGACGAGATCGTCCGCGCCGCGCAAAGCGACTATGAGAGCCTGATCACCGTGACGGTTGCGACCGAACGCCAGGAGCGCTCGGTGTCCGGCACGGTCTATCACGACGGCAAGCCGCGCCTGGTCGACATCAAGGGCATCCGCGTCGATGCCGAGTTCGGCAAGTCGATGATCTACGTCACCAACGAGGACAAGCCGGGCTTCATCGGCGCTTTTGCGAGCCTGCTCGGCGACGCCAGGATCAACATCGCGACCTTCCATCTCGGCCGCGTCGCGCAAGGCGGCGATGCCATCGCGCTGGTCGAGGTCGACGGCGCCGTGCCGGCCGATCTGCTCGCCAAGGTGCAGGCGCTGCCGCAGGTCAAGCAGGCCAAGGCGCTGACGTTCTGATACACCGTCATTCCGGGGCTCGCGAAGCGAGAACCCGGAATCTCGAGATTCCGGATGCGATGCTTACGCATCGCTCCGGAATGACGATCATCATATCATATATTCCGACATGCGGAACAACGCCGCCGTTCTCGCAAGGGGCGGCGTTTTTGTTGATGCAGCGCGGCGCTTTATTTCTCCCAAGCCCGCCAAACTTTGTGTACCAATGGCGTCCAGAACGCCTCCGTACCATCGTTCGAAAGGGAGAAAACAATGCGTGAAGCCGTCATCGTTTCCTACGCGCGCACGGGCCTGGCCAAGTCCGGCCGTGGCGGGTTCAACATCACGCCGCCGATGTCGCTCGCGGCCCACGCCATTCACCACGCGGTCGACCGCGCCGGCGTCGAGAAGGATTATGTCGAGGATTGCTATCTCGGCAATTGCGCCCATGGCGCGCCGAACATCGGCCGTCAGGCCGCGTTGCTCGCAGGGCTGCCGAAGTCGACCGGCGGCGTCTCGGTGAACCGCTTCTGCTCGTCGGGCCTGCAGACCATCGCGATGGCCGCGAACTCGATCCGTTCGGACGGTGCCGACTGCATCGTCGCCGGCGGCGTCGAGAGCATCTCGATGCCTGGTGGCGGCACGCCGAAGGAGACGGTCGATCCGGAGTTGCTCAAGACCGCGCCTGATATCTTCATGGCGATGATCGATACCGCCGACATCGTCGCCGAGCGCTACAAGGTCAGCCGCGAATACCAGGACGAATATTCGCTGGAGTCGCAGCGCCGCATGGCCTCGGCGCAGCAGGCGGGCAAGTTCAAGGACGAGATCGTCCCGATGAAGACCAGGATGAAGGTGGTCGACAAGGCCACCAAGGCCGAATCGATCGTCGACTACGTCGTCGATCGCGACGAGTGCAACCGCCCTGACACCACGCTGGAAGGATTGGCAAAGCTCGAGCCGGTGAAGGGCCCGGGAAAGTTCGTCACCGCCGGCAATGCCAGCCAGCTCTCCGACGGCGCCGCCGCCGTCGTGCTGATGGAAGCCAAGGATGCCGAGAAGCGCGGCCTCAAGCCGCTCGGCCGTTTCGTCGCCTGGGCAGCCGCAGGCTGCGAGCCGGACGAGATGGGCATCGGCCCGATCTTCGCCGTGCCGAAGCTGCTCAAGCGTCATGGCCTCAAGATCGACGACATCGATCTCTGGGAGCTCAACGAGGCCTTCGCCAGCCAGTGCCTCTATTCGCGCGACAAGCTCGGCATCGATCCTGACAAGTACAACGTCAACGGCGGCTCGATCGCGATCGGCCATCCCTTCGGCATGACAGGCGCACGTCTCACCGGCCATCTGCTGCAGGAAGGCGCCCGCCGCAAGGCCAAGTGGGGCGTCGTGACCATGTGCATCGGCGGCGGCCAGGGCGGCGCCGGCCTGTTCGAGATCTACAGCTGATCCACGACCATTGAAACGTGAAGGGCACGGCGCCGCAAACGCCGTGCCTGTTGCGGACCGATCGCCACGAAACGACAAGCCTCGCGTCGCTATTGCTTGCGACCCGCGAGCATTCGTCCGACGCAGGCGTTGAACGCCTGCGTATTGCCTCCGGCGCCATTGCGCCCATACTCCCAGGCTCCCGTGGCGGGATTGCACTTGCCGCCGATCTCGACGGCGCATCGCTGGCTGATGCCGCTACATTGTCCGCCTCGCCCGGGGCGCTGCTCCGTCGATTTGGAATTTGGCGTCTCGGGCTTGGAGGCACGCGGCCGGTCCGGTGTCCGCGCAGGCGCGCCGTCCTGATCCTTTGCGGCGCACTCGCCATTCTCGTTCAACGCCTGTCCGCGCTGACATGTCACCTTCACACATTGCTCGCCGGCTGGCTTGAAGCCGCGCTCGCAGACCAGCGGGCAGACGCGACCCGGCTTGGCCTTGATGGCTTCAAGCGCATCGAGGCTCGCGAGCTTGGGATCGAGTTTGGTCCCGGCGAATTTGTTGAACGTCGAAAGCGACCGCTGCGAGATCGCAGTCCAGTCGTCATCGGCCGCTTCCGTCATGCAACCGACGCGGCGCAGTTCGAGCTGCACCAGCTTGGCGAGGTCCGGCGGGGTCGGGGCAGGCTGGCTTTGGGGCGGCGTGAGCGCGGCGAGGTCGCCTTGGCTTGTGGCGGCTAGAGGCTTGTCGGTCGGCTGCTTTTCGCGAAGCTTCGCGTCCGCGATCAGCTTTGTCTCGGACGCCGCCTTGTCCGGCTGGGCCGTCTTGGCGAGGTCGGCCGCAGGCCGGGTATTTTCCTCGGCCGGTCCGGCCTTCGCGGCCGCCGCCGCGCGGGTCTCTTCGACGGCGATGCGGTTCAATTGCCCCTTGGCGAGGCTGGCGTAAAAACCGTCGGGATATTGCGCCAGGAATGCGGTCCAGACTTCTCTGGTGCCGATCTGGAGCGCCAGCTCGTAGTCGCGGCGGACGGCATCCTGCGGGCTCGCTTGCGGCGATGTCGCAGCCGGCTTCGCCGGGACCAGCGGCACGTCTTCGCCGCCAAGGGAGCCATAAACATAGGGTTCCTGCCTGTAACCGGTGCTCTTCAAGACATCGTCGCGTACAAACCCGAACGCCTTGCGCAAATCGAGACCGGGGGTCGGAAGCCGCTCGACGAGCGCTGCCGCGAACGGGCTGTTTTTCCAATCTCCGTCCGAAGCCGTCGATCCTGCTTTTGCCGCAAAGGCGATCATGGTGTTCGGAGTGGTCGGCTCGACCTTTGCGAGCCCGCGCCCGATGGCGCGCGCAGCGACCGTGCGCTTCATGGATTTGGCGAATGGATTGTCGCGGCAGGCGTCCAGGATCACGAGCCGCAACTGTCTGGCAGGCTCAACGGCGAAGAGCGCGCGGTCAAGCGCCACCGTCTCGTCCAGAACGTCACTGTCGGTCTCGAGCGCCGCGTCGGTCGGGATCAGGTAATTGGTCCCGTCCAGCTCGATGCCGTGACCGGCGTAGTAGATGATGGCGACGTCGGCGTCGCGCACCCGCCCACCGAATTCGCGCAGGGCTTTCCGCATGTCGACGGCATTCAGATCCGTCTTGATGTCGACCGAGTCGAATCCCGCGTTCTTGAACATGCCGCCAACCAGGACGGCGTCGTTCACGGGATTGGTCAGCCGGGGCACGCTCTTGTAGGCGGAATTGCCCAGCACCAGCGCTACCCGACGCGCAGCTTCTGCCGAATCCGAGCTGAGCCAGAGAACCGAAAGAACCAGGCAAAACAGCCGAAGGGCACCCATTCGAAAACCTGAAATCGCAATGCGACAAAGATCATTCAGAGCGTCGTCCAACGCAAGCGCCGTCTCCGTGATAGACGTCACTCTCGGGCACAAATGTCCTGCAAACGGGCCGATACGCGCGCGGGAACCCGGTTCGCCCACGCGAGATCGGCATGGGGCACGAAGCGGCGGAATTCTGCGCGGCGCCTCACGCCCGCGCCGCCACGGGCGCGAACGTCACCTCGATCAGCGTGCCGGAGTTTGCCGCGCTCTTGATGTTGAACCGGGCGCGGTTGGCTTCGACCAGCGCCTTGGTCAGCGACAGGCTCAGCGCGGAATTGTCAGAGGCATCGCCCGGCGGCGGCGTGCGGAACGGCTCCATGGCGGCGGCGACTTCCTTTTCGCTGAGGCCATGGCCGGTGTCCCTGATACGAAGCGCCACCTCGCCGCGATCGGACAGCGCGGTCGAGACGATGATCTGGCCGCCGGCGCTGGCGAGCCTGATCGAGTTCGAAATCAGATTCATCGTCACCTGCCGCAGCGCGCGCGCATCGGCGGTCACCTGCGGCAGCGCGTGCGCGAGCGAGGTGCGGATGATGATGCGCTCGCGATTGGCCTGCGGCTGCATCACCGTGACGCAGGCTTCGACGAGGTCGTTGAGATTGAGGTTGGCGAAGGCAAGATCGAGCTTGCCGGTCTCGATCCGCGACAGCTCCAAGAGATCGTCGATGATGGCGATCACGCGCTCGCCGGAGGCGCGGATGTCCTTCATGTATTCGCCGTAGCGCTCATTGCCGAGCGCGCCGAAACGCTCCGAGATCATCACCTCGGCAAAGCCGATGATGGCGTTGAGCGGCGTGCGGATCTCGTGGCTGATCCGCGCCAGCATGTCGGCCTTGGCATTGGCGGCGCCATCGACCAGGCGCCGCGCCTGCGTCAGCTCGCTCTCGTCCTTCTTGGCGTGCGACAGATCGCGGAACACGGCGAAGAAGTTCGGGCCGTCGGGCCGGGTGCGGCCCATGATCATGGCGAGCGGCAGCACGCCGCCCTTCTTCTCGCGGCCCAGCACCTCGCGGCCGTGATCGAGCAGGCTCGCAATGTCCTGGCTCTTCAGGCTTTCGAGATAGTCGACGACGATCTCTTGGCTCTCCGGCGCGAACAGCGTCAGCAGGTTGAGCTGCAGCAGCGCCTCGCCGTCATAGCCGAACAGCGCCTCGGCGCTGCGATTGCAGGCGTGGATGTTGCCTTCGGAATCGAACATCACGATGCCCTCGGCCGTGGTGTCGAGGATCGCGGCGAGATCTTCCGCATCGGCCTCGCCGGCCTCCGGCTCGAGATCCGGCGCGGAGGGGAAGGGTTCGGGCACGATGGTCCCGGCGGCGACCGGCGGCGCGGCGATCGCAGGCGCGGCCGAGACGGGCTCGGCATGCGGCAGCGCGCAGATCAGCGCATGCGCGCTGGCGCCGTCCCAGTCGATCGTGTGCAGATGCGCTTCCGTGGTCGCCGGCGGCTGCTCGCCATTGGCAATGGCGGAGCTGATCGTCACCGGCGTTCCTGATTGCGACGTGCTGCTCGCGGCGGAGACGCCGGGCTCGACGTAAAGTGCGTCCAGCCCACCGGCGTCTTCCAGCGCGCCGAGACTCGCGTAGCCCATGCGCGCGAGGAAAGCGGGGTTGGCGTAGAGCAGGCGATCGAGCCGGTAGATCAGCATGCCCGATGGCACGAGATCGAGCAGCGCGCGGTCGCGCATGCTGTGGCCCTGCGCGGGCGGCGCGGGCTCGGTCAGCCATCCGGCCGCAGCCGGCGGTGCTTCAAGCTCCGACGTCACGGGTTCAGTGATCAGAGGCTCGGTGACGACAGGCTCCAGCTGCACCGTTTCATGTGCGGTCTCGTCCGCCGGCGGTTCGGCCGCCGCGGAGGCCATCGTCTCACGATCGCGCTCGAGCCGCTCGGACAATTGCCGCGCGAGCTCGTTGAACGCGCTGTTCTCGACCGGCGTCAGCGTGGGTGATCTCTGGTCACCTGTTGACCTCAGGTCACCTGTTGACCTGGAGTCACCGGGTGCGCGGAATGGCACGACATTCGGAGGCGTTTCCACTGGCGTTTCCAATTCGGCTTGGTGTGAATTCGCTTCGGTTGTGAGTGCAGGCGGTTCGGGGTCGGTTGGAGTCTCGGACGCAGTCTCGACTTCGGCCTCAACTTCGGCCTCAACTTGGGCTTTGGGCTCAGGCTCAGGCGGCGGCTCGGCCGGAGTGTCCGCCGCGACCGCAGGCCTGGCCTCCGCTGCGGGATCGGGCGCGACGGTTTCGGCCGCAAGGCCGTGCTGCGCCTGCGGCGCGACCAACAGCTCATAGCGGCGGAGCGCATCCAGCCGGTTCAGCCCGTCGAGATCGCGGCAGACGCCAAAACCCTTGAAGCCCGCGAAGTTGCGATCGCGGTCGTAGACCGGCAAGCCCGCCAGCTCGACCGGCAGATGCTCGCCGCCGTCGGCCGGCCAGTTCACGGTGATGCCGGCCCAGGTGTCGTGGCTGGCGAGCGCCTGCGCCACGCGGCCGTCGGGATCGAGCGCAAATTGCTCTGATATCTCGCGCCAAGTCCGCCCGAAGCCAGGCGGGCCGAACCCGGCCGCGGTGTGCGGCCCGATCAGGCGGATGAACTCGTCAGAGCCGAGCACGAAGCGTCCCTGCGCATCCATCTGCCACAGGAAGCGCAGCGGATGCTGGCGCGGTGTCTCCGCTTGGGCAGGCGGCGGCTCGACCATGGCTGTGGTGATCGGCACGGCTTGCGGCGGCACGATGGCCTCGGGCGGGTTTTCAACCGGTGTTTCCGCCGCGGGTTCGACCGTGGGCACGGTCGTTTTCTGGGCAGGCGCCTCGTCCGCCTCGGCGAACGGATCGAACATCGCGATCCCGGCATCCAGCCCGTGCGCTTGTGGAGTCTCGACGGCCGCCTGCGGGGCGGGCTCGTCAGGCACCTCGGCCGCGGGAGCCGGCATCGCTTCTGGCGCGGCATCCTGCACGCTTTCGGCTGCCGGCTGAGCCTGCGCCGCCGCCTCGATCATCGCGATGAGGCCGACATCGCTACCTGTGCCGACCCGCTGCAGCACCATGTTGCCGATACCGATGGGCACCTCGGCGCGGCCGTTTTTCAGCGCATCGCTGCGCGCCTGCTCGAGGCCGGCTTCACTGAGATCGCGAAAGCCGAGCAGGGGGCGCGCGGCGTCGCTGGCGCCGGCGAACATGCCGTCAGGCGCGAACGCCGCCATCGGCACCGACGCGCCGTCGACGAGACCATGCAGCCGCTCGACCAGCGGCATGCTGCGCGCACCCGCATCCATCGCGGAGACGAGCACGCCTTCAGTGCCATCGGAAAAGGCGATCCGCGCGCAGGCGCAGGTCATCAGCGTGCCGAGGCGGGCACCAAAGCCGCGCATCCGCTCCAGCCTGATGGCACCGTTCGCGGAGAGCCGGCGGCCGAGCTGCGCGACCTGGCGGCGATGGCTGTCGGCCGGTCCGAACGTCCTTTGCGCGAGGATGGCCGCATTGGCCACGCCGAAGAATTTCGCGCCGACCGCATTGGCCCACAGCACGCGCGCACCGTCGGGCGACCAGAGCCAGGCCGGCAGGGGCGAGGTTGCATGCACGGACAGCCTGGGATCGCCGACGCTCCGCAACTGGAAATCCGAATTCGTCATCCGACCGGCTTGTATCTCGCGCTCGCGCGTCACGCAGGGCGACTGCCCGGAATGGCAGCCTTAAGAAAGAGTTAGTATCGCCCGCGGCCGCGGGCAGGTCCACGCCCCCTGTCTAGGGGGGAGGTCCTAAAGCCGCGATAACCTTAATCCAGCCGCCCCCGCAAGGCATCGCGCGGCCGCATCCGCAGGATTCGCCGGGAGTTTGAATGCGAGGCAGTGACCCGCGCCCGGCAAAAGGTGCGTTCCCTCCCCCTCCTGCGCCTTCAAAAAATGATGCACGCACCTCAACTCCCGGTTCCCCCGCCGGGGAACACTCACCCCTGGGATTAAATTATCGCAACGCACCCGCTGTCACATTGCGCCGCACAATGCTGACATGTTAAGCAGGGATACTACTGGGCACTGGACGACG
This sequence comes from Bradyrhizobium manausense, assembly GCF_018129685.1. Lineage (GTDB taxonomy): Bacteria > Pseudomonadota > Alphaproteobacteria > Rhizobiales > Xanthobacteraceae > Bradyrhizobium > Bradyrhizobium manausense_D. The sequence goes on from NZ_JAFCLG010000007.1 coordinate 171,128, forward strand.
AGCCTCTCGTGTTCTGCGTATCCAGTTTTCGTACCCGCCACTTGCAAAAAAGAAATGGCCCCGGTTGGCCGGCGGGCGCGCCAGGTTCACTCCAATATTCAACGACCGTGAGGGACAACCATGACAGGTGCGACTGATCCATTCTCTGCCTCCGTGATTCCGTTCGAGGTCCCGGAGCAGGTGCGTGCGTTCGCTGAAAAAGGCGTTTCGCAGGCGCGTGAAAACTACGCCAAGTTCAAGGACGCCGCCGAGAGCCACAACGTCACCATCGAGGCCGTGTTCTCCTCCGCCCACAAGGGCGCGAGCGAATACGCCGCCAAGGTGATGGAGTTCATGAAGGCCAACACCCAGGCCCATCTCGACTTCACCCAGGAGCTGTTCAGCGTGAAGTCGCCGACCGACGCCTTCCAGCTCTGGACCGGCCATTCCAAGAAGCAGCTCGAGACCTTCCAGGCCCAGGCCAAGGAACTCGCCGAGATCGCGCAGCGGGCGGCCACTGCCGCCGCCGAGCCGATCAAGGCCAGCGCCTCGAAGTTCTACCCCGCCGCCTGATCTTTCGGCAGGGTCGTGAGTTGAAGAACCCGGGCCTCATGGGCCCGGGTTTTTTCACCTCTCCCGCTTGCGGGAGAGGTCGGCGCGGAGCGCCGGGTGAGGGTTCCCTCCCCACGGGGAGTTTCCCCCAATATGCCGATTTCATCGCGCAGAAGATGATTTCTGCTGGTTTTTCGTCCGTTTGCGGCCTTGCCAAAAACGGCCGTTGCACCTAGTTTCCGCCCCGTCCAGCCCCCCTCGGTACCGGCCCGTCCAGGCGCCCAAGGCGGCTCGCAAGGATGCAGTTGTAGCTCAGTTGGTTAGAGCGCCTGTCTGTGGAACAGGAGGTCGGTGGTTCGAGCCCACCCAACTGTACCAGCGGTGTGGATAATTCGAATTCCCCCTCTTATCGGCTGCCCGAAGGGTGCAACGGCAAAGCTTTCGCTGCTGTTATCCGGCCTCCAACAGCGGTACATTTCGCAAGTCGCGGCAGACCCTATCCAAAGAAGACCCGTGGTTATCCGTTTCCATCGTCGTGGGCATGCACTACTCGCGGGCCGAGGCAATATTGGCGAAGCCCCGCTAAGTCCCCGAGAAAACTTTTGGCTTGCCTGAAGGCCTCTGTACCGAGAAGGGAACTCAGTATTTGCAAAGCGCCTTTGCATTGGGGATGAAGGTTTCCAACTATGCGGCTCACTGCTCGCGCAAGCTGAAGTCCGTGCTTTCCACGCAGCCATAAACTGAAGTCGTCTTTTTGAAATTTCCGCGCAAGCGACAGCACTGAGTGAAAGTCGACCGACTCTCCAGCCCGCAAAAGTTGGCCGAGGGCTTTGGTCCTTCTTTGCCGGTTGGGTTTGATGTCCGTCGAAACCTTTACCAAATCGGCGCACGAGATGGAATCAAAGTCCGCACTCCGATTGAACGATCGGATCGCACAAAGGACAGCCATCGGGACGATGGTCGTTCTTACTGCCACCTTTAGGTTTGCTTCAAATGTGGCGACCAATTCGCCGATCGTTTTATTGGATAACTGACTGCCGCCAAATTTGCGCAGGATGTATTCGAAGTATTTTGGATCGACAAAGTAGCTCTCTATTGAATATCCCCGCGTCTTGTGAACGCCAGGGTCATCGAATTGTAAATAGTCGTCGAAGTCCTTGTCGGCGAGAAAAAGAAGCCGCTCGGGCTGAACCCCGAGCTTGTAGGATTCCAAAAATGCCTTCAGAGCAAGGAGGGATGGCTTTCCGGAGCAGTGGAAAAAGAAAATGCTCTTGCCGGGAAAATAGTCTGCGAGGAAATCGAAATAAAAGGGCTGGTCATCGGGACCCTCGACAACCACTACAATCTGCTCCGAGTCGTACTTGGATAGAAAGAACTGAAGGATTGTCGCGTTTGGGTTGCGTTGCTCTTGGAGAAGAAGCGTCTCGAAATCTGACATTAGAGCGCTCAACCAACCGCATGCTTGCGGAGTTTGCGGACGTCGACAATCTGCCCCCGCAACTCATTGTCAAAAACAAAGGGGCTGTGTGAGACCGCAAGCAGCATTTTGCATCGCGCAGTATCCAAGATGTCCGGAAGAAAGGCCTTCTGCCATGGCACCGACAAGGACAATTCTGGCTCATCAATAAAAACCAGATAGCTCGGGTCGGTGGTCAACAACAAGTAAGCAAAGATAGACAGTATTTGCTTCTCGCCCGACGACAGGTCGTTTAGCTGAATTGGATTTTCGTGTAAGTCAAATATGTTCAGATTGTAGTTGTTGTAGTTGATAATTTTGTTCGTAAAATATTTTTGGACGACCGTTGCGAATTGTACAAGCGGGGCCTCTTCATCCTTTAGATCAAGGTAGACTTGCAACATCTTCTCGACGAAAAATCCGAGGTACTGCATGTCCTTTGTTGGTTTGCCCACCGAACGTTTCTTTAGCTTGTCGATATCAGCGCGCAACCTTTGTTTGTCGTCCAAAGAAAGAAGCTGATTGTCTAACCGGTCGACGAACTCTCCAATAATGGTGGGTGGGATGTCCCGGATCGAGCCGATCGAGTAATCTTTGATGCGACCCTGTACCATGTCGCGAATATATTCTTGAGCAGCAGAATTTGATTTGTTCTTTGCTACCGTGTTGAGCTTGGCTGTAAATTCGGAAATCATTTTTCCGATGTCTTCCATGCCAAAGCTGACGATTTCTGCAAAGCTCTGCCCCTGTCGGGCGAACATCGAGCCTTCCACAGCGCGCGAACGCATGCGCTCTTCAATGTCTGGCAGAATCGATTTGAGGTCTTTTTCGATTCTTCGATATGTGGGCAGGTAGAGCACCTTAGGCAATTTTATCTCAACTAGCTTCCGCTCGACATCAAGGAATGCCTCGTCAAAAAGGTCCTTCGTTTGTCGAACGATGTATTGGCGGAAAGGCACAAACTCTTCGATCGGAATATCGAGGAGACCGGATACCAGCGCGATCTCGTTCGGCGTAAAATTAGCTCCGGAAAGGAACTGTCCTAAATAGGGCGTCTGAACCAGTCGCCCTAACAGCGACTGCACGCGCGGCGCTACCTTCGATAGCGACAGGGAATCTACGCTGAACAGATCTGCCCTCGAGATGGAAATTTCGCCGTTCTCAAGCAGCAGTGACAACTTCGAGAATTTGTATTGAAGAAGTCGTGACCATTGTCTCGTTATGAAAAGGTAGAAAACGCTAAGTAAAGTGCTTTTGCCAGTGCCGTTAGGCCCAACGATAATTGTTGCGTCCGAATCGAGAGAGAGTTCATATGTGTCGTCACCGACTATTTTCTCTGCTCTAAATGCACGAAATTGATCAATCATCAAAAGTACTCTGCGGCTCGGGAATTGGACTGCATTATCGTTCCTGCTACGTGGCCTCCCAGCTACCAAATTATTTCGCCCGCAAAGGGGCCTAATCGCCTGGGAGTAGTCTGACCCGCAAGCCGTCGGCGGATGGATTTCAGCTTACCTGAGAGAACGCGACTTGGAATACCCTTTGGCCCGTGAATCAACCAAAAGTCTAATCGCCATTAAGCGATCCGTCGAAGATTTACGTCAACCGATCTGTGGTCCAACGCGAGGCGTTCAATTGCGGGCAGTGCACTAAACTCGAGCGCGCGCAGACGCAGTCAAGCCGCTTCAAGCAGTACTATCACCGTTATTCAGCAATGCCCACCGAGCAGCGGGGGATCGCATCACCCGCTCATGACCGACATCTCTCCCGTATCCAATCTGATCCGCACAGACGTGGCGGCGGGTCGCATTTCGCCAGCGACGGAGAATGGTTCGGCGAGCTGTGAGACGACGGTCCCGTCCCGCACCTCGAAGCTCCTGCTGTTCAAGGGCACACCGCGAAGCACGATAGTCTGGCCGTGTCCCGAGCCGATCCGCACGAGCCGCCCATCACCGGCGACGTCCAGCGTGACGCCGCCCGGGGCCATCGTTTCCAGCACCGGGATGTAGGCTCCGCTCGCCGGGAGAAGGAAGCTCCAGGGTTCGATGTCGTTGCCGCGCCGGATCGTTGTGTGGGCTGGCAGCTTTAGCCCGAGCAGCTCGTGCGGCGCACCGAGCGTGAAGCGGTAGAGCGTACCGGCCTTGTCGAACAGAACGCCGCCGCAGCGGTCGTTCGCGTAGGGTCCGCCTTTGCATGGCAATCCGCTGATGATTTGATAGCCGTGGAGATCGCCGCCCCAATGCGTGACGTCATTGCCCTGTCTCTTCCACGGCTTGAGCGTTCCCGTGAGCCGCATGCCGAGGATCTCGGTCACGTGCGGCAGCTCGATCATCTCGACGATGGAATGCGCCTTGTCGGCGAACTGGATTTTGCTGCCGGCCGGTAACGGCAAATCAGCGATGGTCTCGGCGATCTCGAGCGTGCGCCAGTATCTGGTTGCGTCGTAGCTCTGGTAAAGATAGAGGGCGCCGGCCGCGGGAAATGGCAATGTCAGCAAGGCGGCACAGGCGATCAATACAAACCGAAGTCCGCCCATCCAAGGCGAGCCGTACCAGGCGGCAAATGCCAGCGCGAGCGCCAGCGGTATGGTCACGAACCAATTGCTGACGACGGCATATCCGAACAGAAGCGGCCATGGCAGGCGCAAGATCGGTCTCCTTCGGTCAACGCGTCGTACAGTAGGGTGGGTTAGCCGAAGGCGTAACCCACCTCTTTAGTATCTGCAGCAGCAGAAGTGGTGGGTTACGCTCCGCTAACCCACCCTACGCGCTGGCATTACGGTGACAGTGCACAAAATTCCCGACACAGCAGCGCGCGCTATCCTCAGGGCGAATTTCGCGCCCTGTCATCGCAGCTCCTAGCTCACCCTTCTCTTCCTCTGTCGCACCATCCTCCTCCCCAAACCGAGCTGCCCCTTGAGCTGCTTCGTCGGCAGATCCTCCCCACTCACCCACTTCCCGAAATCAACATCCAGCATGTCCTCCTCGAGCGCGGCGGCATCGCCGCCGATGCCGATCAGGAGCCGTCGCTTGCCCGGCTCGGCGACGATTGTGTGCAGCGTCTGGGCGTTGCCGTAATTGTGGAAGGCCGGCGAGGTCGAGAGGTTCAGCGCGCTGAAGGTTTGTTCGGCGCTGAGCGCGCGCGCGGCCCAGCTTTCGAGCGGCGGCAGCCGGTCGATCGAGTGCGCGGCGCGGCGGTTAAGTCGCCTCAGTTGCGTCGACTGGAAATGGTTGGTGCAGGCGAGCCAGTCGCCGCGGCGCACCGCGACCGCGCCGGCCCCGGCCTCGACCACCGCCGCCGCGCCGCCGGCATCGAGCAGCGAATAATTGTAACTCATGGCGTGGGGCGTGCGGCGCAGAAAGGCGATGGCCTCCGACGTCGTCGCGCAGCTGTCGAGCACCCGCCTGATCAGCAACGTGCTGGTGAGGCCGGGCGATCGCGGTCGCGCCCGCACCAGATGCAGCCCGATGGACAGGCCGTGCTCGTTCATGCCGTCCAGGCGTCCCGTCAGCTGGTGGGTGCCGCCGATGCTGGCGTAGCTGCCGTGCACCTGGATCAGCGCAAAGCGCGCCTCGTAGCCGCGCGGCCAGAAATCATAGTTGCGGCCGTAGACGCCGCCGCTCATGACGGCCGAGCAGCCGCCCGTCGGCATCCGCAAGCCGTCATTGCCGAAATGAGCGACCGCGCGCTCCAGCGGGATACCGAGTCCTTCGGCGATCCCGACGATCTCCTCCCACAATGCCGGAGCATAGGTCCTGAACGCACGCTCCTCGGTGCGAACATCGAACCACCATGGCAACCGCACAGTCTTCCGGCGGAGAAACGCCTTGCCCTTCAGCGTCGCCGCAAAGGCATCCGCCTGGGCGAGGCCAACCTCGTAAGGCGCGCCGCGGCACTGCACGAGATTGACGCGGAGCATTTTTGGAGCGGACGCCATCGTAATGCCCTGGGGAATCGCGCCCGCACTGTCCCATGGGGAAAAGCCGGGACGCAATCGCGTATGTTTCACGGGGATTTTCCACGGGCTTGCTCAGCCTCTCCCGCTTGCGGGAGAGGCCGACGCGCCCAGGCGATGCGAAGCATCGTCTTGCGCGGCGGGTGAGGGCTCTCGCCGCGCGGGGACATGGTCGGAAAATTTTCAACAACCCCAACGCGGAGACACCCTCTCCCCAACCCTCCCCCGCAAGCGGGGGAGGGAGCCTAGTGCCGATGCCGCCGCATCGCTACAATCCAATGTCACCCTACGTCAGGCGACGATGGCCTTGATCAGCGCGGTGTCCGCGAACTCGATCAGCTCGATGATCTTGCCATCCTGAAACCTGAAGAGGTCCAGCAGTTCGGTGGTGAAAACCTTCTTGTTGGGGCGGTAGCGGATGACAAGGCGGGAGCGGATGGCCGCATGATCGCCCTCGACCAGTTCGGTCAGGATCTCGCGCTGCTCGAAGGCGAAATGGGCCGTGAACTGACCGAAGGCTTCCAGCAGGAGCGCGTGCCCCTGAAAGCTGCCTGTCAGGTGCAGCGCTTTCCTGTCGCCGATCAGGTTGAACGTGCCTTCGGGATGAAACGCCGCCACCAGGCCTTCCAGGTCACCGGCCGCGCGCGCGGCGTAAGCGCGCGTGATGACGCCGAGCATGTCCTCGCGATCCATATCAGCCTCCCCCTGATGTGTGTCGTCGCAGAATAGCTACCTTTGCGTGCGAAGGCAAAGTCACGGCGCGGCTGACCGGCCGCGGCCATCACCATCGGTATTTCGGTGACGTCGCACCAAACCCCATGACGTCAGCCGATGTCAGGTTCTCCAGCGCAGCGGTCCTACCTGACCACCATCACCACCACCGGCAGCGTCACCGCCGCCAGCAGCGTGCACAGCGCCACCGCGCCCGAGACCGGGTTCACCATGCGCTGATACTGGACCGCGAAGATGTAGGCGTTCGCGCCGGTCGGCATCGCCGCGAACAGCACGACGACGCCGGTCACAACAGGCGGCAGGTTCAGCAGCTTTGCCATTGCGAACGCCACCGCCGGCATCGCCAGCAGCTTCAATGCGCTCATCGCGGCGACGCTTCCCATCTCGCCCTTTACCTCGAAGCGAAACAGGCTGATGCCGAGCGCGATCAGCGCGGCCGGCGAGCCCGCCTGCGCGAGCAGCTCGATCGTCTTGTCGACGACGGGGGTGAGGCCGAGCCCCGTGAAGCGCCAGATCACGCCGAAGCCGATTCCCAGCATCAGCGGGTTGCGCGCGAGATCGGTCAGGATGGGCCTGAGCACCGAGATCACCGAGCCCGTCCGCTTGCGGCTGACGAGCTCCATCTGCAGGATGCCGCAGAGCCAGAGCAGCGGCGTGTTCACCGACAGGATCAGCGACATCGGGCCTGCCGCCTCGTTGCCGAGCGCTGAGATCACCAGCGGAATGCCGAGCATGACGATGTTGCCGTAGACCGAGCCGATCGCGAACACGACGCCGTCCTCGCGATCCTCCCGCCGTTCTCGGATCAATGCCGAGATCGCCAGCGCCGCGATCCAGGTGATGGCGAGCGCGCCGTAATAGGCGCCCCACATCCTGTAAGGGCTGACGTCGGGGAATTCCGAGACGACGATGGTGCGAAACAGCAGCGCGGGGATCGCGATGCTGAAGGCGAATTCGGAGATGCCCTTGTGCGCGCCCTCGGAGACGAAGCGAAACAGCACCGCCGCATAGCCGGCCGCGATCAGCGCAAACACCGGTGCGACGATCAACACGGTGGCCATGCGGTCCTCCCCCTCACGGGGATTTCGGCCGACCACCCCACGCGCCTCTCGATCCTGCCATCATGCCGGTGTTTTGCCCGACGAGTCAAAGGAAAATTCGTAAAATCCGTAACTCTCGAAGATTCGTGAGATGGTTCAGCGGCCTGCTACTGTGCATGGGGTTGTTTTGGCGGCTTGGGGCGAGGGGGCTATCCCTCCCGCCGCTGTCATCCGCCGACCAGGCGGGGAGTCCAGTCCGCCGCGGCCTTCCGGGGGACGTCGGACAGTCACTGGGTCACCCGCTGAAAGCGGGTGACGACAGCGGGGCGCCCGCAACCGCCCTGGCTGTTGCCAAGACCGCACACGTCAGACCTTTCGTCCCCCGCCGCGTTGCCAACCAGCGCCGGTTCACCCACACTGCGCCACGATGAGACCTTCTGGGGGGATCGATGCCGGTATCTCGCGTCAAGACGTCCATGGCTGTTAAGTTGATAGCTGCCAGGTTCATGGCTGCTAGGTTCATGGCTGCTGCGACCTTTGGGCTGGCGCTCGCCGCCCTGGTGCAGCCGGGCGCTGGTCTTGCCTACACGCCCGAGGAGCAGCAGGCCTGCACGCCCGATGCGATGCGGCTGTGCGGCGAGTTCGTTCCGAACGTCGACGCCATCACCGCCTGCATGATCCAGAAGAAGGCGCAACTGTCGCCGCCATGCGCGGTGTTCTTCCGCCGCGGACCGGAGCGGAGCGCCGGCGCACCGACCAGCATCGCGCCGAAAGCCAAGTCGTCGTCCAAGACCTCGTCCAAAACCGCGAAGAAGACGAAGCCGGCCAAGAAAAAGACCGACGACGGCTAGCTGACCCGCCTCCCGCGTTCCCGCCCTGAAACCTCGCCTCCGGCCCTTGCGTCCATTTGACTCAAGGGGCCATCAGCCACGCGACAGCCACCGGACTCGTTTTGTTCGCGCCTCGCGCGCGCCTGCCTGCAGCAATTGCCGACGTGCCTGATGAAAAAAGCGCCGCAACGATTTGCGCGGCGAGGTTGTGCCGCGAATTTATCCGCGTGAGTGCTTGAAAAGACGAACGATTGGCCGCGTGAACGGCAATTCATGACGGTTCATGTCTGTCGTCGCAAGGCAGTGTGACTCAAAAGCCAACACGTCTTGTTATTTCGTGGCTCCGACACAACTACCGATAAATTTTTCTTTCACGAATCAGCGCGGTGATTCATTTTCGCCGCCTGGGGTCAATCTGGAGGCCAGAGGTATGAACGTTATTGTTTTTGCATCGCGTAAAGGCGGCTCGGGCAAGAGTACCCTGGCCGCGCATCTCGCCGCGCAGATCAAGGCGACCAAGCCTATTCTGCTCGTCGATGCGGATCCGCAAGGCTCGCTCACGCTGTGGCACAAGCTGCGTGGCACCAACGAACCGCCGATCAAGGCGGCGGTGAATTCGGTCAGCGGCATCGTCTCCGCTGCCAAGCGCGACGGTTACGAGTGGGTGCTGATCGACACGCCGCCGAATCTGTCGGCCGTGGTCGACGACGCCATCAAGAACGCGACGATGGTGGTCATCCCGGCACGCCCTGGCGTGTTCGACGTCAACGCGGTGCAGGAAACCATCCAGATGTGCCGCGCGGCGCGCAAGCCCTACGCGGTCGTGCTCAACGGCGCGCCGGCCCGCCGCGACGAATCCGAAAGCCCGATCGTCACCATCGCCCGCGAGGCGCTGGCCAAGTTCCGCGCTCCGGTGTGGGGCGGTCAGATCACCAATCGTTCGGATTTGTTGATGGCGCTCAGTCACGGCGAAGGCGCGCGCGAGTATCAGGCCGAGAGCCGTGCGGCTCAGGAAATTGCAAGGCTGTGGGCAGCGATCGAGCGTTCAGTGAAAGCCATTCGCGGCACGGCGTCGGCTACAGGCGCAATGCACAAGCAGGCGGCATAATTCGTCAATCATTCCCCGGACGACAAACGCGCGGTGTCCCGCGCGTTTTGCGTTTTTGCCGCCAGCCGTCATTCCGGGGGCGCGCAGCGCAACCCGGAATCTCGAGATTCCGGATTCGCCCTTCGGTCGATCCGGAATGACGGGTGACGGAAGTTACGCCACCATCAGCATGTAGAACACGATGACCGGCGACAGCGTCAGGATCACCGACCAGATGCCGATGGCCCAGAGAATGTCTTCGGTTGAAAAGCCCTGCTGTCCGGCGTCGTCGATGCTTTGCGTGGCGCCGTAATACGGCACCATATCGTTCTGATTGTTCAAGATCGCCCCCGCGATTTCTTCGCTTATGGGGACGAATGATACGCCGGATGTTTTAAGATTCCGGCCCGCGGGCCCGCTCGCATTTGAACGCAATCGCGAGCCCGCGATTAACCATGCATGCAGGCTTCGTCAGCCCGCGAGCCAGACCCGAAACAGCAGCACCGGCATCAGGCCGAGCATCACGGCCCAGAAGCCGAACGACGACACCAGCAGAATTCCCTGCAAGAAATCGGCAGGCGCGAACATTTCCGCCGCAGTCGGGCGAAGGCGTTGCCCCATTGTCATTCCCCCTGTTTGAAAACTTTGCGGGGGAACGATAGGCACCCTTGCGTAAACGAGGCGTGGACGCGCCATGCGGCAGCTGCGAAGGGCGTTGGCGCGCGGTTAACCAACAGGCGCGCTCTCTGGCTGCCTCTCACCGCAATCGGGGAGAGGCGAGGGAGGACCTACGCTGCGACTTTCGCCCGCCGCTCGATCTCGCGGTCCAGCGTGGCGGCGAGCTCGCTGCTCACTTCCACCATCGGCAGGCGCACTTCCGGGCTGTCGATCAGGCCGGCTCGCCACAGCCAGTACTTCGCCGGCGCGGGGCTTGGCTCTGCGAACAACAGCCGCGTCAGCGCCGCGACCTCCTGCCAGCGCGCCTCGGCCGCATCAGGGTTGCCTTGCTTCTGCTCGCGGTAGACGGCGGCGAAGGTTGCCGTCTCCAGATGCGCCGAGAGCAGGATGCCGCCATCGGCGCCGTCGCCGAGCGCCTCGAAGTAATTCGCATCCTCGCCGGTGAGGACTTGAAAGCCCTTCGGCCGGTCACGCAAGAGCGCGATCGACTGCTCGCGGCTTGCGCCGCAATCCTTCAGTCCGATGATGTTGGGATGCTCGGCGAGCCGCAGTATGGTCTGGTTGGTGATGCCGACGGCGCAGCGATAGGGAATGTTGTAGAGCGCGAGCGGCCAGGCAGCGTGATCGGCCAGCGCCTGGAAATGCGCCGATATCCCCCGCTGCGAGGGCCGGACGTAATAGGGGCTCGCGATCAGATAGAAATCGATCGGCCAGTCCGCGGTCTCGTCCAGCCGCTCCTTCATCCGCGATGTGTCCGCGCCCGACAGTCCGAGCCCGATCGGAACGGAGCGGCGTCCGGCCGCCATTTCATCGCGCACGATGGCGACGAGCCGTTCGAGCTCGGCGTCCCGCAGCGTCATGCCTTCGCCGGAGGTTGCCCCCAGAATGAAGCCCTCGATGCTTTGCGCGGCGTAGTGCCGCGTCAGCCGGCGCAGCGATATCTCGTCCAGACGGCCGTCGCGAAACGGCGTCACCAGCGGCAGCCACAGCCCGTGCATGCGGGTTCGCAAATCAGTCATGTTCCTGCTCCTTCTCAAGATGAACCTGAGACGGAGGGCACATGAAAAAACCCCGTCCAGGTGGCGGGGCTTTCGGGATTAGGCAGCGATGACGAAGTCAGTCTAGCGCGCGCAGAAATCCGAGGTCCCCTGATGGGGGCTTTTTTTCGAGACGATTGCGCACGACTTCGTGATCATTCGCAAATGATGCGGGGTATGCCCAGGACTGTCAATACACGCGGAAGGCGAAAGCCATTTTGAGCAGAAAATTAGGCAGAAAAAAAGCCGGACCCGAAGGCCCGGCTTAGGTATTGGCCACGTGAGGCCGACACAATCACCTTCCAAGAGGGATTACTGAACTCCCGCGCCACTGGAGGAGGGGGACAAATGCGCAACGCGAAGGCTCAGCGTGAAAACATTATGGGCTTGACCCGCGGCATGCAGCAACCGTCGAGGTCGCATGTCAGTCATGCGGAAATCAGGACGGCCAACGCTGCGCCTTGCTGACCACGAAGTCACGGAACACCTGCACGCGCGCGACCGTCTTCAGCTCTTCCGGATAGACGAAATACGTATCGAGCTGGATCGAATCAGATTCGCCGAACAGCTGGACGAGGCGGCTCTGTTCCTCGATCAAATAATCCGGCAGCGCTGCGATGCCGAGCCCCTGCTGACAGGCACGCACGAGACCAAGGATGTTGTTGACCTTGAAATAGGCCTCGCGCGGACCCGAGCCGTTGCGGCCGGCTTCGATCAGCCAGTTGCGGTTCTGCAAATGAGGCGCGAAGTTGCCGTCGGAGAGCGTGATGATGCGGTGCGAGTCGAGTTCCTCCAGCGTGCGCGGCGTGCCGAAGCGCTTGATGTAGTCGGGCGAGCAATAGGCATGGAAGCCCATCGCGAAAAGCTTGCGCTGAATGAGATCCGGCTGTGTCGGCTTGCGGGTGCGGATCGCAACGTCCGCCTCGCGCATCGACAGGTCCAGCTCCTCGTCGGTGACGATCAACGAGATCCGGATTTCGGGATAGAGCGCGGTGAATTCACCCAGCCGCGGGATCAACCAGTTGATGCCGACGCCGGGGGTGGTCGTGATCTTGAGGTCGCCGCTCGGCCGCTCGCGGCTGTCGGTCAGTTTTGCGCGCGCCGCCTGCAGTTGCATGAACACGTCATGCGCAGTGCGGAACAACAGGTCGCCCTGTTCGGTGAGGATCAGGCCGCGGGCGTGGCGATGGAACAGCGAGACCGAGAGCTCCTGCTCCAGCGCCGAGACCTGGCGTGACACCGCCGATTGCGACAGGCCGAGTTGCTCTCCCGCATGCGTGAAGCTTCCCGCTTCCGCCGCCGCGTGAAACACCTTCAGCTTGTCCCAATCCATATCCGTAAATCCGTCGCGTGTTCGAGGCATGATCGCTATTCCGCTGCCGCGCGCTCGCTGGCGCGCAGGGCCAAGAAACGTTCGGCCTCGAGCGCTGCCATGCAGCCGAGGCCTGCGGCCGTCACGGCCTGGCGGTAGGTTTCGTCGGCGACGTCACCGGCGGCGAACAGGCCGGGCACGGAGGTCGCGGTCGAGTTCGGGGCGACCTCGACATAGCCCGACGGTTTCAGTTTGACCGTGTCTTTCACCAGCTCGGTCGCCGGCGCGTGGCCGATGGCGATGAAGACGCCGTCGGTCTTCACATCCGTCAGCGCGCCGGTCTTGATGTTCTTGAGGCGCACATGGGTCACCTTGTTCGGGCTCTCGGTGCCGCAGATCTCGTCGATCGCGGAGTCCCAGACCACCTTGATCTTGGGGTGCTTGAACAGGCGCTCCTGCAGGATGCGCTCGGCGCGGAAATGATCGCGGCGGTGCACGATGGTGACCTGCGAGGCATGGTTGGTCAGGTACAGCGCTTCCTCGACCGCGGTATTGCCGCCGCCGACCACCACGACCTCCTTGTTCCGGTAGAAGAAACCGTCGCAGGTGGCGCATGCCGAGACGCCGCCGCCCTGGAATTTCGCCTCGGACGGCAGCCCGAGCCAGCGCGCCTGGGCGCCGGTGGCGAGGATCACGGTTTCGGCGAGATAGACATCGCCCGAATCGCAGGTGAGGCGGAACGGCCGCTGCGAGGTGTCGAGCTTGATGACGAGGTCGGAGACGATCCTGGTGCCGACATGGACTGCCTGCTTCTCCATCTGCTCCATCAGCCAGGGGCCCTGGATCACGTCGGCGAAGCCCGGATAGTTCTCGACGTCGGTCGTGATGGTGAGCTGACCGCCCGCCTGGATGCCCTGGATCAGGATCGGCTCGAGCATCGCGCGCGCGGCGTAGATCGCCGCGGTGTAGCCAGCGGGCCCGGAGCCAATAATCACGACCTTTGCATGAACAGGAGCGGACATTTCGATGGACGCCTTTCACGGGGAATCTGCAGCGCGGGCGCGGAACGTGCCGGGAGGCCTCGCGGAGGCGCTGAAATATCAGAGCTAATCTAAGCCTTCTGGTGAGCTATGCAAGAATTGCATTCCCTGTCGGCGGATTTTTCCAACAAGGAACAAAAGTCCATTACGCAGTCCGCGCAATAAAATTGCTCATTTAAAGCAGACTGGCTATGAGGATTGCGACAGATCCACCCAATACCGCCATTAAGGCGAGGAGTTCCAATCACGTGTCGCGGAACCTAGACGAGATCGACCTCAAAATTCTCGCCGAGATCCAGGCCGACGGTCGAATCACCAATGTCGAGCTCGCCAAACGGGTCGGTATTTCGCCCCCGCCTTGCCTGCGCCGGGTCCGGACGCTGGAGGAGGAGGGCTATATCCAGGGCTACCGCGGGCTGCTGGATGCGCGAAAGCTCGGTTTCGACGTCACGGTGTTCGCCGCCGTGCATCTTTCCAGCCAGGCTGAAGCGGATTTGCGTGCCTTCGAAGAGTTCGTCCGTGCCGAGCCGCTGGTCCGGGAGTGCTGGATGCTGTCCGGTGAAGTGGACTTCATTCTCAAATGCGTCGCCCCCGACATGGCGACCTTTCAGGACTTTGTGACGCACCTGACCGCAGCACCGCATGTGCGCAACGTGCGCACGTCATTGGTGCTGCACAATTCGAAGTACGAGGCGGCCGTGCCGCTGGATGTGAAGGGACGGCGGTAGCAACGACGGGTCACCGCCGCATCGCATCCACGCTAATCGGGCCACCGCCGGCGGCTGCGAGGAAGAGGCACCCAAAGCACAGCACGATCGCCAGCGCGCCGTCGTTCACGACGGGAAAGAAGCTGTGCGGCAGATGCTCGATGAAATAGGCGAAAGCCATCTCACCCGAAAGGATGAAGGCCGCCGGTCGCGTGAAGAGGCCAATCGTCAAGAGACCCCCAGCCGCGAATTCGAACATCCCGGCAACGCCCCAGAGCGACAACGGCGTGACGTCGGCAAACATCTCCACCGGTGGAAACTTGAACAATTTGGCGACGCCGTAGTGAAACAGCAGCAGCCCTGTGACGAAGCGGAAGAGGCTGAGCAGATAAGGCTGGTTTCGCGCGATGATGCGATCGATGTCCATCGTATCCTCCCTGGCTCAATAGCGCCGAGCATGACGGAGGACGCTGCTGTTCACAATCGCGCCATGGAAACATCGCGAAACAAAAAAGCCGCGCTCCGCGCGGCTTTTCCAGCAGTCCTTGCGGAGTGGATTACCGCCACTCTACCTTGGTGATCTCATAGGCCTTGGCGCCGCCGGGTGCGTTGACCTCGACGGTGGAGCCCTTTTTCTTGCCGATCAGCGCGCGCGCCAGCGGCGAGGTGATGGAGATCCGGCCCTTCTTGGCGTCGGCCTCGACCTCGCCGACGATCTGCCACACGGCCTTCTTCTCGGTGTCCTCGTCGACCAGCGTCACGGTCGCGCCGAACTTGATGGTGTCGCCGGAGAGCTTGGAGATGTCGATGATATCTGCGCGCGCGAGCTTGTCCTCGAGCTCGGCGATGCGGCCCTCATTGTGGGACTGCTCTTCCTTCGCCGCATGATATTCAGCATTTTCGGAGAGGTCGCCGTGCGAGCGCGCCTCCGCGATATGCTCGATGATGCGCGGACGGTCCTCGGACTGGCGCTTCTTCAATTCTTCCCCGAGTGCGGCAAAGCCGCTCGCAGTCATCGGAACCTTTTCCATCGCTTCTCTCGTTCTCCAGTCGCGCGCCCCGTCACAGGGGCGCGCCAACCTTGATTCGTCAGTGTGTCCGGGCCCCGAACTCGAGGCCCCGGAACGTTATGTGGGTCTGGCGCCGGAACAGAACAACCACATGGCCGGACAGTTCCTCCGGCCATTGTGGCTTCATTGCCAATCACTTAGCGGCAGCTGATCTGCCGCTCGCGATCAGGTTTCCGAAAAGTAGCTCTGCAGGGTCCGAACCTCAAGGTCCCCGCCCAGATAGGCGCGGATGCCCTGCGCGGCCGCCACGGCCCCGGAAAGAGTGGTGTAATACGGCACTTTATGCAAGAGGGCCGCGCGCCGCAGCGATCGGCTGTCGGCAAGCGCCTGCGGGCCTTCGGTGGTGTTGAAAACCAGCTGGACGTCGCCATTGGTGATGGCGTCGACGATGTGCGGCCGTCCCTCCAGCACCTTGTTCACCTTCTCGGTCGGGATGCCCTCATCGGTCAGGAAGCGCGCCGTGCCCGAGGTCGCCAGTACCTTGAAGCCGAGCGAATGCAATTCGCGAACGGCTTCGGCAATGCGCGTCTTGTCGCTCTCGCGCACCGAGACGAACACCGTGCCCTTGCGCGGCACCCGCGTGCCGCCGCCGAGCTGGCTCTTGGCAAAAGCAACCGCAAAGGAGCGGTCGATGCCCATGACCTCGCCGGTCGAGCGCATCTCCGGACCGAGCACCGTGTCGACGCCGGGAAAGCGGGCGAACGGAAATACCGATTCCTTCACGCCGACATGCTTGAAGTCCGCCTTCTTCAATTTGAAGTCGGCGAGCTTCTCGCCGGCCATGATGCGGGCGGCGATCTTTGCGACCGGCGTACCGATCACCTTGGCGACGAACGGCACGGTGCGCGAGGCGCGCGGATTGACCTCGAGCACGTAGATCTCGCCGTCCTTGATCGCATATTGCACGTTCATCAGGCCGACAACGTCGAGGCCGAGCGCGAGCTCGCGCGTCTGCCGCTCCAGCTCCGCGATCATCTCGGGCCCGAGCGAGTGCGGCGGCAGCGAGCAGGCGGAGTCACCGGAGTGGATGCCGGCTTCCTCGATATGCTCCATGATACCGACGATGAAGGTGTCCTTGCCGTCGCTAAGGCAGTCGACGTCGATTTCGGTCGCGTCGGACAGATAACGGTCGAACAGCAACGGATTCTTGCCGAGCACGGTGTTGATCTGCCCGGTCTTGTCGTTCGGGTAGCGCGCCTTGACGTCGGCGGGCACCAGCTCCGGCAGCGTGCCGAGCAGGTAGTCGCTGAGCTGGTTCTCCTCGCGGATGATCTGCATCGCACGGCCGCCGAGCACGTAGGACGGGCGTACCACCAGCGGCAGGCCGAGATCGGTCGCGACGAGGCGGGCCTGCTCGACCGAATAGGCGATGCCGTTCTTCGGCTGCTTGAGACGCAGCTTGTCGAGCACGCGCTTGAAGCGGTCGCGGTCTTCGGCGAGGTCGATGGCGTCGGGCGAGGTGCCGAGGATCGGCACTTCGGCGGCTTCCAGCGCCCGCGCGAGCTTCAGCGGGGTCTGGCCGCCGAACTGCACGATCACGCCGTGAAGCGTGCCGTTGCTCCGTTCCTTCGCGATGATTTCTAGCACGTCCTCGGCCGTGAGCGGCTCGAAGTACAGCCGGTCGGCGGTGTCGTAGTCGGTCGACACCGTTTCCGGGTTGCAGTTGACCATGATGGATTCGTAGCCGGCGTCATGCAGCGCGAAGCAGGCGTGACAGCAGCAATAGTCGAACTCGATGCCCTGGCCGATACGATTCGGGCCGCCGCCGAGGATGATGACCTTCTTCTTGTCCGATGGCGCGCTCTCGTCGGCGGCGCTGCCTGCAAACGGCGACTCGTAGGTCGAGTACATGTAGGCGGTGGGTGACGCGAATTCGGCCGCGCACGTATCGATGCGCTTGTAGACCGGACGGACGCCGAGCGCGTGGCGCTTGGCGGTGATCTCGGCCTCGGTCGTCTGGGCGAGCACCGCAAGGCGCGCGTCCGAGAAGCCCATGGCCTTGAGCGTGCGCATGCCGAAGGCGTTGCCGGGCAGGCCGTGCTTCCTGACCTTTTCCTCCATGTCGACGATGCGGCGCATCTCGCCGAGGAACCACGGATCGATCTTGCACGAGTTGAAGATGTCCTCGTTCGACCAGCCGAGCCGCATGGCTTGCGCGACCTGGAGAATGCGGTTCGGCGTCGGCGTGCCGAGCGCGGCGCGGATCGCGTTCTTGTCGTCGTCGCGACCGAGGCCCTCGATCTCGATCTCGTCGAGGCCGGTGAGGCCGGTCTCGAGCCCGCGCAGCGCCTTTTGCAGGCTTTCCTGGAAGGTGCGGCCGATCGCCATGACCTCGCCGACGGACTTCATCGAGGTCGTCAGCGTGGAGGAGGCGCCCGGAAATTTCTCGAAGGCGAAGCGCGGAATCTTGGTCACCACGTAGTCGATCGTCGGCTCGAACGAGGCCGGTGTCGCGCCGCCGGTGATGTCGTTGGCGATTTCGTCGAGCGTGTAGCCGACCGCGAGCTTGGCTGCGACCTTGGCGATCGGAAAGCCGGTGGCTTTCGAGGCCAGCGCTGACGACCGCGACACGCGCGGATTCATCTCGATGACGACCATGCGGCCGTCCTCGGGATTGACGCCGAACTGCACGTTGGAGCCGCCGGTCTCGACGCCGATCTCGCGCAGCACCGCCAGCGAGGCGTCGCGCATGATCTGGTATTCCTTGTCCGTCAGCGTCAGCGCCGGCGCCACCGTGATCGAGTCGCCGGTGTGCACGCCCATCGGATCGAAATTCTCGATCGAGCAGACGATGATGCAATTGTCGTTCTTGTCGCGCACCACCTCCATCTCGAACTCTTTCCAGCCGAGAACGGATTCCTCGATCAGGACTTCGTTGGTGGGGGATGCGTCAAGACCGCGCTCGATGATGTCGAGGAACTCTTCCTTGTTGTAGGCGATGCCGCCGCCGGTGCCGCCCATGGTGAAGGAGGGGCGGATGATCGCCGGAAGTCCGATCTCGGACAGCGCCATCATGGCCTGGCCGAAAGCATATTCCTGGTAGCGCTTGCGGCGGTCATTCTCGCCGAGGGTCCACTGCCGATCGAGCTCTTCGAGCGCGGCGCCCGACAGCTTCTCGCGCTCGGCATGATATTTGTCGCGGAACGACTTCTTCAGCTCGGAGGCGTTGGCGAGACGCGACTTCGGCGTCTCGAGACCGATCTTGGTCATGGCCTCGCGGAACAGCTGGCGGTCTTCCGCCTTGTCGATCGCATCGGCCGTCGCGCCGATCATCTCGACGTCGAACTTGTCCAGCGTGCCCTGCCGACGCAGCGACAGCGCGCAGTTCAGCGCGGTCTGTCCGCCCATGGTTGGCAGCAGCGCGAAGCCGCCGGGAATGACGTGACGTTCCTTCTCGATGATCTTGGCGACGATCTCCGGCGTGATCGGCTCGATATAGGTCGCATCGGCCAGTTCCGGATCGGTCATGATCGTGGCCGGATTGGAATTGACGAGGACGATGCGGTAGCCCTCCTCCTTCAGCGTCTTCACCGCCTGCGTGCCCGAATAGTCGAACTCGCAGGCCTGGCCGATCACGATGGGACCGGCGCCGATGATCAGGATGGTCGAGATGTCGGTTCGTTTAGGCATCACCGCTCGCGGGCTGGAATCTGGGCACAAAAAAAGGGCGCGCTTGCCGCGCGTCCCCTTGTGCGAGAGCGCGGGGTCTTCCCTCGCGCGCGGGTGGGTCTTAGACCAGTTTTCGGGGCGGCGAAACCCCGAAAAATGCCCATCAACCGGCAATTTGACCGGTTTCGGCCGCGCCTGCCGGCCATGTCGGGATGCACCGACGCGAAGCCGAGGTTCATCGCCGAGGCACAAGGGGAAACCGTGCAACAGGTCGCGCCGGGGCACCAGCTTCACAATCAGGGACAGCAGAACCAGCCGTCGCCATGCCGGCGAGGCCGATCCCGGGCAGTAGCGCGCAAAAGTCTTGGGATAACAACGTGTTCTGACCCGAGGCCAGGCGCGCGGTTGCGAGATGCCTTCCACTTCGCTCCGGCGACGCAGGATACGCGAAGGCTGGAGGCCCGGCCTGGATTTGAACCAGGATGAAGAGCAATGCACTGCTCTCGCGTAGACGCTTCCGCCACCGGGCCGCGGCGATCATGTCCGATCGAGGTGCGACATGCTATCTCGGGTGGTCGTTATGCTTAACGCACCAAAGGCGGCCGGGCGATGAAGGTCATGCGCCAGCGATTGTGGCCGATATTGGTGTTGGCACGCTGGCTCGCGAACCCTGCTGCCTTCAGCTTGGCCGTGATCTCGTCCTCGCTGTAGCGCTGCAATCCGATGCGCGAGCGCAGATGGCGGTAATCCGACAGCGCGGTGCTGATGAGCCCGATCAGCGCATCCTTCAGGAAGCCGTGACGCAGACCAAAGGAGAGCAGCGCGGCCACGTCTCTGCCCATGCCGACATGAGGCTGGAGGATGTCGCCGAGCACGAGCTTGCCGGATGGTTTCAGGATCCGCCTGACGTTGAGGAGCGCGGCATCGAGCTCCTCCGCCGTCATGTATTGCGCGACCGAGTTCATCACGACGAGGTCGATCGACTCGGCCTGCATCTTGCGGACGTCGTCGAGCGAGCGGACGCGGATCTTGGTGTTGGGCGCAAAGCGCGCAATGAGCCGGCCGCGCACGCCCGGCGCCGGCTCGGCGAGGATCAGCTTGCCGCAGGCAGCGGCAACCTGGCCCGCTGAGAGCGCCTCGCCGCAGGCATAGTCCAGCACGGTCGCCTCGGGCGAGGTAATGTAGCCGATGATGTCTCGCGCGATGATCTGGAAGTGCAAATCGCGATGCAGCTTGCTGACATAGATCGTGTGCGTCGAGTCGTAATAATCGATCCAATCTTCCATTGTATCCCGCCCAGCGGTTCCCTGCCCGGGAACCGCGCTGCCCGCCTTGCGTTAGGGGTGCGACGGCGCGCCGTCAATGTCCGCGTCCTAACAGGAAGGTTTCCCGTGAGCAAAGCCCCCAGCAAGGTATCGCCCGATCTCGACACCCCCACCGATTTGCAGCCGCAGGCGGTCAAAAAGGTCTCGGAGGCGCTCAACGTGCTTCTGGCCGACGCCTTCGCGCTGTACCTCAAGACCAAGAATTTCCACTGGCATATCAGCGGCCGCCATTTTCGCGACTATCACCTGCTGCTCGACGAGCAGTCGGACCAGATCTTCGCCACGACGGACCAGCTCGCCGAACGCGTCCGCAAGATCGGCGGCACCACGCTGAAGTCGATCGGCCAGGTCGCCAAGCTCCAGACCATCAAGGACAACAACGAGGACTACGTCCCGCCGCGCGAGATGCTGCGCGAGCTGATGCAGGACAACAAGCATGTCGCCAGCGCGATGCGCAAAGCGCACGAGGTCTGCGACGACGCCGGCGACGTCGCCAGCGCCAGCCTCCTCGAGAACTTCATCGACGAGACCGAGCGGCGGACCTGGTTCTTGTTCGAGGCGACACGGCAGGAAGGCGCGAACGAGGCGTAGTTTCAGGTCGGGCCGCATCCACGACGTCGTCCCGGCGAAGGCCGGGACGCATAACCACGAAGGTTGGTTTGGCGAAGATTCCCCCTACGCTCATCTCACGTCCAACTTCTCCCTGGGGGTATGGGTCCCGGCCTTCGCCGGGACGACGGCGGAGTTTGTTGAACGAGCGGGCTAACTCCGCCACAACCGCATCAACGCCCCCTCCTTTCCCGTCACCGGATCGGCGGGGGGGCGTGCGACGTTCGGAATCGTCTTCAGCGCCTCGGCATGGTTCTCCGGCGTCGGCCGCGTAACCTCCATCTTCGATCCCGGCGGATAAGCGCCGATCACGCAGAAATCATCGCTCGCCTTGATGCATTGATGCCCGGTGCCAGCCGGCAGGATCGCGACATCGCCCGCCTTGATCTCCAGCTCCCGGCCATGATCGCCGCCGAAGCGGACGCGGGCATGGCCGCGCGCGACACCGAGCACCTCATGCACGGTCGCATGGTAATGCAGATAGTCGTAGACGCCGTTGCGCCACGTGCCGCCCCAATCGTTCGTTTCGAACAGGTTTTCGATGGTCTGTTCCGGCCGCTTGGGATCGAGCATCACCGCGCCCTGGTAGACCAGAAAGGGGAGAATGTTGTTCGGTACGAGGCCATCATCCTCGAACACAATGGCGAGCGGCTCGGCGAAATCGCGGACGACGGACATGGGGGCTCCAGCAGCAAAAGATTCAGGGAATCAAGACGGTGCGGGCGCCCTGGTTCCTGCATCGATAGGCTGGCTTGACCGAGATCAAGGTGCAGCCGGCCGTTCAAGGGCATCCATCCATAGAGATAAGGGATGGAACGCCATGTACGCATCCGATGTTGCGCAGCGCCATTTTTCGGCGGCCATCAATGAGGCCGAAACGTCTGGCCTCGGACCTGAAGCGGTCTGCCGCGCTTTGCTCAATCTCGTGATCTCGAAATATCTTCAGACGAGGTCCGTCGCCGACATCCAGGCGGAGCTGCGCTTCGTCGCCGAGAATTGCGATCCCGACACGGACTTCATGTTCATGCGTCCGTGACGATGATGACCGGCGCAGGAGTCCGCCGGCGTCTTCGGGCTTACGCGCTCTTCTTCTGCCGCATCAGGTCGGCGAAGCGCTGGAACAAATAGTGCGAGTCGCGCGGACCGGGCGAGGCCTCGGGGTGATACTGCACCGAGAACACCGGCCTGCCATCGAGCTGGATGCCGCAATTGGAGCCGTCGAACAGCGAGACGTGCGTCTGTGTTGCGCCCTTGGGCAGCGTGGTCTCGTCCACCGCGAAACCGTGGTTCATCGAGGTGATCTCGACCTTGCCGGTGGTCTCGTCCTTCACGGGATGATTGGCGCCGTGATGGCCCTGATGCATCTTCTTGGTCTTCGCGCCGACGGCAAGGCCAAGCATCTGGTGACCGAGGCAGATGCCGAAGGTCGGCGTGCCCGACTTGATGACGTCCTGGATCACGGGCACGGCGTATTTGCCGGTCGCGGCCGGATCGCCCGGGCCGTTCGACAGGAACACACCATCCGGCTTCATCGCCAGAATGTCTGCGGACGAGGTCGTCGCCGGCACCACCGTCACCTTGCAGCCGACGCCGGCGAGCAGGCGCAGAATGTTGCGCTTGATGCCGTAATCGATGGCGACGACGTTGAACTCGGGCGTGTCCTGCCGGCCAAAGCCCTTGTCCCACAGCCATGGCGTCTCGTCCCAAGTGAAGCGCTGGCCGGAGGTGACCATCGGCACGAGGTCCATGCCCTCGAGGCCGGGCCATTCGCGCGCCTCTTCCTTCAAGCCATGCAGGTCGAACTCGCCGTTCCTGGCATGCGCGATCACGGCGTTGGGCATGCCCTTTGAGCGGATCAGCGCGGTCAGCGCGCGCGTGTCGATGCCGGAGAGGCCGATGATGCCGCGCGCCTTGAGCCAGGCATCGAGATGCTTGGTGGCGCGGTAGTTCGAGGGATCGGTGATCGCGGTCCGCAGGATCACGCCGCGCGCGCCCGGCGTCGCGGCCATGTTCACCGTCTCGATGTCTTCCTCGTTGGTACCGACATTGCCGATATGCGGGAAGGTGAAGGTGATGAGCTGGCCGGCATAGGAGGGATCGGTGAGAATCTCCTCATAGCCGGTCATCGCGGTGTTGAAGCAGACTTCACCGACGGCGTGACCTTCGGCGCCGAGACCAAAGCCTTCGAGCACCGTGCCATCGGCGAGCACGAGGAGCGCGGTCGGTTTATGGTCCGGCCAGGCAGGATCGTTGTCATGTTGTGTCATGAGCCCGCTTCATAAGCCCCCCACACGCGCCCGTCAAAGCAGGAAACGGCGGATTCACATGCGTTTTTGCATATTTGACAGGTCGCTTCAGGCACTTAAGCTGGAACCGGTAATTTTTGCGCAGTTTCGGCCGCCGGATCGGAAACAATGAACCATAGGCCCGGTATGGCCTCTTTCCCGCAAACGGCTTAGATCAGGCGCAACGGATTGAGAGGATCACGATCATGCTGCGCGATGACATCAACAATGCGGTCAAGGAGGCCATGAAGGCCAAGGACGAGCGCAAGCTCTCCACGCTGCGCATGATGAACTCGACCATCAAGAATGCGGACATCGACGCCCGCGGCCAGGGCAAGCCGCCGCTGTCGGATGCCGACCTGCTCGGCGTCTTCCAGAAGATGATCAAGCAGCGCCAGGAGTCGGTCGAGCTCTACGACAAGGGCGGTCGCGCCGAGCTCGCCGCCCAGGAGCGGGAGGAGATCGCGGTGATCTCGGCGTACTTGCCGAAGCAGATGTCCGACGACGAGGTCAACAAGGCGATCGCGGGCGCCATCTCCGAAACAGGGGCCGCCGGCATGAAGGACATGGGCAAGGTGATTGCCGTGTTGCGCGCGAAATACGCCGGACAGATGGATTTCGGCAAGGCCTCGGGTCTCGTGAAGGCCGCGCTGTCGGGTTGAGCCGTCACCCTCCCCTGGAGGGGGAGGGTCGATCGCGCGTAGCGCGAGCGGGGTGGGGTGATCTCTCAACTCGGGCACCGCATCAATGGAGAGACCGTCACCCCACCTCGGTTTGCATTCCGCTTCGCTGCATGCCAACCGATCCTCCCCCTCCAGGGGAGGATGGGTGCCTTTGTCTGGGCTGCTATCCGGTCTAGTCTCTTCCGCAAGAAAAAACCGGTGAGGCCGCCGAAATGACCACCGCCATCAAACCGTTCCGCATCGCCATCAGCGACGACGTCCTGTCCGACCTCAAATCGCGCCTTGCCCGCACGCGCTGGCCGGAGGCGGAGCTGGTCGACGACTGGAGCCAGGGCGCGCCGCTGAAGTGGATCCAGCAGATCTGCGCCTACTGGGCGAACGGCTACGATTGGCGCGCGCGCGAGGCAAAACTCAATCGCTTCGATCAGTTCATCACCGAGATTGACGGGCAGGACATCCATTTCCTGCATGTGCGCTCGAAGGAGCCGGACGCGCTGCCGCTGATCATCACCCATGGCTGGCCGGGCTCGATCGTCGAATTCCAGAAGGTGATTTCACCGCTCACCGATCCTTGCGCCCATGGCGGCAAGCCCGCGGACGCGTTTCACGTGATCTGTCCGTCGCTGCCGGGTTTCGGCTTCTCGGCGAAGCCCAAGACGACGGGCTGGGGCGTTGACCGCATCGCCGCGACCTGGGCGAAGCTGATGGATCGGCTCGGCTATCCCAGGTACGGCGCACAAGGGGGCGACTGGGGCTCGGCGGTGACGACCTCGCTGGGTAGCCAGGACGCCGAGCACTGCGCCGGCATCCACATCACGCTCGCTTTCAACGCGGCGCCGAAAGTCGATGGTGAGCCGACGGCGGAAGAGAAACGCGCGCTGGCCGGCCTCAAGCATTATGTCGATCTCGACTCCGGCTATTCCAAGCAGCAATCGACCCGGCCGCAGACACTCGGCTATGGGCTGACGGATTCGCCGAGCGGGCAGGCGGCCTGGATCCTGGAAAAGTTCTGGGCCTGGACCGATTGCAATGGCCACCCCGAGAACATCTTCACCAAGGACGAGCTGCTCGACAACGTCATGCTCTATTGGACGACCGAGACGGCGACCTCGTCGGCGCGGCTTTATTGGGAAAGTTTCGGCAAACGCCGCACGACGCCGGCCGTGAAAGTGCCAACGGGTGTGGCCGTGTTCCCCAAGGAGATCATCACGCCGGTGCGGCGCTGGATGGAGCCGAGCTTCTCCAACATCACCCATTGGAGCGAGATGGAGAGAGGCGGGCACTTCGCCGCCTTCGAGCAGCCGGAGCTGTTCGTGCGCGATGTCAGGAAATTCTTTGCCACGGTGCGGTGAAACGCTCTCTCCGTCATGCCCGGGCTTGTCCCGGGCATCCACGCGCTTAAACTGGCTGCCAATCAAGAAGAACGTGGATGGCCGGGACATGCCCGGCCATGACGCCGCTGCCGGGAAACGACCATGCTGACCGAAGCCGGGACCTACGACGAGCTCTATCGCAACTTCCGCTGGAACATCCCTGCGCGCTTCAACATGGCGGAGGCCTGCTGCGACCGCCATGCCGACGGCACAGGTCGGCTCGCGCTTGTCTATGTCGACGAGAACGGTGCCACCACGCGGACCTCCTTCGACGAGGTCGCTGATGCGTCGCGCCGCTTTGCCAATGTGCTGAAAGCAGATGGGCTCGCACGCGGCGACCGCGTCGCGGTGTTCCTGTCGCAGTCGCTGGAATTGCCGATCGCGCATATGGCGGCGTTTCGTTCCGCCATGATCTCGATCCCGCTGTTCGCGCTGTTCGGCGAGGATGCGCTCGAGTTTCGCCTGTCGAATTCGCAGGCCAAGGCTGTTGTCACCGACGAAGGCGGTTGGGAGAAGCTGGCGAAAATTCGCGATCGGCTGCCGGATCTGAAGACGATCTATGTCGTCGGGGGGCGGGTGCCCGCAGGCACCAGATCATTCTGGGATGCGGTGAAGAGCGCATCGCCCGACTTCACGCGCGTCGACACGTCCGCCGACGATCCCGCGCTGATCATCTATACGTCAGGCACAACGGGCAATCCCAAGGGCGCGCTGCACGCGCATCGCGTCGTGCTCGGCCACCTCCCCAATGTCGAGATGTGCCACAACTTCCTTCCCAAACCCGGCGACCTGATGTGGACGCCGGCGGATTGGGCCTGGATCGGCGGCCTCATCAACGGCCTGCTCTCGTTCTGGTATCACGGCATTCCGCTGGTCGGCCATCGTGCGCGAAAATTCGAGCCGCAGGCGGCGATGCAGATGATGGCCGATCTCGGCGTCCGCAACGTCTTCCTGCCGCCGACGGCGCTCAAGCTGATGCGGCAGGCCGGGGTGAAGCACGCGGGCGTCAAGCTGCGCAGCATCTTCACCGGCGGTGAATCGCTCGGCGGCGAGCTGCTCGGCTGGGTGCGCGAGACGTTTGGTGTCGATGCGCACGAAGTGTTCGGCCAGACCGAATGCAATCTCGTGATCGGCAGCAACTCGAACCTGTTTCCGATCCGCCCCGGTTCGATGGGCAAGGCGACGCCGGGTTTCGACGTCCGGATCGTCAACGACAAGGGCGAGGAGCAGCCGCGCGGCCAGCGCGGCATCATCGGCGTGCGCCAGCCGTGCCCGGTGACCATGCTGGAATACTGGCGCAATCCGGAGGCGACGGCGAAGAAATATGCCGGCGAGTTTCTGCTCACCGGCGATCTCGGTGTCCAGGATGAAGACGGCTATTTCTGGTATGTCAGCCGCGAGGACGACGTCATCACCACCGCCGGCTACCGTGTCGGCCCGTCCGAGATCGAGCACACGCTGATGAAGCATCCGTCAGTGGCGATGGCGGCGGTGGTCGGCATTCCCGATCCGATCCGCACGGAATCGATCAAGGCCTGGATTGTGCTGCGCCCGGGTTTTGCCGCTGGTGACGCGCTCGCGCGCGAGATCCAGGAGTTCGTGAAGGTGCAGCTTGCAGCGCACGAATATCCGCGCTTCGTTGAGTTCGCCGAGACCTTGCCGATGACGGCGACAGGCAAGGTGCTGCGGCGCGAATTGCGGGCGAAGGGGTAAGCCGCAGTCTAACGCAAGGATGCCGACAGAGCAGACCGCAGCATCGCGGCAAGCTCCTGCCGCTTGAACGGTTTGGTCAGAATGCGGGCGTCGAGCCCGAGGGGTGTCTTGACCGGGGTCTGGCTGTAGCCGGAGGTGAAGAGCACCTTGAGGCCGGGCCGCAAGGCGATTGCCTGTGACGCGAGCTCCGGCCCGAACATGCCGCCGGGCATCACCACGTCGGTGAGCAACAGATCGATCTCCCCGGACTGGCGCAACACCTCCAGCGCTGCCGGCCCGTTCGACGTCGCGATGACGCGGTAGCCGAGCGTCCGCAATTCGCTCTCGACATAGGCCCGCACCATGTCGTCGTCCTCGACGACGAGGATGGTCTCGTTTCCGTCGGGCGCGACGATCGGTTCGGCGAGGGCCGGAGTCTCGTTCGGCGTTGCGGCGATCCGGGGGAAGAACAGCCTGACGACGCTGCCCTTGCCCGGTTCGGACTGTAGTTGCACGAGACCGCCGGACTGCTGCGCAAACCCATAAACCATGCTCAGGCCGAGCCCCGTGCCCTTGCCGACTTCCTTGGTGGTGAAGAACGGCTCGAACGCACGGCTTGCGACGTCCGCGGGCATGCCACAGCCGGTATCCGTCACGGCCACCATGACGTAGTCCCCGGGTCGCGGCTCGCCGTTGACGTCGAGATCGGATGGATCGAGCGAAATATTGCCGACCTCGACCTTCAGCCTGCCACCGTCAGGCATCGCGTCACGCGCGTTGAGCACGAGGTTGAGCAGGGCGGTTGTGAGCTGTCCCGGATCGACGCTGGTCAGCCACAAATCCGTTGCGAAGGCGAAGCTGCATTCGATGTGCCCGCCGAGCGAGCGGCGCAACAGTTGCTCCATGCCGACGATCTTCTCGGCGATGTCGATCTCGCGCGGCCGCAGCGGCTGTTTGCGTGCAAAGGCGAGCAAGCTGCGTGTCAGGTCGGAGCCGCGCTCGGCGGCGGTCGCAATGTCGCTGGCGATCCGGTGCAGCTCCTTGTTGTCCGCCAGCCTGTCGGCGAGATGCTCGGAGTTGCCGAGAATAATGGTCAGCAAATTGTTGAAATCGTGCGCCACGCCGCCGGTGAGCTGGCCCATCGCCTCCATCTTCTGGGACTGGCTGAGCTTGTGGCTGAGGTCGGCGATGGCGGCGCGCTGCTGCTCGAGCGACTCGGCGGTGCCGTTGAGCAGGGTCATCAATCCGCCGAGCTCACCGCGAGGATGTGGCGGCGGAATGCGTGCGCTGAGATCGCCGAGCCCGAGCCGCTTCGCCATCATGGCAAGCCGTCCGACCTGGCGTCCGACGCTGACGGTCGCAAGGATCCAGACTCCGCCGAGCAGCAGCAGCGAGGCCACCGCGAGGATTGCCATGTCTTCGTAGAGCCGCCGGTTGGCTGCCGCCACCAGTCCGTCCTTGGAGCGTCCGACCAGGATATAGAGGCCGGCCTTGCGGATCGACGGCGAGCGTGCGACGGCCCAGACCTGCGTGCGGCCCTCGCGATCGGTCACCTCGCGAGACGATTGGCGATCGGACGATACCGCAAAGCGGAACAGATCGGAGCCGGCGATTGACGCGCCGACGGGCTCACTCCAGCCACCCTTGTTGGGGGCGACGAGGATCGTTCCCTTGCTGTCGACGAACAGGATCTCCTTTTCGGCGAGCAAGCGCTTGTCGTGAAACTCCGCGAACTTGTTCAGGTTGAACGAGGCGAGCAGGACGAATTTAAGCGCGCCGGTGTCTGAGCGCACGGGATAGGCGATCTGCAGCACTGATATGCCGGTGAGCCGGCCGAACACGGGCTCCACGGCAACAGTACCCTGCGAGACCTTCGCCTGCTTGAAATAGGCACGATCGTTCAGATCGAGCGTGCGGTTGGTCCGGAGCGAGTCGCAGAACAGGCTGCCGTCGGGGTCGATGGTCAGAATGCCCGTGAACTGCGGATATTCCTCGCGCACGTCGGATAGAAACGCCGAGCATGCCGCCTTGTCGCGCGTGTCGACGTCGCGGGCACGTGCGAGGCCATAGTGAAGCTGCGCGGTGCCCTGAATCTTCTCGTCGAGATCGCTAGCGATGTCGTCAGCCGAAGCAGCCAGATTGGCCAGCGCCGCGTTGATCTCGCTGGTGCGGTTCTGCGCGAACCGCAAGCCAACGAGGCTCGCCGGCACCAGCATGGCCGCGATGACGAGGATCAGTAACCGGCTACGCAGGCTCATCGATCGGGCGGGTCCGTTCTTCGCGCGGTTTCGTCTGAAGGTACAATTTGCGGCACGATCGTCCACCCAGTCCATAGGTATCGGTGCGAAAAGCGCGTTCGTGGTCCAAGATTTCTCGGGCGCGTGCATTGCGGCGACGCCGCAATCATGCCCTTGATCGAGATCAAGTTGCCCGTGTGCGCAGCAGCGTTAGTATCGCGGCGTGAGCGCTACGAAAGATCGCGCTGGTGCACGGAGGAAGCTGATGTCGATCTCGGGCAAGATCGATCCGGTGGTGCGTCCCGTTGCGGTGACTGATATTGCCGAGGCTCTGGTGGAGGGCCTGCGCGATTTCCAGGCGCTCCCGCTTTATGGCCTCGCCTTCGGCGCATTATATGCGGCCGGTGGCATCACCATGATGCTCTGCCTCACTGCCTTCGGCATGATCTACCTCGTCTACCCGCTGGCTGCCGGTTTCGCGCTGATCGGACCGTTCGTCGCGATCGGGCTTTACGAAGTCAGTCGCCGCCGCGAGCGCGGCGAGCCGGTCTCGTTCGGCGCGATCTGGTCGGCAATACGAAACCGCGGCGAAATCGGCTGGATGGCGTTTGTCACGCTGTTCGTGTTCGTGATCTGGATGTATCAGGTGCGGCTGCTGATCGCGCTGCTGCTCGGCCTGCACGCCTCCTTTTCGAGCCTGCAGGAATTCATGACGGTGGTGCTGACCACCAACGAGGGATTGCTGTTCCTGGCGATCGGCAACGCGGTCGGCGCCGTGTTGTCGCTGATCCTGTTTTCACTGACTGTGGTGTCGTTTCCGCTGCTGCTCGACCGCGAGGTCGATTTCGTCACGGCCATGGTGACGAGTGTGCGCGCGGTGGTCAGGAGCCCGCTGCCGATGATCGGGTGGGCGGCGGTGATCGTGATGCTGCTGATTGTGTCGGCGCTGCCGTATTTCCTCGGCCTGGTGGTGACGCTGCCCGTGCTCGGGCATGCGACGTGGCACCTTTATCGGCGGCTGGTGGCGCCGGTGGCGTAAAAGAGGAACTGGACGCAACGGAAGCGGGCTGTTCGCCTGTTTCGTCCGACTTGATTGATCGATGGAGGCATTTGGCGCTTCAAAGCCCCGGCGGGCGAGAAAACGATAGCTAATTGCTGCGATTGCGCGCACGGTGCGCCAATGTCGGAAAGAAACAGTCGTCTCCGCGCACACGCGGCGCCACGACCCGACTTGGTTAGTGTGAAACATTGGGTGACGTGAAACAGCTGATTTCTCGCACCCGCGGAGCCTGCTCAGCACGCCTGATGTCTGAAAGACTCCACTGCAGTTCGATGCGAGATCGAACGCCAACCGAAAGCACCTGATGCAAACCCTCTCCCCACGGCACGTCAAGACAGATGAAGCGCTTCGCCTCGGCGTGGAGTCGGGCTGGTACGCGACCAAGGTCAGCGGGACCTTTGTCTCGGGCCCGCACGAGTCGGAAGGGGATTGCCGCCGCAAGATCGACGAGATTCAGCCGCCGCCGGTGAAGAAGAAGCGATGAGGGCGAAAATTCCGGCCGCTACGGCGTCTTGATCCCCATTGCCCGCAGCGCATCCAGCATCCGCTGCGGCGGGCCCATCTTGACCACCAGCGGCTTGCCGGTCTCGAGCAGGCTCTTGAGGCTGGACAGGATCGCGGGCCAGCCCGATCTGCCGCCGGCGAGAACATCATCGCTGAGCGGACGATCGTGGCCCTCGCTCATGGTGAGCCGGACTGCATCGCCGACCTGCTCGATATCGTAGGTGACGAGGGTCGGCCCGAGTTTCTCGATCAATTCGGGCCAGTCGACATTGAACGTCACCGCGAGCTTTCGCGGCGGATCGTAGGCGAGCACTTCGCCGCTGATATGCAGGGCGCCGTCCGGCGTGCGCACGGTGAAGGCGCCCCCGAGCCGCGGTTCGACCTCGACGGAGTTGCCGAGGAAATATTGCCGGCTGAACCCGGCCGAGGTCAGCGCCTCCCACACCTTCTCCGGCGTGGAAGCGATATAGATGGTGTAGACCGTGAGCGGAGTGAACTGATCCAGGTTCATCCTCAATTCCTTCGCGTCCTCGTCACGCCGCGTTCTGGCCTGCGCAACTCGGCGGCACGATCTCGATCACGTGCCCTGTCTCCAGCAGGCTTTTCAGGTTCGACAGCACCATCGGCCAGCCGCCTGAGATGTCGCGCAGGGTGTTGCCGTCCTCGCCGAGTTCGTCATGCGTCACGGTGAGCTTGACGACCTTGCCGTGCGGTTCGAGATCGAATGTGACGCGCGAGGTGCCTTCGCCCGCAGCTTCGGGCTTGTGATTGAGCCAGCTATAGGACAGGCGTCGCGGCGGATCTGCGGTGATGACGTGGCCATCCACGGTGCACCTTCCTTCGCTGACATTGGTGAAACGATAGGGCGAACCCGGCTTCCACGCGGAGGCGATGCGATGACCGAACCAGTAGCGCTCCGTGAAGTCGCCGTCGGTCAAGGCGTGCCACAGCTTTTCGGCCGATGTCTCGATGTAGGTCACGTAGACGTAGCTCGGTTTACTCATCTCGCTTCTCCAACTGGCGTTTCAAATCGCTGAGCGCGACGAGCTTGTCGCGCTCGAACTTCCTGATCCAGCGTTCGCCGATCTGATGGATCGGCACCGGGTTGAGATAGTGCAGCTTCTCGCGGCCATGCTTGATGGTCGCGACCAGATTGGCCTCCTCCAGGATGACCAGGTGCTTCGTCACGGCCTGGCGTGTCATGTCCAGGCCTTCGCAGAGTTCGTTCAGCGTCTGGCCGTTCCTGGCGTGAAGCCTGTCCAGCAGCGACCGTCGGGATGTATCGGCGAGCGCTTTGAAGACCTCATCCATGGGGGTGATAATAGGCAACCAAAAGGTTGCATGTCAAGCGTGGCGTCATTCCGGGGCGGCGCGCTACCGTCGAACCCGGAATCTCGAGATTCCGGACAACCGCTGCGCGGTTTCCGGAATGACGGGCCGCAAAATCGTGTTTTGGTCGGACGCGTGCCGCCGTGCTAGCATCGATGCTCAGCCAACGCAGATTGGTTCCGGGAGGACTTTGATGTTCCGTTGCGTCCTGACTGCTGCCGCCCTCGTCCTTTTCGCCGGCAGCCCTGTTGTTCACGCCCAGAAGCAGACCATCGGCGCGCCGCCCGAGGCGTCCAACATGAAGCTGGTCGGCACCAACGACCTCCAGGCGCGCAGCGCCTATCAGCCAACCATCCACCATCAGGGCGACCGCTGGATCGCCTATATCGGCCATCACGGCGGCACCGACAACGTGCCGGCGCCCGTCAATCCGATGACGGGCAATGCCGAGCCGAACGGAACCTCGATCGTCGACGTCACCGATCCCGCACATCCAAAATATCTGCGACACCTGCCGGGGCAGGAAGGCAAGTATGAATCCGGCGGCGCGCAGATGGTGCGGGTGTGCGACGGCAGGACCTTGCCGAAGGGCGATCCCAACGCGGTCTACATGCTGCGCACCTTCGGCAGCGAGGCGCATGAGATCTGGAACGTCGCCGATCCCGCCAACCCGGCGCTGATCACCCGCATCGGCGGCTTGAAGGACACGCACAAGAGCTGGTGGGAATGCGATACCGGCATTGCCTTTCTCGTTTCCGGCGCGCCGGACTGGCGCACGCGGCGCATGACGCAGATCTACGATCTCAGCGATCCCGCCCATCCGCAAAAGATCCGCGATTTCGGCCTGCCCGGCCAGGAGCCCGGCTCGACGGGTGCGGTGCCGACCGAACTGCACGGACCGATCTCGACCGGGCCGGCCGGCAACCGCGTCTATTTCGGCTACGGCACCAACAAGGGCGGCATCCTGCAGATCGTCGATCGCGAAAAACTGCTGACAGGAGCGAAGGAGCCGACGCCGGACAATCTGCGCTTTCCCGAGATATCGCGGCTGCCGATGTCCGCGTTCAACGGCGCGCACACCACCTTTCCGATGCTCGACATGCCCATCGCCGAATTCGCCGAGGACAAGGACGGCAAGACGCGCGACATCGTCATGATCGTCGACGAGGCGATCCTGAACGAATGCGGCGAGGCCAGGCAGATGGTGTGGTTCGCCGACGTCACCACCGAGACGCGGCCGATGATGATCTCCAGCTACACCGTGCCGGAGGCGAGCGGGCAGTTTTGCCAGCGCGGCGGCCGCTTCGGCTCGCACTCCTCGAACGAGAGCATGGCGCCGGTCTATTACAGGAAGATGGCCTTCATCGCCTTCTTCAATGCCGGCGTGCGCGCGCTCGACATCCGCGATCCCTATCGCCCGAAGGAAGTCGGCTATTTCATTCCGGCGATCACGAGCGCGACCGACAAGCGCTGCATTCCGGTCGAGGGCGGCGAGCGCTGCAAGGTCGCGATCCAGACCAACAATGTCGAGACCGACGAGCGCGGCTACATCTACATCGTCGATCGCGCCAACACCGGCCTGCACATTCTCGAGCTGACCGGAGCGGCGCGCGCCGCCGCCGGCCTGCCGAAGAACTGACGATGCGGCGCGCGGTCGCGATAGCGCTGGCGGCGGTCGCGCTCGGCGCGTCGGCTGTCGGCGCGTATCGGCTCGTGCCGTCGCCGGCGGCAAGCCCGGCGCATTGGCGCGAGATCGCCTGGCCGTTTCCGCGCGACGGCTGGCCCGCCGGCCGCGCGTTTCGCTGCGAGGGCGGTGCCTGCGATGGCGCCGAGCTTTATGTCCGCGCCAAGCGCGGCTTCTGCAATTGCGACAGCGGCGTTGCCGATGACGACGAGGTGGATCGTGTCGCCGACATCGATCTGATCGCCCCGCGCTTTGCGGCGATGGCGCCGGGCGAGGCGGTCGCGCTTGGTAGGATGCGCGGTCGTGCCCGACGTTATGATCTCGCCAGATCTGGCGGTGTGAGCCAGGGAGCGATCGGCATCGCCATCTCGCGCCGCTGCGACCTCTTCGTTGCCGCGGCGCAAGGGACCGGCGATGCCAGCGCGATGCAGCATGCGGCGCTCGCCTTCCTGGACACGCAAGAGATGAAAACCTGGGCGACCGCAGCGCTGGACGGATACTGAGTGCCATGCATTAATGCCGGCAAATCCCCCCAGCTCGAGTCCGCCCCATGATATCCATGCAAGCCTATTTCGCCTTTGTCGCTGCCTGCATTGCGCTTGCGCTGTTGCCGGGGCCGATCGTCACCCTCGTCATCGCCAACGGCCTGCGCCACGGCACACGCGCGGCGCTGACCAACATTCTCGGCGTGCAGATCGGGCTGTTGATCGTGATCGGCATCCTGGCGGTCGGGCTCACCACGCTGATGGCGACGATGGGCTATTGGTTCAACTGGGTGCGCTTTGCCGGCGCGGCCTATCTGGTCTGGCTCGGCATCAAGCTGATCCGCTCGCCGGTCGAAGGCGTCTCCGCCGATGCGCCGCCGCCGCCCCCGCGCGGAGGCTTTCTTTTGCAGGGCTTTGTCGTCGCGTTGTCGAACCCGAAGCTCCTGGTGTTCTTCGGCGCGTTCATTCCGCAATTCATGGACATGAGCAAGGATCATTTGTCGCAGGTTCTGGTGCTCGGGATCACCTTCATGGTGCTGGCCGGTTTGACCGATGGAATCTACGCGCTGCTTGCCGGTCAGGTCCGCGGCTTCTTCTCGGCACGCCGCACCCGCCTGGTGTCGCGCGTCTCTGGCAGCTTCATGATCGGCGGCGGCATCTGGCTGGCGCTGATCCGGGCCAAATGAGCGCTCACGCCGGTTGAACCTTTGCCGGCGGCAATGCGTCCAAGGGAGCATTGCCGCCGACGAAGGATTTTTCCGTGCCGAAATTGCCCCTGCTGGTCTACGCGATGCTGCTTGCGCCGCTGGCGCTGATCCTGGTCGCCGCTATCGTCAAGACCTGGCAGGCGCGCGAGGCGCGGAGC
The DNA here is from genome assembly GCF_018129685.1 of Bradyrhizobium manausense. Taxonomy (GTDB): domain Bacteria; phylum Pseudomonadota; class Alphaproteobacteria; order Rhizobiales; family Xanthobacteraceae; genus Bradyrhizobium; species Bradyrhizobium manausense_D. The sequence continues at coordinate 206,343 of NZ_JAFCLG010000007.1, forward strand.
TGGCCTCAGGTATCGGGCAAGGTCGTCACCTCGGTTGCCGAAGTCCGCGAGGTCAGGGTGCTCGACGACGAGCGCGAGGACGGCTATCGGATGGAGAGCCGCAACTTCGCCAACGTCACCTACGAATATTCCGTCAGCGGCCGGAAACTGCGCTGCAACCGCATTTCGATCGGCGAAGACCTCGGCAATTTCCAGGTTGCCGAAAAGCTCGCGAAGTATCCCGCCGGCAGCATCGTCACGGTCTATTACAATCCGCGTCATCCCGATCAGGCCGTGCTGGAGCGCGATCTGCCCAAGGGCCTGTGGGGCTGTCTCGGCATCGGCTCGGCCATCGTGGTTGCCATCATCGTCGGCTCGGCGTTTGGCCTCAACCAGAGCTATCTGTATCTCGCCCAGCATGTCGGAAGGCCCGATCTTGCCGGTCTCGTCGTCGCCTTCGGTGCCTTCGGTCTCGTCATCGCGCTGATGGCATTGGCCGTGCAGCGGCAGGCCGCGCTGGCGACGCGCTGGCCGGTGGTGCCCGGCACCATCAAGCTGTCGGAGATGGAGGAATATCACCGGGCGAGCGACACGGGCGCGGCGCGCGGCGCCGAGATGTTCGGCAAGCGCGTGACCTACACCTATAGCTACCAGAACGTCCGCTACACCAATGAATGCGCGCGGGTTGCGGCCGGCACGCCGCAGGCCTCCAGCAAGATGCTGGCGAAGCTGATGTCGCGCTATCAGGACGGCGCGACCGTGGAGGTTCGCGTCAATCCCGACAATCCTGCCGAGGCCACGCTCGATGCCCGGGGCGACGGCCGCATCGCCTATGTGCTGTGGGGCATCGCCGCGATCTTCGCCGCGCTCGCGCTGTTCGTCGCGACGCGGGGCGGCTAGCCGGGCAACAGCTGTGGTTTCAACTCCGTTTCGATCTGCGCAAAGATCCGTGCCAGCCGCTCCGCCCATTGCTGCTGGCCGGCTTGATCCGCGATCAGATCCTGGCGGATCTCGATGCCGGTGTTGAGGAGGCCGCGCGCCTCGCCGTGCACGGGAATGGTGTAGTCGCTGAGATCGCTTACCGCGTAAGGCTCGTTGTCGCCGACCGCGAGATCGCCTTCGGCGCGCAGATGTTTCAGCAGCAGTGGCGGCAGCACCTTGTCGCGATGGTAGAGCGCGCCGATGTGCCAGGGCCGCGCGACGCCGGCATAGACCGGCGTAAAGCTGTGCAGCGACACCAGCACGGTCGGCCGTTTGGCGTGGATCCGGCTGTCGATCACCGCGTCGATGCGGCGGTGATAGGGCTCGAAGATCTCGCGCCGTCGCGCCGCACGCTCGCCATCCGAGATGCCCTCGTTGCGCGGCACCGCCGTTGCTTCGGACATCACGGGGATCGAGCTTGCGACGTCAGGCGAGCGATTGCAGTCGATCACGAGGCGCGAATAGCGCTGCGCGATCAGGTGCGCGTTAAGCATGTTTGCAAGGCGCTCGGCGACACCGGCGATGCCGATATCCCAGGCGATGTGCCGCGTCAGCTCGTCTTCCGACACGCCGAGATCGCCGAGGATGCGCGGCAGGACGCGGCCGTAATGGTCCGCTGTGAGCAGGAAGGGCGATGTCCCCTCCGCATTCAGCTCATGCACTGGTGGAATATCGCCTTCGTCAAGGAGTTGATCCGCCGCCTCGACTGTGTTGAAAGCCATCCTGATTGCCTATCGAAAAAGCAGTCGCCCCCTGACATTGGGCAAGCAACCGACAACAATGGGCCTGCCCAACATCACCATGATCTCCCCACGATGCCGCTGCTGACGATTCACCACAAGACCGAATATCGCTACATCAGGCCGGTGGCGTTCGGCGAACACAGATTCATGCTGCGTCCCAGCGACAGCCATGATCTGCGCGTGCTCGATTCCAGGCTCGAGATCTCGCCGGAGCCCAGTTCGCTGCGCTGGATCCACGACGTGTTCGGCAATTCGGTCGCGATCGTCGATTTCGACGCGCGCGCGGACCGTCTGGTCTTCGACTGGCATGTCACGGTCGAGCACAATCCCGTGGACGAGTTCGCGCTGACGCCCGACGATCCCGCCTACTTCTATCCTTTCGCCTATGACGATGCGGAATTGCCCGATCTCGTCCAGTACCTCACGCCGCAATATCCCGATCCCGACGGCAGGATCGCGGAATGGGTGCACGGCTTTTTCGATGCGGACACCCCGTCGCCGAGTTTCCTGCTGCTCAGCCGCATCACGCACGCCATTCGCGAGGAATTCAGCTACCGCAGGCGTCTCGAGCCCGGCACGCAGACCCCGTTCGATACCTTGCGATTCCGCACCGGCACGTGCCGCGACTACGCGCTGTTCATGATCGAGGCGCTGCGCCGGCTCGGCATCGCCGCGCGGTTCGTCTCCGGCTACATCTTCGTGCCCGAGGACATCGCGCGGCATCATGCCGGCGGCGGCGCGACCCATGCCTGGGTGCAGGTCTACTTGCCGAGCGCGGGCTGGATCGCGTTCGATCCGACCAACGGCATCGTCGGCACCCGCGATCTCATCCGCGTCGCCGTCGCGCGCGACCCGCGTCAGGCGATCCCGCTGCACGGGATCTATCTCGGGACCCAGGACGCCTTCGACGTCATGGACGTGAGCGTCAGGGTGGAGGAGGCTCGCGGCGAGCAGCTGGAAGCGGAGGTTTTGTAAAGTCTCTCTGCCGTCGTCCCGGCGAAGGCCGGGACCCATAACCCCAGGGAGAAGTTTGGCGAAGACTCGGAGGTCGGGACTCCTTCCATCCGTATCGATGGATTCCGCGGTATGGGTCCCGGCCTTCGCCGGGACGACTGCGAATATATTGCCCTGTCACTGCACGTCATTCGCATCTATAGAGCCCCCATGACCTCCGATCGTCTCTTCGTCTATGGCACGCTGATGCGCGGCTTCGACCATCCGATGGCGCGGCTGCTGGCGCAGCATGCCGATTTTGTCGGCGAAGCGACCTGCCGCGGCCGGCTCGTGCTGGTGAAGCATTACCCGGGATTGCTGCTGTCGGGCGCGTCGTCCGATGTCGTGCACGGCGAGCTCTTTCGCCTGCGCGCCGGCGATGAGCTCCTGCGCGAGCTCGACATGTACGAAGCCTGCGGCGAAGGCTTTCCCGAGCCGACCGAATATCTGCGCCAGCTGGTCGACGTCACAGGCGCGGACGGCGCGACCGCGCCGGCCTGGACCTATGTCTATAACTGGCCGGTGGCGGGCCTGCCGCACATCGAGTCCGGCCGCTTTCTCGAGCATTAAGCCTGATCCGGAAAAGTGCGCAGCGGTTTTCCGACAAGATCATGCTCAAACAGAAACTTAAAGCGCGATTTCATCGCGCTTTAAGCCGACAGCACCTCCTTCACCACGCGCACGTCGACCTCGCGCTCGACATAGCTCCACTCCTCGGTGCGCCTGAGCATCCCGACCAGCTCCTCGAACAGCGAGACGTGCGCCGGCGCGTATTCGAACCAGGTCAGGAAGTCGAACGGCTCGCCGAGGTCGCGGCAGTGATAGAGCTGGCGCGCGATCGCGGGCAGGAAGCGCATGCTGCTCGCGATGTGGTGCGACTTGTCTTCAAAGATCCTGCGCCGCTCTTCCTGCGTCAGCTCCCACCACGCGGCTGATTTGCGGATCGGGATCAGCGCCGCGCAGGTTGCTTCAAACCGGCCGAGGCCGGCCTGCACGCCCATGAGCCGCTGCTTCTCGGGCCGCTCGGTGTAGCGCAAGTGGCTGGGCACGCCGACCAGGCGCCAGGCATTGCGCGAGGGCACCAGAGGCAACGCGACGGCGTCGCCGTCGATCACCGACAGCGCCGGCATGAAGGGCAGGGGTTCGCCCACCACGGGCGCAATCGAGGTGACACGCCAGCCCCCGCTCTGGCCGCCCCGAAAGGTCCTGAACATGGCCTATCGAAGCGTGGAACCGGGCGGGGTTCAAGGCTTTCCCGTCACGCGCGGAGCTGCCCGACCCGTCATCCTGAGGTGCACGCCTTGCAAAGCAAGGCGGGCCTCGAAGGATGAATCGGTCCGGATGCAGCTGGGCCGTCGCCCTTCGAGGGCCGCTGAAGAAGCGGCCACCTCAGGGTGACGGTGAAAGGGCGCGCCCCGGAATGACGGAACGGCCTGTGAACAGCGCGGATAAGCCCGACAAACCTGACTTCTGTCCGCCGCGTCCCTATATCCCTGATCCCTTCGCCCGACTCACACGGTTTCGCGCTACATCATGGCCATGCGCTTCACGCCCCAATTCCTCGACGAGATCAGGGCCCGGCTTTCGGTGTCCGAAGTCGTGGGCAAGCGCGTCAAGCTGAAGAAGGCGGGGCGCGAGTGGAAGGGGCTGTCGCCGTTCCAGCAGGAGAAGACGCCGTCCTTCTACGTCAACGACCAGAAGGGTTTTTATCACGACTTCTCCTCCGGCAAGCACGGCGACATCATCAGCTTCGTGATGGAGACCGACGGCCTGCCGTTTGCCGAGGCCGTCGAGCGGCTCGCCGGCATGGCGGGCCTGGCGCTGCCGGCGGTGACGCCGGATGCGGCGCGGCACGAGCAGCGCCGCCGCACGCTGCATGACGTCATGGAGCTGGCGGCCAAGTTCTTCGCCGAGACGCTGGCCTCGCGGGTCGGCGCCAAGGCGCGCGGCTATCTCGCCGACCGCGCGATTTCGCCGGCGACGCAATTGCAGTTTCGGCTGGGCTATGCGCCGCCCGAGCGCTTCGCGCTGAAGGAGCATCTCGGCAAGCTCGGTGTCTCCGTCGAGGACATGATCGAGACCGGGCTGCTGGTGGCCGGCGACGATATTCCCGTGCCCTATGATCGCTTCCGCGATCGGGTGATGTTTCCGATCACGGATCTGCGCGGCCGCGTCATCGCCTTCGGCGGACGCGCCCTGGAGAAGGACGTTCCGGCCAAATATCTGAACTCGCCGGAGACGCCGCTGTTTCACAAGGGCGACAATCTCTACAATCACCAGACCGCGCGCAAAGCCACCCATGACGGCGCATCGCTGGTCGTGGTCGAGGGCTATGTCGACGTCATCGCCATGGTCACGGCAGGATTTCCCGGCGCGGTCGCGCCGCTCGGCACGGCGCTGACCGAAAACCAGCTCGCGCTGCTCTGGAAGATGGCGGACGAGCCGATCCTCTGCTTCGACGGCGACCGCGCCGGACAGAAGGCGGCTTATCGTGCTGCGGACCTCGCCTTGCCATTCCTGGCGCCGGGCAAGAGTCTTCGTTTCGCCCTGCTGCCGGAAGGGCAGGACCCCGACGATCTCGCGCGCTCCGGCGGGCGCGGCGCGATCGAGGAGGTGATCGCGGCGGCGCGTCCGCTCGCCGACATGCTGTGGTCGCGCGAGCTCGAAGGCGGCAATTTTGCCACCCCCGAGCGCCGCGCGGCGCTGGAAGCGCGCATCAAGGAGCTCGCGGGCGGCATCCGCGACGAGGTGGTGCGGCGCTATTATCGCAACGAGTTCGTCGAGCGGCTCCAGCGCACCTTTGCGCCCGATGGCGGGCGCGGCGGCTTTGCAGGCCGCGGCAATTTCCGCCAAGGGGGCGGCGGCCGCCCATTCCAGCCGCGCGGCGGGCAGGCGAATCGATTCGGCGGGCAAGGATTCGGACAAGGCTATGGGGGAGGCCGCCGCGGCGGCCCGCCGGGACCGACCCTTATTCCCTCCGGCCCCTACCAGGCGGCCAGCCCCCAGCTGGCGGCGAGCCCGATCATGCGCGGGCAAAGAAGCGCCATCTCCCGCCGCGAGGCCCTGATCCTGCAGAGCCTGATCAACCACCCCTGGCTGCTGCATGACCACCTCGAGGAGGTCGCCGCCCTGGAGTTCGCCCACCCCGAGGCCCACAAGCTTCGGGCCGCCATCATCGCCGCTTTCGCCAACGACCATCACCACTCGCCGGACCCCGGCGAGCTCGCCGACAAGATGCGCTCCGACATCGAAAAGGGCGGATTTTCCCAGCTTCTTCAAAGAGTTGAAGCTGGCATCACGAATGCGGCGGTGTGGGGCGCCCGCGAGGGCGCGGCGCGGGATGACGTTCTGGCCACCTGGCACCAGCTCGTTACCTTGCATCGGCAATGGCATTCACTACTTAGAGAGCTGAAGGACGCCGAGCTGGCCTTGGGGGAGGATCCCAGCGAGGCCAATTTGGCGTGGCTGCGTGACGTCAAGGCCAGGCTGGCCGAGGTCGACGGTACCGAGGCCCTGATCGAGGGTTTTGGCGAGCTGTCGGGCCGGTTCCAGAAGAGCGTGTGATGAAAGAATCATGCGGACGGCCGCGCCAGGTACCGCTAAAAGACTCGCCAAATCCATGATTTGGCGGCAAAAACAGGGTTAATCGAGGCTTAACGGTCTTGTAGCACTTTGGCCCCCGCGGCCGCAGGCAGAACAGACGCGTCAGGAATGAATCCGCGCACCAGCTGTTGGCACTCCACCTGCATCCGCCGCGACAAAGAGGCTCACGAAGCGTTAGGCAAATCCGGCGAGAGAAAGGTCGGGGTGGCGAGAGCTATGCGCCGCCCTTTCCGTGTCGAGATCTGACGAAGCGAGAGCGTCGAGCAACAGGTTCAGGTGATTTCACGCGGGCGCGCGCACGTCTGCATGGAACGCGTTTAGGAGCAATGGATGGCCACCAAGGCAAAGACGCTGCAGGCGAAGGACAAGGAAAAGGACGACAAGGCAGCGGACGCTCCGGAGAAGGATTCCCAGGACGCGCCCTCGCCGTTGCTCGATCTGTCCGACGCGGCAGTGAAGAAGATGATCAAGCAGGCCAAGAAGCGCGGCTTCGTGACCTTCGATCAGCTCAATGAAGTCCTGCCATCCGACCAGACCTCGCCCGAGCAGATCGAGGACATCATGTCCATGCTCTCGGACATGGGCATCAACGTCACCGAAGCCGACGATAGCGAGGCCGAGGAAGACAAGGACGAGGGCGGCGAGGACGAGACCGACAACGAGCTCGTCGAGGTCACGCAGAAGGCCGTCACCGAAGTCAAGAAGAGCGAGCCGGGCGAGCGCACCGACGATCCCGTGCGCATGTATCTGCGCGAGATGGGGACGGTCGAGCTGCTTTCCCGCGAAGGCGAAATCGCCATCGCCAAGCGCATCGAGGCCGGCCGCGAGGCGATGATCGCGGGCCTGTGCGAAAGCCCGCTGACCTTCCAGGCCATCATCATCTGGCGCGACGAACTCAACGAAGGAAAGATCTTCCTTCGCGACATCATCGATCTCGAAGCCACCTATGCCGGCCCCGAGGCCAAGGCCGGCATGAACACGGCGATGATCGCAGGTCCAGGCGGCGAGAACGGCGAAGCTGCGCCCGACGCCGGCGTGGCCGCTGTGGTGGGCGCACCGGCGCATGTGGCCCCGCCCGCGGCGCCGCCGGCGCCGACCCCGTTCCGTGCCGCGCCTGCCGGCGGCAATGTCGGCGAGGCCGAGAAGGATCCCGCGGAATCGGCTGCCGAAGCCGACATGGACGAGGACGACGAGTTCGAGAACCAGATGTCGCTCGCGGCCATCGAGGCCGAGCTCAAGCCGAAGGTCGTCGAGATCTTCGACAAGATCGCCGAGAGCTACAAGAAGCTGCGCAAGCTTCAGGAGCAGGACATCCAGAACCAGCTCGAGAGCACCTCGCATGGTCCCTCGCTGTCGCCGCACCAGGAGCGCAAGTACCGCAAGCTCAAGGACGAGATCATCGTCGAGGTGAAGTCGCTGCGCCTCAACCAGGCCCGTATCGATTCGCTGGTCGAGCAGCTCTACGACATCAACAAGCGCCTCGTCTCGCATGAAGGCCGCCTGATGCGTCTCGCCGACAGCCACGGCGTCGCCCGCGAGGACTTCCTGCGCAACTATCAGGGCTCGGAGCTCGATCCGCGCTGGCTCAACCGCGTCTCGAAGCTCGCCGCCAAGGGCTGGAAGAACTTCGTCCATCACGAGAAGGACCGCATCAAGGATCTCCGTCACGAGGTGCATCAGCTCGCGGCGCTCACCGGCCTCGAGATCGTCGAGTTCCGCAAGATCGTGCACTCCGTGCAGAAGGGCGAGCGCGAAGCCCGCCAGGCCAAGAAGGAGATGGTGGAAGCCAACCTCCGTCTCGTGATCTCGATCGCCAAGAAGTACACCAACCGCGGCCTGCAATTCCTCGACCTGATCCAGGAAGGCAATATCGGCCTGATGAAGGCCGTCGATAAGTTCGAATACCGCCGCGGCTACAAGTTCTCGACCTACGCGACGTGGTGGATCCGGCAGGCGATCACCCGGTCGATCGCCGACCAGGCCCGCACCATCCGCATCCCCGTGCACATGATCGAGACGATCAACAAGATCGTGCGCACGAGCCGCCAGATGCTCAACGAGATCGGCCGCGAGCCCACGCCCGAGGAATTGGCCGAAAAGCTCGGCATGCCGCTGGAGAAAGTGCGAAAAGTCCTCAAGATCGCCAAGGAGCCGCTGTCGCTCGAAACGCCCGTCGGTGACGAAGAGGATTCACATCTCGGCGATTTCATCGAGGACAAGAACGCGATCCTGCCCATCGACGCCGCGATCCAGTCGAACCTGCGCGAGACCACCACGCGCGTGCTCGCCTCGCTCACCCCGCGCGAAGAGCGCGTGCTGCGCATGCGCTTCGGCATCGGCATGAACACGGATCATACGCTGGAAGAAGTCGGCCAGCAGTTCTCGGTGACGCGCGAGCGTATTCGTCAGATCGAGGCGAAGGCGTTGCGGAAGCTGAAGCATCCGTCGCGGTCGCGGAAGCTGCGGAGCTTCTTGGATAATTGATCCGGATCGCCAGACGGCGGGTTTATCTCGTGCATTCATGAAAGGCGGGCGGAAGCCCGCCTTTTTGCTTGCCTTGTTGCCAAGGCGTTATGTTCATGTTATGTTCTAATTTGGTATAAGCATCTTTTGATTGTATGGCAATGCTCCGGCACTCATTGATTGGGAGGGGCTCAACTGCATGCCACAGGCGAAATTTTTCGACGAGCGGAGCGACCAGTCCGAGGTGAAAGCCCGCATCGTCCAGAAGTATTTCTACGTATGGGCAAGGGTAATCATCCCGTCCGCCAAGCTCAGGGAAAAGAAAATCGCTTATATTGATCTTTATGCAGGTCCGGGCCGCTACAAAGATGGCGCCGCATCGACTCCTCTAATGATTTTGGAGCAGGCAATCAAGGAACCCGATTTACGGGACATGCTTGTTACGCTGTTTAATGATGCGAACAAAGACAACACGAATGCGCTCGAAAGCGAAATCGGTAAACTCGTCGGTATTGAGACGTTGAAGTATAAGCCGCAGGTTAGTTGCGGCGAGATAGATGAAGATGCTGCGAAGTACTTTAGCGAAACGAACTTGATCCCGTCGTTCTCGTTTGTTGATCCATTTGGCTACAAAGGATTGTCACTCAAAATCGTAAACGGGGTCATCAAGGATTGGGGATGTGATTGCGTCTTCTTCTTCAACTATAACCGGATCAACGCAGGCATTTCTAATCCTGCCGTGAAATCTCATATGGACGCCCTTTTTGGAGAAGAGCGCGCCGAAATGCTAAGGAAGGTGCTCCCAGAGAAAAGTCCGGCAAAGCGGGAAGAACTTGTTCTCGAAGAGTTGGCCCAGGCGATCAAAGCAATGGGTGGTAAATTTGTCCTTCCCTTTCGTTTCAAGAATGAAAAAGGGACAAGGACTTCACATAGCCTGATTTTCGTATCCAAGCACTTCAAAGGGTACGAGATCATGAAGGACATTATGTCGAAGGAAAGCTCTGTAGATGATCAAGGAGTGCCGTCCTTCACGTATTCGCCTGCTGATGCGTCAACGCCGTTGCTGTTTTCGCTCGCTCGGCCGCTCGACAGCCTGAAAGAAGATATTCCGAAGGCCTTCGCTGGGCAATCGCTCACCATGCAGCAAATTTACGAGCGGCACAGTATCGACACGCCATTTATCAAGAAGAACTACAAAGATGTTCTGCTCGCATTGGAAGTTGAGGGCAAAATATCAGCAGAGCCTGCAAAGCGAAAAAAGGGTACGTTCGCTGATCATGTCGTAGTCAAGTTTCCCTGAAAGAAAATCGAATGGCCACCAACTCTGCAATCGAATGGACAGAGGCAACTTGGAATCCCGTTGGAGGGTGCACTGTTATCTCTCCTGGGTGCACCAATTGCTACGCTATGAGATTGGCACATCGTCTGGAAAAGATGGGTCAAAAGAAATACGCCGGTACAACGCGTGTAAGTGGTGGCCGAGCGAAGTGGAACGGTCGGATAGTGTTGGATCGAAACGCGCTTGATCTTCCTCGAAAGTGGAAGGCAGGAAAGACCATCTTCGTGAATTCAATGTCTGATCTCTTTCACGAAGGAGTGCCTCTTGATTTCATTCAGGAGGTTTTCAAGACCATGGTCACAACCCCTCAGCACACGTACCAAGTTCTAACCAAGCGAGCCGAACGGGCCGAAGCACTGTCCGCCGCACTTCAATGGCCAAATAATGTTTGGCTTGGGGTTAGCGTTGAAAGCGAAGAGTACTTGTGGCGGATTGATTGTCTCAGGCGGACTAGTGCGGCAATTAAGTTCCTAAGCTTGGAGCCTCTCCTCGGGCCGCTAAATAATTTGAATTTAACTGGGATCGATTGGGCAATAGCTGGGGGCGAAAGCGGCCCTGGGGCACGACTAATGAATCCTGACTGGGTTCGATCAATCAGAGATCAGTGTGGCGCAGCCAACGTGGCTTTTCATTTTAAGCAGTGGGGTGGCGTGAATAAAAAGCGCGCCGGTAGAGTCTTGGACGGAAGGACGTGGGACGAATTTCCTAGGATCAGCTCTATGCAGCGTCTCCATTTCGAAGCTCGCAGTTAGTGCGCTTTGGAGCAGACGATCTCCGCTTCCGGTCGCTATGATTGAATCAGCGCTCCGTCTCACCGTCTACTACAACACCCGCTGCCCCGTCTGTGACGCCGGCATCGACTGGCAGCGCAACAAGTTGCTGGCGCTGGTGCGTGCAGGCACGGTGGAGTTCAAGGACATCAACGAACAGCCCGATGCGCTGGCGCGGTTTGGCGCCTCGCTCGACGACATCAGGCGCCGCCTGCATGCGACAGACGAGGCCGGCCGGCTCATCGTCGGTGCTGACGTCGCGATCGCGCTGTGGAGGCTGACGCCCGGGCAGGGGTGGCTTGCGGTGCTATCAGGCAATCGCGTGGTGCTGCCGTTCACGCGGTTCGTCTACGACCGTTTTGCCGATCTGCTGTTTGCCTGGAACAAATGGTGCGGGCGCTGGTGAGCGAGCGCAGCCCGTAGGATGGGTTGAGCCCTTGCGAAACCCATCATCCTGTCGTCGTCGGCGGACGAGTTGATGGGTTTCGCTCTCCGCTCAACCCCGCCACCGCCATCTGCGGGGCGTGACCGGCATCACGGTTATGGCGAGCCGGCAGGTGCATAAGACATCCCCATTGGAGTGGCGATGGGCCGCTCATTTCGGGAGAAAATCCATGCGTGCAAAATCCTTACGTACCATATCCTTTCGTACAGTCCTGGCGTTGGTCGTTGTCGCTGGTTCGATGACCCTCTTCAACATGCCGCGCGCCAGCGCCACGGTCTTATCGCAAGCCCTATGCGCCGTGAGCGCCGAGCAGACCTACGCGGACGCAAAGGGCGGCAGTCGCGCGGCAGCATACAGTGCGCTTCAGTACGAGCTTGCTCGTTGCCGCCGCCTCACCGACACCAAAAATTGAGGGCGGGTTTCACGTTCCTGCGTCCTCGCCAAAAAGTCCGCCGGCGCGAACCGGCGGGCTTTTTGCTTTGACACGGGCGATGCGGCCTCGTTTGGGGCAGGCGCTGGCTGAACAGGTACCGAGCGCGCACGCCCTGGTCCCATCAAATGAGCGGCTTCGCTCACCCTGAATACTGGCATCGCCAGCCCATAGAGGCCGGCGCCAATCCGCTACTTCTTCTTCGCCCCCACCCGCTCGATCTCCTTGATCTCCATCGGAGGGCGGCCGCTCTTTTCGGCGATCTCGCGGTCCTGCTCCATGATGAAGCTGCGCGCGGGGTCGTCGCCGTCGAGGCCGCCGAGCAGCTCGGCGGGTACGCGCCGGTTGGAGCGCTGGGAGCCGTCTTCGTAGACGACGTTGAAAAAGGCGAATTCGCCTTTCGGGTTGGTTCCGGGTTTCTTGGCCATGGCGGGCTTGTCGTCGATCAGGGCGCCGCAGTCAAATGACTTCGGCTGAAATCGACATCCTTCGCGGCCGGAACACCGGCCGAACTGCTGGATTGTGCGTGTTTTCGAACCGCGGCGGCTTGGCGGCAGCGGCATGGCTGTAGCGGCCTGGCGCCTGCGAGCGGCCCATCACCTCGATAAACGGCGGGCCGATAAAGCCCGCCGTCTATTTTTGGTCTTCAGCGTCGCCCGGGGCTGGCAGGGCAACAACTTGAGATAGAAGATTATAGCTTGCGCTCTGCGATGGCAAGATATTTCCGCGTGGTGTTGATGTCGCAGCCCGCGCACCGGATATGCAGTGAACACCGGCGCAGGTTCCCACGCGGTCTCGAAGCAGATGCTTCGATTGCCGAAATACTCCGTTCAAGTTCCGCGCCTCCTCGTCCGCCGCCTTGCATGCACGAGGTGTCGCGCGCAGGGCAGATCATCGTCGCCTGTGCACGGCACAGGTCACGGTAGTGTCTCAGTTTGAATTTTCGACCGCTTCGCGCTTCTTGTAGGGACCGCGAATAGCCGGGACCGGATTGGCGGCATCAATCAGCGCAACCACGTCCGTCATCTTCAACACCCTGTCCAGCAGCCTCAGGGCGGCCTTGGCGAATTTGACGTTCTTTTGCTTGGCGTAGCTGAATGACCAAATCTCATCGCACTGTACAGCCTTGGCGGTTGCGCCGCGCACCGTCTTGTCGTGGAAGGCCGCGCACGCCAGCCCGGCATCAATGAGCAGCTTGGATACCGTGTTGATCGATACGCCAGTCACCCGCGAGACCGAGCGCATGGACGATCCCTCGCAGAGCATCTGGAGGATTTGAACGCGGGTTTGCAGGGGCAGCTTGTTCATGCCCCCTGAACTTTTATGCTTAGCGTCAAGATAAAAGTTCATGTTATTTTACCGCCCGCAATTCCCTCTCAGCCGGGCGGATTTCAGGGCCTGCCAAATTCCAAATCAGGCCCTCTAACTCGTCTACGGGCAGATGGAGACTATTGGCGATATCGTTCTTAGTGGTGCGCTCACTCCAGAGCGCAGTAAGCACCTTGCGCCAGATTGCTGAGGTTTCGCGGGCAATGCCATGCGGCTCTCCGTCTCGATAGCCCCACTTCCCAAGATCCATGATAATTGATTTGTAGCGCCATGGAGAAAGCACGCCTATCGCGTGCAAGCGATATGCAAGGGCCATTGCTGAAACTCGCCAGCGGAATTTTGCCGCCATGATCGCTTGGGTCGAGATAGGCCGGCGAATTTGTGAGCGCACATCATTGGCGGGCATAAGAAATGCTGAGGCAAAACCGTTTGCCTCTCTCTCGGCGGCCCTAGTTTCTTTTGGGTCGCCATGCTTGTGCATGACAAGGTGCCCTAACTCGTGCGCGGAATCAAAGATGCTGCTTTCTGCAGTTTTGAAGTTATTCAGGAAGATGTAGGGCTTGCCGTCACGCCAAAAAGAAAAAGCATTTACCGACGCGGTATTCTCGGCAAGCGAAAAAATGCGCACACCTTTCGTTTCTAAGAGCGCAAGCATGTTAGGTATTGGACGCTCTCCCAAACCCCAGTATTGCCTGAGCGCCGCAGCCGCTGCCTCCGGGTCGGTCTCGTAGCTCAAGTCAATTAGACTTGGCGCTGGAAGCTGGAACCGTTCTTCTACCCAAGCGCTCAACTGCAAACCTAGCGCTCCTGCCGAAATGGCAGCATCGCGCTCTTTCGCGCTCATTTTGGTAAAGCTGCGGAAACTGACGGCGCCGGTGTCAATCTCTTCCGGATCAGCCTGCAGAAAAAATTCGCGCGGGAATCCTAACGCAGTCACTAGTTTATCAAGCGTTGCGTCGTCGGGAATATTAGCGCCCTTCTCCAGCCGAGTGATGGTCAAGTCGGCCAGACTGGTCTTTTCCGCAAGCGCCTTCGCCGTCAGCCTCCTGCGCATTCGCGCAAGGCTGAGCCTTTTAGGATTGAACATTTCCCTACCTAGGCTTTGCGTGCGATCTGTGGATCAAACTCGACAATGCCATCCGACACGTCTTTCGTAATGGCGGTCCCGTCATCGTCGGTTCCGGTAGACAGATAAATGCGCTCAATCATTGGTCCGAACTTGCCGCGGCTAATAACAGGCCGAGACAATTCTGCCGCGCCCTTATCGTCCACCATCAAGTAGAAAAATTGCCATGAGCCTGTTTGGCGAGGTGCATACTGAGGAAGGCTGTCAAACAGCAAAGGAGCAGCGACGAGCTCCACCCCGCTGCCTTTCTTCGTTCTGGGCTGAGGATCGCGCCAATCAACGCAGGCAAGATCAACATTGCAGAAGCCCACTATGAGGCCAAGTTTTATATTCTTGATTGTTTCCACGCCATTGGCGCGATCAAGAACCCAGTCCTGGCTTACGAAAAGATGCCGAAGCGCCCAAATTCCATGATGATAGCGGAAGGTTCCGGGCGCGTTTGCTGCATGGAATTTTGTCGCGTTGGACCCCTCATGGACGGCAATGTCGCGAGCTTCCAGCAACTTGTTCTTGGGCAATGACAGTTCGAGGAGCCTAGGCCCGATTTCCCAAGGCTCTCGCAGGATAATAGTTCGGACGGCTTCCATGAGGAATCACCATGTTGATTTTCGTGACCTACTGGTAGGTCTAGAAAATCAACATGGCAAGGGGTTGGGCTGAAATTATTTCCCCCAGCGCGTTGCAGCGGCCTTTTTGGCGATCTCTTTGCGCTTTCGGGCAGATAACCCTTCAGCCCGCGCTTTACCGCCCATGCGTCCTAGCGCCACGGCTGCGGCGTTCTTGCCGTCCTCCGTGGTGATGTCCTCAATTTCACCGGTGGCGATCTTGGCGATCATGATGGCGTTGCCGATGGCGTCGGCGGGACGCTGCTCCCCTTTAGGGCCTCTTGGCATAGTCCACCCTCCCGATGTGGCCGCACTGCGGGCATTTGGGTTTAAGGGTTGGAAGCAGCGCCTTCACATCGGTGCAATACGGCGCAAACGTCGCTGTTCCGCCCTCAAACCCTGTGAGGCTGTATTCCTCCCAGGGCTTGCTGAAAGGGGCATCATTTTCGCGACACTTCAAGCGCCCCTGATATCCGCACTCGCAGACAAGGGCTTCGTAGGTGCTAGTTGTCATGGATGGCAAGCTAATGCTTAGCGGTAAGCTTCGCAAGTTTAGCCGACGGCGTGGCTATGCTTTCCGGTCGAGCGGGCAACTTCGCCATGCTTCAGCTTGTTGACACGCACAGCGTTTATGATCGCGGCCACACCAACAAAAAGGGTAGCGGCAACGAGGAGTACAACAGCCCAATCTAGTCCGCTTGTGGTGTGCATGGCGTGGCTCCAACGAGGCTTATGCGCGCAGGCCGCGAATTGTTCCTACGCTTCTAGGATAGCACCTTCAATTGATAAGCATAGTGAACTTAACAAGGCCATTACGAGGACACCGTAAGTAATTGTGTCCGCTTCTTTATCAAGATGAGCTGTAAACAAGGCGTAGAATAGAGCCCCAAGTATGAGGGCGATCAAAGCAAATAGGACCAATATTCCAGTCCAAAGCGTGAATTCGCGTTGTTTACGGCCAAATGGGACCACTGAAAGAATGGCAAGCCCGGAAATAACTATCGAAAGAATACAAACCTCAGCCGAAGCACTTTCTCCAAGAGGAGAACAGCCATTATAGAGCTTGAGATATACATTGTAGGTCGCTTGCGTACATAATCCCAATGTTGGTAGCGAAGAGTATTTATTAACGATTAGATATAGCCCCAAAGGGATAAGGCCAATGGTCGCCTCGGCCGTCCATTGAACGATCCCAAATAGGGCCGCTTTGATACGTAATCCCACGACGCCCCCTTACCCTCGTTGCCAATGCAACCATAAGGCGGGCGAAATCGGAAGCCCAACTGTTCCCTAAATTTCAAACTGAGACACCACCCAGCTCACACAGGCCGCTGCTGCCGCGGCACGCGCTGCGCGGCCAGGCGCGACCTGCGGCCGCCGCTGTCCCCGCCATCCCTCTCCTTGCGGCCCTGCGCCATGATCGCGCTGCCCATCGCGGTGGAGCCGAAGGTGACGATGAACGAGGCAAGCAGCAAACCGAGGCCAACACCGGGCGAGCGATCGGCGAAGATCAGCTCGCGCAGATGGCCGGGATTGAGCCAGAGCAATCCGCCGACCAGCAGCGTCGCGGCGAAGGCACCGATCGCAAGGTTGATGGCAAGCAGGCGCAGAAGCGGACTCCGCTGGAGGCCGATGAAGGGCAGCCTGTCTCGCGGTCTGGTGCTCGGCACTTGGATCTCCGCAACAGCATGATCCGGAAGAGTGTGAAGCGGTCTTCCGAAAAGATCATGCTCAAAAATGTATCGTTCGCCGGTCTCCGTCGGCTTCACGCCGCCGGTGCGATCCGGTCGTCCGCCCTGGTCTGCCCCATCTGCTGACGCGCCGTCATGTCCTCCCAGAGCGCCGCGATGCTGGCCTGTGTCTGCGGGGCGATCAGGCAGTGGCCTTCATTGTCGAAACCGCAGAACCGCGCGGATGGATCGCTCCTGACGACAGTCAGCGCCTCGTTGATCATCTCGAGGCACGTCATGACCTGTTCGATGTCCTGAAGCCGCGTGTGGTGCAGGATATCCATGAGGCGGAACGTCATCACCGCGGGCTGGCCGTAGTTGATGCCGGGCCGGCCGAATTCGAACAGAACGTTGACCGCCGGGAACGCGCCGCGGATGTGCGCGAGCACGCCGGCCACGTCATCCTTGCTGCAGGCCACGAGATGGACGGTTTCAGTAGGTGCGGCGACAGGCGTCTGCGGCACGAGGCCGAGCGAACGGATCACCTCCTGCTCGATCCATTGCCGCACAGGCCCGGGCGCGTTGCGGATCTGATCGGCAGTCAGGGTAATTCCGGTCATGGCTCGGTCTCCTGCAAAGGCGTTCCTTTCGTCCCAGTCTATGAACGAGGCCATGAGGCACGTTGATGCGGATCAAACCCGCTGCCGTGATGCGGCTGTGACGCTGTTCCCTTTCACGGCCGCTGCGCGGGCGGGTGCCCAGGTCCGAAGGCTGCGATGCTGACACAATACCGCTGTTTTGCCCGACGGAGCAAGCGGATTCGGAAAAAAAGTATAACGATTCGGAGAAATGGAATGATTGCCGATGGGTAGCTACTGTGCATGGGGTTGTTTTTTTGGTCCTGTTCCGCCATTCCCGGTTGCGCCCACCGGGGATGACTCGGTGCTGTGTCCGCTTTGACCCGAATCCCGTTCCCGGGCATGATCCTCCGCAGCGATTCAAAGAGGACATTGTATGCTGAGACCGCTTCTCGCCACCGCCTTCATTGCTTGTCTGGCCGCCGGGCCGGCGCAGGCCGCGCGTTGCGGCGGCGACTTCAACAGCTTCGTTGCCGGCATGACGGCGGAAGCGCAGGCCGCCGGCGTCTCGGCGGCCGTGACCAGCGCGGCGTTCGGCGGCATCACGGAAGACGGCTCCGTTCTCGCCTTCGACCGGCGCCAGCGCTACACCTTCAACAAGAGCTTCGAGCAGTATGTCTCGACCCGCGTCGGCGCCGGCCGCATCAATGGCGGACGCGCGCTGCTGCAACGCCATGCCGCGCTGCTCTCGCGCATCGAGCAGCAGTACGGCGTGCCCAGGCAGATCCTGGTCGCGATCTGGGGCCTGGAGAGCGATTTCGGCAAGGGCGACATGGGCAAGCTGCCGGTGATCCGCACGCTGGCGACGCTGGCGCATGATTGCCGCCGCACCGAGCTGTTCCAGGGCGAGCTGCTCGCCGCGCTCAAGATCGTCCAGCGCGGCGACCTGCCCTTGCGCGACCTGATCGGCGCCTATGCCGGCGAGATCGGCCAGACCCAGTTCCTGCCGTCGTCCTACATCAAATACGGCGTCGATTTCGACGGCGACGGCCATGTCGACCTGCGCCACAGCGTCGCCGACGTGCTCGCCTCGACCGCGAACCTGCTGCACTCGAACGGCTTCAAGATGGGCCAGCCCTATGACGAGGGCTCGGCCAATTTCGACGCGATGCGCGAGTGGAACCGGGCGGTGATCTACCGCAAGACGATCGGCTATTTTGCCGACCGGCTGGTGGGGCAG
Organism: Bradyrhizobium manausense; assembly: GCF_018129685.1. Lineage (GTDB taxonomy): Bacteria > Pseudomonadota > Alphaproteobacteria > Rhizobiales > Xanthobacteraceae > Bradyrhizobium > Bradyrhizobium manausense_D. The sequence goes on from NZ_JAFCLG010000007.1 coordinate 224,637, forward strand.
TGAGGGGGGCTCGAGAGGCGGGGCATTCGCGCCAAACACTCCGCCGTCGTCCTGGCGAAGGCCAGGACCCATTACCCCAGGGAGGAGTTTTGCGACGATCGACAGTCACAGGCTTTCGCTGAGCAACGGCCTGCTTTCGCCAAATTAGATTCGGTGGCTATGGGTCCTGGCTTTCGCCAGGACGACAGTGGACGTCCCAGCTACTTCCCTTTCGCCATCTTCTCCAGCCGCCTTTGCAACGACGCCCAATACGTCCCCGGGCGGAAGCGCTGGAGGATGTCCATGAACCTTGCGTCGTTGCCGATCAGGATGCGCGGCTCGTTCCGTTCGATGCCCCTGATGATGCGCAGCGCCGCGTCCTTCGGGCTCGTCCGCGCCGCGGTCTCGAACCGGTCGATCATCTGCGCGCGGCGCGCATTGTCGGTGACGCCGACGCCGGTGCGCGACGAGCGGGCGATCGAGGTGGCGACGCCGCCGGGATGCACCACCGACAGCCTGACCGGACTGCCCGCCACCGCCAGCTCGTGCCGCACGCTCTCGGAGAAGCCGCGCACCGCGAACTTGGCCGCCGCATAGGCCGATTGTCCCGGCGGCGCGATGATGCCGAAGATCGAGGAGATGTTGACGATGTGCGCCTCGCTCCTCGTCCTCAGGTGCGGCAGGAAGGCGCGCGTGCCGTGCACCACGCCCCAGAAATTGATGTCGAACAGCCAGTCCATCTGCGCCTGGTCGATCTCCTCGAACGTCCCCATCAGCGCCACGCCGGCATTGTTGATGACGATGCCGAGCGCGGGATGCGCCGCGATCGCCGCAGCCGCGAACTCCGCGATGTCGCCGGGCTCGCCGACATCGACGCGGTGCACGCTGACCTTGCGCGCGTTATCGTTTCCTTGGCCAAGCTCCGCCGCCAGGCTCTTCAGCCCGGCCTCGTCGCGGTCGGCGAGTGCGAGGTCGCAGCCGCGTTGCGCAAGCTCGATGGCGAGCGCGCGGCCGATGCCGCTCGCCGCTCCGGTAATGGCGGCAGCGCCGCGAATTGTCGTCATGCGTGGCTCCCCTCGATCCCGATGAGAGCTCCAATGTACATGTTTTCAGTGTGTGACCGAACCCTATCGCCCCCCGGCGCATCCGCCTGTCCTGACCGGGTCGTGACTTCTCGGCAGGCGCCGGGGATGGTAGGGACTGATCATGTCCTGGTCCTTCCTGCTCACCTCGCTCATCGTCGTCGCCTCGCCCGGCACCGGCGTTCTCTACACCCTGGCCGCCGCGCTCACGCGCGGCTCGCGCGCCAGCGTGGCGGCCGCCTTCGGCTGCACGCTCGGGATCGTGCCGCACATGGTCGCAGCGATGCTTGGCCTCGCCGCCGTGCTGCACACCAGCGCGCTGGCCTTTGCCGCGCTGAAATGGTGCGGCGTCGCCTATCTGCTCTACATGTCCTGGCAGGCGCTGCGTCAGACCGGCGCGCTCGCGGTCGACGGCGCGATCACGGAGCGCTCGAGCGGCCGGGTCATCGTCACCGGCTTTTTGATCAACATCCTCAACCCGAAGCTCTCGATCTTCTTCCTCGCCTTCCTGCCGCAGTTCATCGCGGTGGATGAGGCGCATGTTCTCGCACGGATGCTGGAATTGAGCGGCACTTTCATGGCCATGACCTTCGTGGTGTTCGTCATCTACGGCTTCTGCGCCGCCTCCGTACGCGCGCGCGTCATCTCCCGCCCCGGCGTGATGGCCTGGCTGCGCCGCTCCTTTGCGGCGGGCTTCGCCCTGCTGGGCGCCAGGCTCGCCTTCTCCGAGCGGTAGCCAATAAAAAAGCGGGCCTCGCGCCCGCTGCTTTCAATCTCAACCTTGACCGGAGCCCGGGCGGAGCGAGGCTCCACCCGGGCGAAATCAAGAGAAGCCGCGTTACTTCTTCTTGGCGGCCTTCTTGGCCTTTTTCTTCGTCGCCTTCTTCGCCTTCTTCGCTTTCTTAGCCATAGGATCCTCTTAAGGGTTAATGGTGAAACGCGACACGAGGATCGCTCGGCGGAGGGCCAGCCTCGCAACATCCTCGATGACAAACTCAGCAGATTCGCGCGTCCATGCCCCGCGCTGTCACATCTGTGTCATTACGTTATCCACAGCTCAGATGCGATTTCAGGTGATTTCGGCCAGCGAATCCGCATCGCGATGCGCGGCGAGACGACCGCGCATCGGCACAGGCGACGTGCCTAACGATCCGATAACCAGGACGCGCCGTTTATGAATCCAAAACCAAGGGCACGCTTTCGACTGTTGCAGTCAGGTTCCGTTAAGCGCAACCCGCGCATGATCGGCCGCAAGAACACGGGGACGGGTCATGGACGAACTTCTGCTGGAGACAGGGGGCGGAACGCTGCGCGTATCGCTTGCGTCATGCTGAACGTACCGACGCTTTGGACGGTCTTCGTCGTCAACTTCCTGGCGCTGGGCCTGATCTGGGCCTATGTGACGCGCTCCTATCCGAAATTCGCGGCCGCGCGGTTCTGGATGGCATCGGCCTTCGTCGGCGCTACGGGTGCGGTGGCCGCCCTGATCCGCCTGTTCGTCGAGTCACCTTTGCCGCTTCTGATCGGCGGCGCCGGCATCATCGCGGCGTGCTGCTTCGCCGCAATGGGCATCCAGCGCTTCTACGATCGGCCGGTGTCCTGGCGCGTCATGGTCGCGACGGGGGTCTTGAGCCTCAGCGGCGTCGTGTTCTTCAAGGTCGTCTTCGACTCCATCCCGCTGCGCATGCTCTGCTACACGATCGGTCAGGCCGTGCCGCTGGCGCTGTCGATGCATCTCCTGCTGTCGCCGCCGGAAGGCCGCGTCAGCCCCGGCGCGCGGCTGTCCGGCATCGTCATCATCACCATCATCGCGATCTTGGCGGCGCGTACGGTGGGCAACCTGCTCGGCGGCGATCTCTCGCCGATCGCCGGCAGCCAGTCCCACGCGGTCATGGTGCTGGGGCTCATGTTCCTGTCGATGACGCTCAACTTCGGTTTTCTCTTGATGGCGATGGACCGGCTGCGCAACGAGGTCGCCGATCTCGCGCTGCTCGACGATCTTACCGGCGTCGCCAACCGCCGCCATCTGTTGCAGCGGCTGACGGAGGAATGCGCCCGTTCGGAACGCAGCGGCGAGCCGTTCTCGCTGCTGGTGATCGACCTCGACGGCTTCAAGACCATCAACGACACTCATGGCCATGCTGCGGGCGATGCCTGCCTCCGGCACTTCACGCTCATGGCGCAAACGCGCTTGCGTCCGGGCGACATGCTGGCCCGCACCGGCGGCGACGAGTTCTGCGTGGTGCTGCCGTCCTCCTCGTTGCGCGAGGGTGCGCTGATCGCCCGCCGCATCCTCGATGTCTGCCGCCAGGATGCCGCCGCTTGTTCCGGCAAGGATATCCCGATTTCGATCTCGATCGGCGTCGCGGAATGGGATCGCAGCATCGGCCAATTCCCGGACACGCTGATGGCCCACGCCGACCATGCGCTTTACGCCGCCAAGAAGAACGGCAAGAACGATTTTGCAATCTACGATCAGGCCCCACCGCTCTCGCCCGAGCCGGTCGAAGCTGCACGCAAATTCGCGTAAACCCTGCTAGGCTGGGATCCATTGTTGGATCCCTATCATGCTGTTTCGCCTCGTTGCGTCGGTTCTCGCCGCACTCCTGATCGCTCCCGCCGCCGCAATGGATGCCGAGCTCTTAAAGCTCGCGCGCAGCACCGGCACGCCGGACATTCCCGGCCTGAAGATCATCTGGCTGGCCCCTTGGGGCGATGTCGCCGATGCCCATGCCTGGCGCAACATCATCGTGCACCAGACCGAAGGGCCGGCGGGCTCGGCGCGTGGCGGCGCGCAGGAGCAATCCAAAAATCCAACCCGCCGCGGCGTGATGGTCTGGGTGGAGACCGACGGCACGGTCTATTGGTCGGTCGCGGACAATCTGGTACCGACACACACCGACGGCGCCAATCGCAACGACAACAAATACATCGACAACAGCACGACCTATCATCAGGTCGTGCGCGACAATTCGATCGGCGTCGAGTTCGCCGGCAACTATCCCGATGTCACGATCGGTCCGACCGAAGCGCAGGTCGCGGCCTGGAAGATCCTGGTCCAGGTCCTGCGCGCGCGCTACGGCATTCCGCTCGATCACGTCTATGCCCACAACTGGATCGACTTCAAGGACGCCCGCTATTGCGAAGGCTGCTGGCTCGCAACGCTGGCGCGCACCTGGGGCGAGTAGTCTCTCATTCCGAGCTCGCGCCAAGGGGCGCACCCCGGAATGACGAGAGCGGCCTCAAACCGGCTGAGCCATCCAGCCGAAGAATCGCCGGATCAACCCCGGCCGCCGCGGCAGCTCCGGTGGTCCGTCGGCGGCCAGCACGCGTTTGAAGAAGTAGTCCAGGAACACCATGTCGTTCGGCTCGGTGACGGTGAATGTCTCGTCGCCGAAGAACACGCTGTAGCTATAGAAGAACGGCCCGACGAACGGCACCGTCGCGGTCGAGGCGTTGTCCTTGGAGATCACGAACTCGGATGGATCGAGACCGTGGTCGCGCATGGCCTGCTCGACCAGCGGCAGCTTGCGCAAGAACTGGGCGGAGAAGCCGCCGACGGTGGATTGCAGGATGATCGACACGGTGCGTTCTCTGGTTGCCCGATCATCTTTGGTCGGTCGACCCGTCACAGGCGTTCAAGGCGACGTGCAGCGGCAAACATGCTGCGGCTCGGGCACAACAAAAAAGCCGGCGTTTCCGCCGGCTTTTCGTCTTGTCTCGATCCGCCAATTCGTCGGCCGCGGAAGCTTCGCTCAGTGCGCGGCTTCCAGCGCGGCCTGTTCGGCCCTTGCGATCGTGCCCTTGACCGCGGACTGCACCTTTTCGAAGGCGCGCACCTCGATCTGGCGGACGCGCTCGCGCGACACGCCGAACTCGGCGGCAAGGTCTTCCAGTGTCATCGGCTCATCGGCGAGGCGACGGGCCTCGAAGATGCGGCGTTCGCGCGGGTTGAGCACGCCCATGGCGCCATTCAGGGCGTCACGGCGGTGATCATATTCCTCGTGCTCCGCCATCATGGCTTCTTGGTTGGGCGTATTATCGACCAGCCAGTCCTGCCATTCGCCGGCCTCGCCGTCGTCGCGGATCGGAGCATTGAGCGACGCGTCGCCACCAAGGCGGCGGTTCATGTCAATCACGTCCTGATCGGTGACGCCGAGGCGCTTGGCAATGACCTTCACCTGGTCGGGACGGAGATCGCCCTCGTCCAGCGCGTTGATCTTGCTCTTCGCCTTGCGCAGGTTGAAGAACAGCTTCTTCTGGTTCGCGGTGGTGCCCATCTTCACGAGCGACCAGGAACGCAGGATGTACTCTTGAATCGACGCCTTGATCCACCACATCGCGTAGGTGGCGAGACGGAAGCCCTTTTCGGGTTCGAAACGCTTCACCGCCTGCATCAGGCCGACATTGCCTTCCGAGACGACCTCGGAGATCGGCAGGCCGTAGCCGCGATAGCCCATGGCGATCTTGGCTACGAGCCGGAGATGGCTGGTGACGAGCTGGTGCGCCGCGTCGCGATCGTCATGCTCACGCCAACGCTTGGCGAGCATATATTCCTGCTGGGGTTCCAGCATCGGGAACTTGCGAATTTCGGCGAGGTAACGAGAGAGGCCGGATTCTCCATTGAGGACCGGCAGAGCAGCGGTACGGGCCATGGTTAGCCCCTCCAAAGGTTCAGGCCCCCGATAGCGGCGGGCCAGGCAGACGACCGCTTGGTTAAAGCCGGCCGTAGCTGCGATGTTCCACGTTGGTCTTTTCCAACGCAGGCGCAATATACCTCATCGGGGGTCAAAAAGGGAAGGATTGTTGACGTCACGTCCCCGTGTGGCAGCTATAACTTTTTGTAATGTAACGGTTTTCTTAAAGCCCCTGCGTCATAGCGCCGCTTTCAAAGTGCTTTCAAGGAGAAGCAAATCCTCCGGCAAGCCAGCCTCCCAGTGAAGAAGTTCTCCGGTCCTCGGGTGCTCCAATACCAGCAAATAGGCATGCAAGGCCTGCCGGCCAAGGGCCGTTAGAGCTGCCTGCGATTCCGCGCCCAGCTGGTTCGCCTTGGTCTTGAAGTGGGGGCCATAGACCGCATCGCCCATCAGAGGATGGCCGATATGTGCGAGGTGGACCCGGATCTGGTGGGTGCGTCCGGTCTCGAGTTCGCAGGCGAGCAGTGCCGCGACCGGCTTGCCGTCGCGGCCGGTAAAACTCTCCAGCAGCTCCCAATGGGTCACCGCCTCGCGGCCGCCCTGGCGCACCGCCATCTTCTCCCGGGCATGCGGGTGGCGGTCGATCGGCGCGTCGACGGTGCCGCGGTGCCGGCCCGGCAGCCCCCAGGCGAAGGCCATATAGCCGCGCCGCATCGCACCCGTCCGACCGTGGTCGGCGAACTGGGCGGTGAGCGAGGCATGCGCGAGGTCGTTCTTGGCGATCACCATCAGCCCGGTCGTGTCCTTGTCCAGCCGGTGGACGATGCCAGGCCGGCGTACCCCGCCGATTCCCGACAGCGAGGTCCCGCAATGGGCGATCAGCGCGTTCACCAAGGTGCCGGTCTCGTGTCCGGCCGCCGGGTGTACGACCAGGCCCTTCGGCTTGTTGATGACGATGATATCGTCGTCCTCGAACACGATATCGAGGGCGATATCCTCGCCTTTCGGCTCCGGCGGGGCCGCCTCCGGTACATCGATTATGATCGTATCGCCCGAGGTGACGTGATAAGCGGGGTCGCGGACCTCGGCGCCCCTCTGGCTCACGGCGCCCGCCAGAATCAGGGCTTTCAACCTTGACCGCGACAGGTCCGGAAGGCGCGCCGCCAGCACGCGGTCGAGCCGGGCCGAGCCCTCGTCGCCTTCGACCACGACTTCCAACCTTCGCGCTGAACCTGAGCTTTCCATGACGACGTCTGATACCGCTGTTCCCGAACCGACCCCCGAGCAGGCCGCGCTGTTCGCGCGGGTGCGGCGGATGATGCTGATCGCGGGGTTGACCACGGCGCTGGCTGTCTGCGCCGTCCTGATCGCGGTGGGCTACCGCCTTTTCAAGTCGGAGGGAAGGGCGGCTGAACCCGCCGGCGACGTCATCGCAACTCTGCCGAAGGGCGCCAAAATCGTCTCCACCGGTGTCGCCGCCGACCGCGTCGTGGTGACCCTCGATCTCGGCGGAGTCATCGAGATTCGCACCTTCGATGCCCATACGCTGAAACCAGCCGGAAAGCTGAAATTTGCCAATGAGCCGTAAAAGGCCGGTTCGGGTCCTTGCGGCGGACAAATTTCGAGGTTATTGGCTAGCCCACACGCTCCCTTCGTCTAGCGGTTAGGACGCGGCCCTCTCAAGGCTGAAACAGGGGTTCGATTCCCCTAGGGAGCGCCATTTGCACCACATCGTGCGGTGGAATTCCCAGTCGGGCGTGTCCCGACGAGAACTGATTGATTTCACGCCCGGCTCGCCGTTGACTTGCCATAGCGAGGTCCCGAAGCGCAGATTGCGCTGCGGTTTCCGTCCATGGTTCGGAAGGAATGGGTGGTGGACAAGGGCGAGAATGATCGCAATGGCCGCTACGCCGTTGAGCCTGTCGCCGCGAACGGCGATTTGCATGCGATCGGATCGCCACTCGCATCTGCCTCGCTTGGCCTCCGCCCTGCGGAGGCATTCGACAGGCTCCGCAGCGGGATCGGTTTCCGCCTGCTGGCAGCCGTGCTGCTGTTCAGCTCGCTGGTCACGCTGACGCTGACCGCGCTTCAACTCTACCTCGACTACGATCATGAGGTTGGCGTGATCGAGACGCGTCTCGAGGAGATCGGCCGAAGCTATCTTGCGAGCATCGCGACCGAGCATGACGGGGTGCGCATGCTGCTGAGCGGCCGTGTCGACTATTTTTGCGAGATCGATGCCGCGCTCCGGAGCGCGCTCTATTCTCCCGAATTCAAGGGCGTCACCTCGGTTCGGCCGCTGCTGACGATCGGCGACCGAGTCGTGCTCTATCCATTTCTGTACAAGACCCACGCCGACCTCGCGCCGCGCCTGGCTGCCGTCCTGAGGGAGATGAAAGGGGAGGGCCTGCTGGAGCGCTACCGGCAGGAAGCGCTCGAAAAGTGAGTGCGGATCGCGATTAAAGGCTTTGTCTCACGCCTTCGAGAAATCGTTGCTTCTCGCCGGGCGCATAACCCTGGGACGCTCCGTAATACGGTTCATCGGATTGATGATATGGTGTGACCCGGGAGCGTCTTGGTCGCTGAGGCAGCGCGTACGATCCAGTCTCGGAGCGTGCGGACGAACTCGATCCGATCGAGCCACGATGCCGTCGATTGTTCCCTTGGGCGCCAGCGTAATACGGGTTGACGACGCACATCTGACCGTTGGCCGATGCCCTGCATTGGTCCATGGTCGCGTAGCTGCATCGGTAGTAAGGGCTGAGACCCAATCCGACGACATACCTGCAAACGGGAAACGCCGGATCGTAGGTTTGAGCCCGGGCATGCTGCGCTGTCAGAGCGATCGCCATGGTCAAAACCGTCGAGAGCCACGTACGCATTGGAATGGTCTCCAGGCTGTTGCAACAGCGGCGCACCCGGGCCGCAGGCCGTATTGATCCAAATCAATGTTGAAGTGCCATCGGGCTCATGCAGGACGCGAGGCGGCGACAGTGATCTTCCCTGGGCGTCCTGCATCGCATCGATCCGAACCGATGACGATCCGCGACCAGCCGGACGCACGTCCCCATCGATCACTCGTGGCAACGGCCGGGCTCATCTTGTAGTTTAGGGCGGGTCGCGGGGAATCAGAGGGGCCATGACGCCGATTGCGTTCAGCTTGCGTGGAACGGGAACGAGCCTGCCGAGGAAAAAACTCAGCTCGGCCGCCCTTGATCGCGAGTTGGGAAAGCCGGACGGATGGCTCGAGGCCAATTGCGGCGTCAGGGAGCGGTTCGTTTGCGAGACCGAGACGCAGGAAGAGCTTGCGGCCAATGCCGCCCGGGACGCGCTCGCCGAGGCCGGCATCGCGGTGTCCGCGATCGACCTGCTGATTTTCGCCAGCGCCGTGCCCAAATATTCGATTCCCATCACGGCGCCGCTGATCGCACGGCATCTCGGCATTCCCGCCGGATCCTGCTTGACGTTCGACGTGAACTCGACCTGCCTCAGCTTTCTCTCGGGCTTCGACATGGCGACGCTGATGATCGCCGCCGGCCGCCATCGTTGCGCCCTCGTCGTCTCGTCCGAAATGGCCTCGCGGGCGCTACCCTGGCAGACCGATCCGGCCACGGCCGGCTTGTTTGGGGATGGTGCCGCCGCGGCCGTGCTGGTCCGGCCCGAGGCGGGCGATACAAGCCGTGTCAGCGCCGTCAGGTTCGAAGTTCACCATGAAGGTTATGAGGCCTGCTCGCTGGCGTCAGGCGGGACGGGGATCGACTTCGCGCGCGAGCCCGAGCGCTTTGCGGCGGGACGCTTCTTTCAGATGAATGGTCGCGACCTGTTCAAGCTGACCGCGAGCAGGTTTCCCGGCTTCGTCGACGAGCTGCTCGCGAGCGCGAGCTGGACGCGCGAGAGCGTCGATCTCGTCGTTCCGCACCAGGCCAGCCCCTTTGCACTGGCGCACCTGGTCAAGCGCTGCGGCTTTCCGCGCGACAAGGTCGTCGATATCGTCGCCACCTATGGCAACCAGGTCGCCGCGTCGATCCCGACCGCGCTCCATATCGCGCGGCAGCAGCAGCGCATCCGCCGGGGATCGCGTATCATCCTGCTCGGCACCTCCGCCGGCGTGTTGTTCGGCGGCATGGCGATCGAGATCTAGATGCCGCGAACATTGGTGACGGGAGCCGGTGGTTTTCTCGGGCGTCGCGTCGCCCGCCATCTGGCTGCGTGCGGCCATGAGGTGGTTGCGCTCGGCCGCTCCGCATCGCTGCGCGATGTCTTTCGCGGCGAATGCATCACCGTGCAGATCTGCGATCTCGTCGACGCCGCCGCGCTGTCCGCGATCGAGCTCCCGGACCTCGACGCCATCGTCCATTGCGCGGGCCTGTCGTCGAATTGGGGCCCGCGCCGCGATTTCGAGCGCAACAACGTCACCGCAACGGCCAATCTGCTGGCGCAGGCGCGGCAATGGGGCGCACCGCATGTCGTCTACGTATCGTCGTCCAGCGTCTACTTCCGTTTCCGCGACGGGCTGAATGTCGGGGAAGGATTGGCGTTGCCCGCTCCGGTCAATCACTATGCCTGGAGCAAGCTTGCTGCCGAACAACTGGTTCGCTCCGCATCCGGTCTTCCCTGGACCATTATTCGTCCGCGCGGAATCTACGGGGCAGGCGACAACGCCCTGCTGCCCCGCCTGTTGCGCGCGGCAAAGCGCGGGCCGTTGCCGTCGTTCAACGGCGGACGCGCGGTGATCGACCTCACCCATGTCGAGGACGTCGTGGCCGCGATTGCGCGCATCCTCGATGTCAGGGACAAGACGTCGGGGGCGACCTACAATGTTTCGGGCGGAGAGGCGGTTTCGATCCGTGACATCATCACCCGCAGCGCTGCACTGGCGAGCGTCGAGGTGCGTTGGCGCGAACTGCCCTGGCCTGTTGCGTTCACTGCAATCCGCGCGATCGAGGGCTTTCACAAGCTGTTCCGGCCGCAGGTCGAGCCTGTCGTGACGGCCTATTCGGCCGGATTGCTGGCGTTCAGCCAGACGCTCGACCTGTCGGCCATCCGCAACGACATTGGCTGGACGCCGACCGTCGACTTCACCGAAGGTTTGCGCCGGACGTTCGCGGGAGATCGGGCGGCATGAAGCTGTTCAACAGCGCTTATATCGATGTCTTCGCCGGCCTCATCATGCGCGGCGCGGGCTTGAGGCGCGCGCGGCTGTCGGTGCGCTACGGCCTGATCGAACTCGGCGGGCGCGGGCTCTGCCTCGTCGATACCGGCGTCGGACCTGAGGTGACGCAGGGGCCGCGCAGCGCCGCGTTGCGGCTCTATAGCGCGGTGCTCCGCCCGCAATTGAACGCCGAAGAGACCGTGGAAACGACGCTGCGCAATCTCGGCGTGGCTCCGGCCGATATCCGCCATGTCGTCGTCACGCATTTTCACGCCGACCACGTCTCGAGCCTTCGATTGTTCGGGAACGCCGCGTTCATCGCCTGGGGCGCTGCGGCGCGTGCGGTCATGGGCATGAGCCCAGCGGCGGCCCTGCACAACGGAATCTTCAAGGAATTGATCCCGCCTGATTTCATGCAGCGGCTGCTCCCGCTGGAGGGGCTGTCGCGCTTGCCGACCGGAACGGCGCTCGGTCAAGGCTACGATCTGTTCGGCGATGGGTCTTATCTTGCCGTGCCGCTGCCGGGCCATGCCTTCGGCCATTTTGGCATCTTCTGGCGCGAGGCGCCCGGCCCGGTGATCTACGCCGCCGATGCCGCATGGACGCACGAAGCGCTGATGCAGGACAAGACGCCCTGGCTCTCCAGCACCATCGTGTTTGACGATCGCGGCGCCGGCCGCGATAGCCAGCGCCTGCTCAGGGCGTTCGCAGAGCAGGGCGGCCAGGTTCGGCTCTGCCACGACGTCGAAGAGCCGTTGTCGTGACATCGCGATTGGCATTGGCGGTGGCTTATCTGCGCACGCGTCTGCTGCGGCGCTGGCTGACCAGCCGCAACAGGATCGAGCGATGGCAGCAGCCGCGCCTCGCGCGGCTCGTGCGGGATGCGACGCGGAAGGTTGCCTTCTATCGCGATTGCTCAGCCTTTCCGGACTTTCCTGTTGTCGGCAAGCGAGACGTCATGGCTCGCTTCGAAGATTTCAACCGGCTCGGGCTGACTGCGGCGCAGATCTGGACCATGATCGATCGTGGCGAGGCGCCCAAAGGCTACGATGTCGGTTGCAGCACCGGCACCAGCGGCAACCAGGGACTCTATCTCGTCTCGGACCGGGAGCGCTTCGTCTGGCTCGGCACCATCGTCGCAAAGGCCATTCCGCTGTCGTTGCGGCGACGGCATCGCGTCGCCATCGTGCTGCCGCGCTCGTCGCGGCTCTACGATGCCGCAAACGAATCCAAGCTGCTGAAACTTCGCTTCGTCGACCTTCGGCTCGGCCTTCAGGCGGCGGCCGAAGCACTCGTTGCCTTCAGGCCGACCGTCGTCGTCGGGCCGCCGAAGGCGCTGCGCTGGTTTGCGGAGAATGGCGTCGCGATTTCCCCCGACACGATGTTTTCGAGCGCCGAGGTACTCGATCCGCCCGATCGTGAAGCGATCGAACACCGCTTCGGCGTCACATTGCGGCAGATCTACATGGCGACGGAAGGCTTGTTCGGCGTGTCCTGCGAACATGGCACGCTGCATCTGGCGGAGGACGTCGTGCATTTCGAGTTCGAACCGATCTCCGGCAGCCCCGATCTCGTGGCGCCTGTCGTGACCGACTTCATGCGGCGCGCCCAGGTCATGGCGCGCTATCGCATGAACGACATCCTTCGCCTCGACCATAGGCGCTGTCCCTGCGGCTCGGCCTTGCAGGCTGTCGCGGAAGTGATCGGTCGTCGCGACGACGTCTTTCTGCTCCCCAACCGCGATCCGGCGTTGCGCGACGTCCTCGTGACTCCCGACGTCTTGCGTAACGTCGTGCTGGCGGCGGACCGGAGCATCGACGATTTTCGCATCCGGCAGACGGGCGAAAACCGCATCGACATCGTCCTGCCCCTTCACGTCAATATCTCCGCAGGCGAAGCCGCGCGCGCAGCGATACTGCGGGCATGCACGCAGCTCGAAGCGGATCCCGTCGTCGAGGTAGGCCGCGAGGCCTTGCAGCCGAGCACTGACGCAAAGCTTCGGCGCGTCGAAAATCGCTGGAGGCGGGACAGTTCATGAGGAAGACCGTCCTCGTCACCGGAGCCCGCGCGCCAGCCGCTTTGCATCTGGCGCGCATCTTTCATCACGCCGGGCATCGTGTCGTTCTTGCAGATACATTCCGTTTTCCGATGTCGCGGGCGACACGTATGAAGGATGTCTATGCGCAATTGCCGTCGCCGAGGCGGAATTTTGCCGGCTATGGCGCGGCCGTGGCGGCGCTTGTTGCGCGCGAAGCGCCCGACATCATCGTACCGACCTGTGAGGAGGTGTTTTTCCTGGCGGCGGTCCGCGACATCAGGGGCATCGACATCCCGCTGTTTGCGCCGCATTTCGATCGGCTTGCGAAGGTCCACAACAAGGCTGATTTCGCCGAGCTCGCGATGGGGCTCGGCGCCGATCCGCCACCGACCACGCGGATACGATCGCGTGAAGACCTCTGCCGCCTGCCGCAGCCAGGTGAACAACTTGTATTCAAGCCCGCATGGTCGCGGTTCGGATCGCGCGTGCTGATCCGACCCACGCGCCCCGTTCTCGACGCGCTCCTCCCGACCGCGGCCGATCCCTGGGTCGCCCAGGCCTATCTGCCGGGCGAGGAGATCAGCGCCTACGCAGTTGCCGTCGATGGTCGCCTCGCAGCGTTCCAGAGCTACAAGCCGACCTATCGTGTCGGCCACGGCGCAGGCGTCGCCTTCGTGCCATCGGAAGATCTCGTCGCGCGGCAATTTGCCGATAGACTGGTCGCGCGACTGAACTGGACCGGGCAAATCTCGTTCGATTTTCGCCGCGACGCGCAAGGCGCGCTTCACGTCATCGAATGCAATCCGCGTACGACGAGCGGCGTGCATTATTTCGGGCCCGCGGATGGCCTGGACAAAGCCATTCTCGAAGGACGCGCTGCACGCGGATCGTCGACTGCACCGATGACGCTTCCGTTGGCCATGCTGGCCTACGGCCTGCCTTACGCGATTCGCCATCGCGGTCTTGCGCGATGGCGGCGCGACTTCGCCGGGATGCAGGACATCTCCGCCTGGCCCTGCGATCGTGGCCTCCTGTTGTCGCAGCTGCGCGCACTTGGCGAGATCGCGGTCCGCGCATTGCGGAACCGCACGGGGCTGGTCGAGGCATCCGTGCGCGATATCGAATGGGACGGCGAACCGCTGGCGTGATGCTCACAATTCCATGGTGATCTCGAAGGGAGCATCCGCAACCGGCGGACGCTCGCCGCGCAGGATCGCTTCGATGCCGGACCGGAGCACGTCGAGCCTGTTGAGCACGGGCAGGGCGCCCGGCGGCTTGTTGTCCCGCGCAGCGTTCAGGATGCGTTGATCCTGGCGAAGCGCGATCGTGAACAGCGGCCTGAACAGCAGGGCCTTGATATATCCGAACCCGCCTTGCAGCGGTCCCGCCAGCACGCCGAAGCCGCGAACGTGATCGTCGTCCTCCTGGCGCAGATGGAAGGTCGTCGACAGATTGATGCGGTCGCGTCCCCAGAATTCGAGCTCGGCGATCCCGGGCGCGATGAAGCGACCGACGCTGATCGAGCGCTCGCCTTCGAGAAGCCGGCTGATCAAGCCTTCCTGCCGCGGCTCGCCTTCGTAGCGGGCTTCGACCCAGCCGTCTCCGCCCGTCACCGATACCCTGACCTTCCAGCGCCGGCTGCTCAGCCCGCGCAACAGGCCGCCATGGGTGAAGTGGGTGTGGGTGGCGTCCAGGATGTTCTCGGCGACGTCGAGGAGCGTCGAGCGTACCCGGTTCTCGACGACACGGCTCACAACGCCGGGCCCCGACAGCACGCCGGCATAGGGTTCGCCGCGCCGACGTCCCGGCGAAATGTAGATCAGTCCATTCTGCTCGCGCACGGCATGCGCGGGTACTGCGATGTTCGGCGTCTGCTCGAGCAGGCCCGGCATGCTGCGGCAGTGCCCGCCGCCGTCGAACCGCCAGCCGTGATACGGACACTCGATGGCGCCGTCGATCACCCGCCCCAGCGACAGCGGCGCGAAGCGATGCGGGCAGCGGTCGGTGAGGCAGTGCAAGCCGTCGCCCGATCGGAACAGGACGAATGGCTGGCCGCCGAGCAGCACGCGATGCGGCTTTGCGCCGACCTTGCGACTTAGCGCAACCGCGCACCAGGTCGAACGCCGATCGGTCATAATTCAAAGCTCCGCAGCACGGGGATGCCGACCCGTTGCAATATGGTCCGCACCAGCGATGCGGCCAATCGAGCTGTCGGCGCAAAGTGGGCGTTGTAGATGGCGGAATATTCCAGCGCCGCGACGCCACCTCTGTTGCGCTTGAACGAAGCGGCGCCGGCGCTCATGTTGAACAGCATTTTCCGCTCGCGCGCCCGCCTGAAGGCCAGCGCCATCAGCATGCGGTAGAGACCTGTCTCCCGAGGCAGGGTGGCGTCATAGCCGACGATCGGCGCGGTCATGGTGCGGCCGGCGTCGAAGAACGCGATCACGCCGGCGAGTTGCCCATCGGCCGCTCGCACGCCCTGGAATTCGAGGATGCCGCCGGCATGCGCGGCCTTCACGAACTCGGCGGTGTATTGCGGGTTCAGCCAAGTATACTTCTCGAGATAGAGATGCTGGTAGAGCATTCGTGCGCGTACGAAATCGTCGTCGCGAAATTCTGCCGATGCGACGATCGCGAGGCCGGAATCCTCCAGCAGCGCCCGGTCGCGCCTTTCGTCGCGCCCGAGCTTCGGCTCGGCGTCCCTGCAATCGAACAGGTAGATCTGCCGGGCCGGATACATCCGATAGCCGGCCCGGCGAAACGTCTGCATCGACTCGCGATCGCAAAAATCATTCAGGGAACGCCAGACTACGACGTGTCCGGGATGCTCCTGCGCGATCGCCTGCGTCGCCGCCCGCAGAGGTTCGAAGGTGACATCGGGAATCGGGTTGGTTGCAAGCAGCCAGTTGTTGACCTGCACCTGCCGGTCGAGCCCGGCGGCCCGGATCAGGGGATAGCCGAGCTTGAGAAGGCCATGCAGCATGGCATACAGCAGTCGGTGCCCGGAGAAGTGTCGCAGCTCATCGCGCGCATAGTCGACGTAGGCGACCGACGGGCAGCACAGATAGCAGGTCGGTTCGGACGCGCTGTTGACCGTGACAGGAAGCAGATGGCGATCGAGCTGGCGGAGGCCGACTTGGGTGCTGAGATTGCTGATCGCGTTTTCGGCCGGCGCCGACCTGAACAGCTCCCATAGCGCAAGTGCCTTCGCGGTGTTGTCGATCGGGTTCACCGAGTGGCCGGCCTTTCGGATGCGTGACGCCGGAGAATCAGGTCGGGCGGATCGTTTCAGCAGTTGCGGTGATGGTCAACGTCGGCAGCCCGCAACGCTTGGAGCCATTCGTGATCCGCGTGCTGATTGCATGTGGAGCGCCCAAGAGTTGTGGCTCGGCGCCCGTCCGGGGGAGCCGGACCTCTCCTGCGGGCATGCTGCATCGGCTTCTCTGGAGGTGGTCGTCGTCGTGAAATTCTGTCTCTATGGACAAGAATTTGTCTCCAAAGCTGCCGCCGGGCCTTTGGGGGCCATGGCTTTCTGCTTTCGGGAGTGACGATATGAGCGGTTTGGTGATCTCAGGCGGCCGGGTGGTGGATCCGGCGAGCGGAATGGACGCCGTCGGCGACGTGGCAGTGGTTGACGGCAAGATCGCCGCGGTCGGCTCCTCGCTTGGCGGCGCCGAGCGGGTCATCGATGCGACCGGGCTCGTGGTCGCGCCGGGCTTCATCGACCTGCACGCCCATGGCCAATCGATTCCCGCGGATCGCATGCAGGCCTTTGACGGCGTGACGACCACGCTCGACCTCGAGGCCGGAGTGCTGCCCGTCGGCTCCTGGTATGAGCGTCAGGCCAGGAAGGGCCGCGTGCTGAACTACGGGGCCGCCACCAACTGGGCCTTTGCGCGCATCGGCGCGATGACGGGCTCCAATGCGGAAAGCTCGCTCGAAGCATTCGGAAATGCGATGCGTGACCGCCGCTGGATGGACAATGTTGCAAGCGACGCCGAGGTTGCCGGCATCCTCGAGCGCCTGACCCGCGGCCTGAACGAAGGCGGCATCGGCATCGGTATCTTGAACGCTTATGCGCCCGGCGCCGGCGTGCAGGAGCTGACCGCGGTGTGCCAGCTCGCCGCGAAGCAGAACGTGCCGACCTTCACGCATGTCGCCTACATGTCGCGCATCGACCCCGAAAGCGCGGCGGAAGCCTATATCCGCCTGATCGGCTATGCCGGCGCCACCGGCGCGCATATGCACATCTGTCATTTCAATTCGTCGAGCAAGACCGACATCGAACGCTGCCGTATGCTGATCGAGAAGGCGCAGGCGCAGGGCCTGCCGATCACCGTCGAAGCCTACCCTTACGGCACCGGTTCGACCGTGCTGGCGGCCGCATTCTTCAGCGATCCCCAGTTCGTCGAACGCAACGGGACCGGTTACGATTCAGTCCAGCGCGTGACCGACGGCTATCGCTTCCACGACCGCGAAGAGCTCTTGAAGGCGCAGGCCGAGGAGCCGTCCTCGCTGGTGCTGTGGCACATCCTCGACACGGAGCACAACGCGCATCATCGCGACCTCCTCGACATGTCGGTGCTCTATCCGGGCGGCGCGATCGCATCCGACGCGATGCCGTGGACGACGTCGGACGGCAAGACGTACACCGGCGACGCCTGGCCGCTGCCTGACGATGCCACCTCGCATCCACGATCGGCGGGCTGTTTCACCAAATTCATCCGCGAATGGGTCCGCGAGCGCAAGACCGTGTCGCTGCTCGAGGGCGTGCGCAAATGCGCGTTGATCCCGGCGGAGATCCTTTCGCAGAGCACGCCGGCGATGCGCGCCAAGGGCAGGCTGGCGAAGGATGCCGATGCCGACATCGTCGTGTTCGACTACGAGAAGCTCTCGGACCGCGCGACCTTCACTGCGATGAACCGCGCCTCGGAGGGCGTGCGGCATCTCGTGGTCAGCGGCCAGCCGCTGATCACGGATGGCGTGCTGGATGTCGCTGCGCGGCCCGGAAAACCCGTGCGTCGCCCCGTCGTCGCGAGCTGACCCATGCCGGTCCCCATTCTCCTGGTCACAGGCTTTCTGGGGGCGGGCAAGACCACGGTCGTCAATCATCTGCTGGCGAATGCCGAGGGACGCCGGATTGCCGCCATTGTCAACGATTTCGGCGCGATCAACATCGATGCGGAGTTGATCGCGGGCGCGAGTGACGGCGTGGTCAGTCTCGCCAATGGCTGCATCTGCTGTTCGCTCGAAGGTGATCTCCTGCGCACGCTGTCAACGCTGCTGCGGCGCGATCCGAAGCCTGAGTACATCGTCATCGAGACCAGCGGGGTCGCCGATCCCTCGGATATCGTCCGCAATCTCATGGACCCGGTCATCCTCCGCGAGGCGCCGCTGGAGACGGTGCTCTGCGTGATGGACGCGGCGACACCGCCGGCCGCGCTCGATGACGCGCTCCAGCGCGCGCAGCTACGCGTCGCCGATATCGTGGCGTTGAGCAAGCTGGATCTGGCGGATGAGGGCGCAGGCGTGCGGATGCGCGAAGCCATCCGCGCGCAGCGCGTTCCTGCCGTGGTGGTCGATGCAAGGCACGGCGAGATTCCGTCCGCGCTGCTGTTTCCCGCGAGCGATCGCGCGCCCGTGCCGCGCGAACCGGGGCCGAAACGTCCGGCGGAACAGCGCTTCGAGACGTTGAGCTGGACCTCGGATCAGCCGCTCTCGCTGCCGCGCCTGCAGCAGGCGATTGGCAGGCTGGCGCCGAAACTGGCGCGCGCAAAGGGCTTGTTCGAAACAATCGAGCAGCCCGGACGTCAGATGGTGTTTCAGTTCGCCGGCGGCCGTGCCACGCTTGCGCCGGGCGATGCGCCTGCACCGGGTGTGCCGCGCGCGCGGATCGTCTTCATTGCCGAGCTCGGCGTGCTGTCCAAGGCCGAGATTGATGAGTTGATGGCAACGTGCGTTGCGGACAAGTAGCGGCGTTCGCAACAATTGCGACGGGAGTCGATTAAGCCGCGCGATGTTTCAATCCTCGACCGGCAGACCATCTCCGTGCACATACCATTCCGCGCGCGATGCCCACTGCACATGACGGTCGGGTGTCGCGCCCACCGGCTCGTCGAACGCGCCGGCGTGGATGATCGCCTCGCGGCCGCTGCGGGTCAGATGCGGCATCGGGCTGCCGCAGGTCTTGCAGAATGCGCTGGCAAAGCTCCTGGCATTCGGCAGATCGAACCGCGCGACCGATGCTTCGCCGCGCAGCCAGCGCAGAGCGCTCGCCTTGACGATCACCTCGCACGAATGCGCGGTGCCGGTTGCCTTGCGGCAGCGCGAGCAATGGCAGTTGAGGAAGCGATCGAACGGACCCTCGACTTCGAACGCCACCTCGCCGCACAGGCAGCTTCCCCGGAACGATGTCATTCCCCGTCCGGCTCCTCGACCGGCTTCTCCACCGCCTCTTCCACATGGACCCGGGTGGCGCCTTGCGTGCCGCGCAGCCGGATCATCGTGTCGATCACGTCGACGTCGATCCTGAGCATGTCGAGATCGCGCGTCATCTCGCGGACCTCCTGGCCCTTGCGAGCCAGTTCCTCGGAAACGTCAACGGCCATCTTGCGCTCGGTCACGTTGCCCTGCGTGTTCACAAACAGCTTGGCGCGCATCCATTCGAGCCGCGCCCGCTGGGTGTCGCGCTCGAACTTTTTCTCCGCGTAGCGCCGCCGCGCTTCCGCATAGGCGCCGACCAGCGCGGTTTCCGGCAGGCTGCACAATTGCTCGACCGACATGGTCATGCGGTTCAGGTCCTGGTTTCGGCTCGGCGGAGGGGTGCTCCGCGGCCTATCAGACCCTTCCGGCCAGCAATTCTCAAGAGGGTGTTGGCAAGTCCTGCGTGCTCACGCGAATTGCGCGATGCCGTGCCCGACGGACCAATTCTCGGCGGGGGCATCGAGCACGTTGACGAACACGTCCTCGGGGCGGATGCCCGGGCTGTCGCCGAGCAGCTCCGCGATCCGCCGGTACAGCGCCTTCTTCTGCTCGGAGGTGCGCGAGGCGAATACGGTGATCTGGATCAGCACCGCGTCGTCGCTGCGCTTGACGCCGTAGGCGTTGCCGCAGCGGAAGTTCGCAGGCGACAGCTCGCTGATGGTCATGAACTCGTCGCCATCAGGCACGTTCAGCGCCTCGCGCATGGCGCGGTAGAGTCCGTCGAGGATCGCTTGCCGGTAGGCGTCCGGCTTCCCGGCGCGCATGGAGATGTGAAGGAGAGGCATCAGCTGGTCCCTTGGCATGGGAGCCCGATCGGCGAGGCGCGTGCAAGCGCCGCCGTGGGGCCATTGACGAAACGGGGCATCAATCGCTAATCATTTTTGACACGGTGTCTAGAAACCACGTTCTTGACGTCGTGTCAAATATGGGAGGGTCGATTGAGGCCTCGCGAATTCGATCATGACAACGTCCTGCGCGTTGCGTTCGACCAGTTCTGGCGCAAGGGCGTGCGCGGCACCTCGTTGTCGGACATCGCGCGCGATGCCGGCGTCCAGCGCGGCAGTCTCTACAATGCCTTCGGCAGCAAGGAGGCGCTGTTTCTCGAGGCCTATGAGCGCTATGCCGGCGATTATCTCCTCGCCCTGCAAAAGGCGCTAAGCGCCGGTTCACTCCGCAAACGCCTCACCGCGTTCTTCGACCTCACCATCACCAACTTCCGATCGGGCTCGCCGCCGCGGGGCTGTCCGACGACGCGGGGCTTGATGGAGCTCGGCGCGGCAGAAGGCGAGGGGCTCGACGAGGACGCGCGCAAGGCTTTTGCGAGCCTCGTCTCACGCATCACTGCGCTGGTTCAGGATGCGTTGTCGGCTGGTGCCGAGCGCGGCGAGTTCGGCGGCAACCCGGCGGCAGCGGCGCTGCACATCATCACGGTGACGCGCGGCCTCGCCGTGCTCGAACGCGCCTTCGGTGACGAACCTCAATTGCGCAAGATCGCAGCCCACACGATTGATCTCGTGCTCGGCAGGGCGCGCGTTAACGGTCAGTAGACCGTCAGCGCGTTGACCGCGCGCGGAAGAGATTCTCTGCCACAATGCCGTCAGACGGTCGAACGCTGGTTCTTGACGCCAGATTGGGCCGGAGTCGTTCTGCCCTTCTCGCCGGTGTCGGGGAACCCGAATGCTTAAAGCTTTGC
Source organism: Bradyrhizobium manausense (assembly GCF_018129685.1). Classification (GTDB taxonomy): domain Bacteria; phylum Pseudomonadota; class Alphaproteobacteria; order Rhizobiales; family Xanthobacteraceae; genus Bradyrhizobium; species Bradyrhizobium manausense_D. The sequence continues at coordinate 245,701 of NZ_JAFCLG010000007.1, forward strand.
TAAGACGTTCGCGATAATCTTGCATATCACCATTGCCAATTCATGCGAGCACCGATGATTTTCTCCCGCATCAGTTTCAAGCTCGTCCTCATTGTCGGCATCGGCCTCCTCGGCATGATCGCGCTCGCGCCGATCGCGCTGTCGACACTGCGCAGCCAGATGATCGCCGACCGCCAGGCCAAGACGCAGCACATGGTCGATGTCGGCTACGGCATCCTCGCGCATTACCAGAAGCTCGAGAGCGACGGAAAACTCACGCGCGAACAGGCGCAGGCCGGCGCCATGGCCGAGATCAAGAGCCTTCGCTACGACAAGGTCGAGTATTTCTGGCTCAACGACATGACCCCCAGGATGATTATGCACCCGATCAAGCCCGAGCTTGACGGGAAGGATCTCGCGGGGATGAAGGATCCCACCGGGAACGCGCTGTTCCTCGGCTTCGTTGATGTCGTCAAGAAGCAGGGAGCGGGCTTCTACAGCTATCTCTGGCCGAAGCCGGGCTTCGAGCAGCCGGTCGGGAAGATCTCCTATGTGAAGGGCTTTGCGCCCTGGGGTTGGATCATCGGCACCGGCATCTATCTCGACGACGTCGACGCCGTCTTCCGCCAGGATGCGATGACGTTTGGCCTGGTGTGCCTGGCAGTGCTCGTGCTCGTGCTCGGTGCGTCCTTCGTGATCGGCCGCAGCGTGACCCGGCCGCTCGCAAAGATCACCGCGCTGACGGATCGTCTCGCCGCCGGCGACAGCGCGTTCGATGTTCCCTATACAAATCGCCGCGACGAGCTGGGCGGGCTCGCCAAGGCACTCGCCGTGTTCAAGGACAATGCGTCGGCCGTGGGACGAATGCATGCCGAGCAGCACGAGGCAAAGCAGCGGGCCGACGAGGAGAAGCGCAAGACCATGACCGATCTCGCCGGCAAGTTCGAGGCCAGCGTGCAGGCGGTCGTCCGCGACGTCTTCAACGAAGCGCGCGCGATGCAGCAAGCCGCGCAAGGCATGTCGGAGACCGCTGATAAGGCGACCGACCGCGCGAGCTTGGTCGCCACCGCTTGCCAGCAGGCCTCGAGCAACGTGCAGACCGTGGCTTCCGCTGCCGGGCAGCTGTCAGCCTCGATCACCGAAATCAGCCAGCGCGTGGCCCAGGCAGCAACGGTCGCCGACAAGGCGGCCGCCGACGGCCAGCGCACCAACGACACCGTGCAGGGGCTTGCCCAGGCGGCGCACAAGATCGGCGAGGTCATCGATCTCATCAACCAGATCGCCTCGCAGACCAACCTGCTCGCGCTCAATGCGACGATCGAGGCGGCGCGCGCCGGCGAGGCCGGCAAGGGCTTTGCCGTGGTCGCAAGCGAAGTGAAGTCGCTCGCGACCCAGACCGCGAAAGCGACCGACGAGATCGGCGCGCAGATCACCGCGATCCAGGCCGAGACCAACCAGGTCGTCGGCAACATCGAGAGCATCCGCAAGACCATCATGGAGGTCAACGAGATCTCGTCCTCGATCGCGGCCGCGGTCGAAGAGCAGGGTGCGGCGACGCAGGCGATAGCCCACAGCGTGCAGGAAGCAGCTTCCGGCACCGACCAGGTCTCACAAAACATTTCGGGCGTCTCCGACGCGACCGCCGAGACCGGCCAGGCCGCGGGCCTCGTGCTGCAATCGAGCGGCCGGCTGACCCAGAAGCTGCAATCGCTGGAGAACGAGGTCTCTGCCTTCGTTGCGGGCGTGCGGGCGGCCTAGTATAGCTGGCGGATGGCTTCGTCCTCCCGCCGCATCCTCTTGATCAATCCGAACAGCAACGCGGCGACCACCGCAATGATGGTCGCCATCGCCAGGTCTGCCGCCGCTGATGGTTTCGATATCATCGGCGCGACCGCAACGCGCGCGCCGCAAATGATCGTGTCGGCGGATGCACTGGAGGCTGCGGCGCGCGAGGTCGAGGAGATCGCGCGTGCGCATCAGCATTCCTGCGACGGCATCATCGTCTCGGCGTTCGGCGACCCCGGCCTTGAGGCGGTCAAAGCCGCAACGAAGCTTCCCGCCGTCGGCATCGGCGAGTCCTCGATGCTTGAGGCTGCCGCGAACGGTCGCCGTTTCGGCGTCGCGACCACGACGCCGCTGCTGAAGGCGAAGATCGACGCCTTGCCTGAAGTGCTGGGACTGCGGTCCCGCTACACCGGCCCCCGCTTTGCCGAAGGCGATCCGCAAGATTTGATGGCCGATCCGGCGCGGTTGCGCGCCGCGCTCACTGGCGCCATCGAGGCCTGCATCGCTCAGGATGGCGCCGAAGCCGTCATCATCGGAGGGGGCCCGCTCGGCGAGGCCGCGCGCGAGCTGCAACCGATGTTCTCCGTGTCTGTTATCGCACCGATCCCCTCGGCCGTGGCGCGGATCATGCGCCTCGTGGCGGCGTAGTTTTCCGCCTCGCGGCATCGGCCGTGATGCAGAAAACTGTTTTGCTTGACATGACCCTTGCCGTGCTCGACGTGTAACGAGGTCGGGCGATGGCACCCCAGCGTGCCGTCGCGCAAAGAACAAGCCGCACGGGAAGAGCGTCATGAGCGCAGGCCTCAACGAACAGAACGATCTCGCCACGGGCCGTGGGCGAAGGCTTGGCCCAACCAGCCTGCCGCAGTCTGAGTGAGTGAGACGATGCCGTTCAAGAAGCTCCTGATCGCCAATCGCGGCGAGATCGCCATCCGCATCGCGCGCGCCGCGGCCGACGCCGGCATCGCGACTGTGGCGATCCATCCTGCGGATGACGCGCTGTCGCTGCATGTGCGCGTGGCCGATGAGGCTGTCGAAATCCCCGGTCGCGGCGCGCGGGCCTATCTCGACATCGAGGCCGTGGTCAAGGCGGCCAAGACCGCCGGCTGCGATGCCGTGCATCCCGGCTATGGTTTCCTGAGCGAGAACGCGGCGTTCGCAAAAGCCTGCGCCGATGCGGGCATCACCTTCGTCGGGCCGAAGCCGGCGGCACTGGAACTGTTCGGCGACAAGGTCGCCGCGCGGCAATTGGCAAAACGCTGCGGCGTGCCTGTGATCGCCGGCACCAGCGGGCCGTCGTCGCTGGACGAGATCGCGGCGTTCTTCACGTCGCTCGGAGCCAATGCGGCGATCGTGATCAAGGCGATGGCCGGCGGCGGCGGGCGCGGCATGCGCGTCGTCGAGAACGCGGCTGATCTGGCGGAAGCCCATGCCCGCTGCCAGTCCGAGGCCAAGGCGGCGTTTGGCTTCGATGGTGTTTATGCCGAGCGGTTGATCCGGCAGGCGCGCCACATCGAGGTGCAGATCATCGGCGACCGTCACGGCGCGATCTCGCATCTGTGGGAGCGCGAATGCACCATCCAGCGCCGACATCAGAAGCTGATCGAAGTGGCGCCGAGCCCGTCGTTGAGTGACGGCTTGCGCGGCCGGATCATCGCGGCGGCGAAGCAGCTTGCGAGCGCGGCGTCTTACGACAACCTCGGCACCTTCGAATTTCTGGTCGATGGCACCGCCGAGGACAGCTTCGCTTTCATCGAGGCCAATCCACGGCTCCAGGTCGAGCACACCGTGACGGAAGAGGTGCTCGGGCTCGACCTCGTCCGGGCGCAGTTCGCGATTGCCGCGGGCAGTTCACTGGCCTCGCTCGGTTTGGCGCAAGGCGCGATCCCCAAGCCGCGCGGTTACGCCATGCAGCTCCGCGTCAACATGGAGACACTGGACGTGTCGGGCGCGACGCATCCGACCGGCGGCGTGCTCGCGGTGTTCGAACCGCCGTCAGGACCCGGCGTGCGCGTCGATAGTTTTGGCTATGCCGGCTACAAGACCAGCGCGGCCTTCGACTCGCTGCTCGCCAAGGTGATCGTGCACACGCCGGGCGAAGCCTGGCATGAGGTCGTGGCAAAGGCATCGCGGGCTCTGCGCGAATTCCGGATCGACGGCGTCGTCACCAATATCGCCTTTCTCCAGGCCGTGCTGGCGCACCCCGATTTCCGGATCAACCGCATCGCGACCGACTTCATCGATCGCAACATCGCAAAACTGGTCGAGGCGGCGGACGGCGCAGCCAAGCCTCTATACTTTGCTCCAACCGAGCACGGCGGCTCGCACGCGGCCGAGGCGCACGTTGCGCAAGCCGTGCCCGAAGGTGCGGTGATGGTTGCCGCGCCCTTGCAGGGCACCATCGTCACCATCCAGGTCAAGGAGGGCGAGATCGTCCGCCCGGGCCAGCAGCTCGCCGTGATCGAGTCCATGAAGATGGAGCACCTCGTCATGGCCGAGCAGGGTGGCCGGGTCATGAAGCTCGCGGCTGGCGACGGCGTCACGCTGCTGCATGGCGAGCCGATCCTCTATCTCGAACCGCTTGACGTTGCCGCCGACGCGTCAGCTGCGGAAGCCGATGTCGATCTCGACCACATCCGCCCTGACCTCGCCGAGCTGATCGCCCGCCAGGCCAATACGCTCGATGAAAACCGCCCCGCCGCCGTCGAGCGCCGCCGCAACACCAACCAGTGCACCGCGCGCGAGAACGTCGCCCAGCTGGTCGACGATGGCTCCTTCATGGAGTACGGCAGCCTTGCCATCGCTGCGCAGCGCCGCCGGCGCAAGCTGGACGATCTGATCAAGAACACGCCGGCCGACGGCCTCGTCATGGGCGTTGCCACCGTCAACGCCGAAAAGTTCGGCGCAGACGCCGCACGCTGCATCGTCGTGGCCTATGACTACACCGTGCTCGCTGGCACGCAGGGCCATATGAACCACAAGAAGATCGACCGCATGCTGACGCTGGCGGAAGACTGGCGCGTGCCACTGGTGTTTTATGCCGAAGGTGGCGGCGGCCGACCCGGTGATACCGATCGGCTCGGCATGACCGGTCTCGACGGCCCCTCCTTCGTGCAATTCGCAAGGCTCTCCGGCCTCGTGCCCGTGATAGGAATCGTCTCCGGCTATTGCTTCGCGGGCAACGCTGCGATGCTCGGCTGCTGCGATGTCATCATCGCCACCAGGAACGCCTCGATCGGCATGGGTGGCCCCGCGATGATCGAAGGCGGCGGCCTCGGCGTCTACCATCCGGCCGAAGTCGGCCCAGTGTCGTTCCAGTCGCCGAACGGCGTCATCGATATCCTGGTCGAGGACGAGGAAGAGGCGACATCGGTTGCGCAAAAGTATCTGTCCTATTTTCAGGGCGCGGTGACGGACTGGGAGGCTGCCGACCAGCGCCTGCTTCGCCGCGCCATCCCGGAGAACCGTCTGCGCGTCTACGACATCCGCAACGTGATCGATCTTCTCGCCGACAAGAACAGCGTGCTGGAGCTCCGCCGCGACTACGGCGTCGGCATGATCGCCGCGCTGATCCGCATCGAAGGCAAGCCGTTCGGCCTGATCGCCAACAATCCACGCCATCTCGGTGGCGCCATCGATGCCGATGCGGGCGACAAGGCCGCGCGCTTCCTTCAATTGTGCGATGCCTTCGACCTGCCGATCGTCTCGCTCTGCGATACGCCCGGCTTCATGGTCGGCCCGGAAGCCGAGAAAACCGCGATCGTGCGCCACGTCTCACGCATGTTCGTGACGGGAGCGAGCCTCACCGTGCCGCTGTTCGGACTAGTCTTGCGCAAGGGCTACGGCCTCGGCGCGCAGTCGATGATCGGCGGCGGCTTCCACGCCTCGTTCTTCACCGCGGCGTGGCCGACGGGCGAGTTCGGCGGCATGGGTCTCGAAGGCTATGTCCGGCTCGGCTTCCGCAAGGAGATGGAGGCGATCGCCGACCCCGAAGAGCGCGAGACCTACTATCGCAACAAGGTCGCCGAGCTCTACGCCAACGGCAAGGCGGTCTCGATCGCCTCGGTGTTCGAGATCGACAACGTGATCGACCCCGCCGAGACGCGGCGCTGGATCATGGCCGGCCTGCGATCGGTGCCGAAGCCGCCGGCGCGGACGGAGAAGAAGCGGCCGTGTATCGACACCTGGTGAGGGCCGTTAGGCGGTGACTGTCGTGACCTCGCTCGTCAGGCTCTTGGTGTAGGTGCTTAGCTGCTTGGCGTAGGCCGATGTGGCGGCGTCGCCAGATTGAGTCTTTTCGTCCTTGCTGGTTGGCATGCTGAGGTTGCCCCCGAGCAGCTTGCTGAGCTCCTCGGCGGCCTTGAGCAGGTTGTTCAGGGCGTCGCTACTGCTTTCGCCGTCGCCCGGAACGTGGCGGAGCTCGAACTTAGCGCCGTTGGGCAATTCGACATGAATGAAGTCGATGGGGACCCGCTTGCCTCCCTCGCTCGCACTTCCGCTCGTCGCGGAGCCGCTGCCGGTGCTTGCGGAAGGCTGCTGCGCGGACGAGGAGGCATCCGCCAGGGCGGTCAGCGTCGATTCGCTCAGCCGAGAGACTCCCGCGCGGGGCTGGTGGACGCTGGAAACAGCGTCGGCATCGGCGGACGAGGCGGTGTCCGGATCGCGGTTCTGATCCGGAATCAGGCCCTTAGCTCCGGCGTCCTCGCGCGTTCGGTTCGACCGGCCGGCCAGGCTTGAGAGCTGCGGGGCGAAGCTGCCGATACTGACGCTTATGATGACTCCTGTCGCACAACTGGCATTGCAAATTGTCCCTTTCGGGAGATCGAATTCGATGCAAGTTGCAGGCCATGCGATGATAGTCATAATTTCAAGGGCTTGCAGACGGCTTGTCGGTGCGCAGCTATGACAGTTCTTGCCTTCCGTAGGCAGTTTTTGCCCTCAGGCGCCGGAAGACGACCTTCGCCGACATCTGCGCTGCGCTACTCCGCTTATGTCATTCCGGGCGATGCGAGGCATCGCGTGCACTTCCCGGGGCGCGCCTGCGTGCGTCCCAGATGATAGCAAGCGCCCGCCGATTCCCGATTGACATCCCGGCCTGTGGTGCCAGACTTTGCACAATAATACAGGGTGGAGACGTCCGCGATGGCCAGCCTTTCGGCCTCGAACCATGTCGCCCGTGTTTTGTCCGTCGCCAGTCACGTGGCCGACGTCGATGCCTCTTCGCGGATTGCCAATTCCTGGCGGCGCTGCCTGATGAGCCACAAGCTCGACCCCGCCCGTCAGGGCCCGCCGCAGACGCTGACCGAAGCCGAGATCCGTCATGTCGCTGAGCCGATGGGGGAGACCATCCGGCTGCTGACGCCCGAGCTCGACGATCTCGCCCGCGTGCTGCGCGACGCCGGTTATTGCGTCAATCTCGCCGATGCCAACGCGACCGTGCTGTTCAGCCGTCTGCCTGGCGAGGCCGACGCGCGAATGTTCATGGACTGGAAGATCTACACCGGCTCGAATTTCGCCGAGAGGTCCGAGGGCACCAACGGCCTTGGAACCTGCCTCGCCGAGCAGAAGCCGATCCTGGTGCATCGCGACGAGCATTTTCGCGCGCAGTGGCACATGTTCTCCTGCGCGGTGGCGCCGCTATTCGATCAGGCCGGGCGGCTCGCCGGCGCGGTGAACATTACCTCTTGCCGCGAAGATCTCGAGCGCGCCGCGCATCAACTTGCGCTTGCGGTGACAATGGAGGCGACGCGGCGGATGGAGGGCCTGATCTTCCGCGATCACTTCCGCGATGCCTGGATCGCGACCGTACCGGGCGACGGCGGCAGCGGACTGCTCGCTTATGATGACGATCGCCGCATCGTCGGCGCCTGCCGCTCGGCGCGTGCCTTGCTGGGCCTCACCGACGGCTTGATCGCCTCGGGCATCGATCTGTCTCGCTACGTCAAGCTCGACCATTCGCGCAACGGCGATCAGCTTGTCGAGCTGCGCCGCGCAGATGGTCGCCCGCTGGGGCAGGGTCGTGTCGTTCCACCGCTGCGCGCAAAATCGTCGGCGCGACATCGCGATGCGCCTGTCGATCGCTTCGATGCGCTGCATCGGCTCGCCGGCCGCGATCCCGGCCTGGTCAAGAGCGTGAAGCGCTTAAGGAGTATCGGCGATCACAATCTGCCGGTGCTGCTGCATGGCGAGACCGGCGTCGGCAAGGACGTGTTCGCACGCGCCATTCACGCCGCGAGCAACCGCGCCCGCAACAACTATGTCGCGCTGAACTGCGCGGCGATGCCGGAGAGCCTGATCGACGCCGAGCTGTTCGGCTACGAGGCCGGCGCCTTCACCGGCGCGCGCCGTGACGGGTCGAAGGGCCTGATCGTGCAGGCCGACGGCGGCACGCTATTCCTCGACGAGATCGGGGACATGCCGATCGCGCTGCAGACGCGGCTTCTGCGCGTGCTGGAGAACCGCGAGGTCTGGCCGCTCGGCGCGCTTAAGCCGGTGCCGGTGGATATCAGATTGATCAGCGCCACCCACCGCGATCTCGGCCGCATGGCCGAGGACGGCGCCTTCCGCGCCGACCTCTATTTCCGCCTGCGCGGCATGGAGGTGCGGTTGCCGGCCTTGCGCGAGCGCGCGGACCGCGATGACATCATTGCCCAGATCGCGCGCGAGGAAGCGCCGAACTGCCGCCTCTCATCTGAGGCCTGGTCGTTACTCTCGGCCTATCCCTACCCCGGTAACATGCGCCAGCTCCGCCACGTGCTGCGGCTCGCCGGCTGCACGGCCGAGGATGGCGTCATCACCGATGCCGACCTCGACCTGCCGCCCTTTGGCGGGAGGTCGACAGAGATGGACGTCGCGTCAGCCGAGCGCGCCGCGATCATCGAGGCGCTCCGCAAGCATGGCGGCCGCGTCACCGAAGCAGCCCGCACGCTGAAGCTCAGCCGCGCGACACTGTATCGCAAGATCAAGGCGCTGAAGATCGGGACGGCGCAATAGTGTCTTCTGACGGAGATGAATGAGGAGCGAGCCGCGGGGCGAGGGAGCGTACCGTCAACGCCGCTCCTTACGAAAAATCGCTCCAGCTCAGATGCCGCGAATCGAGATCGCCGACCGTCACGGTGCCGCGGATTTCGCGAGGGACGTGGAAACTGCTGCGCAAATACACCAGAGGGGAAGCCGCGTCGGAGTGCGAGACGCCACGCACTTCGCCGACGAAGATTGAATGCGTGCTGGTCTCGAACTCCTGCGCCAGCACGCAGTCGAACGCCGAGACGGCGTCTGTGAGCACCGGCGCGCCCGTCCCACCGCGCGTCCACTGGCCGAACGCAAAGCGGTCGTCGCCGTTGACGCCCTTCTGGCCGCTGAAGGTCAGCGCCAGCAGCGCGTGATCCTCGTGCAGGAAATTGACCGCAAAGGCGCCTTCCTCGCGAATGCGTGCGTGCGCGCTGGCGTTGCGGTTGACGCAGACGATCAATGACGGCGGATTGTCTGATAGCGAGCAGGCCGAGGTTACCGTCAGTCCCGTGCGCTTGCCGTGCTCGGCACCAACAGTGACCAGCGCAACCGCGCCGGCGCATTGGCGCATAGCCAGCTTGAAATCCTTTGCCTCGACGCTCACGCGGAAATCTCCGAAAATTGAGGCGGGTGCGGCAGGTTCGCGCCGCACCCGGGAAGCGTCAAGCTGCCTTCTTCGCGGAGCCGAGATGCTTCAGGCGTGGCATCACCTCGTTCTTCAAGAGCGCGAGCGAGTGGTGCCAGGCTTCCGGCTTGTGCTTGTAGTCGAAGCCGAACACGCACAGCACGCCGAAGCCGCCGACCTCGTCGTAGATCTTTTCGATTTTCTCGGCGACGGTTGCGGGCGAGCCGACGATCCAGTTCCGCTTGGCGCAATATTCGACGGTGACGTCGCTGTCGGGCACATCGGGGGCGTGCTTGAGATAGTCCTTGAAGCCGAAATGGCCGAGCAGCGGCAGGAAGTACTCGCCCATCATCCGGCCCATCATGTCGCCGGTCGAGAGCTTCCAGGCCTCTTCGTCCGTGTCGGCGACGAACACCTCGCGCACGAGTCGCCAGTCCTGCCGGTTCGGCTTGCGGCCGGTCTTGGCGGCGCCGATCTCGACCGAATCCCAATGGCTGCCGACATAGGCCGGGTTGAGGTTGAGACTCATCGGGATGAAGCCGCGCTCGCCCGCGAGCTTCAACGTGTCCGAGTTCTTCGAGAGACCCGCGACGCCGATCGGCGGATGCGGCGCCTGCAGCGGCTTGATGTGGGGTTTCAGGAAGTCGAACATCGTATCGGGTTTGGAGACCGTCCAGAACTTGCCCTTGTAGGTCCAGGGCGCGGGATCGCTCCACATCTTCAGGATGATCTCCAGCGCCTCGCGGGTCATGTCGCGGTTCTGTCCGCTCATGCCGTCGACGTTGAACATCGCCCAGTCGCTCGGCAGGCCGCTCGCCGCCACGCCGAAATTGAGCCGGCCTTCGGACAGATGGTCCAGCATCGCGACGCGGTTGGCGAGCTCGGCGGGGTGATGATAGGGCAGCAGGAAGCCGCCGGGTCCGATGCGCAAGCGCTTCGTCTGCATCAGGGCCTGCGCGATCAAGAGGTCCGGCGTGGGGTTGGGTTCCCAGGGCGCGGTGTGGTGTTCGCCGATCCAGGCTTCCTGATAGCCGAGCTCGTCGAGCCAGCGCAGGACCTGCAGGTCCCAATCATGTCCTTCCTTCAGGCCGCACTCCGGCGGATGCGAAGGCATCGTGAAATAGCCGATCTCCATGGGTTTCCTCATCTGATGTTGACGCGTCTTGCTGCGCGGTTCTCTGACATGAACAGGAACAGCGTCAGCAAGCGGTGTGCCAGCGTGGGGGCACCTTGGACCCGCGAGAAAACGCTGGTTTAGCGAGGCAATTGCCGATATCCCGGGGCGGATTTGCAAGGCGCCGTCTCAATGTCGCGAGATGGTGTCTTGCTAGTGAGACGAGGATAAGATTCGAAATGATCGAACCGGCTTTTGTCGCGGTGGACTGGGGCACCAGCAGCTTTCGGCTCTGGCTGGTCGATCGCGGCGGAAAAGTGCTGGCCGAGCGCCGCAGCGACGAGGGCATGCTGGCCGCGGCCAAGGCCGGCTTCCCCGGCGTGCTGCAAGCGCACCTGGCTGCGGTTCAAGCGTCCGGTGATCTGCCGGTCATGATCTGCGGCATGGCCGGCGCCAGGACCGGCTGGGTCGAGGCCGGTTATGTCGACACGCCGGCGCCGCTCTCGACCGTCCTGAAGCAGGCTGCCCGCGTGCCGGGCGAGGCACGCGATATCCGGATCTTGCCGGGCATCGCGCAGCGCGATGCCAAGGCGCCGGACGTGATGCGTGGCGAGGAAACGCAGCTGCTCGGCGCGCTCGGTCTTGATGCCGCGGGCGAGGCGCTTGTCTGCATGCCCGGCACCCATTCCAAATGGGTGCGTGTGAAGGACGGCACGGTCGCGCATTTCTCGACATTCATGACCGGCGAACTGTTCAGCGTCGTCTCGCGCGAGACGATCTTGTCGCTCGCGGTTGCCGGCGCCGATGAGGCAGAGGATGTCGTGAGCTTCAAGTCGGCCGTGAAAGCCGCGTTCGAGGCGCCGGCCTTCGCCGCCAATCTGCTGTTCACCGCAAGATCGCGGCAGCTGTTGTTCGGCGGCGCGCCGGCTGCGGCGCGCGAGACGGTGTCTGGCACCTTGATCGGCGCGGAGCTCGCCGCGGGCCTGTCAGGCGCCGTGCCGAAAGCCGGCATCACGCTGATTGCGTCAGGACGGCTTGCTGCTCTGTACCGGCAGGCCTTCGACGCGCTGAAAGTCGACGTGAGCCCGATCGATGCCGATGAAGCGGTGCGCCGCGGCCTGTCGATGGCGGCTGCCGCGATCGGGACGAAGTAGAAGGATTGTGAAGATGAGCGTTCTCTTTCCGCCGATGAAGCGGCCCCTGGTCGCGATCCTGCGCGGCGTCAAGCCGGAGGAGACCGAGGCCATCCTCAGTGTGCTGATCGAAGCCGGCATGACGGCGATCGAGATCCCCCTGAACTCGCCCGATCCGTTCCGTTCAATCGGCACGGCCGCGAAGCTCGCGCCCGCGGGCGTGCTGATCGGCGCCGGCACGGTGCTGTCAGCGGCGGATGTCGATCGTCTCAACGATGTCGGCGGCAAGCTGATGGTCTCGCCGAATGTCGATGTCGAGGTGCTGGCGCGGGCGCATCAGCACGGCATGGTGACGTTGCCCGGCGTGTTCTCGCCGACCGAAGCGCTGCTCGCGGCCCGCTCCGGAGCGTCCGGCCTGAAGTTCTTTCCGGCGAGCGTTCTTGGCGCCTCCGGCATTGCCGCGATCCGCGCCATTCTGCCGGCCGGCGTGATGATCGCCGCCGTCGGCGGCGTCTCCGACCAGAATTTTGCCGAGTACATCAAGGGCGGCGTCACCGCGTTCGGGCTCGGCTCCGGCCTCTACAAGCCCGGCATGTCCGCCGCCGATGTCGCCGCGCGCGCGAAGGCGACGATCGAAGCCTACGATCGGGCCGTTCGGGGCGGCTGATTTTCCGCGTCAGCCCCGCTTCGCCGACGGCAGGGGCAACCGCTCATGGCGGCGCTGGAAGCGCTGCCAGTGCAGCACGATTCCGATCAGCGCCGCCGGCACGAAGCCGAGCACGAACAGCCAGTTTGGCAGCTCCTTCGGCGAGATGAAGGCGATGGCGATGTCCGAAATCAGCCAGAGCGCCGCGAACATCACCGCGAAATCGGTCCGAGGACAGCGCATGTAATAGAACACGGCGGTGATGATCACGGCTGGCCCGATCGCGATGGCGATCATGACCGCCGTCAGCTCCTTCGGCGTCACCGCGTCGAGCACCATCGAGGCGAGCAGCCAGATGGCGGCAAACATGGCAATGATGTCGATCGGATGCCGCAACCGAATACCTCTTGCAGGGATGGGCTATCGTTGAGTCCCAAGCCTTTGACGTCAAGCCTTTGACGTCAAGCCTTTGACGTCAAGTCCCGGCCGTCAAGTCAAATACGCCGATTTACGCCACTTCCTCGTCGTTTCCCGGCGTCGGGCGCAGCATGAAATGGCCAAAGGCGGAGGCGATCGGCTTGCCGGGATCCTCCTGCCAGGCCCGCGCCTCGAAGGCGACGATACGCCGGCCCTGTTTCACGATTGAGACGTTGGCAATGGTGTCCAGCGCCCGGCCGGAGCGCAGGTAATTGACGGTGAGCCCGATCGGCTTCGGTAACGTCGCGATCCCAAGCTCGCGCCGTACGCCGAGGATGGCCGTGGTCTCGAGCAACGCGCCGGTCATGCCGCCATGGATCGCGGGCAGGATCGGGTTGCCGATGATCTGCGGCGAGAACGGCATGGTCAGCGTGCCGTCATCATTGACGCGAATGCCGAGGGCGCGTGCGAACGGGCTGCCCGCGAACGGGCCGTCCGGTTCGTCAGGCGCTTCCAGCGTCGGGATGCTGCGCAGGTCCATCCTGCGGTCAGCGAGCATGTTGGTGCGGTTGGCGCCGATCATGAAGCATCCGGTCGCGGTCGCCACCGGATCATCCTCGACCTCCTGATAGGCTGTGGAGCGGACGAAGGCGATCGAGCGTGTGGTGCGGTAGCATACCGAATGCGCCTTGATGGCAAGGCCGGGCGTCGCCGGCTTCTGGTAGTCGATGCGCAGGTCGAGCGTGGCGATCGCGCTGCTGCCGTCGAGTGCGAGCTGCACCGCCATGCCGCAGCTCTCGTCCAGCATCGCGGTGACGACACCGCCATGCAGCACGCCGGTCTCGGTGTCGCCGACGAAGACGGGGCGGTAGGGCAGGCTCGACCAGGCCTCGCCCGGCGCGAACCGGTCGAGCTGGAGGCCGCTGATATGACCGTAGTCGGAACGGCGGCCTTTGATGGCCTCGGCAAGTTCCTCGAACGGAATTGTGGTCGCTGACGTGGACATGATGATGTTCTAGACCAGTCGGCCGCCGCGCAAAACCCCGCATGCGTCATGGCACGGCGGGTTTGCAGGGCTGTTTGGCCTCGACAGACCAGGGCAAAGCAACGATGGTGGGCCTTCATCGCCCGCGAGGAGTATCCCATGGCTGACCCCGAAACACCCGCCGCCGATCAGGGGCCCGTCACCATTTCCACCTCGAGCTCGGAGCGGGCGCCGATCATCTATTTCGACGGCGCATCCTGCTTCGGCCATCACAATGGCGCCATCCAGATCGAGCTCGCCGCCAACCTGTTGATGCCGATCGGCGCCGCCGTCAGGGTCGACGTGGTCCAGACCGCGCATCTGCGCTGCAGCCCGGCGGCAGCGATGGCCTTGCGCGAAGCGCTCGACAAGGCGCTCGCGATGCTCAAGATGGGCCAGCAGCAGCCGGAGGAAGCGATCCCGGCGGTGAAGAACTGAGGCTCACGAAAGGCGATCGCATCTCAACGCGATCGCCTACGCCTTCGCCACATGCACCTTCGGCATCTTGCCGCCGTTCCACTTGCCATCGAGCGCGCGCTCGATCTGGGCGGCGAGTTGCAGCAGCAGGCCGTCATTGGCCTGCTTGCCGATCGCCTGGATGCCGAGCGGCAGGCCGTGGTCCTGGCTTGCCATCGGCATCGATATCGCCGGCATGCCGCAAAGATTCGCGAGCGGCGTGAAGGCGAAGAAGCGCCAGAGATTGCCGAACCAGTCGAGCACGTCGGGGTTGTCGGAAATGGTGAGATATTGCCTGGTGCCGACCTCAGGCGTCGGCAGCGCGGTGATCGGCGTCAGGATCACATCCCATTGCTCGAAGAAGCTGCCGAAGCCGCGCGACGTCGTGTTGAACACGGCCTGCATCCTGGCCCGGTCGGCGAAGCTGGTGTGAAGCCCGGCTTCCCAGATCCGGATGTTCATGGGCTCGATCAGATCTTCCGGCGGGCGCTCCAGCCCGCGCGCGGCCAGCAAGTTGGAGATCACTACGGAGAAGTTCGAGATGTAGCAGGCGGTCTGCGCCGCGAAGGCCGCGCGGAAATCGAGCTCGGGCAGCGCGTAGTCGACGTGATGGCCAAGGCCCTCGAGGAAGCGCCCGGTCCGCTCCAACTCGGCGGCGATCTCCGGTGTGGCGGTGTAGTCGCCCCAGGTGTGCGACAGCGCTATGCGCAGCTTGGACGGATCGCGCTTGATCATCTCGCTGTAAGGCTGTGCCGTGGTCCAGAACGGCATGAACTCGCCGGGCGCAGGGCCGCGGGCATGGTCGACGAAGGCGGCGGTGTCGCGCACCGAGCGCGACTGGCAGCCCTGGATCGAGACGAGACCGGTGAGGTCGGACATGTGCGGCGCCAGTGAGAATACGCCGCGCGAGACTTTCAGTCCGATGTTGCCGTTGACGCCGGCGGGAATGCGGATCGAACCGCCGCCGTCGGTCGCGTGCGCGATCGGCACCACACCGGCCGCGACCATCGCGGCACTGCCGGCCGACGAGCCGCAGGTGGTGTAGTCGGTATTCCACGGATTGCGGGTGACGTAGACGGCGGGATTGTCGGCCGATGAGCACACGCCGAATTCCGGCGTCGTCGTGCGGCCGATCAAATTGAGTCCTGCCTGGCGGAATTTTCCGGTCAGGAACGTATCAGCCGCGGCGCGATTGCCGCGCATCAGCAGCGAGCCCATTTCCTGCAGCCGGCCCTTCATGGTCGGCCCCAGATCCTTCATCAGGAAGGGCAGGCCGGCGAACGGGCCGGCCAGATTGGCGCCGTCCTTGGCGGGATCGGCGATCACGTCGTCGAACAGCTCCACCACGCCCGACAGCGTCGGATTGACCTTCGCCACCGCCGCTGCGGCCTGTCGTGCCAGGTCCTTGGCCGTCAGCTCACCCTTGCGGACGCGCGCTGCAAGCCCGACGCCATCGTGCTGCGCCCATTCGTTCCAGCTCATCGGCAAAGTCATGAAGTCAAAATCCCCAAAGGTGCGGCGCCACCTTCTTCGCAAGGGCCCGCCTGAATCAACTGAGCCGGCGCGAAGGGCAGGGTTGCGCCGGGCGGAGAGGTCGTGGTGCTAATGCTTCAGCCGCGCGATCGCCGCGACCGGTCCGCCGCCGGCGGGGCCCTGATGCTCGGCGCCGCCGGAGACGTAGACCGCGCCGGTGCCGGCAAGGCCCGCGATCAGGCCGCCCACCGCCGCGCGGGCATGTCGCGTCGAGCTGATGTCGGTGTCTTCGAGCATGGTGTGGCGGAAGCCGCGGACGGTGCCATTAGGCGAGGCCTCGGCCTTCGCGAAGACGTTGACAAGCTCGCGGCTCGCCTTCGTTGGCGCGCCAAGTCCAACGCCAATTCCGACACCATCCAGCGCCTCGGCGATGGCGGCGGCATCGATCGCATCGCTCATCACGGCGTGCGCGATCTCGAAGTCGCTGGCTGACGCCCCTGAATTGCCGAGCACGATGACGACGTTGTGCATCAGCTCGATGCCCGACGAGGTCGAGGCGACTTTCGAGAACAGATCGTAACGCCGCAGCACGTCCTCGTCGCGTATGCCGGGGGCGATCTCGCCGAGCGCGACCGCAACGCCTAGTGCAGCGGCGCCGCGCGAATAGGCCATCGAGCTGTAGGCGCTGATCGTCGCCGTCTTGTGGCCGCGCGCGCTTGCGGCTTCGACCCGCTCGCTGGTGAGCAGCGGGCACTTGATCTGGACGAAATGAACGTCGGCCGGATCGGCGATGCCGGCATCGGCCATCGCGGCCTTCACCGCCTTGGCGGTCTCGACGATCTGCGCCCAGCGGCCAAGCTCTTCGGGCAGGAAATCGCGCGTCTGCGCCATGCCGATGCTGAGGCGCTTGCCGGAGATCCCTGCCGGCGGTGTCGCAATCTGCTGGCGCGTGAACACAGTGATGTGCGGGCTGAGCACGCCCTCGGTGCCGCCGGACATCACGAAGGCGATACGCTGCTCGACGGCATGGGGCGTCAGATCAAGCTTGGGCGCCAGCGCCGTGCACAGCGCGGCGACGGCATATTCCCGCGTAAAGTCGTTGACGCCGCCATTACCCTCGGTCTTGCCGAGGATCGCCAGGATGGAGGCCGGATCGATCGCTCCTGAGCCAATCAGGCTCATGAGGCCGGAGACGTCGCCGGGGCCCTTGGTGGCGATCTTGAAGACGCCGACCGATGTTGTCCGCATCAATTGTCCTCGTGGGTAGTTCGGTGGTCCGGCACCGGCTACCAGCCGTGGAAGCGGATGGATGTCAAGCGGCAAGCGATCTCGCTCTCCGTCATCCCCGCGCAATGGCGAAGCCATTGTCGCTGGAGGTGCTCACCTAGCGGCGCAAACGCGCCGCGCGTTTCCCACCTCTGCATGACGGAGCCAAAGCAGGAGGAAAGTCGCGCGACATCCCCACGATTGTGGCGAGATCGCATCGGTGCAACAAAAAAAATCCCTTGTCGACGGTCCGTCGCAGTACCTTGATGAATCAACCTCGGTTGGTCCATAAGCGGCGTCCCGCGGCTGCGGTTCGGTTCGTGGTGCGTGCTTGGTCATAAAGGGATTCTCGCGTGGCAAATATCAACCAGAAGATTGCGCAGGAGCTTGGGGTCCGGGCGGAGCAGGTCGAGGCGGCGGTGACGCTGCTCGACGGCGGCGCCACGGTTCCCTTCATCGCGCGCTACCGCAAGGAAGCGACCGGTGCGCTCGACGACGCGCAATTGCGTACGCTGGAGGAGCGCCTGGGTTACCTGCGCGAGCTCGAAGACCGCCGCAAGGCGATCCTCGAATCAGTGCGCGAGCAGGGCAAGCTGGATGCCGCATTGGAAGCCTCCATCCTTGCCGCCGACAGCAAGGCGCGCCTCGAAGATATCTATCTGCCGTTCAAGCCGAAGCGCCGCACCAAGGCGGAGATCGCCAAGGAAGCCGGCCTCGAGCCGCTCGCCAATCAGCTCATCGCCGAGCCCGGCAATGATCCAAAGATCGTGGCCGAAGGTTTTGTCAATGCCGAGAAGGGCGTTGCCGATGCCGCCGCCGCGCTGGACGGCGCCCGCGCCATCCTGGTCGAACGCTTCGACGAAGATGCCGATTTGATCGGCGCGCTGCGCGAAGACATGTGGACCAATGCGCGGATGGCCTCGAAGGTGCGCGAGGGCAAGAAGACCGAGGGCGAAAAGTTCGCCGATTATTTCGATTTCTCCGAGCCGCTCACAAAACTCCCCTCGCACCGCATCCTCGCGATGTTCCGCGGCGAGAAGGAAGAGATCCTCGATCTCCAGATCCAGGCCGAGGAGACGCCGCCCGCCGGCGTTCCGGGCGCCTACGAGCTGAAGATCATGAAGCGGTTCGGCATTGCCGACCTCAAACGTCCCGGCGATCGCTGGTTGATCGACACGGTGCGCTGGGCCTGGCGCACCAAGATCCAGGTGCATCTCAACATCGATCTGCGCATGCGGCTGTGGAACGCGGCCGAGACCGAGGCCGTGCGCGTGTTCGCTTCGAACCTGCGCGACCTGCTGCTGGCCGCGCCGGCCGGCACCCGCGTCACCATGGGTCTCGATCCCGGCTACCGCACCGGCGTCAAGGTCGCCGTTACAGATGCAACCGGCAAGGTCGTCGATACCGCCGTGATCTATCCGCACGAGCCGCAACGGCAGTGGAATGAGTCGCTCGCGATCCTCGGCAAGCTTGCGATCAAGCATCGCGTCGAGCTGATCGCGATCGGCAACGGCACCGCCTCGCGCGAAACGGACAAGCTCGCCGGCGAGCTCGTCAAGGGTCTGGCCGAGCTGAAGATGAGCAAGATCGTGGTGTCGGAAGCCGGCGCGTCGGTCTATTCGGCCTCGGCCTTCGCCTCGGAGGAATTGCCGGATCTCGACGTCACCCTGCGCGGCGCGGTCTCGATCGCCCGCCGTCTGCAGGATCCGCTCGCCGAGCTCGTCAAGATCGAGCCCAAGGCGATCGGCGTCGGCCAGTATCAGCACGATCTCGGCCAGGCCAAGCTCGCCAAGTCGCTCGATGCCGTGGTCGAAGACTGCGTGAACGCGGTCGGCGTCGACGTCAACACGGCCTCCGCCCCGCTGCTCGCGCGCGTGTCCGGCGTCGGGTCGGGTCTTGCGCAGAGCATCGTGGCGCATCGCGACGCCAACGGCCCGTTCAAGTCGCGCAGGGCGTTGAAGGAGGTGCCGCGCCTGGGTCCGAAGGCGTTCGAGCAATGCGCCGGCTTCCTGCGCATCATCGGCGGGGAGGATCCGCTCGATGCCTCCGGCGTGCATCCGGAAGCCTATCCGGTGGTGCGCCGCATCCTCGCGGCCACCAAGAGCGACATCAAGGCGCTGATCGGCTCCAGCGAGATCGTGCGTACGCTCAAGCCGAAGGATTTCGTCGACGAGACTTTCGGTTTGCCGACCGTCACCGACATCTTGAAGGAACTGGAAAAGCCCGGCCGCGACCCGCGCCCGGCGTTCAAGGCCGCGGTGTTCAAGGAGGGCGTCGAGGAGATCAAGCATCTCCAGAAGGGCATGATCCTCGAGGGCACCGTGACCAACGTCGCCGCCTTCGGCGCCTTCGTCGACATCGGCGTGCACCAGGATGGCCTCGTCCACATCTCCGCGATGTCGAAGAACTTCATCAAGGACCCGCGCGAGGTGGTGAAGCCCGGCGACATCGTCAAGGTCAAGGTGCTGGATTTCGAGGTCGCCCGCAAGCGCATCTCGCTGACCCTGCGTCTCGACGACGAGGTCGGCGCCAAGAAAGATGCCCCCGGCATGCAGCGCGACAACAGCGCGCGCAACCCCGCCCGCATGACGTCGTCGGCTCCGCGCAAGCCGGAATCGTCCGGCGGAGGCGGCGCGCTCGCCGAAGCGCTGCGCAAGGCCGCGGAAAAGAACAACGGCAAACGGGCTTGATGTTTTTCACCTCTCCCCGCTCTTTGCGGGGAGAGGTCGGACCGCGTTCTACCCGCGTCGTCATTGCGAGCGCAGCGAAGCAATCCAGACTGCCTCCTCGGAAAGACTCTGGATTGCTTCGTCGCATCAGCGCAAAATTGCTACGCAATTTTGTCGCGATCTCCTCGCAATGACGAGGAGAGAGTGTGTTCCTAACTCCCGCGTCAGAATCTGGCGCGCTTGTAAGTTGAAGCTGCTTGTCCGTTCCTCTCTGATCCTCCTCGCGCGGCCGCAATACCGTCGCGCAGCAAGGAGGATGCTTCGATGGACAACAGGCTTCTCAAAGGCCTCACAGCGGCGGCGATCGTCGCAGTGATGGCACTGGCTTCACCGGTGCTCGCCCGAGGTGGCGGCGGCGGAGGCGGCGGTCACGGTGGCGGCATGGGTGGCGGTGGTCACTTCGGTGGCGGCGGCATGCGCGCCGGCGGCTTCAGCGGTGGCATGCATGCGGGTGGCATGAGCTTCGCCCATGTCGGTGGACCCGGCTTCGGTGGCGCGCGCTTCGCGCATGCGGCGATCGGGCCGCGCTTCGCCGGTGCCGGCTGGCATGGCGGGCACTTCATCGGCCGTCACGCCTTCTTCTTCCACCATCATCATTTCCGCCGCTTCGCCGTCTTCGGTGCGCCCTACTATTATTCGAACTACTACGACGATGGCTGCTGGCGCAGGAGCTTGACGCCCTATGGGTGGCAATGGGTCAATGTGTGCGGGGAAAATTGGTACTAGCATCGCCGGACCGCACCATTGTCGCGATCGCCACCGGGTGGTTCCGCTCAGCCCCGGAACGGGATAATCTGGTGGCGATCGTTGCGCGGAGTTCATCATGACCGGAGGCCATCGCCGCATTCTCGTCGTCGAGGACGATCCGGAGACCGCGGGCCAGCTCGTCGAGGAGCTGACGACCTCGGGCTATGACGTCGATCTCGCCGCCACGGGACGCCAAGCCCTCAGCCATGGCGTGGCGCGCGACTATGCCGTGATCACCATCGACCGCATGCTGCCCGACATCGACGGCATCACTGTGATGCGGCAGATGCGCGATGACGGCGTCGCCTCGCCGTTCCTGATCATCTCCGCACTCGGCGAGGTCGATGATCGGGTGCGCGGCTTGCGCGCCGGTGGCGACGACTACCTGGTCAAGCCGTTTTCCTTCGTCGAGCTGCTCGCGCGCCTCGAGGCGCTCGGCCGCCGCAGCGAGACCATCGCCAAGGAAACCATCCTGCGCGTCGGCGATCTCGCCGTCGATTTGATTGCGCGCAACGCCAGCCGCCGCGGCCGCAAGATTCCGCTGCTGCCGCGCGAGTTTCAGTTGCTCGAATATCTCGTGCGCAACGAGGGCCGCGTCGTGTCCCGCGCGATGCTGCTCCAGCACGTCTGGGACCTGCATTTCGATCCCTCCACCAACATCATCGACGTCTATGTCGGACGCGTCCGCCGCAAGGTCGATGATGCCCAGGCCTATCCATTGATCCACACCATCCGCGGGATCGGATATTGCCTCCGTGCTCCTGGTTAACACGCTACGCTCCTCGACCTTCCGCCTGGCGCTGATCGCAATTGCGGTCTTCGGCGTGGTCGTCGCGGCGATCCTGGCCTACGTCTATTTCGGCACGCTGGCCTATGTGCGAAGCCGGGTCGGCGATGTCGGTGATCCCCAAGGCTTCATCGCGATGCTCGAGCTCGCGATGATCGCAGTCGCCGTGCTGCTGGTCGTGTTGTCGGGCGTCGCCGCAGTGCTGGTGACCCGGCGCACGGTCGGGCGCATCGAGGAGATCAACGCCACCAGCCGCGCGATCATGTTGTCCGGCCTCGACCGGCGCATTCCCCTGCGCGGCAGCCATGACGAGTGGGACCGCGTCGCCGAAAACCTCAACCAGATGCTCGATCGGATCGAGACGCTGATGGGCGAGGTCAAGCAGGTCAGCGACAACGTCGCCCACGATCTGCGCACGCCGTTGACGCGCATGCGAGGCCGGCTGGAAAAGGCCTATCATGCGCCGCGCAACAGCGACGCCGACTCCGGCCTGATTGGCGATACCATCGCCGACCTCGATGCCGTGCTCGGAATGTTCGCCTCGATCACGCGGATATCGGAGATCGAGACCCGCGCCCGCCGCAGCGCGTTTCGCCCGCTCAACCTTGCCGAGATCGCCGGTGAGGTCGTCGAGCTCTACGACGCCGCCGCCGAACAGGTCACGACGCGCCTGAGCCTCGATGGCGACCGCGAGGTCGCGGTCACGGGCGACCGCGACCTGCTGTTCGACGCCATCGCCAATCTCGTGGACAACGCCATCAAGCATGGCCGCCCGGGCGGGAAGGTGATCGTGAGCTGCCGTAATGCCGGTAACGGCGCGACGATCGCCATCGCCGATGACGGTCCAGGCATTGCCGCCGAGCAGCGCGATCAGGTGTTCAAGCGCTTCTACCGGCTCGAGCAGAGCCGCTACACACCGGGCAACGGCCTCGGCCTGAGCCTCGTCGCTGCAGTGTCACGCCTCCATGGCGCCGAGATCGCGCTGCATGACAACGCGCCGGGACTGACGGTCCAGCTCAGCTTCAGCAGCGCGCTATAGCTCGATCACGCCGCGGCGCGCCGCATGTGCCACCGCATCGGTACGGCCGGTGGCGTCGAGCTTGTCGAGCAGGGAGCCGACATGGAATTTCACCGTGTGCACGGAGATGTTGAGCTGCCGCGCGATCATCTTGTTGGAGGCGCCCTCCGCCATCAGCGCCAACACGTCGAGCTCGCGCTGCGTCAGCGCAATGTCCTCCGGCATGACGCGCGGATCGCGCGCGACGATCGTCGCATTGGCCGTCTCGCCGGGCGCGGCAAGGCGAAGCCCCGCGACATTGCCGAGCAATGTCGCGAGGCGGTCGGCCAGTGCGGGATCATCGATCTCCAGCGACAGCACGACGTCAGGCGTGTTGCCCGCGCTCACGCCTCCGGCCTCTCGCCGATCGTGACCCTGAAGCTCGCCGGCTCGCCGCCGCGGCGGACCGCGACATCGACCACCCGGCCGACGCTGGCAGGTCCCAGCGTTCGCAAGAGCGCGCGCACGCCGGACAGCTTCTGGTCGTTGACCGCAACGATGACGTCGCCCTGGCGGATGCCCGCCGCCGCCGCGGGGCCGGCCTTGTCGACATTCATCACCATGGCGCCGATGCCGTCGTCGAGCCGCAATGGTTGCAGTCCGAGCCCGAGATATCCGCGTGCGATCCGGCCACGGGTCTCGAGCTGCGCCGCGACGCGCTCGATCGTCGCCGTCGGGATCACCAGCACGCGCCGTGGTCCGAGCACGGCCATGCCGAAAGCTTCGCCCGAAGCATCGACGGCAAGGCCGCCCTCCTGGCTCGGACGCAGGCGAACATCGAGCTCGATCCGCGCGTCGATTTCGCCGCCGCGCAGGCTGCGCCAACCCGTGCCGGAGACCGATACCATCCCGAGCGCCGCGCTCGGCGCATCGCGATTGGTCGCGACCACGACCGACAGAGCGCCGAGGGCAGGGACCGTCGAGGCCAGCTTGACCGGGGCGATGGTCGTGTCGGTGCGTAGCAGCGCGATGTCGGTGGTGTGATCGCGGCCGACAATCGTGGCAGCGACGGTGCTGCCGTCGGAAAGGACGATCCGAACGTCGCCCACGTCCGCCAGTGCTTCGTCGTCGGTGACGATCAGGCCGGGCTTCCAGACGAAGCCGGTGGAGCGGGAGCGATCCGAATGCACTGACACGATGGACGGCGCGGTACGCGCAACAACATCCGCGAGCACTGATGAAAGCGAGGCGAGAGGGGTGAAGTCGGTCATGGAAGGCTCCTTAAGCTGTCCACAATCTGGGATGTCCCGATCCATTGCGAAACTGGCCGGGTGGCCAGTCCGTCCCGAGCCAGGGCCGACGAACATGTGATTGGGAGCCCCTCACGGGAACGTGTAGCAATCGTCCCATTGCCCCTGACGGCCTCAACCGATTTCCAGCGAGCCCTCTCCGATGACCATCGACCTCACCCGCCGTACCCTGCTTCAACTCGCCGGCGCCAGCTCGCTTGCGATGGCTGCGGCCGGCGCTGCGCGCGCCGAAGGTCATCCGCAAGGCGGGCCGACCTACGCGAGCCGCACGCCGATGCGGGTCGGCATGGTGACATTGCGGGTGAAGAATCTCGACAAGGTGGCGGATTACTACCGCGACGTGATCGGGCTCACCGTGATGGAGCGTTCAGGCTCCGCCGCCAGGCTCGGCACGGCCGGTATCACGCTGCTGGTGCTGGAAGCCCGTCCCGACGCCGCAATCGAGCCGCGCAATGCCGCGGGCCTCTACCACACCGCCTTCCTCATGCCGACGCGCAAGGACCTCGCGCGCTGGCTGGTCCATGCCGCCTCGCACCGCGTGCCGCTATCGGGCTTCGCCGATCACCTCGTCAGCGAGTCCGTCTATCTCGACGATCCCGAAGGCAACGGCATCGAGGTCTATGCCGATCGCGATCCCTCGCAATGGCAGTGGAGCGAGGGCAGCGTGAAGATGGCGACCGACGAGCTCAACATTCCCGATCTGCTGTCGCTGACCAACACGCGCGTCAGCGACTATGCTAAGGCGCCGGATGGTCTGCGCGTCGGCCACATGCATCTGCGCGTCGGCGATCTCGCCCAGGCGCAGAGCTTTTACCAGGGCACGGTGGGCCTCGACCCGACCCGCAGCCGTGGCGGCGCGGCATTCCTGTCGTCGGGCCGCTACCACCACCATCTCGGCATCAACGTCTGGCAGAGCCAGGGTGCCGGCCCGCGCGACGACACGACGACGGGGCTCGCCTGGTTCTCGCTGGTGACGGACAAGCCGGAGATCCTCGCCGCGCAGGAAGAGCGCCTGCGCAACGGCGGTGTGAAGGTCGCGCAGCTGCCTGACGGCCTTGAGGCGGTCGATCCCTGGGGCACGCGGGTGCGCCTGCTCAAGCTGTGAGCCGCTCGCGCGAACGGCTCACAGCTCAAGCGTGATCCACGATCAGCCGCGTGCCACCGGGTTGATCGACACGTCGGCGCCGGCGTGCTTCTGCGCGGCCTGGAAACCGGCCGTGATGCCTTGCTCGACTGATTTGCGCACATGCTCGTCGGTGATCTGCTTCGCCACATTGGACACCGCCGCCAGGATCATCGCATCCTGGAACAGAGCCGGGTAGTTGACCGGCCCGGGGCCGGGCTTGCCCCAGTGGACCGGGACCTGGAAGATCGGCAGGAAGAAGCAATGCCGGGCGCCACCGTAATTGATGCAGATTTCCATGGCTTGACTCCTTGTTATGGGATCGCTGCGCGTGTTGTCCGCAGCGATCGCGACGCTAGACCCGCGCCGCAGAGCGCGGTGTGAAGCCGTTCACACCGAAAGGATGTATAAGGACGCGTCAAGTATTATTGATTGTGAGCGCGTCAGTGCGTCTGACGTTCGCGGCCGTCATCCCCGAGCAACGATCAATGCCAGAGCCGCGGTCTCGTTGCCGTGCCGATGAAATTGTCCCACCGGTACGAATAGCCGACGCCGACGATGTAGTTTGGTGAATTCCGGTTGAGGCCGAAGGCGAGGTGAAAGTCGAGTTGCTCGGTGCGGTTTAGGAGATAGCCGCCGCCGACATTGAGCAGCGCCGTGCCGGCGCCGCGCGACGGCGTGTCGCTGACATATTCGGCGAACAGCGCCAGCTTCTCGCTGACCTTCCGCTCGATCACGAAGGTCGCTTCGGTGGTCTGGTGGCTGGCGAGGTCCGATGGCCGGAAGAAGCTCGTGAACATGCCGCTGATGCCCCAGCCGCCACCGAATTCGTATGACCAGGGGAATTGCAGATAGGGCTGATAGCCTGTGCCTGATATCGCTTGCGTGCCGGTCGGCAGGCCGACGCCTGTCACCACCGAAAGGTTCGCAGGTTCAGGCAGTCCGCCGACCTGCCATTTCACGCCGGGGGTGACATTGGTGAAACCGGTGTCGACTGTCCCGGTCAGCCGTCCGACATAGCTCGGTACGTCGACCAGCACTTCGAGGCAGGGCGCAACGCCGAAGCGGAGACGGCTGTTGCTGCCGTCAAATCCCTTGCCGGTGCCTTGGCCAGAGGTGTTGAGGCCGTTCTCGATCTGGATGCTGCCATCAGGCACCACCAGGCTCGAATTGGTCACGTCAGGACGATCGGTTGCGATCTCCGATTGCGGCGAGGGGCATTCACCGGCTCGGGCCACGCCCTTGCACAGCACGGCGGCAAGAAAGCCGACGCAACACACCAAAACCCGCCAATGCCGCAGGACAATTCCCAAAACCACAGATACGCTCTTCGAAAGCAGTTCGCTTGCTGGCAATAGGACCTCATGTTAGCACGCGATGGATCGCGCGCCTGCCGACCAAGACTCGCTTCCCCCGGAATTTATTCCCGCTATGACCGAATTTCGTGGCGTCTTCCCCTATCTCGTCTCGCCCGTCGGCGCAGACGGCTCAGTGCGGACCGACGTGCTCGCAAAGCTCTGCGACGATCTGATCGGCGCGGGCGTGCACGGGCTGACGCCGCTCGGCTCGACCGGCGAGTTCGCCTATCTCGATGGCGCGCAGCGCATGGCGGTCGTGCAGGCCACGATCGAAGCTGCGAAAGGTCGCGTACCCGTTGTTGCGGGCGTCGCGTCGACCTCGACGGCCGATGCCGTGGCGCAGGCTCAGGCCTATCAGAAGCTCGGCGCCGACGGCATTCTGGCGATCCTCGAGGCATATTTTCCGCTCGCCGATGCCCAGATCGAATCCTATTTCCGCAGCATCGCGGATGCCGTGGATATTCCGGTCGTCCTCTACACCAATCCGCAATTCCAGCGCTCCGACCTCACCCTCGACGTCATCGCGCGGCTCGCCGAGCATCCGCGCATCGGCTATATCAAGGACGCCTCGACCAACACCGGCCGGTTGCTGTCGATCATGAACCGGTGCGGCGATTCCTTGCGCGTATTCTCGGCCTCCGCCCATATCCCGGCCGCGGTGATGCTGATCGGCGGCCTCGGGTGGATGGCGGGTCCGGCCTGTATCATCCCGCGCCAGAGCGTTAAGCTCTATGACCTTTGCCAGGCCGGCCGCTGGGACGAGGCTATGGCGCTCCAGCGCAGGCTGTGGCGCATCAACGAGGCCTTCGCCCGCTTCAATCTTGCGGCCTGCATCAAGGCCGGCCTTTCGATCCAGGGCTATGATGTCGGCGATCCCGTCCCACCGCAGGCCGCACTGTCAGCCGATGCGCGCAAGGTCGTGGAAGCGGCGCTGCGCGAGCTTGAGTGATCGTCATTCCGGGGCGATGCGCAGCATCGAACCCGGAATCTCGAGATTCCGGGTTCGTCCTTCGGGCGCCCCGGAATGACAATGATCTTTGCGGCATGACGAATCCGTGGGTTCGACGCCCAAAACCGCGGCTGGTCTCGCATGGCTCGATCCGCTAAAAGGCTGCCGCGTTTTAAGAGACTCTGAGGACCCAGCGGAATGAATATTCTTCCCGGCAATTTGCGTTTCGGAGCGGGCCAGCCCGTCAAGCGTTTGGAAGACCAGCGGCTGCTCACCGGGAAGGGGCAATTCATCGACGACAAGCCTGAGGACGGCGCGCTGTGGCTGCACGTGCTGCGTTCGCCGCATGCGCATGCGAAGATCGTTTCGGTCGACACCAGCGCAGCCGCGTCGATGCCCGGCGTCACCGCGATCTACACCGGCGCCGACCTGATCAAGGACGACGTCGGCGCCATCCCGACGCTGAGCATCTTCAAGCGCCCCGACGGCAAGCCCATGACCGTGCCGCCGCGGCGGCTGCTCGCCCATGAGGTCGTGCGCTACACCGGCGAGGCGGTGGCGGCGGTGGTGGCTTCATCGCGTGCAGAGGCTATCGGCGCGGCTGAGGCGATCGTGGTGGAGTATGACGTGCAGCCCGCCGTGGTCGATCCCGTCGAGGCGGTGAAGCCCGGCGCGCCAGTGGTGTGGCCGGACGCGCCCGACAACATTGTCGGCGCGATGAGCTATGGCGATGCCGCCAAGGTGGACGAAGCCTTCGCCAAGGCCGCGCACACGGTCGAACTCGATCTCGTCAGCCAGCGCCTGGTGCCCTCGGCGATGGAGCCGCGTTCGACCATCGCCGAGATCGACAAGAAGACCGGGCGCCTCTTGTTGCATGTGCAATCGCAGACCCCGGCCTCGACCCGCGACGTGCTGGCGGAGGCCGTGCTCAAGCGTCCCAAGGACAGCGTGCGTGTGCTGGTCGGCGATATCGGCGGCGGCTTTGGCCAGAAGACCAACCTCTATCCGGAAGACGGCATCGTCGCCTATGCCGCGACCAAGCTGAACAGGAAGATCCGCTGGCGCGGCGATCGGACGGACGAATTCGTCGGCGGCACCCATGGTCGCGATCTGACCTCGACCGCGTCCTTCGCGCTCGACGAGAAGGGCAAGGTGCTGGCCTATCGCGTCAAGTCGATCGGCTGCACGGGTGCGTATTCCTCGGGGGCGGCCAATATCATCCCGCTGGTGCTCGGGCCGTTCGTGCAGACCGGCGTCTACGACCTGCCGCTGGTGCATTTCGAGGTGAAGTCGGTGATGACCCATACCGCACCGGTCGGTGCCTATCGCGGCGCGGGCCGTCCCGAAGCGGTCTTCATCGTCGAGCGTCTGTTCGACGCCGCCGCGCGAAAAATTGGCATGGACCCGCGCGCGATCCGCAAGGCCAACTACATCAAGCCGGCGCAGCTGCCCTACACCAATGCGGTGGGACAAGTCTATGATTCCGGCGCCTTCGCGCACATGCTCGATCGCGCGGTCAAACTGGCCGACTGGGACGGCTTTGCCGCGCGCAAGAAGGCGGCGAAGAAGAAGGGCCTGCTGTACGGCCGTGGCCTCACCTCCTACATCGAATGGACCGGCGGCCGCGCCCACACCGAGAAGGTCAGCCTGCATGCGACCGCGCAGGGCCGCGTCGTGCTGCATTCCGGCACCATGGCGATGGGGCAGGGTCTGCAGACCACCTACACGCAGATGATTTCCGACACGCTTGGCATTCCCATGGACAAGATCGACGTCGTGCAAGGCGACACGGATCTCGCCATGGGCTTTGGCAGCGTCGGCTCGCGCTCGCTGTTCGTCGGCGGCACTGCGGTCGCGGTCTCCTCCAACGACCTGATCCAGAAGGCGCGCGAAAAGGCGGCGAATGTGCTGGAGACCTCGGTCGAGGACATCGAGTACGAGGGCGGCATGCTGACTGTCGTCGGCACCGACCGTCGCATCAGTCTGTTCGATATTGCCGAGAAGGAGACCGGCGCAAAACTCAGCGTCGATTCCGAAGGCGAGGTCGATGGCCCGAGCTGGCCGAACGGCACGCATATCTGCGAGGTCGAGATTGATCCGGAGACCGGCGTGTCCAAGGTCGTGCGCTACACGACGGTCGACGACGTCGGCGTGGCCGTGAATCCGATGTTGGTGACCGGCCAGATCCATGGCGGCGTCGCGCAAGGCATCGGACAGGCGCTGTACGAGGGCGTGTCGTATGATGCCGACGGCCAGCTGCTCACTGCGAGCTATCAGGACTACTGCATTCCGCGCGCCGACGACGTGCCGCCGATCGTGGTGACGCTGGACGATTCCGCGCCGTGCCGCACCAATCCGCTGGGCGCCAAGGGCTGCGGCGAGTCCGGCGCCATCGGCGGCCCGCCCTGCGTCACCAACGGCGTGATGGATGCACTCGCCGAACTCGGCATCACCCAGCTGAATACGCCCCTGACGCCGCAGAAGATCTGGAAGGCGATCAGGGACGCGAAGGTGGGAGTGTAAGCGCAGCTCGTTGTACGCTCGCCGTCGCGCCCCATACTCAACGGTCGTCCCGGCGAAGGCCGGGATCCATAACCACCGAGTCCGTTTTGGCGAAGATTGGTGGTGAACAGCTTCGCGCCACACTCCCTCTCCGGCGTATGGGTCCGGCCTGCGCCGGGACGACAGGGGTGTGTGTGGCACCGCTGCGCGTCTCAAATCCCCAGCATCATCTTCGCGATGATATCGCGCTGGATTTCCGACGTTCCGCCGAAGATCGTGTACGCCCGCCCGTTCAGATATTCCGGCACCACCGTGAGCATGTCCTCAGGCAGCGCCGGCTCGTGATTGAGCTTGTAGAGCGGGCGCATCGGCTCGACGGCGAGCGCGTCGTGGCCGATCACGTCGACGCCGAGCCTGGTCACGGCCTGCCGGATCTCGCTGTTGCGCAGCTTCAGGATTGACGACACCGCACCGGGATTTTGTCCGGCCTGCAGCGCCGAGAGCACGCGCAGTTCGGTCATTTCAAGCGCGTCGATGTCGACCTCGACCTCGGAGATGCGTGTTGCGATGTCCGGGCTATCGATAGCCCGGCCGGTCAGGTCGGACTCCGCAAGCTCGGCGATCGCGCGCAGCCCCTCACGCAGCTTGGCTGACGCGATGCCGGAGCCGCGTTCGAACTCGAGCAGATATTTGCCGTAGGTCCAGCCCTTGCCCTCGTCGCCGACGCGGTTGGCGACGGGCACGCGCACGTCGTCGAAAAACACCTGGTTGACCTCGTGGTCGCCGCCGATGGTCAGAATGGGACGCGTTGTGATCCCCGGCGTCTTCATGTCGATCAGGATGAAGCTGATGCCGTCCTGCTGCCGCGGGCCGTCGCTGGTGCGCACCAGCGCGAACATGCGGTTGGCATGATGCGCATGCGTGGTCCAGATCTTGGTGCCGTTGATGATGTAGTCGTCGCCGTCGCGCACGGCGCGCGTCTTGAGCGAGGAGAGGTCGGAGCCGGAACCCGGCTCGGAATAGCCCTGGCACCAATAATCTTCGCCTGACAGAATCCGCGGCAGATAAAAATTCTTCTGCTCGGGGCTGCCGAAGCCGATGATGACGGGCCCGACCATCTTCACGCCCATCACGTTGACATTGGGCACACCGGCCCGCGCGCATTCGCTCTCGAAGATCCAGCGCTGCGCCGGGGTCCAGTCCGGGCCGCCATATTCGACCGGCCAGCCCGGCGCGCCCCAGCCGCGGCTATGCAGCGCGCGCTGCCAGGCCATGCCGATGTCGGGGTCGGAAAACACCGACGGCGTCAGCGCGGTCGCGCGCTTCATCTCCTCGGTGAGATTCTTCGCAATAAAGCTGCGCACCTCGCTCTGAAAGGCGCGCTCTTCGGCATTGAACGACAGGTCCATGATGCGCTCCTCTCAGGCTGAAACGGTGGTACGGCCAAGCTGGGCGTGGCGGGCATAATGATGCGCGCTGCCGCCGAACAGCGTGTCAAAGGCAACGAGCCGCTTGAAATAGGCGCCGACCTCGAGCTCTTCGGTGACGCCCATGCCGCCGTGAAGCTGGATCGATTGTTCGCCGACGAAGCGGGCGCATCTGCCGATCTTCGCCTTTGCGGCCGAAGCGGCGCGAGCGCGCTCGACCGGTGCGCTGTCGGCCTTCAATGCGGCGCGCAGCGCCATCGAGCGGGCTTCGTCGACCTGGATGGCCATGTCGGCCAGGCGATGGCGGATCACCTGGTTGGCGGAGAGCGGCCGGCCGAATTGCCTGCGGATCTTGGTGTATTCAAGCGTGGTGTCGAGCAGCGTCTGCATGATGCCGACGGCTTCCGCCCCGAGCGCGGCCATGGCGCGATCGACAGCCCATTCGATCGCGGGCAGCGCGTCCTTGCCGTCGCCAAGCAGGGCATCTGCCGGCAACTGCACGTCGGAGAGCTCGATGTTGCAGGCGCGCCCGCCGCCGAGGCGCGGGTAATCGGAGATCGAAAGCTCCGATGCCGTTGCCGACACCAGAAACAGGCCGATCCGCCCTGACGGTCCTTGGTGATCATGGAGATGCGCGGAGACGATGATCTCGTCGGCGGCGTGGCCGTCGAGCACGGCGATCTTGCTCCCGGAAAGACGCCAGCCCTGCGCCGTCTTGGTCGCCGATGTCGCAACCTCGGCCAGATCGAACCGCGCCGCGCGCTCGGAATGCGCGAAGGCGAGCTTCATCGAGCCGTCCGCGATCTTGGGCAAGCTTGCCTGCTTCTGTGCCGTGCTGCCACATCGCTCGATCAGCGCAGCGCCGAGCACGACGGTCGCGACATACGGCTCGGACACCATCCCTCGGCCAAACGCTTCCATCAGGATACCGATCTCGATCGAGCCGCCGCCGAGCCCGTCAAACTC
Organism: Bradyrhizobium manausense; assembly: GCF_018129685.1. Lineage (GTDB taxonomy): Bacteria > Pseudomonadota > Alphaproteobacteria > Rhizobiales > Xanthobacteraceae > Bradyrhizobium > Bradyrhizobium manausense_D. The sequence continues at coordinate 277,525 of NZ_JAFCLG010000007.1, forward strand.
TTCTGCGATCGGCAGCGCCAGCCAGCCGAGCTCGGCGAACTGCTTCCACACCGCGGGGCTGAAGCCGAGCGGATCGTTGGCCGTCTTGCGACGGTGGTCGGCATCGTAGCTTTCGGCCACGAAGCGCTCCGCGCTCTCGCGCAGCAGTCGTTGCTCGTCGCTGAGATTGAGGTCCATGTCCTTACTCCGCGGCCGCCGGCTTGCGCACGGAGGGATGCAGTCCGGATGGATCGACCACCATGCCGAACTCCTGAAGATTGTGGGCGTGACAGAGCTGGTGCAGGGCAAAGGCCTGGTCGATTGCGGCGGGCTGACCCATCACATCGACCGAGCGGTTCACCGCTTCCTTGGTCAGCTTCAGCGCGAAGGATGGCTTTGCTGCGATCCGGCGCGCCAGCTCAAGCACGCGCGCTGACAGCTCCGCGCGCGGCACCACCTGGTTCACCATGCCGAGCTGGTGTGCCTCCTGCGCGCTCCAGCTATCGGCCGTGAACAGGAATTCCTTGGCTTTGCGCGGGCCGAGCTCCCAGGGATGCACGAACCATTCGACGCCGCAGACGCCCATCGTCACGACGGGGTCACAAAACTGCGCATCGTCGCTGGCGACAATGAGGTCGCAGGCCCAGGCCAGCATCAAGCCGCCGGCGATGCACTTGCCGTGCACTTCGGCAATCATGGGTTTGGCGAGATTGCGCCAGCGCCGCGTGATCTGGAGATATATTTCCTGCTCCCGCGCGAAGCGGCCGTGAGCATTGGCTTCCGCAAAGCCGCCCCAGTTTCCGACGGGCGGAAAATCGACGCCGGCGGCATTCTTGGCCCCCGGACGAAGATCATGGCCGGAGGAGAAGTGCGGGCCATTGCCGGCAAGGATGATGACCTTGACCGCATCGTCCTGCACAGCCGCATCGAAAGCGGCGTTGAGATCGTAGGTCATTTGCAGGTTCTGCGCATTGCGCGCGTCGGGCCGGTTCATGACGACCCTGGCAATCGCCGGCTCCGGCCGCTCCACGAGGATGGTCTCGAACGAGGACATGGCGCGCTCCCGTGCTGCGTTTTTCGTCTTGTTTGCTTCGAGTTGACTATGTCATCAGGCGAGAGGCAAGGGGCTTGCGTCAGTCGGCTGCTGTTCCGCGCCTGTCCCAGGACATCTGGCGCCCTATGCGCTCAATCTGGTAGTTTGCGCGCGATTCCACCTGGAGAAATTTGATGCGCAAGATCCTGACCGTGCTGGCGGCGTTGGCCTCGCTCAGCCTCACCAATTGCGGCTACAACGCCATCCAGAGCCAGGACGAGCAGATCAAGGCAAACTGGTCCGAGGTGGTGAACCAGTATCAGCGCCGCGCCGATCTCGTGCCCAATCTGGTCAACTCGGTGAAGGGCTTTGCGCAGCAGGAAAAGGACGTGCTGCTCGGCGTCACCAATGCCCGCGCCAAGGTCGGCAGCATCCAGGCAACGCCTGAGGTGCTGAACGACCCGGCCGCCTTGCAGAAATTCCAGGCGGCGCAAGGCGAGCTCTCCAGCGCGCTGTCGCGGTTGCTCGTCGTGACCGAGAACTATCCGCAGCTCAAATCCGATGCCCTGTTCAAGGATTTGATGTCGCAGCTGGAAGGCACCGAGAACCGCATCACGGTTGCGCGCAACCGCTACATCAAGTCGGTGCAGGAGTATAACGTCACCATCCGCTCGTTCCCGAGCAACCTCACCGCGATGATGTTCGGCTACAAGGAGAAGGCGAACTTCACGGTGGAGAACGAGAAGGAAATCTCGACCGCGCCGAAGGTCGATTTCAACCCCGCGCCCGCGCCCTCGAAGTAGTTGCACACCGTTTTGCGAATGCGCTTCGCCCCATCCACCACTGTCATTCCCCGCGAAAGCGGGGAATCCAGTACGCCGCGGCGTCACGGCATATCGCTGGCGTCTCTGGAATACTGGATAGCCCGGTCCCGGCTACGCCAAGGGCTTCGCCGGGCACCCCGGTATTGGGCCGGCGAAGCGTCAGCGAAGACGGCGAGCCGGGCGATGACACCGAGTGTGTGGCGAACAATCGTTGTAATCGCACTGCTGCTTGGCTGGGCGTTTTCGGCCTCAGCCGACGTCGCCGTGCCGCAGCTCACCGGCCGCGTGGTCGACCGGACCGGGACGCTGTCGAGCAGCGACATCGCCGCGCTGTCGCAGAAGCTCAGTGATTTCGAGGCCAGGAAGGGCAGCCAGATCGCGGTGCTGATCGTGCCGACGACGGACCCGGAGACGATCGAGCAGTTCTCGATCCGTGTCGCCGAGGCCTGGAAGATCGGCCGCAAGAAAATCGACGACGGCGCGATCCTGGTCGTCGCCAAGAACGACCGGCATTTGCGCATCGAGGTCGGCTACGGCCTCGAAGGCGCACTGACCGACGTCACCTCGCGGCGGATCATCGATGAGGTCATCACGCCGAAGTTCCGGGAAGGCGACTTCGCTGGCGGCATTTCCGCCGGCGCCGAGCGGATGATGCGCGTTGTCGATGGCGAGCCGTTGCCGGCTCCCTCGCGCAGCGTGAATTTTGCCAATCTGGATGACATCGGGCCGCTCGCCCCGGTCGTCCTGTTCGCCTCCTTCGTGGTCGGCGGATTTTTGCGTGCGTTGTTGGGGCGGCTGCTGGGTTCGGTCGCGACCGGCAGTGTGATTGGCCTGCTGGCGTTGCTGGTCCTCGGATCCGGCGTGTTGGCCGTGCTCGCCGGGATTATCGGCTTCGTCCTGTCCTTCATCGCCGATCTGTTTCCGGCATCGACAGGGTCGTCCCGCGGAGGCTCCTGGTCGAGCGGCTCCTCGTCGGGCGGCTGGAGCAGCGGTTCGTCGTCCAGCGACAGCGGCAGCTTCAGCGGGGGCGGCGGCAGCTTTGGTGGCGGCGGCGCCTCGGGGAGCTGGTAGAAATGGGTATCGGGCGTATCACCAGGCATCTCGTCCAGCACCACTGGCGTGCGAGGCAAGTGTTTCCGCAAGCCGTGCTCGACCGCATCGAGCAGGCGATCAAGAGAAGCGAGACCACGCATTCCGGCCAGGTCCGCTTCGTCGTCGAAGGCGCGCTCGATGGCCGGCCGCTGTTCCGCAACCAGCACGCCCGCGAGCGCGCGCTCGACGTGTTCTCGCATCTGCGAATCTGGGACACCGCGCACAACAACGGCGTGCTGATCTACCTGCTGCTGGCGGATCGCGACGTCGAAATCATCGCCGACCGCGGCATTGATGCGAAGGTCGGCGCCGCCGGGTGGGAGACGATCTGCCGCGCGATGGAAGCCGAGTTTGCTTCCGGCCAATTCGAACGCGGCGTGATCGACGGCATCGCGGCCGTGTCGCGAGAGCTGGCAAAGTATTTCCCGCCGGGTGGGCCGCATCCGAACGAGCTGCCGGACGCGCCGGTGGTGATGTAAGCTCCGCTCTTTCCGCTGTCATTGCGAGCGCAGCGAAGCAATCCAGGGTCTTTCCGCGGAGGCAGTCTGGATTGCTTCACTGCGCTCGCAAATGACGATGTGGAAGCAGCAAGCCCTTGCCGCAGGGCAGCATGGGCTGACGATTTGTTGCACGCCGCCACGCCGGTTCCACTTTCCCGACCCAATTCGGCCTCGGACGAGTTCCTAAAATTTCGGTAAGCGGGTCCCGAGGTAAGGAATTCGCAAGCAATGAAAGTTACCAAAAGGTCAACCCAGACTGGAGAATTTGAGCCGTGAGCGAACCCATGCCCGAGCTGGCCGGCCAGGAGACCAACGAGCGGACTGCCGCCGACGCTGCCGCAAATACCGCGCCGCAGGCTGTCGAGGCTGCCGCCGGCATCGATGCCCCCTCGATCGCCCCGGACCATGAGGCTCCGCCCAAGGCGGACGCTCCCACGGTCGAGCCTATCAGGATTGAGGCTCCGAAGATTGAAGCCAACTCCGACGTCAAGTCAGAGGTTAAGGCCGAAACCAGGGCTGAGCCGAAACCCGGCAAGCTCATCGTCATGGCGCCCTCGCAGCGGTCCTGGGACCGCGAAGAGTTTGCCCCGCATGTGAAGGCCGACGAGGTGCGTGACACCGGCAGCAAGCGCCGCCTGTCGGCGATGGCCGCGGTTGTCGCAATCGCGGCTTGCGTTGGTGCCGTCAGCGGCGCGCTCGCAACCGCCGGCATGATGCACTTTTCCGGCCCGGCGCCGGCGCAGGTCGCCGACACCAGCGCACTGGATGCCTCCGTCTCCCGGATCGATGCCGACATCGTCGCCCTCAAGGCCAATGTCGAGCACACCACCAAGAATGGCCTCAGCCAGATCAACCGGACCAACGACCGCCTCGACAAGCTCGAGAAGGCGCAGGCCGAGCCGATGGCCAAGCTCGCAAAGCTCTCCGAGGCCGTCGACAAGCTGCGCGCCACGCCGCCTGCTCCCGCCCCCGCGCAGGCCGCAGCCGTTGCGCCCGCGAAGGAAACCACCGGCACGATCGCAGCACCGGTCCCGACCCAGGTCGCGACGGCCGCCGCTGGGCCGGCTCCCGTGCCCGCCGCGCCCAAGTCTGCTGAGGTCAAGACCGAGGTGGGCCGCTTGCCGACGGTCGAAGGCTGGCGGCTCCGCGACGTCGCCAATGGCGGCGCGCTGATCGAAGGCCGGGGCGGCCTGTACGAGGTCTATGCCGGCGATCCCATCCCCGGCCTCGGCCGCGTCGATGCGATCCGTCGCCAGGATGGCCGCTGGGTGGTCGTTACCGCCAAGGGCCTGATCGTCGCGCGCTAGGCTTCCAATTCATGACGTCCGAAGAGGCGCTTCACCACCGCGTGAAGCGCCTTTTTGCTTGAATAGAACAAGGCGTGCGGTGTTAGTGGAGGCATGAGCCGCGCGCTGCGAATTTTCCTGGCTGCCACCATAATGTTCGGCAGCGTCATGTCGCTCTCGGCGGCAGAGACTACGCCGCTCGTACGCGGCACCGCGATCACCGACCCCGATCTCCTGCGCAAGCTTGACCAGAGCGATGCGCTGTCGATTCCGCGCTTGTTGCAGCCGGAGCGGAACGCGACTGTTCCGCTGACGAGCGATCAGCTGTTCGCATCGCTGCCGCAGCTCAAGGACATTCCGCCGGCGATCGATGCGGAGTTCGATCGCTACATCGCGCGGCACCAGCAGACTTCACCGAGCGAGACCATCGGCGTTGGCGAAGGGTTCGATGTCGAGCTGTTCGATCGGGCCAGCCTGAAGTCCGCCAACACGCGTTTCGTGCTGGCCGGCATCGTCAACCGCATGGACCGTGCCTATGTGTCCGAGGAATCCTGCGGCGAGGTCAGGCTGATCTATCGCCTGGCGCGGTTCGAGCAAAAACAGGATGGCGGCAGCACCGCGACGCGCCTGCCGATGACCTTCAACCTCGTGATGAAAGCGCGCGATGCACGCCAGATCGATGCGAGCGGCAAGCCCATCACCTGCGCCGAGGTGGCACGTCGCTGGCTTGGCAATGGCGACTGGCAGGGACTGATCGGCAGCCGCACTGCGCCTTACGATGCGATGATCGACCGTATCGAGACCAACATCCAGATCTCGATTTCACCCAAGTCGGCGCTGCACGATTTCCGCTCCGACTATCTTCTCAAGGTGTTCAAATACGACGCGGCCGACAAGGTTTTCGTGGAATCGACGCTGGAGAACCAGATCGACCGCGACCGTATCCTGGCCGATGACGCGCTCCGGCGCGACTTCAAGGCCTGGCTGCTTGCGCCTGCAAATTTGCGAAAGTTCGATCGCGGCACTGTGCTGATCCCCGAGCAATATCTCGCCAAGGCCGCCGTGGCACCGACCCCTGCGGGTCTCGATGCTTCGACGATGCAGCCGGAATTCGGAATGATGCAGGGTGAAGGCAAGGGCGCCCCCGTCTTCACCGATGACGATGTCGTCGGGGCGCTCAAACAGGCGGCCGCGCGCGGCATCACCATGGAGAACATCCGATCGGCCGCGGGCTTCCAGCGCCGCCTCAATGACGTCACCTGCTCGGGGTGTCACCAGACCCGCGGCATCGGTGGTTTTCATTTTCCGGGCGTGGACTGGCTGACGGACAAGGCGTCGAACTCCAATATCGTTCCGGCCTCGCCGCATTTCTTTGGTGACCAGCTCCGCCGCCGCGACATCCTGACCACGTTTGCTGCCGGCAAAAACCCTGATTTTTCACGCGGATTTGCCAGCCGACCGCAGACCCGCGGGGCCCGAGAGCTCGCCGGCACCGAATATCAGGACGGCTGGGGCGCGCATTGTTCTCTGCAAGCTGAGGGATCGGGAACGGCCGACAAGAGTTTTACGTCATGGACCTGTGCTAAAGGTCTCACCTGTCAGGCTGCGGCCGCTTCAAACCGCATTGGCATGTGCTTCATCAAGACGCGCTAGCGCATGATCCCCTGGAGATCATGCGTCAGCCAACAAGCGATTTGGATGACCCATGACGGATACCAGCGACGCCAACAAGGAGCGCAATCGCCAGATCGCGCAGAACGAAGAAGCCAAGCAGGCTGCCGGCAGCCTCCGCGTCAGCGCCTCCGCGATCGCGGCCGTCGTCATCATCGGCGGCATCCTGTTCACGCTCGGCTGGCTGGCGCTGAGGTAGCTGGGCTTTCCTTCGTCATGCCCGGGCTTGTCCCGGGCATCCACGTTCTCATATCCGCGCTCAAGGTCGTGGATGGCCGGGACAAGTCCGGCCATGACGGCACTGTGGGTTAAGTGTCCGCGCCCTCACTTCGCGTAAATCGTCATCCGCTGTCCCGGAAGCAGTTCATACGCCGGCTTCCAGCCCGGCAGCGCGGCCATGCGGCCGAGCCAGGCGTGGATGGCGGGATGGCTCGCCGCGAAATCAAAGCCGTGCTCGTCGCTCGGATAGTGCAGGTAAGCCATCATCGAGATGTCGGCGACGGTCGGCCTGGCGCCGATCGCAAACGTATTGTGCTGGAGGTGGCCGTCGAGAATGCCGAGGAAGTCCTCGAGCCGACGGCGGAAATGTTTCAGCACCTGCGGATCGTTCCTTTCGGTGAAGGCGCGCATGAAGCGATAGGTCGCCATGTAGCCGGTGAGCTTGTGGTTGTCCCAGAACAGCCAGCGCAGCAGCTCGAATTTTTCCGCTTCCGTCTCGGCGCCGAAGCGGCCGTATTGTTCTGCGAGCCTGAGCAGCAGCGGCGCGGTCTGCGTCATCTTAACGCCATCGATCTCGAGCACCGGAATTTCGCCCATCTCGTTGACGGCTTTGCGCCACTCCGCCGTGCGCGTGACGCCGCCGCCAAAGTCGGTCCAGACGGGCTCGAACGTCTCGCCGCAAAGCGTCAGCATCAGCGCCAGCTTGTAGCTGTTGCCGGATTCAGGGAAGTAGTGCAGGCGATAGAGGGGCATGGGACCTCATGCGGCAGCTAGTTGTGGAGACAAGTTATCACCTCAGCGTCGTCCCGGCGGAGGCCGGGATCCATAACCACCGAACGTGGTTTGGCGAAGACTCGGAGTGACCAGTTTCGTGCGACGACTCGCACTCTGGAATATGGGTCCCGGCCTTCGCCGGGACGACGGCGGAGTATGTGGCGGGCGCCGCAGCGTCCCTTACCCCACCGCCCCATTCGCGCGCAGCTGCTTGATCGCGGCTTCGTCGTATCCCGCGCCGCGCAAAACCTCGTCACTGTGCTCGCCGACGCCGGGCGGCTTGCGCGGCTGCACCTTCTTGGTGCCGTCGATCCAGATCGGAGAGTTGATGGTGAGCATGGTGTCGTTCTCGAACGGCACCAGCACCTCGTTGTCGAGCATCTGCTTGTCGTTCGGGATGTCGTCCAGAATGCCGACGATGCCGAACACCAGCCCGTTGCCGTCGAGGATCTTGCGCCATTCGGCGAGATCCCTGGTGGCGAAGGTCTCGTCGAAGATCTTGATCAGCTCGATCGAGCGGGCGTGGCGGTCGGGCTTGGTGGCGAAGCGCGGATCGTTGATCAGGTCCTCGCGGCCCAGGCACTTGGCGAGCGTCGGCCACTGCTTCTCCTCGCTCAGCAGCGACAGGATCAGCCAGCGGCCGTCCTTGCACTGGTAGTGGTTGGCGACCGCATTGAGCGCGCGCTCGCGCGGCCGCCGTTCGCCGAACTTGGCGCCGCAGAGCTTGGCCTGCGCCAGCACGCTCGCCGCCCAGACGCCGTTGGCCATCAAATTGGAGGCGACATGCGAGCCTTTTCCGGTCTTCTCGCGCTGGTAGAGCGCGGTGACGATCGCGCCGTACAGCGCCATGGCGCAGGGATGGTCGCCCATGCCGGCGACCGAGCGGGCGGGCGTTGTGTCGGTATCGGCGCGGACGAGATCCATCAGGCCGGAGCGCGCCCAATAGGCGTTGCTGTCGAAGCCGGGCTTGTTGGCTTCCTCGCCCTTCTCGCCATAGCCGGTGAACGAGGCGTAGATCAGCCGGTCGTTGAGATGGGCGAGGTGGTCATAGGTGATGCCAAGCTTGGTGCGCACGGGCGGCGGCATGTTGGTGATGAAGACGTCGGCTTCCTCCACCAGCCTGTAGAGCACGGCCTGCGCCTCGGGCTTGGAGAGGTCGAGCGCCAGGCTCTTCTTGTTGCGGGCCTCGAGCAGCCAGGCGAAATTGTGCTCGCCGGTGGGATAGCCGGGCAGGTTGGGCAGATTGCGGTAGGGATCGCCGGCGCCGGGCGGCTCGATCTTGATGACGTCGGCGCCGAAATCGGACAGCACGGTCGCAGCCGCGGGCGCCGCGATGAAGCTCGCGCAATCGAGAACCTTGAGCCCTGCAAAAATGCCCTTTTCCATCGCGGCGTTGCTCCCTCGCTCTTGTTGTTTCCCGCGCGCTGGAATTGGCGCGGGCCAGGTCATGGCAGCATTAGACCGATGTTTCACCTGGATGCAACGGCGCCAGGCGCAGGGCTCTAATCCGTCACCCTGAGGTGCTCGCCTCTTCGGCGAGCCTCGAAGGGCGACGGCCCGGCTGCATCGGGGCCGTTCATCCTTCGAGGCTCCCGGCGCGATGCTCCGCATCGCACCGCTCGCACCTCAGGATGACGGAAGTGCTGTCGCGATGCTGTGAGATTCAAATCCAGACAGCCTTATTCCTCTCCCGCCAGCAACGCGGCGTTGCCGCCGGCCGCGGCCGTGTTGATCGTCACGGTCTGCTCGGTGGCGAAGCGCGCGAGATAATGCGGGCCGCCGGCCTTGGGGCCGGTTCCGGACAGGCCGTTGCCGCCGAACGGCTGCACGCCGACGACCGCGCCGATCATGTTGCGGTTGACGTAGATGTTGCCGACCTGGACGCGGTCGATGATGGCCTCCACCGTATCGTCGATGCGGGAATGGATTCCGAGCGTCAGGCCATAGCCCGTGCGCTCGATGGATTGCAGCACGCGCTCGAGCGTTTCGGCCCGGTAGCGCACCACATGCAGGATCGGGCCGAACACCTCCTCGGTGAGCTGGCCGGCATCCCTCAGCTCGAAAATGTGCGGCGCGACAAAGCAGCCCTCCGGCGCGATGCCTGCGAAGTGCAACCGTGCCTCGCTCTTCATTCGCGCAACATGCGTGTCGAGGCGCTGCTTGGCCTCGGCGTCGATGACGGGCCCGACATGGGTCGCAACATCGCTGGGATCGCCGATCTTCAATTCGCGCGCCGCGCCAGCGATCATCTCGATCATGCGGTCGGCGACATCCTCCTGCACGAACAGCAGCCGCAGCGCCGAGCAGCGCTGGCCTGCGGAGCGGAACGCCGAGGTGACGACGTCGTCGGCGACCTGTTCGGGCAGCGCGGTCGCATCGGCGATCATGGCATTGATGCCGCCGGTCTCCGCGATCAGCGGCACGATCGGCCCATCCTTGGCGGCGAGCGTCCGGTTGATGTGACGCGCGACCTCGGTTGAACCGGTGAAGACGATTCCGGCGATATCGGCGTGTGCGGTCAGCGCGGCACCGATGCGGCCGTCGCCGGTGACGAGATGCAGCGCGCTCGTGGGGATGCCGGCCTCGTACAGCAGCGCGACAGCCTCGCGCGCGATGCGCGGCGTCTGCTCGGCGGGCTTTGCAACGACGCTGTTGCCGGCCATCAGCGCCGCGGTGACCTGGCCGAGGAAAATCGCCAGCGGAAAATTCCACGGCGAGATCGCGACGAACACGCCGCGGCCGCGCATGGCGAGCGCGTTGCTCTCGCCGGTCGGGCCCGGCATCGCGGCCGCATGGCCGAACAGTTTTCGTCCCTGGGCCGCGTAGTAGCGGCAGAAATCGGCGGCTTCGCGCAGCTCGGAGAGCGCGTCGTCCAGCGTCTTGCCGCCCTCGGTCTGCAGCAGCGCAAGGAAATGCGCGCCCCGGCTTTCCAAGAGATGCGCGGCCTGCTCCAGCGCCGCGGCGCGTGTCGCGGCCTGCGTCCGGCTCCATCCGGCAAAGCCCGCGCGCGCCGCGGCGATCGCTGCGCCCGCCTGCTCCGGCGTTGCGTCAGGGACCGGCTTGAGGTCGGGCGCCGCCGCCTTGACGTCGGCGAGCAACCGCTCGAGCGCCGCGCGCTCGCCAAACTCGATGCCGCGTGAATTGTGCCGCTCCGGCGCAAAGAGGTCACCCGGCAGCGGGATCCTGGCGTGATGCGCATGATCGGGACGAACGATGAGATCGACCGGACGCTTCAGCAGTGCCGGCACCGGCACACGATAGTCGGCCGCCTGCGCCACGAACGACGAATTGGCGCCGTTCTCCAGCAGGCGCCGAACGAGATAGGCGAGCAGATCGCGGTGGCTGCCGACCGGCGCGTAGGTGCGGTAGGCGATGTCAGGATGATCCTTGGCGAGCTGCTCGTAGAGCGCTTCGCCCATGCCATGCAGCCGCTGGAATTCGAAGCCGGAGCTGTCGCCGGCGAGCTCCAGCACGCTCGCGACGGTGAGCGCGTTGTGGGTCGCGAATTGCGGGAAGATGCGGGGCCGCAACGCAAGCAGCGTCGAGGCGCAGGCGACGTAGTTCAGATCGGTCATCGCCTTGCGCGTGAACACCGGGTAGCCGTCGAGCCCGCGCTCCTGCGCGCGCTTGATCTCGGTGTCCCAGTAAGCGCCCTTGACCAGCCGCACCATCAGCTTGCGGTCGTGCGCACGCGCCAGTTCGTGGATGTAATCGATCACCGCGCCGGCGCGCTTCTGATAGGCCTGGATCGCAAGCCCGAAGCCGTCCCAGCCGGCGAGCGAGGGATCGGCGAGTGTCGCCGCGATCACGTCGAGCGACAGCTCCAGCCGGTCGGCTTCCTCGGCATCGACGGTGAAATTGAGGTCATAGGCCCTGGCGCGCCGGGCGAGGTCCAGCAATTGCGGCACGAGCTCTGCCATCACGCGATCGCGGCTGATCGCCTCGAAGCGCGGATGCAGCGCCGAGAGCTTGACGGAGATGCCGGGCCGGTCGGGCAGGGGGTGGTTGCCGGCGGCCCTGCCGATCGTTTCGATCGCGCTCGCATAGGCGTCGAAGTATCGCTTGGCGTCGGCCGCGGTGCGCGCGCCTTCGCCGAGCATGTCGAAGGAGTAGCGCAGCTTCTGACCGGAGCGCGGCTTGCCGCGGTCCAGCGCCTGCTCGATGGTCTCGCCCAGCACGAAATGATTGCCCATCAGCCGCATCGCCTGGCGCGTGGCGGTGCGCACGGCCGGGGCACCCAAACGCTTTACCAGCCGGCCGATGGTGCCGTCGGGGGTCTCGCCAGGCTGGATCACCCGCGCGGACAGGCCGAGCGCCCAGGCCGAGGCGTTGACCAGGAACGCCGTGGATTTGGTCTCGTGATGGATGAAGTCGCCCTCGCCGAGCTTGTCCTCGATGAACTGGTCGGCTGTGCGTGCATCGGGCACCCGCAGCAGCGCCTCTGCCAGTACCATCAGCGCGAGGCCCTCCTTGGTCGAGAGCGCGAACTCGCGCAGCATGTCCTCGACCCCGCCAAGATTTCCTGCAAGCCGGTCGTCCCGCTTGCGGATCGCCTCGATCAGCCGCGTCGCAGTACGGTCGATCCGCGCCTCCTGCGGCGGGGCGAGGTGTGACGATGGGAAGAGCCGCGCAGCGGTGTCGGCATCGTCAGGCGCGTAGGGCGCGGAGAACGGCGGTGGGATGTTCGGCATGGCGTGTCCTGTTGCTGAAGTCCAGGATAAAACCCGCAAGACCGTAGTTCGATAGACAAGTTAGCCATTTTGCCTTAGAAAATGAAGTTCAGTCGCTGATTGGCCAAATAAAATATGGAACTTGATCGAATTGACCGGAGAATCCTCTCGATTTTGCAGGACGATGGGCGAATCGCGAATGTCGAGCTCGCCGAGCGCATCGGCCTCTCCCCGACCTCGATCGGCGAGCGGCTGAAGCGCCTGCAGCGCGAGGGCTTTGTCGAAGGCTATGGCGCGCGGCTCAATCCGCACCGGCTTGGGCTGGGTCTTCTGGTGTTCGTCGAGGTTCTGCTCGACAAGACCACGCCTGACATTTTCGAGCGCTTTGCGCGCGCGGTCAAACTCGCGCCCGAAGTGCTGGAGTGTCACATGGTTGCAGGCGGCTTCGACTATCTGGTGAAGGCGCGGCTTGCCGACATGTCCGCATATCGGCGTTTCCTCGGCGAGACTTTGCTGTCGATGCCGGGGGTGCGCGAGACGCGCACCTATGCGGTGATGGAGGAGATCAAGCGCGACGCACCGTTGCCGGTGGGCTGACCACATGCGGTCGCGATTGTCATTGCTGCGGCGTCGATTGGCGATCTTTCCAGGCAAATAGCCTTCCGTGTGCAGTCGAAACGCCTGTCGTCGAATGCACGGATCGTCTTCTGAAATTTTCTTGGCCTCACTCCCGGACAATCCGGGAGGCAGCGAAAGCTGGCGGCTTATACTTTGAGGTTCTCTGCGGAGGTCTTGCCCCGGTTTGCGATCTCTTCGTATTCAACCGTCTGCCCCTCGTTGAGCGAGGACAGGCCGGCTTTCTGCACTGCCGAGATATGCACGAACACATCCTTGCCGCCCGACGCAGGCTGGATAAATCCATAACCCTTGGTCGGGTTGAACCACTTGACCGTACCTTTAGCCATCACGACTTCTCCGCGGGTCTTCCTCCGAGATCGCGAACCGCCAGTCCCCGCCAACCGGCCGGTTCGGTCCTATAGGATACGCGGATTGTGGCGGGCTTGGTAGATCAAACCACATCCGCATTTCGCAGAAATTCGCTCAACTTCGCGGCGTTTTCGCCTGATTTGCCCGTTTCGCGGTCAATTGAGCTTGAGGCCGTCAGTAGGTCGCGGCCAGGTAATCCACGATCTTGCCGACGTCGGCATCGTCGATCGGCGCGCCATAGACCTTGATCATCTTGGTCACTTCGGCCTGCCAGAACGATTTCTTGTCCTTCATCGGCGGCTGCGTAGCGATGTAATCGGACGAGTGGCAGGCGGCGCAATTGCCTTGCACCACCTCGAGATTAGGCCCGGGTTTGAAGGCTGCGACCTCATCCGGCGTCTTGTAATCGACCGGCGCGGCAAGGGCCGAACCCACGATTGTGACAACGGCAAGCGTCGTGGCGAGAAGAACGGTGCGCTGCATGATCATGCTCCTCAGGCCACGCTGACGCGGACGGTTTCGACGACGTTGCGCAAATAACCCGCCGGGTTCCAGCGTGGCGTCTCCGGCTGCGTCTCGCCGGAATTGCTGGTGGCGCGCACCCTGAGCTCGACCTCGCCCGCGGCAAGCTTCACCGGCAGCTTCCATTCGCGGAATGAGTAGTTGCCGAGATCCTTGCCGAGCTTGGCTGAGGCCCAGGTCTTGCCGCCGTCGGTGGAGACCGACACGTCCTTGATGCCCCTGCCGCTGTCGAAGGCGATGCCGCGCAGCGTCGCACGCCCCGCCTTCAGCTTGGCGCCATCGGCCACGCTGGTGATGAAGGAGCGGATGGTGAAGCGGTTGATCGGGATCGTCGCCTTTGGCGTGGTGCCGGGCTCGACCGAGTTATCAGGCGTATCGGGAATCCGGTAGGCGCCCTTCATCCAGAAGCCGTCATAGACGCTGTCGATGACGGTGATCTCGTTGAGGTGCTTGACCCAGTAGGTGCCGTAATAGCCGGGCACGACCAGGCGCAGCGGGAAGCCGTTGAGGAACGGCAGGTCCTCGCCATTCATGCCATAGGCCAGCATCACCTCGCCGTCGGTGGCGTGAGCGAGGTCGAGCGCCTTGGCGAAGTCGGGCGTCTTGTCGATCACCGGGCCATCCATGCCGGCGAACACCACTTGCCTGGCGCCGGCCTGCACGCCGGCCATCTCGAGCACGGTCTTCAGCGGCACGCCGCGCCAGCGGGCATTGCCCATCGCGCCATTGGCGAGTTGGCCGCCGGCGACGCGCGGCTCGGAGAAGCCGCGGCTGTTGCCGGAGCATTGGTTGACGGCGACGATCTCGGTCGCCTTCATCTTGCGGATGTCCTTCAGCGACAGCTTCAGCGGCTTGTCGACCTTGCCCTTGATTTCGAGCGTGAACTTGTCAGGGTCGAGATCATAGGGCAGGCCGGCGAGGTGATAGCGCACGAAGAACGCGTTGTTCGGCGTGATCGGGCCGTCGTTGAACACCGCAAATGGCGTCTCGAGCTGCGGCGGCCGGCTGGTCAAGCCAATCATCGGCCGCTTCTGCGGATATTTCACCAGCGGCCGCTCGCCATTGGCGAACGGAAGCGTGACGGTGTCGAGAGCCAGTGCCTTGGTGGAATTCAGTGTAGCCGCAAGTGCGGCAAGGCCCGCTCCTTTGAGCAGGTCGCGTCGGTCGAACATCTCGTCTCCTCCCGGAGCTTTCCGTTGGCTCGCGCTCATCACCGCGATCCTGCGCCCATCTGTCGCAACGACTCATATGAAGTCAATTCGTGCTTTCGCAGCAAGCCCATGCCGCTGCGCTGCAGCAGGGGGTGTCACGCGAGATGAGAGTCGAGTGGTTGTCGCAGCGCCAGTCTGCTCCCTCGCCCCGCTTGCGGGGCGGGGTCGGGGTGAGGGGGAGTCTCCGCGGGGGAGGTGAGATTTAGATTCGTGGAGAGTCCCCCTCACCCGGAATCCGCGCTGCGCGCGCATTCCGACCTCTCCCCGCAAGCGGGGAGAGGTGAAGAATCAAGCCGCGACGCGCTCGCCGCTGGCGAGGAGGGCGGACAACTGCCTCGTGTCCGCAACCACGCGCACGACCATCGGCTCGTCGCGGCCGCGGATCGCGACCTCCTGCTTCGGCAGCGCGTCCTCGTGAAGCCCGGCGGTGCGCCGGACTTCCTCGGAGACGATCGCCTCGCAGGCAAGCGTCTTGGTCATGTCCTGGAGCCGGGCGGCGACGTTCACGGCGTCGCCGAGCGCGGTGAAGACGATATGGTCGCGATAGCCGATGTCGCCGATGATGACCTCGCCGCCATGGACGCCGATGCCGAAGCGGATCGGCTGGTGCAGATCGTGGCTCAGGAGCTCGTTGAGCTCGTCCACATGGGTCGCGATGCCAGCGACGGCCTGGAGCGCCTGCCGGCAGGCGGTGTGCGGATCGCTGCTGAGGCCGAACAAGGCCAGCATGCCGTCACCGACGAACTGGTTCGGCTGGCCGCCGTTCTCGATCACGGCCTGTGACACCGCACCCAGGAAGCGATTGACGATGAAGACGGTGTCGAAAGGCAGGCGTTTCTCGGCGAGCTGGGTCGAGCCGCGCATGTCGACGAACAGGCTGACGAGATAGCGCTCCTGGCCGATCCGCGCCGGCGACGACGCCTGCGCGTTGGCTGACAGCATCTGCGGCATGAACAGCTGGAAGAAGGAGAGGTCCGAGGTCGGCCGCAGCTGGCAGGCGAGGCGGATCGACGGATCGGCGCTGCCGACGCGGGCCAGCACGAAGGCCTCGCGTTGCGTCGGTTCGGGCAAGGCGCCATGATCGCCGATGATGCGGATTCGGCAGGTCGAGCAGCGGGCGCGGCCGCCGCAGACGCTGGCATGCGGCACGTTGTGGCGCAGGCTGGCTTCCAGCACCGAGAGACCCTTGGGTACGCGCACCGTCTTGCCGTTGCCGTAGGACAGCACGATCATGCCACCGCGCCGCTCGCGCCAACCGCGCACGCCGCGCGCAAGCAGCGTCAGTCCCAGCAAGCCGAAATAACCGATCGTCAGTCCGCCGGCGATGCGGTCGAGCGTGTCGGCCTGTTTGAACGTGCCGACCTCGCGCTGCGTGTAGTTTTGCTTGCGCCAATCTCCGTCCTCACTGTCGGCGGCGACACTGCGGCCACCCTGGTAGATGCCGAGCAGCGCCAGCGTCGGGATCAGCACGGCGGCCGCCAGCAGATACGGCGCCGCGCGGACGAAGAACGGTTTGAGCCTGAGCCAGAAATAGAGGCCGATGCAACCGTGCACCCAGGCGACGATCAGCAGGATCGTCATCGTCCAGAGCCGGCCGGGCGCGGCGACGAAAAACAGATAGAGCTCCTGCGGGTACAGCTTCTCATGCCCGTACAGCGTCTGGCCGAGCCGCACGCCGATCACATGCGCCATCACCAGCGCAGGGATGCTCAGGCCCAGCACCAGCTGCAGCGGCTCGATCGTCCGCCAGCGGAACTGGCGGCGCTGGTACAGCGCATAGACGCCGAGCCCCATGTGGGTCAGCGCGGCGGTGTAGAACACGATGGCGACGGGCAGGAACTGCCAGAACGCCATGTGGTAGGTGACCCCGACCTGCATGGCATCGACCGAGATGTTGCCGAGCGCATGGTTGAGGAAATGGCTGACCACGTAAGAGAACAGGATGACGCCGCAGGCCAGCCGCACCTGCCGCGCGCTGGTCGAGCGGACGAGTTCGGGCAATCGTGAAAGCGCGGTCGCGGCCATGATTCGGGTTGTACCAGTTCACTGAGGAGAACAGCCAGTAGAGAGTTAAATTCCGCGCGTGAACGGCCTCTCCGATCACATGCGCGGCAAGGTTATGTAACGGTAGGCATTCGCAGCATCGTAGGGTGGGCAAAGGCGCTCTTGCGCCGTGCCCACGCACCCCTAGGTGGTGGGCACGCTTCGCTTTGCCCACCCTACGAGTCCGTCCGGAACGGCAGACGTCGACCGCGCCAGCCCCCACATTGACTCCCCATCCCAAGTCAGGGAAAAGCTCGGCCGTGACGATCGCTCCCGACATCGCCGTGAAGCCCGATGGCACCTCGCGCCGGCCGCTCGTCGTGGCCGCGCTGGTGATCGCCGCGATGACGGTGCTGCGCACCGTCTACGCCTCCGCGATCGAGCTGCGGACCGACGAGGCCTATTACTGGACCTGGTCGAAGGAGGCGGCGCTGAGCTTCCTCGATCATCCGCCCGGCATTGCCTGGCTGATCCGCTTCGGCACCGCGATCTTCGGCGACACCGTGCTTGGCGTCCGCTTCGGTGGCATTGTCGCGATGCTGGTGACGCAGCTGTTGCTCGCCGACATCGTCCGCCGCCTCACCCATGATGTGCGCGCGATCGTGGTTGCGGTGCTGATGCCGGAGGCCGCGCTCTACTACGGCCTGTTGATGGCCAAGGTCGCGCCCGACGTCGCCATGATTCCGTTCGCGGTGGCGATGATGTGGGCCCTGGTGCGGCTGACGCAAAGCGGGGACGGCCGCTGGTGGCTCGCGGCCGGCATGTTCGCCGGCCTGTCGCTGCTCTCGAAATTCACAGCGATCATGTTCGCGCCGGCGGTCGCTGCGTTCCTGCTGATGCCGGATTGGCGCTGGCGCTGGTTGCGCAGCCCCTATCCTTATCTGGCGGTACTGATTGCGATCGCCGTGTTCTCGCCGGTGCTGATCTGGAATGCGCAGCACGATTGGGCCTCGTTCCGTTTCCAGGGCGTGCGCGCCACCGCCAATTACGGCATCTCGCTGCGGACCATCGGCGACTATCTCGGCCTGCAATTCGGCCTGGTCGGGTTCGTCATGCTGCCGGTGGTGCTCTCGGGGCTGGTGATGACGGCGTGGCGCGGCTATCGCAAGCGCGAGCCGGTTGCGATCCTGCTGTCGACGGCGGTGCTGGTGCCGTTCGCTTATTTCTTCATCAAGTCGCTGACGCTCAGGGTCGGCGACACCTGGCCGATGTTCATGTGGCCGGTGGGCTTTGCTGCCGCCGCGGTGAATCTGGCGATGCTGCCGAAAGAAGGCTGGTCGGCGCGCACGATCCGCTCGATCATCTTCTGGGTGAATACGGCACTGGTGTCGGGCATCGCCTTCGTCGTGATCGTGTTCCTCTATTACGTGGCCGCGCCCTGGAATTTCCTCGGTAAAATGGATCCGATCGGCGCCGAGGCCGGCTTTGAGCAGGTTGCCGCGCGCGCACAGGCCGCGCTCGATGAGACCGGTGCGACCTGGATCGCGACCACGGACTACCGCACCTACGCCATGATGCGCTGGATGTTCCGCGGCCGCGTGCCAGTGGTCGAAATCAGCGAGCGCGGCCGCTTCCAGGATTTCCGCGACCCCGGCATCGACCGGATCAAGGGGCAGGCGGGAATCTATATCGGTCGCCAGCCCGATGATCGCTCGCCTCTATGGAATTCGATCCCCGCGACCCGCCTGCCATTGGCTCAGGTTGAACGTCGCTGGCGCGGTGTCCTGATCGATATCTATACGATCGACAAACTCACCGGATGGACCCCGGAGCTCTCGCCGTCAAAGGACTCGCCGCTGTTCCAGTGGCGGGTGCTGGCGGGAGAGTTCAGCATGAGAGCGGCAGACTTCTTCTTACCCTCCCCTGGAGGGGGAGGGTCGATCGCGCGCAGCGTGAGCGGGGTGGGGTGATCTCTCCACGCGCGCAGTGTTGGACGCGGAGGGGCCGTCACCCCACCCCGTCTCACATTTCGCTGCGCTCAATGTGAGCCGACCCTCCCCCTCCAGGGGAGGGTAAGAAGAGCGCTACTCCTCGTCCTCTTTCCTTCGCAGCAGATCCGTCGCGAGGTCCGACAGCTTTGGCGGCGGCAGGGCTGCGAACGGCAGCGGCCTTGTGACGTCGATCGCGGCCAATCCCAGCCGCGCCGTCAGCAGTCCGTTGAGCATGCCTTCACCCAGCCGCTGCGACAGCTTTGCCGCAATTCCGTGCCCCAGCATCTGCTGCACCAGGCTGTCGCTCGCCGCGAGGCCGCCGGTGATGGCGAGGTGGGCGATGACGTGGCGGAGCAGGCGGATCATGCCGAGCGCGCCGGGCCGGCCGCCATACAGCCGGGCCAGCTGGCGGATCAGGCGCAGCGAGACCACGAACACGAACAGCACGTCGAACAGCGCGCGCGGCGACACCGCGGTGACGATCGACACCCGCTGGGCCGCTGACGACACCAGCCGCCGCGCCTCCGCATCCAGCGGCGACATCAACTCGCGCTCGGCGAGCCGGATCATGTCGGCGCCGTCGATGATCTCGCCGGTGTGGCTCTCGAGCGCGGCACGGGCGCGCGCGAGCTGCGGGTTCTGGTGCGCGATCGCGATCAGGTCCAGCACGACGGCGCGGCTCTCCTTGCGATCGTCGCTGGCGAGCACGTCGGCGGCGCGCCGATGCAGCTTCTCGATGGTCGCAAGCCGTGCGAGGCCAACCGCCTCGCGTCCGGTCATCACCGCGAGCGCCAGCGCGGTGACGAAGGCGAGCGCGAGCCCGACGAAGCCGAGGCTCTCGCTGCGTGCGAACAGATCCTCGATCAATTGGGTCACGCCAAGTCCCATGCCGAGCAGCGTCAGTCCGGCGAGGCCGGACCAGAACAGCGCGCCCCAGGGAAAGCCGCGCCGCGCGGGGAGCGCGGTCGCGACGGGCACGGGCAGCGCCTGAGGATCGTGCTCCGGCGTGATTTGGATGGTCGCGCGGCCAAGCCGGCTCGCTTCGTCGGCCTCGGTGACGACGACATCGGGATCATCCAGCCGGAAGGTCGCCGGCCGCCGTGGCTTCGATCGGTCGTTCATGCGAGCTTGTCTCCGATCAGGAACTGCAAGGCACGGTCAAGTCGGATGTGCGGCAGCGCGGGCTCTTCCGTGCCTTCGCGCTCCAGCCTGGGCGGTCGGAAGCGCAGGAAACGGAAATCGCTCTTCTCCGCGGCTTGCGTCGACAATCCGCGGAACGCGTCGCTGCCGTTGAACAGCGGCTCGGGATCGATGGGCAGATCGCCTGGAAAGGTCGCGACCTCGGTGTTGCCGTCGAAGAACTCGCCGTTGGCGCTTTCGCCCGCGGCCGGGGTGCCAAGGATCGATGGCAATTTGTCGCGGCCATGCGCAACCTGCGCCTCGCGCGTGGCGCGCACGGCTGCGAGCGCGACGACGTCGATCTGCGCGCCTGTATCTTCCGCGCGCGCCACGGCGCGGGTCACCGCGCGGCGCAGCACGGCCTCCAGCCGGTCATGGCTGGAATGATGCAGATGATCCGCCTTGGTTGCCGCGAACAGGATGCGGTCGATGCGTGGCCTGAACATGCTGGAGAGGAAGGTGCTGCGGCCGATGTTGAAGCAATCGAGAATGCCTGACAGCGCGGCCTCGAGATCGTGCAGCGCCTCGGGGCCCGAATTGAACGCGGCGAGCGCATCGGCCAGCACGATCTGGCGATCGAGCCGGGCAAAATGATCCCGGAAGAACGGCCTCACCACGACGTCCTTGTAGGCTTCGAACCGGCGCGCCATCATCGCCCACAGCGATCCTTCCGGGGCCTGTCTGCCGACGGGCACGTCGAGCGGGGCGAAGGTCAGCGCCGGCGTGTCGGCGAGGCTGCCCGGCATCAGGAAGCGGCCGGGCGGCAACAGGCTCATCGCAAACCGCTCGTCGCGGCAGGCGCGCAA
This sequence comes from Bradyrhizobium manausense, assembly GCF_018129685.1. Classification (GTDB taxonomy): domain Bacteria; phylum Pseudomonadota; class Alphaproteobacteria; order Rhizobiales; family Xanthobacteraceae; genus Bradyrhizobium; species Bradyrhizobium manausense_D. The sequence goes on from NZ_JAFCLG010000007.1 coordinate 298,252, forward strand.
GTAACTCGTGAAGAGTTTTGCGGCCGCGAGCGTTGCCTGCTCGTCCTCGCGCGCTTCGGGTTTCAGCGTCGCAAGATGCGCGTGCCACTCGGCGGCAAGATGCGCGCGCGGCGTCTCGCGCGACAGCGCCAGGCTTTCGGCGGACCATTGCGCGTAGCTTTTCTGAAGCAGCGGCAGATCGAGCAGCCACTCTCCGGGATAGTCGACGATGTCGAGCGTCAGGGTGCGGTCGGCGCCGTTCTGGCGCTGATAGTCGATGACGAGGCGCAGTTCGCTGATGTCGACGGTCGAACTCGGCCAGCGCCGCTCCTCGATCAGCGCGCGCAGATGGCTTTCATAGGAAAAGCGCGGCACGGCATCGTCCGGCTGCGGCGCCAGAGAGGCCCGCGCGATCCGTCCCGATGAATAAGCCTCGAACACCGGAAACCGGCCGCCGCGCGTCAATCCGTGGATCAGCGCGGTGATGAATACGGTCTTGCCGGCCCGCGACAGGCCGGTGACGCCAAGCCGCACCGTCGGGTTGAAGAAGTGCCCGCCATAGTCGATCAGCGCCCGGGCCGACAGGCGCGCCTCTTCGACCATGTCCTGGAAACTGAATGCCATATGAACGCTAGGGGATCTCGGGCGGGCTGAACGGGCGACTGTTCACAAAAGTGGCAACTGCATGAAGAAAATCAAGCTTCATACTTCCACCGCCTTCTTGGGCGAACCAGCCCTTGAACGTCGCGTTAACTGCGAAAGACCAATATTGGACCTCATCGTCGCTTTCGGACCGCCATGCCTGTCTTCACGTTGAAACAGCTCGCCTCCCATTCGGTCCACGCCGCGGCCGATGCGATCGGCTGGAACTACGACCGCGCCGAGCTGATCGCCGACGGCATCGTCCATGCGATCGGCGTGCTCGCCGGTATCATCGCCGCGACCGTGCTGGTGGTGCTGGCGGCCGTCTATGCCGATGCGACCGACATTTTCGGCGTATCGATCTATGTCGCCGGGTTGCTGTCGATGCTGGTGCTGTCCGCGACCTATAATCTCTGGCCGGTGTCGCCGGTGAAGTGGCTGCTGCGGCGGTTTGACCATTCGGCGATCTACCTGTTGATCGCCGCGACCTACACGCCGTTCATCCTGGAGGTAAAGGACAGCGTGTTTGCGCTGACGCTGCTGGTTTGCGTCTGGTGCGTCGCGATCGTCGGCATCGTGCTGAAGCTCGGCTATCCCGGCCGGTTCGATCGCGTTGCCGTCGGCATCTATCTTGCGATGGGCTGGAGCGGCGTGATGCTCTACGGACCCGTCGTCAGGGCGCTACCCTCGCTGGCACTGGGCTTCATCCTGGCGGGCGGTCTGCTCTACAGCTTTGGCGTGATCTTCCACGCCTGGCGGCGGTTGCGTTTCCAGAACGCGATCTGGCACGGTTTTGTCTTGGCCGGCGCGGCATGCCATTATACGGCGGTGCTCGACCTCGTGTTGAGCTAGCTAAGTTCCGCGAAGCGGCATAGGCGGCGCGGCATCAAGACAAGAGCGGCATCAAGACAAGAGGAGACGTCGCATGCAGGTGACCGGCAAGGTCGTGGTCGTCACGGGCGGCGCCAACGGCATCGGCAAGGCGCTGTGCGAGGCCTTTCACAAGGCGGGTGCTGCCAAGGTCGTGGTTGCGGACATGGACGCCGCGAACGCGCGGGCCGTCGCTGCGACGGTCGATGGCGCGGCGTTCAAATGCGACGTCGCGCAGGAAAAGGACATCAGCCACGTCATCGAGGAGACCGAGCGGCAGTTCGGCCCGATCGAGCTGTTCTGCTCCAACGCCGGCATCGGCGGCGGCTTCGATCCGATGTCGGTCAATGCCGGCGGCGCCTCCGACGAGCCCTGGCAGCGCAGCTGGGCCATTCACGTCATGGCGCATGTCTATGCGGCGCGGCATCTCGTGCCCCGCATGAAAGCGCGCGGCGGCGGCTATTTCCTCAACACCATCTCGGCCGCGGGCTTGCTGTCGCAGGTTGGCAGTCCCGCTTACTCGACGACGAAGCACGCCGCGGTGGGCTTTGCCGAAAACCTCGCGATCTCGCACAAGGCGCACAATATCAAGGTCTCGATCCTCTGCCCGCAGGGCGTCGACACCAACATGCTGCGCTCGATCCCGAAGGGCCCGCAATCCGGCGATGGCGATCTGACACCGGAGCAGGTGGCGAAGGATGTGCTTGTCGGTCTCGAGCAGGAAAGCTTCCTGATCCTGCCGCACCCCCAGGTGCTCGGCTACATGCGCAAGAAGACCGAGAACTACGACCGCTGGATCGGCGGCATGGCGAAGATCCAGGCCAGGATGCGGGAGGAGTTCGGGAAGTAGGCGGAAGCACAATCTCGATGTCGTCCTGGCGAAAGCCAGGACCCATTACCCCAAGGAGCAGTCGTGGTGCGAGATCGTCATTACCAACCTTCGCCAAATTGGCTGCCGTGGCAATGGGTCCTGGCTTTCGCCAGGACGACGATGTGGCTAGGCGCGTTCCCTAATGCTTCTGCCCGTAGAGCACCGGCACCGCGGAATCCACGACGACCTCGACGAGACTCGTGCCTTCATGCGCCATCCCGCGCTTCAGCGCCTCGCCGAGCTCCGCGGCCCTGCTCACTCGCACCGCGTGGCAGCCCATGCCTTCGGCGAGCCGGACGAAATCGATCCCCGGCAATTCCAGTCCCGGAACGTTGCGCACCTGCATTACCTGGCTGAACGAGCGCATCGCGCCGTAGCCGGAATTGTTGACGACGACGATGGTCAGCGGCAGCTTGCGTTGGGCTGCCGTCCACAGCGCCTGGATCGAATACATCGCCGAGCCGTCGCCGATCAGGCACACCGTGCGGCTGTTCGGCTTACCAAGGGCCATGCCGACCGCAGCGGGCAGCGCGTAGCCGAGGCCGCCGCTCGCCATGGTGTAGAAACTGTCCTGCCCGCGCATCGGCAGGAATTTCTGCATGGCCGGCCGGTGCGAAGGCACTTCCTCGACCAGTGACGCGCCATCGGGCATCGCCTTCGACAGCGAATGCAGCAGGAAGTCGACCGGCAGCGGATCGGCCGCCTGCGGCGCCGGCGGCAGCGTGCGGCCTTTTGGCGGCGCGCGCTTGCTCTCGGGGAGCATGTCGAGCAACGCGCTGAGCGCCGGCTTCATCGTCGCGATGATGCTGGTGCCGACGGGCGTGACCGCCGCTGCATCGGGATCGTCCGTGATCTGGAAGATCGTCGCGCCGCCGTCAAAGATCGCGGCATGGCCCTCGACATGGAACGTGAACACCGGCGCGCCGATGACGACGACGAGGTCGTGCTCGCGCAGTGCGTCAGAGAGTTGCGCCGGCGAGGCGTGCAGGAAGCCCGCGAATTGCGGATGACGTTCGGGGAACGAGCAGCGCGCCGAGAACGGGCTGACCCAGACGCTTGCCTTGGCCTTCTCGGCAACGCGCACCATCAACTCCACGGCACCCGCGCGATCGACTCCGGGGCCGACGACGAGGGCCGGATGTTTTGACGCGCCCAGCGCGGCCACCAGCGCCTTGATTGCCTCGGGTTCAGGCCCGATCTCGCGGCTGACCTTGCGCGCTTCGACCGGTGCGGTCGCATGCGCCCAGTCGTCGATCGGGATCGACACGAAGGTCGGCCCGCAGGGCGGCTGCATCGCGGTGTAATAGGCGCGCGCGATCGCGGCCGGCACGTCCTCGGCCCGCGCCGGCTCGACGCTGTATTTCACATAGGGCCGCGGAAACTCGGAGGCGCGCTCGGCATACAAAAACGCTTGAAGCGGCAGGATCGAGCGTGCCTGCTGGCCTGCGGTGATCACCAGCGGGGTCTGGTTGCGATGCGCGGTGTAGATATTGCCGAGCGCATTGCCCACCCCGGCCGCCGAATGCAGATTGACGAAGCCGGCGTTGCGCGTCGCCTGCGCATAGCCGTCGGCCATGCCGACGGCTGAGGCTTCCTGCAACGCCAGCACATAATCGATGTCGTCGGGCCAGTCGCTCAGGAACGGCAGCTCGGTCGAGCCGGGATTGCCGAACACCTTGTTGATACCGAAGGCGCGCAGCAGGTCGAGTGTCGCCTGCTTGACGGTGATGGCCTTGCTCGTGGCTTTGCCATTCTTCGACATGGTTTCCATCCCGTGTTGTTTATTGATGCTAGCAGCCTCACCCCGTCATTGCGAGGAGCCCTTGCGACGAAGCAATCCAGGCTGTCACCGCGGAAAGATTCTGGATTGCTTCGCTGCGCTCGCAATGACGAGGAGGCAGCAATGCATCACCACACTGCCGTCCCCTTCATCGTCGGCTGCCCTTCTGCGTTCGCGGTCCACAGCTCCATGCTCTCGCCGCCGTCATTGGCGTTGATGGAAAACTCGCTGCCCTCGAACAGCGGCTGCACACCGCGATAGGTGAACGTCTTCGGCGGCTTGCCGCTGCGCAAGCGTGCCGCCATCTCGATGATCAGTGCGGCCTGCAGCGGGCCGTGGAAGATCAGTCCGGGATAGCCCTCGACCTTGGTGACGTAGTCGCGATCGTAATGGATGCGGTGGCCGTTGAAGGTCAGCGCCGAATAGCGAAACAGCAGCACGGGATCGGAGACATGCGTCTCGCGGTGTTGCGCCATGGGCGGCGGAGGCGGGACTTTTGCGGGCGTCGGCGCGTTGCTCGTCATCTCGCGATAGACGATATCCTGCCGCTCGCGGATGGCAACGCCGCGCGGTGAGGAGATGCTGTGCTCGACCGAGACGAAGCACAGCGTGCCGGTCGAGCCCGATTTCATCTGCACGTCGGCGATGCGCGAGGTCCGGGTCGATTCATCGCCGACGCGCAGGGGCTGCAGAAATTCGATCTCGCCGCCGGCCCACATCCGGCGCGGCAGCGGCACCGGCGGCAGGAAGCCGCCGCGGGTGGGGTGGCCGTCGGGCCCGAGCATCGACATCGGGAACACCGGCTGCGCCAGGCACCAATGCACCGTGAAGGGTGCGGCGTCGCCCGCCTTGGGCTCGCCGACGTCCTGGAACAGCGTCGCGCGCAGGCCCTTGACGAGCTGCGCAGTGACGATGTCGGTCGCCGCCGTGCTGCGGCCGATCCATTGCCGCAAATGATCGATGTCGAGCTTCTCGGTCATGACGCCTCGCTCTTCTTACTTCTTGGGACTTTCGCCGATCGCCGGCACGGCGCCGTAGCTGCGGGTCTCGCCGACGATGATCGGCGCCGGCGCGGGATAGCTGACGCGGCCGTTCGGCGTGTCGACCTCGATGCGGCGCAGATGCGGATGGTTGCTGAGGTCGGCCATGGTGTTGACCTCGGCGAACGCGATGTCGGCATCCGACAACCGCTTCAGCAGCTCGTCGCGCGTCATCCTGCCGAAGATATCCGCCACCGTCTCGTCGGTGAAATCGCGGTTGCGCACGCGCTCGACCATGTTGGCGACGCGAGGGTCTTTGGGCAGGTCGGGCTTGTCAAGCACCTCGGCGCAGAGCGTTTTCCATTCGCGCTCGCTCTGGATCGAGATCAGGATGTCCTTGCCGTCCTTCGAGGTGAACACGCCGTAGGGCGCGATCGAGGGATGGCGCAGGCCCATGCGCTTCGGCGGATTGCCGGCCTCCGCATTGAGCAGCGGCACGGTGCACCAGTCCGCCATCACGTCGAACATGGAGATGCGGATGTCTGCGCCCTTGCCGGTGCGGCCGCGCGCGATCAGCGCCTCCAGGATCGCCGCATGCGCGGTGGCGCCGGTCGCGACGTCGACGATCGACATGCCGACGCGCGAGGCGCCATCGGGATTGCCGGTGATGGAAGCAAGCCCGCTCTCGGCCTGGATCAGGAGATCATAGGCCTTGCGGTGCGCGTAGGGGCCGTCGTCGCCATAGCCGGTGATGGTGCACGAGATCAGCTTCGGATAGTCCTTGAGCAGGCGCTCGCGGGAGAAGCCGAGCTTGTCCATCGAGCCCGGCTTGAGATTCTGCACCAGCACGTCCGCGCTCGCGATCAGCCTCTCCAGCTCGGCGCGGCCCTCCTTGGTGGCGAGATCGACCACCGCCGATCGCTTGCCGCGGTTGAGCCAGACAAAGTAGCTGCTCTGGCCCTTGGCCGCCGCATCATAGCCGCGGGCGAAATCGCCCTCGGGCCGTTCGATCTTGATCACCTCCGCGCCGGCATCCGCCAGCCGCGACGAGCAGAACGGCGCCGCGACGGCCTGCTCGACCGCAATCACCCTGATTCCGTCAAGTGCTCCCATGGCCCGGCCTCAGTACGAACGGGGCATGCCGAGCACGTGCTCGGCGACAAAGGACAGCACGAGATTGGTTGAGATCGGCGCCACCTGATAGAGCCGCGTCTCGCGGAATTTGCGCTCGACGTCGTATTCCTCCGCGAAGCCAAAGCCGCCATGGGTCTGGATGCAGGCATTCGCCGCCTCCCACGAGGCGTCCGCCGCCAGCATCTTGGCCATGTTGGCCTCCGCGCCGCAGTCGAGCCCGGCCTCGTATTTGCGCGTGGCTTCCTTCACCATCAGTTCGGCGGCGCGCATCGAAGCGTAGGCCTTTGCGATCGGGAATTGAATGCCCTGGTTCTGGCCGATGGGGCGGCCGAACACGCTGCGCTCCTTGGCGTAGTTTGTCGCCTTGGCAATGAACCATTTGGCGTCGCCGACGCATTCGGCCGCGATCAAGATGCGTTCGGCATTCATGCCGGACAGGATGTAGCGGAAGCCCTTGCCTTCCTCGCCGATCAGGTTCTCCGCCGGCACCTTCATGTCGGTAAAGAACACTTCCGTCGTGGCGTGGTTCATCATGGTGCGGATCGGACGGATCTCGAGGCCATTGTTCCTGGCCTCGCGCATGTCGACGATGAACACGGAGAGGCCATCGGTGCGCTTCGTCACCTGCTCCTTCGGCGTGGTGCGCGCCAGCAGCACCATCAGGTCGGAATGCTCGGCGCGGCTGGTCCAGATCTTCTGGCCGTTGACGATATAGCTGTCGTTGCCGTCCTTGCGCGCGAAGGTCTTCAGCGACGATGTGTCGGTGCCGCTGGTCGGCTCGGTGACGCCGAAGGCCTGCAGGCGCAATTCGCCGCTCGCAATCTTCGGCAGGTACTTTGCCTTCTGCTCCGCATTGCCGTGCCGCAACACGGTGCCCATCGTGTACATCTGGGCGTGGCAGCCGCCGCCATTGCAGCCGGCGCGCTGGATCTCCTCGAGGATCGCGGCTGCCGCCGAAAGTTTCAGGCCCGCGCCGCCATATTCCTCGGGGATCAGCACCGAGAGATAGCCGGCCTCGGTCAGCGCGTCGACGAAGGTCTTGGGGTAAGCCATCTCGCGATCGAGCTTGCGCCAGTATTCGCCGGGAAACTGCGCGCAGAGCTTTGCGACGGCGTCGCGGATGTCGGCGTGGTCTTCGCTGTGGTGGTCTTCACTCATGGCGTTTTCCAATTGGTGCGGCGGCGAAGATAACGCCTGGCCGTCGCTGTGCGCCGTGAAAACGACGCCGGTCCCTATGCGCATTTGCCATAGCCTATGGAATAGCCGTCCCGGCTTGGCAAGCGTGGATTTCCGGCAGTGCAGCACGTCCCGTTGTGCGGCAAATCGGGCGGCCTGGCCTCGTGCTCGCAATGACGGAGGATAGAGTTTACCCCGGGATCCGCACCGGCAGCGTCTCATATCCCTTGATGAAGCTGGAATAGATCCGCTTGGGCTCGCCGACCACCTCGATCCGGTCGAACCGCTTCAGCATCTCCTCCCAGACGATCTTGAGCTGCAATTCGGCGAGCCGCATGCCGACGCAGCGGTGGATGCCGAAGCCGAAGGAGAGATGGGTGCGCGGACGGGCGCGGTCGATGATGAACTCCTCGGGACGCTCGATCATCTCCTCGTCGCGATTGCCCGAGACATACCACATCACGACGCGATCGCCCTTCTTGATGTGCTTGCCGTTGATCTCGGTATCCTGGAGCGCGGTGCGGCGCATATGCGCCAGCGGCGTCTGCCAGCGGATCACCTCCGGCACCATGGTGTCGATCAAACCGGGATTGGCGCGCAGCTTGTCGTACTGCTCGGGGTTCTCGTTCAGCGCCAGCACCGAGCCGGTCATGGTGTTGCGCGTGGTGTCGTTGCCGCCGACGATGAGCAGGATGATGTTGCCCATCAGATTGTCGGGATCCATGTAGCGCGTCGCCGGATTGTGCGCCATCAGCGACAGCAGATCGTTGCGCGGTGCGGAGTTGACGCGCTCGTTCCACAGCTTCGACATGTAGGCGTAGCACTCGTCCATCTCGCGGCGGCGCTCTTCCGCCGAGGACACGATGCCGCTCTTGGGCAGCGCGGTCGAGACGTCCGACCAGCGCGTCAGCTTGCGCCGCTCCTCCCAGGGGAAGTCGAACAGGGTCGCCAGCATCTGCGTCGTCAGCTCGATCGAGACGCGCTCGACGAAGTTGAAGGTTTCGTTGCGCGGCAGATTGTCCAGCACGGTCTGTGAGCGCTGGCGGATCAGCTTTGCCAGCTCGTCCAGATGCGTCGGCGTGAACATCGGCGACACGGTCTTGCGCTGCGCCGAGTGCTTGGGTTGGTCCATCGCAATGAAGCTCGGCCAGTCGTAGCCCTCCGGCACGTCGCGGATCGCAATGCCGCCGAGCGTCGAGTCCGACGAGAAGATGCCGTGGTTGGTGTCGACGTGCATGATGTCGTTGTATTTCACCACCGACCAGTACGGCTCGATCGGGGCGTTGGTGCAATAGTGCACCGGTTCTTCCTTGCGTAGCCGCTCGAACCACGGCCACAGCGTGTCGTCCTGGAACAGCCTCGGCGCGCCCGGATGAAAGTTCTTCAGCGGCGTCGCATAGGCTTCCTCGCGCGCGCGCCGCATGCGCTCGGCCTTGTCGGCCTTGACCGGGGTCTGAATGTTCATGGGCAGTCGCTCCAGTTGGTCCTTCTTCGCCTCTCCCCGCTTGCGGGGAGAGGCCGGAATTCGGGCGAAGCTCGAATTCCGGGTGAGGGGGACTCTCCGCGAGTCCAATTCTCTCCGTCCGCGGAGACTCCCCCTCACCCCAACCCGCTCCCCGCAAGCGGGGCGAGGGGGTTTTCTTGCGTCACGCGGCAATCTTGACCGGCAGTGTTTCCAAACCTTTCACGAAGCTGGAATACACCCGCTTCGGCTCGCCCACCACGTCGATACGGTCGAACCGCTTCAGGATCTCCTCCCAGATAATCTTGAGCTGGAGTTCGGCAAGCCGCAATCCGACGCAGCGATGGATGCCGAAGCCGAAGGACAGATGGGTGCGTGGCCGGGCGCGGTCGATGATGAAGTCGTAGGGCCTCTCGATCGCCTCTTCGTCGCGGTTGCCCGAGACGTACCACATCACGACCTTGTCACCTTTCTTGATCTGCTTGCCGCGGAACTCAAAATCGGCGAGCGCGGTGCGGCGCATATGCGCCAGCGGCGTCTGCCAGCGGATCACTTCGGGCACGAAGCTGTCGAGCAGGGCGGGGTTCTCGCGCAGCTTGCGATATTGCTCCGGATGCTGGCTCAGCGCGAGAAGCGAGCCCGACATGGTGTTGCGCGTGGTGTCGTTGCCACCGACGATCAAAAGGATGAGATTGCCGAGGAAGTTCCGGGCATCCATGTCGCGCGTCGCCGCGCCATGCGCCATCATCGATAGCAAATCGCTCTTCGGCGGCTGCTCGATGCGCTCCTTCCACAGCCGCGCGAAATACTGCGCGCATTCCGTCAGCTCGACCTGCCGTTCGTCCTCGGTCGCGACCAGTCCGTCGGGGCCCGGGATGGTGGTCGCGATGTCGGACCAGCGCGTCAGCTTGCGGCGGTCTTCCCAGGGAAAGTCGAACAGCACCGCGAGCATCTGCGTCGTCAGCTCGATCGAGACCTGGTCGACCCAGTCGAACACCTCGCCCACGGGCAGATTGTCCAGGCACTCGGCCGAGCGCTTGCGGATGTTGAGCGCGAGATTGTCCAGATGCGTCGGCGTGAACATCGGCGCCACGGTCTTGCGCTGCGCGGCATGCCGCGGCGGGTCCATCGAGATGAAGCTCTCGCGGCGCAGATCGGGATCGATGTCGCGGATGGTGATGCCGCCGAGCGCGGAGGCCGAGGAGAACACCGAATGATTGGTCTCGATCTCCATGATGTCGTTGTAGCGCGTCACCGACCAGTACGGCCCGAACATCGAGTCCTTGCAATAGTGCACGGGATCTTCGCGGCGCAGCCGGTCGAAATAGGGCCAGAACGTATCGGTCCTGAACAATTCGGGGTCGCCCGGATCGAACTGCTCCAGCGGCAATGACGATGCCCGTTCGCGCAATGCGTCGCTTTTTGCCGTGCTTTCGATGGTCCCGTGCATGACCGCTCTCCCTGACCTGGACCGCGCGATTTTTCTGAATTCTGCGCTGCGGTATTTGATGTGCAATTACAGCCCGTTGTCAGCGTCGGAGCAAGTGAGAGTTTTACCACATCCAACCTTTAAGCGTGGCTGTGCCACGAACCTCACAATGTGATCCCGCGCACGTCCATGCCTGCGAATTCGTGAGAGAAATCGCTCGAAACAGCGGCAAATCGAACCGGTCCATATTGGGGATCGACTAATCTCTGATCTATAGTTTGAGCAGACCAGATCCGCATCTCGAGGTTGTTGTCGTGAATGACATGCAATGGACCCCCCAGGGTCCCTCCGAACCGGTCCCGCCGCCGCTGCCGCCGCTGCCGCCGACGCGGGTCGATTTCACCGGCGATCGCACCGGGTTCCGCAAAATGGTCACCAAGGGGGCCATGCTCGAACTCGCTACCTTCGGCTTCTACCGGTTCTGGCTCGTCACCGACATCCGTCGGCATCTTTGGTCGAACACGTCGATCGACGGCGACGCTGCCGAATATACCGGGCGGGCCAAGGAGCTGCTGATCGGCTTCCTGGTCGCGCTCGCGATCCTGGTGCCGATCTATGTTGCCTACTTCCTTGTTGGCATCGAGTTCGAGCGCTGGAAGGGCTTTGCCTCGACGCCGCTCTTCATCGCCTTTTACGCCTTCGGCCAGTTCGCGATCTTTCGCGCGCGACGGTACCGGTTGACGCGGACGGTCTGGCGCGGCGTGCGCTTCTGGATGGACGGCTCCGGCTGGCTTTATTCGCTCCGCGCGATGCTGTGGGGCGCGCTGGTGTTTCTGACGTTCGGCCTGGCGCTGCCATGGCGCGAGGCAGCGCTGGAACGCTACAAGATGCGGCATACGCATTTCGGCGATCTGCGGGGCGACTTCGAAGGCAACGGCTGGGAGTTCTTCAAGCGCGGCTGGTGGCTGTGGCTGCTCAGCCCGATCGCCATCGTGATCTTTCCGCTTGCGCCGTTCTTCTATGCCGAGTTCAAGGCGCGCGAATGGCGCTGGTGGCTCAATGGCCTTCGCATCGGCGGCGTGAGACTGTCTTCGGAGCTGCCGCATGACGCATTCTATGGCCTTTACTGGAAGATGATCGGCTGGTGGGTGTTGCTCTCGACGCTGTTCGGCTTCTATGTCACCGGCGCAACGTTGCTGCTCGCCAAGCTGACCGGCGTGCCGGCCGAGCAAGCGTTTGGACCCGGCCACGCTGCCAAGAGCATTCCGATGCTGGTGGCGATGGTGATCGGCTATCTCGCGCTGGTCCTTGCCATGAACATCATCATGCGCGTCTATCTCCAGCGCGATCTCTGGGCCAGGGTGCTGGAAACCGTCAAGGTGCATGATATCGGGGCGGCGGCCGACGTCCGCGCCAGCGGCGAGCTTGCCAGCGCGCTCGGCGAAGGCTTTGCTGATGGTCTCGATGTCGCAGGATTCTAGATCGTGAGTGATGTGACCGCCGGGCCCGATGCCGAGACGAAGCCTGGACATCAGGCGATCTTCTTCGACGGCCTGTCGAGCCGCCGGCGCCAGGTCATGCTGACGCTCGCAGATGCGCTCGAGATCGCCGAACTCGGCGAGGTCGAGGCGCCCTCGACCGTCACACGCTGGACCTATGACGAAATCCGCCGTGCCGACAGTCCGGCAGGCATCTTGCGCCTGACCTCGACCTCCGCGCCGCCGCTGGCGCGGCTCGAGATTCGCGATTCCGCGCTCGCGGCCGATATCGCGGCACGCTGTCCCCGTCTGGACGAACACCAGACCACGGGCCGCGGGGTCGCAAAAATCGTCGGCTGGTCGGTCGCGGCCGCCGTCTCCATCGTTTGCGTCGTGCTGTTCGGCGTACCGCTTGCGGCGGACCGTCTGGCGCCGCTGGTGCCGAAACCGATCGAGCGGCGGATCGGCGATGCGTCCGAGGTGCAGATGCGGACCCTGTTCGGCGGCGAATCCTGCAGCGAGCCGGCAGGTCAGGCGGCCTTTTCCAAGCTGGTCAACCGCCTGCGCGACGCCGCCGGGCTTGACGACGATTCAATGACGGCTGGCGTGCTGCCGAGTTCGGTGCCGAACGCGTTCGCGCTGCCCGGCGGCAAGGTCTTCATGCTCAACGCGCTGCTCGAAAAGGCCGAAAGCCCCGACGAGGTCGCCGGCATCCTCGCCCACGAACTCGGCCACCTCAAGCATCACGACAACATGCGCGGCCTGATCTACAACGGCGGCACCTCGTTCCTGATCGGCTTGTTGTTCGGCGACGTCACCGGCTCCTCGGCCGTGATCTTCGCCTCGCGCAGCCTGGTCGAAGCGTCCTACTCGCGCGAGGCCGAGACCGACGCCGACACGTTCGCAATCGAGATCATGCACAAGCTCGGCCGCTCGCCGAAGCCCGCGGCCGAGTTGATGTTCCGCATCACCGGCAAGGAGGGCGGATCCGGCTTGACGATCCTGGCGAGCCATCCGCTGACAGAGGATCGCCTCGAGCGCATGACCAAGGAGGATCGCCCCGCCAGTGGCCCGCCACTGCTGACGGACAAGGAGTGGCAGGCGCTGAAAGGCATCTGCGGCAGCGGGAAGATCTAGGAATCCGGGATCTTCCGTCTATTGAAACTCGGTGAGGAATTCCCTCGTATCAAGCTGCTTCGGGATAGAGATCTTAACCGTTCGCTCCGGATTTTGCCTCACGATGTACATGTCGATGAGCTTGGCCCCGGAAAGCGATCGTTCCACGATCGCACCGGTCTGCATATTGATCGCCGTTGCGCCGCAGTCCCGGAAATCCACCGTGCCATAGTCGGGAAGCGGCATGGGCGTGGGATCGGGCGGGATCGCCGGCCTCTCCATGACCCATTCTGCGGTCGCCCCGGAAACCTTGAAGGGAAGTCCGCCATTGGGTGCGGGTGCGCTTTGAAAGAATTGCAAGCCGCGGCCAGTCGTAACATTCGTGATCACGAACGACACGCCAGCCCGATCAGCCGCGACCTGCATGTAGCACGTGATCAGATCGCCGGCATGAATGGTCGGAGCAGGGAGCTTGATGGGCGTTGCCTGGCTTCCGAGGCCCCTGACCCACCACTGCCACCATGCGTAGAATGATCTCGTTGGAATGCCCATCTTCGGCTCGATATTCTGTGCCGTGCCGAACTGCGGGAGGGTCGACATGTAGTACCGACGCTGCCCGTCAAAACCGATCCAAGTGGAGCTGAGATCCTTTTCACCGGGCTTCGCGCCCGGTGGCAGGTTTGGCGTCGGCACCTGAAACGCCGTCCAGATCGACGAAAACACGGTGCCATCTCTGGGCGTGATGTAGGCGCCGGACCAGTTGCGGCTGGTTTGTCGCCGCGGCGATTCCCAGAAAAGCCCGCGAATCTGGGTTGCGATGGGGGGAAGTATTTCGAGATCGAATTCCTCGAACACCAGCGGCTTGGCGAACATCTTCTCCCAGAATGCGTATTCGGCGGGCTGACGATCGCGATCCGGCCGCACTGGAAATCCGAACTTCTTCAGCTCTTCCTGTGACGCCGCCAACGGGTCGAAGCTCTCGGGAGGCCGGTCGCTGGTGATCGTCGCCCGAATGACCTTCTTGAGTTCGCCGAGGTCAACCCTGGGGGGCTCCCCTTTCTCGTGACTCATTGCCATTCCTCCGCGGCGAGCGTCACGGCGCGATCGAACATGGGTACGGCACCCGTTGTCAGGATCTCGGTATTCAGCAAATCGGCCAGCCTGGCGCCGCCCGCGGAGTCCCCTGGATAGTGCAGGCCGGCAATCTCGCGGTTTCGCGCGATCTCGTCCGCCAGGTCAGTTAGGTCGGCGCTCCATACGATCTGGTCAGCTGCGGGCATCGGATTCGGCATCGTTGCCGTTTCGGCAAATATTCTGAGCATGCAGTTCTTCATCAGATGCGCCTGGGTCGCATGCCCGCTCGGCCAGGATGAGTGGCCGGGAACGGGGATGGGAGGCAGCAATGCCGGGCAGATCTGCGATGGTCGCGGCAGGTCGTATTTACCCTTGAAATACAGAGCGGCAAATGACCCGATCAGGCTGGCGATGTTCAAGACGCGCCAGGTCTGCGGATGCGATCCGGGGCGGATCGTCAGCACGGCCAGGAAATCGCTGAAGAATTCGCCGTCTTGTGACAGAATGAGCCCCATGGCATCCGGCCGTTCGTCCCGCGCGGCAAGCACCAGATTGTCGATCTGGCTGTTGTAGTCGGCGACAAGCGCATTTCTGATATCCGTGAAAAGACCGTCTGCATCGCAGGTCGCCGCCCAGTCGGGGACATTGGCGATTAACTGGTGCAGGACGCGCCACGCATACCAGTTCGCCGACCACTGCCTGTCACCGAAGCTTGCCGGCGGAGTTCGCCTGAGGTCGCCAAGCTCGTTCATTCCTCCCGGGGCGAGCCGCGTGACGAACGGCAGGTCGACCCGATCGGCAATGAACCAGCCCACACCTCCGAGATTGCCGGTGTTCCCGGTATTCCCCGTGTTGCCTGTGTTTCCCGTATTTCCGGTATTCCCGGTATTGCCCGTGTTGCCTGTCACGACGTCTCTCCCTCTCCGAAAGTTGCCGTCAGCGATTTCACGTCAGTCGGGGAGCCCCGCCGATCGTAGGCGCCCGAGCCATGTTTCCAATGCGGCGCCGCGAAATGGGCAACGCTTCGCATAGGACGATACGCGGAAGTCCGGTTGGATTTGCTGGTACCGGCGTGCTGCCTGGGCAGCTTCTTCGCGGCGGCCGAGCGCAGCGAGCGTGGCGATGAGAAGCCGCTGGTTGAAACGAATGAGCTCATTGCGGTTCACTGCGCTGCTCACCCACTCCAGCGCTTGCTCATAGTCGCCGTTCACGTAATGAGCCTGACCGAGCAATCCCTCGTGCCAGAACGAGCGGGCATCGAGCGGTGAAAGTCTCACGCCCTGCTCGCCCTGGCGTACGGCCGTCGGGCCGTCACCCAGAAAGCCCGAAGTCGCGCTTGCCATGGTCCACGCCATGGCTGAACTCGGTCCCGCGGCAATGGCACGCTCCAGCGCGACTTTTGCCTTGTGAAAATCACCGAGCAAAAATGACTGGACGTGACCGTGCACCGCCAGGGCAAATGCGTCGTCGCCGCCGCGCGCGATGGCCTCCGCCGCATATTTGGCGCCCGCGATGGCGTCGCCATCCGGATCCGGTGATCCGATCTCTCCGATCCGGAACACGTACCAGAGAGCGACGTAGGAATAGGCGAGGGCGTAACTCGGATCGTGCGATATCGCCTGCTCGAGCAAGCCTCGCGCCTTCGAAAACGAATCGTAGTCCATTCTGTACAACAGGTCGAACGCCTGCAGCACGAGTTCGTAAGCGGTCAGGTTCTGCGGATGCTTGCGCATCGCTCGCATCAATTCTCGTTCGCGCACCTGTGGTGCGATCTGTTTTACGACACTGATGGCAATCTGATCCTGGAGCGTAAACAACTCGCGGAAGTCGCCTTCGTGCAAATCCGAGCGAATGACTTCTCCGGATTCGGTGTCGCTGAGCTCGGTTCTGATACGGATGGTTGTCGCCGTTCTCTGCACGCCTCCATAAAGGACGTAACGGACACCGAGTTGACGGCCGATTTCACGCACATCGATATTGCGGCCGCCAAAGCCAAGGCTAGCCCCCCTCGATACGACGAAGAGTTCCTTGAGTCCGGCAAGGCCGCGGATAATATCGTCGACAACACCGTCAGCGAAATAGGCCTCGTCGGGGTTGGAGAGATTCATTCTGAACGGGAGCACCGCAATCGAGGGGCGCGGCTCCTGGCCTGCGAGAGCTTCCCCGACGAGCTTCGCAGGCTGCGTGGGCGGGTGGAGCGCATACACGCGGACCGGTCGACCCATGTTGCGAAGATGAAGATCGCCGAGATCTATGACGTTGACGTCGAAATCCTGGCCGAGCTGCTCCGCGATCGCGCCAGAAACGACGATGCCGCCCGCCTGCGCATAGGTTTGAAGTCGCGCTGCGATGTTGACGCCCTCGCCATAGACATCATCCTTCTCCACGATGATGTCTGCAGCATTCAGTCCCATGCGAAAGCTGATGCGCTGGTCGGCGGGCATCGCCGCCGTATTCGCGGCCACCGATTCCTGCAGCGAAAGCGCACAGCGCGTTGCATCACGCGCGGTCTCGAACGTCGCCAGGAAACCATCGCCGGTATTCTTGACGATCTTCCCACGAAGCGCCGCGACACCGGGATCAAGGACCTCCGAACGCAGCTGCATGAGCCGAGTGTGCGTATCGACTTCATGGGCCTCCATCAAACGGGTATACCCGACCACATCGGCAGCGAGGACTGCCGCCAAGCGTCGGTTTAAGCCCGGCGTGGATGGGGTCATATGGCTGATACTTCTATGTAATTCTATAAATATGTCCGCAAGATCGACAGCAGGAATGACAAGCCTCGAAGGATACCTTCATCGAGGTCGCAAAGAAAGTGCATTACAATCCGGGCGCATTATGGCGATGAATCGTCGCTCGGGTTTATCAAGCCGTTCACACTTCCCGGTTGTTCGTCGACGGAGGCGGAGCCTCGGTGTGGCGGATTGCCGCGCTGGTCAGCGGGTCCCGTAAGCGCGGTCGCCGGCATCGCCCAGCCCCGGCAAGATGAAGCCGTTCTCGTCGAGACCCTCATCCACCGCGGCAGTCCAGATACGCACGTCCGGATGCAGGCCGCGCAGCCGCTCGAGTCCTTCCGGCGCGGCGATCAGACAGGCAAGGCGAATATCCTTCGCGCCGCGCTCCTTCAGCCGGTCGACTGCGGCCACGGCCGTGTTGGCGGTGGCGACGACAGGCGTGACCACGATCGCGAGGCGCTCGCTGAGATCGGACGGCGATTTGAAGAAATATTCGACCGCGGCGAAACTCTGGGGCTCGCGATAGAGGCCGATATGGGCGACGCGCGCGGTCGGCACCAGGTCCATCATGCCGTCGACGAAGGTCGTGCCGGCGCGCAGCATCGGCACGAACACCAGCTTCTTGCCGGCGATCTTGGCCGAATGCATCGTTGCCAGCGGCGTCTCGATCACGGTGTCGGCGAGCGGCAGATCGCGCGTCACCTCGTAGCAGAGCAGCATGCCGATCTCCTTGATCAGCTCGCGGAACGACTTGGTCGAGATCGATTTGTCCCGCACCAGGGTCAGCTTGTGCTGCACCAGCGGATGATCGACGATCGTGACGCCTTCCATGATCGGATGCTCCTGAAATTCATCAAGTCAGTACGGCGGGGCAATGGTGGCTAGAAAACGGTGCCGTCGCTGATCACCTTGAGCGGCGGGGAGCCGTCGGGACGGCGCTCAAACGCGATGGCCCGGCCGGCGGCCCAGGTGCCGCCCTCCAGAATGCTGGCGAGCGGCAGCGATTGCGGCGTGCGGCCGAGCTTGGCGCGCACGAGATCCGCAACACGGTCCAGCAGCGCGACGGTGAGTGCGCGCCACTCCACCACGAGCAGCGAATCGACCGCATGCGCACGGTCGGCATCCGCGGCATCGCGCAGCCGCAGCACCGCGTGATCGACGAACAGGCCGCCATTGCGGTATTCGGCAAGCCCCGTGAGACCGTCGATGTCGGTGACGTCGAAGCCTGCGCGCTGCAGCGGCTCGATCAGGGAGTAGCTCAGCCATTGCGACAGCTTGTGCAGCGGCACGAGACCGGCGGTCGCATCGTCGGCCTTGATCGCCGGATGACGCCAGCAATCGCCGAGCGGGACGCCGGCAAGTTCAAGCCGCGACGGCCAGATCGGTCCGAGCTGGTTCAGCACCGCGGACAGAATGGCAGGGGCGGGGATGGCACCGTCAGTTGCCTGCGCGGCAATGTGATCAAACAGGCCGCCCGGCCGTGGCGTGTCCTGCATGCCGAAGATGTCGGGGCGCGAGGCGACCTGCTTGCCCAGCCGATGCAGCAGATCGGTGCGTCCCTCGAGGCCGAGCAGTGGGTTTGCATCGCTGGCCTGGAAGGCCGACGCCAGTGCCGACAGCGGCAGCTTTGCCAGCACGTCCGCATCGACCCTGAACGGCGCGCGCGCATCGCCGGAAAAGAGCCCGCGCCCAAACATGTCGAGGCTTGCAAGCGCAAGCCCCTCGGACCGGCCGATGCCTTGTCCTGTCACGGCGTCGCGATAGCGCCATGTCGCACCGGCGCCGGCGTCGAGCAGCACGCTGACGATGGCAAGGTCGAACTCCGCGCGCGCCCGTGCCGCGCGATCGGGCCACGACGTTGCGTCGGCCAGTTGCGCCCAGCGGTCGACGCCGCCGAATACAAAGTGCCGCCACCGCGCGTGGAAGGGAATGTCGAGCGTCGGATACGCCTTGCGCGTCACCGCCAGCACCGCCTCGGCAACCCCATCCATGCGATCGAGATCGACGGTGAAATGCGTGAGCCCGCCCTTGAGGCCAATGTCGAGCATCTGTCCGGCGCGCGCGCGAACCGCCTTTGCGGTGAGCAGCGCGCGGGCCTCTTGTTCCAAAACGTCCGCCATCACCAGATCAGTATTTTTCCAGCGAACGTCCGACCACGCCGTTGACATCCTTCTCCGGCGCGATGTCGGTCGTGTAGTAGCCGGCGGCCTTCTTCGCGGCGATCTCGACATGGGCGTCGGCCGGAATCAGCTCCAGTGGGATCGGCACGCGCTCGACGATGTCGATGCCCTGCGAGGTCAGCGCATCATACTTCATGTCGCTCATCGACAGGAAACGATCGATGCGTTTCAGGCCGAGCCAGTGGATGGTGTCGGGCATCAATTGCTGGAAGCGCGCATCCTGGACGCCGGCGACGCATTCGGTACGCTCGAAATAGGCGGCGGCCGCATCGCCGTCCTCCTGGCGCTTGCGCGCGTTGTAGACCAGGAATTTGGTGACCTCGCCAAGCGCGCGGCCTTCCTTGCGGTTGTAGACGACGAGCCCGAGCCCGCCGTCCTGCGCGCCGCGTGCCGATTCCTCGATGCCGTGGATGAGATAGGGCCGGCAGGTGCAGATGTCGGAGCCGAACACGTCGGAGCCGTTGCACTCGTCATGCACGCGGCAGGTGATCCTGGTGCGATGGTCAGGCAGTTTCGTCACATCGCCGAACATGTAAACGGTCGTCCCGCCGATCGGCGGCAGGAACACCTTCATGTCAGGTCGGGTCACGAGCTCGGGGAACATGCCGGCGGTCTGCTCGAACAGCGTGCGGCGCAGTTCGGTCTCGTTGGTCTTGAAGCGCTCGGCAAGGCCGGGCAGGTACCAGACCGGATCGATCGCGATCTTCACCACCGAGACGCTGCCATTGGCGTGCACGACCTCGCCGTCGGCGCGCAGCCGCTTGGCGGCCAGCGCCTCGCGGATCTCGGGCAGGTCGAGCCGGGCCCGCGTCACCGCGATGCTCGGGCGGATATCGACGCCTTCGGCGATGTCCTTGCCGAAATTCTCGGCGACCAGATGGCCCCAGGGATCGAGCGCGACGATTTTTGCGGGATCGCGCCATTGCTCGAACGGTCCGATCGTCGCCGCCGGGAACGTGTTGGTGAGATCGGGCCTCCGAATCGGATCGAGCGCGCCGGCCGAGACCGCAAGCGCGCGGTACATCGCGTAGGAGCCGCCATGGCTGCCGATCACATTGCGGTCCCCGGCGCGCGAGACCGTGCCGATGATCGGTCCGCGGGCGCGCGCATCGGGGGCGCCCCAGTGAATCGGAAACGCGGCCTTGCGGCCCGGCTCGGGGTGCGAGGTGAGGCGGATATGGTCAGTCCGGTTCGCGCGGCTCATAGCCAAACTCCCAAAAAGCCAACGGCCCGCCGCTCGGACGGGCCTGGCTTATCAGCGTTGCCGGAGCAGAGCCCGGCGACGCAATCCATCATATTGTAGCGGCCAGCCACGACAGACAAGTTAATCGTGCGGACGCAAGGACAGGGTGGTTCATGTGCCACTGATATGGGCATTGAGAGGCCCGGCCGGAATGGCCGGGCGGCGCCGGTGGGTCGATCTGCCTGACATTTTCTCTATTTAAGATATTGACATAATTACGATTTTTTCCAGCAAGCGACCGAGGCCGCGAGCCTGCGCCTTGCGCATGCCAATCGCGACAGGACCTCGCCCGTCGGCAGCGACGTCACCTTTGAGATGCCTCGCGCGCGGTCCCGTGTTGACGTGCGCGGCTCTCCTGATCGAAGCAGCGGACGATCCGCGTATCGGTGATGAATCGAAAAGGGGGCCGATGGCCCCCTTTTTCCTGATTGTGTGTTTGCGTCGGTGATACGCCGTCAGCGGATGTTTTGCCCGCTCGGCCCCGTCGGCTTGCTCGGCTCCATCGGCTTGCGCGTTGGAAGCTGTGGCGGCACTACGATCCGCGGCGGCACCACGCCGATGTGCGGGGGCGGCACAACGATTCGCGGTGGCGTCACACCGATCCGCGGCGGCGGTGCCTGCGGTACGACGACGCCATGCGGCGGCGGTACCACGACCGGTGGCACCTTCACGCTCGGCGGCGTGATGTGGATCGGCTGCTCGACACCGACACAAGCGCGGCGGTTGGCGTCGGGATGTTGGCCCGGCGGGCAGCACACGCCGTCGAGCGTCGCTTGGCTCGCGAGACAGCAGCCGCCGCCTTGCAGGTGGACATAGCCGGGGAAGCAGCCCGATGCAGGCTCGCTTCCGGCGACACACTTCTGACCGTCGAAGCTTTGGCCGGTCGGGCAGAAGCACGCCGCCGCGGCCGGAGCACCACCAACGGCGCCTGGCGGCGGACAGCACTGTCCATTCGACTTCTGCAACGTGTTGGACGGACAGAGCTGCTGTTGCGTGCAGGCTCCGGTCAGCGGGCTGGTGACGGTGCCGGCGGGGCAGCCCTGGCAACTGCCGTCGGACTGCGGCTTGGTACCGACCGGACAGCAGATGCCTGTGACGCTGAGCTGCTGTTGCGCACAGGGTGTGTAGCCGTATTGGCCACAGGTCCCATCGGCTTGCGGCTTCTGGCCGGCCGGACAGCAGACGTCCTTGGACGTCAGCTGGCCGGGTGGACAGACATGCTGGAAGCCGCCGCAGCTGCCGTCAGGTTGTGGGAACTGGCCTTGCGGGCAGCACTGGCCGGTCGAGGTCAGTTGCTGCGGCGGGCATTGCTGCAACTTGCTCGGACCGCAGCTGCCGTCAGGCTGCGGCGTCTGGCCTTGCGGACAGCATTGGCCGGTCGAGGTGAGCTGCTGCGGCGGACAGGTCTGCTGCAGCTGGCCGCACTGGCCGTTGGGCAGCGGGATCTGGCCTTGCGGGCAGCACTGACCGGTCGAGGTCATCTGCTGCGGCGGACAGCTCGTCTGCTGCGACGGTCCACAGATGCCGAACGCATTGGGCACCATGCCGGCCGGGCAGCACTGCGTCGTCGGAAACGCGAGCGAGCTGCTCGGGCATATTTCGTGGCACTGGCCATCGAGGCCGATCTGCTCCAGGCCGCCGTTTGGCCCGGGCTGCATGCATTGCTTCTCCTGTGGCGTCGGATCGCAGGTGTAGTCGGTCCACATGTCGCCGCCGTTGTGTTTGGCGGGTACCAGCGTGAAACCAGCCGGGCACTGCGCGCCGGGAGGCTTGGGACAGGTTCCGCCGGTCGTCAAATCGACAGGCGTGCCGTCCGCGCAGGTCTGACTGCTCAGATTGGGATTGGGGTTGTTGGGATCAGGCGGTAGCACGCCGTAGAAGCAGAATTCGCTCGACAGCGGATCGCTGGCGCCGTTCGCGCATAGCGAGGCGCACTGGCCGCCCGGTCCCGGCACTTGCATAAACGGGCAGCATTGCAGGCCTGGCTGCTGGGTCGTGCCGGTCGGACAGCTGCAAGGCTGGCCGGGAAGACAGGTGCAGCCGTGCGGTCCGGGCCACGGACAGAACGGTCCGGCCGGCGGCACCAGCAGTCCGATGCCGAGACCGGGGAACCAGGGCCGTAATGTCGGCGGCAAGCGTAGCGTCAGCTGCTCGCAGCTGCGCGGAATCGCGAGATCGCCGATCTGGCCGCGCGCGGCCGGGTCGTCGAAGCGATCGTCCTTGTCGATGAAATAGCTCGTCCATGGCGGCACATTGGCGGGCGCAACGAGTTCGACATCGTTGCCTTGAATGCCGTTGACGTTTGCCGGGCCGCCGAGTGCGAGCCGGAGCGTGGTCGCGACATCGTTGGCGACGCGCAGGCGCTCGCCGGTCGACCACAGGAACCCGCCGCAGCTCGTGCGATCGATGGCGCCATCGGCGGTGTAGCGATAGCCGATCGCGATGCCGCCATTGCCGTTGGTCATCTGCGCCGGAAAACCGGTCGCATAGTGATCGGGCAGGGCCTGCCAGAGCGGGCCCGCCGGATTGCCGGTCGAGACCGCTGCGTAGCGCAGCACGCGCGAAATGCCCTCTTGGGCCAGCGCCACCATGGCGTAGTCGCCGCTCGGCGCGGCGCGCTCGGCGAGTAGCATGTGGCCGCGCGCATCGAATACGATCTTGGAAATTTCGGTCGGCGCGAGGGACGGCGGTACCGTCACCTCGAGCCGCGGATCCTTGCCGAAACTGCCGCCGGCAATCGAGACCGACCAGACCTGCAAACCTTCAGCGACGGCATAATAGAGCCGGCTGTCATGCACGGCGAGGCCGAACACCAGACGCGATGCCGGCGCGTAGTGCCAGGTCGCCGGATTTTCGGTCGAGAAGGCCGGCGCGGTGATGTCGAGCCGCGCGGCCGGATTGTAGGGCACGGCAGGCGCGCCAGCCGCAGGACGGCCCTGCACGCCGTGATCGAAGCGGCCGCGCTCGCTGCCATCGAGGCCGAACTGGTGGATCATGCCGGTGGCCCGGTCGGCGACGAACAGCGACCGCGAAGCGGCGTCGAAGGCGAGACCGCCGAGCGCCGGGCCGGGATTGGCGGCGCCGTTGAGCGTGACATTGGCCAGTAACTGCACCGTCCCATTCGTGCCGTCGATGCGCCAGATCGAGCCGGGTCCTCCCGGCGCCGGACCGAACAGGCCGGGCATGAAGAACGCGTTGGGCGCACCTTGCTTGACGCGATCAGCCAAGCCGTCGCCGTCCATGTCCGGCACCACGATCGGCAAGCCATAGGCCGAGGTCGCCGCGACATAGATGTTTGGCGGGTTGGCGTTGTCGAGTGTGACACCGAATACCTGGCCGACTTGTGCCGCTGCCGCTGCGAACGGTTTGGGGGCGGTCACGACCTGGGCCTGCGGCGGTCCGCCCATGTTTTGCAGGTCGATCACGCGCACCGACGCGCCGTTGGGATCGATATAGGTCTTGTCGAGCGGGTTCACGCCCGGGGCTATCACCACCGGCGGCACCACGCCGGAGAAGCCGGTGAGAGCGGCATTGCCGTCGGCGAGCACCTGCGCCACGGCCGGCGAGGTGCCGACCAGCGCCGCCAGGACAGCGGCAATGAGGATTGTGACGAGCGCCCGCCAACTCCTGGCGCAGCTGTCGGCCCAGCGCGTCGCAACTATATTCGCAAGGCTGTTTGGCTGCCATCGCGAGGCGGGACAAGGCGGTCGCGCGTGCTCCCGAGTGGAAGGCCTCTGTGCCGCGTCACGTCCGACGGGTATCCGCATGATCGCCTCCACTGCGAAACGACCAGTATAGGGCGCGCGCGCCGCAGCGCCGGCCTTGATCCATCGCAAGGACCTCATACGATTTTGCCGTCGGCGTGCGGGACGAACGGTAGTGTGTGCCGCTCGCAAGGGCATCCGATCCCAGGTCACAACGATCGGACGCTCGGAAAATCGTCTTTCTGGATGTCGAGGAGCCTGTCATCGCAAGGCGTTGCGCGCGCGCCGCCAAATCGTCCCCCAATTGTTGTATAATATCGGACGTATCGTATAGATCGGCTTTCGCCAGGAGTGCGTCTTGTCGGCCGCCGCTTACATCGACCCCCGCAACGGCAAACTCTATCCGCTTGACGAGCCACGCTGGTGCTCGGACGAGCGCACGCCGCTGCTGGTGACGCCGGGGGCGGGGATCTCGCGCGCGGACATCGATAGCGGCACGCGCTCGCTGTGGCGCTATCGGGCGGCGCTGCCGGTCGAGATCAAGGATCCGATTTCGCTCGGCGAAGGCTGCACGCCGCTGGTGCAGCAGGGCTGGGGCGATCTGCGGCCGTTCTTCAAGCTCGAATGGTTCAATCCGACCGGCAGCTTCAAGGATCGCGGTTCGGCCGTCATGCTGTCCTTCCTGCGGCAGATCGGCGTCAACGCCATTCTGGAGGATTCCTCCGGCAATGGCGGCTCGTCGATGGCCGGGCTTGGTGCGGCCGGCGGCATGCGGGTGAAGATCCTGGCGCCGGCCTCGACCTCGCCGGCCAAGATCGCACAGGTTCGTGCCTACGGTGCCGAGGTGCAGCTGGTCGAGGGGCCGCGCGAGGAATCGGAGGCGGAAGCGATCAGGCAGTCGAGCCAGACCTTCTATGCCAGCCACAACTGGCAGCCGTTCTTTCTCGAAGGCACCAAATCGCTCGCCTATGAAATCTGGGAAGATCTCGGCTTTCGCGCGCCGGACAATGTCATCGTCCCCGTCGGCGCGGGCAGCAGCCTGCTCGGCTGTGCCTTCGGCTTCCGCGAGCTCAAGAAGGCGGGCCAGATCGCAAGACTGCCGCGCCTGTTCGCGGCCCAGCCGCTCAACTGCTCGCCGATCGATGCGAGTTTTCAGGCCGGCGTCGATACGCCCGTCGCGCGCGAGGTGAACAAGACCATCGCCGAAGGCACCGCGATCAAGCATCCGCTGCGGCTGCGCGAGATCATCGGCGCTCTTCGCGAAAGCGGCGGCGGCACCATTGCGCTCACCGAGGACGAGATCGTCGCCGCTCTGCGCCGTCTTGCGCGCCAGGGCCTGTTCGCCGAGCCCACCTGCGCCAGCGCGGCTGCCGCGCTGGAGAAACTCGCGGCCGCCGGCGCGATCAAGGCCAGCGAGACCACGGTCGCGGTCCTCACCGGCACCGGCCTGAAGGCTGCGACCACGGTGGCCGATTTGGTGCAGTAATCGTAGGGTGGGTTAGCCATGCGGATGCGCGAAGCGCAGTCCGCATGGCGTAACCCACCGCTTCTGTCTCCGCGGAGAGGAAAGAGGTGGGTTACGCTGGCGCTAACCCGCCCTACGAATTCGCAACAGGGTGAGAGGGCAAGATCGCCTAATCCTTCAACTCGTTCACCCGCTTCACCCACGCCCGCACATCCGTGAGCACCTCGGGCAGCACCGCCCTCACCTCGGCGACGGTCATGCCGGGCCTGATGCGGGGGTCGTAGAGCAGGTTGAGGATGTACTGGTCGTAGACGTCGAAATAGCCCATCGACACATTGTCGTTGAACATGGTCCACGGCACGCTCGACGTGTCGTTGATCGGTCCGAGCGATTGCAAGACCTCCTCATAGGCGCAGTCGAGGAAGGTGAAGTCGCCGGTGTCGACGGTGAGGATGACGTCGGAATGCTCGATCTCGAATTGCTCGTTCTTGCGGAAGCCGGACAGGCATTGCGGATCGAGCGAGGTCCGAATCTCGCGCGCCTTCTCGGCGCCGTAGAAGCTCGCGATGGTGCGGTAGAGATCGCGGTCGCGCACCAGCTTCACCCGCACATTCGCGGCCTCGCTGGTCTCGGTCATGGCGATGTCGAGATGCTGCACGCGCTTGCCGATGTCGGCCACGACCTTCGCCAGCTGCGCCTTGCGGTCGGCGCGGTCGGTTTCGGCGAACACGCGCACCGGTCCGTCGTACTTGCGGATGCGATCGACCCGGCCGGCGAGGTGATACTCGGCGCCGAACGCGGTCTTGAAAAAACCGTCGACGATCTCGGCGTCGGTGAAGCTCTTCTTCTCGGCGCGCTGGCGCGCGGCGATCGCGGGCAATTCGCCGGCGCTCGCCATGGTGACGACGTCAAGGTGGGCGGCGTCAGGCGCACATGTCAGCGCTGCGAGCGTCAGCAGAGCGAAGCTTAGGGCAGGCGCGGGCAGGACCAATGCGCTCATCGTCGCGCAACGCTGCCGTATTCGCCGGCAACGCACAAGTCCGCAAATGCACGCGGCCGGCAGGTTCCGGCCGCTTGCAAGCGCAGTGCACAAGTGCCGTAGGGTGGGCAAAGCGAAGCGTGCCCACGCATTTTTTGCGACGGAGAGAGATGGTGGGCACGGCGCAAATGCGCCTTTGCCCACCCTTGTATTAGCGCGATCGCTTATGATGGTGCCGTTCCGTGAGGAATGGCCCAGCCCGGGTGGCCGCCCGAG
>NZ_JAFCLG010000008.1 GCF_018129685.1 Bradyrhizobium manausense
CTCACGGCGTCAAGCGCCAAGGACCCAACGGCTTCCCGCCCACTCTCATCATGACAGACTTTCCAGACACAGGGACCCATGACCACAGCGAGAGGTTGTTGGGCGAAGCTGGTAACTCGGAGTCTTCGCAAAACTATTACTACGGCGTATGGATCCCGGATCTGCGCGCGCTTAGGGCGCGCTTGTCCGGGATGACTTTGAGCCCTACTTCCCCCACCGCAGCGCCAGTGCATCGCGCTCCCTGGCGAGTTCCAGCAGCCCCGCGCGCGTCGCTGGATGCAGCGGCTGCAACGGATGGCGGACCGCGTCCGACTTGATCACGCCACCGGCCTGCATCATCGCCTTGCAGGCGATCAGCCCGCATTGGCGGTTCTCGTAGTTGATCAGCGGCAGCCAGCGCTCATAGGCGGCCTTCGCCTTCTCGCGATCTCCCGCGAAATAGGGATCGATGATCTGGCGGATGCCGTCGGGATAGCCGCCGCCGGTCATCGCACCGGTCGCGCCCGCGTCGAGATCGGCCATCAGCGTGATGGCTTCCTCGCCGTCCCAGGGGCCCTCGATGTCCTTGCCGCCCGCCTCGATCAGGCTGCGGAGCTTGGAGGCCGCGCCCGCGACCTCGATCTTGAAATAGCGGATGTTGGAGAGCTCACGCGCCAGGCGCGCCAGCAGCTCGACCGACAGCGGCGTGCCCGCGACCGGCGCATCCTGGATCATGATCGGGATGTTGATCGCGCCGGAGAGCACCTTGAAGAATTCGACGATGCCCTTCTCCGGCACGCGGAAGGTGGCGCCGTGATAGGGCGGCATCACCATGACCATGGCCGCACCGGCGGCCTCGGCCTGCTGGCTGCGCGCGGCGCACACCGCCGAGCTGAAATGGGTGGTGGTCACGATCACGGGCACGCGGCCGGCGACGTGTTCCAGCACCGCATGCATCACGCTCTCACGCTCGGCATCCGTCAGCACGAACTGCTCGGAGAAATTGGCGAGGATGCAGATGCCGTGCGAGCCGGCATCGATCATGAAATCGATGCAGCGGCGCTGCCCCTCGAGATCGAGCTGGCCGTGCTCGTCGAAGATGGTCGGCGCGACCGGAAACACGCCGCGATAGGGGCGCTGGGCCTTGTGTGGGGTAACCGGCATCGCAATGATCTCCCTGTCGTCCTGCCGCTCGTTTTGCTCAACCTGTTAGAGCATGGTACCGCTACCATCTACAGGCCGCACGGACGTGCGGCAATGCCCATCCGCGCACCGTGAAACAGGGAATTAAGGCTCAGGCCGTCTTTACCGCGCCCAGGAAGCCCTCAACCGCGACGCGGAGGCGATCGGCGTCGGCCGACATCTTCGTCACGGACTGGAACAGCACCGTGCCGGCATTGCCGGTCTCCTGGTTGAGCTTGGCGACGCTGCCGATGGTGTCGGTGACCTCGCGGGTGCCCTGGGCGGCATGCTGGAAGTTACGCGAGATCTCGGTCGTGGCCGCGCGCTGCTGTTCGACCGCGGCGGCAATCGCAGTCATCTTCTCGTCGATGCCGCTGATGGCAGCCCCGATCGAACGGATGGCCGCGACCGCCTGACCGGTTGCCCCCTGGATCTCCTCGACCTGGCGCGAGATCTCTTCCGTCGCGGTCGCGGTCTGCGACGCAAGGCTCTTGACCTCACCGGCAACCACCGCGAAGCCGCGGCCGGCTTCGCCGGCGCGGGCCGCCTCGATGGTGGCATTCAAGGCGAGCAGATTGGTCTGGCCGGCAATGGCGTGGATCATCTTCACGACTTCGCCGATGCGGCCCGCGGTCTGGTCGAGGATCTCGACGGTGGCGTTGGTCTGCTCGACCTGCGACACCGCTTCGCGCGCATCGCGTGCGCTGGACTGCACCTGCGCGGAGATTTCGCCGACAGAGGCCGAGAGCTCCTCGGTCGCGGCCGCGATGCTTTCGAGATTGTTGGTGGCCTGCTCGGCCGCGGACGAAACCGCGGCCGTCTGGCTGCTCGATTCCGAAACCAGCGTGCGCACGTCCGTCGCGGTCGCATCGAGCTCTCTGGTTGACGCCGCGACGCTCTGGATCACCGCCTGCACCGTGTCGTCAAAGGTGCGGCACGCCTCGTCGACGGTACCGGAGCGGGCGAGCTGCAACGCCTGCTGCGATTCGCGTTCCTGGCCGAGACGCTCGGCGGTCGCCGCACTCTCACGCAGGCTTTCGAGCGCAGCCGCCATGGTCCCGAATTCGTCGGGATGGCGGGATTGCGGAACCGGCGTCGCGTAGTCGCGCGCGCTGATCTTCGCGATGGCGTCGAGAATCGCGCGCACGGGGCGCATGAGGCGATTGCGCACGACGTACACGCCGGCCAAGGTCACAGCGAGCGCCAGCAGAAAGGCCAGCGACTGCACGACGAGATTGGTCAGCGCCTTCGTCTGAATGGTCTCGGCGCGCGCGATCGACTGGTCGAGCGCCTTCGTCGCGACCCCGACGATGAGCGGGAACGGCGACTGGCAGAGGGTATTCCAATCCGCCGCCGCCATCGCGGGCTTGCCGCTGCCGTCGAAATTCCTGGTGAGATCTCCGATCTGCTTGAGCACGCCGTCGGTCTTGGCCTGCGCCTCTCTTGCGGCGGTGGCCAGTTCCGCGGTCACATCGGGCGCCGCCAGCAACTCTGCCATCCCGGCCCAGCCGGAGGCGATGGTGCCGTCCCATTGCGCCAACGAGCGCTTCTGGGTGTCGTCGAGCGGCTTGCCGCTGTTGACGTTCGAGCGGAGCGCCGAGCAATGGATGCCATAGCGGTCGCGCACCTGCCAGGCGAGGCGGCGGACCTGGATCATGCGGGCGATGAAGGGATCGTTCATCCACGCGCGGTTCGACACTGCGGTGGAGGCGAGATTCGCCGTGTCGATGACCTTGGTGACGGCATCGTACCAGGAATTGGTCCGCTCGATCTTGCGCTCGGCGCGCGGACGCTTGGCCTCGTCGTAGAACAATTGGAACTGCGGTGCGGCATCGGTCCAGCGCTGCTTCAACGTGCTGGCAAGTTCGTCACGCCGGGCGAAGTCGACGCTGGCCATGGCGGCGCTGACGCCTTCATAGCCGCCCTGCTCGGCCTTCTCGGCCTCAGCGAGCTTGGCGCGCGGATCATCCTCGCCAAGGATCGCGCTCTGGGCGTCGCCGCGATTGTTGCGGAGCGCGAGCACACCGTGGAAGATCGCCTTGTCGGCGGCGGCAAGCCGCGCGGTCTCAAGACTGTCATTGTAGCGGCCAAAGGCGCCGACCATCTGGATCGCCGTCGAGGCGAGCGCGCCGGCCGCCAGCAAGGCCATCAACACCAGGAGAAGCGAACTTACCGATTTCTTAAACATTGCCATGAGTCGCGGAGCCTACTCTCTCGGAGAGCCCACCTTGCCCGCGACATGCCAATGTTCCGTTAAGGTTTTAGTCAAATGCCGGGAGTTCCCTGTTTGCCAAGCCCTTAGCCGGACCTCGGACATCACGAAACCTTCGTGAAATCCGGCGGGCGGCGCTCGGCAAATGCCGTGAAGGCCTCGCGCGCCTCGGCGGTGCGCAGACGCTGCGCGAACTGCTCGCCTTCCGCATTCATCTGCGCAACAAGTGCCTCGCCATTGCGCATCAGCTTCTTGGTCGCAGTCAGTGCGCCCGCCGGCTGCCGGGCAAGGCGCTGGGCGAGCGCGAGCGCCTCGGAATCGAGCTTGTCGAGCGGCACCACGCGGTTGGCGAGGCCCCATTCCAGCGCCGACTTGGCCGGCACGGTCTCGCCGAGCGCGAACATCTCATAGGCGCGGGCATAGCCGATGCGCGCCGGCATCAGCAGGCTGGAGGCGGCCTCGGGCACCAGCGCGAGGCTGACGAAGGGCGTCGACAATTGGGTGTTTTCGGCAAGCACGACGAGATCGCAATGCAGGAGCATCGTGGTCCCGACGCCGACGGCGCGGCCCTGCACGGCTGCAACGAGAGGTCGCGTGCAACGCGCCAGCGACTGGATGAAACGTCCGACATTGCGGCTGCCTTCGGACTTGCCTGACGCGACCGCGGCGAATTCGCCGACATCGTTGCCGGCGGTGAACATGTCGCCCTCGCCACGGATCAGCAGCACGCGCACGGACGGATCGGACTCGGCAGATTCGATGGTGTCGGCGAGCTTGCGATACATCGCATCCGTCAGCGCATTCTTCTTGTCGGGACGCGCCAGCGTGATGGTGAGAATTCCGCCGTTGTTCTCGATCCGGACATGCTCGGTCATGGCTCTCTCCTGTTCGTCCTCTGGGTCTCTCGTTGATTCTCTTGTGTTGAATCTCTTGGAAACTTGTCCTGAATGCTCGTCAGCCAGCGCGCGACGATGTCGATCTCGGCGCTGGTAAATCCCGCCGTCAACGTCGCATTGATTTCAGCGGTGGCTGATTTCGCCTGCGCCAGCACAGCGCGCCCCTTCGGCGTCAGCCACACCCGCCAGGCGCGGCCGTCCTCGCGATCGGCGCGCCGCTCGACCAGCTTCGCAGCAGCACTGCGATCGACAAGGCCGGAAATGCCGGCCGGACCCAGATCGAGCGCCGCGCCCGCTTCGCCCATCAGGACGCCGTCCTGCTTGCCGAGGATGAACAGCAGGCCCGCTTGCGCCGGCGTCACGTCATTTTGCGGCTGCGCCGCCATCCAGCGCTGCAACCGCCGTTGCGCGACACTCAGCAGATAGATCAGCCGGTGACGTCTCTCCTCGGGTGATTTGTTTCGCATGCGAAATATATAACCGGACCGCCGCGGCTTGTCAAAGCCTGCCCGCGCAGCCAGCGCGTCACCGCGGTCCGTCGGTTTCCCGGCCAGATGCGAGCGGATGTCCAGGCTGCCATCGATCGACTATTCGCAGCGCTGGTTCGGTGACCCGGCCTCGCCGGGGATCGCCGCCACGAAACCCTACCGATGTCGCGACTGATGCAGGACGATGATCTTGATGCCGATTCCGACTTGCGCGCTCACCAGGCGGCGCACAGGCCATGGCGGCGGGGTGACACCCGCCATGGTGTTCGCGTAAGCGCGCCCCTACGGTGAGCAGGTAAAGCTCGCAGCCTCCGTCACCGGGCCGCTCTTGTAGTGCGGCCAAGTCGGCCAACGGCACAGTGGCATCGCGCGCGTGACAGCGAACGACGGCGCCTCGACCTTCTGCTCGACAACCTCGAGGTCTCCGGGCGCCGTACCCTTCTCGACCCAGTCGACCAGCGCGCTCAGCATGTCGACATTGGCAGGCGCGCCGGAGCCGACATGATCGACGCCGGGCGCGGTGTAGAGCCGCGCGAACTCCGCGGTCTCGGCCTTGCCGAGCTTGCGCTCGACGCTCTCGAAATAGCGGATGCCGGCGTACGGGCTCTGTGCATAGTCGGCCATGTGCTCGAGCATGATCAGCCGGCCGCCACGGGCGCGGAAGCGACTGAGATCGGGGTCGGTCGAATCCATCAGGCTGGAAACCTCCAGCAGCCGCGCCTTGTGGTCCTCCACCTTGTAGGTGGTGACGTCGAGCTTGGGATCGCGCGCGAACACATATTGAATGCCGCCGGCACCATAGACCCAGGCGATGCCGTTGTTGGGCGCAGGCGGCTGCGCCGGCGGAGCCGCGCCGAGCCACCATGCCATCCAGCCGCCGGTCGGCCCCATCGCCGGCGTGTCCTCGCCCGCCACGCCCCAGCCGGGATAGTCGTCGAGACCGTTGGCGAGCGTGAACGGGAATTTGTAGGTCGCGTGCAGCGTGTCGATTGCCTTGATCTGTGCGTCGCTGAGGCACTGATCGCCGCTCTTGCCGTCAGGGCAACGCAACGTCTCGACCTTGAACACCGCCTTGCAGCCCACGGGGTCCTGGACCAGCGCATCGTCGGATCCGTCGGCCTTGTCGCAGGCCGCGCGCACGGCATCACCGACGAGCTTGACCTGCGCCGGATTGATCCAGCCCTCGCCCATGGTGACGAGGCCGGAGCGGGTGCCGGCATGCTGCAAGCCGACCCAATTGATGACGGGGACGCGCGCGAAGATTCCGTCGAAATCGTCGGGATAGCGCTGCGCCATGGTGAGGGCTTCGCGGCCGCCTTCGGACGAACCCATGAAGTACATTTTGTCAGGCTTCCTGCCGTAGGCGCTTTGCATCAGCGCGACCGCAGCATCGCGCACCTTCTTGTAGGCCCGGTGAGCAAAATTCTCGAAAGCCTCGTCGTTGAGGGCGAACAATTGCGGCGGCTCGCCCGGCTTGGACTCATGACCGGAATCGGTGCCGTAGGTGACGAAGCCCCGGGCGAGCGGTGATGGCTTGTCGAAAGGATAGGCCGGCGGCAGTCCGAGGCCGGTGATCAGCACGCCATTGAAACCGCCGCCGCCATATTGCACCGAGCGCCCGTTCCATTCGACCGGCAGGTTGACCTCGAATTTGACCGGTGGCGCTTTCGGATCGGTGGGCTCGATATGGCCGAGCACCTTGCAGAACGCGGGATTGGCGGGCGTGATCCGTCCCGATGGCGTCGGTCCGCGCTCGGCGACCGCAAGCTGAGACGGTGACTGCAATGTCGCAGCGTCGATCTTGAAGGCATCTGCGCCACCGACAAGTCCTTTGCAGACCCTATCCGCGTCCTCCGCCAGCGTCGCGGCCGAGGCGGCACCCGCTCCCGTCGCCGCCGTAGCACCGACAAGCCACACACCCAGCGTCCAGACCTTGCGCGCCATCGTTTCCATCCCCATTGCTTAATTATCGTTCTGCCGACAGGTCGACCAATTCAATGCAACTGACCGCCCGCAGTCAATCGCGGCCCGCACCAAGCGCAAGGCGGCCCGCGCACGGGGCCGGTCCCGCATCTCCTCCGCAAACGACTGAAACTAATGTGAAATTTCATTCCCCCGCCGAACGCGGACGACCTGTCGGCCGACCAAGTCCACAGGCTGTCATCAGTCTGTCAGATGAGCCGGGCTTTCCTGCCTGAACGGCAGCAGAGCCATCGTGAATGCTGCGGGAACCAAGGAGCGAGCGGTGAGCGAAACCATCAATGTCCCGGCACTGCCAACGGATGCGTCGGTCGTCGCGCGTATCAAGTCCGAGATCGACATTTCGGATCGCTCGCGCCTCGTCACCTTCGGCGAACGGGCCCAGCGTTCGGTGGTCGAGTTCGCCGACCGCATCCTTGCCCAGACCCAGAACCGCGAGCTCGGCGCGACTGGAAAACTGCTGACGGACATCCTCGGCAAGGCGCGCGGGCTCGATCCGGCGGATCTCAACGACAAGGGCTTTCTCAGTCGCATGTTCTCGTCGGCGGAGGCGCGGGTGCGCCGCTTCACCGAACAGTTCAACGACGTCGCTTCGCAGATCGATCGCGTCTGCGTCGAGCTCGACCGCAACAAGGAAGTCCTGCGCCGCGACATCGCCCTGCTCGACGACCTCTACGAACAGACCCGGGGCGCGCTCGGCCAGCTGGACATGCACATTGCCGCCGGTAAAGCCTTCACCGAGGAATTCCGCGGCGGCAAGCTCATCGAGATGGAGCGGAACGCCAAGGCGCAGGGCGCGGGTAGCGACACGATGCTCGCCGCGCAGACCTATCAGGATGCACTCCAGGCGCTCGACCGGCTGGAGAAGCGCATCTTCTATCTCCAGCAGGCGCGCCAGATCGGCATCCAGCAACTGCCGCAGATCCGCATTGTACAGTCCGGCGACGAAACGCTGATCGAGAATTTGCAGGCCACGACCGAGCTCACGATACCCGTGTGGAAGCAGAAGATGATCCTGCTGCTCGGCCTTAACAGGCAGAAGTCGGCGCTGGAGCTGCAGAAGACCGTCACCGACGCAACCAACGAGATGATGCGCCAGGCGTCGGAAATGATGAAAACCCAGGCGATCGAGATCGAGAAGCAGTCGCAGCGCGGCATCGTCGATATCCAGACCCTGGAGAAGACCAACCGGGACCTGATCGACACCATCGCCGGCGTGCTGACGGTGCAGGAGCAGGGTCGCAACAAGCGCGCCGAGATCGAGCACCGGATGGCAGAGCTGACGGACGAGTTGAAGACCGCCATCTCCAAGGCCGCGCCCTGATGCGTGCTGCGTTCATGAAGCTTCGTCACAACAGGTTCTGCATGAAGGCTCGCGCATGAGGATCTTCCGTTTCGTGCACCGGATGGCGTTGCTTGCGGCGGTGCCGTTGATGGCCGCACTGCTGTCGGGCTGCAGCGGGCCCGGACCGCAATTCACCATTCTCTCGGGCTCAGAAAACGACGTTCTCGAACCGCTTGTGCAGGAGTTCTGCAAGTCGCGCAACGCAACCTGCACCATGCGCTATCAGGGCTCGCTCGACATCGCCCTGGCGCTGAAGGCCGGCGATCCCGGCGCCGACGCGGTGTGGCCTGCCGCCTCGATCTGGGTCGACATGTTCGACACGACACGGCGCGTGAAAATGGTCAAGTCGATCGTGCAGATGCCGGTCATCCTCGGCGTGCGCCGTTCCAAGGCGCAGGAGCTGGGCTGGATCGGCGCCAAAGTGATCGCGAAGGACATCCTTGCAGCCGTCGAGGGCGGCAAGCTCAAGTTCCTGATGACGTCGGCGACACAATCGAATTCGGGAGCCGCCGCTTATCTTGCGATGCTGGCGGCCGGCATCGGCAAGCCCGATCTGATCGAGGCCGGCGACCTCGACAAGCCCGAAGTGTTGGCAACGGCGCGCGGGTTGCTGAAGGGCGTTGAACGCAGCGCAGGCTCCAGTGGCTGGCTCGCCGATCTCTATCGCGACGGCGAGCGCAGCGGCGCGCACTACCAGGCGATCTGGAACTACGAAGCCGTCATCAAGGAAACCAACGACAAGCTGGTCGCCGACGACCGCGAGCCGCTCTACGCGATCTATCCCGCCGACGGCGTGGCGGTCGCCGACTCGCCGCTCGGCTTCGTGGATCGCGGCCGCGGCAAGGAGGTCGAGAGCTTCTTCACCGACCTGCAGACCTTCCTGCTCAGCGGCGATGCGCAAACCAGGATCGCCCAAACCGGCCGGCGGGTCGAGATCGGGCGCGCCACGCCGCTTGCCGCCGATCCAACGACCAATATTGATCCATCACGGCCGGTCATCGTGATCCGTCCCCCGGAACCCGCGGTGATCCAGAAGGCGCTGCTGATCTACCAGGAAGCGCTGCGCCGGCCCTCGCTGACCGCGCTCTGCCTCGACGTCTCCGGCAGCATGCAGGGCGCCGGGGAAAACCAGCTGCTCGACGCCATGCGCTTCCTGCTCACGCCGGCGCGCACGCGCGAGGTTCTGGTGCAATGGACCAGGTCGGACGAAATCCTCATCCTGCCGTTCAACGATCACGTGCTCTGGACGGCACGCGCCAGCGGCGACGAGAACGAGCAGACCGGCCTGCTCGCGCGCGCGCTTGAATTGCGTGCCGGCGGCGGCACCGACTTCTACACGTGTGGTGCCCAGGCGCTCGCCGCCATGAAGACCCAGCTTGCCGACGGCCAGCACCTGCCGGCCATCGTCATCATGACGGATGGCAAAAGCCAGGGAGCGATGTCGACATTCGAGAGCGCATGGCGTGCCGACGGACATCGCGTGCCGGTGTTCGGCGTGACATTCGGCGCCGAGGTGGATCGCGCTCAGCTGGACAATCTGGCAAAATTGACCGGAGGGCGCGTGTTCGACGGCAGCAAGAGTCTCACCGACGCGTTCCGCGCCGTACGAGGATACAACTGAATGGCCAGAACGCCGGCCGGGCTTGGCTGGATCGCGGGTGGAACGGCGGCAGCGGTGCTGTTGCCGTCGCTGGCGATCGGGCTCGCCATGCCGTTCTGGATCGCACTCGCGATCAGCGCGGCTGCGGGGGTCGGCATCGGCGTGGCGCTTGCGCCGAGAAACCGGTTCGCCGCGCTGGAGGCCAGCGGCATCGCGCGCGGCAAGATCGAATTTGCGAACGAACTGCTGGCCGAGGCCGAACCGCTCGCCGAGCGGATGGAATATACGGCCTCCGCAATCCGCAGCCGCGCGGTCGCCGACCGTATCCGTCACCTGGTGCAGATCGCCCGCGACATCTTTGCTGCCATCGAGAGTGATCCCTTGCGGCTCGACCGTGTTCGTCGGTTTCTGACTTACTACCTGCCGCGCGCAGCCGAGATCGCCGACGCCTACCGCGCGCTGGAAAAGAGCGCCGTGCCCGACACCGCGCGGCTGACCGCCACGGGTGATATGATCGAGCGGCTCGACGGCGCCTTCACCCGCTATGCCGCCAATCTCAGGGATGCCGACCTCGACAAGCTGGATATCGAACTCAAGCTGCTGAAGAGCTCGCTCGACGACGACATCGGCCCAACGTCGCCGGACACGCCGATCGAGACCAAGAGAGGAACATCCTGATGGCTATCTCGCGCCGCGCCTTCGGCATCGGCCTCGTCGCAGCGAGCGCGGCGGCGACCGGCGGCTATGTTTACCTGCGCGAGCATCCCGAGATCGCCGGCCGCTTCGGCGAGGCCAAGCGGCTGTTCGGCTTTGCGGGCGGCGAGAAGGAAGGCTTTCTCGCCAACGCCCGCGTCAAGAATACGCTGGAGCGCCGGTTCGGACTAATCCTCGACGGACGCCGCGCGGGCTCGGTCGAAATGGTTCGCGAGCGCGCGCTGCTGGATCAGAAGCCGCAATTCCTCTGGCCGTCGTCATCCGTGCTGGTCGAAGTGGCGCGGTCGTCGGGCGTCAGGATCTCGCGCGACCAGGTGATCTTCAACTCGCCGATCGTGCTCTATTCCTGGGATCGCATTGCCGACGGCCTGGTCAAGGGCGGCATCGCCCAGCCCGCCGGCGGGCCGCGCTACACCGTGGACCTGTCGAAACTGCTCAAGGCCATCATCGCCGGCGAGAACTGGTCGGCGATCGGCGTCTCCGATCTGTTCGGTCGCGCCCGCGTGGTCTCGACCGATCCGAACAAATCCAATTCCGGCTTCATGTTCGCCGGCCTCGCGGCAAGCTTGCTCTCGGGCGACGTTGTGATGCCGGAGACACTGGGCAAGATCGACGGCGATGTCGGCACCGTGTTTCGGCGCATGGGTTTCAAGCCGCCGTCGTCCGGCAAGCTGTTTGACGATTACGTCGCCGGCGGCGCAGGTGCGCAGCCGCTGATCGTCGGCTACGAGAATCAGCTCGTCGAATGGGTGCTCCAGGATGCGGATCGCTGGAAGAGATTGGAGGCGAGCGCACCGGCCAAGCCCGTGATCCTTTATCCCCAGCCGACAGTGTTCTCCGCCCATCCCCTCATCAGCATCGACCGCCAGGCCGACGATCTGATCGAGGCCCTGACGAGCGAAAGCCTGCTCGAAATGGCCTGGGAGGACCACGGCTTCCGCGGACCGCTCGGCACCATAGGCAAGGCGCGCAACGCGCTGTTGCAGTCGCGCCTGCTCGAACGGATCGACGCGGTGTTGCCCATGCCGGATGCCCCGGTCATGCTGGCCCTGCTCGACCGCCTTGCGACGTAGGCGGCACCGGCTCGCTCCTGCGGTCAGAACGAGCCAAACGCGCTGAGCCTTGGCGCGTGATCCAACCGGAACGTGGCGCTTCAGTGCTCGAACACCAGGCGCGCGCCGACGGTGCCTTCGAGCGCGCGAATCTGCGCCAGCAGCGCGCCTGAATCCGCGCCTCCGAGATCGGCGTCGAGCACGACGTAGCCGAGGTCACCCGCGGTCTCCAGATATTGCGCGGCGATGTTGATGTCGCGCTGGAGGAAGACCTCGTTCAGGCGGCGCAGCATGCCCGGCACGTTGCGATGGACGTGGCTGAAGCGCGCGCCGGAGGGACGCAAATGCAGCTGCACTTCCGGGAAATTGACCGCGCCCATCGTCGAACCTGTAATGAAATAATCGACCAGCTTGCGCGCGACCTCGCCGCCGATACGCTCCTGCGCCTCTTCCGTGGAACCACCGACATGCGGCGTGAGGATGACGTTGTTGAGGCCCTGCACCGGGCTCTTGAAGCGCTCCGAATTCGACGACGGCTCGACCGGGAACACGTCGATCGCGGCGCCTGCGATGTGGCCGTCGCGCAACGCGCCTGAGAGCGCATCGAGATCGACCACTGTGCCGCGGCTGTTGTTGATCAGGAACGAGCCTGGTTTCATCGCTCGCAGTTCCTTCTCGCCGATCATGCCCGCCGTCTCCGGCGTCTCCGGCACGTGCAGGCTGACGACGTCGCTCTGCGCCAGCAGTTCATCGAGCTTCTCGACCGGCTCGGTATTGCCGTGGCGGAGCTTGTCGGTGCGATCGTAATAGATCACCCGCATGCCCATCGCTTCGGCCAGCGTCGAGAGCTGCGAACCGATATTGCCATAGCCGATGATGCCCAGCGTACGGCCGCGCACCTCGCGGCTGCCAGCTGCGGACTTGTCCCAGCCGCCCTCGTGGGCCGATACCGAGCGCGGGAAGATCTGCCGCAGCAGCATCACGATCTCGCCGATCACGAGCTCGGCAACACTGCGGGTGTTGGAGAACGGCGCATTGAACACCGGGATGCCGCGCTTGCGCGCTGCCAGCAGATCCACCTGATTGGTGCCGACGCTGAAGCAGCCGACCGCGAGCAGCCCATCGGCGGCTTCCAGCACCTCGTCGGTGATCTGCGTGCGCGAACGAATGCCGAGCAGCGACACGCCCTTCAGCGCCTCGCGCAGCGCCTCGCCATCCAGCGCCTTGGTGAGGCGCTCGACATTGGTGAAGCCTGCGCCCTTGAACAGATTCACGGCGCTGTCGTTGACACCTTCAAGCAGCAGCGCCTTCGCGCTCCGCTCAGGGCTTTGGCCTGCGGCTGGCATAGAATCTCCATGAATGGCGGCTTTGCCGCAGCACATAGACCGTGGACGCGGGACAGCACAATAGGCATGAAACCCGGATTTCGCTTCGTTCCATCCGGCCTTCGCACTACAAGCATACCAAACCGGAATGTCCGCCCCATGCGCCCAGCCATCTTCTTCGACTGCGACGGCGTGCTGAACCAGGAACCGGGCGGCCACGGCGTGCTGGTGCCGGACGACATCCGCCTGATCCCGGGTGCGGGCGCGGCCGTGCGAGCGGCGCGCGAGGCCGGGTACCTCGCGATCATCGTGACCAACCGCGCCCAGGTTGCGAAGGGCTTTGTCTCACTCGCCGGCCTTGAGACGATTTTCGGACGGCTTCGCCAATTGCTTGCCGAAGATGGCGGCATCGTGGATGCCATCTATTTTTGTCCACACCATCCGGAGCGGACGTCCGGCGGCGCCCCGGACTTTCAGATCGCCTGCGAATGCCGCAAGCCGGGAACGTTGCTGTTGCGCCGGGCGATTGCCGATTTCGACATCGATGTCGCTCGCTCCGTGCTGATCGGCGACAGCTTGCGTGACATTGGCGCCGGGCGCGCGATGGGGCTGGCGAGCTATGGCGTGCGGACCGGCTTTGCCTGCCGCGATGTCGAGCGCTATCCGGATCGCGCGCCGCCGGTGCCCGAACGGATGTTTGCCGACGTCGGCGCGGCCGTCGCATTCTGCGTGACCCATCCGGCGAAACACGGACAAGCCGGCCTGCCCGATTGACGCGGTTCGGCCATTCGCCGATACCGGCATGAATTGTTTCGACACAATCTGCCGATTCGCATCTTGTCGATTCACATGGGGACTGGACCGGACGGATGAAAACAGCTCTGGTGATCGGCGGCGGCATTGCCGGCTGCGCGGCGACGCATCAGCTCATGAAGCTGGGCGGCTGGGACGTCACGATCGTGGAGGCGGCGCCCTTCCTCGGCGCCGGCGTGCGCACCTTCTGGTATGGCGGCCATCCCTACACCTTCGGCCCGCGCCACTTCCTGACCCAGAACCGCGCCGTCTACGACTACATGGACGCGATCGTTCCCTTACGCTCCTGCGCCGACCACCAGTTCATCACCT
Organism: Bradyrhizobium manausense; assembly: GCF_018129685.1. GTDB lineage: Bacteria > Pseudomonadota > Alphaproteobacteria > Rhizobiales > Xanthobacteraceae > Bradyrhizobium > Bradyrhizobium manausense_D. Next base: position 13,899 of record NZ_JAFCLG010000008.1, read on the forward strand.
ATGTCGAGCCCGACAACGCCTTTTACAATTATCCGATTCACGAGGACGACATTGCGCGGATGCCCGACCGCGACAAGATCGCCGCCGAACGGCAGTCGTCGCGCGGCGTCGCCGAGGCAAAGAACCTCGAGGAATATTGGGTCGGCTCGGTCGGCCGGACGCTCTATGACAAGCTGATCGACAAGTACAACAAGAAGATGTGGCTGGTCGACGACAACAAGCGCATCGACACGTTCAACTGGTCACCGAAGGGCGTCACCATCAAGAGTGGCTCACGCGCCGCGTGGGACACGGCATGGTCGGCCTATCCGCACGCGGAGGACGGCTACAACCGCTATTTCGATGTCGCGACCGAAGGCGCACGGGTGCTGCTGTCGACCCGCATCGAGCGCTACGATTTTCTGGCGCGCGCGGTGTGGTTCGGCGGCGAAAAGCACACATACGACGTCATCATCTCGACGATCTCGCCGGACGAGCCGTTCGGCCGCTGCCATGGCGAGCTCGCCTTCATCGGCCGCGACTTCCACAAGATCGTGCTGCCGACCGAGCACGTCTTCCCCGAACACGTCTACTTCCTTTACTACGCCAATGACGAAGCGTTCACGCGGCTCGTCGAATACAAGAAGTTCACTCACCACAAATCGCCGACGAGCCTTGTCGGCATGGAGATCCCCTCGCACAACGGCAAGCACTATCCGCTGCCGTTCAAATCCGAGCAGGAACTTGCGCGCAAATACTATGCGATGATGCCCGATCACGTCTATTCGATCGGCCGCGCCGGCAGCTATCGCTACGGCCTCGACATCGACGACTGCCTCGAACAGGCGATGGTTATGGCGCGCCAGATCGCCGAGGGCGGCCGTGACCATCCGGTGCCGATCGAGGCCTGGCGCTAGATGACCGGACCTGCCGCCACGCCGCACGCTTGCGTCGTCTGCGGATCGGGCGAAGCGGAGACGATTTGGTCGGTCGCGCGCACGCCAATGCACGCGGTGCGCCCAACCGGTATGGATGCAGCAAGCGGTTTCGGCCGTCTGGACATTGCCTCCTGCCGAGGCTGCGGACATCTCTCCAACCGCGCCTTCGACACCAGCGCTGCCGATGAGCTCTATGGCGCGCTGGTGCTGACGAACGAGCCGGTGAGCCCAGGCATGATCGCGGCCGTGGACGAGACCGCAGCGCTGATCATGCGGCAATTGAAGCAGACACCCGCCGTGCTCGAAGTCGGCGGCGGCGGCGGCGCGCTGTCCCTGGCGTTGGCACGACGCTCGGCGCGCGTCGATCTGGTCGAGCCCAGCCGCGCGCTTCAGTCCGAACGTTTCACCGGTTCGGGTGTCAGGCACCACCGCGCGATGTTCCCGGTCCCGGCGCTGGCGGGGCGCCGCTTCGATGCGGTGGTCTGCCGTCAGGTCATCGAGCATGTGCCCGCGCCCACGCCATTCCTGGCCGCGCTTCGCGCCAGCCTTGCCGATGACGGTGTCGCCTATCTCGAAATGCCGAGCGCCGACGACATCCTGCGCCGCCATTCGATCGTCGACTTTCACTATCCGCACGTGCACTATTATCGACGCGCGGAGATGGAACACCTGCTCGCGCGCGCGGGCTTCGCGCTCGCGGAGGTGTATGACATCAAGCAGGGGCACGACATGGGCTTCGTGCTGCGAGCAACCAAGCCGCTCGCGCGTGACCCCTGCACATCATCAGAACTCTCGCCCTCAATTCTTGCCACGGCCTTGGCCGAACGACGCGCGCGGGCTGCGCAGCGCCTCGCTGCGATCAACGGTCCGATCGCGCTCTACGGGGCCAACGCCTATGCGCAGGCTCTGCTCGGCCTCTATCAGGAAAGCACGCCTTTCGCCGCTGTTTTCGACGACACGGCCTCCTATGCGGGGCGCTGCGTCTATGGCCCTGCGGGCGAGATCACGATCGAATTACCGAGCACTGAACGCCTTGCCGGCATGGCGGCCGTCGTCATCGCGGCCTACCTGCACGATGCCGAGATCGCGCGAAAAATCGCCGCGACGGGATTCCGCCGGACCGTCTACACGCTGCGCGCGCCGGGCTCGGACGGACCGGGCCCGATCACAAGCCTGTTCGACCCGTAGAGCCGATCAGATCAGATCGGACTCGGTCTCCGAGGCGATGTAGGAGCGTCCCCACCAGCCGATGTCGAGATGGCGCACGAAGCGCCAGCGTGAGCGCTGGCGGTATTCGACAAAGGCTTTCGCGAGGCCGCGGCCGGGATTGCCGCGATTGCCGACAAAGAGATCGTCGATATAGAGCACCGATCCGGCCTGAAGCAGCGGCTCGATGAAATCGAACACGGGGATGGCGGACTCATAGAGATCGCAATCGATGTTCGCGAGCGCGACCTTGCGCCCGCTACTTGCGAATTGCTGCTTCAACGCAGGGGTGAGCGAATCGCCGTAGAGGCCCTTCACCGTGCGCACCTTGTCCGTGTAGACGCCGTGCTCGCCGATCAGGCGCAAAAACTCCTGCTCGGAAGTCGCAAGCGCGCCCTGCGTCCATTTGCCGACACTGGTCTCGGTCTCGGGCGCGGGCAGACCTGCAAAGCTGTCGAACGCCCAGAACGCCATGTCGTGGAGATTCTTGCGCCGCGCCTCGGTCAGCGCCATGCGGAAGGTGCGCGCGCGATGGCAGCCGAATTCGCAATAGTCTCCGGCGATCTCGTTCTCCTTGAGGAAATCGAAGACCTGACGGAAGAATTTCAGCTTCTCGCTCTGCCTGACCTGCTGGTTGTAGCGGATCTCGTCTTCCGCGGACCAGTTCGCAAGCGCAGCACCATCGGATATCTCGACCCAGGGCTCGCGGGCGAGCGGCCTCGTCCCTGTCACGGGACCCTCGGGAAAATCGTCGGCACGATGGCTGCTCATGGCGCTTCACCGGCTGGAGGTCTTTGGTGCGCCACCCCTCCGGTATGCGGCCGCGGGATGGAATCAGCGCGTGATAGCTTAAGCGAGCCGCTGATCAAGGCCAGCCACCGTTCGCGGCAGCCAATTGACGCCGAATGGAAGCGTTTCGCCGCACGACCTGTTGATAACTGCCCCCGGCCTATCGTCGGCAGCCCCGAATCGACTCAGAACACGAAAGATGGATCAGCAATGTGCGGACACACGTAAGACTACGGTGCCCCGAATTGCAGCGCTTTTGAACGTGCGTCGGGATTCGCAGCGGGATAACCAGATCAGCGGTGATTCGCCGGCTGGCCCGCACACCGGGCTCGACGAAGCACAAACGAGGCCGGTCGCTCAGGTGGAACACGTCGCCCAATATTTGCGGGAGGTCTGCGACATCGCACAGGCCTTGCCGGCAGGCGAGATCGAGGCGCTCTGCGACGAGCTCGTGGCCTTGCGCGAGCGCGGCGGCCGGCTGTTCGTCCTCGGGGTCGGCGGCAGCGCCGCGAATGCGAGTCACGCCGTCAACGACTTCCGCAAGCTCTGCGGTATCGAAGCCTACGCACCAACCGACAACGTCTCGGAACTCTCCGCCCGTACCAATGACGAGGGCTGGCCGAGTGTGTTCGTGGAATGGCTGCGGGTCAGCCGCATCGGACCACGCGATGCCATTCTCGTTCTCTCGGTCGGCGGCGGCAATCTCGAGCGCAATGTCAGCCCCAACATCGTCGCGGCGGTCAAAGCGGCGAAGGCGAAGGACGCGCGCGTGCTTGGCATCGTCGGGCGCGACGGCGGCTATGCGAAGCAGGCCGGCGACGTCGTCGTCGTGATTCCCACTGCGGCAGAGCAGCGTGTCACGCCGCATGCCGAAGCGTTCCAGGCCGTGGTCTGGCATTGCCTGGTCTCGCATCCGAAGCTGCAGCGCAGCGCCACCAAATGGTGAGGCGCTGGCTTGGGGACTCCGGGAGGGGTAGTGTTGCGTCGTGCGTGAGTCGTCTGTTTGCGCGAAGCGGAATAGATCCGGCGCAATTGCAGATGGGTGTGACTTGGAGCGCTGGGCCGCGTGAGATGGATCCAGCGGGCAACAGGCTGAAGGGGCTTACGCAACATGAACGCACCGAGCATCGACGCGCTCAACATCAAGATCTTCGGTGATGGCGCGGATCTCGCAACGATCCAGCGCACGTCGCTCGATCCGCGGATCAAGGGTTTCACCACCAATCCCTCGCTGATGCGTGCGGCGGGCGTTGGCGACTACCGCACCTTCGGTTGCGCGGCGCTGCGCATGGTACGCGACCGGCCGATCTGCTTCGAGGTGCTGGGCGACGACCTCGCCACCATCACCCACGAAGCCCGTGAGATCGCCTCCTGGGGCCCAAATGTTTATGTGAAGCTTCCGGTGACGACCACCCGCGGCGAGTTCTGCGGCCCGGCCATCGCCGATCTGGCGCACGAAGGCGTAAAGGTCAACGTCACTGCCATTCTGACGCTGAGCCAGATCGAACGGGTTCGCGACGTGCTCGACGCCACTACGCCGGCGATCGTCTCGGTGTTCGCCGGGCGCATCGCCGACACCGGACGCGATCCCGTCGCGATGATGTCGGAGGCGCTCGATATCCTGTCGGATCGCCCGGCCGCGCAGCTGCTCTGGGCCAGCCCGCGCGAGCTGCTCAATCTTTTCCAGGCCGACGCGATCGGCTGCCACATCATCACGCTCTCCGCGGACCTGCTGAAGAAGTTCGACCTGATCGGCAAGGACCTCGACCTCTATTCGCGCGAGACCGTTGCCATGTTCCGCAATGACGCGCTGGCGGCAGGCTACGAGCTGTCGCCGCGCAAGCCGGCCCGGAAGCGCGTGGTCGGCCGTATCGATCGCTAACGACACCGGATTGCAATGCTCAAGAACGTCCTCGTCACCGGCGGTGCTGGCTATGTCGGCCATGTCCTGGTCCCGCGCCTGCTTGCCGACGGCTACAACGTCACCGTCTACGACCTGCTGTTCTTCGGTTCGCGCTTGCCGAACCATCCGAACCTGCGCGTCGAGCAGGGCGACATCCGCGACACGGCCAAGCTTGCGACCTGCCTCAAAGGGCAGGATGCGGTGCTGCATCTTGCCTGCATCTCCAACGATGCAAGCTTCGAGCTCGACGAGAACCTCTCCAAGACCATCAACTACGACTGCTTCGAGCCGATGGTGGTCGCCGCACGCAAGGCAGGCGTGAAGCGCTTCGTCTATTGCTCGACGAGCTCGGTCTACGGTGTCAGCGACGCGCCCAACGTGACTGAAGACCATCCCTTGGTGCCGTTGACGCTCTACAACAAGTTCAAGGGCATGTGCGAGCCGCTGCTGTGGAAGCACAAGGCTGATGACTTCACCTGCGTGACGGTGCGGCCCGCGACGATCTGCGGCTACAGCCCGCGCACCCGGCTCGACCTCTCCGTCAACATCCTCACCAACCATGCCGTGAACAAAGGTGTCATCACCGTGTTCGGCGGCAAACAGATGCGGCCCAACCTCCACATCGAGGACATGGTCGACGCCTACCGGCTGATGCTGACCGCGCCGCACGACAAGATCCACGGCGAAACCTTCAATATCGGCTTTGAAAACCATTCGATCGCCGATCTCGCCAGCATGGTGAAATCCGTCGTCGAGACCAACGGACGCCGCGACATCGGCATCGTCACCACGCCGTCGGATGACAACCGCTCCTACCACGTAAACTCCGACAAGATCCGTCGCGTACTCGGCTATGCACCCGCGCGGACGATCGAGGACGCGATGCGCGACCTCGCCCGCGCATTCGTCAATCACCTGTTGCCGAACAGCTTTGACGACGACTGGTACTACAACGTCCGCACCATGAAGAAGCTCGGGGCCAGATGAGTGCGCGTCCGACCGCACTGGTGACAGGTGGCGCCGGCTTCATTGGCAGCCACATGGTCGAGCTGTTGCTGGCACGGGGCTACCGGGTGCGGGTGATCGACAATCTCGTCGGCGGCCGCGAGGCCAATCTCGCCGCGCATGCCGGCAATTCCGATCTCACCTTCGAACGCGCTGACATCCGCGATATGCAGCCGGGCAGCGCGCTGTTCCGCGATGTTACCCGTGTATTCCACTTCGCCGGCATTGGCGACATCGTGCCCTCGATCGAGTCCCCGCTCGACTATATGTCGGTGAACGTGCAGGGCACGGCGCAGGTGCTGGAATGTGCGCGCCAAGCCCATGTGCGCAAGCTCGTCTACGCGGCGTCGTCGTCCTGCTACGGGCTGGCAGCGACACCGACCCGCGAAGACCATCCGATCTCGCCGCAATATCCGTACGCATTGAGCAAGTACCAGGGTGAGCAGGCGGTGCTGCACTGGCACGCCGTGTACAAGCTCCCGGTCAATGTCATCCGCATCTTCAATGCCTACGGCACACGCTCGCGCACCTCGGGCGCTTATGGTGCAGTGTTCGGCGTATTCCTGCGGCAGAAGCTCGCCGGAAAGCCCTTTACGGTCGTCGGCGACGGCAGCCAGACGCGCGACTTTGTCTATGCCAGTGACGTCGCGGACGCCTTTTTGCGCGCCGGCGAAACGGAGCGGAGCGGCGAAATCTGGAACCTCGGCGCTGGCAATCCGCAATCGGTCAATCATCTGGTCGCCCTGCTCGGCGGCCCGGTGATCCATATCCCGAAGCGACCGGGCGAGCCGGATTGCACCTTTGCCGATATCGGAAAAATCCGCCGCGGGCTCGGCTGGGAGCCGAAGGTGAGCTTCGAAGAAGGCGTCCGCCGGATCCTCGCCGAGATCGACTATTGGCGCGATGCGCCGCTCTGGAACCCGGAGACCATTGCCGCCGCGACATCGGCGTGGTTCAACGCTCTGGCGGCCAAGGGAGCGCCGGCATGATGGACGATGCGACGCATCGCATGGTGAGCCACAAGCTGAAGAGCGCGGCCGAGATTGCCGCGCTGATCGGCCGCCGTCCGCGTGCCCGCAAGGTCATCATGTGCCACGGCACGTTCGACGTCGTCCATCCCGGCCATGTCCGCCATCTGCTGTACGCCAAGAGCAAGGGCGACATCCTGATCGCCAGCCTGACGGCGGACGCGCATATCTTGAAAGCCAATTTTCGGCCGTTCGTGCCGCAGGAGCTTCGCGCTTTCAATCTCGCGGCGCTCGAGGCCGTCGATTACGTGATGATCGACCCGAAGCCGACGCCGATCGACAACATCCGCCTGATCGAGCCCGACATCTTCGCCAAGGGGTACGAGTACACTGCGGCCGGCCTGCATCCGCGTACCGCCGAGGAGAAGGAAACGGTTGAGGCCTATGGCGGCGAGCTGATCTTCACGCCCGGCGATATCGTGTTCTCGTCCTCGCAGATCATCGAGACGTCACCGCCTTCGATCGCGACCGAAAAGCTCCTGACGCTGCTCTATGCCGAGCATCTCGATTTCGACAGCCTGCGCGGCGTGCTCGACCGCTTCCACGACCTGCGCGTTCACGTGATTGGCGACACCATCGTCGACACCTACACGCGATGCGCCGTGATCGGTGGCGGCACAAAGACGCCGACCATGAGCGTGCGCTTCGAGGAGAAGCAGGACTTCGTCGGCGGCGCCGGCATCGTCGCCAAGCATCTCGCCAGCGCCGGCACGCAGGTGACCTTCTCCACCGTGCTCGGCGACGACGTGACCGGCGAATTCGTCAAGCGCGACCTCGGCGCCACCAATATCGATTTCCACGCGATCGTCGATCCGAACCGGCCGACGACCAACAAGGACGTCATCGTCGCCGCGGGCCATCACCTCCTCAAGGTCGACCGCGTCGACAACCGGCCGATCGCCGAGCGCATCCTCCGCACGCTGGTCGATCGTATCGCGTCGGTGCCCGCCGACATCGTCGTGTTTACGGATTTCCGCCACGGCATCTTCAACCGCGATACGATTCCGCACCTGGTCAAGGCGATCCCGAAGACCGCATTCCGGGTCGCCGATTCACAGGTCGCGAGCCGTTGGGGCAACATCCTCGAATTCCAAGGGTTTGACCTCATAACGCCGAACGAACGCGAGGCGCGTTTCGCGCTCGGCGACCAGGATTCGGTGGTGCGCCCGCTCGGCACCGAGCTGTACCGCCAGGCGCATTGCAAGACGCTGCTGCTCAAGCTCGGACCACGCGGCCTGATGGCCTTCCGGGGCGAGCCCAAGAGCGACGAGGACGTCCGCTCCTTCTTCGTGGTTGACAGCTTTGCCGACAATGTCGTCGATGCGGTCGGCTCCGGCGATGCGCTGCTTGCCTATGCTGCACCGGCCATGTATCTCACCGGTAACGCGGTCGTCGCGGCCGTGCTCGGCTCGCTCTCCGCCGCGGTCGCCTGCGAACACCAGGGCAACGTGCCGACCGCGCCGAACGACATCCTCGACAAGATCGACCGTCTCGAGCGCCAAGCGCAGTACCGCTGAGGACGCGATGAAAGTCATCGTCGTCGGGTACGGGGTTCAGGGCCACAAGCGGTTCAAGGTCGCAAGCGAAGATGCCGTCGGCATCGTTGATCCCGTCGCGCCGGAGGCGAACTGGCAGCGCCTTGAAGATGTCCCCGTCGACCGCTTCGACGCGGCCATCGTCTGCACGCCGGATGCGCCCAAGATCGAACTGCTGCGCTATCTTCTCGAACGCGGCAAGCACGCGCTGGTGGAGAAGCCGCTGTTTGCTGCAGATGGCGACGATCTTGGCGCGCTGGAAGCGCTCGCCCGCCGCACCGGCGTCCTGTGCGTCACCGCCTACAATCATCGTTTCGAGCCGCATTTCGTGCGGATGCGCGAACTGCTGCAGTCCGGCCGGCTCGGCGCCGTCTATCGCTGCCGCATGTTCTACGGCAACGGCACTGCGCGGCTGGTGCGCAACTCGGCCTGGCGCGACACCGGCGACGGTGTCCTCGGCGATCTCGGCTCGCATCTGCTCGACACCGTGCGCTTCTGGTTCGGCGACGTCGCCGATCACTTCCGCATCGTCTCGGCGGAGCGGTTCGAGAACCGCGCGCCGGACCACGTGGTGATCGCTGCCGCGGGGCGGCCGCAGATCGAGCTCGAGATGACACTGCTGTCGTGGCGCAACCATTTCACCTGCGACATCTTCGCCGAGAATGGCTCGGCGCACATCGAATCGCTTTGCAAATGGGGCCCGAGCAGCTTGATTCACCGCACCCGCGTGCTGCCGAGCGGCCGCCCGCCGGAAGTCACCGAGATCCTGGTGCAGGATGACCCGACCTGGGCGCTTGAATATTCCCACTTCAAACAGCTCTGCGCAGCACGCGCGGAGACCGACCTCTCAAATGACGTCTGGCTGCATCGCGCACTGACGCGACTCGGCCGGGCAATTCAGTCGGGGAGCGCCGCATGACCCGGCCACTTGTCGCCTATGCCGGCATGACCCATCTGGGCCTTTGCTCGGCGATCGCCGCTGCCGCTAAGGGCTTTGCGACACTTGGCTTCGATGCGGATGCGCGCATGGTTGGGCGCATCGCTGTAGGCGATCTGCCGGTGCGCGAGCCCGGGCTCGACGAGCTCCTGCGCACAAACCGCGATCACATCAATTTCTCCGCCGACGCCGCAGCGCTGCGTGCATGCGACCTCGTCTATGTCGCACCCGACGTGCCGACCGATGGCGCCGGCGTCAGCGACCTCAGCGGCATCGACGCGCTGCTCGACAACGTGCTCGCCAACACGCGTGACGATGCCGTCATCGTCATCCTCAGCCAGGTGCCGCCCGGCTTTACCCGGGCCCGGCAGCATCCCGGCCGCATCATTCTCTATCAGGTCGAGACGCTGGTGTTCGGCCGCGCCGTCGAGCGTGCGACGAAGCCCGAGCGCTTCATCCTCGGCTGCCTCGATCCGGATGCGCAATTGCCCGCCGCGTGGCGGAGCTTCCTCGAGTCGTTCGGCTGCCCATTGCTGCCGATGCGGCTTGAAAGCGCCGAGCTTGCCAAGATCTCCATCAACTGTGCTCTGGCGGCGTCGATCACGACCGCCAACACGCTCGCAGAGCTCTGCGAGCGTGTCGGCGCCGACTGGTCGGAGATCGCGCCGGCGTTGAAGCTCGACGCCCGTATTGGCCCCTCCGCCTATCTGGCTCCGGGACTTGGGCTTGCCGGGGGCAATATCGAGCGCGACCTCGCCACCGTGATGCGGCTATCCGACCAGCACGGCACCGATGCCGGCATGATCCGTGCCATCGTCGCAAACAGCGTCCATCGCAAGGACTGGGCGCTGCGGGAGTTGCATGAGGCGCTGCTGGCGAGAACATCGCATGCCCGGATCGGCGTGCTCGGCCTCGCCTACAAGGAGAACACCCACTCCGTGAAGAATTCGGCAGCACTGGCGCTGATCGCGCAGCTCGCGCCATGGCCGATGCGCGCGTTCGATCCGGCCGTTCCGGTCTCCGCCGCGCAGCATCCGAACCTGACGGCCGCATCCAGCGCACTCGAAGCCGCACGCGACGTCGATGCGCTCGCGATCATGACACCCTGGCCGGAATTCCGTGAACTCCTGCCCGCCGATCTTGCGCGCCTCATGCGCGGGCGGCTGATGCTCGACCCCTACCGCGTGCTCGATGCCACCGCCGCGCGCGCGGCCGGGCTGGATTATCGCACGCTTGGTGCGCGAGCGTGGTGACACGAACTGGATGATGCCGATGACCGAGGTAAACCTGCTCTCGAAACTGCCGCGCGGCAAGCGCAATCTCTCCGCGCGCGCCACTGCCAAGACCGAGGAGCATGTCCGCATCTCGCGCGAATATGGCGAGACCTATTTCGACGGCCCGCGCGAATATGGCTATGGCGGCTATCGCTATGACGGCCGCTGGGTGCCGGTGGCGCGGGACTTCATCGCGCATTTCTCCCTCGAGCCTGGCGACCGCGTGCTCGATATCGGTTGCGCCAAGGGTTTTCTGGTCAAGGATTTCATGATCGCATGTCCGGGACTGGAAGCGTTCGGCCTCGACATCTCCCGCTACGCCCTGATGCATTGCGAGGCGGAGACGATCGGCCGCCTTCACCTCGGCAACGCGCTCGAGCTGCCGTTCCCCGACAACAGCTTCAAGGCTGCCATCTCGCTCAACACGATTCACAATCTCGACCGCGCCGGCTGCCTTCAGGCGCTGAAGGAAATCCAGCGCGTTTCGGGCGGACGAGCCTTCGTGCAGGTCGATTCCTATCGCACGGCGGAGCAGAAGGCGGTCTTCGAGGAGTGGGTGCTGACCGCCCGCTTCCACGACTTTCCCCAGGGCTGGATCGCGCTGTTTGGCGAAGCCGGCTATACCGGCGATTATTTCTGGACGATTATCGAGTAGGACGAGGACGCTGTCATGACTCAAGCCAGCTTCGACCCAAAAGCGGCGCGATCCCGCTGCCAGGGCTACCGCCGGCGCATCCTCGACATCTCGCAGCGCGTCTCGGCCCTGCACATCGGCGGCGCCTTCTCCTGCACCGAGATCGTCGACGCCATCTACAATGATCTGATGCGCAAGCCCGGCCTGTCGTCGCCCGACACCTTCCTGATGTCGAAGGGCCATGGCTGCATGATCCAGTACGTCGTGCTGGAATCTCTCGGCGTGCTCACGCGGGCCGACCTCGACGCCTATTGCACGCCACACGGCCGCCTCGGCGTGCATCCCGATTACGGCAATCCCGGCATCGAGGCCTCGACCGGCTCGCTGGGCCATGGCCTTTCGATGGTGGTGGGCATGGCGCTCGCCGAGCGAGGCAAGCGTCGCGACGGCGTGATCTACACCGTGCTCAGCGACGGCGAGACCCAGGAAGGATCGACCTGGGAAGCGGTGCTGATGGCGTCCTCGCTGAAGCTGACCAACATCGTCGCCTTCATCGACAACAACGACTTCCAGAGTCTCGGACGCACGTCCGAGACTCACCCCTCGCTTTATCCGCTGGCTGCGAAGTTCGACGCCTTCGGCTGGGAGACCGCCGAGATCGACGGCCATGATTCGGCGGCGATCGTCCGCGCGGTGACGACACGCAAGGGCGACCGGCCGCTGATGGTTGTGGCGCGCACCACCAAGGGCAAGGGCGTCAGCTACATGGAAAACGCGCCGATCTGGCACTATCGGGCGCCGAACAAGGACGAGTACGCCCAGGCGCTTCGCGAGTTGGAGACACAGGCGTGAGAAATACCTTTTCCGAGACGCTTTACGCCGAGGCAACCGCCAACCCGGACATCTATATCGTCGTCGCCGACATCTCGCCGGCCGGCAGCATGGGAAAATTCTCGAGCGAATACCCCGAGCGCTTCATCAATGTCGGCGTCGCGGAGCAGTCCATGATCGGCATCGCCGCCGGTCTTGCGCTGAAGGGCTGCCAGCCCTTTGCCTACACGATCGCGACCTTCAGCCTGTATCGTCCCTTCGAGATGATCCGCGACGATCTCTGTTATCAGAACCTGCCGGTCACCGTGGTCGGCATGGGCGCCGGCGTGATCTATTCGACGCTGGGCGGCACGCACCACACCCAGGAGGACATCGCGATCGCCTCCGCGCTGCCCAACATGCAGGTGCTGGCCCCCTGCGATCCGCTCGAATGCATCGAGGCGACCCGCTGGTGCGCAAAGCAGAAGAACGGACCGGTGTATTTGCGTATCGGCAAGGCCGGCGAACCCGTGCTGACCGCGAACGCCGAGCCCTGGCAGTTCGGCAAGCTGCGCTACCTGCGGCGCGGCCGTGACGTCTGCATCCTCACCTATGGCGTGATCACGGCGATGGCGACCGACATCGCCGACAAGCTGGCGGCACAGGGACGCTCGGTCTCGCTGGTCTCGGCGCATACGCTCAAGCCACTCGATCGCGAGGGCGTCACGGCCGCCCTGCAGCGGCACGGCCACGTCGTGGTGATCGAGGAGCATGCGCCGCAAGGCGGCCTCGCCTCGCAGGTGAAGCAGATTGCGTGGGACGTCCGCGCCACCTGCCGGCTCGATACATTCACGCTGCAGGATGCGTTCATCCACAATTACGGCACGACCAGCGATCTGCTCGCGGCGCACGGCCTGTCGCCCGAGTTGATCCTGGCCAAGATCGGCTGAGGGCGGACGATGCGCGTGCTCGTGACCGGCGTCTCCGGCTTCTCGGGCAGCACGGTAGCACGCCGGCTCGCGAGCAGCGGCCACGATGTCGTCGCCACTTATCGCCGCGAGACGGATTTTCTCGCGCCGCTGCGCGACTTCGCACGGCTGAATTTGGTCCGGACGGACCTGATCGACGCCGGCAATCTTGTTGGCCCGTTCGACGCCATCGTGCATACCGCGGCGACCTCCCCGAGCCCGGGCGTCGACGTCGCAATGCTCGTTCGCGACAACATCGATGCGAGCTTCGCGCTGATCGAGGCTGCCCGGCGCTGGGGGACCCGCCGCGTCATCTTCTTCTCGTCGCTCTCCTACTATGGCCGGATTGCGCAGGACGTCGTCGATGAAGCCACGCCGGTGCGTGATCCCGACACCTATGGCGCATCGAAACGCATTGTCGAACAGCGGCTCGCCGAACTCGGTGGCACGTTTTCCACGCTGGCGCTGCGACTTCCGGGAATCGTTGGCCCAGGCGCGCATCGCAATTGGCTGTCAGGCGTCGCGTCGCGGCTGCGGGCTGGCGAGACGATACGCGCCTTCCATCTCGACCGCCCCTACAACAACGCAGCTCATATCGAAGACGTCGCCGCACTGGTCCAGGGTGTGCTCGCCCGCGAGTCCTGGCGTGGTTTCGACGCGGCAGTGCTGGGCGCCGCGGGATCGCTGACCGTGCGCGAAATCGTTGAACGCCTTGCGCTGGCGCTGGACGTGTCAGCCAAAATCGAACAGATCAGCCCCACCAACACGTCGTTTACACTGTCGAGCGCTCACGCCATCGCACGCTACGGCTATCAACCGATGGAAATCGGCGCGCTGATCGATCGTTACGGCCGCGAGATCGTCGGCTAAAGCATGATCCGGAAAAGTGTGACGCGGTTTTCCGGAGAGATCATCCGCAAACAACAATCCAAAGCGCGATGAAATCTCATCGCGCTTCAGGCGCGATCGCCCTCGCGATAGCATCCCTTGCACACTTCGGGAATGCGGCCCTCGCGGTGATCTCTGCGAAAGGTCTCGTAGGCCTCACCATGCCAGATCGCGACGAGATCCTCGGCATTGCCGAGATCGACGACCTCGGGGTTGGCGATGGTGCAGCAGGGAACGGTGCGCATGTCGGAGGAGACATAGAGCCGCTCGAACGGCCACGGACAAAGCTTTTCGGTCTTGCGCCAGCTATATTTGTCGGTGACGTTCCAGAATGCCACCCGCACGCCAAGCTCGCGGCCGCGCGCCATCAGCCGGTTACAGAGCTCCTCGGTGAAGGCGCCCTCCGCGACGATGTCGCGCAGCGCCGCACCCCATTTGTCCTGGCCCCAATTGGTCAGATCGAGCGAGAACGCGAGGCTGGTGAAGCCGGCCTCGGCCGCAAGCTCCACGAAATCAGGCAGCTGATGCCGGTTGGACTGCTGCACCACCACCCACATCTTGGTGCGATCGACACCGCGCTCGCGGGAATAGGCATTGATCAGCTTGCAATTGGCGACGACGCGTGAGAACACCGAGCCGCGGCGGATGCTTTCGAACGTCGCTTCGTCGGCACCATCGATTGAGATCTGCACCTCGTTCGGATCGGCGTCGATCAGCTTGCGGTAATTGTCGCGCAGATGCAGCAGCGAGGCATTGGTGGTGGTGCGCACCCAGATCTCGCGCTCGCGCGCGTGGCGGAGCATGGCGAGGTAAGGCTCGCCCTGCATCAGCGGCTCGCCCATGCCCTGGAGCTTGATCTCGATAAGGCCGTATTGCTGGTCGAGCAGCGCCTTGAAGCTCTCGAGCGGCATGTCGCCGGCGCGCTGGCCTTTGTGCCAGTCGCTGACCTGGCACATGGTGCAGCGAAAGTTGCAGCGGCTGACATTCTCGATGTCGAGCTTGATCGGGAGATAGTCGACGATCGTGCGATCGGTCCGCGCACGCAGATACTTCTCGTAATTCGCACGTCGGCGCGGATCGAAGGCCAGCGCGCGTTCGCGCTGGGCGGCATAGGCGGCCGCCCCCATCGACGGCTCCGGCGCCGGCAAATTGCCCAGGAACGCCGCGCCCTGCGCCAAGGCTGGTCGTTCGATCGTGTCGGCGTCGTGAGCCATTTGCGTCCATTGCGGCGGGGTCCCGGGGGACCGGAACGTCTAGGCAGAACGCAAAACTGATTCGGGTTAAAATCGACCATCATTCGTTCGGCGTGGCAAGGCCTGTCGTGCCAAGGCCTGGCCCGGCTGCTCCGTACAACTCCGGAGGATCGCCGCCAGCTTTCTCAGATCACATAGAACCCGTGCGTGCCGTCGCGCCGGAGCTGGTCAACGAGGCCGTATTCCCAGTCGAGATAGGCCTGCATCGCCTGCTCGTCGATGTCGGTTCCCTCGTAGGGGCGGCGGTAGCGATGCGCCGGGTCGGGCTTCGGCAGGACGAGCGGCGGGCCGACCTCCAGCGCGCCGGCATAGCCTCCTTCGAGCACGTAGACGTCCCAGCCCATCTGCGCGAGCCAGGATGCCGTCATGTCGGCGCGGACGCCCTTGTCATCGGTCAGCAGGATGCGCGCACCGCGCACGGGTGCTGCCATATCGGTCTCCTGCACGAGCTGCCCACCGGCATAATGGCGGAAGCCCGGGAGATGACCGGCGGTATACTCCTCGGCATCACGCACGTCGAAGCGATAGAGCGTGCGACCGGTCTCCGCGACCAGCGCGGCCATCTCTTTCGCGCCGATATGGCGGACGCCGGCGCGATAAGCGACATCGCGGGCATTGCCGGGGCCTCCCTCGAACGACCCGATGGCGCCGCGGCGGTCGGCGCCGTGCGCAAGGGGGTGCCGCGCCAACGTCCAGCCGATCGTGCCATTGCGCAGCGCCCGCACCTTGTTGGGCACACCGGCATTAATCAACGACTGGGTGCCGATGATCGAGCGGGTACGGCCGGCGCAGTTGACGATGATCGTCGTATCGGGATCGGGTGCGGCCTGGCCGGCCCGCAGCACGAGCTCGGCGCCGGGCACGCTGACCGAGCCCGGAATGTTCATGGTCGCATATTCGTCGAAGCGGCGAACATCGAGGATCGCGATGTTGGCCTTGTCCGCGATCAGCTTTGCGACCTCGTCGGCGCTGAGCGAAGGCGTGTGTCGCCGCGCCTCGACCAGCTCGCCAAAGGCCTTCGAATAGGAATTGACGTCCTCGAACACCTCGTAGCCTGCCGCGCGCCAGGCTCTCAGCCCGCCGTCGAGCGCACGAACATTGCCGTAGCCGAGGGCCGCCAGGCGTTCCGCGCCCGCCGCGACCAGCCCCTCGCCGTCATCGAAGAGCACGACCGGCACGTCCTTGCGCGGCAGCCTCACCGCAGCCTCGATCGCGATCCGGTCCACAGCCATGTTGGCGGCGAACAGCGGATGGCCTGTGGCAAAGGCCGCCTCATGCCTGAGATCGAGCAGAGCGATCTCCTCGCGCAGCAGCAGCGCGCGGCGGATATCGGCGGGGTTTACGGTCGAGAGCTTCATGGCATCAACCCTGGTCAGGACAAGCCATGGGCTTTTGAACGATTGTCGAGGTGTTGGCTAGCCTTTCCGGCGGCCACTCACTCGCCCGGAACGAGCCGCTCGAGCGGCGTCCGCAACGGACGCCGCAGCTTGCGGCGCGACAGGTACAAGAGCACGCCGGTGACCGCAAACAGCGGCATCAGCACCGCGGCGATCATGAACGCGAGCCTGCCGGGCCAGCCCAGGACGGCACCACGGTGAATGTCGAGGACGCTCGCAATCGCCTTCTCGCCCAGCGTCTTGTCCGCATAGCGCTCAGCGGAGATGACCTGGCCGCTTACGGCATCGATGCGAAATTCATCGCGCATGGACTCGAGCGTCGAGTCCTTCGGCCACGACCGGATCCGCATCACCGTACCCGGGCCGACAGGGAGCATCAGCTGGGCCCTGGCAAAACCGCCGCCCTCCTCCTGCTGGAGGGTTGACCACGCGCGATCGAATCCAATCGGCTGAACCGTCTCGCGGCCGCCCGCCGCGCGCGGTGCCTTGGGCTGCATCTTCGCCGCCGCCACATGCGGGCGCGACAGCAGCCAGACGACACCGTCCTTGTACCAATCGAACGAGTACCAGAGCCCGGTGAGCGTCATGACGAAGTAAATCGGCAGAACCCAGGTGCCAATGACGGCATGCAGCGAACGATATCGGCCGCGGCCGCTGAGCCCGAGATTTAGCTTCAGCCACACTTGCACGCTGCTTGACCGGCGCGGCCAGCGCAGCACGAGACCGGAGATCATCATCACGATCAGGCCAAGCGCGACAAGTCCGGTGATCTGGCGCCCCCACCCCCTGGCATCTCCCGGTATCAGCAGCCACCGGTGTAGGCGGCGCACCGTCGCAAAGAAGTCCTCGCCCCGCGGGACACCCAGCACGCTGCCGTCATAGGGATCGACATAGAGCGAGGACGGCCGCTCGCCCTGTTCGTCGCGGGCGAAGCGGATATGCACGGCGGCCGACGGATCGCTGGATAGCACGATGCCCGCGACCTTGCCGGCATCCGGTACGGCTCTCAGGCGCACCACCAGTTCGTCCGGCGTCAGCGCCGGTGTCGTCCGTGGCGCGACCTGCATGATGCCGGCATTCAAATGATCGACGATCTCGTCCTCGAAGCTCATGATCGCACCGGTCAGCGCAATCAGGCAGAGCAGCAGCGCGAGCGCAAGGCCGGCAATGGAATGGACTTGGAGCAACGCGGCCTTGATTGCGCGCCGATACTCACTCGCCATGACCGAGCCATATCTGCCTTGGTACCGCATCGCCATCGCTAGAACTTCACCGTCGCCGACAGCGAGATGCGCCGGCCGTCGCCCATCGCGACGTTAAGGGCATTACCGGTGGTGGAAGTGTAGTAGACCTTGTCGAACAGGTTCTTGACGTTGAACTGATAGGTCACGGGCACCTTGTCGATCTTGGTGTCATAGGTCGCGAAGATGTCCGCCACGGCGTAGGCCGGCAGCAAGAACGTGTTGGCGGAGTCCCCCGGGCGGTCGCCGACATAATGCGCGCCGCCGCCGAGCCGCAGCCGTCCTGGCAACCGATCGCCGAAATCATAGACGATATAGAGCGACGCCGTGTTCATCGCGGCGTTCAGCAGCTTTGCGTTGCCGACGACAGGATCGTTGATCAGGCGCGCATCCGTATAGCCGTAGCTGCCAATCATGCTCCATTCGTCCGTCAGCCTTCCGGTGACATCCAGTTCGACACCGCGAGATCGCGCCGCGCCGGAGGCGCGCCCCGTCGACTTGCCGCCGCCGAGATCATCCAGCACCAGCACATTCTTCTTCTGGATGTCGTAGACCGCCAAAGTGCCCGACAACCGCTTGTTGACGTCGAACTTCAGACCGGTCTCCCACTGCGTTCCCTGTTCGGGCGCGATGGTGGAGTCGACGACGAATCCACTGGTGAACGCCGCGATGGTGGAGGTCGGCTTCAGCGACTGCGTGTAGCTCACGTAGTAGGACAGCTCTTCGCTCAGCTTGACGATGACGCCGCCGAGCGGCAGCACCTTGTCGCCGGCCAGATTGGTGTTGGTGATGAAGACGGGCCGGCCTTTTCCGGCGAGCTGTTCGTATTGCAGCCAGCGCACGCCGCCAACGAAAGACAGCCAGTTCGTCAGATGGAAGGTGTCCTGGGCGAAGAAACCGCGGGAGCCGAGCTTGTCAGTCTGCTCGCTATCGGTTGCCGAAACGGTCGTGCCCGGTACCACCAGTCCGTAGACCGGGTTGTAGAAGTTGAAGCTCGGCGTTGCCTGTCGGATCAGGTCGCGGCGATCGATGGTCCGATACAGCGCCTCGCCGCCGAACAGGATCTCGTTGCGGAAACCACCGGCCCAGACGTCCCCCTGCATATAGGAAGTGCCGTAACTGGCGTTACTGAGCGAGTTCCGGGTGCCATCGTTGCTTCGCGTCTCGACGCCGGTCGTGGCGTTGACGCCGGTGATGCGAAGCTGGTTGGCGCTGTAAGTCTCGGTGTTGTAGCTGTAGGCCGCAGTGACCTTCCAGGTATCGTTCAGTTTCTGCTCGACCGAGCCCTGCACCAGGTCCGACGTGCCCCACATGTTATTGAAGGGCTCGTCGAGCCGGCGTGTCGCGGGGATCGCCAGCGGTGCACCCTTGACGAAGGCGGTGCCGCGGTCGAACGGATAGATGAATTCGCGGTGCTCATAGGTGAGCTGGACCGTTGTGCTCTCGCCGTACCAGGCGAGCGACGGGTTCACCAGCATTTCACGATGGCGGCCGAAATTGCGCCAATAGTCCTCGCTGACACCGTAGCCGATAAAGCGATAGGCGAGACCGCTATCGCCGATCGGACCGGTGATGTCGAGCGCGCCGTCGGCACCATTGCGATTGTTCGCGTAGGTGGACCCAAGCAGCGTCACCGAACCGTGCTGATAGAGCTCCGGACGCTTGCTGATCGTGTTGACGATACCGCCGGGGTCCATGATGCCGTAGAGCAGAGAGGCCGGGCCCTTCAGCACCTCGACGCTCTCGACTGCGGCATTCAGGCTGCGCCCCTGCACGAGCGGCATGCCGTTGCGCATGATCGAGCCGTCGCGATTGTCGCCGAAGCCGCGGCGGATCACCGCGTCTTGAGTCCCGGCGAGCGTGTTGGTCTGGGTGATGCCGCTGATGTTGACCAGCGCATCGTCGATGTTGCGCGGCAGCTGGTCCTTGATGACCTGAGCGGGGACGACGTTGACGGATTGTGAGGTGTCGAGCGGCGACATGCCTGAGCGCAGCGTGCTCGCGCTCGGCATCGCCCGATAGCCGAGCTTTGCGGCCTGTCGTGAGGCAGCGTCAGCCGCGGCGCGCTCCGACAGCGTCGGCGCCGCGAGCGGAACTGTAGCCGGGTTACGGCGCGCAACTGCCTCAGTTCGCGGTTGAGACTGCCGGGAGGCCCGCGACGGCTTCGGCCGCTGTGTCGGCGCATCCACATTCACCGGCGGCAATGCCGTTTGCGCCTGCGCGAAGGTGGCGCTGCAGGAATATTCGGCGAGCAGTACAGCCGCACCGATGAGAAGGCTTGCGCGGCTCTTGCCGGCGCGATTTCGATGACCTCTGACGCGAGGGCCATCCACAAGGGCACGCACTTTCAATTCACTTCCAAGTCACTGCATTCAGGTCGCTGCATTCTCGCAGGCGCATCTAGCAGCGGCGGCGAATGAAGAGAACCGGGCGTGAGCTTGAATAGCTCTAGTGTTGAATCGTTCTAGGAGAGTGCGCGATCGCATCGCGATCCGTCGAGCGCTGTCGCGACGCTTTCGTGAGCACGAAACGCAACATCGCCAATGGACTTAGCGCGAAATGAGCGCATCTGCTCATTGCCGATGTTGACGACGCGTCATCGACGCGACGCCGTGTCGCAGTGGCACCTCGCGTGCTGAAACGCTTGTGCCGGTTCCCAAGCCGTGGCGGCAGAGGCCTGCTCACGTCTTTTTGTTCAGGCTGACTACGCAGTTAATCTTTACAGTCTAACTGTAGATCTATACTGAGTTCGCCATGATCAACTCATCGGACCAACGTGCATCCGCGCGCGCCGGAGCGCTTGCAGAAGATCTCCGTTCGCTGGTCGGAAAGCTGAAACGCCGACTTCGCGAACAGACCGGCCCGGAGGAACTGACGCCGTCCCAGGTCTCCGTCCTGCTTCGCCTGGAAAAGGACGGCCCTGCGACGGTGTCGAGCCTGGCGCGATCGGAAAAGATGCGTCCGCAATCGATGAGCACCGCGGTCGCCGTTCTTCTGGATGCGGGCCTCGTCAGTGGCGCCCCCGATCCGGCGGATGGCCGTCAAACCATTCTGTCGCTGACCAAGGCGTGCCGCGAGCGGATCCGGGTCGGTCGCGCCGCCCGGCAGGACTGGCTCTCGCGCACCATTTCGGCACGGCTTTCACCGCGGGAGCAGGACGAACTCGCCGCCGCCGTCTCCCTGCTCAAACGGCTCGTCGACGACTGACGCAGGCGCACTGCCTGAAGGATATCATCATGGCTCTCACGACGCTCGACCCGGTCACCGCGCTCATCATCGTCGACCTGCAACGCGGCATCGTCGCTCTCCCTTCCGTTCACCCGATCGGCGACGTCGTGGCGCATGCCAGCGCGCTTGCTGCAGCGTTTCGGCAACATCGCCAGCCGGTCGCGTTGGTCAATGTCGCCGGTGGGGCGCCCGGTCGCACCGAGCGGCCCCGTCCTGGCGGTCCGTTCCCCGACGGATGGACCGATCTCATTCCCGAGCTGGATCGACAGCCCGACGATATCGCGGTGACCAAGCGGACTTGGGGCGCATTCGCCAGCACTGATCTCGAGAGCCAGTTGCGGCAGCGGGGCGTCACGCAGGTCGTCGTCGCCGGCGTTGCCACCGGCACCGGCGTCGAGTCCACCGCGCGGCAAGCTTACGAGGCGGGCTTTAACGTCACCCTTGCCACCGACGCCATGACCGATCCGCGTTCAGAAGCTCACGATTACAGCATCGCAAACGTATTTCCACGGCTCGGCGAGAGCGGCTCGGCGCAGGCGATCATCGATCTATTGGCCGCACGGAGCGCGCAGACATGAACTGGCTTCATCTGGTTTCCTATTTCTTTGGCGGCGCCTTCCTGGCGAACGCCATTCCGCATCTCGTCAGCGGCCTGCGCGGAGAACCTTTCCAGAGTCCATTCGCGCAGCCGCGAGGAGAGGGGCTGTCCTCATCGACGGTCAACGTGCTCTGGGGCTTCTTCAATCTGATTGTCGGATATCTCCTCGTCTGTCGTGTCGGGAAGTTCGCGCTGATGCAAACGCGCGATGTCGCCGCACTCGGACTCGGCGCCCTGCTGCTGAGCCTGTTTTGTGCGCGACACTTCGGTCGGTTCCACGGCGGCAACACGCCGACAGGTTCGTGAGCGTGGCGCTCGCGGGTACATTTCGCTCACTGCGGAACTACAATTACCGTATCTGGGCCGCGGGCACGCTGGTCTCCAACACCGGAACCTGGATCCAGCGTGCCGCGCAGGACTGGCTCGTTCTGACCGAGCTCACTCGGCACAACGCGTCGGCCGTGGGCATCGTGATGGCCCTCCAATTCGGACCACAGCTGCTGCTCATGCCGTGGACCGGCTTTGCCGCCGATCATTTCAACCAGCGACGGTTGCTGGTCGCGACCCAGGCGACGATGGGCGTGCTTGCGCTGGCCCTCGGCCTTCTCACGGTCACCGGCCTGGTACAGCTCTGGCACGTCTATGCATTCGCCTTCCTGTTCGGCTGCGCTGCAGCCTTCGACGCGCCGGTGCGCCAGACATTCGTGGCCGAGCTCGTCGGCGACGGCGAGCTCTCGAATGCGATCGCGCTGAACTCGACGTCCTTCAATGCGGCGCGGATGATCGGCCCGGCGGTTGCAGGCATCGTCATCGCCTCGATCGGCACCGGCTGGGCTTTCCTGCTGAACGCCGCATCCTTCATGGCGGTGCTCTGCTCGCTCGCCTTGCTGCGCACCTCGGAGCTTCGCCCGAATGCCCGGGCACACCGGGCGCCGGGCGGCATGACCGAGGGATTTCGCTACGTCTGGTCGCGCAGGGATCTGAGGGCGATCATGATCATGCTGTTCCTGATCGGCACGTTCGGACTGAATTTTCCGATTTTCATCTCGACCATGGCGGTCAGCGTCTTCCACACCGACGCGCGCGGCTTTGGGCTTTTGTCGTCGACAATGGCGGTTGGTACGATCTCTGGCGCGCTGCTGGCCGCAGGGCGCGCCCAGCCGCGGTTCGTCTCGCTGCTGCTCGGCGCGGCAACGTTCGGTACGGGATGCACACTCGCCGCACTCGCTCCCAGCTACTGGCTGTTCGCCGGCACGCTTGTGCTGATTGGCATCGCGGCGCTGACGGTCACCAATACCTCGAACGCCATGATGCAGCTCTCCACCGAGCCGCGGATGCGGGGTCGCGTGATGGCCTTGCGCCTCGGCGTCGCGCTCGGCGGCACACCGATCGGCGCACCGATCGTCGGATGGGTAGCGGACAATCTGGGTCCGCGCTGGGCACTCGGCGTGGGTGCGGCAGCAGGCTTCGCTGCCGCACTTGTCGCGATGCGCGCCATGTCGGCGCGCACCGCGGACGAACCCAGCGATGAGGCGCCCGCTTAAGCGATCGCGGGGCTGGTCAGCTCGTCGAGCTTCGCCTTGAGTGCGGCTCCGTCGGTCAACGCACGCAGCGGCGGCCGTACACGCAACCAGCCGGCATCCCCGGTCTGCGCGGCGAGAATAGCCTTGAGCGTCGTGAGGAAGGATGGCGATTTCACCACAATGTCGACCGCCGCCTGCATGCGCGCTTCGACATCCTTGCCGTCGATCATCGCCTTGACCAGCTCCGGCGCGATGTTGGCCATGCCACAGATGGTGCCGGCGCCGCCGCCGGCGATCGCACGGGCGATATCGGTTTCGTTGCCGACCGTGATGGCAAGCTCGGGCGCCGCTGCACGGAACGCCTGGAACTGCTTGAAATCGCCACTCGAGTCTTTCAGGCCCGCAACCACCTTGCCGTAGCGCTTGCGCAAATTCGCAGCGACGCCGGTCGGGATCGCGACACCCGAGACCTGCGGGATGTGATAGAGATAGGCGCGCAGGCGATCGTCAGCGACACCATCGATGATCGCCCCAAACGCGTCCTCGATGCCTTCAGCAGTGACGCTTCGATCGAAATAGGGCGGCAGGTACAGCACGTGGCGCAGGCCGAGGCCGAGCACCGCGCGCGTCAACGCAATGCTGTCGCTGATCGCGGGGAAACCGCCGCCAATGCCGATCCGCTCCGCCGGCACGCCGGCCTTGAGGACGGCTTCGATGGTCGCGACGCGTTCTCCGACATTGAACGAGGTACCCTCGCCGGTCGTGCCGAACAGCACGACGCCGTTGACGCCCTTGCCGAACAACTGCTTGGCATGAGCGGCGAGCTTGACGGAGTCCACACGACCGTCCGACGCGATCGGCGTTGCCGAAGCCACCCAGTACCCGCGAATTGCCTCCGTCATAGCACCACCCATTGCTGCCGGCTCCCGAACTAGACCTGATCCATCAAGGATCCTAGCGGCCAATCGAGCCTTGTTTTTACTTTACTTTTTATCTTGTACCTTACATACAAGATCAACGCAAATGCTTTTGGTGCTCACGGCACGCATGAGGCGCAGCCAAAATCACGAGGTCTCGCATGAACATGGTGACCCCCGTCGGGCATCCCGAGCCATTGCTTGCGGCGTTGCGCGACAAGCTCGGCGCGCCCGCCGTGCTGACCGGCAGCGATGTCCCCGCGCGCAATTGCAACGACTGGAGCGCGAGCCTTCCGCAATCGCCGCTGGCGGTGATCCGCCCGCTCGATGCGCAAGGTGTTGCCGATGCGATCCTGACTTGCCGGCAGGCGCGCCTGGCCTTCGTGCCGCAGGGCGGCTTGACCGGGCTCTGCCGCGGCGCCGCACCTGAAGCGGGATGGGTCGCAATCTCGCTGGAGCGCATGACCGGCATCGAGGAAATCGACCGCGCCTCGATGACGATGACGGTCAAGGCAGGCACGCCGCTCGAGACGATTCAGAAGGCGGCGGACGAAGCCGGCCTCTTCTTTCCGCTCGATCTCGGCTCGCGCGGCTCCTGCGCGATCGGCGGCAATCTCTCCACCAATGCCGGCGGCAACCGCGTGATCCGCTACGGCATGACGCGCGAGCTGGTGCTCGGCCTGGAGGTCGTGCTGCCCGACGGAACCATCATCACCAGCCTCAACAAGCTGATGAAGAACAACGCCGGCTACGATCTGAAGCATCTCTTCATCGGTTCGGAGGGCACGCTCGGCGTCATCACCCGCGTGGTGCTGAAACTGTTTCCGAAGCCGCGCTCGACCATGGCCGCGCTCTGCGCGCTGAAAGACTATGCGGCGGTGATCGACTTGCTTGGTGCCGCACGTGGCGGACTTGGCCCGCTGCTGTCGGCCTTCGAGGTCATGTGGCCGGATTATTGGGACGTGATCACGACACGCGCCGGCGTGAAGCCGCCGGTCGCTGCAGGTCAGGGTCTCTACGTGCTGGTCGAGGCGCAGGGCACCGACGAGAGCGTCGATGCGCCGCGCTTCCAGACCTGGCTCGAAGAGCTGATGGAGCGCGGCCTGCTGGCAGACGCGGCCGTGGCACAATCGCTGGCGCAAACACAGGCATTCTGGCGGGTGCGGGACATCTGCGCCGAATTCGGCCAGGTGCTGGGGCCGCACATCTCCTACGACATCGGCCTTGCGGTGGCGCGGATGGACGAGTTCGCCGCGCGCTGCAAGGCGGCGCTCGCCGATGGCATCGCCGGCTGCGAGAGCGTCTATTACGGCCATATCGGCGACGGCAATCTGCACCTCGTGTCCTGGGTCACCGGCCTTCCCGTCGAGCGGCAGCCCAAGGAGGAGATGGACGCGATCGTCTACGGCCTCGTGCGCGAGCTCAGTGGCAGCGTCTCGGCCGAGCACGGCATCGGCACGCTGAAGAAGAAGTGGCTCGGCCACGCCCGCAGCGAAGCGGAGATCGCGCTGATGCGGACGCTGAAGGCCGCGCTCGATCCCGATCATCTGCTCAACCCCGGCAAGGTCATCTGAGGGACCCGATGCGATCGCTGAAGCTCGATGCGCCGAAATCGCTCTCGCAGCGGGTGATGCTGCGGCTGCGGCAGGCCATCATTGACGGCGAATTCGCGCTTGGCGCCGCGATCTCCGAGGAGATGGTGGCCAATTCCTTCGGCGTCAGCCGTACGCCGGTGCGCGAAGCGATGGGTCAGCTCCAGGCGCAAGGCCTCGTGGTGATCCGGCCACAGGTCGGCAGCTTCGTGTTCACGCCGAGCGCCGAGGACATCACCGCGCTCTGCACGTTCAGAATCGCGCTCGAACCCAAGGCCGCCGAGCTCGCCTTCCGCCACGACCGCATTGGTGCGATCGCGACGTTGAGCGGCGCGATCGCGGCGATGGAGCCGGCGGTCGCGGCGCGCGACAACATTGTCTATGGGCGCGCCGACGCGGCTTTTCACGAGGGCCTGTTCGCCCATTGCGGCAATCGCTATCTCGCCGAATCCTATCAGCTCGCATCTAGCCGGGTGGCTGCGCTCCGCACCAACCTCACCTCGCCGATCGACGTGCGCACCCGCTCGTCATTCGACGAACATCGCAAGCTGCTCGATCTGTTCGCGCGCGGCGAGTTCGCGGCGTTCGAAGCTGCGATGACGACGCACATCACCAATTCGGGCGTGGTTTACGCCAAGGCCTTGAAGGTGGACTGAGACGCTCTATCGCGCGTCGTCCGAACCCGGCCTGTCCAGAAAATCCAGCGCTGTGTTGATCTGCTCGAGCTGGTGCTCGATTTTGTCGCGGTCCTCGACCGACTGCGCCTTTTCCAGCTCTTCCACCAGCTTCTGCTTTCGCAGCAGCAAATTCTCAATGACTGTACTCACGGCTCCCCCATCGCCCGAGGCGAACATCGAGGTCATCAGGATCCTGGACACGGGGCGCATGGGAGCAGGGCTCTCCGCTAACCCTCCCATCAGAATGTCCTGAGTGGCACATGGTTCCTGTGCATGGACCGGCGACCAGCGGCTGGCCTCAGGCGGCCCCGTAGCCTCACGGAACCCCAATCTTTCACGCGTCCGTCGGTTGTATTCGCAGGCCCGCAGTCCTATGCCTGTGCGCCATGGACACCCAGATCATCACCGCCGAAAGACCCCTGATGGCACAGGCACGCCCGCGCAAGCCGGCGCCGTTCCTGCCCATGAGCCGCGCCGAGATGGACGCGCTCGGCTGGGATGCCTGCGACATCGTTCTGGTGACCGGGGACGCCTATGTCGACCACCCGAGCTTCGGCATGGCCATCATCGGTCGGCTGCTCGAGGCGCAGGGTTTTCGGGTCGGCATCATCTCGCAGCCGGACTGGCATTCGGCCGATCCGTTCAAGGTGCTGGGCAAGCCAAAGGTGTTTTTCGGCGTCACCGGCGGCAACATGGACTCCATGGTGAACCGCTACACCGCCGACCGCCGCATCCGCAGCGACGATGCCTATACGGCGGGCGGCGAAGGCGGCAAGCGGCCGGACCGCTGCACCATCGTCTACGCCCAGCGCTGCCGCGAGGCGTTCAAGGACGCGCCGGTCGTGCTCGGCGGCATCGAGGCCTCGCTGCGCCGGATCGCGCATTACGATTACTGGTCCGACAAGGTGCGGCGTTCGGTGCTGGCGGATGCCAAGGCCGACCTCCTGCTCTATGGCAATGCCGAGCGCGCCGTCGTCGAAGTGGCGCATCGTCTGGCCGCCGGGCAAGCGCCACGCGAGCTCGACGACATCAGGGGCGTCGCGCTGTTCCGCAAGGTCCCTGCGGACTACACCGAGCTGCACGCCGACGATCTCGATTCCGCCGACGAGGGCGCAACGCGCGCGAAAGGGCCGACCGTGATCCGGCTGCCGGCGCTGGAGCAGGTCGAGCATGACAAGGAAGCCTATGCGCGCGCCTCGCGCGTGCTGCATCGTGAGAGCAATCCCGGCAATGCACGGCCGCTGGTGCAGCGCCACGGCGACCGCGATCTCTGGCTGAACCCGCCGCCGATCCCGCTGACCTCCGAAGAGATGGACGCGGTCTACGACCTGCCCTACGCGCGGGCGCCGCATCCCTCCTACGGCGATGCCAAGATCCCCGCCTGGGACATGATCAAGTTCTCGGTCACCATCATGCGCGGCTGCTTCGGCGGCTGCACCTTCTGCTCGATCACCGAGCATGAAGGCCGCATCATCCAGAACCGCTCGGAAGGGTCTATCCTGCGCGAGATCGAACTGATCCGCGACAAGACGCCGGGCTTCACCGGCGTGATCTCCGACATCGGCGGCCCGACCGCCAACATGTACCGGATGGCCTGCAAGGACCCGAAGGTCGAAGCGGCGTGCCGGCGGCCGTCCTGCGTCTTCCCCGAGATCTGCCCGAACCTCAACACCTCGCATGACGATCTCATCAGGCTCTATCGCAAGGTGCGCGAGACCCGCGGCATCAAGAAGGTGATGGTCGCCTCGGGCGTGCGCTATGATCTCGCGGTGGAAAGCCCCGAATACATCAAGGAGCTCGTCACCCATCACGTCGGCGGCTACCTGAAGATCGCGCCTGAACATACCGAGCGCGGGCCGCTCGACAAGATGATGAAGCCGGGCATCGGCGCCTACGACAAGTTCAAGCGGATGTTCGATGCTGCGGCCGAACAGGCCGGCAAGAAATACTACCTGATCCCGTACTTCATCGCAGCGCATCCGGGCACGACCGACGAGGACATGATGAACCTCGCGCTGTGGCTCAAGAAGAACCGCTATCGCGCCGATCAGGTGCAGACCTTCCTGCCCTCGCCGATGGCGACGGCGACCGCGATGTACCACACCGGTGTCAATCCGCTGCGCGGCGTGCGCCACGGCGGCAGCGACAAGGTCGAGGCGATCAAGGGCCTGCGCCAGCGCCGCCTGCACAAGGCGTTCCTGCGCTACCACGACCCTGACAATTGGCCGGTGCTGCGCGAGGCCCTGATCGAGATGGGCCGCCGCGACCTGATCGGCTCGCAGCCGCACCAGCTGGTCCCCGCGCACCAGCCGCCCGGCACCGGCAAGGCCGCCGGCACCAGGCGCCCCGTTCGATCCGGCGCCAAGACGCAGAAGTTCACGACCAAGGGCATCCGGCTGATGAAGTAGCGGCCGAGCGAAAAATCTCGCCGGACGTCCCAGTCTTTCGAACCAGACGCCGAAAACAACCCCATGCACAGTAGCGGGGGTTAGCGAAATCAAGGGATTGGAGCGCAGCGAGACGAGGTGACGCGTCATCGCGCCTACGCTTGTCGGCTGAGCATGTTTTTTCTGAAAAACAGCAATTGACTTGACCCGTCGGGCAAAACAGGCGCATGATGGCATCGTCCCGAGCAGGTTGAATCGAGCCGACAGCGGGTCGCGTCCCGTAGTGACGGCCGACGACAAGAATCGATCGACGGGGCGACGGCATTCCGTCGATCACCTTCCGCGGCGGCATCAAGATTGGCTTGCGGCCCCAATGACGATGGCTTCCTCCGGACAGTTGGCCTGGGCGACGTAAGCCTTGTCGACGAGTTCCGGCGGAACGCAGCCCCTCTCGGCCTCCCTGGCATTGCCGAACTCGTCAAGCTCGAACAATTCGGGAGCCAGCGCCTTGCAGCGCGCGTGTCCCTGACATTTTTCGGAATCGACGTGAATGAAGATTGAGGTCATGTCTCGTCCTTGTTCAACGGTTTGCCTGCCTCGACCCACGCTGGATATCGCGCATCAGGTCGCGACCGCGTGTGCTTCAGCACGGATATGGACTGACGTAAGGAGCCACGAAGCGTCGTTCGACCAGCTTCTTGATGTTTCCGAGTCCGATCAGGGCCTCCTCGTCCATCCGCGCGAGCTGTTCAACCGTCGGCTGCGACGGACGATCCGGATTGGTCAGCTCGCGCGTGTAGCGCGTGCGTCCGTCTTCGGCGGCAAAAGTGTAGCGGATCACGATCGGGCCCATGAAGTCGGTATCGGCCTTGCAGGCCCAGACGCTCGGTCGCGCGCTCTCGATCACGGTCCATCGCAGCTCGATCATGCCGCGGCGGATCTGCCATTCCTCGCGAAAGGTCTGCCCGAGCTTCAAGGGTTCGTTCGGTCCCTCGATCTTGTGCGAGGCGGCCAGCCATTCCGGCCAGGAATGCGGATTGCAGACATAGTCGAACACCGCCTCGGGCGGCGCGTCGATGAAAATGTCGTGTTTGCGGACGAAGAGCATCGGGTCTCCAGATGTCGGGGAATGTTGGTCAGCGGGCCGCCAGCATGAGCGGAAGCAGGCGAGGGCCGCGCACGGCGCCTTCGGACCACGTCATCGGACGCATCGGATCGAGGGTGAAATCCGGAACCCGCTTCAGCCACTCTTCGAGCGCGATCCGCATCTCCATTCGCGCCAGATTGGAGCCGATACAACGATGAATGCCGAGCCCGAAGGCCACGTGCGGATTCTCCGCCCGGTCGATCCTGACGGTGTCGGGATCGGGGAACTTCTCTGGATCGCGATTGGCCGCTGGAAACGACACCATGACCATCTCGCTCTTGCGCATCGGACAGCCGCCGAGTTCGGTGTCCTCGACGACCTCGCGCGCCATGGTGACCGGGGCATAGGCGCGCAGAAACTCCTCGATCGCGCTTTCCAGCAGCGCAGGCTCGCGCACCAGACGCTCGCGGTCGGCCGGATGGGTCGCGAGGTGCCAGAGCGAGGAGCCGATGGCGCTCCAGGTGGTATCGATGCCGGCCACCAGGAGCAGCCGGAGGGCTCCGAGGACCTGACTGTCCGAGAACAGCTGTCCGCCCGGACGGCGCGCGTTGATCAGGAAGCTGACGAGGTCGTCCCCTGGCGTTGTGCGCCGCGCGGCGATCTGCCTCGCGAAATAGTCCGCGATTTCCTGCTCGGCCTGCTTCAAGGCGGCCTGGTTGGTGACGCCCTCCTGCAAAGCCATGGTGATCCAGCAGCGGAATTGATCGCCGTCCTCGGCCGGTATCCCCAACATGTGAGCGATGATCCGGACCGGAATATGCTGGGCGTAGTCGACCGCTCCGTCGCAGCGGTCCTGCGAGCCGATGCGATCGATGAGCTCGTTGCAGACCCGTCGCGTCTGAGGCTCGAGGTTCGCCACCGCCTGGGGCGTGAAGGGAGCGATCAGAGCCATGCGCATCGGCCGATGCTCGGGCGGGTCTGACGTGATGGGCGGCGCGTTCACCCGATACTCGCCTTCGCGAACGACGACCCGCCGCGAGGAAAAGCGGTCGGGGTGATAGGCGACCTCACGAATGTCGGCGTAGCGGGTCGGGAAATAGACGCCGCCGTACCGCGCGGTATGGGCAACCGGACAACGATCGCGCAAGGTCTGCCAAATCGGATAGGGATTGCCGACCCAGGCGGGATCGAGGTGATCCCAATCGCTGGTCCAATCGGTCACAGGAGCTCGCGCCATGACTCCCCTTCCTCCCAGAACACGGCCATTTCCACGACCTTGATGCACTGATATATGAGCTGATATATGAATACGCGTCAACCCAAATCTCGGCGCTCCGCCGCGCGCAAGCGGGCCCAGGCCAGTTCCGCCAGCCTGACCGAGCAGGCCTATACGCAGCTCGAGCAGATGATCGCGACGCTCCAATTGCGGCCGGGCGCCTTCGTCTCCGAAAGCGAATTGTGCGAGCGCCTTGGCATCGGGCGAACGCCGGTTCGCGAGGCGATGCAGCGATTGGCGCGCGAGCACCTGCTCCAGATCATGCCCCGCAAGGGCTGCGTGGTTTCCGACTGCCGCTTCGACGACGAGTTCAGCGTGATCGAAGTCCGCAAGCCACTCGAACGCGTGGTCGCGCGCGGCGCGGCACAACGCGCCAAGCCCGAACAGCGCCGACGTTTAGCGGAGATCGCCGACGAAATGGCCGCGGCACTGGCTGGCAACGACTTC
Source organism: Bradyrhizobium manausense (assembly GCF_018129685.1). GTDB lineage: Bacteria > Pseudomonadota > Alphaproteobacteria > Rhizobiales > Xanthobacteraceae > Bradyrhizobium > Bradyrhizobium manausense_D. Next base: position 45,416 of record NZ_JAFCLG010000008.1, read on the forward strand.
GACGCCTTCGCGCGGCTGGACCTGGAATTCAACCAGCTGTGCCTCGCGGCATGCGGCAACGCCACCGCCACCTCGATGATGCGCCTGATCGGCACGCAGAACCGCCGGTTCTGGTTCATGCATCATGGCCGAACGCTGCCTCGCGAGGGCGTGGAGAGCCATGTCGACATGGCGCGCGCCATCGCGGACGGCGACGCCGACCGGGCCGCAGCGGCCACCGAGCGCCTGCTCGCCTATGTGGAGCAACTTGCGCTGCGATCGAGGCCGCTGTGATCGAGGACCGTCGGGTTTTCCGACACGACAGACGTCTCAACCGGGAATCCCCGTCGCGCCGCTGGAGCGGCGCGCGGCAGGCCCAAGGGAATGACGCCGTCCCCTCACCTCTCCACCGGCACTCCCGCCCCGCGATGATACCGGCTGGAAAAGAACACCAGCGGCGTCGTGTCGCGATGGTCGCAGTTCGAGACTTCCGCGATGATCAGTGTGTGGTCGCTGACGTCGATTTGGCGCGTGACCTCGCAGGCGAACCAGGCGATGCAGCCGGCGAGGCGCGGCAGGCCATCGACGATCTCGTAATCCGGCGTTGCGCCGTTGTTCGGCTGGCTGGCGAAATGCCGCGACAGGTCGCGGCCGTGGTCCGGCAGGACGTTGACGCAGTAGCGGCCGGTCGCGGAGATCGCGCGGTGCATGCGGCCGGGCATGACAGAGACCAGCACGGTCGGCGGCGCCAGGCTGACGGTGACGAAGCTGTTCGCGGTCATGCCGCAGACGTCGCCATGTTCATCCAGCGCCGTCAGCACCGTGACGCCGGTGACGAAACGCGATGCGGCCTCGCGGAACGCGGCCGGATTGGCGCGCTGCATCTTTAGTCTCCGCCGGCAAAATGAAACAGCGTGGCGCCGTCGGGAGAATAGTTCGGCACGTCGGCGGCAACCTTCGCGCCGATTCCGGATTGCAGCGCCGCGCCCATCGCTGCGGCATCGGCAAACCAGGCCTGAAAAATGCAGAACGGCGCGGCGCCCGGACCCAGCGACTCGGGATAGGCAAAGACGCAGGAGATCAGGCCCGGCAGTTGCTTCGCCAGCGGAACGTGGGTCTGCTCGTAATAGGCCTTGAAGCGTGCCGGATCGGACGGGCGGGGATAGAGCACGGTCAGACAATGCATCGATCGATCCTCACGCAATCGCCCTGACGGGCTCTGATGGCGCCGACATGCGTTCGATCCAGGCCTGGATACGTTGCGGCGTCGAGATGCGGTCCCACTGGCGGTCCGGATAATTGAAGTTCTCGGTGAACTCGTTGGCCAGCGCCGGGTTCTGGCTCATCGCGCCGATCAACATGCCCAGTGCTTCCGAGGGCGGTTGCAACATCACATTGGTCCAGCGCGACGCCGCCAGCACGCGATCCTGCCGCTTCAAGTCGATCTTTTCACACAAGCGCGCATCGAGTGCATCGGCGTTGACGATCTCCTCGCCGAGCACGAAGGCCGCATAGGAAGCGACATTGGCGCCCTGGCCCATCATCGGATCGACGATGGCATGGACATCGCCGAGCGCGATCGCGCATTTTCCGTCGTCGAACTCAACTACGGTGTTGCGCACGGTCGGAACCACGCCGCCTTGCAGCAGGTCCTGTGGCTGCGCGAGATCGAAGCGTGCGGTGTCGATGCGATCGTAGGTCGTGGGGTGGTGCTTCTCCAGCTTGCCCAACAGCACCTTCAAATAGTGCTTCGGGTTGTCGTCGTAGCTGAGCGTCGCCAGCTCCTCCATGTCGCCGCCCGGCACGTTCTCCATCAGCAGCGCGTTGGCGATGCCGCCGAAGGTGATGGTCGGGATCACGATCATCTCGCCATGGCCGGGAGAGACCGAGAGCGTGACGTTCATGGGATCGGGCTGCCGCACCCCGGTGTAAAGCCCGACGCACAGCCGCCGTTGCGGCTGCTGATAGGGCGAGTGCTCCGGCCGGTAATTGAAGAGCTGGCCGAGCGGTCCCTTGCCGGTCGAGACCACCAGCAGATCGAAACGCGCGACCAGTGGGCGAATGTCGTGCTCTTCGATGCGGCGATATTCGATCTTGCCGCCGCGATTGACGAAGTCCTGCATCAACGCGGGGAGATAGATCCGGTAGTCGACCGCGCGGCTCGCTTTCGTGAAGTCGCCACGGAAGCTCAGCGGCTGCGGAAAATTGAAGACGTGGTCGTGATAGTAATAATGGTCCTTCGGATCGGTCCAGTGATTGACGCCGAGATAGTCCTCGCGCGCGATCGTCACGTGGTGATGCGCGACCGTGTTGAGCAGCCTGATGTCGCGGTACTCCTCAGGCGGCCGGTCCGTGATAACAGTGGCGTCCACGCCATGCTTTTGCAGGTAAAGCGCGAGATGCAGGCCGGCGATCCCGGCGCCGACAATTCCGACGTTGCGTGCCACGTGACTTCCTCCCCTGTGATTGCTTGTTTTGAGGAAGCCTATCGGCCGATCGGGTTGCGCACTACGGAATAAATAGGATATAATTTATTCCAGATCGGAATGAATTATGGACCGGATCGATTGCCTCCGCGCGTTCGTTCGCACCCTCGAGGGCGGCAGCTTTTCGGTTGCGGCGAAGGAGCTCGGCATCGGCCAGCCCGCCATCAGCAAGCGCATTGCGATGCTTGAGAGCGAGTTCGGCGCGCAGCTGTTCTCGCGCACGACACGAACGTTGAAACCGACGGCCGAGGCGCACCGCATCTACGATCTCGCGCGCCAGATCCTCGATCGTTTCGACATGGCGCGGGCGAGTGCAGTGGAAGCGGCACCCCGCCCCACAGGCACGCTGAGGATCGGCGTACCCTCGTCATTCGGTCGCCGCTACATGATGCCTGTGATCGCCGAATATGTGCGGAATTATCCGGAGGTGCGGGTCGACATCCGCTTTAGCGAGCGGTTCGTCAACCTGGTAGAAGAAGGCATCGAGCTGGCACTGCGGATCGGAAACCTGGAGGCAAGCACGCTGGTCGCCCGACGACTCGGCACCGTGCAACGGCACCTCGTCGCAACACCCACCTATCTGCACGGCCGTCCGCTGCCGCGAACGCCTGACGATCTCGGCGCGCACCAGTGCATCGTCTATTCCAGGATGTCGCCGGCGCAGCAATGGGCCTTCGAATCCGAGCATGGCCGTCACGTCGCATCGATCAACGGCCCCATCCACGTTGACGACGCCGATGCGATGCAGGAGGCGACAATGCAGCATCTCGGCATTGCGATCCTGCCTGACTGGAATGCCGCGGAGGGCCTTCGCAGCGGCGAGCTCGAGCATGTGCTGCCAGATTACAGCATCGCGGCGTTGCCCCTCCATGCGGTGTACCCCGAGACGCAGTGGATGTCGCTGCGTGCACGAAGCTTTCTGGATCTGCTGGTCGAGCGCTCCGGACATTTTGCGCCTGCTGCATCGCATACCCCCGCCGCTGGTTCAGCCGGTTGACGCGGCCCCCGCCATCGTTAAATGACGCCCATGAAAAAACTCGGATTCCTGTCCTTCGGACATTGGACACCCTCGCCGCAATCGCAGACCCGCTCGGCCGCGGACACGCTGCTGCAATCGATCGAGCTTGCGGTCGCGGCGGAGCAGCTCGGCCTGGACGGCGCCTATTACCGCGTGCATCACTTCGCGCGGCAGCTCGCTTCGCCCTTTCCGTTGCTCGCGGCGGTCGGTGCCAGGACCAGCAAGATCGAGATCGGCACGGCCGTGATCGACATGCGTTACGAAAACCCGCTTTACATGGTCGAGGATGCGGGAAGCGCCGATCTTATCGCGGGCGGCAGGCTCCAGCTCGGCATCAGCCGCGGCTCGCCCGAGCAGGTGATCGACGGCTGGCGCTATTTTGGCTATCGCCTGGCCGAGGGCGCGAGCGATGCCGACATGGGCCGGCGCCATGCCGAGGTCTTCCTCGACCTGCTGCGCGGCGAGGGATTTGCAGAGCCCAATCCGCGGCCGATGTTTCCGAACCCGCCGGGCCTGCTGCGCCTCGAGCCGCATTCGCAGGGCCTGCGCGAACGGATCTGGTGGGGCGCCGGCTCGAACGCGACCGCGGTGTGGGCCGCCAAGCTCGGCATGAACCTGCAGAGCTCGACGCTGAAGAACGACGAGACCGGCGAAGCCTTTCACGTGCAGCAGGCCGCCCAGATCCGCGCCTACCGCGCGGCGTGGAAGGAAGCCGGCCACGTCAGAGAGCCCCGCGTGTCCGTCAGCCGCAGCATCTTCGCGCTGATGGACGATCGCGACCGCGCCTATTTCGGCGGCGAACGCGGCGGCGAAGACCAGATCGGCTTCATCGACCCGCGCACCCGCGCGATCTTCGGCCGCTCCTATGCGGCCGAGCCCGACGTGCTGATCGAGCAGCTCAGGCAGGATGAAGCCATCGCCGAAGCTGATACGCTGCTGCTGACGATCCCCAACCAGCTCGGCGTCGACTATTGCGCGCATGCGATCGAGGCGATCCTCAAGCACGTCGCGCCGGCGCTGGGGTGGCGGTGAGGCCGAGACTGCCGCCTTACGATGCGAGTCAGGGCTGACCGGCGCCGCTCTTCCGGCGTGATCTCGATATCGCCGACCACTGCTCGGTCGAGAAAAGACCGAGACCGGAAGACGGCGCCGCAGATCGGAATCATGAACCAGCATATGTCCCTCGTCAGCCTCGTGGTCGCGGACTATGACGAAGCAAGCGCCTTCTTCACGTGCGCCCAATCGCATATGGCGTGTACGATGCGGCTGCATGGGCAGTCGGCTCCCGCTCCCGCTTGCGAGGGCATTGCGCAATGCCCTCGCAAGCGGGCGAGGCCGAGCAAACCCGCGGTCCTCGCCAAATCCATATGCGATTACCCTGCCTCGGGGAGAGACCGTGCTCCGTTCAGCCGCCGCTGAGGCTATGGCTGATGCGCGTCACGACCTCGTCCCATCGCCGCTTCTCGGCCGCGGGATAATTGATCAGCACGCAATGCACATAGCGGCGCGAGAAGTTGCAGCGGTCGTACCAGATCTTGTCGCGCCTGATGCTGGACACCACGAAGAAGCCGGGCGTGATCCGTTTGTAGACGATCCCCGGCGGCGGCTGCTTCGCGGCCAGGAAGGCGGCGGGCGAAATTCCCTGGGTGCGGGGAACGGCCTGCACCGTGAGATCGGCGCTACCGTCCGACGTACGAAATTGCTGGCCATATCCGTCAGGCTTCCCGGCCTGTTCGGTGAAGATCGAGCTGGGAATGTCGACCGAGGTTCCGGCCTCGGGGATGTGATAGGTGGTCCAGCTATCTGCCTTCGCAGGCAGCGCCGGCGCGGCACCCAGTGCAATGACAACAGCGGCTATCGTCTTCATGTCGGCCTCATCTGCGCGGCGCCAGTTGCAGCTCCAGCAAGGCGATCCTCTGTAAATTCGTCACATCACGCTCGCCTGTGCTCGCCGTACGCAGGATCGACTCGGCGAGTGCGTTGACGTGCGAGGAATGTACGGGCTCCGGCAGGGTCGCGACCGCAGCTTCCAGGGCGGTGGTCATGAGCTCGATCACCTCGGGGGAAAATTCCGCGTTGGAAAAGTTCTTCATCTCACGGGCCGGCCGCTGCTGCGTGCCGGCGGTCTAACGTCGGGAAAAAGTGGAAGTTCCTGCGCGCGACCAGCGCGTGTCCCTGTTGACACGGCCACCCCTGATGCAATTCTTGCCTACGGACGACGATCCCAGCCGGACCCCTGAACTGCATGACGACTCTGGAAGCTGCACTGCGTGGAGGAGCGGTCGTCATCCTCCTTCTGCGCGCGGCGGTCGCCGCCCGGAGCGCGGGACGCGATGCCGTGAGCCGCTACACCGCGCCGCTGGCGGCGAGCATCGCGGGGGCGATCGTCGAATCCGCGCCCGGCTTCGGTACGCTGGATCTGGGCCTGCGCCTTCCGGTCGCAATCGTCAGCGCCGGCGTGCCGGCCGCGTTCTGGATGACCATGGGCGCGATATTCAACGACGCGTTCCGGGCGCGCTGGTACCATGGGCTCGGCTGGCTGACGCTGGTGGCGCTCGCCTTGATGGACCAGTTCAGGCATCCGATGGCGGTCGACGTTGCGCGCACCGGCCTCTCGGCGGCTTTCCTGCTGCTCGGCGCCTGGCACGCCTTGTCGGGACGCGCGGTCGACCTCGTGGAAGGACGGCGGCGGCTTCGCGTCGGATACGCAGCCTTCATCGTGCTCTACGCGTTGGTCGCGATCGCGTCGGACTGGCTCTGGCCCGGCGGGCTCTCGGCGCCATCGATCAGCCTCGCCAACGCCGCCACCCTGACGGCGGTGATCTTCCTGTTCTCGATGCTGAGTTCGACCGTTTCGGCCGAGACGCCGCTGGCCCAGGGAGCGGTCCGGGCAACGCCCTTGCCGCGTCCATCCGATTCTCAGCCGGAGACGCCGTCTGCCGGGGTCGAAGCGGCGCAACTCGTCGCGCTTCGGCATCTGCTCGATCATGACAAGGTCTTTCGCGAGCCGGACCTGAGCATCGCATCCCTGTCGCAGAAGCTCGGGATTCCCGCGTACCGGCTCCGTCATCTGATCAACCGACAGCTCGGCCATCGCAATTTCAACGCCTTCGTCAACGGCTACCGGCTGGCAGACGCCGAAGCCGCGCTGAGCGATCCCGCGCAGGCCAGCGTCCCGATCCTGACCATCGCACTCGATGCGGGCTTCGGCTCGATCGGCCCGTTCAATCGCGCCTTCAAGGCCCAGACCGGAGTGACGCCGTCCGAGTACCGGCGGGCGCGTCTTGCCGGCGCGGCAGCAGCCGCCGGGCCGGGCGCGGCCGAGACCTGACCGATTTCTGATTGCGGGCGGCCGTTTGCGGGAATCGGCCAATCCGCCTGGAGGAATCGGCGCGCCGCCGCGTCCTGGCAATGCCAGCCTTGCTCCGGGCAGGCCACGCGCCTGCGATGCGGAGGTTGCCGTGACGCTGCTGTTCCAGGTGCTCAAGTTCGCTCTTCCCGCCCTGATCGTGATTGCGACGCTGGAAGGGCTGGTCCTGGCGCTGGTGATGCGGCGCGCGTACGACTGGCGCGCTTATCTCGCCTCGCTCGCCGACGCGCTCGGCCGGGAATATGTCGTCTACGCGATCGTGCCGCTCAGCCTGGCGCAGCCGCTGGTCGAGCTGGCCTGGAAGCATCGGCTGTTCACGGTCCCGCTGAACGGTCCGCTGGCCGTGGCCGTGCTCGTGGTTGCCCAGGATTTCAGCTATTACTGGTTCCATCGCTGCAGCCATCGCGTGCGCTGGTTCTGGGCGACGCATGCGATCCACCATTCCTCGAACGAGTTCAACCTGGCGGCGTCCTACCGCTTCGGCTGGACCGGGCGGCTTACGGGCACGGCGATCTTCTTCGTGCCGATGATCTGGCTCGGCTTCGCCCCCGGCCCGGTCTTCACCGCCGCCGCCGTCAATTTGCTTTACCAGTTCTGGCTGCACGCGGAGTGGATTCCGAAGCTCGGCTGGCTGGAATATCTGCTCAACACGCCCTCGCATCATCGCGTGCACCACGCCTGCAACGCGGAATATCTCGATCGCAATTATGGCGGCATCTTCATCGTGTTCGACCGGATGTTCGGCACTTTCGTCGCGGAGCGCGACGATTTGCCGTGCCGCTACGGGCTCGTGAGGCCGCTGCGCTCCAACAATCCGCTCGTCATTGCGTTTCACGAATGGGCGGCCCTGGCGCGCGATCTCTGGTGCTCGCAGTCCTGGCGTGACCGGCTCGCCTGCCTGGTCGGTCCGCCCCGCGGCGAGGCATCGCCCCTCGCGACGCGGACGGCGCACGATGCGAACCAATGAAGCACCCGGCGATGCGCAGCGGCCGCGCGCGGGCTACCCCGTTTTCGTCCCGGTGACGACGGCGAGCGCCTCGACGAGGCGGTCGAGGTCCGCTTCATCGGTGAACAGCGCCGGCGTCACGCGGATGCACTGGCCCTTGGCGACGCCGGCGCGGCGGACCGTCATGATCCTGTGGGTGTCGCGGAGCTTCGCCACGATCGCCTCATTGTCGGCCTTGCTGGTCTTGCCGGCGAGACGGAAGGACGTGATCGCGCCGTATGAACCTGCTTCGTCCGGCGTCAGGATCTCGATGTCCTTGAAGCCGCGGGCGCGGCTCACCCAATAGTCGCGCAAATAGCGCAGGCGCGCCTGCTTTGCGGCAGCGCCGATCTCGAGATGCAGCGCGACCGCCGTGGGAACCGTCAGCACCGTGGCGAAATTGACCGTGCCGGTGTGGACCCGCGAGCGGATATCGGTTTCAGCATAGTCCTCGTCGCCCATGGCGCGATCGATGTCGGCGAGGCGATCCTTCCTGATGTAGAGGAAGCCCACGCCGAGCGGCGCGCCGATCCATTTGTGCAGGTTGAAGCCGACGAAATCGGATTCGAGATCGGTGACGCGGAAGTCGATCTGTCCCCAGGAATGCGCGGCGTCGACGATGGTGTCGATGCCTTTGGCTTTTGCCATGCGGGCGATCTCGGTCACAGGCATGACGAAGCCGGTACGATGGCTGACATGGGTCAGCAGCAGCAGCCGCGTCTTCGGGTTGGCCTCGATGGCACGGGCATAGGCATCCAGCACCGCCTGGCGGGTGGCGGGCTCCGGGATATCAAACTTGACCACGTCGACGCCGCGGCGGGCCTTGAGCGCGTTCATCGCGTACTGCATCGAATCATAGTCGAGATCAGCATAAAGCACGCCATCGCCAGGCTTCAGCCTGTTGTAGCCGCCGATGAGGAGTTGCAACGCCTCCGTCGCGCCGCGGGTGAGCGCGATTTCCTCGGGCGCGGCACCCACGGCCGCGGCCACCTTCGCGCGCACGGCCTCGAAGTCGGCCCCGACGCGCTGCCGCGCGTAAAACGTGTTCTGGAAATTGACCATGTCGGACTGGCGGATGAACTCACGCCTGACCGGCTCGGGCATGATGCCCCAATAGCCGTTCTCGAAATTGACGATGTCGGGCGTGACGGCATAGAGGCCCTTCACGGCAGTCCAGTAAGCCTTGTCAGTCGCGACTGCGGCGGCCGAACCGGTCGGCGGCGGCGGCAGGCTCTCGGCTGCCGTCGCGGGCGACGCCAGCGGGACCATTGCTGCGGCCGCGAGGCCTTGCAGGATCGACCGGCGGTTGGACGAGATCGTATCAATCGGATTCATATCGGCCTCTACGGATGCACGGCGAAAGAGCCGCAATCAACAGAGCGCGGATGACAGGGACGTGACAACAGGCGGAAGACAGCACAGGCCTGGGTCGCGGTCGGCGGATCATCGCGCAGGACTTGCAGATTGATTCCGTTAAGAGATTTGAAATATCATGGCCGCGAAGCAGGCCTCTCGACGGCCCGTCTCCGGAGCTGAGAGTTCGCGTTGCGTCCAGCTCCATCTCAATCAACCGAAACGAATTGTGGCGGCCCGGCGAATGAGCGATTCCCTCCTTGCAACGGTCGGCGACCATTTCTTCATTGGCCTGCGGCCGACCAGCGTGCTCGACGACCGCGATCGCGCGCTGCTGCGGGATCTCAAGCCCGCCGGCGTCATCCTCTACAAGAGCAATTTCCGCCACGACCTGCCTTATCGGGACTGGCTCGCGATGCACCGCGATCTGATCGCCGCGATCCGCGATTCCTCGCAGCGCGACAAGCAGTTCATCGCCATCGACCATGAGGGCGGACGCGTTTGCCGCACGCCGCCGCCGATCACGCGCTTTTCCTATGCGGCGCGCTGGGCTTCGACCTCGGAGCAGGTCGGCGACGCCATGGGCGCCGAGCTCGCCTCGCTCGGCTGCAATCTGAATTTCGCGCCTGATCTCGACATCCACAGCAACCCGGCCAATCCCGTCATCGGCGAGCGCGCCTTCGGACGCACCGCCGACGAAGTCATCAAGTCGATGCTGCCCTTCACAAGGGCGATGGAGCGCCGCGGCGTGCGGGCCTGCGGCAAGCATTTCCCGGGGCACGGCGACACCCAGGTGGATTCGCATCACGAATTGCCGGTGCTCGATCTCACGCTCGACCAGATCAAGGCGCGCGAGCTGAAGCCGTTTGCCGCCGCGATCGAGGGCGGCATCGAAATGATGATGACGTCGCACATCCTGTACCGCAAGCTCGACGCCAACGATCCCGTGACGCTGTCGCGCACGATCACGCAAGGACTGCTGCGCGAGGCCATGAATTTCCGCGGCGTGATCGTGTCCGACGACGTCGGCATGCGCGCCATGGCCGGCCGGCTAGATGCGCCTGACGCCGGCGCGCGCTTCATGGCTGCAGGCAACGACATGCTGATGATCTGCTCGCATCTGACCGACACCGAGCGCGCGCGCTTCCTTGCCCAGTCGATCATCAACGGCGTCGATTCCGGCAAGCTCGATGCGGCGGTGCTGAAGGCCTCAGCCAGGCGCGTCCACGCGATGCTTGACGGCACCGCGCAAAACGCGGTTACGGAGCTGCCGGCCGAAATGTTCGCCCGTCATCGCAGCGCCGGCACCCAGTTCGACGCCGCGACCGTCGAGGTCGTGTAGGACATCCATCGCCAAGCCCGACATCCCAAGCCCGACATCCATCGACGGCAGCGCCGTTGATCTCGATGTGCTACGCGTGCTAGTGTTACGTGCCGTAGCATATCCGCTGCCGATATCAACGTCAGGTTGCTTCGTGCTAAGGAGTTTCCGCTCCGGGACAACAGGCGCGGCATCGGCGGCCGGCTCAGGTGATGGGTTTGAACGTGAAACGCGCAGCAAAACTCCTCATCGGCGCGCTGGTGGTGCTACCGGCGGGCACTGCGGCCTATTATTTCAGGAATGACCTCAAGGACCTCAAGCTTCCCTTCCCGCTGCCCTTCATGCGGGCGGCGGAAGCCGAGCGCGGTGTCGCGCCCGCGCCTGCGCCAAGGCCGCCGGTCGCGGTGAAGGTTGCCGCCGCGAAGGCGGAGGACGTGCCGATCTATCTGACAGGCATCGGCACGATCCAGGCCTACAACACCGTGAACGTGCAGAGCCGGGTCGACGGCGAGATCGTCCAGATCCTTTTCCAGGAAGGACAGGACGTCAAACAGGGCGACATTCTTGCGGTGATCGATCCGCGCCCGTTCCAGGCCCAGCTCGACCAGCAGATCGCGGTGCGGCAGAAGGATCAGGCGCTGCTCGACGGCGCGCAGATCGACATGGAGCGCTACGACGCGCTGATCCAGAAGGCCGCCGCGATCTCGCGGCAGGTGGTGGACCAGCAGCATGCGCTGGTCGAACAGTACAAGGCGCAGGTCCGGAACGACGACGCCCAGATCGAATATGCGCGCACGCAGCTCGGCTTCACCAATGTCCGCGCGCCGATCAGCGGACGGCTCGGCATCCGCCAGGTCGACCAGGGCAATTACGTCCGCGCCGTGTCGCCCGCCACCATCGTCACCGTCACGCAATTGCAGCCGATCTCGGTGATCTACACCCTCGCCGCGGTCGCGGTGGGCCAGACCCGGCTCAGCCTCGGCCAGGCCGAGGCGCCGGTGGTCGCGCTGACCGCCGACAACAGCGCCGAGCTCGACATGGGCACGATCACGCTGGTCGACAACCAGGTCGATCAGGCCAGCGGCACGATCAAGCTGAAGGCGATGTTTCCCAACAAGGCGATGAAGCTCTGGCCCGGCAATTTCGCCAATGGGCGCATCACGGTCGACACACGCAAGAACGCCATCACTGCGCCGGCGATCGCCGTGCGCCACGGGCCACGCGGCGACTTCGTCTGGGTCGCGAAGGCGGACGATACGGCCGCCTTCCGCCCGGTCGTGGTCGGACAGATCTTCGACGGACGCGCGCTGATCGACAAGGGCCTCGCCAAGGGCGAGCGCGTCGTCACCGACGGTTACTACCGGCTCGAGAACGGCGCGCGCATCACGATCGAAGGGCAGACGCCGACCCCCAAGGCGCAGCCCACCGTTCAGCCGCGCCCCGAGCCGCGCGTCGACTGAGGTCCGCCATGTCCGCGCCCTTCATCCTCCGGCCGATCGCAACGACGCTGATGATCGTCGCGGTCGTGCTGCTGGGCATGCTCGGCTATCGTGAGCTGCCGATTGCGCCGCTGCCGAATGTCGACTTTCCCACCATCCAGGTGGTGACGCGCTATCCCGGCGCCTCCGCGACCGTCGTCGCAACCTCGATCACCGCGCCGCTGGAGCATTATTTCGGCACGATCTCCGGGCTGACGGACATGAGCTCGACCAGCTCCTATGGTTACAGCCAGATCACCCTGCAATTCGACCTGTCGCGCAAGATCGACGCGGCCGCGCAGGACGTGCAGGCGCGGATCAACGCGGCGGCGGGGTGGATTCCCGTCGAGCTGCTGCCGAGCCCGCCGACCTATCGCATGGTCAATCCCGCCGATACGCCGGTGCTGATCCTCGCGCTGACCTCGAAGACGATGCCGCTGCACGAGGCCAACGATCACGCCGCGACGATTCTCGTGCCGAAGCTCTCGCAGATCCCGGGCGTCGGCGCCGTCAGCATCGAGGGCGGGCAGACCCGCGCTGTGCGGCTGCAGATGAACCCGACCCGGCTCGCGGGGCTCGGCATGTCGCTCGACGACGTGCGCCGCGGTATCGCCGCCACCACCGCAGACAACCCGAAGGGCTCGCTCGACGGTCCGCGGCAGGCGTTTCACGTCGACACCAACGACCAGCTCTTCACGGCGGAGGCCTACCGGGATGCGGTGATCGCCTATCGCAACGGCGCGCCGGTGCTGCTGCGCGATGTCGGCACCGCCATCGACGGCGTCGAGGATTCCGAGCAGGCGGCATGGTTCCAGGGCGAGCGCGCCGTGCTGCTGGACATCCAGCGCCAGCCGGGCGCGAATACGATCGAGGTCGTCGATGCCATCAAGAGCATCCTGCCGAAGCTGCAGGATTCGCTGCCCGCGGCGCTGAAGATCTCCGTCGTCAGCGACCGCACCACGACGATCCGGGCCGCGATCCACGATGTGCAGTTCACGCTGGTGCTGACGGTCGCGCTGGTGGTGCTCGTGATCTTCATTTTCCTGCGCAAGCTGTGGGCGACCGTGATCCCGAGCGTCACGCTGCCGGTGTCGCTGATCGCGACCTTCGGCGTCATGGCGCTGTGCGGTTTCAGCCTCGACAACCTTTCGCTGATGGCGCTGACGATCGCCTCCGGCTTCGTCGTCGACGACGCCATCGTCATGATCGAGAACATCGCGCGCTATGTCGAGGACGGCGAGGATCCGCTTCAAGCGGCCCTGAAGGGCGCCCGGCAAATCGGCTTTACCATCGTCTCGCTGACGATCTCCCTGATCGCCGTCTTCATCCCGCTGCTGCTGATGGGCGGCGTGGTCGGCCGGCTGTTCCGGGAATTTGCCATCACGCTGTCCTTTGCCGTCGTGATCTCCGGTCTGGTCTCGCTGACGCTCACGCCGATGATGTGCGCGCATCTGCTGCAACGCGAGGACCCCGACGCGCGGCACGGCTTTCTGTTCCGCATCAGCGAGCGCGGCTTCGACGCCTCCGCCAGCTTCTATCTGTGGGGGCTGGACTGGGTGCTGAGGCACCGCAACCTCACGCTGGCGTTCACCATGCTCACATTGGTCGCGACCGGGATCCTGTACGTCGCGATCCCCAAGGGATTCCTGCCCCTGCAGGACACGGGCCTGCTGATCGGCACGACCGATGCGGCCCAGGACATCTCCTTTGCCGCGATGGCCGAGCGGCAGCAGCAGCTCGCCGCAATTGTCGCGCGCGACGGCGATGTCGTCACGGTCGGCAGCTTCGTCGGCATCGGCTCCGTCAACACGACGCTGAACAGCGGCCGGCTCTATATCGATATCGGCAGCCCCGACGCGCGGACATCGTCCGCGGCCGCCGTGATGGCGCGGCTGCAGCACGCGGTCGAGGGCGTCCATGGCATCACGCTGCACCTGCAGCCGGCGCAGGATCTGCAGATCGAATCGCGCGTCGCGCGCACGCAATACCAATATGCACTGCAGGATCTCGACGAGGACGAGCTTCGGCTCTGGAGCCGACGCCTGGTCGAGGCGCTGCGCCAGCGGCGGGAGCTTGCCGACGTCGCCGACGATCGCCAGGACGAAGGCCTGCAGATGTCCGTCACCGTGGACCGGCAGCTCGCGGCCAGCTACGGCGTCAGCCTGAACACGATCGACCAGACGCTGTATGACGCATTCGGACAGCGCCAGATCGCAACGGTGTTCGGCCCCCTCACCCAGTATCACGTGATCCTCGAGGTCGATCCGGCCTTGCGCAACGACCCTGATATCCTCGGCAAGATCTATCTGACCGCGGCAGCCGCCCAGGCCAGCAGCATCGATCAGCAGACCAGCGGCTTCAGCGGCGCCTTCAGCAAGGCCTCCGCGCCGGTGCCGCTGTCGGCCTTCGCCAGGATCGAGCGCCAGCACGCGCCCCTTCTGATCTCGCACCAGGGCCTGTTCCCGGCCACGACGATCTCGTTCAACCTGGCGGACGGCGTTTCGCTGAGCCAGGCGACGGAGGCGCTGCGCCAGACCGAACGCGACATCGGACTGCCCGACGCGGTCACGACCAAACTGGTTGGCACGGCCGCCGAATTCGCCAACTCTCTCACAGACGAGAAGTGGCTGCTGCTGGCCGCGATCGTGACCGTCTACCTGATCCTCGGCATGCTCTATGAGAGCTACATCCACCCGATCACGATCCTGTCGACATTGCCATCAGCCGGCATCGGCGCGCTATTGGCGCTGATGCTGTACCGGCTGGATCTCAACCTGATCTCGCTGATCGGCATCATCCTCCTGATCGGCATCGTCAAGAAGAACGCCATCATGATGGTGGACTTTGCACTTGCGGCCGAGCGCGAGGACGGCGCCTCCTCGTTCGACGCCATCAGGCAGGCCTGCATCCTTCGCTTCCGTCCGATCATGATGACGACGATGGCCGCGCTGTTCGGCGCGCTGCCGCTTGCGATCGGCGCAGGCACGGGTTCCGAGCTGCGCCAGCCGCTCGGCATCTCCATCGTCGGCGGCCTGGTCGTCTCCCAGGTGCTCACGCTCTATACGACGCCCGTCGTCTATCTGGCGTTTGCCTCGCTGCGCACGCGGTTCGGATGGCGATCCGCATCAACAGGCGATCCGGCGGCGATGCCGCAGGCCGAGCGGCCGGCACCGTGAGCATCACCGCGCAATTCGTGCTGCGGCCGGTGGCGACGACGCTGCTGATGATCGGCGTGTTCCTGCTCGGTTGCGTCGCCTATGTCCGTCTGCCGATCGCCTCGGTGCCGGCGGTGGAACGGCCCACGATCGGAATTTACGCGCCTTTCCCGGGCGCAAGCCCGGCAACAGTCGCCAATGCGCTATCGCAGCCACTCGAGACCACGCTGGCGTTGATCCCGGGCGTGACGGAAATTACCTCCTTCAGCGCCATGGGCGGCACCAGCATCACGGTGCAGTTCGAGCTCTCCGTGGATGTCGATGCCGCCGCCGGCGCGGTGCAGGCCGCCATCAACTCGGCTGGGCCGAACCTGCCGAAAGGCCCTTGGCCGCCGACCTATTGGAAGGCGAACCCGGCGGGCTTCGCAGTCGTGGCGCTCGCCCTGACCAGCGACGTGTTCACCCCAGGCGAGGTCTACAGCCTGGCCGACGGCGTGATCGCGCCAAAACTGTCGCAATTGCCCGGCGTCGCGCGGATCAACGTGACGGGCGCAGAGCGAAGCGCGGTGCGCATCCAGGTCTCTCCGGCCCGACTCGCCGCGATGAACCTGTCGCTGGAGGCGGCGCGCGTCGCCGTCCTCAATGCATCGCAGAACCTGCCCAAGGGCGCGGTTTCGGTCGACGGTCAGCGCCTCACCATCGAAGCCAACGACCAGCTGCTCCAGGCGGTCGACTATCGCGGTATCGTGCTGGCCTGGCGTAACGGCGCCCCGGTTCGTCTGGGCGACGTCGCTGACGTCACCGACAGCGTCATCAACAACCGGCTTGCCGGCTGGTACGGCACCGAGCGCGGCGTCGTGTTGTTCATCTACAAGCAATCGGACGCCAACATCGTCGAGACGGTCGATGCCATCAAGTCCGAGTTGCCGGAAATCCAGCGCTGGCTGCCGCCCGGCATCAAGCTGCATACGATCTATGACCGCACCACGCTGATCCGGGCTGCCGTGAACGACGTCAAGCTCACCCTTGTGATCGCCTCCGCGCTCGTCGTGCTCGTCATCGCGCTGTTCCTCAGGCGGTTCTGGGCCACCATGATCCCGAGTGTCACCATTCCCGTCTCGCTGGCCGCGACGCTGTTCGTGATGAATTTGTGCGGCTTCAGCCTCGACAATCTGTCGCTGATGGCGCTCACCATCGCCGCCGGTTTCGTCGTCGACGACGCCATCGTCATGATCGAGAACATCATCCGCCGCATGTCCGAAGGCGAGCCGGCGCTGCAGGCCGCGATCAACGGTAGCAGGCAGATGGCATTCACGGTCGTCGCCATCACCGTCGCCCTGATCGCGGCGCTGATCCCGATCCTGTTCATGCCAGATGTGGTCGGGCGTTATTTCCGCGAATTCGGCGTGACGCTGGTGGTCGCCATCGTATCCTCGGCGGCGATCTCGCTGACGCTGACGCCGATGATGTGCGGGCATCTGCTCGATCGCGGCCGGCAGCGGTTGCATAATCCCGACGCGGACGGCGGACACCGCAGCTTTTACGCCCGCAGTCTCGACTGGACGCTGCGCCGCCGCTTTCTCACCGTCCTGATGATAACGGCCCTGACGGGGGCCAGCGTCTGGCTCTATCTGAAACTGCCGAAGGGTTTCATGCCGACCCAGGATACCGGCGTGATGTTCGTGCGGACCGTAGCACCCTCGAACATCTCGTTCCTGTCCATGGAAGACCGGCAGCGGGCCGTCGGCGAAGCGATCCTGCAGGATCCCGCGATCTCGGGCCTGACGTCCTATATCGGCGAAGGCAATGGCAACGCCCTCAGCGTCGGGCAGATGCTGGTCGCGCTGAAGCCGCCGGAGGTTCGCAAGCTGTCGATCCAGCAGGTCATTGCACGATTGCGCGAGCGCATGAACCAGATTGACGGCGTCCGGGTGTTCTTCGTGCCGCTGCAGGATCTCAATCTCGGCGTCCAGTCCGGCGGATCGCGTTTTCAATATACGCTTTGGGGCATCGACGAGGAGGCGGTGATACGCGCCGCCGAAAGCATGATCCGGCGCGTCCGCGGCATTCCCGACATCATCGACGTCATCGCGAGCTGGGAGACCGGGGGCCTGCAGGCCGGCCTCACCATCGACCGCGTTCGCGCCGCGATGCTCGGCGTCACGCCCGTTGCGGTCGACAATACGCTCAACGACGCCTTCGGCCAGCGTCAGATCAATCTTCTCTATTTGCCGACCAACTTCGCCCGCGTGATCTTCGAGGTCGAACCGCAGGCCGCGAGCGGCCCCGACTCCATGAGCCAGATCTACGTCCCGAGCGCCAGCGGCAAAGCCGTGCCGCTCGCCGCCCTGACCAAGCCGCAGCGCGCGCACGCCGCGATGTGGGTCCGTCACAGCGCCCAGTTTCCGGCCGCGACGATCTTCTTCGACATCAAGCCCGGCACGTCGATCGGCGACGCCATCGCCTCGATCCGCAAGGAGGAGGCCGACGCAAAGCTGCCCGACGACATCAAGGCGGAATTTCGCGGCGAGGCCAAGGAAGCCGACAGGTCGATCGTCAAGCAGGCGGCCCTGTTCGGAGCGGCCCTGATCGCGATCTACCTCGCGCTCGGCATGCTCTACGAGAGCTACGTCCATCCGTTGACGATTCTCTCGACCCTGCCGCCGACCGCCTTCGGCGCGCTGGTTGCGCTGTGGGCGACGGGAACGCAGTTCACGCTGGTCACCACCATCGCCTGCATCCTGCTGGTCGGCATGGTGATGAAGAACGCCATCATGATGGTCGACTATGCCCTCGATGCCGAGCGGCATCGCGGCATCAGTGCCCGCGACGCCATCCTGCTCGCGGCACGGCTGCGGGCGCGGCCGATCACCATGACGATGCTGGCGGCATTCCTGAGCGCGGTCCCGATCGCCTTCGGCACCGGCCCCGGCTTCGAGATCCGCCAGCCGCTCGGCATCACCATCATGGGCGGCCTCGTCGTCGCGCAGCTGTTCACGCTGTATTCGACGCCGGCGATGTACCTGGTCCTGGACAGGCTGCGGCGGCGGAAGCGGGTGGTCGCGGGTCCGGCACGCGCAACCGGCATCTCCCCGGCTTCGCCACTTCCGGATCTCAACGGCTGAGACACCAACGCTTTTTCGGAGCGCCGCAAGCCCCGCGCAATCTCGCGCTGCTGAGGTCGAATCATCGGCTGCCGCGTTTCGGGCGGCCACTCGCCATTGATGGGACCGGGCAGCGATGAGCACAGCAGCCGCCTTTTGCGAAGCGGGTCTTGCGCATTTCCGGGCGGGGCGGCATCTCGACGCGCGTGCCTGCTGCCAGCAGGCCCTCGGAATCGATGCTTATAATACCGACGCCCAGCATCTCATCGGGCTGCTGCATCTCGAGGCCGGGCAATACAGCGACGCCCTGGAATGGATCGTCCGCGCGATCCAGCGCGCACCCAAGCCCGAATATCTGGCGAGCTTCGCAAAAGTCCTGCAGCGGCATGGGCGCTGCGAGGAGGCGCTCAATGTCATCGACAAGGCAATCCAGCTTCGGCATGACGACTCCGGCTTGTGGTGCCAACGCGGTGAGATCTTCGTCCAACTTGCGCGCCTCGACCAGGCTCTGCAAAGCTATCAGCAAGCGCTCAAGCGCGATCCGCAGCATCACGACGCGCTTTTTGGATGCGGGATTCTCCTCCACAAGCTTGGGCGAAACGAGGAGGCTCTCGCGCGCCTCGATCACAGCAACAGGCTGTTCCCGGACCATGCCCACACCTTGCGGACACGCGCTTGGGTTCTCTACTGTCTGAAGCGGTTCGAGGAGTCCGCTGACGACGGACTGCGGGCGCACCAGCTCGATCCCTACAATGCCGAGATATGCAACAATCTGGGTCTTGCGCTGAGGCGGCTCCGCCGGAACGACGAGGCGCTGGCGTGGTTCGAAAAGGCCATCGAGATCGAGCCGCGCTTTGCCGATGCCTTCGACAACAGGCTGGTCGCGCTGTTCCACCTGCATCGCTTCGACGAACTGTTCGCGCTGTCCGATCGCATGAGGTCGCTGGGGCTCAGCAATGAGGTGACGGCGTGGAACGTGTCGCTGGCGCATCTGCTGACCGGCAATTTCGGCGCCGGCTGGCGCGGACACCAGACCCGGTCGAAACTGCCCTCGTCGAGATATCCGCGGTTTCAGCAGCCGATGTGGCTCGGTGAGGAAAGCGTCGCGGGACGGACAATCCTGATCGCGGCAGACGAGGGATTGGGCGACACCATTCACTTCGCCCGCTACATCCCGAAGCTGGCCGAGCAAGGTGCGCGCGTTCTCCTTGCCGTTCAGGATCCGCTGCACCTGTTGATGTCGAACTTGAGCGGAGCCTCTCGCTGCGTGCCGATGTCGGCCATGGGCACACTGCCGGCGTTCGATCTGCACTGCCCGATCTCCAGCCTTCCGCTCGCCTTCAAGACCCGGCTCGATACGATTCCGTCGGAACCCTATCTGCCCTCGCCTCCCGGCAGCCTTGTTCAGGCCTGGGAGACCAGGCTTGGTCCTCGCACCAGGCTCCGGGTCGGCCTCGCCTGGTCGGGCGATCCTTCCCACGTGAATGACGAGACGCGCTCGATTCCGCTGCGGACGCTGTCCCGCATCCTCGACGTCGATGCCGACTTTGTCAGCCTGCAGAAGGCCCCGCGACCGCATGACGCGGCCGTGCGGGAGAGAAGCGACATCGTCGACCTGACCGCCGAGCTCACCGACTTCACCGATACCGCCGCCTTGATCGGCTGCCTCGACCTCGTGATCACCGTCGACACCAGCGTGGCCCATCTCGCCGGCGCCCTTGGCCGCCCGACCTGGATCCTGCTGCCCTGGACGCCCGACTACCGCTGGCTGCTCGACCGCACCGACAGCCCCTGGTATCCGAGCGTGCGCCTGTTCCGCCAAACCGAGACGCGCGAGTATGAGAGCGTGCTGGACCGCATCCGCGACGAATTGCGGGCGCTGGCCGCCGGCTTCGGACATTGACGTCGAGCGGGGCGAAGATCGCCCGCCGCGGCCAAATTTACCGTTCAGTGCGCCTGTTCCTCCCCGAATATAGAATTCGTTAACGCAGCAGCCCTAGCCTTTAAGTGCTTCTTCACGTCTTTGGGCAAAATCGGGACATGCTGCCGGACCGTCGATGACAGAACACCATGCTGCCTCGGCTTTGCCGGACGAGGTTCGCGTACGGCTCTATGATCAGGCCCTGACTGGCGCGCGCATCGGCGCGTGGGAATGTGAGCTCGAGACCGAGCGCCTGAGCTGGACCCAGGGTGTCTACGACATCTTCGGTTATCCCGAGAGCAACCCGTTGCGGCGCGCCAACATCGTCGACCTCTACATCGACGAATCCCGGCGCCACATGGAGCTCGCGCGTGCCGAGGTGATCCGGAGCGGCGCGCCGGTCACGCTCGACACCGAGATCAGAACCTGGCGCGGCGAAAGCCGCTGGATGCGGCTTTCGATCAACGCGGTGCGCGACGGCGGAAGACCGCTGCGGATCTTCGGGTCCAAACAGGACATCACCTCCGACCGACGGGCTCTCGATAACCTGCGCCTGCAAGCCGAGACCGATCCGCTCACGGGGCTGGCCAATCGCTCGATCTTTCAGGCCCGCTACCGCGACGTCATCAACGACAGCCTGAATCATGGCTTCGCGTCGGCGCTCGTGCTGATCGACCTCGACGGCTTCAAGCAGCTCAACGACACGTTCGGTCATCTCGCCGGAGACGCATGCCTGTGCGAGGTCGCCCAGCGCTTGCGCCGGGCCTTCCACAATGCCGGCCTGGTCGGCCGGCTCGGCGGCGATGAATTCGCGATCATCCTGCGCGCCCCGACCGAGCCTGCGCGGATCGCACGCGTGCTGCAAAAGACCGTCATGATGTTGAGCCGCCCGCTGTTCTGGAACGGTCTTCGCCTCGAAGTCAGCGCCTCGATCGGCGCTGCCCTGATCGGCCGCCCGCACCGCCGCCGGATCGTCGAACTGTTCGCCGAGGCCGACATCGCGCTCTATGACGCGAAGGCCGCCGGCCGCAACCGCGTTCGCCTGATCGGCGACGAGAAGCAGGACCTTGCGGCCTAGCGCAGGTGGCGCCGTTTGTTGCAGTCCGCATCGAGCCGCTTGCAGCGATTCCTCTATGCGGCTCGCCATGGCGTCAACCGCGGAATCCAGCGCGGCACATTGGTTCGAAAGCTCTCATACGCCGTGCCGAAGGTTTGCTCGAGCGCCGGCTCTTCGATCATCACCACCCAGACATGAAAGAAAAGCCAAAGCGCCGTGCCGTACCACAGCAGACGCCGGTCACCAAACAAGACAGCCTGACCGAGAATGACTGCGACGACCGCGATGTAGATCGGATTTCGCACGTAGCGATAAAGGCCAGTCGCGACGAGCTTTTGTGGCGGCGCGATCGGGGCCGGCGTCCCCAGCCCCTCCAGCGCAAAACGGGCAAATGAATCCACCACTCCGGGCACTCCGGCGATGATCAATATTCCGCCGAGGATGCGGGTGAGATCGACACCGAAAAAAGCCGGCCGGAATTCCCACTGCGTGACCCACCATGGGATGATGCCTGCCAGCACCAGCGGCGCCACGACGAAGAACAGCGCGGAGCCCAAGACGGCAATTGCCTTCGACATTGCGTGCTCCCTGCGATCCGACAAGAACAGGTTGGCAATCACTTTCTGCTGCGAGCATTGAACGCGGCTCTGGAACGAGCTGTCGTCGACTTCTCTTTACCTCGGCCCTTCCAATACTGTCGCAATGTTAACGCAGCCATGTCCGGTCAGCCCGTTCAACGGTTGAATCGCGAACGCCTTGCGAAAGCGTCTCGATGAGGCCCATTGTCCAGCACATCGGGCATCCGCGTAGCGCGACGAGGGCGGCAACGCCCGCGCCCAGGGACAGCCAAGGGAGGGCGGTCTGGTGGACGATGGCCCAAGCCAGGAGCGCCGCCGCAGACAGCCCGCGTATCAGGTGTGCGCCGAGGTAGGAGCTGCCGAACATGCCCACGCCACGAAAGTAATTCATGTGCTCTCTCGTCCGTTGTCCGTTGTGCCAAGCAGATATTCGCGCACCAATGCGCGGGCGCGGCGCAGGCGGCTTTTGGCCGCTTCCCGCGTCACGCCGAGCCGCCCGGCGATTTCCCCAATCGTCAGATCCTCGAGATCTCGCAGCAGCACCACTTCGCGATCGGATGGCGAAAGCGACTCGATGGCGTTGACCAGGTCCATGCGCAACTCGTCCGGCGGGACTTTTGCGAGCTCGCGTGACTCTTCCAGGCTGGTGAGTTCCTCGACCCCGCGCATCAGCATGAGCGCCGGCAACATGCAAAGGCGCGCGATGACAGTCACCAGCCAGCCGGCGAGCGCGGCCGGACTGCGGACCGTGCCCACGCGCCGGTACACGACGATGAGCGCTTCCTGCACCACATCTTCGATGATCGAGGTGCGATGGCATTGGCGCCGGGCGTAGCGTCGAATGTCCGGCTGCAGCGCCACCAATAGCTGTGTCAGCGCGTGCCGGTCACCCGACTGTGCCGCGAGCAAGAGATCGTCTGAGACGCGCGCCACAGCAGTCACCCCCTCGGTGGCTCGCGCCCGGCGACGGCGCAGGCAGGGCAGTAGCCGAACACGCCGGTGGCCAGCGTCGCGACACCCACGCCGCTGAGCAGTAGCCCGAGCGGCGAAGCGTGCAGCGCAACCACGCCGCAGATGAGCATCAAACCCCCGCCGATCAGCCTGGCCGCGCGCTCCCGCCCGCCGACGTTCTTCCTATACCACATGGTTCTGCCCTCCGTTTCGTGACGCGCCACTACGGCGCATTCACTTAGACAAGAGGGCCCGAACGTCGCGCCGGGGTCGCGGCAAGAAAAATAATTTGAGGGGGTGGCCACTTCGGATTGGGGGCCATCGCTGAGCTGAAAGCCACGCGCGACCAGGCCCGCCTTGACGCAGAGAGGGCGGTGGATGCGATCGAACGGGGCCGACGATTACGTCACAGACCCTCAAAACCTTCCAAGCGCAACAACGGCAGGTTTTGGAGTGCCCAGTTCTGGACCGAAATGGCGCGCCATTCAGAATAAAAGCGCGAACTCTTATACTGTTGAAATTTTGCTGTAATTCCAGGAAGGCAAGGGACGTGGGTGCCAGCCTAGGCAGCCGACCATTTGGCGGATTCGGCGACAAGGAAATCGGCGAAGGTCCTTGCGGAGGGTTTGGCGCCTCTGCCGTCGGGAAACACGGCATGCAGTTCAACCGACCCCATATCCCAGTCGGCTAACACCCGAACGAGGGAGCCGTTCTCGATCTCGCCTCTGCAACCGACGCTCGCCATCGAGGTCAGGCCGAGGCCGGCAACTGCTGCTGCTGTGGCGACTTCATTGACGGTCGCCGTCAGCCGGCCACCCACTCGCACCGACGTCGCCTTGCCGTTCTTGCGGAACGTCCAGGCGGGACCGAGGCGCGACGGTCCCACGATGACGGAATGTGCTGCGAGGTCGGCGGGCGTCTGGGGAACGCCGAACCGTTCGAGATAGGCCGGCGAGGCGACAATCACGCGTGGCCATGCCGCGATACGACGCGCCACTGCCGTCGAATCCGGAAGCGACCCGAATCTCAGCCCGATATCGATGCTTTCGCTCACGAAGTTCTGCCGCATGTCGTCGGCCAAGAGCTCGACGCGCAGCGCCGGATGCTTGTCCATGAAAACTGGAAGGCGCGGCGCGATCTCCCGGATCGCGAAGGTGGATGAAAGGCCGACCCGTAAAATGCCGCGCAATTCGCCGGTCCCGCGCACCGCGTATTCGGCTTCGTCGAGCGCGCTGAGGATCGGTTCGACCCGCGCCAGAAAGTCGGCGCCGGCCTCGGTCAGGGTGACGGCCCGCGTCGTGCGTGTGAACAGAGGCGCGCCCATCTTGCGCTCGAGGGCCGCAATCGTGCGGGACACCGTCGGCTGAGGGATGTTCAGTTCGCGGCCTCCGGCCGAGAAGCTCCCCCGCCGGGCAACGCGAACGAACAGACGCAACGATGAGAGATGATCATTCATGGCCCTGATGAATAACTCAAAGCCATATTCTTCGTCTATCGCGTTCGATTTGAATAAAGCACTTTCCCCGTCGCCGGACGCAGATGCGTCCCAACCGAGGAAAATGCGATGTCCCTTCAAGACAAACTGGATGCCCTCAAGACAAAATTCGAAACCGAAATGGCACCGCCTGACGTCGTGGCGATCATGCACCGCGTCACCGACGAACTGATCGCCTCAGGTCAGGCTGGCCGTGCGCTGCATGCCGGCGACCGCGCTCCGGTGTTTGCGCTGCCCGATCCAGACGGCAAGCTCGTATCCTCGCAGGACTTGCTGGCCAGAGGTCCGCTGGTCCTGACATTCTACCGCGGCGCCTGGTGCCCGTTCTGCAACCTCGATCTTCAGGCGCTCGAGGAGGTTCGGGCGGACATAGAAGCGCGCGGTGCGGTGCTTTTGGCCGTGTCCCAACAGACGGCTGCCAACAGCCGCAAGTCTCAGCGCAGCAACAAGCTCGGATTCCCCATTGTCGGCGACAAGGGCGGCGAACTGGCGGCGAAATTCGGCATCCGTTGGTACCTGCCCGAAGACCTGCAGGCGATCCACAAGCAGCTCGGCGCCGACCTCGTCGCCTTCAATGGTGAGGAGAGTTGGACGCTGCCGATGCCGGCGCGCTACGTGATCGGGCAGGACGGTGTCATCGCCTATGCGGAAATCAATCCGGACTATACGCGCCGGCCGGAGCCATCGGACGTGTTGCCCGTCCTCTATCGACTGAAGCGTTCGAGCGCGGCTTGACGCAGCCTTCCTCGAGCCTCAATCGGGGAACGAGTCGGATGTCCGGCTTTGCCGCAGATTGCATCCCCAGGCGACGACCGATCCTTGAGTGGCCGGCGCCTGGGGAACTCGCGCCCAAAGGAATCCACGTCTCGCATATCGTCATCGATGGAGGCGTGCGTAAGGCGACGGCCGGAAGTGTCGAAGGCGGCGATGCGGCGGATGACAGCTACCTCGATCCCGACGCGATCGCCCAGAGCAACATGCATGTCGTCAACCAACACCGCAGCGCGTGGACCTGGGAAATTGAGTTGAGGTCTTGGGTCGAGAAGTTCTAGACCCTCGTACCGAAATGGCGCGCCCGGAACGATTCGAACGTCCGACCCTCAGATTCGTAGTCTGATGCTCTATCCAGCTGAGCTACGGGCGCGTGTTTCGCAGACAGCGCGGGCCAAAGCCCGCAGGCAGCCTCCGGACAGCGCCGGAGGGGTGCGAAAGAGCGCTCTGACTAACCGCTCTTGCCGGCGTTGGCAAGGTCTGCGTCGGCGGTATTTTGGGACATTTCCGCCTCATAGGCCGTCATTCCGGGGCGCGACGAAGTCGCGGGCCCGGAATCCAGAACCACCAGCCGGACATGGATTCCGGGCCCGGCCCATTCGGGCCGTCCCGGAACGACGAAAGAAGACTTAAGCCCTTGCCCGCTCATTGCGGATGGAGAGGAGTTCCACGGGGCGATCGGGGATCACAATCCGGAAAGTGGCGCCGATGGTGCCTTCGACCAGATGGATGTCGCCGCCATGGGCGCGAACCAGTTCGGCGGCAATGGCAAGGCCGAGCCCACTGCCGCCGGGGCGGCCGGAGGTCTGGAATGCCTCGAACAAATGCGCCCGGGTCTGCTCCGGCACGCCGGGGCCGGTATCCGAGACCTCCAGGATCGCGACCGCGCCTTCGCGCTTTCCGGTGATCCTGATCTGCTGCGGGCCGCCGTCGCCGGAGGCGTGGCTCTCGAGCGCCTGGGCGGCGTTGCGCACGAGGTTGAGCAGCACGCGGAACAGCTGGTCGGGATCCGCATCCACCGCAAGGCCGCGCTCGATCGCGGCGACCCAGGCGATCGAAGCGTCGTTGGCGAGGCCCGCGGTCTCGCGCACCTCGAGCACGATGGGCTCGATCAGCATCATGCGGCGGTCGGGCGCAGCCTCCTGCGCGCGACCGTAGGACAGCGTCGACTGGCAGAACGCGATGGCGCGCTCGAGCGAGCGCACCAGCTTCGGTGCAAAGCGCTGCACCCTGGGATCGGGCACGCTGGCGAGTTGATCCGACAAGAGCTGCGCCGAGGCCAGAAGGTTGCGCAGATCGTGGTTGATCTTGGAGACGGCAAGGCCGAGCGCGGCAAGCCGGCTCTTCTGGTGCAGCATCGACATCAGGTCGCGCTGCATGTCCGACAATTCGCGCTCGGCGACGCCGATTTCGTCACTGCGCTGGCTCGGCACGATGATCCGCGCCGAACTCTCGGGATTCTCGTGGAAGCCGATCAGGCTTGCGGTCAGCCGCCGCATCGGCCGCACGAAGAGATAGTGCAGCGCCAGATAGACGAGGCCCGCGGTCAACACGCCGATGATCAGCGCAACCACCACGACGTTGCGGGAGAAGCGGTACATCGACTGCCGCAGCGGCAGCTCGTCGGTGACGATCTCGATGAACTGGGCACTGCCGACGCCGGGGCCGACGATGCGGATCGGCTGATTGCCGGTCTCCAGCATCATCTGGAACGAGCCGGTGATGGCGTGCCACACCGTCATGTCGCGCAGATCGACGTCGTGCTCGATCGTCGCAGGCAGATTGTCACTGGCAAGCAGGCGGCGCTGCTGGCCCATCTTGATCGCGACCGCGCGCGCATTGATGCTTTTCAGGATCTGCCGCGACAGCGATTCCGGCACCATGCCGAGCGGCGCCGCATCGAGCACCAGCGCCGCCGTGTTGGCGGCGGCGACGCGGTCATTGAGCCGGTTGACCCAGAAGTTGGCGATCGCGGGCACGTAAAGCAGGATGGCCGCGATCATCACGAGGGGAACGGTCAGCAGCAACAGCTTGCCGGACAGGCCAAGCCCGCCCGGCCCACGGGTCCGCGTCACCGGCCCGTCCGGCTGGTCCATTGACCGATCCGGATCCTGATCGGGATTCCGGGTCGACTGGAGGTCTGTCGCTGCCACGAAACGAGCCCCTGCTGGCTTTGGCTTTCGGAGGATGCGATCCGCCCCGGAGGCCGGTCAAATTACGGATCGCTAATCTGCCAATGTGTGATGTAAGTGCCGATCCGGCGAGTCGCCAGCTCAAGGGTTAAAAACCCCAAGGAAACAGCGATATTCACCGGACCTGTGCGGTCTTGCGGCGTTGACGAGCACGAGACGCTCGCATATAAGCCGCGCAAATTGTCCGCGATGACCCGGTGCGACACCGGGAGCGGCTCTTCTGGGGCCGTAAATGGCCCGTTTTGGGCCGCATCTTCCGGACTTTACCATCAATTCTACAGGCAAATTGCCCGGTCAGCGGAGAAAAACCCGTGAAGCGGACTTATCAACCCAGCAAACTGGTGCGCAAGCGCCGCCACGGCTTCCGGGCCCGTCTTGCGACCGCAGGCGGTCGCAAGGTTCTGGCTGCCCGCCGCGCGCGCGGCCGCAAGCGTCTGAGCGCCTGAGCCGGACCCCCTTTTTGGGATTTCATCATGGATCGGCTGAGGCAGCGGGCGGATTTCCTCGCCGTTGCCAATGGCGCGCGGGTGAATAGTCCCGCGTTCGTCCTGCAAAGCCGCCGTCGCGATGACAGCGGCCCGATCCGGATCGGCTTCACCGTTACCAAAAAGAACGGCAACGCCCCCGAACGCAATCGTATCCGGCGCCGGCTTCGCGAATTGGTGAAGCGGCTCGATCCGGTGTCGATGCAACCCCATCATGATTATGTGCTGGTCGGTCGCAGGGACGCGCTTTCGCGCGACTTCGCGATCATGCTCGACGACCTTCGCACGGCGTTCACGAGGCCCACGCGGCGGGCGAAGGGACGCGGGCCGGAGCCCGCCCCTGCCGCCAGCCGCAAACCGGATTGATGACGAGACCCAGTGATGACTGACAATCGCAATACCATCCTCGCCGTCATTCTGTCCGGCCTGGTGCTGATCGCCTGGCAGTACTTCTACAACGTCCCGGCGATGGAGAAGCAGCGCGCCCAGCAGCAGGCCCAGGCCGAGCTGCAAAAGACCAATCCGCAGCCGACGGCGTCCGCGACGCCGGGCGCCACGCCGCAGGCCGGCAACACGACGCCGACCACAGCGCCCGGCGCGACCCAGCAGGCCCAGCCGACCGTCAGCCGCGACACCGCGATTGCCGCGAGCCCGCGCGTCAAGATCGACACCCCGCGCCTCGTCGGCAGCATCTCGCTGAAGGGCGGCCGGATCGACGACCTCGCGCTGCTGCAGTTCCGCGAGACGGTCGACCCGAAGTCGCCGCCGATCATTCTCTATTCGCCCTCGGGCACGGCTGAGCCCTATTACGCCGAGTTCGGCTGGGTGGCCGCGACAGGCGTCACGTCGAAGATGCCTGACGCGCAGACCGTCTGGCAGCAGGACGGCAACGGCAGCCTGACGCCGACAACGCCGGTGGTGCTGAAGTGGGACAACGGCGAAGGCCTCAGCTTCCGCCGCACCATCGCGATCGACGATCATTATCTCTTCACCGTCAAGGACGACGTCAGCAATGTCGGCAATTCGCCTGTTACGCTCTACCCGTTCGCGCTGATCTCGCGTCACGGCACACCGCAGGTCTCCGGCTATTACATCCTGCATGAAGGCCTGATCGGCTATCTCGATGGCCTGCAGGAATACGCCTACAAGAAGATCGACGAAGCCAAGTCGGTGAGCTTCAAGGCCACCAATGGCTGGCTCGGCATGACCGACAAGTACTGGGCCTCGGCGCTGCTGCCCGACACCAGCGCGCAGCTGCAGGCGCGGTTCTCCTCGAACCTCACCGGCAACGTCCACACCTATCAGACCGACTATCTGCTCGATCCCGTCACCGTCGCGATCGGCGGCACCGCGACCGCAAACGCTCGGCTGTTCGCCGGCGCCAAGGAAGCCGGCGTCGTCGGCGTGTTCCCGTTCGCCGGGCTCGGCGGCTACAACAAGGAGCTCGGCCTCAACCATTTCGATCTGCTGATCGACTGGGGCTGGTTCTACTTCATCACCAAGCCGATGTTCCTCGGTCTCGACTTCTTCTACCGCTTCTTCGGCAATTTCGGCATCTCGATCCTGCTCGTGACCGTGATCGTGAAGCTGCTGTTCTTCCCGCTGGCGAACAAGTCGTACGCCTCGATGGCGAAGATGAAGTCGATCCAGCCGCAGCTTCAGGCGCTCAAGGAGCGCTACCCTGACGACAAGGTGAAGCAGCAGCAGGAGATGATGGAGATCTACCGCAAGGAGAAGATCAATCCGGTCGCCGGCTGTCTTCCCGTGGTGATCCAGATTCCGGTGTTCTTCTCGCTCTACAAGGTGCTGTTCGTCACCATCGAAATGCGGCACGCGCCGTTCTTCGGCTGGATCAAGGACCTCTCGGCGCCCGATCCGACCAATCTGTTCACGCTGTTCGGGCTGATCCCGTTCGATCCCACGCAGCTTCCGCTGTTCGGCCATTACCTCGCGCTCGGCATCTGGCCGATCATCATGGGCATCACGATGTGGTTCCAGATGAAGCTGAACCCGACGCCGCCGGATCCGACGCAGCAGCTCATCTTCAACTGGATGCCGCTGATCTTCACCTTCATGCTGGCGGGCTTCCCGGCGGGCCTCGTGATCTACTGGGCCTGGAACAACACGCTCTCGGTGCTCCAGCAGAGCTTCATCATGCGCCGCAACGGCGTGAAGGTGGAGCTGTTCGACAATCTCAAGGCGACGTTCGCGAAGAAGGCGACGTAGCTTTTTGTAGAATTTGCTCCGCTGAAGTGGGCACAAATGCTTCCAAGTCGTCATGCCCGGGCTTGTCCCGGGCATCCACGTTTTGGACACTAGCTCTGAGGATAGACGATGGCCGGGACAAGCCCGGCCATGACGAGGATGGAATCTTCGCATGACCGACGACACAGATGCGAAGCTGATCGAGGCCGGACGAAAGCTGTTCGCGCGCGACTGGCAGTTCATCTGGGCTTCGCCCTCGATCCAGACGCTGCCGCCGATGGCGGGGCTCGAGATCGCCTTTGCCGGCCGCTCCAATGTCGGCAAGTCGAGCCTGATCAACGCGCTCACGGGGCGCAACGCGCTGGCGCGGACCTCGCATACGCCGGGCCGCACGCAGGAGCTGATCTTCTTCGAGGTGCCGGGAAAGGGCGACCTGCGCCTCGTCGACATGCCAGGCTATGGCTATGCCAAGGCGCCCAAGAGCCAGGTCGCGTCCTGGACCGAGCTGATCCACACATTCCTGCTGGGCCGCGCCTCGCTCGCGCGCGTCTATGTCCTCATCGACGCGCGGCACGGGCTCAAGGACGTCGATCAGGAGATCCTCGGGACGCTCGACCGCTCCGCCGTCAGCTACCAGGTCGTGCTGACCAAGGCCGACCAGGTGAAGGCGACCGAGCTTCAGACCTGCATTGCCGAAACCGAGGCCGCGCTCGCCAAACATCCGGCCGCGTTCCCGAACGTGATCGCGACCTCCTCGCGCAGCGCGACCGGCATGGAGAGCTTGCGCGCCGCGATGGCGAAATTGCTGGAAGAGCGGACCAAGTGATGACCCGCCTGCTGATCTCGCTCGCCGGCTTGATAGGCGCCGCAGGTGTCGCGCTGGCCGCCGCCTCCGCTCACGGCGCGGACGCCAGCCGGCTTGCCTCGGCAAGCGCCATGCTGCTGTTTCATGCAACTGCCGTATTGGCCTGTGTCGCCCTGCTCGCGCGCGGCCTTTTGCATGGCGGAATTGGCCTGGTGGCCGCATTCGGCTTCGTGATCGGCGCCGCGTTGTTCGCGGGCGACCTCACCTTGCGGCAATATGCCGGACATTCGCTGTTTCCATATGCGGCGCCGACGGGTGGAACGCTGATGATTGCAAGCTGGCTGGCGCTGACGCTGGCGGCGGTGGTGGCGCGGAAATAGCGGCTCTTTCTTACCCTCCCCTGGCGGGGGAGGGTCGGCTCATATTGAGCGCAGCGAAATGTGAGACGGGGTGGGGTGATCTCTCCACGCGGGCACCGCTTCAATGGTTAGACTGTCACCCCATCCCGCTACGCATTTCGCTTCGCTGCATGCGTAGCGACCCTCCCCCTCCAGGGGAGGGTAAGAGACCACTTTGCGCCTCGCCCGCCAATCGGATAGAACGCGCACCGACCGCCCCGCCAGCGAGACCGTGACATGACCGAAATCTCCCCGCTCGACCAGGCCCGCATCCTGTCCGAAGCGCTGCCGCACATGCAGCAGTACGACGAAGAAACCATCGTCATCAAATATGGCGGCCATGCCATGGGCGATGAGGAAACCGCCAAGAATTTCGCCCGCGACATCGTGCTGCTGGAGCAGACCGCGATCAATCCGGTCGTGGTGCATGGCGGCGGGCCGCAGATCGCGACCATGCTCAAGCGC
The DNA here is from genome assembly GCF_018129685.1 of Bradyrhizobium manausense. GTDB lineage: Bacteria > Pseudomonadota > Alphaproteobacteria > Rhizobiales > Xanthobacteraceae > Bradyrhizobium > Bradyrhizobium manausense_D. The sequence continues at coordinate 76,988 of NZ_JAFCLG010000008.1, forward strand.
CTCGGCATCGTCTCGGAATTCGCGGCGGGCCTGCGCATCACCGACGCCGCGACCATCGAGATCGTCGAGATGGTGCTCGCCGGCTCCGTCAACAAGCAGATCGTCGGCTACATCAACGAAGCCGGCGGCAAGGCCGTGGGCCTGTCGGGCAAGGACGCCAACATGGTGAAGGCGACCAAGACGACGCGCACCATCATCGATCCGGACTCGCATATCGAGAAAGCGGTCGATCTCGGCTACGTCGGCGACCCCGAAAAGGTCGATCTCACGCTGCTGAACCAGCTGATCGGCTACGAGCTGATCCCGGTGCTGGCGCCGCTGGCGACCTCCAGGGAAGGCCAGACGCTCAACGTCAACGCCGACACCTTTGCCGGCGCCGTCGCCGGTGCGCTGAAGGCCAAGCGCCTGCTGCTGCTCACCGACGTGCCCGGCGTGCTCGACAAGTCGAAGAAGCTGATCCCGCAGCTCTCGGTGAAGGACGCCCGCAAGCTGATCGCCGACGGCACCATCTCCGGCGGCATGATCCCGAAGGTCGAGACCTGCATCTACGCGCTCGAACAAGGCGTCGAGGGCGTCGTCATCATCGACGGCAAGATGCAGCACGCGGTGCTGCTCGAGCTCTTCACCAACACGGGCACGGGGACGCTGATCCATAAGTGATGAGGAGTGGACCAAGGAAAGCCGTCATGGCCGGGCTTGTCCCGGCCATCCACGACCTTTGGACCCGCACCAAGAATGTGGATGCCCGGGACAAGCCCGGGCATGACGAAAGGAGAGAGTCGAGGCGCCGCCGCTCTCCGCTCACCCGCTTCCTGATGACGCTGCCGGCCGCAGCCGTCTCGTTCTTCTTCTCCTCCGCACCGGCCTTTGCTGATCTGAAGATCTGCAACCGCATGTCCTATGTCGTCGAGGCCGCGATCGGCATCGACGACAAGTCGGCGACCGCGACGCGCGGCTGGTTCAGGATCGATCCTGCGACCTGCCGCGTCGTCGTGCAGGGCACGCTGACCGCCGACCGCATCCTGCTCAACGCGCGCGCGCTCGGCGTCTATGGTGCCTCCCCGATCCCGCAGAATGGCAACGACATGCTGTGCGTGGCGCAGGAGAATTTCGTCATCGCGGCCGCGCGGCAGTGCCGCAGCGGCCAGACGCAGGCCCCCTTCACCCAGATCACGCCGACGCAGGGTGACGACGGCAATCTCGTCGCCTATCTCGCCGAAGATTCCGAATATGACGACGAGCAGGCGCGGCTTGCCGGCATCCAGCGGCTTCTGGTGATCGCGGGCTACGATGTCGGCGCGATCGACGGCGTCGACGGCCCGAAGACGCAGGCCGCGCTCGCTGCGTTCCTGAAGAGCCGGGGGCTGCCCGCCGACGTGGTCTCCTCGCCGAATCTCTTCAAGACCATGGTCGAGGCGGCGCAAGCGCCCTCCCCGAATGGGCTCACCTGGTGCAACGACACGCCGCACAAGGTGATGGCCGCGGTCGCCACCGACGACGGCAAGTCCGTAACCAGCCGCGGCTGGTACCGTATCGATCCCAAGACGTGCCTGCACCCTGACGTAACAGGGCAACCCAAGCAGATCTTCAGCTTCGCCGAGGCTGTCGACAGCGACAACCGCGCCATCAAGCTGAAGGACAAGCCGCTGAACTGGGGCGGCGACAAGCAACTCTGCACCCGCGACACCAAGTTCGAAACCAACGAGCAAACCGATTGCGGCGCGCGCGGATTCGCGGCGACGGGATTTGGGGCGGTGGACATGAGCAGTGGCGGCAAGACGCTGCGGTTTGCGGTGCCGTGATGATGGCGCCTCTCTTTCCGCCGTCGTCCTGGCGAAAGCCAGGACCCATTACCCCAGGATCAGGTTTGGCGAAGAACGATGACCAGAGGGCCCCATTGATGGGCCGCGGAGTATGGGTCCTGGCTTTCGCCAGGACGACGAGCTGAGAGAAATCTGATGAACCAACCCCGCGCCTTCGACCACATCGACACCTGGGTGTTCGACCTCGACAACACGCTCTATCCGCATCACGTCAATCTGTGGCAACAGGTCGACGCGCGGATCGGCGAGTTCGTGTGCAACTGGCTGAGTGTCACTCCCGCGGAGGCGCGCAACATCCAGAAGGATTATTACCGGCGCTTCGGCACCACCATGCGCGGCATGATGACCCTGCACGGCGTGCACGCCGACGATTATCTCGCCTACGTGCACAGGATCGACCATTCGCCGCTGGAGCCGAACCCGGCGCTCGGCGCGGCCATCGCCGGGCTGCCGGGCCGCAAGCTGATTTTGACCAACGGCTCGGTCGACCATGTCGATGCGGTGCTGGAACGACTGGGCCTGGCCACGCATTTCGACGGCGTGTTCGACATCATTGCCGCCGAGTTCGAGCCCAAACCCGCAAAGCAGACCTACGAAAAATTCCTCGGGCTGCATGCGGTCGATCCAGCACGCGCTGCCATGTTCGAAGATCTCGCCCGCAACCTGACCGTTCCGCATCAGCTCGGCATGACCACCGTGCTGGTCGTGCCCGACGGCACCAAAGACGTGGTGCGCGAGGATTGGGAGCTGGAGGGCCGCGATGCGGCCCATGTCGACCACGTCACCGACGATCTGGCGGGCTTTTTGGCGGGGCTGTCTCGGTAGGCCGTAGCCCGGATGGAGCGCAAGCGCAATCCGGGGCCTCTCGCCGCGGAAAGACTTCCCGGATTGCGCTGCGCTCCATCCGGGCTACGGGGCTATGCTTATCCGGGACGACGGTGGGCTATGCCTTGACTCCGCCCCTGCAAATCCCGAAAAAGCCCCCCAATCCCATCATAATTCCCGTCTGCTCCTGAGGAAATCCCGATGTCCCTGTCCGCCCTGGAATCCACCATCAACAGCGCCTTCGAGGCGCGTGACGGCATCTCGACCTCGACCACGGGCGAGGTCCGCGAGGCCGTGAACCAGTCGCTGGAGATTCTGGACAAGGGCGAGGCACGCGTTGCCGAGCGCGGGGCTGATGGCAAGTGGAAGGTCAATCAGTGGCTGAAGAAGGCCGTGCTGCTGTCCTTCCGCCTCAACGACATGGACGTCATTCCCGGCGGCCCGGGCCAGGCGAACTGGTGGGACAAGGTGCCCTCGAAGTTCGAGGGCTGGGGCCCCAACCGTTTTCGCGACGCGGGTTTCCGCGCGGTGCCGGGCGCTATCGTCCGCCGCTCGGCCTTCATCGCGAGGAACGTCGTGCTGATGCCGTCCTTCGTCAATCTCGGTGCTTACGTCGATGAGAGCACCATGGTCGACACCTGGGCCACCGTCGGCTCCTGCGCGCAGATCGGCAAGCGCGTGCACATCTCGGGCGGCGCCGGCATCGGCGGCGTGCTCGAGCCGCTGCAGGCCGAGCCCGTGATCATCGAGGACGATTGCTTCATCGGCGCGCGCTCGGAGGTCGCCGAAGGCGTCATCGTCCGCAGGGGCGCGGTGCTGGCGATGGGCGTGTTCCTGGGCGCTTCGACCAAGATCGTCGATCGCGAGACCGGCGAAGTCTTCATGGGCGAGGTGCCCGAGTATTCGGTGGTGGTGCCCGGCGCGCTACCCGGCAAGCCGATGAAGAACGGCCAGATCGGCCCGAGCACCGCCTGCGCCGTGATCGTCAAGCGCGTCGACGAGCGCACGCGCTCGAAGACCAGCATCAACGAGCTGCTGCGGGATTGATCTGCGCCAAAGGCGCGAACCTGTCACCGTCATCCTGAGGCGGCCGCCCGTTCGGCGGCCCTCGAAGGGCGACGGCCCGGCTGACGGCCGCAGTTCGGCGGTTCATCCTTCGAGGCTCCCGACGCGATGCTTTGCATCGCGTCACTCGCACCTCAAGATGACGGGCCTAGCACCGCATCGAACCCTCTTTCCCTCCATCGCGACCAACAACCGGGCGGCCATCTCCGCCCGGAGCTCTTTCGCATGGACTGGACCTGGTACCTCTTCCGCTTCGACGGCCGCATCAACCGCGCCCTGCTGTGGCAGGCGCTGCTGATCGTCGCCGTCCTGGCTGCGTTGCTGGAGAACATCAGTCCGCTCGTCGGGCTTCTCGACGGGAGCAGGTCCGCAGCCAAGCTCGACATCGAGTTCGATTTCGACTTCGGTCTCGACGACCTGTTTCGCGTCGTCGAGCCCAATGCCTGGCGTCTGCTCGCGTCCATCGACCGCCTGACGCTGATCCTGAAGGGCTTCGGCACGCCCTTATTCCTCTGGATTTATCTGGCGACCGCGATCAAGCGGTTGCACGACCGCGACAGGAGCGGGTGGTGGACGATCCCTTTCTTCTTTGCTCCCAATCTGCTGCTGCATCTCTCGGACCGCCTGCTTCACTGGCCTGCGCCGCTCGACTGGGCCTCCTACGCATTTTGGGTGTGGGGCCTCGTCGAGATGTTCATCGTGCCCGGCACCTCGGGCGCCAACCGGTTCGGCCCCGATCCGCTGGCTGTCCCAGAGGACGATGCCCCGGCAGCGCCTGAGGCGAAAAGCTGGGACCAGCAAAGCGAGATCGAAATTGTCCCGCCCAGCGCTAGCCCACCCGGCGGCATGCATGTTAAGCGGGGCGCATGACCGATGCCCTGTCCATTGCCCGCGAGCTCATCCGCTGCCCGTCCGTCACCCCTGAAGACGCCGGTGCGCTGGGCGTGCTTGAAAAAGCCCTCGGCGCAGCCGGCTTCACCTGCCACCGCGTGACCTTCAGCGAGGCAGGCATCGCGGACGTCGACAACCTCTATGCGCGGATCGGCACTGAAGGCCCGCACATCACTTTCGCCGGCCATACCGACGTGGTGCCGCCCGGCGACGAAAGCGCCTGGAGCGTCGGCGCGTTCTCCGGCGAGGTGAAGGACGGTTTTCTGCACGGCCGCGGCGCGGTCGACATGAAGGGCGGCATCGCCTGCTCGGTCGCCGCAGTGCTCGACCATCTCGCCGCCAATGGCGGAAAGCCGCGCGCCGATGGAACGGGCTCGATCTCGTTCCTGATCACCGGCGACGAGGAAGACGTCTCCATCAACGGCACCATCAAGCTGTTGAAATGGGCCGCCGAGCGCGGCGAAAAATTCGATCACTGCGTGCTTGGCGAGCCCTCCAATGTCGAGACGCTCGGCGACACCATCAAAGTCGGCCGCCGCGGCTCGCAGTCAGGAACGCTCGTCGTCGACGGCGTGCAGGGCCACGTCGCCTATCCGCATCGCGCGGCCAATCCGGTGCCGGATATTTCGCGGTTGATCGTGGCGATCTCCGACGAGCCGCTCGATCATGGCAGCGCGCAGTTCCAGGCGTCGAATCTCGAATTCGTCTCGGTCGACGTCGGCAACAAGGCCTTCAACGTCATTCCAGGCGAGGCTCGCGCCAGGTTCAACATCCGCTACAACGACAATCACACGCAGGCATCCTTGCGCGAGCTGGTCGAGACGCGGCTCGCAAAAGCCTGCGGCAACCGCATCAAGGCCCGCATCGTCTGGGAGCCGTCGAACTCCAACGTGTTCGTGACCAAGCCCGGCCCGTTCACCGATCTCGCGGTGTCGGCGATCGAGGAAGTCACCGGACGCAAGCCGGAGCTGTCGACATCAGGCGGTACTTCGGATGCACGCTTCATCTCGAGCTATTGCCCGGTGATCGAGTTCGGCCTGGTCGGCCAGACCATGCACCAGGTCGACGAGCGGGTGCCGGTGACGGATCTGGAGAAGCTGACGAAGGTGTATCGCGGGATTCTGACGCGGTATTTTGGGTGAAGGGCAACTGCCTTCATAAACACTGCTGTCATCGCCCGGCTTGACCGGGCGATCCAGTATTCCAGAGACATAAGCGATTGAGCCGAGAAGCCGCGGCGTACTGGATGCCCCGGTCAAGCCGGGGCATGACACCGAGAGTGTGGCGATGGCCCGCCCTCCCTCTGCGCCTCTGCTCTAATAATCCACCTTTACCAGATACAGCCCCTCCGGCGGCGCGACGATGCCGCAGGCGGCGCGGTTGCGCGCGGCGAGCGCTGCGGAGAGATCGTCGGCTGTCCAGCGGCCTTCGCCGACCCAGACCAGGGATCCCACCATCGAGCGCACCTGGCTGTGCAGGAACGAGCGTGCCGAGGTGACGATGACGATCTCACGGCCGTCGCGCAGTACGTCGAGCTGGTCGAGCGTCTTCTCCGGCGATTTGGCCTGACACTCGGTGTCGCGAAACGTGGTGAAATCGTGCTTGCCGAGCAGGCGCTGGGCTGCCGCATGCATCGCGTCGCTGTCGAGCCGGCGCGGCACGCGCCAGGCATGGCCAATGTCGAGCGCGAGATTGGCGCGGGTGTTGATGACGCGGTAGCGGTAGTGGCGCTTCACGGCCGAGAAACGCGCCTCGAACGTATCAGGCACGATCTCGGCTTCGAGCACCGCGATCGGATGCGGGCGCAGATGCGCGTTCAAGCCATCGCGAAAGCGACCGGGCGGGAACGGCTTCTCGATATCGACATGCGCGACCTGGCCGCGCGCATGCACGCCGGCATCTGTGCGGCCGGCGCCATGGACCCGCAGATCCGCGCCGGTCATCGCCTTCACCGCCGCTTCCAGCGCGCCCTGCACCGAGGGCAGCGTGTCCTGGATCTGCCAGCCGAAGAACGGCGCGCCGTCATATTCGATGGTGAGCTTGTAGCGGGGCATCAGGAGAGCCGCGTCGGCGGCTCGACCTTTACGCCGCGCAAGAAGTCCGCCGCCTGCATCCGGCCCTTGCCCTCACGCTGCAGCTCGAGAATGCGGATCGCGCCCTCGCCGCAGGCGATGGTGAGCTGGTCGTCGAGCACCTCGCCCGGCGCGCCCGACCCCTCGGCGAGTTCGCACCGCAGGATTTTTACGCGCGCATTGTCGCTGACGCCTGATAGCTCCGCCCAGGCGCCGGGAAACGGCGACAGGCCGTGGATGTGGCGCAGCACCGCATGCGCGGGCTTGCTCCAGTCGATCCGCGCCTCGGCCTTGTCGATCTTGGCAGCGTAAGTGACGCCATCCTCGCTCTGCTTCTTCAGTTGAAGGGCGCCGCGATCGAGCGCCGCCATCGCGCGCACCATCAGGTCAGCCCCGAGCCGGGACAGGCGATCATGCAGATCCAGAGCCGTCATGTTGTCGGTGATCGGAAGCCGTTCGGCCATGGCGACGTCGCCGGTATCCAGGCCGACATCCATCTTCATGACCATCACGCCGCTCTCGGCATCGCCGGCCATGATGGCGCGGTTGATCGGCGCGGCGCCGCGCCAGCGCGGCAGCAGCGAGGCGTGCAGGTTGTAGCAGCCGAGCCTGGGCGCATCGAGGATTGCCTGCGGCAAGATCATGCCGTAGGCAACGACGACGGCGGCGTCGGCCTCAAACGCGCTGAATTCGTCGAGCGCTTCCTGCGTCTTCAGCGTCTTCGGCGTCAGCACGGGAATGCCGAGTTTTCGTGCAGCTTCTTCCACCGGCGTCGGCTGCATCTGCAGCCCGCGCCGCCCGCCCGGCTTCGGCGCACGCGTGTACACAGCCGCGATCTCGTGGCCATGCGCGACGAGCTCGAGCAGCGTCGGCACGGAGAAATCGGGCGTGCCCATGAAGATCAGGCGGAGGGGCATGTGGCGCGGTAATCCTCGGAAGCGAGCAAGGTACTCGTCATGGCCGGGCTTGTCCCGGCCATCCACGTTCTTCCTGCCCGCGGCGACAAAGAACGTGGATGCCCGGCACAAGGCCGGGCATGACGGCGGAGGACGTAACTTACTCCGCGCGCTTGGCGGCTTTCTCGAACTTCTTGATGACGCGGTCGCGCTTGAGCTTCGACAGATAGTCGACGAACAGCACGCCGTTGAGATGGTCGATCTCATGCTGGATGCAGGTGGCGAAGAGACCTTCGGCGTCCTCTTCGTGCACCTTGCCGTCCAGATCCGTGAAGCGCACGCGCACTTTCGCCGGCCGTTCGACCTCCTCGTAATATTCGGGGATCGACAGGCAGCCCTCCTCGTAAGTGGACAGTTCCTCGGAGGACGCGATGATCTCCGGGTTGATGAAGACGCGCGGCTCCGGCTTGGTCTCGCCGTCCTGATTGGGCTTGGCGAGGTCCATGGTGATCAGCCGAAGCGGCTGCGCGATCTGGATCGCCGCAAGCCCGATCCCGGGCGCGTCGTACATGGTCTCGAACATGTCGTCGGCAAGCTTGCGGATCTCCGGTGTGACCTTTTCGATCGGCTTGGAGACCAGACGCAGCTGCTTGTCGGGCAGGATGATGATTTCTCTGAGGGCCATGGCGGGCGATTTAAGCCGCGCGCGACAAGCGGTCAATGCGGCCGGGAACGCGTTAACGGTCTGCTAACCATAAAACTTCAGCTTTCGTTAACCATGAAAATTAACCCGGCCTTCACCTGAAATGTTCGCTATTCGTTCGTGTGACCGGGCGAATCGGGTAGAAGGACGGGCATGAACGAGATCATTTTCATGCTGGGCGACTGGCCGGTGCGCGGAATCGACGCGCTGATCGGCTTCGGCGTCCTGGTGCTCATCCTGCTGGTGGTGATTGCGGTCGTGATCGCCAGATCCGGTCGGCGCGGCGCGGAACTCGCGATGGCGAACGCGATCCGGGCCGACGAGCTGGAGGAGCGGCTCGCCCAAGTCCTCCACGCCCAGAGCGAGGCCGCCGGCCGCGCCGACGCCATGACCCAGGCGCTGGCCGGCCGCCAGGCCGAGATGGCGCGGGCGGTCAACGAGCGGCTGGATTCGGTGACCCACCGGGTCGGCCAGTCCATGGAGCACGCGACGCGCAACACCATGGAAAGCCTGCGCGCGCTGCACGAGCGGCTCGGCATCATCGACAGCGCCCACAAGAACCTCACCGATCTCACCACGCAGGTGACGACCCTGCGCGACGTGCTCGCCAACAAGCAGGCGCGCGGCGCCTTCGGACAGGCGCGGATGGAGGCGATCGTTCAGGACGGTCTGCCCAAGGGGGCCTACGAATTCCAGTTCACGCTCTCGACGGGAAAACGGCCCGACTGCGTCGTGTTCCTGCCCGACCAGCGCCCGCTCTGCATCGACGCGAAATTCCCGCTGGAAGCGATGACCGCGCTGCACGACGCCCGCACCGACGAGGGGAAGCGCCTCGCCACGCAGCGGCTGCGCGGCGACGTGATGAAGCATGTCAGCGACATCGCCGAGAAATATCTCGTCACCGGCGAGACCCAGGAGATGGCGCTGATGTTCGTGCCGTCTGAATCGGTCTACGCCGAGATCCATGACGGCTTTGACGACGTGATCCAGAAGGCCTACCGGGCCAAGGTCGTGCTGGTGTCGCCCTCGCTCTTGATGCTCGCGATCCAGGTGATGCAGCAGATCATGCGGGACGCGCGTATGCGCGATGCCGCCGACCAGATCCAGACCGAAGTGATCAAGCTCGGCGACGACCTCGGCCGCCTGCGCGACCGCGTGCTGAAACTGCAGAAGCATTTTGCCGATGCGAACGAGGACGTCCGCCAGATCCTGATCTCCGCCGACAAGATCGAAAAGCGCGCCGGGCGGATCGAGGAACTCGATTTCAGCAAAACGGACGCACCGGCGGAGGGCCCGCGGCTGGTGGCAGGAGCGGGCGAGCTGTTTCCGAGGAAGCTCCAGGCGGGGGAGTGACGGCTTAGTCGTCATGGCCGGGCTTGTCCCGGCCATCCACGACCTTCTTCACCGCACCAAGAACGTGGATGCCCGGGACAAGCCCGGGCAGGACGAGTTTTGTGGCAGAGGCACCATGCCTAGAATCTGCTAACACCTCCTCATGACCGCACCCGACGCGACCTCCCCTGCCGAAACCTCCGCCCCCGCGACTTCCTGGCGCGACAGCCTGGCCGTCTATCTGCAGCCGCGGGTGCTGATCGTGCTGTTCCTCGGCTTCTCCTCGGGGCTGCCGCTGGCGTTGTCGGGTTCGACGCTGCTGGTGTGGATGCGCGAGGCCGGCGTCGACCTCAAGACCATCGGGCTGTTTGCGCTGGTCGGCACGCCCTACACGCTGAAGTTCCTGTGGGCGCCGCTGGTGGATGCGCTGCATGTGCCGCTGTTCACCCGCGCCTTCGGGCGGCGGCGCGGCTGGCTTTTGTTTTCGCAGCTGCTGCTGATCATCGCGATCCTGCTGCTGGCGATGACCGATCCGGCACGCTCGCCGTTCTATGTCGCGCTCGGCGCGCTGCTGGTGGCGACCACATCCTCGACGCAGGACATCGTGGTCGACGCCTTCCGCGTCGAGAGCCTGCCCGAGAGCGAGCAGGCCGCCGGCATGGCGGCCTATGTCGCCGCCTATCGCATCGGGATGCTGGTCTCGACTGCGGGCGCATTGTTCATGGTCTCGGGCTTCGAGGGGACCGGCATTCCGCGCTCCTCGGCCTGGATGTGGGGCTACGTGGTGATGGCCGCGATGGTGCTGATCGGAACGATCACGGCGCTCGCCGCAACAGAGCCCGAGCAATCGGTGCGGGCAGAAGCCGCGACGCACACCGAGACCGCGTTTACGCGCGTGCTGCACGCAGCGATCGGCGCATTCTCCGAATTCCTGTCGCGCAAGGACGCGCTCGCTGCGCTCGCCTTCGTCGTGCTGTTCAAATTCACTGACGCGTTCTCGGGCACCATGACGGCGCCGTTCGTGGTCGACCTCGGCTTCACCCGCAACGACTATGCGGCAATCGTCAAAGGCGTCGGCCTCGCGGCCACCCTGATCGGCGGCTTCGCCGGCGGTTTTGTCGCACGGCGTTATTCACTGGCAAATTCGCTCTGGATGGGCGGCGTTGTGCAGGCACTGGCCAATCTCACCTTCGCCTGGCTCGCCGTGGTCGGCACCAATCAATGGGCTCTGGCGCTTGCCATCTGCGCCGAGAACTTCACCAGCGCGATCGGCACGGTGATCTTCGTCGCGTATCTCTCGGCGCTGTGCCAGAACCCGCTGCACACGGCCACGCAATATGCCCTGCTGACGGCGCTTGCGGCCGTAGGGCGGACCTACCTGTCATCCGGCGCAGGCTACGTCGCAAGCGCGACCGGCTGGCCACTGTTCTTCGTGATCTGCGTGCTGGTGGCGATCCCGAGCCTGGTACTGTTGGCCTGGCTGCAGCGGCGCGGGCATTTTGAGGACCTGGCGCCGGTGAGGGTTTGACGGTGCCGTAGGGTGGGCAAAGGCGCACTTGCGCCGTGCCCACCATCTGTCCAGCAATTCGGCAAAGGTCGTGGGCACGCTTCGCTTTGCCCACCCTACGGCAGCTCGTCGTGAGGCGACGTCCCCCTCCTACTTCTTCACCAAACTCCACTTCGTCACCACCGCCTCGCTCATCTGGCCGGGATCGCTGGCGCAGGCGATCTCGTCGACCTTGATCGAGATCTCCTTGCCGACGAAGGACTTCAGCTGCGAGGCCTGCGCGTCGCTGGAGGTGACGAGCTGGAAGGTCTCGGGTCCCGTCTCCAGATCGCACAGCCCGCCCGGCGCCGGCAGGCGGCGCGGCTCGGAGGTGATCTGGTACATCGCGATCCGCTTGCCGGCGTTCCTGGCGTCGCGGATCTTCATGGCGTTCAGCTCGCCCGAGAGCACCTCGCCGGCGCTGATCGGCTTGCCGGGCTTCGAGGGCGGCGGCGCACCATCGTCCTCCTGCGCGGCGGCGATGGCCGGTGTCACCAGCAGCAGCATCGTCGTCACCAAAGCCGATCGTGTGGCGAATCGTTTCGTCATGTCGTCCGTTCCGTAGGTCTGGATGGAGAGTCTTGTTTTGACGCGTTTCTTCACGCGAACCGGTATCCACTTCGCTCGAAGACGCTTTAGAACAGGGTCCGCTGCCGCATGGCGGCCGATAGCGTACCCTCGTCGAGATAATCAAGCTCGCCACCGACAGGCACACCGTGCGCGAGCCGGGTGACCTTGACGTTGGCGTCCTGAAGCAGGTCGGTGATGTAATGCGCCGTGGTCTGGCCGTCGACCGTCGCGTTCAGCGCAAGAATGATCTCGTGCACCTCGGCCGCATGCGCACGCGCCACCAGCGCGTCGATGGTGAGGTCCTGTGGACCGACGCCGTCGAGCGGCGACAGGGTCGCGCCCAGCACGTGATAGCGCCCCTGCGTCGCATTGGCCCGCTCCAGCGCCCAGAGATCGGCAACGTCGGCGACGACGACGATGATGGCGGGATCGCGTTTCGGATCGGTGCAGACCGTGCAGGGATTTTGCGTGTCGATGTTGCCGCAGGTCTTGCAGACCTGGACCTTGTCCAGCGCGATCTGCAAGGCGGAGGACAGCGGCATCATCAGCGCTTCGCGCTTCTTGATCAGATGCAGCGCCGCACGCCGCGCGGAGCGCGGACCGAGGCCCGGCAGCCGTGCGAGAAGCTGGACCAGCCGCTCGATTTCGGGACCTGCAACCGCGCCCATATTATTGGCCGAACAGCCCCGGCGGCAGGCCGAGCCCGCCGGTGAGCGACTGCATCTTTTCCTGCATCGCCGTCTCCGCCTTGCGGCGGGCATCGCCGAGCGCGGTGACCAGCAGATCTTCCAGCACCTCGCGCTCCTCGGCCTTCATCAGCGAAGGATCGATCTTGATGCCCTTGACGTCCATCTTGGCGGTCATGCGCACGGCAACGAGACCGCCGCCGGAGATGCCCTCGACCTCCACATTGGCGAGAGATTCCTGCATCTCCTGCATCTTGGATTGCAGCTGGGCTGCCTGCTTCATCATGCCGAGAAAATCAGCCATGGGTGTCTGTCCTTGAATCTGGCTCAGAGATCGTCGTCGGCGTCGGAACCGTCGGGCGGATCATCGGAGCCGTAGTCGGCGTTATCATTGGATTCCGGCGTCTCGGGGGCAAGCTTGCGGACCTCGACGACCTTGGCGCCGGGGAAGCGCGACAGCACCTCCTGCACGCGCGGATCGGCCTCGGCGCTGCGCGCATGTTCTTGCTTGGCCGCCTGGTTGACCGAACGCAGCGTCGGCTGGCCCTGCTCGTTGGAAACGACGATGGTCCAGCGCCGGCCGGTCCACAGCTCGAATTTGCGCGCGAGCTCGGAGATCATCGTTTTCGACGCGTTCGGCTCGAGCGCGACTTCCAGCCGGCCCTCCTCGAAACGGACGAGACGCATGTCGCCTTCGAGCGCGGCCTTGGTCATGAGATCACGCTTCTGCCCGGCCAATGCGACAAGCTGGGTGAAACTCGTGATGCGCAGCTGGGGCGCCGCGCCTTGCGGATCCGGCGCAGGCGCCGCCATTTGCGGCCGGGCGCCACCGCCGAATGCAGTCGGTGATGATGTCGGCATCCGAACCGGGGCAGCAGAGGTCGCGGACACAGCGGAGGCCATCGGCGCGGACGGCGCGCTGCTGCGCGCGCCACTTCCGCCGCTCGCGACCGGCGAGCCGCCGCCGTTCTGCCCCAGCATCCGGATCGCTTCGTCCGGCGTCGGCAGGTCGGCGACATAGGCGATACGCACCAGCACCATCTCGGCGGCTATGACGGGCCGTGTCGCGCCCTGCACCTCGGTGATGCCCTTGAGCAACATCTGAAACATCCGCGACAGCACGCGATGCGAGACCTTCGCGGCGAAATCCTTCGCGCGCACCCGTTCGGTCTCGCCGTAGGCGACGTTCTCGGCGAGCGCCGGAATGACTTTCACGCGGGTGACGAAATTGACGAACTCGGCAAGGTCCGAGAGCACGACGACCGGATCGGCGCCGACATCATACTGATCGCGGAATTCCTTGAACGCCGCGGCGATGTCGCCGCGCGCCAGCGATTCGAAGAGGTCGATGACGCGGGTGCGGTCGGCAAGGCCCAGCATCTGCCTGACCGCGTCGGCCTTCACGGTGCCAGCCGCATGCGCGATCGCCTGGTCGAGCAGCGACAGCGAATCGCGCACCGAGCCTTCGGCCGCGCGCGCGATGATGCCGAGCGCCTCCGGCTCGATCTCGACATTTTCCTTCGCGGCAATGCCGGCGAGGTGTTTCATCAGCACGTCGGCCTCGACGCGGCGGAGGTCGAAGCGCTGGCAGCGCGACAGCACGGTGACCGGAACCTTGCGGATCTCGGTCGTGGCGAACACGAATTTGGCGTGCTCCGGCGGTTCCTCCAGCGTCTTCAGGAAGGCGTTGAACGCCGCCGTCGACAGCATGTGGACTTCGTCGATGATGTAGACCTTGTAGCGGGCGCTGGCCGGCGCATAGCGCACGCTGTCATTGATCTGGCGGACGTCATCGACACCGGTATGGGAGGCCGCGTCCATCTCCAGCACGTCCATGTGCCGGCTTTCCATGATCGCCTGGCAATGCACGCCCAAAGTCGGCATGTGGATGGTCGGGCCCTTCACCGAACCATCCGGCATCTCGTAGTTGAGCGCACGGGCGAGGATACGCGCTGTGGTCGTCTTGCCGACGCCGCGAACGCCGGTGAGGATCCAGGCCTGCGGAATGCGCCCGGTCTCGAATGCATTCGAGACGGTGCGGACCACGGCCTCCTGGCCGATCAGATCGTCGAACGAAGACGGGCGGTATTTGCGCGCGAGCACCCGGTAGGGCGCATCGCCGGCCGGGCCGGCGCGATCAGGAGGTGGAGGGGCGCCAGCGTCGGTCATGGGTCAATCCGCAATGGAATGTCTCTCGGCTGGCTTTTGCGGACAGGCGCGCGCCAGCGGGAGGCCCGCCAGCGCAATTTCGCTCGAAAAAACAAGTAGGAGACTGACGAGCGACCCGATCCGGACCTCGTTAGGGCTGCTTCCTTCCGGACCTGACCCGGTTGGCGAGTGGCTCGTCCACCGCCAATCTCCCGACCCCTATTTGGGGCCAAAAAGTCGGGAACGCAAGCGGGTATCACATTGACCAGCTTGATCTTGCCCAGCATCCGGGCAATTGCGGACCTGCCCAGCCGATAGGCTGTGCTTTCGCTACCAGGGCCGCCTTGGTAAGAACGCTGCCGGAACTCCACTTCAACCAGAAAAGCGATTGATCCCAATGGTTACACGTCGTGACGTAGCATCGATTGTCGGACTTGGCGCGATCGGGGCAGCCGCGGCTGGCGCGCTGGCCTCGCCGGCCGTGGCCCAGGCGGCCGATCCCAACGAATCGACCTTTGCCCGCATCCGCCGCACCAAGAAGATGCGGATCGGCGCGGTCGGCGGCGGCGCGCCCTATTACATGAAGGACCTCGCCAGCGGCCAATGGAAGGGCTTCTACGTCGACATCTCCAAGGCGCTCGCCGACGACATGGAGGCCGAGCTGGAGATCACCGAGACCACCTGGGGCAATTCGGTGCTCGATCTGCAGTCCAACAAGATCGACATCTTCTTCGGCCTCAACCCGACGCCGAAGCGCGCCCTGGTGATCGACTTCTCGGTGCCGGTGTTCAACAACGCCTTCGGCATCCTCTGCAAGAAGGACTTCAAGCCAAAGAGCTGGGCCGAATTGAACTCGCCCGACATCAAGATCGCGGTCGACCAGGGCTCCTCGCACGACCAGGTCGTCAGCCGCCTGACGCCGAAGGCGCAGATATCGCGGCTCAAGACCGCCGATGATGCCACCGCGGCGCTGCAGACCGGCCGCGTCGACGCGCAGTGCCTGATCACCATGCTGTCGCTGACCGTCCTGAAGAAGAACCCCTCGCTCGGCCAGTTCGTGCTGCCGACGCCGATCTTCGCCACGACGTCGAATGCCGGCTTCCGCCGCGAGAACGACAAGACCTGGCGCGACTACGTCAACACCTGGATCGACTTCAACAAGGGTCTCGGCTTCATCCGCAACGCGATCATCACCAACATGGAGCTGGTGGGCGTGACCGAAGCAGACATTCCGCCGGGCGTTTCGCTGTAAGTGATGAGCGACTAAAGTATCCACATCGTCATGGCCGGGCTTGTCCCGGCCATCCACGTCTGACCCGCGGCACCAAGAACGTGGATGCCCGGGACAAGCCCGGGCATGACGGCAAGTTTCTGGACCGACATCGGGTACGAGCAAAGCACGCATGTATCAGTGGGACTTCGGCATCCTCTGGAGCTATCGCTGGCTCTTTCTCAACGGGCTTGGCGTCACCGTCGGCTTCACCGTGGTGATCGTGATACTCGGCCTCGTCTTCGGCCTGTTCGGGGCGTTCGGCAGCCTGGCGCGCTTCAAGCCGGTGCGGCTCGTCGCGCTCACCTTCATCGAAGCGTTTCGCTGCACACCGATCCTGGTCCAGCTGATCTGGTTCTATTACGCGCTGCCGATCCTTGCCGGCGTCGAGATGACGCCGATCACGGCCTCGGCGCTGGCGCTCTCGCTGTATGGCGGCTCGTTCTATTCGGAGATCATCCGAGGCGGCATCATTTCGATCGACAAGGGCCAGTCGGAAGCCGGCGCCGCGCTCGGCATGACGCCTGTCCAGAGCATGCGGCGCATCGTGCTGCCGCAGGCGATCAAGCGCATGATCCCGGCGCTGATGAACCAGTCGATCATCCAGTTCAAGAACACCTCGCTGGTCTCGGTGCTGGCCGTGCCCGACCTCGTCTATCAGAGCCAGGTCGCCGCCCATGACAGCTACCGGCCGCTGGAGACCTATACGGCCGTTGCGGTCGCCTATGCGGCGATCCTGATCCCCCTGACCATCCTCGCCCGGCGCGGCGAGAAGCGACTGGCGGTCAGCGAATGAGCGACACCTCCAAGATCGAGATTCGCAGCCTTCGCAAGAGCTTTGGCAGTAACGAGGTCCTGAAGAACATCAATCTCGACGTGCCCAAGGGCGGCGTCGTGGCGCTGATCGGGCCGTCTGGCTCGGGCAAATCGACGCTGCTCCGCTGCATCAATCTGCTGGTCGTGCCCGACGGCGGCAGCGTCCGCGTCGGCGATATCAGCTTCACGTTCGGCGGCGGTTCGAAATTGCCCGACGTAAGGACGCTGGCAAACTTCCGCGCCACCACCGGCATGGTGTTCCAGCACTTCAACCTGTTCCCGCACATGACGACGCTGCAGAACGTCATGGAGGGACCGGTCACGGTGCGCCGCATAGCCAAGGCGGACGCCGAAAAGCTCGCGCGGGCGCAGCTTGCCAAAGTGGGCCTCGCCGAGAAGGCCGACCAGTATCCAGCCACGCTCTCCGGCGGCCAGAAGCAGCGCGTGGCGATCGCGCGGGCGCTGGCGATGGAGCCTGACGTAATGCTGTTCGACGAGGCGACCTCGGCGCTCGACCCCGAGCTCGTCGGCGAGGTGCTGAACGTGATCCAGCAACTGGCCTCCGAGGGCATGACCATGGTGATCGTGACCCACGAGATCGCCTTCGCGCGCGAGGTCGCCGACCGCCTCATCTTCATGCGCGACGGTGTCGTCGTGGAAGAAGGTCCTGCGCGGCAGGTGATCGACAACCCAAGGGAAGCCGCAACGCGTGCCTTCCTCAGCCATTTCCACCGCACCGGCGCGTTGCCGCCGGCCAATGCAGCATCCTGATGCCTGATATCGACCGCGTCTATCTCGTCACCGGTGCCGCCAGCGGCATCGGCCGCGCCACCGCAAAACTGCTCGCGGCGCCCGGCAATGCGCTCCTCTTGCACACGCGCTCGAACGCGGAGGGTCTCGATGTCACCGCGGCGGAAGCTGAAGCGAAGGGCGCTGTTGTCGCAAAATGCCTCGGCGATCTTGCCGAGGAGGCAGCCGTCGCAGACGCCATTGCGGCCACGCAAGCGGCTTTCGGCCGGCTTGATGGACTGGTCCTCGTCGGCGGCCACGCCCGCCGCGGCAGCGCCATCGGCACACCGGCGGATCAATTCCGTCAGGCAATGGACGAGTCCGCGCTGGCCTTCACACGAATGGTCGACGCCGCGCTGCCGCTGCTGCGCGCCGGGCAGGACGCTCGGATCGTCGCGGTGTCGTCCTTCGTGACTCATGCAATCCGGCCAGAATTCGCGCCCTTCGCGGCGACGGCAGCCAGCCGCGCCGCACTGGAAGCGCTGGTGCGCCTCACCGCCGTCGAGCTCGCGAAAGACGGCATCACCGTCAATGCGGTGGCACCCGGCCTCATCGTCAAGGACAGGCCGGGCGAGAGCCGGCTGTCGGCCGAGCAGATTGCCGCGACCGAAGCACTGATCCCGATGGGCCGCCGCGGGCGGCCGGAGGAGGTCGCCGACATCATCGCCTTTCTGGCGTCCCGATCCGCATCCTACGTCACCGGCCAGGTCTGGCACGTCAATGGAGGCCTGACATGACCGAAGCAACCGTCGAGCGCATCAGGCTGTTCCTGATCGAAAGCCCGATCAGGATGGCGCGCCTGCAGGGCGTCGGCAACGTCAAGGGCACTGTGAAGCGCGTGCTCATCGAGCTGACGTCGAGTGACGGCGTGATCGGCTGGGGCGAGGCCGCGCCGTGGGAAGTATTCACGGGAACGCCGGAAGCCGCGTTCTCGGCGCTCGACATCTACTTGCGGCCGATCCTGCTCGGCAAATCCGTGCGCCGCATCCGCGCGCTGATGGCAGAGCTCGACCGCGCGCTGGTCGGACATGCCGAAGCAAAAGTCGCGATCGAGATGGCGCTGCTCGACATCGTCGGTCGATCGTCTGGGCTGTCGGTCGCCGACCTGCTCGGCGGCCGCGTGCGCGACACGATCCCGCTGTCTTTCTCGATCGCCGATCCGGACTTTGCAGCAGACCTCGAACGCATGCGAAAAATGGTTCCTGAAGGCAACATCATCTACAAGGTCAAGACCGGCGTGAAGCCGCATCGCGAGGACCTCGATCATCTCGAGGCGATCCGGAAAGAATTCGGCGGCAAGGTCGACCTCCGCGTCGACTACAACCAGGCCTTGGCGCCGTTCGGCGCCATCAAGATCCTGCGCGATGTCGAGGCGTTCGCGCCGACCTTCATCGAGCAGCCGGTGCCACGCAAATTTCTCGACGTGATGGCGCAGTTGACTGCGGCGCTGGAAACGCCCGTGCTCGCCGACGAAAGCTGCTTTGATCGCCGCGACATGATGGAGGTGGTGCGGCGCGAGGCGGCCGACGCCGTCTCGATCAAGCTGATGAAGGCCGGTGGGCTGTTCGAGGCGCAGGCGATCATGGCGATCGCCGACATCGCCGGCCTGCCCGGCTATGGCGGCACGCTGTGGGAGGGCGGCATTGGGCTGGCCGCCGGCACCCAGCTGATCGCGGCGACACCAGGCATCTCGCTCGGCTGCGAATTCTACATGCCGCATCATGTGCTGACCGAGGACGTGCTCGAAGAGCGCGTTGCCAACCGTTCCGGTCATGTCGTGGTGCCGGATGGGCCGGGCCTCGGGATTCGCGTCAGCGAAGCCTCGATTCGCGCCAATGCGCGGGTGCTGGCGGAGGCGTAGGCTCATCGTCGTCCTGGCGAAAGCCGGACCCATTACCCCGAATGTCAGTTGTGTGGCACGCTGGAGCCATCAGCGTGCTACTTCCCACCTCCTGTGATCATGGGTCCTGGATCAGCGCTCCGCTTCGCTACGCTTGTTCAGGACGACGATCGAGTATGCAGAAGCCGCGGAGCCCTAACCTTCCCCTCGCCAACTCCCTATCGTATGGTCGGGCCGAATATTTAGGGGCTCCGCCCCGTCAAGCCCGTCCCCGCGCGGGCCATCCGGAAACACATATGTCCGATCCCGCCTGGTCGCTACACTCCCGCCTGAAAGAGGACACCATCGACATCGGCGACCTTCCGCTGTCGAAGGTGCTGGTCATCAAGGACGCGCATTATCCCTGGCTGCTGCTGGTGCCGCGGCGCACCGACGCGGTCGAGATCATCGATCTCGACGAGGTCCAGCAGGCGCAGCTGATGACGGAGATTTCCCGCGTCTCGCGCGCGCTGAAGGAGATCACCAGATGCGACAAGCTCAATGTCGCAGCGCTCGGCAATCTGGTGCCGCAGCTTCACGTCCACATCATCGCTCGCCGCACCAGTGATGCCGCCTGGCCGCGACCGGTCTGGGGCGTGATGCAGCCCCTGGCGCACGATGCCACCGAAGTGCAGAATTTCATCAGCGCGCTTCGCAAGAAAATCTGGTTGGGTTGAAAGAACAAGAAATGTCAACATTCGACTCGTTTCCGCTGGGGCAACCGGCCTTCGTCAGCAACATCCTCGACCGCGCCGCACATCTTCGCCGCGATGACGAAAAACTGTTTGCGCTGGAACAGAAGTCCACGTCGCGCGCCTATGTCGTCTACCGCGACTCGCTGCTGGTGAAGC
Organism: Bradyrhizobium manausense; assembly: GCF_018129685.1. Classification (GTDB taxonomy): domain Bacteria; phylum Pseudomonadota; class Alphaproteobacteria; order Rhizobiales; family Xanthobacteraceae; genus Bradyrhizobium; species Bradyrhizobium manausense_D. The sequence goes on from NZ_JAFCLG010000008.1 coordinate 97,150, forward strand.
GCGACGGCGACAGGGTGCGTGCGTTGCTGGGAATCGATGAGGCGCTGAAATGTGGCGCCAATCCCGGCACCATCTTCCTCGGGCTTCGCGACGGCGCCGCAATATTCGGCATGGGCCTGCCGCAGGCCGCCGCAGAGACGTTGATCGGCCGCGAGGACTACACCGTCACCGAGCTGCGCGGCATGGCGATGCAGGGCGCGATCCCGCCCGACGAGCTCTCGGCGATCGCGATGGCGAAGTCGATGGTCGGTTGGCACCAGCGCCACGGCTATTGCGCCAATTGCGGCGCCCGCAGCGCGATGAAGGAAGGCGGCTGGAAGCGCGAATGCCCGGCCTGCAAGGCCGAGCACTTTCCGCGCACCGATCCCGTCGTGATCATGCTGGTCGCTTCCGGCGACAAGTGCCTGCTCGGCCGCCAGAAGCAGTTTCCGCCGGGCATGTATTCCTGCCTCGCCGGCTTCGTCGAGGCCGCTGAGACCATCGAGGACGCGGTACGCCGCGAGATCTTCGAGGAAGCAGGCATTCGCTGCACCGACGTCAAGTATTACATGACGCAGCCATGGCCCTACCCGTCGTCCCTGATGATCGGCTGCAGCTCCCGGGCGCTGAACGAGGACATTGTCGTCGATCACTCCGAGCTCGAGGACGCGCGCTGGTTTACGCGCGAGGAGGCGGCCCTGATGCTGAAGCGCACGCATCCCGACGGGCTCGCCGGCCCGCATCCCTTTGCGATCGCGCATCATCTGCTCGGCCGCTGGGTGCACGACAAGAGCTGAGACCCGATGGCGCTATTCGAGGCCGCGCCGCGCATTCTCTGTATCGGCATTCCCGTGCGCGACCTCACCTTCCGGGTCGAGGCCGTGCCGGAGCGCGGCAGCAAGGCGAACGCGACGCATCTTGCCGAGATCTGCGGCGGCAACGCGCTCAATGCCGCGATCGCCATCGCCAGGCTTGGCGGCCGCGTCGCGTTTGCGGGTCCGATGGGCGACGCACGGGAGACGTCAAGCGGCTTCATTCTCGAGCGGATGACAGCCGAGGGCATCGATAGCAGTCATATCGTGCGCATGCCTGACGCGGCCACGCCCGTTTCTGCGATCATCATCGACGCGTCGGGCGAACGCACGCTGACGATCTACCGCGATCCCGCGCTGTGGAGCGTGAAGCTGCCAGATGCCGACGAGTTGCTCGCCGATTGCCAGGCCCTGCTCGTCGAGAGCCGCTGCGCCGCCTTCTGCATCGATCTCTGCCTCGAGGCGCGCCGGCGCAACATTCCCGTCATCGCCGGCGTCGACCGTGCGATGGCACTGTCGGATGACCTGCTTACGGCCGCCTCGCATCTGTTGTTCTCCAGCGAGCAGGTGCAGGAGACGGCAGGCATCGACGACGACGGCGAGGCGCTGAAGCGCCTGGCAGGGCTCACCCGCGCCTTCCTCGCCGCCACCCGCGGCCCACGCGGCACGATCTGGCTGAACGAGGCGGCCACCCTGGAGGAGACGCCGGCCTTTCCGGTCGAGGCTGTCGATACGCTCGGTGCCGGCGACGTCTTCCACGGCGCCTTCACGCTTCGGCTCGCCGAGGGTGGCGGGCTGCCGGAGGCGCTGCGATTCGCCGCGGCTGCCGCAGCGTTGAAATGCACCCGCCATGGCGGCGGCCTTGCTGCGCCGCAACGTATTGAAGTTGAAGCACTTTTACAAAGCAGGCTTTAGAACCCGTCCGGGAGCACGCTGAGATTATGGGCTTGTCATAGAATGATTTTCTCTATATCAGGGAAATCAACCCTTTATATGGAACAAAGTTCTTCAAATGACTGATGTCGTTGTCCAGATCCCCGAGACCAGCCGCCGCCTCGACGCCATCGACCGCAAGATCCTGATGGTGCTCCAGGAGGATGCCTCCCTCTCCGTTGCCGAAATCGGCGACCGGGTCGGACTGTCCTCGACCCCCTGCTGGAAGCGCATCCAGCGCCTGGAGGCGGACGGTGTGATCCTGAAGCGGGTGGCGCTGGTCGACCAGAACAAGATCGGGCTCGGCATCTCCGTGTTCGTCTCGGTGGAAAGCTCGGATCATTCCGACGCCTGGCTGAAGAAGTTCGCCGAAGCCGTCAGCGCCATGCCCGAGGTGATGGAGTTTTACCGGATGGCCGGCGACGTCGATTACATGCTGCGCGTCGTGGTCGCGGACATGCAGGCCTATGACATCTTCTACAAGAAGCTGATCAGCGCCGTGCCGCTGAAGAACGTCACCTCGCGTTTCGCGATGGAGAAGATCAAGTCGGTCACGGCGCTGCCGATCCCGGCGGTCGTGGCGGCCTGACGGCATCAGGCCGGTTGTCGCCTACTCGCGGTTGAGCTGTCGTTCTCAAACCGACAGTCGCGGGTAAAACTGTGGTCGCACGGAGCCGATCCCAACCTGACGTTTACGGAGGATTAGCTCCACTCCCCTATCGTTGCGCCATGGAGGGGAGAACGGCGATTCCGTCCCGGCAGTGGCCTGCCTGGACGAATGCGACTGCGCTACTGGTCGCAGGCTGGATCGCGCTCGCAATCCTCACCTTACAGGTTCGTCCGGGCGCGACCGTTGTCGCGGTTGCGTTTCCGCCGTGGTGGAGCACGCAGCAGGTTTTTCAGGGTGCGGGATCGGCGCGCGCGTCGATCGTGAGGGCAACCGCCCTTCCCACTCTCCTCGTCGTCCGCCCGGATGACCATGACGGACTGCGCCGCCTGCATGAGGCCGGCGCATGGTTCGTCATGGACGCGCAAGCGGTTTCAGCATGTTTTGGCAGATAGCCTTGTGGCGTGGAGCCATCCGGCGCGTAGTCCTGGGGAGGATGAAATGATTGTCGAGAACGACGGACTTGAATCGCTGCGGCAGACCACAAGCAAGATTCTGGTCGTGATGCTCTGGCTGCACGTACCGATCAGCATGACGATCGGGCTCGCGCGGGGCAACGGATGGATCATTCCGACGATCTTCATGGCCGCTTTCGCGCTCGCCGCGACCTTATCCTGGAGCATGTCGGGCAACGGTCTCTCCACACGCCTGGTCTTCGCTGTCGCCCTGATGAGCGGCGTGTCGATGTTCACCTACCAGTTCGAAGGACACGCCTGGCAGATCGACATGCACATGTACTTTTTCGCGGCGCTGGCGTGTATCGTCGCCTATTGCGATTACCGGCCGATCGTCGCCGCGACAGTCGCGGTCGCGCTGCATCACGTCGCACTGAACTTCCTGCTGCCCGCGGCGATCTATCCCGGCGGCTCCGATTTCGGCCGGGTCGTGCTGCATGCGGTGATCCTGCTGATCGAGGCCGGCGTGCTGGTCGCGCTGGCGTTCAAGCTTCAGGAACTGTTCGAGACCACGGCGGTCAAGACCGCCGAGGCGCAGACCGCGATGGCGGCGGAAGCGCGCGCCAACAGCGAGCGCCACGACGTCGAGCAGCGCGCCAAGAACGAGCGCGAGGCAGCCAAGCAGCGGCTCGCAACCGATTTCGAGCGCAGCATCGGCGGCATCGTGCAGGCCGTGGCGATCGCTGCGGGAGAAGTGCAGCAACTGTCGTCGACGATGAGCAGCAGCAGCGCAGACACCGCACGTCAGACCAGCGCTGCTGCCGCAGCCTCGAACCGCGCCTCGGGCAATGTCGAGACGGTCGCGGCTGCGACCGAGGAACTCACCGCGTCGGTTACCAGCATCACGCAACAGGTTGCGCGTTCCGCCGAGATCGCGGCACGTGCCGCAGACGAGGCTCGCCGCACCAACGAGGTCGTCGAGGGCCTTGCCAGCGGCACGCAGAAGATCGGCGAGGTCGTCACGCTGATCCAGAACATCGCCAGCCAGACCAATCTCCTGGCCCTGAACGCCACCATCGAGGCGGCACGCGCCGGCGAACATGGCAAGGGATTTGCGGTGGTCGCGAGCGAAGTGAAGGCGCTGGCGAACCAGACCGCAAAGGCAACCGAGGAAATCTCGGCGCAGGTGCAGACCATCCAGAGCGCCACGGGCGATGCCGTCAACGCCATCCAGGCGATCGGCGCGACGATCGCCGAGATCGATGAGATCTCCGGCCAGATATCGAGCGCCGTCGATCAGCAAGGTCATGCAACCCGCGAGATCGCCGGCAGCCTGCAGCAGGCCGCCACCGGCACGCGCGAGGTAAATGACAATATCGCGAGCGTCAGCAAAGCTTCCGACGAGGCGGGTGCTGCCGCCTCGAAGATGCACCAGGCGGCCGCCGGACTGTCCTCGCAGTCCGAGCGTCTCAAGGCCGAGGTGGATGGCTTCCTGGGGTCGCTGCGAACGGCGTGAGCGACCACACACATCCTGTCGTCGCCCGGCTTCACCGGGCGATCCAGTACCGCGACCTCTCCGTATCCCTGCACTTCTCTGGAGCATTGGCATCCCCGCTCCCGTGCGCAAGTGCGCACAGGGCAGGTGATGACAGCGGAGGATGCGGCAAACGCGGGCGCTTCCAGCCCGCAGCTCAGATCGTCTGATTGTACGCGCCGACTTCGGGATGCGTGCGCAGCACGCTGTTCACCATCTCGAACATGTCGTGCATGCGCTGCTCGGAGACCGGGCTCTCGACCACGACCACGAGCTCCGGCTTGTTCGAGGACGCGCGCACGAGGCCCCAGCTGCCATCCTCGACGGTCACGCGCACGCCATTGACGGTGACGAGATCGCGGATCGACTGATCGCCGATCCTGGCGCCCTTGGCCTGCAGGCCCTCGAAGTGCTTCACGACCTTGTCGATGACGCCGTACTTCACCTCGTCGGCGCAATGCGGCGACATAGTCGGTGACGACCAGGTTTTTGGCAGCGCGTTCTTGAGGTCAGCCATCGACTTGCCCGGTGCGCGGTCGAGCATGTCGCAGATCGCGATCGCCGAGACCAGCCCGTCGTCATAGCCGCGGCCATACGGCTTGTTGAAGAAGAAGTGACCGGACTTCTCGAAGCCCGCCAGCGCGCCGGTCTCGTGGGTACGACGCTTCATGTAGGAGTGGCCGGTCTTCCAATAGGCGGTCTTGGCACCCTGCTTCTGCAGCACCGGATCGGTGATGAACAGGCCTGTCGACTTCACGTCGACGATGAAATGTGCGTCCTTGTGGATCGCCGACATGTCGCGCGCGAGCATGACGCCGACCTTGTCGGCGAAAATCTCCTCGCCGGTGTTGTCGACGACGCCGCAGCGGTCGCCGTCACCGTCGAAGCCGAGGCCGACATCGGCCTTGTGATGCAGCACCGCGTCGCGGATCGCGTGCAGCATCTCCATGTCTTCCGGATTCGGATTGTATTTCGGGAAGGTGTGGTCGAGCTCGGTGTCGAGCGGGATCACCTCGCAGCCGATCGCCTCCAGCACCTGCGGCGCGAACGCGCCCGCCGTGCCGTTGCCGCAGGCCGCGACGACCTTGAGTTTGCGCTTGAGCTTCGGGCGGTTGGTGAGGTCGGCGATATAGCGCGCCGGATAATTCTCGTGGAACTGGTAGGAGCCGCCGGCCTTGTTCTTGAAATCGGCGTTGAGCACGATCTCCTTCAGCCGCGTCATCTCGTCCGGACCGAACGTCAGCGGACGGTTGGCGCCCATCTTCACGCCGGTCCAGCCGTTGTCGTTGTGCGAGGCCGTCACCATCGCGACAGCGGGCACGTCGAGATCGAATTGCGCGAAATAGGCCATCGGCGTCACCGCAAGGCCAATGTCATGCACCTTGCACCCCGCAGCCATCAGGCCCGAGATCAGTGCATATTTGATCGAGGCCGAATAGCCGCGGAAATCATGGCCGGTGACGATCTCCTGGCTGACGCCGAGTTCCGCGATCAGCGCACCCAGCCCCATGCCGAGCGCCTGCACACCCATGAGGTTGATTTCCTTCTGAAACAGCCAGCGCGCGTCGTATTCGCGAAATCCCGTGGGCTTCACCATCGGCTCGGATTCGAAGGCGTAGGTGTTGGGCGAAAGCGCGGATTTCGGCTTTGGAAACATTGAGGCGGTCTCGCGGAAAGGCAGGAAATGATGCAGCCTTAGCGAATGCCAGGCCGCAGCGGAAGGCAGGAATGCCAGCTTATGGCTTATAATTGCGGCAGTTTGGTAACGATGAAGGGTTACCGGCCGCGGGCCCGATCAGAGCAATATTGAGCCCATCCGGGACCGGGCGGCCCGAACTTACTGCTCCAACACCATCTGGCCGTTGGCGTACTCGAAACGCTTCAGCCGGGACAGGAACGACAGCCCGAGCAGGTTCTCCGACAGCGCCGCGTCGGGCAGCACCATGGCGTCGACGTCGCGCACGATGAGACCGCCGACATCGAGCATGGCGATGCGGGTCCGCGCGGCCTTGATGGTACCGTTCGCGGTGGTGACGGTGGCGTTGTACTCGCCGCGCGAGGGACGGAGGCCAAAGCGGGCGGCCGAGGTCTCGTTCAGCGCCACCACCGAGGCGCCGGTGTCGACCATGAAACCGATGCGCTGGCCATCGATCCGACCTTCGGTCTGGAAATGGCCGCGGCCGTCATGGGGGATGTTGAGGCTGCGGCCACCGGCTGGCGTCGTGGCCGCAGCCGCGACGGTGGTGCGCGGCGCCGAGGTGGCGGACGCGGAGCTCATCTTGTCCGCCATCTGCGCCATGAATGTACCGAGGCCAATCATCACGGCCGCGAAGATCAGAATGTTACGCATCACACCACTTCCGAGCCGAAAGCCCGATTTCACCACGCGGCGCGCCCCTCCGCGAGCGACGCCGCGACGGGGCCGGTGTCATTTTGACGAAAAGGATGAGCGAACGGTTAATTTGCCGCCGTGATCCGTCACGTTCCGCGCGGCTTCGTGCGCCGGGTCGGCAGCGCGGTTGCCGGATCGTCGGGCCAGGGATGGCGTGGATAGCGGCCACGCAGGTCGGAGCGGACCGCGGCGTAGCTGCCGCGCCAGAAGCCGGGGAGATCGCGCGTCACCTGGACAGGTCGCTGCGCCGGCGACAGCAATTCCAGCACCAGCGGCACCTTGCCGGCGGCGATCGACGGATGGGTGTTGAGGCCGAACAATTCCTGCAGCCGCACTGCGATGGTCGGCCCCTGCTCGGCCTCGTAGTCGATGGCAAGCACGCTTCCGGTTGGTGCTTCGAAATGGGTAGGCGCCTCGCGGTCGAGCCGCGCGCGCATCTCCCACGGCAACAGCGCCATCAGCGCGTCGGAGAGATCGCCGGCGGAAATGTCCTTCAGCGCGATCTTGTCGTAGAGCGCCGGCACCAGCCAATCGTCCCGTCGCGCGATCAGCCCGTCATCGGATAAATCGGGCCAGCCATCGCCCTCCGCCTTGCGCAAGAACATCACGCGATCTCGCCACTGTTTTGCGGCCTTCGACCAGGGCAGCCGGTCGAGGCCGGCGGCGATCAGCCCGTCGGCGAAGATGCGCGCGGTGTCCTCCGACGGCGAGACGGCAAGCGTGGCCTCGGACAGCGTGATCGCGTGCAGCACACGCTTGCGCCGCGCGCGCAGCGCCATCGCGCCGCGATCGAACGAGATCTCGTCGGTCGTGTCGATATGCTCTGCAAAATGCCGCTCGATGTCGGCTTCGGCGATTTGCGCGGCGAGCAGAATGCGGCCGCTTGCGGCCGTGCCCGTCATCTCGCCGATCGCGATATAGGGCGCGCGGGCGAGCGAGGAGGTTTGCTCCACAGCGGCGCCGCGGCCGTTGGCGAGCACAAAGCTTCCGTTGCCACGGTTGCGCGCGACGCGATCCGGGAAGGCCATAGCCAGCATCAGCCCCGTCGACAGCTCTTCCTGCTGCCCCGGCTTCCCGGATGCCGCGACCTGCGACGCCCATCGTCGCGCCAGGTCGCGCGCGCTCGCCGCCCGCGGCGATCGGTCGCGGCGGAACTGGTCGCGCCGGTGCTCGAGATCGGCGCTGTCGCCGCCGAGCCCGCGCTCGGTGAGGATGGCGGCAATCTCGGCCGCCTCTTCGCCGCGGCCTGCGCGATGCGAATCCACGATCATGCGCGCCAGCCGCGGCGGCAGCGCCAGCGCGCGCAAGCTCTTGCCCTCGGCCGTGATGCGGCCGTCATCATCGAGCGCATTGAGTTCGCACAGCAGACTTTTTGCCTCCTTCCAGGCCGGCGCCGGCGGCGGATCGAGGAACGACAACGCCGAGGGATCAGCGACGCCCCACTGCGCGAGGTCGAGCACCAGCGACGACAAATCGGCGCTGAGAATTTCTGGCTGAGTGTAGGGCGCAAGCGATGCCGTCTGCGGCTCGTCCCAGAGGCGGTAGCAGACGCCGGGCTCGGTACGGCCGGCGCGGCCGCGGCGCTGGTCGACGGCGGCGCGCGCGGCGCGCACGGTCTCGAGGCGAGTCAGGCCGATATCGGGCTCGTAGCGCGGTACGCGAGCAAGGCCGGAATCGACGACGATGCGCACGCCTTCAATGGTCAGAGAGGTCTCCGCGATCGAGGTGGCCAGCACCACCTTGCGCATGCCCTTGGGCGCCGGCGAGATGGCGCGGTCCTGCACGGCCGCATCGAGCGCGCCGAACAGCGGCACGATCTCGATGCTGGCATCGTGGATGCGCTCGGCCAGAAAATTCTGGGTGCGGCGGATTTCGGCGGCGCCCGGCAGGAACGCGAGCACCGAGCCGCTGTCGGCACGCAAAGCCGAGGCAATCGCCTCCGCCATCTGCCGTTCGATCGGCGCATCCGCCTTGCGGCCGAGATAGCGGGTCTCGACCGGAAAGGCGCGGCCCTCACTCTCGACCACGGGCGCTTCGCCGAGCAGCTTTGCGACGCGCGCGCCGTCGAGCGTGGCCGACATCACCAGGATGCGCAGGTCTTCGCGTAAGCCCAGTTGCGCATCGCGCGCCAGCGCCAGGCCCATGTCGGCGTCGAGCGAGCGCTCGTGGAACTCGTCGAACAGGATGGCGGCCACGCCTGACAGTTCAGGGTCGTCGAGGATCTGGCGGGTAAAAATGCCTTCGGTCACGACCTCGATGCGGGTCGCGCGCGATATCTTTGATCCGAAGCGGACGCGATAGCCGACGGTTTCGCCGGCGCGCTCCCCCAGCGACTTGGCCATCCGGTCGGCGCTGGCCCGCGCGGCGATGCGGCGCGGCTCAAGGACAATGATCTTCTTGCCCTCGGCCCAGGGCGCGTCGAGCAGCGCCAGCGGCACGCGCGTGGTCTTGCCGGCGCCCGGAGGGGCGACCAGCACAGCCGCGTTGTGCTGGTCCAGCGTGCGTGACAAATCGTCAAGCACGGCATCGATCGGCAAGGGTGTGTCGAAGGTGCGAGGCAAGAAATCATCCGGTCGTCATGCCCGGCCATGACGGTTTTAGCTCGACAATCGATCAGCCCTGTACCGGCGGCCGGCCGACGCTTTCATAGGTGAAGCCCGCGGCAGCCATGTCTTCGGGCCGGAAGATGTTGCGGAGGTCGACGACGACAGGCTGCGCCATGATGCTCTTCAGCCGGTCGAGATCGAGGCCGCGGAACTGGGTCCATTCGGTCACGACGACGAGCGCATCGGCACCTTCGGCGCAGGAATAGGCATCCTCGCAATAGGTGATGTTGGGCAGCTCGCCCTTGGCCTGCTCCATGCCGACAGGATCGAACGCCTTCACCTTCGCGCCCATGTCGAGCAGACCGGTGACGAGCGGGATCGACGGCGCATCGCGCATGTCGTCGGTATCGGGCTTGAAGGTGAGGCCGAGCACCGCGATGGTCTTGCCGCGCAACGAGCCGCCGAGTGCCTGGCTCACTTTGCGCGCCATCGCCCGCTTGCGGTTCTCGTTGACCGCCAGCACGGATTCGACGATGCGCAGGGAGACATCATAATCCTGCGCGATCTTGATCAGCGCCTTGGTGTCCTTCGGAAAGCAGGAGCCGCCGAAGCCGGGACCGGCATGCAGGAATTTTGTGCCGATGCGGTTGTCCAGGCCGATGCCGCGCGCGACTTCCTGCACGTTGGCGCCGACCTTCTCGGAGAGGTCAGCGATCTCGTTGATGAAGGTGATCTTGGTCGCGAGGAAGGCGTTCGCGGCGTATTTGATCATCTCGGCGGTGCGGCGCGCGGTGAACATCAGCGGCGCCTGGTTCAGCGACAGCGGGCGATAGATGTCGCCCATCACCTTGCGACCGCGCTCGTCGGAGGTACCGACGACCACACGATCGGGGAATTTGAAGTCGCGGATCGCGGCGCCCTCGCGCAGGAACTCGGGGTTGGAGGCAACGACGACGTCAGCCTTGGGATTGGCCTCGCGGATGATGCGTTCAACCTCATCGCCGGTGCCGACAGGCACGGTCGACTTCGTCACCACGACGGTGAAGCCGGACAGCGACTGCGCGATCTCCTTCGCGGCGGCGTAGACATAGGAGAGATCGGCGTGGCCGTCGCCGCGGCGCGAGGGCGTTCCGACCGCGATGAACACGGCATCGGCGTCGGCGACCGGCTTAGACAGATCGGTGGTGAAATCGAGCCGCTTGGCCCTGACGTTGTTCGCGACCAGCTCGTCCAGGCCCGGCTCGTAGATCGGGATCTCGCCGCGATGCAGGGCCGCAATCTTCTTCTCGTCCTTGTCGACGCAGGTGACGTCGTGACCGAAATCCGCAAAGCAGGCTCCGGATACCAGTCCGACATAACCCGTGCCGATCATCGCGATGCGCATGAATATTCCTGTTTTGGCTTGGTTAACGAAACCCCAACTCCGGGGCGGTTTAGCATTTTCCCGTCGGGAAGGAACAGCCCGCGGTCAGAAACCGGCACGCGATTTGTACAGGTAAAGAAGTCGGAAACCACTGGGCGCCACACTGCCCCATGGTCGCACAGGACCGGGCGGAACCCGCCTCGAAAAGAGACACTCGAAAACAGACATATGGCACCATCAGGTACATCGGCTGCGAGCGGGGGGCTTCCCAAAGCCTCCAGTGCCGCGCGTGTCGACTGGGTCGACTATGCCAAGGGCATCTGCATCGTGATGGTGGTGATGATGCATTCGGTGCTGGGGGTCGAGCTTGCCGCCGGCAAGACCGGTTTCATGCATGTCCTGGTGGCCTTCGCAAAGCCGTTCCGGATGCCGGACTTCTTCCTGATTTCGGGCCTGTTCCTGTCGCTGGTGATCGATCGGGACTGGCGAACCTATCTCGACCGTAAGGTGGTGCATTTCGCTTATTTTTATGTCGTCTGGGTGACAATCCAGTTCGGCTTCAAGGCGCCCGCCTTCGCGGCCGAAACCAGCTGGCGCGACGCCGGCCTGCTCTATCTGGAATCCTTCATCGAGCCATTCGGCACGCTCTGGTTCATCTACCTGCTGCCGGTCTTTTTCGTCGTCACAAAACTGACACGACGAATTCCCGCGCCGGCGATCTGGCTGGTCGCGGCAGCGCTGGAGACGGCGCGCGTGACGACCGGTTGGACTGCGATCGACGAGTTCTGCGCGCGCTTCGTCTATTTCTATTCAGGCTATCTGTTCGCGCCTTACGTATTCGCGCTGTCGGACCGCGCACGAAATCATCGCGCGCTTGCGCTCGCAGCGCTTGCCGGCTGGACGATGGTCAATGCCGGCCTTGTTGCATCCGGCGTCAGCGATTGGAAACTCGTCTCGCTGTTGCTCGGCTTCGCCGGCGCTTGTGCCATCATTACCATCGGCACGCTGCTCGCGCGCGCGCATCGGGGCAACTTCCTGCGCTTCTGCGGCGAGCATTCGATCGTGATCTATCTCGCCTTCTTCCTGCCGATGGCCGCGACGCGCACGCTGCTACTGCGCACCGGCATCATCCCCGATATCGGCGCGGTGTCACTGGTCGTGACCATCGTCGGGGTGATCGGAGCACTCGCGATCTGGCAACTGGCTTTGCGTCTCGGCGGCAATTTCCTGTTCGAGCGGCCGGCGGCGTTCCGGATCGCACCGAAGAAGGCCGGCCCGGTGTTGCAGGCGGCGGAATAGCTGTCATGCCCGCAAAGGCGGGACATCCAGCCTTCCAGAGACAGTCATTGTTGATCGACAGGCCGCGGCGCTCGGGATTCCCCGCTTTCGCGGGGAATGACCGCGGGATGCGGGGAATGAACAGTGGGGGATAGGTACGCCCGCGGCCCGAAAACTCCCTCCCGAGGCTGTCTTTTGCCGCAAAAATTCATACATTGCGGCCATGCCAAAAACCTCCCCGAAGGCCTCCGCCAAAGCCGACACCAAACCCGCGGCGACAGCTGCTGCCAAACCGGTCGCGGCCAAGGCCGCCGGCAAGGGCGATCACATCTTCCTGGTCGACGGTTCCGGCTACATCTTCCGCGCTTATCACGCGCTGCCGCCGCTGAACCGCAAATCCGACGGCTTGCAGGTCAATGCCGTGCTCGGCTTCTGCAACATGCTGTGGAAGCTGCTCCGCGAGATGCCCGCCGACAACCGGCCCACTCATCTCGCCATCGTGTTCGACAAATCGGAAGTCACCTTCCGCAACAAGATCTATCCCGAGTACAAGGCGCACCGGCCGCCGGCGCCTGACGATCTCATCCCGCAATTCGCGTTGATCCGCGAGGCCGTGCGCGCCTTCGACCTGCCTTGCCTGGAGCAAGGCGGCTTCGAGGCCGACGATCTGATCGCGACCTATGCGCGGCAGGCCAGCGAACGCGGCGCCACCACGACCATCGTATCCTCCGACAAGGATCTGATGCAGCTCGTGAACGACAAGATCACGATGTACGACACCATGAAGGATCGCCGCATCGGCATCCCTGAAGTGATCGAGAAATTCGGCGTGCCTCCGGAGAAGGTGGTCGAGGTGCAGGCGCTGGCCGGCGATTCCACCGACAACGTGCCTGGCGTGCCGGGCATCGGCATCAAGACCGCGGCGCAGCTGATCGTCGAATATGGCGACCTCGAACAACTCCTGTTCCGCGCCACCGAGATCAAGCAGCCCAAGCGCCGCGAGGCGCTGCTCGAGAACGCCGAAAAGGCGCGAATCTCGCGCCAGCTCGTGCTGCTCAACGACAAGGTCGATCTGGACGTGCCGCTGGACGATCTCGCCGTCCACGAGCCCGATCCGCGCAGGCTGATCGCCTTCCTGAAGGCGATGGAATTTTCCACGCTGACGCGCCGCGTCGCCGACTATGCGCAGATCGATCCCGCCAATGTCGACGCCGATGCGAGCAACAGCAGCGGCGCGAGAGGCGGCGACGGTGCGAAAGCAAAACCGAGCGAAACCTCCGGCGACCTCTTCGCGGCTGCTCCGACAGCCGCAAAGGGCGCTGACAAGAGCGACAAGTCGGCAAGCCTCAAGGGCGCGCCGATCTCGCTCGCGGCGGCGCGCGAGGAAGCGTTGCGAAACCTTCCCGTCGACCGTGCCAAATACCAGACGATCAAGACGCTGAAGGAACTCGACGGCTTCATCTCACGCATCCACGATGCCGGCCATGCGGCGATCGAGATCAAGGCGAACAGCATCGATCCGATGCAGGCAGATCTCTGCGGCTTGGCGCTGGCGCTCGCGCCGAACGATGCCTGCTACGTTCCGCTGGCGCACAAGCAATCCGGCGGCGACGGCGGGCTGTTCGACGCCGGCCTCGCCCCCGATCAGGTCAAACATGCCGATGCGATCGAGGCGCTCCGTCCGGTGCTGGAATCCGCCGGCATCCTGAAGATCGGCTTCGACGTCAAATTCGCCGCCGTGATGCTCGCCCAGCACGGCATCACCTTGCGCAACGCCGACGATGCCAAGCTGATTTCCTATGTGCTCGACGCCGGCCGTGGCTCGCATGAGCTGGACTCCCTGTCCGAGCGCTGGTTCGGCCACGCCATGCTGAAGGAGAACGAACTGCTCGGCAGCGGCAAGGGCAAGATCACCTTCGACCAGGTACCGATCGACAAGGCCGCGCCGCTGTCGGCCGAGAGCGCCGACATCGCGCTGCGGGTCTGGCGCGTGCTGAAGCCGCGCCTCGTCGCCGAGCACATGACCACCGTCTACGAGACGCTGGAGCGGCCGCTGGTGTCGGTGCTCGCGCGGATGGAGCGGCGCGGCATCTCGATCGACCGCCAGGTGCTGTCGCGCCTCTCGGGCGAGTTCGCCCAGACCGCCGCGCGCGTCGAGGCCGAGATCCAGGAAATTGCCGGCGAGCCCGTCAATGTCGGCAGCCCCAAGCAGATCGGCGACATCCTGTTCGGCAAGATGGGACTGCCGGGAGGCACCAAGACCAAGACGGGCGCCTGGTCGACCACCGCGCAGGTGCTCGATGAGCTCGCCGAGCAGGGGCACGATTTTCCGCGGAAAATCCTGGAGTGGCGCCAGGTCTCGAAGCTGAGATCGACCTACACCGACGCGCTGCCTGAATACGTCAATCCGCAGACCCATCGCGTGCACACGACCTACGCGCTCGCCGCGACCACCACGGGCCGGCTGTCCTCGAACGAGCCGAATTTGCAGAACATCCCTGTGCGTACCGAGGACGGCCGGAAAATCCGCCGCGCCTTCATTGCGACATCAGGTCACAAGCTCGTCTCCGCGGACTATTCGCAGATCGAACTGCGGCTGCTGGCGGAGATCGCCGATATTCCCGTGCTGAAGCAGGCGTTCCGCGATGGCCTCGACATTCACGCGATGACCGCGTCGGAGATGTTCGGCGTGCCGGTCAAGGGCATGCCGAGCGAAATCCGCCGCCGCGCCAAGGCGATCAATTTCGGCATCATCTACGGGATCTCCGCGTTCGGCCTCGCCAACCAGCTCGGTATCGGCCGTGAAGAGGCCTCAGCCTACATCAAGAAATACTTCGAGCGCTTCCCCGGCATCCGCGCCTATATGGACGAGACGCGCGATTTCTGCCGACAACACGGCTATGTCACCACGCTGTTCGGCCGCAAGATGCACTATCCGGACATCAAGGCGTCGAACGCCTCCGTGCGCGCCTTCAACGAACGCGCCGCGATCAACGCGCGTCTGCAGGGCACCGCCGCCGACATCATCCGCCGCGCCATGACGCGGGTGGAGGATGCGCTCTCCCATAAGAAGCTCTCGGCGCAGATGCTGCTGCAGGTGCATGACGAACTGATCTTCGAGGTGCCGGACGCCGAGGTCGAGGCGACGCTGCCCGTCGTGCAGCATGTGATGCAGGACGCGCCGTTCCCGGCCGTGCTGCTGTCGGTGCCGCTGCATGTCGATGCGCGGGCAGCGAACAATTGGGACGAGGCGCATTAAATTCGCCAGATCGCGTTCAGTGTCAGCGTCAATGCGATGATCGCACTCGCGGCCGGATCGATCGCGTTGTTCCTGGCGAGCGGGCCGAACTGGATGCTGATGCAGCGCTGGCTGATGGGCACGGTGTTGGCGGGCCTTGCCGTGCGGATGGCCGTGGAAGCGCGGAAGGTGTGAGGTACACGGTCATGCCCCGGCTTGACCGGGGGCATCCAGTACGCCGAGGCCTCTCGCCACCGCCACCTCTGAAATACTGGGTCGCGCGGTCAAGCCCGGCGACGACAACGTCCAATCAATCCAGCTTCGCCTCCATGCCGCGCTTGGTGGCCGGACGGGCCATCAGGGCATCGTACCAGCGCTTGACGTTGGGGAAGTCGGCCAGATCCACCTTGTGGCGCGGGTGGCGCCAGGCCCAGCCGAGAATGGCGAAATCGGCGACCGAAAGATCGCCGGCGACGAACTCGCGGCCGTCCAGGCGGCGGTCGAGCACACCATAGAGCCGGCGCGTCTCCGCCATGTAGCGCTTGAGGCCATAGGCGCGGTCCTGCTCGTTCTCCAGCGCGATGAAATGGTGGACCTGGCCGGGCATCGGGCCGAAGCCGCCCATCTGCCACATCAGCCATTCGTAGACGGGAATCCGCCCCGCCAGCGATTTTGGCAGGAATTTACCGGTCTTTTCGCCGAGATAGAGCAGGATAGCGCCGGATTCGAAGATGCTGACGGGCTTGCCGTCCGGGCCCTCGGGGTCGAGAATGGCGGGAATCTTGTTGTTCGGGGAGAGTTTCAGGAACCCGGGGGCCATCTGCTCACCCTTGGTGATGTTCACCGGCACCACCTTGTAGGGCAGCCCCATTTCCTCCAGCGCGACCGAGATCTTGCGGCCGTTTGGCGTATTCCAGGTGTGCAGCTCGATGGTCATGTTCTGGTTTCCTTGCCCAGTTTCTTGCCCAGTTTCTTTGCCCGAGATATCGGGCATCCACCTACTCCAGAAGGTTGCGCCCCCACAACCGGCGGACCAGGATGGCCGATCCCTGTTGACGGGGGGCGCCCCCTCTGGAATGTGGCGGCCGTCGCGGATAAATTCCGCCACCTCTCAAAACGCTCCCGAGGGACTGCCGTGTCGAAATCAGCCTCCCGCGCCCGCCTGTTCGAAATCATCCGCCGCCGCTCGTTCGGCCGGGGCGAGGTGACGCTCGCGTCGGGCCGCAAGAGCGATTTCTATTTCAACCTCAAGCCGACCATGCTGGACCCGGAAGGCGCGACGCTGCTCGCCGAGCTGACCTATGAGACGCTGAAGGATGATCAGCTCGATTTCATCGGCGGCCTCGAGATGGGCGCGGTGCCGCTGGCCGGCGCGCTGGCGCAGATTTCCTGGATCAAGGGCCATCCGATCGCGGCCTTCTTCGTGCGCAAGAAGCCGAAGGAGCATGGCGCCAAGCTCGCGATTGAAGGTCTGCCGAAAGGCGAGACGCTGGCTGGCAAGCGCGTCGTCATCGTCGAGGACGTCACCACCACAGGCGGCTCGGCGATGAAGGCCGTGGAATCCGTGCGCGAGACCGGTGCCGAGGTGGTGCTGGTGCTGACCATGGTCGATCGCGAGGAAGGCGCCACCGACACCTTCGGTGCGGCCGGCCTGCCGTTCCGCTCGCTGTACAAGGCGTCGGAATTCTTGAAGGCGTGACGCGGCGAGACTTTCTCCGCCATCCTGCCGGGGGCTGTCCCGGCCGTCACGAGTTCGTGGGATCGGGCCACCCTCAACCGCTCATTTACCATCCGGCCTTATGGTGAATCATGTGCTGAGATCCCAACAGGTCCCGGCCGGTTCGCTAGCGTCGGGTGGAGTAAGCGTTGCGTACGATTGTGTCCCATGCGCGCCGGCGGCGTCGCGCGATGCTTGTGGCCGCCACCCTGGCAGTACCGCTGCTTGCGACCCCGGCCCCGGTTGCGGCCGAAGGCCTGTTCGACTTCTTCTTCGGCGGAATGCAGCAGCGGCCTCAGCGCGACGTGCCGCAACAGGCGAGTCCTTTCGTCGATCCCTTCGCCAGTCAGCAGAACCCCGCGGCTCAGCCGCAAAATGTGCCACCGACGCGTTCAGCCAATGCCTCCGGCCCGGCCTTCTGTGTGCGCAGTTGCGACGGCAAATATTTTCCGTTGATGCGCGGCCTCGCCTCGCCGGCGCAGATGTGTCAGGCCTTCTGTCCTGCCAGCGCGACAAAAGTGTATTTCGGCTCCTCGATCGACGGCGCCTATAGCCAGACCGGGGAGCGCTACGCCGACAGCGAGAACGCGTTCGCCTATCGCAAGGCGCTGCGCGCAGACTGCACCTGCAACGGCCGCGAGCCGGCCGGGCTCTCGCCGGTTGACCTGTCGCTGGACAATTCGCTGAAAGCCGGCGACGTGATCGCCACGACCGACGGCCTCGTTGCCTATACCGGCGTCCGCCTCGGCCAGGAGCAGAGCGCAGAGTTCACGCCCGTTGCTTCCTATCCCGGCCTCACCGCGCAGGTCCGCGCCCGCCTCGGCGAGATGAGAGTGGCCCCGGTGCGCGCGGAGACCGTGGCTGCCGACGCGCCGGCGGCGGAGATCGTGCGCGAGACGTTGCCGGATGTAACAGTCGTGCCGAAGACGCCGGCGAAATCGGCAAAGCGCGCGGGACTGGATTAGCCACTCACGTCATTCCGGGCATCGCGCAGCGATGAACCCGGAATCTCGGGATTCCGGATTCGATGCTCACGCATCGCCCCGGAATGACAGCGAGCAAGCCCGTCACCTCCCGATGATCACCCCGATCACATTCGGCGCCGCCAGATATTTCTCCTCGATGGCCGCGCGCGCGGCGGCACGGTTTTCGGCCGTCAACAGACCGCGCTTCTCGGCCAGAATCATCCAGCAAAAGCCCCACCAATCGGTGAGCATGCCGGTCTCGCCGACGAGGTCATAGCCCTGCTCGGCCGCGAAGATGCGCGCATGCGCCTCGTCCAGCGTGTCGAGGAAATGATGATCCTCGGGCGCGAACAGATCGTCGCTGATGTCGTCGATCGTGTAGCCCCAGATCGACTGGCACACCGCGTTGAACTCGCGGTCGAACTGGTCGTCATCGATCCTCTGGCGCCGTGCCGCCTGATGCAGCCGCGACAGCGACCGCGCGAAGTCGGCGATCCGGGTGAGGGCAAATTGATCGAAGGCAATGGTGGACATGTAGTCCTCGCAACGTCTGACAGACCCTAGATATTGTGTCGGCATCGCGCCGAATCATAATGATATATCAAAGACTTGCTAAAGTGTTCTTAATTTGTTCTGATACTGAACAACTGATTGCCCGGATCGTCGTCCTGGCGAAAGCCAGGACCCATTGCCCCGGTCAGCGTTGCGTTTGCGAGGTCGAGCCACCAATGAGCGCAGGCAGCTATTTCGTCTATATTCTGGCGAGCCGGCACCACGGCACGCTGTACATCGGAATCACCAACGACATCAGCGGCCGCCTTGAACTACATCGTACAGGAAGAGGCTCGAAGTTCGTTTACAAGTACAAGGTCTTCCGCCTCGTTCATGTGGAGACCTTCGCCACACCCCAGGAAGCGATCGCACGTGAGAAGCAGCTGAAGTTCTGGAAGCGCGACTGGAAGATCAAGCTGATCGAGAATGAAAATCCCGATTGGAATGATCAGTCGAGCTTAGTCGAACGGTCGGGGTAATGGGTCCTGGCTTTCGCCAGGACGACACCATTCGTGCCGCATCAGCCTTCCTCAATTCACCGCCGACATCAACCGATCCCCACATGCACTCGCATAGAACTTGCCGCCGCATTGGCGCTTGATGGCGGCGCAGCGCTGCGCAGGTGTGGCGCCTTGTGGGAGAGAAACGCCGCAGCTCGGGCCGTCGGCGCTGCGGCCCGTCTTGTCGGCGGCAAAGGCGGCGCTGGATGCGGCAATGCAGACGACGAGAAGCGTTGCAGCGGCGATTTCGATCAGCAGTCGCATCAGAGGTCTCATGGGACTCCTCCACACTGAAGGCTGAATTGACGCCCAGACTAGCACTGAATCGCCGTTCCTCCGTACGCATCCGGGTTCCCAAACCGGCCCGTTCCTTGCATAATTTTACGCCAGCGCAGTGCACTGCCGCACCAGCAATGGTTTCGGTGCAGGGGCAAGACGCGTAGGGTTCAGTGGTGTCTCCGTCGACCAGGAAGTGATGGCCTTGCAAGATCAAACGTTCCAGCCAAATTTCCCCGCCCCCGGTCAGCCCATCGACGAACTCGCGCTGTCGGAGATCAAGGGCACGATCCTGGCGAAGCTGCGCCTTGCCATCGGCAAGGACGCGGGCATGGCGACCAAGCACGACTGGTACCAGGCCGCGGCGCTCGCGCTGCGCGACCGCATCGTGCATCGCTGGCTTTTGGCCGAGAAGCACAGCTACGATGCCGGGCGCAAGCGCGTCTATTATCTGTCGCTCGAATTCCTGATCGGCCGTCTCTTCACTGATGCCCTCAACAACATGGGCCTCTTGAAGATCTTCGAGGTCGCGCTCGGCGATCTCGGCGTGTCGTTGCCCGAGCTGCGCAAATGCGAGCCGGATGCCGCGCTCGGCAATGGCGGTCTCGGCCGTCTCGCCGCCTGCTTCATGGAGAGCATGGCGACGCTGTCGATCCCCGCGATCGGCTACGGCATTCGCTACGATTACGGCCTGTTCCGCCAGATCATCAATCAGGGCTGGCAACAGGAATATCCGGACGAATGGCTCGGCTTCGGCAACCCCTGGGAGTTTCAGCGGCCTGACGTGATCTACGACGTCCATTTCGGCGGCGGCGTCGAGCATGTCGACGACAAGGGCCGCGATCGCGCGATCTGGCATCCGGGCGAGACTGTGCAGGCGATCGCCTATGACACGCCGATCGTCGGCTGGCGCGGCCAGCACGTCAACGCACTGCGGCTGTGGTCGGCGCGCTCGCCCGATCCGCTCAAGCTCGATGCTTTCAACATGGGCGACTATGTCAGCGCCAGCGCCGAGCAGTCGCGCGCCGAAGCGATCTGCAAATTCCTCTATCCGAACGACGAGAGCCCCGCCGGCCGCGAGCTGCGCCTGCGCCAGGAATATTTCTTCGTCTCGGCCTCGCTGCAGGATCTCATCAAACGCCATCTCTCGTCCGACGGACAGCTGCGCAGCCTGTCGTCCAAGGTCGCGGTACAGCTCAACGACACCCACCCGAGCCTCGCCGTCACCGAGCTGATGCGCATCCTCGTCGACCTGCACAATTTCCGCTGGGACGAGGCCTGGAAGATCACGGTCGCGACGCTGTCCTACACCAACCACACGCTGCTGCCCGAAGCGCTGGAGACGTGGCCGGTCGAATTGTTCGAGCGGCTGCTGCCGCGCCATCTCGAAATCATCTACCGCATCAATGTGCAGCATCTCGCGCTCGCCGAAGCGCGCGCGCCCGGAGACATCGATTTCCGCGCCTCGGTTTCGCTGATCGACGAGAGGAGCGGCCGCCGCGTGCGCATGGGCCAACTCGCCTTTGTCGGCTCGCACCGCATCAACGGCGTCTCGGCGATGCATTCGGATCTGATGCGCGAGACCGTGTTCCACGACCTCAACCACCTCTATCCCGGCCGCATCACCAACAAGACCAACGGCATTACCTTCCGGCGCTGGCTGATGCTGGCGAACCCGAAGCTCACCGACCTGTTGCGCGAGACCTGCGGCGAGGCCGTGCTCGACGACCCGACCCAGCTCTCCCTGATCGAGGCGCGCGCCAGCGACGTCGAATTCCAGAAGAAATTCCGCAGCGTCAAGCTTCACAACAAGACCGCGCTGGCGCGCCTGATCGGCGAGCGGCTCGGCATCATGGTCGACCCGACCGCGCTGTTCGACGTGCAGATCAAGCGCATCCACGAATACAAGCGCCAGCTCCTCAACATCGTCGAGACGGTGGCGCTGTATCAGTCGATCAAGGACGATCCCAACGGCAATTGGGTGCCGCGCGTCAAGATCTTCGCCGGCAAGGCGGCGGCGAGCTATAAATACGCCAAGCTGATCATCAAGCTGATCAACGACGTTGCGGAAGTCGTCAACAACGATCCCGCCATCGGCGGCAAGCTGAAGGTGGTCTTTCTGCCCGACTACAATGTCAGCCTCGCCGAGGTGATCATTCCCGCGGCCGACCTGTCCGAGCAGATCTCGACTGCCGGCATGGAAGCCTCCGGCACCGGCAATATGAAGCTGGCGCTGAACGGCGCCATCACCATCGGCACGCTCGACGGCGCCAACATCGAGATCCGCGACCAGGTCGGCGTGGAGAACATCGCGATCTTCGGCATGGAGGCCGGCGACGTGATGATCCGGCGCAAACAGGGCCTCGATGCCTCCGACGTGATCCGCAACTCGCCGAAGCTGCAGCGCGCCATCAACGCGATCGGCGCCGGCGAATTCTCGCCCGGCGATCCCGGTCGCTTCGAATCGATCGCGCATGCGCTGCGCTATCTCGACCACTACATGGTCAGCGCCGATTTCGATTCCTATTACGAAGCGCAGCGCGCTGTCGACGCGCGCTGGCAGGTTGCGCCCGCCTGGACGCGCGCCTCCATCCTCAACGTCGCGCGCATGGCATGGTTCTCATCCGACCGCACCATCCGCGAATATGCCGAAGAGATCTGGAACGTGCCGGTCAATCCGGTCACGCCGCCGTTCCAGGCGACGGAAGATCGGCGCGATGCGACGGGTTGATTTTTCCGCAACGTGAAATCGGCGTTACCTGCGGGGTCATTGATTTGGCAGGATAGCCATCATATCACCGCTTGAGGTTTCTTAAGGCGGAGTCAGTCGTGCCCCTCGGCGAATACATCAGCCCGGATGGCCAGCTTCGATTGCTCGTCATCTGTCCTGACGGCGACTGGACGTTGGGTTTTGATGGATTCCCGTGGCATACGCACGGCAGTATCCTTGCCAGTCTTTCAGGGAAGGACGAGGAAACCGCGATCGACAACTTCGTCGCAGACTTGACCAGCGGCAAGAGCGTGATTGCGATGAAGCGCATAGGAGGTTCTTTGGCGGATGTGTGGGTCACAGACGATCCGGCCGGGGATGTCTCGGATACGAAAAAATATGGCCTCGGGGATGAAACGATGGAGTTTCGCCTTTGGGACGGAAGCACAGTGAAAGTCTAGTCCCATGCACGCCAAGCTCCCGCACCCCTTCGACGACGCCACCCGCATCACCGCGGGTGACTCGAGCTGGCAAGGGCACACCAGCGACGACTACTGGGCCTTCGTCGGTCCGTTCGGCGGCGCCACCGCCGCGACCATCCTGCGTGCGCTGATCGAGCATCCCCAAGCCGCCGGCGATCCGCTGGCGCTGACCGTCAATTACTGCGCGCCGATCGCCAAGGGCCCGTTCGATCTCGACCTCCGGCTCGTGAAAACCAACCGCTCAAGCCAGCACTGGAGCGTCGAACTGTCGCAGGGCGGCGGCGAAATCGCCACGCTCGCGACCGCCGTGTTCGCCGAGCGGCGGCCATCCTGGGAGCACCGGGTGGCGCAGTATCCCGACGCAAAACCGTTCGAAGAGACGCTGCCTTTCCCCAGCATCAAGGCGTCCTGGGCCAACCAATATGAATTCCGTTTCGTCGAGGGCGAGATGCGGCTCGGCCCGCCGCAAGCCGAGCTCGCCGGCGCCTATTCGAAAATCTGGATCAGCGATCGCGAACCGCGCAAGCTCGACATGCTGTCGCTGATGTCGATGTCGGACGCATTCTTCGGCCGCATCTTCCACGTACGGCGCGAGCTGGTGCCGTTCGGCACGGTGTCGCTGACGACCTATTTCCACACCGACAGCGAAGAACTCGCGACCGAAGACATCACCCGCGTGCTCGCGACGGCGGATTCGAAGATCATGCACAGGAGCTACGCCGACCAGAACGCGGAGCTGTGGTCGCCGAACGGACGGCTGCTCGCGACAAGCACGCAGATCGCGTATTTCAAGGCGTAAGTCGTCCCGGCGAAGGCCGGGACGACACTGCGTGTGTGGTTGGCGCGAGTGACCACCAACAAAAAGGCGGCCTCGCGGCCGCCCTTCGGCATTCAAGACAGAGCAAGCTTACTCCGCTGCGAGCTTCACATCCGGCGCAGCGGCGCGCACCTCGGCATCGACTTGGGCTTCGAACTTGGCAAAGTTCTTCTGGAACATGCCGACCAGCGCACGGGCGGTCTTGTCGAACTCGTCCTTGTCCTTCCAGGTGTTGATCGGGTTGAGGATCTCGCTCGGCACACCCGGCAGCGCGGTCGGCACCGCAAAGCCGAAATATCTGTCGGTGCGGAATTCGACGTTGCGAAGCGAGCCGTCGAGCGCGGCGGTCAAGAGCGCGCGCGTCACCTTGATCGGCATGCGCGAGCCGGTGCCGTACTTGCCCCCGGTCCAGCCGGTGTTGACCAGCCAGCAATCGACATTGTGCTGGGCGATGAGGTCACGCAGCATGTTGCCGTAGACGGAGGGATCGAGCGGCAGGAAGGGCGAGCCGAAGCACGTCGAGAATTCCGGCTGCGGCTCGGAGCCCAGGCCGCGCTCGGTGCCGGCGACCTTGGCGGTGTAGCCTGACAGGAAGTGATACATCGCCTGCGCCGGCGAGAGCTTTGCGATCGGCGGCAGCACGCCGAAGGCGTCGGCGGCGAGCATCACCACGTTCTTCGGCTGCGGCGCGCGGCCGGTGCGCGAAGCGTTCGGGATGAAGTCGAGCGGATAGGCCGAGCGCGTGTTCTCGGTCTTGGAGCCGTCGTCGAAATCGACCGCGCGCGTGTCTTCGTCCAGTACGCAGTTCTCCAGCACCGCGCCGAAGCGCGTCGAAGCCGCGAAGATCTCCGGCTCGGCGTCCTTCGACAGCTTGATGCACTTGGCGTAGCAGCCGCCTTCGAAATTGAACACGCCGTTCGGGCCCCAGCCGTGCTCGTCGTCGCCGATCAGCGTGCGGTTGGGATCGGCCGACAGCGTGGTCTTGCCGGTGCCCGACAGGCCGAAGAAGATCGCGGTGTCGCCATTGGCGCCAACGTTGGCCGAGCAGTGCATCGGCATCACGCCGCGCTCGGGCAGATAATAGTTCAGCGTGGTGAAGACCGACTTCTTCATCTCGCCGGCATAATAGGAGCCGCCGATCAGGACGATCTTGCGCGCGAAATCGATGGCGACGACGTTTTCCGACTTGCAGCCGTGGCGCTTGGGATCGGCGCGGAAGCTCGGCATGTCGATGATGGTGAGCTCCGGCACGAAAGTCGACAGCTCGATCGCCTCGGGGCGGATCAGCAGCGTGCGAATGAACAGCGAGTGCCAGGCCAGCTCGGTGAAGACACGCGTCTTGATCCGGTAAGCCGGATCGGCGCCGCCATAGAGATCCTGCGCGAACAGGCGCTTGCCTTCGGCGTGCTTGAGGAAATCCTGATACAGCGTCTCGAACTGCTCCGCAGTGATCGACTGGTTGCCGGCCCACCACATCTTCTTGTCGGTGGTGGCGTCACGCACCGTGAACTTGTCCTTCGGACTGCGGCCGGTGAACTCACCGGTGTCGGCGCAGAGCGCGCCGTCGGCGGACAGCACCGCCTCGCCCGCAGCGAGCGCGTATTGATAGAGTTGCGGTGCGCCGAGGTTCCAGTGAACCTGCTTGAGATTCTTTAAGCCGAATTTGTCGGCGCCGAAGGCACCGTTGCGCACGCCCGTCTCTTGCACGAAGAATCCTCCTAGAACCCGCGACATCAAGCACAACCAAGCTTTGGTGCCATCGCGGCGACCGCTCATAACAGGCCGTCCCGGCCTCGGTGGACGACCTAATATCGGTGAACGCCGACGTTGCCAAGCTGATCCCTTCGGATTTGGTTTATTCAAGGACCGCGCCAAACGCTGCGCATGTCGGCTCTGATGAAGCGCATCAAAAACCGCGGATGATCGCGCAACCAAACGCCGGTTTCAGCGTTGTGAGATGTTTGCGACGCACAAATCCTGCGTGGCGGTTTATCGTACCGCACCTTCGCCGATCAGTGCGAACGCCCCCCACATTGCGGGGTACGCATTCCGCGGCGACGAGGTGTCATCAACATACGTTAACATCGCGCGCCGAAGAGCTTCGGCTCTACCCATTTGTGGTTCGTTTTTGAGCAAATCGAAAGTCGAAGTGGTCAAGCGGGTGGCAGCTTCCGAATCGACTGCCCAATGGGACACCAGCAGCGCGCGTGCGCCGGCATAAAAGAAGGCGCGGGCCAATCCCGACAAGGCTTCGGCGCCGGGCTTGTCGCCAGCGATCGTATTGCAGGCCGATAGCACGACCCAATCCGCATTGAGCTTGAGCTGGGCGACTTCGCTCGCCGTGAGCAGGCCGTCGTCGAGTTCGGAGGGCTGATCGGGAATCGAAAGCGCGAGCGACGGCTCGCCCACGCCCTTGATGTCACCCGCGACGAGGCCGTGGGTCGCAAAGTAGATGATGCTGTATTGAGCAAGCGGTGCGCGCTTGAGCGTCGCTTCGCTGGCATCGCGGCCGAGATGGATATCAGCGTCGGCCGCGCCGACATCTTTCGCGACGGCGTTCAACTCATCCGCAGTGTCGGGAAGTTGCGGCAGCGCCTGCGCGAGCCGCGCGCGATCGACTCCCGCGCCGCGCCAGAAATCGGTATAGGCCGATGTCACGATGCTGCGCGCGGCAACCCTGCCGCTCGCTGCGCGGCGGTCGGACGGACCTTCCTGCGCGGGGTTGAACACGGGATCGCCAAAGCCAGTCATCGGCTTGACGCCCTCGTCCCTGCGCGCAAAGCTACGCAGCGATTTCAGGCTGACCACCGACGGCAGCACCGAGACCGCCTGGCGCCGCAACAGCCAGGCAGCGCTCCGATATCCGTCGAACGTATCCGGGATCGCGGCTTGCGGAGTCTCCGTGACAAGCAGATGGAACGGCAGCGCGGTCAGCGCGCCCGAAGGCACCGTGAGCAGGCTGCGCTTGTCCTTGGTCAGTGCATCCACCGGGCCGAGCAGCGTGACATAGAGCTCTTTGGCGAGCGCAAGGTCGAACAGACCTGATTTGCCCGAGCCGTCGCGCGCCTTGCCGACATCCAGCCCCTTGCGGAACGCAGTAACCTTCTGCGCCAGCGCATCTGCGCCAAGCGGAATCTCCTTCCAGTCCGCGCCTTCGCGCGTGATCGCGATGACATAGCTGCGCTGGTCGACGACGGAATAGACCACCATGGCCTCATCCGCCGACAGCAGCGGCTGCACGTCCTTGACCGCGAGCGGCAATGGATTGGAGAGCGAAGCGTAGTCGGGGAATTCGACAGCGAGCGTCTTCTGCAAACCGGCACGCTCACTTGCGATCGCCGCGATCCTGGCGCGACTGCGCTGCTCGGAGGCGGTATCGCGCTGCGCCGATGTCTTCGTCACGGCCGAGATGATCGCCTTGTCGAGCGCCTCGGATTCAGCGGCAAGATCCTGATCCTTGCGCACCAGTTCGGCGAGCCGGTCGGTGCCGGCGGCGAGCCGCACCGCGAGCTTGTTCACGGCCGATGCGGCGGACGATTGCGTGCCGCGCTGGATCGCGGCGAGCGCCTCGTCCAGCGCCTTGTCACCGGGCAGCAAGGATTGCTGGCGCGCGGCGAACAGGATCGGCAGCACCACCCGCAGCTGCGCGCGATCGCCCGCAAGCGTCTTTTCCGCCAACGGCAACGCGTCCGCGGTTCGCCCGGACACATAAAGGAAATGGGCGAGATTGCTGGTGGAGGTCGCGACGTCGGGATGATCCGGGCCCAGCGCCTTCTCGCGAATGGCGAGCGCGCGGCGATAGAGCGGTTCGGCGTCGGCATAACGCTGCTGGTGCTCGTAGAGACCGGCAAGATTGTTGAGTGAACGCGCGACGTCGGGATGATCGGCCCCCAAAACTTTCTCGCGGATTGCCAGCGAGCGCTTGATCGGGGCTTCGGCATCGCCGTCGCGGCCAATATCGCGATAGACCTGACCGAGATTGTTCAGGAGTGTCGCGACGGCGGGGTGCTCGGGACCGCCGACTTTCTGGAAGATGGCAAGCGCACGCTGGAACAGCGGCTCGGCCTCGACAAAGTGCTCCTGCTTCACATAGAGCGTGGCGAGATTGTTGAGAGACTGGCCGACGTCGGGGTGCTCGCGCGACAGCGCCTTCTCGCGGATGGCGAGCGCGCGCTTGAACAGCGGTTCGGCCTCGGTGAAGCGGCCCTGCCGCTGATCGAGCGCGGCGAGATTGTTCAGTACCGGTGCGATCTCGACGCTGTCGAGGCCAGTGCCCTTCTCCATCAGCGCGATGGCGTGCTTGTAGATTGGCTCGGCCAGATCGTCGTGGCCCTGGTCGGAATAGATCTGCGCGAGGTTGTTGAGCGCGGCGGCAAGATCGCGGTTGTTATTGGTCTTCTCGAGCGACGTCACCATGGCCTGCGCCAGCGGCAGTGCCTTGGCATATTTCCCGGCGGTTCTGAGCGCATTGATGCGCGCGCTCTGCGCCGCAAGACCGCCCGTCTCGGCAAGGCCGGGGGTGGCAAGCGATGCGGTGATCGCAAGCGCCAGGCCTGCGACCAATGCCAAACGACGACGCGTCATGAACCCCTCGCTGCCACTCCGGACCAAACACGATCTTGGGTCGCAGCGATGGGGCGCGGCGTTCAATGGGCCGCGGCTGGTCCAGGGCTCTCGCCAGTTTTTGCCCGCGCTTCGCCGACCAGGCGGACCAGAATCTTGCGGAGCGCCGTGCCGCTCGTGACCCGCTCCGGAAAATCCAGTCTCAGCGTGGCCTGACCGTCCTGCATATCGAGGCCCTCGGGGTCGCAGCCCGTGCAGCGCCAGTCGCCCTCTGCCGCACCCAGCAGCCTCGTTGCATAAAGGCTCATGGCCTCGCGGTGGTCGGCATTCATGTGCTCGACGGCCCCCTCCTCCGCCGCCAGCAGGTCTTCGGCCCCGGCGAGGTCCGTGAGGAACTGCTCCGGCCTGAGATCGACGATCCGGCCAAAGCCGGCGACCAGATGGGTTCCCGTGGGACGGACCTGAAAGAACGAAAAATCCTTAAATGAGACAAAGGCTTCCGCCGAAGGATGGGCATTGAGATACCGCCGCTGGAGCAGATCCTTCTGATCGTTGGCCTCCTCGGCACGGCCGGACAGCATGATCCGGGCACCCTCCAGCGGATCACCGGCGGCGCGCTCGTCCAGCATCAGGGAGACCCTGTTGTCGGCGAGGATATTCCTGGTGTGAACGGCCAGGCGCGAGATCAGCAGGATCGGCGAGCCGTCGGGATGGCTCGCCAGATTGACCAGGGAACAATAGGGATCGCCGCTATCAGGCATGAGGGTTGCGAGCGCGCCCTGCCGCGACCGCCTGAGCAGCGATTTGGCGAGCTTTCCGGGGTCGAAATCAGAGGTCGGTTGCATGGGCTTTCTCGGCTCGGGTGGTTGCAAGATAGGCCTTTTTTCGGGTAAACGAGGGCCCGGTTATGGGTCGGTATGCGGCGAATCCGCCGTGTTTCGTGGAACTTGGTCACACTTCAGCCCAGCTTGCATTGCTCGGTGACAAGGTTCGAACGCCAAATTCGGCACCCATGTATGCGGCGCATCACTGGATTGCTCGCCGTTTAAGCCACGACCCAAACGGAAAGCAGAAAGCAGAGGCTCATGCCCACAATCGCTTTGGTCGACGACGACCGCAACATTCTCACTTCCGTCTCGATCGCGCTGGAAGCCGAAGGCTACCGCATCATGACTTACACCGACGGCGCCTCCGCGCTTGACGGTTTCCGCACCACCCAACCCGATCTCGCCATCCTCGACATCAAGATGCCGCGCATGGACGGCATGGAGACGCTGCGTCGCCTCAGGCAGAAGTCCGACCTGCCGGTGATCTTCCTGACCTCCAAGGATGAAGAGATCGACGAGCTGTTCGGCCTCAAGATGGGCGCGGACGATTTCATCCGCAAACCGTTCTCGCAGCGCCTCCTGGTCGAACGCGTCAAGGCGGTGCTGCGCCGCTCGGCCCCAAAGGATCCGACCGTCGCACCGAAGGAGAACGACGCCAAGGCGCTCGACCGCGGCCTGCTGCGCATGGATCCGGAAAGGCATACCTGCACCTGGAAGAACGAGCCTGTGACGCTGACGGTCACCGAATTCCTGATCCTCCAGGCGCTGGCGACACGGCCCGGCGTGGTCAAGAGCCGCAACGCGCTGATGGACGCCGCCTATGACGACCAAGTCTATGTCGACGACCGCACCATCGACAGCCACATCAAGCGACTGCGCAAGAAGTTCAAGGTGGTCGACAACGATTTCGAGATGATCGAGACGCTCTACGGCGTCGGCTACCGATTCAAGGAAGCCTGAGGCGCGAGGCGCCACACCAGACGAGGGCTGCGCCGGTTCTGATTCCATCAGAACCGGGCATGCCCCGAAGCGTATTGGCGCTTCAGGTTATTGTTTGAGCGTGATCTTTCGGAAAACCGCTCCACACTTTTCCGGATCATGCTCTAGGATGCGGTGACCGTCGCACGAGCTGTCCTAACGCGGGCATGAGCATTGCTTGACCGAACGCAGCCTGATTCGAGTTCGAACGCCGAGGAGATTTCATCCCACGGCGCCTCGGATCATGAGGACAAGCCGGTTGCGAAAGGCTGGGGTCCGCTGAACTGGCTCAAGCGCGCCGGGCAGTTTTTCTTCGCGCTGTCCTTCTCCAGCCTGACCCGCCGCATCGTCTCGCTCAACCTCGCGGGCCTCGTCGCGCTGGTGGCGAGCATCCTGTACCTGTCGCAGTTCCGCGCCGGCCTGATCGATGCGCGCGCGCAGAGCCTCTTGGTACAGGCCGAGATCATCGCTGGCGCGATCGGCGCCTCCGCGACGGTGCAGACCAACGCCATCACCGTCGACCCCGAGCGGCTGCTCGACCTGAAACTGGGCGAGAGCTACGGCGGAATCGACGATTCGCTGGATTTTCCGATCAATCCGGAACGCGTCGCGCCGGTGTTGAGCACGCTGATCTCGCCAACCAAGACCCGCGCGCGGATTTTCGATCCCAACGGGAGCGTCCTGCTCGACAGCCGTGATCTCGATAGCGTGCGGGGCATTCCGCTGCCGCCGCTGTCGGAAAAGCCGGGCCTCGTCGAGCGCGCGATGGTCGCGGTGCGCACCTGGCTGAACCGCGGCGACTTGCCGCTCTATCGCGAGCTCGGGCGCGAGAACGGCAATGGTTACGTGGAAGTCGCCGACGCGCTGCAGGGCCAGAAGCGCTCGATGGTGCGGGTCAATTCGCACGGCGAGGTGATCGTCTCGGTTGCCGTTCCCGTGCAGCGCTCGCGCGCCATTCATGGCGCGCTGATGCTGTCGACCCAGGGCGACGAGATCGACCAGATGGTCACGGCCGAGCGTCTGGCGATCCTCAAGGTCGGCGGCGTCGCCGCAGCCGTCATGATCATGCTGTCGCTGCTGCTCGCGAGCACGATTGCTGGCCCCGTACGCCGGCTCGCCGACAGCGCCGAGCGGGTCCGCCGCCGCATCAAGACCCGCGTCGAGATCCCCGACTTCACCCGCCGGCGCGACGAGATCGGTCACCTCTCCGGCGCACTGCGCGACATGACCAACGCGCTCTACAAGCGGATCGAGGCGATCGAGATGTTCGCCGCCGACGTTGCCCATGAGCTGAAGAACCCGCTGACCTCGCTGCGCTCCGCGGTCGAGACGTTGCCGCTGGCGCGCAACGAGACCAGCCGCGCCCGCCTGCTCGAGGTGATCGAGCACGACGTCAAGCGCCTCGACCGGTTGATCTCCGATATCTCCGATGCGAGCCGGCTCGATGCCGAATTGCAGCGGCAGGATGCGGTCCCGGTCGATCTCAGGCGGCTGCTGGGCACGCTGGTCGGGGTCGCCAATGAAACAAAGCTCGGCCACGACGTCTCCGTCGAGGCGCGTTTCGAGGGCCGCGGCCCGACCGATACGTTCGCCGTCACCGGCCATGATTCACGGCTCGGGCAGGTGGTCTCCAACCTGCTCTCCAACGCGCAGTCGTTCTCGGAAGCCGGAGCCAAGGTGCGCCTGACCTGCCGTCGCGTGCGCAGCGAGATCGAGATCGTGGTCGACGACGACGGCCCCGGCATCCGCGACGACGCGCTGGAGCGGATCTTCGAGCGCTTCTACACCGACCGGCCGCATCAGGGCTTTGGCCAGAACTCCGGCCTCGGCCTGTCGATCTCCAAGCAGATCGTCGATGCCCATGGTGGACGCATCTGGGCAGAAAACCGTGCTGGCCCAGCCGACGAAGACGGTGCACCGACCGTAGCCGGCGCCCGCTTCGTTGTGAGGCTGCCGGCGCTATGAGCCAAGAATGCTTGAACGAAGACCCCTTGAACGAAGGCGGGCCGAGTATTCATGCCTCCGCGGTCAAGGTCGGGGCTCGGGCCGTGCTGATCCGCGGACCGTCCGGCGCCGGCAAATCCCGCCTTGCCTTCGATTTGATCATCGCGGGGCGCTCGGGGGTGGTCGAAAGCGCCATCCTGGTCGGCGATGACCGTGTCCATCTGGCGACAGTCGGCGACGAAATTGAGGTTCGTCCCGCGCCCCTCCTGGCCGGTCTGATCGAGATTCGGGGGCTGGGAATCCGACGCTGCGACTTCGTGGAGCATGCGACGGTTGGACTCGTGGTCGACCTGGACGCGGACGACGCCGAACGCCTGCCGCCGCCAGAATCGCTAAAAACCACGATTTTCGGTGTCGCAATACCGCGAATCCCGGTCAGCCGCGGCTATTCGCCCCTCCCCTTGGTTGTCGCGGCCCTGACCACTACCAAGAGTTAACCTTCAGCTAACCCTTGAGGCGATTGTTTGAAGGGAAATGGTAACCATATCAGCCCCACACTCGCGACCGATTGACCGGCGCAGCTCCCCTTATCCATCCGTCTAGATTCCGGGAGATACGCAACATCCCCTCTTGCGCGGGGGCTCTGGATGGTCAAAGTGGCGCGTTCGTGCGGTGCACCAAAAGCGCCCGCGGGAGTTTTCCGATGATTGGTCTAGTACTTGTGACCCACGGGCGCCTTGCCGACGAATTCAAGGCAGCGCTTGAGCATGTGATGGGCCCACAAAAGCAAATCGAAGCGATTACGATCGGCGCTGAAGATGATTCCGATCTGTGCCGAAGTGACATCATCGAAGCGGTTAACCGCGTCGATTCCGGCGATGGTGTTGCGATCCTCACCGACATGTTCGGCGGCACACCGTCGAACCTTGCGATCTCCTGCATGAGCCGGCCGAAGGTCGAAGTGCTCGCAGGCATCAACCTGCCCATGCTGGTCAAGCTCGCCAAGGTACGCGAAGAGCGTCCGCTGCCGGACGCGATCGCGATGGCGCAGGAAGCCGGCCGCAAATACGTCACCATTGCCAGCCGCGTGCTCGCAGGCAAATGAGCGACGACGCGCCACAAGCCGGGGCTGGCGTGCCAGCGGGCGCGATCTCCAAAGAGCTCCTGATCATCAACAAGCGTGGCCTGCACGCGCGCGCCTCGGCGAAATTCGTCCAGGCGGTCGAGCGCTTCAACGCGCAGGTGTGGGTGACGCGCGGCGGCGAGACCGTCGGCGGCACCTCGATCATGGGCCTGATGATGCTCGCCGCTGGTCCGGGCACGACGATCACGGTCGCGGCCGCCGGCACTGACGCCGAAGCTGCCCTCACTGCGATCACCGAGCTCGTTGAAAGCAAATTCAACGAGGAAGGCGTTTAGGCCCTCCGATCATTTCGCCGGCGGCGCGATGTAGACGTTCCACGTCATCGCCGGGCCGGCCTTGCCGTGGGTGAAGCGGCGCGTCGTCATCACGACGCGCTCGGCGTTCGGGGCGATCTCCGACACCCATTTTTCGAACGCGGGCAGGCGGCCGTCGGTCGGATCGAACACGCCGATGAATCCGTACGTCTTGACATCGTCGAGCGATGACAGGCCGGAGGACCACGCCTCGTTCGGGATGAACGCAACCGGATGATCGGGGCTGTAGAACACCATCGGCTGAATCGATTCCATGGTGCCGGCAACGATCGCCCAGCGCGAGGCGAAGCGCGAATGCCAGGACTGGGTCAGCTCGCGCGCGAGCTCCGAGCGCGCGCCATAGGTCGCGGTGTTGTCCGCATTCGCCGCCATCTCGCGCGCGGCGATCCACGGCGAAGCAACCAGCGTCGCGATGCTGAGCACGAGCCAGATCGCGGTGATGTTGAACAGCACGGCGCTCTGCAGGCGCAGCGTCGGGATCGCGACCAGGGCGAGCGGCACCAGGAAGAACAGCGAGATGCCCCAATCGGTCTTCATGTAGATGCTGAAGGCGAGCGCGCCGATCGGCGGCCCGGCCGCCACGATGAGCTGGATGATCCAGACGTTCAGCGCCTGCGAAACGTCGACGCCGGGATTGGCGCCGCGCGCCCAGGCCCGCGTGACGATGCGCGCGGGTGCGCGCAGCAGCAACCTCCACCACGGCGGCACCAGCGCCATCGCCAGCGCTGCAAGCGCCACCGGCAGCGCCAGCAGCGCAGCATTGTGCAGCACATAGCCGACCACCAGCTGATGCACGAGACCGGCATCCTCGATGCTGTAGGTATCGCCGGCATAGGTCAGCGGCACGAAATTCGAATTCGCCAGCCAGACGATGTGCGGGATCATTGCAACGATCATCGTCGCGATCGCGGCCCATGGGGCGGGCGACAGCAGGAACCTCGTCCGCTCCGGATGAATCAGCGCGGCAAGGCCGATGGCGCCGATCATGGTCAGCACCCAATATTTGGTCATCAGCGCCAGCGCGCCGGCAAGACCAAGCCAGATTCCGGATTGCCAGCTACGCCTCTCGAACGCGTCGAGATAGGCGAGCACGACGAGCGGCAAGGTGACGAGCTGGAGCAGGTCGGGGTTGTACTTGAACCCCTTGAAATTGAAGATCGGATAGAGCGCGACCATCACCACGACGAGGAACGCGCGGCGTGGATCCACCACGCGCATCGCCGCCAGCCAGCAGATCACCATGCCGACGCTGACGGTCGCCATCGCCAGCGCATAGGTCGCCCAGTCCGTCGCGGGGAAAACCCTGAACCACAGCCCGGCAATCCAGCCCGACAACGGCGGATGCTTGCCGTAACCCCAGAGGAATTTCTGACCCCAGCCCCAGGCTTCTGCGACGTCCATGTGAACGTCCTGCGCTGCCTTGAGATTGATCAGGATGAGGGTCCAGATCACCGCGTGCAGGATGGCGAACTGGATCACCAGCCAGAGCCGGGCGGAGGGATCGGTCGCGTAGGCGACCAGCCAGGCCCGGAAACGGTCGAAGCTGACCCGGGTTTTTACGCGCGCGCGGCCGGCGGGGATCGAGGTCGTTGACATGACCGTTGCGTAGCGCGTTTTGGGCCGCCGTGGAATCAGCTTGGCGTGAAGAAAGGCCCTGAAATTACAGCAATATGGTTGCCGCACGGGGATGTGAGTGGTATCCCGCGCCCATGACGACCGTCCCCATTTCCAACATCCGCAATTTCTCCATCGTCGCCCATATCGACCATGGCAAATCGACGCTGGCCGACCGTCTGATCCAGATGACCGGCGGCCTCACCGACCGCGAAATGGCGGGCAAGGAGCAGGTGCTCGATTCCATGGACATCGAGCGCGAGCGCGGCATCACCATCAAGGCGCAGACGGTGCGCCTCGCCTATCACGCCAAGGACGGCAAGGATTACATCTTCAACCTGATGGACACGCCCGGCCATGTCGACTTCGCCTATGAGGTGTCGCGGTCGCTGGCGGCGTGCGAGGGTTCCCTGCTGGTGGTCGACGCCAGCCAGGGCGTCGAAGCGCAGACGCTCGCCAATGTCTACCAGGCGCTCGACAACAATCACGAGATCGTTCCGGTCCTGAACAAGGTCGACCTGCCGGCCGCAGAGCCCGAGAAGGTCAAGCAGCAGATCGAGGACGTGATCGGCATCGACGCCTCGGACGCGGTGATGATCTCGGCCAAGACCGGGCTTGGCGTTCCCGATGTGCTGGAAGCCATCGTCACCCGCCTGCCGCCGCCGAAGGGCGATCGCGACGCGACGTTGAAGGCGCTGCTGGTCGACAGCTGGTACGACGTCTATCTCGGCGTCGTCGTGCTGATCCGCGTGGTCGACGGCGTGATGAAGAAGGGCAGCCGCGTGCGCATGATGGGCACGGGCGCGGCCTACGACGTCGAGCGCGTCGGCTTCTTCACGCCGAAGATGACGCAGGTCGACGAGCTCGGCCCCGGCGAGATCGGATTCATCACCGCCGCGATCAAGGAAGTCGCCGACACCCGCGTCGGCGACACCATCACCGACGACAGGAAGCCGGTCACCGAGATGCTGCCGGGCTTCAAGCCGGCAATCCCCGTGGTGTTCTGCGGCCTGTTCCCTGTCGATGCCGACGACTTCGAGACGCTGCGCGCCGCGATGGGCAAGCTGCGGCTGAACGACGCCAGCTTCTCCTTCGAGATGGAAACCTCCGCCGCGCTCGGCTTCGGCTTCCGCTGCGGCTTCCTCGGCCTGCTGCACCTGGAGATCATCCAGGAGCGGCTGTCGCGCGAGTTCGACCTGAACCTCATCGCGACCGCGCCGAGCGTCATCTACAAGATGAAGCTCACCGACGGCAGCGAGCTCGAGATCCACAACCCGATCGACATGCCCGACGTGGTCAAGATCGCGGAGATCCAGGAGCCCTGGATCGAGGCCACGATCCTCACCCCTGACGAATATCTCGGCAGCGTCTTGAAGCTGTGCCAGGACCGCCGCGGATCGCAGAAGGAGCTCACTTACGTCGGCTCGCGCGCGATGGTGAAATACGACCTGCCGCTCAACGAAGTCGTGTTCGACTTCTACGATCGCCTCAAGTCGGTCTCCAAGGGCTACGCCTCGTTCGACTATCATCTGACCGACTACAAGCCGGCCGATCTCGTCAAGATGCAGATCCTGGTCAACAACGAACCGGTCGACGCGCTCTCGATGCTGGTGCATCGCACCCGCGCGGAAGGGCGCGGCCGCGCCATGGTCGAGAAGATGAAGGATCTGATCCCGCCGCACATGTTCCAGATCCCGATCCAGGCCGCGATCGGCGGCAAGGTGATCGCCCGCGAGACCGTGCGCGCGCTGCGCAAGGACGTCACCGCCAAGTGCTACGGCGGCGACATCACGCGTAAACGAAAACTTCTGGAGAAGCAGAAGGAAGGCAAGAAGAAGATGCGGCAGTTCGGCAAGGTCGACATTCCGCAGGAAGCTTTCATCGCCGCGCTGAAGGTGGACAGCTGAGGCTGGCGGGAGCCCGTCCCGAATGATCCCGGGCCGGGCGATCCGGTCTCGAAAACAACCCCATGCACAGTAGCCGGCGCCTTGCCGGCGCTGCGCTTTTTCGATTTTTAAGAAATCTGCTTGCTCCGTCGGGCAAAACACCTGCATAATGACATCATGGCGGGAGTGGGCGACGTACCTGCCAACACCCACCCCACCTCACCCGATCGCAAAATCGGCCGCCGTCTCGGCATGAATGGCCGTGGTGTCGAACGTCTCGACTGACGTATCGCCCGGGCCGACCAGCATCGTGATCTCGGTGCAGCCGAGGATGATGCAGTCCGCGCCGCGGGCGACGAGCGCAGCCATCACGTCCTGATAGCGGCGGCGCGAGGGCGCAGCGACGACGCCAAGGCACAGTTCATCGTAGATGATGCGGTTCACATCGGCGCGCTCATCGGCGGAAGGCACCAGGACATCGAGATCATGCGCGCGCAGGCGATCGACGTAGAAATCCTCCTCCATCGTGAACTTCGTGCCGAGCAGCCCGACCCGCCGATATCCCTTGGCCCGGATCCGCTGCGCGGTCGCGTCGCCGATGTGGATGAAGGGGATGGTCAGCCTCGAAACGATGTCCGGTGCCAGCTTGTGCATCGTGTTGGTGCACAGCACGATCGCGCGCGCGCCGGCGCTTTCGAGCCGCTGCGCGGCCTCGGCAAGGCTTGCCGCCGCCTCGGCCCAGCGGCCGGCATATTGCATCTCCTTGATGTGCTGGAAGTCGTAGGAGTACATCAACAGCGGGGCCGAATGCAGCTTGCCCATGGAATCGCGGACGCGCTCATTGATGAGCTTGTAATAGAGCGCGGTGCTCTCCCAGCTCATGCCGCCGATCAGGCCGATGGTTTGCATCCTCTTGCCTTTCGCAAACTGGCTCACGCGCTTTAGGACATTTAATCCAGTGGCCCCAACCTCTCGGCTATCTCCGAAGGCAACGGGGTGTTCGCCTTCCAATTCTCCGCCAGTCGTCGGCCCTCCATCAACTGATCCGACGACAGGAGCGCTGTGATGTGTGGCATGGCGTCAAGCGCGAGCTGCTTGCCGGTGTCGGCCGCATGACTGAGCAAGACGTAGGCAAGGACCGGATCCTTTTTGTGACCGTTAGAACCGCTCGCGTAAATGGCCGCCAGATTGGCCAGGGCAATGCCCTCGCCCTGCTCCGCAGCCCTGCGGAACAGCCGTGCAGCCTCGATCTGGTTTTGCTCCAATCCGCGCCCCGCTCCGTACAGATATGCGAGCTTGGATTGCGCCTCAGCGACGTTGCGATCGGATGCCTTGCGATACCATGCAGCGGCTTGCGCATCGTCCTGGGGGAAACCGGCCTTTCCAGCCTCGTACAGTACGCCAAGGCTGAAAGCGATCTTGCCGCCGTCCTTTTCGTCGGTCGTGCAAGGGCGGCGATGAAGTCTGCCGTCTGCAAGCTGCACGGCGAATGTGAGACGAAATCGATCAGTCGGCTTCGGCTTCATTGAAAAGAACTCCTTGCGGCGCTCCTCCGTGATCTCATTGGCAAACAAGAGCCAGGTTGCGGCGTCGAGATCCCCGTTATCGGCAGCCCGTTGAAGCCAGTCGGTCGCCCAAGCCTTGTTCTGCGCCACGCCTTCACCACGAGCATACAAGCAGCCGAGATTGTACTGAGCATCGACATCGCCATGCTGGGCAGCCTCGACCCATTGCTTGAACGCATCCGTGTAGTTTCCGGCCTTGTAGCTCGCCACGCCTTCGTCAAATCCGCACAGAGCAGCGGTCGACGAGAGCATCGATATGGCCATCACAAACAAAGCGCTCTTGGACCACCAGCGCCGGAACCGAGAGAACATCGCGTTCAATCGCACGTCCTGTCCTTTGCACGTGGAAAGGTCGTACCGGCGGCGATGAAAATGACGGCCGCCAACCAGCTTCGCTTGAAAACAGACCATGCCCCGCCCACCCGGCCAGCAAAATTCCTGCGTCAAGATAGCGCACCCCGCATGCCGATCAACGGATGGCAACGTTCAGCAGTGCGCCTTCACGGAAGAGAAGCGGATCGTGTGGCGGCAGGGCAACAAAGTCCGTCGGACACGCGAGGGCGGTCCCGCCCCCAATGTCTTGCGAGGCGCTCTCTACCAGAACCTTGGGCCGCGCATGCAATGTTATCCGCTGGCGCTACTGGCGGCGTCCGACAAACCTCATAGGCTTTCGCGGCGGCGCCATCACGCCTGCGCTACGAGCGGAATAACGCCTCTTCGCTGCGAATCTGAATGTCAGAACCGCGCATCTCGCGCGGACCCATTCGGAGGCCTTCATGATCACCTCGAAGCTGCTGCTTGCGGTCGCGCTCATATCGACAATCGGCGCCGTGTCGGCGCAATCGTTTCAGCCGTCAGCCGCGGGAAGGGAAACGACCACCAGACCCTGGACGGCGCCGGTCGGCCATCGCCAGCCGCATATATCGGACGTTCCCGCGACAACGATGGGACCGCAGGATTTCCTCGATCAGGAAGATGAGACCATCGGTCGCAAGATCAGTGGCATCTGCCGGCGGTGCTGAATGGGCCGAAGCGTGCGGCAGAATGGACAATCGACGTCTGCTTCATCCACGACGTCGTGAACCCCGGTGACCATGTCACCGGACCGCTCGCGCCTACTCGATCGTCGCATTCACGGTCATGACCGATCTGCCGGAGCCGTACGGTCCTTCTCCCTCACCATAGATCGCAAAGGTATCGCTGCCCTTGTATCCCGATGCCGCGGTGTACCGGAACGTCGTGACGTTCAGCTGCGTGAGTGTCCCGTGCGCCGGCTTCTGGGAAACGCCCGACTTGTGCATCGCTCCTGGAATTCGCATCGGAAAATTGCAGGTTTCCCCCGACCTGATGGCGAAGTAGGCCGTCATGTCGACGCCAAACGTGGACGGATTGCCGGTGACGCGGCAGTCGGAGGCAGCGACCACCGAAACCGGAATTAGGCTCAGGACAACCGCCATGGCCAACACACGCATGCTCGTCTCCTGTGAAGATGAAGTGGCAATGCGCAATTGGCGTCAGGGCACGGGATCACCAATTGATTTGGATCAACAGGATGGCCCGTGCCGACGCGGGCGGCTGACTTTCGAGACGCAGGCTGTGCGGCACATAGGCGCGCCGTCGCCTTGAAATCGCATCGCGACATGCATATGCACGAGGGGGATCGCTACTCCGGGAGCTCCAGATGGCTGGGGCAACATGCATCAAATGCGGAGGGCACGCTTTCGAACGCGGTCGTATCATGCCGCTGGGTGAACAGCACGCCGTGTCCGTTTTGCAGTGCGCTGGCTGTGGGACGGTCGCCGGAATACTGGAGTCCCAGATCTCGATCGAGAGCTTGCAAAAGCAGGTCGCAAATATCGACGCAGGCATCATGCGCATCGTCAAGGCGATGCAGGATCTGTCCTGAGCAGCTATCGACGCGGCGCCGAGAGCTCGTAATTCACGCAGTCCATCGCGATGTCGTAACTGCAACGCACCGGGCGATTTGCCGCGAAGGTTGGAAGCAAGGAGCGCATGGCGCGGATTCCAACTGCGCCGACGTCAGATCGGCCGTGCCTTCGCACGAATGGCCGCCGACCGCTCAGCCAGTTGCTGCGCATCCGCATAGCGGCCCTGGTCTTTGTAGAACGCGGCGAGGTTGTCCAGGATATCGACGAGGTCCGGATGGTCGGGACCGAGCGTCTTCTCGAACATCGCCACCGATTGCCTGTACAGTCGCTCGGCATCGGCATTGCGGCCCTGGCGCGCATAGAGCGTCGCCAGATTGTTCTGCGCCTGGGCGATGTCGGGATGGTCGGGTCCGTACGCCTTCGCGGTCACCGCGATCGATCGCTTCAGCAGCCGCTCGGCGTCGGCGTAGCGATGGAGATTGATGTAGACGTCGGCGAGGTTGCTCATCAACACCGTGGCTTCGGGATCGTCGGGGCCGTTCGCCTTCTGAAGAATGGCGAGGCCCCGCTTGAACAGCGGCTCCGACTGGTCGTAGCGCCCCTGATTGCTGTAGACCGCGGCGAGGTTGCTCAGCGCCATCACGATGGCGGGATCGTTCCGGCCGCGCGTCTTCTCGCGAATCGCGATCGACCGCTTGAGCAGCGGCTCGGCGTCCGAATAATGCCCCTCGACGCGATAGAGTTCGCCGAGATTGTTCAGCACGGTTGCGACTTCGGTCGCGTCGGGACCGAGCGTCTTCTCCCTGATCGCCAGCGCGCGCTTGTACAGCAGCTCGGCAACCGGATACTGCCCCAGATTGTAGTGGATCGTGCCGAGGTCGTTCAGCGGCATCGCGACCATGGCATCCTCGGTGCCGAACTCCTTCTCGCGAAGAGCCAGGGCCTTCTGGGCGAGCGGCAGCGCCTCGGCGTATTTGCCGGCGTTGTAGAGCTCCTTCATCTGCCGGGTAAGCGTGCCCGCTTCATCCTCTTCGGCATAAGACGGCGCGCCCAGGGAGAAGCTCAGGGCAAGGGCGGTGAGCGCAACACAGATCGACGATTTCAGGGCCTTCATCGCGCGTTCCTTCGCCGCTGATGTCGGGGATATCAGCGGTTTGGTGCGCCCGGACGCCGGACAGGTTCAATGCGGGGGCCAACAAGGTTCTCCCGGGCGACAGACAGGAGCATGCGGCGGCCGCGGCGGTCCGCTCATGGGTGCGAAGCCGCGATCAGTTCCGCAACGTCGCCGGCAGGATATAGTGATCGAGCAAGTCCAGCTCCGGCGCGACCATGTTCCTGGATTCCCGTCCCGCATTGAAGACGACGACCATGTCGAGCGAGGGGATGATGATGGTCTTCTGCGAATTGAAGCCGAGTGCAGCGGCCCATTCGATGGTGCCGCCCCTGTCCGGCGATTGCCCTATCCACCATTGATAGCCATAGCCGAACGCGGCCTTATCCGTCTTGATATGTTCGGTCGTCGATTGCTCTATCCAGGACGTCGAAACGATCTGCTTGCCGTCCCAAGCCCCGCGGTTGAGCACGAGCTGGCCGATCTTGGCCCAATCGCGCGGCCGCAGACTGAGGCCGCTCGACGACGTCGGAAGACCGCTCACCGGAGTCTTGTACCACTCCGCATCCTCGATCCCGAGGGGCGCGAAGATGTTCTCCTGAGCCAGGACATCGACACCCTTCCCGGTGACCTTCTTCAGGATGGTGCCGATCAGTTCCGTTTCGGCATTATTGTATTGGAAGGAAACGCCGGGAGCCCTCTCGAAGCCCATTCCCGCCGACATCATGAGAAGATGACGGAGCGTGATGCGATCCTTGTCGGATGCGCGCAAGCCCGCATAGTCAGGAAGATAGGACGAGATCGGCGCGTCCAGATCCTTGATCAAGCCACGGTCCATCGCGATGCCGACCAGCAGCGAGACCACGCTTTTGGTCATGGAATAGCCGTTGTGCCGCGTGGTCGGGTCGTAATTCATCTGATGCGGATAGTCGTAGTAGCGCTCGTAGACGAGCACGCCGTGCCTGATGACGACGATGTCGTCGACATTGGCGAGCTTGCCGCCGCTGATGCCCTCGTCCATCGCGCAGAGCAGCGCCGCGTTCAGCCCCTGCTTGTCCGGCGACGTGATCGCCCATCCGTCGTGGATATCCTGCGGAATGCCGCAGCCGGATGCGGTTTGGGCTTCGACGGGACTGAAGGCGACGGCACACACGGCTGCAACGACACAGGTCCATATCCGCATGTCAGGGCTCCCCACTGTTTCCCACAACGCGTGATGCAAAGATGCCGTTCCGTGTGCGGCCATTTTGCGGCGTTGCGGGCTTTGAAAGAGCCTTCATTTGAGGCAGACGCCGGCGACACCATTGCCATCGAACACCCCGAGGCCCAACGCCATGGCGGCCAGGCGAAGTCGGCGATAAATGAGTGATGACCGAACACAGGACACAAGACCATGGCATTCTGGATCGCGGGCGCGGGTGGATTGGTGATCGCCTATCTGCTCGGCGCGATACCCACAGGCTATCTCGCGGGCAAACTGCTGAAAGGCATCGACATTCGCGAGCACGGCTCCAAATCCACCGGCGCCACGAATGTCTTGCGCACCCTCGGCAAATGGCCTGCCCTGGCGGTGCTCGTTATCGACGTGCTGAAGGGCGCTGCCGCCATCTTCGTCGCCCGTGCATTCTGTCCCTGGCTCGCGACTGCACTATCCCCGACGCCGCCGGCGGCGTCGGATCTGGAAGTGTGGGTGCCGTGGATCGTGTGCCTCGCCGGCATTGCCGCGCTGCTGGGCCATGGCCGCTCGATCTGGCTGAACTTTACGGGCGGCAAATCGGCAGCGACGGGGCTCGGCGTGTTGCTGGCGATGTCGTGGCCGGTGGGGTTGGGTGCGGCGGCCGCCTTCGGCATCGTGCTGGCGCTGTCCCGCATTGTCTCGCTGAGCTCGATGCTCGCGGCATTGACCGCCATCATCCTCGTCTGCGGCTTTGCGCATCCGCTGCCTTATCGGCTCCTGGTGATCGCGGGCGGCCTTTACGTGATCATCCGCCACCGCGCCAACATCGGGCGGCTGCTCGCGGGCACGGAGCCGCGGCTCGGGCAAGGCAGCCCGGTGTCGTGAACACCCTAGTTCACCGCCGCAAGCGCGGCCGTGAAGGCGCCGAGATCGGCGCGGGCGATTTCGTCCGGCGCCCATTTGGGAAGATCGGCGAGCTCGGCGATCACGCGGGCGCGATCCTGCGGCAGCAGAAAGTCCGCCCAGACATCGCGCGTGTCGCGCAGCGTAGCCGCGACCAAGCGGGCGTTGGCGGGCTTGCTCGCGCTCTGGATCGCGGCGCAGACCGTCGACAGGATGTAGACGGCGCTGTTCCTGCGGAAGCCGGCAAATCCCTCCTCGCGGATGCGGGTCCGTTGCTCCGGCGGGAGCTCATTCCAGAACATCGGGATTGCGACTGCCTCGCGCGCCATGACGCGGATCATGAAGCCGATCGCCGTCGCGTATTGGTCGCCATACTCGGTCATGTTGCGCTGGAGCGCGACCAGGTCGGGCTGCGGCCCCGGCTTCGCACCGTAAAAGATGAAAAGCTTGTGGGTCTGATTGGCGGC
Organism: Bradyrhizobium manausense; assembly: GCF_018129685.1. Taxonomy (GTDB): domain Bacteria; phylum Pseudomonadota; class Alphaproteobacteria; order Rhizobiales; family Xanthobacteraceae; genus Bradyrhizobium; species Bradyrhizobium manausense_D. The sequence goes on from NZ_JAFCLG010000008.1 coordinate 140,688, forward strand.
GTCGAACCAGTCCGGCAGCCAGTTCATGTCGCTGCCCTCCGGAGGCGGCAACGCGGCGAAGGCCTCGAGATCGTAGATGTGGCCGAGCATGGCGGCGACATCAGGCCGGGTCAGGTCGGGCCGCCCGTCCTTTTTCGCGACCCCGTCGACATAGGCCTTGAAGGTCTTGGCGGCATCGCGCGCGGCGACCATCTCGTGGATGCCGTCCTGCGCAAAGACAGGCGAGGCGAACGCGAGCAGGACCAGGAGAATTCTGACGATCGGCATCAGAGTTGGTCGCACGCTCCGCCGCCGAGGTTCAGGCCGGCAGCGCCGGCAGGCCGGGCGGAGGCTTTCGCATCTGCGAAGCCTGCTCATAGGCGTAGGCGAGACGCAACAGCTTGTGCTCGCTCCAGGCCCGGCCCGCGAATGTGACGCCGACCGGGCAGTCCGCGTCCGTGCCGTCGGCGCCGGAGACGAGGCCTGCGGGCACCATGACGCTGGGATAGCCGGCCTTGGCCGCAATCGCTGCGCCCATCGCGGCGGGGAACAGGACGGCATCGAGCTTGTGCTGGTTCATGTAGGCGTCCATGCCGTGCGTTCTGGCCGCGAGCAGATCCATGGCGCGCGCGGATTTGTACTCGCGCTCACTCAGGTCACCTTTAGTGAGGTCGGCGGCCAGGAACAGGTCCTGGCCGAACCGCATCGCCTTGTCTCCGTGCGCGGCGTTGAACGCGATGATGTCGGACATGGTCTTGATGTCGGTATTGGTCGCCCACTCCTTCAAATACAGATTGAGACCGTATTTCAGCTCGTAGAGGAAGACGATTGGCGCGCCTCCGGGATTGCCCTTGTTGCTGCTGAGCGGATTGCGGTTGAGCACGGCCATGTTGACGCCGGGGCCGGCAATCCAGCCACGCGTCGGCATGTTGGCGCGCACGATGACGGCGCCGAGATCCTCCATCACCTTGATCGCATCAGCCATGAGCTTGGCCCCGTCGGGTGGCAGCTTGCCGAAGAAGCAATCGTTCAGGGGATCGGCGGGGTCGCTCGGCACGCCGATTCGCGCGCCCTTCATCGCATCGCGCGTAAGATCGGCGGTGTAATCGGCCGGCCTGCGCTGCCGCTGCGTGATGGGATCGCGCGGGTCAGCGGCGGCCAGCACGTTCAGCAGTATCGCCGCGTCCCGCACGGTGCGCGTCATCGGTCCCGCCGTGTCCTGGCTGTGTGCGATGGGCATGATGCCGGCGCGGCTGATCAGCCCGACGGTCGGCTTCACGGTGACGATGCCGTTGCGGCTGGCAGGATGCAGCAGCGAGCCCGAGGTCTCGGTCCCGATCGAAGCCGCGCAGAGACCGGCCGCGACAGCGACCGCCGACCCCGCGCTCGAGCCGCCCGGAGTGACGACCGGAATATCGTGATCGCCCAACAGTGCCGGCGCATAAGGGTTTTTCACCTGGCCGCCGAGCGAGGAATAGCCCGCCGGCATCTCGATCGCGAGGATGTTGGCGAACTCGGTCAAATTCGCCTTGCCGAGAATGACCGCGCCCGCCTTGCGCAACAGCTTGACGATCGTGGCATCCCGCTTGGCCCGCGCGCCCTCCAGCGCGAGCGAGCCCGCCGTGGTCGGCTGTTTGTCAAAGGTCGCGATGTTGTCCTTTACCAGGATCGGAATGCCGGCCAGCGGCCGCTTGGCCGATGGCTTGCTGCCGTCGAGCTCGCTTGCAATCGCGAGCGCGTCGGGATTGAGCGCGCGAACCGAGTTCAGCATCGGCCCGCCGCGGTCATAGGCCGCGAGGCGCGCGAGATAGGCCTTTGTGAGCGCCGTCGCCGTGACCCGTCCAACTGCCAGTGCATCGATGAGATCGCTCATCGGCGCGTCTTCAAAGCTCAGATCGGGCAAAGTAGTCGCTCTGCTGGGTGGCTTTTTCATGAGGTGCCTCTCGGGCTCAGCTGATGCGGTTACGACCTGCGATCATGCACAGCTCCTGGGCCATGACAAATATCGCAGCCAGCACTGCCCAGCTTGATCCGCCCCATCAAATGGACCACCATCGCCAACCGCTCACGGCAGAATGGGCGAGGAAACGCTGATATGGACGGAACTGTTGGAAATGATCTCGTCGCGCGGGCGCGGGCCATCGCGCCGCTGGTTGCTGATGAGGCAGACGAGATCGAGCGGACGCGGCGGCTGACGCCAGACGTCGTGAACGCGCTGATCGAGAACGGGCTCTATCGCGCGCTGCTGCCGCAAAGCCTCGGCGGATCGGAAGCACCGCCTGAGATCTTCATGCAGATGCTGGAGGAGATCGCCAAGGCCGATGCATCCACGGCCTGGTGCCTCGGCCAAAACGGCGTCTGCGCAATGATCGCGGCAGCGCTCGACCACGACAGCGCGCATGAAATTTTCAACACGGCGCCCGGCATCCTCGCCTGGGGGGCGGTGGCGCACGAAGCGCGTGCGGTCGAGGGCGGTTACCGCGTCACCGCGCGCTGGGATTTTGCCTCTGGCTCGCGGCAGGCAAGCTGGCTGGGGGCGCATGTCCGGATCGTCAATGAAGACGGCACGCCGCGAAAAACTGCCGATGGGTCGCCAGAGCTGCGCACCATCCTGTTCCCGGTCGCAAGCGCCGTAATGCACGACGTTTGGCAGGCGATCGGGCTTGCCGGCACCGGCACCGATTCCTATGAGGTGAGAGACCTCTTCATTCCCGATCGCTTCGCCGTGTTCCGGGACGTGCCGGAGGCGTTGCGCGAGCCGGGTCCGCTCTACCGGCTCCCGACCGGCTCGACCTTCAGCCTCGGCTTTGCCGCCGTCTCGCTCGGCGTCGCCCGCGCGACGCTGGATGCGGCGATTGCGCTGGCGCGCGGCAAGCATCAGTCGCTGGCGCCAAGCGCGATGCGCGACAACCCGGCGGTCCAGGGCCTGCTCGGCCGCACCGAGGGCGATCTGCGTGCCGCGCGCGCCTATCTCTATGCGACCGCGAATGCGATGTGGCGCGACCTCTCGGCGACAGGCAGCTTCAGCCCGTCGCACCGCAGCGCCGTCCGCCTCGCCGCGACCTGGACCATCCAGCAATCGGCAAAAGTGGTCGACACCGCCTATCACATGGCCGGCGCCACGGCCGTGTTCCGCAGCAATCCGTTCGAGCGACGGTTTCGTGACATGCATGCGATCGCCCAGCAGATCCAGGCGCGCGACACCCACTTTGAGGATTTCGGCAAGATGATCCTTGCCGAAAACCGCTAGCGTTGCCGCCCTGGCTGCGGCGGTTTGCCCCTGGTGATTGGCGAACGACCAATCTCTCCATGCATCTGCCGCATCGAGTCATGCAAATGCATGAGACCGACCACGTGAAAACACGGGGGCCATGCCGGGCTTGTTGTTAAGCAATTTCTGGGACCATTCCGGGCAACCAGGATCAACAGCTGGAATGCCCGGGAATTTTCGATGCTCAAGCTCAAGTCGATTGCGGCACGCCTGATTCTCACCATCGCACTCACGGTCGCGGTGGCCTGCGCCATCCTCTCCGGCTTCTCGATCACCCAGCAGCGGGCGCTGACACGGATGGCGCTCGATCAGCAGCTCAAGCTGCAATATGAGAGCGTGATCGCGGCGATCGATTACGAGGGACGTTCGGCCCTGGCGGTCTCGGCCGCGATCGCGGCGCTGCCGCCGGTCGGCGATGCCATCGTCAAGGGCGATCGCGACGGCCTCGCCGCGCTGCTCGGCGACGCCAACAAGGCGTTGAAGGCGCAGGGCATCCCGCTGATCACCTTCCAGGTCCCGCCGGCGATCTCGTTCTACCGCGTCCACGCTCCCAAGTCTTTCGGCGATGACGTCTCCTCGCGCCGCGCCACCGTGGTGGAGGCGCTCAAGACCGGCCGGCAGATCGTCGGCGTCGAGCCGGGCCGCGAGGCGCTCGGCATTTTCGGGATGACGCCGATCGTGCGGGACGGCAAGAACATCGCCAATGTCGATATCGGCGCCGCCTTCGGCAAGGAGTTCGTCGACCGCGCCAAGAAGCGCTTCGGCATCGACCTTGCGGTCTATTCCGTCGATGGCACGTCGCTGAACAAGCTGTCGTCGACTTTCGGCGAGAACGCTGTCGCCAAGCCGGACGAGCTGAAAGCCGTGATATCAGGCGCGCCGCTGCTGCGCGAGGCGGAGCTCGACGGCCATCCGGCCGAAGTCTATGTCGGTCCGATCAAGAACTACGCCGGCCAGCCGGTCGGCGTGCTCGAGATCATCAAGGACACGACCGAATACGAGGCCGCCTTCGCCGCCTCCGAACGCAACCTGATCCTCGGCACGGTCGCGATCCTCGCCGCCGCCATCCTGCTGGCGTTCCTGCTCGGGCGCGGACTGTCGCGGCCGCTCACCGCAATCACCGCGGTCATGAACCGGCTGTCGAGCGGCGACACCAGCGTCACCATTCCCGGCAGCGAGCGGGCGGACGAACTCGGCACCATGGCCAAGGCGGTCGATGTGTTCCGCGGCAACATGCTGGAGTCGGTCGCGATGCGCGAGGCGCAGGAGGCCGACAAGGCCAGGGCCGAGATCGAGAAGCAGGCGCTGCAGCGCCAGATGGCCGACCGCTTCGAGGCCGACGTCAAGGGCGTGGTCGCCGCCGTCGCCAGGGCGAGCGAGGGCATGCAGCACGTCGCCGGCGAAATCACCTCGAGCGTCAACGGCACCTCGCAGCGTGCCTCGGCCGCGGCAGCGGCATCGGAAGAGGCTTCGGCCAGCGTCAACGCGGTGGCGGCCGCGACCGAGGAGCTCGCCTCCTCCGTCACCGAGATCGGCCGTCAGGTCACCCATTCCAGCCAGGTCGCCAGCGGCGCGGTGATCAAGGCCACCGAGACCACCGAAATGGTCACGAGCCTTGCCGCCTCCGCCGAGCGCATTGGCGACGTGCTGCGGCTGATCAGCGCGATAGCGAGCCAGACCAATCTGCTGGCGCTGAACGCCACCATCGAGGCGGCCCGCGCCGGCGAGGCCGGCCGCGGCTTCGCCGTGGTCGCATCCGAGGTCAAGGAGCTGGCGAGCCAGACCGCGAAAGCGACCGACGAGATCGCAGCCCAGGTCAATGCGATCCAGGCGGCGACCGGCAATTGCGTCACCGCGATCTCCGGCATCAGCGGCACCATCCGGGAGATCAGCGGCATTGCCACCACGATCGCGGCCGCGGTCGAGGAGCAGGGCTCCGCCACGCGGGAGATCGCCCGGAGCGTGCAGCAGGCCTCCACCGGCACCACCGAGGTCTCCGCCAACGTCGCCGGCGCGAGCCACGCCGCGGACCAGTCGCGCGCGCTGGCCGGCAATGTCATGGTGGCTTCGGGCGAGCTCGGTCAGCACGCCTCGGCGCTGATGAAGAGCGTCGATATTTTCCTGGCAGGGCTTCGCGCGGCGTAAAGCGCCGCGTGGCTGGCGGTTTGATTTGAATCAAGCCCGCGACAGCAAGGCTGTTTCCGAATAGGCTGTCGATGGCCGCGCAGAAGCGCCGCCGCACAGCACGGAGATGGTCATGAAGTTCTCGAGTTCTCTGCGCACTAACATCCTCGCCGCAGCCGGCACCCTGCTCGTCACGGGCGCCGCCCAGGCCGGCCCGATGCCGACATCGGTGGCGGCGATGAAGTTAATGGTCGATCCCATCACCACCGAGGTGCGCTGGGGCTACGGCTACCGCGGTGGCTACGGCTATCGCGGCGGTTATGGTTATCGCAGCGTCGGATTGGGCTATCGTGGCGGCTATGGCTATCGCGGCGGCCTTGCCTATCGCGGCTGGGGTTACCGGGGCTATGGATATCGCGGCTATGGATATCGCGGCTATGGTTATCGCGGCTACGGCTACCGGGGCCTCGGTTACGGCGTTGCCGGCGCCGTCGTCGGCGCCGGGATCGCGAGCGCCTACTACGGAGGCTATGGCGGCTATTACGGCGGCAGCTATCCAGCCTACAGCTATCCGGCCGAAGCGTATTACGGCTATGGCGGCGGCTATCGCTCCATCGACGACTCCTGCATGCCGTCGGGCCCCTACTCCGGCTACTAGAAGCGAACCGGCGTCTCGATCAGGTCTTGCCACTCAGGTCTTGCCGCTCAGGTCTTGCGCGCGCCGAGGAGCTGGCCGCGCCAGCCGAGGGTGATGACGGAAGCAAGGACCAACAGCAGCATGATGGCGGCGACGAAGTCGACGATGCGGTCGCCGCCGTTGCACATGCTTTGGTAGAAGCAGGCGCTCGACAATATGCCGGTCTTGAGCAGGAGATCGAGCGCCAGGATATACAGAACCAAGCAGACAGCGAGATAGGCCAATGTCACAGCGGCGCGCCGCAAGCCTGACGGCCTCCCCGCGCCATCAAACTCGCGCCGCTCTGTGATGAACTGCGACGCAATGGCCTTCGCGGGATCGCGAATCTGCACAGTCGATCGCGTCAGAAGATCATGGACCGCCTGGTTACGGCGGGTCGCCGCCATGCTCAGAAACGAATACCAACCGAGCAGGCTCTTGAGAACAAACCGGCCGAGCGACCTAGCAAAACTCAGATTGCCGCCATCATCGGCGACGACGCGCAAATTGGTCCAGGCGTGACCGAGCGTGCCGCCACCACGCCAGACCAGCACCGGTTCGTACAGCAACAGGATCAGAACGACCGCAGCGCCCAGGACCCGAGCCAGGAGATCGCTCTCGACATTGCTCGCCAGAATCAAGGCACCAAACATCAACGCCATCGCCAAGGTCCAGTCGAGAAACATCGCGCGCAGCCGCCGTGAGAACCGTGCATAGCGCGGCATGTCGGGCGTGGTCGGCGCAGTGAGGCTCATGGCGCAGGTCTCCGATTGATCGTCGGGCGCCTGACGACGGCGGAGGTCAGATCATGCCACCAGCGCAGCGTTCCTGCCGCAGGTTGTATCTACCCTGCGCTACGCCTTCAAGACACCGACGACGAGCCCTAGGCGACCAGCGCGGTGTCGCCGTCGATGCCGCGCTGCGCGGCCAGCAGGCTGATGATCTCGGCGTTCGGCCGGGCCTTGCTGAACAGAAAGCCCTGGCCCTCGTCGCAGCCCTCGGTGCGCAGGCAGCTCAGCTCCGCTTCGGTCTCGACGCCTTCGGCGGTGATGATGACGCCGAGGCCTTTGCCGAGGCTGACGATGGAGCGGATGATGGCCTGTGCCTCGCGGTTGGCCCCGAGATCGCGCACGAAGGACTGGTCGATCTTGATCTTGTCGAACGGGAAGCTGCGCAGATAGCTGAGGCTGGAATAGCCGGTGCCGAAATCGTCCATCGAGATGCGCACGCCGAGCGCGCGCAGCGCGTGCAGCGTCGCCAGCACCTGCGCGCTCTTCTCCAGCAGCAGCGTCTCGGTGATCTCGAGCTCGAGCCGCCGCGGTGGCAGGCCGGAGTGTTTCAGTGCGTCCGTCACCATCGAGAGCAGATTGCCGCTGCGGAATTGGAGCGGCGACAAATTGACGGCAACGCGGACGTCGTCCGGCCAGGTCACGGCATCAAGGCAGGCGCGACGCAGCATCATTCCACCGAGCGGATTGATGAGACCGGTCTCTTCCGCGACCGGGATGAACTCCGCCGGCGAGACCATGCCGCGTTCGGCATGCGGCCAGCGCACCAGCGCCTCGAAGCCGGTGATGCGGCCGCTCTGGAGGTCAATCAGCGGCTGATAATAGGGGCGCAGGACTTCGTTCTGGATCGCATCGCGCAGCTCGACCTCGATCTTGCGGCGGCTTTGCGCCTTCGCATCGAGCGCAGCCTCGAAGAAGGCAAAGGTGCCGCGCGCATCCAGCTTGGCGCGCGACAGCGCCATGTCGGCGCTTTTCAGCAGCTTTTCGGACTCATCGCCGTCGCCGGGCGCCATCGCGATGCCGATGGAGGCGCCGATCACCACGGAATGGCCGTCGAGCAGATAGGGATCGGCGATCGCCGCGAGCAGGCGCTTTGCCAATCCCACCGCGTCTTCCGGCCGGGTCAAGCCGCTCTGCACGATCGCAAATTCGTCCGAGTTGAGACGCGCCAGCGCGTCCTCCTCGCGAAGGGTCGAGCGCAGCCGCTTGGCGACGCCGCGCAAGAGCTTGTCGCCGACCGCATGCCCCAGCGTGTCGTTGACCGCCTTGAAATTGTCGAGCCCGAGCATCAGCACCGCAACCTTCTCGGAGCTGCGCCGCGAGTGCAGCAGCATCTCGTCCATGGTCTGGCGCAAGCGATTGCGGTTCGGTAGCCCCGTGAGCCCGTCATGCTGGGCCATGAAGGCAAGCCGCGCCTCGGCGCGCTTGCGCTCGGTGATGTCCATCAGCGCCAGCAGCACGGCAGGCCGGTCGTCATAGGTCAATTCGCGGGAATAGATCGCAAGGTCGATCAGCACGCCGTCGGCCTTGACGTGTTTCCAGGTGCGCGCGGCCTGCTCCTCGCTGGGACGGTCGGTGGTCCAGGGCGGCTCGCTGTCGAAGGCCTGCAACGAGCGGATCTTCAACTTCTCGAACTCGGCGCGGCTGTAGCCGTAATGCGCGATCGCAGCGTCGTTGACGCCGAGGATCCGCTCGTCGTCCAGCGCGCAGACGATCATGGGGACGGGGTTGCCGTCGAACAGAAGGCGGAAGGAGGCCTCGCGCTGCTTCAATTCGGTGATGTCGACGCGCAGGCCCACGACGCCGCCGTCATCGGTGCGGCGTTCCTCGATCAGGATGACCCGGCCATCGGACAGCGTCTGCTCATGGCGCTTGCCGGGCTCGTAGAGCTTTTTCAGCCGGGCTGCGATCCATTCGTCCTCGTGACCGGCCGCTTCCGGATAGTCGCCACGGGCGACGCCGACGCGCAGCGTGTCTTCCAGGCGCGCACCTTCCTGGAACAGATCGGCGGTCTTGCTGTAGATCGACGCGTATTGCTTGTTCCAGAGGACGTAGCGGCCTTCGGGATCGAGGATCACGATGCCCTGCGGCAGGAAATCGATGGCCTGGCGCAGCCGCTCATGCGACCGGCGCGCCTCGGCGATGGCCGCTTCGGCTTCGGCACGGCTTTGCACGAGCCGGTCGCGTTCGATCGGTGCGTGAGGCGCACGCGCAAATCGCGGCTTGCGCGGCCGTTGGCCGCTGCGGGCAAGCACCTTGCGCTTTCGCTTTTCTGTTTTTTTGGACCCCAAACTCAACGTCACACGTCCTGACCGCGCCCAACGGCCGCAACTCTTGCTCCAAGTGTCTGAAAGAAAAGTAATCTTGGCCCGGGCGTCGCGAAACCGTCACCGCGCCACGCGGCGACTTTGCCTGTTTACGAGGCGCGAATTCCGTCGGGCGGCGAATCGAGCCAACTCGCTCGTCGCAACCGGCGGGAGAGAAGGCGCAAAAACACGCATTCTCCTTGAATCAATTCCGCAACGGCGTTCGCTTGCATGCAGGACGGTAACGCATCTTATTGCGCGCATGAATTTTGGTCACTGCGGAATAGAGTTATCGCGCCGTTAAAAAGCACGCTGATGCGGCGAAAATCTGCAATTTTTTTCCGATCTTTCTCGCCCAGCCCGAAGCGCCCTAGTCCGAAATATGGATCGTGGTGTTGCCGGCGCCTTCGCGCCTGATCAGCGCGAACAGCGCTGCCGCATGCGCGGGATGCAGCCGGACACAGCCATGCGAGGCCGGGCCGCCGAGGCGGGAGATGTCGGTCGTGCCGTGAATGGCGAAGCCGTAATGGAAGAAGATCGCGTGCGGCATTGGCGCATTGTAGTATTTGCGCGAGAAGTAGCTGCGCATCATCGCCTGCGGATGGAAGGTGCCGCTCGGCGTGCCATAACCGCTGCGACCGGTCGAGACCGGCCAGGAATAGCGCGGCGCGCCATCGACCCGCACCGACATGTGCTGCGAGGATTTGTCGATATCGACCTGGACATCGGCCTTGGCCGGTGTGGCCAGGATCGGCGCCAGCGCAGATGCAGCCAAAGCGACCCGCCGCGCGAGCCGCACCAGATAAAATATCATCATGCAATGCCCTCTGCCTTGAGGGCATGATGCTGCCGGTGCGCCGCGGCTGTAAAGACGTCGTGAGGCCAGGGGACCGACAAGCCTAATTCTTAACCCTGAGGCGGCGTTGGGCTATAAGGATGTCAGCATGAGTCCCCGCCGCATCGCCCCTCTCCTGCTTGTCATGACGTTCCTGACCGCCAGCGGCGCGCTGGCCCAGGACAAGGGCAGCGTGAACCCAAAGCCGCTGCCGCCGCTGGCCAATCCGAACGATCCCAAGATCGGCGCTAAGGAGCTGTTCGCGCGCAAGCTGCTGCCCTCGACGGGACCCGCGCATGTCGTCGGCTCCTATGTGAAGGGCTGCATCGGCGGCGCCGAGCAGATGCCGCTCAACGGCGACGTCTGGCAGGTGATGCGGCTGTCGCGTAACCGCAATTACGGCCACCCTGACATGATCGCGCTGATCAAGCGCCTGGCCGGCAAGGCGCACAAGGACGCGGGCTGGCCAGGCATTCTGGTCGGGGACATCGGCCAGCCGCGCGGCGGGCCGGCGCTCTCGGGCCATGCCAGCCATCAGATCGGCCTCGATGCGGACATCTGGCTGACGCCGATGCCGGACCGTCGGCTCTCGCGCGAGGAGCGCGAGGACATGTCGGCGGTGATGATGGTCCGCGACGACCGCCTCGACATCGATCCGAAGGTCTTCACGCCGAGCCATGTGCTGGTGCTGCGCGACGCCGCGCAGGAGCCGGCGGTGCAGCGCATCTTCGTCAATGCCGCGATCAAGAAGGCGCTGTGCCGCGAGGCCAAGGGCGACCGCTCCTGGCTGTCGAAGATCCGCCCTTGGTGGGGTCACGACTATCATTTCCACATCCGCATGCGCTGCCCGGCGGGCGCCAGCGAATGCCAGGGCCAGCCGTCACAATCCGAGGACGAAGGCTGCAAACCCTCCGACTTCGCCTACTGGTTCAGCGAGGGCGTGCTGCATCCCAAGCCGCCCAAGGAGCCGCCCAAGCCAAGACCGCCGATGACGCTGGCGCAGATGCCGGCCGCATGTAAGGCGGTACTGCACGCGCCGGACGCAAAGCCGTAGGGCAGGTGAGCAAGCTGCCGCCCCACCCACTCCCTGTCGTCCCGGACAAGCGCAAGCGCAGATCTGGGACCTATACTCCCAGGGAGGAGACGTGGCGCGAGGTGGCAACTCCGAGTCTTCGTCAAACTGCGCCCTGTGGTTATGGATCCCGGATCTGCGCTTCGCTGGTCCGGGATGACGAAGTAGAGAGTTGGTGCGTCCCATTGACTGCGCTAGGATGCACCCTGCCGCCGTGCCGTAAGCCCGCGGCATTCCGGGATGCGCATCCCGCCTCTCACAAACCCTGACTGCATGCCGCGCTTCGCGTGGCCAACGATGAGATCTGACATGCGCGTCCTCGCTCTCCTTGCCGTGCTCTCACTCGGCGCGACCTCCGCCCTTGCTGCGGAAGAACCCAGCGGCTGCGACAAGTTCAAATGGCCGATCGAGCGCGACCGCGCCGCGCTGACCGCGCCGGATCGCGCCAAGCTGGCCTCGGGAGCCGAGCAGGCCGCGGTCCCGTCCTCGGCCATCACGCTGGCGCTGGTGGCGCCTGCCGAGGCAAGACTGCCCTCGCCGCCGGAGCGGGCTCCGAAGGACGGCACCTTTGCCGGCTTCACCAGCTTCAAGGCGGCAAAGGCCGGGCTTTATACGATCAGCCTGTCGAGCGGGGCCTGGGTCGATCTGGTCCAGGATGGGCATGTCCTCAAGCCCGTCGCCTTCAGCGGCGCGACCGATTGCGACGGCATCCGCAAGACCATGAAATACGAGCTCTCGGACAAGCCGTTCGTCCTCCAGGTCAGCGGCGCCAAGGACAATTCGCTGTCGATTTCGATCCTGGCTGCACAATAGGTTCGGCAAACCGCCGGCTTTGACCTCTGGCCGTAGCCTGCTATCGTTGCAGATGCGATATCCCTGCCGGCCGTAAGCCGTGGCGGGGACACGTGGAACAGCGCGTCCGCCCGTCGCACCCACCCAACGCCAGAATTGCGCGTGCGTTTGCGCGCGCGGGCCCGCACGGAGCGCAATCCATGTGTCGTATCGCCGGACTTTTCACTGCCGTCGTGATGCTCGCAGCCATCAGCCTCCCGCCTGCCAGCGCCGAGGACAAGACCATCACGGTCTTCGCTGCGGCGTCGATGAAGAACGCGCTCGACGAGGTCGATGCCGCCTACACCGCCAAGACCGGTGTGAAGATCACCGCGAGCTACGCGGCAAGCTCGGTGCTGGCCAAGCAGATCGAGCAGGGTGCGCCGGCCGATGTGTTCGTCTCCGCCGACACCGACTGGATGGACTACGCGCTGTCCAGGAAGACCATCAACGAAGCAAGCCGCGTCAATCTCCTGGGCAACAGCATCGTGCTGATCGCGCCGAAGGATTCCAGGATCGACAACGTCGCCATCGCGCAAGGATTCGACCTCGCCAAGCTCGCCGGCGACGGCAAGATCGCGACCGGCGACGTCAGGTCGGTGCCAGCAGGCAAATACGCCAAGGCCGCGCTGGAGAAGCTCGGCGCCTGGCAGGCCGCGGAGCCGAAATTCGCCATGGCCGAGAGCGTGCGCGCCGCGCTGACGCTGGTCGCGCGCGGTGAGGCCAATCTCGGCATCGTCTATTCCACCGACGCCAAGGTCGAGCCCGGCGTCAAGATCGTCGGCACTTTCCCGGCGGATTCGCATCCGGCGATCATCTATCCCGTGGCGGCGACCACCACCGCGAAGCCCTGGACCAACGATTATCTCGCCTTCCTGAAGACGTCGGCGGCCAGGACCATTCTGGAAAAATATGGCTTCAAATTCCTGATCAGCCCCACGACGTGATGGTCACGACGTGACATCGGCGACTTGATGCTCGACATCTCTCCCGCGGAATGGACGGCGATCCTGCTCTCGCTCAGGGTCGCCGTGATCGCGACGCTGGTGGCGACGCCGTTCGGCATTGCGCTGGCGTGGCTGCTCGCCCGCCGCGATTTCTGGGGCAAGTCGGTGCTCGATGCCGTCGTGCATCTGCCCCTGGTGCTGCCGCCTGTGGTCACAGGCTATCTGCTGCTGCTCGCCTTTGGCCGCCGTGGCCTCGTCGGCGGCTTCCTTGCCGATCATCTCGGCATCGTCTTCGCCTTTCGCTGGACCGGAGCTGCGCTCGCCTGCGGCGTGATGTCGTTCCCCCTGCTGGTGCGTCCGATGCGGCTGTCGATCGAGGCGATCGACCGCCGGCTCGAGCAGGCGGCGGAGACGCTCGGCGCGGCACCGTGGAAAGTGTTCTTCACGGTGACGCTGCCCTTGGCGCTGCCGGGCGTGCTCGCCGGCATGGTGCTGGGCTTTGCCAAGGCGATCGGCGAGTTCGGAGCCACCATCACCTTCGTCTCCAACATTCCAGGCGAGACCCAGACGATTTCATCCGCGATCTATTCGCTGATCCAGACGCCCGACGGTGATGCCGCTGCGGGCCGCCTCGTGATGGTCTCGATCTTCTTGGCGCTCGGTGCGCTGATTGCCGCGGAATGGTTCGCACGCCGTGCCACCGCGCGGCTGCACGGGAACTGACCATGCTGCGGGTCGATGTCGAGAAACAGCTTGGCGAGTTTTCGTTGCACGCATCCTTCGCCAGCGAAGGCCGCGTCACCGGCCTGTTCGGCGCCTCCGGGGCCGGCAAGAGCTCGCTGATCAACATGATCGCGGGACTGCTGCGGCCGGACCGCGGCACCATCGTGATCGACGGCGACGTCGTCGACGACACTGCCGCCGGCATTCACGTGCCGACCTATCGCCGCCGCATCGGCTACGTCTTTCAGGACGCACGGCTGTTTCCGCATCTCGATGTCGCGCAGAATCTCGACTATGGCAGGCGGATGAACCGCCTTGCGGCCGATCCGGCACAGCGCACGCGCGTCGTCGAGCTGCTCGACATCGGCACGCTGCTTGATCGCCGTCCTGGAAAGCTTTCGGGAGGCGAACGCCAGCGCGTCGCGCTCGGCCGCGCGCTCCTGTCAAAGCCGCGCCTGCTGCTGCTCGACGAGCCCCTCGGCGCGCTCGACGAAGCCCGCAAGCTCGAGATCTTGCCCTATCTGGTGCGGCTGCGGGACGAGGCCAATGTGCCGATGGTCTATGTCAGCCACGACGTGGCCGAGCTGCGGCAATTGGCGACGCAGATCGTGATGCTGAGGCAGGGGCGGGTGACGTCGTTTGGTGGGGTGAAGGTATTGACGTGAGCCACGCTGATTGTCTCATCCTCCTATGACGTCCCGGCCTTCGCCGGGACGACGTCTGGAGGCAGTCGAGCTCAAACCCCCGCCACGGACGTCCAGATCTCCGCGAGCTTCTTCCGCAGCGCCTGGCTGCGCGTCGGCGGGGCCGGCGTCTCGTCGTCTTCCGGCAGACGCAGGCCAACGAGGTTGACGCGGCCGCCGGAGATGCTGCGCGCGACGAGCACGATTTCGTCGAGCGGCAGCTCGGCGCCTTCCTTCGGCGCGCGATCGAGATGGACGTCGAAATAATCGGCCAGCGTGAGCTTGCCTTCGTCCTCGCCGACCTTCACGCCGTAGATTTCGGCGAGCTCGGCGAGCGTGTGCTCGCCGGAGACCATGAAATCGCCGAGCAGATGCGGATCGGGCGCCGTGCTCGGCTGCATGTCGACGAAGAAGCGATCGAGCGCCTCGGCCTTCTCAGGCGGGGCCAGCAGATAGATGTAGTCGCCGGGCGCAATCGGCTCGGCTTCAACAGGCGTCAGGATGCTCTCTTTGCGGATCACCAGCGTCGGCTTCGACCAGGACGGGATCAGGCCGCGGCGGAAATAGAGGCTCTTGGGCCGCACCGCATAGCCGACCAGCTGCTGCTCGAGCTGGCCGGGCAGATCCAGCTCGATGCGGCGGGGACCGCGCTCCATGCGCGGCAGCGCCACGTGCAGCTTGCGCGCGGCCGGCGCGAGCGTCCAGCCCTGCAGCAGCAGCGAAATGATCACGACGACGAAGGCGACGTCGAAATAGAGATAGGCCTTCGACAGGCCGACCAGCATCGGGATCGATGCCAGGAAGATCGCGACCGCGCCGCGCAGGCCCGTCCAGGCGATGAAGATCTTTTCGCGCCAGTTGAAACGGAACGGCGCCAGGCACACGAACACCGCAATCGGACGCGCGACCAGCATCAGGACAAAGGCGACGCCGATCGCCGGCAGGACGCTGGAGCCCAGACGGTTCGGCGACACCAGAAGGCCGAGCAGCACGAACATCACGATCTGCGCAAGCCAGGTCGCGGCGTCGAGAAACGCCACCACCGAATTATGCGCGCGCGTCGGCCGGTTGCCGA
Organism: Bradyrhizobium manausense; assembly: GCF_018129685.1. Classification (GTDB taxonomy): domain Bacteria; phylum Pseudomonadota; class Alphaproteobacteria; order Rhizobiales; family Xanthobacteraceae; genus Bradyrhizobium; species Bradyrhizobium manausense_D. The sequence continues at coordinate 155,998 of NZ_JAFCLG010000008.1, forward strand.
TGATGATGCCGGCGAGATAGACGGCCAGAAAGCCCGAGGCGTGCATGATCTGCGAGCCGCCGAAGATGACCAGCGCGGCCGTGGTCACGAACGGCGCGTGAAGGCCCTGCGGCAACGCGACCTTGTTGAGCCCGATGACGACGAGACGGCCGCCGATCACGCCGACGACGGCACCAAGCAACGCTTCCTGGACGAACTCCATCACGACGTGGCCGGGCGTGCTCGAGCCCAGCGAGATGTACTCGACCAGCATGAGCGTGAGGAAGATCGCGAAGGGATCGTTGGTGCCGGACTCGGCTTCCAGCGTCGCGCCGACGCGCGGGCGCAGGCGCAGGCCCTGGGTGTGCACCAGCAGGAACACCGCAGCCGCGTCGGTGGACGCGACCACCGCGCCGACCAGCAGCGACTCCGTCCAGTTGAGGTCGAGCGCGTATTTCGCAAACGGTGCCGTGATCAGCGCGGTCAGCAGCACGCCGACGGTCGCGAGCACCACGGAAGGCGCGAGCACGGTGCGGATGCTGGCAAAGCGCGTCTTCAGGCCGCCGTCGAACAGGATCAGCGCAAGCGCCACCGAGCCGACCAGATAGGTGGTGCCGACGTCATTGAACTGGAGCTGGCCGGGGCCCGCATCTCCCGCGAGCATGCCGATCGCGAGGAAGACCAGCAGCAGCGGCGCGCCGAAGCGCAGCGCGAGCAGGCTCGACAGGATACCGGCCATGACAAGGGCGGCGCCGAGCAGAATGGCGATACTGAAAGAGTCGAGGGAGGCCATCCACCTTCCGGGCACAAATATCTGGAATTGCATCCTTATCGTCGCCACACTCCTGCGCCAACCCATTTTCTCGCACGCGCGGCAATCTGCCCGTATTTTGCGGCCTTAACGCGCTTCACTTCGCGGTGTATCGATGGCCCGGCCGCAGCCCATGTGGGATTCTGCGTGCCTTCGAATCAAAACCGCCCGACCGCTTGCCCGAGACCATCAGATGGACATGGACCTCAAAGACCTCATGGAGTTCGTGCAGACGACTGCGCGCAGCGTCGGAGCTGAGATCTCCTCGCCCTGGTTCTACCTGCAATTTGGTCTCATTCTGGCGGCCGCCGGGATTGCATATGCGGCGGAGACCGGCATTCGCGGCCGCGTCGACATGAAGTCGCTCGCGAAGCGCTGGCCGCTGCCGCTTCGCCATTTCGCCCGCGTCATGGTTTCGAGCGCCTCCACCGCGGTGTTTACGCTGCTCGTGATCGTCTCACGCATCGTGATGTATCACGCAACCTGGCCGAGCCGCTCCTATCTGCTCATGGTCGCCGCCAAGCTGGGGCTGGCCTGGCTCGCGATCCGCCTCGTCACCTCGGTGCTGCGCAACGCCTTCATCGTCAAGCTGGTGTCCATCACCGCATGGTTCATCGCCGCATTGTCGATCATCGGCCAGCTCGATTCGACCGTCGATCTGCTCGACTCCTATGCGGTCGTGCTCGGCGGGTTGCGACTGACGCCGCTGCTGGTGATCAAGGCCGGCGCGCTGCTGCTCATCGCGCTTTGGCTGACCAACATCGCCAGCAATTTCGCCGAAAGCAAGATCAACTCGGCGACCGATCTGACGCCGTCGATCCAGGTGCTGCTGATCAAGATCATCCGCATCGGGCTGCTCGTCATTGCCGTCGTGATCGCGCTCGGCGCGGTCGGTATCGACCTGTCGGCACTCGCGGTGTTCTCCGGCGCGGTCGGCGTCGGTATCGGCATCGGCCTGCAGAAGATCGTCGCCAACTTCATCTCCGGCATCATCCTGCTCGCCGACAAATCGGTGAAGCCGGGCGACCTCGTGACCATCGGAGACAATACCGGACGCATCAGCGCGATGAAGACGCGCTATATTTCGGTGGCTGCCGGCGATGGCCGTGAATTCCTGGTGCCGAACGAGGACCTTGTGACGCAGAAGGTCGTCAACTGGACCTACACCGACAAGAACACGCTGGTGAAGATTCCCTTCGGCACCAATTACGATGCCGATCCCCGCATCGTCTGCAAGCTCGCGATCGAAACCGCCGCCACCCATCCGCGCGCCCAGAAAGCCAAGCCGCCGAACTGCATCCTGACCGAGTTCGCCGAGGCCGGCATGAAGTTCTCGCTGACCTTCTGGCTCGCGGACCCCGACGGCATGGACAACGTCAAGAGCGACGTGATGCTGGCGTTGTGGGACGCCTTCAAGCGCGAGGGCATCCGGGTTCCCTACCCGGTCCGCGAAATCCGCGTTCGCGGCGGCGCACTGCCGGTCGAAACCACCGTAGAAGTCCCGAATTGAGACCGCTTTCGGGCGCATGGCCGCCAGGATTCTTCCTTTGACGCGTTTTGTTCGCGCGACCCGGTGCCCGTTTCGCCCAAAAACGCCGTGGCCAAGCTTGCACGAAGGCCCGCAATCATTAAATTGGGCCTGAAATCAAGCCCTTCGCCCAAATCGCGCCCGAGCCAGAAGAACCAGACCCGCATGAGCTACGTCGAAGCCACCGAGACCTCCCTGCGCAAGACCGGACAGATCAAGCTGCATGGGCCGAACGCCTTTGCCGGCATGCGCAAGGCGGGTGCTTTGGTGGCGAAGTGCCTCGACGAGCTCACCGACATCGTCGGCCCCGGCGTGCCGACCGACCGCATCGACGAATTCGTCCGCGAGTTCGCCTTCAGCCACGGCGCCTATCCGGCGACGCTGATGTATCGCGGCTATCGCTACTCGACCTGCACCTCGCTCAACCACGTGGTCTGCCACGGCATGCCCGGCGACCGTCCGCTGAAGGAGGGCGACATCGTCAACATCGACGTCACCTTCATCGTCGACGGCTGGTACGGCGATTCCAGCCGGATGTACGCGGTCGGCCCGATCGCGCGCAAGGCGGAGCGGCTGATCGAAGTGACCTATGAAGCGATGATGCGCGGCATCGCCGCGGTGAAGCCCGGCGCCACCACCGGCGACATCGGCCACGCCATCCAGAGCTTCGTCGAGCCGCAGGGCATGAGCGTGGTGCGCGATTTCTGCGGCCATGGCCTCGGCCGCATGTTTCACGACGAGCCGAACATCATCCATGTCGGCCGGCCCGGCGAAGGCGTGCTGCTCAAGCCCGGCATGTTCTTCACCATCGAGCCGATGATCAATCTCGGCAAGCCGCATGTGAAGATCCTGTCGGACGGCTGGACCGCGGTGACCCGCGACCGCTCGCTGTCGGCACAGTTCGAGCACTCGGTCGGCGTCACCGCGACGGGGGTCGAGATCTTCACGCTGTCGGAGCGACACGGCGAGAAGCAGATCGGCTGATCGCGCCACGCACACCTATTTTGAACGGCGAAAGGACGACGGCGGCCGCTTGTAGGTCGCGGCAAAGGCGTCATTGAAGCGGCGAACGCTGCCGAAGCCGGCGGCAAAGGCGATTTCCGCGAGGGTCAAGTCGGTCCCATCGATCAGGCGCTTGGCCTCCTGCACGCGCCGCGTCGCCGCAATGTCGCTCGGGCTCGCGCCGACATGACGCAGGAACAGACGCAGCAGATGGCGCGGCCCGACGCCGAGAGCCTCGGCGAGCTCCGCGGCGGATGCACGATCCAGAAAGCCGGCATTGATCAGGCGCATTCCGCGCGCCACGGTGGTGGCCGTTCCCATCCAGGCCGGAGACCCCGGCGCCGTCTCCGGGCGGCAGCGCAGGCATGGGCGAAAGCCGGCGCGCTCTGCGGCAGCCGCGCTCGGGTAAAAGGTGACGTTCTCCGATCGCGCGGGGCGCACTGGACAGACCGGTCGGCAATAGATGCGCGTCGAGCGCACTCCGGAGAAGAACAGGCCGTCGAAAGCGCGGGCGCGCGCCAGACGCGCCCGGTCGCAGGTGTCCCAGTCGAGATGTGGTGGCAGGGCTTGCCGTTGCGCCGAAACCTTCGTCATGGCCAAATCTTAGTTTCATCGCAGCCCGCCGAGTAGCTGAAATCGGACTCGATCGGGCGATGAGGTCCGAATTCAGCCAGCCTGCGTCGCCGCTCCGGACCATGGTGCAGATCCATATCGGAGCAGATTCGCATGAGCACGCAGGCACCATCGGCAATACCGGAACGAAACACCTTGTTTCTGGAGATCGGGCTATTGCTGCTGCTGTCGCTGATCTGGGGCAGTTCGTTCACGCTGATCAAGGTGGCAATCCCCACGATTCCGCCCTTCACGATGGTCGCGGTACGCGTGACGCTCGCGGCGGGTCTCCTCCTTCTCATCGGAACCGCGCAAGGGCACGCACTTCCGCGCCGTGGATCGGTCTGGGCTGCCTTCTTCGTGCAAGGACTGTTGCAAAGCGCGCTGCCGTTCACCTTGATCAGTTGGGGCGAGACGCATATCGCGAGCGGCCTCGCCGGCGTGCTCAACGCGACACCGCCGATGTTCGTGCTCGCGATCGCCTTGATGACCGGGCACGGGCGACAGGCGATCAGCGGCCGAAAGATCGTCGGCGTCGCGCTCGGCCTTGCCGGCGTCGCCGCGACCGTGGGTGTCGATGCGCTGTCCGGGATCGGAACGGCCGCGCCATTGGCACAGGCGGCCGTGCTCGGCGCGAGCCTTTGCTACGCGCTCGCACCGATATGGGGCCAGCGGTTTGCAAAGCTCCCCGCGATCGTAACGGCGGCAGGAGCAATGAGCTGCGCTGCGATCCTGATGCTGCCGGCGGCCGCGATCCGCGAGCGGCCTTGGACGCTGGCGCCCCCGCCGGCGCAGGCGATCGCTGCCGTCGTTGCTCTCGCTATTGTTTGCACTGCGCTCGCGATGGTGATCTATTTCCGGCTGATCCGGACGCTCGGCCCACTCGGCACCACCAGCGGAAGCTATCTGCGGGCAGGTTTTGCGGTGATGCTCGGCACCACCCTGCTCGGCGAGAGTTTTACCTGGTCGATTCTGGCAGGAATGGCACTCATCCTCGCCGGGATGATCGTAATCACGCTCCCCCCGCGGACGAGCCGCTGAAACCGTCGCAATTGACGGTTGCAAAAGTGACGATCGGCGGCAATGCTGGACCGATGCCCGCCAAGACCGACGCCGACAAGAGCAAGCCCGACGACACGCCGCATTATCTCGGCCATCGTGAGCGGCTGCGCGAGCGCTTCTACAGCGCCGGCGCCGAGGCGCTCAGCGACTACGAGCTATTGGAGATGGCGCTGTTTCCGGCGCTGCCGCGACGCGACACCAAGCCGCTGGCCAAGACGCTGATCAAGACCTTCGGCTCGTTCGCCGAGGTCGTCCATGCGCCGGTGGCGCGGTTGCGCGAGATCGAGGGCGTCGGCGAAGCCGCGATCAACCAGCTCAAGTTGATCGCGGCCGCCGCGCACCGCATCGCCAAGGGCGAGGTCAACAGCCGCAATGCGCTGTCGTCCTGGAACGAGGTGATCGCCTATTGCCGCACCAGCATGGCCTTCGCGGACAAGGAGCAGTTTCGCCTGCTCTTCCTCGACAAGCGCAACCAGCTCATCGCCGACGAGGTGCAGCAGACCGGCACGGTGGACCATACGCCGGTCTATCCGCGCGAGGTGATCAAGCGCGCGCTGGAGCTGTCGGCGACCGCGCTGATCCTGGTGCACAATCATCCCAGCGGCGACCCCTCGCCGTCGCAGGCCGACATCCAGATGACGAAAGCCATTATCGACATCGCCAAGCCGCTTGGGATTGCCGTGCACGATCACATCATCGTCGGCAAGAACGGGCATGCGAGCCTGAAGGGGATGCGGTTGATTTGAGGCCCGTTGCGGAACCACGACGGTTTCACTATCCGCCCGGCTCGCTATCCACCGAAACGTCGCGGCCTTCCCTGTCCTTTCCGCGCAGATTGAGCCTGTCGCCGTCGAACGACAAGGTCCATTTCTGTAGTTCGTCCATCCCGACCGCCTGGCGCTCGATCTCAAAGATCGAGTCGTTCAACCACTTCCCCTTGGTCGCAAACAATCCGGAGTCGGTTAGCTGTCCCTTGCGATACAAGCCATCAAGCCCAATCGGATCGCTAAACCGGAGTGACGGTTGACCTCGACCCCGCGCGTAGACCTGGAGGTCATAGTGCGGGTTTGGATCGACGAGAGTCAGCGACAACGATTTCACACCGAGCGCATTCGCCGGAAATCTGTAGGTTTTTCCCGATATTGCCGATGCGATCTCGGGCGTAGCCCCAACCTCCGTTGCCCTTTCGGTCGATAGCTCACGAATCTTCTCCGCAAGCAGGTTTGCGCCGACAGCGTCCTCCGGTAACGCCGTTTCGGACTTGACTGCACCGGCAATCAAATCTGCCAGCCTACCCAGCGGACAAAAGTCCCTAGCGGTCGTCACCGCAACGATGTCCAGCCGGGGCAACACCATGATGAGCTGGCAGTGATATCCATCCGCGATGTAGACATTCTTCTCGGGAAGCGCCCAGAACAAGTTGGAGTACCGCAGGTCTGGTGCCCGGGGCATATTCATGTTCACGGTGGCGTGGCTTACCTTGTCGATCCAGTCGAGCGGAAGCAGCGATTTGTCCTCCCACTCACCGTTGCGCAAATAAAGATAGCCGATCTTGGCCATGTCGCGGGGCAGTAAAGCCAGACCGAAGCCACCGATCGGAATGCCCTGGGGATCTCGCCACCAGTTCGAGACGCTGATCCCGAGTGGGTCGAACAGCTTTGCCTTCGCATAGTCCAAGGTGTTCATGCCCGCGAGCCTGGCAATGATTGCGGACAATAGATGCGCACCGCCGCTGTTATAGTTGAAGATGTCGCCCGGCGCACTCGCCATCGGGAGATCAAGAGCGAATTGGGTCCAGTCCTGTTGGCGACTCATCTCGATCATCGTATCGGGGCGCCCGTCCAGCGGTTCCTTCCAGTCGAGGCCTGAGGTCATGTCGAGCAGGTTCTGAATCGTTATGGCTTTCTTTCTGTCATCAACATTTGCGATGCCGCGATCGCTAAAGAAATCCAGCATCGGACGGTCGAAGCTATCCAGGAGACCGTCCTTGCGGGCGATCGCCAGCAGCGTGCCGACCACCGCTTTGGTAGCGGAGTTTATCCGGTGCGGAATGTCGGCGGTATACGGGGCGTAATAGGCATCCAGCACGATTCGTCCATGCCGGACCAACAGGAGGCTGTCGAGGCTGCGGGTCGTGCCGAAATCAAGCAATTTGGCAAGCACCGCCGAATCCATGCCCTGCTCTTCCGGCGTGGACGTTTGCCATTGCCGTGTCGGCCAGACGGTTGCGGCTCCGTCCTGAGCATAGACTGAATGGCTGCAGATCGAAGCCGCGAGCACGAGCATAACAAGCGCGGCGCTCGAAACGGCGGATCCGGCGAGACTGCAGGCAGCAATCACGACGACAAGCGACCGGCCGATGCACGATCTGATGCTCATGCGAGTCCACCAATTCGGGATGGCGGCTCGCCGAGCCAACGCGCATGGCCGACGTCAGATCCAGCACCGGCGCCTCCCTGGAGACGCCGGCAGTCACTTGATCTAGTAGCAGTACCGCGGATCGACCGGGACGTAGCGGCCGTCAGGGCGCTGCATGTAGCAGCCGCGCTGATAAGCGTAATAACCGGAGCGGCGGCGTTCGCCTTCGGCCGCGATCGCAGCTCCCGTGCCGGCGCCGACGACCGCACCGATGGCCGCGCCGCGGCCACCGCCGAGCGCGCCACCCACAATCGCTCCACCAACGCCGCCGAGGATGGCGCCGCCGACGGCGTCCTGCGCCATCGCGTCATGAACCGGGACGGCCACCGCGACCGCGAAGCACGCTGCAATTCCAAGGCGTCGAAGCATCTCGAAGTCTCCCATGTGATGCGGCCAGTCATAGCGTTCGAGACGGTCCCGGACCAGAACAATTGTGTGAGTCCGAACCGGGTCGCCCCTGGCGCCACGCGGACAGCCTGTTGCGACGATCCTCTCGCACCGGCCCGCATCAGACCGAGGGTCCCTTGTCCAGGGTAAAGGAGACGACGATCGCTTCCGGCGTCTGCTTGAATTCCTTCGTCACCGCTGCACGCACGAGGCCGGCAAGGTCACGCAGGGGCTTCTTCTCATAAAGTGCGGGAAACAGAACAGTCACCGAAGTGAGGCGTCCGTTATTCCAATTGAAGCCGACCCGCGGCTTGACGCCCGTCGACTGGGCGAGATCGCCTTCGACCGCCTGGGCTTGCTGCAATCCGTCCTTCAGGGTGGCGATGGCATCGCAACCGGACAGGGCAAAGGCGAGGACGACAATGACGATGGCTCTGAGCATCGAGAAGATCCGAAAGATGGCACTCTATGCATGGTTGCATGAATCTTTCCATGCAACAAGACAGAGGCAACCTGGATGTCGCGAGCGCAGAGCGCCGAGGCGCGCCGTTCCAACAGCGCGCGCTCGCGTCCGTTACCGGAAAAATTGCAGAGCACACGAGTTAACGGACGGACCGCCTATTGGCGCAGCATGATCAGGGGATCGGCGGTATCGGGAACCCGGCGCCATTGCGCATTGTCGTCGGCCTCGAACTGCCAGATCTCGCCTGATTTCGACATCAGGATGATCTGGCCGCGCTCGAGCCGCCATTGCGTCGGGTTGAACTGGGCGATCGCAGCATCGCATTTGGGCTTGAGGAAGACCTGGAAATTGTCCTGATCAGCTTCGGTGTTGGTCAGCGTTATCCCGCAGATCGGCTGACCGTTGCCGCGCACCATCGCCCAGTCACCGATCATCTGGTCCATCGACTTCGCCATCGAGCGGGCCGCAGCGAGGTCCTGGAGGATGTAAACGCCCTCGCCCTGCCTCAGGCCTTCGAAAATGCCGGCTTCGACCTCGGTGAAGTCGATCACGGCTTCACCGGTCGCATCCTGCAGGCGAACGATGTCGAGGCCTTTCAGGCTCCAGGCGACGATATCCTTGGTGAAGGGCAGCGCAGTCTTGCAGGCCGGCTCGAGCTCGAGCTTGAAGCCCTGAGGAGCGGCGTCGCCCTTCATCGTGATGACGCAGGTCTTGCTGCGTTCGGTGGTCGAGAGTTCCCACTGCCCGACCATCTCCTTCTTCAGCGTCGTCGCGTCCTGCGCATGCGCAGCGCCGATCGCGGCGGCGACACAGGCCGCGATCAGCAGAGCTACAACCCGAAGAACTTGCATCAGCGCCCCTTGAACGGCGTTTCCGCAACCGGCGTCAGCGGCGCCTTGCCCGAGAACCACGACTTGAGATTGTCGACCACGAGCTGGTCCATGGCATTGCGCGTCACCACCGAAGCCGAGCCGATATGCGGCAGCAGCACGACGTTTTGCATGGCCTTGAGCTCATCGGGCACGTTGGGCTCGGCTGCAAACACGTCGAGGCCGGCGGCGAGAATTGTGCCTGATTTCAGCGCCTGGACCAGAGCCTGTTCATCGACGACCGAGCCGCGGGCCACATTGACCAGCACGCCGCGGGGCCCAAGCGCCTTGAACACGTCGGCATTGATCATCTTTTCGGTAGAGGCGCCGCCGGGCACGATCACGACGAGCGTGTCCACGGCCTTCGCCATCTCGATCAGATCGGGATAGTGCTTGTAGGGCACGTCCTTTGACGGGTTTCGCGTGTGATAGACCACCGGCACCAGCGAGGCATCGAGCCGGCGCGCGATGGCCTGACCGATACGGCCCATGCCGACGATGCCGACCTTGCGGTCGCGCAGCGAGCCGACGCTGAGCGGATAGTTCTGCGTCTGCCAGAGGCCGGAGCGGACGTAGCGGTCGGCCTTGATGAACTCACGCACGGTGGAGATCAGCAGGCCCATCGCGACGTCGGCGACCTCCTCGGTCAGCACGTCGGGTGTGTTGGTGACGATGATGTTGTGCTCGGCGGCGTATTTGGCATCGATATGGTCGTAGCCGACGCCGAAGCTCGCCACCATCTCGATCTTCGGCAGTTGCGACAGCGAATCCTTGTCGGCGCGAACGGTGTGATAGGTCACCGCGACGCCGCGGATCTTCTCCCGGATCGCCGGCGTCAGGCGCTCGAGGTCGCCGCGCGTCTCGGCCTTGTGCACGACGAAATGATCGGAAAACCCGTTCTCGAGGATCGGCCGTGACGGCCCATAGATCAGAAGGTCGATCTTCTCGGACGAAATCGAACCGGTAGGCATCAGTTTTCCTTTCCAAGCGCGCTCTCATGCCAGCGCCGCAAAACGAGGTGGGAAATTAGCGCCAGCACCCCATAGATGACAATCCCGGCCAGCGACAACAAAAGCAGCGCTGCGAACATGCGGGGTATGTTCAAGCGATAGCCCGACTCGGCGATCCTGTAGGCAAGGCCCGAGCCGGCGCCCGCCGTTCCCGCTGCGATCTCGGCCACGACGGCGCCGATCAGCGACAGGCCGCCGGCGATGCGCAGGCCGCCGAGAATATAGGGCAGCGCCGCCGGCAGCTTCAGGAAGCGCAGCGTTTGCTGTGGCGAGGCGCCGTAGAGCTGGAACAGCCCGGCGAGATTGCGATCGACCGAATTCAGTCCGAGCGTGGTGTTCGACAGCACCGGGAAAAAGGCGACAATGAAGGCACAGACGACGACGGCGGTCTGCTGCTCCAGATAGATCAGCAGCAGCGGCGCGATCGCGATGACGGGAGTCACCTGGAGCACGACGGCATAGGGAAACAGTGAATATTCCACCCATTTCGACTGATTGAACAACAGGGCCAGCGCGATCCCACCGATGCTCGCGGCGGCAAACCCTTCAAGCGTCGTGAGCAGCGTGGTGGCGAGCGATTCCGCCAGCACTACCCAGTCCCTGATCAGCGTCAGGAAGATGACCGAGGGCGCCGGCAGCACGTAAGGCGGGATTTCGCGAACGCGCACCACGAGCTCCCAGACGGCAAGGCCCGCCACAAACACCATGAAGGGCAGCACAAAGCGCACCGCGCGTTGCAGGCCTGACGGTTTCACGGCGACCGAGGCTTGCGTACTCATAGCACCGACTGCCCTTGATAGGACGGCGCCAGCGCCGCCGAAACTCTCCGACAATAATCGGAGTAAGCGGCCGAAGTGCGAAACTCCTCGCCACGCGGTTCGACAGTCTCGATACGGATGTCGGCCTGGATGCGTCCGGGCCGTCCCGTCATGACCACGACGCGCTGCGACAGATAGACGGATTCGAACACTGAATGGGTGACGAAGATGACGGTCTTGCCAAGGCTGCGCCACAACACGAGCAGATCGTTGTTGAGGCGGAAGCGCGTGATCTCGTCGAGCGCCGCGAACGGCTCGTCCATCAGGAGGATATCCGGATCGGTGACGAGGGCGCGCGCCAGCGAGACCCGCATCTTCATGCCGCCGGAGAGTTCGCGCGGAAAAGCATCGGCGAAATCGGCAAGCCCGACGCTGGCGAGCGCGGCATCGGCGCGCGCCCGCCCCTCAGCCTTCGCGATCCCGCCCAGCTTGAGCGGCAGACGCACGTTTTCTCGCACACTGGTCCAGGGCATCAGGGTCGGCTCTTGGAATACGAAGCCGATGCCATGGCCCGGCTGCTCCTCGCCCTCCTGCCGCGACACCCGCACCGTGCCCGACGAGGCGGCGCTGAGCCCCGCAATCAGCCGCAGCGCCGTCGACTTGCCGCAGCCGGAGGGACCGAGCAGGGAGATGAACTCGCCCTTGCGTACTGCAAGGTCGAGAGGACCGAGCGCCATGACGCCATTGTCATAAACCTTCGTCACGCCGCGAAGGCTGACGGCGAGCGCCGTCAGGCTGGCCTCGACCGTGGACGAAGGTTTGCTCTCTACCATTGGGCGCTAGCAGTTGCGGGGCTCGGTCGGGCCGCGTCCCTCACCTCTCCCCGCGGGGGAGAGGTCGGCCATGCCGCCACACCTTGGTCTAAGCTCGGCATGAGTTATGGCTTGGCGGGGCGCAGCTCGAGGCCGACGCCCTTGTTGACGAAGCGCAGCGTGTAGGACTTGCGGAAGTCGAGATCGCCTTTCACGACGCCGGCCTTCACCATCTTGTCGAAGAAGGACGTGTAGCGTTCGTCGCTCATCGCACCGATGCCGCTCTTCAGGCTGTCGCCGGAATCGACGATGCCGTAGTCCTTCATCTTGGCAACGGAATAGGCGAGCAGCTCGTCGGTCATCTCCGGATTGAGCTTCTTGATCATCGCATTGCCGGCGGAATTGTCGCCGTAGATGTAGTTGTACCAGCCGATGATCGAGGCATCGACGAAGCGCTGCACCAGGTCAGGCTTCTTCTCGACCATGTCGCGTCGGGTCTCGATCAAGGTCGAATAGGTGTTGAAGCCGGCATCGGCGAGCAGGATGACGTTGGGCTTGAAGCCCGCGGCCTTCTCCACCGCGAAGGGCTCGGATGTCACGTAGCCCTGCATCGCGCTCTTGGGGTTGGCAATGAAGGGCTGCGGATTGAAATTATAGGGCCGGACGTTCTTCTCGCTGAAGCCATATTCGGACTTCAGCCACTGGAAGTAGCTGGTCATGCCTTCCTTGGAGACGAACAGCGTGAGCGGTTTGAGGTCCTCGAGCTTGGTAACCTTCGCATCCGGCTGCGACAGCAGCACCTGCGGGTCCTTCTGGAACATCGCGGCGATGGTGATGACGGGGACGTTGTTGGCGACCGCATCGAACGACATCAGCGTGTTCGCGGCCATGAAGAAATCGATCTTGCCGGCGATCAGCAGCATCCGGTTGTTCTCGTTCGGGCCGCCCGGAACGATGCTGACATCGAGGCCGTACTTCTTGTATGTGCCGTCGGCAACCGCCTGGAAGAAACCGCCATGCTCGGCCTCGGCAACCCAGTTGGTGCCGAAGGTGACCTTGTCCAGGGTCTCGCTGCGCGCCGGCAGGATCGACACGACGGAGGCCAGCAAGCCTGCCGTTAACGCTCGCCGCAGATGGGAAAGGCTCATGAATGCACTCCGTCGATCGCTTCTAGCCGATGGGAAGACAACGCGATAAAACCGCAACACGTTCGAGGACGCGAACCGGCCGGGTCCGCGTCCCCTGATAACCCCAAACTACGTGACAAATTCGGGCAAAGAAACCTTGATGACGCCTTCCCGCGACTGGACCGAGATCCGCTGGGCCGATGCTGCCCCCGCGGACATTTCGCGCTGGATCGCGGTGCTGCCGCTGGCGGCGACCGAGCAGCACGGCCCTCATTTGCCTAACGAGACCGACGTGTTGATCGCGGACGCTTATCTGGCGCGCGTGCGGGATATGCTGCCCGCCACGGCCCCAGTGACCTTCCTGCCCGTCGAACCCGTCGGCATTTCCACTGAGCATATCGATTATCCGGGCACGCAGACGCTGCCGACCGCGGTGGCGCTGAAGCGCTGGACCGGGATCGGCGAGGACGTCGCCGGGCGCGGCGTCAGGAAGCTCGTCATCATCACCAGCCATGGCGGCAACAGCGCCGCGATGATGCTGGTGGCGCAGGACCTTCGCGCGCATCAAAAACTGTTCGCGGTGACCACGTCGTGGTCGCGCCTGTCTGGTGCTGACAAACTGTTCCCGGCGGATGAAGTGCGTCACGGCATCCATGGCGGCGCGGTCGAGACCTCGATCATGCTGGCGCGCTATCCGGATCAGGTACGCAAGGATGCGATCGCGGATTTTCCCGCGAGCAGCATCGCGATGGAAAAACAATATCGCTGGCTGTCGACGCAGCGGCCCGCGCCCTTCGCCTGGCAGGCGCAGGACCTCAACGCCAGCGGCGCCGTCGGCAACGCGACGCTCGCCGTGGCCGAGAAAGGCGAAAAGCTGCTCGACCAGGGGGCGCGCGCCTTTTGCGAACTGCTCGACGAGGTCGATAAGTTCGACGTGAGCAGGCTCGCCAACGGGCCGCTCGGTTAACTCTCATCTCTCTGAAACCATTCGGGAAAAATACGCACCCGCGAGCCGCTGGAAGCGCGTTCGAACCTGAGACGGCAAACCTCCGTCCAATGGGGCACGCGGCCCACGACGGACCGCCTCAACCCGGATGGAATTTCACATGTCGATCAAGACCAAGATTGCCGCAGTCGCTCTCGCGACCCTCGCCGTCACCGGCAGCATCGTCTCCACCGCCTCTCAGGCGGAAGCCAAGCCGTTCGGCTGGGGCTGGGGTGTCGGCGCCGGCATCGCCACCGCCGCCATCGTCGGCACCGCGATCGCGGCCAGCAACCAGCCCTATTATTACGGCTATCACCGTTGCGGCTGGCAGCCCAGCTACAACGCTTTCGGCCAGTACGTCGGCAGCGTCCGCGTCTGCTACTGATTTGGGTATCTGAGGCCGATCTCAAGTGGATCCCGCGTCCGGCACGGGCGCCTCATCCACCCCGTGTCGTGCCCCCGACCCCGCCCGGCTGTCCCCCCGGGCGGGGTCATCCTTTTTCAGTGCCCGGAATTTGTAGCATTACCGTCACATAACGGTGCGAACCATTCTTTGCGAAAATCCGGGCCTGTTGCTATTGCGAATGATTAGCAATAATCTCTGAGCAATCGCGGGGCGGAGATGAAATCGCGTCGAAACGGGTTCATCTCCGTCGATTGCGGAAACAGCCAAGACCGCTGATGACAGGATCGCCGCGAATCGGCAGGGATATCGCGGCGGCTGGGTTACATTCGCGTCTTGGGGGCGGGCGTTTTGACGTTGAGAAGTCACCGTTGCAGGTATTTGCGGACGGCCGCGGCGATCGCCTCGGGCGCGCTCGCGCTGCCGGGTGCCAGCCTTGCCGCCGATCTGCCGCTGAAGGCGCCCGCCGCGAAGACTATCTACGACTGGACCGGCTTCTATGTCGGCGGTCATGTTGCCTATGGCGATGCCGGTTTGGGACCGGGCACCAATCCCCTGCCCCTGCAGGGCGCGCTGCTGCCTCACAGCGCGACCGGCTTCGGCGGCGGTTATCAGCTCGGCTACAACAGACAACTCTCCAACCGTGTCGTGCTCGGCATCGAAGCCGATGCGACGTTCACGGGGCCGACCGACGGTCCGGCGCTTGCGCGTTCGCCGGCGCCCTTCAACACCTCGATCGACTATGTCGGCACGTTGCGCGGCCGCGTCGGTTATGCCTTCGACCGCTTCATGCCTTACCTCACCGGAGGCGTCGCCTGGGGCCATACACGCATCAACATCAATGATGCGGATGGCGTCACGCCGCTGTTCCCGGTCGGCCACTATCAGGCCGGATGGACCGCGGGCCTCGGTCTCGAATACGCCGTCAGCGGCAACTGGACCGCGAAGGCCGAGTACGAATATGTCGACCTTTCGCGCAAGACCTACGACCTCGGCGGCTTTGGCCTCGGCAGCATCAACGTCGATCCGCGCATCCATCTGTTCAAGCTCGGCCTGAACTACCAGTTCGGCGATACGCCATGGTTGCCGGCGGTCGGCAAGCCCAGGCTGCCTGACAGCGACGACTGGAGCGTCCACGCCCAGACGACCGTGCTGCCGCAAGGCTACGGGCCGATCCATTCGCCCTATGCGAGCCCGCAGAGCCTGCCCGGTGGCGGCCAGTTCCAGGCGACATGGACCACGACGGCATTCCTCGGTGCGCGACTGTGGGACGGCGGCGAGCTCTATTTCAATCCCGAGCTTGCGCAGGGTTTTGGTATCAACGGCACACTCGGTCTTGCCGGCTTCTCCAACGGCGAAGCGCAGAAGGCGGGCGCACCATTCCCGAAGATGCGCGCGCAGCGCTATTACCTAAGGCAAACCTTCGGGCTCGGCGGCGAGCAGGAAGCAGTGGAAGACGGACCGAACCAGCTTGCCGGCAAGCGCGACATCGACCGCGTCACGCTGATCGTCGGCCGCTTCGCCGTCGGCGACTTCTTCGACGGCAACTCCTATGCAAAAGACCCGCGCGCCGACTTCATGAACTGGGCGATGTGGGCGTCGGCCGCGTACGACTTCCCGGCCGACCTGCCCGGCTACACCCGCGGCGCCGTGGTCGAGCTCAACCGCAAGGACTGGGCGATCCGCGCCGGCCTGTTCCAGGTGCCGGACGCGCCGAACAGCGACGTGCTGACCTTCAAGACCGGTGGCTCGGTGGTCGAGTTCGAGGAGCGCCATACGCTGCTCGAACAGCCGGGCAAACTGCGTGTCGGCGTCTTCGCCAACAGTGGCAACACGGCGAACTACCGCGATGTCGTGGATCTCGCCGCGGCCAATCCGGCGCTCGACATCAACGCCATCGCGACCGCAAACCAGCGCGACCGGCTCAAATACGGTTTCTATGTCAATCTCGAGCAGCAGATCGTCAATGACGTCGGGCTGTTTGCGCGGGCCAGCTGGAACGACGGTCGCAATCAGATCCTGTCCTTCACCGACGTCGACCGCAGCCTGTCGGGCGGCCTGTCGATCAAGGGCAGCCACTGGGGACGTCCTGACGACACGGTGGGCATCGGCGGTGCCATCAACGGCCTGTCGGCCTCGCATCGCGACTTCCTCGCGGCCGGCGGTACGGGCCTCCTGATCGGCGACGGCCAGCTCAACTATCGCACCGAACGCATCCTGGAGGCGTACTACGCCTATTCGGTGATCAAGGGCGTGACCCTGACCGCGGACTACCAATTGATCGCAAACCCGGCCTACAACGCCGATCGTGGCCCGGTCTCGATCTTCTCGGGCCGGCTGCACGCCGAGTTCTAGGCTTTCGCAGGTCCACGCCACCCCGGTGCGACAATCTGGACGGAGCCGGGCAAAACGCGCATCGGGTTCATATATGAAGGGCTTGGTCCGGCGTCCGCCGGGCTCGGCTCTCCCCTAGCGCACAATGTTGTCTGTCGAACTCATCATCGTCGTCGTCCTGATCGTCATCAACGGCCTGCTGTCCATGTCGGAGCTCGCCGTGGTCTCATCGCGCCCGGCGCGGCTATCGCTGCTGGCCGCCAAGGGCGTGCGCGGCGCCGAGCGCGCGCTGACGCTTGCCGCCGATCCCGGAAAGTTCCTCTCGACGGTCCAGATCGGCATCACGCTGGTCGGCGTGCTCTCGGGTGCCTTCTCCGGGGCGACGCTCGGGCAGCGGCTGACGCAATGGCTGGTCGAGCTCGGCGTGTCCCCGGGCATTGCGGACATCCTCGGCGTCGGCATCGTCGTCACCATCATCACCTATGCGACGCTGATCGTCGGTGAACTGGTGCCGAAGCAGGTGGCGCTGCGCGATCCCGAAAGCATCGCGGTCAAGGTCGCGCCGGCGATGCACGTGCTGGCGCGGTTCTCGCTGCCGCTGGTGTTTCTGCTCGACCTTTCCGGCAAATTGATCCTCAAGCTGCTCGGCCGCGGCGGCAAGGCCGAGGAGAAAGTGTCGGAGGACGAGATCCATCATCTCGTCAACGAGGCCGAGAGCGCCGGCGTGCTCGAGCCCGGTGAAAAGGAAATGATCGCCGGCGTGATGCGGCTCGGCGACCGCCCGGTCGGCGCCGTGATGACGCCGCGCAACGAGGTCGACGAAATCGATTTGACCGACGACAGGGAAGCGATCCAGGCGCTGATCGCCAAGAGTCCGCATTCGCGCTTTCCGGTCTCGGACGGTGATCGCGACACGCCGATCGGCGTGCTGCAGGCGAAGGACCTGCTGGTCGCGTACATGAACGAGCGCGCGCCTGATTTACGGGCGCTGGTCCGCGAAGCACCAAGCATCCCCGCGTCGGCCGATGCCCGCGACGTGTTGGCAATCCTGAGGGCTGCGCCAGTTCATATCGGTTTCGTCTACGACGAATACGGCGCCTTCGAAGGTGTGGTCACGGCGGCGGATATTCTGGAATCGATCGTCGGCGCCTTCCATTCCGAGGAAGGCCCGCCGGAGCCGGCTTATGTCAGGCGCGCGGACTCGTCGTTGCTCGTCTCGGGCTGGATGCCGGTCGATGAGTTTGGTGATCTGCTCGGCATCGAGCTGCCGGCGCATCATCGCTACAACACGGTGGCCGGCCTCGTGCTGCAGCAATTCAACGTGCTGCCCAATGTCGGCGATGCGTTTGACCTCGGCGGCTGGCATATCGAGGTGGTCGATCTCGACGGCAGGAGGATCGACAAGATTTTGGCGAGCCGGTTGGGTGAGGTGGAAACGGGATGAGCAGGCGCTCGCGCCCCTCATCCGAACCGCACCCCGATCTGCTTCTCCTTGCGCCACACCACGGTGCAGGACAGATGCTTGCCATCGACCGGGATGACCAAGGTGAAGCGCTCGGGAATGCCGATCGGGCTGGTGACATTGAGGGCGGCGCCGGCGTCGGAGAAATTGCGGACGGTGCAGTCGATCGCGCCGCCGCCGAACTCGATGGTCCCGGCCTTGAGTACGCGGTGCCTGGTCTTGCTGCGCCGTTCTTCGTCCATCGGGACAATTTACACCCGAAGCTGACACAGAGGTTAAAACGCAACCGGCCCTCGATGATTTTACGCCGCGCCGGGTTTCGGCGGTATCATGTGGTGGAACCTCTCACAGCGCCGGCTCGAACGAATCCGCCCGTGCCATCCGCCAGGCGTCGCGGAACCGCGGATCCTCGGTGCCTTCGAGCAATTCGCCCGGGCGCAGCGCCGGATAGAGCTGCGCGAAGGTTTGCACGTTGGTCGTCGAGGTCCGCTGGCTGAAGTGGACCGGGCGCAGCTGCTGGGGGTGTTCGAGGCCGGCTGCTGCGATCAGCTCGGTCAGCGAGTGCAGCGTGGCGTGGTGATAATTGGCAACGCGATCGATCTTGAGCGGGACGTAGAGCGCGCGCGCCCGTGTCGGATCCTGGGTCGCGACGCCGGTCGGGCAGCGGTCGGTGTGACAGCTCAGCGACTGGATACAGCCGAGCGAGAACATGAAGCCGCGCGCCGAATTGCACCAGTCGGCACCGATCGCCATCGCGCGCGCCATGTCGAAGGCGGTGGCGATCTTGCCAGAGGCGCCGAGCCTGATGCGGTCGCGCACGTTGATTCCAACCAGCGCGTTGTGGACGAAATTGACGCCCTCGCGCATCGGCATGCCCAGATGATCCATGAACTCGAGCGGGGCCGCGCCGGTGCCGCCCTCGTTGCCGTCAACGACGATGAAATCAGGATAGATGCCCGTCTCCAGCATCGCCTTGCAGATCGCCAGAAATTCCCAGGGATGGCCGATGCAGAGCTTGAAACCGGCCGGCTTGCCGCCCGAAAGCCGTCGCATCTCGGCGATGAACTGCATCATGCCTGTGGGCGTGGAGAACGCGCGGTGCGAGGCCGGGGAAATGCAATCTTCGCCCATCGCAACGCCGCGGATCTTGGAGATTTCTTCCGAGACTTTCGCCGCCGGAAGCACGCCGCCATGGCCGGGCTTGGCGCCCTGGCTGATCTTGAGCTCGACCATCTTGATCTGGTCCTGGCTCGCGACGCGCGCGAACGCTTCGGGGTCGAACGTGCCATCCAGATGACGGCAGCCGAAATAGCCTGAGCCGATCTCCCAGATGACGTCGCCACCCATCTCCTGGTGATAGGGGCTGAAGCCGCCCTCGCCGGTGTCATGGGCAAAGCCACCCTTCTTGGCGCCCGCGTTCAGCGCGCGCACCGCATTGGGGCTGAGCGCGCCAAAGCTCATCGCCGAGATGTTAAACACCGAAGCCGAATAGGGCTTTGCGCAGTCCGGGCCGCCGATGGTGATACGAAACTTCTCCTCGGCATGCGCCTTCGGCGATACCGAGTGATGCATCCACTCGTAGCCCTCGCGATAGACGTCCTCCTGGGTGCCAAAGGGGCGCTTGTCGAGCTGCATCTTGGCGCGCTGATAGACAACCGCGCGAATGTCACGCGAGAACGGCATGCCGTCCTTCTCGCTCTCGAAGAAATACTGCCGCATCTCCGGGCGGATCTCTTCCAGCAGGAAGCGGATATGCGCCGAGATCGGATAGTTGCGCAGCACCGCATGACTCTTCTGCATGAGGTCGCGGACGCCGAGCAGCGTGAGCGCGCCGAAGATGCAGACCGGGATCAGCAGGATGCCGAAGATCTTGCGGTCGGCGATGCCGATGCCGATCAACAGAGCAGTGACGACCGCGCAGATCGTCAGGATGATGAAGCGCGGCGAAAATGGAAGCAGCAGGGTTTCCATGATCCCCTCTTCCGCCAGCGGCAAACGTTTGGGCGAAGCTTGCGTCTTGTTGTTGTCGACCACGATTCCCACCCTCTCGCCAGCATGAGGCGGTACGATACGCCCGCGCCTGTCATACGGATATGACGCGGCGCTTGTTTCACGCTAGCGAATTCGGCGGGCGCAAATCAATCCGCCGGGAGGACGGGTTTTGCAGTGCAGCAGAAAGGTGGGTGTGGGAGGGGGGCGGCAGTGGCCACAAAACCGAGCCGTCATCCCGGGCAAGCGCCAGCGCAGACCCGGGATGACAGCCGAATTGATCGCCGCGAACCGTGCCTACCGCTCGACGAAGGCCTTCTCGATCACGAAATGGCCGGGCTTGTTGCCGCTTCCCTCGATAAAATCGCGGCTCTCGAACATCGCCTTCAGCTCTTCCAGCATCGCGGGGCTGCCGCACATCATGACGCGGTCGGTCTCGATGTTGAGCGGCGACTGTCCGATGTCGTTGAAGATCTGCTCGGAGCTGATGAGGTCGGTGATGCGGCCGCGATTGCGGAACGGCTCGCGGGTCACGGTCGGATAATAGATCAGCTTGTCCGCGAGCAGTTCGCCGAACAACTCGTCCTCGCGCAGCGAAGCGACGAGCTTCTCGCCATAGGCAAGCTCGGAAACCTGGCGGCAGCCGTGGACCAGCACGATGGTCTCGAACTGATCATAGACATCGGGGTCCTTGATCAGGCTGGCGAAGGGCGCAAGGCCGGTGCCGGTCGAGAGCAGCATCAGCCGCTTGCCGGGAATGAGATTGTCGGTGATCAGCGTGCCGGTCGCCTTGCGGCCGACCAGGATGGTGTCGCCTTCCTTGATCTTCTGCAGACGCGAGGTCAGCGGACCGTCCTGCACCTTGATCGAGAAGAATTCGAGCTCTTCCTCGTGATTGGCGCTGGCCATGCTGTAGGCGCGCAGCAACGGACGGCCATCGACCTCGAGGCCGATCATGGCGAACTGGCCGTTCTGGAAGCGGAAGCCGGAATCGCGCGTGGCGCGGAAGCTGAACAGGGTGTCGGTCCAGTGCTGGACGGAAAGGACCTTCTCTCGGTAAAACGCGCTCATGGTTTTCGATATTCCGAATGTCTGCGGTTTTAGGGCAAAAGCGTTGCGCGGCCCTGAGAACGGGGCGGACACCATTGCCATGGCGGAGGATTTCGCGTGCGTGATCTACGCTATTGAGACCAATAATCAACCTCGTTCCGGATGCAATTGATGCCGGTCAAACCGGCATTTGCGGCGGAAATGATCACATCATTAACGATCTGCCGTCCCGAGCCCGCAGCGGGCAATTTCTTTTCCCTTTCGGGCGCGAAAGCAGCACTTAATTTCCATCCCGCTCGCGAGAATTTCATTAAGAATAGCTCGGACTTTCACCCCGCTTTGGCGCCGATTCCCGCATTTTTGCGGTTTTTGGCGCCCGGATCAGCGACATGGCAAGCGAGCGGATCTTCGTTCAGGCAATCAGGAGCTATGGCGCACGCCATGGCATCGACGTCGACGTGCGTGCCGGTGGCTGGCTGATCGCGATGCGCCGTGGCGAGATGCGCCGCTTCGCGTTCGGCTATGACATCGGCCTCAACAGCGCGATTGCGCATCGCCTCGCCAACGACAAGTCGGCGACATCCGAAGCGCTGTCGCTCGCTGGCGTGTCCTGCATTCCACATCACCTCTTCCTCAACCCGAAGCTGGGCAACAATGTTGTTGGCCCCGCCTGGCGAGAGGACATGCTTGAACTGCTTCACGCCCATCCGCACGGCGTGGTGGTGAAGCCCAACGAGGGCACGTCGGGACGATCGGTCTTCAGGGTGACGACGGAGACGGAGCTCGACCGCGCGGTGAGCGAGGTCTTTTCGATGAGCACGGGGCTCGTGGTCTCGCCCTATGTCGAGATCGAGGACGAGGTCCGTGTGATCCTGCTCGATGATCAGCCCCGCATCGTCTACAGCAAGCAGCGTGGCCACGATTGGCGACACAATCTCGATGCCGGCGCAAAACCTGTGTTGCTGGAGGACGGCGAAGTCCGCGCGGCCTGCGTGAGGCTCGCGATCGATGCCGCGCGCGCCATCGGCATCGTGTTTGCGTCAATTGACCTGGTGCGCGTCGACGGCGCTTGGAGAGTGCTCGAAATCAATTCAGGCGTGATGATGGAAGCGCTGGGCAAGCTGCACCCGGAGCTGGTGCAGGCGACGTATGATGCGGCGCTGGATCGGGTGTTTGGGGAGAATTAGCCGCACCGAGCCTTGATCTATCGCCGTCACCCTGAGGCGGCCGCTTCTTCAGCGGCCCTCGAAGGGCGACGGCCCGGCTGCACCAGCGCGGCCGTTCATCCTTCGAGGCTCGACCCGCGATGAATTCGCTTCGCGGGCCTCGCACCTCAGGATGACGGAGAGAGACTCGCCGCTAATTACTCGCGCCCGCCGAATCGTCCATCGCCTTGAAGGCTTCCTCCAGCTGCAGCGAGATCGGCACGTTCATTTTCTCGCCGGTCGGCATCCGCGCGGTGAACCATTTGTTGTAGAGCGGCACCAGGTCGTGGCTGGAACCGAGCTTGCGGAAGGTGCGCTCGACCACGGCCGTCAGTTGCGGCTCGCCCTTGCGGAACATGATGCCGTAGGGATCGTAGGACAGATAGTCACCGGTGACGCGGAACCTGTCCTGCGCCTTGTGGCGCACGATCAGGCCCGAGAGCAGAATGTCGTCGGTCGCGAAGGCGTCGGCCTTGCCGTCGACAAGCATCTGGTACGATTGCTCGTGATCCGCGCCGACGACGATGTTCAACCCCAGCGACGACTTCTTGTCCGCCGCCTGGATCGCCTGCTCGTTGGTGGTGCCCTTCGTCACCACGATGGTCTTGCCCTTCAGATCGGTCAGCGACTGGACGCTGGAGGCCTTCGGCACCATCAGCTTGGTGCCGGCAACGAACATCAGCGGCGAGAACGCGACGCGCTTGCCGCGCTCTGAATTGGCGGTCGTCGAGCCGCATTCCAGATCGATCTTGTTCTGGAGCACGGCGTCGATGCGGTCGTCCGAGGTGACCTTGACGTAGTCGATCTTCAGATTGGGATCGTCGACCTCGACGCCGATCTCCTCGACGATGGCCTCGCAGAGTTCGAGGCTGTAGCCGATCGGCCTGCCCGACGGGTCGAGAAAGGAGAACGGCGGCGAGCTCTCGCGATAGCCCAGCCGCACGGTGTGGGCGTTCTTGATGGCTGCTAGCGTCGGGCTAAGCCCTTCGCTGCCGCCGGTCTGGGCGGAGGCGCCCGACGCCAGCAGACACGCTGCCAGCAACAGGCCGCCCGAAATCGCCGTCAAAGGGCGCATGCCGCACTCCCGTCAGTGGCCGGCCATCGCAGGCACTTCGCCCGGCACCAGGTCATCGGGCACGGCATCGCCCGGTCCCATCGCATGCTCGGGCCCGAGCTCGCCTTCCCACTTCGCCACGACCGATGTCGCCAGCGTGTTGCCGATCACGTTGGTGGCGCTGCGGCCCATATCGAGGAAGGTGTCGATGCCCATGATCATGAGCAGGCCGGCCTCGGGGATGTTGAACTGCGACAGCGTCGAGGCGATCACGACGAGGGAAGCGCGCGGCACGCCGGCGACGCCCTTCGAGGTGATCATCAGGGTCGCCAGCATCGCCAGCTGCGTGCCGAGCGGCATGTCGATGTGATAGCTCTGCGCGATGAAGATACTTGCAAAGGTGCAGTACATCATCGTGCCATCGAGGTTGAAGGAATAGCCGAGCGGCAGCACGAAGCTCGAGATCCGTGACGAGGCGCCGAAGCGGTTGAGACCCTCGAGGGTCTTCGGATAGGCAGCCTCCGAGCTCGCAGTGGAGAACGCGATCATCAGCGGCTCGCGGATCAGCCTGAGCAGATGGCCGTAGCGCGGCCCGATCACGATGAAGCCGACTGCAACCAGGATGCCCCAGAGGATGAAGAGCGATAGGTAGAAACCGCCCATGAACACGATGAGCTTCCAGAGCACCAACAGGCCGTTCTTGGCAACAGTTGCGGTGATGGCAGCCCACACCGCGAACGGCGCGAACATCATCACATAGCTCGTCACCTTGAGCATGATGTGGCCGACGTCGTCGATCAACGCCAGAATCGGCTTGGAGCGCTCGGGCATCGAGCCCATCGCCACCGAGAAGAACACGGCGAAGATCACGATCTGAAGGATCTCGTTCTGCGCCATCGCATCCGCGATCGAGGTCGGGATCAGATGAGTCAGGAATTTTTCGAGCGAGAAGGCGGAGACCGCCAGGCCGGTCGACTGCGCCTTGTCAGGCAGCGTGCCGGGGAAATTGGCGCCGGGCTGAAGCAGATTGACCATGATGAGGCCGAGCATCAGCGAGACGAAGGAGGCGCTGATGAACCAGCCCATGGTCTTGGCGAAGATGCGGCCGAGCTTGGAGCCCGAACCCATATGGGCGATGCCGCCGACCAGGGTTGCGAACACCAGCGGCGCGATGATCATCTTGATCAGACGCAGGAAGATCACGGCAACCAGGTTGATGGACGAGGCCCAATCTCCGCGCGTGTCCGGCAGAAAATTGTAGATGGCCGAGCCCATGATGATGCCCAGGACCATCGCGCCTAAAATGTATTGCGTAAACCTGTTCGACATTAACGACCCCCGCTACACCGGCCGCTTCATGATGTCGCAGATATGACAGCGACGCAACACGCTTTGCGTGCAATCGCTTGAGCCGGATGTTCCCGTTGCGAAACCGGGCGCAGCGATCTAGCCTTCATGCAGCGCACAACGAATGCGGCTTGCACGTTTTGTTTGCGGCAACTGCTTCAATAAACATCAAACTCAGAGAGGACCGCCATGACCGCGAGCATCAATCGCCAGATTCTTCTGGTGGAAAAACCCACCGGCAAGCTCGGCCTTGAGCATTTCAAGATGATCGAGAGCGCGCTTCCGGAGCCGAAGGACGGCGAGGCCCTGCTGCGCGTGCGCTACATCTCGCTCGACGCGGCCAACCGCGCCTGGATGCATGGCGCGACCTATCGCTCGGCCGTCGAGGCCAACAGCGTGATGGCAGGAGGTGGCATCGCCGAGGTCGTCGGCTCGAAGGCCGAGGGGCTTGCGCCCGGCGATATCGTGTTCGGTGACACCGGCTGGCAGGAATTTGCCGCGGTGCCCGCAAAGCATCTGACGAAAATGCCGAAGCTCGAGCCGATGACGCATCTGCTCAGCGTGTTCGGCATCGCCGGCCTCACGGCCTATTTCGGCCTGCTCGAGGTCGGCAAGCCCAAGGAGGGCGAGACGGTCGTGGTCTCGGCGGCCGCAGGCTCGGTCGGCTCGATCGTCGGACAGATCGCCAAGATCAAGGGATGCCGCGTGATCGGCATCGCCGGCGGCCCGGACAAGTGCAATTGGCTGACCTCGGAGCTCGGCTTCGATGCCGCGGTCGACTACAAGGACGGCGCGGTGTTCAAGGCGCTGCGCGCGGCCGCACCAAAGGGCATCGACGTCTATTTCGACAATGTCGGCGGCGACATTCTCGAAGCCTGTCTTCCGCAGATGAACAATTACGGCCGCATCGCCTGCTGCGGCGCGATCTCGCAATATGACGGCGCGCCGTCGGCGCACGGCCCGCGCGGTGTGCCCGGACTGATCGTGGTGAAGCGGCTCGTGATGCAGGGCTTCATCGTGATGGACTACATGAAGGAGAGCCAGCGTGCGCTCGCCGATCTCCAGGCCTGGGTCAAGTCGGGCAAGCTGAAAGTGCAGGAGGACATCATCGACGGCTTGCAGAACACGCCGAAAGCTCTGATCGGATTGCTCGCGGGCGAGAACCGCGGCAATCGCATGGTGAAGCTCTAGCGACGTAGTTACGTCGCAATTTCCAAGGTACTATCTACTTGCGGTTGAGGCTGCTGCGGTCAATGATGCCGCACGCGGCGTCACCCGCGACGATTGTTTGCATCACTTTCAATGAAGCGCCGGCGTTACCGACAGGGCAGGAATTCACAGATGTTCAACACGTTGAAACATGCATCGATGCGGCACGCGTTGCTCGCCGCAGCACTCTTCGCAACTGCAACAAGCGCGTTCGCGCAAGCTCCGACCGAGGCCCAGAAGAGCGCCATCCGCTCCGCGTGCCGCTCGGATTTCATGGCGCACTGCGCGAGCGTGACGCCTGGCGGCGTGGAAGCCTATCAATGCCTGCAAGGCCACATGTCGAGCCTCTCGGCGGGATGCCAGACCGCGGTCCGCGCGGTCGAGCCGGCAGCAGCCCCCAAGAGCGACTCCAAGAGCGAATCCAAGACCGAAGCTGCGCCCGCCAAATCTGAACCTGCCAAAACCGAAGCGGCGCCCGCGGCCGAGCCGGCAGCAAAGCCGGCGACAGAAGCCGCACCGAAGGCTGCCGCAGCCAAGAAGCCGAGCAGTGCCCAGGTTGCTGCGGTCAAGAGCGCCTGCCGCGCCGACTATCCCAAGGTCTGCGCCAGCGTGCCGCCGGGCGGCGCGCCAGCGCTGGAATGCCTGGAGAAGAACAAGGCGAAGGTGTCGGCGGCGTGCGCCAAGGCCGTGAGCGCTGTGGCCGGCAGCGCGACAGCGACGGCAGCACCAGCAGCTGGTGATCCACCCGCCGCGGCAGCAGCACCGGCCGCTGCGCCAGCCGTGATCGTTCTGCGCCCGCTGCGGCCACGCGAAGAGCTGTTCATCATCCGCTCGGCTTGCGGCGCAGATGTCCGCACGCTCTGCGCCGGCGTTGAGCCCGGTGGCGGCCGTATCGTGCAGTGTATTGCCGGCAACGCTGCGTCGCTCTCCCCCGGCTGCAAGGACGTGCTTGCGCCATTCGCGGCGCGATAAGCGGCACCCAGCTCATGCGCGATTGATATCCGCCGGCGCGCAAATGAATTTTCGCGCGCCAGCGGCGACTAATCGTTTGCAACGATTCAATCACGACAATCTCCGGGAGGAAAACATGCGTTCATTCCTGCTTATCGCTTCCGCGCTCCTCGCTTTCGCGGCGACAATGACCTTCGAGTCGTCCGATGCCAACGCTGTGGTGTGCGCCCGCGGCGTCTACCGCGCCGGTTGTGCCGGTCCGAACGGCGCCGTCGTGGTCCGCAAGCCGGTGCCCGTGGTCCACTGTACCAGGGTGCTGGTGAACGGGGTCTACGTGAAGCGCTGCGTCTGACGCCCGGGTGGTCAATCCCGCGCGGTTTGGCTATGATTCGCAGCTGACGGTTTCGGGCATGCGCGATGCGGGTGCCCGCGACCGTGCTGCGGTGCGCTATGCCTGCGGATAATTCCGCTGGCGCGAGCGGCCGGAGCCGATTAGTCTACCCTGAGATAGTAAGTATACTGTCAATTAGGGAGGCAGGATTTGCGGATCGCCGTGATTGGCGGGGGGCCCGGCGGGCTCTACTTCGCCTATCTCTGGAAGAAGCGTCACCCCGAGGATCAAATCGACCTGTTCGAACAGAACCCGGCCGATGCGACCTGGGGCTTTGGCGTCGTGTTCTCCGATCAGGCCCTGGAATTTCTGCGCGCCGACGACCCCGAAACGGTCGACGCGATCGCGCCGCATATGGAGAGCTGGGAGAACATCACGCTGAACCATAATGGCGACAGCGTCGCCATCGACGGCGTCGGCTTCTCCTCGATCGGCCGGCTGGAGCTCCTGCAGTTCCTGCAGCAGCGCGCGCTCGCTGTCGGCGTCACCCCGCGCTTCGACACCCAGATCCAGGCGATCGACCAGCTGGGCGGCCATGATCTGATCGTTGCCGCCGACGGCTTGAACTCGCTGGTGCGCCGCGCCTATGAGGGCGATTTCGGCACGTCGCTGTCCTACTCCTCCAACAAATTCGTCTGGTACGGCACCTCGAAGCGCTTCGACACGCTATCGCAGACCTTCGTGAAGACCGACCGAGGTGCCTTCAACGCACATCATTATCGCTATTCGCCGAGCATGAGCACGTTCCTGGTCGAGTGCGATCACGCGACCTGGCAGGCCTATGGCTTCGCCTACAAGGATGTCGAGCAGTCCAAGGGCGTCTGCGAGGAGGTGTTTGCCGACACGCTTGGTGGCCACTGCCTCGTCTCCAACCGATCGGTCTGGCGCAACTTTCCCTGGGTCTGGAACGAGCACTGGTCGTTCAAGAACATGGTGCTGATCGGCGACGCGCTGCACTCGGCGCATTTCTCGATCGGATCGGGAACGCGGCTCGCAATCGAGGATGCGATCGCGCTGGTCAAGGCGCTGGAGTCGGATGCACATCTGACGACGGCGCTGCATCGCTACCAGGCCGCGCGCAAGCCGGTGGTGCAGAAGCTCGTCAATGCCGCGCGCACCAGCGCGTTCTGGTACGAGCACTTTGCCCAGCACATGCAACTCGGCCTGCTCGACTTCGCCTATAGCTACATCACCCGCTCCGGCCGCATCGACGACTCCCGGCTGCGCGCGATGTCGCCGGCCTTCATGGCCCGCTACGAGGCCGAGAAGAACGGCCGCGGAGATGCGGTCGACGAGGCGACGGCATGAGCAACGAAGTTCGCGACCAGGTGCCCGCGGATAGCGCGGGGGCACGTGAGATCGGCTTTGCCGTTCCGCAAACCTACAACGCCAGCCGTGTGCTGTTCGACAATCTTGGCAAGGGTCGGGGCGACAAGCTCGCGCTCATCGGCCCCGCCGGCGCGCGGACCTATGCCGAGCTGTGTGCCGAGGCTTGCCGCTGGGGCAATGGCCTTGCCTCGCTAGGCCTCACGCGTGGCGACCGCGTGCTGCTGTTCCTCGACGACACCCCGGCCTATCCCGCCGCCTTCTTCGGCGCGGTGCGCGCCGGCTTCGTGCCGCTGCTGATCAACACGCTGACGCCGCCCGATCTCCTGCAATTCTATCTCGCCGATTCCGGCGCGACCGTCGCCGTGGCGGATGCCGAGTTCTGCGCCCGCTTCAATGCGGAAGCCTGCAAGGACACGCGCCTGCACACCCTGATCGTCGTCAACGGCGATCTCGGCGACCACGCCGCGCCGAACGCGCTGGCCGCCACAGACTGGCTTTCGCAATTTCCAACCGAATTGGCGGAAGCTCCGACGCATCGGAACGAGATGGCGTTCTGGATGTACTCCTCCGGCTCAACCGGTCGGCCCAAGGGGATCGTGCATCTCCAGCACGACATGGCCTATAGCGAGGTCGCCTTCGCGCGCAACGTGCTGAAACTGACGCCTGGCGATATCTGTTTCTCCGTGCCGAAAATCTTCTTCGCTTATGGCTTCGGCAATTCCGTCACCTTCCCGTTCTCGGCAGGCGCGGCGACGCTGCTGCTGCCAGGCCAGCCGAAGCCGGCGTCGATCTTCGCCGCGATCGAGCAATACAGGCCGACGGTGTTCTTCGGGCTACCGACGCTCTACACGTCCCTGACCAAGGCCGAAGGCGCAGCCAAGACAGACTTCTCGTCCCTGCGCATGTCCCTCTCCGCTGCCGAAGTTCTCTCCGCCGAAGTCTTCAACGGCTGGAAGACGCTCACCGGGCTCGAGATCGTCGAGGGCCTCGGCTCGACCGAGGTGCTGCACATCTATCTCTCCAACACTCCTGCGCGAAAGAAGCTCGGCGCCGCAGGCCTGCGCGTGCCCGGCTACGAGGTGAGCTTGCGCGACAAGGACGGTCGCGACGTCGGCGACAACGAGGAAGGCATATTGTGGGTTCGCGGCGATTCCAACACGCCGCTGTACTGGAACCGGCCGGACAAATCCGCCGAGACCATCCGCGAGGCGGGGTGGATCTACACCGGCGACCGTTTCGTGCGCGACAGCGACGGCTTCCACTTCTTCCGCGGCCGCGCAGACGATCTCATCAAGATCTCGGGCCAGTGGGTCTACCCGCTCGAGGTCGAGCTGTGCCTGGCCGATCACCCCGAAATCCGCGAATGCGCCGTGTTCGCGGCCGAACTGCCTGACCGGCGCATGACGCTGAAAGCGGTGGTCGTGATGAATATCAGCGCCACGGACCCACGCGAGACGACGCGGCGGCTGCAGGAATATGTGAAGGGCAAGCTGCTGCCTTATAAATATCCGCGCGAGGTGATCTTCATCGACGAACTGCCCAAGACGGGCACCGGGAAGATCGACCGGCAGGCGTTGTTGAGGATGTGACCACCACTGTCGTCGCCCGGCTTGACCGGGCGACCCAGTATTCCAGAGGCAGTCGTGATTGAGCCTAGGGGCCGCGGCGTACTGGATTCCCCGCTTTCGCGGGGAATGACAGTGGAGAGTTTCACCCCGCCTTGCCCAGATGCTCCAGCGCGTCCTCGGCCCGCAGCGGCACGCGCGAGACCTCGTTGTTGAGATCGACGAGCTGCGTCATCAGCTCCATCAGCGCCTTGCGCTCGGACGGCTTGAGCGGCGCGAGCATGCGCGCCTGGGCGCGTTCGACCGCCGGAATGATCTCGCGCAGGATCGCTGCGCCTGACTTCGTCAGATAGAGCAGCTTGATCCGCTTGTCCTCGGGCGCCGGCTTGCGCTCGACAAAATGCTTGGACTGGAGCCGTTCGATCACGCTGCCGAGCGTGGAGCGATCGAAGGCGATCACCGCCGACAGCCGCGTTGCGTCGATGCCGGGATGGGTGTGGATCGCGATGAGCGCTGCATATTGCACCGGCGTGAGATCGAACGCCTTGCACTCCTCCATGAAGATCGAGACTGCGATCTGCTGCATGCGCCGGAACAGATAGCCCGGCGCGGCATAGACCGCGTCCATCGTGATTGGAGGAAGAGGCTTACTCGGCATCGGGCTGCTTCTCCGGCGCGGCATTGGCGAAGGCCGGCAGCGCCTTGGCGGCGGCCTCGGCCTCGAGCAGGCGCGGATAGGCGGAAACATCGACCCCGAACCGGCGCGCGTTCGCAAGCTGCGGCACGAGACAGAGATCGGCGAGCGTTGGCGCAGCGCCGAAACAGAACGGTCCCGGCTCGCCTCTGATCAGCGTCTCGCAGGCCGACAACCCCTCGCGATTGACCCAGGCGGCCCAATCCTGGACCTTCTCCTCGGGCAACCCAAGTTCGCGCAGACGCGCCAATACCTTTAAGTTCTGCACGGGATGGGTGTCGCAGGCGATCGCCAGCGCGAACGCCCGCACCTTGGCGCGCTGCACCGGATCCTTCGGCAGCAGCGGCGGGTTGGGGTGCGTCTCATCCAGCCATTCGATGATCGCGACCGACTGCGTCAGCACCGCGCCGGAATCGTCCTCAAGCGTCGGCACCAGGCCCTGCGGATTGATGGCGAGATAGGCGGGTGCGCATTGCTCGCCCTTGCGAAGATGATGCGGCTGGTGCTCGGCGCCGAGACCCTTGAGATTGAGCGCGATCCGCACGCGATAGGCGGCGCTTGAACGGAAATAGCCGTGCAGCCTCATCGGAACCCTCCCTTCTTTTTGTCATTCCGGGGCTCGCGTAGCGAGAGCCCGGAATGACAATCTTGTATGCCGTTCGTCCCGTTGACGCTAGCTAGATCGTCAGTATACTGTCAATCTATACAAAAGCATTGGGAGCCGCGCCATGGAAGCCGTGACCAAGACGCCGGAACGCGAGGCGTTCTACAAGAAGATCGATGGCGAAAATCTCACCGCGCTGTGGACGGTGATGAGCGACCTGATCACGCCGGAGCCGAGGAGCGCCTGCCGCCCCCATCTGTGGAAGTTCGACGTCATCCGCGACTACATGATTGAAGCGGGCAAGCTCATCACCGCCAAGGAAGCCGAGCGGCGCGTGCTGGTGCTGGAGAATCCCGGCCTGCGCGGCCAGTCGAAAATCACGACATCGCTCTATGCCGGCGTGCAGATGGTGGTGCCCGGCGATGTCGCGCCCGCGCACCGGCACAGCCAGTCGGCGCTGCGCTTCGTGCTCGAAGGCAAGGGCGCCCACACCGCCGTTGATGGCGAGCGCACCGCGATGGAGCGAGGGGATTTCATCATCACGCCGTCGATGACCTGGCACGATCATTCCAACGAGACTGACCAGCCGATGTTCTGGCTCGATGGCCTCGACATCCCGCTGGTGCAGTTCTTCGACTGCTCGTTTGCGGAGGGATCGAAGGAAGACCAGCAGAAGATCACGAAACCCGCCGGCGGCAGCTTTGCCCGCTACGGCCACAATCTGCTGCCGGTCGACGTGAAGCGGAGCTCGAAAACCTCGCCGATCTTCAGCTATCCCTATGCCTACACCCGCGAGGCGCTGGAGAAGGCCAGGACAAGCCAGGAGTGGGACGCCTGTCATGGGCTGAAGCTGAGATTCAGCAACCCCGAGAGCGGTGATTTCGCAATGCCGACCATCGGTACCTTCATCCAGCTGCTGCCAAAGGGATTTAAGACCGCTCGCTATCGTTCGACGGACGCGACCGTGTTCTGCCCGATCGAGGGCAGGGGCCGCAGCCGCATCGGCGATGCCGTGTTCGAATGGGGCCCGCGCGATCTGTTCGTGGTGCCGAGCTGGCAGTGGGTGACGCACGAGGCCGATGAGGATGCGGTTCTGTTCAGCTTCTCGGATCGACCGGTGCAGCAGAAGCTGGATCTGTTTCGCGAGGATCGCGGGAACGCGTGAGCCCCGCTCTATCCTCCGTCATGGCCGGGCTTGACCCGGCCATCCACGCGCGGCCGCGCCGGAGGAAACACGTGGATGCCCGGGACAAGCCCGGGCATGACGACCTATCTTGTGTCGCTGATCTGCCCCCACATCGTCATTGCGAGCGGAGCGAAGCAATCCAAAGTATTTTCCGCAGAAGCAGTCTGGATTGCTTCGTCGCTTCGCTCCTCGCAATGACGGAGAATGCCTCACCGCCAGTGCAGCAACCGCGTTTCCAGCAAATTGATAACCTTCCCCACCACCAACCCGAACACCGACAGGATCACCACGCCCGCGAGCAGCTGGTCCGTCTGCATGAGATTGCCCGCCTGGAGCACGAAGGCGCCGATGCCGTATTGCGCACCGATCATCTCGGCGCTGACGACGAGCAGCAGCGCCACTGACGCGGTGATACGGAAGCCGGCGAGGATCGCGGGCAGCGCGCCGGGCCAGACCACTTTGCGCACGATCGTGGCGAAGGGAACATTGAAACTCTGCGCCATGCGGATGAGATTGCGCGGCACGGCATCGACACCGCTATAGACCGAGATCGCGGTCGAGAAGAATACGCCGAGCGCAATCGTCGCGATCTTCGGCTCTTCGCCGATGCCGAGCCAGAGAATGAGCAGCGGCAGCAGCGCGATCTTCGGGATCGGGAACAGCGCCGAGATGAAGGTGATGCCGACGCTGCGCGCAAGCCGGGACAGGCCGATGGCGAAGCCGACCGCAACGCCGGCTGCCGTTCCAAGAACCCAGCCGACGCCGATACGCAGGATCGAAGCGGAAAGATGCTGCCAGAGCGCGCCCGACATCGCGAGTTCGTAGATCGCCCGCAGAATCGCGGAGGGCGCCGGCAGGAACAGCGGATTGATGAAGCCGCTGCTGCCGGCGGCCTGCCAGATCGCGATGACGAGCCCCAGCGCGATCCAGCCGCCAAAGCGGCTGGACGCAGGCACGAAGCCCGCGCCGCGGAAACGGACGCGTCGCGTCGTCTCGTTCCCGGCCGATATATCCGGAGCGCGATCAAGCATGCTGGACCTCGCGCTCGGCATCGATCGCCTCGTTGCGGATCAGAGACCAGATCTGGTTCTGCAGGGCGAGCAGCCGTTCACGTGCAGCGATTTCGCCGCGCTCGGCACGCGTCATCGGCACGGCGACGACCTCGCGAATACGGCCCGGCCGCCGCGACAGCACCACGATGCGGTCGGCGAGCCGCGCCGCCTCCTCGAGATTGTGCGTGACATAGACCGCGCCCATGCCGCCATCGGCGAGCAGACGGACGAAATCTTCCATCAAGAGCTCGCGGGTCTGCGAATCCAGCGCCGAGAGCGGCTCATCCATGAGGAGAATGGCGGGCTTGACCGCGAGCGCGCGCGAAATGCCGACGCGCTGGCGCATGCCGCCGGACAGCTGCTTTGGATAGGTCCGGCGGAAATCGGTCAGGCCGGTGCGGCGCAGGGCATCTTCGACCAGCGCGCGGCGTTGGGCGGCCGAGAGCTGGGTGTGCAGCAGCGGAAACTCGACGTTCTCCTCCACCGTGGCCCAGGGCAGCAGCGCAAAGTCCTGGAACACGAAGGTGAGCGGATTGAGACTGTCCGCCGACGGCGCGCCGCGCAGCTCAGGCGCGCCGGAAGTCGGTTGCAGCAGGCCGCCAAGGATCGACAACAGCGTGCTCTTGCCGCAGCCGGACGGACCCACGATCGCCACCACCTCGCCTGAACTCACCGCGAAGGAGATGTCATCGAGCACGGCGAGATCGCCGAAGCGGTGGCTGATCTGGTTGGCGATCAGGTCCATGCGGCCGACCTCCTACATCGCCGTCGTCCCGGCGAAGGCCGGGACCCATAACCACCGAATTGAATTTGGCGAAGACAGGCAATGACCATTTTGCTTCACAACTCCGACTCGGCGTATGGGTCCCGGCCTGCGCCGGGACGACGTTGAGCATCAATCCGCCTTCACATAATCCTTGGCGATGATCGTATCCGCATCATAGCCCTTGTCGGCGAAACCCTGCTCCTGGAGCCATTTGATCTGGTTGTCGACGTTCTTGACGTCGAGCTTGCCGTCCGGATCGATATAGGCGCAATTGCCGACAACCTGCTCGACCGGCAGGTTGGTGTATTTCGCGATGATCTCCAAAAGCGGCCTGGTCTTGTCGTTGATCGGCGCGACGCCGTCCTTCATCGAAGTTAGAATGACGTCGTGGTATTCGCGGTCGGCCTTGGCGAGCACGCCGAGGAATTTCGTCACCAGCACCTTGTTTGTCAGCGTCTTCGGCGAGGCGAACACCGCGCCCAGCTGCCAGGGCGTCTCGTCGCCGACCCACCCCAGGAATTTCGCGCCGCCATCGTCCATCAGCTTGCGCGCGGTGGAGATCGGCAGCAACGCGGCATCCACGGTCTCGCCCTTCAGGGCGGCGGCCGCGTTCGACAGCGATTGCAGCGGCACGATCTTCACGTCCGAAAGCTTGAAGCCGTATTTGTCGGCGAGCAGGCCGAGCGAATAATGAAAGGACGAGCCGACCTGCGTCATCGCGATGCGCTTGCCCGCAAGATCCTTCGGCGTTTTCAGGCCGGCCGCATAGGCGCTGTTGCTGGCGAAATAGCCAATCAGGGGATAGCCGGCCTTCTCGCGGCTCATGCCGCCGATCACCTTGAGCACGCCCTTGCCGGCGAGATTGTAGAGGCCGGCGGTGAAGGCGGTGACGCCGAAATCGACGTCGCCCGAGGTGGTCGCGACCGCGATCGGCTGGGCTGCATCGAAGAACTTCAGCTCGACGTCGAGACCCGCCTCACGGAAATAACCCTTGTCCTGGGCGATGAAGACAGGCGCGGAGGACGACAGGCGGAGCACGCCGACCTTGGCCTTCAGCGCATCCTCGGCCCAGGCTGTGCCGATCGCCATCATAGACAAAAGGCTAAGAGCCGCGACCCGCGCAATCCCGATCATCCCGCTTCCTCCAATAATTCTCTTTTTGCAGTCCGTTACAGGCCCTTTGGCACGGGCTGGTCCCGCCCGATGAAGGCGCCCTGTTGTTTCAACGTTTCCTGCAATTTTTCAACCGCTATATCACGCGGGATCCGGTTTCCGGACAGCGCCAGCGCGGCCGCGGAACCGGCCGCCTCCCCCATCACGAAGCAGGCCCCGGACACGCGCGCCGCCGACTGCCCCTCATGGGTCATCGAGGCGCAGCGGCCGGCGACCAGAAGGTTGTCGACGCCTTGAGGCACCAGCATGCGGTAGGGCAGCTCGTTATAGCCGCGCGATTCAGGGATCGGTGGGAAAGTAAAGACGACGTCGCCGGCCACATGAGCCTCGATCGGCCAACCGTTGACGCCGATGGAATCCTCGAACGAGGCGCAGCCGAGCACGTCCTCGCCGCTGAGCTGGTAACCGCCCTTGATGCGGCGGGTCTCGCGGATGCCGAGCTGCGGCGGCAGGTCGACGATGTAGGATTTTTCGAAGCCCGGCACGGTGCGCAAGAACTCGAAAGCGGCGAGCGCCTGCCTGCGACCTTCGATCTCGCCCCGGGTGAGATCATCGGGCTCGACGCCGTTGATGGCATGGCCGTCCTCGCGCGCGACCTGGGTGAAATTCACCCGCCATTCGATGCCGGATTTCTGCGGCCGCACGATCGCGCTCTTGCGCGGGAATTTGTGCGTGCCGGCGGCGGTGGCCGCTTCCATCAATTGCGGGATCGTCCGCCAGGCGTCACCCGCTCTTGCGGGATCGATGCCGTTCAGGCGCAGCATCATCGACGGATACATCGGATGGCCGTGTTCGTCGCCGATCTCGAACGGCGCGCCGGCCCAGACTGCGAGATCGCCGTCGCCGGAGCAATCGATGTAGATCTCGGAGCGCACGGCCCGCCTTCCCGCCTTGGTCTCGATCATCAGCGCGTCGATGCGGTTGTCATCGCCCATGACGACGCCGGCGCCGAGCGCGTGAAAGAGAATGTGAACCTTGTGGCTTGCGAGAAGCTCGTCGGCCGCGATCTTGTAGGCCGCGGTGTCATAGGCCTGCGCAAAGACCTTGCCGAGGATCAGATGCGGCGCGTTGAGGCCGTTCAGATGATCGATCCGCGCCAGCAGATCGGACGCCATGCCCTGCACCAGCCTGACGGCCTCGCCATAGACATTGCCATGCAGACCGCAGAAATTGGTGACGCCGGCCGCCGTGCCCATGCCGCCGAGAAAACCGTAACGCTCGATCAAGAGGGTCTTCCTACCTGCACGCGCGGCGGAGGCCGCAGCGACGATGCCGGCGGGGCCGCCGCCGAGCACGACGACCTCATATTCGCCGTAGAGCGGCACCTGGCGCGCTGGTTCTTGAATCGTCGTGGCCCGCATGGCGCGTCCTTCCCAAAATCTCTTGCTTGCGGGCGACTATGAATTAACGCGAGACAGACTACAATCTACCGAAATAGGCGATCAGCTTTCGCGAATCGAGAAAGGTGGACATGGACATCCTGGTGAACCTTCAGGCCTTTCTTGCCACCGCCGATGCGGCCGGCTTCTCCGCCGCTGCGCGAAAGCTCAACGTCTCGACCTCGGTCGTCGCAAAGCGCGTCACGCAGCTGGAGACGCGGATCGGCGCACCGCTATTCCACCGCTCGACCCGGCAATTACGGCTCACTGACGCCGGCCAGCGCTATGTGCATCGCGCACGCAGCGTCGTGTCCGACGCGGCCGATCTGCTCTCGCGCATGGGCGAGAAGGGCCACGACCTCGTCGATCACCTCCGCATCAAGGCGCCGACCTCGATGACGGTGGCACGGCTGGCCGATGCCTTCAGTGCATTCCAGACGCAAAACCCGCGACTCAAACTCGAGATCGTGCTGATCGACCGTCCGGTCGATCCCGTCGCCGAAGGTTTTGACATCGCGATCGGCGCCTTCCCGCATTCCTTCGGCGGCGTGGTCGACGAACCGCTGGTCCCGTTGAAGCGGCTGCTCTGTGCCTCGCCCGCCTATTTGAAGAAGCACGGCACGCCAAAGCATCCGCGCGACCTCGTCGAGCATCGCTGCCTCAGCTTCATGCCAACCGGCCCCGAATGGATCTTTGAAGGGCCGCGCGGCCGCA
The DNA here is from genome assembly GCF_018129685.1 of Bradyrhizobium manausense. Taxonomy (GTDB): domain Bacteria; phylum Pseudomonadota; class Alphaproteobacteria; order Rhizobiales; family Xanthobacteraceae; genus Bradyrhizobium; species Bradyrhizobium manausense_D. The sequence goes on from NZ_JAFCLG010000008.1 coordinate 193,678, forward strand.
TCAGCGTCCAGGTCAGCCCACTGCTCTCGTCCAACGAGGGACATGTGCTGGCGCGCAGCGCAATCGCCGGCAACGGCATTGCGCTGATGTCGCATTACCTCGTGGCCGATGCCTTGCGCGACGGCACGCTGAAACCGGTGCTGCGCGACTTTCCGATTCCGGAATTGTGGGTCAAGGCCGCCATCCCCGAGCGGCGGCGTAATGCCGCGGCGGTGCAGGCGCTGCTGACTTTGCTGAAAACGTCACTCGCGCCGTCGCTGTGAGCCGCGATGCCGTAGCCCGCATGGAGCGCAGCGGAATGCGGGGGCACAGGCCCCGGACTACGCTTCGCTCCATCCGGGCTACATTCACAACACCTGCGCTCAGTCTTTTCCACCGCCCCAATTCGCCGCCCGCTTCTCGGCGAACGAGGCCAGCCCCTCCGCCGCTTCCGCGCTCTGGCGCTTGAGCGAATGCAGCTGGACGAGGCGCGTATACGCCGCGTCGTCCACCGCCATTCCCCCGAACGAGCTTTCCAGCGCGAGCCGCTTGGTCTCGGCCATCGCATCCGGCCCGTTGGCGAGCAACTGCTCGACCACTTTGGCACCCGCGGCCTCGAGATCTGCGAGCGGCACGACCTCATGGACGAGGCCGATGCGGCGGGCGTCTTCGGCGCCGAACCGTTCGCCGGTCAGCGCGTAACGGCGGACTTGCCGCACACCAATGGCATCGCAGAGCTGCGGGATGATGATCGCGGCGGTCAGGCCCCAGCGGACCTCGGTGATCGAGAACAGGGCGTTGTCGGCGGCAATCACGACATCGCAGGCCGCGATCACTCCGGTACCACCGCCGAAGCAGCCACCCTGTACCAGTGCCACGGTCGGGATCGGTAACGTATTGAGCCGCTGCACGGCCTCGAACGTCGCCCGCGACGCCGCCTCATTGGCCTCGGGCGATTGCGGCCGCACGCCGTTGATCCATTTGAGGTCAGCGCCGGCCTGGAAGTGCTTGCCATTGCCCTTGAGCACGACGACGCGCAGGTTGGGATTCTTGCCCAGATCGTCCATGGCCGCGAGCACGCCTGAGATCAGGGCGCCGTCATAGGCGTTGTTGACCTCCGGCCGGTTGAGCGTGACGGTCGCAACCCCACGCGCATCTGATGTCCACAGGACGGGGCTGGCAGTCATCGGCGATCCTCCGGTCATTCTGATGGCGCGCACTATGGCCGAGGCAACGCGTCCCGATCCATATCTTTCCAGCGTGGGCCGGCCGCGTCCATCGCATGGCGGCTTGTGTCATGCTGCGGCCGGGCGGCATCCAAGGGCACGGCAAAGCGATCAGGGACGAACATCAAATGCGCATCTGCATTTTCGGCGCGGGCGCCGTCGGCAGCCACATTGCGGTACGGCTGGCGCGCGCTGGTCATGAGGTCTCATGCGTGATGCGGGGGGCGCATCTGGAGGCGGTTCGCGCCAATGGCCTCAAGCTGCGCGTCGGTGATTCCGAGGTCTCCGCCAAGGTCAACGCAACCGGCGATCCAGCCCAGCTCGGCCCCCAGGACGTGGTGATCTCGACGCTGAAGGCCACGGCGCTCACCGGCCTCGTCTCCAGCATCAAGCCACTGCTGCAGGATGACACCGCCATCGTGTTCGCGCAGAACGGCATTCCCTGGTGGTATGGGATCGGCCTGCCGCCGCGGCATCCGACGCCGCCGGACATTTCGTTTCTCGATCCCGGCGGGCGCTTGCGCGCCTGCATCCAGAAGGAGCGGATCATCGGCGGCGTCATCTTTTCCTCCAACGAAGTGACTGCGCCCGGGGTGGTGCAGAACCTCACCCCGGACCGCAACCGCCTGCTGATCGGTGAATGCGACGACCGCAATTGCGAGCGCATTACAAAACTCCGCGGCGTCTTCAACGATGCGCGGCTGGAGTCGCCGCCGGTGGCCGAGATCCGCGAGGCGATCTGGTCAAAGCTGCTGACCAACATGTCGCTGTCGGTGCTGTGCCTGCTCACCGGCCAGACCGCACGCGGCGTACGCGATGATCCCGCCTTTGCCGAGGTGATCCCGCGGATGCTGACCGAGGCCAACGACATCGCGCAACACTTCATTCCCGAGGTCAAGCGGGTGTCGCGCAGCGGCCCCGCACCCAACCACAAGCCCTCGCTGCTGCAGGATTACGAGCTCGGCCGCGCCATGGAGATCGACGTGCTGGTGAAGGCGCCCGCCGCCTTTGCGCGCGCCGCCGGGCTATCGACGCCGACGCTGGATCTGATCGCTGCGCTCGCGATCCAGAAGGCGCGCGACAAGGGGCTCTACTCCGCCTGAACCTCAGGCGAGTCGATCGATCCAGGCCGCGAGCGTGTCGAGCACCTCGGCAAGCGCCTCGTCATCGGTGCGGCCTGACTTCTTCAGCACCGCGAAGCCGTGATCGCCGCCTTCGATCACATGCAGCGTCGCTTTTGCTCCGAGCGCAGCGACGACGGGCTTGAGAAGGTCGAGGTCGGCGAGCCCGTCTCGCGTTCCCTGGAGAAACAGCATGGGAATGGCGACGCCACCAAGATGCTCCGCGCGCTCGGTCGATGGCTTCTTGTCGGCGTGAAGGGGGAAGCCGAGGAAGGCGAGGCCTTTGACACCGGGCAATGGAGCCTTCGACTGCGCCTGCGACGTCATGCGTCCGCCGAACGACTTTCCGCCGGCGACGAGCTTCAATCCCGCGCACTGCCGCGTCGCTTCCTCGACTGCCTTGCGGACGGTGGCATGGGCGACCGCAGGCTGGTCGGGACGGCCCTGCTTGTTTTCCATGTAGGGAAAATTGAAGCGCAACGTTGCGATGCCGCGCTTTGCCAGCCCCTCCGCAATCTTGTCCATCGATGCATGCCGCATCCCGGCACCAGCGCCATGCGCCAGGATGTAGCAGGCGCGCGCATTGTCCGGCTGCATCAGGATCGCAGAGACTTTGCCGATGCGTTCGACGTCGAGCTTGAGCTCTCGAGTTTTGACGGCCACAATCACCCCCAACAAGCGCTGCTGCGACCGCCTTGGTAGCGTCGCAGGCGCAGCCTGAAAACACAATAATTGGCGGCGCTGGCTGATCTACCAAGCCGGCAAGCCGCATCATCAGAGGTAATCATGGCCTACCGCTCCTCCTGGATGACCGAAGAGCTCGACGTCTTCCGCGACCAGTTCCGGAAGTATCTTGCCAAGGACCTTGCACCTCATGCCGAGAAGTGGCGCGAGCAGAAGATGGTCGACCGTTTCGCCTGGCGCGGGCTCGGCGAGATGGGCGCGCTGCTGGCGAGCGTTCCGGAGCAATATGGCGGACTGGGCGCGACCTTCGCCTATGACGCCGCCGTGCTGGACGACCTCGAAAGCACAGTGCCGGAACTGACCACCGGCGTCTCCGTGCATAGCGCCATCGTTGCGCACTACATCCTCAACTACGGCTCGGAGGAGCAGAAGAAGCGCTGGCTGCCGAAGATGGCCTCGGGCGAAATGGTCGGCGCCATTGCCATGACCGAGCCCGGCACCGGCTCGGACCTGCAGGCCGTCAAGACCACCGCGAAGAAGCAGGGCAATTCCTACGTCATCAACGGCCAGAAAACGTTCATCACCAACGGCCAGGCCGCCGATCTCGTCGTCGTGGTCGCGCGCACGGGTGAAGCCGGCGCCAAAGGCATCTCGCTGATCGTGGTCGAGACTGCGGGCGCGGATGGCTACAAGCGCGGGCGCAACCTCGACAAGATCGGCCTGCACGCCTCCGATACGTCGGAGCTGTTCTTCGACAATGTCACCGTGCCGCCGGAAAACCTGCTCGGCAAGGAAGAGGGTCAGGGCTTTGTCCAGCTGATGCAGCAGCTGCCGCAGGAACGCCTAGCGCTTGCCGTCGGCGCCGTCGCCTCGATGGAGCGTGCGGTCAAGCTCACCACCGAGTACACCAGGGAGCGGAAGGCGTTCGGAAAGCCGCTGATGGATTTCCAGAACACCGCCTTCACGCTCGCCGAACGCAAGACCGAAGCCATGATCGCGCGCGTCTTCGTCGACTGGTGCATCGAGCAACTCGTCGCCGGAGACCTCGACACCGTCACGGCGTCGATGGCGAAATACTGGTGTTCGGACAAGCAGGTCCAGACCGCCGACGAATGCCTCCAGCTGTTCGGCGGCTACGGCTACATGCAGGAATATCCGATCTCGCGCATCTTCATCGATTCCCGCATCCAGAAGATCTATGGCGGCACCAACGAGATCATGAAGCTGTTGATCGCGCGATCGCTGTAGTCGCGTTCAGCGGGCGACGCCAACTTTGTTCCGCCTGGTGCAGGTATCGGGAAGCCACGAGCTGTGCTTCTCCGATCCGGCGCGGCTTGCCAGGGCCATCATGGAAGCAGGACGCGACTAGCCTGCTATCTCATCCGCTTGTCGGCGGCGACGAAGTCGATGAAGGTCCGCACCTTGGCGGACAGATATTTGCGGCTGGGATAGACTGCGAACAGGCGCCCTTCGAAGATGACGTCGTCGGGCAGAATGTGGACGAGACGGCCGGCGGCGATGTCATCAGCGACCAGCCATTTGGGCAGGAAGGCGAGGCCCATGCCCTCCAGCGCCGCCATGTGCAGCAGCGTTTCGTTGCCGCTGCGCAGCACCGGGTTGAGCTTGACGGTCTCGACGGTGCCGTTCCTGTTCAGAGAGAAGCTCTCGCCCGGATAAAGCGCGTAGTGCAAAAGCGCCTGTCCCGCGAGGTCCGCGAGCTCTTTCGGGCGGCCGGCACGATCGAGAAAAGATGGCGCTGCGACCAGGTGAAACGCCACCTTGGTGATCGGACGCGCGATCAGCGACTCGTCGGGTGCGCCTGTCGCGCGCAAGGCAAGATCGAAGCCCTCCTCGACCAGATTGACCAGCCGCCCGCTGAGATCGATATCGAGACACACCTCGGGATAGCGGGCCTGATAATCCGCCAGCACGCCCGCGAACATCGTGTTCGCCATCCACACTGGTGCCGTCAGCCGCAGCGTGCCGCGCGGAACAACTGTGGCATGGCTGACGGCGGCTTCGACCTCGTCGAGCGAATCGAGCATCTGCCGCGCCTGCTCGAAATAGAGCGTGCCGCTCTCGCTCAGGCTGACGCGCCGGCTGGTCCGGTTGAGCAGCCGCGTGCCCAGCCGCTTCTCGAGCTGCATCACATGCTTGCTCGCCATCGCAGGCGAAATGCGCAGGCGCTCGGCCGCGGCCGCAAAGCTCTTCAGCTCCGCGACCAGGCAAAATACCCGCATGCTAACCAAGGAATCCATCAGATCATCAACATCCAGGAAATGAACCACTCCCCGAACATATAATGATCAAATCAGGCGAAACCATCAAATGGTGGCAACCGTCACCGTTTGGAGAACCACCATGTCCACCACCACCTTCGAGACCGCCACCCCCGGCCTCGCCCTTCGCATTGGCCTCTGGGCCGCGCAAATCCTCATCGCCATCGCCTTCGTCGGGGCGGGGCTGGTCAAGCTGACCACGCCCATCCCCCAGCTGGCAGCGATGATGCCCTGGGCCGGGCAGTATTCCGAGACCTTCGTTCGCTCCATCGCGCTGGTCGATCTCGCTGGCGGCATTGGCATTCTGCTGCCGGCGCTGACGCGAGTCCTGCCGCGACTGACGGTGCTGGCCGCACTGGGCTGTTCGGTATTGCAGCTCATCGCCCTCGTCTTCCACCTCTCGCGCGGCGAAGCCGAAGTGACGCCGCTCAACGTTGTCCTGCTCGCGCTCAGCCTGTTCGTGCTGTGGGGCCGCAACAGCAAGGCGCCGATCGCGCCGCGCCGGTTCTAGCGGCAGGGCAACCGCTGCCATGATCTCTGCCATCAGATGGTCCCGCAGGGGCTTGCTTGCGGGCACCGCGATCGTCACGGCCGGCGGTACAGCCGCGGCCAAGGTGGATCGCCTCGCCGATGGCGTCGTGATCCTGATCGACAGCAACGAGCCCTATGTCATGGGTCATGCGATCAGCTACTCGGCCAACCTCGCCAAGCACTTTGCCGACAAAGGCGCACGGTTGCTGATCGAGGTTGTCGCCAATGGCAAAGGCATAGATGTCTTCAGGGCGGACAAGACCCCGCTGGTCGAGCCACTTGCGACGCTGCGGCAGTCGCTGCCGAACCTCACTTACAGCATGTGTGCTTCGTCGAAGGCCATTGCGGAAGCCAGAGAGCAGGTCTCGATCCCGCTGATATCGGGCGCAGGCCTCGTCCCCTTCGGCATCGGGCGCGTCGTGGATCTCCAACTCAGAGGCTGGGCCTATATCCATGCGTGAGAAGTCCCGCGCGCTGTCAAGGCGATCCCTCCTGGTCGCCGCACCAGCGCTTCTTGCCTCTCTACGCGCCGCCTGCGCGCAGGGAAGCTGGCCGCCGGTGTTCGAAGCCGGGCGCAACCAGTTCACGGTCGTGCGACCGCGCACCGCAATGCCGTCGATGCGGCTTCAGGACCTGCATGGGAAAGACGTGGTTGTGGCGGCGAAGCCGGGACGTATCACGCTCGTCAATTTCTGGGCGACATGGTGCGCCGCCTGCCGGCTCGATCTGCCCGTGCTGGCAAGCCTCTCGGGATCGCAACGCGACCTGCTGGATGTCGTCCCTGTCTGCACGGACACGAAGGATTTGCGCAAGATCACCGCGTTCCTCGCCGGCCTCGCCGCGAAAAACCTCGCCTGCTATGTCGATACCTATGGCGCGGCGGCGCAAGCATCGACAGAGATGTTCCCCCTCGTCGGCATGCCCATCACCTACCTGGTCGGGACGAGCGGCCATGTCGAAGGCTACATCGCCGGCGCCCCCGACTGGCATTCGTCCGCAGGCGCGCGGCTGCTGCAATTCTATCGCGAGCAGGGTTAGCCCCGCTCAGTTCGGATGCCACCAGCGGCCGTCAATGATGCCTGGTGCAGTGTCAGGAAGCCACGAGTTGTGCTTCTCCATCCGGCGCGCCTTGCCAGGGCGATCGAGAAGGAAGGACGCCACCGACCTGCGCGTCCGTCAAAAGTGAAACGACGTTCGACGATTGCTGCACCGCAGAGCTTCGGCCTTGCTCGGTGGCCCACGAACTCAGATCGATGGAAGCAACTTGTCACGTGCGGCTCCCCGCCATACGCTGCCCGCCATCGGCAGCCGCCGTCTGATCTCGCTTGCATCGGGAGAATTGCGAATGGTTCACGTCTCGCGACGGCAACTGCTACGGCTTGCGGCTGTTGCACTATCGGCGCTTACCGCGGCCTGGACCTCGGCTGCACCGGCTGCGACCGGAAAGAAGACCCTCACTGCGGTGATGCAATCGGACCTTCGCGTCACCGACCCCGGCTTCACGACGGCCATCATCACCCGCGACCATGGCTATATGGTGTACGACACGCTGGTCGGCATCGATGCCACCTTCAAGGTGCAGCCGCAGATGGCCGACTGGACGGTGTCCGCGGACAAGCTGACCTACACCTTCACCCTGCGAGACGGCCTGAAGTGGCATGACGGCGCGCCGGTGACGGCGGAGGATTGCGTCGCCTCGCTGAAGCGCTGGGGCACCAGCGCCGACGGCATGGCGCGCAAGCTGATGGACTTCACGGCGGGCATCGAAGCCGCGGACGCCAGGACGATCGTTCTCAAGCTGAAGGAGCCCTATGGGCTCGTGCTGGAGACGATCGCCAAGCCGTCGGCCGTCGTCGCCTTCATGATGCCGAAGCGTTTGGCGGAGACCCCGATCACCAAGCAGATTCCGGAGCAGATCGGCTCCGGCCCGTTCAAGTTCGTCGCGAGCGAATTCCAGCCCGGCGTGAAAGCGATCTACGAAAAGAACACCGACTATGTGCCGCGCAAGGAGCCGGCCGAATGGACGTCGGGCGGCAAGGTGGTGAAAGTCGACCGCGTCGAATGGATCACGATGCCGGACGCGCAGACCGCGCTCAACGCGCTGCAATCCGGCGATGTCGATTTCGTTGAAACGCCGCCGTTCGACATGCTGCCCGCGCTCGAATCCAACCCGGACATCAACGTGTCGATCCTGAACAAGTTCGGCTTCCAGTCTTTCGGCCGGATGAACTTCCTGCATCCGCCGTTCGACAATGTGAAGATCCGCCGCGCCGCGATGCTTGCGATCAACCAGAAGGACGTGCTCGACGCGCAGATCGGCAATCCCAAATATTACACGTTCTGCGGCGCATTCTTCATCTGCGGCACGCCGCTCGCCAGCGACGCAGGCGGCGAGACGCTCGTCAAGGGCAACGGCATGGCGGACGCCAAGAAGGCATTGGCCGAGGCCGGTTATGACGGCACGCCCGTGGTGATCCTGGCGCCGACCGACCAGATCCTGCTGAAAGCGCAGCCGATCGTGGTCGCACAGCTGCTGCGCGAGGCAGGCTTCAAGGTCGATCTTCAGGCGATGGACTGGCAGACCGTGGTGACCCGCCGAGCCAACCAGAAGTCGCCGAAGGAAGGCGGCTGGAACATGTTCTTCACCTACCAGGGCGCGGCCGATTCCTTGAACCCGCTGGTCAACGTCCCGATGGGCGGCAAGGGCACGAGTGGCTGGTACGGCTGGTCCGAGGACTCCAAGCTCGAGGAGCTGCGCGACGCCTTTGCCCGCGCCACCTCACCGGAAGAGCAAAAGAAGATCGCCTTCGACGTGCAGAAGGAGGCCTACGATCAGGTGATCTACGTCCCGCTCGGCCAGTTCCAGGCGCCGAGTGCATGGCGCAAGTCGCTCACCGGCGTGATCGACGGCCCGGCGACGCCGATGTTCTGGAATGTGGACAAGAAGGAGTAGGCTCTTCTCCCGGATTGGGGAACGGCTCGACCACGCATTCGGTGTCGTCCCGGCCTCGTGCGCAATTGCGCACGGGGGCCGGGACCCATCACCCCCAGGGAGAAGCCGTGGCGCGAGCTGGTAACTCCGAGTCTTCGCAAAACTATTGCTGCGGCGTATGGGTCCCGGATCTGCGCTGACGCTTGTCCGGGACGACGATAAACTTTTCGTCTTGCCCCACAAGCAGACGCTCCACTTAGTTCGGATGCCACCAGCGGCCGCCGATGACGACACCTTCGGAGACGATCTTCCTGTCGCCGATCAGGTGCTCGCCGACGACGTCCTCATAGTCGAACTGTCCTTGCTTCACAGAGATCAAGGTGGCGTCGCCGACACTGCCCGGCTTGAGGCTGCCGAGCTCGGGGCGTCGCAGCGCCATCGCCGCATTCTCCGTCGAGGCCGCGATCACGTCCGACAGCGACATGCCCATGCACAAAAATTTCGACATCGTCGTCACCTGATCGAAGGCCGGGCCGTCGATGCAGAGCTGATGGATGTCGGAAGAGATCGTATCCGGATAAAAGCCGTTGGCAAGCATGGCGCGTGCGGTCTTGAACGCGAACGAGCCCTTGCCGTGGCCGATGTCGAACAGCACGCCGCGCTCGCGCGCGTCCAGCACCGCCTTCTTCACCGTGCCCTGCGCGGTCGCCGGCGAATTCGGGAATGGACGGAACGCATGGGTGAGCACGTCGCCCGGTCGCAGGCGGGCCAGGACCTCTTCATAGGTCGGCGGCGGATGGTCGATATGCGCCATCAGGGGCATGCCCACCTCGTCAGCCACCTGGAGTGCGATGTCGAGCGGCACCGCGCCCGAGGTGCCCGAGGAGTGCAGTCCGACGCGTACCTTGATGCCGACGATGAGGTCGCGGTTGGCATCGGCAACCTTGGCCGCCTCGATCGGATTCATCAGCCGCAATTCCTCGCTCTCGCCAACCATGATGCGGTGCGAGAAGCCGAAAATGCCGGCATGGGAGACATGCAAGTAGGCGAGAATGCGGACCTGGCTCGGCTCGATGACGTGCTTGCGGAAGCCGGCGAAATTGCCCGGGCCCGCGCTGCCGGTGTCGACCGATGTTGTGACGCCGGAGGCGCGGCAGAATTCCTCGGCATCGATGCCAAGCGACGTGCCACCCCAATAGACATGGGTGTGGAGATCGATCAGCCCCGGCGTCACGATGAACTGCGAGACGTCGCGCACTTCCGTCGCCGGATCCGCTTTGAGCCCGCTGCCAACGGCTGCGACCTTGCCGCCGGAAAATGCGACGTCGGTGACGGCATCGAGCTTCTGCGAGGGGTCAATGACCCGTCCGCCGCGCAAGATCAGATCGAAAGGCATCATCGGCTCCGGATGTTGGCAAGCAAGGACCGGGCTGGAAGGTGCGCTTCCAGCCCGGTCGCGTTTGTTAGCAATTTTCACGCCGCCGAAGCAAATCGGCTGCGATCAGTGGCCATTGGGCCTGCGCTCGGCCTTTGGCGCCTCCTCTTTCAGCCGCTCCAGCGCATCCGGCATCATGCGGCCGAACATCGAGCTCAGCATCGCGGTTGGAATCAGGCCGGCATTGCCGCCTTCCGCGCCCTGCGCGCCGGACATCAGGAATTGCGGCACCAGCGGCTGGTTGATCCGGGTGAGCGCATCGGCGAACTTCGCAAAGTTCTGCTCGGCGAGGCGGAACTCCGGTCCGCCATAGGCATCGACCGAGAGTTTCGTCGACTGGGCATTGGCGGTGCCGACCGCAAGCACGCGATCGGCTTCGCCCTGGCCTTCGAGCCGTGACTGCTCGCCGACCGCGGCCGCGGTCACCTTTCTCGTCTCCGCGTCCTTCTGTGCGCGGGCGAGTGCCGCCGCGCCCTCGTTTTCGTTCACCTTGATCTGGATCAGCGACTGCGTCAGAGCCGATTGTGCCGCCGCCGTTGCCTTGGCCTCGTTCAGTGCGCGCTCCTGGACGGCGGCCTTCTCCTGCTCCTGATAGGTCTCGATCTGCTCGCGCGCGATCTGGCGCGAGCGGAGCTGGATCAGGATGTTCTCGATGGTATGGTCGCCGTTTGCCGCGCGCGGCGTGCCGATCAGGACCTCCTGCAGGTCAAGCGAATAGCTCTCGAACTTCGCTTTCATTTGAGCTGCCGATTCCTCCTGGATAGACGCCCTGTTCTGCAGCAATTCGATCAGGGTCATCTTCTGCGCGATGTTCTTGAAGAACGCACTGACCATCGGGTCGAGCGTCTGCTCGACGAGCTTTTTCACGTCGCCGAACCGCTGGATGATCATCGGCGCCTTCTTGTAGTCGATATGCATCACCACCGAGAGCGGCAGCGTCGGCTCGAACGCATCGCGCGTGATCAGCGATATCTCCGAGAGGTTCTCGTCGAGCTTCATCGCACCGACCTCACCGCGCACCCATTTCAGGATGAAGTTGACGGTCGGGATGATCTCGATCTTGCCGGCATAGGTGTTGAACGCGTATTTGCCGGGCAACAGCGGATCCTTCCAGACACCGCGGCCGCCGTTCAATACGAGCTCGCCATGGCGATATTGCTCGCCGGAGACATCGTCGCTGCGCGGACCCGTGTAGAAGATGACGACGCCGACATTGCCGACCGGGATCACCGTCTTCGGCACCGCCTCGATGGTCGCGAACAGGCGGTTGATGTACCAGGTGCCCTCGACGATGACCTGGAGTTGCCGGCCGCGATAGCCGCCGGCGGCCAGGAATTTCTCGGGCTCCTGGAAATTGTTGTGAAAAATCTCGCCGTCGCGCAGCTCGGTGCCGACCTCGGGTGCAATGATCTCGCCCGGCGGCAGCGACGGGCCGTCATGCACGGTGACGACGCCGACCAGATCATGATCGGCCGCGAGCACCACGGGCGTAAAGCCCCATCGTTCCGAGATCGTGAGCTGCATGGCGTCGAGCACGCCGCGCTCCTGCTCGCTCAGGGCATGGCCATAGACGCGATCGTCGGTGATGATCGCGAACTGCGTCGTGTTGATCGCATAGGTGCCTTCGCGCAGGATCTTTCGCTGCGGTCCCTTCTGCCCGCCACCAAGCAGGAAGCGGCGCGCGTCCTGGAAGTCCGATTTGTCCTCGGTGTCATTGGCACCAAGCACTTGCGAGGCGCCAAGCGGCGCACCGTCGCGCGCGAATACATAGGCGATCTTGCCCTGTCCGACCGTGACGAGATCCGATTTGTGGATCCGGTACATGAACGGAAAGAACACGTGCACGCCGCCGCGCAGGACTTCCGGCTCGTAACCAGCTTCACCGTTCAGTGCGATGAAGCCTTCGTCGATCGATCCCCTCGTCGACCACAGCTTTTCGACGATGCCGACCTGGTTGTTCGGAATGTAGCGAAAGATATTGGCCACCCGCAGCAGGATCACGAACGCGGTCGCCGCCGTAGCCCAAAGCGCCGGCTGGATCAGCCAGGCGCCATTAAAACCAGTGAGGTCCATAGTTCATCTCCACAATGCGCAACTGGGCGGCCTCGTTAACCAAGGCCACACCCCAGAATTGCGGAGGGCGAGATGTAAGTACGGACCCTGCTTCGCAAGCCGGTTGTCGCGTAAAGCCGTGCCAATCTTTTTTTATTGGGGACTTGACGGGAGAGAAGGGCGGAGGCAGCAGAGAATTCTGAAAAGGCGTATTTTATAATGGCGATCCCGGCATGACTCGAACATGCGACCTACGGTTTAGGAAACCGCCGCTCTATCCGGCTGAGCTACGGGACCGCGGAACCCGCCGGTAAAGCGGGTTGCCTGGAGCAGTACATATCAAAGCAAGGGCCGGATCGGAAGCCCTTCGCGAGGCCGCGAGCGAAACGATCAGGACTTCCCGTAAGCCCCCTGATAGCGGCCCTCGCGGATGGCCTTGAGCGTCTCATCCTCGCGCCGGATCTGGACGCGCACCGCCTCCAGCAACGTCGCGGCGCCGGCGGCGGGAAACGATACCACGCCGTCCTCGTCGCCGACCACGATATCGCCTGGGGAAATGACGCTGCCGCCGACCGTGACAGGGACGTTGATCTCGCCGGGACCATTCTTGTAGGGGCCGCGGTGGATCACGGCGCGGGCGAAGCAGGGAAAAGTATCTTCAGCGAAGGCCGCGACGTCGCGGATCGCGCCATCGATCACATAGCCTTCCGCTTTGCGCCACTGCGCGATATTTTTCATGATCTCGCCGACCAGAGCCCTCGTCTCGTCACCGCCGCCATCGACCACGATGACGTCGCCGGGACCAACCAGCTCGAGCGCGCGGTGGATGGCGAGATTGTCGCCGGGCCGGGTGCGCACCGTGAAGGCCGCGCCGATCAGCCTGCCGCTGCGGTGATATGGCCTCAGGCCGACCGCGCCCGGCAACCGGCCGAGATTGTCTGAAATGATCGAGGTCGGTGCATTCCTGAAGCCCTCGATGATGTCTGCCGGCGGTTTCGGCACGCTGCTCGCTGCGACGGTGATGGTCATGGAATTCAGTCCTTCTGCTATGGCTCTTGCCCGGCATGCCGCGAACTTTTCCGGAATCGTCGCGCGGCGGTGCGCCGTCGATTTCGAAACTCTCCGGGATCAGCGTTCCGCGCCGCAGCCCGGACTATCGAACAGCGCCGCAAGGCCGCATTTCGAGGTCAGCATCTTGTCGCCGTCATGGCCGACGCCGACGACATCCCACACCCTGTGATTGGGCGTGCCGTGATCGCGCTTGGCCATCGCATCCACGTATGCGTGACCACGCGCGTAGCGATAAGGCCCCTGCGCCTTGCCCATGCAGCTCTTGTCCAGCGCGGGATGCTCGGGATTGGTGTCGAGCGTGCCGAGCAGATAGATGACGTCGCGCTCGACATAACGCTGCTCAAGCGCGGCCGGTGTCGCATCCGCAAGATAAGGCGGCCGCTCGTCCATGCCGTATTTCCAGACGTTGTAACCCGGACAGGATGCGGCGATCGCCGGCACCGGGCGCTCGTTGCTGAAATAGGCGTAGGACGAGGGATTGGCGACGACATAGCGGACATCGATATGCTGGCGCGAGAGCAGCGCCTCGCCCTTGCCTGCGATGGCATAGCGCTGCGCGACCTGGCCACCGCCGGAATGACCGGCGACCACGACCTGCTTCAGGTTCGGGAAGATGCGCCGGTCGGAGAGTTTTGCCAGGATCGCGTCGAGCGCCTCGAAGGAAGAGACCGGGTTCGGCGCAAGCGCGGCATCGCCGCCTTCCCATCCTTCCAGTGACCAGCGCAGCGTATCCGCGGGCAGCTTGTAAGCCTCGACATCGATCTCCGCCAGGAACTGCGGCACGATCATCAACGCGCTCTTGCCGTCATCGCCCGCCGCGACCTGCGCGGTGTGCGCCGACATGTAATACACGTCGGCATTGCGCAGGCGTCCGTGCAGCACGATGATGGCGCGGGAGATCGTCGGCAGCGGTGTCGACCAGTCGCTGGAGAGATAGAGCGGCAACATGCCCTGGCCGCCGACCGACAGCCGCGCATCGGCAACGACCTTGACCGGCTTGCGGTTGGGCGCGTCTTCCTCTGCGGCGAGCGCGCGGCCGCAAACCAGCACCAAAGCGATTGCAGCAAAACAGGTCAGCGCTCTCATAATCGGCTTTCTCCTTGGTCGTCGAGCCGGTGAAACTCTAAGCGCATCGCATGCCACGCGGCTGTGACTCTCGGGCCACGTCAAGCAAAAAATGTCAGCAGCCCAGCCATGAAATTCCCGGGTTCCAAGGGTGACAAGCCGGCGATAAAGGCGCAAAAATCGGCCACGACTCAGTTTGGGTTGAGTTTCGCAGGGAATGCTCTCTTAGAATGTCTGACGTAGTTGCATCGCGTCGTGCGGCGCCGTTTCTCGTTGCCGCAGCAGGGCTTTTTCTGCTGACCTCGTCGCATGCCTACGCGCAATGGTGGAAGCGCGCGCCCGTCGACTTCGAGGAATGCGCCGATGCGGCCGAAAAATCATCGAGCAAAGCCGAGAAGACGGCCGCACTTGCCGATTGCAACGCCAAGTTTGCCGGTCGGCGCAAGGCCGGCGGCGGCTACACCTATTACGACTTCCTCCAGGACCGCACCTTCGACATCGCAGGTCCCAACCCGACGCCCGACGAGCAGAAGAAGATCGACGAGTCCTACACCGCCTATCTCGCCGATCAGCGCCGCCGCAATGAAGCGGCCCAGGCGACCGCGCGCCAGCAGCGCGAGCAGCAGGAACAGCAAGCGCAGCAGCTTCAGCAGGTCGCCCTGCGGACCGAGGTCGAGCGCGTGCCGGTTCCGGTCGAGCGGCCGAAGGTGCAGCAGGGTGTAGCTTCGCGACCGAAGGGCGGCAGCTGCGCCAAGGGTTCGTTCTCCTGCGAGTGGCCGCGGCTGTCGGAGGGCTTGAGCGATCTGAAGAAGCTGTTCAGCCCGCCCCCGAGCAAACCGGCGAAGAAGGGGTAGCTGTCTCCACAGGATGGAGATTTGTGTCAGTCACTCACTCCGCCGTCGTCCTGGCGAAAGCCAGGACCCATTACCCCGATAAGTAATTGGCGCTGAACTTGTCGTTCGGTACTCTTACCGGCCGCGATCGAGAGATTCCGCGGTATGGGTCCTGGCTTTCGCCAGGACGACGGCCGAAGACGCCGCGCCTCAGTGCTTCTGCTTCTTCTTGCTGCGCTTCGGGGTCATCACCGGCTCCGGCGTGGTCGTCGTATTGCCCAGCGCCTTGCGGCTCTCCTGCAAGCGCGCGTCATAGCCAGGCGAATTCATGACCGTTGGCGGTCGGGCGTATGCCAGCGTCGAGGCGCCGCAAAGCGCGGCCAGCGCAACTCCGATCATTAGACAACGCCTCATTGATTGCTCCATCGCGCTCAAGCGACCCCGCGGATCTGCTGGGGCGAAAGTCCCGGCGGCCCCTTGCCGGCGGTCTCGGCATCCTTGACCAGCGCGGCAATGCGGCGCATCAGCGGCACATCGACCTTGTTGTTCTCGGCGAGCGCGATCACCGCGCCCTGGAGATAGTCGATCTCGGTCTTGCGGCCCTGCTTCAAATCCTGCCACATCGAGGAGCGCGCCTCGGGATCGATCTTCATGGTGCGTCCCAGGATGACGTTGAAGATCATGTCGGGCAATCGCAGCAAGGTCGGCATCCAGTTCGGCGGGATCGGCGTTGCCGAAGCCGGCGCGATACCGGCCGCCTTCAGCGTCGCCAGCCCCTCGGCCATCTGGTCGGCGAACAGTTTCCGCCAGTCGCGGTTCGCCAGTTGGGCTGCGAGCGGCATGTCGGAGAGCGCGCTGAGCGCGTTGTTCAGATTGATGATCAGCTTGCCCCATTGCACGCCGGCGATGTCGCGACTTGCACGCATGGTGAGGCCGGGCACGGACAGTGCGGCAGCGGTGTTGTCGGCATCTTCGCCGACAGTGATGTCACCCGAGGTCGAACGGTGGAATCGCCCTTCGCCCTTTGCGACCACATTGAATGGCACCATGCCGGCGAGCACGCGCCGGCCGCCGAGCCGTTCCTGCAACACGCCGACATTGCCGACGCCGTTCTGCAACGACACGATCACGGCATCCCGCGGCGCATGCTGCGCGATCTGATCCGCGACGTCGGACGTGTCCGCGCTCTTGACCGTAACCAGCACGATGCCGGCGCTGTGGAAGATCGCGGGGTCCTCGGACAGCGCGACGCGGCCCGCATCCAGCTTCTTCTCGGAGCCGTCGAAATCCGTCAGCCGCAGGCCGAACCGCTCGATCTCGGTCCTTACCCGCGGCCGCACCAGCAATGCGACCCGGCGGTCGGCGACCGCCAGCATGCCGCCAACAAAACAGCCGATGGCACCCGCGCCGGCCACCGCGATCGGTCGATCCGTCACCACCTGACTTGCTCCCTGAATGACCGGCTTTCGATAGCAGAGGCAGAAGCCGCTGCCCATCGCGGCCAAAGCGCATCTGCCTTGTAACCGTCATGAGAGCCCCATATGTTTTTGCCCGGGGGCTTTGTCACCGGCGAGAACTCGCCGACGAGAACGCCAAAGACGAGAACGCCAAAGGAGAGCACCATGGGTCTACTCGACGTCCTCAACGGCATGCAGAACGGTCCCCGCGGCCCGAGCACCCCAAGCTCACAATCATCCTCCGGCGGAATGTCGCCGTTGACCATGGCAATCCTCGGCCTGCTCGCCTGGAAGGCGTTCAAGCATATGACCGCAAGCCAGCCCGGCGCCGTGCCACAGCCGACACCGATCCCTGCGCCCCCGCCGGTGCACGCCGGCGGTAGTAGTGGCGGAGCGCTTGGTGGTGGTGGCCTCGGTGATGTCCTCAAAGGCGGCCTCGGCGGCCTGCTCGCAGGCGGCGCGGCGGGCTCCGTGCTGAGCGGCGGCCTAGGCGACCTTCTCAACCAGCTCCAGCAGAGCGGCCATGGCGAGACCGCAAACAGCTGGGTCGGCAAGGGCGAGAACAAGGCCATCAGCCCCGGCGATCTCGCCAACGCGCTCGGCGCCGACCAGATCCAGAGCCTTTCAGCGCAAAGCGGGCTGTCGCGCGACGAATTGCTGTCCGGCCTCAGCCAGTACTTGCCGCAGGTGATCGATCATTTGACGCCGGACGGACGGCTGCCGACCGAGAACGAGCTTTCGGGCAGACTCTGATTTTCGTCACAACGAGGGGAAGACCGACATGAGCATGGGCGGCATTTTGTGGATCGTCGTGGTGGGCTTCGTCGCCGGCCTCATCGCGCGCTTTCTGGCGCCGGGACCGAACAACCCGAGCGGCTTCATCCTCACCACCATCCTCGGAATCGTCGGTGCGTTTCTGGCGACCTTCATCGGCCAGGCCATCGGCCATTACGGTCCGGATCAAGGTGCAGGATTCATCATGGCCACGATCGGTGCGGTGGTGGTGCTGTTCATCTGGCACCGGCTGGTCGCGAGCGGCGTGATCAAGGGGTAGGCACTGTCATTCCGGGGCGCGCAAAGCGCGAACCCGGAATCTCGAGATTCCGGGTTCGATGCAAATGCATCGCCCCGGAATGACGTCGTGTGGCATCACGTAATCAGATGCATGCCCGCATCCATGCGCACAGCCTCGCCGGTCATGTTGCCGGAGGCGGGCAGCGCCAGGAAGCAGACCAGCTGGGCGATGTCCTCTGCCGATGAGGCAACCTTGAGCGGCACCTTCGCCACCACATTGTCGCGAACCTTCTTTGCCCCTTCTTCACCACGGCCCTTGGTGAACCAGGGCGTGTCGATATAGCCGGGACAGACAGCGTTGACGCGGATCAGCGGCGCAAGCGCGACCGCCAGCGAGCGCGTGAGGGTATTGAGCGCGCCTTTGCTCGCCGCATAGGCCATCGAGGAGCCCATCCCGTTGATGCCCGCAACCGACGACACGTTGACGACTGCCGAGGTGCGCCCCGATGCCTTTGCGCCGGCCTCCAGCAGGCTGCGCGCTGCGCGCACCATCTGGAAAGGACCGACGGTGTTGACGCCGTAGAGCCGATGGAAGTCCTCCGCCGACAGTCCGTCGAGATCGCCGTAAGCGACGTGCTTGGTGGTGCCGGCATTGTTGACGAGGATGTCGAGCTTGCCCCAGGCGCTCGCGGCCGCGACGAGCTTGCGGCAATCCTCGTCGCGCGAGACGTCGCCCTGCACGACCAGGACTTCCGTGGCGCCGGCCTTGCGGCAGATTTCTGCGGTCGCCTCCGCTTCCTTCTGGCTCGACGAATAGTTGACGATGAGCCGCGCCCCGCTGCTTGCGAGAATCTCCGCGGTCGCGGCACCGAGGCCGGATGCGGACCCAGTCACGATTGCGCACAAACTGTCCTTGGCCATCCGGATTTCCTTCCCATGGATTGAATGTGGCGCCCTGTTTAGCGAGTTTGCCGCGCCCTGCAAATCGAGCAAACTCCGCAAAGCGGAATTAGTCCAGACCGGTTGTTGCCCCCATGCCGGAGTCGCAGATGGGCCTGCGATCAACGCTTGTCAGGGCCATGGCTTTTTCGGATCATCGGGCGCAAGAAGATAATGCGCGTCGCCCCATGGGGCAGGACGCGCCAATGGCAAAACACGGGGAACGCTGTGGCGGAGAGTGACAATATCGTCGTCGAGACCGCGGAGAAGATCTTCGCCGATCTCGCCGATCCGCAAACCATCAACAACGACAAGAAGAATTCATGGCAGGCGCCGCTGTGGCAGGCACTGAGCGAAGCCGGCTTGCCCTTGTCCTGGGTGCCTGACGATCTCGGGGGCTCCGGCGCGAGCCTCGCCGACGGTTTTGCGCTGCTGAACGCCGCCGGCCGTTTCGCCGTCGCGGTTCCTCTGGCCGAAACCATGCTCGCCGGCTGGCTGCTCGCACAAGCCAGGATCGCCTCGCCCGAAGGCGAGATGACGGTGTTGCCGGCGAGCCCCAGGGATCGCATCACTGTGGACGCCGACGGTGCGCTCTCCGGCCGCTGCCGCGGCGTGCCCTTTGCGAAAGCGGCGAAGCATTTTGCCGTACTCGCGCATGGCAAGGACGGCATTTCGATCGCGTTGGTCGATGCAGCCAGGGCACAAACCGAGTCCGGCCTCAATGTCGGCTATGACCACAGCGACACAGTGACGCTCGACAAGGTCCAGCCTGTGATCATCAAGGCCGCCCCCGATGGCGTCGACCAGACCACGCTGATGCTGATGGGCGGCGTGTCGCGAAGCCTGCAGATCGCGGGCGCGCTTGAATCGATGCTCGACATCTCCGTGCGCTATTCCAACGAGCGCGTCGCCTTCGAGAAGAAGATCTCGAAGTTCCAGGCAGTGCAGCACAATCTCGCGCGTCTGGCCGGCGAATCCGCCGCCGCACTCGCGGCAGCGACCTCGGCCGCCGACGCCATTGCGAATGCAAGGTCGTTCAACGACGAAGTCTATCTCGAAGCCGCCGCGGCAAAGATCCGGTGCGCGGAAGCCGCGGAAAAAGGCGGTGGCATCGCACATCAGGTGCACGGCGCGATCGGCTTCACCATCGAGCACATCCTGCACCGCTACTCGCTGCGGGCGCTGGCCTGGCGCGACGATTTCGGCTCGGAGAGCCACTGGGCCGTTGAGCTCGGCAAGCTCGTCGCCTCCAGAGGCGCCGATGAATTGTGGCCGCTCGTGGCGTCGCGCTAACAGGGAACGAGACACATGACCGCTGCCCTCCGTTTCGATCCGATCCGCCTGCCAGAGAAGTGCGAGCAATTACGCAAGGAAGTGCGCGCCTTTCTCGCGGACGAAATTGCCGCCGGCACCTTCGATCCGCACAAGCCCAACCGCGAAGACACCGACGCGCCGGAATTCTCCCGGCGGGTCGGCGCCAAGGGCTGGCTCGGCATGACCTGGCCAAAGAAATATGGCGGCCAGGAGCGCTCCTTCCTCGAGCGCTATGTCGTCACCGAGGAGATGCGCGTCGCCAACGCGCCGACACGGCGCTTCTTCGTCGCCGACCGCCAGAGCGGGCCGGTGCTGCTGAAATACGCCCCTGAACATATCAAGATGGACATCCTGCCGCGCATCTGCCGCGGCGAGGTCTGCTTTGCCATCGGCATGAGCGAACCGAACTCCGGCTCGGACCTGTTCGCGGCGAACACGCGCGCGACCAAGACCGATGGCGGCTATCTCATCAACGGCACCAAGATCTGGACCTCGTCGGCGCATATCGCCGACTACATGATCGCGATCTTCCGGACCTCGCCACCGACCAAGGAAAACCGCCGTCACGGCCTGACCCAGTTCCTGGTCAAGATGAAGCAGCCGGGCATCAAGGTGAACCCGATCGGCCAGATCACCGGCCAATACGAGTTCAACGAGGTCGTCTTCACCGACTTCTTCGTGCCTGACGATCACGTGCTCGGCGAAGTCGATGGCGCCTGGAAGCAGGCGACGTCAGAGCTTGCCTATGAGCGCTCAGGCCCCGAGCGCTTCCTCGAGACCTATTACGTGCTGACCGAGCTGGTCCGTGCGGTCGGCCCCAACCCGGATACGCGCAGCGCCGAAGGCATCGGCCGTCTGGTGGCGCAGCTCCACACCATGCGTCGCATGTCGGTCTCAGTGGCCGGCATGCTGCAAGCCGGCAAGGAGCCGGTGGTGGAAGCCTCCATCGTCAAGGACATCGGCACTGTCTGGGAGCAGCAGCTTCCGCACCGCGTGCGCGATCTTGCTGCCTTTGTCGAGGAGACCGCGACCAATCGCGAGACGCTGGAGCGGCAGCTCGATTTCGCCATCAAGACCGCGCCGAAACTCACCATCCAGGGCGGCACCACGGAAGTGCTGCGCGGCATCATCGCGCGCGGACTTGGCTTGCGCTGACGCGGATGAACGACGCTATCGCGACTCGCTCCGATCACTTCTCCCTATGGGAGAGGTAGTTCTTCGCTACGGATAGATCGAGCTATGAGAGGCAGAGAATGACCACCTACACAGATATCGGCGTCGAGAAAGTTGGACACGTCGGCACCATCGAGATCCGCCGCCCGCCGCTCAACTTCTTCGACATCTCGCTGATCAACCAGATCGCGGATGCGCTGGACGAGTTCGACCGGGACATCGAGATCCGCGCCTCCGTTCTCTCCGCGCAGGGCAAGGCGTTCTGCGCCGGCGCCAATTTTGGCGATCCGGCACGGCAGGCGCAGGAAGCGCAGGAAGTCGAGAAGAAGGCAAAGGGCGATCCAGCCGACAGCCTCGGACCGATCAACCATCTCTACATCCAGGCGGTGCGCATCTTCCGCGCCAAGAAGCCGATCGTCGCCGCCGTGCAGGGCGCAGCCATCGGCGGCGGCCTGGGTCTCGCCGTGTCGGCCGACTTCCGCGTCACCTGCCCCGAAGCGCGTTTCTCGGCGAACTTCACCAAGCTCGGTTTCCATCCCGGCTTCGGCCTGACGACCACGCTCCCCGAGCTGATCGGCAAGAACAACGCCGAGCTGATGTTCTACACCAGCCGCCGCGTCACCGGCGAAGAGGCTTACAGGTGGGGCCTCGCCAATGTGCTGGTGCCGCAGGAGCAGGTGAAGGCGGAGGCGATGAAGCTCGCCGGCGAGATCGCCGAATGCTCCCCGCTCGGCCTGCTCTCCACCCGCGCGACGATGCGCGCCGGGCTCGCCGATCGCGTGATGGCCGCAACCAATCACGAGCTCGCCGAACAGACCCGCCTGCGCGCCACGGAAGATTTCAAGGAAGGTGTGAAGGCGACGGAAGAGCGGCGCGTGGCGAATTTCAGGGGAAGGTAGTCTCTTTCTTCCTTCCCCTCTTTCAAACCGTCATCCTGAGGTGCGAGCCACGCGGTGCGCAGCACCGTGTGGAGAGCCTCGAAGGATGAACGGCCCGGCCGGTGGCCGTCGCCCTTCGAGGCTCGCCGAAGAGGCGAGCACCTCAGGGTGACGGATGACTCGCCAAGCAATCAACTAACGCGGAACGTCACACCACCCAGCAGGAATTCGTTCCCCGCCACCGCAAGCCCCTTCGCCTTGGCGGCGTGCAGCACGCTCGCGGCGTCCGCTACCCGAAACTCCAGCGCACTCATGATCTCGCCCTCGCCTTTCACGAAGCGGAAGGTCGCATTGGGCAATCTCAATTCGGCGTCGCCATCCGGCACAACACCGATGATCCTGCCCCAATGCTCCGCGAGCCCACGCGGATCGGGGCTCTGCATATCCACCGCCGTCAGCGCCTGCGTCACATCCTTGCGGATGAAATTCTGCCAATCCGGACCAGCGGGCGGATACGCGCCCAGAATATCGTCGCTGCCTTCGGTGTGGTTGAACTCGATGAAGGCGGCGCGGCAGTCGCGGGGGTGGAGCTGGACGCCGTGATAGGGCGCGTGGTCGATGACGTTGGCGGTACGCACGCCCATCGCATTCGCATGGCGCCCGCGCTCGTCCGGATCATCGCAGCAGAAGATCGCCATGTAGCCACCGCGACCACCGGTCTTCTCGATGAAGCGGCCGGCCGTGGTGCCGCCCTTGAACGGCGCGACGACTTCCAGCATGATCGTGTCGACCGGAAGCAGCGCGTTTTCCAGACCGTATTTGGCGACATTGCCGTCGCGGTAGCAGACGGCAAGGCCCATGATCTCGGCAATATCAGAGATGACGGGTGCGAGCTGCGGCGCGACCAGACAGATC
This sequence comes from Bradyrhizobium manausense, assembly GCF_018129685.1. Classification (GTDB taxonomy): domain Bacteria; phylum Pseudomonadota; class Alphaproteobacteria; order Rhizobiales; family Xanthobacteraceae; genus Bradyrhizobium; species Bradyrhizobium manausense_D. The sequence goes on from NZ_JAFCLG010000008.1 coordinate 216,576, forward strand.
TGTCGTAGCCGCATATAGGGCGCCATGGTCATGCGCCCTTGAAAGCCGGCTTGCGCTTTTCGACGAAAGCCTTTGCGGCCTCCTTGTGATCCTCGGTTTCGCTGCAGCGGGTGTGATGGATGGCTTCGCCGTCGAAGCAATCTTCCAGCGGCAGATGCTCGGCATTGTTGATGTTGCGCTTGATGAAACCGAGCGCGATCGACGGGCCCTGCGCCAGCGACATTGCGAGCTCGTGCGCGGCCGCATCGATCTCGGCATCGGGCACGACCTTGGTCACCATGCCGATGGCATGCGCTTCCCTAGCGGTCAGCACCGGCGAGGTCAGATAAAGCTCGCGCGCCCGGGCGCTGCCGAGCAGCTGGGTCAGGAAATAGGTGCCGCCGTAGTCTCCGGAGAAGCCGACCTTGGCGAAGGCGGTGGTGATCTTGCAGGATTCGGAGGCAACGCGGAGATCGCAGGACAGCGCCATCGAAAGGCCTGCGCCGGCCGCGGCACCATCGAGCTGCGCCACAACGGGTTTTGGCATCTGGTGCAGGATGCGCGAGACCTCCATGCCGCGGCGCAGGTTCGCCATCTTCACTTCGAACGGCAGTGGCGCGCGTCCGGCCGCCATCGATTTGACGTCGCCGCCGACGCAGAACGAGCCGCCCGCGCCCTTGAACAGCACCGCGCGCACCTCGGGATCGTCAGCAGCGCGCCGCGCCGCCTCGACCAATCCTGCGACCATCTCGGGATTGAGCGCGTTCTTCCGCTCGGGCCGGTTCATGGTGATGGTGAGAAGCCCGGTTTCGAGCTTTTGCAGGACCATGTCGTTCATGGGACGTCTCCCTTGTTGTTGTTTGACTGAGCTAACTCCACCGTCATTGCGAGCGCAGCGAAGCAATCCAGAGATGTTTCCGCAGAGACAGTCTGGATTGCTTCGTCGCAAGAGCTCCTCGCAATGACGGCGCGACTTCGTCACGCCGTCATTTCTTCACCAGCGGGCAGCGCGACTGCTCCAGCGACTGGAATGCCTCGTTGCCGGGGACGGTCGCCAGCAGCTTGTAGTCGTCCCAGCGGCCCTTGGACTCCGACGGCTTCTTCACCTCGAACAAATACATGTCGTGCAACATGCGGCCGTCCTCGCGGATCTTGCCGTTATGAGCGAAGAAGTCGTTGATCGGCGTCTCCTTCATGATCTTCATGACTGCGGCGGCGTCAGTCGTGCCGGCCGCTTTCACCGCCTTCAGATAGTGCGTGACGGAGGAATAGACGCCGGCCTGCGCCGAGGTCGGCGGACGCTTGACCCTCTCCTGGAAGCGCTTCGAAAAAGCGCGCGTCTCATCGTTCATGTCCCAGTAGAAGGCTTCCGCCAGCAACAGGCCCTGCGCGGTCTCGAGCCCGATCGAGTCGATGTCGGTGACAAAGGCCAGCAGCGGCGAGACCTTCTGGCCGCCCTTGGTGATGCCGAACTCGGCCGCCTGCTTGATCGCGTTGACGGTGTCACCGCCGGCATTGGCAAGTCCGATCACCTTCGCCTTCGAGGCCTGCGCCTGGAGCAGGAAAGACGAGAAATCCGACGTGTTGAGCGGATGACGGACGGCACCGAGCACCTTGCCGCCGGTCTTGATGACGACGGCGCTGGTGTCCTTCTCCAGGTCCTGGCCGAACGCGTAATCGGCGGTGAGGAAGAACCAGGTGTCGAGACCCGACTTCACGGCGGCGAGACCAGTCACGTTGGCTTGGCCGTAGGTGTCGAACACATAATGGACGGTGTAGGGACCGCAGGCCTCGTTGCTGAGACGGATCGAGCCCGGGCCGTTGAAGATGATGATCTTGCCCCGCGCCTTCGCGATCTCGCCGGCGGCAAGCGCGGTGGCCGAGGCCGCGACATCGTAGATCATCTCGACGCCCTGGTTGTCGAGCATATCGCGGGCAATGTTGGCGGAGAGGTCCGCCTTGTTCTGGTGGTCGGCGGCAAGCACCTGGATCTTGCGTCCGAGCACCTCGCCGCCGAAATCCTCCACGGCCATCTTGGCCGCGGTCTCGCTGCCGGGACCGGTGATGTCGGCATAGAGGCTCGACATGTCGAGGATGCCGCCGATCTTCAGGGGGGGCTTGTCCTGGGCCTGCGCAGCACTCGCGCCGAGGGCAAGCGCGGCGGCAAAAATGCCCGACAAAACATGCTTCATTGAAAACAACCTCCCTTGATCGCCTGACTCTGAATGGCGGCTTGATTATTGCTATTCCCGCGATCATGCCGCATGCGCAAGAGCGCAGCAAGCAGAAGCGCGATGCGCGCTTCGCGACGGCCTCGTGTTTTCCGCAAAGCGGAATGGTCTGAAGACGCAAGACGTTTCCAGATCGTCATCGCGAGCGCAGTGAAGCAATCCGGAATCATTCCGCGGAGGTCGTCTGGATTGCTTGGCTGCGCTCGCAACGACGGAGTGTGAGGAGGGCCTTCGCGACCCACCGCGCATGAGTTAAGGTCGAAACACCAACGCAACCTCTCCGGGTCTCGTGACGCAACGGCTTCCCCTCATCGTCGCATTTCTTCTCGCTGCAGGTCACGCGGCGTCTGCGACACCGTGCTGGTTCGAGGCACAAGGCGAAGGCCGCGTCGCAGCCATCGCCGACGCGCGCAGCGTACGTCTCGATGACGGCCGCGAAGTCCGCCTCACTGGTATCGAGGCAACGGCAACGACAAGGCAGGCGCTGACCTCGCTGCTCGTCGGTCGCGACATTGTCCTGCGCAGCAATGACGACACGCCCGACCGCTATGGTCGCCAGAGTGCGCTGTTATTCATTGGCGAAAGCGAGATCTCGGTCCAGGCCATGCTGCTCGTCCAGGGCGACGCCCTCGTCTCCGCCGAAGTCGCGGACAAGGATTGCGCGGCCTCCCTGATGGCGTCGGAGGCCGACGCGCGGCGCCAAAAAAAGGGCAACTGGGCTGACCCGTCGGCCATAAAAAACGCGGAAAGTCCGGACGATATTTTGGCCGGGATCGGGCGCTTTATGGTGGTCGAGGGCAAAGTCCTGTCGGTCCGGCAAGCTGGGGCAATGACCTACCTCAACTTCGGACGGAACTGGACACGCGGCTTTGCTGTGACTATTTCAAAGCGAGCGTTGCCGACGTTCGAAAGCGCCGGAGTGACCCTTAAGTCCCTGGAAAATCGTCGTGTTCGCGTTCGGGGCTGGGTTGAGGGGACTGCGGGACCGCGTATCGATGCGCGTCTCCCGGGACAGGTTGAATTGCTGGGCGCAAACGAGCCTATTGGGGTAAGGCCTTAAGGGCCGGGCACGGGTTAAACGACGTGATTGGGGTGCTAGAACAGCACAAAAAGGGCGAAGGACGCCGCCTGCGGGCTGCGCCGGCCGTGCTTTGCCTGTTGCTGGGCACGGGTCTTGCCGGTTGCGGCGACATGGGCCGGTTCCAGACCGCAACGGCTCCGCCGACCGTCGCGATGCCCAAGCCGAAGCCGGCCGTCGCCCAGACCCCTGCCACCGAGAAAGAGCACGAGCGCATCCTGGCGAGCTACGGCGGGACTTACGACGATCCCCGGCTCGAAGCACTGGTCAGCAAAACCGTCGACCGGCTGGTTGCCGCTTCCGATCGCCCCGACCAGGGCTACAGGGTCACCATCCTCAATTCCGGCGCGGTGAACGCGTTCGCCCTGCCGAACGGCCAGCTCTATGTCACCCGCGGCCTGCTTGCGCTGGCCAGCGACACCTCGGAATTGTCCTCCGTGCTGAGCCACGAGATGGCGCACGTGCTGTCCAAGCACGCAGCGATGCGCGAGGATCAGGCGCGCCAAGCCGCCATCGTCACCCGCGTCGTCACCGACATGAGCAACGACCCTGACCTCACCGCGCTCGCGCTCGCCAAGACCAAGCTGACCATGGCGAGCTTTTCGCGCAACCAGGAGTTCGAGGCCGACGGCCTCGGCGTCGGCATCTCCGCCAAGGCGCATTTCGACCCTTATGGTGCGGCTCGCTTCCTTTCGGCGATGGAGCGCAATGCCGAGCTGAAGGCCGGCAAGAGCTCGCTCGATCCGCGCGCGCAGGATTTCACCTCATCGCATCCGGCAACGCCCGAGCGGGTGCAGAACGCACAGGCCATCGCGCGGCAATATACGGCCCCCGAAGGCGGCGAGCGCGACCGCGAAAGCTATCTCGCGGCGATCGACAACCTCGTCTATGGCGAGGATCCCAGCGAAGGCTTTGTGCGCGGCAGGCGCTTCCTGCATCCGAAGCTCGGCTTCACCTTCCAGGCGCCCGACAATTTCACGCTCGACAACACCGCACAGGCGGTGATCGGCGTGCGCGAGGGCGGTTCGCAAGCGATGCGTTTCGATGTCGTGCGCGTGCCGGCCGAACAATCGCTCGGCGACTACTTGAACTCGGGCTGGATGGAGGGTGTCGAGAAGGCCTCGACCGAAGACATCACCATCAACGGCTTCCCGGCGGCATCTGCCACCGCCAAGGGCGACCAGTGGCAGTTCAAGGTCTACGCGCTGCGCTTCGGCAGCGACGTCTACCGCTTCATCTTCGCCACGCGGCAGAAGTCGACCGAGAGCGAGCGCAATGCGCGCGAGACCGTCAATTCATTCCGCCGCCTGACGCTCGAGGAGATCCAGGCCGCGCGTCCGCTGCGCATCAAGGTGATCACCGTGCAGCCCGGAGACACCGTGGAATCGCTGTCCCACCGCATGGCCGGCGTCGATCATCCCGCCGAACGCTTTCGCGTGCTGAACGGGCTCGATCGCAACGCGCAGGTCAAGGTACGCGATCGCGTAAAGATCGTGACGGATTGACGCGCGCCAAGCGCGCGTCATCCCGGGGCGCACTTGGCGCGAACCCGGGATCTCGAGCCACAAAGACACTGCCGCCCTACCGCGCCTTCTCCTTCAGATATGCGATGATATCGGCGCGGTCCTGGGCATCGGGCACGTCGAAGAACATCTTGGTTTCCGGTACCATGGCCTGCGGTCCGGTCAGCCACTTGTCGAGGTTCTCCTCGGTCCAGACGATCCCCGAGTTCTTCAGATCAGGCGAGTAGTCGTAGCCCGCGACGCTGCCCGCCTTGCGCCCAACCACGCCCCTGTGCATCGGGCCGACGCCGTTCTCGTTGATCGAGTGACAGTCGGCGCAGCCCTTGTAGAGGATCTGGCCGCGCGCGGCGTTGCCGGTGGCAAGGGCGGGGCCGGTTGTGCACAGAAGCGCAACCGAGATTGTGGCAAGAGCCAGACTTGTCGTGCTTCGCGGAAGGACGGAATTCGACCGGACGTTCATGTGATCTCCTGCTTGCGGCAGCAAACAGGATCGTGCGGCCCGGATTTTATTCCCGTCAGTTCGAGGATTCGCCTGCATCCATATCGCCGGCCTCGCGCTGGCCGCTGAGCCAGAGCGCGAGCAGGGTCCAGAACGCACCCGAGAGCAGGTAGGCACCGGAGGCGATGACGCCGAGATTGGTGGCGAGCAACAGCGCGACCAGCGGCGCGAAACCGGCGCCGAACAGCCAGGCCATGTCCGAGGTCAGCGCGGAGGCCGTGTAGCGGTACATCTGCTTGAAATTCGAGGCGATCGCGCCCGAGGACTGGCCGAAGGACAGGCCGAGCAGGATGAAGCCTATCACCATGTAGATGGTCTCGCCAAACGCGCCGGCGTCGAGCAGCTGCGGGGCGAAGCCGCTGTAAATCGCGATCGCGATCGCCGATCCCATCAGCAGCGACTTGCGGCCGACGCGATCGGCGATGATGCCGGAGAGCACGATGGCGACGACGCCGAACACGGCTGCGACGATCTCGATGATCAGGAAGCGCACCGGGCTTTCTCGGGTGAACAGGAAAACCCAGGACAGCGGAAACACAGTGACCATGTGGAACAGCGCGAAGCTCGCAAGCGGCGCGAACGCGCCGAGCATGATGTTGTGGCCTTCGCGGGCGACCGTGTCGGAGATGCGCGACGGCTGCAGTTCGCGGGTTTCGAACAGTGAGGCATATTCCTCGGTGGTCACCATGCGCAGGCGGGCGAACAGCGCCACGACGTTGATGGCGAAGGCGACGAAGAACGGATAGCGCCAGCCCCAGTCGAAGAAATCGTCGGCCGAGAGGTTACCGGCGAAATAGGCGAACAGCCCGCTCGCCACGATCAGCCCGAGCGGCGCTCCGAGCTGCGGCACCATCGCGTACCAGCCGCGCTTGGACGCCGGCGCGTTCAGCGCCAGCAGCGAGGCCATGCCGTCCCAGGCGCCGCCCCAGGCCAGACCCTGCGCGAGGCGCGCCAGCGCCAGCAGCCAGATTGCGGCAACGCCGATCTCGGAATAGCCGGGCAGGAACGCCAGCGCCACGGTCGCGGTGCCGAGCAGGAACAGTGCCGAGACCAGCTTGGCCGTCTTGCCGTATTCCCGGTCGACCGTCATGAAAATCACGGTTCCGATCGGCCGGGCCATGAAGGCCAGCGCGAAAATCATGAAGGAATAGAGGGTGCCGGTCAGCTCGCTCGTGAACGGGAACACCAGGCGCGGAAACACGATCACCGAGGCGATCGCGTAGACGAAAAAGTCGAAGAATTCCGAGGTACGGCCGATGATGACGCCAATGGCGATCTCGCCGGGACTGGCCTGGTCGTGGCCGTGCTCGCCCGAGGGGAGATCAACTATCGCGGGGTTATGTGCCGTCGCCATCGTGCGCCTTTTTAACGTCCTGGTAACCGAAGCCGGCCGCCCGGCGCGCGCCGGACAAACCGAGTTTGTTTTGCCCAACATCTCGCACTGCAACATTGGACAAATTGTCCAATGCCATCGCTGTTGCACCGCAGCTAACTATCTAAATCGCAAAGGAAACTCATTCTCAAAAGGCTCGGCCCGTGTCCCGTCTCAAGATTCTGGCGCTACTACCCCTGGCGGCTGCGCTCAGCGGCTGCAACTACGTGGTGCTGGCTCCCGCCGGCGATATCGCAGCGCAACAGCGCGACCTTGTCATCATCTCCACCATCCTGATGCTCCTGATCGTCGTCCCCGTGATGGCGCTGACGGTGCTGTTCGCCTGGCGCTACCGCCAGTCCAACAGCTCGGCCCGCTACGAGCCGGATTGGGATCACTCGACCAAGCTCGAGCTGGTGATCTGGTCGGCGCCGCTGCTGATCATCGTCTGCCTGGGCGCGCTGACCTGGATGGGCACGCATCTGCTCGACCCTTATCGCACGCTCGGCCGCATCCATGCCGACCGCGCGATCGACCAGTCCAAGGCGCCGCTCGAGGTTGACGTCGTCGCCCTCGACTGGAAGTGGCTCTTTATCTATCCGGACTATGGCATCGCCACCGTCAACGATCTGGCAGCTCCGGTCGATCGCCCGATCAACTTCCGCATCACCGCTTCCTCGGTGATGAACTCGTTCTACATCCCCGCACTCGCTGGCCAGATCTACGCGATGCCGGGCATGGAGACGAAGCTCCACGCCGTCGTCAACCACGCCGGCACCTTCAAGGGTTTTTCGGCCAACTACAGCGGCGCCGGCTTCTCCGGCATGCATTTCAACTTCCAGGGACTCGACGACAAGGGCTTCGACGCCTGGGTCGCGCAGGCCAAGTCGGCTGGCGGCTCGCTTGGTCGCGCCGAGTATCTCCAGCTCGAAAAGCCCAGCGAGAACGAGCCGGTGCGCCGCTGGGGCACGGTCGAATCCGATCTTTACCGCCTGATCCTCAACATGTGCGTCGAGACCGGCAAAATGTGCCAGAGCGAAATGATGGCGATCGACGCCAAGGGCGGCAACGGCCATGAGGGCCTGAACAACACCCTGCCGCTCTCCTACGACAAGTACGCCCGCCGCGGCACCGAGTTCGGTCCCGAGCCGAGCTTTGTTGCCGGCACCTGCACGCCGGATGCACCGCAAGGCCAGACCACGGCCGCGATCAAGGCGCCGCTCGACACCGCGCCGCTCATCGGCGCCGGCCTCAAGCGGCCGACCTTCTCGCCGCTGAAGTCCTCGTCCTTCTTCCTCGGACAGCGTCCCAAGTCCGATTCCTGAAGTCAGATTCCTAAAGGGATCCAGCATGTCTCCTGATCTTCTCAAGCTCATCTTCGGCCGTCTCGGCATCGACTCGTTGCCGCTGCACGAGCCGATCCTCGTCGGCACCTTCATCATGGTCGCTCTCGGCGGCATCACGTTGTTCGCCGGCGTCACCTATTTCCGCCTCTGGGGCTACCTGTGGCGCGAATGGTTCACCACCGTGGACCACAAGCGCATCGGCATCATGTACATGATCCTCGGGATCGTCATGCTGCTGCGCGGCTTCGCCGACGCGCTGATGATGCGCGCGCAACAGGCGCTCGCCTTCAACGGCTCCGAAGGCTTCCTGCCCGCCCATCACTACGACCAGGTCTTCACTGCCCACGGCGTGATCATGATCTTCTTCGTGGCGATGCCGCTGGTCACCGGCCTGATGAACTACGTCGTGCCGCTGCAGATCGGCGCACGCGACGTGTCGTTCCCGTTCCTGAACAATTTCAGCTTCTGGATGACGGTCGGCGGCGCGGTGCTGGTGATGGCGTCGCTGTTCATCGGCGAATTCGCCCGCACCGGGTGGCTCGCTTATCCGCCGCTGTCGAACATCGGCTACAGTCCCGACGTCGGCGTCGACTATTACATCTGGGCGCTGCAGGTCGCCGGCGTCGGAACGACGCTATCGGGCATCAACCTGATCTGCACCATCGTCAAGCTGCGCTGCCCCGGCATGACCATGATGAAGATGCCGGTCTTCACCTGGACCTCGCTCTGCACCAACATCCTGATCGTCGCCTCGTTCCCGGTCCTGACCGTTGTCCTCGCGCTGCTCTCGCTCGATCGCTACGTCGGCACCAACTTCTTCACGAACGATTTCGGCGGCAGCCCGATGATGTACGTGAACCTGATCTGGATCTGGGGTCATCCCGAGGTCTACATCCTGGTTCTGCCTGCCTTCGGCATCTTCTCGGAAGTGACCTCGACCTTCTCCGGCAAGCGCCTGTTCGGCTACACCTCGATGGTCTACGCCACGGTGGTCATCACCATCCTGTCGTACCTGGTCTGGCTGCACCATTTCTTCACGATGGGCTCGGGCGCCAGCGTCAACTCGTTTTTCGGCATCACCACGATGATCATCTCGATCCCGACGGGCGCGAAGATGTTCAACTGGCTGTTCACGATGTATCGCGGCCGCATCCGCTACGAGCTGCCGATGTTGTGGACCATCGCCTTCATGCTGACCTTCGTGATCGGCGGCATGACCGGCGTGCTGCTCGCGGTGCCGCCGGCCGACTTCGTCCTGCACAACAGCCTGTTCCTGATCGCGCACTTCCACAACGTGATCATCGGCGGTGTGGTGTTCGGCGCGTTCGCCGGCATCAACTACTGGTTCCCGAAGGCGTTCGGCTTCAAGCTCGATCCGTTTTGGGGCAAGCTGTCTTTCTGGTTCTGGGTTACCGGCTTCTACATGGCCTTCATGCCGCTCTACGTGCTTGGCCTGATGGGTGTGACCCGGCGGCTCCGCGTGTTCGACGATCCAAGCTTGCAGATCTGGTTCGTCATCGCCGCGATCGGCGCCGGCCTCGTCTTCCTCGGTATCCTCAGCATGCTGATGCAGTTCGCGGTCTCCTTCCTCAAGCGCGAGCAGCTCAAGGACGTCACCGGCGATCCCTGGGATGCGCGCACGCTGGAATGGGCGACCTCCTCGCCCCCGCCGGACTACAACTTCGCCTTCACCCCCGTCGTCCACGACAATGACGCGTGGTGGGACATGAAGAAGCGCGGTTATCAGCGTCCGCTCGTGGGGTTCAAATCGATCCATATGCCGAGGAGCACCGGCACGGGAATCATCCTCGCCGGCTTCGCCACCGCGATGGGATTTGGCCTGATCTGGTACATCTGGTGGCTGGCGGCGTTGAGCTTCATCGCGCTGCTCGCCGTCGGGATCGGTCACACCTTCAACTATCACCGCGACTTCGACATTCCGGCTGACGACGTCATCCGGACCGAAGACGCGCGCACCAAACTGCTCGCCGGAGCCAAGTAAATGACTGTCGCTGTCAATCCCGTCCAAACCGGCGAGCCGGTCTTCTACCTCGCCGACGAACATCCGCATCCGGAAGGCTACAGCACCTCGCTCGGCTTCTGGATCTATCTGATGAGCGACTGTCTCATCTTCGCGATGCTGTTCGCCGCCTTCGGCGTGCTCGGCGCCAACTACGCCGCCGGGCCCGCACCGAAGGATCTGTTCGATCTCGACCTGGTCGCAGTGAACACCTCGATGCTGCTGCTGTCGTCGATCACCTATGGTTTTGCCATGCTGACGATGCAGCAGAACAAGATCGCCCAGACGCAGATGTGGCTCCTGATCACCGGCCTGTTCGGCGCCGCCTTCATCGGCATCGAGCTCACCGAGTTCGCCCACATGATCCATGAGGGGGCCACGCCTCAGCGCAGCGCCTTCCTGTCTGCCTTCTTCACCCTGGTCGGCACCCACGGCCTGCACGTCTCCTGCGGCCTGATCTGGCTGGTGACCCTGATGGTGCAGGTCTGGCGCTACGGCCTGATCGAGGCCAACCGCCGTCGCCTGATGTGCCTGTCGATGTTCTGGCACTTCCTCGACGTGGTCTGGATCGGCGTCTTCACCTTCGTCTATCTCCTGGGAGTTCTGCGATGAACACCGACACCCACGCCGTCCACGCAGGCGACCATCACCACGGCGACGGTCACGCCCACAGCACGTTCTCGGGCTACATGCTCGGCTTCGTGCTCTCGGTGGTGCTGACCGCGATCCCGTTCTGGCTGGTGATGAGCGGTGCTCTGCCGAGCAAGCAGATCACCGCGCTGGTCATCATGGCCTTTGCGGTCGTGCAGATCGTCGTGCACATGATCTACTTCCTGCACATGAGCCCGAAGTCCGAGAACGGCTGGAGCATGATGGCGCTGATCTTCACCATCGTCATGGTGGTGATCGCGCTGTCCGGGTCGCTCTGGGTGATGAACCACCTCAACAGCAACATGATGCCGATCCACGAGATGACGGGAATGAAGTGAGCGATCTCGTGAGCCCAGCGGACGACGAACAGCGCAGCCCGGCTGCGGCTGCGCGGCCGTCCCTGTGGCTCACGGTTCTCTCGCTCACTGCTTTCGTCGTGCTGATGGCGCTCGGCGTCTGGCAGGTCGAGCGCCGCGCCTGGAAGCTGGCGCTGATCGACCGGGTCGAGCAGCGCGTTCATGCCCCGGCGCAACCGATCCCCGCACCCGCTTCGTGGCCCGCGGTCTCCGCTGCCAACGACGAATACCGTCACGTCAGTGTCACCGGCCGCTTTCTTCATGACCGCGAGACGCTGGTTCAGGCCGTCACCGAGGAAGGCCCCGGCTATTGGGTGCTGACCCCGCTTGAGCGCCGCGACGGCACGACTGTCCTCATCAACCGCGGCTTCGTGCCGTCCGAGCGGCGTGACCCGTCGACGCGCCAGGACGGCAATCCGAGCGGCCAGGTCGAGATCACCGGCCTCCTGCGCATCACCGAGCCGAAGGGCGGATTCCTCAGGGACAACGTCCCCCAGCACAACCGCTGGTACTCGCGGGACGTCGCAGCGATCGCCGCCGCCCGCGACCTCCGGAACGTCGCGCCCTTCTTCATCGATGCCGACGCCGGATCACAGGCCGCTCGCGGTCCAATCGGCGGATTGACCGTGATCCGCTTTCCCAATAACCACCTGATCTACGCGTTGACGTGGTTTGCCCTGGCTTTCATGCTGGCCGGTAGACTTTTCGTCACATTTCGCGGCGGGCCGTTCCGTCGCAAGAGAGCCTGGAGCGGCGGCGTCCAAGAACCGGCCGGCGGCCTAGACGCTTCCGCCTGCAGGACGGGATCAGATGCTGGAACGATCGTCGAACCGACCTGACGACGGGAACGCTTACGGCGAGGTGGCCGTCACGCTGCAGTCGCAGGCGGATGCGCGCAGCGAGCTGATCGGCACTGCGCCGACCGACGACGAGACCAACCGCAAGAACATGGCGCTGCTGATCCAGCTGCGCTGGACCGCGGTGGTCGGCCAGATCGTGACCATCGGCGGCGCGCATTTCTGGCTCGGCATTCCCCTGCCCCTCACCCGCATGGGCGCGGTGATCGGCGCGCTGGTGCTGCTCAATGTGTCGAGCCTGGTCTGGGTGCGCCATCGCGCAGCGATCACCAACAATGAGCTGCTGGTCGCGCTGATGCTGGATGTCGCCGCGCTGACCGCGCAGCTCTACCTCAGCGGCGGCGCCACCAATCCCTTCACCTCGCTGTTCCTGCTCCAGGTCACGCTCGGCGCTGTGTTGCTCGATGCCCGCTCGACCTGGTCGCTGGTCGCGCTGAGCTGCGCGAGCTTCGTGTGGCTGACCATCGCCTACCGGCCGCTCGATTTGCCGCCAAATCCGCTGAGCGAGACCTACACGCTCACCGTGACAGGCATGCTGCTGGGCTTCGTTCTCAACGCCGTGCTGCTGGTCGTTTTCGTCACCCGCATCAACAGGAACCTTCGACAGCGCGACGCGCATCTGGCGGCGTTGCGCCAGCACGCCGCCGAGCAGGATCACATCGTCCGCATGGGCCTGCTCGCCTCCGGCGCAGCGCACGAGCTCGGCACGCCGCTCGCCTCGCTCTCCGTCATTCTCAGCGACTGGCGCCGCATGCCCGACCTCGCCGCCGACCAGGAGCTTGCCGAGGATCTCACCGAGATGGAAACCTCGCTGCAACGCTGCAAGACCATCGTAACGGGAATTCTGGTGTCGGCCGGCGAGGCGCGCGGCGAGGGATCGTCGCCGACGACGGTGACGGCGTTCGTCACCGCGCTGGTCGAGGAATGGCGCGACGCCCGCTCGGCGCGTACGCTCTATTTCGTCAACACCTTTGGCGAGGACGTCGCGATCGTGTCCGACATCGCGCTGAAGCAGGTGATCTTCAACGTCCTCGACAATGCCTATGAAGTCTCGCGCGAATGGGTCGAGCTCGTTGCCGAACGCGAAGGCGACAATCTGGTGCTCTCGATCAGCGACCGCGGCCCGGGCTTTGCGCCGGAAATGCTGGCGCAGCTGGGAAAACCCTATCAGTCGAGCAAGGGCCGCGCGGGCGGCGGGCTCGGCCTGTTCCTGGTGGTGAACGTCGTGCGCAAGCTGGGGGGTAGCGTGACTGCCGAAAACCACAGAAAGCGCGGCGCCACGGTACGCCTGACCTTGCCGCTCACGACACTCGCGATCGGAGGCAGCTTTGACGCCTGACCGCTCGCTCATCGTCGTCGAGGACGACGAAGGCTTTGCGCGCACGCTGAAGCGCTCATTCGAGCGTCGCGGCTACGAGGTCGTGCTGGCCGCCTCGATCGAAGACGTCCGGACCGTCTTGGCAGGACGAACTTTCGGATACGCCGTGGTCGACCTCAAGCTCGGCGGCGCTTCGGGCCTTGCCTGTGTCGAGCTACTGCACACCCACGACGAAGACATGCTGATCGTGGTGCTGACCGGCTTTGCGAGCATTTCGACCGCCGTCGAGGCCATCAAGCTAGGCGCCTGCCACTATCTGGCAAAACCCTCCAACACCGACGACATCGAAGCCGCCTTCAACAAAGCTGAAGGCAATGCCGAGGTCGCGCTGGATGTGCGGCCGACCTCGATCAAGACGCTCGAATGGGAACGCATCCACCAGACACTGATCGAGACGGATTTCAATATTTCTGAGGCGGCAAGGCGGCTAGGCATGCATCGACGTACGCTGGCGCGCAAGCTTGAGAAGCGGCCGGTCAAATAGGCATGGGACGGAACTCCGGCGAGCTGGCCGATCTCCGAGAGAAGCAGCCTCAGGATCGGAGATTTGCAGATTGCGTTGCTCGGCGGCGACTACTTCTCCTGTTCTCCCCGGAAGACGATCGTGACGTCGATACCCTGCTGATCGATGCGCGGAATGACGTCAAAGCGGCAGCGCCTGGTTGCCCTGCATTCCGTCCGCCAAGTCGTCAGGTCGCCGTAGCTGTCAGCGATGACGAAGAAATCGTTGGGCTTCGAGAGCAGCGTCGCATTGAGATAGTAAGACACGTCCGCCGGAAGAGACGCGGCCATATCGAGGCTCAGGCGACTGGCGCCATCGGGATAATCCTGGCTCCAGCGCCGCTTCCAGCTGATGCTGCATGCTCCGTCGGGGAGTTTTGCAGTCGGAAGCATGAGATCGATGATGGGGTAGCCGCCGGCAATGTCGCTGTCCTCGTCGCCGGTCTTCGACAGGATCGCTGTATCCGGGAACGACCCGTCCTCCCTGCCCCACATGTGGACGGAGCGGGTGACGATGCGATAGCCATCCGGGACAAGCTGGGCTGGCAGGCCTGGTGTCACGGGCTCGGCAAGACACGCGGCGCGGAAGGCCGTCAACACATTGACGAGGCCGCGCAGATCCGCGGCATTTTGATGTTTGAACGCGATGCGTTCGGCCGATGCGGCAGGAAGGGTCATGCAGCATAGGAGGAGACTGGATTGAAGGACGCGGGAGATCGATTTGGCCATCGGTGAAAACTGCGTTGCCCATTGCTTTCATCAGTGCCTTCGGACCAGCTGTCGGTTCACCGGGACCGATGATGCAGCGAAGCGGCCCGTGACATGGGCGGTTCGCCGCGCCGGTAGGAAAACGCGCAGCCGAGCTGATGACCTCGCGGCCATGCATCGCTAGACTGTCGGGTACGGCGGCGACGGCCGCCATGTTGCTGCAACGGCCCAAGCGAGGAGACTCCCGTGACAATGCTCGTCGAGCGCCTCGACTCGTCTGCCGCGCTGTCGCCCGCGAGCAACCAACGCGATCGCGAAACCGTTCAGTTTGCGCAGGCGGCCCTCGAAGCGGGCAAGAAGGAGGGCCTGCAACTCGCCGTGCGGGCGCGCTACATCGCGCTCGCCGTCATCGCCTGCCTGCTGCTGGCCATCAATCCGGCATGGGATCAGCTCTACTACTTGGCTTTGCTTAGCCTGTTCGCACTGATCGGCTGGGCCCAGGTCAGGGTTGGGAGGGTCGGCGTGTCGCGGTCGGAACTGGCCCTTTTGTTCTGCGACCTGGCGCTGCTCACATTCGTCATCGTCGTGCCGAACCCGTTTGGCACGTCGCATTGGCCGGTGGCGATGCAATACCATTTCGGCAATTTCATTTATTTCTTCGTCCTGCTCGCAGGGGCCACACTGGCCTATTCCTGGCGAACGGTGATCGCGGTCGGAACGTGGACCGCTGCGCTCTGGGCGATCGGCGCCGCCTGGGTGTGGTGGCAGCCTGATCGCAATCCCGCATTGACCGCGCGCATTGCGGACGCAGTGGGCAGCGATCACAGGCTGCTCGCGCTGATCTCGCCCGATGCGATCGGATTCGGCCTTCGCATCCAGGAAATCGTCGTCTTCCTGATTGTGGCCGTCACGCTGGCGCTCGCGGTTCGACGCAGCAATGATTTGCTGATCCGGCATGCTGCGGTGGAGCGGGAGCGAGGCAATCTTGCGCGCTACTTCTCACCCAACGTCGTGACGGAATTGTCGAAACACGATGAGCCTTTGAAGCAGGTACGCACGCAAGACGTCGCGGTGCTATTCGTCGACATCGTCGGATTCACGGCCTTTGCAGACGTGCGCACCCCGGAGGAAGTGGTGCGGACTCTGCGCGAATTCCACGGATTGATGGAGCGGGAGGTTTTCCGCCACGACGGCACGTTGGACAAATATCTCGGCGACGGATTGATGGCGACATTCGGCACGCCTTTCGCAGGCTCGAACGACGCCAGCAACGCGCTGCGCTGTGCCCAGGCCATGATCACGGCGGCGGACGATTGGAACGAACGACGAAAGGCTTCCGGCGAACCGTTACTGCGCGTGAGCTTTGGCTTGCATTACGGGCCCGCAGTGCTCGGCGATGTCGGGCAGACCTGTTTGGAATTCGCCGTGATCGGCGCGACCGTCAATGCGGCAAGCCGCCTCGAGGCATTAACCCGGGCGCTTGATTGCGCACTGGTGGCAAGCGACGATCTCGTCCGTCGCGCGAAGGCCGAGCTTGGCAGCGCAGCCGAAACGTTTCGGCCACTGACGGCGCGGGAGCCGCAGGCGGTCCGTGGAATTCAGCAGCCGATCTTGATCTGGACCCAGTCCCGCAACGCCTAGCGCGCCGATCGACATGACTGTGCGAGATACCCCAACGAAAAAGCCCGGCCGAACGGCCGGGCTTTTGATGGCTTGCAATCGACGTGGCGGGACGCTTACGCGGCCTCGTCGGCGACCGTGGTACCGTCGCCATTGGTCTCGTCGGTATCGCCCTCGGCATCCGTCTCGCCTTCGCCGTCGGCGGCTTCCGCCTTGGCGTTGGTACGACGAGGGCTCTTGGCGAGCTGGGCCTCGATTTCCTTGACCGCTTCGGTCTCGGTCGAGTGCTGCACCACCGCGATCTCGCGGGACAGACGATCGAGCGCAGCCTCATAGAGCTGACGTTCGCTGTAGGACTGCTCGGGCTGCGACTCGGAGCGATAGAGGTCGCGCACGACTTCCGCGATCGCGACGATGTCGCCCGAATTGATCTTTGCTTCGTATTCCTGGGCGCGGCGCGACCACATGGTGCGCTTGACGCGGGCACGCCCCTTGAGGGTCTCCAGCGCCTTCTTCACCAGCGCGGGTTCGGACAGCTTGCGCATGCCGACATTGGCGACCTTGGCGGTCGGAACGCGCAGCGTCATCTTGTCCTTGATGAAGTTGATGACGAACAGCTCGAGCTTCGCACCGGCGATCTCCTGCTCCTCGATGGCGAGGATCTGGCCGACGCCGTGAGCGGGATAGACGACGAATTCGTTGGCCTTGAAGCCCTGACGCTGGGTGACGACCTTCTTTTCCTCGACCTTCGGCGCAGGTGCAGCGGCCTTCACAGCCGGCTTGGCAGTGGCAACGGCGGCCTTGGCAGGGGCGGCAGCAACGGGGGCCTTCGGAGCAACGGGCTTGGCAGCGGGAGCCTTGGCGGCAGGCTTGACAGCAGCAGGCTTGGCAACGGTCGCTTTCGCGGCCGGTTTGGCAGTCTTGTTAGGCATTGCGCTTCTTTTGTTCTTCGAGGACTTTGCAGCCGGCGGCGCCTTGGCAGCGGCCCGACCCTTGGATGCGCTACGGCTGGCCGCGGCGACTTTTTTGGCCTCCTTATGGGAAGCCCTCGCTGAAGTACTCTTTTTACGCGTTTTCTGTGACACAGCCTGCGCGCGGAAACTGCCACGCCCCTGTTCGACATTTGGTTTCACGGGAACCCAACGGGGCCAACTGGGCTGACGGGGGGTTCAGCTTAATGTGCCCAATATAGCACATTTCCCGCAAAAATCAATGATTTAGGGGTCTTCAGGGCTGGTTTTCGACGCGGACGAAGGTATTAGGGTTAAGTTTGCGCCGGAATTTAGTCTCCAGAGCCGGGATTTTTAGAAAAATATTTCTCGAACTTGCCCGGCTGCCCGTCGAACTCTTCAGCGTCCGCAGGTGATTCTTTCTTCTGGGTGATGTTCGGCCAGCTCTTGGCGTATTCGGTGTTCACCTCAAGCCATTTTTCCAGGCCCGGTTCCGTGTCCGGCTTGATGGCGTCGGCCGGACATTCCGGCTCGCACACGCCGCAATCAATGCATTCGTCAGGATGGATGACCAGCATGTTCTCGCCCTCGTAGAAACAGTCGACGGGGCAGACCTCGACACAGTCGGTATACTTGCACTTGATGCAGTTTTCAGTGACGACGTAAGTCATCCAACGCTCCGAAAAGCTCTTTTAAAAGTCGCGGCTTGCGTAGCGCGGATGGCCCGGCGCTGCAAGATCAGGAACAGCCGATCATGACGGCTTTGCGCGATTGATCGACCAAGAAATGAACTCGAAGCGCAATTAATTACTCTTTGCGCTCACCGAGTTCCTCGTAGAGCACGCGCGCAGAAGCTGCATCGCCGCGGCGCTCGCTGAAGCCGGTCACCTTCAACACGCGCACGGTGCGATCGAGCGCGACGGTAACGACGTCGCCGATCTTGATCGCATGGCCCGGCGATTTCTCGCGCGTGCCGTTGATGCGGACATGGCCGGACTCGATGAGCTCAGCCGCCGAGGTGCGCGCCTTCACCACCCGCGCGTGCCACAGCCATTTGTCGAGGCGCTGCCGCTCGGTCGTGGGATCACTCCTTGCGACCGGAAAGCTGCTCCTTCAGCGCGGCGAGCTTTGCGAACGGCGAGTTCGGATCGGCGGGACGATCGCGCTCGCGCGGATTCGCGCTCGAGGCGTAGGGCCGCAGCGACGGACCGCCCTGACGGTCGCGGCCCTTGTCGCGATCGCGGCCCCTGTTGTCGCGGCCCTTGTCACGATCGCCGGCGAACTTCTTGTTGTCGCGGTTGCGATCCTTGTTGTCGCGATCTTTGCCCTGGAAGCTGCGGTTGCGGTCGTCGCGCCCTTCCGGACGCGGCGCGCCCTCGGCGCCACCTTCGCGCGGCTTGCGGAAGTCCCGCGCACCATCCCTGCGATGGCCGCCGCCATGACGATGGCGCTCGTTGCGCTTCTCGCCATCCGCGGACTGTGCGGCCTCGCCTTCAGCCGGCGCCGCAGCACCCGCTTCGGCGCCCGCCTGTTGCGGACGCTGATGGTGGCGCTGGTGACGATGGCGCTCGTGACGCGGCTTGCGATCCTCGTGACGACCACCGGGACGCCAGACTTCGACGAGCTCGGGCTCCGCGGGCGCGGCAGCAGCTTCAACAGGCGCGGCGGCATCGGGAGATGCGGCGGCTTCCGCTGCAGCGGTCTCGGCGGGAGCAGCTTCAACGGCAGCCTCCGCGGGTGCAGCGGCTTCTTCCGCCGGCGGTGCGATGCCGGGGGCATCTTCGGGCGTGACGGGCGCTTCGGGCGAGGCCTCGAACGCCGGCTCTTCGGGCGCGGGCTCGTCCTGCTGCTCCATGCCGGGGGCGTCTTCGACGGTCACCGGCTCGGCAGTGGCTTCGATCGCGGTATCCGCAACAGGCGCTGCGGCCTCCTCGGTCGCGGGCGTCTCGGCGGACGCCTCAGTCGCAGGCGTCTCCGCAGCCACAGGCGCGGCCGGCTTCGGCGGCAGCGGCGCGCGCTTCTCCATGCGATAGCCGAGCGCGCGCAGCACGGACGCGAAATCCTCGCCGGCGGAGCCGGTGAGCGAGGTCATCGCCTGCGTCACCACGAAGCCGCGGCCGTCGAATGCGCCGGCGGGCTTTTCGCCGGGCGAATTCTCGCGCCAGGCCAGCGCCGGGCGGATCAGATCGGCCAGACGCTCCAGGATGTCGACGCGCACGGCGCGTTCGCCGGCCTGCTTGTAGCCGAGCACGCGATAGGCATCGCGCGGCAGGGCCTTGTCGACCGGAAACGAGGTGCGCCCCGACGAGGCCAGATGCTGTGCGCCCGAGAGTGCCGACAGATCGACATTGTCCTGCTTCAGCGCCCACAACAGCGCAGCCAGTGCGCGCGCGGCGGGCTTCAGGATACCGGGGAAATAGATATGATAGGCGCCGAAGCGGACGCCGTATTTGCGCAAGGTCGCGCGCGAGGGCTGGTCGAGATCCTTCAGCTCGCTCGCGATCTTCGGGCGCTCGAGCACGCCGAGCGCCTCGACCAGCTGATAGGCGATGCCGCGGGCGATGCCCGTGACGTCCTCGGCCTTCGACAGCTCGAACATCGGCCCGAGCAGCTTTTCGATATGCGTCTTGAGCCAGAGGTCGAGCCGCGCCTGCACCTTCTCGCGGGGAGCGCCGGTCAGGCGCTCGTCCGAGATGATGCGGATGCGCGGATGCAGCGCCTCCTCTGCGGCAGTCAGTCGCGCCACCGCATCGCCGGTCCAGCGGATGGTGCCGTCCGACGTCAGCACGAACTGATCGTCAGGCGCGTTGCCCAGCTTTTCGGCGCGCGCATTGATCTCGCCGGCGAGCACCGCTTGCGCGGCAGCCTGCAAGGCTTTCGCATCGGAGCCGGCTTCCGCCGCATCCGGTGCAAAGGTGAAGCCGTCGAGGCGGCCGATGACATGGCCTTCGACGATGACTTCGCCGGTCTTGCCGATTTCCGTATTCAAGCTCGTGTTCTCCCGCAGGCGGCGCATCAATACACTGGTCCGGCGATCAACGAAACGCTCAGTCAAGCGTTCATGGAGCGCATCCGATAATTTATTTTCGACCTCCCGCGCGGTCCCTTGCCAGCGTTCGGGGTCTTTCAGCCAGTCCGGGCGGTTGGCGACGAAGGTCCAGGTGCGGATCTGCGCGATCCTGGCCGACAGCGTGTCGATGTCGCCGTCGACGCGGTCGGCCTGGTCGATCTGGGCCGCGAACCAGGAATCGGGGATGCAGCCCTTCTGCATCAGGAAGCCATAGAGCGTCGTCACCAGTTCGGCATGGGCGGCCGGCGACAATTTCCTGTAGTCGGGGACCTGGCAGGCCTCCCACAGCCGTTCCACGGCTTCCTTGCCATGCGCGATATCGCGCACCTCGACGTCGCGGGCGGCGTGGTCGAGTACGCGCATGTCCTCGGCGATCGGCGCCCGGGTCAGCGTGTCGTGCCCGGGGGCGAGGTTGAGCGAGACCTGCAGCGCGCCGAGCGAGGAGAAATCCAGCTTCGCGTTGCGCCATTGCAGCATCTTCACTGGCTCGAAGATGTGGTTCTGGAGCGCGTTCACGAGCTCCGGCTCGAACGGGCCGCAGCGGCCCGTGGTGCCGAAAGTACCGTTGCGCGTGGCGCGCCCCGCGCGGCCGGCGACTTGCGCGAACTCGGCCGGCGTCAGGCGGCGGAACTGGTAGCCGTCGAACTTGCGGTCGGAGGCAAACGCAACGTGGTCGACGTCGAGATTGAGGCCCATGCCGACGGCGTCGGTAGCGACGAGATAATCGACGTCGCCGTTCTGGAACATCTCGACCTGCGCGTTGCGCGTGCGTGGGCTGAGCGAGCCCAGCACGACGGCGGCGCCGCCATGCTGGCGCTTGATCAGCTCGGCGATGGCGTAGACCTCGTCGGCCGAGAACGCGACGATGGCGGTGCGGCGCGGCTGGCGCGTGATCTTGCGGTCGCCGGCAAATTCCAGCTGCGACAGGCGCGGCCGGGTGATCATGGAGACGCCGGGCAACAGCCGCTCGATGATCGGGCGCATGGTGGCTGCGCCCAGCAGCAGCGTCTCGTCGCGGCCGCGGCGGTTGAGGATGCGGTCGGTGAAGACGTGGCCACGTTCGAGGTCGGAGGCGATCTGGATCTCGTCGACGGCGAGGAAGGAGACGTCGAGATCGCGCGGCATCGCCTCGACGGTGGAGACCCAATAGCGCGGGTGCTTCGGCTTGATCTTCTCCTCGCCGGTCACCAGCGCGACCGCGTCCGCGCCGACGCGGGCGACGATCTTGTTGTAGACCTCGCGCGCCAGCAGGCGCAGCGGCAGGCCGATCAGGCCCGAGGAATGCGCCAGCATCCGTTCGATGGCGAGATGGGTCTTGCCGGTGTTGGTCGGCCCGAGCACCGCGGTGACGCCGGCGCCAGGCACGCGATCGGACGGCGCGCGCTCGGAAGCGTAGGGGGAGGAGGAAAAGGCCATGTCTGCCGGGTTAGGTAATGGCTGATGGGGGCGAATGTCAGGGCTATCTGGGGCGAAGGGATGCCGAGCTGTCATGCCCCGGCTTGCCGCCTTCGCTAAAGCTACGGCGGGCCGAGCACCCCCGCGGGCCTCGGCGTAGCCTTGGCGGAGCCGGGACCGGGGCATCCAGTACGCCGCGGCCCCGCCGGCTCAACCACAAACGCCTCGGCGTGCTGGATCGCCCGGTCAAGCCGGGCGATGACACCGACCGTGTGGGAGCAGCCTCCCCAAACCTCGCGCAACTGTCTCACTTTGCGACGCTTTTTCCTGTGCGCTTAAGCTTCGGAACGACTTGAGAACGAATCGCGGCCGAATCGCAGACTCCCCGGTGAGTCCTGTTACGTTCACGCAACATGTCGCGGGACTCTGATTTCCCTCGCACTAGATGGAGTTTTGGGCCGTCGCACAAGGGACGATTTGGTGACGGATTTCCTTAAGTTGGGGATGGCGCGGAGTCGAATCAGAATCGGGCAGGAGTCAAATGGATTCCCGGGATTTTTGATGCTGCAGCCCAGGCCCAAGAAAACAACCCCATGCACAGTAGGCAAGTCGTTGATATTGCTTACGACGCCCCTCCATTCGTCATTCCGGGGCGTCGCGCAGCGACGAACCCGGAATCCATGGCGAGACAAGCACTGCGGCCCGATGGATTCTCAGGTGCGCAATTGCGCACCATAGCTCGCGCCAAAGGGGCGCGCCCCGGAATGACGGCGGTGGGTGGAGCGCGCGGCCTAAGGCCCCTACTGCGTCTTCGCCACCCTTGGCGGCTGGGCTGTGGTGATGAAGCTGGTCGCTTCCAGCATCGCAGGGCCGAGCGGCGTCGGAACCTTCAGCCAGAACGGCACCAGGATGCGCGTGCCCGCGATGGGCGCGAACGCGATCTCGATGTTGCGCTGGGCGGAGAGATATTTGATCACGGGGCGATCGGGGATGTAGCCGGCGACGGGCACGAAATAGAGCGCGCAGACCACGACCGGGCCGTGATAGCCCTTCTCGGCCTTCACGGTCTCCATGCGCTTGAAATCGAGCTTGAGCTCGTAGCGCATGCGGCCGTCGAACACGGGCGCGCTGCCGTGGCAGGCCTCCGGCGATAGCGGATCGCCGGTGCCGGGGACGCGCACCAGCGAGGCCGTCATCGGATCGAACACGCCGCGCCGATGCGCGTCCGTGACGACGATGCGGTCAGGATCGACCGGCGGCTCCGGCACGATGCCGAACTCCTTCACATTGCCCTTGTCGAGGGTGATGTGGATCTCTTCGGTCTTCTTCGAGGTGGTGGTGGAGGCCTGGTAGGCCGAGGCGACCAGCACGCCGTTGACGACGCGCCCTTGGCTGGCGCCGGTGCCGGACCCGCCCGCGAAGGATTTCAGGAGGCCTGACGTGCCGCCGGAAGCGGCCGCCGAGAACACGTCGTCCTGGATATCGATGTTCCAGGCGCCGCGGCCGACCGGAATGCCGGACAAGGTCGCCTCATACTGCGCCTCGAGCTTGCCTTGCGCCGCTGCAGGCGCAGCCCCCCAAACCAATCCTCCCCACGCCAGCACCAGGGCGCCGACAGCGGCCAAGGCCGGCCTGCCGGCCGACCGCAGCCGGGGCGAGAAGAGGGGAAACGTGTGCACGAGACGATCCGATCGGGAAGCGTGTGGTTGTTACTTAAGCCGGTTGCTGCGCGAAGCAATGCTTGCAGGCGTCAGAAGCCGGGAACCCAGCGGACTATTCGGCGGCGATTGCGCCCTTTATGTGATGGTAAGGGGTTTTAAACATTGCCGTTTTGATGATTGGGGAATGCGTCAGGGGCGCACACCTTACCCGCCCATTCCGCTGTCATACCCCGCGAAAGCGGGGTATCCAGTACGCCGGGACGGATCTGGTGGGGACGAGCTCCCAAACGAAGGCCTCTGGGATACTGGATCGCCCGGTCCCGGCTCCGCCAAGGCTACGCCGAGGCCCACGGGGGCGCTCGGCCCGCCGTAGCTTTAGCGAAGGCGGCAAGCCGGGCGATGACACCTGTTGTGGGGCACGAACCCCGCCCCAAATCCTTGACTACCCGCCCCTTCCCCCCTATACGTCCGCCCGCTCCCTGCAAGGACGAAAGAATTTGCCCCCGTGGCGCCCCGAATGGCGGCCGCAAGCATTGGGGGTTTAGACGGAAGGATTTTTGCCATGTCTCGCCGCTGCGAACTGACGGCCAAGGGCCCCCAGGTCGGCCACAAGGTCAGCCACTCCAACATCAAGACCAAGCGCCGCTTCCTGCCGAACCTGGTCAACGTGACCTTCATCAGCGAAGCCCTGGAGCGCAACGTGCGCCTGCGCGTCTCCACCAACGCGGTGAAGAGCGTCGACCACAATGGCGGCCTCGACGCCTTCCTGCTCAAGGCCAAGGCCGACGTGCTGTCGCCGCGCGCCCTCGAGCTGAAGCGCGCCATCCAGAAGAAGGTCGGCGACGCGCCGGTCAAGAAGGCCAGCTAAGAATTTCCTGATTGGGCGGGGGCTAGGTTGCGTCGCGTGGCGTAGGCTTAGCCAGTAGAGTTTTGCGTTGCGGCCGGATCGGAAGGTCCGGCCGTTTTTGTTGTTGTATTACTCGCTTAAAAGTAACTATCTTGAATTTCTTCAATTAATGTTTGCAGGCACGAATCGATACGTTGGAGTTTTTAGGTGCCACTGAGTTTGTTGAAGTTCGTGCGGTTCGTCGTTCCAGCCGCGCTAATGCTTCTCTATGCTAAGTTCCTCGGACAGTTGACCGGGCTTTGGTCTACCACGCTTCCAGACTTCGAAAAGTCGACGTATCTCCCAATCGTGGTCATTCCCGCTGCCCTCTACTATGTCACGCCGCTTCGCAAATGGACGAACGCATATCATCACAAGCGCGTCGTCGAGCGACTGCGCGAGGGCCTCGTCAAAATCACCGGATATCCGGATCAGAAGGATCGATACACTTGGAAAAAGCTGCGACCGCTCTTCTTTAGCTTGATCGACAGCGACGAGAGTCTCAAACAAAAAGCAAGCTTGGCCTACGCCAATGGCGTCATATGGACCTCGTGTGCGGACTCCACGATCTTAGCCCTGCTATTTTTTCTCGTTTCAATGCTGCTCTTCTATCTGAAGATCGAAGAAGCTTTCCCGGCGGGTATGGTTTTTGTTTTAATTGCGGTCGTCTCCTTCGCAGGCTCTCTTGTAAGCACCTCTCGTCAAATCGGAATCGGTGCAGAGCAGCTCGAAGTGATCGACCTGAAATACAAGTCCGAGGTCGAGAAGCGGCTAAACGCTCTTGATAAATGACCCGGTACTCCTCTCAATCGAAATGACTGCTGAGGCAATACGCGCCAGAAGCACAGCACACTGGATCATCGCATTCTCCGGCGGAAAAGACTCGTCTGCTGCACTAAAGATTTTTCTCGCGGCGTACCGTCGCACGAAGGTCAGACTGTCTCGAATAACCCTGATCTATTGCGATACCGGCGTCGAGAATCCGGTGCTGGACGTCTATGCCAAGGCATTTCTCCAACAGGCCGAGCAGGAATTCGCTCAGCTTGAGCTATCGATCAAGATAGAGCTACTCAAAGCTCCAATTCCTGATCGCTTCTTCGTCCGAATAATAGGACGTGGATACCCGCCGCCCACCAATAGCTTCCGATGGTGTACGACCGGATTGCGGATAAAGCCCGTCTCGGAATTCATCGCGAAACAGAACCCAGACGACACAGTCGTCGTCCTGGGTTTGAGGCAGTCTGAAAGCAGACAGCGAGATCGCGCACTGGCTTTGAGTGCCAATCTCTATTGGCAGAAACAGCGAGAGGGCAAAGGGGATTATGACCTTTTTCTGCCTATTGTGGAGATGAGTGTGCCGGAGGTATGGGATGCCATCTTCGGCCTATCTCTTCCGACGGCATTAGATAGGTCTGCTTTGGAAGCACTATACCGCGGAGCATCAGGCGAATGCCCCGTGATCAAAGCTCCAACTGCTCCGCCCTGTGCTTCGGGCAGATTTGGATGTTGGACCTGCACAGTAGTTCGGAAAGACAAATCAGCAAGCGAGCTAATAAAATCTGGACATTCTCAGCTAAAGCCATTCCTGGCATTTCGAGATTGGCTTGCAGAGTTTCGCAATGATCCAGCTAATCGATGGAAGACAAGACGTAACGGGAGCGCCGGATTGGGCCCATTTACGATCGATGCCCGTAAGGAGATTCTCAAGAGAGTCGACTCGCTTGAAGATTTATCTGGAACGACAATCATCGACACTGAGGAACGCGGTGTTATTGCCTCTCTCTGGACTATGGACCATTTTGCTCGCTTGGCCTTCAGGCGATAGATTAAAGATCGAACAGTTCAAGCCCGCAGACGACCTTGAATGACTTGAGCACCGCTGACGCGCAACCGGCGGCTAGCCCTCGAACTGCGTCCCGTGATACTTGCCTCCCGCGCAGGCTTCGATCTGCTCTCGCAGGCGGATGAACTGGGCTTCACGCTCATCGGGCCTGATGCGTATGCCGCGCTCAAGGTCGTCGAGCGGGGAGTGTCGAGATCGCGCAGGGAACCTCGTGGGGGCCGTCCTGCATAGAGAACTAGACGATCAAACGACGTTGCCGCGGATCAAACAGCCAAGCGTATCCAGCGACCGCCTGCTTCGACACGACGACCTGCTGTCCCCGTACTAATACCACCTCAGCGAAGGTCCTATTGATCTCGCGCACTGGTTGCGCTTGGGTCGAGTTTTTCCGGCTGGGGATCTTCTTATGCGTTATTTGAGCGTGGCGGTCTTTGCGACCGCGCTTGCTGGCTGCGCTTCTTCATCATCTGACATCACGGCTACTTACGTCTCGCCGGTGCAGTATCAACAATACAACTGCCAACAACTCTCGCTCGAGGCGCAGGCGGTGTCCGCCAGAGCCGCGACACTCTCCGGAGCCCAAGACAGTCAGCGCACCAAGGATCAGGTTGCGACAGGTGTTGCTGTCGTCATTTTCTGGCCCGCGGCGTTCCTGGTCGGCGGTGATAAACAAACCGCCGCCGAACTTGGGCAGATGAAGGGACAAATGGTTGCGATTGAGCAGGCCTCGATCGCAAAGAAGTGCAACATCCAGTTCCAGGGCAAGCCGCAAGAGCCACCGAAGTAGGCTCCCCCTACCCCCGAAAATCAATGCTCCGCAGCACGATGCCCGGCGGCGAGCCTTCGAACTCCGTCGCCTGATACTTGCGTCCCGCGCAGGCTTCGATCTGCTCGCGCAGGCGGATGAACTGGGCTTCGCGCTCGTCGGGCCTGGTGCGCATGCCGCGCTCGAGATCGTCAAGCGCCGAGGTCGAGATCGCGCAGGCGATCTCGTGGGGGCCGTCCTGCATCGAGAACTGGACGATGCCGCGGTCCTGTTCGTGGCCGATATAGCGGCCGGGGGTGAGCTTCATGGGTTACTCCTGCTAAGCGGGGTCTCCGCGACACGGTGCAAACTCGCCGCGCTGTCGTCCTGGCCTAGTGCGCAATTGCGCACGGGGGCCAGGACCCATTGCCCCGGTCGGTGTTGTCGAAGCACGATGTGGCACACGTCTCCGCAACAATTCGCTTCGGTGGTTATGGGTCCTGGCTTTCGCCAGGACGACGGCTGTTTTCAATTCGCACACCTGTTTTCAATTCGCGCACCTATTTCCACGCGCACGCTTTCGCCGGGAAGACAGCTGCGCGCACCTGCGTCCACGGGCACAGCATCGCCCGGGGCGCGTCGGCCTCTCCCACGAGCGGGAGAGGCGGGCAACGCGCGCCGCCGCGTCTGCCTTCAATCGTCGCCACCGAGCCTCGCGAAATCGTCGAACAGCGCCGTCACCAGCGCGTGGTGCCGCGTGTCCTCGCCGGGGAGGCGCGCGGCGTAGAGGTTGAGCAGATGGCGTGCCTTCACCGCGGCCTCGGACCACGAGGCGGAGGGCGCCGCCATCATGCGCTCTTCGAGATCGGACTCGCGCTCGCGCAGCTCCCTGACATGGGCCTCGACGACGGCGATCGCCCGGCGCAGATCCGTCGCCTTCTGTGCGGCCATGCCGCGATGGCTGTCGAGATCGACCGGGACATCCGTCATGACGCGACCTTTGCGTTGGTGGCTTGCACGTCTTGCGCCTGCGCGTCTTTGGTCTGTGCATCCTGGGCCTGGGCGTCGGCAAGATCGACCGAGCCGATCGATAGCATCTCCGTCATGCCGTGCCCGCCTTCGGCCGGCACCGTGATCATGGTGGCGACGCGGCGCCAGACCGCGAACGACAGGCCCTCGATCATCTCCTCGTCGGTGACGACCTCATAGGCGCCCGCGGGCAGCAGGCGATCGATGCCGCGGATGCGGAACGGATGGTTGAACGTGATGGTTTCGCGTCGCGAGCGGATGGACATGCATGCCTGCCTTTCGAAAGGTGGGTGCCCCAACCGACGCTGCTGCGGCCGGAGCATGGGCGCATCGCGCGGCAATAGCCAGCACTATCGCCACGATGCGCGCGCGCGAGGGTGCGGCGTTTCAGCTGTCGCCGCCGAGCCTTGCGAAATCGTCGAACAACGCCGTCACCAGCGCGCGGTGGCGGGTGTCCTCGGCGGGAAGGCTTGCGGCGTAGAGGTTGAGGAGATAGCGCGCCTTCACCGCGGCTTCGGCCCAGGAGGCGGCGGGCACGGTCATCAGGCGGTTTTCGAGATCGGCCTCGCGCTCGCGCAGCTGGCGGACATTGCTCTCGACCTCGGCCAGCGCGCGGCGCAAATCGGTCGCCTTCTGCGCGGCCATGCCGCGATGCTTGTCCAGATCGACGGGAACATCAGTCATGGGCCGCGACCATGCGCTCAATGGGCGGCAATAGCCAGCGCTATCGCGTTTTAGTCCTCGCTATTGGCATGACGCGGGCGTAGGGTCGCGTCCATCACCGCATCTTCCGCTACGGCATCGACCGGTGACTGAGGGTCACGTGCGCTCCCGCCGGGATACCAGTCATGAGGGCACGACGCGCGTCGTGCTCGCGCAGGAGCATGCGATGCCGCGACTTGCCGCCTCGGAATGGATCTTTCCACGCATCGACGCCGCATTGTTCCTGCTGCTTCTCGTTTGCATCGCGACCCTGTTCCATGGCTAGGCCCGTCCGCGTGCCCTATCTGATCTGGGCGACCGGCGAATCTGGCACCGCCAATCACGGCCGCAGCAACGCCACCGTGGCGCTGCGGCTGGCGCGGAAGCTGCAGCGCGACGGCTTCGTGGACGTGCGCGTCTGCACGCCGCGCGGCCGCGTGCTGCAATCGGACGAACTGGACGAACTCAAACCTCCAAAGGAGCTTGATGCCATGGCCAAGGGACAGCAACGCGGCAACCGCGAAACCAAGAAGCCGAAGAAGGACAAAGCCAAGGTGATCGCCGCCGCGCCGAGCCGCAAGGACGCGGTGTGGCAGCCGGATTTCGGCCCGGGGAAGAAGAAGTAGCGTCCTTTCAGAAAGCGACGTGCGCTGACCCTCCCTGGAGGGGTCCGGGACGAGCGTAGCTCGCCCGAGGGTCGGCTCACATCGAGCGCAGCGAAATGTGAGACGGGGTGGGGTGACGGTCCCTCCGCGACGACCACTGCCCGCGTCGAGAGATCACCCCACCCCGCTCGCGCTGCGCGCGATCGACCCTCCCCCTCCAGGGGAGGGTAAGTATCCCCTCGTCTCCCAGCCGCCCGGCATTTGCGCTATACTCGCCCCGGTAGCATCACCCGGAGGCGCACCCCGTGGAGTATCAAGCAAAACCCGAGCCGAAGAACCTCGTCGTCTGCTGTGACGGCACCGGCAACGAGATCTCGGAAAACATCTCCAACGTCCTGAAGCTCTATCGCTGCTTGCGCAAGACCGGGAAGACGCAGCCGCGGCAGATGGTGTTCTACGATCCCGGCGTCGGCACGGTGACGGAGCCGTCGACCTGGAACAGGTGGAAGTCGAACATCAAGCTGGTGCTGGGTCTGGCCACCGGCTACGGGCTCGATGACAACGTACTCAGTGCCTATTGCTTCCTGGTCGAGAATTACGCGCCCGGCGACAAGATCTACCTGTTCGGCTTTTCGCGCGGCGCCTATACGGTGCGCGTACTGGCGGGGCTGATCCACAAGATCGGGCTGATCTCGCCGGAGCAGGCGAACCTCGCAGGCTCGGGCCTCGTCGCCTACAAGCAATATTCCGGCACCGGGCGCGGCAACGACATCGAGGACGTCAAGGACATCGCCGTCGACGACCAGGGGCCGCTGCCGAAGGACGCATTCGACCTTGCCGCGCAATTCGCGCGCATCACCTCGACGCGCTGGCCGACCATCCACTTCATCGGCGTCTGGGACACGGTGGCGAGCGTGATCGTGCCGCGGCGCGACGTGTTCTTCCTGGTGTTCAGCCTGGAGGAGCTCGCCTTCACGCTTGTCAACCCCAGCGTCAACATCTTCCGCCAGGCGATCGCGATCGACGAGCGGCGCTGCATGTTCCGCCTGAAGGCGTATGACGAACCGCAGGACTATTGGCGCAACCGCTACGTGCCCGACGAGAAGAAGGTGCCGCAGGATATCCTGCAGGTGTGGTTCGCCGGCGTGCATTGCGACGTCGGCGGCGGCTATCCCGAAGAGACGAGCGCGGAGTCGAAATATCCGCTTGTGTGGATGATCGACGAGGCAACCAAAGCGGGGCTGCATTTCAACACCAGCACCGTGAACCAGCTCGCCTGGGGCCACGACCGCAAGAACTCGCCGTTCAAATATGTCGCGCCGGCGTACACCCCCGAGAAGGGCCCGCTGCACGATTCGATGAGCGCGGCCTGGCGCGTGCTGGAATATCTGCCGAAGCGCGCGACCTACAAGGAATGGCCCGACAGGAAGGTGTGGTGGGGCTGGTACATTCCGGATTGCGAGCCGCGCGTCATCCCCGAGGGCGCGCATGTGCATGAGAGCGTGGTGAAGCGAATGGAGGCGGACGCTGGATATCGGCCGGTGAATTTGCCGAAGACCTATGTGACGGTGCCGATGCCGGTGGCGCCGGGGTCGGATCTGCCGACGGAGAGCGTGAGCTCGCTACCACCCTCCCCTGGAGGGCCCCCTGGAGGGGGAGGGTCGGCTCACATGGAGCGCTAGCGGAATGTGAGACGGGGTGGGGTGACAGTCTCTCCTCACATGCACTGCCCGTGTTGCGAGATCACCCCACCCCGCTCGCGCTGTGCGCGATCGACCCTCCCCCTCCAGGGGAGGGTGGCACCCCGTTACCGCCGTTTTCTCCGTTCGCCGCCACTTTTCATTAAAATTCTCCCGCCCGCCTTAGCCTGATCGCAGAGACTCCGCGCCATCATTGCTCCCCAAGCCCACCGCGTTGTCCGCGGTATTGGAGGAGAGTGCCAATGCATCCGCGTCGACATGCCCGTGTGAAACCTGCCGGCCTGGTCTCCCGCCAGGCCAAGATCATCACCGACCCGCGCGCGCCCGTGATCGTCTGCACGCTGATCGACTATTCGCCCGGCGGGGCCTGCGTCGATCTCGGCGGACAGGTGAAGATCCCCGACCGGTTCGAGCTGTTGCACGTCAACACCAGGAAACGCTGCCGCATCGCCTGGAAGCGCGGCTCGCGGGTGGGCGTGGTGTTTTAGGGGGCGCTGGTCGCCACATACTCGCTGTCGTCCCGGCGAAGGCCGGGACCCATACTCCGCAGCAAAAGTTGTGGTGCGAACTGGTCATTATCAGCCTTCGCCGAATTCAATTCGGTGGTTATGGGTCCCGGCCTTCGCCGGGACGACGGCGGAATTCTGGGCGACCTCACGCCTTCCGCATCCGCGCCTTCGCCCCCGCGACGATCTGCATCGCGACGCCGCCGATCCAGCCGGCGAACACCAGCCAGGTCAGCGCGTCGTGCGGATCGAGGCGGAGCACGATGACGGCGACGGACACCAGCGCTGAAAGTGTGGCGCAGAGCGTGCCGGCGGAGCTCAGCAGCTCGGCGGCATCGATCTGGCTGTGCGCGTCGTCGAAGGGCAACTGCGGCGTGTCGATGCCGAGATAGAAGCCGACGATGCCGAGCAGCATCATGAGCAGCAGAAAGCCTTGCGTGGTGAGCGCAGGAATAGCCGATCCGACATAGGCGCCGACGAACAGCCCGCACGCGGCGCCCGCCATCGCGAGGCCCAATCGTTCGAAAATGTGCGCCGTCTTGCGAACGCCAAACCGCATGGCGCACCTCCGTGATGCCCAGGATGGATGGAGGTTAGGCCCATTTCGGCCGGGGTGGAAGGTAAGGAGAGTTACGGATGCGTGAGGTTACATGATGACGAGGCGCTCTCCGTCATCGCCGGGCTTGTCCCGGGCATGACGCCTCGGGTCGCGGCATCAAGAACGTGGATGCCCGGGACAAGCCCGGGCATGACGACCTGTTGCGAATTTGGCGGCGAACAAGCTACCGCGCCCCGAACGTGGTCTTGCCGAACAGCGCCTTCTGCGTCGAAGGCTGCGAGCGCCAATATTGCGGCGGGGCTTCGACTTCGCCGCCGACTTCCGCGGCGGCGTGCCAGCCCCAGCGGGGATCGTAGAGCATGCCGCGGGCGAGCGCGACCATGTCGGCCTTGCCCGATGCGACGATCTCCTCCGCGTGCCTGGCTTCCGTGATCAGGCCGACCGCGATGGTCGGCAGGCCGGTCTCGCGGCGGATGGCATCCGCGAACTGGACCTGATAGCCGGGGCCGAGCGTGATCTTCTGCAGCGGCGAGACGCCGCCGGAGGAGGCATCGATCCAGTCGACGCCGCGCGCCTTCAGCGCTTTCGCAAATTCGATGGTCTGGGCGAGATCCCAGCCGCCCTCGACCCAGTCGGTCGACGAGACCCGCATGCCCACGGGCTTGTCGTGCGGGAACACGGCGCGCACCGCCTCAAAGATCTCGAGCGGGAAGCGCATGCGGTTCTCGAGCGAGCCGCCATATTCATCGGTGCGCCTGTTCGAGATCGGCGACAGGAATTGATGCAGCAGATAGCCGTGCGCGCCGTGCAGCTCGATCGCGTCGATGCCGATGCGCTCCGCGCGCCTCGCGCTATCGACGAACGCCTCGCGGATCCGCTTCAGGCCCGCGCCATCAAGTGCGAGCGGCGCCGCCTCGCCGTCCTTGTGCGGGATCGCCGACGGCGCCACCGTCTGCCAGCCGCCCTGGTCGAGCGGAATGAGCTGGCCTCCGTCCCAGGGCCGCGCGCTGCTCGCTTTGCGGCCCGCATGGGCGAGTTGCATCGCGATCGCGGTCGACGAATGCTTGCGCACGGAGGTGAGGATCTGCTTCAGCGCGGCCTCGGAGGCGTCGCTGTAGAGCCCGAGACAGCCCGGCGTGATGCGGCCGATCGCCTCGACATGGGTGGCCTCGATGCAGAACATCGACGCGCCCGACAGCGCCAGATTGTTGATGTGGGTGAAATGCCAGTCGGTGGGAACGCCGTCTTCGGCCGAATACTGGCACATCGGCGACACCACCACGCGGTTCTTCAGCGTCAGGCCGCGCAGCTTGATCGGGGAAAACAGGGCGCTCATGCAAGGGAATCCGAAAGATGGAGGGATGGAAGCAATTGCATGAAGTGTAGGTGGGCGAACGGCGGATTGCGAGATGCGCGAGCGGCATGGCGGATCGCGGGGCCATGCATGCGGAGCGGCGCGCCTACTGCGAATCCTCGAACTTCCCCGGCTGCGGCTTGCCCATCCGGATCCTGCCGTCGGGCAGAATCTCGCCATCGGCCTCGGCCGAGAACTCGATGAGGTTGCCGCCACCATCGCGCTTCGACACCTTGCCGAGCGGACCCAGCCTGTCGGCGAGCCTGGTGTCGTCGGCGACGAACACGCGATAGTCAGTGAGATGGAAGCGGCGCGGCGCGAGCCAGGTGAATTGCGGAATGGACGAGCGCATGTCGAGGTCGCTGGCGGCATCGACGGTGCGGCCGGCGACGTCGCGGAACAGGTCCGGCCCGTCGATCGGCTTCGCAGCTTTGCCGCCAACGGCGTAGATGTTCAGCGTGACGATGTGGCGCTCGCTGCGAAACGACACCGCGAGGTAACGCGAATCCGCCGACCACGCGGCGTGGAACGCATCCGGGGCCGAGTCCAGGATGTTGTCGTCGTTGACGTTGTCGAGCGTCATCAGCTTGCGATGCCCCGGCTCCGCCATCAGGTAGATGCGGAAATTCTCCGAGCCGGCATCGCCCTCGCCATGCGCCGCAACGGAGAGCTTTCCGTTCGGCGCCTTGCCGCCGAGAATGATGGCGTATTCGCCCTTGCCGTATTTGTGCTCGGCCGTCGCCAGCGCCGGCGAGACGGCGAGTGCGAGGAGCAGGGCGAGGATGGCGCGGCGATGCGGCATGATGGTGTGTCGGCACAGGGGGCGCCGACGTTCAATCTACTCCACCAGCGTGAACTGCAACAGCAGCGTGCGCTGGAGCAGCGAGAAATTATCGTCCGACACCATGGTCAGCACGGTCTCGCCGTCGGCCGTGACGTGGGCGTCGATGCCTTCCATGTTGTCGACCTCGTGGCCGAGATCGGCCCGGAACAGCTCGGGGCCGTCGACCAGCGCACCCGGCGCGATCGATTTGAGCTGTAACGCGCGGATGCGGATGTCGATGCCGGTGAACCAGGAGAATTTGCGTTCGAGGATCAGGAGCTCGCCGGAGGACAGCAGCACGGCGTCGCTGATGTCGAACTTCTCGGTGCGGCGCACCGCGAACTGGCCAGGCGACGGGCCGCCGATCAGGAAGGCGACCAGATTGCCGTCGGCATCGAGCCCCCGCTCGGACAGCGCGATCAGCGTGCCAGCGAGCGGCTGGCCTTTCGGCACGAACACCAGCGCCTCGAGCCCCTTGTTGACCGGCAGCTTGCGGATCGCAGAAGGCGAGGCGATCACCTCGCCGCGGGCGCGCGTGCCGCCCCTGGCAAAATCGAAGCGCATGATCTGGTTGACGCGCTCTAACCCGACATAGACGAGCGAGCCGTCGCGCGCCAGCGACTCGGTATCGTACCAGAGCCGCTTCTCCGTGATCGGGCGGCCCTCGCTGTTCAGCATCGGCGCGGCCTCGACGTCGTCGAGCCCGGTCATCCTGCCGTCCGCATAGCGGATCTGACCGGTGAACCAGGTGCCTTGATCCGACAGCGCGAGAAAGCGCTCGCCCTTGTCGTCGAGGAAGCGGAAGCCGGACAGGCCGCCGAAGCCGCGATGCGGCGAGGTCAGGACGAGGCCGCTGCGATATGCTAACTGCCCGAAGCGCACGCGCGAGCGGTCGCGCGGCTCGAAGAACGGAATCGGCCGCGCATTGACCTCGATGCCGACGGGTTCGTTGACGGCGTGTTCGGGCTGCGTCTGTTTTGGCGAGGATTGCGCGTGCGCAAGCCGGGGAGCCAGGAGAGTGGAAAATCCCGCCGCCGCGTGGCTGACGAAGCTGCGGCGGGATTGACGGGTGCTCACGAATGCAATTTGCGTCGCGGGCGACCGGCCGGCTGGGTTGGCGCCGTGTTGGTCTCGCTGAAGAGTTCGGCGAGCTTCTCGGTGATGGCGCCGCCGAGCTCTTCGGCGTCCACGATCGTCACCGCGCGGCGATAGTAGCGCGTCACGTCATGGCCGATGCCGATCGCGATCAGCTCGACCGGCGAGCGGGTCTCGATCTCCTCGATGATGTGGCGCAAATGCCGCTCGAGATAGTTGCCGGGATTGACCGACAGCGTGGAATCGTCGACCGGCGCACCGTCCGAGATCATCATCAGGATCTTGCGCTGCTCGGACCGGCCGAGCAGGCGCTTGTGCGCCCAGTCGAGCGCCTCGCCGTCGATGTTCTCCTTCAGCAGGCCCTCGCGCATCATCAGGCCGAGATTTTTCCGCGCGCGACGCCACGGAGCATCGGCCGACTTGTAGATGATGTGGCGGAGATCGTTGAGGCGGCCGGGATTGGCCGGCTTGCCGGCGGCGAGCCACGCCTCGCGCGATTGCCCGCCCTTCCAGGCGCGCGTCGTGAAGCCGAGGATCTCGACCTTGACGCCGCAACGCTCCAGCGTGCGCGCGAGAATGTCGGCGCAGGTCGCCGCGACCGTGATCGGACGACCGCGCATCGAGCCGGAATTGTCGAGCAGCAGCGTGACGACGGTGTCGCGGAAGGTCGCTTCCTTCTCGTGCATGAAGGACAGCGGGTGATGGGGATCGGTCACCACGCGCGACAGGCGCGCAGGGTCCAGGATGCCCTCTTCGAGATCGAACTCCCAGGCGCGGTTCTGCTGCGCCATCAGCCGGCGCTGAAGCCGGTTGGCGAGGCGGGCGACGATGCCCTGCAGATGCGCGAGCTGCTTGTCGAGATAGGCGCGCAGGCGCTCCAGCTCGTCATGGTCGCAGAGGTCTTCGGCGGCGATCACCTCGTCGAATTTCGGCGCGAAGGCGTGATATTCCGGCCCGCGCGGCTCGTTCTTGCCGTGCGAATTCGGACGCGTCGCCTCGCCCGGCGTCTCGTCGTCGCCGAGCTCGCCGTCGTCGAACGTATCCGACGTCGAGGCCTGGGCGCTTTCCATCGCGCTGTCGCTCATCTCCTCGCTGGAGGCCTGCGCCTGGTCGGCGCTCATCTCCTGGGCGGCGTCGGAATCGGGCGAGCCCTCGGCCCCGGACTGATCGTTGTCGCCGTCCTGGTTGTCGTCGTTGTCTTCGTTCTCTTCGCTGTCGGCGCTGCGCTCGTCGCCGAGCTCGAGCGCGGTCAGCAAATCATGCACGGCGTCGCCGAACCTGGTCTGATCCTCGACGAGGTTGTCGAGCCGGTCGAGCCGCTTGCCGATCTTGTCTTCGAGAATCGGACGCCAGAGATCGACCATCTTCTTCGCGGCCGCAGGCGGCGCGAGACCCGTCAGGCGCTCGCGAACCAGCATCGCCAGCGCATCGGCCAGCGGCGCGTCGGCGCGGTCGGTGATCTCGTCGAACTTGCCGCGATGAAAGTGATCGTCGAGCATCGCGGTGAGGTTTTTCGCAACGCCCGCCATGCGACGCGCGCCGATCGCCTCGACCCGGGCCTGCTCGACCGCCTCGAACACGCCGCGCGCCTGCGGATTGCCAGGCATCAGCTTGCGATGCAGCTTGGCGTCGTGACAGGCGATCTTGAGCGCGATCGAATCGGCGTGGCCGCGCACGATCGCCGCATCGCGCTTGGTCATTTTGCGCGCGGGCTCCGGCAGACGCGCCTTGCCCGGCGCGAGACCGGGACGTTCGGCCGCGAAGGAGACATCGAGCTCGGGCGATTTCGCGATCGCCTTCAGGCAGGCCGCCACCGAGCGCTTGAACGGCTCGGTCGGGGCTTCCTTGGTGTTGCGGAATTTGGAGTTGGAGGTGGTCATCTGACCCTATCTGTCGTCCCGGCGAAGGCCGGGACCCATAACCACCGGCCGCTCTTGTGTCAGGAAACTATCTGCGACGTTCAATCGAAAGATCACGCGGTATGGGTCCCGGCCTTCGCCGGGACGACATGCCGAGAGCTCAGCTCAGCGCCACGTTCACCGATGATTCCGGCAGCTCCGCGTTGAAGCAGCGCTGGTAGAACTCGGCGACCAGCGGGCGCTCGAGCTCGTCGCACTTGTTCAGGAAGGTGACGCGGAAGGCGAAGCCGATGTCGCTGAAGATGTCGGCGTTCTCGGCCCAGGTGATCACCGTGCGCGGGCTCATCACCGTCGACAGATCGCCATTGGCGAAGGCGTTGCGGGTCAGGTCAGCAAGCCGAACCATCTTGTTGACGATGTCGCGGCCCTCCGGGGTGCGATAGTGCTTGGCCTTCGCCAGCACGATCTCCACTTCCTCGTCGTGGCTGAGGTAGTTGAGCGTGGTGACGATTGACCAGCGGTCCATCTGGCCCTGGTTGATCTGCTGGGTGCCGTGATAGAGGCCCGATGTGTCGCCGAGACCAACCGTGTTCGCCGTGGCGAACAGCCGGAACGACGGGTGGGGCTTGATCACCTTGTTCTGGTCGAGCAGCGTCAGGCGGCCGGAGACCTCCAGCACGCGCTGGATCACGAACATCACGTCCGGGCGGCCGGCATCGTATTCGTCGAACACCAGCGCGACGTTGCGCTGCAGCGCCCAGGGCAGGATGCCGTCGCGGAATTCGGTAACCTGTTTGCCGTCGCGGACCACGATCGAATCCTTGCCGACGAGGTCGATACGGCTGATGTGGCTGTCGAGGTTGACACGGACGCAGGGCCAGTTGAGGCGGGCGGCGACCTGCTCGATATGGGTGGATTTGCCGGTGCCGTGATAACCGGTCACCATCACGCGGCGGTTGCGCGCGAAGCCGGCAAGAATGGCGAGCGTGGTGGCACGGTCGAAACGATAGTCGGAATCGACTTCAGGGACGTGAGGATCGACTTCGGAATAGGCCGGCACTTCGAGATCGCTGTCGATCCCGAACACCTGGCGCACCGACACCTTCATGTCGGGCAAACCGGAAACTTCCTCAACTTTGGACAGGGCGGCGGTCGTCATCAATCCTCCGAGGCCCCGGGCGATCCCGAGACCAGTTATTTGCACGTTGGCTGCGGCTGGGTGCGTCTGCGAACGTATCAGAGACAAGTGGCGGGCAGAAGCCCACGCGCCAATCAAAGTTCCGTTGTCTTTTCATTTAGATAGGCAAGGAACGCGATTTTTGGAAGGCTGCAATGCAAATCCCGCCCAAATTTCGCCCCGGACAGCCGCCCCGCCCAGGCGAATGGCACTTTCCGCGCCTCTCCTTACTTATGTAAGGGTCTGAACCCGATCGCTCCAGCCCGCTACAGAGACCTCGTGACGTCTTTCCTTGATCCCCTGATATCGTTCGTTTCGGCCAATGCTTGGCTGGCCTATCTGACCCTGTTCCTGGCGGCGCTGCTCGAAGCGGTCCCGGTGGTGGGCTCGGTGATCCCAGGCTCGACGATCATCCTGGCGCTGAGCGCCCTGGTTCCGGGCGGCGAACTCAAACTGCAATGGGTGCTGCTGGCCGCTGCACTCGGCGCCGTGCTCGGCGACGGCTCGGCCTACTGGATCGGGCACCGGCAGCAGCGCGAAATCCTCAACACCTGGCCGCTGACCAGATATCCGCGCGTGGTCGAGGAGAGCGAGACCTTCTTCCACCGCTTCGGCGCCTGGGCTGTGTTCTTCGCCCGCTTCGTGCCGCCGATCCGCGCTTTCGTACCTGTCACCGCCGGTGCGCTCGGCATGGAGCCCGCGCGGTTCTACGCGATCAACATCCCGGCCATCCTGTTCTGGGCGCCGGCGCATGTGCTGCCGGGGGTGCTGGCGGTGTCGGCCTTCCACCAATATTTGGGGGTGCCGCACGAGGGGCATATGGGCAAGCACATGTGGATTCTAACTGTGATTGCGGCGGCGATCCTCGGCGGGCTCGGCGTCTGGCTCTATCGCCGCCGGCAGAATGGCGTCGGTATCGCGGCGGCGGCAAAGCCGCCGGCGTAAGCTCTTACCCTCCCCTGGAGGGGGAGGGTGGCAACGCGCTTCGCCGCTTACACCTCTTCAGGCCTTCGACTCGACGCCGCCCGCCCTTCTCCCCGGTGCCGGCCCCACATATCTCGCCCGCGGCCGGATCAGCTTGCCGAACTGCAATTGCTCGCTCGCATGTGCGATCCAGCCGACGCTGCGGGCCATGGCGAACAGCGCGAGCTCACTGCCTCCAGGCAGGCGCAGCGCGTGCACGAGCACGGCGAGCACATAGTCGATGTTGACGAACTCGCCGGTCGCCTCCGCGATACGCGCGGGCACCTCTTTGGTGAATTTGCGCGGCGCGCCGGCGCGGGCCAGCGCATTGAGCAGCGATTGCGCGCGGGGATCGCCGCGCTTGTAGACGCCGTGGCCAAAGCCCGGAAAGCGCTCGCCGAGCGCCACGCGCTCGCGCACCATGGGCTCGACGTCGCGGTCGACCAGCGTCTTGACGAGCTGCGAGGCCAGCACGCCGGCACCGCCGTGCCTCGGTCCCTTCAGCGCGGCGAGGCCTGCAATCACCGAGTCATAGAGACTGAGCCCGGTCGAGGCCGCGCAGCGCGCGGTGAAGGTCGAGGCATTCAATTCATGATCGGCGAGCAGCACCAGCGCGCGGCGGATCAAATCAGGCGCATGCTTGTTGTCCGGCGCCCAGGCTTGCGCGATCTGCCGGTGCAGCGGCGAAGGCGACGGCTCGGCGTTGAGCATGGTCGCGACCAGCAGCCGAACGATGCGCGCGCCAACCAGTGCGCGACCATCGGGTGCCCGGGTGAAGGCGCGCGAATCCGCGCTGGTCGCAAGCGCCAGCACCGCGATGGCGCGGTCGATCGGCGCGGCGCGGCGCGCGGCCTCCGCGATCGCGCGCATCTCGTCCGAGACCACTGGGCAATTGTCCGGCGCAAAGGGATCGACGCCGGAAACATCCCACAACAGCGTTGCAGTGTGCTCCAGCGTGTCGCTCTCGGCGAGATCGACGCAATTGACGCCGCGATAGATCGGTCCGTCCTCGGTGATGGTCGAAATCTCGGTGTCCATCACCGGCAGATCGGCGTCGAAGCTGCGCAGGCCGCGCGGCTCCGGCGACGGCACCCGGCGCTCCTTCAGCGCGCGGACGTCCTCGGCCCGGTAGCGGTTCTTCCGTGAATCCGGCGTCGGCTCGGAGCGGATCAGGCCCCGGCTGACATAGGCGTAGAGCGTGGCCGGCGAGATCGCGAGCTCGGCCGCGGCTTCCCGGGCAGAGAGGTAGAGCTCTTCGGAATTATTCATATTGATTTATGTAATCAAGATTGATCAATCTGTCGAGAGGCCCGATTTTTCTCCTGGTGCAGTGCAAAGGAGATTTGGGCCATGAACATCCACCTCACCAAAAGCCAGATCGGACTGGACGGCGTTCCCGCGGCCGAAACCGTGCTGAGCCATGTCGATGGCGAACGCGGCGAACTGATCATCGCCGGCGAGCATGTCGGCCGCCTCGCCGCCGTCTCGAGCTTTGAGGGCGTCACCGCGCGGCTCTGGAATGGCGCAACCCAGGGCAGCTTAAACGAAGCCAATGTGCGGGCGAGCCTGGGCGCGGCGCGCGAGCGCGCCTTCGCGCGGCTGGACGACCTGCTGCCGACGACGCGCGGAATGGGTATCGTCGACGGGTTTCGCGCGGCCGTCGCGGGCTTGCGCGCCGAACACGGGCTCGAACATGAGGCGACGATCGTAGGCGCCTTCCCGGTGATCGCGGGCGCACTGGTCCGGCGCGCGAAAGGGCTCGACCCGGTCGCGCCCGATCCGACCGTGAGCCACGCCGCCGATACGCTGCGCATGCTGCATGGACGCACGCCTGCGACGCGCGAGGTCACGGCGCTGGACGCCTATCTTGTCACTGCGAGCGACCACGGCATGAATGCCTCGACCTTCACCGCGCGCGTGGTGGCCTCGACGCAAGCCGATCTGTTCGCGGCAGTCACCGCCGGTTATTGCGCGCTGACCGGTCCACTGCACGGCGGCGCGCCGGAGCCGGTGCTGGAAATGCTGGACGCGATCGGCTCGCGCGAACGCATCCAGCCCTGGGTCGATGCGGCGCTGGCGCGCGGCGAGCGGATGATGGGTTTTGGCCACCGGGTCTATCGCGTCCGCGATCCGCGCGCCGACGTGCTCAAGACGGCGGTCGAGGCGCTCGCCTCCAACGGCACCGATTTGCCGTTTGCCGGCGAGGTCGAGGCCTATATCCGCGCAGCGCTGCGCAAGAAGAATCCGGAACGGCCGCTGGAGACCAATGTCGAGTTCTTCACCGCCATCCTGCTCGATGCGCTCGCCATTCCGCGCCAGGCGTTCACGCCGATCTTCGCGGTGGCGCGCTCGGCCGGATGGACCGCGCATGCGCGCGAACAGCAGCGGACGGGGCGATTGATCCGGCCGAGTTCGTCGTATGTGGGGGCGATGCCGAAGGCTTCCTGAGCGGTAGCAAGAACACGACAGCGGAGCCATTCACTCCGCTGTCGTCCCGGCGAAGGCCGGGACTCGTACCGCGTGATCTATCGGTGAATGACGGTGTGAGTACCGCGGAAGCACTCGCAACTACGAGTCTTCGCCAAACTTCTCCCTGGGGTTATGGTCCCGGCCTGCGCCGGGACGACACGGGAGAGCTTGGCGGCAGCTGCCGCACCTTTGCCGATGCGGGCCGCGCGAAGGCTTACGCCTCCCGCACCACCGTCTTCAGATAATTGTACGCCTTGATGATCTCGATGAGGCGATCTTCGGTGGAGCGGTCGCCGCCATTGGCGTCGGGGTGGTGCTGCTTCACCAGGGCCTTGTACTTGGTCTTGACGTCGGCGAGCGTCGAGCCAGGGCCAAGGCCCATCACCTGGAGCGCCTTGCGCTCGGCGTTCATGACCTTGCGCGTCTCGGCCTTGGGCGCGGCCTCGGGACCCTTCCGCCAGCCGGTGCGACCGTTGAGCTCCTGGAACATGCTGAAGGGATCGAACGCGCCGTCAATCTCGGCTTCCGCGCCTTTCTTGACGCCGCCATTGGCGCCCATCTTCCAGGTCGGGCGATGGCCGGTCAGCGCATCCTTCTGATAGCGCGCGACGGCGTCGGCATTCATGCCGGAGAAGAAATTGTAGTTCTGGTTGTACTCGCGGACGTGGTCCAGGCAGAAGTGCCAGTACTCGCGCTGGTTCTCGCGGCCCTTCGGCGCGCGATGCGCGCCCTTGTTCTGACACCCGGTCCATTCGCAACCGACCACGGTGTCGCGCGGCTTCACCTCGGGCTGCTTGCCCCGCGGCTTCACGCGGATGGAGTCGAAGAACTTTGATGAATCGATCGGCATGGCTGACTTTGACTACGCAATGCAAAAACCTTCAAGTCTTGACATTGCAATTAGAACAAAACCCGTCGCCGAAGTTTCACTTCGGCGTTCTTGGAACGGCCGCCAAAGGCGGCCTATGGCATTGACGGAGCGCGATCGCGCGCCTTAATGGCGCTCATGGTCATGAAAGACACTATCAGCAACAAGTTGCAGGAAGCTTTCACGCCGGAAAGCCTGCAAGTCGTCGATGAGTCGCATTTGCATGAGGGCCATGCCGGCCATCGGCCGAGCGGCGAGACGCACTTCCGCGTCTATATCGTGTCGCAAGCCTTCAAAGGGAAGAGCCGGGTCGACCGTCACCGCATGATAAATGCAGCGCTATCAGCGGAACTCTCCGGCGGCGTGCACGCGCTGGCGATCCACGCGCAGGCGCCGGGGGAAGGTTGAAGCTCCCCACCTCGCCTGAGGAGCCTCGCACGCAATACAAAAACGGTCGTCATGCCCGGGCTTGTCCCGGGCATCCACGTTCTTGGTGCGGCAAGTAAGACGTGGATGGCCGGGTCAAGCCCGGCCATGACGATGTGGAAGCTTCAGAGCCCCAAGCTACCGCGTCAAAACGACGTCCCGGCCCGCCTCGGCTTCGCCTCTTCCATCTCGGCCTCACGTGGCACCGGTGAAATACGGAGCGCGGTGATGCGGTTGCGTTCACGGCGGAGGACGCGGAAGCGGAAGCCGTGGAAGGTAAAACTCTGGCCGCGATCGGGGATCGAGCGCGCCTCGTGGATGACGAGGCCGGCAACCGTGGTTGCCTCTTCATCGGGCAGGCGCCAGTCCATGGCCCGGTTGAGGTCGCGGATCGGCACCGATCCGTCGACCACGACGGAGCCGTCCGGCTGGGCGCGCACGCCGGCAACCACGACGTCGTGCTCGTCGGAGATGTCCCCGACAATCTCTTCCAGAATATCTTCCAGCGTCACAAGACCTTCAACTTCGCCGTATTCGTCGACGACGAGCGCGAAATGGGTCTTGCGGCGGCGAAACGCCTTGAGCTGCTCGGCGAGCGGCCGCATCTCCGGCACGAACCAGGGCGGCAGCGCGATGGTGGAGACGTCGATGCGCGAGGTGTCGCCGTCGGAGGCGCGGATCGCGCGCAGGAGATCCTTGGCGTGAAGCACGCCGATGATGTTTTCCGGCTTCTCGCGCCAGAGCGGGATGCGGGTATATTCGGTCGCCAGCACCTCGCGCACCAGATCGTCCGGCGGCAGATCGGCGTTGATCATCATCATCTCGGTGCGATGGATCATGACGTCGGAGACCTGGAGCTCGCGCAGATCGAGTAGGCCGCCGAGCATGTCGCGGTCCTGCTTCTCGACCTTGCCCTCGTGGTGCAGGAGGTCGACCGCGCCGCGCAGGCGCTCGGTGGGCGACAGGATCGCCTGGTGCTCGCCGGCGAGGCCGAACAGGCGCATCAGCACGCGCACGATGACTTCCACCACCCGCAGCAGCGGCCCCAGCACATACATCGTGAGCCGCATCGGGCGCGCGACCGCGAGCGCCATGCGGTCCGGCGCGTTGATGGCGATGGTCTTGGGCAGCACCTCCGCGAAGATCACGACCAGCGCCGTCATCAAGCCGGTGGCATAGAGCACGCCGACATCGCCGAACCAGGCGGTGAAGATCGAGGTGGCGAGCGCGGAGGCGGTGA
The DNA here is from genome assembly GCF_018129685.1 of Bradyrhizobium manausense. Classification (GTDB taxonomy): domain Bacteria; phylum Pseudomonadota; class Alphaproteobacteria; order Rhizobiales; family Xanthobacteraceae; genus Bradyrhizobium; species Bradyrhizobium manausense_D. The sequence goes on from NZ_JAFCLG010000008.1 coordinate 260,620, forward strand.
TATTGGCGATGTTGTTGCCGAGCAGCAGCGCGCCGATCAGGCGCTCGCGCATGTCGAGAAGTTGCGAGACCACGTCGGCGTCGCGGTTGCCCTGCTTGGAGAGCCGCAACATGCTGGCGCGCGAGGCGCCGGTCAGCGCGGTCTCGCTCGCGGCAAAGAAGCCCGAAACCAGCAGGCAGATGATGACGATGGTGAAGCCGAGCCAGTCCATGAGGCACTCAACAGAGTCGCGTGTTAAGCCTTGAGGGCAAGCTTGTCTTGCAGCTTTTCTTGCAGGAAGTCGCGCACAGGCGCCGGCTCGACATCCTTCGCGATGACGGCACGGCCCACGGCCTCCAGCAGGATGAAAGTGAGCTTGCCCCTCTTGACCTTCTTGTCCTGCGCCATCAGCGCCATCAGCGCGTCGGCATCGGCGAGGCCTTCCTGGGCGAAGCCCGCGATGTCCTGCAGGCGTGTCGGAAGGCCGGCCTCGATGAGATGACGCTCGACGCGGGCGGCCTCAAGCTCGCCGATCATGCCGAGCCTCGCGGAGAACTGCGCCGCCAGCGTCATCCCGATCGAAACGCCCTCGCCGTGGAACAGGCGGTCGGAGAAGCCGGTCGCGGCTTCCAGCGCATGGCCAAAGGTGTGACCGAGATTGAGCAGCGCGCGCTCGCCGGTCTCACGCTCGTCGCGCGAGACGACGCCGGCCTTGGCGCGGCAGGAGGTCGCGATCGCGTGCTCGCGACCCGGACCGCCCTTGAAGATGTCGGAATGGTTCTTCTCCAGCCAGGCGAAGAAGGCTTCGTCGCCGAGCACGCCATATTTGGCGACCTCGGCATAGCCGGCGCGGAATTGCCGCGGCGACAGCGTGTCGAGCACAGCGGTGTCGGCAATGACAAGCACCGGCTGGTGGAAGGCGCCGAGCAGATTCTTGCCCTGCGGCGAGTTGATGCCTGTCTTGCCGCCGACGGAGGAATCGACCTGCGCCAGCAGCGAGGTCGGCACCTGCACGAAATCGACGCCGCGCCGCAGGATCGCGGCTGCAAAGCCGGCGAGATCGCCGACCACTCCACCGCCAAGCGCGATGACGAGATCGTTGCGCTCGATCTTGGCGGCGATCAGGGCCTCGCTGACCTTTTCCAGGCCCGCATAGGTCTTGGAAATCTCGCCTTCCTCGACGACGACGCGCGAGGTCGGAATCCCGGCAGCCGCGAGTGAGGCCTCCGTCGGCTCCAGCCAGTATTTTGCGACGGTGCGGTCGGTGACGATGGCCGTGCGCACGCCGGGGCGCAACGCTGCAATGCGCTCGCCGAGCGATGACAGCACGCCGCGGCCGATGACGATGTCGTAGGCGCGATCACCGAGCGCGACGTCGACGTTGACGGGGTCGGAATGCTTCAGGGGCGCGGTCATCGAACGGCACTCGCGACATCGGCTTGTGGTGGCGGCGGCGCGGGCTGCTCGCCGCAGAGATATTCGTGCAGCGCCTCGATGCTTTCCTCGACAATCTTGTCGTGGGGTACCTCGCGCGAGGCAATGGTGAGATCGGCCTTGCCATAAACAGGCTCGCGCTCGGTGAGCAGCCGCGTGACGGTCCCTTCGGGATCGGCGGTCTGGAGCAACGGCCGATCGGCGCGCCGGCGCACGCGGCGCATGATGACGTCGGGGTCGGCCTTGAGCCAGATCGAGATCGCTTTCGCCGCGATGCGGCTGCGCGTTTCCTCGCGCATGAAGGCGCCGCCACCGGTCGCCAGCACCACAGGTCCGCCTTCGAGCAGGCGCGCGATCACGCGCACCTCGCCGTCGCGGAAATGTTGCTCGCCGTGGCGCTCGAAAATCTCCGGTATGGTCATGCCGGCCGCCGCCTCGATCTCGGTATCGGCGTCGACGAAGGGCAGCTTCAGCCGGGCCGCCAAACGACGGCCGATGGTCGACTTGCCGACGCCCATCATGCCCACCAGCACGATCGAACGCGCCCCGAGCGCCGACAGGATGTCGGCCTCATGGCTCGCTTGTGCTGGCAACGCGGCGTCGGACATGGCTCTCGCTCAAATGGCCGCCAAAGGCGGCATCCTGGCCACCTATACGACCCCCTTGGGGCCCTCGCCAGAGGACTCTTGCCACGAAACGGCGAACATGTTGGATGATTTCATTGGTTAATTTGCCCGTTCCAGACTCTCGCCGAGCCCCTCATCGAGACCCTTGCCGATGCCCAGCCTGTTCCGCTTCCTGACGGCCGTCGCCGTGATTGCCGGCATCGTCTATGGCGTCGTGTTCGCGCTCGCCAACTTCGTCAATCCGAAGCCGCGGGAAATGACGGTGACGATTCCGCCGGATAAGTTTCTCAAGAAATAGGAGCTAGCCTCCAGGGCATGCGCAAATCCTCCGCCAAGCCCTCCGACGCCAAGCTCACCGGCCTGTTCCTCGACATGCTCGCGGCGGAACAGGGCGCCGGGCCGAATACGCTGGATGCCTATCGCCGCGACCTTACTGATTTGTCCGAGTTTCTGACCCGCGTCGGCCACAGCTTTACCGACGCCGAAACGCAAGTCCTGCGCGACTATCTTGCGGATCTCGATGCGCGCGGCTTCAAGTCTTCCAGCGTCGCAAGGCGACTGTCGGCGATGCGGCATCTGTTCCGTTTCCTGCTGAACGAACGCATCAGAGGCGAAGATCCCGCGGCGATCCTGTCGGGGCCGAAGCGCGGCCGCGGCCTGCCGAAAGTGCTGTCGATCTCGGATGTCGATCGCATGCTCCGCCGCGCCAAGGAGATGAGTGAGGCCGCAGACGCTTCGGCCTCGCAGCGGCTGCGCGCTTTGCGGCTGTATTGCCTGCTCGAGGTGCTCTACGCCACGGGCCTGCGCGTCTCCGAGCTGGTGTCGCTGCCGCGCTCGGCCGCAAAACGCGACGCCCGCATGATCGTGGTCCGCGGCAAGGGCGACAAGGAACGGCTGGTGCCGCTCAACGAGGCCTCGCGACAGGCAATGGCGGATTATCTCAGCGCAACCGACGCTGCGAAAGGCGAGAAGAAGGGCGGCCTTGCCGCCTCGAGCCTTGCCGCCTCGAAATGGCTGTTTCCCTCGTTCGGCGAGAGCGGACATCTGACGCGGCAGCATTTCGCCCGCGACCTCAAGGAGCTTGCGGTCGCCTCGGGTTTGCAGGCACGGCTGGTGTCCCCGCACGTGCTGCGGCACGCCTTCGCCAGCCATCTGCTGCACAACGGGGCCGACTTGCGCATCGTCCAGACGCTGCTCGGCCATACCGACATCTCGACCACCCAGATCTACACCCATGTGGTCGAGGAGCGGCTGAAGAGCCTGGTGCGCGACCTGCACCCGCTGGCGGACAAGTAGCCGCCACCATCGCCCTGCAACCGAAACCGCCTTGACTTCGGCCACTTCTCCGCAGAAAGAGCCGTGGCCTTGTCGGTGATTTGGCACGCTCCCGGGAGCGCCCGGGTCAACCCCTTGAAGAAGCTACACTTCTTTTCCTGAAGCCAGCCTCGCTTCGCTCTCTCGCCCTGTCCCCTTATATTGAGTTGATGCCAGACCAGATGCGCAGCTATCTCGATTTCGAAAAGCCCGTCGCCGAGCTCGACTCCAAGGTCGACGAGCTCAGGACGCTTGCCGCCTCCGGCACCGACATCGCCGAGGAGATCGGCCGGATCGAGGACAAGGCCGCGCAGGCGCTGGCCGACCTCTATCTGAACCTGACGCCGTGGCAGAAGACGCTGGTCGCGCGGCATCCGCAGCGGCCGCATTTCAACGACTTCATCAAGGGGCTGATCACCGAATTCACCCCGCTCGCCGGAGACCGCAAGTTCGGCGAGGACGAGGCTCTGGTCGCAGGCTTCGGCCGTTTCCGCGGCGAGGCCATCTGCGTGATGGGCCAGGAAAAGGGCGATTCCACCGAGAGCCGCATCAAGCACAATTTTGGCATGGCGCGCCCCGAGGGCTATCGCAAATGCGTGCGGCTGATGGAGATGGCGGAGCGGTTCGGCCTGCCCGTGCTGTCGCTGGCCGATTCCGCCGGCGCCTACCCCGGCATCGGCGCCGAGGAGCGCGGCCAGGCCGAGGCCATCGCGCGCTCGACCGATGCCTGCATGGCGCTGACCGTGCCGAACGTCGCCATCATCACCGGCGAGGGCATGTCGGGCGGCGCCATCGCCATCACCACCGCCAACAAGGTGCTGATGCTCGAGCACGCGATCTACAGCGTGATCTCGCCGGAAGCCGCCTCCTCGATCCTCTGGCGCGACGGCAGCAAGGCGCAGGAAGCCGCCAACAACATGAAGATCACCGCCCAGGACATGCTGCGCTTCGGGGTGATCGACAGCATCCTGAAGGAGCCGGTCGGCGGCGCCCACCGCGACCCCGCGGCCATGATCGCGACCACCGGGGACGCCATCGCCAAGGCCTTCGACGAGCTCCGCGGCCTGGACGGCGAGGCCATCCGCAAGCAGCGGCGGCAGAAATTCCTCGATATCGGCCGGAAACTGGGCTGATTTGGACGGATTCCGGTGCTGTAGGGTGGGTTAGCGCAGCGTAACCCACCTCTTTTGGTCCCGCGGATACAGACAGTGGTGGGTTACGCCTTCGGCTAACCGACCCTACGGCACTGCGCATCTCCCCGGAATGACGGTTTGAAGGCCTGGTAACCCCGTATTAACCCTTTTTTTGCCCAAATCGGCGATCTCAGTACCTGTTTGGCCGCAAGGCCCAAGTTCCGGCCCAGTTTAAGTCTCTGTTGACCACGCCGCCTCGCCAACAGGCTCGTGATATCAGGTCGGGTTGCGACCATCCGGTGCGGAGGTTAGAATTTTAATCAATGGCTTCAGGGCATAAGCGCTGGGGCTTGGTCTGAGAAAGTCCGGTCTCTCCGGTCAGGCCATGCTCTAAAAATTCGGGGTTTGCGCTCCTTGCCCGGCACGTTGTGGGGTCCGTCTTGAATTCTCGTTCGCTTGCTCGCGCGGTCTTGGCTTCGGTTGCGCTTGCCGCCAGCATTGTGCTCGCAGGCTGCGATACCGATCAGGTGTCGCTCGCGACCAACGCCAAGGCCAACCAGCCGGTCCCGCCGAAGCTCGTCGCTGCGATGGGCGAGAAGGACATGGATCTGAATTCGCCGATCCTGATCCGCCTGTTCAAGCAGGAAGCCGAGCTCGAAATCTGGAAGCAGACCCGCTCCGGCCAGTTCGCGCTGCTCAAGACCTATCCGATCTGCCGCTGGTCGGGCGATCTCGGTCCGAAGGTGCGCGAAGGCGACCGCCAGGCGCCGGAAGGATTCTACTCGATCAATCCGAGCCAGATGAATCCGCAGTCGGCCTACTACCTCTCGTTCAACACCGGCTTCCCGAACGCATTCGACAAGGCGCTCGGCCGCACCGGCTCGCAGCTGATGGTGCATGGCGATTGTTCGTCGCGCGGCTGCTACGCGATGACGGACGAGCAGATCGCGGAGATCTATTCGCTGGGGCGCGAGTCCTTCTTCGGCGGCCAGAAGGCGTTCCAATTCCAGGCCTATCCGTTCCGGATGACACCGGTGAACATGGCCAAGCACCGCAACAATCCGAACATGGCCTTCTGGAAGATGATCAAGGAAGGCTATGATCATTTCGAGGTGACGCGGCAGGAGCCGAAGGTCGACTTCTGCGAAAAGAAGTACGTGTTCGACGCGGCGAAAGCGCCCGACGCCAAGCGCGAGCCCGTGTTCGACGCGTCGGCGAAGTGCCCGGCCTATGTGATCCCCGAGGAGATCGCCAGCGCCGTCGCCGAAAAGCAGCAGCGCGACGAAGCCGAGTACAACAAGCTCGTCGCCAGGGGCACGCCGGTGGCGCGCATGAACACCGGCATCGACGGCGGCATGAACAAGATCTTCGCCTCCAAGATTCCGGAAGGCTCGACCGGCCTGTCGGAAGGCGCCGAAGGCAATACGCTGCAGATGCTGGCGATGTCGAAGGCACCGGGCACGATCCCCGGTACCGTCAATCCGCCGAAGCCGAACCTCGAGCCGGTCGCCTCCGCGCCGCAGGAAGAGCCGGTCGTGGCCGTCGCTGCGCCCGCGACCAACACCCGCGTCGCATCCGTCGCGCCCGCCGAAAAGTCCGGCAGCTTCTTCTCGAACCTCGGCCGCAAGATGGGCCTGAGCACCGCCGACACGACGGCGACCACACCGCCGCCGCAAGTGACCGCGTCGGTGACCCCGGCCCCCGCGACCACTCCTCCGACCGCAGCCTCCAGGCTGAAGGCCGCAGTGACGCGCTTCGTGCCGGGCCACGACAAGTCCAAGGATAATGCCGTCGCAACCGCAAAGCCGGCCGAGCCGGCAAAGCCCGCCGAGACCAAGGTCGCGGCGACGCGGCCCGCGCTGAAGCCGTCGGTGAACGATGGCGATGCGACGAGCAGCGGCGGTGGCCAGCTTGCCGGCGCCGCGCCGGTGATGTCGTCGAACTCGTTCGACAGCCGCTTTGGTGCGATGAAGTAAGGGCCTACGGCTCGCGGTGGATCAGGAAGAAAACATCCTGGAGAGCTACGGCGACAAGTCGACGAGCGAATTGAAGCGGCTGCTGGAGAGCTTGACCGACAGCTTGAATTGAGGCCCTGCGTCGGAGCGTTGCGGAACTGCCGGGAGCCGTTCGATCGCGTTCGCAAAGCGGAACAAAAAGGGGAACCGTTCGTTATTTTCGTGTTGATGCGGCCGTGGAGCAGGATATCCGCAGAGCCGGTCCATATCTGGTTCGAGCCACCCACGGGTCGCGAATGACACCCTCCGTATTGATTGTCGAAGACGAAATTTTCGTCGCCAGCGATATTGCGCGCATCCTGGAGGATGCGGGGTATCGCGTCGCCGCAATCGCGGCGGATCGCAAGGAGGCCCTGGAAGCGGGGCCGAAAGCGCAGATCGCCCTGGTTGACGTCAATCTGCGAGACGGCTCGACGGGTCCGCAGATCGCGCTCGACCTGTCGCGGACATATGGCACCAAGATCGTCTACGTCACCGCAAATCCGACTCAAATTGCGCCGCGGGCGGAGACCGCGATCGGTTTCATCCGCAAACCTTTTAGCGATGACGCGATCCTGACCGCGGTTCATCGCGCCGCTGGCGAGGTGGCCCAGCCGCGCTCCACCGATGTCACGTTTTTTGCGATAGCGGACGACGACTCATCGAGGCCTTTGGAATCCTAGCCTCGGCCTGAAGGCCACCGGGATTCCAGGTGTAGGCAATGGTCCCGCCGAGCTGGTTCGCAATGCTCAAGGCGATCAATCGGGAGCCAAAACCTTCCACAGCCGGCGCCGCATCGACCTGCGGACCGCCGCTTTCCGTCCACGCGATCACCAAGTCATCGTCCAACTCGTTGACGTCGATGACGACGCGCCCCTCCGGCGCGGAGAGCGCGCCGTATTTCGCAGCATTGGTTGCCAGTTCGTGGAAGGACAGCGCCAGCGGCGTCGCCGAGCGATCATCGATGGGGAAATCTCCGCCAGCGATCATCACTCGCTGCGCCTCCGATTGATAAGCCGAGAGGAGCTGATCGAGAAGGCCCCTCAGCGTCGCCTGCGTTGCGGTCGGTTGCGAGCGGGCACTGTGCGGACGGACAAAGTCGTGCGCCTTGCCCAGCGACATTATGCGCGAGCGTAGCTCGTCCGCCAGACCCTTGAGCTCCGGATGCGTCCGCGTCGACAGGCCGATCAGCCCGTTGACGACCGAGAAGATGTTCTTGATGCGGTGGCTCAGCTCTTGGCTGACTATCTCGCGTTGCTCCATCAGAAGCTTCTGCTCATGGATATCGGTGCAGGTGCCGAACCAGCGAGTGATGTTGCCCTCGCGGTCCCGGATCGGCAGCGCGCGCCCCAGGGTCCAACGGTAGTTGCCCTCGGCGTTGCGCAGCCGATACTCGATCTCGTAAGGCTCGCCGGTCTGCAGTGAGTGCCGCCAGCGCTCCCAGGCCTTGCCCTGGTCGTCGGGGTGGAACATGCCGTTCCAGCCTTCGCCATCAGTGGAGCCCTCGGGAACCCCGGTGAATTCGTACCACCTCGCATTGTAGTAGTCATGATGCCCATCGGGCAGCGTCGACCACACCATCTGCGGCATGGTGTCAGCGAGTATGCGAAACTTCTGCTCGGTCTCCGTCAGCGCCTGCTTCGCGACCGCCTCGTTAGTCTGCTGGATCTTCGTCTTCCTGCGGTTGCCCATCGCCCCCATGACCTGCGAGGCCATGAGGCGTAGTCCCTGCTGCTGCAGCTGCGTCAAGCCTGCTCTGGGCACACGATCGATGACGCAAAGCGAGCCGAGCGGAAAGCCGTCCTCAGTCACCAGCGGCGCGCCGGCGTAGAACCGGATGAACGGATCTCCTGTCACTAGGGGATTGTCGGCGAATCGCGGATCAAGGGTCGCATTGGGTACGACCATCAGGTCGGCGCCCAGCATGGCATGCGCACAAAACGAGGATTCACGCGGCGTTTCGCACACATCGAGGCCCTGCTTGGCCACGAAGCGCTGCATCGTGTCGCCTACGATGCTGACAAGACAGATCGGCGTCTCGCAGAGAGCTGCCGTAAAGGACGTGAGCTCGTCGAAGCTCGCCTCATCGACAAGGCCATCGAGATCGTGCGCCTCAAGGATTTCGGACCTGGACGGCGGGGAATTGTTTGTAGAACTCATGAACGGTCTTAAGCCTGGCGCCAGCGCATCCATCATCGAGCGACATCGTCGCGCGGCGTTGTGGCGACCTCCCCACGTTAGGCTGTCCCGAATGCATTCCCTACTCGAAGGGCCAGACAGCGGCGGACGACATTGTCCTTCTCTGCGGGGCGAGCGTTGCCCAGCAAAGTCACGACCTAGATAACAACATTTGTTACAGAGAGTTCCGCCAATGTCCGCAGCGCCATCGCGGCGCTGGCGATGGAACGACGCAAGCGCCAGCCGGCCGGCGCGCGTCGGCCGGCCTTTTCGCTAAGCATACCGACCGTGGCAGTGCTTGAACTTCTTGCCGCTACCACACGGGCAATCCTCATTGCGGCCGACCTTGCCCCAGCTTGCGGGGTTCTTCGGGTCGCGCAGCGCGGCGTCGGAGGCCGGCGCTCCGAGCGAGACGCTGGCGAGTGCCATCTCGTCCTCGCCGGTGTCCGGATTGAGCTTGTGCGCCTCCATCGGCGGCAGGGCGGGAGCTTCCTGTTCCGGCGGGACGATCTCGACGCGCATCAGCTGCGCGGTGACGGCCTCGCGCAAATGCGCGCTCATCTCCTGGAAGAGGTTGAAGGCCTCGGTCTTGTACTCCTGAAGCGGATCGCGCTGGCCGTAGCCGCGCAGGCCGATGACCTGGCGCAGATGGTCGAGCATGACCAGGTGCTCGCGCCAGAGATGGTCGAGCGTCTGCAGCAGGATGGTCTTTTCGACGTAACGCATCACGTCGGGACCCCACTGCCCGACCTTGGCGGCCATGTGCTCGTCGGCCCTGGTCTCGATGCGCTTGAGCAGCTCCTCGTCGGCGATGCCCTCTTCCTTGGCCCACTCGTCGACCGGCAAGTCGAGGTCGAGCACGCGCTTGAGCTCGTCCTTCAGGCCGGCAACGTCCCACTGCTCGGCATAGGCGTGCTCGGGCACGTGCTTGGCGACGAGGTCGTCGATGAAGGCGTGGCGCATGTCGGTGACGGTCTCGGCAACGCTGTCGTCCTTCATCAGGTCGACGCGCTGGTCGAAAATCACCTTGCGCTGGTCGTTCTGGACGTTGTCGAACTTGAGCAGGTTCTTGCGGATGTCAAAGTTGCGGGCTTCGACCTTCTGCTGCGCCTTCTCGAGCGCCTTGTTGATCCAGGGATGGATGATCGCCTCGCCCTCTTGCAGGCCAAGACGCTGCAGCATGCTGTCCAGACGATCCGAGCCGAAGATGCGCATCAGATCGTCTTCCAGCGACAGGAAGAATTTCGAGCGACCGGGGTCGCCCTGACGGCCGGAACGGCCGCGGAGCTGGTTGTCGATGCGGCGGGATTCGTGGCGCTCGGAGCCGATGATGTAGAGGCCGCCCGGCTTCTTCACCGTCTTGGCGGGCTTGCTGCCCTTGGCCGGCTCGATCTCGACGGTTTCTTCGGCCTTCAGCACGATCTCGCGGAAGTGCTCGATGTCGGCCTTGATCTGCTCGATCTTCGCGGCCTTCTCGGCTTCGTCCTCGATGCCCGCAGTCTCCTGCTGGATGCGCATTTCGAGCGAGCCGCCGAGCTTGATGTCGGTGCCGCGGCCGGCCATGTTGGTCGCGATCGTGATCGCGCCGGGAACGCCGGCCTCGGCCACGATATAGGCTTCCTGCTCGTGGAAGCGCGCGTTCAGCACCGCGAACAGCTTTGCCGGCTTGTTGGCGCGCGCCGCGGCGTACAGCTTCTGCATCGAATTCTCGTTGCCGAAGTCGATCTGCCGGTAGCCGTGCTTCTTGAGATATTCGGCAATCACTTCCGACTTTTCGATCGAGGCGGTGCCGACCAGCACCGGCTGCAACCGCGCATTGGCGCGCTCGATCTCGGCCAGGATCGCGGCGTATTTCTCGTTCTGGGTGCGATAGACCTCGTCGTCCTCGTCGAGACGCGCGACCGCCAGATTGGTCGGGATCTCCACGACCTCGAGCTTGTAGATGTCGAACAGTTCGTCGGCTTCCGTCAGCGCCGTACCGGTCATGCCGGCGAGCTTCTCGTACATGCGGAAGTAGTTCTGGAAGGTGATCGAGGCCAGCGTCTGGTTCTCGGGCTGAACCTGGACGTGCTCCTTGGCTTCCAGCGCCTGGTGCAGGCCTTCCGAATAGCGGCGGCCCTGCATCATGCGGCCGGTGAACTCGTCGATGATCACGACCTCGTCGTCGCGGACGATATAATCCTTGTCGCGGGTGAACAGGGTGTGGGCGCGCAGCGCCTGGTTGATGTGGTGCACCACGGAGACGTTCTCGACGTCGTAAAGCGACTCGCCCTTGAGCTGGCCGGCATCGCGCAGCAGCCCCTCGATCTTCTCCATGCCGGCTTCGGTCAGCGTCACCGTGCGCTGCTTCTCGTCGACATCGTAGTCGGTCTTGTCGAGCTTGGGCAGGAACGAGTCGATCGTGTTGTAGAAGTCCGAGCGGTCGTCGAGCGGGCCGGAGATGATCAGCGGCGTGCGCGCTTCGTCGATCAGGATGGAGTCGACTTCGTCGACGATCGCGTAGAAGTGCGGCCGCTGGACCATGTCCTCGAGCCGGTACTTCATGTTGTCGCGTAAGTAGTCGAAGCCGTATTCGTTGTTGGTGCCGTAGGTGATGTCGCAGGCATAGGCCGCCTTGCGCTCGGCATCGTCGAGGCCGTGGACGATCACGCCCGTGGTCATGCCGAGGAAGCCGTAGATCTGGCCCATCCAGCCGGAGTCGCGGCGGGCGAGGTAGTCGTTGACCGTGACGACGTGGACGCCCTTGCCGGCAAGCGCGTTGAGATAGACCGCGAGCGTCGCCACCAGCGTCTTGCCTTCGCCGGTCTTCATCTCGGCGATGTCGCCCTCGTGCAGCACCATGCCGCCGATCAGCTGGACGTCGAAATGGCGCTGACCGAGCGTGCGCTTGGCGGCCTCGCGCACGGTTGCGAAGGCGGGCACCAGCAGGTCGTCCAGCGTCTTGCCCTCGGCGAGCTGCTTCTTGAACTCGGCGGTGCGGGCCTTGAGCTGTTCGTCGGAAAGTTTGGCGAGCTCAGGCTCCAGCGCGTTGATCGCGTTGATGCGGGACTGATATCCCTTCACCCGCCGATCGTTGGAGGAGCCGAAAAACTTGCGGGCGAGCGCGCCGATCATGACCAGTTCCTGTGTTCGCGAATTAACCGCGTTGCAGCCAGTGGGTTGTCGCCCACTTGCCTATCAACTCACCGTGACGCCACGTGGTGTCAGTTCCCGACTGCGGGGTCATCCGCCATATGGGTGGGAATTGGGCAAGTCAGGGTTCAACGGCCAAAAACGCAGCAAAATAAACGCCATCGCCATGGACGCGACCCGGCAGAGATATGGCCGGCCCATAGCCTTGTCAACGGCGGCCAATGTCGCCGTAAATTCATCATTTTGACAGACTTTTCGCGTTGCCAAGCCCCCCTGAGTTGGGCGAGTGTCCGCCCCGCTCGAGCAGCCCCCTGCTTCAACAAAAGGATTTTCCATGACCACCTCGTTCCCGGTAACCACCGGCCTGCGTTTCCGCCATGCGTCCGCCCTTGCTGGAGGCCTGGCCCTGGCGCTGACCCTGGCCTTCGCGGGCCCGCTCCGGGCGGCCGATGATCCGGTCCTGGCGAAGGTCAATGGCGCCGAGATCAAAAAGAGCGACGTCACCATGGCCGAGGAAGAGCTTGGACCGAGCCTCGCGCAGATGGATCCGGCCACCAAGGACCAGAACGTCCTGTCGTTCCTGATCGACATGAAGATCGTGTCCAAGGCCGCCGAGGACAAGAAGGTCGCGGACGGCGAGGAATTCAAGAAGCGGATGGCGTTCGCCCGCAACCGCCTGCTGATGGACAGCCTGCTGGCCCAAGAAGGCAAGGCGGCCACCACCGACGACGCCATGAAGAAGGTCTATGAGGAGGCCTCCAAGCAGATCACCGGCGAGCAGGAAGTGCGCGCCCGCCACATCCTGGTCGAGACCGAGGACGAGGCCAAGGCGGTGAAGGCCGAGCTCGACAAGGGCGCCGATTTCGCCGAGCTCGCCAAGAAGAAGTCCAAGGACCCGGGCTCGGCCGACGGCGGCGACCTCGGCTTCTTCACCAAGGAACAGATGGTGCCGGAATTCTCGGCCGTCGCGTTCGCGCTGGAGCCGGGCAAGATCTCCGACCCCGTGAAGTCCCAGTTCGGCTGGCACGTCATCAAGGTCGAGGAAAAGCGCAACCGCAAGGCGCCGGAGTTCGACCAGGTCAAGCCCCAGATCGAGCAGTACGTCACCCGCAAGGCCCAGGCCGATTACGTCGCCAAGCTCCGTACCGAAGCCAAGGTCGAGCGGCTGGATCAGCCGGCAGCGGACGCCGCGAAGGATGCCAAGCCTGCGGACGCAAAGCCCGCCGATGCGAAGCCTGCCGACAGCAAGATGGCGCCTCCGGCCAAGAAGTAAGAATTCGCTGTCACTTCGGCGACGCGAAGAGTATTTAAGCCTACCTGATGCCCGGCCCCGCAAAGAGGGGCCGGGCATCTGCATGTCCAGACCTCACCAAGGCACCCCGCGATGTCCTCCTCCGTCTCCCCCCTCGCCCCCAAGAACGTTCCTGACATGCCCGTGATCGCGGGCGTCCGTCTTGCGACGGCCGAGGCCGGCATCCGCTACAAGAACCGCACCGACGTGCTGCTGGCGATCATGGACAAGGGCACGGCGGTGGCCGGCGTCTTCACCAAGTCGAAGTGCCCCTCCGCGCCGGTCGAATGGTGCCGTGCGAAGCTGAAGGGCGGCAAGGCCCGCGCGCTCGTCGTCAATTCCGGCAATGCCAATGCCTTCACCGGCAAGACCGGCCGCAGCTCGACCGCACTGACCGCGAAAATCGCGGCCAAGGCCGTCGGCTGCAGCGAGAGCGAGATCTTCCTGGCCTCCACCGGCGTGATCGGCGAGCCGCTGGACGCGACCAAGTTCGACGGCGTGCTGGGGCGCCTGGCCGAGACGGCGGAAGCCGGTGACTATCTCGCCGCCGCCAAGGCGATCATGACCACCGACACCTTCCCCAAGGTCGCGACTGCAACCGTCAAGCTCGGCAAGGCAAAGGTGACCATCAACGGCATGGCCAAGGGCGCCGGCATGATCGCCCCCGACATGGCGACGATGCTGTCCTTCATCTTCACCGACGCGCCGATCGCGCCCGCCGCGCTCCAAGCGCTGCTCAAGGCCGGCGTCGCGGACACGTTCAATGCGGTGACGATCGACGGCGACACCTCGACCTCGGACACGCTGCTGGCGTTCGCCACGGGCGCGGCCGCCAAGCATGGCGCGCCCAAGATCAGCCGCGCCAGCGATCCGCGCCTGAAGGCCTTCACCAAGGCGTTCAACCAGATCCTCGCCAATCTCTCCGAGCAGGTCGCCCGCGACGGGGAAGGCGCGCGCAAGCTGGTCGAAATCACGGTCGAGGGCGCCAAGACCAAGGCGTCCGCACGCAGAATCGCGATGTCGATCGCCAATTCGCCGCTGGTGAAGACCGCGATCGCCGGCGAGGACGCCAATTGGGGCCGCGTGGTGATGGCGGTCGGCAAGGCCGGCGAGCCGGCCGATCGCGACAAGCTCTCGATCTCCTTCAACGGCATCCGCGTCGCCAAGAGCGGCGCGCGCGATCCGTCCTATGACGAGGCGCAAGTGTCGGAAGCGATGAAGGCTCCGCAGATCGCTATTCTGGTCTCGCTCGGCCTCGGCAAGGGCCGCGACCGTGTGCTGACCTGCGACCTCACCAAGGAATATGTCGCGATCAACGGGGATTACCGGTCCTAGGACATGGCCGAGCTTAAGCTCACCCTCGTCGTGGCCTGCGCGCTCGTCGACGCCGACAAGCGCGTCCTGATCGCGCAGCGCCCCGAAGGCAAGGCGCTGGCCGGCCTCTGGGAGTTTCCCGGCGGCAAGTGTGAACCCGGCGAACGGCCGGAACAGAGCCTGATCCGCGAGCTGCGCGAGGAGCTCGGCATCACCGTCGCCGAGTCGTGCCTCGCGCCGCTGACTTTTGCGAGCTATGGCTACGAGACCTTTCATCTGTTGATGCCGCTCTATATCTGCCGGCGCTGGGAGGGCCTGGTCACGCCGCGCGAAGGCCAGACCCTGGCCTGGGTCCGCGCCAACAAGTTGCGCGACTATCCGATGCCCCCCGCGGACATTCCGCTGATCCCGCATTTGATTGATCTGTTGATGTGAGGTCTCGGATCGTCATTCCGGGGCGCCCGAAGGGCGAACCCGGAATCTCGAGATTCCGGGTTCGATGCTGACGCATCGCCCCGGAATGACGTGCCCTTGGCTTACGTCTTCCCCGCCTTCTTCACCGCCTCCGCCAGGCTCGCTTTCGCCGAGCCCGGCTTCAACGGCTGCTGCTGGCTGGCATGCGGGGCCCAGCCGGACAGCCAGATGATGTCGAAGGTCGCGCGGATGCGCCCATCCGCATCGGCAAAACGCTCGGCATAGATTTCGGCCATGCGCAGCAGTGTGTAACGCCGACTCGGCGTGCGCCGCCGCTCGATCAGCACGTTGGTCGCACCCATGCGGCGGAGATCCTGCATCAGCGCGAACGCGTTGCGATAGCGCACCACGACGCGATCGACGTCGGTGACCGGCAGCGCAAAACCCGCCCGCTGCAACAGCGCGCCGATGTCTCTGAGATCAGCGAACGGCGCGACGCGCGGCGACACGCCGCCCTCGCATTCGGCCTCCGCCGCGGCGAAGGCCTGCCGCAGCTCGGTCAGGCTATCGCCGCCGATCATCGCGGCGAGCAACAGCCCATCCGGCTTCAGCGCACGGCGGATTTGCGCGAGCACGCCCGGCAGGTCGTTGACGAATTGCAGCGCCAGCGCCGAGACGACGAGATCGAGACTTTCGGGCGCAACGGGCAGTTTCTCCGCGCCCGCCGCATCGAGTGCGATCCGCTGAATAAAAGGCAATCGCGAGCGTAGTCCCGCGAGCCCCTCCCCGGGGGTCCACAGATCAGCCGGCGCTTGAAACTCCCGCATCACCGCCGCCAGCCGGTCAGACATGTCCTCCGCGACCCGGTCGAGCAGAAAAGTCACCTCGCCCAGCGCCTGCGCGCGAGCCTGCCGTGCGCGCAGCAACGCGCGATCGAACAGAGCGGGTGGAGTCTGCGGGGTCTGAGCCATGCCGCTGGTTACGCCGATCACGACGGTTCTGGCAATCTCCTCTCTCGCGTCCCGGACGCGCCGCTGCGCTGCGTCCGGGGCACGAGAGTGCGGCTTGAGCCAACATGCACAGAACGCTAGCCTCTCCCCATGGAAGCCGACACCGCCCTTACCCGTTCCATCGCCGTACCCTTCCGCGCCGCGTGGACGGCCGGCTGCTACGTCGTGACGCGCGCGGCGCGGCTCGCGCTCGACATTGCGTTGCCGACGCTTTGCGTGTCCTGCCGCGAACCTGTTGATGGCGAGGGCGTGTGCGCGGCGTGCTGGGCAAAGCTGTCGTTCATCGAAAGGCCCTATTGCCCGCGGCTCGGCATTCCCTTCGTCTACGATCCCGGCCCCGACATGCTGTCGATGGAGGCGATCGCGAGCCCGCCGGCCTACATGCGGGCCCGCGCGGCGGTGCGTTACGACGATGTCGCACGCACGCTGGTGCATGCGCTGAAATACCAGGACCGCACGGATCTCGCGCCCGCCATGGGCCGCTGGATGGCGCGGGCAGGCGGCGAACTGCTTGATGGCGCCGACATGCTAGTGCCGGTGCCCCTGCACTGGCGCCGGGCCTGGCGGCGGCGCTACAACCAATCGGGCGCACTGGCGCAGATCATCGCGCGGCAGAGCGGGGTGAAGGTGAAAGCTGAGGTGCTGCGGCGGGTGCGCGCCACCGAGCAGCAGATCGGCCTGTCGCGGGCCCAGCGCGCCACCAATGTGCAGGGCGCATTCCAGGTATCCCCCGACCGTCAGGCCGAGGTGCAGGGCCGGCGCATCATCCTTGTCGACGATGTCCTGACCTCAGGTGCGACGCTGGATTCCTGCGCGCGCGCTCTGCTGCGCGCCAAGGCGGCCCAGGTCGACGTGCTGGTCTTTGCCCGGGTTGTCGAAAGCCGGTAAGAGCCCATATAATTCAACAAATTCATGACATGAGAGCGCTGGACGCCATGACCGCTGCCGTCGAGATCTACACCAGGCCGGGATGCGGCTATTGTTCCGCTGCCAGATCGCTGCTGACCCGCAAGAAGGCGGCCTTCACCGAATTCGACGTCGCCCAGAATCCGGCCTGGCGCGAGGAGATGTACGACCGGGCCGGAGCTGGCTCGACCTTCCCGCAGATCTGGATCGGCGGCACCCATATCGGCGGATGCGACGACCTCTATGCGCTCGATCGCGAAGGCAAGCTCGACGGCATGCTCGAAAGCGTCAAGGCGGTCTCATGAGCCAGACTCAAGCTGAAGACAGGACCTTCACCGCCGCGATGATTCAGATGCGCACCGGCCTGCTGCCGGAGCCAAGCCTCGCGCAGGCCACGAAACTGATCCGGCAGGCGGCCGCCAACGGCGCCGACTACGTGCAGACGCCCGAAGTCAGCAACATGATGCAGCTGAACCGCAAGGCGCTGTTCGAGCACCTGCAGAGCGAGGAGGACGACGCCTCGCTGAAGGCCTATCGCGCGCTCGCGGCCGAGCTGAAGATCCACATCCATGTCGGCTCGCTGGCGCTGCGTTTCTCAGCCGAGAAGGCGGTCAACCGCTCCTTCCTGATCGGGCCCGACGGCAATGTGCTCGCGAGCTACGACAAGATCCACATGTTCGACATCGAACTGCCGGACGGCGAGAGCTATCGCGAATCCGCCAATTACCAGCCGGGCGAGACCGCCGTGATCTCAGACCTTCCCTGGGGCCGCGTCGGCTTGACGATCTGCTACGACGTGCGCTTCCCCGCGCTCTACCGCGCGCTGGCCGAGAGCGGCGCGTATTTCATCACGGTGCCGTCGGCGTTCACCCGCAAGACCGGCGAGGCGCACTGGCACATCCTGCTGCGCTCGCGCGCAATCGAGACCGGCTGCTTCATCTTCGCAGCGGCACAGGCAGGCACCCACGAGAACAAGCGCGAGACCTACGGCCACTCGCTGATCATCGATCCCTGGGGCGAGATCCTCGCCGAGGGCGATGTCGAGCCCGGCATCGTCATGGCCAGGATCGATCCGGCCAAGGTCGAGACCGCGCGCCGCGCGATCCCCTCGCTCCAGCACGGCCGCCGCTTCGGCGTCTCCGATCCCAAGGCGGGGCCGGACCATCTGCATCTGGTGCGGGGATCGGCATGATCCGCTACGCGCTCCATTGCGACCGCGACCATCAGTTCGAGAGCTGGTTCCAGAGTTCCTCGGCTTATGATTCCCAGGTCAAGCGCAAGCTGGTGACCTGCCCGATCTGCGGCTCGGCCAAGGTCGACAAGGCGATCATGGCGCCGCGCATCGTCGGCAAGAAGGGGCGCGCAACGCCGCCGGCGGAGCCGGCCACGACCGCCGCGCCCGAGGCCGCACCGTCGGCGTCGACCTCGCTGATGATGGCGCAGGAGCGCGAGCTGCGTGCCAAGCTGAAGGAGCTGCGCGACCACATCGTCAAGAACGCCGACAATGTCGGCGATCGCTTTGCGAACGAAGCCCGCGCCATGCATTACGGCGACAAGGAGCATCGCCCGATCTACGGCGAGGCCTCGCCGGACGAAGCAAAGTCGCTGATCGACGAAGGCATCGAGGTCTCGCCGCTGCCGACGCTGCCGGAAGACCGGAACTGAGGCGCGAAGCGCGTCAGAAACCCACGAGCAGAGCGACACCGACCACGATCAGGACGATCCCGATCATCTCGCGCGCGGCAAGGGGCTGCTTGAACGAGTAGTACGCCACGCCTTGCGCGAACAGCACCTCGATCAAAGCGAGCGTGCGGACGTTGGCGGCGGCGGTCAGCGCGAACGCCAGGAACCAGAATTGCGAGGCGAACGCGCCGGTGAAGCCCGCGAGCATCGACGGCCGCCACATTCCGAGAATCCCGCGCAACACGTCTGGCGCGCGCCAGATCAGATAGACCGTCAGGATCAGCGTCTGGACGAACAGGCCGAGCACCAGCGTGAACGACGCCGCCGTCACGAAGGAGACGCCGGGAACGTTGATGATGGCGCCGCGAAAGCCGACCGCGGAGAGCGCGAAGGCTGCCGCCGCAACGAGACCGGTGATGGTCGGCTTCAGCTCGGCAAAGCTCTTTTCACCACCGGGACGCAGCGCGGTGATGACGACGCCGACAGTGGCGATCACAATCGCCAGCACCTTCAGCCAGGTCAGGTGATCGCCGAGGAAGACGAAGCCGAAGATCGCGGTCTGGATCGCTTCGGTCTTCAGGTACGCCGTCGTCACCACGAAGGAGCGGTCGTTCATGGCCAGCAGCATCAAGCCGGTCGCGACGATCTGGCTGAGCGCGCCCAGCAGCAGCCACGGCCAGAACACGGTCGGCGGCGCGTTGAGATGATCGCCGGTCGCCACCAGCACCACGCCCAGAAACAGCACCGAGAACGGGAAGCCGAACAGGAAGCGGATATTGGTCGCGCCCCAGGTCCCCAGCGGCTTCGTCAACGACCGCTGCATCGCATTGCGCGCGACCTGGCCGAGCGCAGCGATGATTGTGAAGGGAATCCAGAGGCTGGTGACGGTGAACATGGGGGAATGGTGGCGAAGGGCTAGAAACTTCGCCCAACCTGCCGCTAGCGGCTAAGCAGGTCAATCACGCCCACGTCATAGGAGCGATGCTCGCGCCAAAACTGCCGTCGTCCCGGCGAAGGCCGGACCCATAGCCACAGAATTTGGTTTGGCGAAGACTCGGGGGGACCAGCTTCGCGCTAAAACTTCTCGCTGGGGGTATGGGTCCTGGCCTTCGCCGGGACGACAGCGGTGTTTGTGGATACAGCGAGGCTTTTCAAACAGCCCTCACACCATTGCTTCCGCCACGACCATGTAGTTTACGTCCATGTCCGACGAGAGCGCCCATTTGTCGGCGAAGGGGCTGTAGACCACGCCGGTCTGCTCGGTGATGACGAGGCGGTTGTCGAGGAGGTATTTCGTCAGCTCGTCCGGGGTGACGAACTTGTTCCACTCGTGGGTGCCGCGCGGCAGCCAGCGCAGCACGTATTCGGCGCCGACGATGGCGAGCGCGAAGCTCTTCCAATTGCGGTTGAGAGTGGAGACCACCATCAGGCCGTTCGGCTTCAGCATCGCGGCGCAGCGCTTCAAAAAGACGCCGACGTCGGCGACATGCTCGACCACCTCCATCGCCAGCACGATGTCGAAACGCTCGCGCGGGTCGATCTCCTCCACCGTGGTGCAGCGGTAGTCGATCGACAGATGACTCTTGTCGGCATGCAGCTTTGCAGCAGCGATGTTGCTGGCCGACGGATCGACACCGATGACCTGCGCTCCCAACCGCGAGAGCGGCTCGCACAGCAAGCCGGCGCCACAGCCGATGTCGAGCACGCGCAGGCCGCCGAGGCAGTTGAGGCTGCGCACATTGCGCTCGAACTTGCGGCAGGCGGCGTCGCGGATATAGCCGAGCCGCAGCGGATTGATCCGGTGAAGCGGCGCCATCTTGCCCTTGGGGTCCCACCACTCGGCCGAGAGTTTTGAGAATTTCGCGATCTCGGCGGCGTCGACGGTCGAGCCGGTCGGCAGGGAGGCAGTTGCGGAACTATCTTGCTGCATGCTCATGGTGACGCGCGGTCCTACCGCGTGGTGATCGAACTACGGAAGGCGAGTGGCGAGGCGATGGTGCGGATGGTTTCGCGCCCCTCGCCGACGCCGTTGATGGTCACGTCGCCATAATTGAGAATACGTCCAAGGATGCTCTGCTCGACGTCGACACTCTCGACCTTGTCCAGCGCCATCTCGAAGGTGCGGCGTTTGATGAAGCCGACCTTGTGCACGACGCGCAGATTGGTGACGTCGGTCTCGGTGGTAAGGCGGTGGAACCAGCCCCGTACCGTCCAGTACACGGCCGCCAGGGCCACTAGGCCGGAACCGACGAGACAGAGCAGGACGAGCCCTTCGACAATGGTTTGTCGAGACAGCACGAACAGGATTAGGGCCACAATCCAGGCCAGAATGGCCGGGACATAGAAGATCCAGTGCGCATTGGTCGAATACAGCACCCGCTCGCCCGGTTGCAGGATTTCGTCGATGTAACGCGCCATAACCGTTGATAACCCATGACCCGGATTGGGCCCCCAAGAACGACCAAGGGAACCCGTTTGAGGAACCCGCTTGCCCCCGGCCCCGCCCCTATGTATACGCGCGGTCGGTATCCCCAGGGCATCCGTCCGGCGCGGGTCACCATACTGATCCTCAAGAGGGAATGCACGCGTCGTCATGAGCCGTCTCGTGATGAAATTCGGCGGCACGTCCGTCGCAAACATCGAACGTATCCGTAACGTCGCACGCCATGTGAAACGTGAGGTCGACGCTGGTCACGAAGTGGCCGTGGTCGTCTCGGCGATGTCGGGCAAGACCAACGAGCTGGTGGCCTGGTGCACCGAGGCCTCGCCGATGCACGACGCGCGCGAATACGACGCCGTCGTCGCCTCCGGCGAACAGGTGACCTCGGGCCTGCTGGCCATCGTGTTGCAAAGCATGGGCATCCAGGCCCGCTCCTGGCAGGGCTGGCAGATCCCGATCAAGACCAGCGATGCCCATGCCTCGGCCCGGATCGAGGACATCGACGGCAGCGAGATCATCTCCCGGTTCAAGGATCGCAAGGAGGTCGCTGTCATCGCCGGCTTCCAGGGCATCGATCCCAAGACGGGCCGCATCACCACGCTCGGCCGCGGCGGCTCCGACACCTCGGCCGTCGCCGTCGCCGCCGCGGTCAAGGCTGACCGCTGCGACATCTATACCGATGTTGACGGCGTCTACACCACCGACCCGCGAATCGTGCCGAAGGCCAAGCGGCTCGACAAGATCGCGTTCGAGGACATGCTGGAACTGGCTTCCCAGGGCGCCAAGGTGCTCCAGGTGCGCTCTGTGGAACTCGGCATGGTCCACAACATGCCGATCTTCGTCCGATCGAGCTTCGACAAGCCCGAGGATATCGACCCGCACGCCAACCAGCCGCCCGGCACGCTGATCTGCGGCGAGGAGGAGATCATGGAAAATCACGTCGTCACCGGCATTGCCTTTTCGAAGGACGAGGCCCAGATCTCGGTGCGCCAGATCGAGGACAAGCCGGGCGTCGCCGCGTCGATCTTCGGCCCGCTCGCGGATGCCAATATCAACGTCGATATGATCGTCCAGAACGTGTCTGAAGACGGCAAGACCACCGACCTCACCTTCACGGTGCCCGCCGCCGACTACGTCAGGGCCAAGGACACGATTACCGCCGCCAAGGCCAAGATCGGCTATGCCAGGCTTGATACCGCGACCGACGTCGCCAAGATCTCGGTGATCGGCAGCGGCATGCGCAGCCATGCCGGCGTCGCCGCGCAGGCGTTTTCGGCCCTCGCCGGACGGAATATCAACATCCGGGCCATTACAACCTCCGAGATCAAGTTCTCGGTTTTGATCGACACCGCCTATACCGAGCTTGCAGTGCGCACGTTGCACACGCTTTACGGCCTCGATCAGACCTAAGGCGTGACAATCGTCGCGCTTCAGGTTGCTGTTTAAGCATGGCCTTTCCGGAAAACCGCTTCGCTCTTTTCCGGATCATGCTTGGATTAATTTTCTCTTAGCGGTCGCAGCAATCGCGAAGGTGTACACACCTTCGCGTTTGGCAGGCGTTTTGCTTGGCAAAACAAGCCTCAATTCGCTATACGGCGAACAGGGTGGGCTGCCGCAGACTGTGTCCCAGTTCAGGCGCCGCTGATTCGGTGCAAGCGCGAAATCTCATGTAGATTTGGGCTTGCACCTGCGCCGGACGAACAAAATTGATTGTTTTTCTGGAATTTTGGGCCAGCCGCCGGCCAACATCGCCGGGCCGGGCAGACGGAGGAGATTGACGGTTCATGCGGAGCGCGTCGGGAGGTCCCCGCGTCTTGTTGAGACGGCTCCGCGAAACTATGGCGGAGCAGGTCTCGGCCCAGGAGCGGCTGGACAAGATCGTGGTGCTGATCGCCGCCAACATGGTGGCCGAGGTGTGCTCGGTCTATGTGCTGCGCATCGACAACACCCTCGAGCTCTACGCCACCGAAGGCCTCAACCGCGAGGCCGTGCACCACACCGTGCTGAGCGCCCATGAGGGCCTGGTCGGCCTCGTCGCCAGCGAGGCGACGCCGCTCAATTTGAACGACGCCCAGAGCCACCCGGCCTTCTCGTTCCGCCCGGAAACGGGTGAAGAGATCTACCACTCCTTCCTCGGCGTGCCGATCCTGCGCGCCGGCAACACGCTGGGCGTGCTGGTGGTGCAGAACCGCGCCAAGCGCACCTATGTCGAGGAAGAGCTCGAGGCGCTGCAGACCACCGCCATGGTGCTGGCGGAGCTGATCGCCTCCGGCGAATTGTCCGCGCTGGCCCAGCCCGGCCTCGAGCCCGCTGCGCGCCATTCCACGCAGAAGGCCGGCGCGATCCTCTCCGAAGGCATCGCGCTCGGCCATGTGGTGCTGCACGAGCCGCGCGTCGTCATCAAGGACTACATCGCCGAGGACCTGCCGAAGGAAATCAAGCGGCTCGACACCGCGCTCGCCAAATTGCGCTCAGATCTCGACCGCATGCTGGAGCGCGGCGATGTCGCCGAGGGCGGCGAGCATCGCGACGTGCTCGAAGCCTACCGCATGTTCGCCAACGACCAGGGCTGGTCGCACAAGCTGCATGAGGCGGTCGCCACCGGCCTCACGGCGGAGGCCGCGGTCGAACGCGTGCAGTCCGACACCCGCGCCCGCATGCTGCGCGTGACCGACCCTTACTTGCGCGACCGGCTGCATGATCTCGAGGATCTCGGTTATCGGCTGATGCGGCAAGTGGTCGGCCAGGACCACGCGCCCTCGCGCGAGCAGATGCCCGACAACGCCATCGTCATCGCGCGCGCGATGGGACCGGCGGCGCTGCTCGACTATGACCGCAAGCGCCTGCGCGGCATCGTGCTGGAGGAAGGCACCGCCAACTCCCACGTCTCGATCGTGGCGCGCGCGCTCGGTATTCCCGCCGTCGGCGAGGTGCCGAACGCAACCGGAATTGCCGACCCCGGCGACGCCATCATCGTCGACGGCACGTCGGGCGCAATCTATGTGCGCCCCTCGCAGGAAATCGAGGCGGCCTATGCCGAGCGCGTGCGCTTCCGCGCCCGCCGTCAGGCGCAGTATCTGGCGCTGCGCGACCGACCCTGCGTCACCAAGGACGGTGAGAAGGTCGAGCTGCTTATCAATGCCGGCCTCGCCATCGACCTGCCGCATATCGACGACACCGGCAGCGCCGGCATCGGCCTGTTCCGTACCGAGCTGCAATTCATGGTCGGCCAGAGCCTGCCGCGCACCAGCGACCAGCTCGCGCTCTACCGCGCTGTGCTGGATGCCGCAGGCAGCAAGCCCGTCACCTTCCGTACCCTCGACATCGGCGGCGACAAGGCGCTGCCCTATATGGAGACAGTGATCGAGGAGAATCCCGCGCTCGGCTGGCGCGCGATCCGGCTCGGGCTCGACCGTCCCGGCCTGTTGCGCGGCCAGATCCGCGCGCTGCTCCGCGCCGGCGGTGGCCGCGCGCTGCGCATCATGTTTCCGATGATCTCGGAGGTCGCCGAGTTCGATGCTGCGAAGTCGCTGGTCGAGCGCGAGCTGACCTATTTGCGCCAGCACGGCCACACGCTGCCGGAGCGCATCGACATCGGCACCATGGTCGAAGTGCCAGCGCTGCTCTATCAGATGGACGAGCTGTTGAAGAAGGTCGACTTCATCTCGGTCGGCTCCAACGATCTGTTCCAGTTCCTGTTCGCGGTCGACCGCGGCAATGCCAAGGTCTCCGAGCGCTTCGACACCATGTCGACGCCGATCCTCCGCGCACTGCGGGATATCGCGCAAAAATCGCTGGCCGCGAAGAAGTCGCTATCCCTGTGCGGCGAGATGGCCTCGAAGCCGATCGGCGCGCTGGCGCTGCTCGCCATGGGCTACCGCTCGCTGTCGCTGTCGGCGACCGCGCTCGGCCCGGTCAAGGCGATGGTGATCGACCTAGACGTCAAGAAGGCCGCAGCGATGCTCGGGCCTCTGCTGGACGCACCCGCGGGCAGCGTCTCGATCCGGCAGAAACTGACGGAATTTGCCGAGGCCGAAGGCCTGGCGTTGTAGCGGGCCTGTCGCCCCTCTCCGCCGCCTTCGCTTCCCTGCGCCATTTGAGACTGAACCCATGTCGTCACTCCCCGAAGCCAAACTGGACGTCCTGCTCGCGCATCACGCTTCGCTCGAAGCTGAATCGCTGGGACAACTCTCTTCCGAACGCTATGTGCAGGTCACACGCGAGCTCGCCGAGATCACCCCTCTGATCGAGGCGGTGAAAACCTATCGTGCGGCCGTGAAGGAACTGACCGACACCGAGGCGCTGATCGCCGATCCCGCGACCGATCCCGAGATGCGCAGCATGGCGGAAGCCGAGCGCGGCGAGCTCATTCCGAAGATCGAGGATCTCGTTCAGAAGATCCGCGTCGCGCTGCTGCCGAAGGACGCCATGGACGACCGCAACGTGGTGCTGGAAATCCGCGCCGGCACCGGCGGCGACGAGGCGTCGCTGTTCGCCGGCGACCTGTTCCGGATGTACGAGCGCTTTGCCGCCTTGCAGGGGTGGAAGGTGGAGGTGATCTCGGCCAGCGAAGGCACCGTCGGCGGATACAAGGAAATCATCGCGGAAGTGCAGGGCCGCGGCGCGTTCTCCAAACTGAAGTTCGAATCCGGCGTGCACCGCGTGCAGCGCGTGCCCGACACCGAGACGCAGGGGCGCATCCATACGTCGGCCGCGACCGTCGCAGTGCTGCCCGAGGTCGAGGATGTCGACGTCGAGATCAAGAACGACGATCTGCGCATCGAGACCATGCGCGCGCAGGGCGCAGGCGGCCAGCACGTCAACAAGACGGAATCTGCGATCCGCATCACCCACATCCCGACCGGCATCGTGGTGATGATGCAGGACAGCCGCTCGCAGCACAAGAACCGTGCCTCGGCCATGAACATCCTGCGCTCGCGCATCTACGATGCCGAGCGGCAGCGCGTCGACGCCGCCCGCTCGGCCGAGCGCAAGGAGAAGGTCGGCTCCGGCGACCGCTCCGAGCGCATCCGCACCTATAATTTCCCGCAAGGCCGCGTCACCGACCACCGCATCAACCTGACGCTCTACAAGCTGCCGCAAGTGATATCAGGCGAAGCGCTCGGCGAACTCATCGATGCGCTGACCACCGAGCACCAGGCCGCGCAACTCGCCGCGCAGGGCGCGGCGGCGTGATGGGCGCGTGAGCAATCCCCTCAAAGGACATTCGATCGAGAGCGCGCGGCGCTTGCTCGCTGCGCGGCTGAGATCGGCGGGGCTCGACGAAGCCGAACTCGACGCCCGTATCCTGCTCGGCGCAGTGTTTGATCTCGATCTGACCGGCCTGATCACGCAGGCCGCGCGTCCGCTCTCGGAAACCGAGGCGATGCAGCTTGCGGCCTACGCGCAGCGGCGCATCGACGGCGAACCCATCGCCCGCATTCTCGGCACGCGCGAATTCTGGGGCCTGCCGTTGCGACTGTCGGAGGCAACGCTGGTGCCGCGGCCCGACACCGAGACCGTGGTCGAGCGCGCGCTCGAACTGTTTCGCGAACAGCGCCTGTCTCGCCCGCCGCGCATCGCCGACATCGGCACCGGATCCGGTGCGATCCTGCTCGCGCTGCTGCACGAGATTCCGGATGCGTTCGGGGTCGGCACCGACCTCAGCCTCACCGCGCTCTGCACAGCGAGAAGCAATGCCGCCGCCCTTGGCCTTGCCGACCGCGCGGCCTTCGTCGCCTGCTCCTATGCGGCGGCGCTCGCGGGCCCGTTCGACCTGATCGTGTCGAACCCACCCTATATTCCCTCAGCAGAAATTCCGAAATTGGACATCGAGGTGCGCGCGCACGACCCGCATCTGGCGCTCGACGGCGGTAATGACGGGTACGACGCCTATCGCGCCCTGATCCCCCAGGCGAGCGAACGGCTCCTGCCCGGCGGAGCCCTGATCGTGGAGGCCGGACAGGGCCAGGCACGGACGATTGAAACCTTGATGACGGCTGCCGCGTTATCCATCGACAGGCTGCCCAAGGCCGATCTGGCGGGCGTCCCGCGGGCCGTCTCGGCCCGAAAAATGCCCCCATAAAAGCCGGATTGGGCTCTAAAAAACCTCTTGGAATATCCCTTGGGAACGACTACCTTCCGCCTAACACATCGGTGCCGGCCCCGTAGACCTACGGGTGAAAGCCGGGCTCTTCAGCGAGAGCATCACTGATTTTTGGTTCCAAGCCGCAGGTCCTGTGAAGCGCGACAGCCCATTGAGGTACGCAGCTTTCCGACCGCAACGTGAACGAAAGCCTGATATTGCGCTTGAAGACTTACGCAACAAAGCTGGGCTTGTTTCGGCGGGCGATATGAATGGGTTCGCTGGCAATGAATGCTGGCGGGTGGGGAACGCGTCTTTGTTGAACGCGACGGCCGACGAACATTGGCAGGGTTCAATCCGCTCTTGCGCGCGGTGCGCGTGAGGCATGCGAACCGCTGTCATCAGGTCACTCTCTGCAATCGGTAGTGCGTGCAACCTTTAGGGCTGGAATTAAAGGCAGGACATGAGAAACGGTCAGAACAAGCAGCGGATGCGCAACCGCAACAACAATAACAACAACAACAATAACCGGCGCGGCCAGAACCCGATGACCCGGGTTTACGAATCGAACGGCCCCGACATCAAGATCCGCGGCACCGCCTCGCACATCGCCGAAAAATATCTCCAGCTTGCGCGCGATGCGCGCTCCTCGGGCGACCCGGTCGCCGCCGAAAACTACTACCAGCATGCCGAGCATTATTTCCGCCTGATCGCGGCGGCCCAGGAGCAGTTCCGCCAGAACCAGCAGCCGCGCGGCGACGAGCCGATCAACCCGACCAGCGACGACAGCGAGGACGACGGCGAGAACTTCTCGAATTTCGGCCAGGAGCCGGGCTTCGTTCCGCAGCCGCCGCCGCAACAGCAACCCTTCATGCGCGAGCGCGACGGCCAGCGCGATCACCAGCAGCGGGACTATCAGCAGCGCGACAACAACCAGCCCTATATTCGCGACCAGCAGCCGCGCGAGCATCGCGAGCGCGACCATCGTCCGCAGCCGCAGTATCAGCACCACCAGCCGCAACCGCCGAACCAGCCGCAGCCCGTCATCGCCGATGCCGGCAACGTCGATCGCCTGCCGTCCTTCATCACCGGCGCGCAGCCGCAGGCGAATGCGGCTCCGGGCGGCTTCGAGGGTGGCAATGGCGGCGGTGGCGAGCGCTATCCGCGGCGACGCCGCCGGCCGCATAACGGCCCGCGTCCCGAGCGCGAAGCCGCTCCAGCCGCTTCCGGCGACGATCTCGCCCCCAGCGAGTAAGCTGCCGCGCAGCTCCATCTGACTTTATGAGTTGCAATCGTCCCGGCTTCGCCGGGACGATTTGTTTCAGCTCCGCGTGACCGTCGTCGAGGACGGCACCAGCACGGGCTTGGCCAGCGAGGGAATCAGCCGCGCCCTTTCGCGTTTGGCAGGGATCGCGCGATAGACCTGCTTGGTCGCCTCGACGATGTGGACGCCGGCAAAGGGCAGCGACAGCGCAGCGCCGGCGCGCTCCCACATCTGCGCCGATTTCAGCACCCACCGGCCGGAATAAGGCGGCATGAACAGCGCCTCACCCCAGCCGGTCGGCGTGAACCAGGTCTGCCGCAACAGGTCCGTGATCTGGGAGCGCGAATAGGGACGGCCGTGGCCGAACGGCGTGTTGTCGCTGCGCGTCCAGACGCCGCGCCTGTTCGGGACCACCGCGATGACGCGCCCCGAGGGCGACAGCACCCGCCAGACCTCGCGCAGCAGCGCCGCCGGATCGTCCGACATTTCGAGCGCATGGACCAGCAGGATGCGGTCGACCGCAGCATCCGGAAGCGGCAGCGAGAACTCGTCGACCAGCGCGGCCAGCGCAGGGCGCCCGGTCGGCCATTTCAACACGCCCTGGGCCGCCGGCATGAAGGCGATGCAGCGCTCCGCGTCCTCGCGGAACAGCCCGAGATAGGGTGTCGGATAGCCGATGCCGAGCACGCGCTGGCCTTCGGCGTTCGGCCAGCGCTCGTGGATGCCGCGATTGATCATCTGCCGCGCCACGATGCCGAGGCGGCGGGAATAGAACTCTCTGAGGTCGACGACGTCGATGGTCATGACGGCAATGTAACATGCGCTGGGGCGCCGCTGCGCGCGGAATATTGCATTGCCTGCGCAACGTTAACGCCATATTGGTCTGGCGGGGCTGAGCGCGATGGAGATGTCATGGCCGCCGAAATTCGTACTTTCACCTGTTTAAACGACAATTTCGGTTATCTGATCCACGATGTGGAAACCAAGGCAACCGCGTCGATCGACGCTCCGGAAGCCGGCCCCATCATCAAGGCGCTGGAGCGCGAGGGCTGGCAGCTCACCGACATCCTGATCACCCATCATCATGGCGATCATGTCGGCGGGGTCGCCGAGCTCAAGCAGACATTCAATTGCCGTGTCGTCGCGCCGCATGACAAGACGACGAAGATCGCCAACGTCGATCTGCGCGTCGCCAATGGCGACGTGGTCAAGGTCGGCACCCTGCTCGGACGCGTGCTGGAAACGCCGGGCCACACGCTCGACCACATCTCCTACGTGTTCGACAACGAGAAGACGCTGTTCGCCGCCGACACGCTGTTCTCGATCGGCTGCGGCCGCGTGTTCGAGGGCACTTACCCGATGATGTGGGACTCGCTGTTGAAGCTGCGGGCCCTGCCCGACGACTTCAAGCTCTATTGCGGTCACGAATACACGGCGTCCAACGTCAAATTTGCGCTCACGGTGGATCCGGACAACGCAGCGCTGCAGGCGCGCGCGGCGGAGGTTGCCAGGCTGCGGGCGGAGAACAAGCCGACCATTCCCTCACTGCTTGGTGATGAGAAGCGAGCAAACGTGTTCCTGCGCGCTGATGAACCGGCGGTCGCGGCCAGGCTACACATGAAGGGCGCGGAGGCCGCCGCGGTGTTCGGCGAGCTGCGCGAGCGCAAGAATAAATCCTGACGGGGATCGATGCCGACCGCAGCCGAGATCATCGCGCGCCTCGAACTCCGCCCACATCCCGAGGGCGGGCACTACCGCGAGACCTTTCGCGACCAGGTCACCGACGCCAATGGCCGCTCGCGCTCGACCCTCATCTACTTCCTGCTCGCGCGCGGCGAACGCTCGCACTGGCATCGCATCGATGCGGTCGAGACCTGGCACTATTACGCCGGCAGCCCGCTGACGCTGCGCATCGCGCATGACGGCTGCTCCCAGCACGAGGTGCGCCTCGGCACCGACCTTGTGAGCGGCGAGCGGCCGCAGGCGATCGTGCCGGCCGATGCGTGGCAGATGGCCGAGACGTCAGGCGAATGGACGCTGGTCGGCTGTACCGTGGCTCCTGCCTTCGAGTTCGCGAAGTTCGAACTCGCACCGAAAGGCTGGGAGCCGTAGAGACTCCTGTGTTGACGCGTTCTCTTCACGCGGACCGGTATCCACTTCGCTCGAAAACGCTCTGCTTCATCTGGAATCGGGTGGGTTCGATCGGCTTCTCCCGCTACGACAGCGCTTCCAATGAAGAGGAGCGCACGATGCACGGAACACTCGGCCCCGCCGCGGTCCAGATCGACCCCGCGATTTTGTATTTCGGAACGCCGGTCGTCCTGATCGGATCAACCAACGACGACGGCTCCTACAATCTCGCCCCGATGTCCTCGGCGTGGTGGGTCGGATGGCGATGCATGCTGGGGCTCGGACGCAGCTCGAAAACCACCGAGAACATGATTCGCACCGGTGAATGCGTGCTCAATCTCCCGTCGGCCGATCTCGTTGCCGCGGTCGATCGCCTCGCGCGCACAACGGGCTCAAATCCGGTGCCACCGGGAAAACTCTATCGCGGCTATCGGCATGAGCATGACAAGTTCGGCATCAGTGGCCTGACTGCAGTGGCGAGCGAGACGGTCAGCGCCCCGCGCGCCGCCGAATGCCCGGTGCAGATGGAAGCGAAGGTCGCTCACGTGCACGAGATGGCGCAGGACGATGCGGTCTGGCGTGGCAATCTCGCCGCGATCGAAGTCCGCATCACCCGCGTACATGCCCATCCCGACATCATGATGGACGACACGCCTAACCGCATCGATCCCGGCAAATGGCGGCCACTGATCATGAGCTTCCAGGAGTTCTATGGCTTGACGCCGCAACGCCTGCAGCGCTCCGAGCTCGGACAGATCCCCGAGGCTATGTATCGGCCGCCGGGCTGGCAGCCGGCGCTTTGATGCGCCTCACCGCTTCCTCAGGACCATGTCCTTTGCCGCGATCAGGCCGCCGCCGGCGATCAGGATCGCCGCGATGGCAATGTTGGCGCTGGCTTTGGCGAATCCGGCGGCGATGAGGAATGCGGTCGAGAGCAGCGGCGTCGCGTAAGATGCGGCGCCGAGCACGCGGATATCGCCGCGCTTCATGCCGATGTCCCAGGCATAGAAGGCCGCGCCGACGGGACCGATGCCGAGCCCGACTACGGCGAGCCATTGTAACGCAGTCTCCGGCCACACGGTGGTTTCGAGCAGGCCATGCATCAGCGCAGCGAGCACTGACGTGGCGAGGCAGAAGCCGGCAACCGCGTCGGTCGGCACCGCCTTCAGGCGTCGCGACAGCACCGAATAGGCCGCCCAGACGAAGGCGGCGATGAAGGCCGCGATCAATCCCGGCACCGCGCCCGGCGCGAAGCCGGTCGTGTTGCCGGCGAACAGCAACACGGTGCCGACAAGGCCGAGCACCGCGCCGATGACGTGATGCACGGCGAGCCGCTCGCCCGGCAGGAAGGACGAGAACAGCACGATCAGCAGCGGCCACATGTAATTGAGAAGGCCGGCTTCGGCCGGCGGCGCAAACCGCAGCGCAAGGAAATACAGCGCGTGATAGCCGAACAAGCCGCCGACGCCGACGGCCCATACGACCAGCGGCTGACGCAGGCTCTTCGCGGCATCGCCCCGGCCGATCCAGGTCAGCAGGCCGACGAGACCGCCGATTGCAAAGGTCATCGCGGCAAGCTGGAACGCCGGGATCTTTCCGGTTGCCACCGTCATCACTGACAGCAGCGACCACATCAGGATCGCGGTTAGTCCGATCAGTGTGGCGGTGCGCGGGGTCATGGATCACAAGGCTCTGAGGACGCTTATGCCCGGCACGAGGCCGGGCATTTGCGTCTTCACTATCGCCTTGTCGCGGCTGGCGCTACCGGCTTGATGTCGTATCAGGCCTGGTATTGACCGCCGTTGATGCTCAACGTCGATCCCGTGATGAAGCCGGCCTCGTCGGCCGCCAGGAACACGACCGCACGCGCGATTTCCTCGGGCTCGCCGAGGCGAGCGACGGGGATCTGCGGGATCACGTTCTTCTCCAGCACGTCCTTCGGCACCGCCTGCACCATTTCGGTGTTGATGTAGCCCGGGCAGATCGCGTTGACGGTGATGCCGCCCTTGGCGTTCTCGAGCGCGAGCGCCTTGGTGAAGCCGATATCGCCGGCCTTGGCCGCGGAATAGTTGACCTGGCCGAACTGGCCCTTCTGCCCGTTGATCGACGAGATCGAGATGATGCGGCCGAACTTGCGCGCACGCATGCCTTCGATCACCTGGCGCGTCATGTTGAACAGCGAGCCGAGATTGGTGTTGATGACCGCGCTCCACTGCTCGAGCGTCATCTTGTGGAAGGCGGTGTCGCGGGTAATGCCGGCATTGTTGACGAGCACCTCGATCGGCCCGAGCTCGGCCTCGACCTTCTTCACGCCCTCGGCGCAGGCATCGAAGTTGCTGACGTCCCATTTGTAGACCGCGATGCCGGTCTCGGCCTTGAACTTCTCCGCCGCGGCATCATTGCCGGCATAGCTTGCCGCGACCTTGTAGCCGGCCGCCTTCAGCGCCTTGCTGATCGCAGCACCGATGCCCCGCGTACCACCCGTCACCAATGCAACTCGTGCCATATCGTATTCCTTCCCTTGGACTTTTCGGACGTTTCTGAAGTGATCGTTTTTTAACGCTGGATTATGCGGGTGGTTTGACCGACATCAAGAACAAAACGCCCGGCGTTGAGCCGGGCGTTTGTATTTAGTCGAGGCTTGCACAGTTGCGAAGAATATTTGATTTGCAACCGCTGCCTTTTTAATCGCGTGCATCGCACTCACTGACGTGTGCAGCGCACGCGCAAGGCCCAAGTCAGTCGAGCGTCATCATCAGTCGCGCGCCAGACACATTGCGATACCCATGCCGCCGCCGATGCACAGCGTGGCAAGGCCCTTCTTCGAATCGCGCTTCTGCATTTCGTGCAGCAGCGTCACCAGCACGCGCGCGCCGGAGGCGCCGACCGGATGGCCGATCGCGATCGCGCCACCGTTCACGTTGACCTTGGACGTATCCCAGCCGAGATCCTTGTTCACCGCACAAGCCTGCGCCGCAAAAGCTTCGTTGGCTTCGATCAGGTCGAGATCGCCGACGCTCCAGCCGGCCTTCTTCAGCGCGGCGCGCGAGGCCGGGATCGGGCCCGAGCCCATGATCTTCGGATCGACGCCGGCCTGCGCCCAGGACACGATGCGCGCGAGCGGCTTCTTGCCTTCCTTGGCAGCCTGCTTGGCTGTCATCAGCACCACGGCGGCGGCGCCGTCATTGATGCCGGAAGCCGAGCCCGCGGTCACCGTGCCGTCCTTCTCGAAGGCAGGCTTGAGCTTGGCCATCGCGTCGAGCGTCGCACCGTGACGCGGATATTCGTCGGCGCTGACGACGACGTCGCCCTTGCGGGTCTTGATGGTGACGGGGACGATCTCGTCGTTGAACTTGCCGGCCTTCTGCGCCGCTTCAGCCTTCTGCTGCGAGGCGACCGCAAATTCGTCCTGCTGGGCGCGGGTGATCTGCCACTGCCGCGCGACGTTCTCGGCGGTGTTGCCCATGTGGTAGCCGTTGAAGGCATCCCACAGGCCGTCCTTGATCATGGTGTCGACGAACTCGACCGCGCCCATCTTGACGCCGCCGCGCAGATACTGCGCGTGCGGGGCCATGCTCATGGATTCCTGGCCGCCGGCCACGACGATCTCGGAGTCGCCGTTGAGCAGCGCCTGATAGCCGAGCGCGACCGTGCGCAGGCCCGAGCCGCAAAGCTGGTTGACGCCCCAGGCAGGGCTCTCGACCGGAATACCGGCGGCAATCGAAGCCTGGCGCGCGGGGTTCTGGCCCTGAGCCGCGGTCAGGATCTGACCCATGATGACCTCCGAGACCCGGCCGGGCTCGATGCCACCGCGCTCCAGCGCGGCCTTGATGGCGACGGCGCCGAGGTCATGGGCGGGAAGGGTCGCGAAGGCTCCGTTGAAGCTTCCGACCGGGGTGCGGGCGGCGCTGACGATGACGACATCGTCTGACATGGGCATCTCCTGGGGCTTGAGGGTTCTAAGAGGGGGCGGGCGGGCGCGGGAAAGGGCCCGTCAGTCTCGTCCGGCATCCTGTTAACGTCGTTGAGGCATGTCAATGCCGCACCGCATTCAAAATGGCGTTCCTGGCGCTTTCGCGAGCAAGTATTTGCTGTGCAATTAACCGTGCCGCACAAAACGGTAGCGTGAGCCCGTTGAAAATGCTTATTTTGTTGCGTTGCGTACTCTTCCCGCCCTGCGGCATGGCCCGCCGGGTTCCCGTTCTCAGCGTTTGCAAGTGAGAGCCCATGGCGAAATCAGACCAACCCACCACGATCAAGAAATACGCGAACCGCCGGCTCTATAACACCGGAACGAGTACCTATGTGACGCTGGAAGACCTCGCCGCCATGGTCAAGGACGGCGAAGATTTCCTGGTCTACGACGCCAAGACCGGCGACGACATCACCCGCTCAGTGCTCGCCCAGATCATCTTCGAGCAGGAGAACAAGGCCGGCCAGAATCTGTTGCCGACCACCTTCCTGCGCCAGCTCATCCGCTTCTATGGCGACAGCATGCAGATGGTGGTGCCGAAATATCTCGAGCAGGCCATCGCGTCGCTGACCCAGGAGCAGGAGAAGTTCCGCAAGCAGATCGCCAACACGCTGTCCGGCACGCCCTTCGCGCCGCTGGAGGAGCAGGTTCGCCGCAACATGGAGCTGTTCCAGCAGACCTTCTCGATGTTCAAGCCGTTTGTCCCCACCGCGGGCCGCCCGGCGGGCACGCCGGAGCCAGAACCCGACGCCAGCGCGGAACCGGCCAAGGACACCAACATCGACGACCTGCGCCAGCAGATGAAGGACATGCAGGAACGCCTCGAGCGGATGTCGAAGAAGGACGAGTAAGTCTTTCGATCCTGCCGGTGCGCCCGCACGCGGCGGGCGCGCGAACGACGATGATCGCCAGTTGCGTGCTGCCATCCCGGCCAAAGCCGGAGCCGCCATGTCCGACCGCACCACGCATTGGGACAATGTCTACGCCACCAAGGGCGAAGCCGAGGTCAGCTGGTTTCAGCACAGCCCGACGATCTCGCTCGATATGATTCGTGCGGCCGAGCCGGGTCCTGGCGCGGCCATCATCGATATCGGCGGCGGCGCGTCGCGGCTGGTCGATGCGCTGCTGCAAGGCGGATATCGCAACATCGCGGTGCTGGACCTCTCCGCCAATGCGCTCGAGGCGGCGAAGCAGCGAATCGGTGCGGCCGCCTCAACGGTCGACTGGATCGTTGCCGACGCCACCACATGGCGGCCGGCGCAGACCTACGACGTCTGGCACGATCGCGCCGCGTTTCACTTCCTGACCGATCCGCGCGACCGGGCTGCCTATGTCGAGCGCCTGCGGTCGGCGGTAGCGCCAAGCGGACATGTCATCATCGCGACGTTCGCACCCGATGGTCCGGAAAAATGCAGCGGGCTGCCGGTGCAGCGGCATGACAGCGCGAGCCTTTCAAGCGAGCTCGGGCCGGAGTTCGAACTGGTCGAGACGCGGAACGAAATGCACCGCACGCCGTGGCATTCGACACAGGCGTTTCGGTTCAGCCGGTTTCGGCGACGTTAGAAGCAGGTGTCATGCCCCGGCTTGACCGGGGCATCCAGTACGCCGCGGCCCATCGAGAACCACAACTGCCTCTGGAATACTGGATCGCCCGATCAAGTCGGGCGATGACAGCGGGGTACTTGGCGCGCATGCGCTCGCAATGACAGCGGCGCGCCGCCTACGCGGCCAGCTTCACCGCATGCGCAAAATCCCAATAGAGTTTTCGCGCCTTGGTATAGAGCGGGCCCGGTTTGAGGTCCCGCTCGTCGATGCGGATCACGGGCGCAACCTTGGCAAAATTGCCGGTGGAGAAGATTTCGTCGGCAGCGAGGAAATCTGCATAGCGCAGGGTCTTCTCGATGACGGTGACGCCGTCGCTGCGAAGCAGGCTGATGACGCGCTGGCGCGTGATGCCGTTGAGGAAGGTGCCGTTCGGCACCGGCGTGAAGACGACGCCGTCTTTCGCCATGAATACGTTGGAATTGCCGAACTCGGCGACGTTGCCGAGCATGTCGAGCATCAGCGCGTTTTGGAAGCCGCGCGAGGCCGCTTCCGCGAGCGCGCGCGAATTGTTCGGATAGAGACAGGCGGCCTTGGCCTCGACCGGCGCGCATTCGGCAGTCGGCCTGCGGAACGGCGACAGCGTGATCGCATTGCCTGTGGGTTTCGGCATCGGCGCCTCGTAGATGCACAGGCACCAGTTCGTCGTCTCGGGGTCGAACAGCACGCCGCCGCCGGCCCCGTTCTGCGCCCAATACATCGGTCGGACATAGAGCTCGGCATTCGGCGCGAAACGCGCGATGCCTTCCTTGGCCAGCGTCATCCAGGTGCCGGCATCGACCACCGGCTTCAGGCCAAAACTGATCGCGGATTGATTGGCGCGGGCGAGGTGGCGATCGAGATCGGGCGCGACGCCTTCGAATGCGCGCGCACCGTCGAACACCACCGAGCCGAGCCAGGCCGCATGTGTACGCGGCCCCATGATCGGCACATTGCCATCGTGCCATTTGCCTTCGAAGAAGGTCCAGCTCGGCGAATATTCGATCGGCTTCTTGATCTCGGCCATGTCGGGCCTCCCCTCGAAAAATATCCGGGCACTATTGTCCCAATTTCTAAACGATTTGCTGAGGTGAAGCATCAACTCTCGCCCCGAACGCAGATCGAGACAATTGCGCCACCAAACCGGCTATAATGGCCGGCACGTCACGGAGTTTCCCATGCCGCTCGATCCACTCGCGAAGCGCTTGTTGACCATGATGGCCGCAGCGGCGCCGCAGGCGCGGAGCCGGCCGAGCGTCGAGGCGCGGCGGCAATCGCTGGCGAAGCTGATGCAGTTCGCGCGGGCGGAGGCGCCTGACGTGATGGCGTCCGACGGCGTGCTGCCTGGTCCGGGCGGCGAGCTGCCCTATCGGCTCTATTCGCCGGCGTCCGCCGGCGAGCGCGCGCCGGGCTTCGTGTTCTTTCACGGCGGCGGGCTCGTGGCCGGCAGCGTTGCCACGCATGACCGCATCGCCGCTGCGCTCGCCCATGCGAGCGGGTGTCGCCTCGTCTCGGTCGATTATCGCCTTGCGCCCGAGCATAAATATCCTGCCGCTGTCGACGATGCGATCGCGGCGACCGAATGGGTCGCGCGTGAAGCATCCTCAATTGGCATCGACGCCGAGCGTCTCGTGGTCGGCGGCGATTCCGCCGGGGCCACTTTGGCGGCAATCGTGTGCCAGGAGGCCGCGCAGAGCGCCGGACTCTCCATCGTCGCACAATGCCTGATCTGTCCGGTGCTGGATTTCGAGGAAACTTCGCCCTCACGCGAGGCCTTCGCGGAGGGACATCTGATCGACCGCGTCACCATTGAGGCGGATCTCGCCGACTATTTGCCCGAGGGGCTGGATGCCGCCGATCCCCGCATCTCGCCGCTGCGCGCGACGCGTCTGGCAGGCCTTCCGACCGCGATCATCCACACCGCCGAGTTCGACCCGATGCGCGACGAGGGCAACGCCTATGCGCGCAAGCTGCTCGCCGCGGGCGTCGCGGTCGAGCACGTCTGCCACGACGGCATGGTCCACAATTTCCACGCCATGGGCGCGATCCTGCCGCAGGCGCAGCTGGTGCTGTCGCAGATCGGCGAGCAGCTGCGGCGCGCGGTGAAGCGGTAATCACACGCGCGCGTCAAGCACGGCCCTCGCCGCGGTGACGTAGTCAGGCCAGTGCGCCTCTGCGTAAAGTTCAGCGTGCCGTGCACAGGCGGCATCCGGAGCATGGGCCGCGGCGATCATGCGCGCGAAGCGCTCTTCGGCGACGGTGGCGTCACCGACGGCCGGCGCCGGCGCAGCGGCCACGGCGGTCGGAGCCACGGCAAGCCCGGCCAGACCAGTCAGCAGGGTGCGGCGTGACGTGTTCATGGCTGTCGTTCTCCATTGTCCTGCGAGCATTGTGGCGGGCGAGTATGTCAGTGCGATCACGGCAGGGTAACCGGGCAAACCCACATCGTCCATGGCCCGCAGATAGGCCTTGACCCCACGAACCATCACGTCCCATCTAGCGAGCGGTTCCGTCACCAACTGCCACGCGTCGGATTGTCACGTGTCCCATCACGGCCCAATTTATCGTCCGGCCTGGCGCACGATCGCGATCGGACTGCTTTGTCTGGCGACTTCGACGGGCGGGGCCTCCGCCGCCGAGGAGGAGGACTCACCGGCAAAGCCCGTCGTCCCGAACGTCTATCTCGATCTCCGCACGACCTATGCCACGATCCCCGCGGGCACGCTCGGACTCGGCTTCGGCAACACCTCGCTTTCGGCCGCGTTTGAAGCACTGGCGACACAGCGCGGCGCGACCTTGCCGAACGGCTTGCCGGCCGCAAAATCGATCGCCGTCGACCTGCCGCTGACGGTCGATGTCAGCGATCGCGTGTCGCTCTATGGCGGCGTGTCAGGCTCGACAACGGATATCGGCGGCGGCTGGTCGAGTTTCGACATCACGAGCTGGAACATCGGCGTGCAGGCCGATCTCTACCAGCAGAATGGCGGCAAGATCCCGACGATCAGGCTGCAATCGACCCTGACGCAATCCGTGCCGAACGCGCCGGGCATGACGAATTCGTTCAACAACATCCTGGAATTCGACTACGCACTGGACGAGGACGAGACGCGGGGCTGGCTTGCCGGCGTGCAATATACCCATACCGACATTGCCAGCCAGCTCGCCCGGCTCAAGCCGAACACGATTCTCTACGCCGGCGGCTATTATCAATGGCCGAGCAACTGGAAGTTCACGGGACGGTTGGGCATGCAGTCGTTCGGCGGCGCGCAGCTCGCGGGCCGGACGCTGGCCGAGGCCTTCACCCAGCCGATCCTGCGTCTCGACCTCGACCGTATGGACGACAACGACAACCGTCTGTTCGGCATCACCGCGCAGATCGCGTGGATGCCGAAACCATCCTACCAGCTCACGCTGCGCACGCCGCTTTATGCCATGCGCAACTAGCTTGCGCTATCCGGCACAGGCACGTCGAACGTGTTGAGCGTGACCGAGACCATGCAGTAAACGCCGACGAGATAGGACAGCTCGGCCGCGCCGTGCTCGCCGAATTCCTTGACCGCAGCCCGATAGGTCAGCTCGGGCAGCACGCCGCCGCTCACAAGTGCAGACGCCATGTCATAGGCAACCGCTTCCTGTTTTGTGAGATCGACCGGCCGTTGCCCGGCGACAATGGTCGCGAGCTTCTCGTCGGAGAGGCCGCGCTGCTCGGCGACCAGCACATGGGCATAGAGCTCGTAGCCGGAGCGGAAATGCGAGCCGGTGACGAGAATTGCGACCTCGCGCACCGGCGCCGGCAACAGCGGGTTCGATGCGATCGCCTTGACCAGCTCCCAGACCGGCTTGCCGAAGCGCGGCTCGCGGATCCAGGGATTCCAGGGGCCAAGCAGCGCGCCATCGTCGCGCATGTTCACGAACCCCTTGAAGTGGTCCTTGATGCCGGCCTGCATGTCGGCATAGAGCGGCTTCTGTTCGTCGCTGAGTTCTTTCGGATCGAGAATGGGAAGGCGCACGGTGTGGATCTCCTCGCTGAGAGGAGGCGAGGCTCGCTTGCGTGCGCGCGCATGGCAAGTGAAGTTGCCGTGACGGTCGTGCGAATTCGCAAGCGACATCGACGCCGAGGTGACAACTCAAAACTCCAATGGCGCGTTGTCGACGACTTCCTTCATCACGAAGAAGGTGCGGGTCTGTCGCACGCCGGGCAGCGCGATCAGCAGTTCGCCGTGGATGCGGTTGAAGTCGTCCATGTCGCCGACGCGGATCTTGAGGAAATAGTCGAAATCGCCGGCAACCAGATGGCAGTCGAGCACGACCTTGAGCTTTGCGATCGCCTGCTCGAACGCCGCGAAGCTCTCCGGCGTCGAGCGGTCGAGCACGACGCCGACCATCACCAGCGTGCCCTTGGCCACCTTCTTCGGGGCGACGATGGCGCGGACGGCGGCGATAAACCCGTCCTCGAACAGTCGCTGGGTGCGGCGGTGGCAGGTGGCGGGGCTGATCGCGACCGTTTCGGCCAGTTCGGCGTTGCTGAGCCGGCCGTTATTCTGCAGCAATCTCAACATCTTGAGGTCGATACGATCGAGCCGCCCAGACATGGAAGGACCTTCCGTATAATGGGATCTTATCGGAAGAATTATCAGCTTTATTGGCAATATGTGCAAGTTTACGTGCAACACAGGCGCAATATTCGAGAGCACCTTTTTGCGGCGCGATGATAGCCACATCCCAGACGCCAACGCCATCAGGGATGATCCCATGAACCTGGACAAATTCGCGCGCTATCCGCTGACCTTCGGCCCCACGCCCATCGAGAAGCTGGAGCGGCTGTCAAAGCATCTCGGCGGCAATGTCGAGATCTATGCCAAGCGCGAGGACTGCAATTCGGGCCTCGCCTATGGCGGCAACAAGCTGCGCAAGCTCGAATACATCGTCCCGGATGCGATCGCCTCCAACGCCGACACGCTGGTCTCGATCGGCGGCGTGCAATCCAACCACACCCGCATGATCGCCGCGGTCGCGGCCAAGATCGGCATGAAGTGCCGCCTCGTGCAGGAAGCTTGGGTGCCGCACGAGGATGCCGTCTATGACCGCGTCGGCAACATCATGCTCTCGCGCATCATGGGTGCCGACGTGCGCCTGGTCGACGACGGCTTCGACATCGGCATCCGCAAGAGCTGGGAGCAGGCGATCGAGGATGTGAAGGCGTCGGGCGGCAAGCCCTACGCAATTCCGGCGGGCGCCTCCGTGCACAAATATGGCGGGCTCGGCTATGTCGGTTTTGCCGAGGAGGTGCGCAAGCAGGAGAAAGAGCTCGGCTTCAAGTTCGACTACATCATCGTCTGCACAGTGACGGGCTCGACCCACGCCGGCATGCTGGTTGGTTTCGCGGCGGACGGCCGGGCGAGAAAGGTGATCGGCATCGATGCCTCCTTCACGCCCGATCAAACCAAGGCGCAGGTGCTGTCGATTGCGCGGAACACCGCGCAACTCGTCGAACTCGGTCAAGACATCGTTGCAGACGACGTCGTGCTGATCGAGGACTACGCCTATCCCGCCTATGGCGTGCCGTCGGAAGAAACCAAGGAAGCGATCCGCCTCACCGCACGGCTGGAGGCGATGATCACCGACCCCGTCTATGAAGGCAAATCGATGCAGGGCCTGATCGACCTGGTGAAGAAGAACCATTTCGAGAAGGGCGCGAAGATCCTCTACGCCCATCTCGGCGGTGCCCCGGCGCTGAACGGCTATGGGTACGCGTTCCGGAACGGGTGAGAGGCGCTGCTCGGGCCGCATAAAACCGTCTGTCGTCCCGGCGAAGGCCGCGACCCATCACCCCAGGCAGTCGTTTGGCGAAGACTTGCGGTTCGGTACGTCTACCGATCGCAACCGATAGATCACGCGGTATGGATCCCGGATCTGCGCTCCGCTTGTCCGGGATGACGATGTGGAGAGAGTGCGGCGCGCTAACAGGCGCCCCGCCCTACCGCGTCTTCACGATCTGCAGCAGTTCCTCGCCATAATGCTCGAGCTTCTTGTCGCCGATGCCGGGGACGTTGCGGAGTTCGTCGAGCGTAGTCGGCCAGGCCCGGACGATGCCGTCGATGGTGGCATCGTGAAGTACGACATAGGCCGGCACACCGCGCTCGCGCGCGATATCCGAGCGCCACGCGCGCAGTCGCGCTCGCAGTTCGGGATCGACGTCGCCCTGCGGCACACTGGCCGCCGGCGCAAGGTCGCCGCGGCGTGATTTTGCGCGGCTGGCGCGCACGCGCGCGGTGGGCGCCTCCTCGCGCAGCCACACCTCCGTCTCGCCGCGCAGGACGCCACGCGCGGAGTCGGTCAGCTTCAACGCGCCGAAGGCCTCGCTGTCGGCCTGCAAATGCCCCATCGCCACCAGTTGCCTGAGCACCGTGCGCCACTGCTTCTCGTTGAGCTCGCGGCCGATCCCGAACACGGACAGCTTGTCGTGGCCGAACTGCGTCACCTTTTCGGTCAGGCGCCCGATCAGCACGTCGATCAGATGCATCGCGCCAAAGCGTTGCCCGGTGCGATAGACGCAGGAGAGCAGCTTCTGCGCCAGTACCTTGCCCTCGCGCATTTTCGGAGGTGTCAGGCAGTTATCGCAATTCCCGCAACTCTCGCCATGCAGGGTCTCGCCGAAATAGCCGAGCAGCCGCCTGCGACGGCACTGGGCGGTCTCGGCGAGACCGACCAGCGCATCCAGCTTGCCGATCGAGACGCGCTTGAAATCGTCCGAGCCCGTGGATTCATCGATCATGCGGCGCTGCTGCACGATGTCGGAGAGCCCATAGGCCATCCAGGCAACCGACGGCTTGCCGTCACGGCCCGCGCGACCCGTCTCCTGGTAATAGGCCTCGATGCTCTTTGGCAGATCGAGATGAGCGACGAAGCGTACGTCGGGCTTGTCGATGCCCATGCCGAACGCGATGGTCGCGACGATGACGATGCCGTCTTCGTTGAGGAAGCGGTCCTGGTTGCGCGATCGCACACTGCCGTCGAGCCCGGCGTGATAGGGCAGCGCCGCAATGCCGGCCTCCGCGAGCGCAGCGGCAACCTCCTCGACGCGGTTGCGCGACAGGCAATAGACCACGCCGGCGTCACCGGTGTGCCGCTCCCGGATGAACTCCTTGAGCTGGGACACCGCGTTGCGCTTGTCGACGATTTCGTAGCGGATGTTGGGCCGGTCGAAGCTGGAGACAAATTGCGGGCTGCCCGTCAGTTGCAGCCGCTGGACAATCTCCCTCCGCGTCAGTTCGTCTGCGGTTGCGGTCAGCGCGATGCGCGGCACGTCGGGAAAGCGCTCGGCGATGATGGACAGGCCGACATATTCGGGCCGGAAGTCGTGGCCCCATTGCGAGACGCAATGCGCTTCGTCGATGGCGAACAGCGCCACCTTGGCCTGCGCCAGCATCGACAGGCAGCGCGCCGTGACCAGCCGTTCGGGCGCGACATAGAGCAGATCGAGATCACCTGCGATCAGGCGCCGCTCGATTTCGGAGGCTTCCTGCAAGCTCAGCGACGAGTTCAGT
Source organism: Bradyrhizobium manausense (assembly GCF_018129685.1). Lineage (GTDB taxonomy): Bacteria > Pseudomonadota > Alphaproteobacteria > Rhizobiales > Xanthobacteraceae > Bradyrhizobium > Bradyrhizobium manausense_D. The sequence continues at coordinate 304,048 of NZ_JAFCLG010000008.1, forward strand.
GCCGCGGCGTTGACGCCCGCTTCGGTCAAACCGGCGACCTGATCGCGCATCAGTGCGATCAGCGGCGAGACCACGATGCCGCACCCCTCGCGCAACAGCGATGGCAATTGATAGCACAGCGACTTGCCGCCGCCGGTCGGCATCAGCACCAGGCAATTGCCGCCGTCGGTGACGTGCCGGATGATCTCGCCCTGCGCCCCACGAAAACCCGGCAGGCCGAACACCGAATGCAACACCGACAGCGCATCGCGGCCATCGGCCGGCGCTGGCAGCGGAGCGGTGGAAGGGGCGGGCATGGGCGTGTCGGGGTCTTGCGAGATTCGTCGCAACGGCAGTCGCACGACGGCGCTGGCGTTGCAAGGCTGTTTGCGGGGCTGGGCGCTGTCTTCCCCTCTCCCCTTGCGGGAGAGGGTGGCTCGCCGCGAAGCGGCGAGACAGGTGAGGGGTATTACTCCGCGGAATCGATTAGGATTATTTTGCGGAGACATACCCCCTCATCCGGCGCTTCGCGCCACCTTCTCCCGCAAGGGGAGAAGGAAGAAAGCAGCTACGCCCCGATCCTGCGCAGAGCTTCAGCAACCGTCACGATCGGCATGCTGCGCCTTTCCGCCGCCTGCAGCGCGTGGCGCAACAGGGCCGGCGTGCAGCCGTAGGGGCTCGGCTCATCGACGACGTCATGGCCGTAGAAGATCAGCCAGCCACCGCTTGCGACCGCCTCGTCGAAGTAACGATCGACGCCCGAAATATCGATCTCGCGATTGACCAGCGGCGAGGCACGCAGGAACTGCAGATCGATGACATCGCTGTTGACGCCGGGAAGGATACCCCGCGCCGAGTGGAAGTTTCGCGCGAGCTGCGGCTTGCGCCAGACCGAGGCAAGACCATACGGATAGGCGAAATTCTCAAGCCGGATCGAGGGATCGATGGCGCTGAAATGGCTACGGTTCCGCTCGATCTCATGCGCCAGCGCGCCCTCATCGAGATCGACCGCGCGCAGATGCGAGAAGGTGTGGCAGCCGATCTCGTGACCGTCGCGATGCAACCGAACGATTGCGTCGTTCGACAGGCCGCGCCAGTGATCACCGGGTTGATCGATCAGGCTGCCAGCGAGATAGAACGTGCCGCGCCCGCCATGCGCTTCCAGCAGCGAAGCGCCCTCGCCTGCTGCGCTGTCAGGGGCGTCATCGAAGGTGAAACTCACCATTGGCGCGTGCGCCGGCAAGCGGTGCGGCGCGGCGCGGAAATGCCGGGCCAGCCGATTGCTCAAGCGTCCGTTGAGAGCCGACAGCACGAATGCATTCCCTGTGATTCCGTATCTCTGCACTGAAACATTTGTGGCCCAGCCTAGGCAAGCTTAACGCTTGGGTAATCCTAACGCGGGACCAACAGCCCCCGGCTTAACGCGCGAGCAGCGGCACTTCGGCATCGGTGCCGAGATATTGCAGCCAATTGCCGAAAAGCGTCGCCGCGGCGCTGCCGGCAGCAATATCCGCGCGCAAGGTCAGCGCAGGCAGCTCGTTGGTCAACGCCGGATGGCGCTGATGCCTCGCCCGCTTTTCGAACCGCACCAGCTTTTCTTCCGTCGCTGCGTCAAAATAGCTCACGGGGAGTGCCGGATAGACCTCCCGCTCGCGCGCGAGAAAGCGCCCGATGTCACGCAGGTACTCCCGCTGCAGCGACAGCGCGTCATACTCAGGGTGGCCCTGGAAAAACACGAAGCGGCTGTCATATTGCCGGACAAAGACATCGACGCCGGCCCGGGCCGACAAGGTCAGGACCTGATAGCCGGCCTGCGTCAGATCGCCCTCCGTGACTTCGTTCAGCCGCGAATGCGACACCTTGAGGGGCGCCGGCGCATCGCGTGTGAGAGGGTCGGTGGTCACAGCCGCGCAATCGAAGATGCCATGGCATTTGGACGGCAGGCGCCGCCGTTCGACGCGATCGAGATGCAGCACCGCCGCATGCGCGGCAAGGCATGACCAGATCGTCGAGCGCGTGCTGGTCTTGGCCCAGTCGATCAACTCGGTAAGATCCTGCCAGTACGGTTCCTGGTCGAGCTCGGGCGCGACGGGCTCGGCGCCGGTCACGATCAGCCCGTCGAACTTCTGACGCTTGAGATCGGAGAGATCGGAATATTCGCTCTCGACATGCCACTTCGCCTCCGGCGACCGTTTTACCGACGGCAGCGAGAAGCAATGGAAGCGGATACGACGCGGACCTGCGGCCGCCTGGAGCAGCTTCATGAACTGCCGTTCCGTCGCCTTCAGCGCCGTATCCGGCATGTTGTTGATCAGCCCAATAGTCAGTTCGGCGCCGCCGTGGTCGCGCACAAGATCGCCTTCGACCGGCACCAGCGCCGGACTCGCGATACCTTGATCCCTGGCGATCAAGACGCTCATCGGCTTGAGCTTACTCCGCGGCCTGAAGACGCGAGGCCGGACACGCCTTTTCCAGCGCCTGGTCGATGTCCTCGATGATGTCTGAGGCATGCTCGATGCCGATCGAGAGGCGAATTGTCTCCGGCAGAACGCCGGCTGCGCGCTGCTGCTCCGCCGACATCTGCCGATGCGTGGTCGAGGCCGGGTGGCAGGCCAGCGATTTGGCGTCGCCAATGTTGACGAGACGCGTGATCAGCTTCAGCGCGTCATAGAAGGCCTTGCCGGCCTCCATGCCGCCCTTGATGCCGAAGGTGAACAGCGAGGAGGCGTTGCCGTCGAGATATTTTTGCACGAGCGGGTAATAGGGGCTGTCCGGGAAGCCGGTGTAGTTGACCCAGGCGACCCGCGGATCGTTGCGCAGGAATTCGGCGACCTTGCGGGCGTTCTCGCAGTGGCGCTCCATGCGCAGCGCGACCGTCTCGATACCCTGGAGCAACAGGAAGGCGTTGAACGGCGACAGCACCGAGCCCATGGTGCGCTGATACACACTGCGCGCACGCTCGATAAAGGCCGTCTTGCCGAATCGCTCGGCGTAGACGAGGCCGTGATAGGAGGCGTCAGGCTTGTTGTAGGCCGGGAAGCGGTCGGCATGCCTGGCCCAGGGAAAGTTTCCGGAATCGACGATGGCGCCACCAAGCGTGGTGCCGTGGCCGCCCAGGAACTTGGTCAGCGAATGCACGGCGATGTCGGCGCCGTAGTCGAACGGCTTGAGCAGGATCGGGGTTGCGACCGTATTGTCCACGATCAGGGGCACGCCATGCGCATGCGCGATCTTGGCCAGCGCCTCGATGTCGCAGACATTGCCGGCGGGATTGCCGATGGTCTCGGCGAACATGGCGCGGGTGTTCTCGTCGATCAGCCTTGCGATCGCGTCAGGCGCGTCGCTCTCGGCGAAGCGGCCGGTGATGCCCTGCCGCGGCAGGATGTGGGAGAGCAGCGTGTGCGTTGTGCCGTAGAGCTGCGGCACGGATACGATGTTGCCGCCGTGATCGGCGACATTGACGAAAGCGAAATGCAACGCGGCCTGGCCGGTTGCGACCGCGAGCGCGCCGACGCCACCCTCGAGCTGGGCGATGCGCTTTTCCAACACGGCGCTGGTCGGATTGGCGATGCGGCTGTAGCGAAAACCTTCCGCCTCCAGATTGAAGAGCGCGGCACCATGGTCGGCGCTGTCGAAGGCGTAGGCTGCGGTCTGGTAGATCGGCACGGCGACCGCGTGCGTGGTGGCCTCGGGCTCATAGCCGGCGTGAATAGCAATCGTCTCGTTGCGCATCGTACCACCTCCGCGTGGAGCGGGCCGCACTTATTGGCCTGTATGAGGCATGTGCGTTGTCCGCCGTTCCTCTGTTAGAGGCGGGCGGTAAAGCGGACAATAATTCGCCTAGACATCGAGGAAGTAACCCTAATGTCTGTTGGCGAATTGGCTAAAATTTGAGTCAATTCGTATTAACTACGGCGCAGGCGTCACCAGAAACCCCGCGCGCGGAAAGTGAACGACGATGTCACCCGCGACATCGTCGTGACGACGGATGGCGATGCCCTGGCCCGACAGCGCGACGATCCGCCCGCGCACGGCGATCCTGCCATAATCGTCGGGCCTGACGTCGACGAGGTCGCCCACCTTGCGGCCGTTGGGATCGCGCGGATCGTTCGCCTCGCTTGTCTGCGGCGTCGCGGCCTGGCCGATCCGGAGCGCCTCCGCGGTCGACATCTCGGTCCGTGCGCCATGTCCGATCGCGCGGACCCGCTCTTCCCAGGCGCGCACCTTGGGAAACTCGGCGAGCAACTGGTCGGCGACCGGCAGGCTGGAGCGAACGTACCAGATGTTCATGTAAGCGTTGATGTCGACGAGGCTTGGCGCCGCGCCGCAGAGCCATTGGCCACCGCCAGCAAGCTGGGTCTCGATCCAGCCGACATGGGCGCGATATTGATCGCGCATCTGCGGGATCGTCGCCGTCATCGCCGCAACGTCGAATTTCGCGCCGCGCAGCTTCTCGCGATCTTCGATGAAGCTTTGCGGTACCTTGTCGGCAAGCGAGCCGAAGATGAGGTTCACCGTATTCTGGAAGAAGGATCTGTCGGTCCACATCGCGCTCGCCCAGGCGAGCCCCTCGCCTCCGTCGGGAAACAGGGTCGGCGCGGGAAAGCGGCGTTCGAGCTCGCGCATGATGCACTGGGTGTCGCAATAGACGTCCGCGCCGATCTGCATCACCGGCGTACGCCTGTAACCGCCGGTGAGCGGCATCAGATCCGGACGCGGCATGATCCTGGAGATGCGCACCGACGTCCAGGCGATCTGCTTCAGGCCGAAGATCAGACGGATTTTCTCGGAGAACGGCGACTCGTCGAAATGATGCAGAATGATCGCGTGATCGATCGGCATGATCCGTCCCTCCAGCATTTGGTTTCTCCCTCGCACACATCGGAGGGAGAACCAGTCGTATCACCCTACTCCATCGTCTCCCAGAGCCGGTGGGCCAGCACGCCCGCGCGTTTCTCGATCGCAGCGGCAGCATCGAGCGCGAGATCCTCGCGGTAACGGCCCGCGATGAGCTGCACGCCGATCGGCTGGCCATCGTGCACGGCAACCGGCACGACGGCGCCGGGCAGGCCCAGCACATTGATCGCCGAGATGAAGCGGATCTCGCCCCAGAAGATCTCCTGCACACGCTTGGCGCTGACGGTGTCGTCGCGCGGGCCTGGGGTCGGCTGCACCGTGGTCGGCGCCAGCACCACCGGATACGCCTCGAAGAACAATTGCCAGGCCCGGATGTGGCCGTTGCGGGCAGCCGTCGCCTGCATCCAGGCCTTGAGATCGAGCACGTTGGCCTTGGCCTTCATGCCACCCCACGCCTTGTGGAAGTCTTCGGTCGTCACCTTCAGCATGGCGGCCTCCTGCATCACCACCGTCTCGTTGGTGATGATGTCGCACCAGGTCTGCCAGACGCCGTTGATGTCGGGCACCTCGACCTCGCTGACGCGATAGCCGTAACGCTCCAGATGATCGGCGGCCTGGCGGAGCGCCGCGCTGACCGCCGGATCGACCTTCATGTCACCGGGGATTTTTGCCAGCGCGACCTTGATCGGCCCCTTCGGCTTCGGCCCGGTCAGCGGCGCCGGCACCCACCAGGGATCGCGCGGATCGCGCTGGCTCATCACTTGCAGCGCCAGACGAACATCGCCCACGTGGCGGGCGAGCGGCCCCTGCGCCGACATCAGATGCGCCAGCATCGGCCGCTCCGCGGTCGCGCTTGCGTTGAAGGCTGGAATGCGCCCCTGCGTCGGCTTGATGGTCGCAACGCCGTTGCAATGCGCGGGCCAGCGCAGCGAGCCGCCGATGTCGTTGCCATGCGCGATGGTGCCGATGCCGGCAGCGACCGCCGAACCCGCGCCGCCCGATGAGCCCCCGCAAGTGATGTCGGGATTCCAGGGATTGAGCGTCAGGCCGTGCAGCGGATTGTCGGTAAAACCGCGGAAGGAGAATTCGGGCGTGTTGGTAAGTCCGATGATGATCGCGCCGGCCTTCTTGAGGTTGCGGACAACAGGGGAATCCGAGGGCGCAACGAGGTGCTTGTTGGCGGGAACGCCGTTGAAATTCGGCCTGCCCTCGTAGTCGACGTTCTCCTTGACGGTGACGGGCACACCGTGCAGGAGCCCGAGCTCGCCGCCCTTGGCGCGCTGCTTGTCGGCTGAATGCGCGGCCTTCAAGGCGTCCGCGCCAAGATCGACCACCACCGCATTCAGCCTGGGATTGACGGCGTGCATGCGCTCCAGATGTGCCTCGACGGTCTCCACCGCCGAGATTGCGCCGGAACGGATCGCAGCGGCGGTGTCCACCGCCGACCATTGCCAGACCGGCCCTTTGGGCCGACGCGCTCTGGACTTCTTGACTGTCGTCTTGACCGGCTTCGCTGCAGCCGCCTTGCGGACGGCCGTCTCGGCTGAGTTCTTCGTCCCTTTTTTTGAAGCACTTTTCTTCTTGGTCACCGTCTTCTTCGCCACGTCGTATCTCCTGAAACTTCCCCCGCGGAGGTTACGGACGGCGTTGAGGCCTGTACAGCGGCGTTTCTCTGCATGGCGCATGGCGGCGACGCCAATGCGACTCCCAGCACGCATCCGCGTCTTCATCGATTTCCGGCGGAGCATGTGCGGGTGAGCGACCCGGCGCCGAAGCGCGCGGGGGATGGGGAGTGGAAATTGGTGAGATTGATAGCGGACAGATTTTTGAGCGGTGGCGGAGAGAGTGGGATTCGAACCCACGGTACGGTTTCCCGCACACACGCTTTCCAAGCGTGCGCCTTAAGCCACTCGGCCATCTCTCCGGAGCGCCCTCTCTTGAAGGGGCGCCGGTGATTTTGCAAGAGATCGCGGGACAATCGGGCGAATTTTCCGCAACATATTGAATTTAAAAGACAATATCTCGCTCAGCGCGGCCGCCCGGAACCCTCCTTTGGCTGAACCAGGCGCGGGTTTGTCGCGACGATTCACTTGAAACCGCCAAACACGACAGGGGCGCCCATGACGATCCGCAAAACCATCGCCGTGCTCGGCCTGATTTCGGCCCTTGGCGCCGGTATTACGACGTCCGCCAATGCGCAGGCCTGCAACAGGCAGGGCGTCGATGTGACCTGCGACGACGGACGGCGCGGGGTGCTTTCGGGCGACACCATTCTATGGCCGGACGGCACGCGCTCCAGCTCGACGCCGCATCAGAGCGTGATCATCGGCAACAAGAGCTCGGTGCATGTCGGACCCGGCGTATTCGTCGGCCAGGGCAAGGGCATAGTGCCGATGGATGACCCGAATGCGCCGAACAAGCGCCAATGCGCGATCCTGGATGGTGTGTTGTATTGCTATTGAAGCGGCGTTGCCCGCGGATCAGATCAACCGCACACCTGAGATCGCCGACTTCAGCCAACGCAGCGCCTGCGGCGGTTGCGCCGCGAGCGGGGCCGCCGCAACCTTCTCGGTGCGGCACTTCTCCAGCGCGGCGACGAAATCAGAGGACCATTGCTGGATGCTGTGGCCGCGTAATGTCTTCATCATCGCCTCCCACCGCATCTTCCGCTCGGTGAGCGGCATTGCAGCCGCGATCGCGATCGCGCGGGCCATGCCGTCGATGTCGTGGGGATTGACCAGCAACGCGGTTTCGAGCTCGTTCGCGGCGCCGGCGAATTTCGACAGAACCAGCACGCCGGGATCGGCCGGGTTTTGGGCTGCGACATACTCCTTGGCGACCAGGTTCATGCCGTCATGCAGCGGCGTCACCACGCCGATCTGCGCGGTGCGATAGAGCCCTGCGAGCACAGCCTGGCTGAAGCCCTTGTTGAGATAGCGGATCGGCGTCCAGTCAACCTCGCCGTGGCGGCCGTTGACATCGCTCACGAGGCGCGCAACCTCGTTCTGAAGATTGCCATAGGCTTCGATCGCGCCGCGCGACGGGTTGGCGATCTGAAGCAGCGAAATACTGCGTGCAAACTGTGGCTGCTCGGTCCAGAGCCGGTCGAACGCGCTGATGCGGTTGATCAGTCCCTTGGAATAGTCGAGGCGATCGACACCGATCGCGAGCCGTTCGCCGTTGAGGCTGCGGCGCAGGCGCGACACGTCGGGATGCGAGGCCGACTTCGCGGCATAGGCCGCGAACTTCTCCGCGTCGATACCGATCGGAAACACCTGGCAGCGTGTGCGCCCGTGCTGTGACAGCACGACGCCGTCCTCGACGACGAGGCCAAGCTCCCCGCCCGCATAAGAGAGGAAATTCTGGCAATCATCCTCAGTCTGGAATCCAAGCAGATCATAGGCCAGCATCGCCGTGATCAGTTCGCGATGATTGGGCACGCCCTGCATCACGGCAGAGACCGGCCAGGGCGTGTGCAGGAAGAAGCCGATGGGATCATCGACGCCGAGATCGCGCAGCTCCGCGCCGAGCGCAAGGAAATGGTAATCCTGCACCCAGAACGCAGTCTCGGGCTTGCGAAATCGCATCAAGGCGCGCGCCATGAAGGCGTTGACCTCGCGATAGCTGACATAATCGTCGCGGCAGACGCGGATCAGATCGCTGCGCGAATGCAGCGCCGGCCACAGCGCCGAGTTGGCAAAACCCTCATAGTAACCGCCGTAATGCGCCGCCGGCAGGTCCAGCGTCGCAATTGCACCAGAACCCAGCGCTTCGATCTCGGCGAACGGCTCCTTCTGGTGGCCGTCACGCACGCGACCGGAGGAACCCACCCAGATGGCGCCCGAATGCTCCACCACGGGAAGCAAGGCCGCAGCGAGGCCGCCCGTCATGGGCTCGTTGGGTTTACCGCGCGCAACTCGATTCGAAACGACGACTAAGTTCACAGGTCGTCCCCTCCTGTTCAGTCCGGCTCATTTAACTGCCGTTCATCAATATGGTTCCTGTCATCATTTCCACCAAATGAAACCAAAGTCAGGCATGCGCGTTGGAACCAGTTTCCTTCGAGGGAACCCGGCGATTTCGTTCGGAAAGATCGATTTTGTGCAGCATGACCAGCGTACGCAAGCGACCTGTGTGCGCGTGACAATGTGGCTCCGCGGTGACATTGCCTTATTCCAACCTTGTGTCGTCAAGCAGATGCGCGAGGAACGCGCGCACGTCCTTTGGTGCATCGAAATGACCGTTGACACCGATAGCGCGGCGTCCAACCGAGAAAGAGAGGCCGTTCATCTCGGGCATGATCGCGAACACGGTCTCGTCGGTGACGTCATCGCCAATGAAGATCGGACGACGCCCCTTGAATGGCTCGTGTTTCATCAGTTCGCGCACGCCGGTTGCCTTGGTGAAACCGGAATGCTTGATCTCGCAGACGAACTTGCCGGGCAGCACCTCGATCGGCGCAGTGGGTAGATCGGCGCGGATCAGCGCGACGGCTTCATAGATCGCCTTCTCGGCATGGGGCGCGAGGCGATAATGCAGCGCCAGCGAATAGCCCTTGTCCTCGAGCAGGATGCCGGGGCTGAGCTTTGCGATCGCTGCCAGCCGCCGCTTCAGCTCCTTGTCCATCGGCGGAGCCTGCACGCCGTCGAGTTCAGCACCCACCGACAGCCGCATCTCCGCACCGTGGCCGGCGACGGCGCGAAACACGTCAGGCGCGAAGATCAGATCGATGTCGTTGAGCGAACGGCCGCTCACCATCGCCAGCGCGCCCGAGGTGCGCTCGGTCAGCTTGTTCAGCGTGTCCGAGAGGCCCGGCGGCACCCACACCTCGCGCGGCGTCGGCATCAGGTCAAGCAGCGTACCGTCGATGTCGAGCAGGATTGCGGTCTCGCCGAGATGCGGCACGAGTGCACGCGGCACGGGAACGGTATCGGGCGCTTCTTCATCTGGCATGGAACGTTTCTGATCCAGTTCGGCGATTTCCGGTGTCATAGTCTACTCCATGGCAGCCAGCGGCCGCGCGATTTGTTCGAGCGATTTGCGCTCCGCGGGGATGGCGCAGCGCCACGCCACGATCGCAGCGGCGATCATCAGGAACGCTCCCAGCAAATAGCCGGCGAACACGCTGTTGCGTGATCCGGTATCGATCAGCGCGCCGAACAGCGCGGGTCCGGCAACGCCGCCGATGCCGGTGCCCACCGCGTAGAACACCGCGATCGCCAGCGCGCGGACCTCGAGCGGGAAAGTCTCGCTCACGGTGAGATAGGCCGCGCTCGCGGCCGGCGAGGCAAAGAAGAAGATCACCATCCAGGCGATTGTCTGTCCCTGCGCGCTCAGCGCGCCGATCGAGAACAGGTAGCCAGACAGCACCAGCAGCAGACCGGAAATGCCATAGGTGAACATGATCATGGTGCGGCGGCCGAGCGTATCGAACAGGCGGCCGAGCAGCAGGGGTCCAAGGAAGTTACCGGCCGCGAAGGGCAGCAGGTACCAGCCGACGTGGTCAGCCCTGATGCCGTAGAAGTCGGTCAGCACCAGTGCGAAGGTGAAGAAGATCGCATTGTAGAAGAAGGCTTGCGCGACCATCAGCACGAAGCCGACCAGCGCGCGCTGGCGATAGGTGAAGAACAGCGTGTGCACGACTTCGCTGATCGGCGTGTGGTCGCGCATCTTCAGGCGCATCCTGGGAAAGCGTCCATCGCTCGCGTCATGATCGTGCCCAATCACCGAACGCTCGATGTCGTCGACGATCGCGTGCGCCTGATCGGGGCGGCCATGGATCATCAGCCAGCGCGGGCTTTCCGGGATCCACATCCGCATCAAAAGCACGACGAGGCCGATGCTCGCTCCAATGAGGTAGGCCAGACGCCAGCCGAGATCGGGGCCGATCACCGCGGGATCAAGCAGGACAATGGCCGCGGCGGCGCCCATCGCCGCGCCGATCCAGAAACTGCCGTTGATGACCAAATCAGTCCAGCCGCGATAGCGCGCGGGCACCAGTTCCTGGATGGTCGAGTTGATCGCGGTGTATTCGCCGCCGATCCCGGCCCCGGTCAAAAAGCGAAACAGCGCGTAGCTCGCAATGTCCCACGACAGCGCGGTCGCGGCCGTGGCGGAAAGGTAAAGCGCGAGCGTGATGAAGAACAGCTTTTTGCGGCCAATGCGGTCGGTCAGCCAACCGAAGCCGAGCGCGCCGAGCACGGCACCGGCGAGGTAGGCCGAATTGGCGACGCCGAGATCGAGATTGGAGAAGTGCAGCGTCGGGCTCTGCTTCAGCGCGCCCGATAGCGCGCCGGCGAGCGTCACTTCGAGCCCATCGAGAATCCAGGTGATCCCAAGCGCCAGCACCACGCGGGTGTGGAAGCCGCTCCAGGGCAATGCGTCGAGCCGCGCGGGAATGCTGGTCTCGACGACGCGGTCGGTCGCGGCCGCCGTCGAGACTGCAGGTCCATCATTCAGCGCTGCACTCTTCTGCAATTTCATAACATTGCTGGATCTTGGGGGTGCGGCATTCCGGCTGCCACCTGCGACAACGTCCGCGGCAACGGCCGGTTCCCTTAGGAACGGCAGCGAAGACCGGCCGTTTCTGCTGGAGCCGCAAGGAGTTGATCCATGGCTCATGTCAGAAAGACGACACATTCGCGCAAACCAGCAGCGCGCAAGAAGACCAGCGCGCGGCGCAGCACCGCTCACAAAAGAACAAGGGGTGCCCCAAAGCGCTGGTCGCAGCGCGTGACGAAGGAAAGCGACGCGCTCGACCTCGAGCGCGGCGTTTTCACGCTCACGAGTCCGAAGCGGATCGCAACGTCGCTGAAACGCTCCGCCGAGCGCAGTTCGCGCCGCAGGACCGGCGCCTATCGCTCCGCGCTGTCGATGCTGACGTTCTACATCAACCGCGCCGGCAAGACCTTGTCGAAGACGCAGCGCGCGCGGCTGGAGAAGGCAAAGGTGGAACTCAAGCGGGTGTTCGGGCGCGAATGATCACGCCGCCCGGATGTTCGCCATGAAGCGATCGAGTTCAGCGCGCAGCCGCGTGCTTTCGCTCGACAGCGTCTTCGCCGAGTTCAGCACCTCTTCCGACGCTGACCCGGTTTCGGCAGCGCCGCGATTGACCTGCCCGATGTCGGTCGCGGCGGTCTGGGTGCCCTGGGCGACGTTCTGAACGCTGCGCGCGATTTCCTGCGTCGCCGCGCCCTGCTGCTCGACGGCGCTGGCGATCGAGGTCGAGATCGACGAGATCTTGCCGATGGTCGCGCCGATTTCCTTGATCGCGGCGACCGACTCGGCGGTTGCGCCCTGCATGCCGGCGATGTGCGACGAAATCTCGTCGGTCGCTTTCGCGGTCTGGCTCGCCAAGGACTTCACTTCGCTCGCGACCACCGCAAAGCCGCGACCGGCCTCGCCGGCGCGCGCCGCCTCGATGGTGGCGTTGAGCGCGAGAAGATTGGTCTGCTCGGCGATCGCGGTGATCAGCTTGACCACCTCGCCGATCTGCTGGGCCGCGTGCGAGAGCTTGCCGATGCGGCCATCGGTCTCCTTGGCCTGCACCACGGCGGCCTCGGCGATACGGCTGGAATCGCGGACCTGGCGGCCAATCTCCTCGACCGAGGCCGAGAGCTCCTCCGTCGCGGTTGCGACCGACTGCATGTTGCTGGAGGCCTGCTCGGAGACGCCGGCGACCTGGCTCGACAGGGTCTGCGTGGTCTCGGCGGTGCGGCTCAGCGTGGAGGCCGACGATTCGAGCTGCACGGCGGAGGCCGAGACATTGGAGACGATGGCGCCGACAGCACTCTCGAAATCATCGGCGAAGCGGATCAGCTCGCCGCGGCGGCTAGCGGCCTGCTCCCTGTTCTGGGCTTCGCTGGCGGCGGCATCGCGCTCCGCCTTGGCAACGGCCTGAACCTTGAACTCCTCGACGGCGCTGGCCATCTCGCCGATCTCGTCCTTGCGGCCGAGGCCGGGCAGCACGACATCGAAATTGCCCGAGGCGAGTTCGCGCATCGCCTTGCACATCGCGATCATCGGCCGCGAGATGCCGTTGCCGAGCATCAGCGCCAGCACGGCGCCGATGGCAAGACCACCCAGCGCCAGCATCAACATCAGATGCTCGGTTTCCCCGATCGTCGTATTGGCGCCCGCCTCGATGCGTTGCTGATCCGCCGACAGGTCCGACCGCAATTCGCCCGAGAGCTTGAGGATGGACGCCGCCGTCCTGGTCATCTCGGCGTTGGACTTGGCGATGACCTTCACATTCTCGGACAGCTTGGCGAAGGAGGCGCGATATTGCTTCAGCAGATTGCCGATTTCGGTGACGCGGTCGGTGATCTTCTGGTCGTTGGCGTAGATCGAGACCAGCAGCGTCTCCAGGAACTTGATGCGGGCGACGACGCCATCGGCGGTCTTCGGCTCCGGCTTGGCGATGAAGGCACTGACCGACGTGGAGACCGCGAGATATTGCGAGGTGATGTCCTTGGCCGTGGTTTGGACCGAGCTCAGGCCGGCCAGCGCCGCAGTATCGGCAAGATCGTCGAACTTGAAACGGATCTTGTTGCCGACGCTGTTGAGCTCGTCGGCTGCGATCTTGTTGTTCTCGCGGGTCACCGTGATGATCTCGCCGAAAACCTTCGCGAAGCGCTGGAATTCGGTCTCGAGCTTGCCGACCTGCTCGCGGCGCGCTGCAGCCGTCGTGGCGGACATCGACTTGTCGATTGCCGCCTTCAGACTCTCTTCGGCCGCCTTGGCAGCGGTCTCGTCGTCCGCCGCGCCAGTCAGCGTGTAGGCCCTGGTCAGTCCCTGATAGCTGATCAATTCGCGATCGATGGTTCGCGCCAGGTCTGCTTCGGCCACGCTGGTCCGATAGGAGGCAACGGCGCCAGCGATTCGTTCGAAGCCGAAATAGGCAAAAGCCATGCTGACGGCGAGGATGGCGAGCACCGCCACGAAGCCGAGGATGATCTTTGCGCGAAAACGCAAGGTGAACAGCTTCGATGAGCTCGGCTTCGACTTGACGGACATCCCCCACCCCATTCCATGCACCGAAAACCAGGCGCAGCCGGGCAGCAGCCCGCTCCCCGACTCGCATACAGGCTAAATGGCAAAGGATAAGCCGCGGTAAATTTGCTGCGGTGCAACTTGCGGTGAGGTGACGCGGGGGCCCGGCGCTACGCCGCCCGGATATTCGCCATGAAGCGGTCGAGTTCGGCGCGCAGCCGCGTGCTTTCGCTCGACAATGTCTTCGCCGAGTTCAGCACCTCTTCCGACGCCGACCCGGTTTCAGCGGCACCGCGGTTGACCTGCCCGATGTCGGTCGCGGCAGTCTGGGTGCCCTGGGCGACGTTCTGGACGCTGCGCGCGATTTCCTGCGTCGCCGCGCCCTGCTGCTCGACGGCGCTGGCGATCGAGGTCGAGATCGACGAGATCTTGCCGATGGTCGCGCCGATTTCCTTGATCGCGGCAACCGACTCGGCGGTTGCGCCCTGCATGCCGGCGATGTGCGACGAAATCTCGTCGGTCGCTTTCGCGGTCTGGCTCGCCAAGGACTTCACTTCGCTCGCGACCACCGCAAAGCCGCGACCGGCCTCGCCGGCGCGCGCCGCCTCGATGGTGGCGTTGAGCGCGAGAAGATTGGTCTGCTCGGCGATCGCGGTGATCAGCTTGACCACCTCGCCGATCTGCTGGGCCGCGTGCGAGAGCTTGCCGATGCGGCCATCGGTTTCCTTGGCCTGCACCACGGCGGCCTCGGCGATACGGCTGGAATCGCGGACCTGGCGGCCGATCTCCTCGACCGAGGCTGACAGCTCTTCCGTCGCGGTTGCGACCGACTGCATGTTGCTGGAGGCCTGCTCGGAGACGCCGGCGACCTGGCTCGACAGGGTCTGCGTGGTCTC
>NZ_JAFCLG010000009.1 GCF_018129685.1 Bradyrhizobium manausense
GCCCTCATTGCTGTCGCCAGGAAGCTGCTGACCATCCTCAACGCCATGCTGCGCGACCGAAAAATCTATAAGGTCGAACCATCAACATAACAGTTGCCGGCCTTCGCCGGGACGACAGTTGAGCTAGACTCCATATTGGGGTCTCACATTGCACCCCCGCCCAATCACGACCAGGTGTCTTGATTAGGAAACAATCATTCCCTAATATCGCGCTATGCAGAAAGCCGCCCGCAAATCCGAGCCTGCCTCCAATCCACCCGGCCGCCCCCGGGAATTCGACATGGATACCGCGCTGGACGGCGCGATCAGGGTGTTTTGCGAGCGCGGCTATCATGCCACCTCGATCGGAGAGCTGACGGCGGCCATGCGGCTCGCGACCGGCAGCGTCTATAAGGCGTTTCGCGACAAGCATGCCGTGTTTCTCGCCGCCTTCGAGCGCTACGTCGAGGTCCGCCAGGAGCAGACCCGCAGCGCGGCTGCGCGCGGTGCGAACGGTCGCGAGCGGCTGCGTCATGTGCTGCTGTCTTACGTCGAGCACTCCCAAGGCAGCGAGGGGCGCCGCGGCTGCATCGTCGTCGGCAGTGCGGTCGAGCTGTCGGCGGTCGATCCGGTGATGCGCGCGCGCGTCACGGCGCAGCTCAAGACCAACGAGACGTTCATGGCGAGCCTCATTCGCGAGGGGCAGGTCGACGGCTCGATCCCCGGTCACGTCGATGCCGATGATACCGCGCGGCTGATGATCTGCATGACACAGGGCCTACGCGTCGTCGGCAAGGCGCGTCTGCCGCTCGACGGCGACCGCCTCGTCGGCATCGCGATGAAGCTGCTCGATTGAACCTCGTCAAATTAGGAAATGAACGTTTCCGATCTATGCAAGTGTCGAAGTGCCGGAGAGTTTGGAATGACGATGAATGCCACAATCGACGCTGCGCCCGAACCGGATGCGGTGTCACAACGACTGACGTTCGTGCTGGCCGCGGCCTGTGGCATGGTTGCGGCCAATATCTACTACGCCCAGCCGCTGATCGCCCCGATCAGCGCCGCGCTCGGCCTGTCGCACGCGGCCGCGGGCCTGATCGTGACCATGACGCAGATCGGCTACGGCACGGGCTTGCTGTTCATCGTGCCGCTCGGCGATCTCGTCGAGAACCGGACGCTGATCTGCAGCGTCATCGCGCTGGGCGCGGCGTCATTGATCGCGGCTGGCTTCGCCACGCATGCGCTGCCGTTCCTGATCGCGGCGCTGTTCATCGGTCTCGGCTCGGTCGCCGTGCAGATCATCATTCCCTATGCCGCCCATCTCGCGCCGGAGGCCATTCGCGGCCGCGTCGTCGGCAATGTCTCGACCGGATTGATGCTCGGCATCATGCTGGCGCGGCCGGCTTCGAGTTTCGTCACCGCAGCGCTGTCGTGGCACGCGGTGTTCTTCTGTTCGGCGGCGTTGATGATCGCGCTCATCGTGGTGCTTCGACTGACGCTGCCGAAGCGCAAGCCGGTGGCGCGGATGCATTACGGCGAACTGCTGCTGTCGATGCCGCATCTGGTGCGGAAAATGCCGCTGCTCCGGCGCCGCGCACTCTACCAGGCCGGGCTGTTCGGCGCCTTCACCCTGTTCTGGACGGTGGTGCCGCTCCAGCTTGCAAGCTCCTTCGGCCTCACTCAGAGCGGCATCGCGCTGTTCGCGCTCGCCGGCGTGTCCGGCGTGTTCTCCGCCCCGATCGCAGGAAGGCTCGCCGATCGCGGCCATAGCCGCATCGCCACCATCGCCGCGATGCTGTTCGTCGCCCTCGGCTTCCTGGTGACCCATGTCGGCGCGGCCGGCTCGATGCTCAACCTCGCCTGCCTCGTCGTGGCCGCGATCGCCATCGATTTCGGCGTTCAGGGCAATGTCGTGCTGGGCTTCCGCGCCATCTTCGTGCTGGGGCACGAGCACCGCAGCCGTCTCAACGGCCTCTATATGGCGACGTTCTTCGCCGCAGGTGCCGCCGGCTCCGCGCTCGGCGCCTGGGCGTTCGCGCAAGGCGGCTGGACCCTCGCCTCGGCCATTGGCCTTGCGCTGCCCGTCGCCAGCCTGATCTACGCCGCAACCGAATAGCGGTACGATTGTGTGCCCTGGGCCGTTTACCAGCCTCGGATCGGGCAGCGGGTCGGTGCGATTTCCGTCTCGCGGATTCCCTGCCGCTGTAGTACTTTGGTCGCAAGCGGCCTGATTAACGGCGGCAAGGGAGGGCCTATGAGGCGTGCGGGACTGGTTGGCGTACCGCGAGTACGGCCATGGTCGTGGCAGGCATTTCTGCTCGGATTTGTCGTCGTCGCCGCGTCGGCTGCGCTTCAGGGCGTCTGCGTCGCGCTTGGCGCAAAGCTTTACTTCGCGGTGTTCTTGCCGAGCCTGTTCGTACTCGGCCTCGTCGCTGGCGCGCCAGCGGCAATCTTCGCCGCATTGCTGACCGTTCCGCTGGTATGGTGGGCGTTCATGCCGCCGGTTTTCGAGATTGCGCCGCTGACCCCTGCCGACGCGGATTCCATCAACCTGTTCTTCCTGCTCGCCGTGCTCCTGATCGGCCTTGCCGATCTCTGCCGCAAGGCCGCGGCCATCATCAGCCGCGGCGGGTTGAAGTCGTCGGGCGAGAGCGCGGCAACGAATTCGCAATGATGAAATGCCGCGCGTGACAGGCCCGTTGCGCGCGTGCAACAGTCCGGCAACCATCCGCGCGCTCAGATCGCGCCGCTAACTTTTCAAAAAAGATTTGGCCGCAATTTCTCCCGCGGGAATACGAGGGAGTTTTCGACATGAACGGTCAAGCCATTTTCGAGAATGTGCGCCGCTATCGCGGCATCGCATCGCTCTATCGCCAGACTGCGGCATTCCGGCCGGGCCAGCGCTGGTCGCTGCTCGAGCAGGCCAGCGAGTGGGAAGCCCGCGCGCTGTCCGAGCTGGAAGCCTATTTCGCAGCTCGCGCCGACTACGCCGCCCCGCTTGCTGCCTAGTCGTTAACCGTCCGCGGCCCGCGTCAGCGAAGGCAATCGCTGACGCTCTCGATGATCAAAGATCAGAAGCGACAGCACGTCGATTTCCGATCCGCATCCGGGTAGAACCCGATACGATTACGGGTTACCCCGGCGCCGGCGTATGCTAGCAAGCCGTCCGGACACCTTCACGATGACCAGGGGCGCGCGATGACCACCTTCAACCGTATCTTCACGACACAGCGCCTGCTTCAGATCATCGTGATCCTCACGGCGGCGGTCGCGTTGAAGTTGATGGGCTGAGCAGCGACTGCGCTACCGCTCAGCGAAATCGGGCACCTCGGGCAGATAGTTCGCGCCTTCAGATCCCAGAAAATCGAACATCGCCTGCGCTGGCGGCAGCAGCACCTTGTCGCTTCGGCGGATCACGTACCATTGCCGGATGATCGGAAGACCTGCGACGTCGAGCACGACGAGGCGGCCCTCGGCGAGCTCATGCGCCACCGTGTGCGCCGAGATGAAGGCGATGCCGAGGCCCGCGATCACCGCCTGCTTGATGGTCTCGTTGCTGCTCATCTCCATGCCGATGACCGGCTCGAGATCGGACTTCTGAAACATCCCCTCCATCAGCGTGCGCGTGCCCGATCCCGGTTCGCGCGAGAGGAAAGTCTCATGCACGAGATCGGTCAAGCTGAGGCCTGAATCCTTCTCCAGCCAGTGCCCCTTGCGTGCGACGATGATGTGGGGATTGCGCCCGAGCTGGCGCACGTCGACGCTGACATCGGCCGGCGGCCGACCCATCACGGCGAAATCGAGATCGTAGCCGTGCATGGCCTCGCGAATCTCCGCGCGGTTACCGATGGTGAGCTTGATCTCGATCTTCGGTGACCGCTTGGAGAAGGCCGCGATCGCGTGCGGCACGAAATATTTCGCGGTCGAGACCGCGCCGAGATGCACCGTGCCGCCGGTCTTGCCCGCAAGCAGGTCGAGCGCGCCCTGGCAGTCCGTGATCGCGGCCTCGACGCGCTCGGCGAGCGCCAGCACCGCGCGGCCTGCCTGCGTCAGCAGCATGCCGTCGCCGGTCCGCTGCACCAGCGGCAAACCCGCGAGGTCCTGCAGCTGCCTGAGCTGTTGTGTCACCGCCGGCTGCGTCAGCCCGAGCTGGTTCGAGGCCGCCGTCACGCTGCCCTTGGCCGAGAGCGCGGCAAGCGAGCGCAGCTGCCGGATCGTCAGATGCCGGAGATGGGTCGCCGAAGGGCCGGGCCCATTATAAGGAAATTCTTTGGCGCTCATAATGAATCGAAATTTTCCTTATTAAGCCCGCCCTGTCAATCTCATCGTGCCGGGACAGACCGCACCGACCTCCTCCGGGGAGGGAACTGGATGCGGCTCCGGCAAGGGGATGGACGCAGATGACCGGGCAACTCAGGCTGGACGACCACCTCCGACGCTTTTCCGAGACCGCGCCGCATGCGCTTGCCGTGGCGGATGCAATCGATGCCATCGCGGCGGCCGCGATCGAGATTGCCGACCTCATCGCCACCGGCGATCTTGCCGACGCCTCGGGCCTCACGACCGGTTGCAACAGCGACGGCGATATTCAACGCCATCTCGACGTGCAAGCTGATGCGATCTTGCGCCGCTGCCTCGGCAAGCTGCCGATCGCGGCGCTGGCGTCTGAAGAGATGCGCGAGCCGCAGATCGTCGACCGCACTGCAAATATCTGCGTCGCGATCGATCCCCTCGACGGTTCCTCCAACATTGACGTCAACATGACCGTCGGCACGATCTTCTCGATCCTGCCCGCGCCGGACGATCTCGCCCTCGCATTTCATCAATGTGGCTCGGCACAACTCGCCGCCGGTTTCGTCACCTACGGTCCGCAGACCTCGCTCGTGCTGACGCTGGGCGACGGCGTCGACATCTTCACGCTTGACCGCAAGTCGGGCTGTTTCCGTCTCTCGCGGCGCGGCGTGCAGATTCCCGAGACAGCAGACGAATTCGCAATCAACGTCTCGAACCGCCGGCACTGGGATCCACCAATGCGCGCTTTCGTCGACGAATGCCTGGCCGGCATCGATGGTCCCGCAAATCGCAACTTCAACATGCGCTGGATCGCATCGCTGGTCGCGGAGGCCTATCGTATCCTCACCCGCGGCGGTGTGTTCCTCTATCCCTCCGACGCGCGGCCCGGCTATGGCGACGGCCGCCTGCGCCTCACCTACGAGGCGCACCCAATGGCCATGATCATCGAGCAGGCGGGTGGTTCCGCCTCGACCGGACGGGAGCGCATCCTCGAACTTTCAGCGCAGAATCTGCACCAGCGCGTGCCGCTCGTCATGGGCTCGAGCAACGAGGTTCGGCGCGTCGATGAGTTGCACTGCGATCCGCTGCTCGTGGCGAGCGGCTCCGCGCCTCTGTTCGCGCGTCGCGGCTTCTTCCGCGTCTGAGAGGGGGCGACTCATGTCCAGGAAGCATCCGATCATTTCCATCACCGGCTCGTCCGGCGCCGGCACCACCTCGGTGAAGAAGACGTTCGAGCAGATCTTCTTCCGCGAGAAGGTCAATGCCGTCTACATCGAGGGCGATGCCTTCCATCGCTACGATCGCGCCGAGATGCGCGCGCGGATGGCCAAGGAGGCCGAACGCGGCAACAAGCATTTCAGCCATTTCAGCCCTGATACGAATTTGTTCGAGGAACTGGAGCGGGCGTTTCGCGACTATGGCGAGACCGGCACTGCGACCACGCGGCACTACGTCCACGATGCCGAGGAATCGGCGCTGCACGGCGCGGAGCCCGGCACCTTCACCGGATGGGAGCGGCTCCCCGAAAATTCGGACCTGCTGTTCTACGAAGGCCTGCATGGCGCCGTGGTCACCGACAAGGTCAATGTCGCGCGTTACGCCGACCTCAAGATCGGAGTCGTGCCCGTCATCAATCTCGAATGGATCCAGAAACTGCATCGCGACCGCAGCGCGCGGGGTTATTCGACCGAGGCCGTCACCGACACCATTCTGCGGCGGATGCCCGATTACATCCACTACATCTGCCCGCAATTTTCCGAGACCGACATCAATTTCCAGCGCGTGCCGACGGTGGACACCTCCAATCCGTTCATCGCGCGCTGGATCCCGACACCCGACGAATCGATGGTCGTGATCCGCTTCAAGAATCCGCGCGGCATAGACTTCCCTTATCTGCTCTCGATGCTGCCGCACAGCTTCATGTCGCGCGCCAATTCGATCGTGTGTCCTGGTGCGAAGCTCGACCTCGCAATGCAGCTGATCCTCACGCCGTTGATCATGCAGCTCATCGAGCGCAAGCGAAACCTGAAGTGAAGAAGGTGAGGATCCGATGAACGTCTCCGTCCATGCCGACGCCGACCTCACGACCGTCACGCACAACGACCTCGCCAATGCCGTCCGCTTCCTGGCTGTCGACGCCATCGAGACCTCGCAATCCGGTCATCCCGGCTTGCCGATGGGCATGGCCGACGTCGCGACCGTGCTGTTCTCGCGTTTCCTCAAATTCGACTCGGCGCATCCAGACTGGCCGGACCGCGACCGCTTCGTGCTGTCGGCGGGCCACGGTTCGATGCTGCTCTACGCCTTGCTTCACCTCACCGGCGGCGATGTCAGCCTCGACGACATCAAGGCTTTCAGGCAATGGGGCTCCAAGACGCCGGGGCATCCGGAATACGGTCACACGCCCGGTGTCGAGACCACGACCGGACCGTTGGGGCAGGGGATCGCGACCGCAGTTGGCATGGCTCTGGCCGAGCGCATGGCCAATGCGCGGCATGGCGATGCCCTCGTCGATCACTTCACCTATGTCATCGCCGGTGACGGCTGCCTGATGGAAGGCATCAGCCAGGAGGCGATCTCGCTTGCCGGCCATCTCGGGCTCGGCCGCCTGATCGTGCTGTTCGATGACAACGGCATCTCCATCGATGGGCCGACGTCGCTCGCGACCTCCGACGACCAGCTTGCGCGCTTCGCTGCATCCGGCTGGTCGGTGCGCCGCGTCGACGGGCACGATCCCGAAGCGGTTGCGCAGGCGATTGCCGCGGAACGCGAGAGCGCACAACCATCGCTGATCGCCTGCCGTACCATCATCGGCTACGGCGCGCCGGACCGGCAGGGTACCGAGAAGGCGCATGGCGCGCCGCTCGGCCCCGATCAGACGGCAGCGGCGCGTCGGATGCTGGGCTGGGACTATCAGCCCTTCGTGGTTCCGATGCCCGTCGCAAAGGCGTGGCGGATGATCGGGCAGCGCGGGCAGGTCGAACGCCTCGCATGGCTCGACCGCTACGAAGACGCGACGCCCGAACAGCGCGATTTGTTCATCGAGGGCAAATCCGTCACCTTGCCGAACGCCTATGTCCAGGCGTCGGCGAAATTGCGCGAGCGCTTTGCCACCGAGCGGCCCAAGC
This sequence comes from Bradyrhizobium manausense, assembly GCF_018129685.1. Lineage (GTDB taxonomy): Bacteria > Pseudomonadota > Alphaproteobacteria > Rhizobiales > Xanthobacteraceae > Bradyrhizobium > Bradyrhizobium manausense_D. The sequence continues at coordinate 7,401 of NZ_JAFCLG010000009.1, forward strand.
TCGCGACGCGGCAAGCCTCGCAGCAGGTGCTGGACGGGATTGCCGGGACAATCCCTGGATTTGTCGGCGGCTCTGCGGACCTGACGCATTCGAATCTGACGCATGCCAAGGCGCAGGTGCCTGTGAAGCGGGACGCATTCGCAGGTGATTACATCCATTACGGCATCCGCGAGCACGGCATGGCCGCCGCGATGAATGGTCTCGCGCTGCATGGCGGCTTCATTCCCTATGGCGGCACGTTCCTCGCCTTCTCCGACTATAGCCGTCCGGCGATTCGCCTTGCGGCCTTGATGCGGCTCCGCGTCATCCACGTGATGACCCATGACTCCATCGGGCTCGGCGAGGACGGCCCGACGCATCAGCCGGTCGAACACCTCGCGGCGCTGCGCGTCATTCCCAACTTGCTGGTGTTCCGTCCCGCCGATGCGGTTGAGACGCTGGAGGCTTGGGACTGCGCGCTCGAAGCGGAGAACCGTCCCTCCGTATTGTGCCTGTCGCGCCAGGCGTTGCCTGCCTTCCGCAGCGATGCGCGCGGCCGAAACCACGTCGCGCACGGCGCTTATGTAATTGAATCGCCCGATGGCGGCCGTGACGTGACGTTGATAGCAACCGGCTCGGAAGTGTCGATTGCGCTGGAAGCCGCCCGTCTGCTTGCCACCGAGCATGTCCGCGCGGCCGTGGTGTCAGCGCCATGCTTCGCCTTGTTCGAGGAGCAGCCGGACGACTATCGCGCCGCCGTTCTCGGCACGGCGCCGCGTGTCGGCGTCGAGGCGGCCGTCGCCGGAGATTGGCATCGCTGGATCGGCACCGAGGGCGAGTTCGTCGGCATGCGCGGCTTCGGCGCCTCGGCCCCGGCACCGGTGCTTTACCGTGAATTCGGCATCACGCCGCAGGGCATTGCCGAAGCCGCCCGTCGGGCGATCGCCCGCGCTCGCAAGCGATAACAGGAGGAAGCCCCGTGGCCCGTATCACTCTTCGCCATCTGCTCGATCACGCGGCATCCCACGGCTATGCGGTGCCGGCGTTCAACATCAACAACATGGAGCAGGGGATCGCGATCATGCAGGCTGCGGCCGAGGTCGACGCGCCCGTCATCATCCAGGCCTCGCGTGGCGCGCGCAGCTATGCTGGCGATCTCATGCTCTCGCACATGATCGACGCGCTGGAGCGAACCTATCCCGACATCCCGCTCTGCATGCACCAGGACCACGGCAATGACGAGGCGACCTGCGCCTCCGCCATCGCCCATGGCTTCACTTCCGTGATGATGGACGGCTCGCTCAAGACCGACGCCAAGACGGCGGCCGACTACGACTACAACGTCGCGATCACCCGGCGCGTCGTCGATCTCGCCCATTGGGTTGGCGCCTCCGTCGAAGGCGAACTCGGCGTGCTCGGCTCGCTCGAGCACGGCGGCGGAGAGCAGGAGGATGGCCACGGCGTCGAGGGCAAGGTCAGCCACGACCAGCTCCTGACCGATCCCGACCAGGCGGTCGACTTCGTTCGTGCCACCAAGGTCGACGCGCTCGCGATCGCGATGGGTACCTCGCACGGCGCCTACAAGTTCAGCCGCAAGCCTGATGGCGACATCCTGGCGATGCGCGTGGTCGAGGAGATCCACAAACGGCTGCCGAACACGCATCTGGTGATGCACGGCTCTTCGTCGGTGCCCCAGCCGCTGCAGGACATGTTCAACCAGTTCGGCGGCGAGATGCCGCAGACCTGGGGCGTGCCGGTGGAGGAGATCGTCCGCGGCATCAAGAGCGGCGTGCGCAAGGTCAATATCGATACGGATTGCCGCCTGGCGATGACCGCGGCGTTCCGGAAAGTGGCCGCGCAAAGCCGCAATGAGTTCGATCCGCGCAAGTTCCTGAAGCCGGCGATGGATGCGATGCGCGAGCTCTGCCGCGACCGTTTCGAGCAATTCGGCACTGCGGGGCATGCCAGCAGGATCAAGGTCGTTCCCTTGAGCGAGATGGCACGGCGCTACCGAACCGGCGAGCTCGACCCGCGTGTCGATGCCCGCGAGCCGGTCGCGGCCTAATCATTCAGAGAGAGAGAAGAGCGGGAGAGAGCCATGAATGCACACGCAGGAACCGTCCGCGGCAAGGAGCGCTATCGATCGGGCACGATGGAATACGCGCGCATGGGCTATTGGGAGCCCGATTATGTGCCGAAGGACACTGACGTCATCGCGCTGTTCCGCGTCACGCCGCAAGAGGGAGTCGATCCGATCGAGGCGTCCGCGGCCGTGGCCGGCGAATCCTCCACCGCGACCTGGACGGTGGTGTGGACCGACCGCCTGACCGCTGCCGAAAAGTACCGCGCCAAGTGCTATCGTGTCGATCCGGTGCCGGGCACGCCTGGCTCGTACTTCGCTTACATCGCCTACGACCTCGACCTGTTCGAGCCGGGCTCGATCGCAAACCTCTCGGCGTCGATCATCGGTAACGTGTTTGGCTTCAAGCCGCTCAAGGCACTGCGCCTGGAGGACATGCGCTTCCCCGTCGCCTATGTGAAGACGTTCCAGGGTCCGGCGACCGGCATCGTCGTCGAGCGCGAACGGCTCGACAAGTTCGGCCGGCCGCTATTGGGGGCGACGGTGAAACCGAAGCTCGGCCTTTCGGGCCGCAATTACGGCCGTGTCGTCTACGAGGCGCTGAAGGGGGGGCTCGACTTCACCAAGGACGACGAGAACATCAATTCGCAGCCCTTCATGCATTGGCGCGACCGCTTCCTCTATTGCATGGAGGCGGTGAACCGGGCGCAGGCCGCCTCCGGTGAGGTGAAGGGCACCTACCTGAACGTCACCGCAGGAACGATGGAGGACATGTACGAGCGCGCGGAGTTCGCGAAAGAACTCGGCTCTGTCATCATCATGATCGACCTCGTGATCGGCTACACGGCAATCCAGTCCATGGCGAAATGGGCGCGCCGCAACGACATGATCCTGCATCTGCATCGCGCGGGTCACTCGACCTATACGCGGCAGAAGAGCCATGGCGTGTCGTTCCGCGTCATCGCCAAATGGATGCGGCTTGCCGGCGTCGATCACATCCATGCCGGCACGGTGGTCGGCAAGCTGGAAGGCGATCCCAACACGACGCGAGGCTACTACGACATCTGCCGCGACGATTTCAATCCGGTGAAACTCGAGCACGGCGTGTTCTTCGACCAGCCCTGGGCGAGCCTCAACAAGATGATGCCCGTCGCGTCCGGCGGCATTCATGCGGGCCAGATGCATCAGTTGCTCGATCTCCTCGGCGAGGACGTCGTGCTGCAGTTCGGCGGCGGCACGATCGGTCATCCCATGGGGATCGCGGCTGGTGCCATTGCCAACCGTGTCGCGCTCGAAGCCATGATCCTCGCCCGCAACGAAGGGCGCGACTACGTCCATGAGGGACCAGAAATCCTGGCCAGGGCAGCCGAGACCTGCACGCCGCTGAAATCGGCGCTAGAGGTCTGGAAGGACGTGAGTTTCAACTATCAATCCACCGATACGCCGGACTTCGTGCCGACGGCGCTGGAAACCGTTTGAGGAGTTTGACAATGAAATTGACCCAGGGCTGCTTCTCGTTCCTGCCTGATCTGACCGACGATCAGATCACCAAGCAGGTGCAATATTGCCTCGCCAATGGCTGGGCGGTGAACATCGAGTTCACCGACGATCCGCATCCCCGCAACACCTATTGGGAGATGTGGGGCCTGCCGATGTTCGATCTCCAGGACGCCGCGGGCGTGATGATGGAGCTAGCTGAATGCCGCAGAGTCTACGGCGACCGTTACATTCGGGTCAGCGGCTTCGACTCCAACCACGGTTGGGAATCGGTGCGCATCTCGTTCATCGTCAACCGACCGAAGCAGGAGGCCGAGTTCGAGCTGGTGCGGCAGGAAGTCGGTGGCCGCGCGATCCGCTATACCACGGTGCGCAAGCCGGCCGTGCACGCATCGACCTGATTATCCTCTCCGCGCGGAGCCGCCCTGCTCCGTTTCCTTGGCGGACCACTGCTTCGCCGCCGCCCCCCGCGGCGAAGCTTCTTTCTTCGAGGTGCCGATGCTCGATATGCCCAACGCAACGACCACCGAGCTGACTGAGACCAGCTTCGATCTCCGCAAGGAAGCCGAAGCGGCCGGGATCACCGACACGCTGCAACAACTCGAGCGGGAGCTCATCGGGCTGAAGCCGGTCAAGGGCCGTGTGCGCCAGATCGCATCATTGCTGCTGATCGAGCGCATCCGCCAACGTGCCGGCCTCGCATCGGCACCGCCGACACTGCACATGTCGTTCACCGGCAATCCCGGCACCGGCAAGACCACGGTGGCGCTGCGCATGGCCAAGATCCTGCACGGGCTCGGCTTCGTCCGGCGAGGGCAGGTGATCTCGGTGACGCGCGATGATCTCGTCGGGCAATATATCGGCCACACCGCGCCGAAGACCAAGGAGATCCTGAAGAAGGCGATGGGCGGCGTGCTGTTCATCGATGAAGCCTATTACCTGCACCGTCCGGACAATGAGCGCGACTACGGGCAGGAGGCGATCGAGATCCTGCTCCAGGTGATGGAAAACCAGCGCGAGGACCTCGTGGTGATCCTGGCAGGCTATGGCGAGCGCATGACGAAGTTTTTCGGCTCGAATCCCGGCTTCCGCTCGCGCATTGCCCATCACATTGAATTTCCTGACTATGGCGAAGCCGAGCTGCTGGTCATCGCCGAGCTGATGCTGAGGGAACGCGGTTATCGCTTCTCGGCAGCGGCGCGCGAGGCCTTCGAGAAGTACATTGCGTTGCGCCGGACCCAGCCGTTCTTCTCCAATGCTCGCTCGATCCGCAACGCCGTCGATCGCATTCGCCTGCGGCAGGCCGACCGCCTGGTGTCCGACCTCGATCGCATGCTCGATGTCGCCGATCTCGAAACCATCGATCCGGCGGACGTGCTCGCGAGCCGTGTCTTCACTGGTGGAGCTGACGCGCCGAGCGCAAAGCCATGACCAGAGAGATCATCATTGCTCCCTCGATTTTGGCGGCGGATTTCGCGCGCCTCGGCAACGAGATCGCCGCGATCGATGCGGCCGGCGCCGACTGGATCCACTGCGACGTCATGGATGGCCACTTCGTGCCGAACATCAGCTTTGGTGCCGATGTCATCAAGGCGATCCGGCCAGTGACGAAGAAGGTCTTTGACGTGCATCTGATGATCGCCCCGACCGATCCCTATCTCGAAGCGTTCGCCAAGGCGGGTGCGGATGTGATCACCGTGCATGCCGAAGCGGGCCCGCATCTGGACCGTTCGCTCCAGGCGATCCGCGGGCTCGGCAAGAAGGCTGGCATCAGCCTGTGCCCGTCGACATCGGAAGGCGCGATTGAGTATGTGCTCGATCGTCTGGACTTGGTGCTGGTGATGACAGTCAATCCGGGTTTCGGCGGCCAGTCCTTCCTCGGCTCCCAGCTCGAGAAGATCGCACGCATTCGAAGCATGATCGGCGAACGGGAGATCCGGCTCCAGGTTGATGGCGGTGTCACGCGCGACAATGCCGCCGCGGTTGCCGCCGCTGGCGCGGATACGCTTGTGGCCGGTTCCGCGGTATTCCGCGGCGGCAGCGCCAACTATGCCGGCAACATCGCGGCCATTCGGATCGCGGCGGAGGCTGGTCGGGTTCCAAAACTGCAACAACTTGGTTCCGCGCAGCCAATGCTGGCGAGCGAGGGTGCGCGCATCCGGTAGACTAGGGTGGCGGCATGCGTGCGCGCGTGACGATTCTCCGGTGTCCTACGGGGAATCGGCCGTGAATCCGCGGCGCGTTTCATGACGGGGTAACCAATAGCGGCGAAGGCGGGTGTCCGATTAACGGCGAGGCAATGCGCCGCACCACAATCTGTGGTTCAAGGACCGCAGAGAGCGTGGGATGCAGATTCAATATCGCCACTGGAATGCTGCCCACGGCTGGCGCGGAGCGAATGCCCTGCGCGAGCCGCCTCAGCTCGTCCTTTGTTTCGGCAGCCGTGAGGGATTGGCGGGCGGGGAGCGCTATCGCGAACTGCGCACCTTCTATCCGGACAGCCACATCGTGGGTTGCAGCACCGGCGGACAGGTCCATGGCGACGACGTCGCCGACGACGTCATCGTCGCCGTCGCCCTGCGTTTTGCCCGGACGCAGGTGCGGGTCGTGAAAGAGGCGATCGAATCCCGCGAGGCGTCGCGAGTTTGCGGTATGCGTTTCGCCCGCCGGCTGGCTGCGCCCGATCTCGCCGGCGTCTTCGTCCTCTCCGAAGGATTGAACGTGAACGGCAACGAACTGATCGCGGGCATCACCGAGGTCTTGGGGCCCGGTCTGCCGGTAACCGGCGGACTGGCCGGCGATGGCGCCAGGTTCGAGCAGACCCTGGTCGGCGCCGACGGCGAGCCACAGCCGCACTGCATCGCCGCGATCGGCTTCTATGGCGCGTCCCTCCGCTTCACGCACGGTTGTGCCGGGGGCTGGGATGTGTTCGGCCCGCGGCGCAAGGTGACGAAATCGGACGGCCGGGTTGTCGTGGAACTCGATGGCGAGCCGCCGCTCGATCTCTACACCCGTTATCTCGGCGAAGAGGAAGCCGCGGCGATGCCGGGCTCGGGCATCGCCTTTCCCCTGCGCATTCACGACGAAGCCGCGCCGGAGCGCCAGATCGTGCGCTCGGTGTTCGCGGTGGATCGCAATGCCCGTACGCTGACTTATGCGGCCGATATTCCGGAGGGATGCACCGCGCAGCTGATGCGCGCCAATTTCGACAGTCTTGCCGCCGGCGCGGGCGAGGCGGGGCGGCAGGCGCGCAACGCGCTTGCAGGCGAGATCGCGGGCGACAAGCTCGCGATCCTGGTGAGCTGCACAGGCCGCCGCAAGGTGATGGGGCAGCGCACGCAGGATGAGCTCGATGCGGTCGCCGCCGAGCTTGGCGACGACGTCACCCGCATCGGCTTCTACTCCTATGGCGAGATTGCTCCACCCGCGGCGACCGGTCGTTGCGAGCTGCACAACCAGACGATGACGATCACGATGATCGCGGAGGTGGCCGCGTGACCATGCATCGCCTGCTGGCAAGGCAGATCAGGCAGTCGACGGACGAGGCCGGACAGGTCGATATGACCAGGCTGGGCGAGCTCGTCAGCGCCGCCTATGAGGAGAGCGATCGCGATCGTCGCCGGACAGACCGTGCCATCAAGCTGATGATCGAGGAGCTCGAGCAGACGCACAAACGTGCCGAGCAGGACTTGTCGCAGGCGCGCGAATTTCTCGACAGCATCATCGAGAACATCCCGATCGCGGTGTTTGCCAAGGATGCCCGGGATTCGCGCTATATCCTGCTCAACCGCGCCGGCGAAGAATATTACGGCATGCCCCGCGAGGAGATGCTGGGCAGGACTCCGGAGCAGATCTTTCCCGCCGATCTCGCCCGCGTCGTCAGCGAGCAGGATCGCCGCGTGGTCGAGAGCGGTACGCCGTTGTTCCTGGAGGGGCATCGGCTTGAGGTAGGCGTCCATGGTCACGATCGCGTCGTCAATTCCCGCAAGCTGCTGGTCCGCGACGGGAATGGCGCCCCGCAATACCTGGTCGGGGTGATCGAGGACGTCACCGAGCGGATCACCAACCAGGCGCGCATCAGCCATCTTGCCCATCATGATGCGTTGACCGACCTGCCGAACCGCAGTGCTTTCAACGCGGCGCTCGCCGGGCGGCTGGAGCGCGCGCAGGAGGCGTCGACCAGCTTTGCCGTGCTGAGCCTCGATCTCGACCGCTTCAAGGATGTCAACGACGTGTTCGGTCATCCCGTCGGCGACATGATGATGCGGGCAGCCGCCGAGCGTCTTGTCGCGGACGCCGATGGTGCTTTCGTTGCCCGTATCGGCGGCGACGAGTTCATGATCTTGATGCCTGACGACGTCAGGCGCGAAGACGTCCTCTCGCTTGCCGAGCGGCTGGTCGAGGCGATCGGTAACGAGCTGGAGGTCGAGGAATTCTTCTCCCATGTCGGCCTCAGCGTCGGCATCGCGGTCTATCCGCACGACGGCGAGGATGCGGCGACGTTGCTGGCCAATGCCGATTCCGCACTCTATCGCGCCAAGCGCGAAGGCCGGGGCAGGGTCTGTTTCTTCGAGACCGAGATGGACCGGGAGCTGCGCGACCGCAGGCTGTTGCAGCACGATCTGCGCCAGGCCGTGGAGCAGAACCAGCTCCTGGTCTACTTCCAGCCGCAGGCGCGGATCGATGGCGAAATCATCGGCTTCGAGGCGCTGGTGCGCTGGGACCATCCGACGCGCGGCTTCGTGCCGCCCGACCAGTTCATTCCGCTCGCCGAAGAGAACGGACTGATCATCCAGATCGGCGAATGGGTGCTGCGCGAGGCGTGCCGCGAGGCCGCGTCCTGGCCGCGGCCGTTGCAGGTCGCGGTCAATCTGTCGCCGGTCCAGTTCCAGGCTGGCGATCTCGAACGGTCTATCCACCAGATCCTGCTGGAGACCGGGCTTGCGCCGACGCGGCTCGAGGTCGAAATCACCGAGGGCGTGCTGATCGGCGACTTCACCCGTGCGCTGAATCTGCTGCGGCGGCTCAAGGCGCTCGGTATCCGCATCGCGATGGACGATTTCGGCACTGGGTACTCATCGCTGTCCTATCTGCAGTCGTTCCCGTTCGACAAGATCAAGATCGACCGCAGCTTCATCCTGGATCTCGAGGCAACGCCGCAATCGGCCGAGATCGTCCGCGCGGTGCTCAGCCTTGCACACGCCCTGCACATCCCGGTCGTTGCGGAAGGGGTGGAGACGGAGGCGCAGCGCGCCTTCCTGGAACACGAGGCATGCGAGGAGATGCAGGGTTATCTCATCGGCCAGCCGGAACCGATCGAACATTATTTCGATTTGATCGGCATCAAGGTCGACTGCCGCCGCTACGCTTAGACATACTGCGAGTTCCACGCTTGGCTCGTCCGGTAGGAACGAAAATGCGTCTGCGCATTTCCTGAAAGTTAACCGATGTTAAGCCGTCCAGGCGCGCAGAAAATGTTTTGCACAACCGCCATCGGCCTGACGCAAATCAGGGCAATAAGCCCACTGTGAATGCGAGGGAGGGTCTCATGGAGAATGTACGTCGCTACCGCGCGCTGGCATCCCTCTGTCGCCAGCAGGCCGCCTATCGGCCGCTGCAAAACTGGCAGCTGCTCGGTCAGGCCGAGCATTTCGAACATCTCGCCGAGATCGCGCTGAAAGCGCATTTCGATGCGTGCAATGCGCAACGCGAAGAGGATGCCGTCGCGGCCGCAGCATGGGAGCGACCCGCCGCGGCGTGAGCGGTGCGTTGTTCGAAGGACTGCCTACGTCCGCCAGCCGCAGTTTCTTTGCCAAGAATTAATCGCGCGGACGGGACGTCGTAAGGTGACGATGTCCATGTTGGGTACAAGGCGACTTACCCAAGATGGACATCTCGACATGATCGATCGCGTCAATTCCGACACCACCAGGACTCCAACCATTCTGAAGCCGCGCCGGCTGGCGCTGCTCGGCACCGTGGCCGCGCTTGGCGTGGCCGTGCTGGCGGCTTCTCCCGCTTCAACGCCGTTCGGCGTGTCTTCGCTGATTTCGCCTGCGCAGGCTGCTGAAAGCACCGCAACGCCGCCGGGCTTCGGCGATCTCGTCAGCAAGGTCAAGCCGGCCGTCATCTCGGTGCGGGTGAAGATCGACCAGGACAACGACAAGAGCGCGATGCTGCAGCAGAACCGGATGGATCAGGACGAAGACACACCGTTCGACCAGTTCTCGCGGCAGTTCGGTTTCCGCGGCCCCGGCGGCATGAACGGCATGCCGCGCCAGCGTCATCAAATGATCACCGGCGAGGGCTCCGGCTTCTTCATCTCGGCTGACGGCTATGCCGTCACCAACAATCACGTCGTCGATCACGCCGAGTCCGTGCAGGTGACGATGGATGACGGCACGATTTACACCGCAAAGGTCGTCGGCACCGATCCGAAGACCGATCTCGCGCTGATCAAGGTCGACGGCAAGAAGGACTTTCCGTTCGTGAAGTTCTCCGACCAGAAGCCGCGGATCGGCGACTGGGTGGTCGCGGTCGGCAATCCGTTCGGCCTCGGCGGCACCGTCACGGCCGGTATTGTCTCGGCCAGCGGCCGCGACATCGGCAACGGTCCCTATGACGATTTCATCCAGATCGACGCGCCGATCAACAAGGGCAATTCCGGCGGACCCGCGTTCGACATGAACGGCAACGTGATCGGCGTGAACACCGCGATCTATTCGCCCTCGGGCGGCTCGGTCGGCATTGGTTTCGACATTCCGTCCTCGACCGCGAAGCTTGTGGTCGCGCAGCTCAAGGACAAGGGCTCCGTCACCCGCGGCTGGCTCGGCGTGCAGGTGCAGCCCGTGACGGCGGAGATCGCCGACAGCCTCGGCCTGAAAGCCGCGCGCGGCGCGATCGTCGACAACCCGCAGGATGGCAGCCCGGCGGCGAAGGCCGGCATCGAGGCAGGTGACGTCATCACCGCGGTCAACGGTGCCGCGATCAAGGACTCCCGCGATCTTGCCCGCACCATCGCAGGGCTGGCGCCGGGCACGTCCGTGAAGCTCGACATCGTTCACAAGGGCGACAGCAAGATGGTGACGCTGGCGCTCGGCGAGCTGCCGAACGAGCGGCAGGCCAAAGCGGGCGATCAGGCGGATGACGGCAAGACGCAGCAGGCCCCCGCCGCGCCCCGTCTCGGCCTCAGCCTTGCCCCGGCCGGTGACGTCCAGGGTACCGGCCAGAAGGGCGTCGTGGTCACCGAGGTCGATCCCCAGGGACCGGCAGCGCAGCGCGGCATCCAGACCGGCGACGTCATCCTGAATGTGGGCGGCAAGGCTGTCGCCAGCGTCGGCGACGTCCGCGCCGAGCTGGCGCAGGCCAAGTCGGCCGGCAAGAACAGCGTGCTGCTGCAGGTGAAGAGTGCGGAGGCGACCCGGTTCGTCGCCGTGCCGCTCGCCTGATCTCCGCTCGATGGCAAATTCAAGAGGCGGCCAGCGGGCCGCCTTTTTCGTGGGCATCTGCGAGATACCCACAGGCCACCGATAACATTCGCGTTAACGGCAGCCATGATGACGGGTTCGTCCGAAAAAGCCGCGTTCGATCTTCAGACTTCGGAATAGTGTGTCGTGCTTCGGCGGCAATGAAGCCCCGAGGCAGATTGCTGGAGTGGAACTTCGGACGTCCGGCCGTTTTGTGGAACCGGCCAGTTGTTCGCATTTGATCGGTGCCGACATGGATCGATTGAAGCTCTCGCTGAGATGTGCGCTGCTCGTCGCGACCCTCATTCTGTCGACCGGAAGCGCGATGGGGCGTGATGACGGCCGCTTCAAGGATTCGCCGCTCAAGCCCTGGTTCGACAGTTTGCGCAGCCATCTGGGTCCGTGCTGCTCGGATGCCGACGGCGTTGCCGTGGCCGATCCTGATTGGGATTCGCACAATGGGCATTATCGGGTGCGACTCGACGGAGAGTGGGTCGATGTCCCCGACGAAGCCGTGATCACCGAGCCAAACCGGGCTGGTCGAACCATGGTCTGGCCGGTCAAGACGGTGTTTGGCATTTCGATCCGTTGCTTCATGCCCGGCAGCATGATCTGACGGCGGTCAGCCTCGCCGCTTGGCGGATTTGCGTACCGCGCTCTTCTTGGTCGTTTTCTTGGTCGTCTTCCGCTTGGATGCCTTCTTCGGCACCTTCTTGCCTTTCGCGCGCGCTTCGGACAGGGCGATCGCGATCGCCTGCTTGCGGCTCTTCACGCGTCCACCGCGACCGCGGGGTCCGCTTTTGGCGGTGCCCTTCTTGTAACGCCGCATCTCGCGCGCGACGTCATCGCCGGCGCTGGGTGAATAACGGCGCTTGGCTGCCTTGCGTGCCATCAACTCTCTCCCTTGGCGTGGCAAGAGAACAAGACTGCCGACGCAACGTTCCAAAAGCGCGAGCAGCCCGTCAGAAGGAGTTGGCGAGCTCGATCTCCGCCTCCAGCACCTGGATGCGGCGCGCGGCTTCGGCAGAGGACAGGCCGCGATCGTATTGCGCGGGCTGATAAGCCTCTTCGCTCAGCCGTTTCAGCCGCAGCCCTTGCGCCCGCGTCATCTGCTCCATGAGAAAAGCCTTGGCGTCGTATTTACCCTGAACCTGCATCTGACCTCTCCGTTCTGAATTCGTGACTTGACTATATGTTCTTATTCTGTTCTAACAAGCCATGGACAACAGAATTAATGAAATTCGACGCAAAATCAGTGCCTTGAGACTGGAGATGGCCGATGTCGAGGCGGCCGTGCGCGATCTCGTCAATCGCGACCGCGACTGCTCTGGGATGGCCCAGGCGCAGATGGATCTGCGCCGGAAAATCGATCTGCTGATCAGCGAATGGAAGGCCGCCGGCGGCGGCGAGATGTTGCCCGACATCCGCGATCGGGTGCGCCTGCGTCCGCTGAAGAATGCGAGCAGGCCAGTACGCCGCTGAGGCACGTGGGTGGAGGCTGGCCGTGGAAGAAGACCCGGACACCTACCGGATTCTGAAATTGCGTGCCGAGATCCTCGAATTGGGCTCTGCCATCAGGCAATTGCAGCGGGAGGGCCTGGACGATGCGGCGGCTCAGCTCCTGATCGCGCGCAAACGCGCGCGGCTCGACCATCTTGTGAAGACCGGCTCTCCGGGCGGGCACCTTAACATCACTGACATCCGACGCAGCTAAAGCGGTCGCGCAACGCGACATGCTGGAGCTCGTCAATGCCGCATGCCGAAATGGCCGCCCTGTTGCGGGCGGTGCTCGATGAAGTCTGCGCGGAAATTTCTCTATCGGATACCGCGACGCGCGAGCGCGTTTTCGCGAAACTCAATGACCTCGCCCGCTCAGGGCAATGTTCGGTCGACGATTTGAGGCGCGCGGGCCGCGATGCGCTGACCCGTGCGCCCACCATGTGGCCTTGAGGTGCTCTATTGGAAAGGCCCCGCTGTCGCGGGGCCTTTAGTCGTGACGAGCCTGTTACTTGGTGCTGCTCGGCGCGCTCTTGTTGGACATGGTGCCGCTCTGATCGGCGCCGGGAGCGGAGCCGCCTTGGGCCGTGGGTTCGCTGCCCTTCGACTTCATGTTGGCGCCCGTCGTCGTCTGCGACATGGAAGAGGAGTGATGTTTCTTGTGCGACTTGGCCTGCGCGGCCAACGGCGCGGCGGCAAGGCCGGTTGCCAACATTGCGGCGAGAGCGAGCTTGATCGTCTTCATATGGGGGAACTCCCTGAGTTGAATCGACGCAGGCAGCCAACCGCCACTCGCCGCAGGAGTTCCTGGCAAATTCGGAGGACGCGTACGCGCGCGTCAAGATTCCTTGTTTTCGTCGAGAATGAGCACCGCGCCTGTCAGCGTTGCACCGATGGAAAACGTTGTCACCATCGTGACGACGACGACGTAGATGGCGCCGCTCCCGCTGTCGTTCAGCAATTCTGCCACCGCAGGATTGGCCAGAATGAGCGCGAGCGTGAAGGCGAGACCGAGCGCCGCGCCCATCATCGCATGCGTCATCAGCCTGACGAATCCGGCGGGAGAGATCAGGCTTTGCGACTTCTTGGCGCGCATGGAACCGCCCCTCGATTTTGCATGCAACGCGGCTGATGATCGCAGGTTCCATCATCGTGAACGATTTGTCACGGCAGGCTTCATCCGGCGTTCATGCCGACCTTGCGAAGATGAACGGCATCAACACGGGAACATTTCGCTATGGCTAAGGTGGTTTTTCTCTATCGCTCGCTGGCTTACCGCAACGCTGCGGCGGACATGTTGCGCAAGGCGCGCAAGCTGCCGCCAGGCGCAGAGCGAAGCGCCGCTCGTCGTTACGCAACGGCCCTGCGTGACCTCGCACGGACGGAAGCCTGGCTCGAAGGGCGCGTCGCCGATGAACCGCAGTCGATGCCGCGGCTGAAAATTGCCGCGGCGCGCTAACCCGACGCGCGCTGAAGCTCGGGAGAGGCGCTCGCCTCGAACTTGTCCTGTGCCGCCGACGTTGCCGCGCTCTTGCGCGTCAACGGAACCTCGAGACGGCACACCAGGCCCTCCGGGCGCCAATCGAACAGGGCCCGTCCACCGAGCTGGGATTCGACACTGGCGAGCAGGCTTCTTGTGCCGAAGCCATGCGATTTCGGCGTCCTGACCAGCGGCCCGCCGGTCTCCTCCCACGTCACGGTGAGCAGATCATCCTCGGCCTGCCATCCGATCGCCAGCCGTCCCGACCGCGTCGAGAGCGCGCCATACTTGGCCGAATTGGTGAACAGCTCGTGCAGCGCGAGCGCGAGCGTCTGGGCGGTGGCCGGCAGCAACTGCACTTCCGGACCGGTCAGCTTGATCTGGCCCCCGAGCGAATAGGGCGCAAGCTCTTCCTCGATCAGCTTCGAAAGCTCGGCGCCCTGCCAGCTCGACAGCGACAGGATGGTGTGCACGCGCGCGAGCGCATTGATGCGGCCCTCGACCGCGCTGACGTAAGCCTTGACCTCGTCCGCGCGGGTGAGGCGCACGATCGACTGCGCCAGCGCCAGCGCATTCTTGGCGCGATGATCGACCTCGCGAGCGAGCAGGTTCTGTCGTTCCTCCGCGCGCTTGCGTTCGGTGATATCGACGGTGACGCCGCTCACCCGCACGACCCGGCCGCTGGCGTCGACGGTTGCGGCCGCCGTGCCGACGCACCAGCGCACCTCGCCATCGGGGCGAATGATGCGAAACTCTCCTTCATAGGCATGGGAGCCGGTATTGAATGCTGCAATGGCCCGGCTGAACTGGTCGGCATCGTCAGGATGCAGCAGCGCCTGGACATTCGCCGACGTGACCTTGAACGTTTCCGGCGTTACGCCAAAAATGCGGTACTGGCCTTCATCCCACATCCAGTCGCCGTTGACCCAATCCCAATCCCAGGATCCCATTTTGCCGGCTGCGATCGCCATGCTGCGCCGCTCTTCGCTCTCGCGCAGTTTTGCGGTGGAGTTTTCCAGCTCGGCCGTACGGGCGCGCACGCGGTCCTCGAGATCCTGGTTGAGCCGTTCGAGCTCGCGCGTCTTGCGATACAGCTCGGCAAACACCTTGACCTTGGCGCGCAGCACTTCCGGGATGACGGGAACCGGCACGTAGTCGACCGCGCCCATCTCGTAGCCGCGCAGGCGGTCGATGTCGCTGACCTGAATGGCGGAGATGAAGATCATCGCGGTCTTCTGGAAGCGCGGATGTTCGCGGATCATCGCCGCGAGCTCGAAGCCGTCGAGTTCGGGCATGCAGACGTCGACCAGGATGACCGCGATCTCGGTCCTGAGCAGCACCTCCAGCGCCTCGCGGCCGGACGAGGCGATCACGAGGTTCTCGCCGAGTTCCTTCAGGATCACCTCGTAGGCGAGCAGCTTGGCCGGCTGGTCGTCGACGAGGAGGATGTTGACCTTCTCATGGTCCATTCGCGGATCCTACTCAGCGGTGCAGCCACATGCGGATCGCAAGCAGCAATTGATCGGTGTTGACCGGCTTTGCGAGATAGTCGGAGGCGCCTGCCTCCAGGCATTTCTCGCGGTCGCCCTTCATCGCCTTCGCCGTCAGCGCGATGATCGGCAGGCGAAGGAAGGCCGGGTTCTCCCGGATCACGCCGATGGTCTGATAGCCGTCCATCTGCGGCATCATGATGTCCATCAGCACGATGGCGATTTCCGGGTTGGATTCGACCAGCGTCACCGCCTCGCGGCCGGTTGTCGCCGTCAGCACTTTCATGCCGCGCCGTTCCAGCACGCTCGACAGGGCGAAGATGTTGCGGGCGTCGTCGTCGACGAGCAGCGCGGTCTTGCCGATCAGATCCTCGTCGGAACTGTTCAGCTTTTCCAGCATGCGCTGCTTCTCGACCGGCAGTTCCGTGATCACGCGATGCAGGAACAGCGCCGTTTCGTCGAGCAGGCGTTCGGGCGATTCCACGCCCTTGACCACGATGCTTCGCGCCATGGTGTGGAGCTCTGCATCCTCTTCGGCCGAGAGTTCGCGGCCGGTGAATACCACGACGGGAACATTTGACAGTGCCTCGTCGCGGCGGATCTGATCCAGCACCTCGAAGCCGCTCATGTCGGGCAGGCGCAGATCGAGCACCACGCAATCACAGGGGACTTCGCGCAATGTCGAGAGCGCGCCGGCCCCGGTGTCGGTGGTGACGATCTCGATGTCGTCGTGATGCAGCAACTCGCGGATCGACAGCTGCTCGGCCTCGTTGTCTTCGACGATCAGCAGGCGCTTGCGCCGCGGTCTTGCATACTCCTTGATCTGCGTCAGCGCGGCGGCGACGCCCTCGGTCGTCGTCGGCTTGTTGACGAAAGAGAAGGCGCCGCGGGCCAGCGCATGCTGGCGGTCCTCGTCGAGCGTGATGATCTGCACCGGGATGTGGCGCGTGAGCGGATTGTGCTTGAGCTGGCTCAGCACCGTCCAGCCGAGCATGTCGGGCAGGAACACGTCGAGGGAAACGGCGCTTGGCTGATATTGTTTGGCAAGCTCGAGCGCCTCCGCGCCGCGCGCGGCGACCAGGACCTTGAAGCCCTTGTCGCGCGCGAGGTCGACCAGGATGCGCGCATAGTGCGGATCGTCCTCGACGATCAAGAGGATGCTGTCGCCGGGCTCGATATTGAGCCGGTCGTCCGGCAACTGCTCGGTGACGCGCTCCGGCGCCGTCGCGGCCGGCTGGAGTGCTGGCGGCTGGTTGTGTTGATGCGGCGAAGGCGTTGCGCGCGGCGCAAGCGTCGGCCCGGAATATTTCAGCGGCAGATACAGCGTGAACGTGGAGCCCTTGCCGGGCGCGCTGCGCAGATGGATTTCGCCGCCGAGCAGGCTCGCAAGCTCGCGGCTGATGGCGAGGCCGAGGCCGGTGCCGCCGTATTTGCGGCTGGTGCCGGCGTCCGCCTGCTGGAACGCCTCGAAGATCAGCTTCTGCTTCTCCAGGGGAATGCCGATTCCGGTATCGGAGACCTCGAAGGCGATCACGGCCGGCGCGGAGTTGAGCACCGGATGGTCCGTGCCCCAGCCGCCGAGCGCGCCGGCGACCTTGAGCCGCACTTCGCCTTCTGCGGTGAACTTGAAGGCGTTGGAGAGCAGGTTCTTCAGCACCTGCTGCAGACGCTTGGAGTCGGTGACGATGCTGCGTGCGAGGTTCGGATCGACGTCGATCTTGAATGACAGGCCACGGTTCTCCGCTTCGTGCCGGAATGGCCGCCCGACCGTTTCGAGCAGGTTCGCGGTGAGGATTTCCTCGGCGTCGACCGTCACCGTGCCGGACTCGATCTTGGAGAGATCGAGAATGTCGCTGATGAGGTTCAACAGGTCGGTGCCGGCGCCGTGGATGGTGCGGGCGAATTCGACCTGCTTGGCGGAGAGGTTGCCGTCCGGATTGTCGGTGAGCTGCTGTCCGAGGATCAGGATCGAGTTCAGCGGCGTGCGCAGCTCGTGGCTCATATTGGCGAGGAATTCCGACTTGTACTTCGAGGTCAGCGCGAGCTCGGTCGCCTTCTCCTCGAGCGCGCGGCGGGCCTGCTCGATTTCCTGGTTCTTGCGCTCGACCTCGACGTTGCGTTCGGCGAGCTGTTGCGCCTTCTGCTCCAGCTGGTCGTTGGTCTGCTGCAACTCACGCTGCTGGGTCTGGAGTTCGGTGGCGAGCTGCTGCGACTGCTTGAGCAGGCCTTCGGTCTGCATCGTCGCTTCGATCGAGTTGAGCACGATGCCGATGGAGTCGGTCAGCTGCTCCAGGAACGTCATCTGCGAGGTCGTGAACGTGGTGAGCGAGGCGAGCTCGATCACCGCCTTGACCTGGCCCTCGAACAGCACCGGCAGCACCACGAGGTTCTTCGGTGCCACACGAAGCAGCGCCGAGTTGATCGGCACCACGTCGGCGGGAATGTCGGCGACCACGCGAGGGCGCCGGTCGACCGCGCACTGGCCGATCAGGCCGTCGCCGAACTGCAGCACGCGTTGATACGGATAGACGCCGTCGCCGGCATAGGAGGCGAGCAGCAAGAGCTGCGGATTGTCCTCGTTTTCGACCTGGTAGATCACGCCGGTATGGGCGTTCACCAGCGGCGACAGCTCGGTCAGCAGCAGCCGGCCGACCGTGGTGAGGTCGCGCTGGCCCTGGAGCATGTTGGTGAACTTGGCGAGGTTGGTCTTCAGCCAGTCCTGCTCGGTGTTCAGCTCCGTCGTCAGACGGAGATTCGTGATCATCGTGTTGATGTTGTCTTTCAGCTCGGCCACTTCGCCGCGCGCATCGACCTGAATCGATCGCGTCAGGTCGCCCTTGGTCACGGCAGTGGCGACTTCCGCGATCGCGCGCACCTGCGAGGTGAGGTTGGCCGCCAGCAGGTTGACGTTGCCGGTAAGGTCCTTCCAGGTGCCGGCCGCGCCCGGCACGTCGGCCTGGCCGCCGAGACGGCCTTCGACGCCGACTTCGCGCGCCACCGACGACACCTGATCGGCGAAGGTCGCCAGCGTCTCGGTCATGTTGTTGATGGTGTCGGCGAGCGCGGCGACCTCGCCCTTCGATTTCACGGTGAGGTTCTGCTTGAGGTCGCCGTTGGCGACCGCGGTCACCACCTTGACGATGCCGCGGACCTGCTCGGTGAGGTTCGCCGCCATGAAGTTGACGGTGTCGGTGAGGTCCTTCCAGGTACCGGCCACGCCAGGCACCTGGGCCTGGCCGCCGAGCTCGCCTTCGGTGCCGACCTCGCGCGCGACGCGGGTGACTTCGCCGGCGAAGGCGTTGAGCTGATCCACCATGGTGTTGATGGTGTTCTTCAGCTCGAGGATTTCGCCCTTCACGTCCACCGTGATCTTGCGGGACAAGTCGCCGCGCGCGACGGCCGTGGTGACTTCGGCGATGTTGCGGACCTGCGTGGTGAGGTTTGCGGCCAGCAGGTTGACGTTGTCGGTGAGGTCCTTCCAGGTGCCGCCGACCCCGGGCACGACGGCCTGACCGCCCAGCCGGCCCTCGGTGCCGACCTCGCGCGCGACGCGCGTCACTTCGGCCGCGAAGGAGCGCAGCTGCTCCACCATCGTGTTGAGGGTATCCTTGAGCAGCAGGATTTCGCCGCGCACGTCAACCGTGATCTTCTTCGACAGATCGCCGCCGGCGATGGCGGTCGCAACCTCGGCGATATTGCGGACCTGCGCCGTCAGGTTCGAGGCCATGAAGTTGACGTTGTCGGTGAGGTCCTTCCAGGTGCCGGCAACGCCGGGCACTTCGGCCTGGCCGCCGAGCTTGCCTTCGGTGCCGACCTCGCGCGCGACGCGCGTCACTTCGCCGGCGAAGCCGTTGAGCTGGTCCACCATGGTGTTGATGGTGTTCTTCAGCTCGAGGATTTCGCCCTTCACATCCACCGTGATCTTGCGGGACAAGTCGCCGCGCGCCACGGCCGTGGTCACTTCGGCGATGTTGCGCACCTGGGCGGTGAGGTTGCCCGCCATCGAGTTCACGCTGTCGGTGAGGTCCTTCCAGGTGCCGGCGACGCCGGGCACGTTGGCCTGGCCGCCGAGACGACCTTCGGTGCCGACCTCACGCGCCACGCGCGTCACCTCGCCCGCGAAGCGGTTGAGCTGGTCGACCATCGTGTTCAGCGTGTCCTTCAGCTGAAGGATCTCGCCGCGCACGTCCACCGTGATCTTGCGCGAGAGGTCGCCGCCGGCAATCGCGGTCGCGACCTCGGCGATGTTGCGCACCTGAGCGGTCAGGTTGCCCGCCATCGAGTTGACGGAGTCGGTCAAATCCTTCCAGGTGCCGGCAACACCAGGCACGTCGGCCTGGCCGCCGAGCTTGCCGTCGGTGCCGACTTCGCGCGCCACGCGCGTGACTTCGCCGGCGAAGGCGTTGAGCTGGTCCACCATCGTATTGAGCGTTTCCTTCAGCTGAAGGATTTCGCCCGACACGTTCACGGTGATCTTCTTCGACAAGTCGCCCTTGGCGACGGCGGTCGCGACTTCGGCGATGTTGCGGACCTGGCCCGTCAAATTCGACGCCATCGAGTTGACGGAGTCCGTCAGGTCCTTCCAGGTGCCACCGACGCCGCGCACGACGGCCTGGCCGCCGAGCTTGCCTTCGGTGCCGACCTCGCGCGCGACGCGCGTGACTTCGCCGGCGAAGGCGTTGAGCTGGTCCACCATGGTGTTGATGGTGTCTTTCAGCTCGAGGATTTCGCCGCGCGTGTCCACGGTGATCTTCTTGGAGAGGTCGCCGCCGGCGACCGCCGTCGTCACCTCGGCGATGTTGCGGACCTGGGCGGTCAGGTTCGAGGCCATCGAGTTGACGCTCTCGGTCAAATCCTTCCAGGTGCCGGCGACGCCGAGCACGTTGGCCTGACCGCCGAGCCGGCCTTCGGTGCCGACTTCGCGCGCGACGCGCGTCACTTCGCTGGCGAACGCATTGAGCTGGTCCACGCAGGTGTTGAGCGTTTCTTTCAGCTGGAGGATCTCGCCCGAGACGTTCACCGTGATTTTCTTCGACAGATCGCCGCCGGCGATGGCCGTGGCGACGTCGGCGATGTTGCGGACCTGCGCGGTCAGGTTCGACGCCATGAAGTTGACGTTGTCGGTGAGGTCCTTCCAGGTGCCGGCGACGCCGGGCACCTGCGCCTGGCCGCCGAGCTTGCCTTCGGTGCCGACTTCGCGCGCCACGCGCGTCACCTCGGAAGCGAAGGAGTTCAGCTGGTCCACCATCGTGTTGATGGTGTCCTTGAGCTCCAGGATCTCGCCGCGGACGTCCACCGTGATCTTGCGGGACAAGTCGCCGCGCGCCACGGCGGTCGTGACGTTGGCGATGTTGCGGACCTGGGCAGTCAAGTTGCCGCACATCGCGTTCACGGAATCGGTCAGGTCTTTCCACGTGCCGGCGACGCCGGGCACGATCGCTTGGCCGCCGAGCTTGCCGTCGGTGCCGACCTCGCGCGCGACGCGCGTCACTTCCGAGGCGAAGGAGCGTAGCTGATCCACCATCGTGTTGATGGCTTCCTTGAGCTGCAGGATCTCGCCGCGGACGTCGACGGTGATCTTCTTGGACAAGTCGCCGTTCGCGACCGCGATCGTCACTTCGGCGATGTTGCGAACCTGGTTCGTCAGGTTGTTCGCCATCGAGTTGACGCTCTCGGTCAGGTCCTTCCAGACGCCGGTCACCTCGGGCACCTGGGCCTGGCCGCCGAGCTTGCCCTCGGTGCCGACCTCGCGTGCCACGCGCGTCACCTCGGAGGTGAATACGCTGAGCTGCTTGATCATCGTGTTGACGATGGTCGCCGACTGCAGGAACTCTCCGCGCAGCGGGCGGCCCTCGACATCGAGCTTGACGGTCTGGAGCAGGTCGCCCTGCGCCACGGCCGCGACCGCGCGGGTCACCTCGCGCGTCGGCCAGAGCAGATCGTCGATCAGCGTGTTGACGGAGCCTTCCATGTCGGCCCAGGAGCCGGAGGCGAGGCCGAACTTCACGCGCTGGCGGGTCTTGCCCTCGCGTCCCACCACCTGGCCAACCAGCTCAAGCTGCTGTGCCATGCGCTGGTTGGCTGCGATGATCTCGTTGAAGGTGTCGGCGATCTTGCCGTCGATGCCGAGATAGTCGCCGCTCATGCGGACGGAGAAATCGCCGCTGCGCATGGCCTGGAGCGCGAGCAGCAATTCCTGCCGCGAGTCCGGCTCTGACGTTCCGTTGATTTTTGGCTTTGGGACACGACGACCGGAGCGTGATGCACTTCCGGGATCGAGGTCGCTCATGCTGAATCCCCCGCAGGCGTCGTCCGAACCTGCGGCGCGACGCGATTGGTCAAAATAGAGCGTCTGCTGAATCGCAAATCAAGCGCCGAGGTTGCGGCGCGAGGAAATGGAACCTGCTTGGCTCAGCCCAATTGCGAGAACGGCGGCCAGCGCGATTGGTTCCACCCAGTCTGCGGAAATGTTTCAATTGTCGGAGGAGCTTCCGCCAGGGTTACGATTCGGTAAGGCCGGTTGCGGGGCGGAGGTTCCGTGCCCAATTGTAGTTCATGAAACAGTCTGACATCTTCAGGGATAACGCCGAAAACTGCCTGCAGCTGGCCGAGCGTTCGGACGGGCAACCCGCCTATAAACGCTATTTGCGCATGGCGGATGCCTGGACGGCCTTGGCACAAGAGCAGGACTGGCTCGATGGCGAAATCCCTCCTGTAACCCGTCGCAGCCGTCAAGCGCTGGATGCGTAGCCGCTTGCGCGCGTCCGCGTGTGAGACGGCTCACGGAACGCGAGGGAGCAATCAGTCACAACTGGGGACAGTCGGTCGCGTTGATTTTTTGATTCCAGAAGGAGGTTTGCGATGGCTCCACGTCTTGCACTTCTCTCACTCATTCTCGCCTTTGGCGTCTCGGTCGCGTTCGCGACGGTGACCACGGTTCGACAGGTGCATCAGGAAAATGCATCCATTGCGCTTCACGCGGCGCACAGCTAGCGCAGCGAACCTCTCGCTCGCAGGAACATTCGACGCAGCGGAGCGTAAGCGCTTCGAGGTATCGGACAAGGCGAGAGGACATCATGGCAAATTCGGACCACGGCATCGTCAAGGACGAGCGCGCTGAAGACCAGCCGGCCGACAAACAGCGGGCGCAAACCGCGCACAGCACGGATCAGAAGGGATCGCCGTCGCGCGAAGCGACGCGCGATCCCAGGCTGAACGACAACGGCAAGACGCCCGGCTCCGGCATGACGCCGGATGATTCCGGGGCGGCGCCAAGCGGCTAACCAGGCGAGGAACGAAAATTCTTGTGGTGCGTCGATAGGTTGCTTCCGGTGACATGCCCCCGGTGCTCCGGAAGCAATCTCCAAGGACGGCCCTGGCACTCCGATGTGCCGGGGTCGTTTTGCTTGTGAGAGCTGGAAATCAATCCTCGGCGTCGCCGTCGGGCTTCGTCGGCGTGTGGCCTTCGGGACCGCGGCCGAAGACACCAAATTCGCTTGATTTGATGCCTGCCGACGGGTCGACGCTCGGCCCGATGTCTGCGGCCGCCAACCCGAACTTGAGCAACTCGCGAACCGCCGCAGCGCGCGTCGGCATGCGGTGCTCGAACCGGAAATCGTCAACCGCGGAAAGCTCTTCCGGCGAGAGCATGACCTGAAGGCGCTCGGCGCGAAGGTCGTTCATGGTCGATCACGCAAAGTGAGTAGTTGAGTATTTTGCTCAACGAACCAACTTGGCGCGGGTTCCGCTGGAGTCCTAAAAAGCACCGATTGAGCAAGATAACCAAATAAAATCAATGTGTTGCGGGTTGAAACGTTTTCCCTTGAGGTGAATTCTAAGGGAAAGGGAGATCAGCCATGACGGAAGAAGTCAGGTTACCCCGCAAACTTTCCGACGAGCCCGAAGCGCCCAAACCGGTGCGCCCGAGCCACCAGAAGGTCATCGAGCAAGTCGAGCGCTGGGCCAACAGCCCTGGCCTGCAACCCCCAAGGAGTGACCATGCGAAGACGATCTGAGCCGCACACATTCGAGCAGCGCCTCGCCGCGCAGAGGCTGCGGCTTTTGGACGAACTGTCGAGCCTGCCGGACGGTCCTCAGCGCGACTGCGTCGTGGCTCGCATCGAACAGCTGCAAAGCGCAGCCGAGATGTACGATTTCCTCACGTTGCGAGAAGCGGCCTCCGCTTCTGGCTGATCGCCCCGCGCACGCTTCACATCGCCACTATCGACGGGGTCGTTGACGCCACGCCTGATGTCGCGAAAGTCGCTCATGGTTCACCTCATTCCTTGCCAGGCAAGATCTTTTCCAGCATCTGCCGTGCCGCCCCCTTGATCATGCCGCTCTCGTTGGGGTCGCCCTTCATCAAAGCGAGCGAGAAATTCTTGGCCTGTTGCAGGGTGATGTGCGGCGGCAGCGGCGGCACCTCGGGATCGGTCTTTACCTCCAATACGACCGGCTTGTCGTTCGCCAGCGCCTGATCCCAGGCTGAACCAAGCAGCTGCGGGCTGTCGACGAAGATGCCTGTGAGGCCGATCATCTCGGCAAAGCGCGCGTAGGGCACGTCCGGGATGCGCTGGGAGGCTTCGAATTTGGGATCGCCATTGATGATGCGCTGCTCCCAGGTCACCTGGTTGAGATCTTCGTTGTTGAAGACGCAGACGATGAAACGCGGATCGCGCCAGGACCGCCAGTATTTGGCGGCCGTGATCAGCTCGGCCATGTTGTTCATCTGCATGGCGCCGTCGCCGACCAGCGCGATCACCGGGCGATCCGGATGGGCATATTTCGCCGCGAGCGCGTAGGGCACGGCTGCGCCCATCGATGCGAGGCCGCCGGAGAGCGAGGCCATCATGCCGCGCCGGATCCTGAGATCGCGCGCAAACCAGTTGGCGCAGGAACCCGAGTCGCTGGTGACGATTGCGCGCTCGGGCAGGCGCGGCGACAGTTCCCAGGCGACGAGTTGGGGATTGATCGGTGCGGCAGGCTGATGCGCACGGTCGTCCAGCGTCTTCCACCATTTGGCGACGTCGTGCTCGATACCCTTGCGCCAGCTATCGTCGCTCTTGGGCGCAAGGCGCGGCAGCAAGCTCCGCAATGTCTCGGCAGCATCGCCGACGAGGCTGACCTCCATCGGGAAGCGGATCGAACTCATGCCGGCATCGATGTCGATCTGCACGCCGCGCGCGGCAGTTTCCTTCGGAAGGAATTCTGCGTAGGGGAACGCGGAGCCGACCATCAGCAGCGTGTCGCATTCCATCATCATGGTGTAGCTGGGCTCGGTGCCGAGCAGGCCGATCGAGCCCGTCACCCATGGCAGGTCGTCCGGCAGCGCCGCCTTGCCGAGAAGTGCCTTGGCGCAGCCGGCGGACAGGCGGTCGGCGACCGCAATCACCTCGTCGGCGGCGCCGAGCGCGCCGGCACCGACGAGCATCGCGACCTTCTTGCCGGCGTTGAGGATCTCGGCGGCACGCTCGAGCTCGGCCTCGCGCGGCATCACGCGTGGGGCACTATAGCCGACGCCGGAATGCAGGGTCCCGTGCGCGCGGGGCGGCGCCTCGTAAGGCTCTTCCTGGAGGTCGCTGGGCAGGATGATGGCGGTCGGGGCCCGGCGCGCGAGCGCGATCCGCACCGCGCGGTCGATCAGATGCCGCACCTGCGCAGCCGAGGACGCCTGCACCACATAGGCGCCGGCAACGTCCTTGAACATCGAGACAAGATCGAGTTCCTGCTGATAGCTCCCGCCTAACGCATTTCGCGCCTGCTGACCCACGATCGCCAGAACCGGCTGATGATCGAGCAGCGCGTCGTAGAGGCCGGTGATGAGATGCGAGGCGCCGGGCCCCGACGTCGCGATGCAGACGCCAAGGTCGCCGGAAAATTTCGCATAGGCCGACGCCATGAACGCAGCCATCTCCTCGTGGCGAGCCTGGACGAAGCCGATCCTGGTCTCGGCCTCGGCTTCGGCGCGGTTCAGTGCGCCGAACACGCCGTTGATGCCATCGCCGGGGTAACCGAAGATACGGCGGACGCCCCACTGATGGAGACGCTGGACGATGAAGTCGGACACGGTCTGGGACATCGTGGGCGGCTCCCGGTTTTCCTCTGTGAGGATCCTGCGCTGAGGATCTTGCGCTGAAGCATGAAGAACCGCGCGTTCCCCGCGATGTTCCTGTGCGGCCGCGGGTGCATTCTGGAACGATCACCCCTTCATGCTTGTTGGTTCAAACACGGATGAGTGGAGAACAGACATGTTGAATGAAAGCGAGTTGGACCGCAGCGAGATGGGCCGGCTGATCGGCAGCGACAAGGTCGAGGGAACTTCGGTTTACGGTGCCGATCGCAATCGGATCGGCTCGATCGAGCGGGTGATGATCGACAAGGTCAGCGGCAAGGTCTCCTACGCCGTGCTCGGTTTCGGCGGATTTCTGGGCATCGGCAACGACCATTATCCCTTGCCCTGGCAGTCGCTGAAATACGACACCGAGCTCGGTGGCTATGTCACCGGAATCACCGCCAAGGCGCTCGAAGGCGCGCCGAAATATGGCGAGCGCAGCGACTGGAACTGGGGAGACGACGCGGCCATGCGCGGCGTCGACACCTATTACGGCGTCGGCGTGATTTGAAATTTTTGCACGGAAAGATCGATGAGCAAGGAACGACCCAACGACGATCCCCGGCATCAGACTGATTGGGGATCGCACGCCCAGACGGATAAGCCCTGGAAGGGCAATCCGGAGAAGGATCAGAAGTCCGGCAAGAATAAGCCGGATCTGGAGCAGTGGCACGAAACCAAAACACACTGAACCGACCAAGCAGTGAGTGAAGCGCGGCACAAACGGGGCCGCGCTTCTTTTTTGCGCAATGCATTCACGAATGGCGGCGCCGCTCTCCGACCCGGAACCATGTTTCCGCGTTGCGGTTAGGCTCCCGGCGCGCGCATGGCCAATCCGTTTGCCGCAGCCAAATCGTCCCGATCGAGGTGTTCGCAGTGGATGCTCAAACCCGGGAGCGTGGGCCGTCCGCGGAGCAACCGCGGAAGGTGGAAGCTCCAAAGAACTCGCCCGACGCCGAGCGCCGGACCCAGCAGCAGCCGGGGAAGGCGGACAAGACTCCGTCGCTGCGCGAGCGGATTCGCGAGCATTGGCTGCTCGCGAGCGTCGGCGCAGTCGTGCTGATCGCGGCGCTGGTCGCCGCGCTGCTCTATTGGCTCGAGGTGCGGCACTACGAGTCCACCGACGATGCCTTCGTCGCTGCGCGCAGCTTTTCGGTGGCCTCGAAGGTCGGCGGCTACGTGACTGACATCCCGGTGACGGACAACCAGCATGTCAGCGCCGGAGATCTGCTCGCCAGGATCGACGAGCGCGACTATCGCATCGCCGTGGACCAGGCCGCGGCCCAGGTCGAGGTCTCCAGGGCCAACATCGCCAATGTCGAGGCGCAGCTCGATTCCCAGCAGGAGCAGATCAAACAGGCCCAGTCGCAGCTCGACCAGGCGCAGGCCCAGCTTCAATTTTCCCAGGAAGAGTTCAACCGCGCGCAAGATCTGGTCGAGAAGGGCGCCGGCACCGTGCAGCGCCAGCAACAGACCCGCTCCGATCTCCAGGCCCAGCAGGCCAACACCGAGCGCGCCAAGACCGCGGTGACCGCCGCGCAGCTCGGCATCAAGACGCTGCAGGCCCAACTCGAAGGCGCCAGGGCGCAGCTTCAGCAGTCACAGGCGCAGCTCGATCAGGCCAGGCTGAACCTGCAATACACCGGAGTCGTCGCCGCGCAGTCGGGCCGCGTCGTCAAGCTGTCGGGCGCCAAGGGAACCTTCGTCACGGCCGGACAGAGCCTGATGATGTTCGTGCCAGACGATGTCTGGATCGTCGCCAATTACAAGGAAACCCAGCTCGCCGACATGCGGCCGGGCCAGCCGGTCGAGATCCGCATCGACGCCTATCCCGGACGCAAGCTGACAGGCCACGTCGATTCCGTGCAGCCGGGCTCCGGCACTGCCTTCAGCCTGCTGCCGGCGGAGAATGCCACAGGCAATTACGTCAAGGTGGTGCAGCGCGTGCCGGTGAAGATCGTGGTCGACAATTGGCCGGCCGATCTGCCTGTGGGTCCCGGCATGTCGGTCTTGCCCTGGACCAGGGTGCGATGACGGACGCGGCCCAGGCCGGCGCATCCGGAGGCTGGTCGCCCGGGCGGTCGGCGGCCGGCGGGCACAATCCTTATCTCATCGCGTTCGTGGTCTCGATCGCGACTTTCATGGAGGTGCTCGACACCACCATCGCCAATGTCGCGTTGCGCCACATCGCAGGCGGTCTTGCCGTCGGCATCGACGAGAGCACCTACGTCATCACCAGCTATCTCGTCGCCAACGCGATCGTGCTGTCGATCTCCGGCTGGCTGTCGACCGTGATCGGCCGCAAGCGCTTCTACATGATGTGCGTGGCGACGTTCACGGTGGCCTCACTGCTGTGCGGCTTTGCCTGGAATCTGCAATCGCTGGTGCTGTTCCGCATCCTCCAGGGCCTGGGCGGCGGTGGCATGGCGACCAGCGAGCAGGCGATCCTCGCCGACTCCTTCCCGCCGCAGAAGCGCGGCCAGGCCTTCGCCATTTACGGCGTCGCCGTGGTGGTCGCGCCGGTGATCGGTCCGACGCTCGGCGGCTGGATCACCGACACCTACACATGGCATTGGGTATTCCTCATCAATGTGCCGATGGGGATGCTGTCGCTGTTCCTGGTGGGCACGCTGGTCAAGGAGCCGTCGGGCGCGGAGGAGGAGCGCAGGAAGCTGCTGGGCAATGGATTGCGCGTCGACTTTATCGGCTTCCTGTTCGTTGCGATCGGACTCGGCTCGCTCGAATACGTGCTCGATGAAGGCCAGCGCAACGACTGGTTCGGCTCGAACCTCATCATCACCTTCGCAGTGCTATCGGCCGCATCACTGTTGGCGCTGATCCCGTGGGAATTGACGCGCGACGAGCCCATCGTCGATCTCCGCCTGCTCGGCCGGCGCCAATTCGCCGCCTGCTTCCTGGTGATGCTCGGCACCGGTGCGGTGCTGATCTCGACCACGCAGATCCTGCCGCAACTGCTCCAGAGCGATCTGAACTACACGGCGCTGTTGGCCGGTCTCGCCCTGTCGCCCGGCGGAATAGCGACGCTGATGCTGATGCCCGTGGTCGGCCGCCTCGTCAGTACGGTGCAGCCGAAATACCTGATCATGACGGGGGCGACCATTGTCGCGCTGTCGATGTGGCACCTGACCGGGATCAACGGCGACATCACCTATGGGTATGCGGCGCTGTCGCGCATCTTCCTCGCGCTCGGTCTGCCCTTCCTGTTCCTGCCGGTGACGACAGCCTCATATGACGGCGTGCCGCCCGACAAGACCAACCAGGCCTCGGCGCTGATCAACGTCGCCCGCAATATCGGGGGCTCGATGGGCGTGGCGCTGGCGCAGACGGTTCTGGCGCAGCGCCAGCAATTCCATCAGAGCCGTCTGATCGAGCACGCCGCGCCGTCAGACATCGGCTACCAGCAGACCATCGATGCGATGACGCGCTACTTCCAGGCTCAGGGTTCGAATGCGAGCGATGCCGCGTCGCAGGCGGTTGCCTGGGTTGGCAAGACCTTGCAGCAGCAGGTCGACTTTCTCGCCTATATCGACGTGTTCTGGACGCTCGCGATCATTGCGGTGCTGATGATTCCAACGGCGGCGGTGCTGCGCCCGATCAATCTCGGCGCACCGGCGCGGGGGCACTGAACGGAACCGATCCGTCACCTGAGGTGTGAGCCTCACGGCGCGACAGCGCCGTGAGGGGAAACTCGAAGGATGACGGACGTCGCGGGTTGGACTTGGCGCCGCTCACCCCACCGCTTCCTGACGCCCCGGCCCCGCATGCACATGCACCTGTTTGGCGTGCAGAGGCTCGCCGCATTCGGAGCACACCATCACCGGATCGAACAGCTTGCCGCAGGTCTTGTGCTCGTGCAGCAGCGGGCGGCCGCGCTCGTCACCCATGTGGGTGTCGCCCCAATGCACCATCGCCATGATCACAGGATAGAGGTCGAGCCCCTTCTGCGTCAGGATATATTCGTAGCGCTTCGGCGCCTCGGAATAGGGGACGCGGCGCAGGATGCCGAAGCGCACCAGCTTCTTCAGCCGCTCCGACAGCAGATGCCGCGTGATCTGCAGCGAGGATTGAAACGCCTCGAAGCGGCGCACGCGCAAGAAGCATTCGCGCAGGATCAGGAGCGTCCAGCGGTCGCCGACCACCGCGACGGTGCGCGAGAGCGAGCAGGGCTCTTCCTCCAGCGTATCCCACTTCATGATCCGGTCTCCGGCCGTACTCCAGTCAGTCAGAAAAAGGAACTGACTTGAATGATCAACGCAATTTCCAGCGGAAGCTAGCATTCAGCCCGACAATTTGACAGTTCTATTTTAGAACTATAGCCTCCGGCACAATCATACGCTTATCGGAGGAGGCGACCTTGCCCAAGCGACATGCGACAGCCGCCGTCATCGGCGCCGGCGATTTCATCGGCTCCGAGATTGCCAGGAAGTTCGCCGCCGAAGGCTTTTCGATCTATGCGGGCCGTCGCAACGGCGACAAGCTCGCGCCGCTGGTCAAGGACATCGAGGCGGCCGGCGGCGAGATCCACGCGCGCTCGCTGGATGCGCGGAAGGAGGAAGAGGTCATCTCCTTCCTCAACGATGCCGACAGCCACGCGCCGCTGGAGGTCTGCATCTTCAATGTCGGCGCCAACGTGAACTTCCCGATCCTCGACACCACCGAGCGCGTCTTCCGCAAGGTCTGGGAGATGGCCTGCTATTCCGGCTTCCTCGCAGGGCGCGAGGCGGCGCGGCTGATGCTGCCGCGCGGCGGTGGCAACATCTTCTTCACCGGCGCCACCGCGTCCTTGCGCGGCGGCAGCGGCTTTGCGGCATTCGCCAGCGCCAAGTTCGGGCTGCGCGCCGTGGCGCAGGCGATGGCGCGCGAGCTCGGCCCGAAGAACATCCACGTCGCCCATCTCATCATCGATTCAGGCGTCGACACCGAATGGGTGCGGCAGCGCCGGCTCGAGGCGCTCGGCCCGAACGCGCTCGACAACCCTGACCTGCTGATGCCGCCCTCGGCCGTCGCCGACTCCTATTGGCAGCTCTATCAGCAGCCGAAGAGCGCCTGGACTTTCGAGATGGAGATCCGCCCGTTCGGCGAGAAATGGTGACCGCGGCGCAAAAGTCCGGCTAGACTGGCCTTAAGCAAGGCTGAAGCAAAATTCCGGGAGGAGAACTTAAGTGAAGACCGCGATCACCGAACTGTTCGGCATCGAGCACCCCATCATCCAGGGCGGCATGCATTTCGTCGGCTTTGCCGAGCTGGCTGCCGCCGTCTCCAATGCCGGCGGGCTCGGCATCATCACCGGCCTCACGCAGAAGACGCCGGAGCTGCTCGCCAAGGAGATCGCGCGCTGTCGCGACATGACCGACAAGCCGTTCGGCGTGAACCTCACCTTCCTGCCGACGTTTTCGGCACCGCCTTATCCGGAATATATCGCCGCCATCGTCGAGGGCGGCATCAAGGCGGTGGAGACCGCCGGCCGCAGCCCGGAAGCCTACATGCCGGCGCTGAAGGCCGCGGGCATCAAGGTGATCCACAAATGCACCTCGGTGCGCCACTCGCTCAAGGCCGAGCGGATCGGCTGCGACGCGGTCAGCGTCGATGGTTTCGAGTGCGGCGGTCATCCCGGCGAGGACGACATTCCCAACATGATCCTGCTGCCGCGCGCAGCCGAAGAGTTGAAGATCCCGTTCGTGGCTTCCGGCGGCATGGCCGACGGACGCAGCCTCGTCGCAGCCCTGTCGCTCGGCGCATCAGGCATGAACATGGGCACGCGTTTCATCGCGACCAGGGAAGCGCCCGTGCATCAGAACGTCAAGAACGCGCTGGTCGCGGCGACCGAGCTCGACACGCGCCTCATCATGCGCGCCCTGCGCAACACCGAGCGCGTGCTGAAGAACGCCAATGTCGACCGCCTGCTGGAGATCGAGCACGCCAAGGGCGACAAGCTCACGATCGACGACATCCACGACCAGGTCGCGGGCGTCTATCCCAAGGTCATGCTGGACGGGCAGATGGATGCCGGCGCCTGGAGCTGCGGCATGGTCGCTGGCCTGATCCACGACATCCCCTCCTGCAAGGAACTCGTCGATCGCATCATGAGTGAGGCGGAACAAATCATCCGCAACAGGCTGATGGGGTTCCTGGACGGGACCGGCGCGACGCGAAAGGTCGCCTGACACCGCCAAACTTCTTAACCACGGCGGCACTTGGCCGCTGGAATTGCGCGCGACGCCTCCTACATAGGAGCAAATGACTCCTTAACAATCAATTTCAGGAGGCGTCCGTGGTCCTGAAAAGCATTCCTTTTGCGGTTGCCATTGCGCTGGTGCTTGCTGCGGGCGGTGTCGCGCGCGCTGACGACTACAAGCCCGACGAATATCTCGGTCTCGATCTCTCCAAGGCCGTGCTGTCGCCGAAGCGGCTCGGGCCCGAGACGCAATTCGCTCCGGTTGCGCTGGAGGCGAAGGGCGGCAACGAGGCGCAAGCGCGTATCGAACCGGTTGACGTGCCGAAGAAGGTCGCAGCCGGTCGCGTGCATGTGTCCGAGCCGAAGCTCGCCCGCGCAAAGAGCGAGCCGCGTGGCGCAGCCCGCGCCCGGCTTGCGCATCGTCATGGCAATCCGCTTGACGCGCAGGCGATGGACACGCGCATCCAGACCTGGCCGTGCCGCTCCGGCGGCATCTGCAACTGGAAGCATTGATTTTCCTTTCGCCTCTCCCCGCGTGCGGGGAGGCAATCGCATATGGATTTCACGGGGATTGTCCGCGGGCTTGCTTCGCCTCTCCCGCTTGCGGGAGAGGCCGACGCGCGCCGGGCGATGCGCAGCAATCGTCCCGGGCGCGGCGGGTGAGGGCTCTCGCCTCGCAGGGACACCCTGATTAATTCTCGACAACCCCAATGCGGAGACACCCCCACCCCAGCCCTCCCCCGCAAGCGGGAGAGGGAGCGCACCTGCGTCGTGGCTGCGCTTTGCATCCCGCCCGTCACCTCCGCGTCGCAAAACCGTCGGCGCGGAGTCAACAAACCGTAAGCTAGCCGTCAAACGGCGCAGGCACCTTCCGTCGCGATTCGACGAAGGTCTCCTTGATGGCAACGCTCCGCGCCTCGCGCGCATGGACCCGGCGGCAGTTCCTGGTCCGCTCCACATCCTCCCTCGCCATCGCCTCGCTCGCAAAGCCCGCCGTCAGCCGCGCCGCCGATCGCCCGCGGATCGCGGGAGGCATTCAGTCCGGCGACGTATCAGATGGTTCGGTGGTGATCTGGGCGCGTGCCGACCGGCCCGCGCGGATGCAGGTCGAATGGTCGACCGTCGAGAGTTTCAAGACCATCCTTGCGTCGGCGTCGCGCGATGCGCTGCCGGAGGCGGACTTCACCGCAAAGCTGCAGCTGGGCGATCTGCCGCCCGGGCAGGACATCTTCTATCGCGTCCGCTTCGACGACGTCGCGAGCGGCATCGCCGGCGAAAGCCGCGTCGGCCATTTCCGCACGGCGCCGGCCGACGGGCGGTCGATCTCGTTCCTGTGGTCAGGCGACGTCGCGGGGCAGGGCTGGGGCATCGACATCTCCCGCGGCGGCTATCGCAGCTATCGCACCATGCTCGCCAACCGTCCGGATTTCTTCATCCACTCCGGCGATCACATCTATGCCGATTGCACGATTCCCGCCGAGCAGACCCTGCCCAACGGCGAGATCTGGCGCAACCTAGTGACCGAGGAGAAATCGGAGGTCGCGCACACGCTGGCGCAGTTCCGCGGCAACTACAAATACAACCATCTCGACGAGCACTTCCGCGCCTTCCACGCTGACGTGCCGATGTTCGCGCAATGGGACGATCACGAGGTCACCAACGATTGGTCGCCGACCGGCAGCTATGACGAGGCCGGTTACGAGGACGACGGCACCCCGCGCCTGGTCGCGCGCGCCCGCCGCGCGTTCTTCGACTTCATGCCGATCCGAACCATCGGCGCGCGCCAGGGCCGCGTCTATCGCAAGATCGCCTACGGGCCGCTGCTCGACGTGTTCATGATCGACATGCGCAGCTACCGCGACGAGACCTGGAACAAGGGCGACGACCATCGCGGCTGGATCCTCGGCGCGGAGCAGCTCGCCTGGCTGAAGCGGGAGCTGGCGGCTTCGCGCGCGACCTGGAAGGTGATCGCGGCGGATCTGCCGATCGGCCTGATCAGCCTCGATGCCGTCGCGCTGGGCGACGGCCCCCCTGATCGACGCGAGCACGAGATCGCCGATCTGCTGGCGTCGATCAAGCGCGCTTGTGTTCGCAACGTCGTCTGGCTCACCGCCGACATGCACTACACCGCCGCGCATTACTACGATCCGAACAAGGCGCAATTCCGGGATTTCGAGCCGTTCTGGGAATTCGTTTCGGGCCCCCTCCATGCCGGCACCTGGGGCCCTGGCGAGCTCGACGACACGTTTGGCCCCGTGGCGATGTACCGGAATGGCTGCAGCGCGGCCCAGGGCGAGAACCTCGCGCCCTGTTTCGGCCTGCAGTTCTTCGGCCGCGTCGATATCGACGGCGCCAGCGGTGTGATGACCGTGACCTTGAAGGACGTCGACAACCGCGATCTCTGGTCGGTCGATATCCTGCCGCAACCCCAAGCGCGCCCGGCCCAGGTGGCGCAGCATTCGTGAGGGGGCTCAACTCGGGCTTGCTCCGCCTCTCCCGCTTGCGGGAGAGGCCGACGCGCCACGGCGATGCGAAGCATCGTCCGCGCGCGGCGGGTGAGGGTTTTCTCCTCTGGGGGATTGTCCCGTTGCGGATGCACCCTCTCCCCGGCCCTCTCCCGCAAGCGGGAGAGGGAGATCACCTAACCCGATCTTGATTGGCCGCCACCCGCCCAGCGCGCTATAGTCGCCGTTCCCGCCACCTCTTTTCCATCACACAAGAGTCTGCTCACGCGGCATCGCCGCGCGTATCCGGCGGGCTGAAATACCTCAGGAGCCTGTTCCATGGACTATCTGAAAACACAGGGCATCAGCATGCCCAGGCTCGGCCTCGGCACCTTCCGCATGCAGGGCGATGTCTGCCGCGCGGCGGTCGAGACCGCGCTGTCGATCGGCTATCGCCATATCGACACCGCCGAAATGTACGCCAACGAGGAAGCCATCGGCGCTGCGCTCAAGGCGGCGGCGGTGCCGCGTGGCGAGCTGCATGTCACGACAAAGGTCTGGCACGAGAATCTGGCGCCGGACGCGATCCGCCGCGCCTTCGATGCCAGCCTGAAGAAGCTCGGGCTTGATCACGTCGACCTCTATCTCGTGCATTGGCCGTCAAGATCGGCGAACTGGGGCGCGGTGTTCGAAACCTTGATGAAGCTGAAGGACGAGGGGCGCACGCGGGCGATCGGTGTCGCCAATTTCACCACGGCGCTGCTCAAGATCGCGGTCGAGGACATCAAGGCGCCGATTGCCTGCAACCAGATCGAATATCACGCGATGCTGGATCAATCGAAGGTGCTGGCCTATCTCAAGGCGAAGTCGATCCCGCTGGTTGCTTACTGCCCATTGGCTCAGGGACGCTTTGCTACCGATCCGTTGCTCGCTGAGATCGGCGCCAGGCACAATGCGAGCGCAGCTCAAGTCGCACTGAAATGGCTGCTCGACCAGGACGGCGTCGCCGCGATCCCGAAGGCGTCACGTCGCGAAAGCCAGCAGGCCAATCTCGATGCGCTGAAGATCGACCTGGATGATGCCGACCGCAACAAGATCGCCGCGCTGCCGAAGGACAAGCGCTGCGTCAATCCGGGCTTTGCGCCCGTTTGGGATTGACTGTGCCCTCTC
The DNA here is from genome assembly GCF_018129685.1 of Bradyrhizobium manausense. Lineage (GTDB taxonomy): Bacteria > Pseudomonadota > Alphaproteobacteria > Rhizobiales > Xanthobacteraceae > Bradyrhizobium > Bradyrhizobium manausense_D. The sequence goes on from NZ_JAFCLG010000009.1 coordinate 42,811, forward strand.
CCCTTGCGGGAGAGGGCATCACCAAAGGTCGATACATGCTCGCTTGGGTGAGGGGTATCTCTCCATGCACTCAGGCATATCTGTATGCGCTGAGAGATACCCCTCATCCGGCGCTTCGCGCCACCTTCTCCCGCAAGGGGAGAAGGAAGAGCACACAAAGAAATGGCCCCGCGAGGGGCCATTTCCATGTCGTGTCTCGCATCAGTACATGTGGTGGTGGCCGTGCCTCATCACCACGACCCGGTCGCGATGATGGTACCAGCCGCGATGCCAGCCGTGGTCGCGATGCTCGCGCATTTCGGCGCGGGCGCCGTAGCCGTGATGGCCGTGCCTGACGATGACTGTCTCAGCACTTGCCAGCGTGGGCGCCGCAACCGCGAGCGCACCGAGAGCGGCAACGACATAACCAAGCTTCTTCATGATGTCCTCCTCCAACGTAATGCAATTGGCAACGGCGCATGGGTGCGAACGTTCCGGAGGAGCGGGAAGAGAATTCTGAATGGATGTTCAGCATCAAGACGATTGTTCAGAGCAGCGTTGCTGCGGAAGCGTCGGCTTGCCTGTCTTGACGTATTTGCCGTCCTTGATCGTGAATTCGCCGCGCTCGCTGCGATTGTAGATCGCGCGCAGGCTGCCATCCTTGGTCAGCATCACGCCGAATTCCCGCGTCTGATGGAGTGATGGAAAGAACACCATCAGGTTGAGCAGGCCTCTCGCGTCGACGGTGGCGGACACCACTTCGTTCTCGTCCTTGGCGTCGCCGAAATTGCGCCGGTACATCACCCGGCCGTCCTTCCGGATTTCGTAAGTCAGAAGCGCGCCCTTGTCGCGGTCGGGGCTCACCGCGCAATCGACCGCCCATGATCCAAGCAGGCCCCATTGCGCGACCGTCGCCGCGAGCGTTTCGGCACCAGCGAGGGAACAGAAGGCAATCCAAAGCACAGCCGCGATCGTCCAGCGGCTCAAACAACGCGTCATGTCCTGAAAAGCCCCGCCTCGAACATCTCCAAACTGTAGCATCCCCGTCACGGTCGTGCACGCCGGCTGCCATTCGCGCGCGAATTTGATCCGCGTCAATGAGGCGGCGCACGTCGGGGGTAAGATGGCGATCCCGAAGGCGAAACTGGTGAGAGCGATGCTGAATCAAGTGATGGATTTCGCGGGCGAGGTGCTGCCGGGAAGCTGTGCGCTCCCGCCGTATTCCGAAACCGCGTTTCTGGCCGAACTGGGCGAGCGCCTGAGGTCCTCGCGCGCGCGGTGCGCGCTGTCGCGCCGGGAACTGGCCCGCCGCTCCGGGATTTCCGAGCGCTACATCGCCCAGATCGAGGCCGGCAAGGGCAATGTCTCGATCGTCCTGCTGCTGCGGCTGGCTTCCGCGATCCACGGCAGCCAGGTCCGGGCGGCCTGACGACCCGGGGTGACCATGATGGGGCAGCTGGTACTCGCGGCCAAGGTCACCCATGTTCCCTCCTTGATGCTGTCGGAGCAGCCCGGCAGCCCGTTGCGCGCGGCGCGGGAGCCGGCGGTCACGTCGCTCCGCGAGCTCGGGCGGCGGGCAAGAGAGCGCGGCGTCACCAGTTTCGTGGTGTTCGACACCCACTGGCTCTCCAATTTCGGCTACCACATCAACGCCAATGAGCGGCATCGCGGCGCGTTCACCAGCCACGAGGCGCCGCAGATGATCCAGGATCTGCGCTACGATCTGCCGGGCGATACGGCCCTCGCCAAGGCCATCGCGGGCAGGGCGCTCGATGCCGATCTCAACGTCACCGCGCATGAGGTCGCGAGCCTGGGGCTGGAATACGGCACCATCGTGCCGATGCACTACATGAACCCCGATGGCTTCGCGAAAGTGGTCTCGGTCGCCTCGCCGCTGTTCACCTCGTTCGAGGAGAGCCGGATTCTCGGCGAAGCAACCCGCCGCGCCATCGAGGCGTCCGGCGAGCGCGTCGCGATCCTCGCCAGCGGTTCGCTCTCGCATAAGCTCTGGCCCAACAGGAAGCTGGGCCCCGAGGCATGGACATCGGTCGCCAGCGAGTTCAACCGCCAGGTCGATCTGCGCGTGCTCGAGCTATGGCAGGCTCGCCGCTACCGCGAATTCCTCGACATGCTTCCGGACTACGCCACCAAGTGCAACGGCGAGGGCGGCATGGCCGACACCATTATGCTGTTCGCCGCGCTTGGCTGGGACGAGTACTGTGGCAGAGCCGAGCAGCTCTGCGATTATTTCCCATCCTCCGGGAGCGGTCAGGTCAACGTGGAATTCCACGTCGACCTGTGAGCCATTGGCGTCAGGCCTGCTTCTCCACATTGGCGCTGCGGGCCGGCACGCCGAATTCCTTGCGGCAGACCTCGGCCAGCACGGCGACGCCCTCGCGGATCTGCTGATGCGTGGGGCTGCCAAAACACAGCCGCAGCCGCGAGCCTGAATGGCCCTTGTTGGTCGACCATTCCGGCCCCGGATTGATCGCGACGCCGGCAGCCAGCGCAGCCTGATAGAGCTTGAGCGTATCGACCTGGTCGGGCAGTTTCACCCACAGGAAAATGCCGCCCTTGGGCGCCTCGAACTCGGCCGCGGTCCCGAACTGCTCGTTGAGGGCTTCCATCAGCGTGTCGAGCTTGGCGCGCAGCGCCTTGGTCAGCGCGGGCACGTGGCTGGCGAAATGCGGCTGGCAGTAGGTGGCGAGCACCATCTGCTCGAGCGCCCCGGAGCCGGCATCGGTCTTCAGCGCCAGCATCCGCGACATCACATCCCAGGGCGCGACGATGAAGCCGACGCGCAGCGCCGGCGCGATTGACTTCGAGAACGAGCCGACATGGATCACCCCGCCATTCCGGCTCATCGCGTAGATCGCCGGCGGCCGCTGTCCCGACCAAACGAGGTCGGCATAGCAATCGTCCTCGAACACGGGCACGCCGTATTCGGCCGAAAGCCGCAGCAATTCGGCGCGGCGCGATTCCGGCATGATGCTGCCGGTCGGGTTCTGCACGGTCGGAATGGTGTAGATGTATTTCGGCCTGACGCCGCGCCCCTTCAGTTCGGCGAGCGTGGCGGCGAGCGCATCCATCCGCATGCCGTCGCCGTCGAGGGGAACGCCGACGATGTTGACGCCCAGCCGCGTCAGCCGCTGCAGCGCTCCCTGATACGTCTCCTGCTCGACGATCACGGTGTCGCCGCGCGCCAGCAGCGTGTTGTTGACGAGGTCGAGCGCCTGCAACGAGCCGGACACGATCATGAGATCGTCGACCGTGCAGGTGATGCCGCCATCGCGCTTCAGTTTCGTCACCAGGAATTCGCGCAGCGGCAGATAGCCCTGGGGGCCATGCGCCAGCCCGTAAGTCGCAAGCGAGCGGCCCTCGCGCTTCAGGGCCTGATTGGCGGCCTCGATCAGCCCGTCGAGCGGCAATTGCTCGGAATCATTGTTGCCGCCGACAAAGCTGTATTTGGCAAGGCCCGTCCAGCGCGCAGAAGGGGCCGGCAGCCCCGAGGGAAACAGGGGCGCGAAATCGAAGCTGGACGTCATGGGAGCGTTCCTCGTTTTGTTCTTGTTGGGGTGTTCTTGTCGGGGGGTCTTGTCGGGTTGTTCTTTTGGTCGTTTTTATTGGGTTGTTCTTCTTGAGCGGCCGGTCCGCCGCCGATCGGGCGCTGGGATTTCGATGATGCCATCATGCCAGTGTTTTGCCCGACGGGTCAAACAAAATTCGTAAAATCCGCATGCGTGCGACGCGGGCCAATAAGCCGTTGATTTTGCAGATCGGGCCTACTGTGCATGGGGTTGTTTTCGAGCTTGTCGGTGCGATGTCGCGACAGCGCTCGCTTGAAGCGATCTCGCCGGTGGCGGCCCAGTCGACGACGTGGCGCCCTGAGGGCGCTGCCGCCCGTCTTCCGTCCGGGCGGGGCGCGCCTATATCGCTGGTATGGTCTCTTCGGTGCAAGGCTGAGAGCCCGCCCGGGAGTGGTCTGCGGGCATATGCGGTTGCATCCAGGACACTAGCGCTTGGCTCCAAGTCCGGCTAAGGCGTCCGTCAACTGCGGCCCATAACCATCAGAGATTGGGACATGCCCGATACCGTTCAGGAAGTTCTGCAAGCCTTCGCCCGGGGCGAGCTCGTCGTCGTGACCGATGACGAGGACCGCGAGGGCGAGGGCGATCTGATCGTCGCCGCCTCATTCTGCACGGCGGAAAAGATGGCCTTCATCATCCGCCACACCTCCGGCATCGTCTGCGCTCCTGTGACCACCGAGGACGCGCGCCGGCTGCGGCTCGATCCGATGGTCGCCCACAACGACTCCGCGCACACCACCGCGTTTACGGTCTCGATCGACTACAAGCCCGACGGCGGCACCGGCATCTCGGCCGAGGAGCGCGCCTCCTGCTGCCGTGCGCTGTCCAATCCCAACGCCGGCGCCAACGACTTCGCCCGCCCGGGCCACATCTTCCCGCTGATCGCAAAGGACGGCGGCGTGCTGCTGCGCTCCGGCCATACCGAGGCCGCGGTCGATCTCTGCAAGCTCTCGGGCCTTCCGCCGGTCGGCGTCATCAGCGAGCTGATGAACGATGACGGCAGCGTGATGAAGGGCGAGCAGGTTGCCCAGTTCGCCGCCCGGCACAAGCTGAAGCACGTCACGATTGCGGACATGATCGCCTATCGCCAGGCGCGCGAAAAGCTGATCGAGCGGGTCTCGACCTTCACCACCGACAGCCCGATCGGACCGCTCCAGGGCTATGCCTACCGCTCGCCGTTCGATTCCATCGCCCACGTCGCCTTCGTCTACAACGGAGTCGGTGACGGCAAGAACGTTCTGACGCGCTTCCACAAGCCGAACATCGTCAAGGACATCTTCACCGGCCACAAGCGCATGATGGCCGTGCTCGAGCATTTCAAGAAATCCGGCCGCGGCGTGCTGGTTTACCTGCGCGACGGCGCCGCCGGCGTGCCGGTGTCGGCGCTGCCGGACGAGACCGCAACGGAGGCCGACCGCAATCGCCAGTGGCGCGAGGTTGGTGTCGGCGCGCAGATCCTGCGCGATCTCGGCGTCACCTCGATCCGCCATCTCACCTCGTCGGTGCACGACTACAAGGGTCTCTCCGGCTTCGGCATCGAGATCGTCGCCAACGAGCAGCTCGAGAGCTAGCGCTAACGCAATTGCACTTGTTGCCGTGGCGATTTAGTTTGTCCGGCAATTGTAGACGGAACCAGACCCGAAAGGACGTTTCATGAGCGCGCGCCCTCAGACCAAGGACAAGCCGGCTGCGGCTTCCTTCCAGTGGGACGATCCGTTCCTGCTCGACGAGCAGCTGACCGAAGACGAGCGCATGGTGCGCGACACCGCGCGCGCCTACGCGCAGGACAAGCTGATGCCGCGCGTCACCAAGGCCTATCTGGAAGAGAAGACCGACCGCGAGATCTTCAACGAGATGGGCGAGCTCGGCCTGATCGGCATCACGCTGCCGGAGGAATATGGCTGCGCCAATGCGAGCTACGTGGCCTATGGCCTCGTTGCGCGCGAGATCGAGCGGGTCGATTCCGGCTATCGCTCGATGAACTCGGTGCAGTCCTCGCTGGTGATGTATCCGATCTACGCCTATGGCGACGAGAGCCAGCGCAAGAAGTACCTGCCCAAGCTCGCCAGCGGCGAGTGGGTCGGCTGCTTCGGCCTCACCGAGCCCGATGCCGGCTCCGACCCGGCCGGGATGAAGACCCGCGCCGAGAAGGTCTCGGACGGTTATCGCCTGACCGGCAGCAAGATGTGGATTTCGAACGCGCCGATCGCCGACGTGTTCGTGATCTGGGCCAAGTCGGCCGAGCACGACAATCAGATCCGCGGCTTCGTGCTGGAGAAGGGCATGAAGGGCCTCTCCGCGCCGAAGATCGGCGGCAAGCTGTCGCTTCGCGCCTCGATCACCGGCGAAGTCGTGATGGACGGCGTCGTGGTCCCCGAGGACGCGTTGCTGCCCAACGTCTCCGGCCTCAAGGGTCCGTTCGGCTGCCTCAACCGCGCCCGCTACGGCATCTCCTGGGGCGTGCTCGGCGCCGCCGAGGACTGCATGCATCGCGCCCGCCAGTACACGCTCGACCGCAAGCAGTTCGGCAAGCCGCTCGCCGCGACCCAGCTGGTGCAGAAGAAGCTCGCCGACATGGAGACCGAGATCGCGCTCGGCCTGCAGGGGAGCTTGCGCGTCGGCCGGCTGATGGACGAAGGCAAGTTCGCGCCCGAGATGATCTCGATCATGAAGCGCAACAATTGCGGCAAGGCGCTCGACATCGCCCGCGTCGCGCGCGACATGCACGGCGGCAACGGCATCTCGGCCGAGTACCACGTGATGCGCCACGTCCATAACCTCGAGACGGTCAACACCTACGAGGGGACCCACGACGTCCACGCCCTGATCCTGGGCCGCGCGATCACGGGCATTCAGGCGTTTTTCTGAGCGCCACGGATTCCGCGGTCGGTGTTTTGCTCAACTGTCATCGCCCGCGCAGGCGGGCGATCCAGTATCCCAGAGACCTCGCCTTCGCCACGGAGGCCACGGCGTACTGGATACCCCGCCTTCGCGGGGTATGACGGCCGGGGTTGGGTTGGCACTGCACAGGAAGTCCCATGTCCGACAACGACGACGTCCCGTTCAACCGCAACTTTCCGCTTCAGCCCGGTGTCGTCGAGGAAGTCCGCCCCGGCGTGCGGCGGGTGCTCTGTAACAATCCGAGCCCGTTCACCTTCACCGGAACCGTCAGCTACATCGTCGGCACCGGCAACGTCGCGATCATCGATCCCGGTCCCGACGATGAGGCGCATGCGGCCGCGTTGCTCGACGCCGTGCGCGGCGAGACGGTGACCCACATCTTCGTCACCCACACCCACCGCGACCACTCTCCCAATACGCAGCGGATCAAGCGGGCGACCGGCGCGCCTGTCTATGCCGAGGGGCCGCACCGCGCCTCGCGCCCGCGCTTCGAAAGCGAGAAGCATAGTCCGGAATCAGGGTCTGACCGCGATTTCGTGCCTGATTTCAGGATGGCACACGGCGATGTCGTCGAGGGTGACGGCTGGCGGCTCGAGGCCGTGGCGACGCCCGGCCATACCGCCAATCACCTTGCCTTTGCCTGGCCCGAGCGGAAGTTCAACTTCGTCGGCGATCACGTGATGGGCTGGTCGACCTCGATCGTGGCGCCGCCCGACGGCTCGATGATCGACTACATGGACTCGCTCGACCGGCTCGCTGCGCGCGAGGAGGATCTGTATTTCTCCGGCCACGGCCCGGAGATCCCCGAGGGCCAGCGCTTCGTGCGCTTCCTGATCCGCCACCGCAAGGCGCGCGAGGCCTCGATCCTTCATCGCCTCGCCAAGGGCGAGGCCGATATCCCGACCATGGTGCGCGCGATCTATATCGGCATCGATCCCAGGCTGACGACGGCCGCCGGCTATTCCGTTCTGGCGCATCTGGAAGATCTGGTTGCGCGCGGCGTCGTCGCGACGGACGGTGATCCCGTGATCGGCGGGACCTACCGGATGGCTTAGGAGCGAATGGCGAGTAGCGAATGGGTGGGCGTTCCATTCGCCACTCGCTACTCCCCACTCGCCTCCATCACTTCTTCACTGTCTTCGCGGGCGCCTTTGACGGTGCCACCGGGGTCTTCTTGACCGGCTTCAGCGCGTCCGCGTCGGCTGCAGTGTTGAGGTCGTCGATGAATTTGGTCACGCGCGCAGCGTTGCTGCCGAGATCGCTGTCGAAATAGCGCGAGGCGGAGCGGATATCGACGCGGGAGTCCTCGCCGTCAGGCACGACCCGGATCGAGATATCCTCGCGAAAGCCCATGATCGGCGTGCGCGCCACGGCCTCGATGCGACCGATGCGGCGCGGCGGCTGCGGCTCGCGCTCGTCGATCACGGTCCATTTGCGCTTGATGACGAGCTGGCGCGCGATCGCATAGGCGCGGTCGACGGGAATCTCGAGCTCGATCGGTTCGATGTCGGGATAGAGCTGGCGCTGTTGCTCGGCCGAATAGAGACCGGCATACACGGCGGTGTTGGTGCCGTCGCCGGTGCGCAGGCGCGACAGCGCATCGAAACGCGGCGGGTCGATCGGGTCGGTGGTGATGTCGTAGATATGCGGCAGCCTGCTGTACAGCAGGGCCTGATAAGCGGGATAGGCGAGGATTGCCCCGTCGATCAGGAAGGCGAGCAGAATGCGCGCCATGCCGCGCGAGCCGTTCTGCCAGATCGCGGCAAAGCCGGCGAGGCCGAACAGGATCGAAAGTCCTGAGATCGCGAGCCCGCCGAAGAACGTCGCCATCGCCGGCTTCATTTCCAGGAAGTCGAAACGCACGATGACGATCGACACCACAACCACCACTACGGCGAACACGGCCAGGTTGCGCGCCCAGCTCGCGAGACTGGACACGGGCTCCGACTGATAGGGAGCGGAAAACCTGCGGGCCATCGGGTGAGCTCTGCCGGGGTCTTGGGGCGCGGTGCCGGCCGATTTGGCGCGACGATGAGCCGTTGAGACCACGACCCGGGGGCAAATTCAAGAGAGACCGGACTGCCACTGCCCGTCATTCCGGGGCGCCCGAAGGGCGAACCCGGAATCTCGAGATTCCGGGTTCGATGCCGTTGGCATCGCCCCGGAATGACGTGTAAGGCCCTACGCCGCCGCGTTCGGGAAGCGATAGTCCTTGAACTGGTCGCGCAGCGCCGTTTTCAGGATCTTGCCGGTCGCGGTGTGCGGGATGCCGTCGACAAAGACCACGTCGTCGGGCATCCACCATTTGGCGATCTTGCCGTCCATGAATTTCAGGATGTCTTCGCGGCTGGCCTGCTGGCCCTGCTTGAGCTGCACGATCAAGAGCGGCCGCTCGTCCCATTTGGGATGATAGACGCCGATCACGGCGGCCTCCGCCACGGCGGGATGGCCGACCGCGAGGTTCTCGAGGTCGATCGAGGAGATCCACTCGCCGCCGGACTTGATCACGTCCTTGGAGCGGTCGGTGATGCGCATATAGCCGCCTTCGTCGATGGTCGCGACGTCGCCGGTGTCGAAGAAGCCGTCCTCGTCGAGGATGTTGTTGTCGAGGCGGAAATAGGCCTTGGCGACCGCGGGGCCGGACACCTTGAGACGGCCGAAGGTCTTGCCGTCCCAGGGCAGCTCCTTGCCGGCATCGTCGGTGATCTTCATCTCGACCGCGAAGGGCGCATAGCCCTGCATCTGCAGAACGTCGAGGCGGGCCTCGCCGGTTGCGTTCTGGAACGGCGGCTTCAGCGCCGCGACGGTGCCGATCGGGCTCATCTCGGTCATGCCCCAGGCGTGGCGCACGTTCGAGCCCATATCAAGGAAGGCCTTGATCATGGAGCGCGGCATCGCCGAGCCGCCACAGATCACCATTTTCAGGTGAGGCAGCTTCAGGTTATTGGCCGTCATGTGCTGGAGCAGCATCAGCCACACCGTCGGCACGCCCGCGGTGTGCGTCACCTTCTCGGTCGAGAGCAGCTCGTAGACCGAGGCGCCGTCGAGCTTGGCGCCGGGCATGACCAGCTTGGTGCCCTGTGAGGGCGCGGAGAAGGCGATGCCCCAGCTGTTGGCATGGAACAGGGGAACCACCGGCAGCATCGTCTCGGAGGCGCTGGTGCCGAGCGCGTCGACGTTGTTGGCCATCAGCGCGTGCAGCACGTTGGAGCGATGCGAATACAGCACGCCCTTCGGGTCGCCCGTCGTGCCTGACGTGTAGCACATCGCGGCCGCCGTGTTCTCGTCAAAGTCCTTCCATTTGAATTTGCCGTCGGCCGCGGCGATCCAGTCCTCGTAGGCCACGACGTTCTTCAACGTGGTCTCGGGCATATGCGCCTTGTCGGTGAGGATGACGTACCGTTCGACGCTCGGCAGCTTGTCGGCGAGCTTCTCCAGCACGGGCACGAAGGTCAGGTCGACCATCACGATGCGATCCTGCGCGTGGTTGATGATCCAGGCGATCTGCTCGGGGAAAAGCCGGGGATTGATGGTATGGCAGATGGCGCCGATGCCCATGATGCCGTACCAGACCTCCAGGTGACGCCAGGTGTTCCAGGCGATCGTGGCGACACGGTCGCCGAGCTTGATGCCGTCCCGCTCCAGCATCTGCGAGACCTTGAGCGCCCGCTCGTGGATTTCGGCGTAGGTGGTGCGATGGATCGGTCCCTCCACCGATCGCGTCACGACCTCCTGCTTGCCGTGAATCTTGGCAGCGTGTTCGATGATCCGGTGGCAGAGCAGGGGCCAATCTTGCATCAAGCCGAGCATTCAGACGTTCCTCCGAGAAGTCGCTGGGCGCGTTATCGCTCTCAGCGCAGGGCCAAAGAATTATCATGAGTTTTAGCCTGCCGGACTTTCGCCGCAAATGGTCTTGTCGCGGCAATATGTCCGCCGGCGCGGCAATGGTTACCGCCGCGCTGGGGCTGGCTCTTGTGTTGCCCGGGTCCGCAGGCGCGCGAAATCATGCTGCGCCGCTCGATATCTTTGGCCTGGGTACGCCACGGCCGCGCGGGGGTGTTCACGGCGCAAAGATACCGCTACCAAGGCCCCGTCCTGAGGAGGCGCCCAAAGCGACGGAGGAGGGGGCAACGAAGGACGACGGCAAGCCGTCCCCTGATAAATCCTCCGCCGACAAGCCCGACGCCAACAAGCCGGCCGAAGCCGCGCCGCCCGAGAAGCAGCCTTCTGCCTGCCGTCTCGCGCTGACCGAGGAGGTCGCGGTCGCGCCCTCCATACCCGACATCCATGGTCCCGGCGCCTGTGGTGGCGAGGATCTGGTGCGGCTCGAGGCGATCGTCCTGACGGACAAGCGCAAGGTCGCGGTGAAACCGGCTGCGATCCTTCGCTGCAGCATGGCGTCGGCGATTGCGGATTGGGTGCGTACCGACATGGTGCCGCTGGCTACGAGCCTCGGCTCGACCATCACCGATCTCGACAATTTCGACAGCTTCGAGTGCCGCGGCCGCAACCGCGTGGCCGGTGCGATGCTGTCCGAGCACGGCAAGGCCAATGCGCTTGACGTCCGTTCGCTCAAGCTCGCCAACGGACAGTCCATTGGTCTGACCGACCGCACCATGGCGCGCGACGTGCGCGAGCGCGTGCTGCATTCGGTTTGCTCGCGTTTTTCGACCGTGCTCGGCCCGGGCTCGGACTGGTACCACGAGGACCACATCCACCTCGATCTCGCGCAGCGCCGCAACGACTACCGGATCTGCCAATGGAACGTCTGGGATCCCTTGCCCCAGGTCGCGCCGCTGCTGCCGGCCGAGCGCCCCGAGGACGCGCCGCCGCGCGAGGTGGCGGCCAAGCCGGAGGACGGCAAGGATGGGACCGGCGATCAGGAGATCGCAAAGCCCGCCGCGCAAGCCGACAAGCCCCCAGTCGACTCCGGCAAGAGCAAGCCCCCAACAAAAAAGCGCCGGTGAACCGGCGCTTTTCAAAAGCTTGAGGCAAGTTCCGCTTAGTAAGAGCTGGTGTTGCCGCCGCCGCCCTGGAGAGCAAGGCGCGAATTGTAGGGCGAGTCGCCGTGCTTCGGCTCGAGCACCACGACGATGGTGCCGATCTTGACGCGATTGTAGAGGTCGATTGCGTCCTCGTTGGTCAGGCGAATGCAGCCCGACGAGATCGAAGCGCCGATATATTCAGGCTGGTTAGTGCCGTGAATGCGGAACAGCGTGTCCTTGCCACCCGAGTACAGGTACATCGCGCGCGAGCCCATCGGATTATCAGGGCCGGGAGCGACAAAGGTCGGCACGCCCAGGCGCGAAATCTCGCCCGGGGTCGGGTGCCAGGCCGGCCATTCGGTCATGCTGCCGACCTTGGCGATGCCGGACCAGGCCATTGCCTCTTCGCCGACGGTGATGCCGTAGCGGATCGCCTTGCCGCCATCCATCACGTAATAGAGGTAGTGGTTGTCGGAATCGACCACGATCGAGCCCGGCGATTCCTTGCGATGATAGTCGACGATGGCGCGACGGAACGGCTCTGCCACCGGCGTATTCTCGTACCGGATCTTGGCAAGGAGCTCCTTGTCCTTCGGCTTGAAATTCTGGGTGTTGGTGGCTTCGTAGTGCGTGCCCTGCATGCAGCCCGACAGCATGAAGCCAGCAGCCAAAATGCCCAATGTAACTTTCAGCGACGACATGGTTCGGTTCCAATCAAATCAATACCGCGCAGGTCCTCAAGCGTAGCACCCGAGGCCTTCGACTCCGTTGATTTCATTATCGTTGAAATCTGCCACAATTCCAGCGTTTAGGGGCTTATCCCGCGCTGCGAGACCCAACCTGTGGCTTTTTTGCCGCAAGTTCTGCGCTCCCAGGCTTGGTTTTTGGCGCGAAAAGCTCAACTGTCGATTCCGTGCCACAGTTGGGCCATTCCGCCGCCACAAATTCAAACGCTCCCTTAATGTGGTTGTCATCATGAACTTGTCAGAATCGCGCTAAGGGCAGCCATTCTGTCGCAGGCCTCTCCCGGAGTTGTTTATGTTTTCCGTGTTCGTTCCCACCGACTCCTCCCTGAAGAAGGCCATCGTCGAAGATCTTGGGGCTCTGCCGGAGAATTCGCCGTGGATCGACCTGGTCAACCCGACGGCGGCGGAGGACAAGGCGGTGGAGCGGCTCCTTGGGATCGCGATCCCGACCCGGGAGGACATGCAGGAGATCGAGATCTCCAGCCGCCTCTATATCGAGAACGGCGCGCGCTACATGACGGCGACGCTGATGTGCCACTCCGATACCGACATGCCCCGGACCACGGCGGTGACCTTCATCCTCGGCGATCACCGCCTGGTGACGGTGCGCTACGACCAGCCCAAGCCGTTCGCCCTGGTCGAGGCCAAGCTGGCCCGGACCTGCACCCCGGGGATCACCGGCGAGATGGTGCTGATGGAGCTCCTGGACGCCGTGATCGACCGCTGCGCCGACATTCTGGAGCGCTGTGGCGCGGAGATCGACCAGGTCAGCCACGACATCTTCGAGCCGGAGAGCGAGCGCCACGGCCACGCCAAGCAATATTCGCAGATCCTGATCTCGATCGGCCGCAAGGGCGATCTGACCTCCAAGGTTCGCGAGAGCCTGGTGTCGATCGGCCGCGTCGTCACCTTCCTTTCGGCGGTGGTGGAGGGCGTGAAATGGTCGAAGGACATGCGCGAGCAGCTCAAGACCATGCAGCGTGACGTCGCCTCACTGACCGACCACGCCTCCTATCTCTCCAGCAAGATCACCTTCGTGCTCGATGCCATGCTCGGCGTCGTCAATCTCGAGCAGAACAACATCATCAAGCTGTTTTCGGTCATGGCCGTTGTCCTGATGCCGCCGACGCTGATCGCCTCGATCTACGGCATGAACTTCAAGGCGATGCCGGAGCTCGAATGGGAGCACGGCTATCCCTTTGCCATCGTGTTGATGGTGATCGCGGCGATCGTCCCGTACTGGATCTTCAAGTTGAAGAAGTGGCTCTGAGCCCGCGCGCCTTCCGAAATAGCTACCGGGACCTTACGCCGGTCGCAGAGACAAGGCCGATGGTGTCGCAGAATAGAGCGCCATTGCGGCTGCGCCGTGATGTGTGTGCCACGCCCCAATTCCTCCGGTAAAATTTGAGCAGTGGGCTGAACGTTTGTGCGAAACTTGTCTGCGATAAGCAGCGGGTTAGCCGCGAGGAAAAACCATGGTTGAAAAACACATAACGACGCCCCGCAACGTCATCGACCTGACCAGCTATCGTCAGAGCGTGGCGAGCGGCAAGGCGCCGTCGTTGTCGGCGCGCATGTGCCGGCACTGTGGTGCTCCGCTGCTCGATGGCGAGAACGACGACGATTGCTCGACTGCATTCAGTGCAACCGCACCAAATGCTGCAACGTTGAGGCTGCGCGAACGGTCGCGTCGCATTCGCCTGGATTGAGGAGCGGAAGGAAGGGCGGGCGATCCAGTCCTGCGGCGGCGTTGTCTGGATCGCCTTGCTTCCCGCCTTCCGCGGCAAATTCCCTAGCGCTTCACGATCTCTGCCGTCGAGATGAAGGTCTCGGCGATTGCGCCGTCGTGGGCGAACGCAGCCAGATGGCTCTCGACCTCCCGCAGCGCGGCCTCGACATTGTCGCCCAGCGCTTCTGGTGAGGACGACGAATAGGTCAGCACGCGATGTGTCAGCTCCGGCACGCTGACCACGTGGCTGGTCTCGACCGCGACGAGCCCGGTAGGGGCGAAGGCGCTGCCGCGAAAGAACGTCGGCAAGTCGCGATGGGTCCGCGCACCTTTGCCGGCTTCTTCCCACAGCTTCGTTGGTGACCAGCGGCGGCGGATCTCGTTGTAGCCGTCAAGCCACGGATTGCGGCCGTCGGTGACCGAGAACGAGGCGCAGATCAGGATGGCGCCGTCGCGTGCGACCAGTTGGTCGAGCCGCGCAAGCATCGCCTCGCGATCCATCCAGTGCAGCGCGCGGCCGATCGTCACGACGTCGAACGTGCCGATGTCTTGGGGAAGCGTCTCTGCCTTGCCCTCGATCAGCGTCAGCTCCAGGCCCGCGCGCGCCGCCGCCTGCCGCGCGGCCTCGATCATCGCCGGCTCAGGGTCGACGCCGACGATGCGACCGGCATAGGGAGCGAAGCCGAGCGCGAGCAGGCCGGGGCCTGTGCCGAGATCGATCAGGCTGCTCCCTTTGGTGAGGCCAAGCTTCTGCGCGACGCTTCGGAAGAACGCGTTCGGGTAGAGCGGCCGCAGGTGCTCGTAAGTTGACGCCGTGCTGGCAAATCGGCCCATGCGTCACCTCAAAGCGCCACTTCAATGCGTCTACTGTCCTACACGTGCTGGCCGCCGTTGATGTGGATCTCGGCGCCGTTGACGTAGGAACTCGTGTCCGTGCACAGCACGTAGATGATCTTGGCGACTTCGTCGGGCGTGCCGAGGCGGTGCATCGGGATCTGCTGCTCGACGATCTTCTCGGTGCCCGGCGACAGGATCGAGGTGTCGATCTCGCCCGGTGCGATCGCATTGACGCGGACGCCGACACGGCCGAAGTCGGAGGCCATCTCGCGCGTTAGGGAGGCGAGCGCGGCCTTGGAAGTCGCGTAGGCCGCGCCCGCGAACGGATGCACGCGCGAGCCCGCAATCGAGGTGACGTTCACGACCGAGCCCTTGGCCGCCTTCAACTCCTCGATCAAGCCGCGCGCGATCATGATCGGCGCGAAGAAATTGACGTGGAAGACATGCGTCCACGTGTCGAGGTCGGTGTCGACCGAGCCAAGCCGCGAGCCGCCCGGGCCTTTGGGCGATATTGCTGCATTGTTGACCAGCGCATGCAGCATGCCGCCCTCGAGGCGGTCGCGGATGTCGGAGATCGCGCGCCTGGTGTCCGCGGGATTGCCGAGGTCGACCTGGATGTGGTCCTCGGGACCCGCGTCCCATGGGCAGTCCTCGGGAAAGGGATGCCGCGAGCAGGTGATGACGCGCCAGCCCGCCGAAGAAAAGCGGATCACGGTGGCGTGGCCGATACCGCGGCTGGCTCCTGTCAGGAGCAGCGTGCGGCGCGGCGCATTGGACGAATGCGGCATGGACATCTTTCAGGTCGCCCTAGAACTTACGGATACATCCGCGTCTTGGACCACGGTTGGCCGGCCGCGTCACGGCGAAATTCAATACGGTCGTGCAGGCGGAACGGGCGGTCGTGCCAGAACTCGATACGCGATGGCGTGATGCGCCAGCCGCTCCAGCCCGGCGGCCGCGGCACCTCGCCGATGACGTGCTTGGCTGCGACCTTGGCGATGGCCTGTTCGAAGGCGAAGCGGCTCTCCAGCTCCTGCGACTGCTTGCTGGCCCAGGCGCCGATCTGCGCCTGCTTCGGTCGTGTCGCAAAATAGGCGTCGGCCTCGGCATCGGTCACCGGCGTCACGTTGCCGCGGATGCGCACCTGACGGCGCAGCGACTTCCAGTGAAAAAGTAAAGCCGCCTTAGGATTTGCGGCGAGTTCGCGGCCCTTTTGGCTCGCGATGTGGCTGTAGAAGACAAAACCGCCGGCATCGAAGCCCTTCATCAGCACCATGCGCACGTCGGGCAGGCCGTCCGGATCGACGGTTGCGAGCGCCATGGCGTTCGGATCGTTCGGCTCGCTCTTGATCGCCTCGTTCAACCAGGCCTCGAACAGCGCAAAAGGCTCGTCGGCTGCGGTGAAATCACCGGATGTTAAGGGTGTCTGGTGTTTGATCGAGGTCGTGTCGGTCATGTCTGGAGTCCGAATTGCGTTCCGCCGCTCAAAGCGCGCTGTTGTCTGCTCTCGCTCTATATAGGGCATGGGGACGCGTTGGCCTATCGGCGATGCGGCCGACCAGCCTCGTCATGACGATGATTCTGATCGGGCTCGGCGCCGGCGGCTGCAGCCTGTCGCGGACCGACCACAACGCCTACGCCAAGGCTGACGACAGCGACCTGACCGGTTCGATCGCCCGGCCGGCGAAGGACACCGCACCGACCGAAACCGATCTCGCCTTTGCGCGCAACGCCGCCTCCGACGTGCTGAGCATGGGCGACAAGGATGCCAGCCAGCACTGGGAGAATCCGGAAACCGGCGCACGCGGCTCGGTGACGCCGATCGCGCAATCCTACGCCGCCGAGGATGGCCGCAAGTGCCGCGACTTCCTGGCAAGCTACGTCAACGGCACCACCGAAAGCTGGCTCCAGGGTGCCGGCTGCCAAAGCAGCCGTGGCCGTTGGGAGATTCATACGCTAAAGCCGTGGCGCAGCTGAGCATGAACCGGGAACCGGATTTCCGATAAGATCATGCTCGAATCGTAAGACTTCGCTTCGCCTGACTAGTTGCAAAAATGCCACTCGCCTCCCACATGAGGCTCAAATGGGGGTGGGAAGCCCCTTCAACATTTCGATTTCCCAAGAGGAGACCTGACGGATGCGCGACCCCTACGAGGTCTTGGGGGTGCCGCGGAGCGCGAGCGCTGCCGCGATCAAGAGCGCCTATCGCAAACTGGCCAAGAAGCATCATCCCGACCGCAACAAGGATGATCCCAAGGCCGCGGAGCGCTTCTCCGAGATCAATTCGGCCAACGAGATCATCGGCGACGAGGACAAGCGCAAGCAGTTCGATCGCGGCGAGATCGACGCCGAGGGCAAGCCGCGCTTCCAGGGCTTCCCGGGCGGCGGCGGGCCGCGCGGTCGCGCTGGCGCAGGCCCCGGCGGCTTCGAGAGCTACACGTTCCGTGGCGGCGGGGCAGGCCCCGGCCAGGGCGCCGGCGCCTTCGAGGATATTCTCAACAGCATGTTCGGCGGCGGGATGCGCGGCGCGCGGCCCGGAGCCGGCGGCGGTCCCCAGTTCGAATTCGACACCGGCGGGATCGGGCTCGATCTCGACGTCAATGTCGCCATGTCCGTCTCGCTGGAGGAGTCCATCAAGGGCGCCGAGAAGCGCGTCCGCTTGCCGAACGGCAAGGAGCTCAACGTCAAGATTCCCGCCGGCGTCGTCGAGGGTCAGCAGATCCGTCTGCGCGGACAAGGCGAGACCGCGCCGGGCCATCCGCCGGGCGATCTCTTGATCGCCATCAGCATCGCACCGCATCCGTTCTTCAAGATCGATGGCGCGGACCTGAGGATCGATCTCCCGGTCACGCTTTACGAGGCCGTTCTCGGCGGCAAGGTTCGCGTGCCGACGCTCGGCAATGCCGTGGAACTGTCGGTCCCGAAGAACACGTCCAGCGGGCGAACCTTCCGTCTCAAAGGCAAGGGCTTGCCGAAATCGGGCGGCACCGGGGATCTCTTCGTCACTGTCAGGATTATGCTACCGGACGGGAACGACGCCGAGCTTGAAGCATTGATGGAAAAGTGGCGGGATCACCACCCCTACAATCCACGTAGCGGGCTGGGTTAACGCATGATCCGGGAAAGCGCGTCGCAAAAAGCGCGAGCCATCGCGCTTTACGGGGAGATCGAACCAAGGGGTTCTCCTGAAGACCCAGGGCATTATCCAGGAGATGATGCCCGTCATATGGCCGAGGCGTGGTAGCGCTTCGCTTGCCCGACGTGTCGGCTGTTCGGCGGGGCAGCCGATAAAAAGGTGCGGCCTCGAGAGGGGGACCAGCGCGGTACCAAAAACCCCAATCGAGGCCGCCCGCGTCGATCGGCGGATCGAACGCCACTCATAATCGCGTGAGCACCCGGTGCGATAATGAGACGCGCCGATGTCCTGATTCCAAATTTTCAATGACGGAATCGAGGCACGCGGTTCGCGCGGTTGCCTAGCCGCCGCTTTTCTCGGCCTGGTCGTACACGGCCTGTGCCACCTTGGTCAGCCGATCCCGGTCGGCGCCGCCACCGCTCACGACATAGCCGACGCCGCGCTCGGCCCAGAACAACGCCCCATCCTTGTCCGCCTTGGCGTATCGCATCTGCGTTGCGCCGGTCTCCGTCTTGGCGGTGTAGATCGTATAGCGCTCGCCCGAGGCGCCCTCATACATCAGGAATGATGCCGGCCCGTTCGGCCCCGGCAGCAGCCGTCCGCCGACGAGCTTCAGCCCGCTTCCCTCGAGATTGGGCGCGAACACGGTCCAGCCGCAGCGCCGGGTCAGCCAGGCCTGGAGGTGATCGCGTTCGTTTCCGCCGACCTCGACCGGGTGGCGGACCTCGACGACATAGAGGCGGTGCGCGTCGAGCGCATCCGCCGTAAAGCTCTGGAAGGTCGACGGCGCGTTCGCGGCGCCATGCGCGACCCAGCCGGCGGTACCGCCGGCGACGAAGGCGACCAGAGTGGCCGCAACCGCACCATAGAGCCATTGCCGCGGACGGCGCTCCAGCCGCTCCAGTTCCAGCCGGGCCGGCACCGGCTCCAGGGCGACGGAGTCGTAGCGCGCGTGCAGCATCTCGGCCATCGCGCGCCAGGACTGCACCCGCTCGGCATCCTCAGGATGGGCGGCAAGCCAGGCCTCGACGTCGGCGCGGCGCTCGGCCGGCAACTCGCCATCGACAAAGGCGTGCAGTTCGTCTTCGGTCACTGAAATATTGCGGTCGTTCATATCGGTCGTCTCTGGCTCTGCGGCCCAAAATATCTGATGTCGTTCAACTTCGCTTTTTCTCTCCGCGCGCAACGGAGGTGGCCTGCGCGATGCATCAATCCTGCCATCATTTCACCCGCCTGAGCGCCGGGCGCCCACCCTCCAGCGAGGCTTTCACATGGGCGCGGGCGCGCGCCAGGCGGGACATCACGGTGCCGATCGGCACGCCCTGGATGTCGGCGACCTCGCGGTAGCTCATGCCTTCCAGCATCACCAGCAGCAGAACTGAACGCTGTTCCTCGACGAGCGTCGAGAGCGCCCGCTCGATGTCGCGTCCTTCTGCCTCCGTCCCGCTGGCATCCGGATTGTTCTCCGTCAGCTGCATGAACTGCGGACGCCTTGCCAGCGAGCGCCGCCGGTTCTTGTTGAGGTTGGTCAGGATCGTGTAGAGCCAGCTCCTGACGTCGCCCCCGAGAAACAATCGCTCCGAACGCAATGCACGCACCAGCGTGTCCTGCACCAGATCGTCCGCCGCATCCGCATCGCGCGTCAGTGCGCGGGCGTAGCGGCGCAACGCCGGGATCATGGCTTCCACGCTCTGGCGAAACGCGCTCATTCCGTCTGGACGTCCTTCACATCGGGCGCGAGCGCCCACAGCAATCATAACACCCGAATGGAACGGCTATTCCGGCGCCGGAAACAGCGTTAACGCCGCGGATTAGGACTGTACCGCGTCGGAGGGCTGGTGTACCTCCAGACCTTAACGAGAGCTACAGGACGTGAGCAAATGGCGCAGAATTCAGGTCTGATGCAAGGACTGATGCAGGGCAAGCGCGGGGTCATCCTCGGCGTGGCCAACAACCGCTCGATCGCCTGGGGCATCGCCAAGGCATGCCAGGCGGCCGGCGCCGAGATCGCGCTCACCTACCAGGGCGATGCGCTGAAAAAGCGCGTCGAGCCGCTCGCCGCCGAGCTCGGCGCGCTCATGCTCGGCCATTGCGACGTCACGGATGCTGCCACCATCGACGCGGTGTTCGACGTGGTGAAGGAGAAGTGGGGCAAGATCGATTTCGTCGTGCACGCGATCGCGTTTGCCGACAAGGACGAGCTCGAGGGCCGCTACGTCGACACCACCGCGGACAATTTCTCCAAGTCGATGCTGATCTCCTGCTACTCGCTGACAGCCATCGCGCAGCGCGCCGAGAAGTTGATGACCGACGGCGGTTCGATCATCACGCTAAGCTACTACGGCTCCGAGAAGTGGATGCCGAACTACAACGTCATGGGCGTTGCGAAGGCGGCACTCGAGGCGAGCGTGCGCTATCTGGCCGCCGATCTCGGCGTGAAGGCGATCCGCGTCAACGCGATTTCGGCAGGGCCGATCAAGACGCTGGCCTTCGCCGGCATCGCCGATTCACGCCTTCTTCTGAAATACAACGAGCTCAATGCGCCGCTGCGGCGCAACGTGACGATCGAGGAGGTCGGCGACAGCGCGGTGTATTTCCTCTCCGACATGTCGCGTGGCGTCACCGGCGAGGTCCATCATGTCGATTCCGGCTACAACGTGCTGGGCATGGTCCGGCCCGACGCTTCGGATGCGTCGAAGGACTGACCGCCGTCAGCCATGCCCGTGCCCACGATCTACTATCTTCGCCACGGCGAGACCGAGTGGAATGCGCTCGGCAGGCTTCAGGGCACAAGGGACATTCCGCTGAATGCGCGCGGCCGCCACCAGGCGGTGCAGGCAGGCCTCATTCTGGCCGATCTGTTCAAGCGCGACGGCCGCGACAAGGCGGCGCTGCCCTATGTGTCGAGCCCGCTCGGCCGGGCCCGCCAGACCATGGAACTCGCGCGCGGCAAGCTCGAATTGCCGGTTGCCGACTACGCGCTCGACGATCGCCTGCGCGAGATCGGCTACGGCGTCTGGGAAGGGCTGACGCTGGCCGAAAGCGAGGCGAGAGATCCCGGGATCTATGCGAGGCGCCTTGGCGACAAATGGACCGTGGCGCCCGAAGGCGCGGAGACCTACGCCGATGTGCAGGTCCGCGTGCGCGCCTGGTACGACGAGCTCAAGGCCGACACCGTGGCGGTCGCCCATGGCGGCACCTGCCGGGCCCTGATGGTCTCGCTTGGCCTGGAGACGCCGGCCAGCGCCGCCGATCTCTATATCGAGCAGGGCGCCGTTTACGTGTTCCGCGACGGCCGGCTCGAGAAGCATAGCTAGGCCCGGCTCGTCGCCCCGCCCTCCGCCGTCATGCCCGGGCTTGTCCCGGGCATCCACGAGCTTTCGTGCTTGCGGCGACGTGGATGGCCGGGACAAGCCCGGCCATTGCGACCGTGGTGGGCATTTGACCCCCCATCGAGAGCGCGTTACCACACGCCGGAACACAGCCAGCGAGCAGCAATGTCCTTCAACACCTTCGGCCACATGTTCCGCGTCACCACCTTCGGCGAGAGCCATGGGGTGGCGATCGGCTGCGTGGTCGACGGCTGCCCGCCGATGATCCCGCTCACCGAGACCGACATCCAGCAGGACCTCGATCGCCGCAAGCCGGGTCAGTCGCGCTTCACCACCCAGCGCCAGGAGCCGGACCAGGTCAAGATCCTGTCGGGCGTGATGGCGCACCCCGAAACCGGCGTGCAGGTGACCACGGGCACGCCGATCGGACTTTTGATCGAGAACACCGACCAGCGCTCCAAGGACTATTCCGAGATCAAGGACAAGTTTCGCCCGGGCCATGCCGACTTCACCTACGAGGCGAAGTACGGCCTGCGCGACTACCGCGGCGGCGGCCGCTCATCGGCGCGCGAGACCGCGATGCGCGTTGCCGCCGGCGCGATCGCGCGCAAGGTGCTGCCGGACGTAAAGGTGCGCGGCGCGCTGGTGCAGATGGGCCCGCACAAGATCGACCGGGCGAAGTGGAACTGGGACGAGATCGCGAAAAATCCGTTCTTCTGTCCCGACAAGGACAAGGCGGCGTTCTTCGAGACCTATCTCGACGGCATCCGCAAGAGCGGCTCCTCGATCGGCGCGGTGCTGGAGATCGTCGCCGAGGGCGTGCCGGCCGGGCTCGGCGCGCCGATCTACGCAAAACTCGATTCGGATCTCGCCGGCGCGATGATGACCATCAACGCCGTGAAGGGCGTCGAGATCGGCGCCGGCTTCGGTGCGGCCGAGCTCACCGGCGAAGAGAACGCCGACGAGATGCGCACCGGCAATGACGGCACGCGCTTCTTGTCCAACCATGCCGGCGGCATTCTGGGCGGTATCTCCACCGGACAGCCGATCGTGGTGCGCTTCGCGGTGAAGCCGACCTCGTCGATCCTGCAGCCGCGCCTCACCGTCGATCGCCAGGGCGCCGACACCGAGATCATGACAAAAGGCCGCCACGACCCGTGCGTCGGCATCCGCGCCGTCCCCGTCGGCGAGGCCATGATGGCCTGCGTGCTCGCCGACCACTTTTTGCGGGACCGCGGGCAGGTTGGGCGGTAGCGGCAGAGACTCTTCACCTCTCCCGTAGGGAGAGGTCGGATCGCATCGAAAGATGCGATCCGGGTGAGGGGTTACAGTCTCACGGTGCGCTGCGGCCCCTCACCCGGATTGCTCAGGCGCGCAATTGCGCGCCAAAGCAATCCGACCTCTCCCCGACGGGGAGAGGTGAACACATCGTGCTTGTCACGGTACCAGCTCACCGCGCAGCTTGACGGCTTCACAACTTCGTCGGCAAATGCGGCATGGAAAGCTCCGAGCTCCAGCGCATCGTCAATTGGCTGATCGACGGCGCCCGGTCGTCGCGCGGGACGGCCGAGATGATCTCGGACGCCTGCGAGCAACTGGTCGCAGCCGGCCTGCCGCTGTGGCGGTTCGGCGTCTTCATCCGCACGCTGCATCCCGAGATCTTCGGCCGCAACTTCGTCTGGCGGCAGGGCGAGGAGGTCGAGATCGGCACTGTCGATTTCGAGGTTCTCGCCACGCCCGAATTCGCCCGGAGCCCGCTTCGGATCGTGTTCGAGGAAGGGCTGGAGGTCAGGGGACGCGTCAACGAGGTCGACACCAGGCGCTTTCCGTTCCTGGAAGACATGCGCGCCGAGGGCGCCACCGACTACATCGCGACGCCGATGCGCTTTCTCGA
Source organism: Bradyrhizobium manausense (assembly GCF_018129685.1). Lineage (GTDB taxonomy): Bacteria > Pseudomonadota > Alphaproteobacteria > Rhizobiales > Xanthobacteraceae > Bradyrhizobium > Bradyrhizobium manausense_D. Next base: position 65,937 of record NZ_JAFCLG010000009.1, read on the forward strand.
CGGCTCGGTCCACGCCATCAGCTGGACCACCAGGCATCCCGGCGGTTTCAGCGACGACGACATCGCGACCATCCGCTCCATCGTGGCGCCGCTCGCGCGCGTCAGCGAGATCGTCACCCTGCGCCGCACCGCCGCGACCCTGCTCGACACCTATGTCGGCAACCGCGCCGGCGAACGCATTCTCGGCGGCCAGATTCGCCGCGGCCACAACGACACGATGCAGGCCGCGATCTGGCTGTCGGACCTGCGCGGCTTCACCGCGCTCTCGGACCGGCTGCCGGCCGAGACGGTGGTCGAGATCCTCAACCGCTATTTCGATTGCCAGGTCGCCGCGATCCGCGCCCAGGGCGGTGAGGTCCTGAAATTCATGGGCGACGGCCTGCTCGCAGTGTTTCCGATCGACGAGTATGTCGGCGATGCCGCTCACGTCTGTGCTCGTACGCTGGAAGCTGCGCGCGAAGCCCGCGCCAGCGTCGATGCACTCGCGCATCCGGTCGGCGATGTCGTCGAGCGCTTTCGTTTCGGCGTCGCGCTGCATGTCGGCAACATCCTCTACGGCAATATCGGCGGTGGCAACCGGCTCGACTTCACCTGCATCGGCCCCGCCGTGAATCTCGCGGCGCGGATGGAGAAGATCGCAGGGCGGCTGGGACGGACCGTCGTCGCCTCGGAGGTCTTCGCAAAAATCTGCCATCACGACTGGCGCGATCTCGGCGATTTTCCGATCGCGGGATTTTCCAGGGCGCAGCGCGTCTACGGGCTGGCCGAGGAGACGCCGGTGGTGATGGCTTAGGGTACGGCATCGTAGGTCCACCGCATTCGCTCGGTCGGCAAGATCCAGTCGCTAGACGGCTGCCGCCATGACCGACTTAAGCGGGACGTCCAATCGATAGGCAAATCCCGTCGGCTCGTAGGCGAGGTGCACCTGGCCACTCAGTTGGTGACCGAGCGACTCGATCATCCTCGTGCCGAAGCTTCGACGCGTTGGCGGCGCCACCGGGGGACCGCCGCTCTCGCTCCACGTCAGGCGCAGCCGCTGCCCGATGTCGTCGACCGTCCAGGCGATGTCGACATGGCCGGAGGCATCGGACAGCGCGCCGAATTTGGTGGTGTTGGTGCACAATTCGTTGAACGTCATCGCGAGCGCAATGACGGCACCGGAGGTGATCCTGACGTCCGGCCCATTGAAATGGAAGCGTCTGCCCCCTTGAACATCGTAGGGATCGGTTGCGCCGCTGAGTGTATGAGTGAGGCTGGCATTTGCCCAGCTGACTTGCATCAGCAGATCGTGGGCCCGTCCCAAGGCCAGCAACCGGCCTTCCATCGCCTTCTGCCCATGCTCCAGATTGATGGCGCCGCGGAAGCTCTGCGATGCAATCGCGCTGACGGTCGCAAGGGTATTCTTGATGCGATGATGCAATTCCCCGAGGATGAGTTTCTGGAGCTTGTCGGCCGCATCGCGTTGTTGAGCTTCAATGCCTGCTTGAGCAAGCAACACCTTGGCGTCGGTACCGGCTTGCTCCAGCAGAAGTCGAAGATTCTCGTTCTCCGCCGCCAGGATGGCTTCTTGTGGCGAACGGGGCGCCTGAAGGATGTCCTCGGCGGAAACTGCGCTGGTGTCCGGAACGATCTGTAACGCGCCCGCGCCGATCATTGTCTGCAACTGGGCGGTCAGTTCCTCGACGCCAAGCGGCTTGCGAAAGAAGCGGCTGTCCGCGGGCGTATCAGCCTCGGAGGGCTTCACCTGACCGGAAACCAGTATGATCTTGATCGAGGGCCAGCGGTCGTGCACCGCGTGAGCCAGCTTCAGCCCGTCCATGCTGCCGGGCATCTGGATATCGCTGAACAGCAGCGATATGTCCGACCGCGACTCGAGAATGGAGATCGCTTCGTCGGCGTTGACGGCTTCCACCGAATGAAAGCCGGCGTCCTCGACGATGTCGACGGCGCGCATGCGCAATATCATCTCGTCTTCGACGACGAGAACGTTCGGCAACGGTGTTGGAGTTATTGACATCTCAGCCACGATACTTTCCCGCATCAGCCGACAAGATCGGCCTGCGCTTTGCGATTGTTGGTCTAGCGACGCGCCGTCACCAGACGAGCTTCTTGCACCGGGACATTGGAGTCGCCGTTGCGCAGGCAGGAGGCTTCGAAGTTGGGCCAGACCTGGTCGGAGCAATTCCGGACAGCGATCACCAGTCGATCTGCTTTTGCCGAGGTGACTGCGTCTTGCGCCCTCAATTCCGGAGCAAAACCGGGCAACACGATTACGGATACGCCGAGGAGCGCGAATATCGCGAACGGGGCGAGAGATTTCATCATTTGGGGGCTGCTTTGGCTGTTGGCGGCTCCCGCTGCGTTCGGGGAACGTTGTTACAACAAGCAAAACAATATATTGTTCATTGTTTTCAACTTATATTTGAAGCCGTATTCGTCGAATGCAGCCCCTCGCCCGGTCTCCCTGACGTAAAATGGCCCGCACTGATGGAGGCCGTGATACGCCGGTGATGGCTCACCATGGGCCGCTTGACGGCCAATAGATACCAAATTCCGCAGCGCAACTGGGTCACCTAATGTGCCGCCGGCGAGCCGCGCGGTCTCAGCGCATGTCGGCGATCTCTTCATGGGGCTCGTTCCTGATTTCCGCGGCAAAGGTTTTGGCGAGCGGTTGCTGCGGCAGGCGGTTCAAGCTGCCGATGCGTTCGGCTTCCGGCGCATCGAACTCGGCGTGTTCGCGACCAACACCGCCGCGGCGGCTCTCTACAGGAAAGTCGGGTTCGTCGAGGAGGGCACCAAGAGGGGTGCGATCCTCCTCGACGGAATCTATCACGACGAAATCATCATGGCGCGCCTCAACGGTTAGGCGGAAGGCCGCCTATTCTTCCGGCTCCGTCGTGAACAGCAGCGGATAGCCCTTGGCGCGGCCGGCGTCGGTGGCGCGGGTGGCCTTGGTTTCGGCGACGTCCTTGGTGAACACCGCGACGACGCAGGCGCCCAGCTTGTGCGCGGTGATCATGACCTTGTAGGCCTGATCTTCGGTCATCCGGAATTCGGCCTTGAGCACCATCGTGACGAACTCACGCGGCGTAAAGTCGTCGTTGACCAGGATGACCTTGTGCAGCTTCGGCCGCTCGACCTTGGTCTTGGTCCTGGTTTTCGGCTTGGTGACGGTGTCGGCCATCGTGTCCTGAAATACCCCGGTTCCGAGCTTTCAGCTGCTCGGCCATCCGGCCGGGCAACCGTTTCATTATATTGCGGGACCCGCAACGTCTCCAAGACGGCCGGAGCGGTTCGAATCATGCCGTCGCGGACAGGCAGGGATGCGTCAAGGAAGCGCCCGGACGAGATGCATCGCGGCGATGAGCGCGCCGACGGACAGGACGACCGACGCAATCATATAGGTTGCCGAGGCCCATGTCTGGCCGCGCTCGATCAGATACCAGGCATCCAGCGAGAAGGTCGAGAAGGTCGTGTATCCGCCGCAGATCCCGACCGTCAGAAAGATCCGGACGGCCTGAGGCAGGTTCCATCGGGTCGCGAACAATGCGGCGAAGACGCCGATCAGAAACGAGCCCGTGACATTGATGATCAGCGTGCCCCAGGGAAAATCGATGCCGAATGCCCGGCCCGCGCCGATTGCGACGAGATAACGGATGACCGCGCCCAAAGCCCCACCAGCCGCGACCGCCAGAATGAATTGAATGTTCAACGTATCGTTCCCCAGTTTACGACATGCACGATCACTTTTTCTCCATTGCCAGGCCATCGCCGACGGCAAGCAGTCCCGCCAGCGCGGCCAGTGCGAAGCCGAGCCCGGCAAGGAACGTGCCGACCGGACCATAGGCGTCCCACAATGCGCCCGCGATGATGCTTGCGGCCAGCAGCGCAAGGCCGGTGAACAGGTTGAAATAGCCGAACGCAGTCCCGCGCAAGTCCGGCGGTGCCGTATCGGCGACGAGCGCCGAGAGCAAGCCTTGCGTCAGCCCCATATGCAGGCCCCACAGCACGACGCCGATCGCGAGGCCGGGGAGGTTAGGCAACAGCGCCAGCACGAGGTCGGCGCCGGCGAGAACGACGAGGCCGAGCGCGAGCAGGGCGGTCCGGTTGATCCGGTCCGACAGCACGCCGGCTGGATAGGCCGAGAGCGCATAAGCGATGTTCATCAGCACCAGCACCGCCGGCGCCCACATGGCATTGAGGCCGATGTTCTGGGCGCGCAGGATCAGGAAGGCCTCGCTGAAACGCGCCAGCGTGAACACGATGCCGATCGCGACGACCCGCCAGTAGACCGGTCCGAGCTGCCGCATCGCGGCGGCGTTGAGCGGGTTCTTCGCGGGCTCCCGGCTCGCATCCGGCTCCGGCTCCTTCACCGCGAATGCGATCAGCCCGAAGGACAGGAATGCCGGCACCACCGCAACCCAGAACACGGCGACAAAATGATCTGATGTCCACCACATCAGGCCGATTGCGACGAGCGGGCCGACGAAGGCGCCGATCGTGTCGAGCGACTGCCGAAGGCCGAAGCTCGCGCCGCGCAGGCCCGCTGGCGAGATATCCGCGATCAGCGCATCGCGGGGGGCGCCGCGAATGCCCTTGCCGACACGGTCGATGAAGCGGGCAGCCACCAGCCAGCCGACACTGGGGGCGAGCGGGAACAGCGGCTTGGTCAGGGCGGCAAGGCCATAGCCGAGCGCGGCGAGCAGCTTGCGCCGGCCGAGCCAGTCGGACAACGCACCGGAGAAGATCTTCGTGATCGAAGCGGTCGCCTCCGCGATGCCCTCGATGAAGCCGACGGTGAGCGTGGAAGCGCCGAGCACGGTGACGAGATAGACCGGCAGCAGCGCGTGAATCATCTCGGAGGAGATGTCCATCAGCATCGAGACGAAGCCGAGCACCCAGATTCCCCTGGGCAGCTTGGCGTGCGCAGCATTCGGGGTGGTTATCGTCACGCGTCCTGACCTTCGTTGCAGGCAACAACAAACCCGCCCAACAAAAAACCCGCCCAACAAAAAACCCGCCAACGGCGGGTTTGTCCATGCTCCCGCCGAAGGCAGAGGCTGATTGCCTCACCTCAAGCAGGCGCCATCAGCCCACGACGATCAGGCGACCGCCGGGCGGTTGTCGGGGGGCTCCATCCCCATCTGTGCGGTCAGCCTAGCATGGAAAATGCGCCCGACAAGTGGGCGCGGGGCGGTCCCCAGATCGCAGCGATGCGTTCCCAGTCAGGCGCGAGCGTGGCGACAGCGCGGCAGCTTTGCGCGCCCGCAAGATCCCAGCGTGCTGACCTGCAAATCTCTGACCTGCAAATCTCTAACCTGCAAATCTCTAACCTGAATGTGAAGCATAAGCGATCTTCGCGCTTTGCGGCAAGGCGTTTGCATGTCACCATCGCGTCATACGACGGGAGACTGCGATGCGCATGCTGTTCTCGATCGGGGCTGTGCTGGTGGCCGGCGTGCTTGCCGGGGGGGACGTCGCGGGCATCGCGGCACCAAGTCCCAAATTTGAACCGCCGAAATTCGAACCACAACGACAGCAGCGCCTGGCAGCCGACGGCGATGCGCAGTCGGTCGATGTCGAGCTGATCCTCGCGGTCGACGTCTCCTACTCCATGGACATGGACGAGCTCGCGATCCAGCGCGAGGGCTACGCGCAGGCGATCCAGTCCAAGGATTTCCTGCAGGCGCTGAAGGCCGGCCCCAACGGCAGGATCGCGGTGACATATTTCGAATGGGCGGCATCGAGCGACCAGAAGATCATCATCCCCTGGCGCCTGATCGACGGGCCGGAGACCGCGGATGCGGTCGCAGCCGAGATCCTGAAGACGCCGATCCGGCGCGCCTCGCGCACCTCGATCTCAGGCGCGATCGGATTTGCGATGCCGTTGTTCGACGAGGATCCTTATCACGGAATTCGTCGCGTGATCGATATCTCCGGCGACGGGCCCAACAACAATGGCGGCCCTGTCACCGTGGCGCGCGATCTCGCGCTGGAGAAGGGCATCGTCATCAACGGCCTGCCGATCATGGTGAAGGAGCCGTCCTATTCGACGATGGATATCGATAATCTCGATTTCTATTACGAGGATTGCGTCATCGGCGGTCCCGGCTCCTTCGTGATCCCGATCAAGGATCGCGACAAGTTCAAGGAGGCGATTCGCACCAAGCTGCTGATGGAGGTGGCCGGCCGCACGCCCGAGCGTCCCGTGGTGCGCGTTGCGGACAAGGGCAAGGAGCCGCGCGTGAGCTGCCTGATCGGCGAGAAGATCTGGTCGGATCGCTGGGGCCGCTGACGGCGCGTCTCGACGAGGCCATATGCTTCACCGCATCGGAAGGTCGAAATTAACCATTGGTTAACCATAGCGTGGCCCTATCCGACTGTTTCCAGATGTTTCTGATGCCCTGTGGCGCTCGAAAACAACGGGGCTTTTCCATCTCGTTCATCGAGCAGAGCCATGTCCATCGTCACGTCGAGCACCAGCCAGATCTCGCCTGCCAATGAGCGAATCTATCACCAGAGCAGTCTGATCGGTGAGTGGAAGGGCAAGTGGGCGGGCAACAACCAGGACGTCGGCTTCAAGGTCGTGAACATCAGAGGCGCCCGCGCCCAGGTCGAATACACCCACAACGGACACACCGAGCGCGGCATCGGCCAGGTCAACGGCGCAACCATCTCATTCGGCTCGGTGTCGATCGGAACCAAGAACGGCAAGGATGCCGTACTGCTGTTCTCCGCCGGCGGTGGCAAGGCGAGCGCGTATCTGAGCAAGCAGGCGCCGCCCGCCGACGACAACCGGCTGATTGGCAGCTGGGGCGGCTATTCCAGTGAAAACGGCAAGAGCGCGAGCTTTCGCGTGCTGTCCGTCAACGGCAAGGAAGCGCTGGTCTCCACCACCGTCAACGGCGTGACCCAGCAAGGCACCGGCCTCGTCTACAAGAATGTCGTGATGTTCGGCCAGACGCAGATCTCGACCGACGACGGGCAGAACGGCAAGGTCATCTTCCAGGTCGGCTCCAAGTCTTTCACCGTGCCGGTGACGAAATATCCGCCGGCCGATTCGTCATCCTCGGTCGACCGGACGGCGTGATGGCTCGCCGCTACCGTCCGCTGGACTGCGTCAGCTCTCGCAATTGGAGATCGATCTGCCGCATGGCATCGCAGGCAGACGCGAGGGCGTCGTCCCCGATCAGCCGACACACCGTCCTTGCTTGTTTGCTCAGATGCGGAATCGTTCGCGGCAAAAGCGCAGCCTCCAGCAGCGCGCCCTTCTCGTTGATGAGATAGCGCTCGTTCAGCGCGAACAGGACCTGCGCTGTGCAAGCGAGTGATCGGTAGATGCATCCGGCAATATGGGTCTGCCCGCCGCGCGAGATGCCGAGCTCGGCATTCTCGATGCCAAACCGGATCTCCCACTGAAAGCGCCGGATCAAGGCGTCGCCCAGAGCTGGCGGATAGGGCAGCGCGATCGATTTCAAACCTGCGATCAGGCCCGGAGGATCGTGCAGCGGCTGGCAATAGGCAATCTCGCCCATCCAGATCGCCGAGCAGAAGCCGTGCGGGTGGCCGGGCTGGTAGTCCATGGTGATCTCGCCGGCACGGCACGATGTCATCACGGCCTCGACGGCGCCGGCATCGCGGTACAGCAGATCGACCTTGTGTCCTTCGACCGACAGCCACGCGCCGCCGACGATCCACGGCCCCCATTCGCCGATCGGCGTCACTGAAGTGGCCGCCGGATCGTCGGCGACGGCCTTCGCGGCCACCAATAGACGTTCCGTATCCAGCGGAGCGGCCGCGGTGAAGTAGAGGCCGATATCGTAGTCGGATGTCGCATGCGCGTTGCCGCGGGCACGCGAGCCGCCAAGCACGATGGCAGCGACGCCCGGTACTCCGGCAAAGGCCGATGTCAAACGCGTGAGCAAGCGATCCTGCGGCATCACCGGCTGCGAGGCAAGGCTGCGGCGTCCGTGCTCGTCGGCTTGCGCGCGCCGAGCGCGAGGCCGACCTCCCGATCGAGCGAGGCCGGCGTGCAGACCATCGTCGACGCCGCGCAATAGACGCGCCCGACCGGGTTGAGATTGTCTTCAAAGCGTCGGGAAGGGCTGGTCTGGAACTCATCGGCGGCATCCCGTCGCTGGTATTTGCAAGATGCCGGGCGTATAATTGGACACTATCCTGACGGTTACCTGAAATGCCCGGCCTTGCTCGTTCCTGCTGTCTTGCAGCTTTCCTCGCAGTGCTCTGCCTCGCTGGAGCGCCTGCCCATGCGCAGGTCGCGCCCCTGCAGTACTGGATTCCCGGTAACGCTTTCAGTTACGGCGGCAGCGGCGACAGTTACCGCAACTTTCCGAGCTTCAATGCGGGCGATGCCAACGGCTACGATTTGCGTCCCGGCTTCTTTGTCGGAAGCCAGCACGGCAATCTGGGCTTGAGCGGTTTCAGCCAGGCGGGATCGTCAGGCAATTTCAGCGCGCTCAGCTACGACAGTACGCGGTTCGGCTACAACATGAAGACCGCGGGCGGCTCGCCCGTGACGTTCTTTGCCGGCTTCGATACGCTGAAATACGGCAACGGCATCGGCAGCTCGGTCGCGCCGCTGACCTCCGCCGCCGGACCGGGTTACGGTGCGTTTGGTGGCATCGAATTCAAGCCGACCTCCAACCTCAGCCTGTCGTTCAGCGCCGGGTTCACCCAGCGGGACTCCGGCCGCATGGACAGCGATATCAAGTCGGACATGCTGCCGGGCGAGTCGCCTGCGCTGGGTATGCTTCGGCGTTAGGGCTGCATCACCAGCTCCGGGGGACGCCGCAGCGATCTCGGCAAACCCGGGCCGAATCCGAAGCGCATCACGATGTCGGCTCGCCGATCGCCCAGACCGAGTGATGTCGCGAATTGCGGCCGCAGTGCCGCAACCTCGACGGGTTGATTGACGAAGGAATATTTGAGGCCCAGCGCGGTCGCCTGCAAACCGAAGCGCTGGCAGGCGCGGCCGACCGCGATCCAGTGCGAGGTGTCGCTGCGATCGGCTGCGAGCACGACGACGCCCGCAGAGCTGTCGAGTTCGTCGCGATATTTCTTGTTTTCCCCGTCTTCAGTGAAGAAGAACCTCAGCAGCGGCCGGGCGAGCCATGCGGGCAGGGAGGGATTTCCCGAGGCACGCGAAAACAGTCCGTCCATCGTTGCGAGCGCATCGGTCTCATTGAAGCGCATCCAGCTCACGAGCTCGCGCATGAAGGCCTGGTCGCGCATTTGCGCCGAATTGCCTTCGAGCACATAGTCGGTCACCGTCTTGATCGCGCTACGTTCGGTCATCAGGATCGCGGCGACACCAGGTTCGCGGCAGGCGTTCTCGAGCTGATGCAGGATTTCGGGCGTGGCCGGCCTGCCGTCGAACACCGCGCGCGTGCATTGCCGGACCGGAATGGCGCCGGCCAGCACTGAGGCTGCCGGCGGGGCTTCCTCGAGTGCGATCACGATCCGGGCGCCGTCGAACACGGAGTTGACGCGCCAGCCCAGCGCCGATGCCGCGAGGCTGAGGTTTTCGGCGGCGCATCCGAGACTGACGAAGAGATGATGATCGTCGGGGTCGACGGCCGGACAGCGGCGCTTGAAGTCGGGCGCAATCGTGATCTCGTTGCCGTGGGCGGCGAAAATCCAGGGCTGCGTGTTGTGGCTGTTGGCTGCAAGCGTCGCAAAACGCACGAGCTCGCGGTCTCGCGGCGCGGCCGCCAGCGGGGCGCGTGACGTCTTGACGGCCTCGTCATAGGTCATGCCGGCTGCACCGGCCGGGAGGCCGGCGGCGGTGGCGGCAGAAAGCCCGAGTGCGGCCCCGATGAACTGTCGTCGATCAACCACAAGCGTCCGCTCCGCCTTCCATCCTCGTCGACGCTTTTAGCGCCAGCGCAGAACGGGGCGATTGAGCAGTATCAAAGTTCGACCGCGCCGGCTTGATCCGACGTTCGCCGCCTACCGCGCAAACCGTGCGACGATCTCGACATGCGGCGTGTGGCGAAATTGGTCGACGGGCACAACCGCGTCGATTTTGTAACCACCATCGATGAGCAGCCGCGCGTCACGGGCGAACGTCGCGACGTTGCAGGAGACGGCGATCACCACGGGCACCTTGCTTGCCGCGAGCTTCAGCGCCTGCGCCTGTGCGCCCTGGCGCGGCGGATCGAACACGACGGCATCGAAGTCGCGCAGCTCCGGTGGCACCAAGGGGCGGCGGAACAGGTCGCGCGGCTCGCACCTGATCGGCTTCAGCCCCGGCGTGCGTGCGGCCTTCGCCAGCGCCGCGACCGCACCGGCATCATTGTCATGGGCGGTGACCCGCGCCTTCTCCGCGAGCCTGAGTGCGAATGGGCCGACGCCGCAGAAGAGGTCGAGAACCTCCTTGGCCTTGCCGACGCCTTTGGCGACGAGTGCGGCAAGCGTCTCTTCGCCCGCGACGGTTGCTTGCAGGAACGAGCCCGGCGGCAACGTCACGTCAGCGCGGCCCATCCTCACCGTCGGCGGCAGACGTTGCAGAACCAGTTCGCCGTGCCGCGTCAGCCGCGCCAAGCGGTGCTGCTCGGCAACGCGCGACAGCGCCGTGACCAGCGGCGTCGGCAGCGGGCCGGAGCCGCGGACGTCGACATCGAGGCCGTTGGCCGTCGCGGTGATCTGGATGTCGAGCGGTTTCGTCACGGGCATCCTTGACGTCAGCGGCTCGGCGAGCGCCCAGGCGGCATCGAGCGCGCCATTAAGCGCAGGATCCAAAATTGGGCAGCGATCAATCGGAATCACGTCGTGCGAGCTTGCGGCGGAGAACCCGACCTTGAGCACGTCATGCGTGCCGAACCGTCCGTGCAGCGTGATGCGCCGCCGGCCCGCGCCGTGGGCGTCGACAACAGGCGCCACCTGGCAGTCGATGCCGGCTTGCGCCAGCGTTTCGACCACGATGTTGCGCTTCCACGCATGATACGGCTCGGTCGCCCAGTGCTGGATCGCGCAGCCGCCGCAGATGCCGAAATGCGGGCAGAACGGCGCGATGCGCTCGGGACTTGCGACATCGACCGCCAGCAGCTTGCGGCGGTCGGGATGACCGGCGACATGGTCGACCTCGACGGTCTCGCCGCCGAGCGTGTAGGGCACGTAGACCGCATCGCCTGCCGTCAGCGAGACGCCGTCGCCGCGATGGCCGACATGATCGATCGTGATGCGCTCAACCACGGCGCGCGCCCAGGAAGAATTCGATATTGCCGTCGCCGCCCGCAATCGAGGACGGAAACACCGCGATGTCGGTACAGCCGAGGGAAGCCGCGAAGGCGACGATGTCGTCGCAGATTTCCCGATGCACGGCGGCATCGCGGATGATGCCCTTCTTGTTGTGCTTCCTGTCGGCCTCGAATTGCGGCTTGATCAGTGCCAGCAGGCTCATCGGCGCCGCTGCGAGCGACAGCGCGACAGGCAGCACCGCCTTCAGCGAGATGAAGCTGACGTCGATGACGACGACATCGGGCCGCGCCGGCAGACGCCTGCCCTCATAGCTGCGGATGTCGGTCTCCTCCATCGACACGATTTTCGGATGACCGCGCAGCGAAGCATGCAACTGGCTGGTGCCGACATCGATGGCGAACACGAGGCTCGCGCCGTTCGCCAGCAGCACCTCGGTGAAGCCGCCGGTGGAGGCGCCGACGTCGAGGCAGACATGGTCCTCGATCTCGATCTGATATCGCTCCAGCGCGCCGGCGAGCTTGACGCCGCCGCGCGAGACGTAAGGGTGTGCCGGCTCGGCCTGGATCACCGCGTCCTCGGCGATCGTCTCCGACGGCTTTGCGACCTGCTTGTCATCGGCTGTGACGAGCCCGGCCTCGATCGCCGCGCGCGCCCGCGCCCGGCTCTCGAACAGGCCGCGTTCGACCAGCAGAACATCGGCGCGTTTGCGGGCAGGGGACATCGGATCTCCGAAGGCGACTGGAACGTCTATGACGCGATCAATCGCGCGGCTGCCATCCGGACGCAAGTCTCGAACGCAGCCAGATCGTGCCAGACGTCGATCGGTTGCTTTGCCGGCGTCACCAGCGGGCAGCCGTGCAGCTCCAGCGCGTGGATCATCATGAGGTTGTCGACGAGGCCAAAATCCTCGACGGTCAGCCCCTGCGCATCGACCAGCCGGCCGTCGTCCGAGGTCACGCCGGTGAGGCGACCGAGGCGGTCGGCATAGGTGGCGGGATCGTTGGAATAGGCCAGGCAAAACTTGCCCCGGCCGGCCATGTAGCCGAGCTCATAGACGGTGCCGGGATCGGCGCCTGCGCCGCGGAACGGGGTGAGATTGGCGATGATGGCATCGGCCTCGTCCATCATGGCCTCGTTGCCGCAGAAAATCTGCCGCGAGGCGTCGGGCAGGGTGAGGTCGACCGTGTTGTCGAGGGGATAGAGGCCTGTGAGCCCGTGAGCCGCGCAGATCGCGGCCTTATGCCGACCGATCTCGACCGCATCCGGCAGGAACACATCGGGACCTGCCAGATAGATTTTCATGGGAGCAAAGCCGGAAAAGTTTGGATCGAGGTGCGAGCCGCAGCGCGTGCCCTGCTCCCTCTCCCGCTTGCGGGGGAGGGTTGGGGAGGGGGTGTCTCCTCAGGCGAGAACCCCCGAGAGGAGAAAACCCTCACCCGACGCTTCGCGTCGACCTCTCCCGCAAGCGGGAGAGGTTAAGAGCCAGCATCAAGCCAGCTTGACCGTCTCGGTCTTGACGTCCTTGCCAAGCGCTTCGAACACCTTGGCGACGATGCCCTTGGCGTCGAGGCCGGCGCGCGCGTACATCGCCGCCGGCGTATCGTGATCCTGGAACACGTCGGGCAGCACCATCGCGCGGAACTTGACCATGCCGGTGTCGAGCACGCCCTGTTCGCTCAGGAACTGCGACACATGCGAGCCGAAGCCGCCGATCGAGCCCTCTTCCACCGTAATCAGCACGTCGTGGTCGCGGGCAAGCTTCAGCACCAGCTCGGTGTCGAGCGGCTTCATGAAGCGCGCATCGGCGATCGAGGTGGAGAGGCCATGGGCGGCGAGCTCGTCGGCGGCCTTCTCGCATTCGGCAAGCCGCGTGCCGAAGGAGAGCAGGGCGATCTTGTTGCCCTGGCGGATCATGCGGCCCTTGCCGATTTCGAGGGGAACGCCGACATCGGGCATCTCGATGCCGCGGCCTTCGCCGCGCGGATAGCGCAGCGAGCTCGGACGATCGTTGATCGCGACCTGGGTCGCCACCATGTGCACCAGCTCGGCTTCATCTGCCGCCGCCATGATCACCATGTTCGGCAGGCAGCCAAGATAGGCGTTGTCGAACGAGCCGGCATGCGTCGCGCCGTCGGCGCCGACGAGACCGGCGCGGTCGATGGCGAAGCGGACCGGCAGGTTCTGGATCGCGACGTCGTGGACGATCTGGTCGTAGCCGCGCTGCAGGAAGGTCGAGTAGATCGCGCAGAACGGCTTGTAACCTTCGGTCGCAAGACCGGCGGCAAAGGTCACCGCGTGCTGCTCGGCGATACCGACGTCGAAGGTGCGTTCGGGGAACGCCTTGTTGAAGATGTCGACGCCGGTGCCCGACGGCATCGCCGCGGTGATGGCGACGATCTTGTCGTCCTTCTGCGCTTCCTTGACGAGGCTCTGGCCGAACACGTTCTGGTAGGCCGGCGCGTTCGGCTTGGCCTTCGCCTGCGTGCCGGTGGCGACGTCGAACTTGACGACGGCGTGATACTTGTCGGCGGAGGCTTCCGCCGGGCCGTAGCCCTTGCCCTTCTGCGTCACGACGTGGACCAGGATCGGGCCGGTCTCCATGTCGCGCACGTTCTTCAGCACGGGCAGCAGATGGTCGAGGTTATGGCCGTCGATCGGGCCGACGTAATAGAAGCCGAGCTCCTCGAACAGCGTACCGCCGTCCATCATGAAGCCGCGCGAATATTCCTCGACGCGGTTGGCGCGGTTGGCGAGGATCTTGGGCAGGCGCTTGTTGATCTGCTTGGCAGCCTCGCGCAGCGTGCGGTAGGTCTTGCCGGAGTAGAGCCGCGACAGGTACGCGCTCATGGCGCCCACCGGCGGCGCGATCGACATGTCGTTGTCGTTGAGGATGACGATCAGCCGCGAGTTCATGGCGCCGGCATTGTTCATGGCCTCATAGGCCATGCCCGCCGACATCGCACCGTCACCGATCACTGCGATAACGTTGTTCTTGCCGCCGGCGAGGTCGCGGGCGACGGCCATGCCGAGGCCTGCGGAGATCGAGGTCGAGGAATGCGCGGCGCCGAACGGATCGTAATCGCTCTCGCTGCGCTTGGTGAAGCCGGACAGGCCACCGCCGGTGCGCAGCGTGCGGATGCGGTCGCGGCGCCCGGTGAGGATCTTGTGCGGGTAGGCCTGATGGCCGACGTCCCAGATCAGCCGGTCACGCGGCGTGTCGAAGACGTAGTGGATCGCGGTGGTGAGCTCGACCACACCGAGACCCGCGCCGAAGTGACCGCCGGTCACCGAGACGGCATCGATGGTCTCCTGACGCAGCTCGTCGGCGACCTGGCGAACCTGCTCGACCTTGAGCTTGCGCAGGTCTTCCGGCGTCCGGATGGTGTCGAGAAGCGGCGTTTTACTGTATGCGTTCACAGCGATTTCCAATTTGTCAGCGCCGGAAGGTCATTCCGGTGCGCGATGGGTTTGCACAATATCGGCGCAGCGCGAGTCCTCAAACCGTCGGAGCCACCTGCATGGGGCAAAGCCCCGTCTTCAAGCTTAGGTGAGCTTAAGCGCGCTCCGGTTCAGTCTCTGTGACCCCAGTCACTTAGATCGGCTTCGTCCGTCCCAGCCAATTTCATTAGCGATTTGAAGTGCTTGACGTTGAAAATGGGTCCCCACGTCAAGGCTAACAAAAAGCCACACTGCATGCAGCTTTACACCAAAGCTTGGGGCAAAGCCAACCCGCCCTACCCAACTAAGGGTATGCAGGTGCAACCGGCGGGCCAATTTGGTTAATCGCGGCCCCGGCGGGGAAGTTCCATCCTGCCCGGTTCCTTGGCGGGATTCTTTGGGAATGGACAGCGTTTTCGGCGGGAATCGCGGGGGAAAACGCTGCCAGCCTTCTCATCCGTCAGCCTGGTTCCCGCACCCAGGCACTGCATTGACCAAGACGCGGACCAAGGAGCAGACCAGGACGGAGGCGTGCGATCCCGAAAAACGGCAGGCGGACGATGCGTCGGACGGGGACTGCGCCTGCCCTTACTGCACGTCGAGCGGCGCCGTGCCAGTGGCCTTGCCGCCGGCATCGGTCGTGATCTTGTCGACGCGCGCCTCGGCCTGGCGCAAAAGCTCCTCGCAACGGCGCTTCAGGGCTTCGCCGCGCTCGTAGATCGTCACGGATTCCTCGAGCGGCACCTTGCCGTCCTCGAGCCGCTTCACGATCGTTTCGAGTTCCTCGATCGCGCGCTCGAAGGTGAGCCTGGAGACGTCGACTTGGGTATTTTCGGCCATATCCGTTTCCGATTGCCCGATTCGCTTCCTGCGTAAAACAGCAGAGTTTTGCGGGCTTAATGTGGCGAGTGCATCAAGCACCCATCAAGGCGCCGACATGCGCCGTAACAGATTCTTTCAATCCTTGCAGGTCGTAGCCGCCTTCGAGCACGGAAACAACGCGGCCACCGGCGGACTTGTCGGCGAGATCCATCAGTTTGCGCGTCACCCAGGCATAATCCTCCGCGCGCAAATTCAAGGAGGCCAGCGGATCGCGGAAATGCGCGTCAAAGCCTGCGGAGATGATGAGCAGCTCGGGGCTGAATTCCGTCAGGCGCGGCAGAATCAGATTCTCGAACGCGGCTCGGAATTCGGGGCCGCCGTCTTCGGAGGCGAGCGGCGCATTGACGATGGTGTCGTGATCGCCGCGCTCGCCCTTGGCGCCGGTGCCCGGAAACAGCGGCATTTGGTGTGTCGAGCAGTACATCACGGTCGGATCCGACCAGAAGATGTCCTGCGTGCCGTTGCCGTGATGGACGTCGAAATCGATGATGGCCGCACGCTTGATGCCGTATTTGCGCTGCGCGTGGCGGGCGGCAATCGCGACATTGTCGAAGAAGCAGAAGCCCATCGGCTTGCCGATCTCGGCGTGATGGCCAGGCGGGCGCACCGCGACGAAGGCGTTGCGATGCTCGCCGTTCATCACCGCTTCGGTCGCCGCGACCGCGCCGCCGACGCCGCGCATCACCGCTTCCCATGTGCCGGGGGACATCGAGGTGTCGCCGTCGAGATAGACCTGGCCGCTGGTCGGCGCGATGTGGCGGAGCTCGGTGACGTAATGCTCGTTGTGGCAGAGCGTGACGAGGTCAAGATCGCCCTCCGGCGCCAGGTCGCGCGCCAAAAACTGGAAGCGCTCAGCCGACAGCGCTTCTTCCACCGCACGCAGGCGGTCCGCCCGCTCAGGGTGTCCGGGCGGCGTGACGTGGTCGAGGCAGGCCTTGTGGGAAAGGAGAAGCGTGCTCATCAGGTCGGCCTCGCAGGGAACGAACTCTCGACGTCGCTTGGCGCATCCGGCGCCAAAACGCAATGCAAAACACAATCTAGGCGTTCTCCCGGGAATGGCAAATAGCTGCCGTTTTCCGGCCCTTTTGATCCAGATCAATTCAAGCGCAGGATGCGGGTGGGCGGCTGCGGGCCGATCGGGCCGTGCCCCTTGAAGAAAGCAAACAGCGCATCGGCGTCGTAACCGCCATATTGCGGCCAGGCGCCCTGCTTGGCGACGCTAAAGCCATCGCCGCCGGCGGCGAGGTAGTCGTTGACCGTGACGCGATAGCCGGTGGCCGGCTCGATCGGCCTGCCGTGCAGCGTCATCCTGTCGGCCATCACGCGTTCGCCGAACGGCTTCGATGCATCCCAGCTGTAGCTGAACCCGTTTGAAACTTGCAGGATCCGCGGCCGTTTCGGATCGAGCCATTGCTGCTCCAGCATGTCCTTGAGCTGGCTGCCTGACAGCGTCATGGTGACGAGGCGGTTGCGAAACGGCTGGCTCGCGAAGATTTCGCCATAGGTGACCGCGCCGTTCGCCTGCGGGATGATGTCGGTGCGGATGCCGCCGGGATTGGTGAGCGCGATGACAGCGCTGCCATCCTTGGCATCGCTGGTTGCGGCAAGCTGTGCGTCCGCGATGACATCGCCGAGCGCGCTTTCGCCGGCGTCATTGGGGACACGCGACAATATCTGCGTGACCGATCCGGCCGGCCGGTTGGCGATCGGTGCGGAGAGCTTGTCATAGGCGTCGATCAGCGCGGTCTGTTCGGGTTCCTTCGCCAGCGAAGCGCTGGCGACGATGACGTTCTCGGCTTTTGCTCCGACGATGTCGCGGGTTGCGGGATCGAGCTTGAGGTCGATCGCGGTGACCAGCGTGCCGTATTTGTCGCCGCTGGTGACGAGCCGTCCATCGATGTCGCAGACATAGGCACGATGCGTGTGGCCGCTGACCACGACGTCGACGGCGCGATCGAATTTCTTCACGATGTCGACGATGGGCCCGGTAATGGCCGGGCACTCGTTGTAGTCGCCCGCGGGCTCTCCGCCCTGGTGAATCAGCACCACGATCGCCTCGACGCCGCGCGTTTTGAGTTGCGGCACCAGCGCATTCACCGTCTCGGCCTCGTCGCGAAATTCCAGTCCCGCAATGCCCTTCGGCGAGACAATGCCTGATGTCTCCTTCAAGGTCAGCCCGATGAAGGCGACAGGGATGCCCTCGAACTCGCGGATCTCGTAGGGCGGCAACACGCTCTTGCCGGTCGCGGTCTCGACGGTGGACGCGGCGAGATAGTGGAATTTGGCGCCGGCGAAGGGGTGAGGACCCTGGCATCCGTCCTCGGGATGGCAGCCGCCGTTCTGCATCCGGAGCAGTTCGGTCTTGCCCTCGTCGAATTCGTGATTGCCGACCGAGGTGATCGCGAGCCCCATCATCGAGAGCGACTCGACCGAGGGCTCGTCATGAAACATCGCCGACAGAAACGGGCTCGCCCCGATCAGATCGCCGGCGGCGACAAAGATGGTGTTCTTGTGCCCGGCGCTCAGCTGCTTCACCAGCGTCGCCATGTACTCGGCACCGCCGGCGTTCACCATCACCTTCTTGGTCTTGTCTTCGGGGTCATTGATGCGGATGCCGCCCGGCGGCGGACGAAGATTGCCGTGGAAATCGTTGATCGCGAGAATGCGCAGCTCGACAGGTGCCGCAGGCTGGGCGAAAGCGGGGAAGGCGCAGAGCGCGAGCGCGGCCAGGGTGAGTTTTTTAAGGGCGTATCGCATGGAGCCAGACTAAGCGTTCCGCACAACGTTTTCACGAAACCTTTTGTTGAAGTGCGGCGCATGCCACGTGCTCCGACCCGCCCCTTGAGGGGGCGGGTCGGTTCGCATGAAATGCGAACCGGGGCGGGGTGACAGACTATCCTGGCGAGAGGTGTTAGAGAGTCTCGTGCAATACCGGCGAGAGTCTTTGTGCGGCTCACCCCACCCGGTTCGCGCTTCGCGCGAACGACCCTCCCGCTCCAGGGGAGGGTGGCAACCTCCTACCTCTTCTTCCTGTTCGCAAACGTCTTGAACGCCGCAACGGCTTCGTCCGATTTCAGCCTCTCGCCGAACAGATGGCCTTCCTGGTCGATGCGGCGGGTGAGTTCCTCCGGCGCGGCGCGCAGCAGCTTGCGTGAGGTCGCGACCGCCTCGGCCGGCAGCTTGCAGATTTCGCGGGCCACCTTGCGGGCCTCGACCTCGGTATGTCCCGGCGACACCACGGTATTGACGAAGCCGGCGGCCTGGGCCTCGTCGGCGGTGAAGCTGCGTCCCATCACCAGCATGGCAAAGGCGCGCTGGTAACCCATCGTACGTGGCATCAAGAGGCTGGCGGCGCCGATCGGAATGAGCCCGAGATTGATGTAGGGTGCCGAGAACGTCGCGGCATTGGAGGCGAGCACGTAGTCGCAGTGAAACAGCATCACCGTGCCCACGCCGATCGAGGCGCCGTCGACTGCAGCGATGATCGGCTTGGCGTTGAGTGCCAGCGAATAGAGAAATCTCGCGCCATCCGACAACGTCTCGGGGCGCGAGGCGTCGGCCTTCAGGAAGTCGTCGAGGTCGTCGCCGGCCGTAAACACGCCGGAGCCGCCGGTGATGATCATGCAGCGGATGTCGGGGTTGTTCTGCGCGGTGTCGATCGCCCGGCTCATCTCGCGATACATGTCCTGCGTGATCGCGTTCTTCTTGCTGGGCCGGCGCAGGGTGATCACGCGCGTGGCGCGCTCCTCCGTGACGATGATGTTGCCGTTCGGCATGCGCACTCCCTGCGGCCGCCGTGGCGCCTGCCAGCCGCGACCCTTGCGATTCTCAGCCTACATGATCCCGCAGGCGTGCCAATCCCGCGGCTCATCCATTTGGGCCGTGACGGCCGTGAGCGGTTGCATGACACCTCGCGCGACGATTGCACGCGCAAGGGAGCCGCGGCGCGACACTGCATCACCACTGCGACATTTTGCGCATTGCAACAATTGGCTACAATGTTTCATTTGAAAAACCGAGGGTTGTGCGGCACGATCAACCGTCTGGTTCATTAAGCCAATATCCGATCGATGATTGCCGCAACCGGCGTTGACGAATCCTCGCTGCATTATCGCGGCTGGCGTGTTGTGCTGGCCTGTTTCCTGATGGCTTTCTTCATGTTCGGCTTTGGCCTCTACGGCCAGGGCGTCTATCTCGCCGAGCTCCAGCGCGCCCATGGCTGGCCCGGCACGCTGGTTTCCGCGGCCAGCACCTTCTCGTTCCTGCTGAGCGCCGTCCTCGTCATCTTCACCGACGATCTTCTTGCCCGCATGGGTCTGCGCAGCCTGATCCTGTGCGGGCTGACGGCACTTGGCGCATCGACCGCGCTGCTGGGGCTGATGCAATCGCCCTGGCAGCTCTACCTCGCCTATGCGCTGATGTCGGTCGGCTGGACCGGAATGGGCTCGGTGGTGATCGCGACCGTGCTGAACACCTGGTTCGAACGGCGACGGGGGCTCGCACTCAGTCTCGCCTTCAACGGCGCCACCTGCGGCGGCATCATCCTTGTTCCGCTGCTGCTGGCCCTCAGCGCCAACATCGGCTTCCGCTCCGCCATGCTGGCGGTGACCATGGCGATGGTCTTGCTGGTGTTGCCGGTGGTTGTCGTCTTCACCTCATGGCCGGTCGGTGCGCCGCCGCATGCAGCGGTACGAGCTTCCGGCGGCGGCAAGGTTGCGCGCCATTCGCGCCGGGCGCTGCTCGCCAACGCCTCGTTCTGGACCATGGTGCTGCCAATCGCGATCGCGCTGCTCGCGCAGATGGGATTCATCATCCACCAGGTCACGTTTCTCGAACCATTGATCGGCCGCGCCAGTGCGGGCCTTGCCGTCACCATCATGGCCACGATGGCGGTGGTCGGCCGGCTGACGCTCGGCCTGTTCGTCGACCGGCTCGATCCACGGCTTGCTTGCGCAGCGTCGATGACCAGCCAGGCGGCGGCGCTGCTCGTTCTCTTGCAGAGCCAGAGCCCGATCGTCCTGCTGATGTGCTGCGCCGTCTACGGCTTCTCGATCGGCAACATGATCACGTTCCCGCCCTTGATCATCCAGCGCGAGATCGGCAGCACGGCCTTCGCGGCCGCGATGGGGCTGGGCACGTCGATCAGCGGCATCGTCAGCGCGTTCGGCCCCGGCATCGTCGGCTTCGTGCACAGCGCGAGCGGCAATTACACGATGGCGTTTGCGATGTGCGTGGTGCTCGATGTGATCGCGGCCGGTATCGTGCTGTGGCGGCCGGGGAAGAAGGCGGAGGCTAAGCCAAGTCTATCACCGTCACCCTGAGGTGCTCGCCTCTTGGCGAGCCTCGAAGGGCGTAGGGTGGATTAGCGAAGCGTAATCCACCTCTACTTTTTACGCGGCGGCAGAAGCGGTGGGTTACGCCTGCGGCTAACCCACCCTACGCGTCGAGGCATTTACCCCAGCAGCACCGCATCCGCCGCGGCGACCGATTCCGCACTTTCCGTCACGGTGCGCTCGAGCGCGCCGGCCTGCACGGTGATGTTCTCGGCGAAGAAGCGCGCGAGCGAAACATAGCGCGCGGCCTCGCTGTTGCCGTCGGCCTTTGCGGCGAGCGCCTCGGACGCCAGCAGGCAGCCGCCGAGCGTGGCGCCGAACTGCTGCAGATATGGCGAAGCTCCTGCGAGGGCCTCGTTCGGCGCGGAGCCAACGCGTTCCAGCAGCCACTTGCTGGTGCGCGTCAGCGCGTCCAAGGCCTCGCGCAGTTTCACGCCGGTGGTGCCGAAAGCGGGATCGTTGGAGGCTTCGACCTGCTTCACCGTGGCGGAGAGCTCGTCGAGCAGCGCCCACACCGACGCGCCGCCGTTGGCCGCGAGCTTGCGCGTGACGAGGTCGATCGCCTGGATCCCGTTGGTGCCCTCGTAGATCGCGGTGATGCGCGCGTCGCGAAAATGCTGCGCGGCGCCGGTCTCCTCGATGAAGCCCATGCCGCCATGCACCTGCACACCGAGATAGGCGACCTCGTTGCCGATGTCGGTGGAATAGCCCTTCGCCATCGGCGTCAGTAGCGCGGCGCGCGCGGCGGCCTCCGTGCGGACCTTCGGATCCTTGGCGCGAAAGGAGACGTCGAGCGCGACCGCGGTCGCGTAGCAGATGGTGCGCGCCGCTGCCGTTTGCGCCCGCATCCGCATCAGCATGCGCTTGACGTCGGGGTGCACGAAGATCGCATCCGAGCCGTCGCCCTTCTTGCCGACGGCGCGGCCCTGCTTGCGTTCCAGCGCGTAGGCCAGCGCCTGCTGATAGGCGCGATCGGCGACACCGACGCCCTCGAGGCCGACGCCGAGCCGGGCCTGGTTCATCATCGTGAACATGCAGCGCATGCCCTGGTTCTCTTCGCCGATCAGGAAGCCGATCGCGCCGCCATGGTCGCCCATGGTCATGGTGCAGGTGGGCGAGGCGTGCATGCCGAGCTTGTGCTCGACGCCGGAGGCGAAGATGTCGTTGCGCTGCCCCAGCGAGCCGTCGGCGTTGACCATGAATTTCGGCACCAGGAACAGCGAGATTCCCTTGGTGCCGGCGGGGGCGTCGGGCAGGCGCGCCAGCACGAAATGCACGATGTTGTCGGTCATGTCGTGCTCGCCATAGGTGATGTAGATCTTCGTGCCCGTGATGCGATAGGTGCCGTCGGGCGCGCGTTCGGCACGGGTGCGCAGCGCGCCGACGTCGGAGCCGGCCTGCGGCTCGGTCAATTGCATCGTGCCGGTCCATTCGCCGGAAACGAGCTTCTCGAGATAGATCTTTTTCAGCTCGTCGCTGCCGTGTGCATCGAGCGCTTCGATCGCCGAGGCCGTCAGCAGCGGGCAGAGGCCGAAAGCGACGTTCGCAGCGCTCCAGATCTCGGTGCAGGCGGCGTTGATCGCCAGCGGCAGGCCCTGGCCGCCGAAACCTTCCGGGCCCGACACCGCGTTCCAGCCGCCGTCGATCCAGCGCTTGTAGGCATCCGGCCAGCCCGGCGCCGTCGTCACCTTGCCGGCCTCGAGCTTGATGCCGTGCTCGTCGCCCACCTTGTTGAGCGGCGCCAATACGTCGGTTGCGAACTTGCCGGCTTCCTCCAGCACGGCCGCGACGATATCGCCGTCGAAATCTCCGTAATGGCCGGCGTCCATGGCAGCCTTCAGCCCGGCGCCATGGTTGAGCGACAGCAGCATGTCAGAAATCGGCGCGCGGTAGGTCATGGTCTCACTCCCGGAGGACAGGTTTGCCGCCGTCTTCCCATGAAATCGGGGAGGGCTCAATGGGCGGAGGGGGAGCGGCGGAATCCGGCTATGATTATAATAGAGTATGGTCCGGCCGACCCTCGGTCCGGCGGTATTTTGCCGCTCCAGGCGGTTGAAATGCCGCGCGGCGGTGGACAGCTACAGCAAGCTCGGGCTATCGGCGGATGTCTTCGGATTCGACGAATAAGAAATCCTTGCTGTTCGATGGCTGGGGGGGGGGCTCTGCGCAGGCTCAACCAAAGCGACACCGCGGCAAATGAGCAAAAAATGAGGACAGAATTCGCCATACCGAAAGGACCGTTGAACGGGCTCAGGAGGATCGCGGTGTAGGCGAATGCGAGCATAAGTTGGCCCGCCAAGGATTTGCTCTTAACGACGGCTCGATACGCTGCGCCCGACAAGGCCCCCCAGAACACGACCACCAAGATCAAACCCAGAAAGTCGCCGCCGTCCAGCAGCCAGGCGCACCATGCGTTGGGAAACCAGCCATTGAGACCTGCCGCGGCGAGCTGCTCACGCATCGTTTCCGGCAGTCTCAGTTGGGGAGCGAAGACATCGAAAAGCGGGGACAAGATACCGATCTGGTATAGCCCGTAATAGGCAGAGAGCTGCTGCTCGTGCTCCACAAAGCGCTGTACCGTCGTGGGACTATGGGTCAGGTAAAAGGCGTAGCTGATAAAGTTCATTACCGTTTCCGCCGCGAAAGATCCGCTGCGGGCCGCATCATCGAGCCACATGCTCGGTCTCAAGTTCCATTTCTCCCAGGCGACACGCAGAAAGTCATCGTAATTATGGATGTTGCCCACTTGCCTGCGACTAGCCAAAATTGCGTTGTTGTAGATGAGGAAGCCCGCGACGACGGCCAAGATATTGGGCCACAAATACCACCCACCCGGTAAGACCGATCTTCCGAGCAGGATCCGAACGAACGTGCAGCTGATTGCCAAAACGACAACGAGCACGATCGGCACGGGTGACCAGTACAGGATGGCGTAGATCACCATAGCCGAAACAGAGGCCTGCCCGAGCCAACCGGCAAAGCGCCCAACCTTTTCGCCCCCGAGAAGGAATAGGCAGAATGACGCACATGAAAATGGTACGGTCAGATATCCGGCATAGAGCAGCCAAGACCGCTTTATCGCAACACCCTCCATCACATCCACGAAGCGTCGGTCGCGCAGCGCTGTAATTCCTACCGACCATTCCTGACCGCTCAGAAAAACCTTGTCCAGGGCTATCAGGAGGGCGCCGGCGATACCGGCGACAGCGCACGTCGCAATGATCCCGTCGAGATATTTGGAGTCGTCTGCCGCGTGTCCGAGTTGGGGAGGCGGCAGAGACACCACTATTGATCCCCAGCAAAAAGCCAGAATTCCCGAAGCCATCAATTGCCACGCGACCAATCCTGGTGCGTGAACATATTGGATGGGAATTGCGAAGTAGATCGCGATGAAGATAGCCCAGACTATCCCCATAAAGATGTCGGGCCGAAGCGCGATCTTAAGCATTTTCTGGAAGCTGCTGGACGGTCGGAGATCTGGCTAGCCAAGCCAACGAAACGTTGGGAAGAACGCTGCGCGATACGATGCCAAGAGCCATCCAGCATAGCGGGTTCGTTGCCTGAAATCCGAGGAGACTGTCAACAAACGTGCCGATCGAAAACAAGGTCATTGTTAGATCGACGCCGACAGCAGTCCACACCTTGATCAGAGATGCGAAAATGAGTCCGGATAGGAGGACCGTGAAAACGATGGCAAGGGGCAACCCGCTCGTGAGGGCTACATGTACCGGGGCGAGGTCCGCTTGGTCTCTGCTGAATTCTACAGGCTTGTAATTGTTCGGAGAGATATACCTTACTGTGAATTTGCTTCCGAAACCATTTCCGAACAGCGCCTGGTAGGGTGACTTGCTAACCAGGTTCCAGACAGCTTCGGCTTCGATGTTTCTCGCGCTGGTCAGTCGTACCAGCGGACTTACCTTGGCCTCGTTGGCGGCCGTAGCTTCGGCTCCGCCGTTGTACGTCGGCTCTAGAGTGAAGCGCTCTACAACAGTAGCCACCCGCACATTGCCATAGGACATCATGGCCCAACCAAGTGCCGTGACGACGACTCCCAAGCCAAGTGAGACAATCGGGGTTCCCACAACGATAATCGCAAGGCGCTCGAACTTGGTTCGATGGCTTCGCCGATTGATGATGACTGCTATGTACACGGCAATGATGAGTGAGAGGCCCAAGTAAACAGCCCGCTTGTCGCCTATGACGACAACAAGGCAACCAACGACCGATCCCACCCAGTTTGAGGTTGCCAAGCTGGATGCGACCGAGAGCAGGGCGAGATTGGGCTGAAAGCTATAGCCTCCCAACTGGAGCCCCGGCGTGGCGACATAGATTGCCGTCGCGACCATGTAGCCGCACAGAATAGCCGACGACAGGATCTTTACCGCTCCTTCAGGGACTGACCTGCATGCGACGTCGCGTCCCAAAAGGTAGAAGGCGAGCAGGAATGCGTACTGAAAGAAATGGCGGAAATAGGTGAGCCAGTCCTTTTGGTCCAACAGGCCGGAAAGAGCGCCGGATACAATTATGAGTAACAGGCACGCTGCAAAAGGATCCAGCAGCTCAACGAGATTTTCGCGAATGAGCCAGAGGTAACAGCCCCCTACAGCGAGCAGCATTATCCGCGTGCCCGTGAGAAAGCGGACAAAGTCAAAATTTACTTGATATTCGAGGGTATAACTAATCGTGAAAATAAGAATGTAGACGAACAGCAGACCGAAAAGTATACGCAATACCAGCCGTCTTGTACTCCCCGGATCCAAGATCTCACTCTCCAA
Source organism: Bradyrhizobium manausense (assembly GCF_018129685.1). GTDB lineage: Bacteria > Pseudomonadota > Alphaproteobacteria > Rhizobiales > Xanthobacteraceae > Bradyrhizobium > Bradyrhizobium manausense_D. The sequence goes on from NZ_JAFCLG010000009.1 coordinate 91,585, forward strand.
ATTATCGCCATCACTCAACCCTTACGCGAAGAAAAAGTCAATTGCAATCCAAGGGAACGGTGCGGTCGGTCCCTGAAACGCCCAATGCATTTTGGTAACTGGAGGGTGCGGGGTTGTTGGACTTGCGGTACACCGTCCAGCGGGGACTCCGGGCCACTCAGATCGAGGGTGGCATCACGCGGGGCTTGAAGAACGATCGCGTGCCTGGCCAAGTAGTCCCGTTTGCACTCGTTGCAGCTCTTTTTGCTAGTTGGCTCAGCGTCGATAAGATCGACGGCGGCCTTCAATTGCTTTTGAAAAATAGCGCCGGAACGGCTGAGTCATTCCACGGTCGGAATGACCTTTGATATCTACGGGTGATATCTACGGGCACCTATTCCTCCGGCCTGACGAGAGCGAGGAACTAGCCGCCGCCAAGCCTGCTCTGCTAGGATAGGTTTCTAAAGCGAATCTGGACGCAGCACGGCGGGTTTTCGAATATGATTTGCAAAACCAAACCAATGTGACTATACGCGTAACCGCCTAAAAGCACTTAGCTTTTTGGATTTCCATTCCATCGGATTGGGGCGTAGCCAAGCGGTAAGGCAGCGGATTTTGATTCCGCCATTCGGAGGTTCGATCCCTCCCGCCCCAGCCAATTGGGTCAACTGACCAATCCCTCGTTTTCTGGGCCGCCGTTCGGATTGCTGTCAGGTGCTGCGTGCGAGGAGCTGACAGCGCGCAGTTGGCCGTGTGAGCCCGGTTTCTTCGAGCCCGGTCATACCCGCCTCGATCGCCCGAGCGACAAGCGCGCGAGGACTTCCACTTCGCAAAGCGGGTCGAGATCCAACGATGGGGCCGCGTGGTTTCGGCGCGCCGATCGGCTACCGGATCGCCAGCTGGCGCGCGGAGAGCCGGGGCGACAATTTGTTGGAGCCTAAGGCAGCCGCAGCAGACCGCCGTCCATCAGGTTTGCCAAGATTATCACAGCAAAGGCCAGATAAGTTGACGTCGCGAGTATTGATCTCATCCGCAGATCCTCGGTGCTGCGATTTGGTAAATTTTTATGGTTAAGATTTGGTTACGGGCGTGGCGTCCACTGGGCGCAGCGTGATCCGGGTCAGTTCGGACGGGCGGCCGAGCCGCAGCGCGAAGCCCGGCCAGAGCGCGGTCCCATTGTTCACGTAGAGCGTCATTCCCTCGACGTCGTAGCGGCCCGAGACGTAGCCGGCATTGGCGGGCGCAGCCAACCGGTCGATCCCGACAATCAGTCCGCCGTGGGTATGCCCGGACAATTGCAAGGCGACACCCAGCTTCGCGGCGTGCCGCGCATCGCTCGGCTGGTGATCGAGCAAGATGACGGGAGCGCCTTCGGGGATGCCTTCGAGCACCGCGGCGAGGTCGCGGGCGGGAGTCCCCCTGTGGCGCGACGCCCGGTCCGTGATGCCGGCGAAAACCAGCCTGCCGCCGTCGCGATCAAGAACAATGCGCCTGTTTTCGAGCGACAGCAGTCCAAGGTCGAAGAACCGCGCCATCCACCTGTCGTAGCCGAAAATGTACTCGTGATTGCCCGAGATCACGTAGACGCCATCGGTCGCTTTCAGGTCCCGCAAGGGCTCGATGTCGGCGCGTCGCGCATCGACGGTGCCGTCGATCAGATCCCCCGTGATCGCAATCAGGTCGACGCCGAGCTTGTTGGATCGTTCGACGACGGCACGCGCCCATGACGCCGGGAACAGCCGGCTGATGTGGAGATCGGTCAGTTGCAGAACGGTGTATCCGTCGAATTGCCGGGGCAGCCCGCGGATACCGATCTCGATGTCTTTCAACGACGGAATCCGCATCGCCTGCTGGACGCCGATCGCCGCCGCGACGGCAGCCAACGAAGCCAGTCCATAGCGCACGCCGTCAGGGGCGCCCACGATGCCACCCTGGATCACCGCTGCGGCGAGAAGTCCGACATCGAGCGCCAGTTGCAGCAGCGCGAGCAGGACGATTGTGCCGAACGCCCAGTTGAAGAGCGCGACCACCGGGCGCGGAAACTCCGGAGAGAAGACCGAGCCCGACGACAGCTTGCTCCACCGGTGAAACTGCAACGCGACCAACGCGAGCGCAGCCATCACGAGCTTGATCGAGAGCGGCAACTGCAGCGGCCAGATGAAGCGGGTCACGATCAGCAGATAGGCCAGGCCGAATATCAGCTGGGGAATCGGTTCTATCCTTCGTATTGTTCCGGCCCCATCGCCCACGATGCCTGATCGTGGCCGTAGGCATAGTTGCGGTTGTTGACCACAGGGTTGCGATTGACCATCGGCCGCATGAACATCGGATGCGTCGCGCTGCGCACCTCGTGCTCGACGGTGAAGAGATGCTTGCCGCTGTCGAGCTCGACGATGTCGCAGAAGCGGTACTGATACTGGTTGTCCTCGCGCGAGATCAGATCGCGCGCCTTTAGCTTGCGGTAGGGGCCGGAGAAGTCGGTGATGTAGATCTGCACATGGTGCCCGTCATAGTCAGGCTGCACCCGATCGGTCTCGCGGAACAGGAGGTGCTGGTCGCGGCCGGTTTTCACGGCGGCAACCTTGCCGTCGCCGTTGCGAAGGCTCGCGGGCATGCCCATGATCTCGGGATAGAAAGCGCAGATCGCCTGCGCCGATCCGGCCGGCACGTCGAACGCGACATAGGGAATGCCGAGCGTGATGCGCCCGAAGCGCGCGGCATCCGGTTCGTGGACGCGAATGCGGTTGCCCCAGGGGCAGGTCGCCTCGACATAATCATTATGCTCGGCATACGCGAAGGCCGTGCCTTCGAGCTTGCTCTTGACCGAGGCCAATCGCGCCAGCAGCGCCTCGCGTCCCTCGATGACCAATCCGGTATGGCCGCGCAGCACCTGCGCCTTGCCGCTGGGCAGGTGAAACTGGCTCCGTCCGACGTTGATCCACATGTTGGTGTCGGACACCATCAGATAGGGATCGCGCGTCAACCCAAGGCCGGTGACGTAGAACAGCGTGGCGAGGCGCTGGTCCGGAACCTGGATGTTGACGTGCTCGAAATGGATGGCGTTGCCGAGATCTTCTGCGGACCTGTCGAATTGTTGCGGCATGAATGTGCGCTTTTGGCTGGAGGGACGGACGGGGCCGCATACTAGAGCAGAATTTCCGCCAACCGATACACCTGGCCGATCACATCTTGAGGGCCGCCCATTGTGCGCCGCCACCTTGCCGTGGCGAGCGTTCGCTGTAATCTGACCGGAAATAGCCAGGGAATGAGGTCGATGGGGGGAGTTCTGGAAGGCGTGCGCGTCCTTGATTTCGGGCGCTATATCGCGGGGCCATATTGCGCGACCTTGCTGGCGGAGTTCGGCGCCGACGTCATCCGCGTCGAGAAGCGCGACGGCAGCGAGGACCGCTTCGTGGCACCGGTCGGCGAAGGCGGCGAGGGCGCGCTGTTCCTCCAGGTCAATCGCAACAAGAAGTGCATCACGCTCGATCCGATGAAGCCCGAGGGCCAGGAGGTGATGCGCCGGCTGATCAAGACGGCAGATGTCGTCGTCGCCAATCTGCCGCCGCAGACGCTTCTTGCGATGAAGCTCGACTATGACTCGCTGAAGGCGATCAAACCGGACATCATCCTGACGACGGCAACTGCGTTTGGCGGGCCCGGCCCCTGGTCCGACCGCGTCGGCTTCGATGGCGTGGGCCAGGTCATGTCGGGCGCGGTCTACATGACCGGCGCCGGCAATCCGCCTTATCGCGCGGCGGTTAACTGGGTCGATTTCGGCACCGCGCTGCACTGCGCGTTCGGGACGCTTGCCGCGCTGATCGAGCGCGGCAAGTCCGGGCGCGGGCAGATCGTCGAGGGCGCGCTGCTGGCGACCGCCTTGTCCTTCACCAATGCGACGCTGATCGAACAGGCCGTCATATCGGTCAACCGCGTTCCCACAGGCAATCTCGGCCAGACCGCGGCGCCCGTGGACATCTATCGCACCAAGGACGGCTGGGTGCTGTGTCAGGTCACCGGCCATCCGCTGTTCAAGCGCTGGGCGAGGCTCATGGGCGAAGAGGAGTTGTGGCTGAGCGATCCGCGCTTTGCCGACGACATCAGCCGCGGCAATAACGGCCCCATCATCAGCGAGCGGATGGCGCGCTGGTGTGCCGAGCGCACCACGCAGGAGGCGGTCGACACGCTCGGCAAGGCGATGATTCCGACCGGGCCTGTCCTCAGCCCGCAGCAGGCGCTCGATCATCCGCACATTCGCGCCGCCGGCTTCCTGCAGGATGTCGACTATCCCGGCTTGCCGAAGCAAGCCCCCGTTGCTCGTGCTGCGGTCCGGCTGTCGGAAACGCCGGGCGAGATCGCGACACGTCCGCCGACGTTGGGTGAGCATACCGATTCGGTGCTGACCGAGCTCGGCTATGACAAGGCTGAAATTGCAGCACTGCGGCAGAGCGGCATCATTTAGCCTGGACGTGATGACAAGAGTGGAAATGGGCCGGCGCGTCTGCTAGACGACTGGCGGCTTGTCCTCGCGCTTTTTGCGTTGGCCGGCGACCTCCGTGTCGCACGAGGCTTTTGGGGAGGCGCGCGTTCGTGCGCCCCGCCCCATATGCATGACCATCCGCGACCGCATCGACCTTAGCTCGGCTGCGCGGTGCCATTGATGACTGCCTACGACGAGAAACGGATTCACGTGCGTCATTCCAGAAAATTGCGTTCAGCAGCCAAGAACTCGCTCAACAAGAGCTCACTCAAGAAGAGCTCACTCAAGAAGAGTTCACCAGTCAAAAGCGCGGCCAAGAAGCGCCCGCCGGCCAAGAGCCCGACAAGCAGACGCGCCCCGGGCAAGACATCCGCCAAGCAAAGCAAGGGCGCGCCGCGCGCCGCGATCTCGTCGTCCTCGCCGCTTGGCATGATGGCGCTGCATCTGCTGGCGCAGTGGAAGGACTCCGGCCGCGGCGGCCTCGTGTTCCTCGCCGAGAGCGAGAACCGGGCGGAGCGGCTCGGCAGCGTCATTCATGCGCTCGACCCGTCCTGCGACGTCCTGGTGTTTCCGCGGCTGAACACCCTGCCGTTCGATCAACTGGAACCATCGCGCGAGATCGCCGGCCGCAGAGCCTCGGTGCTGCGGCGCCTCGCGAAGTCGAAGCAACCGATCTTCCTGGTGTCCACGGCCGAAGCCGTGATGGAGCGCCTGCCGGCGCCGGCAAGCCTGCTCCGCACGAACACGAGCCTGAAGGTCGGTGGCGCCTTCTCCGAAAGCGAGCTTCGCGTTCGTCTCGAACAGCTGGGCTACGATCTCGATGACGAGCCGGATTATGCGGGCGGCGCGCTCTTTCACGGCCAGACCTTCGAGATCTTTCCGGCGGGTGCGCTGGGTCCGTTCCGCGTCGAGCATTCCGGGCGCGCCATCAAGCGGATCGTGGCGTTCGACCCGCAGCAGCATGACATCATCTTCGAGACCAGGGAGCTTCTCGTCGATCCGATGTCGGAGCGGCTTGCCATGTCGGGCGCGCGGGCCAAACGCGCGACGCTGTTCGACTATTGCGGCAAGGCGAGGTGGATCGCGGATGCCGCCGTTCCCGTGCATGCCGATGCCTGGCTGAGCACGATCGAGGAGGCCGCGGGCCGCGCCGACAGGGAGCGCGAATATCTCGGGCGGAGCGACTGGAAGCAGGCGACCCGCGGCATCAAGGTGCTGGCGCGCACCTCTGCGTTCCAGCCGACGCCGGAATTCTCCAAGCTGTCGTCGGCGCGCAAAGCCCTGCGCGCCTTCGTCGAGGACGCCAGGCACGACGATGCGCGCTTCATCCTCGTCGCCGCGATCGAGGAGGATCTGCGCGCGATGGAGCGGATGAGCGGCGTCAAGGCGGAGCGGGTCGCCGATTGGACGGAGGCCGAGGCGGCGTTCCCGCGCGATGTCGCCCTGCTCGCCGATCTCGACGCCGGCTTCGCCATTCCCGGCAAAAAGCCTGCCGTCGTCCTCACCGCCACCGACGTGCTTGGCAGCCGCGCGCATCATCCGCAGCCGATGGCGCGAAGCTGGAACGCCGCGTTTGATCATGCCGATGTGCCGGAGCAGGGCACGGTCGTCGTGCATCTGCAGCGCGGCATCGGCGTGCTCGACGGCCTGCAGACCGTCAACACCGGTGGCGGGGCCATGCGCGAGATGGTCCGGCTGTCCTTCGCCGGTGACAACGCGGTCCTCGTGCCGCCGCCCGATCTCGCCCAGATGTGGCCCTACTCAACGGAGCGCGGCAAGCTCGCGCTCGACAAGGCGGATGGCAGCACATGGTGGGCCCGCCGCAGCGAGGCCGAGCAGGAGATCCGGGCTGCCGGCAAGGTGCTCGCCAGGCACGTCAGCCAGCGCAGGCGGCGCAAGGCGCCAAAGCTGGTCCCGCCGGGATCGGCTTACGAGAAATTCGTGGCGCGCTTTCCCTATTTCCCGACAGTCGATCAGGCCAAGGCGATCCACGATGTGCTGGACGATCTCGCCTCCGGCCATCCAATGGACCGGGTGATCTGCGGCGACGTCGGCTTCGGCAAGACCGAGGTGGCGCTGCGCGCGGCCGCCGCCGCGGTGCTCTCGGGCAAGCAGGTGGCGATCGCCGTGCCGACCACCGTGCTCGCGCGGCAGCATGTCGCGACCTTCAGCAAGCGCTTTGCCCCACTGGGTATCGAGGTCGGAAGCCTGTCGCGCGCCGCCTCCAGCGCGGAGATGCGGCAGACCAGGGAGGGCCTGCGCAGCGGCCGGATCAAGGTCGTGGTCGGAACGCAGGCGCTCTCGTCCAAGGACGTGAAGTTCGACGACCTCGGTCTCGTCATCATCGACGAGGAGCAGCATTTCGGCGCGGCCGAGAAGGCAAGGCTGTCCGGGCTCGCCAGGAACGCACATACGCTCTGGATGAGCGCCACGCCGATCCCGCGCACGCTGGCCGCGGGCCTTGCCGGCTTCAGGGATCTCAGCGTCATTGCATCGCCGCCCGTGCACCGGCTCCCGGTCGCGACCAGGATCGCGCCGCTGTCGGATGCTGCGATCGCCTCGGCCTTGCTGCGCGAGCAGCGGCGGCACGGGCAGAGCTTTCTGATCTGCCCGCGCATCCAGGATCTGGAGCCGATGTTGGCGCGGGTCCAGGCGGTGGCGCCCGATCTCAAGATCGTCTGCCTGCACGGCAAATTGCCGGCCGACGAGATCGACGAGCGCATGATGACCTTCGTCGAGGGCAAGGCCGACGTGCTGCTGGCCACCAACATCGTCGAGAGCGGCCTCGACATTCCGCGCGCCAACACTATCGTGGTGTGCCGGCCGGAAAATTTCGGCCTCGCCCAATTGCACCAGCTGCGCGGACGCGTCGGGCGTGGCGGCATCCGTGCCTTCGCCTATCTCCTGACCGAGTCGGCCTCGGCGCAGTCGGAGAAGCGGCTCGCCGTGCTGGAGGAGTTCAGCCGGCCGGGCGCGGGCTTCGCCATCAGCGAACGCGACCTCGATCTTCGCGGCGCGGGCGATCTGTTCTCGGAGCAGCAATCGGGCCACGTCCACGTCTTCGGACCCATCCTCTACAGCCATCTGCTGAAGATGGCCTCGGAGAAGGTCGATGACGGCATGTCCGTGGTGTGGGTGCCCGATCTGAACCTGCCGGTCGCGGACATGCTGCCCGCGAGCTACGTGCAATCCGCTCCCGTGCGGCTCGAGCTCTATGCCCGCGCCGCGCGCTGCGCCAGCGAGGACGATCTGGAAGATCTCGAGGAAGAGACCTCGCGCCGCTTCGGGCCCTTGCCGCAGGCCGCGCGCGATTTCTTTGCGGCCGCGCGGCTGAGGCTTGATTGCAAGCGCAGGGGCATCATCCGGCTCGACGTCGGGCAAAGCGCGGTGGCTGCGACGTTCCTGCCGGGACGGCTGCGCAAGTCCAAGGGGAAATCGGCGGGGAAGTCCTTGCAGCGCGACGGCGATCGCGTCGTCTATCACAGCCCGACGCAGGGCGCCCCGTTCGAGCAGGTCGAGGAACTGCTGGAGCTTCTCGACGAGTCGTGAACCGGGGGCTTGGACCGGTCAAGGCCATGTCGGTTGCCGACGGCTAAGCGGAGGACACCTACTCGGCCAGAGTTTTAGCGGATTGGACCCGAAGGCGACTTCAGGAGCCCAATCTATAGACGCTCGAACCCAACTCTACCCTATCCGGAAAGCCGGCTTGGCCGTTAGGCTACCCCCCGAAGGTTGAGGCTGGAATGAAGCGAGCTTCATTTATTACACTGCTTGGAGCCATGGCGAGCTGGCCGCTCAAAGTCCAGGCGAGGTCCGTCCCCCGAGTTGGCGTCGCTCGGAGTGTGATTTCAACCACGTACAGTTCGATAGGCTCCGTTATTCTCTTTTTAGCGAGCTACACAGTGTAGCCGCACCAAAGGAGTAACGGACATGAAGACCTCAAGGATCGCTCTCTTCGCTTTTGCGACAATCGTCGGCATCGGCTCGCTAATCGGCTCCGGCCACGCGAAGGCTGGGGGCCTCGACTTTTTAAACCACATGAATCCGCAGTTCACGAACTGCGTAGCTGACACACGCGCCGGCATCTCTCCGCAGTACCGCGACCAGCCCAACGTTCATGATGCAGTCATAGACTACTGCGCTCGGAAATACCCTCCGCTCGGCAAGTGACAAACTCGATCTGCAACCATGCAAAAATTATTTGCCGATCCGCCTCGGTCACCGTTGCAAGAGCAAGCCCGCGGCCGTTACGCCGCCGGATTGATCTTGCAACCGCCGGCTCGGTGACCGGCGTCATTCTATGAAGGCACCATAATTCCGCGGACGCCCTCGCACTTGGAAGCCGGGCGGCTCATGCCTTGGCGGGCCTTTTCGGGTCGGACCGCTACAGGCGCCGGTTCAACAGCGAATCGTCACGCACAAACTAATTGCATGAGTCAGCGATTGGTCCATCTGCGAAGTTGCAGCGCGCCTGACTTCGATCCGACCACCCATCCCAACGGCAACTTGCCATATCAGACCGGCGTCCAAGTCGCCTTCTGTGGCTAATCCAGCCTTGCTCCGGTGTTCCGACGCAGCGCGCGGCGCGAGCATGGAACTCCAGCCACATGGCGCAAATGCACCTAGCCCGCGTGCCGTTGTCGCTAGGGCGCGACACCGAGCCGCTGCAAGCCTTGACGCGCGGCCGTACGGGCCGGATCAAGAGCCAGCGCCCTCCGGAAATCGGCGATCGCATTGTCGCGGTCCTTTTTCCTCTCAAAGAGCAGCCCGCGCATGAGGTAGGCGAAAGCGTAACGCGGGTTCAGTTCGATTCCTTTGGTGAGATCAGCAATCGCATCATCGAACTTTCCCATTTTGCCATAAGCGGAGCCGCGCTCGCCGTATGATCTGTAGAATTTCGGGTCGACCTTGATCGCAGTCGCGTAGTCGGCTAACGCCAAATCGGTGAGACCCTTGTCGTCATACACATTCGCCCGCGATACATAGGCGACGGCAGCCTTGGGCTCCAACTCGATCGCCTTGCTGAGGTCGCCGAGTGCCCGGTCATAATCCTTCTTGCGATAGTAGGCGACGCCCCGATTCACGTATGCAAACGCGAGGGTGGGAGACACCGAGATCGCCGTCGTATAATCGGCGATCGCGAGATCACTCTGGCCGCTATCATCGTAGGCGTTGCCGCGCGACGTATACAAGATGGCATCCGGCTTCAGGTTGATCGCGTTCGAAAAATGCGCGATGGCTTCGGCATAATTGGACCGGAGATAGGCAGCCATTCCGACCTGGTACTCGCTGGCGGCATCTGCGAATGCCACACAGCCGCCAGCCACCAACAAGCTCACGGCCAGCATCAGAACCCGCATTGCCAATTGCCCTGTCGTCGCGACATGAAGCCGGCGATCAGCTTGATGAGCTCGGCTTGCAGACGTCTGATGACCGGCGGCTTGGATTCAGCCGCCGGCCACGCTTTCAGTCAACGCAGACTCTGACCCGATGCGCGTTGCTCAATCGTCGTCCCTGTCCCCACGCTCAAAGAGTTCCGGAAGAACGCGTGTGCCTTCTTTCCGGACGGAGTCCAGCGCGTGGGTGGGAAGCCCGAGGGCGCGCAGGATGGTCGGCGCGATCTGGGTCGTATGCACGAGCTCGTCGACCTTGCCGCCTTCGACGGAAGGTCCCGCGACGAGCAGGGCCACATGGGTGTCGTCCAGCGTTCCGCCACCGTGCTCGGCAATCTTCTTCTTGCTGCCCGAATAGATCACGCCGTAATCGGGCTGGATGAAGATGTCGGGCGCCCTGGCGGCGGCGATCGAGCCGGGGACGCGGGGATCGCCGAAGATATCGGCGAGCGCGTCACCCGAGACGATGTTGGAGCCGAAGATCGTCCCTGTCGGCAGCGTGCCGGCATGGATCGGAATTGCATTGTTGTGCAGGCTGATCACGGCCTGCTTCACATCCGCCGGCGTGTTGGGTTGAAGCCAGACGATACCGACGTCGTCCGTCTGCAGGTGGCCGCCTTGCGCATATTGGTTGCCGCTGTTCGGGTTGGTGAACGCGGAGAAAGTCTGGTCGACAGGCGCGTTGATGACGTTGCCCGGATCCACCACCGTGTGATCAGGTGCCTGGGTCGCCTTGGCCTCCATCTGCAGCTTGGTGGGATCGATCGGCGACTGGCCGTGCTTTGCCGATACGATGATCAGCGTGTCCTCGAGCAGGTCCCGCGCCTTCAACGCATCGATCATCCGCTTGATCGAGGCGTCGGTGTGCGCGATGGCATGGGCGAGGATCGGCTTCGGCGCGAGTTGTGCGTCGTAACCGCCGGCCACCAGCTTCTCGCCAACGCTGACCGCCTGGAAGTTCATGCCGAAAATCGCCGGTGCCCGGCCGGTCCAGGGCTGGCCTTCGGCGCGTTTCCCGTTGATCCAGTTGATGACCGCGTTGACCTTGACGTCGTCATAGGCCTCCTGGGTCGGTGCGCAGTCGACATATTGCACCGGAACAACGTTGTTGAATGCCAGCGTCGAGTTGGTCGCATCGCATTTGCCGGCGGGGCCCGCCAGATCAACGCCGTTTGCGGAGGACGGTCCCGGCGGGTTTGCGGTGGCGATGTTCGAGTTGATCTCGGGCGTGTAGAGCTCGTCGATATTGGGCGCGCCGACATACGGGCCGTTCGCGATGTCGTAGGCCGGATGCTTGTCGGACCAAGCCGTCTGCAGGCCGGCTTTATGGGCGACCCCGAAGATCGTGTTCACCTTGATGAAATCGTGCGGGAACACCTTCGTGCAGCTGCCGTCGGCATGTTTCTGCTGAGGCAAAAAGGCCGGGTTGATGCCGCCGCTGAACAATTTGGTCGAGTCGAAATCGAGCGACTCGTCCAGCACGACTTCGGTTCCCGCATTGCCGCTGCAACCGGTCGCAACAGCCGGGAGCTTTCCGTCCGGCGAGAACAGGGTGCGATCGTAGCTGTCGTCATAATAGACGCCGGTCGTTTTCGGTGTTCCGCCCGTCAGTTGCGCGAGCAAGCCGGGGAATGAATCGGAGGGCGTGGTGGTCCGTGCGTTGGTATAGGTGAGGCCGCGGCCCGCGAGCTTGGCGAGGGTCGGGCAGGTGCCTTTTTGCAGGCAGGTCGCCAGATCGTGCTGGTGGAAGCCGTCGATGCTCAGGAGAAGCACGTGCCTGACGCGGTGGTGATCGTCTTCCGCGCGGCTTGCCTGCGCGAAAAGCATTTGAGAAGCGAGCACACTCGCGATCGCGCCGGTCGACAGCAAATAGTTACGATAGTTTCGCACCACGTCGCCCTCCCTGTTATTTGGCCAGACAAGAATTCAGTGCGGTTGGAATGAGCTCCACTGAACGGCGGCAACGCTACTCTTCGACAGTTGACGCCACGATGACGTCTCCTTGCAGATTTGATGACCGTACCCAGCGCGGTGATGTGATCGCTGGGATCGACGGACGCAGCGCGCGGCTGCTGCCCTGAAACGCCGTCGGTTTTTGTCGCTTGAATACTCGTGCGGGCTCAGAGCGAGCTGCCGCCGCAGATCACGAGCTGCTGGCCGGTGATGGCGGCGGCTTCGTCCGAGAGCAGGAAGGCCACGGCGGCCGCGACTTCTTCCGGCTGAATGAAGCGGCCGATCGGCGGCAGTTTTGGCGCGACGTTGGCGCGCATCGGGTCCTTCAGCATCGGCGTCTGCGTTGCTGCGGGTGCGACCACGTTCACCGTGATGCCGCGCGGCGCGAGCTCGCTCGCCCAGGATCGCGCCATCGCGACCAGCGCCGCCTTGGTCGCGGCATATTGCCCGCGGCCGGCGGCGCCGGATGCGGTGCGACTGCCGATGAAGACGATGCGCCCGCCCTGTGGCAGAATGGGTGCCAGCGCGTCGGCGAGACGCCCGGCGACGTCGACATGCAGCCGCCACATCGCAGCGCCGTCGTCATGGTCGAGCGATCCGAGCGGGCCGACCTTCAGCAAGCCCGCGGCGTGAACCAGCGCGGTCGGTGCGAGACCTGCGACGGCGCGCGCGATGGCGTCGACCTCGTTGAGGTCCAGCGCCAGATGCGCGAACGCCGGATGGTCGAACCTGACAGGCCGGCGGCTGATCCCGGTGACGCGCCAGCCGTCGCGCAGCAGGCGCTCGACGATCGCTGCGCCAATCCCCGAACTGGCGCCCGTGACGAGCGCGTGCGGCCGCTTGTCCATCACGTCAGTCCTTCACCACAGCCTTGCACCTCAACCCTGCTGCACCCACGCTTCGCTCACGCGGACATATTTGATCGCGCGGCGATGGAAGGTAAAGGCCATGTGGATCGCGCCGTCGGCGGTCTGCTTGACGCTGGGATAGGACAGCTCGCGATTGGTCTGGTCCCGCGAATTGTTGGTCATGCAATAGCCGTCGCCAGTCTCGACGTTGCGCTTGCGCCAGCTCTGTCCACCGTTGGTCGAGATGGCCAGGGTCATCGGCGCCCGCGGCGCGCCCCAGAACGCGGTGCGTCCGTCGGCCTTGTGGCCGTCGCCGGCGAGCACGGGCGGAAGGTCATCCTCGATCTCGTCATAGAGCGACAGCCTGCGCCCGGTTGCGTCCCTGGCGCTGGAATCGTTGAACACCAGCGCGAGATGACCATTGCCGAGCCGCGTCAACTGGATCGAGGAATTGTTGTTGGGAAGCGCGGTTGCTTCAGGCGCCGACCAGCTGCGGCCGTGATCGGTGGAGCAGCTCTGGTAGATGTTGTCGGCCCAGCGGCTGCGGTACATCGCGAGCAGCGAGCCGTCGTCGAGGCGCGCGATGCTCATATGCACGCAGCCGCGGCTGCCGGATACCTCGATATCGCGCCACGTCTTGCCTGCGTCGGACGAGAGCTTCACCGCGCTGGTGTCTTCGTCGCCGTTCCATTTCCGGCCCGGCGTGCTGTGGCAATAGAACACGGGCAGCAGCCAGTCGCCATTGTCGAGCACGACGATCGGCTGGCGGATGAAGGTGCCGCGTCCGCGATGCTCCGGGAACAGCGTCTCGATCGGACCCCAGCTGTTGCCGTTGTCGCACGAGAGCCGGCGGCGGATGATGGCGGTGTCCTGGTTGCCGGCGAGCTGCGCCGTCCACATCAGCCACAGCGTGCCGTCGGGGGCAGGGAACAGCACCGGGTTCTGCTCGGAGCGGCCGGAATCATCGGACAGCTTTTCGGCGCGCGACCACTGCGTCGCGCCGCGCGGCAGCCGCGAAAAATACACCGAGATATCGGACATGCCCTCCTGCGTGCCGCCGAACCAGACGCAGGCGAGATCGCCATTGGCGAGCGGCATCAGGTTGGCGGCGTGGTTCTGCACGCAAGGCGAGGGAATGAAGGCGTCGAACCTGTTGGGATCGCCGGCCGCCGGGCGAACGGCGCCGTCGGCCGCGATCTCGCGTTCGATGGTCGCGACCTCGGTACCGATGGTCATGTCGACGTCCTTTCGACGAACGCGTTGGGCTGCGCGGCCTGCGGGGCGGCAGGCGCGTGGCCCATCGCCAGGCGCTCGATCGCCATCACCAGCAGCGGCGTCACCGCGGCGATGTACATGTTGTCGATGCCGAAGGGATTGCCGAGCACGTACCAGACCGTGGTCGAGACAGCAGCGCCGATCAGGCCGGCGGTGGCGCCGCGGTTGCTGGCGAACAGCGGCAGGTAGAAGCCGGTCATCGCCACCATCGTGATCGACAGGCGCAGCGCGCGGGTGAAGAACGACAGTTTCAGGATCTCGGGAATGAAGAACACGAACACCAGCGGCACGATCGCGATCAGAACCGAGAACACGCGCGTCATCTTCAACTCGCGTTCGGGCGTCGGCTTCCAATAGGGGACGTAGAAGTCGCGCACGACCAGCGAAGCGATCGCGAGAGCCACCGTGCAGACGCTGACGAAGATCGATGCCACCAGCGAGGTCGTCACGAAGGCGGAGGCCAGCGGCGGCATCTTCTCCAGGAACACCGGCAGCGCGTAGAGGCTGTTCATGTCGGGGTAGAGATATCTTGCGGAAACGCCGATCAGCGCGAGCAGAAGGCCGAGCGGGAGGCAGAACGCAGCCGCGTAGTAGGTCGCCTTGCGGGCGTCGTCGGCGCTCGGCGTCGAGGAGATCGCCTGCACGATGAACTGCGTCGAGAAGATCGCGCCGACGGTGCCGAAGGTCCAGGCGAAGATGGTCGTAAAGCCGATCTTGCCGTCCCAGCTGAAATAATAAGCCGGAAGCTTGGCCTGCATCGGCGCGATGCCGCCGGTCAGCGACATCGCAACCGCGAAGATGATGATGATGCCGACGACCTTGAAGGCGCTGTGCAGGATCGTCACCCAGGCGACGCCCTTCAATCCGCCGAACACGTAGTAGAAGGTCGAGACGGCAGCGATGATGCACATTGCCACCGGCAGGCTGACATGCAGCGAGGTGGCGATCGCGGCGGCGCCGCTGACGTAGTTGCCGACATTCACCAGCAGCAGCGCGTAGATCATGATCACCGACACGGTGAGCATGGTCGACTTGCCGTATTTCTGCGCGATCGCCGCGGATATGGTGTATTCGCCTGAGTTGTAGAGCTTCTTCACCATCAACAGGCCGAACAGCAGAAAGCCGATCGAGGCGCCGAGCACGGCCCAGCCCGCGGCCATGCCTGACTGGAACGCTTCCTGCGCCGTGCCGACGGTCGATTTGGCGCCGACGAATTCGCTCATCATCAGCACGCCGACGACCACGGCCGGCATCGCGCGCGATGCGGTCATGAACTGATCGCTGGTCCGGCTGCGCAGCTTCAGCGTGAGCCAGGACGTGAAGGCGATGTAGGCGACGATCATCGCGATGACGAGCGTGCTGTCGCCGTTGAGGATGGCTTGCATCGGTGACGTTTCCTCTGGTGGCGCGGGCGCGGTGTTGTGAACCCGCTTAGTCCAGCCAATACGAATGTTCGGAATGCGAACAATTGTTCTTTGAGCTAATTAAACCTGCTCGGACGCCGTGCGTCAAGCGCGCGCGGTCAGGAGGTTCCAGGCTGGGGCGTGTGCTCATCACGCCGCGATCGGGTGGTCTCCGAAAGCGGACTTGCCGTTCGTCAGCTGCCGCTTCGGTTCAGGGCCTATGAGCAGGCCTCCGTTGGAGGAGGCGCAGCTTTTTCAGGCCACGTCCTCATTCGCCGACAGCGCGGTCTTGGCGACCTCGGCCATCCAGTGTGAGGCGACCGGCAGGATCGCGTCGTTGAAATCGTAGCGTGGGCCGTGCAGCTCGGCGCCGTCGCGCAAGGGTCCGTTGCCGATCCACACGAACGCGCCGGGCCGTTGCTGGAGGTAGAACGCGAAATCCTCGCCCGCCATGCTCGGCGCGAGGTCGCGCCGCACGGGCGCCCGCACCTTCTCCGCGGCGATGCGCGCGAAGCCGGCTTCATCAGGCGTGTTGGCGGTGACGCCGACGCCCATCACGATATCGGGCGTGACCTTGACGTCGAAGCTCGTGGCGATGCCGGCGCAGATCTCGCCGATCCGTGCGAGGATGATGTCCTTGACGTGATTGCGGTGATGCCGCAGCGTGCCGCGGATCACGACCTTGCCCGCGATCTGGTTGGCCGCGGTGCCGCCCTCGATCGCCGACAGCGAGAGCACGGCGGTGTCGAGCGGATCGACGCTGCGCGACACGATCGATTGCATCGCCACGATCAGATGGCCGGCCGCCATCACGGGATCGCGGGTCAGGTGCGGCATGCCGGCGTGCCCGGCATGGCCCTCGATGGTGATGGTGATGCGTCCGCCGGAGGCCATCACCGCGCCGTCATGGACCGCGATGGTGCCGGCTTCCAGGCCCGGCCAGTTGTGAAAGCCGAACACGCGGTCCACCGGGAAGCGCTCGAACAGCCCGGCCGCGACCATCGCGCGCGAGCCGCCAAATCCCTCCTCGGCCGGCTGAAAGATGAAATCGACGGTGCCGCTCCAGTCGGTATCGGCCGCGAGCAGCGCCGCGGCGCCGAGCAGCGAAGCGGTGTGCCCGTCATGCCCGCAGGCGTGCATCACGCCGGGCGTTGTCGAGGCATAGCTGAGCCCCGTATCTTCCGTGATCGGCAGCGCGTCCATGTCGGCCCGCAAGCCGACGCGTCCCGCGGCGGTCCCGCGCGTCAGCGTCGCGACCACGCCGTGGCCCCCGATATTGGTCTCGAAGGGAATGCCGAGCTCGGCGAGCCGCTCCTGCACGAAGGCGGCGGTCCCCTTTTCCTGGAGCGACAGTTCGGGATGCGCATGCAGATGCCGGCGCCAGGCGGTCAGTTTCTTGTGCAGTTCGGGGGGCAAGGCGGGAACTTTCGAATGGTGACGGCTGTCGCCAGTGTAGCCTGATATCCGCACCCCGCATCAAGCCCTGGCGAATGCCTCGCGTGCGGCCATGCGCACCACTCCCGTCATTCCGGGGCGCGACGACGTCGCGAGCCCGGAATCCATCGGCCACTGAGATTGCCGCGCAATGGATTCCGGGTTCGCGCCAGGAGGCGCGCCCCGGAATGACGGGTGATGGGTGTCACGCCAGCTTCGCCAGCCCCTTCCAGTCGAAGCTGATGCCGTGGCCCGGACGGTCCGGCGCCAGGGCCTTGCCATCCTCCAGCACCAGCGGATGTTCGATATATTTGTCGAGCCCGAAGCCGTGGGCCTCCAGATACGACCGGTTCGGGCAGGCTGCGAGCAGATGCACGGTGATGTCGTGGGCGCCATGGCTGGTGACCGGCAGGTTGAACGCCTCCGCCAGTCGCGCGACCTTCATGAAGGCGCTGACGCCGCCGCAATTGGTGACATCGGGCTCCGGATAGGACACCGCGCCTGATGCGATGTAGTTCTTGAACTCCCACAGCGAGCGCAGATTTTCGCCCGCGGCGATCGGAACGCCGCCGGCCTGCATGATGCGGGCATGGCCGGCGACATCGTCGGGGATGATTGGCTCTTCCAGCCAGGTCAGGTCGTAAGGCACGAAGGCGCGGGCGGCGCGGATCGCTTCCTCGACCGTCCACTTCATGTTGGCGTCCGCCATCAGCGGAAAGCCGTCGCCGAGATGCGCTCGCATCGCCGCGACCCGCGCGATGTCCGCTTTGAGATCGGGCCGGCCGACCTTCATCTTGATGGCGCGAAAGCCTTTGGCGAGATTGCCGTCGGTCTGCTTCAGGAGCGCCTCGACCGAAAGATCGAGATCGATACCGCCGGCGTAACAAGGCACGCGGGCATCGAATCCGCCGAGCAATCGGTACAGTGGCAGTTTGGCGCGCTGCGCTTTCAAATCCCACAGCGCGATGTCGAGCGCGGACAGCGCCAGCACCGCCGGCCCGCCGCGTCCGCCATAATGCAGGCCCCACCAGACATGATGCCAGATCGCTTCGGAATCGTCGGCCTCACGGCCTTCGACCAGAGGCGGAATCTCGCGCTTCAAGATATCGGCCACGGCGCCGCCGTTGCGTCCGACCGTGTAGGTGTAGCCGACGCCTTCGGCGCCATCGGCATCGCGGATGCGGCAGGTGATCAACTCGAACGCCGACATGTCGCCATGCGTGGAATCGGACAGCGTGACGGGGAGAGGAATCCGATAGAGGGCGGATTCGATATGAGCGATACGCGGCATGTGGCCTCCCTGTATTTTCTTTTTCGTAGGGTGGGTTAGCCGGCGGCTGCGCGAAGCGCAGGTCGCTGGCGTAACCCACTCTTTGATCTCCGCAGCGGCAGAAGTGGTGGGTTATGCCGAGCAGATGCGCGGCGCGCATCTGCAGGGCTAACCCACCCTACTGTCCCTCCCTCACCGCATCGTCGCGAGCTGCAGCGCCAGCGCGCAGGCGCGGTCGTATTCGTCCAGATTGATCCACTCGTCGATCGTGTGTGCCTCGTTCTGGCCGGCGCCGAAGGTCACGGTCGGAATGCCGTGGCGGACCATCCAGTTGGCGTCCAGGCCGCCATTGGCGGCGCGGACGTTCGGCGTGCCGCCGACCGCGGACACCGCCTCGATCGCGCGCTTCACGACGGGCAGATTCTCCTTCATTCGGAATGGATAATAGTCGGTCTCGGCCTTGAACTTGACCTTGCCCGACTGGCCTTGCGTGTTCGTGACCTTCTTGGCGGCTTTCTCGAACGCGGCCTTGTAGGCCTTCGTGATCTCCTTGAAGAACTTGCCGTCATGGCTGCGGCTTTCGCCGCGCACATGCACGTAGTCGGTGACGACGTTGGTGGCATCGCCCGCGGGCCGGCCTTCGCCGCCGGTGACGGGGCCGATATTGCTGGTGCCCATCCGCGCGCTCGCGCCCTTGCCTTTCACCACCTTGCCGAACCAGCCGCCGGCCTTCACGTCGGCCAGCGCCAGCGCCATGATCATGGTCGCGGAGATGCCGCGCTCCGGCGCGACGCCGGCATGCGAGGCGCGGCCGAAGATCTCGACGGTCCAGCGGTCGGCGCCGACCGCGCCGATCACGACGTTGGAGGCCGAGCCGCCGTCATAGTTGAACGCCATCGCCGGCGAGCCGAGCTCGTCCAGCTTGACGTGGCGCGCGCCGTAGAGCCCGCTCTCCTCGCGCACGCAGAACAGCAGCGTGATCGGCGGATGGTCGAGCTTCTGCTTTTCGAGTTCGGCCGCCAGCGTCACCAGCACGCCGCAGCCGCATCTGTTGTCGCCGCCGAGCGCGGTCCTGGCTTCGTTGACGATCTTGCGGCCGGATTTCTTCGGCTTGGCGCCGGCGCAGAGCGGCACGGTGTCCATATGGGTCATGAACATGATGCGCGGCTGGTTGTGCAGCGCGCCGCGGCCGGGCAGGTCGACGATGAGATTGCCGGTTTCGGTCGGCACGGGAATGCGGGTGTTGGCATCGTCGAGCCGGATCGCCTTATCAGGCACGCCGCTCTCCTTCAGCGCGGCGGTGAGCTCACGCCCGATCGCCGCCTCCTGTCCGGTGACGCCTTCCACGGAGAGGAAGCGCATGAGGCGGTCGGTGGCGGCTTTGGTGTCGACGGGCATGAGGCATTCCTTTGATGCGCGGACTGGCAGGGTGGGTTAGCTGATGCGCGGCGCGCATCTGCTCGGCGTAACCCACCACTCTGGTTTCCGCAGTGACGGAAGTGGTGGGTTACGCTGCGCTAACCCACCCTACGAAGTTGCCGAGGTGTAAGTCAAAAAGATCATCACACCCACGAGCAGCATCGCCGCCATGAACAGCAGCACCGCAGGTAGCCCCGCGAAGACCGCCACCGCGCCCGACATCGACTGCATCAGGGCGGTGCCGAGGAAGAAGGCGAGGTTCACCGCCGCCAGCGCCTTGCCGGCGGTCTGCGCATCGACCAGTTGCCGGCACATGCCGAACAGCAGCGGCTGGGCCGAGGTCGCAAGGCCGATCAGCACGAACAGCACGAGATCATATTGCGGCGGCATGACTGTTACGCCGAACAGCCATGCAACCGCAAAATGCGGCGCGCCGAGCGCCATCAGCACGACCAGCGCCGCCGCGACCATGTGCGTAGCGGCCACCAGTTCGCGGCGGCGGCCGATGCTGCGATCGACCATGCCCATCAGAAGCGGGCCTGCGATCATCGCCAGCGTATAGGCGCCGAGCTGGTTGCCGGCCTCGACCCGCGACAGGCCCTTGACCTGCATGAGCCAGGGTCCGCCCCACAAGCCGCGCAGCACCAGCGAGGTCGCCAGCGACACCAGCGCCAGCGCGATCAGCCCGCGCAACGGGCGAGACAGGCCGAGCCTGAGCACCTCGATCATCTGCGACAGCGGCAAGGCATCGTCCTTGTGCTCTGCCTTCTGGTTCGGCACCAGCACGTAGACGGCGAGCGCCACCACGACGCCGCCGGCTGCGGCGATCCAGAACCCGGCGCGCCAGCCGTACTGATCGATCACGAAGGCAAGCGGGCTCGACGACAGCAGCATGCCGATATTGCCGATCGACAGGATCGCGCCCGACCACAGCCCGAACCGCGCCGCCGACAATTGCTTGGCCGCCAGCGTCATCGGGCACATCAGCATGCCCGAGGTCGCGATGCCGAGCAGCAACTGCCCGAAGGCAAAGCTCGAAGGCCCCGTGGCAAGGCCGGACGCGATTGCGCCGACGATGGTTCCCGCAAGCAGGCTGAGGGACACCGGCCGCACGCCAAAGCGGTCCATCGCCGCACCAACCGGGATCTGCGAGGCTGCAAAGGCGAAATGATAGACCGAGGTGAGGCTCGCCAGCGCCTGAGGCTGCACATGGAAATCCGCCGCCATCAGATCGAGGCTGAGCGCAGGGATGGTGCGCAGCAGCGTCGACAGCATGTGCCCGCAGGCCAGCGCCACCAGCGCGAAGATCAGCGCGCTTGTGCCATGTCCCGCGTCGTCGTTGGCAACCGCACTCATCAGCGTCCCGTCCCGGCAATGGTTTTCGAAGGGTTTTCGTCGGGTTACATGATCGGGGCAGGCGTGCCAATGCCGGGAGAGGGCGGCTTATCGCATGGCCCGCCAGACCTTGGCGGCACAGCGTGCCGTCGCGGCTTCGCTTTGACCCGACCTTGAATGGGCATCTGGCGACCACACCCACGCTGTGCTTTGATCGTGTCGTAACGCTGGGCGAGGGCGATATGAAAATCGAGGGCAGCTGTCACTGCGGTCAAGTGACTTTTGAGGCGGAAACGGAGACCAACGAGTTTGGAATTTGTCATTGCAGCGAATGCCAAACGTTGACGGGCACGGCCTTCAACACCGCCTTGCCGGTTTCGGCGGCCAAGTTTGTGCTCTTGAGTGGCACGCCAAGAACTTATGTGAAGACCGCCGAACAGAGCGGCAGGAAAGTATTGCGTGCTTTCTGCGGCAATTGCGGCTCGCCCATCTACCGGCATTCCTTGCTCGATCCGTCCATTCTCAGGATAGGCGTCGGGTCAATCAAGCAGCGCAGAGCTTTCACGCCAGTTCGACAGATCTGGAAATGCTCGGCATTGCCGTGGGTAGACACCATCGCCGATCTTCCAACGTCCGAGAGAAATCCCGAGAACATCAATTTACAGGTCAAGTAATTGAAAGCCACCCTCTGGCCGATGAGCGACTGGGCCAGGGCGACATCATCGCAGATGTTAGCGCGGACTTGCAGAAGCCGGGTATGCGGATGGCGCGCAAATATCTGGCCCATTGGGGGGACGCACACATGATCGCAAGGCTTGGACGCATTCTTCTTCTCGCTGCATTCGCGGCATGCGCCGCGCTTGGCACCGCTCGCGCGGCAACCGTCGTCGCGCTTGGCGCCAGCAACACCTTCGGAAAAGGCGTCTCGCGCAGCCAGGCCTATCCCGCACAGCTCGAAGCGCTTCTCCGTGCGCGGGGGCTTGGCGTCCGCGTCATCAATGCCGGCGTCAACGGTGACACCACGGGAGGCATGCTGGCCCGGCTGGATCGCGTGGTGCCGAAGGGAACGAGCGTCGTCATCCTCCAACCCGGCGGAAACGACCGGAGGAAGCTGGCCGCCGACAACACGCCCGCCATCCAAAGTCGGCTAGCCGCGATGGGAATCAAGGTTGTCATGCTCCCGAACGGGATACTGCGCGGCCTGCCGCATCAACCCGACGGGCAGCATCTCACGCCGGAGGGCTATCACATGCTGGCGGAGCAACTGGTCGGCGAAGTCGCCTCGGCATTGGGCCGATAGAGTCGCGTCTCTGAAACGCCGGCGCGGTTCGCAGGCCCACCAGCACATGGGTGCGCCGGAATCGATCGATTCGTCGTGTAATTCGTCCTCGGCACGGAGAATAATCTGCCCGGCGCGGCCGCGTGGCTACGAATACGCGGCCAAATTGCGCTGGATCAATCCTGCCTGTTTTTCCCGGTCTAGGCTGCCTGCTCGGGAGGAACGAAATGCTGGTAAGGATCAACAGGGCGAGCGACCGTCCAATTGACGGACCTCTGGCGAAACTCGCGGGGGAGCGCAGCTTCTCGAGCGCATTCACGTATCGGAGGGGAACCGAGATATTCGGCGAGGGTGAAGAGGCGGAATACGTCTACCAAATCACCTCCGGATCGGTGCGGACCTACAGGCTGCTGCTGGACGGCCGGCGCCAGATCAACGCGTTTCATGTGCCGGGCGATATGTTCGGCTTCGAAAATGGTCCAACTCACCGCTTCACTGCGGATGCCGTCGTCCAAACGGACGTTCGCATCATGAAGCGAAACAGTTTGCTGGAGTCGCTTCCGGGCCGCGAGATGGGCACCAAGGCGCTGATCGGCATGGTCACTCAAAATCTCCGGCATGCCGAGACTCACATGCTTCTGCTGGGCCGCAAGACGTCGCTCGAAAAGGTCTCGGCGTTCCTTGTCGAGATGGACGAGCGGTTGGGGCATCCCGGCACGCTGACGTTGCCGATGAGCCGCCGCGATATCGCAGACTATCTCGGACTGACTCTGGAGACCGTCTCGCGAACGCTTTCCATACTGCGGGACAGGGAATTGCTGCGGTTCGAAGGGACGACCCAGCGATCGATCGAGTTGCTCGACCGCGACGGACTGATCGAATTGAACGGCTGATGCGCCCAGTGCGAATGGCGCTGTCGGCGTCCGAGGGGGGAGGATGCGAAATGACGCTTCGTCGATTGCTGCGCGGCTCCTCGGTGCCGCCCGAGACGATCGCAGAGCTCAACCTCGCTTACGGCAAGATCCTCCGCGCTGAATCTCGTCGACCGCGACGATCCCGTGTCCGAGATCGTCGCAAGGCGGATCATCGCGATCGCCAATACCGGCGTTCGCGATCCCAGGCAGATTTGCAGGGTGGCGGTCGAGCAGCTCGAACCGCGCCAGGGGCTCCGAAAGGCGCCGCCGCCGGCACACCCTGTTGAGATCAATCAATAGCCGGCCGATCTCCGACGCCAGGCTTCGGCCGGGAGATGCATCATGAATGCACTGATGGAGGAAGTCAGGCACAGCCCGCTGCTGTGGTTGCTGGTCTTTGTGCCTGTGGTGATCGTCGCCGCGCATGTCATGCCGGATGCGCACACGCTGCTTTTCGTGCTGGCCGTGATCGCCATCGTTCCGCTCGCGAGCCTGCTCAGCCACGCCACCGAAGCCGTCGCCGAGAAAACGGGAGACGCCGTCGGCGGCCTGTTGAACGCAACGCTCGGCAATTTGACCGAGCTGATCATCGCGGTATCGGCCCTGCGCGCCGGCGAGTACATGCTGGTCAAGGCGTCCATCGCGGGCGCCATCGTCACCAATGCGCTGTTCATGCTGGGAGCATCGCTGCTCCTGGGCGGACTGAGGCACCACGTGCAGGAGTACAACCGTGCAGGGGGACGGCTGCATTCCGCGTTGCTGCTGATGGCGACGATCGCGTTGTTGTCGCCATCCGCGGTGGCGGACCTCAACTTTCCCGGAATGGAGGCGGTTGTCCACCGCCTGAGTGCGGCGTTGGCTGTCCTCCTGATCGTGGCCTACGGCCTCAGCCTGCTGTTCTCGCTGCGCACGCACAAGGAGCTGTTTGCCAGTGGCGAGCATGGCGAAGCGGGCGGGCCGGCGCTGCCGATCGCGGTGGCGGTTCCGACATTGCTGGTGGTGACGGTGCTGGTTGCGCTCGTCAGCGAGATCTTCGTCGAGTCGGTGCAGAAGGCGGCCGAGACCCTCGGCATGACGCCGGCGTTTGTCGGCTTCATCGTGGTTGCTCTGGTCGGTGCCGCCGCCGAGATGGCGGTCGCATTCTCCGCGGCTCGCCGCGACAGGCTCGACATGAGTGTGAGTATCGCATTGGGCAGCGCGTCCCAGATCGCCCTGTTCGTGGCGCCCGTGCTGGTGCTGCTCAGCTATGTCGCCGGGCCGAAGCCGATGGACCTGCAATTCTGGCCGGGCGCGGTGACCATGGTCATGATCGCCACCGTCGTCGCAAGCTTCGTCACCAATGGCGGACGGTCAGCCTGGTTCGTTGGTGCTCTCCTGCTGTGCATCTACGCCATTTTCGCGATGACGCTCTACATGGTGCCGCCGGGCTCGCATGGCCCGTTGTAGGGGCGAACCGGCAGGTGTCAGCCCCGGAATGAGCTCACTTGAACTCCAGAAGCAGCTGTCGCGCTTGACGGAGCAAAGCCTGTGTTCGAGTTCGCTCGTCGATCGCGTCCCGGGTCGACAGTCCATGCTTTATCGCATTCCGGTTTCCCCACGGCGCGCCCGATCCCGCGGCGCCTCCATGCATGCGGCAGCGCGCCTTTCCGTACGCAGCAGGCGCGCGGCAGGAGCCGCCGGCGCGGGTCCTGGCCCCGCAACGCGGGCTCGCCCGCATCGCGGCGGTGTTGCGGGCGTGGCTCATGCGGTGACGGCGTCCACCAGGCCCGGCTGCGCCGCGATCAGGCTCGCATGCTGCGTGAAATGACCGACGACGGCCTTGCCGCCATCCTGCACCGACAAATTCTGCACCGTGATGGGGCAGGCGCCGTTGCTGCGATGGCGGTTCAAGGCCTCCATCTGCGCCGAGAAGGTGCGCGACAGGCGAGTCAGGGCGCGCGTCAGGCTCTCCTGCTGCGGCACGTCGTCGGTGCAGGCGAGGCGAGCGGCGCAGCGCATCGACGCGAGGTGGATGCCCACCATCTGCGCCGCCAGCATCGCCTCGAGCGATTCCCTTGGCGCGATGCTCTTGAGCATCGAGACCATGAAGGAAAGATTGCCCTGGTCCGGCCTGCGCCCCGTCGCGCTCGCTTTCACCAGCTGGCTCAAGAGGCCCTGCAGCGCGTCGCTGTCGACGACGCCGAGCGCCTGGGCGAGCAGCGTCTCGCTGGCCTTCGGGTCGGGGTGCACGATCACCGTGCGTCGGCGGCGGAGCTTGACCCGCGGGCTTGCGATGGTCGCGGCGCGATCGCCGGTTGCGATGGGCATTGTCTCGGTGCGGGTCAGGGATGTCGTCATGCGATGAGTCCTTAGCTGCGCAGGTGCGACGGCGCGCGGCGAGCAAAGCCGGTCGCGCGCCTGCCTGCGGCGGTTGAGATTTCAGATGTGATGAGGTGTTCTCGCGCAGCCGGATCGAGGCGCGCCCATGAGCGGGCGCGGCCTGGACACGGGCTGATTTTGCGATGATGCCATTATGCACCTGTTTTGCCCGACGGGTCAAACGATATTTCGGACATTCCGTATTTGACGCCGTGCAAGTTCCTGATCCGACTGGCGCCGGCTACTGTGCATGGGGTTGTTTTTGCGCGGTTTGCCGGGATGGCGCCGCGACCGTCAAGGCGGAGCGAGGGCTACAGCCACAAAATCTGCTTGCGGTAGCCGAGATCATCGAGCAGCGGCGTCGCCGGCCCCTGGTGGAACACCGCGCCGCGCTCCAGCGCGAAGACGCGGTCGGCCAGAGCCAGGACGAGGTCGAGATTGTGCTCGACGATCACGATCGACATGTGGCGGCGGAGCTGGTCGAACACCTTGAACAGCTCGAGCGTCACCGCCGGCGCGAGGCCCTCGAACGGCTCGTCGAGCAGCAGCAGGCGCACATTGCCCGACATCGCACGGGCGACCGCGACCATCTGCTGCTCGCCGCCGGAGAGATAGTCGGCCGCGACGTTCATCCGCTCCTTCAGGCGCGGGAAGGTGCCGAGGATCTGCTCCTCGTCCCAGACCACGCCGTCGCTGCCGTCAGTCTTGCGGGCAAGGCGCCCGAGCGCGAGGTTCTCGCGCACGGTCATGCCGGCGAACAGGCCGCGGCCCTGCGGCACGTAGCCGATGCCGCGACGGGCGATGTCGGGCGCGGCAAGGCTTGCGATATCCTCGCCGCGATAGGCGATGCTGCCCGAGGCCGCAGGCACGAGACCGGCGATGGTCTTCAGCAGCGTCGACTTGCCGGCGCCGTTGCGGCCGAGCAGCGCGACGATCTCGCCCTCGCGCACGTCGAGCGCGGCGTCGTTGAGGATGTGGCTCTTGCCGTAGAACGTGTTGACGCCATCGAGCCGCAGCACGGTCTGCCGTGCGCCGGCGCCGAGGTCGCTGCGCCGATGCTCGACGGCGGGAGTGCCCCTGCCGGTATAGATCTGCTGCACCCGCGGATCGGCCCTGACGGCGCCGGGGCAATCGGACATCAGCACCTCGCCCTGGTTCATCACGGTGACGATCTGCGAGAAGCCGAGCACACGATCGATGTCGTGCTCGACGATCAGCACCGGAATGTTGGCCGCGATGTTCTTGACGAGGTTCGACACCCGCTCGCGCTCGGCCGCGGCGAGGCCCGCGAGCGGTTCGTCGAGCAGCAGCACCTGCGGCTTGGAGCCGAGCGCGATGCCGAGATCGACCAGCCGCTGCCCGCCATAGGAGAGCTCGCCGCCCTCGATCTCCTCGATGCCTTCGAGGCCGAGGAATTTCACCAGCGCCGCGGTCTCGGCGTGGATGTCCTCGTACGCGTCGATGTCGTTCCAGATGTTGAAGCGCATGGCGCGCTGCGCCTGCAGCGACAGGCGGAGGTTCTCGTAGATGGTCAGCCCGCGAAACAGGTTGGTGATCTGGAACGAGCGCGCCAGCCCTTGATGGCAGATCAGGTTTGCCGGCACGCCGGCGATGTCGCGGCCCTGCAGGCGGATGGTGCCCCGGTCCGGCGCGTAGAGGCCGGAGACCAGGTTGAACAGCGTGGTCTTGCCGGCGCCGTTTGGCCCGATCAGCGCGTGGATCTCGCCGGCAGCGACCTTGAGGCTCGCATTCTCGACGGCGCGGATGCCGCCGAACTTCCGCGAGACGGCGCTGACCTCGAGCACGGTGCCCTTCAGCGACTCCGGCCGCAGAAAGTCGGGCAGTGGCAGACCGTCGTAGATCTTGCGCCGGCTCATTGCGGCCGTCTCTTCCGCAGGCGGTCGCAGACGCCGCATGATCAGCGCGCCGATACCGACAAGGCCGCCGGGCGAATACATCACGAAGGCCACGAAGGTGAGCCCGAACCAGAACAGCCAGTCCGACGTCCAGATCGAGAACAGCTCCCGGAACAGGATGAAGAACACCGCGCCGAGCGCGGGGCCGAGCAGGCTGCGCATGCCGCCGATCACGACCATCGCCAGCAGCTCGCCCGCAAACGGCACCGAGACCGCTTCGGCCGAGACCAGATAGTTCAGGAACGCGATCAGCGCGCCGGCAAGGCCGGTGACCACGGCCGACATCACGAACACCGCGAGCTTGTAGCGCTCGACCGGATAGCCCTGAAAGCTCGCGCGCAGCTGGTTCTCGCGGATCGCCACCAGCACATGCCCGAACGGCGAGCGCACCAGCCTCATCAGCACGTAGAGCACGGCGAGCGAGACGATCGCGACCACGACGTAATAGGCGAGCGCGCCGTCGAAGCTGATGGCGCCGATGCTGCCGCGTTTCAACCCGCCGAGCCCGTCCTCGCCGCCGGTGAGGCTCGTCCAGCGAAAGGCGGTGGTGTAGACGAGGGCGGCCAGCGCCAGCGTCAGCAGCGAGAAATAGACGCCGCGCCGGCGCAGGATCAGAACTCCGATGGCGGTTGCCGCGATCGCGACGACCACCGCCGATCCCAGCAGCGGCAGCCAGATCTGGTCGGGGAAGACGCGCAGCTGGATCAAGCCGGCCGCATAGGCCCCGATGCCGAACCATGCGCTGTGGCCGAACGAGACGAGGCCGGTGTAGCCGATGCAGAGGTTCAGCCCCATCGCCGCGATGGCCAGGCCGAGCATCCAGGTGCCGGTGTTGAGCGACAGGCCGAGCGTGCGCAGCAGGAACGGCAGCGCGATCACCGCAACAGTTGCGATCAGCAGCGGCCGCAGCCTTTCGATGGTCGTGGCATTCCTCATTCGAATTTCTCGATGCGCTCGCCGAGCAGGCCGCGCGGGCGCACCAGCAGCACCACGAACATCAGGATGTAGATCGAGGCTTCGCCGGCCGCCGGCTCGAAATGAATGGCGATGCCGCGCACGACGCCGACGAGAAGGGCAGCGATGATCACGCCCCAGAAACTGCCGAGCCCGCCGATCACGACCACGACGAAGGCGATGGTCATGATCTCCGCGCCCATGGCGGGGTGCACCGTCGTGATCGGCGCGAAGAACGCGCCGCCGAGCGCTGCAAGACCGACGCCGAGCATCACGATCGCGGTCATGTAGGGCTGCAGGCGAATGCCCAGCGCCGCGACCATGTCCGGCCGCTGGATGCCGGCGCGCACCACGCGCCCGAACGATGTCTTGTGCAGCAGCAGCCAGACCCCCAGCAGGATCGCTGCGACCACGCCAAGGATCAGCAGCCGATAGCGCGAGAACAGGAAGTCGCCGACGATGACTGAGCCGCGAAAGCTCTGCGGGATCTCGGTCGAGACCGGGGCCGCGCCCCAGATCATGCGGATCGCCTGCTCCGCGACCATGGCCACTCCGAACGTCACGAGCAGGCTGAGAATCGGATCAGCCGCGTAGAAACGGCGCAGGATGAAGCGCTCGAACAGGATGCCGAGCAGCGCCACGGCAAGCGGCGAAATCACCACGGAGGCGCCGAAGCCGAGACGGCTGGTCAGCTCGACGCAGAGGTAGGCACCGAGCGCATAGAACGCGCCATGCGCGAGGTTGACGATGCCGCCGACGGAGAAGATCAGCGACAGCCCGAGCGCGATGAGCAGATAATAGCCTCCGAGCACGAGGCCATTCACCACCTGTTCCAGCAAGAACTCGAACTGCATGTTGCGTCCTTGCCGCGCGCGGGCGCGTCAGGCCTTCATCTCGCAGGGGTTTTGCTCTTTGGTCGGGTAGATCGTCTCCAGCGGATCGTTCGCGGCGGGGACCGCATCGCCCAGGACCAGCATGTCCCACTGGTCCTTCATCTGCTCCTTCGGCTTGACCGTGAACGGATAGGCTTCCTGCACCAGCTGATGATCCCAGGCGCGGAAGTACGCCTTGCGCGCCTTGCCGATATCGAACTGCGCCTGCTTCTCGAAATAGGCGATCAGCTCGCCGCTGTCGGTCGACTTGGCGGTGTTGATGGCCTCCGCCAGCAGCTTCAGCGTGACGTAGTCGATCCAGGCGTGGTTCTCCGGCGGCTTGCCGTATTTCTTGCTGAACGCCGCGACAAAGGCCCGCGACATCGGATTGTCCAGCGTGTGATACCAGACCGTCGGCCAGGTGCCGCTCAGATTGCCCGCCCCGGCGGCCCAGGCGTCGCCGGTGTTGAGGTTGAAGCCGACCAGCGGATAGGGGAAGCCGAACTCGGCATATTGCTTGACGAGGTTGGTCACTTGGTTGCCGGCGAGATTGCAGCAGACCACGTCGGGCTTTGCCTGCCGCACCTTCAGCAGATAGGGGCTGAAGTCGGTGACATCAGTCGCGATGAGCTCGTCGCCGATCAGATTGGCATCATGCGCGCCGAAAAAGACTTTTGCGGCCTTCAGGAGATCGTGGCCGAATATGTAGTCGGCCGTGAGCGTGAAGAATTTCCTGCCCTTCACCATGCCCTTCTGCGACAGCGCGGTGCCGACCGCGTTCACCATGACGGTGTTCGGGATGTCGCAGTGGAACGAGTATTTGTTGCAGCTCTTGCCGCGCAGCGCGTCCGAGCGCGCGCCCGTCGAGAAGAACACCTTCTTGTTCCGCTCGGCCACCTGCATGATGGTCAGCGAGGACGCCGAGGAGATTTCGCCGAGCAGCACCACCGCACCGTCCTGCTCCAGCATGCGCTGCGCCTTGGTCGCGGCGGTCGCCGGATTGATCGAGTCTTCCGAAAGCAGGTCGATCTGCCTGCCCATGATGCCGCCGGACGCATTGATCTCTTCGGCTGCGAGCTTCACGCCCAGCTGCGCGTAGCTGCCGATCACGCCGAGAAAGCCGGTGAGCGGCGTCAGATGCCCGATCCGGATCTTTTCGGCCTGCGCCCTGACGATGGCGGGAAACCCGAGCGCGGTCGCACCAGCAAAGGCTGCGCCCGCGCGCAGCACCGTCCGTCGTGGATAGCGGATCATGTCTGTCTCCTCCGGGTGCATCGCGTGCCTCTCTTCAAGCCGTTTATCCGGTATTGTGAGAGGGCTTCTTTTAATGCTGGAGGATAATCCCGAACGCCATTGCCGGTGTCAACCGGCAAAATCGACGCCTGGGCTGCGCCCTAGACTTTCTGCGCAAGCGCCTTGTGCGCCCGGTCCTTGGCGCCGAATTCGGCCGACAGGCGGTCGGCGGCGGCCTGCACGACCTGCGCACCGGCGTGCAGCGCCTGGTTGGAGAGACGCCAGATCGGCCCGGAAATACCGAGCGCGCCGATCACCTGCCCGGTGAAATCCGTCACGGGCACGGCGACGCAGCGCACTTCCGGGTTGAACTCGCCATCGTCGAAGGCGACGCCGGTGCGTTGCACCTCGGCGATCTCGCGCATCAGCGCGCCGACATCGCTGATCGATTTCGGCGTCGACGGCTTCAGCTCCACGCGATCGATGAAGCGCTTCAGCTGCTCGGGGCGAAGCGACGCCAGAATGATCTTGCCGAGCGCGGTGCAATGGGCGGGCCTGACCACGCCGACGCGATCGGCGAGCTGGAACGCGCCGGGTCCGCTGGTGCGGGCGATGACAACGACAGCATCGCCCATTCGTACGGCAAAATGCCCGCTTTCGCCGGTCTGGCGCGACAGTTCCTCCAGCACGGGAGTAGCGACATTGACCATCTCGATCTCGTCGAGCGCGCTGGCCGCCAGCGCAAACAAGGGACGGCCGATGCGGTAGCGCTTGTTGTCCTTCTCCTGGCGGAGGTAGCCGAGCGAGGCCAGCGTCTTTGCGAGATGGAAGGTCGTCGAGTTGTGCAGGCCGACCAGCTTGCTGAGCTCGGCAAGGCCAATTCCCTCGCGATGGCGCGCCACCTCTTCGAGGATCGAGAAGGCGCGCCCGAGCGACTGCACGCCACCGCCGCGCTGCTTGTCGTCGGCTTCGTCGTCGCCAGCGGCCCTGGGGGCGGCGACCAGCTTTGCAATCGCCGCCTTGCGCGGGCTTGCAGGCTTCTCGCCGGTCGTCGGCTTGGTACGCGATCTCAAGGCCAAGGCCCCCTTCTCGTGAATCGACATGGCTCCGTTCTTGCGACAGTAGCACGCAACCGGCGCGGCCGTCGGCGCGGAGCTCACCGTTTCCGCAAAGCACGAGTCTATCACAATATAAATTGACGTACAGCATTATGAGAAATAGGCTGCCGGCGGCCCTGTGATGACCGGCCGCGTTCTCCGCATCGGTACAGAAGAAGTAGGCGGGCCGAGAGGGAGACCGGTTGATGTCGAAGAATATGCTCAATGGCGCGCAGGTCATTGTCGATTATCTGATCCAGGAAAAGGTGCCGCAGGTGTTCGGGCTCTGCGGCCACGGCAACATCCAGTTCATCGACGCGCTGTACGAACGCTCCTCCGACATCAAGACCATCTCCGTGCATCACGAGAGCGTCGCCGGCTTCATGGCGGATGTCTATTACCGCGTCTCCGGACGGCCGACCGCGACCTTCACGTCCTGCGGGCCGGGCTCGGCAAACCTGCCGATCTCCCTTGCCAATGCGTTTCTCGACTCCGTGCCGTTCATGGCGATCACCGGCAATGTGCCGACCAGCCAGTTCAACCGTGGTGCGTTCCAGGAGATGTACCGGCACTACCAGGCAGACTTCCCCTCCACCGTGCGCACGATGTGCAAGAAGGTGTTCCAGCCGACACGCGGGGAGATGGTGCCGCTTGCGATAAGACAGGCGTGGAAGACGATGGTGACGGGAAGGCCCGGTCCCGTCGTGGTCGACGTGCCCTTTGACGTCTTCATGGAATCGGCTGCGGAAGAAGCGCCGAAGGCGATCGAGTGGAGCGCGAACATCTCCAGTCGCTGCGGTGCCGACCCTGAGGGCGTCGAGAAGGCGGTCGACATGCTGCTCTCGGCCGAGCGCCCCGTGATGCTGGTCGGCCAGGGCGTGCGCTATGGCGGCGCTGCGGAGGAGCTGCGCAAGCTGGCCGAGCGGCTGCAAATTCCGGTCGCGGCGTCAGCGAGCGGCCTCGGTGCGATCGACGTCAACCATCCGCTCGCGCTCGGTCTCGTCGCGCGGGCCGGGCACTACCAGGCCAACCACGCCGCGCGCCAGGCCGACGTGCTGCTCGCGCTCGGTGTCCGCTTCGACGATCGCACCTCGAGCTCGTGGATTCCCGGCTATTCCTTCACGATCCCGCCGACGCGGCTGATCCATGTCGACATCGATCCCGAAGAGATCGGCCGCAATTATCCTGTCGCGCTGGGCCTGATGGCCGATGTCCGCACCTTCCTGCGCCAGGTGCATGCCGAACTCGATCGTCGCGACAACCTCTCCAAAAAGGCCGATGCCCGCAAGAAATGGCTGGCGCAGATCGACGGCTATCGCAAGGAATGGGACAAGTTCGTTGCGCCCGGCTTCTCCGATGACACTACGCCGATCAACCCACAGCGCGCCGCCGCCGAGATAGACAAAGCTCTGCCGGAGGATGCGATCCTCGTTTCCGACATTGGCGTGCACCACAACTGGCTGCTCGGCTTCTGCAAGCCGAAGCGACCGGACTCGCTGATCGGCTCGATGGGGTTTGGTCCGATGGGCTTTGGCGTGGCCGGCGTGATGGGCGCGAAGTTCGCGGCGCCCGATCGTCCCTGCGTGTCCGTCTGCGGCGACGGCGCCTTCTTCATGCACGCCAACGTGCTGGGCACGGCGGTCGAGTACAATCTGCCCGTGGTCTGGGTGGTCTGGAACAATTACGCCTATGCCTCGATCCGCGGGCTTCAGCGGGGCTATCTCGGTGGCCGCGAGCTTGCGACTGACTTCAGGCATCCGGAAACGGGCGAGCGCTACAATCCGGATTTTGCGGCGATGGCGCGCGCCTGTGGCGTCGAGGGCGTGCGGGTCGACCGTGCCGCCGACATCGGCGAAGCCATCCGCAAGGGCATCGCCGCCAATAGGCCTTATCTGATCGACGTCGACATCGCGGCCGACGTCAATCCTTCCGGCGCGGGCGTCTGGGAATTGCCGGGCCTCGGCCAGAGCAAGGCCGGCATCGGCACGCGCTTCCAGCCGGGCTGAGCACCGTTCGCAAAGGCAATCAACAGTAATATCCGGGAGATGGGAATGACGCTCGCAGGCAAGAAGGTCGTCGTGATCGGCGGCTCCTCAGGCATCGGCCTGGCCACGGCGGAGCTTGTAAAGAGCCAAGGCGCTGATGTCGTGATCGCTTCACGCAGCGCCGCGAAGCTGGATCCCATCGCCGAGCGGCTGAAGGTGACGGCGATTCCGACTGACGTCACCAACGACCAGAGCGTGGCCGAACTGTTCGAGCGCACGGGCCCGGTCGATCATGTGGTGCTAACGGCCGCGCAGCTTCGCACCGGGCCGTTCAAGACGGTCGCGATGGAAGACGTGCGGGCGACGATGGAAGGAAAATTCTGGGGCGCGTGGCGCGTTGCACGCGAGGCCGAGATCCGCGCAGGCGGCTCGCTGACGCTGGTCACCGGTTTCCTCAGCATTCGGCCAAGGCCTAACTCGGCGATCATCAGCGCCGCCAATGGTGCGCTGGAGTCGCTCGCCCGTGCGCTGGCGCTTGAGCTTGCGCCGGTGCGTGTCAACGCGGTGTCGCCGGGTGTTATCGATACGCCGATCCGGGCCGCGATGCCGGAGGCTGCGCGCAAGGAGATGCTGGCCAAGACGGCGGCCGCACTGCCGGTCGGCCGCGTCGGCATGGCCGAGGATATCGCCCAGCAGATCGCAAGCTTCATGAGCAATGGCTTTGCCACGGGCGCCATCGTCTATGTCGACGGCGGCGCGCTGGTGAACTAGGGAGCGGTAGCATGGCCGAAGCAGGCAACGGCGCCTTCATCCGCAACATTGCGGAAGTGCCCTGGCGCGAATTCCCCAACCATT
The DNA here is from genome assembly GCF_018129685.1 of Bradyrhizobium manausense. GTDB lineage: Bacteria > Pseudomonadota > Alphaproteobacteria > Rhizobiales > Xanthobacteraceae > Bradyrhizobium > Bradyrhizobium manausense_D. Next base: position 125,837 of record NZ_JAFCLG010000009.1, read on the forward strand.
TTGGCGGTGCGCTGTCGAAGCCGCTGGTGATGCCGGAGACCGCGGGCTCGCGCCGCATCGACTACCGCATCTCGATGTATCAGCCGATGGCCTATGTGGCGCGGCATCATCACAAGGTGCAGGAGCAGGTCTATCACGTGCTCGACGGCGAAGGACTGATGGAGATTGCAGGCAAGAACCATGTCGTGCGCAAGCATGACGTGATCTTCCTGCCGCCCGGCGTCGAGCACGCCATCTCGAATTCCGGCCTGACCGATCTCGTGTTCCTGGTGGTGACGTCGCCGGTGACCGACGACGAGAAACCGGTGTGAGCTTGTCGCTCGCCCTTCAGCGACGGCCACTCCGTGAGCTCGGCCGGCACGTCACATGCGATCGGCGATGCTTCCTTGAACATGCGTGTGGCCTCGGACGGCTTGGACTGCGGAGAATCCTGGGGCCGCCCGGTCAACGCACGTTAAACAAGCGGATTAAATCAGACGGCAATGAAGGCGAGCAGGGTGCCGTTGGCCCGGGCCGGCGGCACGACGACCGCAGCTCCGCTGCGGACGGCCGCCGAGCCGAGGGCCTTTTCTGTTGCCGCAAGATCGCCGCTGACGAGCACCAGTGCCGCGCCGCCGCGCTCGGAGAGACCTGCGAGCGGCACGCCCGGATAGCGTTTGCCGAGCTGGTCCAGCGTCAGATAGACGAAGTCGGCGCGGTCGCCGCCCGATGTCACGGCCACTGCGCCGTCGGCTTCTGCCGTGGCTTCGCGATCGATCAGCCGCGCCAGATGCGCCGCTTCCCTGGCAGGCTCGGGCGTCGCGATCAGCACCTCGCTGATCCGCTTCGCAGCATTGGCGTGCCTCATCAGCTCGGGGATCCATACTGTCTCGCGGGTCTTGTGCTGGCAGGCGAAGATGCGCACGCCGCCGGGCGCTTCCGCGGTCGGCCACATGAAGGTGCGGAATTTGGCGGCTGAGACGGTGCCGTCAGGCATTGTCACCGGCCGCTCGAAATCGGTCGGGCCGATCGGCGTGAAGCCGCGCGCGCGGATTTCCTCGGCGCCTTCGGCTGAATCGACCGCCGTGAAGGCGATGCGTTCGATCCCTTCGCCGTGCCGCTCGACAAAGGCGCGTGCCGGCGCATTGTGCTCGGTCGGCTCCAGCACGCCGAGCAGCTCCATATAGTCGGGGTCGAACATGATGGTGTAGTTGCCGGTGCCCATATGCGCGCTGTGGGTGCCGCGCGGCGACAGGGTGAAGCCGAGCGTCCGGTAGTTTTCGGCGGCGCTGTCGAGGTCTTTCACCATGACGACGGCGTGGTCGATACCGATGATGTTCTTGAGGGCCACTGTGATTTCCCCGGCAAGGATTGCAAACTGACGTGAGACCGCAAGGGCGGCCGCTCGCAATGTCTACGCCGGATGGGCGCGCAAGTCATTTTCAATTCGGCGGGAGATCAGGAATTTCATTCCGCAAGATCGGGCAATGACGCGCGGTGGCGTCAGCGATCCTGCTCGCCGATATAGGCGGCGAGGACGGCGCGTTCCTCGCTGGTCATCTCGGTGATATTGCCGGGCGGCATCGCCGTCGACCACGCGGCCACGCGGCCGATCAGGCGGATATTGCGGTGGATGTGCTCGGGCGCGTCGAGCAGAATGCCCTTCGGCGCGGTGACGATACCGGCCCACACCGGCTCGGCCGCGTGGCACATGCTGCAGCGGGACATCACGATCTCCTCGACATTGGCGAGCGTCGGCTGTGCCGACAGCGCGCCCGTCTTCACCTCGCGCGGACCGGCCGCGGAGAGGAAAAGGATCGCGACCGCGCCTGCGGCGGCGACGCCCCACACCCACCACGGCGATTTGCGTCCGGCATGGCCCTCGTTGAAGAAATGGCGGATCACCGGTCCCAGCGCCAGCACGATGGCAACGATGATCCAGTTGAAGCGCGTCGCGTAGAGCAGGGGATAGTGATTGCTGATCATCAGCACGACGACCGGCAGCGTCAGATAGTTGTTGTGGACCGAGCGCTCCTTGCTGGTCTTGCCGAGCTTGGGGTCGGGCGCCTGTCCTGCGATCAGCGCGGCGACGATTTTCTTCTGGTTCGGGATGATCACCGTGAAGACATTGGCGACCATGATGGTGCCGATCAGGGCGCCGATCTGGTTGAAGGCGCCGCGACCGCTCAGCACATGGGTGAACGCGAAGGTCAACACGACCAGGAACAGATAGCCGCCGATGGCGAACGGCAGTTCGCGCTGTGCGAGTCCGGTGCGACAGGCTGCCTCGTAGAGCAGCCAGGCCAGTGCGAGGCTGCCGAAGCTGAACAGTCCGGCCTGGAATGGCGTGAGGTCGAGGATCGACTTGTCGACCAGGAACAGGTCGGCGTCGAGATAATACACCACCACCATCAAGGCGAAGCCCGACAGCCAGGTGGTGTAGGCCTCCCATTTGAACCAGGTCAGCTCGTCCGGCATTTGGGCCGGTGCCACCAGATATTTCATGATCCGGTAGAAGCCGCCGCCATGGACCTGCCAGGCTTCGCCCAGCACGCCATCAGGCAGGTCGCTCCTGGGCCTGAGGCTGAGGTCGAGGGCGATGAAATAGAACGAGCTGCCGATCCAGGCGACCGCCGCGACCACGTGCAGCCAGCGCAGCAGCAGGCTCGCCCATTCCGATATGATCGATCCCCACATGATCACCCCATCGCTCGCGACGTCGATGCCGCGGCTTTGATGACCGCAACCCGCGGCCGTGCCCTCATAATCTGTTGCACCGATCCGCGCCATTTTCCAGTACGATGGGTCAACCCATCTGCACATCGTGCGGGCATGAGCTGACGTGGGATGCGGCAGGGAAAGTCCGGGAGGAAGACGACTTGAAAATCCATGTTTCGCCGCTGATGGTGCCAGCGTGGCTGGTGGTCGCCTGCGCCGGCGTGCAGGCCGAGCCTGTGCTGCAGGGCAAGGATGCCTATGGCAGCTGGCAGGCCGACAAGCCCGGCCTGGTCAGGCTGATCCGCCCGGAGGATCTGCCGAAGCCCGGAGCTTCGCCCTCGGTCGCCAATTTCACGCGGGTGACGTCGCGCGGCGGCGCCGCGCCGCTCGTGCCCGACGGCTTCAAGATCGAGCTCTTGGCTGACGGCCTCTCCGATCCACGTGTGCTGCGGGTCGCGCCGAATGGCGACATTTTCGTTGCCGAGACAGTGCCGGGGCGCATTCGCGTGCTGCGTCTCGGGGAAGGCGGCAGGGTTGCGACCAACGAAATCTTCGCCAGCGGGCTCATTCGTCCTTTCGGGATCGCCTTCTTTCCGAACGGCGACAATCCGCAATGGGTCTATGTCGCCAACGCCGGCAGTGTCGTCCGCTTTCCCTATCACGCCGGCGACCTGAAGGCGTCGGGCAAGGCTGATGTCGTGGTGGCAAACCTGGCGCAGGGATCGGGTCACTCCACGCGCGACATTGTGTTCACACCCGACGGCAAGCGCATGCTGGTGTCGGTCGGCTCCGCCAGCAATGTCGCTGAAGGCATGGGAAGCCCGCCGAGTGGGCTCGAGGCCTGGTCGCGCACGCAAGCGCTTGGCGCATCCTGGGGGTACGAGGCCGAGCGCGCCGCGGTGCTGTCCTTCACGCCCGAAGGCAAGGATCGAAAGCTCTATGCCACCGGCATCCGCAACTGTGTTGGCCTCGCGATCCAGCCGCAGACCGGCCTGCCCTGGTGCTCGACCAATGAGCGCGATGGCCTCGGCGACGATCTCGTGCCCGACTATGTGACCAGCGTGAAGGAGGGCGCGTTCTATGGTTGGCCCTGGTTCTACATCGGCGCAAACGAAGATCCGCGTCACGCCGGCGCGCGGCCGGACCTCAAGGACAAGATCACGGTGCCTGATGTACTGGTGCAGCCGCATTCAGCCTCGCTCGGCATGATCTTCTATCGGGGCACGCAGTTTCCATCCGAATACCAGGGCGACGCCTTCGCCGCAGAGCACGGCTCCTGGAACCGCTCGAAGCGGACCGGCTACAAGGTGATTCGTATCAGGATGAAGGATGGCAAGCCGACCGGCGCGTATGAGGATTTCGTCACGGGTTTTGTCGTGAACGACAGCCAGGTATGGGGACGGCCGGTCGGGATCGCGGTGGCCAAGGACGGCGCGCTGCTGATCTCGGAGGATACGGGCGGCACGATCTGGCGGGTGACGCACTGACGCCGAGCGAGCTCTCTTCGAAAGACCTACCCCCGCCTCACGCTCGCGCCGCCGTCCACCGGCAGCGTCACGCCGGTGATGAAGTTCGCTTCATCCGACGCCAGGAACAGCGCGGCATTGGCGACATCCCATCCGGTGCCCATCTTCTTGCGCAGCGGCACCTTGCTGTCGCGCTCGGCTTCGACTTCGGCGCGGGTCTTGTGCCATTCGCGGGCGCGGGTGTCGACGGCCATCGGCGTGTTCATCAGGCCGGGCAGGATGACGTTGGCACGGATGCCGTATTCGGCGTTCTGGTAGGCGAGCTGCTCGGTGAAGGCGATCATGGCCGATTTCGTCGCCTTGTAGGCGACGTAAGGGTAAGTGGTGATCGCCGCCATCGAGGAGATGTTGATGATGGCGCCGCTGTTCTGCGCGCGCATGATCGGGATCACCTCCTTGGCTGCGAGAATGCAGCTCTTCAGATTGATGGCGACGACTCGGTCGAACGCCTCTTCAGTCAGCTGAAGCAGCTCGGCATCGCCGCCGGCGAGGCTGACGCCCACGTTGTTGTGCAGCACGTCGATCCGGCCCCAGCGGACCTGCGCGTCCGCGACCATCGCCTTGATGTCGGCGGACTTGGTCACGTCGGCCTTGAAGGCCGCGGCGGTGCCTTGCTTCGCTGCAATCAGATCGACGGTTTCCTGCGCCGATTCCAGATGATGGTCGACGCAGAGCACCTTGGCGCCCTCGCGCGCGAAAGTGAGCGCGGTGGCGCGGCCGTTGCCCATGCCTTCGCCTGGGCTCTGGCCGGCGCCGACGACGATCGCAACCTTGTCCTTCAGGCGCATGTCAGTTCACTCCTGATATCGGGTACTGCTGGAGTACCTCTTTGTAAGTGGGCTCATTGTCGATCTTCATGGTCGCGAGCACGCGCACCACGGCGCAATAGAAGGCGATGGTGAGAACGAGGTCGACCATATGCTCGTCGGAAAGGTGCTGTTTGATCTCGGCGAAGGTCGCCTCCGACATCGCGAGCTCGCGCACCATCTCGCGGGCGCCTTTCAGGATCGCCTTGGCCAGCGGCTCGAGCTTCGACGGCTTGCCTTCGGTCTCCGCCATCAGGCCGGCGATGTCCTCGTCGGTGACGCCGAACTCCCTGCCGATCTTCACGTGATGGGTGAATTCGTATTCCGACTTCTCCATCCAGCCGACCTGGAGGATGGCGAGCTCGCGCAGGCGCGGATCGAGCTTGCTCTTGAAGCGGATGTAGCCGCCGATGCCGTTGAAGGCGCGCGCCATCTCCGGCGAGTTGATCAGCAGCTTGTGCAGGTTGGTGTTGCGCTTGAGCATGTCGCGATATTCGGGCGCGACCTGATCGGCCTCGAGATAGGGCAGGCGGGCCATTTTCGTGTTTCCTCTAGTGTTCCTGCGACTCGCGTTCGGGGGCTTGCAGCGTGACGCCGCCGTCGACGACCAGCACCTGGCCGGTGATGAAGCGGGCAAAGTTGCTGAGCAGGAATTTGACGGCGTGGCCGACGTCCCAGCCGGTGCCTTCGGTCTTCAGCACCGAGGCCCGGGCGCGCTGGGCACGGGCCTGCTCGCTCATGCCGCGGGCATAGACCATCGGCGTGTACATCGGTCCGGGACAGATGCAGTTGACTCGAATGTTTTCGCGGCCGTGATCGACCGCCATCGCGCGCGTCAGCCCGATGATGGCGGCCTTCGACGTCGTGTAGGTCGTGAGCCCGCGCGGCCGCAACGCCGAGATCGAGGAGATGTTGACGATCGCGCCGCCCTTCGCGGTCTTGATCATCGCGGGGATCGCGTGTTTCGACAGCAGGAACATGGTCTCGACATTGACCTGCATGACGCGGCGATATTGCTCGGGCGCTTCGTCGACCACGCTGCCGCGGCTGCCGATGCCGACATTGTTGTCGAGGAAATCGAGCCGGCCCCAGCGGTCGAGAGCGGCTTCAACGAGCTTCTTGCAATCCGCTTCGCTGGTAACGTCGCCGCCATGGGCTGCAGCCGCGCCGCCTTCGGCGGTGATCATCTCGACAGTGCGTTCGGCGAGCTTGAGCTCGCGATCGGCCACCAGCACCTTCGCGCCGGCGCGCGCAAGCAGGATTGCTGCAGCACGGCCGTTGCCGATGCCGTCGCCCGCGGCGCCACCTCCGCTGATCAGCGCCACCTTGCCGGCGAGGCCGGCATCGTCCTCAGGGCCCTGCATGTCGTTTCATCCCGATATTTTCGTGCAAGTTAGCAATGGCCTGCGGACGTGAGAAGGCCGGTCGTCGTGCGCCGATGTCATTGACATCGCATGGAATTGCATGCCGCCGCGCGGGATGGCCCGGAAATCCAGCAAGCTCGCTGTGGAACCGTCTTCACGTAACTGCGTTCATTGCCGGGGGATTTTTGCGCTACGCTTCCCTCGGGGTTTCCCAATCGCCAGTGGCTTGCCGATGAATCTGCTCGATCCACAAGGGCCGGTGGCTGCCGCCAACAGCACCATCCTGGTCGATTCCGTCTTCATCATGCTTGCGATCGTGGTCCCGACCATCGTCGCGATCCTGGCGTTCGCTTTCTGGTTTCGCGCCTCCAATTCGAGGGCGCGCTTCCAGCCCGACTTCGTCCATTCGGGGCGGATCGAGATCGTGGTGTGGTCGATCCCCGCGCTGACCGTGATCCTGCTTGGCGGGGTCGCCTGGATCGGCGCGCACCAGCTCGATCCCGCAGCGCCCGTGCCGGGTACCGGAAGCCCGGTGCGGATCCAGGCCGTCTCGCTCGACTGGAAATGGCTCTTCATTTATCCGGATCAACGTATCGCCACCGTCAACACGTTGACGGTGCCGGCCGGCGCCGAGCTGAATTTTCAGCTGACGTCGTCGAGCGTGATGAACACGTTCTTCATCCCGCAGCTCGGCAGCATGATCTACACCATGAACGGCATGGTCACCAAGCTGAACCTGCGCGCCGACAACGAGGGCAAGCTTCAGGGCATGTCGGCGCATTTCTCCGGCGACGGCTTTCCCGACATGCTGTTCGATGTCGTTGTGATCTCACCGCTCTCGTTTCCGGATTGGGTGGCGAGCACGGCGAAGACCAACGCCGTGCTCAACGAGGAGAGCTACAAGAAGCTGATGCAGCAGGGCATCGAGAAGAGCAGATTGACTTTCCGCCTCGATGATCCCCGCCTGTTCGATCTGATCGCGACCCAGCACATTCCTCCAGGCCCCGGCCCGGAGTTGATGTCGGACGCCAGCCGGACGCACAGTGGAGGCGATCATGCTCGGTAAGCTCGATTGGTCGGCCATCCCGTTCGGCCAGCCAATTCCCCTGATCGCCGGCGGCGTGGTGCTGGTCGGGGTCCTCGCCGTACTGATGTGGGTCGTGGTGAAAGGGCATCTGCCCTATCTTTGGCACGAATGGATCACCAGCGTCGATCACAAGCGCATCGGCGTCATGTACATCCTGCTGGCCTCGGTGATGCTGCTGCGCGGTGGCAGCGACGCCATCATGATGCGAATCCAGCAGGCGATCGCCTTTCAGTCGCAGGGCTATCTGCCGCCGGAGCACTACAACCAGATCTTCTCCGCGCACGGCACCATCATGATCTTCTTCGTGGCGATGCCGTTCGTGATCGGGCTGATGAATCTGGTGGTGCCGTTGCAGCTCGGCGTGCGCGACGTCGCCTTCCCGACGCTGAACTCGGTCGGCTTCTGGCTGACGGCGACCGGCGCGCTGCTGGTCAATCTCTCGCTCGTGGTCGGCGAGTTCGCCCGCACCGGCTGGCTCGCCTTTCCGCCGCTGTCGGAATTGTCCTATTCGCCCGGGGTCGGCGTCGATTACTACGCCTGGTCGCTCCAGATCTCCGGCGTCGGAACGCTGGTCGCGGGCATCAATCTCGTCACGACGGTGCTGAAGCTGCGCACCAAGGGCATGAACTATCTGCGCATGCCGATGTTCTGCTGGACCACGCTGGCGTCGAACCTGCTGATCGTCGCGGCCTTCCCGATCCTCACCGCGACCCTCGCGATGCTATTGCTCGATCGCTACCTCGGCTTCCACTTCTTCACCAATGAAGCCGGCGGCAACGTGATGATGTTCATGAACCTGATCTGGGCCTGGGGCCATCCGGAGGTCTACATCCTGGTGCTGCCGGCATTCGGCATCTTCTCGGAGGTGGTCTCGACCTTCTCCGGCAAGGCGTTGTTCGGCTATCGCTCGATGGTGCTCGCCACCATGGCGATCTGCGTCATCTCCTTCATGGTCTGGCTGCACCATTTCTTCACGATGGGCGCGGGGCCCGATGTCAACGCCATCTTCGGTATCGCCAGCATGATCATCGCGGTGCCGACGGGGGTGAAGATCTACAATTGGCTATTCACGATGTATGGCGGCCGGATCCGCTTCGCGACGCCGATGCTGTGGGCGGTCGGCTTCATGGTCACCTTCATCATCGGCGGCCTGACCGGCGTGCTGGTCGCGGTGCCGCCCGCGGATTTCATGCTCCACAACAGCATGTTTCTGGTGGCGCACTTCCACAATGTCATCATCGGCGGCGTGCTGTTCGGCGCCTTCGCCGGCTTCGAATACTGGTTTCCGAAGGCATTCGGCTTCCGCCTCGACGAGCGCTGGGGCAAGCTGGCGTTCTGGTTTACCTTCTCAGGCTTCTACATCACCTTCGTGCCGCTCTATGTCGCCGGCATGCTCGGCATGACGCGGCGCATGCAGCATTATGACGTCGCGGAATGGCGGCCGTGGATGATCGTGGCGGCGATTGGCATGGCCGTGCTGTCGATCGGCGTCATCTGCCAGATCATGCAGCTCGTCGTCAGCATCCGAAATCGCGAGGCATTGCGCGACCGCACCGGCGACCCCTGGGACGGCCGTTCGCTGGAATGGGCGACCTCGTCGCCGCCGCCGGTGTTCAACTTTGCCTTCCACCCCGACGTGCGTGGTGAGGACGCTTATTGGGACATGAAGGTCCACGCCCGGAAGCAGGCGCTCGAGCATGCTGTGCCCGAATATCACGACATCGAGATGCCCCGGAATTCGCCGACCGGCTTTGTTTGCGCCTTCTTTGCCACCGTCATGGGCTTTGCGCTGATCTGGCATATCTGGTGGATGGTGATCCTGGGCGCCATTGGCGCGTTCGCGACCTTTGTCGTGTTCGCCTGGCGTGACCACGACGAATACGTCATTCCGGCCGCGGAGGTCGCGGCGATCGACCGCGTCAATCTCGAGGAACGGCGCAGCCTCGTCAGCATGGCGGGGGCGGTCTGATGTCGATGACCGCAACAGCCGGCCACACCCATGCCGATCCCCATCAGATCGGGCGGGTCGTCGAGCACACCGGGCCCGCGCCGAAACGCATCGTGACCGCCTACGGCTTCTGGATCTTCCTGATCTCGGACATCGTGATGTTCTCCTGCTTCTTTGCGGCCTATGCGGTGCTGGTCGATCAGACCGCTGGCGGCCCCAAGGGCTCCGAGATTTTCGACCAGCGCAATGTCGCGATCGAGACGGTCTGCCTGCTGCTGTCGAGCTTCACCTGCGGCATGGCGAGCATCGCGGCCGACGAACACAACCGGTTCTGGTTCTACCTTGGCATGGCTGTGACCTGCGTGCTCGGTCTGATCTTCCTTGCCGTCGAGTTCCGCGAATTCGCCGATCTCGTCGCGCGCGGCTACGGTCCCTCGCGCAGCGCGTTCCTCACCTCGTTCTTCTCGCTGGTCGGGTGCCATGGTCTGCATGTCTCCGCCGGCGTCTTGTGGCTCCTCACCATGATGGCCCAGGTCTTTGCCAAGGGCTTTCGCGCCGATATCCTGCGGCGGATGCGGTGCTTTGCGCTGTTCTGGCATGCGCTCGACATCATCTGGGTCGGGGTGTTCTCCGTGGTCTACCTGCTTGGGAGTGGCGCATGAGCGACCGGACAGATGCTCCGATCGAGCACGATCTTGCACCTGGCGAGGAAGCGCAACACACCGTCGGTGAACGGATTCTCGGCTACGTCGTCGGCCTTGGTCTCGCGCTGCTTCTCACAGCAACGTCGTTCTTTATCGCCGGCACCAATCTGGTCTGGCAGCCGTCCATTCCGGTCGCGCTGATCGTCCTCGCGATCGCGCAGATGGGCGTGCATCTGGTGTTCTTCCTGCACATCACGACGGGGGCGGACAACACCAACAACGTGCTGGCGCTGGCGTTCGGGCTGCTGATCGTCTTCCTGGTGGTCGGCGGCACCGTGTGGATCATGGCGCATCTCAACCAGAACATGCCGCCGATGGATCAGTTCATTCGCATGCACAGCTAGAGCGTGATCCGGAAAAGTGTGCAGCGGTTTTCCGAGAAGACCATGCTCAAACAGCAAACTAAAGCGCGATGACGATTCAACCCGATCTCATCGCGCTTTGGACCGGCACAAAAAAGAAGAGCCGCTTGTGAGTGACAAGCGGCCCAAGTCTAGGGAGGAAACGCCCGAGCAAAGACCATCCGATGAGGATTGTCCGCCAAGGGAACGCACGCGCGAAGCGCTTGCGTGCACATATAGGTGCAGCAACTCCCGTTTCAGTTCAATTCCGGATCATTACTGTCTCCGGCTACCACTCACGGCCGCGTGAACCAAATATTCACTTTGGCCGGCGGCAATTGTAGGCCTTGCGGAAGCCCGAGGCCTGCGCGTCGTCTTCCGAGCAGAACCAGCGATCCGGCTTGGTGGTCGCGGCGTAGCTCGGGCAACCCCTCAAGTGATAGATGCCGATGTTGCCGGTGACGCGCGCGCGCACCGCGAGCTTGCCCTTGATCGCGCAGCTCGGCGGCGCGGTCAGCTCCTCCGGAAACAGCACCGCGCGGATTTCTTTGTCGCGGTCGGCGCGGCAGGCGGAGCCAAGCAGGGTGCCGTCCTTCTTGCCGGTGCGAAATTCTTGCGGTGCAACAAAGCAGCCTTTCCAGATGCCGGCCGAGGCTGTCCTCGCCTCCGCTGCCGCCGGCTTGACGTTGGCCTTGATGGGCTCGCGCGCGATGGCAAAGCCCAGCTTGAGCAACTGCTCGTTCAACGAGACCTTGTCGCCCTCGACCGTGCAGATCGCACGATGGCGCTTGCCGAAGTTCTTCTCGGGGCCGACATCGTCACAGCGCACCGGCTTGCCGCCGATCAGCTTGGTGAGCTGGTCGCGGGCCTCGATGCCGCAGGTCCAGGGATCGGCGTGGTCGTCGATGCAGACCTGGTCGAGTTCGGGTGCGTCGACACCGTCGAGCCGGTAGGTGACGTCGCCAAGCTGGATCGAATTGGCATCCCGGACCATCGCAGCCGCAGTCAGCGCGGCGACGGGGTGGCAGGTCCCCAGAAATCCGGACAGAGCGAGAAATAAAACGAGCGCGAACGCGCGGGTGGCGGCCAATGAATTCCTTGGGGACATAACTTCTCGCTATCGATTGCTCTTGCCCCCGTTCCTAGCATCCGGACGTCGCGAGACCAATGGTCTGCGCTGTGCGAAGTGCGACATTCGCCCGCCAGCCTTTACTCGCCGGCCGGTCTGCCCCTATCGTTCGGGGTGCAGATCAAGCCGGCAAGGCCGAATCGCCCGGGAAGCGGCGAGGGCAGGAGGAAGACGTTTTGACCAAAGACCCCGTGGACGTCCTGATCATCGGCGCCGGCGCATCAGGCGCGGCGGTGGCATGGTCGCTGGCCGAAACCAAGATGCACATTCTCTGCCTGGAGCAGGGCGGCTGGATGAACCCCGCGGAATATCCCAGCACGGGCCGCGACTGGGAGGCCAAGTTCTACGGCGAGTGGTCGTCGAGCCCGAACATCCGCGCCCGGCCCGAGGACTATCCCGTTAACGACGACAATTCGCCGATCAAGGTCGTGAACTATAACGCCGTCGGCGGCTCGACGGTGATGTACACCGCGCACTGGCCGCGGCTGCATCCCTCCGATTTCAAGGTGAAGACGCTCGACGGCGTCGCCGACGACTGGCCGATCGATTACGACGCGCTGACGCCGTTCTTCGAGGAGAACGACCGCATGATGGGCACGTCGGGCCTGTCCGGCGATCCGCTGTCGCCGCTGACGCATCCGCCGATGCCGCAACAGCCGATGGGATTGTCCGGTGCCATCATCGGCAAGGCCATGAACAAGCTCGGCTGGCACTGGTGGCCGTCGGATACGACGGTCGCGACCACGGACTATGAGGGCCGCGCGCGCTGCATCAATCTCGGCCATTGCACGCCGGCCTGCGCGCAAGGCGCGAAGTCCTCGACCGACATCACGTATTGGCCGCATGCGGTTCGCGCCGGTGTCGAGCTGCGCACGCATTGCCGGGTGCGCGAGATCACCACCGACGAAAACGGCATGGCCACGGGCGTGGTCTACTACGACAAGGACGGCGTCGAGCAGTTCCAGCCGGCGCATGTCGTCATCATCGCCTGCAACGGCGTCGGCACGCCGCGCCTGCTGCTCAATTCGAAATCCGATCGCTTCCCGAACGGCCTTGCCAACTCATCGGGCCTGGTTGGCAAGAATTTGATGTTCCACCCCTATGCGCAGATCTACGGCTATGTGAAGGAGCCGACTGACAGCAACCGCGCACCGCCGACCTGCCTGTGGAGCAAGGAGTGGTACGACACGGACCTCTCGCGCGGCTTCGTGCGCGGCTACGGCGTCCAGTTCGTGCGCGGCGCAGGGCCGGTGTTCGAGGCTGTGGTCAGCGAGCAGAAGGGTATTCTGCCGTGGGGTGAGGACCATCACCGCGTCTTCCGCAAGCTCAACGGTCATCGTCTCGGGTTCTCCGCGATCTGCGAGGATCTGCCGGAAGAGCACAACCAGGTCACGCTCGACCCGGTGTTGAAGGACAGCCACGGCATTCCCGCACCGAAGATCGACTACACGATCTCCGAGAACAGCCGGAAGATGATGGACCACGCGCTCGCCCGCGGCCGGGAGGTCCTCGAAATGGCGGGCGCGACCGATATCTGCGTCAACTCACCGATCCCCTGGGGCGGCTGGCATCTGCTGGGCACGGCGCGGATGGGCACCGATCCGAACAAATCCGTCGTCAACGAGTGGGGCCGCGCGCATGACGTGAAAAACCTCTTCATCGTCGATGGCAGCATTTTCGTCACCTCGGGCGGTGTGAATCCGACCTCCACCATCCAGGCCCTCGCGCTCTACATCGCCGACCAGATGAAGCAGCGCCTCGCCAATCTGTTCGACTGAGGCCGTCATGTCCGCAGACAATTCGCTTACACGCGCTCAATGCAATGACCTCCGCACCGTCGCGGCGATGATCGTGCCCGCCAGCGACGAATACAAAGTCCCTGGCGCCGATGATCCCGCCATCCAGGCCGATATCTTGGCGACGCTCGGCCGCGACACCAGATTGGTGGCGGTGGCGCTGGATCATCTGGCGCGGCTCGCCGGCCAGCCGCTTGCCGAGCTCGATGCCGAAAGGCGCGACACGGTAGCGCGGGAGTTTCGCAGGAGTGGCGGTGCGGCCGCCGCAACGCTCACTCGCGTCGTCCTGCAATGCTACTACCGCGACGACCGCGTGCTGCGTTCGCTCGGGCTTGAGCTGCGCGCGCCATTCCCCAAGGGCTACGTGCTCCCGGATGGCGATTGGTCGCTGCTGGATCCCGTCAAGGCGAGGGGCGGCACGCTGCGGCGGGCGCCGACGATCTAGGTGCTATAATACCGTCAGTAGACGTGGCAAACGACGTCCGGGTCAGACTGGGTGCGTTCGTATTCGGGCTTCTGAAGCTGTTCCTCGATGAACTGATCAAAGGCATCGGCACTGATTGCTTTGTTGTCCCGAGAAGGCGATGCTTGAACTCGCTCCCGAGTCTTGTGGGAACTCTTGCTTATGGTCTTTGGGGACATGGGGCTCGCCTTAAACGCGTTGAAGACAGCTATATTAACAAACCATTAAAGAGATGTGAATCGGTAGAGCGTGATTTATGTTGGAAAGAATTGAGTTTCCCGAGCTTTTCTTCGGTCTCGTTGCGCCAATAGGTGTTGACCTCGGCGAAACTGTCCTTCCGTTGAAGACACTGTTGGAAGGATTCGGATACCAGGTCGTTCCAATCAAGGTAACAAGTCTCTTCCGAGACATTGGTTATTGCGATGTCAAGCTCTACGACAAGCCGAGCGAGGAAAGGTTCAAGAGCTACATCGAGTTCGGGAATCGCCTCCGAGAGATTTCCGATGACAAGGCGATCTGCGCGTCACTTGTGATCGATCAAATTGCGAAGAGCAGGGGGGAGGACCCAAAGACACGACGCCATAGCGAAAAGCGTGCTTACATAATTCATCAGTTCAAGCGCAAAGAGGAAATTGACCTCCTGCGCAGCGTCTACGGCAAGCTCTTTTTCCAGATATCAGTTTACTCATCCAAGGGTGAGCGAACAGACGCTTTTGCTCAACGCATTGCGCGCGATCACAAGAGCACGGATCTAGATAAATACAAATCCGTCGCAGATCAATTGATCAAGCTGGACGAAGACCAAGAAGAAGACGACAACGGTCAGCGGGTAAGAGACGTCTTTCATCTCGCCGACTTCATTATCAACATTGATATTCCCGTCACTCAGTTTGAACAGCTTGAGCGATTCATAAAGCTCATCTTCGGGGCTACAAATCTGTCTCCTACGCCTATCGAATATGGAATGTATATGGCAAAGGGCGCATCTCTGCGCTCGCTAGATTTGTCTAGGCAGGTAGGAGCCGCGATATTCTCTAGGCGTCATGAGGTTATCACTCTTGGGTGCAACGAGGTTCCAAAGGGCGGCGGTGGCACATATTGGGCAGATGATGATGGTGGAGGCGATGCTCGAGATTTTAAGTGGGGCAGCGACCCTAATGATGAGAAAAAGCGTTCGCTGATCCTCGATTTGTTCGAGCGCCTGAGCGATAGCGGTATGATGGAAAAGGAGTGTGTGGAAAAAATCGACGACATGCTTCAGCATGCTGCCGTCAAGGACTCTCAACTGATGGACATCATCGAATTTGGTCGCATACTTCACGCTGAGATGTCTGCCCTTATGGATGCCGCTCGGCTAGGCCGCCCAGTGCAAGATGCGACCCTGTTTTGCACTACGTTTCCTTGTCACATCTGCGCCAAGCACATTGTTGGGGCAGGAATTGACACTGTGTATTTTCTCGAACCTTACCCAAAGAGTGCAGCGTTTGCGCTCCATCCCGATTCCATCGAAGTGGAAGGCTCGTCACGTGTTCACTACGCGAACTACAGGAAGACGAAGTTCACTCATTTCTTTGGAATCTCCCCGAGACGATATCGAGACTTCTTTGAAAAATCGCTACGCAAGAATAAAGCTTCCGGCAGGGCTCAAGAATGGCTCGGTCCGAAGAACGAGCCTCGTCCGATCCTAGATGTGAAGGTTGCGATCTACTTGCCTTTGGAAAAGTACGTTGAAGATGCGCTTCGAAAAAGTAAGGCTACCGCAATAGAAGCTCTGGAGGTTGCGCGTACTGTCAAGAAGGCTTTGGACGATGAAGAGGCTGAGCCAAGGCGTCCAAGGAAGCGAAAAGCAGCGGTACGAGCGCGAAGTGAGAGTAGCCGACTGAGAAAACGACGATAGGAAGCTCAAGCTCGGCTGTGTGGCGAGACCGTTCGCTCCGATGTTGGCGGCACGCTGGGCCTCGCGCCCTAGCCATCTGGGCAGTCCAGCCTTGCACCCCCGGGAAGGTCTGAAGACGGCCGATCGCTGACAGCCTGCGAAAATGACGATCGGCGGGATGATGCCATCGTACTCCTGTTTTGCCCGACGGGTCAAACGATATTCGGAAAATGGAAAATCAGCACGGCGTAGATTTCTTCAATGATTTGTACTGTGCATGGGGTTGTTTTCGCGCTTCGTGCACCTTGCACCTGATCGGACAGGCCACCATCTGTGTGAGCCTCAAGGACTTTTGCCATGCTGGACTTCACTTCGGATATCGTCGATGACGCCTCGTCATCGCGAACGACAGGATCTGCCCCGGTCGATGACCGGGCCTTGCTGGACGCCTATTCCAATGCCGTGATCGACGTCACCGACCGGGTCGGTCCCGCCG
This sequence comes from Bradyrhizobium manausense, assembly GCF_018129685.1. GTDB lineage: Bacteria > Pseudomonadota > Alphaproteobacteria > Rhizobiales > Xanthobacteraceae > Bradyrhizobium > Bradyrhizobium manausense_D. Next base: position 142,070 of record NZ_JAFCLG010000009.1, read on the forward strand.
TCGTGCGTGTCGAGACGGGACCAAAGACGCTGAACGGTCGCGAACGTGGTGGGCTTGGTTCCGGCATCGTGATTTCGCCGGACGGGCTCGTGCTCACAAATAGCCATGTGGTCGGTTCTTCCAAGGAGATCCGGCTGCGGGACGTCGAAGGCCATGTCGGCGATGCCCGCGTGCTCGGCGTCGATCCCGATACGGATCTGGCGCTGCTGCGCGCCAATGGCGTGCGCGACTTGCCCTATGCCGCGCTCGGAAACTCCAAAACCCTCAAGCGTGGCCAGCTCGTGATTGCGATCGGCAATCCGCTCGGTTTTGAATCGACCGTCACGGCCGGCGTGGTCTCCGCGCTCGGGCGCTCGATCCGCTCGGTCAGCGGCCGCACCATCGAGGACGTGATCCAGACCGATGCCGCGCTCAATCCCGGCAATTCCGGCGGGCCGCTGCTGTCGTCGAATGCCGAGGTGATTGGCATCAACACCGCCATCATCAACGGCGCGCAAGGCATCTGCTTTGCGGTCGCCAGCAACACCGCGCAATTCGTGCTGTCGGAGATCATCCGCCATGGCTATGTCCGCCGCGCGTTCATCGGCGTCGCCGGGCAGACCGCACCGGTCCCGCGGCGGCATGCGGTGCTGGCCGGTGTCGAGAACAGGATGGGCGCGCTGCTGATGCAGATCGAGCAGGACGGCCCCGCGGCGAAGGCGGGCTTGTTGCCCGGCGACGTCGTGATCAAGCTGGATGGTGTCGACATCAATGGCGTCGATGATCTGATCCGTGTGCTCGACCGTGACCGGATTGGTCGGCGGCTTGCGATGGACGTGCTGCGGCGTGGGCAGCTGAGGGCGTTCGAGATCGATCCGATCGAGCGGAAGCCGCAGCGCTAGCTGCGGGCCCGCAGGCGGGGTATGACGGTGTCATGCCTCGTTTCCGGACCCTTGCCGCATGATGCCGTCCCAGGACACCTACGACGTCATCGTCATCGGCGCCGGTGCCGGCGGCATGACGGCAGCGGCGGTTGCGGCCGCCGAAGGTCTGCGCGTGCTGGTGATCGAGAAGACTGCCTTTGTCGGCGGCACCACGGCGTGGTCTGGCGGCATGGTCTGGATTCCCGCTAATGCCAGGATGAAAGAGGCGGGGCTCTGCGACAGCGTCGCCGATGCCGTCCAGTATCTCTCGAGCACGGCGCCTGAAGCCGCCAATGCCGGACTGCGCGCCGCTTTCCTCGCGCGCGGGCCGGAGGCACTTGCCTATCTCGAAGCCAATACGCAAGTGCGCCTTCAGCCAGTGAAGGTCTATCCGGACTATTATCCGGAAAGGCTGGGCGCGACATCGGGCGGCCGCGTCCTGGAGCCGGTTGCGTTCGATGGCGCGCGGCTCGGTGCAGCGTTCGCGCGGCTGCGCGCGCCGCTGCCGGAGTTCACGCTATTCGGCGGGATGATGGTCAACCGGCTCGATATCCCGCATCTGCGCCGGATCGGAAAATCGCTGCGCTCGACGCTGCGCGCGGCGCGGCTGGTCTCGGCGTACGCCTTGCAGCGGCTGCGCAGCCCGCGCGGCACGACGCTGCATCTCGGCAATGCGCTCGCCGCCCGGCTGTACGCTTCGCTGCTGGCGCGCCAGGTCGAGATCCTCTTCAGTGCCGATGTCGAGGATCTGTCGATGCAAAGCGATCGCGTCAGCGGCGTGGTGATCCGGCACGGCTCGCGCGATCGGCTGATCGCCGCGCGCCGGGGCGTCGTGCTGGCGACGGGCGGTTTCTCGCACGATGCCACGTTGCGTAAGCGCTTTTTTCCGTCGGCCGCCGGATCTGTCTCGGCGACCAACACGGCAGGCACGGGCGACGGGCTTCGACTCGCGGTGACGGCCGGTGCTGCGCTCAACACGGAGGCGACCAGTCCGGCCTATTGGGTGCCGGCGTCTCTCTTTCGCCGCGACGACGGAAGCCGAGGCGTCTTCCCGCACACGGTCACCGATCGCGCCAAGCCCGGCGTGATTGCCGTCAACGCCGCAGGGCGGCGCTTCGTCAACGAGGCGCTGTCCTACCACGAGTTCGTGCTCGCGATGCTGCGCGACAGCAGCGGCGAGCCGGAGCGGCCGTTCCATCTGGTCTGTGATCGCCAGTTTCTGTGGCGCTACGGCCTCGGCCGCATCAAGCCCTTCACGTGCCGTGTGCGGCGTTACGTGGCGAGTGGTGAGTTGATCGAGGCTCCGGATATCGCGGAGCTTGCGGCCAGGATCGGCATCAAGCCGTCGACGCTGACCGCGACGATTGCCGGTTACAACGCCGAGGCGAAGGAGGGCCGCGATCCCGAATTCGGCCGCGGCAGCACCATCTACCAGCGGCATCTCGGCGATGCCGCTCACAAGCCCAACCCTTGCGTCGCGCCGATTGCTCGCGCGCCGTTCTTCGCGATGCGCATCTACCCCGCGGATCTCGGCACCGCGATCGGCATGAAGGTCGATGCGCAGGCGCGCGTGCTCCGCGAGGACGGTACGGCGATCGCGGGGCTCTATGCCTGCGGCAACGACATGGGTTCGATCATGAACGGGAATTATCCGGGGCCGGGGATCACGCTCGGGCCGGCGCTGACGTTTGGGTACATTGCGGGGCGTCATTTGGCGGAGGGGACGGCGGCCAGCACGGCCCTGATTTCAGTCTAGCGATTCCCGCCGTTGTCATGCCCCGGCTTGACCGGGGCATCCAGTACTCCGCAGCTTATCAGCTCAATCACGACCCTCTCGGCGTACTGGATCGCCCGGTCAAGCCGGGCGATCACACCGAGTGGGTTGCGTGGCCTTCGTCTACTCCGCCGCTGCCGCAAAACGGCTGTTCTCGAGCTCTGATTCCAGCCGCGCCTTCTCGGCCGCCGCCAGCTTGATGTTGGCTTCCTTGACGTGTCCGAAGCCGCGGATCGTCTCCGGCACACGCGCGAGCCGCGTCAGCAGCGGGATCTGCTCCGCCTTTAGCCCGGACATCCGCTGATCGATCATGCCGAGATAGTCCGCAACCAGCCGCCGCTCGGTCCGGCGCTCCTCGCTGCGACCGAACGGATCGAACACGCTGCCACGCAGGAATCTCAGCTTGGCCAGCACACGGAAGGCGTGGATCATCCAGCCGCCGAATTCCTTCTTCTGGAGATGCCCGGTCGTCTTGTCGCGCCGCGCGAAGATCGGCGGTGCCAGGTGAAACTTCAGCGAGAAGTCGCCATCGAATTTCTCCGACACCTTCTTGGCAAAGCTGCCGTCGGTGTAGAGCCGCGCAACCTCGTACTCGTCCTTGTAGGACATCAGCTTGAACAGGTTCTTCGCGACGGCCTCGGTCAGTTCGGTGGATGCGGGCGATGCGGCGCTCTCCGCCTTGCGCACCTTGGCAACGGCTGAGAGATAGCGATCCGCATAGGCCTTGTCCTGATAACCCGTCAGGAACTCCGCGCGGGTTGCGATGATGTCGTCGAGCGACTTCGTCGGCGCGCTCGCCCGGTTCCTGAACTGGAGCACGCTGCGCACCCGCGACATGTCGTGGGCGGCCAGGCGTCCCCAGCTGAAGGCGAGCTTGTTCATCTCGATCGCGGCGCCGTTGATCTCGATGGCGCGGAGCAGAGCCTCCAACGACAGCGGGATTGCGCCTCTCTGGAAGGCGAAACCGAGCATGAAGGGATTCGTGGCGATGCTGTCGCCCATCAGGGCCGCGGCGATGCCTGTGGCGTCGATGATGTCGAGGTTCTTGTCGCCGACGGCATCGCGCAGCACGGTCTGCATTGTGCCCATCTCGAAGTCGATGTCGGGGTTTTGCACGAAGCTCGCGGTCGGCTGCAAATCGGCGTTGATAAAGGCCTTCGTCACGCCGCGCTCGGCGCGGCTGAGTGCGGCGGGGCCGGCCGAGACGATCATGTCGCAGCCGAGGATGACGTCGGCGCCGCCCGTGGTGATGCGGACGGCGGAAATGTCCTCCGGCTTCGGTGCGATGCGGACATGGCTCATCACCGCGCCGTTCTTCTGGGACAGGCCGGTGAAGTCCAGCGCCGAGCAGCCGCGGCCGTCGACATGGGCCGCCATGCCGAGCAGGGCGCCGATGGTGATGACGCCGGTGCCGCCGATGCCGGTGACGAGGATATTGTAGGGCGCCTCCAGCTCGCGTGCGGGCGGCAACGGCAGATCGGCGAACAACTGGCCGGAATCCACCGCCGAGGTCTTCATCCGCTTCAGCGAACCGCCATGCACGGTCACAAAGCTCGGACAAAAGCCTTCGACGCAGGAAAAGTCCTTGTTGCAGTTCGACTGATCGATTTGGCGCTTGCGGCCGAACTCGGTTTCGAGCGGCTGCACCGAGACACAGTTGGAAGCCTGCGAACAATCGCCGCAGCCTTCGCAGACAAGCTCGTTGATAAAGGCGCGCTTGGCGGGATCGGGATAGAGGCCGCGCTTGCGGCGGCGCCGCTTTTCGGCGGCGCAGGTCTGGTCGTAGATCACGACAGTGAGGCCCTTGATGTCGCGCAACTCGCGTTGCACGGCATCGAGCTCGCGGCGATGATGGATTGTCGCGCCTTGCGGGAAATAATTGCCCTCAGGATATTTGGCGGGATCGTCCGAGACGATCGCGAGGCGCTTGACGCCTTCGGCCCAGACCTGATGCGCAATCTGCGCGACGTTGAAGGCGCCTTCTGCAGGCTGCCCGCCGGTCATCGCCACAGCGTCGTTGTAGAGGATCTTGTAGGTGATGTTGATGCCGGCAGCGGATGCGGCGCGGAGTGCCAGCAACCCCGAATGCGTGTAGGTGCCGTCGCCGAGATTCTGGAAGATATGCTTCTCTGTGGTGAAGGGTGACTGGCCGATCCAGTTCACGCCCTCGGCGCCCATATGCGAGATCAGGTCGGTGCGGCGGGTCGGCATGCTCAGGGCCATGCCGTGGCAGCCGATGCCGGCCATGGCGCGGCTGCCTTCGGGGACCCGTGTGGAGGTATTGTGCGGGCAGCCCGAGCAGAAGAACGGCGTACGCGCGAGCTTGATCTGCGTCGAGGTGGTGACGGGATTGTCGAAGGTCTCGAGGCGGGCGAGGCGCTGCTCCAGCACCGGGCTGTGATGGCCGAGCTTGCGAAGCCGAGCCACCAGCGCGCCCGCAACGATGGTCGGCGTCAGCTCGCCCTCGCTCGGCAGCAGCGGCGCGCCGCGCTCGTCGCGTTTTCCCGTGACGGTCGGGCGCCGCGACGCATCGATATTGTAGAGGATGCGCATCAGCTGGTCTTCGATGAAGCCGCGCTTCTCCTCGACCACCAGCACGTCCTGAAGACCTTCGGCAAAACGCTTCGCGCCGCTTTCTTCCAGCGGCCAGGTCAGCGCGACCTTGTAGATGCGCAGGCCCAGATCCTGCGCGTCATTGTCCGTAATGCCGAGGTCGGCGAGCGCCTGGCGCAGGTCGAGATAGGCTTTGCCCGTCGCGATGATACCGAGCCGGGCGGGCCTGGAATCGAGCACGATACGGTCGAGCTGGTTGGCGCGGGCGAAAGCCTGCACCGCGGCCATCTTCGGGCCGAACAGGCGCTTTTCGGCTTCCAGCGGCGGATCGGGCCAGCGGATGTTAAGGCCGCCGGGCGGCATCTCGAAATCATCGGGCAGCACGATCTTGATGCGCTCGGGATCACTGTAGATGGAGGCCGAGCTCTCGACGGTCTCGCTGATCGCCTTGAAGCCGACCCAGCAGCCGGAGAAGCGCGACAGCGCAAAGCCGTAGAGACCGAGATCGAGGTAATCCTGCAGCGTCGCCGGATTGATCACGGGGATCAGCGCCGCCGCGAACACCTGCTCGCTCTGATGCGCCAGCGTCGAGGACTGGCAGCCATGGTCGTCGCCGGCGAGCGCCAGCACGCCGCCATTGAGCGAAGTGCCGGCGGCGTTGGCATGCTTGAGCGCATCGACGGAGCGGTCGACGCCCGGGCCCTTGCCGTACCAGATGCCGAACACACCATCGACCTTGGCGCCGGGAAACAGGCCGACCTGCTGGCTGCCCCAGACGGCGGTTGCCGCCAGATCCTCGTTCAGGCCGGGGACGAAGGCGATGTCGTGCTGCTGGAGGTGCGACTTGGCGCGCCACAGCGCGTGGTCGTACATGCCGAGCGGGGAACCGCGATACCCGGAAATGAAGCCGCCGGTGTTGAGCCCCTGCAGCCGGTCGCGTTCGCGCTGCAACATGGGCAGGCGGACCAGGGCCTGGGTGCCGGACAGAAAGATCCGCTTCGATTCGAGCCGGTATTTGTCGTCCAGCTCGACCTGCATCAGCGTCATTTCAGGAGTCCTTGTCGTCGCATCAAATGGGAATTTTGCGCCGCGGAAAGAGGGGCGACTTGCGAAGCGGGTATTGGCAGTCAAGGGCATGGAGCACCGAAGTCAATATCGCTGGCCGCATCCGTGGCGCTCCTGCTAGTCATGGCTGCCTGTGGAGGAGCCCATGACTGCAAACGCATTTGATACCGTGATCACCGAAACGGCCGAGGCTCTGATCGGACCGTGGCGCCAGCCGCGGCAGATGCTGCACGCGCAGGTTTACGACGCGCATGCGTCCATCCATGACGACGCCACCGCGCAGAAGCTCGGCTTCAAGGGTGGCACCATCGAAGGCCCGACGCATTTCAGCCAGTTCGCGCCTCTCGGCGCTCGGCTGTGGGGACAGGCTTGGTTCGAGAGCGGCTGCCTGTCAGCGCATTATCGCAGCGCCTGTTACGAGGGCGAGGAGGTGCAGGCGATCCTGTCGAAGCCGCTGCCGGGCACGAGCCAATGCCAGATCCAGATGGTGAAGCGCGACGGCACCGAGGTGCTGCGCGGCACGGCCTCTCTCGGCGAACCTCACGCGGCGACTGCGCTCGAGACACGGCTTTCCGAGCTCAAGCCGCTCACCGACCCGGTGATCCTCCGCGACGTGAAGGTCGCGCAGACGAGCAAGCGGCAGGCGGTGCGGATGGCGTTCGACCAGAACATGGGCGACCTCTATCCGTTCTCTCTGCGGCAGAAGCTCGCGGTCATCACCGAGAACTCGCCTTATTATTCGGGCGCAGACAATCCATGGGCGCGGGCGATCATTCCAATGGAGATGCTGAGTGTGCTCTTCCAGTACCGCTCCAAGGACGATCCGCTGCCGGCGAAAGGGCCGGCCGTCGGCCTGTTCGCCGACCAGGAGATCCGACTGATGAAGGGTCCGCTCTTCGTCGACGAGGAGTACGAAGTCGAGCGCGAGGTGGTCGCGCTCTCCGGAAGCCGCCGCACCGAGAGTGCCTGGGTCAAGACGCGGGTGTTCGACAATGCGGGCGCAATGGTCGCGACGATGCTGCTCAACATGGCGACGCTGAAGGATTCCTATGCGCCGTATGAGGATGAGTATCGTCAGCTGTATGGGGCCGGGCGGTAGGGGCAAGACGTTGCCGCACATGCTCCTCGTCATTCCGGGGCGCGCGTAGCGCGAGCCCGGAATCCATTTTGCCTCAGTCGTTGTCGCCCGATGAATTCCGGGCCCGACGTTTCGCATCGCCCCGGAATGACAACGGAGAGCGCTCAACCTTTGAGCAAATGCACGTCGCAAAGACGTCGCACAGGGAATAAGCAGCCGCCGTGCCGAGACGTAAGCTTCTGAGCAAGCAGCGAATTCCCTCGCTCCGCGCGCTCAATCGCTATTGTACACAATGGCACGGCGCTTGCAGAACTCTCCTCAACGAGAGTTCTCGCGGGGGGCCTGCGTCATGTTGAACTCAACCAAGTCGACACTGGGCGTCATCAGCGCCGAGCCCGAGCCGATCAAGCTCGACTGGTCGTCCACCGCGCTCGTCATCATCGACATGCAGCGCGACTTCATGGAGCCCGGCGGCTTCGGCGAGACGCTCGGCAATGACGTCAGCCAACTCGCCCGCGCGGTGAAGCCGATCGGTGCCGTGCTGCAAGCCGCGCGCGATACCGGCATGCTCGTCGTCCACACCCGCGAAGGGCATCTGCCTGATTTGTCCGACGCGCCGCCGGCGAAAGTCGAACGCGGCGCGCCGAGCCTTCGCATCGGCGATCCCGGTCCGATGGGGCGTATCCTCATCCGTGGCGAGGCTGGTCACGACATCATTCCGGAGCTTTATCCGCTCGACAGCGAAGTCGTGATCGACAAGCCCGGCAAGGGCGCGTTCTACGCGACCGAGCTCTCCGACGTGCTGGAGAAATACGGCATCGAGAATCTTCTGGTGTGCGGCGTCACCACCGAGGTGTGCGTCAACACCACCGTGCGCGAGGCCAATGACCGCGGCTATCGCTGCGTCGTCATCTCGGACGGCTGCGCATCCTACTTCCCCGAATTTCACGAGATGGGCCTGAAGATGATCAAGGCCCAGGGCGGCATCTTCGGCTGGGTCGCAAGCTCAGCCGCAGTCTTGGAGGCGATGAAGACTTCGACCACATAGGGGAATATCATGAGCACATTGACGGGGACGGCCGGCAAGTCTGATCTGAACAGGTCCGAGTTCAAGCCGGCGCTATGGACATCGGGCGACTGGAACGCGTTTTTTGGCTTCGGCACCAACATCCTCGTCAACATGCTGGTGCTCACGGGCCTCCTGCGCTTCGTTTTGAAGATGCCGGACTCCCTCGTGTTCGGCCGTATCCTGCCCGCGCTCGGGCTGATGATGTGCCTCTCCACCTTCTACTACGCGTTCCTCGCTTATCGCCTCGCGCAGAAGACCGGCCGCAGCGACGTCTGCGCGCTGCCGTCGGGCGTCAGCGTGCCGCACATGTTCATCGTCACCTTCGTGATCATGCTGCCGGTGACGCTCAAGACCGGCGATCCGCTGAAGGGCTGGTCGGCCGGCCTGGTCTGGGTGTTTTTCCAGAGCTTCATCCTGATGATCGGTGGCTTCATCGCGCCGTTCATCCGCAAGATCACGCCGCGCGCAGCACTGCTCGGTACGCTGGCCGGTGTTTCGCTGACCTTCATTGCGATGCGTCCGGCGCTCGAGATGTACGTCACGCCGCAGATCGGTCTGGTCTGCTTCGCCATCATCCTGGTGAGCTGGTTCGGTGGCGTGAAATATCCCAGGAGCATTCCGGCAGGTCTGGTCGCGATCGTAGCCGGCATGATCATCGCATGGGGCTCGAACCTGTTCGGTCTCAGCCTTGGCGGATTGAGCATCAAGGGCGTCGGAGATGCCTTCGCCAATTTCGGCTTCTCCGTGCCGATCCCGGCGGCGAACTATGTCTTCTCGGGCTTTGAATATCTCGGCGTGATCCTGGTCACCGCCATTCCGTTCGGCATCTATGACCTCGTCGAGGCCATGGACAACGTCGAGAGCGCGGAGGCGGCCGGCGACGAATATCCGACCACCCGCGTGTTGACTGCCGACGGCGTCGTCAGCTTGATTGGCTGCCTGATGGGCAATCCTTTCATCAACGCCGTCTATATCGGTCATCCCGGCTGGAAGGCGATGGGCGGCCGCATCGGCTACTCGGCTGCGACCGGCGTCATGGTGGTGGTCTTGTCCTGGTTCGGCGTCATCTCGGTCCTGCTGGCGCTGGTGCCCGTCGTCGCGATCTCACCGATCCTGCTCTATATCGGCATGCTGATGACAGCTCAGGCCTTCCAGACCACGCCGTCGAAGCACGCGCCCGCCGTGGCGCTGGCGTTCACGCCGCATCTTGCCGCCTGGGCCAAGCTCCAGATCGACACCATGCTGGGCTCGATCATGAATGCGGCGGCAACGGTTGGCGGCATGGCTGCCGACAAGGCCGACGCGGTCAAGGCCGCTGCCATCGCGGCGCTGCCGCAACAGGGCGTGATCTATCACGGGCTTGAAGTGATGGGTGGCGGCTCAATTCTGGCGGGTCTCATCCTCGGTGCGGTCGGCGTCTTCATCATCGAGCGTGACTTCGAAAAGGCCTCGGCCTTCGCGTTCGTCGGTGCAGTGCTGACCTTTTTCGGCTTCATGCATGGCGAAGCCGTCGGCATTGGCGTCACGCCCGCGGTGGCGTTCGCTTATGCCGTGATGGCGGCCGGCCTGTTCGCGGCCGGCAAGCTCGGCGCCAGCGAGCACTATGCCGCGCATCCGGAGATGCACGCGGCACCGGCGGAGTAGAGCGGCCAACAGATGAAACGCGGCCGGGCGACGTCATGTTGTCCGGCCTTTTGTGGCGCAGCTACCCGCCCTTGACCGCCCCCGCCGTGAGCCCGGCTACGATCTGCCGCTGCGCGAACACCGTCAGCAGCAGCACCGGGAGGGTGACGATCAGCGCGGCCGCTGCGAGCGGCCCCCAGCTCAGCTGGTCGAACGAGATCATGTTGTAGACGGCGACGGGCAGGGTGCGGGTCTCGCGTCCGGCGAGCACGATGCCGAACACAAAATTGTTCCAGGAAAAGATCACCGCCAGAATGAAGGCCACCGCGATGCCGGGCTTGGCGATCGGAAGCGCGACGTGCCGAAACACCTGCCAGCGGCCTGCACCGTCGATCAGAGCAGCTTCTTCCAGCTCCATCGGCGTCGTCTCGAAATAGCCGATCATGATCCAGATCACGATCGGGACCGTCACGACGAGATGAATGATGACCTGCGGCACCAGCGTGCCGAGCAAACCCAGCCACTGGAACATCAGGAACAGCGGGATCAGATAGGACAGGCCGGGCGTGATGCGGGCGATCAGGATCACGATCGCGGATTTGTGCGCGGCCATGCGTGCGATACCGTAGCCGGCGGGGACGCCGACCACGAGCGCAAGGACCGTCGCGCTGCCGGTCACGACCAGGCTGTTGATGAAATAGGTCAGGAAGCGGTTGGAGGCGAGCACGTCGGCGTAGTTCTTCCAGGCGATATGCTCCGGGAAGAACACCGGCGGATAGGCGGCGTTGTCGATCTCGAATTTGAGCGACAGCGAGAGCATCCAGAGGAAGAACAGGATTGCCGGCGACACGATGACGAGCACCGCGAACCACAGGCTGATCTTGCCGATGATCTGCTTTCCGGTCATGCGCCGCTCTCGATCTCGGTCCACACCATACGCTGACGCGCATAGAGCATCACCGCTGCAAGCAGGACGATCAGCAGGAAGAACACGACCGCGATCGCCGAGCCGTAGCCGAGGTCGTAATAAGTGAAGGCGACGCTGTAGAGATAGATGTTGATCGTCTCCGAGGCCGAACCCGGTCCGCCCTGCGTGATCGCGAAGATGATGTCGAAGCTTTTGACGGCGTCGATCATGCGGATCATGCCGGCGATAAAAAGGAACGGCATGATCAGCGGCAGCGTGATGAAGCGGAACACCTGCCAGAGATTGGCGCCATCGATCTGTGCGCTTTCATAGGGTTCGGCCGGGATCGCGGCGAGGCCGCCGAGCACGATCAGCATCACCAGCGGTGTCCATTGCCAGGTCTCGACCAGCACCAGCGAGGGGATAACCGTTGCCGGATGAAACACCCAGAGCTGCGCGGGAATCCCGACCAGCGACAGAAGGTAATTCAGCACGCCGAGCTGCGGGTGGAACATCATGGTCCAGACCAGCGCAATCGCCACCGGCGTTGCCATCATCGGCATGATGAAGATGCCGCGCAGGAAACCGCGGCCGGCAAATTTCTGGTGAAACACCACGGCCGCGAACGTCCCGAATACGAGCGGCAACACCACGGACAGCACGGTGTAGACCAGCGTGTGTCCGATCGCCTCGATGAAGCGGGGATCGCTGGTCAGGCGCAGGTAGTTGGAAAATCCGACGAAGGTGGTCGGCGAACCGACCTTCCATTCGTTCAGGCTCATCCAGATGGTGAAGACCCAGGGAAAGATGATGATCGCGAGCACGACGACCAGCGCCGGCACCACGAACGGCCAATAGGACGGGGGCCGCAATTCCTTCTCCGGCGCGGCATCAGACCGTGCCGCGACCGGAGTCGATTGTGTCAACGCACTCACGCCTTTTCGCTACGCTCCAGGATCGGCCGATACTGATCGTTGGCCTTCTTCAGTTCGGTCGCGGGATCGGCACCCGACAGAGTCGCAGTAAGAGCTGCGCCGACGATGTCGCGGAATTCGGCGACCGGAATTACGACGGGCAGGCCGAGCTTGCTGATCTTGCCGGAATCGATCACCGACTGCAGCCACTCCTTCGGCATCTTGACGCCGCTCTGGACCTCCGCATCGTTCAAAATCGAATTGCGGAACGGCACGCCGCCGCCGGCCTGCAACAGGCGTGCGCCCTGCTGCTTGGAGACGATCCACTGGCAGAGCAGATAGGCGGCTTCCTTGTTCTTGCTCGCAGCGGCGATGCCGACGCCGTCGCCATAGGTGGCCGAATACTGCCCCTTCGGCCCGGCGGGCACGACGGTATAGCCGACCTTGCCGACAACGCGCGATGCGGCCGGATCCTCCAGCGGCGGCGCCCAGCCGACGCCGTCGATCCACATCGCCGAACGTCCCTGCGTGAACGAGGCCATCGACTCCATCCAGTTGAAGCCGGCAACGCCTGGAGGGGCGACTTTCGTCAGCAGCGTTTGATAGAGCTTTGTGGCCGCGATCGCTTCGGGGCCATCGGTCAGGATGTTGCCCTTGGCATCGAGGAACTCGCCGCCATAGTTGAGGAAGAAGTTGGTCCACAACGTCATATTGGCGTTGCGCAAGCCGCGCCCGACGAAGCCGAAGGTGCCTTCCTTCGGATCGGTGAGCTTCTCCGCGGCCGCGACCATCTCGTCGAGTGTCTTGGGGACGGCGACGCCCTTCTTCTGGAAGAGCTCCTTGTTGTAGTAGAGGATGAAATAATCGACCGACCAGGGCAGCGACAGCATCTGGCCCTTGTCGTTCTTGGCGTATTGCAGGCCGGCGGCCGAGAAGTCGCTTTCGACGAGATCGGGCGCGGTCAGCGTCGGGTCCTTCATGTAGGGCGTGAGGTCGGCGAGCCAGCCGGCCTTTTCGAACTGCCGCTTCTGCACGTGATAGCTGACATGGACGACGTCGAAGCTCGGACGGCCCGAGGTGAGTTCGATGACGCATTTCTGGCGCTGCTGCTGCTCGGGAATCTGCTCGGATTCGACCTGGATGCCGGTGAGCTCGGTGAATTCCTTGACGTATTTCTGCAGATTGTCGCCGCGCGGGCCCTTGGCGAGGATCACCTCGAGCTTGGTGCCTGCATATTTCTTCCAATTCACCTCGGCGCGTGCCGGCAGCCCGGTGAGGCTGAGTGCGCCAGCCGCGGCGGTACCCGTCAACAGCGTGCGGCGCGAGATTTTATGGTCAGCCACTTTGGTCCCTCCCTGTGATTCAAGTCTTTCGGAGGGATACTAACGACCGTTCCACGCCTGCCTAGCCCTAATTTGGGCGTTACGGTCGCACCGCCGGTGTTTCCATCAGCATTCCGCGGGCCCGCGACATCAGATAGAGTTCGAGCGCAACCAGCTCGGGCGCACCGTACTCATAGGCCTGGGCGCGGACACCGGTCATGCAGCTGCGCAAGCGCCGCTCCAGGGATCCCAGCGTCTGCCATTCCAGCCGATAGATCGGGTAGCCGGTCGGCTGCGCCTGCGTGATCGGCGAGCCGGCGAGGCGCTTGTCAAAGTTGTCGTCGTGGCAATTGGTGCAGGCCAGGTTGAGCTGACCTTCGCGCTGCATGAACAGCCTGCGCCCCTGTTCGACGAAAGAATTAAGCTGTGGATCGTCGCCCGCGGTGATCGCAACGCCGCGCGACTGATGAGCAACGAAGGCAGACAGCGCCAGGATGTCGCGGCTCTCATAGGGCAGCGGTGCTGCCTGTTGATGATTGGCGCGGCAAAGATTGATGCGCTGGTCGAGAGTGACGGGGCGCGCGAGCGCCTTGTCGAAGGCGGGATAGCGGGCTGCGACGCCCTTCATGCTGCTCCTGGCATCGCCATGGCAGTCCGCGCAGGCCTTGTTCGCGCTGCCGGCCTTCTTCGTCCACAGCGCCTCGCCGTCGAGCACGAACAACATCCCGGGATTCGACGAGTCGTCATCCTGCATGGCGCGGGTGCCTGGGCTCATGAAGGAATAGCCGGAGCGACGCGCATCGGGTGGGATTTCACCGGCGAACAGGCGAGGGGCCGTGGCGGCAAGAGCCGCCAGGACTATCGCGCGCCAGAAGTTCATTCGACGGTGATCGATGCCGATGCGGTTGACGAATAGCCGTTATCGCCAATCCATTCGAACTCGAACTTGCCGCTTTCCTTGGCGACGGTGAAAAACGAGAGATAAGGATTGGCGGCGATCGCGGGAAACAGATCAGCGCGAAAAATCTCGGTACCGTTATAGCGGCAGGTGAAGCTCGTGATGATGTCGCGCGGCACCACAGCGCCGTCCATGGTGCGGCGGAAGCCGGTTTCCATGATGTGCGATGTCAGCGTGCGAATCTCGATGGCGTCGCCACGCCTGGCCTTCGCGGGAACGTTGATGAGAGCGGCCATCAGTTCACCTCCTCGGTGCAGGCGGCCAGCGTCACGACGACATCGGCTGTGACCTGCCAGAAACTGTCGTCGGACAGGCGCGCGATCGCGACCACCTTCTGGGTGTCGGCAAGCCGGATGCGCGTCGTAATCTGGGCGCGGCCGGAAGCAGGGTTCAGATAGAAGTTGCCGACGTTCGGTTGCGGGTTCTTTTCGTTGAAGACGTGGATGCTCTTGACGTAGTCCTCCGTAGTCATTGGGCTTGCGACGCTCACCATCATAGGCACCGTATTGCCGTTCTCGACCAGCGGTGGAATGTCGAGCTTGATCCTGCCAGCGCGAATGGGCGCTTCACCAACGACGTTGCGGATGGCAGCATTGAGCATCGCCGGCGTCGCGTCCACCGGCCGCAGCGTCACGATCGGAATGACCGTGACGCTGCCAGCCAGGCCCAGGAATTGTCGTCGCGTCGTTGGCATCAGCAGTCCTAGTCCCGAAGTGTTGCAAGATAGGCCACGATGTCCTCGATCTCTGCGGCCGACAATATCGGTTTGCCGACAAAATTGCGCCCGACCCGCACCAGCCCATCGTCCCGATAATATGAGGGCATGATTGTCCCCGGGTTGAAGCGCGAAGCGTCCACCATCCGAAGTCGCAACTGGCTCACCGTCCAGCGGTTCCCCGCGCCGGTGAGATCTGGCGCAAGGTCGCCCTGGAACCGCGTCTCCGGGAACGGGCCGGAATGGCAGAGGATGCAGGTTGTCGTGCGCGCCAGCACCAGCTCGCGTCCGCGCGCGGCATCTCCGGCAGCGCCCGTTAGCGAATTCGCGATGCCATCGCCCGTGATCTCGTAGTGCACGAGCCCCTCGGCGCTCCCGCCGGAGACGAGCGCGAGGCCGGCAATCAGCGTAGCGATCTGGAGCGTCGATCTAGCCAAAGGTGTCCGCCGTGATGGTTTGAAACCAGCGTTCCGCCTCTGCCGCCTCGCGGGCGCGCAGCTCGCGCGGCGCATCGACCGGACTCGTGGCGCCGCCTTCGACCTCGGCAAAGATGTCGCCCTTGGGCTGGTAATTGCCTGACAACGAAAAACCGTAACCGGGTGCGACGGTATTGTAGCAGACTCCGGTGAGCCGCGGGGTTTCCGGTGCGCGGCCGGCAAGCAGATGCACGATGGCGGCAGCGCAGGCTTTACCTTGCGCACTCGCGGCCGATGCTGATTTCGGTATGCCGCCGCCGAGGCAGGAATCGCCGATGACATGAATTTTTTTGACCAACGTTGACTCGAAGGTCACGGGATCGATCGGGCACCAGCCGGTCGTATCAGCTGCACCAGCGATCTCGGCGATGTGACCGGCGCGTTGCGGCGGAATGACGTTGGCGACATCGGGGGTGTAATTACCGAACTCGGTGACGATTGTCCGGGTGGCCGGATCGACCGAGGTGACACGGCCGCCTTGCGACAAGCCGATGCGCTCGATCATGTCGCCATAGAGCTCCTTCCAGGCCTTCTCAAACAGCCGCTGCTGGGAAAAATTGTCCTTGGCGTCGAGGATCAACACCTTCGAGCGCGGCTTCTTCGTCTTCAGGTAATGTGCGATCAGGCTGGCGCGCTCGTAAGGCGCAGGCGGACAGCGCGAGGGATTGGCGGGGACCGCGATGGCGACCGTGCCGCCGTCATCCATCGCCTCCAACTGCCTGCGCAGCAACAGCGTCTGCGCCCCGGCCTTCCAGGCATGCGGCATCTTTTCCGACGCGGCCTGGTCATAACCGGGCAGAGCCTCGAAATGGAAGTCGATGCCGGGCGAGAGCACGAGGCGGTCATAAGGCAGCGCGACGCCGTCGGCCGTCATGACGCTGCGCTGCTCCGGCGCGATGGTGGTCACGGTCTGGCCGATCACGGTGACGCCCTCGGAGGCGAGCTTGTCATGGCTAAACTGCTGCGCCTCGATGTCGCGCAGGCCGGCGATCACCTCGTTGCTCAGGGGGCACGAGGTGAAGATCGCGTTGGGCTCGATCAGGATCACTTGCAGGTCCGCTTGCGCGCGTTTGAGCGCGCGGGCGCAGGCAGCGCCGCCGAAGCCACCACCGACGACGACGACGCGGCCTGTCGACTGCGCGCGCAGGATTGACGGCCGCGCCAATGTCGTGGCGGCGGCGGTGATGCCGAGCACGGCGGTTCGCCGCGTCATCGGTCGCCTGGTCATTGAGATCATCCAGATGAGATGCCGCGGCGGCCACCATGGTCGCCGCGGCGTTTCGCTATGCGAAGGTAATGTTCTGGTCGCGCAGTGGCACCGAGCGGATGCGCTTGCCCGTCGCCGCGAAATAGGCGTTGAGCACCGCCGGTCCGGCAACGCCGATGGTCGGTTCGCCGACGCCGCCCCAGAAACCACCACTCGGCATCACGATCGATTCCACCTTCGGCATCGCCGCGATGCGCATCGAATCGTAGGTGTCGAAGTTGGTCTGTTCGACGGCGCCGTCCTTGACCGTGATGCCGCCATAGAACAGTCCGCTCAGGCCGTAGACGAACGAGCCGGCAATCTGTCGTTCGATCTGGGCGGGGTTCACGGCGTAGCCGGGATCGGTCGCGGCGACGATGCGATGCACCTTGATCTTGTTGCCGTCGGTGACGGAGATCTCCGCGGCCGCCGCGACGTAGCTGCCGTAGGACGCGAAGTGAGAAAGTCCGCGGTAGATGCCCTGCGGCGGCGCGGTGCCCCAGCCGATCTTCTCGGCCACGGCTTCGAGCACCGCGAGGTGCTTCGGATGCTCCTTCATCAGCTTGCGCCGGAACTCCAGCGGGTCCTGGCCCACGGCATGCGCGAGCTCATCCATGAAGCATTCGACATAGATCGCATTCTGGTTGACGTTCACGCCGCGCCAGAAGCCCGGGATGATGTGCGGGTTGCGCATCGAATGCTCGATCAGCAGATTGGGAACCGAGTATCCGAACGGCGCATCGCCTTTGGCATTGAGGCCGGCGAAGGTCGCGGGATCCATGCCTTTGACGAGGGCGTCCGGCCGCAGGCTGGCCAGGATCGACTGACCTGAGATCCGCATGTGGAAAGCGGTCAGGTTGTTGTCGGCATCGAAGCCCGCGGTCAGCTTGCACTGCGTGATCGGATGATAGCGGCCGTGCGTCATGTCCTCTTCGCGCGTCCACAGCAGCTTGATCGGCGTGCCCGGCATCTGCTTGGCGATCAGCACCGCCTGCCGCACATAGTCGGTCTGGCCGCGCCGGCCGAAACCGCCGCCGAGCAGCATTTTGTTGACGTCGCATTTCTCGGCGGGAAGCTCCGAGGCTTCCAGCGCGGCGGCGAAGGCCGCCTCGCCGTTCTGCGTGCCACACCAGACCTCGCATTTGTCGGCCGTGTAGAGCGCGGTGGCGTTCATCGGCTCCATCGTGGCGTGGTTCTGGTAGGGGTAGTTGTAGACGGCTTCGACCGTCTTCGCCGCGCCTGCGAGCGCAGCCTTTGCGTCGCCATTGGAATTGCCGACATAGGCCGGACCGCCCTCGAGGCCTTCCGCCAGCCACTTTGCAATCGAGGCGCTCGAGACTTTGGCATTCTCGCCTTCGTCCCAGACGATCGGCAGCGCATCGAGCGCGGTCTTGGCGTGCCAGAACGTGTCGGCCACGACAGCAACTGCGGTGTCGCCGACCTTCACGACCTTCTTCACGCCCTTCATGCCCGCGATCTTCGCCTCGTCATAGCTCTTCAGCTTGCCGCCGGTGACCGGGCAATCCTTGATCGCGGCGTTGAGCATTCCGGGCAGCTTGACATCGATGCCGTAGACGGTGGTGCCCGTGACCTTGTCCGGCGTGTCGAGCCGCTTCACGCCCTTGCCGACCAGCCGCCAATCCTTGGGGTCCTTCAGCTTGACATCGGCCGGCGGCGCCAGCTTGGCCGCGGCTTCGGCGACCTTGCCGTAGGTCGTCGTCTTGCCCGATGGCGCATGGGTGATGACGCTGTTGGCGGCGCTGCATTCGGAGGCCGGTACCTTCCATTCGTTGGCCGCAGCCTGGATCAGCATCATGCGCGCGGTGGCGCCGCCCTTGCGCACATAATCGTGCGAGGTGCGGATGCCGCGACTGCCGCCGGTCGAGTAATCGCCCCAGACCCGCTTGCGGGCGACGTTCTGTCCGGGCGAGGGGAATTCGGTCGTGACCTTGGTCCAGTCGCATTCGAGTTCCTCGGCCACGAGCTGGGCGAGGCCGGTGAGAGAGCCCTGGCCCATCTCGGAGCGGGCGACGCGGATCACCACGGTGTCGTCGGGCTTGATGACGACCCAGGCATTGATCTCGGGCGAGCCGTCGGCCGCACGGACCACGGCGGGGCCGCCGAAGGGAATATCGAGGCCAATGGCCAGACCTGCGCCGAGCGCGGTGCTGCCGATGACGAAGGCGCGGCGATTCAGTTTGGGAGAAACATGCTTGTTCATGGGCCGGCTCCTTACGCGCTTGCGATCGTGTGGATCGCTTCGCGCACCTGCTGGAAGGTGCCGCAGCGGCAGATATTGGTGATGGCCTCGTCGATGTCGGTGTCGGTCGGCTTCGGCTTCTCGGCCAGCAGCGCTGCCACGGCCATGATCATGCCGCTCTGGCAGTAGCCGCATTGAGGGACGTCCTGGGCAATCCAGGCCTCCTGCACCTTGTGCAGCGTGTTGCCTGACGCGAGCCCCTCGATCGTGGTGATCTTCTTGCCTTCGGCCTCGGCGACCGAAATCCCGCATGAGCGCGTGGCGATGCCGTCGATGTGGACCGTGCAGGCCCCGCATTGTGCAATGCCGCAGCCATATTTGGTGCCGGTCAGGCCGGCATTTTCGCGGATCGCCCAGAGCAGCGGCGTATCCGGCTCGACATCGAGTGTGAAGCTCTTTCCGTTGATTGTTAGGTTTGCCATCGCAAGTCCCCTGATTGGCCCATCCACCGATGGACTCAGCGGCGCAATGTGTCCGGCAAATTGGAACTGTTCAAATCAATAGTCTGAGGGGTGACCATGAAGATTTGCGCGGCCGCGGGAAGATTCCGGATCGGGCGGTGTTGTGCGCGTCCGCCGCCTACTTCACCGCCAGCCGCAGAAAGCTCATCACGCTGCCGAGCGCGGCGAAGCCTGCTCCCAGCGCCAGCGCCACGGTGGCGCCGTTGTGACCGGCGAGCGCAAAGCACGCTGCCGCAAGCGCCGCGCCGGTGGTCTGTCCCGTCAGCCGCGCGGTGGCGACGATACCCGAGGCGCTGCCGCCGCGATGCGGCGGCGCGCTTCCCATGATCGCCTTCATGTTCGGCGCCTGGAAGAAGCCGAAGCCCATGCCGCAGATCATGATCCGCCAGACGATGTCGGGGATGCTCGGGCTCGCCGGAAGCAACGCGAGCAGCGCCATGCCGAGGCCGAGCAGGATGAGACCGATGCCGCCGAGCAGGCCGACCGGATGACGATCCGACAGGCGGCCGGCGATCGGCGCCATGATGCCCACGACCAGCGGCCAGGGCGTCATGAAGAAGCCGGTCTCGACCTGCGAGCGTCCGAGCACGTCCTCGAAATAGAACGGCAGCGAGACGAAAGCGAGGCCCTGCACCGCGAAGGAGCACACCGCGGTCGCCGCCGACAACGCGAACATCGGCCGGCTGAACAAATCGATCGGCAGCATCGGCGCGGGATGATCCGCATGGCGGCGCGTCAGGATGAAGCCGAGCGCGAGCGCCGTGACCAGTTCGATGGCCACCACGACCGGCGACAGATTATGCGCGGCGCTGCCGATGCCGGTGATGAAAAGGCCAAGGCAGAGGGCCGCGAGAAGGGCGCCGAGGAAATCAAAGCCGTGATCGGCGCGCGGCGTCTTCGGCAGCATCGCAAAGCCGATGCCGGTGGCGATGAGGCCGAACGGGATGTTGACGGCGAACAGCCACGGCCACGGCCCGATCGCGAGGATCGCGGACGCGATCGAGGGACCGAAGGTGAAGGCGGTTGCGACCACCAGCGCGTTGTGGCCGAAGCCGCGGCCCTGCATCCGCCCGGGATAAACGAAGCGCACCAGCGCGGTGTTGACGCTCATGATGCCGCTCGCGCCCAGCCCCTGCAGCGTGCGCGCGACCAGCAGACTGTCGAGCGACCATGCCACCGCGCAAAGCAGCGAGGCGATGGTGAACAGGATCAGGCCGCCGAGATAGATGCGCTGGTGTCCGACGATCTCGCCGAGCGCGCCTAACGGCAGCAGCGTCGCCACCAGCGCGATCTGGTAGACATTGACCACCCAGACCGACTGCTCCGGGCTGACATGCAGATCGGCGGCGATGGCGGGCAGCGCGATGTTTGCGATCGCGGTGTCGAGCGAGGCCATCGCCAGCGCGGTGAAGATCGCCGCGATCGCCCAGCGGCGCTGCTCGGCCGGCAGGCCATCGGCCTTGGCGTGTTCAGGCTCGCGCGCAGCGGCAGGTAACGTTGATGTCATTGCCTCAGCGCTTCGCTCCGGCGGTCTGGCTTCGATGGTCTCTGGCATGTACTACGCTCGAGGCTGCTTCCACAGTCATATGCTTGCATGCATTGTATGCGCGAAGGCCGGGCGCCGCTCTCGAAAGGGGATCACCATGCACATCGTCGTTCTGCCGGGGGACGGCATCGGCCCGGAGATCACGGCGGCGACGTCAGGCGTGCTGCGTGCGGCCTCGGAGCGCTTCCAGCTCGATCTGCGGCTCGAGGAGCATGCGGTCGGACATGCGAGTCTCAGGCAGTTCGGCACGACGGTGCGCCCCGAGCTGCTCGACACCGTCCGCGCCGCCGACGGCCTGATCCTCGGGCCGAGCGCGACCTTCGACTTCAAGGACGAGATGCATGGCGAGATCAACCCCTCGCGCCACTTCCGCAAGAATCTCGACCTCTACGCCAACATCAGGCCCGCGCGCACCTACGCGGGTCGCCCTGGCCGGCTCGGCGATTTCGACCTCGTCGTCGTCCGCGAAAACACCGAAGGGTTTTACGCCGACCGCAACATGGAGCAGGGCAATGGCGAACTGCTGGTCACATCGGACGTCGTGATCTCGCTGCGCCGGATCACGCGCTTCTGCTGCGAGCGCATCGCCCATGCTGCCTGTCGCCTGGCGATGAAGCGGCGCAAGCAGCTCACCATCGTCCACAAGGCCAATGTGCTCAAGATCGGCGACGGCATGTTTCTCGACATCTGTCGCGCAGCGGCCAAGGCCTATCCCGGTCTCGAGGTCGACGACATCCTCGTCGACGCGATGATGGCGCATGTGGTGCGCAACCCCGATCGTTTCGATGTCATCGTCGCCACCAACATGTTCGGCGATATTCTCTCGGACCTGACGGCGGAACTCTCGGGCAGTCTCGGTCTCGGCGGCTCGCTCAACGTCGGCGACCGCCATGCGATGGCGCAGGCCGCGCACGGCTCGGCGCCCGATATTGCCGGTCAGGACGTCGCCAACCCGGTCTCGCTGATCCTGTCGACCGCGCTGCTGCTCGGCTGGCACGGCGAGAGAAGCGGCGCGGTCCGCTACGAGGAGGCGGCACGTGCGATCGAGGCCGCGGTGGCGAAGGCGATCGGCGAGGGCAGGGCGACGCGCGACGTCGGCGGCAAGCTCGGCACGATCGCGGCGGGCGCCGCGATTGCGGAGATGCTGCACGCGGAGTGAGCTTTCGCCCGCATTTTTTGTTCGTGCTCGCAACAGCAAGCCGAAAACAACCCCATGCACAGTAGAAGGCCCTTGATCGACAAGGGGTTTTTCAGCCGGCTCGGTCGCGGCCTCCGACGCATCGGGACATTGACACGTCGGGCAAAACACCTGCACGATCGTTCCAATCCTCATCATCGGCACTTCCATCCGTATCGCTGGATCGCGCGGAAGCGAGAGTCGGGCGGCCGCTGACGCCGGGCAGCGTCGCGGGCGTTAACCGCAGGGTGCATCGCCGCGCCTATTACGGCGCAGCGGCGGTGGGGGCTGCGGGCGCTTACGGTGCGTATGCGGATAGTTGCGGCGGATCTGCCCGCTCATGATGCGGCGGGGCGGGATGCAATCGACGGTAATGCCATGCTTGCCGTTCTCGCGGACCGGCGCATCCGGGCTTGCGCCCCAGCCGGGCGGGGAACGGCCGGGGCGCAATCTGTCCGTCACGGTCGAGCCTCATGAAGCACTCGACCGTGGGGGCGGCGTTTCGGCATTGCGGGGCAGGCTCTGCCGCGTCACCACACCCTCAACGACCGCCGGGGCAAGCCGGATCAGTCTGCGCGGAACATTTCGCGCGGCGTTGCGCGGCCGGGCCCGCGCGAGGGCATAGGACGTTTTGTCCAATGTTGAGCGGCGGCCGCCGGCCTTCTGATAGCCAACGCCGCCAGAAATTCTCGAACCCAGAATTCCCGAACCCAGACGTCCGGGCCGAGCAGTGCAGGCAAGACGGGTCTGCAACCTTGGCGCCGGACCGCCAGTGGATGAGCCGTTGCCATGACAATACGTAAATTCCAGGGCCTCGACGAAGCGAACAGCGGCCGTATGGACGCGGACGTCGCCTGCGACGAGCACGACATGATCGAGGCTCTTGCGCAGCTGCGGCATACGGCGGGGATCAGCCTCGAGACCCTGGCCTTCATGCTCGGCACAGCGGGCGGACACGTCTCGCGCCGTCTCAAGCAAGGTGGAAACATCAACCTGACGAATTACCTGCAGATCGCCCGAGCGCTCGGATATCGCGCCAGGATCGTTTTCGAGAAGGTCGACGACGGCGGCGCGCCGTCGCTCAACAAGGTCGCGCACCGGGTCTCCAGAAGTCGCTGAACTCCGGTGCATCGGCTCCGATCATGCAGATCGCGCCGAAATGGCCGCGCGGGAGATTACGGATGGACGCCCCGAGCGGGCGCTTGCTGGGGCTTTAATCGACCTTTTCCCCCGCCCACCCGAGACCTTCCCGACCGGACATGGTACTGTCTGCCGGCCTTATCGAAAGAAGTCGTTTTCGGTTGGGATGAACCGTGGTGCAATGCGCGATGTCTGCTAGCGAAGTGACTATGCCGGTGTGGCATGAAAAACACCTGCGGGCCGCAACGCGCGCCGCCGGGGTCGCGCTGTGGTCCTGGAACGTTGATACTGACGCCATTACCATGGATGAGCCTGCGTACGATCTTTGGGAGGTTTCCAAGGACGAACGGAAAATCACGTTCGAGATCCTATCCAGGAATATCCATCCTGCCGATCTCGAGAGGGTCAGGTCAGCATTTGCGGCTACGCGCGCGGTCGTCGGCGCCTACGAGATAGATTTTCGTATTCTGACCGGAGCCGATATTCGCTGGATTTCCGCTCGGGGCCAAGGCGACGACGCAGACATAGCAGATCGAACTATGTTCGGTATCTTCCTCGATGTGACCCAACGCAAGCAAGCCGAGGAGGCCAATGAGTTGCTAGCGGGCGAGATGAGCCATCGGGTGAAAAACCTTTTGACCATCGCAACGGCGCTTACTCAGATTACGTCACGCTCGGCAGCGACAAAAGAAGATATGGCACACGAGTTGACCAGTCGTCTGATCGCGCTCGGACGCGCCCAGGACCTTATTCGTCCAGTGCCCGGCGGGAAGAGCGACGCCACGCTTCTTGGCGACCTCATCTCCGTCCTGCTCGCACCGTACGACGAGAAGGGAGCCAGCGTCCGTATTCGTGTCTCGGTCCCCAAGATGAACGTGGGAGAGACTTCGAGCACAGCACTGGCCCTGGTGATCCATGAATTGGCAACCAACTCGGCAAAATACGGAGCGCTATCGCTTTCAAGTGGCACCCTGGATGTATCTTGCAACGCCCACGAGGACGACGTCGTGGTCATGTGGACCGAGCGGGGCGGCCCGCCTGTCGTCACTCCGACAAAGCTGGAAGGCTTTGGAAGCAAGTTGGTGCACCGAAGCATGGCCGCTCAGCTCGGCGGGACGATAGCTTTTGACTGGTCGGACGAGGGTGTGGTTGCCACGCTGCGAATGAGCAAGAACCGCCTCGCAAATTGAGTGCAGATCGAACCTGACTCCATCACGCCTTAGAACTGATACCGCCTCAACCCCGCCGTCTCGAGCAAGCTGAAAACATCAACCTGACGAACTATATCCAGATCGCCAGAGCGCTCGGATATCACGCAAGGATCGTTTTCGAGAAGGTCGACGACGACGGCGCGTCGTCGCTCAACACGGTCGCGCACCGGGTCTCCAGGAGTCGCTGAACTGCGTTGCATTCGCCTCCGGATCATGCAGACAGCGCCGAACGGGTACGCGAAAGATGACGGATGCGCCATCAGGTGCAGTCCAGCACCTTCACCGCATGCTGAACTGCGGTCCGTCGCCTCTCATCGTGGGCGGTCAGGATGCCAGTCGAACGAGAACCCAGCCGCTTCCTGCAATGTGTGCCAGCGTGATCAGCACCGAAATGGCGTGCAGCGTCCTGAATCGAGTCCTGTTCCGGGCGTCGGTTGCCTGATTGATGGCGGGCATCAGGACCTGGCGGGCAAAGATGGTGGTCGCCGCGATGATGCCTAGTATCGTCGGGGCAATGACATCATGGAGCGTCGCCATCATCGCAGCCGCAGCGGTGAAAAGGACGAAGAGATAAAAATAGGGGAATGCGCGCCGGATCACCGTACCCGCGAGCTCCGTCGGCAGAACATTGAAGATGAAGGCGGCAAACCCGAAAGAATACAGAACCATTCCCCCGAACAGGAGGGCGGTCGCAAGCAGGGCGAAGGTCGACATGCGCTGTCTCCAAATGTTCGTCCGGCTCCTGCGTCGGACGAAACGAAGCTTCTCATTGCTGATCGCTGCTGTTCCGCAAGGGAGCAAATCGCGGCAATACGTAGGGGACCGACGCACGATAGCGATCGAACCGTTCGCCATAACGGGCTGCGAACCGGCGCTCCTTCAGGCGTGGGGCGAGCAGGCAATAGGCGCTGTAGCAGACCGCAAGCGCGAGCTGGTCCGGCGTCCAGACCGGTACGGTCCATAGCGTCAACGCGAAGGCCGCATAGATCGGCTGGCGGATCAGGCGGAACAGTCCTCCAACCGGCATGTCGGGGAAGACGGGACGCCGGTTCGCCATCAGCGACATCCATCCGAGCGCGCCTGATTGCACCTCGGCCCCGGCGTCGAAGCTCGCCTTCATGAGCAGCAGCCAGCTTGCGGCGTAGGCTGTCGCGATCACCCAGAATGTGATGCCGTCTGCGCGCCACCAGATCACTTCCGTGGGCGTCCACAACACGAACAGCGCGAGCAACCCGATCGAGGCGATGATCGCGTAGCTGGTCGTGCCGAGGGTCGACCCATGTGGGGCGGGCATCAGCCGGGTCAGCCAACGGCCACCCCGTCGCGTCAGGAGCACGGAATGAACCAGTGGAAACTGGAGCAGAAGGAGTGCGTTGGTCAGCGCGGCCCAGGGCCAAGGTACGGTCCCGAGCGATCGGCTCATGCCGAAGAACATCGCAGCGATCATGGCAAACACGGCAGCTGCGAAAACCAGATGGACGGTGATGCCGCAGGCGAGCGCCAGCATGATGCGGCCGGGGCCCGGTGGCGGCCGAAGCGCTCCCGCGACGAGCGCAACCAGTCGCCTCAGTTCGATTCGCTTCGTCGCCATCAGCCCGCCCGCTTGGCCGACCCGGGAAGGGCGACAAGGTTGCGCGCGGCGACGCGCCGGTACAGCACAGGCCGGATTGGTTCAAACGCCATATCTCACTCCGCTTCCAAAACGCTGAAAGCTCCGCAATGGATCAGAGCGGCGAGCCGGCCGATGGAGATATTGCGTAGAAACCTCGCCAGGTAACGCATGCTTTCTTCGATCGCCGCGATCTGGTGCGCGGCGAGGCGACGCCCTAGAACTGATACCGCCTCAACCCCCCATCCACCGGGATCACCGTTCCCGTGATGTAGCGCGCCACGGGTGAGGCGAGGAACACCGCCAGCGCGGCAAGATCTTCCGGCTCGCCCCAATAGCCGACCGGGATCTCCTCTTCCGCAAAGCGCTCGCGATAGTCAGGCGCATAGTTGCGGCGGATCTGCTCGCTCATGATGCGGCCGGGCGGGATGCAGTTGATGGTGATGCCGTGCTTGCCGATCTCGCGCGACAGGCCCTTGGCCCAGGCGTGAACCGCGGCCTTGGCCGCGAAGGCCGCGTTCAACCCCTCCGGTTCGGACTTGCCGGTGATGTTGACGATGCGGCCCCATTTGCGTTCGATCATCTGCGGCAACAGCGCATGCGCGATGCGGCGATAGCTGGTGAAGTTCAGCGCGATCGCCTCGTCCCATTGGCTGTCGGGCGCATCGACCGGCAGCGGGCGGCTGCCGCCGGCATTGTTGATGAGGATGTCGACATGGCCGAGCTCCTTCAGCGCGAAGGCCGCGATTCTCTCCGCTGCGTCCTTGGCCATCACGTCCTGCTCGAGCGGCGTGATCAGGCCGGAGCCGACCTCCTTCACAAGCTCGGCGAGCAGGTCGGTCCGGCGCGCCACGCCCACCACGCGCACGCCTTCGGCAGCGAGGCCCTTGGCGATGGCGCGGCCGATGCCGATGCTGGCTCCGGTGACAACAGCGGTTTTCGATTTCAGCCCGAGGTCCATGGTCACACGCTCTCCGGTTCGCTTTTCGCGCTTTGATTTTGGTCTGGCTTGCGCTTGCTTTTAGATTTCCTGCCCTGTCCCGGCTGCGGCGATTTGCCCGACCGGGACGAGCAGTGGTAACCAAGGGCGAAGGCGAAGGAAATACGAAAAAGAAAAGGCTTCAACGATGGTATGGGATCCGCAGCAATATCTGAAATTCTCCGGCCACCGGCTCCGGCCCGCGGTCGACCTGTTGATGCGCATTCCCGATATCGGCCCGCGCACGGTCGCAGACCTTGGCGCCGGCGCCGGCAATGTCACCAAGCTGATCAAGGAGCGCTGGCCGTCTGCCGCGGTCACGGGCGTCGAGGGCTCGGCCGAGATGGTTGCCGCGGGGCGCAAGGCCGCGCCCGATGTGGAATGGTCGCATGAGGACCTCGGTCATTGGCGCCCCGCCGGGCAATATGACGTGGTCTATTCCAATGCCGCACTGCACTGGCTGCCCAATCATGCGGCACTCTTCCCCTCGGTCATGGAGAAGGTCGCGCCCGGCGGCATGCTTGCGGTGCAGATGCCGCGCAACTTCCTGGCGCCGTCGCACGTGCTGATCGGCGAGACTGCCCTGAACGGGCCCTGGCGGTCCAAGGTCGAGCACCTCGTCACGCCGCCGCCGGTCGAGGGGCCGGCCTTCTATCACGACGTGCTCGCGCCTCTGTCACAGAACATCGACATCTGGGAGACCGAGTATCTTCAGGTCCTGGAAGGCGACAATCCCGTGAAGGAATGGACCAAGGGCACCTGGCTGACGCGTTATCTCGATATTCTGCAGGGCGACGAAAAGGCGGCGTTCGAAGCCGCCTATGGGATGCGCGTCGCAAAGGCCTACCCGAAGAACGAAGCGGGCCAGACGCTGTTCCCGTTCCGGCGGCTGTTCATGGTCGCCCAGCGCAAGGGCTGACGCCCTTCGGCGATGCGACATAAGCGCTCGCCTCGCGGCGTGGAGCGGGCGCCCGGTTGCGCACGCGGGCGCTGTCAAGATAGCCTCCCGCGGCAAAGCTTCGCTGCGGCAAA
Organism: Bradyrhizobium manausense; assembly: GCF_018129685.1. Lineage (GTDB taxonomy): Bacteria > Pseudomonadota > Alphaproteobacteria > Rhizobiales > Xanthobacteraceae > Bradyrhizobium > Bradyrhizobium manausense_D. Next base: position 170,087 of record NZ_JAFCLG010000009.1, read on the forward strand.
TTGGGCTTAGGTCTAGTTGTTCGGGCTACGGATTGCTGCCACTACTGAAACCGCAAAACAAAAAGAACCCGGTTTCCGAGGTTGTTGGGGAGGTTCCTTCATGCGCAAACTGCTTCTGGCGGTCGCCGCAGCCGCGCTCGCTCTGGCTCCGGCCGCAGCTCAGGCCCAGAGCCCGATCGTCATCAAATTCAGTCACGTCGTCGCCAACGACACACCCAAAGGCAAGGGCGCGCTGAAGTTCAAGGAGCTTGCCGAGAAGTACACCGACGGCAAGGTCAAGATCGAAGTCTATCCGAACTCCTCGCTCTACAAGGACAAGGAGGAGATCGAGGCGCTTCAGCTCGGCTCGGTGCAGATGCTGGCGCCCTCGACCGCGAAATTCGCCCCGCTCGGCATCAAGGAGTTCGAAGCGCTCGACCTGCCCTGGCTGTTCAAGGACGACGCGACCTATTCCGCCGCGATGAAGGGCACCGTCGGCAAATGGCTGTTCCAGAAACTCGAATCCAAGGGCATCACCGGTCTCGCCTATTGGGACAACGGCTTCCACATGGTGTCGTCGAACCGGCCGCTGATGAAGCCGGAGGATTTCAAGGGCCTGAAATTCCGCATCTCCGGCTCCAAGATCGCGGACCAGTATTTCCGCCTGATGGGTTCGATCCCGCAGATTATGGCGTTCTCGGAAGTCTACCAGGCGCTGCAGACCGGCGTGGTCGACGGCTGCGAGAACACGGCGTCGAACTATCTGACGCAGAAGTTCTACGAGGTGCAGAAGGACATCACCGTGTCCTATCACGCCCATCTGCAATATGCCGTCATCGTCAACTCGAAATTCTGGTCCGGCCTGCCGCCCGACATCCGCACCCAGCTCGACAAGGCGATGGCGGAGGCGACCGACTACACCAATCAGATCGCGCATCAGGAAAACGAGGATGCGCTGGCCGAGATCAAGAAGGCGGGCAAGACGACGCTGCATTATCTGAGCGACGCCGATCGCAAGGCGTGGCAGGAAGCGATGCGCCCGACCTATGCCTGGGCCAAGGGCCGGGTCGGGCAGGAGGTGCTCGATCTCATCGCCAAGGAACTCGACGTCAAGATGAACTGACGCGTTTCCTAGAGAACAAGACCAACGGTCGGGAGTGTGTGCACTCCCGACCGTTTCGTATCGATAGGGGGACCTTGATTTGCTTCGCGCGCTCAACCAGTTGCTCAATCATCTCGAAGAATGGCTGATCGCGACGCTCATTGCCGCTGCAACCGGGCTGATCTTCATCGCGGTGCTGCACCGCTACGGCGCCGGCGAATCGATCGTGTTCGCGCGATGGGCCACCGCGCACGGATTGACCTGGCTGGCGTCGCTGGCGATGGTCGTGTTCACCTTCCTGTCCGAGCTGGATCTGTCCTGGGCGCAGGAACTCTGCATCTACATGTTCATCTGGATGGCGAAGTTCGGCGCGGCCTATGGCGTGCGCACCGGCATCCATGTCGGCGTCGATCTGCTGGTCAACCGTTTGCCCGAGCATTCGCGCAAGCACGTCATCCTGTTCTCGCTGCTCTGCGGCGCGCTGTTCACGGGCATGATCGCCGCCTTCGGCGCGTCCTTTGTTTCCGAGATGTTCAAGACCGGCCAGCAGTCCAACGACCTGGAAGCGCCGATGTGGTTCGTCTATCTGGCGATCCCGCTCGGCTCCGGCCTGATGTGCTTCCGCTTCCTGCAGGTCTCCTGGTTCTACTACTGGACCGGCGAGCTGCCGCATCATGACGAGACCCGCGTCGAGGGCGTGGAGGCGGACATCTCGCCGGCGCTGCATCCGCAGCCCGCCGGCGCCGCGACGAAAGCCGCCGCGCGAAAAGTCTCGCCGCTCGGCGTCATCCTGATCATGGCGCCGATCCTGATCTTCGCGCTGTGTCTTGGCGAGAAGACCGGCTTCATCGTGCTGCCGCATTGGCTGCGCGCCTTCACCGTGTTCGCGCTGCTGATCGCGCTGATGCTGACCGGCATCCCGGTCTCGATCGCGCTTGGCCTCACCGTGATGACGTTCCTGTTCACGCTGACCGCGGTGCCGATCGAAGCCGTCTCGATGAAGCTCTTCACGGGCATCGAAGGCTTCGAGATCATGGCGATCCCGTTCTTCATCCTCGCCGGCAATTTCCTCACCCATGGCGGCGTCGCGCGGCGCATGATCAATTTCGCGACCTCGCTGATCGGGCACTGGCACGGCGGCCTGGGGCTTGCCGGCATCGTCGCCTGCGCGATGTTCGCGCTGGTCTGCGGCTCGAGCGTCGCGACGGTGGCGGCGATCGGCGCCATCGTGCTGCCCGAGATGGTCCGCCACGGCTATCCCATGCGCTTCGGCGCCGGCATCATCACCGTTGCCGGCTCGCTCGGCATCCTGATGCTGCCGTCGATCCCCAAGATCGTCTACGCGGTCTCGACGAATACCTCGATCGGGGCGCTGTTCGTCGCCGGCCTGCTGCCCGGCATGCTGCTGACGACCATGCTCTGCATCGTCACCTGGTGGCTGGCACGCAGCCGCGACTATCCCCGGATGAAGAAGGCGAGCTGGGGCGAGACCATCCACGCCTTCCGCGAGAGCATCTGGGGATTGATGCTCGTCGTCATCATCATCGGCGGTATCTACAGCGGCCTGTTCACCGCCACGGAGGCGGCGGCGATGGCCGCAGTCTACTCCTTCATCATCGCCGTGTTCGTCTACAAGGCGATCAGGATAACGGACGTGCCGCGGGTGCTGCTGCGTGCCGCCAACACCAGCGCGATGCTGCTCTACATCGTGACCAACGCGGTGCTGTTCTCCTTCGTGCTCTCCAACGAGAACCTGCCGGCGACGCTCGCCGACTGGATCGCGGCGCAGAACCTCGGCTGGGTGGGCTTCCTGCTCGTCGTCAACGTGCTGCTGCTGCTCGCCGGCAACTTCATGGAGCCCAACTCGATCATCCTGATCATGGCGCCGATCCTGGCGCCGGCTGCCAAGAAGCTCGGCATCGACCTCGTCCATTTCGGCATCGTCATGGACGTCAACATGGAGGTCGGCCTCTGCCATCCGCCGGTCGGCTTGAACCTCTATGTGGCATCGATGATCGCGCGCATGCGCATCACCGATCTCGCCGTCGCGGTGATGCCGTGGCTGCTCACCATGCTCGGCTTCCTCGTCATCGTGACCTACTGGCCCGATCTGACGCTGTTTCTGCCGCGGGTGCTGGGGATGCACTAGCCGATCGAGCGGTGCGACATGGCTAACGCGCGGTAAACCCGCGCGTTCAAATGCGGCCGCGGTGCAAAGCAAGCCTTTTTACGGATGTGCGGTAGGACAATGCCAGCGGGACAGGTGCGGGCATGTTGTTCAACAGAATGGAATCCGGACGAGCGTCGATCTCCGACGCCGTCTATCTGGAAGTCATCACGGGCCTTCACGGCACGACGATGCCCAACGTTCTTGCGGCCGCCTGCCTGGCGATGGTCGGCGCCATCACGACCTACGAGACCGATGACGGGGTGACCGCGGCCTTTACCGTGGCCGGCGTCGCCGTGGCCATCGTTCGTCTGTTCGAGATCTTTGCATTCCGCCGCCGCCTCACGCGTTCGCCGCGGCTCGGCCGCGCGGAGGCCGTGCGCTGGGAGCGGCGCTATGTGGCCGGCACCGTCGTGACGGCTCTCATCCTCGGCCTGTTCGCCGCACGCAGCATCGTGCTGGGCGATGCGCTCTGCTGTGTCATGGCGGTCGGCATCGGATTCGGCTTTGGCGCCGGCGTGGTGGCGCGGCTGGCGCTGCGCCCCGTCGCGGCGCTGCTCGATCTGATCGCCATCGCCGCACCCGCCGCAATCGTCACCCTGATGCAGCCCGATCTGCGTCATGTCGGCCTCGGGCTCCTCATCCTGATGTATGTGGTCGCAAGCTTCGAGATGGTGCGGCTGAGCTTCAACGCCTCGATCAAGCAGATCACGCTCAAACGCCAGTTCGAGCAGCTGTCGCGCGTGGACCCGATGACCGGCGTGGCCAATCGTTCGGCGCTGGCGACGGACCTGCCCGCCATGCTTGCGGCCGGGACCATCGCCGTCCATACGCTCGACCTCGACCGCTTCAAGGAAGCGAACGATCGTTTTGGCCATCCGGTCGGTGACGCCCTGCTGAAACAGGTCGCCGAGCGGCTCCGAAAGATCGCCGCGCCTGATGATCTCGTGGTGCGGATGGGCGGCGACGAATTCGTCCTGGTCCAGCGCGCGGTTGATGATGCGGAAGCGACGGCCCAGCGGATCGTTCAGTCGATCAGCATGCCCTATGACATCGACGGACAGATGGTCGAGCTCGGCGTGAGCATCGGCGTTGCGGTGGCGGCGGACGACGGCCGAACCGCGGAAGCGCTGCTGTCGCGTTCCGACAAGGCGCTCTACCGTGCCAAGCACCATCGCGGCGGCTATGTGCTGGCGCGGGAGTTGCGGATGGCGGATGCCACCGCATCGGGCAAAAGCGTTTCTGAAGGGCTGGCGGCGTAAGCAGCGGTTGGAACCGGAATCGAGATGCGGTTAGATGCCTCCCGGACAAGACCGGGGAGGAACGCTATGACCAGCACCGAAGCAGCCGACACGCCGAAGGACGCAACGCCATCAGTCATCGCGCAGCATCAGGCGATGTTGAATGCGCTGCCATTTTCCGACACGCGGGATTTCGACGACGCTGCGCGCGGCTTTCTCGGAACGATCGAGCACGCAAAGATTGCGAACCCGCAAGGGAGGACGGTCTGGAGCCTCGAGCCCTATGGCTTTCTGTCCAGCGAGCAGGCACCGCCGACCGTCAATCCCAGCCTGTGGCGGCAGGCGCGCCTCAACATGCAGCATGGCCTGTTCGAGGTGGTGCCCGGGGTCTACCAGGTGCGCGGGCTCGATATCGCCAACATGACGCTGATCGAGGGCGACAGCGGCGTCATCGTGGTCGACACGCTGACCTCGATCGAGGGCGCACGCGCCGCGCTCGATCTCTATTTCAGGCACCGTGGCCTGAAGCCGGTCGCGGCGGTGATCTTCACCCACACCCACACCGACCATTGGGGCGGCGCGCGCGGCGTGCTGGAAGAAGACGCATTGGCCACAGGCCGCGTGCCGATCATCGCGCCTGATCTGTTCATGGAGCACGCCGTCTCCGAGAACATCATCGCGGGGCCGGCGATGCTGCGCCGGGCGCAGTACCAGTTCGGGCCGTTCCTGGCCAAGGGCGCACGCGGACATGTCGATTGCGGCCTCGGCAAGACCATGGCGGCGGGCGCGGTCGCGCTGCTGCGTCCGACCGACCTGATCATGGCGACCGGCGACACGCGCGTCATCGACGGCGTCGAATTCGAATTCCAGATGGCGCCGAACAGCGAGGCGCCGGCGGAGATGCACTTCTTCCTGCCGCGCTACAAGCTTTTGAACCTGGCCGAAAACTGCACGCATAATTTCCACAATCTGCTGCCGTTCCGCGGCGCCGACGTGCGCGATGCGCTGGCGTGGTCGAAGTATCTCAACGAGGCGCTGCAGCTGTGGGGTGGCAAGGCCGAGGCGATGTGCGGCCAGCATCACTGGCCGGTGTGGGGCCGCGAGCGCATCGACACCATGATCCGCGAGCAGCGCGACCTCTACAAGTTTGCGCATGACCAGACCATCCGCCTGATGAATCACGGCCTCAACGCAGCCGAGATCGCCGAGGCGATCCAGCTGCCGAAGAGCCTCGAAGGTGCCTGGCATGGCCGCGGCTATTACGGCCACGTCAGGCATAACGTGAAGGCGATCTACCAGAAATATCTCGGCTGGTACGATGCCAACCCCGTCAATCTCGATCCGCTGCCGCCGGTGGCGTCAGGCAAGAAATACGTCGAGTACATGGGCGGCGCGGATGCGATCCTGACGCGGGCGCGGGCGGATTTCGACAAGGGCGAATTCCGCTTCGTGGCGCAGGCGCTCGGCCATCTCGTCTTTGCCGAGCCGGACCACCAGGCGGCACGCGCGCTGCTGGCCGACACGCTGGAGCAGCTCGGCTATGCCGCCGAGAGCTCGACCTGGCGCAACGCCTATCTGTTCGGCGCGCAGGAATTGCGCCAGGGCATGCCGAAGACGCCTCCGCGTGCACCGATGCCGCGCGAGACGCTGGCGGCGCTGCGGACCTCGCAGCTCTGGGACGTGCTCGGCGTCCGCCTCAACGGTCCGAAGGCGGAAGGCAAGCGCATCGTGCTGAACTGGAGCTTTTCGGACACCGGCGAGACATTCGTGCTCAATCTCCAGAACTGCGCGCTGACTTATACCGAAGGCGTTCAGGCCGACAACGCCGACGCCAGCTTCACGCTGGCGCGCGCGACGCTGGATGAGGTGATCGGCAAGCTGACGAGTTTTCCGGAAGCGGTGGCTGCGGGGAAGGTCAGGCTGTCGGGCAATCCGATGAAGCTTGCCGAGCTGATGGGCCTGATGGATGAGTTCCCGCGGATGTTCGAGATCGTCGAGCCGAAGCGGGCGGTGGTGGTGTAGCCAGCGCCGTCGCCATACACTCCGTCATTGCGAGCGCAGCGAAGCAATCCAGAGTCTTTCCGGAGAGGCAGTCTGGATTGCTTCGCTACGCTCGCAATGACGGGCGGATAGAGTGGGGTGCTACACACCTAGTTGTCGTCGCGGAGTCCCGGATCGGCGCGCGCTTGGGGCGCGCTTGTCCGGGACGACACCGTTGGTGGAGCAATTACTCCGCGCTGCTCACCAGCTTGATCCGTGGCGCCTGTGCCTCGCTCAGGCTGCGATAGGCGGCGAGGTAGTCGAGGGCCATCCGCCGGGCCGTGAAGCGCTTTTCGAACTGTTTGCGGATGGCGGTGCGGTCGAGCTGCGCGAGGCGGCCCACGACGCCGGCGGCACTGAGGACGTCCTCGACCACGAAGCCGGTGAGGCCCTCGTCGATGATTTCAGGCACCGAGCCGCGGTTGAAGGCGACCACCGGCGTGCCGCAGGCCATCGCTTCGATCATCACCAGACCGAACGGCTCCGGCCAGTCGATCGGCAGCAACAGCCCGAGCGCGCCGCTGAGGAAGTCCGACTTCTCGTGATCGCCGATCTCGCCGATGAAATCCACCAGCGGATTGCCTGCGATCATCGGCCTGATCTGCTCGTCATAATAATCCTGGTCGGCGCGGTCGACCTTGGCCGCGATCTTCAGCGGGATGCCGCAATGCATCGCGATCTTGATGGCGCGGTCGACGCCCTTCTCCGGCGCAATGCGGCCGAGCACGGCGAGATATTCCTGTTTCGCCGGCTTCGGCGTCAGCAGCGTCTCCGGCAGGCCATGATGGATCGTTCTGACCCAGTTCGCCTGCGGCACCGGCCGCCGCTGCGCGTTCGAGATCGAGATCACCGGGACCTTCGCGAACGTATTGAATGCCGGCTGATGCTCGGGCAGATCCAGCCGGCCATGCAGCGTGGTCAGGAACGGTGTCGGCTGCCTGTAGAACAGCGACCACGGATAATAGTCGAGATGGAAGTGGAGGAAGTCGAACTCCTCGTCGTCGCATTTCTGCCGCACGCGCTCCAGCATCACCATGTGCAGCGCGTTGGCATCGCGCACGGAACCGTCGAGGCGAAGTGCCCGCGGCCAGGTTGCGTCCAGTTTTGCCGATGTCTGCGAATCGCCGCTGGCGAACAAGGTGACGTCGTGTCCCAGGGCGACCAACTCTTCCGTCAACCAATGCACCACGCGCTCGGTGCCGCCATACAGCTTGGGTGGAACAGCCTCCGTCAACGGAGCTACCTGCGCGATGCGCATCTCACCTTCTCCTCTGTCCGATCATGGAAGTCAAAGCCCCTACCGTGTTCGGCACCGGCATGCCGTGGAGGGAACGTTCTCGCATGTGCGAAGTTCCTCTCGTCGAACGTTACTTCTTCGATACGCATGTTTGTCGCGATGCTGCCATCACCTCAACTCAGATCGCCCGCATCCGCATGTCGTGATGGCTTCGCCCGGGAACCGAGGCAAAGCGGTCGATGTTCAGTCGACAGCCAAGAAAAATCCAAAGCATGACGGGGTCGCAGCCACATGGATCATCTCTCTGGATACGCGCGCAGGCCATTTGCCTTTGTCCTGCGCTATCTCCGGCGTCGTTTGGCGTCGCATCTGGTGATCCTCACCGCTGTCGTTGCGGCGGTTGCCTGCTCGGTGGGCACGCAGTACGGGGTCAAATCTCTTGTCGACGCCCTGTCGGCAGGACCTTCGCATGGGGGGACCGTGTGGCTGGCATTCATCCTGCTCATGTCGCTGGTCGCCGCCGACAACTTCCTGTGGCGGATCGCGAGCTGGACGGCGAGCTTCACCTTCGTCCGCGTCACCGGCGATTTGCGCCGTGACATCTTTCGTCACCTGACCGGGCATGCGCCGAGCTACTTCTCGGACCGGATGCCGGGCATGCTGACCAGCCGCATTACCGCCACATCCAACGCGGTGTTCACCGTCGAGAACATGTTCGTCTGGAACGTGTTGCCGCCGTGCATTGCCACACTTGCGGCCATCGCGCTGATTGGAACCGTCAGTGCATATATGGCACTCGGCCTGATCGTCATCGCAGGAGGCATGGTGATCGTGATGTTCCATCTGGCCGCGGCCGGCAAGCCGTTGCATGACGAGTTCGCCGACAAGGCAGCCGCCGTCGACGGCGAGATGATCGACGTCATCAGCAACATGCCGCTTGTCCGCGCCTTCTGCGGCATCGGCCACGAGCACGAGCGGTTTGACGCCACGGTGAACCGGGAAGTCCATGCGCGCGGACGCAGCCTGCGCTATCTGGAGAAGCTGCGGTTGTTGCATGCCGCCGTGACCGTGATCTTGACGATCGCCCTGATGGCCTGGACCATCACGCTCTGGCAGCAGGGCGAGGCGACCACCGGCGACGTCGTGCTGGTCTGTACCCTCGGTATGTCGATCCTGAGCGCAACCCGCGATCTCGCGGTCGCCCTGGTCGATGTCACCCAGCACGTCGCGCGCCTGACCGAGGCGATCGCCACGCTCCTGGTGCCGCACGAGCTGCGCGATCACCCCGAGGCCGAGCCGCTGGTCAAGAGCGGCGCCGCGATCGCCTATAACAACGTCACCTTCGGCTATCCGGGCGGCGAAAAGATCTTCGAGCGGTTCAGTCTGCGGCTCCAGCCCGGCCAGCGCGTCGGCCTGGTCGGCCCGTCCGGCGGCGGCAAATCGACCTTGTTCACGCTGCTTCAACGCTTCTACGATGTGGACGAGGGCAGCGTCACCATCGACGGTCAGGACATCTCCAAGGTGACCCAGCTGAGCCTGCGCGAGGCGATCTCGGTCGTGCCGCAGGACATTTCCCTGTTCCACCGCTCCATTCGCGAGAACATCCGCTATGGCCGGCCCAATGCGACCGACGACGAGGTGCTGCGCGCGGCGATCGCGGCGCGCTGCGACTTCATCGACAGCCTGCCGGACGGTCTCGACACCATGGTCGGCGACCGCGGTGTGAAGATGTCCGGCGGCCAGCGCCAGCGCATCGCGATCGCGCGCGCCTTCCTGAAGGACGCGCCGATCCTGCTGCTCGACGAGGCCACCGCCGCGCTCGACAGCGAATCCGAGGAGGCGATCCGCGAGGCGCTGTCGCGCCTCATGCGCGGCCGCACCGTGATCGCAATCGCGCATCGCCTCGCAACACTGCGCAATTTCGACCGCGTGGTGGTGCTGAAGGGTGGTAAGATCATCGAGGACGGTTCGCCCGAGCGCCTGATGCAGGGCCACGGGCCTTATCGCGAGCTCGTTACGCAGGAAATCAGCCGGCTCGCGCAAGCCGCCGCCTGAATCCAGCAGTTGCGTTTGCGTTGGCCGCGTTTTGAAACAAGCCGCAGGGGAGCAGCTCATGGCAGCCGAAGCCGCAACCAGGATCATCTCGGCGTCGAAGACGACAGAGACCGTCGCCGAGCAGCCGTTCTACATTCCGATGACGGGCCCCGCCGCACGGCCCCGCCGCTCGCTCAAGCACGATGACACCTTCATCGTGCTGGACAGCCATGGCGACATCGGCGCCTCCGCGGGCGGGCCGGATGGTCTGTTCAACCATGACACGCGCTATCTGGCGCGGCTCGAGCTCGTGCTCGATGATCTCCAGCCGTTGCTGCTCGGCTCGAATTTGCGCGATGACAATTCCGGATTGACGGTCGATCTGACCAACCCCGATATCTATCGCCAGGGCCGTATCGTTCTTCAGAAGGACCTGCTGCACATCGTGCGGACGATCTTCCTGTGGCGCGGGACGGCCTATCAGCGCATCGGCCTGCAGAACCACGGCGAGCAACCGGCCGCCTTCGAGCTGACGCTGCTTTTCGACAACGACTTTGCCGATCTGTTCGAGGTGCGCGGCGAGCGGCGGTCGCGCCGCGGCACAGGCACGAGCAAGCTGCTTGGGCCGACCGACGTGCTGTTCGACTATCGCGGCCTCGACGAGGCCGAGCGTACCACCGGCCTGCATTTCGATCCGCGACCCACGCGGCTGTCGGTGAACGCAGCGACCTGGCAGCTCGAGCTGGATCCGCACGAGCTCAAATCGCTGTTCGTGGCTGTCTCCTGCAACCGGCCGCTCGCGGAGAAGCCGGCGCGCTTCTTCAGAGGATTGCTGGCGCATCGCCGCGAGATGCGGCGGTCGACGATCGGCGCGGCCAGCATCGAGACCTCCAACAACATCTTCAACGAGGTGCTGTGCCAGGCCATGGCCGACCTCAACATGCTGATGACGGAGACGCCGCAGGGGCGCTATCCCTATGCCGGCATCCCCTGGTACTCGACGACGTTCGGCCGCGACGGTCTGATCACCGCGCTCCAGATGCTGTGGGTCGATCCGCGGGTGGCGAAAGGCGTGCTGCGGCGCCTTGCGCATTTTCAGGCCAAGGCGGTCGATCCGCTCGCCGATGCGGCGCCCGGGAAGATCCTGCACGAGATGCGCGGCGGCGAGATGGCGGCGCTGCGCGAAGTGCCGTTCTCGCAATATTACGGCAGCGTGGATTCGACCGCGCTGTTCGTGTTGCTCGCCGGATGCTATTTCGAGCGCACCGGCGACGAGGCCACGCTCACCGAACTGTGGCCTGCGATCGAGGCCGGGCTCGCCTGGATCGACGGTCCCGGTGATCCCGACCAGGACGGCTTTGTCGAATACCAGCGCGCCACCGAAAAGGGGCTCGCCAACCAGGGCTGGAAAGACTCTTACGACGCCATCTTCCACGCCGACGGCAATCTCGCGGAAGGCAATATCGCGCTCGCGGAGGTCCAGGGCTATGTTTACGCCGCCAAGCAACTCGCCGCGCGATGCGCGCTGAAGCTCGGCAAGCCCGATCTTGCGAAAAAGCTCGAGGCCGAAGCCAGGTCGCTCGCCGAGCGTTTTGAAGACGCGTTCTGGTGCGAGAAGCTCGGCACCTATGCGCTCGCGCTCGACGGCAACAAGCGGCGGTGCGAGGTGCGGACCTCGAATGCCGGGCAGGTGCTGTTCAGCGGCATGATCCGCGAGGATCGCGCCCGGCGCGTTGCCGCCGATCTGATGCAGCCGCATTTCTTCTCGGGCTGGGGCATCCGCACCGTCGCGCAGGGCGAGGTGCGCTACAACCCGATGTCCTATCACGATGGATCGATCTGGCCGCACGACAATGCCCTGATCGCGCTCGGCCTCGCCCGTTACGGGCTCAAGCACTCGGTCGCGCAGGTCTTCAAGGGGCTGTTCGACGCCGCGACCTATATGGATCTGCGCCGGCTGCCCGAACTGTTCTGCGGCTTCCGCCGCGAGAAGCGGCGTGGCCCTACGCTCTATCCGGTCGCCTGTGCGCCGCAGGCCTGGGCCAGCGCCACGCCGTTCACGCTGCTCGAGGCGGCGCTCGGTATCGAGTTCGACGTCGCGCGCTGCGAGATCCGTCTGCGCAATCCGCACCTTCCGGCGTTTCTGAACGAGATCACTCTGCGCGATCTGCGCCTTGGCGAATCCAGCGTCGATCTGCGCGTCAGCCGCCACGGCGATGACGTGGCGCTGGAGGTGCTGCGGACGCGCGGCCAGATCCAGGTGTCGATCGTGCTGACGCGCTAGCGGCGCGCCGCAAGGAGGTTTCATGCGTACCGCTGGATGGTTGGTCTTGTGCGTGGCGATCGTGGCCGGATTGTCGGTTGCCGTGTCACGCGCCGCGGAGGAGACGCCTGCGACCACGAACGAGGCGAGCGGACCTGCTGCGGCGCCGAAGGATGCGAAGGATGGGGCGCCGCCGCCATCGGTAACCATCATCGGCGCCGCCGACGCGCATGGCGTACTTGGGCGCGACGTGCGCAGCGCAGCGGACGAGGATATGGGCCGCATCGTCGACGTCATCGTCGATCTGACCGGCCATGTGCGCGCTGCGGTGATCGATTTCGGCGGTTTCCTCGGCGTCGGCAGCCGCAAGATCGTCGTTGACTGGAATGCGCTTCGGTTCGGCAAGATCACCAACAAGAAGGACAGCATCACGCTGGAATTGACCAAGGCTCAGGTCGCGGCCGCGCCGGAGTACAAGGAAGACACGCCGATGGTCGTGCTCGGTGCGTCCGGCAGTCTCCAACCGTTTCAAGCAATTCAGTGAGGGGAGGGATGGCTGGCGGTGCTGTTGTCGAAGAAGCCTGATCAAGAGAGGCACGAGGAACGTGCTGGACAGGACAACGTCGCCGTACCGGTTCTCGCGGCCATCCCGGAGCCGTCACGCCGTAGCCTGCGCGGCCTCGACTGGTTCATCTTCTTCCTCGCCGACGTGCAGACCGGATTCGGGCCCTTCATCGCGGTCTACCTGACGACGCAGAAATGGACCCAGGTCGAGATCGGCCTGGTGCTGTCGATCAGCGGCATCGTCGCGCTGATCGGGCAGATGCCGGGCGGTGCAATCATCGATGCGGCGAGATCCGAGCGCCTGGTCGCGGGGCTTGCGATTGCGACCATCGGCTGCTGTGCGCTTGCTTATGCGGCGATGCCGATCTTCCCGGTGGTGGTGGCGGCCGCGACGTTGCATGCGGCGGCGAGCTGCGTGCTCGGTCCCGCGATTGCGGCGATCAGCCTGGGCCTGGTTGGCCCGCTCAAGATCGGCGAGCGGCTCGGCCGCAACGCCCGTTTCGCCTCGCTCGGCAATGGCGTTGCCGCCGCGGTGATGGGGACGGCCGGATACCTGCTCTCGAGCCGCTCGGTCTTCCTGGTCACCTTCGTGCTCGCGATTCCCACGCTGATTGCCCTGTCGCGTATCCGCGAGGAGGAGGTCGACATCGCGCGCAGTCACGGCGAGATGCCGCGCGAGGCTCCGGTTCAGGGCGACACCAATATCTGGCATTTGATCCGGCAGAAGCCGCTGATCGTCTTTGCGCTGAGCGTGCTGCTGCTGCAGCTGGCAAACGCCTCGATGATGCCGCTGATGGCAAGCACGGTGACGGCGCGTTCGAGCCAGTGGGCGACGGTTCTGGTCGCCTTTTGCATCGTCGTGCCGCAGGCTATTGTCGCGCTGCTGTCACCTTCGGTGGGACGCAAGGCGCAAGCTTGGGGCCGGCGCCCGCTGCTGCTGATCGGGTTCGGCGCGCTGACGATCCGCGGCCTGCTGTTTGCGACCGTGCGCGATCCCTATCTGCTGGTGCTGGTGCAGGTGTTCGACGGCTTTACGGCGGCGGTTTTCGCGGTGATGATTCCGCTTGTGGTGGCCGATGTCGCCTTCGGCAGCGGGCACTTCAATCTGGCGCAAGGCATCGTCGGCACTGCGACCGGCGTCGGTGCGTCCTTGAGCACCGCGCTTGGCGGCTATGTCAGCGATAAGTTCGGCAATGCCACCGCCTTCTTCGGGCTCGCAAGCATCGCCGCGACCGGGCTTTTGCTGATCCTCTTCGTGATGCCGGAAACCCGGCGCACCGTCATGACGGCAAAAGAAATGGCCGGCTGAACGAGATCAGCCGGCCACAGGAGGGGAAGACAAAGCGATCAGGCGTCGAGATTGTGCAGCCGCTGACGGTTGCGCAGCACGATCTGTCGGGCGCCGGAGAAGCCGAGGATGCCCTGGCTGTGAAGCTGCGACAGCGCACGCGACACGGTCTCGAGGGTCAGGCCGAGATAGTCGCCGATATCGCGACGGCACATCGGCAATGCCATCATGCCGGCGACCGCAAGGCGGCGATCCATTTCGAGCAGGAAGGTTGCAACGCGCTCCATCGCGGTCTTGCGGCCGAGCAGCAGCATGTGGTCTTCGGCGTGGCGCAGCTCGCCGGCGGTCATGGCCCAGAGCTGGCGGGCGACCTGCACGTCGGTGCCCGCGGCTTTTTCCAGACTGGCGCGCTTTACCAGGCGCACATTGGTGTCGATGATGGCTTCAGCAGCAAGGCGGTGGGTGGCGCCGGATTCGAGGCCGAACACGTCGCCGGGAAGATGGAAGGTGCCGATCTGGCGGCGGCCGTCGGAGAGGAGCTTGTAGGTGCGGACCGCGCCGGAAACGACCTGGTAGACATATTCGGCGGGCTCGTCCTCACCGTAGATCTCCTCGTCCTTGCGGTAGGAGAACTCGGTGGCGACCAGACCAACATGGCCGGTGACCGCACCGAACTGATCGGAGACGGAAGGGGGCGGGGCAATCTTGCCACCGATTTGGGTGTTGATCGCCTGGGTGTTGAGAGTCTGCGTCAGCATTTGCGCCATCTCCGTTGTGATGGCGCTTTGATACGCGGTATCGGGTGCTTCGAAAATTTCGCGAGATATCTTAAGGGGTAACCCTTACGTAGAATCCCGTAGGTCGGCCGGAGGGTCTGAGCCTATCTAGTTTCCGCGCCTGCTCTGGATGGCGTGGCGGATGCGTTTGACCAGGTTTTCGTCGAGAAGCGGCTTCAATATCACGTCTTGTACGCCCGCGGCGGCGGCCCGCGCCGAGATGTTGCCATCCGGATAGCCGGTGATCAGGATCACCGGAGTACCGCCATGGGACTGGCGCAGCTTGCCGGCGAGCTCGATGCCGTTGATGTCGGGCATCTTGTAGTCGATCACGTAGCAATCCGCGCCGGGCAGACTCGGCGCGTTGAGCAGCGCCGTGGCGTTCCGAAACGTCCGCACGGCAAAGCCGTCGGTTTCCAGCAGGAAGCGCAGCGATCCCAGCACGGCATCATCATCGTCGACCACGTAGACGATGGGCTGTGCCAAGGATACCATTGGTAACCGCTGATGATGCGAGCCGATTCCGATCATTCCTATCAAATAGCACAGGCGGATCGGCCCATTTTGACTTAGCTCAACCGGATTTGCCTCAACCGGAACTGCCTCAACCGGACCTGCCTTAACCGGACCTGCCTTAACCGGACCTGCCTCAACCCCGTTTGCCTCAATCCTTCAGCATGCCGGCGCGCATCGCCAGCCGCACCAGTTCCGACAGGCTGCCGGCCTGCATCTTGGTCATCACGTTGGCCCGGTAGACCTCGATCGTGCGAGGGCTGATATCGTAGTCGCGGGCGATCAGCTTGTTGGAGAGCCCCGCGACAAGTCCTTCCATGACCTGGCGCTCGCGGGGACTGAGGGATGCAACACGGCCGACAATGTCCTGCGCGATCGCCTCGTTCTGGGCCGCTGGCTCGGCCTGGCGGATCGCGGTCTCGATCATGGCGGTGAGGCGGTCGTCCTCGAAGGGCTTTTCGAGGAAGTCGACCGCACCGAGCTTCATCGCCTCGACCGCCAGTGGCACATCGCCGTGGCCGGTCATGATCAGGATTGGAAAGGGCGAGTGTTGCGCCTTCATCCGCTTCAGAAGCTCAATCCCGTCGATTCCGGGCATGCGCACATCGGAGAGGACGCAGCCAAAGGCGAGGCCGGGCAGGGCGTCGAGGAAGCTCTGCGCATCGTCGAACAGCTTGACGCCGAAACCGGCGGAGTCCAGCAGAAAGCTCAACGAATCCCGCATCGCCTCGTCGTCGTCGATGACGTAAACATGTCCCTTGGTCGTCATGGCTCAGGTCTCGTCAGCTGCTGGGAGGGTGAAGCGGAATATCGCCCCGCCCGGTGCATTGCCCTCGGCCCACATGCGCCCGCCGTGAGCCTCGATGATCGAGCGGCTGATGGACAGTCCTACGCCCATGCCGGTGTCCTTGGTAGTGAAGAAAGTCTGAAACAGGTTGGGAAACACGTCGTCCCGGAATCCGGGGCCGGTATCGGACACCTGGATCTCGATCATGTCGTCGGCGACGGGGGTGTTGGTGACGACGAGCTCCCGCCGCGGCGATTGGGCCATCGCTTCCAGCGCGTTGCGGAACAGGTTGACCAGGACCTGCTGGATCTGAACCCGGTCGGCAAGCACGAGATCGGCGTCCGGGTCGAGGTTGAAGCGAAGCTGCACGTTCTGCTCGCGTGCGCCGGCAAGGCCGAGCGCGCCGGCTTCCTCGATCAGCTTCGACAGGCTCTCGACCCGCTTCTCCGATTCGCCCCGGGAGACGAAATCGCGCAGGCGGCGGATGATCTGGCCGGCGCGCAGCGCCTGTTCCGAGGCGCGATCGAGCGCGCTTTCGATCTTCGGGGCGTTGGGATCGGTGCTGCCGGCGAGCAGCCGCCGCGATCCCTTCATATAATTGCTGATCGCCGCCAAGGGCTGGTTGATCTCGTGGGCCAGCGCCGAGGCCATCTCGCCCATCGCCGTCAGCCGCGAGACATGGACGAGCTCGGACTGCAATTCCTGCAGCCGGGCCTGGGTCTTCTGGTGCTCGGTGAGGTCGCGAACGAAGCCGGTGAAATAGGGCTCGCCGCCCGACTGCATCTCGCCGATCGACAGATGCATCGGGAATGTCGTGCCGTCGCGGCGTTTGCCGGTGACGATGCGGCCGATGCCGATAATGTGCGGATCACTGGTCGAGCGATAGCGCGCGATGTAGCCGTCGTGGCGGGTGCGGTCCGGCTCCGGCATCAGGATGCTGACGTTCTGGCCGATCGCCTCATGCTCGGCCCAGCCGAACAGCCGCTCGGCGGCCGTGCTGAAGAGCTGAATGACGCCGTGGCCGTCGATGACGATCATGGCGTCGGGAATGGTGTGCAGGATGGAGCGGAGGTGGGTCTCACGCGTGCGCAGCGCTTCCTCGACACGCTTTTCCTGGTCGATGTCGAGGAAGATACCGCTCAGATGACGGGCCGCGCCCGCATCGTCGCTAATGACGCCCGCGCGGGCCCGAATCCAGTGCCCGCGACCTGAAGGATCCGCAACCCTGAAGGAGACGTCGAAACCGGCGCCTTCTGACACTTTCCTGACAGCGTCTTCCACGCGGGTGCGGTCGTTGGCTTCGAGGCGCGACAGGAAGAGCTCATAGCTCGCCGGTCGCCCCGGCTCGATCCCGAGCAGCGTTCTGGCCGTCTCAGACCACTCCAGATCGTAGGTCGTGAGATCGAGATCCCAGGTACCGACGCCGAATCCCTCGATTAGGACCCGGAAATGCTCGCCGCGACCGTCGTCGGGTTGATGCGTCACACGCGTCGGTGACAAGTGATGGCTCCAATCGTGTTTTCGGCGGCCGCGGATGAGGTTACGGCCGGGGCAATGTCGCGCAAGGCAGGACTTGCGGCAAGGTTGGCCATGTTCGCCTAAAGGCGAATGCGCACCAAAGGACAGCTTGAATTTTTGATCTACCTCATCCCGTAACGCGGAGGAGGGCCTACAATTTTGCAAGACCCCCACGGGAGAACCCGAATGACCTATGCCACCGTAATGGTCAGCTTGGCGCTGAATCAGCCTAATCATGCGCGCCTCCAGGCCGCTGGCGAGCTTGCCGACCGATTCGAGGCCACAATCGTCGGGGTTGCCGCAGCCCAATTCGCCTCGCCGCTTTATTTCACCGACGGAACCGAGGCCCAGCGCCTGATCGATCAGGAGGAGACCTCCGTCAAGCGGCGCCTGGCCGATCTGGAGGCGGAGTTCCGCGCCGCGACAAAGACGCGCGGCGGGCGCGTGGAGTGGCGCAGCGCCCTGGACTTTCCGGCCCGGTTCGTGCTGTCGCAGGCGCGCTGCGCCGACATCATCGTCAGCGGGGGGGAGAGCCCGGCCTTCTCCGATGCCTTTTCGCTGGCAAGCCCGAAGGATCTGGTGATGCAGGCCGGTCGGCCGCTTCTGGTCGTGCCAGATCGAGCCGATTGGCTCGATCTGCGCAGCGTGCTGGTGGCCTGGAAGGACACGCCGGAGGCGCGCCGCGCGGTGGTCGACGCGCTGCCGATGCTGCGCAAGGCAAAGGACATCACCATCGTCGAGATTCCGGAGGAAGGCGACGACCGCGCAGAAGTGGCGGCGCGTGTCAGCGACGTCACCGCCTGGCTCGCCCGCCATGGCGTCACCTCCACGGCGCGCGTGTCGGAACTGGCCGGAAACGAAACCGCCGCCGTGCAACTGGAGCGGATTGCGGGCGATGTCGGAGCCGGCCTGATCGTTGCCGGCGCCTACGGTCATTCGCGCTTCCGCGAGTTGATCCTCGGCGGTGTCACCCAGTATCTGGTCACGCAAACGGCCCGATGCGTGCTGCTATCGCACTGACGGCAAGACGAAGCCAAATCGATGAGGACGCGCCGTGTACAAATTCCTTGAGCAGACCGTCGACGGTTACATGACACGCGGCGTCAGGACGGTGACGCGCAACCTGGACATGCTCGCCCTCAGCGAGATGTTCGAGCAGGACGATTTCAACTCCTATCCGGTCGCGGACGAGGGGCAGGTCGTCGGCATCGTCACGAAGTTCGACATCCTGAAGTGCTTTGCCTTCACGCCGAGCCAGATGCTGCCGCGCTATCACGACCTGATGAGCCGCAAGGTCGGCGACGTCATGACGCCGGAGTTCATCTATGTCAGCCCCGATACCCGCCTGACGCGCGTGCTCCAGATCATGGTCGAGCACCGCATCCGCAGCATCATCGTGCTCGACGGCGCCCAGAAGCTGGTCGGAATCATCGCGCGCGAGGACGTCATCAAGGCGCTCAAGGCGACCTCGGCCGACTGACGATCAATCAAGAATTCCAGGCTCCCTGATTTTCCGGGGAGCCGCGACCCGCAACGGGCTTGGCGCGGTGTTCAGACGGCTGAGATCGCTTGCCGATCAGCATCGGTCGCACATTAACAGAAATCCACTCGTCTTGATTTCAATCAATTCCCCGCGAGGGTGAATGTGGTTTCTGGCGGCGTGTTCTTTCAGAGAGAATCCGCGATGCCCCAGCCCTCCATCTCCAAAACCATGACTGCAGGCGAAAGTGGCCTGGCGCTCATCTTCGCGGTCACGGCCTTCCTCTGCGTGGTCGCCTCCGCCAAGGCGCTTGACGCGCCCTTCGCATTCCATGCAGCGCTCAGTGCGGCGGCGAGCCTGGCCGCGGTGTTCTTCATCATCAACAATTACTACGACCGCCCGGCAGCCTTGCCTGCCGCGGAGATCAACGGCCGGCCCAACTACAATATGGGCCCCATCAAGTTCTCGTCCTTCATGGCCATGTTCTGGGGCATCGCCGGCTTCCTGGTCGGCCTGATCATTGCCTCGCAGCTCGCCTGGCCCGCGCTGAACTTCGATCTGCCCTGGATCCAGTTCGGCCGTCTCCGGCCGCTGCACACCTCGGCCGTGATCTTTGCCTTCGGCGGCAACGTGCTGCTCGCGACGTCCTTTTATGTGGTGCAGAAGAGCTGCCACGTCCGGCTCGCAGGCTATATCGCGCCCTGGTTCGTCGTCGTCGGCTACAATTTCTTCATCCTGATCGCGGGCACGGGCTACCTGCTCGGCGTGACGCAGGGCAAGGAATACGCCGAGCCGGAGTGGTACTCGGACCTCTGGCTCACCATCGTCTGGGTGACCTATCTGCTGGTCTTCCTTGTCACGATCATCAAGCGCAAGGAACCGCACATCTTTGTCGCCAACTGGTTCTATCTCGCGTTCATCGTGACGATCGCAGTGCTGCACCTCGGCAACAATCCCGCGCTGCCGGTGTCGTTCTTCGGTTCGAAGTCCTACATCGCCTGGGGCGGCATCCAGGATGCGATGTTCCAGTGGTGGTACGGCCATAACGCGGTCGGCTTCTTCCTGACCGCCGGCTTCCTCGCCATCATGTACTATTTCATCCCGAAGCGCGCGGAGCGGCCGATCTATTCGTACCGGCTCTCGATCATCCATTTCTGGGCGCTGATCTTCCTCTACATCTGGGCCGGCCCCCACCATCTGCACTACACGGCTCTGCCCGACTGGACGCAGACGCTCGGCATGACGTTCTCGATCATGCTGTGGATGCCATCCTGGGGCGGCATGATCAACGGCCTGATGACGCTGTCGGGCGCCTGGGACAAGCTGCGCACCGACCCCGTGCTGCGCATGCTGGTCGTCTCCGTCGCCTTCTACGGCATGTCGACCTTCGAAGGTCCGATGATGTCGATCAAGGTGGTGAACTCGCTCAGCCACTACACCGACTGGACCATCGGCCACGTCCATTCCGGCGCGCTCGGCTGGGTCGGCTTCGTCTCCTTCGGCGCGCTGTACTGCCTGGTGCCGTGGGCATGGAATCGCAAGGGGCTCTACAGCCTGAAGCTCGTCAACTGGCATTTCTGGATCGCCACGCTCGGCATCGTTCTCTACATCTCGGCGATGTGGGTGTCCGGCATCCTTCAGGGCCTGATGTGGCGCGCCTACACCTCGCTCGGCTTCCTCGAATATTCCTTCATCGAGACCGTCGAGGCGATGCACCCCTTCTACGTCATTCGCGCCGCTGGCGGTGCGCTGTTCCTGATCGGCGCACTGATCATGGCCTATAACCTCTGGATGACGGTTCGCGTCGGCGAGCAGGAAGTCCAGATGCCCGTCGCTCTTCAGCCGGCGGAATGAGGAGCCTCCCATGTCGTTCTGGACACGCCACCAAGTCTTCGAAAAGAACTCGATCATTCTGGTCGTCGGCATCCTGCTGGTGATCGCGATCGGCGGTCTCGTCGAGATCACGCCGCTGTTCTACCTCAAGAGCACGATCGAGGTGGTCGACGGCGTCAGGCCCTACACGCCGCTGGAGCTTGCGGGCCGCAACATCTATGTCCGCGAGGGATGCTATCTCTGCCATTCGCAGATGATCCGTCCCTTGCGCGACGAGGTCGAGCGTTACGGCCACTTCTCGCTCGCCGCCGAGAGCATGTTCGACCACCCGTTCCAGTGGGGCTCGAAGCGCACCGGTCCTGACCTTGCCCGCGTCGGCGCCAAATATTCCGACGACTGGCACGTCACCCATCTGACCAATCCGCGCGCGATCGTGCCGCAATCGGTGATGCCGGGCTATCCGTTCCTGGCTCAAACGGAGGTCGATCCTGACACGATCGCCGACCATATGCGCACCCTGCGGACCGTCGGTGTTCCCTACACCGACGACCAAATCGCCAACGCTGCGGCCGACATGAAGGCCCAGGCCGATCCTGACAATGCCGGCGCCGACGCCTTCACCAAGCGCTACGCCAAGGCTGTCGTGCGTAATTTCGACGGCAAGACCGGCACGCCGACCGAAATGGATGCGCTGATCGCGTACCTGCAGATGCTCGGCACGCTGGTCGACTTCAAGATCTACAACGAGAAAGCAAATCTTCGCTGAGAAGGCATCCACCGATGAAAGCCATCCTGACACTCGACAATCTCGCGTCCGGTCTTGTGACCACGATCTGGACGCCGGTCTTCGTCGCGATCTTTCTCGCGATCATCGCCTACGCATTCTGGCCCCGCAACAAGGCCGCGTTCGACGAGGCAGCCCGCCTGCCGTTGCGGGAGGAGTAAGAGATCATGACCGATCATCACAATGAAATCGATTCCGTCTCCGGCAGGTCCACGACCGGACATGAGTGGGATGGCATCAAGGAGCTCAACACGCCGCTGCCGCGATGGTGGGTGATCACGTTCTACCTCACCATCATCTGGGCGATCGGCTACTGGATCGTCTATCCGGCCTGGCCGCTGATCTCCAGCAACACGCGCGGCGTGCTCGGCTACTCTTCGCGCGCCGACGTCGCGGTCGAGCTCGCCAACCTCGACAAGATCCGGGGCGACAAGATGGTGGCGCTGGGCGCGGCCTCGCTCGCCGACATCGAGAAGGACCCGGCCTTGCTGGCGCTCGCACGCGCCAAGGGCAAAACCGTGTTCGGCGACAATTGCGCGCCTTGCCATGGATCCGGCGCCGCCGGCGCCAAGGGTTTTCCGAACCTGAACGACGACGACTGGCTGTGGGGCGGCACGCTCGAGCAGATCATGCAGACCATCCAGTTCGGCGCGCGCTCGGGCCACGCCAAGGCGCATGAGGGCCAGATGCTGGCGTTCGGCAAGGACGGCGTGTTGAAACCGGAGGAGATCGTGACGGTCGCCAATTACGTGCGCTCGCTGTCGGGCCTTTCGACCCGCAATGGTTACGACGCCGCCAAGGGCGAGAAGATCTTTGCCGAGAACTGCATCGCCTGCCATGGCGATGGCGGCAAGGGCAACCAGGAGCTCGGCGCGCCCAATCTGACCGACAAGATCTGGCTTTACGGCTCCGACGAGGCGACCCTGATCGAGACCATCAGCCAGGGCCGCGCCGGCGTCATGCCGGCCTGGGAAGGGCGGCTCGACCCCTCCACCATCAAGGCGATGGCGGTCTACGTCCACTCGCTGGGTGGCGGAAAATAGCCGGCAAAAAGCGACGATCGGCGACTGGCGGGGGCGAACAAAATCGCCCCCGTTTGCGCTGGATCAACTGACCCGGCGGCACTGGGTCTAGGTTTAATCGCACCGTTTCGAGACACCCCGCGCGATGAACAAGACCGTGAACCCGAACGAACTCACATCGGATGACGACTACGGCCCGCTCTATGCGGCCCGCAAGAAGGTCTATCCCCAGAGCGTCCACGGCACCTTCCGCCGGATCAAATGGGGTCTGATGGCGTTCTGTCTCGGCGTCTACTACTTCCTGCCCTTCGTGCGCTGGAACAGAGGCTTGGGTGCGCCCAGCCAGGCGGTGCTGATCGACCTGCCCAACAGCCGCTTCTATTTCTTCTTCATCGAGCTGTGGCCGCAGGAGGTCTATTACTTCACCGGCCTCCTGATCGTCGCCGCGGTGACGCTGTTCCTGATGAACTCGGTCGGCGGCCGCATCTGGTGCGGCTATCTCTGCCCGCAGACCGTCTGGACCGACGTGTTCTACGCCGTCGAGCGTCTGATCGAGGGTGACCGGCGCGAGCGGATGAAGAAGGACAAATCGTCCGACCCGATGAAGCTCGAGCGCATCTCCGAGATCGTGCTCAAGCATTCGATCTGGCTGTTGATCGCCTGGTGGACCGGCGGCGCCTGGGTGCTCTATTTCAACGATGCGCCGACGCTGGTGAAGCAGCTCATCACCTTCCAGGCGCCCATGATCGCCTATATCTGGATCGGCATCCTGACCGCCACGACTTACCTGCTCGCCGGTCACATGCGCGAGCAGGTCTGCAACTACATGTGCCCGTGGCCGCGCATCCAGGCCGCACTCACCGACGAATGGGCGCTCAACGTCACCTATCGCTACGATCGGGGCGAGAAGCGCACGTCGGTGAAGAAGGCCGCCGAGCTGCGCGCGCTCGGCCAGCAGGTCGGCGACTGCGTCGACTGTTACCAATGCGTCGCGGTCTGCCCGACCGGCATCGACATCCGCAACGGGCCGCAGCTCGAATGCATCCAGTGCGGGCTCTGCATCGACGCCTGCGACAACGTCATGGCCAAGATCGGCCGGCCGAAGCGGCTGATCGGCTATGACAACGATATCAACATCCACCGCCGCCAGGAGGGCAAGGCGCCGATCTATCGCATCGTCCGCGCCCGTACCATTGCTTACAGCGCGATCATCGCGGCCGTCGGCGGCATCATGATCTACGTGCTGGCGACCCGCACCCTGCTCGACATCAACGTGCTGCACGACCGCAATCCAGTCGCGGTCAAGCTCAGCGACGGCTCGATCCGCAATGCCTATACGGCCCGGCTGCTGAACAAGAGCGGACATGACCGCGTCATCGCGATCGACATCGACGGCCCGGTCAATGCGACGATTCACGTCGTCGGTGCGGATTCCGTGACGCCGGACCGGCCGATGATCGTGATCCCCCGCGACTCCACCAGCGAACTGCGGCTGCTCGTGACCGCGCCGGCCGACGGCAATCCGGAGAAGTCGATCCCGGTTCACTTCCACGTCACCGATATCGGGCTCGGCGAAGCCGCGTCCACCACCGACAATTTTGTCGCGCCGTAAGAGCAGGAGACTGATATGGCCACCAAGCCGCTGACCGGAACCAAAGTGTTCCTGATGCTGGTCGCCTTCTTCGGCGTCGTGATCGGCGTCAACGTCACCATGATGAAGCTCGCGATCGCGACGTTGCCCGGCACCGATGTCGATAGCCCCTATGCGGCGGGTCTCGCCTATGACCGCGAGATCTCGGCGGCGCAGGACCAGGCCGCGCGCAAATGGACGGTGAGTGCGCATATCGAGCGACGTGCTGATGGCAATGCCGTGCTTCAGGTCGAGGCGCGCGATGCGGCAGGGCAGCCCGTGACGGGATTGAAATTCGGCGGCCGCCTGGAACGGCCGACCGACAAGCGTGCTGATCTTGAGGTCGAACTCGCGGAGGCCGGCAGCGGCATCTATCGCGGCAACGCCGCCTCGGTCGCGCCGGGCCAGTGGGAGCTCATCATCGAGGGCGATGCCAAGGGCGGCGAGCGCGTGTTCCTGTCGCGCAACCGCGTGATCCTGAACTGAGGTTTCGCCATGCAGGTGACGCGCGATTTCTCCCACTACGTCCGCGCCGCAGGCGCGGGCCTCCAGCACATCGATCTTGCGGTCGAAGGCGTTCACTGCGCCGGCTGCATGGCCAAGATCGAGCGCGGACTGTCGGCCATCCCCGATGTCACTCTGGCACGTGTGAACCTCACCGACCGGCGCGTCGCGCTGGAATGGAAAGGGGGAACGCTCGATCCCGCCCGCTTCATCGACCGCCTCGAAGAGCTCGGCTACAAGGCCTATCCCTACGAGACCGAGAGCGCGGAGGCGACAGAAGTCGCAGAGTCCCGCTTCCTGCTGCGCTGCCTCGGCGTCGCTGCGTTCGCCACCATGAACGTGATGATGCTGTCGATCCCGGTATGGTCGGGCAATGTCTCGGACATGCTGCCCGAGCAGCGCGACTTCTTCCACTGGCTGTCGGCTCTGATCGCGTTGCCGGCCGCGGCCTATGCCGGCCAGCCGTTCTTCCGCTCGGCCTGGCGCGCGCTGTCGAACAAGACCACCAACATGGACGTGCCGATCTCGATCGGTGTGTGCCTTGCGCTCGGCATGTCCGTGGTCGAGACCATCAACCACGCCGAACACGCCTATTTCGATGCGGCCATCATGCTGCTGACCTTCCTGCTGGTCGGCCGCTTCCTCGACCAGAACATGCGGCGGCGGACCCGCGCGGTTGCCGGCAATCTCGCAGCATTGAAGGCGGAGACCGCGGCGAAATTCGTCGGACCAGACGAAATCTCGCAGGTGCCGGTCGCCGCGATCCATCCCGGCGATATCGTGCTGCTGCGGCCCGGCGAGCGCTGCGCCGTCGACGGCACCGTGATCGAGGGCCGTTCCGAGATCGACCAGAGCCTGATCACCGGCGAGACGCTCTACGTCACCGCGGAGCACGGCACGCCGGTCTACGCCGGCTCCATGAACATCTCCGGCACGCTGCGGCTGCGGGTCTCAGCCGCCTCGGAAGCCACGCTGCTCGCCGAGATCACGCGGCTGCTCGACAATGCGCTGCAGGCACGCTCGCGCTACATGCGGCTTGCCGACCGTGCCTCGCGGCTCTATGCGCCGGTGGTGCATGCGACCGCGCTTCTCACCATCCTCGGCTGGGTCATCGCCGGCGCAAGCTGGCATGATGCGATCGTCACCGGCGTTGCCGTCCTGATCATCACGTGCCCCTGTGCACTCGGCCTTGCGATTCCGACCGTGCAGACGATCGCCTCGGGCGCGATGTTCAAGTCCGGCGTTTTGCTCAATTCGGGCGATGCCATCGAGCGCCTCGCCGAAGTCGACCATGTCATCTTCGACAAGACCGGCACGCTGACGCTGCCGGCGCTCGAGGTCACGAACGCGGCCGACATTCCCGCTGATATCCTCAATCTCGCCGGCCGGCTTGCGCTGTCGAGCCATCATCCGGTCGCCGCAGCGGTCGCGCAGGCCGCGGGTGCGACATCGCCGATTCTCAGTGCGGTCGAAGAGGCCGGGCAGGGCGTGCACGCAACCCTGGACGGCGTCGAGCTTCGTCTCGGCCGCCCGTCCTTCTGCGGCGCCGAGCAGATCGTCGGCAGCACCACGGTCGATCCCGAAGCCTCGATCGTGGCCTTCAGCATGGGGACCGAAAAATTCATCCTCTCGGTGCGTCAAGGCCTGCGTCCCGATGCGAAGGCGGTGATCGCGGCCCTGAAGGACCGCAACATCGGCATCGAGATCCTCTCCGGTGACCGCGAGCCGGCGGTGATCGCAGCGGCCGACGCCCTCGGCATCGCCGAATGGCGTGCCGGTGTCACGCCGGCCGACAAGATCGCGCGGATCGAGGAGTTGAAGCGGCGCGGCACGAAGGTGTTGATGGTCGGCGACGGCATGAACGATGCGCCGTCGCTGGCGGCCGCCCATGTCTCGATGTCGCCGATCTCGGCCGCGCATCTGAGCCAGGCCACCGCCGATCTCGTCTTCCTCGGCCGGCCGCTGGCGCCGGTGGTTGCAGCCATCGATTCCGCGCGCAGGGCGCTGCGCCTGATGCGGCAAAACCTCTGGCTTGCGATTGGCTACAACGTGCTGGCCGTGCCGGTCGCGATCAGCGGCGTGGTGACGCCCCTGATCGCCGCGGCCGCCATGAGCGGATCGTCGATCCTGGTGATGCTGAATTCGCTGCGCGCCCGCAGCCCCTCGCGGGAGATCATGTGATGGAGATCCTGGTCATCCTTGTGCCGCTGGCACTGATGCTGGGTGGTGCGGGCCTTGCCGCCTTCCTGTGGTCGCTGCGCAGTGGCCAATACGACGATCTCGACGGCGCCGCCTGGCGGGCGATTGCCGACGACGAACCGCCGGCACAAGAAAAAGCGCTAGAGCCTCGCCCGTTCCGATGAAATCGGAACGGGCTCCAGATCTTGTTTTGACGGGTTTTCTTGACGCGAACCGGTGCCCGCTTCGCTCGAAAACGCTCTAGCGCTTCAGGCTGAAGGTGAGAACGGCGGCGGCCCCGAGGGCTGCGCCGACGCCCGCGACGCAGGCGTGCCAGCCGAAGGCGTCGAACATCCGCCCGAGGACGGCGGTGCCGACGAGCCCACCGCCGAAATAGCAGGCCAAATAGGTTCCGCTGGCAATGCCACGGTTGTCGGTGGCCGCCTGTCCGACGTAGCCGGTTGCTGCGGCCTGCGCGAAAAAGGTTCCGACGCCGACCAGGACCATCCCGGTGAGGACCTCACCGAGATGCGGCGCCAGCATCAGCGGCAAGCCCAGTCCGGCGACGGCAAGCGAGCCCCAGATCGTGGGCCGCGTCCCGAGCCAGGCGGCTACCTTGCCGGCCAGCAGGGTCGTGACGATCGAGGGCAGAAAGACGAGGTAGACGAAACCCAGGTCCATCATGCCCAGCGACAGCGGCGGCCGCACCAGAACGAAATTGACGAAGGTGAAGGTGCCGATGAAGGCGAACAGGATGCAGAAGCCGATGCCGAAGGCCGCGCGCAGCCGCGGATTGCGCCAATGCGCCGTTGTCGCCGCCAGCGGCGATCCGGCCGGCATCATGGCATGCATCGGCTGCACCCGCTGAATGGTGAAATAGACCAGCAGCGCACCGGCCAGATTGAGAGCCGCGAAGACGTAGAAGTTCCAGGCAAGGCCAAGACTGTCGGCGATTGCGGCCGAGATCAGCCGGCCGACCAGGTTGCTCGCGACGTTGCCGGTGATGTAGGCGGCGAACGCACCGCCGGCATCCATGGCGCTGCATTGCTCGCCGAGATAGGCGAGCGTCAGCGCAAAGGCGGACGCCATGCACAGGCCCTGTGCGACCCGCAAGGCGGTGAAGACGGCAAGGTTGGGCGCCGATGCCAGCAGGCTCGTGGGGATCGCCAGCAGCATCAGGCTGATCAGGATGCCCCTTCGCCGATCGATGTGGGGGCTGAAGAAGCCGACGACGAGGCTGGCGACCGCCATGCCGAAGGTGCTGGCATTGACGGCAAAGCCCATCGCAGCCGGTGTGACGCCATAGTGCCGGGTCAGCGAGGGCAAGATCGCCTGCGTTGCGAAGAGGTCGACGACAGTCAAGAATGCGGTCAACCCGATCACGAGCGAGCGGAGCGCGCGTCCCGGGGAATGCGCATCCATGCTGATCACGGCCGGCTTGATGGGTGCGGACAGATCGGTCATGGCTAGGCATCTCCTGTGGTGGATGTGGCGCCAGGCATGCCGGGGAGCATGAGGGATCCCGGGCGCCACATCCGGTCACGCGTGCGTTGGGGCAAACGCACCCGTTACATGTTGTGGTCGTTCGGATCCTTGCGAACGTCGCCGACATAGAGAATGACCGTCTCCTTGCCGAGGTTCTTCCACCAATGCGAGGTGCCGAACACTTCCGGGCGAAGGTCGCCGGCCTTGTGCATGATCGGATCGATGCAGTTGGAGGCGTATTCGACGATCTCGCCCTGCTGCACGAAGATCAGAGCCGGACGGTCGTCGTGGCTGTGCCAGGGCACGATGCCGCCGGGCTCGATCGTGAGCTTGCGGAAGCGCAGCTCGCGGCCTTCGATATGGGCCGGCTGCTTGCCGAGGTCGATCGCGCCAAGCGTGGTGTCGGTGACGCCGACAGGCTTGTAGTCGACCATTTGGTGCGCATTCGGCTTGATCTTGTCGGCCGGGCATTCGCCGGCACGCGCCGGCTGAGCGAGAAGCGTCAATGCGCCGACGATGGCGAGGCCCGGCCAGATCAGGCCTGACGCCGCGGGAAGCTTGGACATGGGAGATCTCCTGTGTTGACCGCAACCTCGGTGGTGGCGGGCTATACAGAAGCTTGGTCGATATGGCGTCTTTTCGGAAATGCCTGATGGCTCTGGATGCGATAGTTTCGCGCTATGTTGATACGTGCCGGCTATCGAACCGATTGGGGATCGGCATTTCCGTCTGATCGGGAGCGGGCATTGGATAGACGTCACCCCTTGCACCAGGGGCGGAACGCAAAAATAATGCGACCCCGATGCGGGAGCCTGAGATGACGTCACTTTCGCCAGCCGATGCCGAACGTCTCAAGCGCGCCTTCCAGCGCTGTCGCGAGATGGAAGGGACCTTGAACGAGCAATTGCGGGCCTATGCCGATGCCAGCCGCGAGATCTTCCCGGCCTATGGCGCGGCGGTCGATCGGCTGGTGATGCGATTGAGCGGCAATGGCGGCGGCGAGACCGCGCCGCGCCCGGGCGACGCGATGCCGCCGTTCATGCTGCCCGACCAGACCGGACGTTTCGTCGCGTTGCCGACCCTGCTGGAGCAGGGCCCGGTCGCGGTGATGTTCTTCCGTGGGCACTGGTGCCCCTATTGCCGCCTCAACATGCGGGCGGTGGCCGAGGCCGACGCGCAGATCAGGGCCATGGGTGCGCAGGTCGTCGCGATCATGCCCGAGACCCAGCAATTTACGGAGCAGCTGAGGGCCGAGTCGCACGCGCCGTTTCCGATCCTGACCGATCTCGACAATGGCTACGCGCTGTCGCTCAACCTCGCGATCTGGCTTGGCACCGAAATCCAGGGCCTGTTGTCCTATCAGGACATGGCGAGATTCCACGGCAATGATGGCTGGATGCTGCCGATCCCGGCGGTGTTCGTCGTCGGCCGCGACGGGACAGTCAGGTCTCGCTTCGTCGATCCGGATTTCCGCAAGCGGATGGAGATCGACGATCTGCTTGCGGCTTTGGAGAGCACGAGCCGCGAGCGCTGAAAGCGCGTCTCGTTGGCCGCCGCGCCTTATCCGGCAATCTCTCGCCAGTCCGCACCGCGCAGCACGCGCATCACGGCGTTGGCGACCGCCGTGCGCTGCCGGCCTGCCACGCCGTAGAGGCTGACCGTGCGGCGCGCGTCGAGGCCTTCAACCGCCGTGCGTTTCAGGCTCGCCGGTACCGGTGAGGTGCGCGGCATCATGGCGATGCCGATATCGGCTTCCACCAGCTCGATCAGGTCGCGCTCGCTCGATATCTCGTGGCCATGCTCGATATCGACGCCGTGCTCGCGCAGACTGGCCGAGATACGCCTGGAATGCTCGCAGTAGCTGCGGCCGAGCAATTGCTCCGCGCGCAGATCATCCGGCTCGACCGTGTCGTGGCCGGCAAGGCGGTGCTCGCGATTGAGGACGAGATCGAACGGTTCGGTGAACAGCGGCCAGACGTCGAGCCGGTCCCAGGCCTCGTCGACCTCGGCGGCGATGCCGAGCTCGGCTTCGCCTTTCTTGAGGAAATCGCCGACCTCACGACTCGTCCCGCGCAGGAAGCGGAGATCGAGCCGGTTGAACTGCCGCCTGATCTCCTTGAGATGCGGAATGAGCAACGACAGGTCGATCGAATGTGTCAGCGCGATGCGCAATGCACCGACCTCGCCGCTCCTGAACGAGGAGGCGAGCGAGCGCGCGCCGATCGCGGCGTCATAGCACTGCTTCAGCAGCGGATGCATGCGCTCGCCGAGCTCCGTCAATTGCGCCGCAGGCCGTTCGCGGCGAAACAGGTCGCCGCCGAGCTCGGCCTCGAGCTGCTTGATCGCACGCGTCAGCGAGGGTTGCGTCACATTGCATTCCTCCGCGGCGCGCGTGAAATTGAACAGCTGCGCCACTGCGAGAAAATAGCGGACCTGGTGCATTTCCATGGATCAGCTCCCCAGCAGGATCGGCCCGAAATCTAGCCGATCGGGACCGGAAATGACATCCCGCTTGCGATAGCGCGGACGTATGGACTTGGAAGCCAACGGGCATTTCCACGGACCTTGATGATGCCTCACATTTCGGTGCAGCCACGACGCAACGTCGCGCCGGCCACAGCCGAATGACCAAATGCCGAATGAGGTGTGATCATGAATATCCCGATCAAGACACAAACGACCGTTTCATCACGTGTGCTGGCCGGCAGGATCGCGCTGGTCACCGGATCGACCAGCGGCATCGGCCTCGGTATTGCGCGTGCGCTGGCTGCGGCCGGGGCCGACATCGTGCTGAACGGTCTTGGCGTTGCCAGTGAGATTGGCCGCACCCGCGAGCAGATCGCCGCCGAATTCGGCGTCAAGGCGAGCTACTCGCCTGCCGACATGACCCGGCCGAAAGCCATCGCCGAGATGATCTCGGCGACGGTGTCGGAGGCTGGCCGGCTCGATATCCTCGTCAACAATGCCGGTATCCAGCACGTGGCGCCGCTCGACCAGTTTCCGGTCGACAAATGGGACCAGATCCTCGCCATCAACCTGTCCTCGGCTTTCCATGCGACGCGGCTCGCGCTGCCTGCGATGCGGCAGAACGGTTTTGGCCGCATCATCAACATCGCTTCCACGCACGGCCTCGTCGGCTCGCCGTTCAAGGCCGCTTATGTCACCGCCAAGCACGGCATCGTCGGCCTCACGAAGGTGACGGCCCTGGAGACGGCCGAGGACGGCATCACCTGCAATGCCGTCTGCCCTGGCTATGTCCATACGCCGCTGGTCGAGGCGCAGATCGACGGCCAGGCCAAGGCCCACGGCATCTCCCGCGATCAGGTGATCCGCGACGTCCTGCTGGCGCAGCAGCCAAACAAGCGCTTTGTCACGGTCGAGGAGCTCGGCGCGCTCGCGGTCTTCCTGTCCACCGACGCGGCCGCCTCGATCACCGGCGTTGCGCTGCCGGTCGACGGCGGCTGGACCGCGCATTAACATGAGCCGGCGTAACAAATCACTGCGAACGGCGAATATTCGGGCAGGGCAGGCTGATCAGGAGCGAACCATGAGCGGCACGCAGAACAACTCACAGGTCAAGGGGCTCCCGGGCCAGATCGTGCTCGTGCTTCAGGGCGGCGGCGCGCTCGGCTCCTATCAGGCGGGCGTCTACCAGGCGCTGCACGAGGCGGGCGTCGAGCCGGACTGGGTGATCGGCACCTCCATCGGCGCCATCAATGCGAGCCTGATCGCCGGCAACGCGCCGGAGCACCGGCTTTCGCGTTTGAGGGAATTCTGGAAGCGGATGGAGCAGAAGCCGGTCTGGAGTCCGGGCAGTGTGTTTCCCGGCTTCAACGAGAAGCTGGCCTATTGGTCGACCGTTACCCACGGTGTTCCCGGCTTCTTCCGGCCCAATCCGCTGGCGCATGTCAGCGAGTCCTATCCGCTCGGAGCCGACCGGGCCGGCTTCTATTCGACCGCGCCGCTGGAGAAGACCCTGCTCGAGCTGGTCGACTTCGATCTGGCCAATCGCTGCGCGCCGCGCCTGACGGTCGGTGCGGCGCATGTCGGCACCAGCCAGATGCGCTATTTCGACAGCCGCGACGGCGAGCTCACGGTGAAGCACGTGATGGCTTCGGGCGCGCTGCCGCCGGCTTTTCCGCCGGTGCGGATCGACGGCGAGCTCTATTGGGACGGCGGCATCCTGTCGAACACGCCAACCGAAGCCGTCTTCGACGACAATCCGCGCAGAGACTCGCTGATCTTCTCCGTGCATCTGTGGAATCCGGTCGGCGCCGAGCCGACGACGATGGCGGAGGTGCTGAACCGGCACAAGGACGTGCAATATTCCAGCCGCATCGCCAGCCAGATCGTCCGCCAGCAGCAGGCGCACCGCCTGCGCCACGTCATCAAGCAGCTCGCCGCGCGGCTGCCGGAGAGCGAACGCAGCGACCCCGCAGTGAAGGAGCTGATCGGCTACGGCTGCTCGACCCGCATGCATGTCGTGCGGCTGCTGTCACCGCAGCTCGAGCAGGAGACCCACACCAAGGACATCGACTTCAGCCCGTCAGGAATCACGCGGCGCTGGAATGCCGGCTATGCCCACACCCGCTCTGCGCTGGCGCGGGCGCCCTGGGTCGGCGAGTTCGATCCGCTGTCGGGCGTGGTGCTGCACGAGCATATCGACGAGATGCCGCTGGCCGCGGAGTAGCAGCTGCGTAGCTAGTCGCGCGAATGCCTGTGGCTCTGCACGGCGACCGGCGTGCCGTCCGGCCAGACCGAGCGCATCGCCTCGTGCAGGAACGCGCCGACCGCCGGCGAATGCGGGCGGCCCTTCACGGTCATCAGGCTGACGTCGCGAAAGAATTCCGGATCGACCATCGGAACGGCGACGACGCCTGCGTGGTCGATCGAGTAGCGCGGGAAGAAGCCGAATCCGAACCCGCTCGCGATCATGGCGAGCACCCAGTCGTCGCGATCGCTGCGATAGACGGTGTCGCAATCCACTCCGCGTGCGATGAAGATATCGTCGACGACGCCGTTGAACTCGCAGGCCGCGCGCTCCACATAGGGTTCGCCCTGAAGGTCGTCGACGCGAATGGCGTGGCGATCGGCGAACCGGTGGCTCTGCGGCAGCACGATCATCATCTGCTCGCGAAACAGCGGGAGACGATGCAGGCGGGGATCCTGCGGGCGGTCGGGGCGG
Organism: Bradyrhizobium manausense; assembly: GCF_018129685.1. Taxonomy (GTDB): domain Bacteria; phylum Pseudomonadota; class Alphaproteobacteria; order Rhizobiales; family Xanthobacteraceae; genus Bradyrhizobium; species Bradyrhizobium manausense_D. The sequence continues at coordinate 203,697 of NZ_JAFCLG010000009.1, forward strand.
CAATAGATCGCGGCCTCCGTCTCGGACACGATGAGACGCTCCTCGACAGAGACCGCCGTGCCGTCGATCAGCTCGAGCCTGATGTCGGGATGCGCTGCCCTGAACCGCTCGAACAGGCGGATCAGCAGCTTTGGCGCGATCGTGCACATGATCGCGAGCTTCAGCTGCCTTGGCCTTGCGGCGACGAAGGCCCGGGCTTCGGTCCGTGCGGCCGCCGCCTGATCCCAGATCGACTGGAGATAGGGATGCACGACCTTGCCGAGCTCGGTCAGCGCCGCGCTCGGCCGGAGCCGGTGGAACAGAAGGCCGCCGAACTCGGCTTCGAGCAGCTTGATGGCGCGGGTGAGGGAGGGCTGCGTCACGTGGCATTTGTTGGCCGCGCGCGTGAAATTCCGCTCCTCGCAGACGGCGAGGAAATACCGAACCTGATGCAGCTCCATGAATTCCGCTCATTGCAGCGGGCCGCAGCGGCCCTGAAATCCTGCGAGGATATTCGTCCGGGGCGCGGAGGTTGTTACGCGCGCTTCATCGAATTGCCACAGGGTTTGCGGATTGTCGGCCCTCTGTCGCGATCGAAAGGCGCAGCAAATTGGTGTCCGAAAACGATCTGGAGACGGCTCTCGCCGAGGTCCGGGCCGCGGCGGCCGGGCCGATTGCCGGCGTGTTCGGTCCGGACTCGCTGACCTGGCGGATCGACCGGGAGGCCGTCATCTTCCTCGGCGCGGGCCCCGCGCTGCTGCTTCAGCTCGCGCACCCCTGGGTTGCCGCCGCCATTGCCGAGCACTCGACGACCTTTGCCGATCCGATCGGGCGCTTCCATCGCACCTTCGATATCGTCTTCGCCATGGTGTTCGGCTCGCTCGACCGGGCGCTGCTGTCGGCCCGGCAGCTGCACCGGCGTCACACCATGATCGTGGGCGAGATGCCCGAGACCGTCGGCCCGTTCGCGGCCGGATCGCGCTACTGCGCCAACGACATCCCGTCGCTGCGCTGGGTTCATGCAACGCTGGTCTCGTCGGCGCTGATGGCGCACGATCTGGTGCTGCCGCCGCTCTCGGTGGACGAGCGCGAACGCTACTGGGCCGAGAGCCGGACCTATGGCGCGCTGTTCGGACTGACGAGCGACGATCTGCCGGCGGACTGGGGTGGCTTTGAGGCTTATACGGCGGAGATGATGCAGTCGCAGACGCTGACCGTCAGTCCGGCTGCGCGCGAGATCGCTGCGCAGATCCTTGGCGGCGCGCGGCCCTGGTTGCGGCCGCCGCGCTGGTATCGGGCGCACACAGCAAAGATGCTGCCGGAGCGCCTGCGCGCCGGCTTCGGCCTTGCGCTCGACGCGCGGGACGCAAGGTCCGCCGACACGGCGCTGCGATGGATCCGGCGCGTCTATCCGATGCTGCCCGACAGGCTGCGCTATGCCAGTCCCTACCACGAAGCGCAGGCGCGATTGCGGGGCGAGGCTCGGCCCGACTGGATGACCCGCTGCCTCAATCGCGTTTGGATCGGCCGGCCGCAGATGGATGCGCGCAGGAAGTAAGGCCTCACACCGCCGCCAGCTTGCGATACAGCGCGCTGTAGCTTCCTGCCGAAATGCTCCAGGAGAACGATCGGCCCATGGCGCTGCGGCGCATGGTGTCGAGCTGGTCCTGGGCCATGAACGCCGCGAAGGCGCGACGGACACCGCCGAGAAAAGACTCGTGCGACGGCCTCGAGAAAAGGAAGCCGGTCTCGCCGTCGGTGATGGTCTCGGCGAGGCCGCCGGTCTGGTGGCCGATCGGCAGCGAGCCGAAGCGCTGGGCATACATCTGGCTGAGGCCGCACGGCTCGAAGCGCGACGGCATCAAGGTGAAATCGCTGCCCGCAAAGATGCGCCTTGCCTGCGCGTCGTTGAAGCCGATGGTGACGCCGATGGCATCGGGGCGGCGGCGATGGGCGTCGATCAGGGCCTGCTCGAGCGCCGGCTCGCCGGAACCGGTGACCACGATCTGCCCGCCGGCATCGACGATCTCGTCCGCGGCAGAGAGCACGAGGTCAATGCCCTTCTGGTGCACGAGGCGCGCGACGATCGCGAACATCGGCCCGCGCGAGACTGCGAGGCCGAACTGCTTGCGGACATAGTCCGCATTGGCCTTCTTGCCGGCCCAGTCGCCGGCGCCGAATTGCTGCGCGAGTTGGGCGCAGGAACGCGGATCCCAGCTCTCATCGATGCCATTGAGGATGCCGGTCAGCTCGGATGCATCCGAGCGGACGCGGAGCAGGCCCTCGAGGCCGCAACCGAATTCCTCCGTCGTGATCTCCCGCGCATAGGTCCCGCTGACGGTGGTGAGGTGGGAGGCATAGACGAGGCCGGCCTTGAGGAAGGAGAGCTGGTCGTAGAACTCGACACCGTCGATGTGGAAGGAGCTTTCGGGGACGCCGATCCGGCGTAACGATTCCTTCGGGAAGAGACCCTGATAGGCGAGGTTGTGGATGGTGAGGATCGACGGCAGCCTGGCGCCGCGCCAGGCAAGGTAGGCCGGTACGAGCGAGGCTTGCCAGTCGTTGGCATGGATCAGGTCTGCTGCCCAATTCTTGTCCAGGTTGCCCATGGCAAGCTCAGCGGCCGCCGAGGCAAAGCGCGCGAAGCGGATGTCGTTGTCTGGCCAGTCGCGCCCGGACTCATCGCCATAGGGGTTGCCGGGACGGTCGTAGAGTTGTGAGCACAACAGCACGTAGACTGGCAGGCCGTCCTTGGTCGCGGCCCGGCCGAGCGAGCAGGCCGGCATCTCCGCAAAGGCCGGGCAGCGTCCAACGATCTGAATATGGGTGAGTTGCTCGATGATGTCGCGATAGCCGGGCAGCATGATCCGGATATCGGCAAAAGGGCGGAGGGCTCGAGGGAGGGCGGCGGACACGGCTCCCAGTCCGCCGACGCGGACGAAGTCGTCCATCTCTGTCGTAACGAATAAGACCCTCAAGAACTGATGCCCTCATCCGATCCCGATTGCTGCTATGCAAGATCGGGTCCAGTTGTCTTTGGATTATCTCAAGCCCCACGCGAGACGCATCGGTTCGGTAAAGACTTTCCTACTCGGCCGCCGCCCTCTAGGGTCGGTCAACCAACAACGCAGAACATCGCTTGTTCCTAAGGACGCCGGGGAGACGTGGCCAGCATGCAGCTATCAGATAAGCATGAGGGGACGACGACAAAAGCCTTCGCCGGCCTCAGGGTCCTGGATTTTTCGACCACCATCGCCGGCCCGCATTGCGCGCGGATGCTGGCCGACATGGGCGCCGAGGTCATCAAGATCGAGAGCGACGAGGGCGAGACGATGCGGACGCGGCCGCCGCTGCGCAACGGCTGCAGCACGGTGTTCGGCCAGCTCAATGTCGGCAAGAAGAGCGTGGTGCTCGACCTCAAGTCCGAGGACGGCAGGGAGGCGGTCCGCCGCCTGGCCGCGACCGCAGACATCCTGGTCGAGAATTTTCGTCCGGGCGTGATGCGCCGGTTGCGGCTCGACTACGCCAGCCTGCGCCCGGTCAACGAGAGGCTGATCTACTGCTCGATCTCGGGCTACGGCCAGACGGGTCCCTCGGCCGAGCTGCCGGCCTACGCACCGGTGATCCATGCGGCCTCGGGCTACGACATGGCGCATCTCGCCCATCAGCCGGGTCGTAACCGTCCGGACTATTGCGGCATCTATCATGCCGACGTCGTCACCGGCACCTACGGCTTCGGCGCGATCGCATCCGCGCTCTATCAGCGCACCGTCACCGGGCTCGGCCAGCACATCGACGTCTCCATGCTGGAATCGATGCTGACGCTGACGGTGATCGAATTGCAGAGCTCGCAATTCGCGGTGAAGCCGCCGCCGCGTCCGATGTTCGGCCCGACCGAGACCGCCAACGGCTATGTCATGATCACCGTCGCGAGCGAGAAGACGTTCCAGGCCTTGATGGGCGTGATCGGCCGCCCCGAATGGGTCGCCGATCCGCGCTTTTCCTCCTACGCCCCGCGGCGCGAAAACTGGGCCGAGATGATGGACGGCGTCGAGACCTGGTCGAGGCGGCTGACGACCGACGCATGTCTTGTCGCCCTCAGCGCAGCTGGCGTGCCGGCCTCGGCCTATCGCACGATCAGGGAAGCTCTCGATGATCCGCAGCTTGCGCACCGGCAGGCGCTCTCGTCGGTGCAGGATGGAGGCGGCTCGTTCCGGGTGCTCAATCTGCCCTTCCGGATGACGGGCGCCGACACGACGCCGGGCGGGAGCATGGCCGAACTTGGCGAGCACACGCGCGAACTGCGCGAGGAGATAGGCCTTGGCAATGCGGCGCCAATTCCGTCAGGCAAAACAGCCGCGACCAGCTGAGGACGTCACGCCGCATGGATGCGGCATCGAACCCGGTGTGTTCCTCTTGCCGTGGCGGGCATTTGCCGCCAAGCTCGCCCGAGTCATCAGCGATCCGAAACATCGGACGAGGATCCCGGGAGGAACCATGACGAAGATTGCTGCCGCGGCGTGCAAGCGCGCGCCGATTTTCCTTGTCGCGGCATTTGCACTCCTTCCGTTGGCCGCGCCAGCGCAGGCCCAGAAGTCGGGCGGCAGCATCACCGTCGGACAGGAACTCGACATTCCCGGCTTCGATCCGCTCAAGGTCGGCGTCTACGACACCTCGACCTTCACTGCCGCGGCTGCGATCTTCGACACGCTCACGACGCTCGACGACAAGGGCGAGGCCGCGCCCAAGCTCGCGGTGTCCTGGACGCATTCCGACGACTACAAGAGCTGGACCTTCAAGCTGCGCCAGGGCGTGAAATTCCACGACGGCACGCCGTTCAATGCGCAGGCCTTCAAGGAAAACTTCGATCGGCAGAAGGATCCTGCCAACAAATGCCGTTGCGCCTTCTACATCACCACCGTCAAGGAAGTGCTGGCGCCTGATGACGACACAATCGTGTATAACCTGACTGATCCGTCCGTGAACCTGCCGGCGATCATCAGCATCCAGAGCCAGAACAACGTCGTGCATTCGCCGACCGCCTGGAAGACCAAGGGCGACGACTATAACCGCAATCCTGTCGGCACCGGCCCCTATATCCTGAAGTCGTGGACCGCCGGCGACCGCATGGTCCTGGAGAAGAACCCGGACTATTGGGACAAGGGCCGTCCCTATCTCGACCGCATCGTCCTGAAGCCGTTGCCCGACGCGCAGTCGCGCTTCGCCTCGCTGCAATCGGGCGAGGTCGACATCATCTGGGACGACGAGAACGACGCGGACAACATTTTGAAGGCGCAAAAGGACCCCAAGCTCACCGTGCACACCTATAAGGGCTCGGGTGCCGCGGTCTATGCCTTCAACACCAAGGTGGCGCCGTTCGACGACGTCCGCGTGCGCCAGGCGCTGGTGATGGCGATCGACCGTCCCAAGATGTCGCAGGCGATCAGCAATGGGCTCAGCCGGCCCGCCACCAACCCCTACGGCGACGGCTCCTGGGTCAAGTGCAAGGACGACGGCGCACTGCCGTTCGACGTCGAGAAAGCCAAGGCGCTGATCAAGGACTACGGCAAGCCGGTCGAGTTCAAGATGCTGGTGACGGCGACGCCGCGCGGCCGCATGATCGGCCAGGTGCTCCAGCAGTTCTGGAAGCGGGTCGGCGCCAACATGGAGATCGACCAGGTCGACCAGGCGACGATTCCCTCGCGCGCCTTCTCGCGCCAGTTTCAGCTGACGCCGTGGCGCATCGTCGATCTCGCCGACCCCGATCCGCAGATGTATGCCAACTTCCGCAGCGGCAGCGCGCTCGCGCTCGCCGGCTTCTCCAATCCGGAGCTCGACAAGCTGCTCGACCATTCGCGCGTGACAGCCGACGTTGGCCAGCGCACCGAGGACTATTGCGCGATCAGCCGGCTGCTCAACAAGGAGGCGATCTGGTTCTGGACCTTCCAGAACACCTATTATGCGCTGTCGAGTGCAAGGCTGAAAGGCTTCCCGAAAATCTACAACGGCGTGATCGACGTCTCGACCACCTGGCTGGAATGACCGCGCGATGCTGATCCTGGTCGTGCGGCGGCTGCTCGGCATGCTGCCGGTGCTGCTTGCCGTCTCGCTGCTCACCTTCCTGATCGCCTCGCTGCTCCCTGGCGATCTCGCCTTCGTCATTCTTGGCGATCAGGCAACGCCCGAGAATGTCGCCGCGCTCCGCCATGACATGGGGCTCGACCAGCCGCTGTGGTGGCGTTACTTGAGCTGGCTTGGCCATGTCATGCAGGGCGATCTTGGCCGTTCGTTCCGCACCGGACAGACGGTGCTGCAGGCGGTCGGCGAGCGGTTTCCGGTCTCGCTCCAGCTGATGCTGATGGCCGAATTCATCGGGCTCCTGATTGGCGTGCCGATTGCGATCGCCTGTGCCGCCCGCGCCGGTGGCGCGTTCGACCGTTTCATGACCGGCAGCGCTTTTGCAATGCTGTCGATGCCGTCCTTTCTGGTGGCGATCCTGCTGATCTATCTGTTCGCGGTCGAACTGCGCTGGCTGCCGGCGACCGGCTACGTGCCGTTCACCGAGGAGCCGCTCGCCAATCTGCGTTTCTTCGTGCTGCCGGCGCTGACGCTGGCTCTCGCCGAATGGCCGGGCATCATGCGCGTGCTGCGCTCCGACATGATCGCGACCCTGCAGGAAGACTACATCGCGCTCGCCAAGGCCAAGGGGTTAAAGCCTTCGCGCATCCTGTTCGTGCATGCGCTCAAACCCTCGTCGCTGACGCTGGTGACGGTCACGGGCATCAATATCGGCCGCCTGCTTGGCGGCACGCTGATCGTGGAATCGATCTTTGCGCTGCCGGGCATCGGCCGGCTGCTGGTCGGCGCGATCTACACCCGCGACCTCATCATCCTCCAGGGCGTGGTTCTGCTCGTCGCCTGCGGCTTCGTCATCGTGAACTTCATCGTCGACATGCTCTACGCCGTGCTCGATCCGAGGATTCGCCATGGCCACGCTTGAGCTTTCGATGCAGGAGGAAGTGCCGGCGCCGGCAAGGGGCAGGCGCAAGCTCGGGGTGCTGTTCTGGATCGCGAGCGCCTGGCTTGCCGTCATCCTGTCGCTCGCGATCCTCGCGCCGTTGCTGCCGCTGCAGAACCCCGTCGACATGGACATGCTGGAGCGTCGCGCCGCGTTCTCTGGGGAGCACTGGCTCGGCACCGACGGCCTTGGCCGCGACGAGCTCGCCCGGCTGATTTTTGGCGCGCGCGTCTCACTGACAGTTGGATTGATCGCTCCGCTGATCGGCCTTGGCATCGGCGGTGCGCTGGGCCTGCTCGCCGGCTATTTCCGTGGCCGGTTCGAGACGCTGATGGTCGGCAGCATGGATGTGCTGCTGGCCTTTCCGCCGCTGATCTTCGCGCTCGCAGTGACGGCCTATCTCGGCCAGTCCATACCCAACCTCACCATGATCCTGGGCGTGCTCGGCATTCCTGCCTTCATGCGGGTGTCGCGCGCGGCGACGCTGTCGCTGGCGCGGCGTGAGTTCGTGATCGCGGCCGAAGCCCTGGGCGCCAGCCACGCGCGTATCCTGCTGCGCGAGCTCTTGCCCAACGTGATCCTGCCGCTGCTCGCCTTCTTCCTGCTCGGCGTCGCCGTCACCATCGTGGTCGAAGGCGCGTTGTCATTCCTCGGGCTCGGCGTGCCGCCGCCGGTGGCGAGCTGGGGCAGCATGATCGGGGAGGGGCGAGACAGCCTCGACGTCGCGCCGCGGCTCGCCTTCCTGCCGGCGGCAGGGCTGTTCCTGACCGTGCTGGCATTCAACCTCGTCGGCGACACCATGCGGGCGCTGACCGACCCGCGTCAGGGGGCGCTGTGAGCGCGCCCCTTCTGAGCATCGAGGACGTCACCGTCGAGCTGCCAACGCCGCGCGGAAACTTGCGCGCGGTGGATCATGTCGACCTGTCGCTGGCGCCGGGCCGTACGCTCGGCATCGTCGGCGAATCCGGTTGCGGCAAGACCATGCTCTCGCGCGCCGTCCTTCAGTTGCTGCCGAAGAAGGCGAAACTCTCGGGACGCGTGATGTTCGGCGGCCAGGATCTGGCCCGGCTCGCACCCGAGAGCCTGCGGCGCCTGCGCGCACGAGAGCTCGCAGTCGTGTTCCAGGATCCCATGACGTCGCTCAATCCGGTGCTCACGATCGGCACTCAGCTGATGGAAACAATCCAGGAGCACCTCGAGCTCGACGCGCCGGCCGCGCGGAAGCGCAGCATCGAGCTGCTCGCCGCTGTCGGCATTCCGGCGCCGGAGCATCGGCTCGCGCAATATCCACATCAATGTTCCGGCGGCATGCGCCAGCGCATCGCGATCGCGATCGCGCTGTCGTGCGAGCCAAAACTGCTGATCGCGGACGAACCGACCACCGCGCTCGACGTCACCATCCAGGCGCAGATCCTCGACCTGCTCGCTCGCGAGCAACGCCGCCGGCACATGGCGATGATCATCATCACCCACGATCTCGGCGTCGTCGCCGGCCGCGCCGACGAGGTCGCGGTGATGTATGCGGGCAGGGTGGTGGAACGCGCCCCGACGCAGGCGCTGTTCAAGCGCATGCACATGCCCTACACCGAGGCGCTGCTGGCGGCGATCCCGAAGCTGGAGACCGCGCCGCATACGCCGCTGCCGGCCATCTCCGGCCGTCCGCCCGATCCGACGCGGCCGCTGAGGGGCTGCTCCTTCGCGCCGCGCTGTCGCTATGCCGCAGCGCGATGCCGCGAAGCCAAGCCCGAGCTGAAAGCCGCCGAGACATCAGGGCATCTCTATGCCTGCTTCCATCCGATCCAGATGGCGGAAGGAATTGGTGCATGACGCAGCCGGCCGCGCGGGAACAGCCGCTGTTGAGCGTCGATAATCTCGTCGTCGAATATGGTCTCGGCAACAGGACCGTTCACGCCGTCTCGGGCGTCAGCCTTCACGTCGCCCGCGGCGAGACGCTGGGGCTGGTCGGCGAGTCCGGCTGCGGCAAGTCGACGCTGGGGCGGGCCGTGCTGCAATTGCGCCGCGCAAAGAGTGGCCGCGTGCTGTTCGACGGCGAGGACCTCACCGCGATGGAGGGCGAGGCGCTGCGAAAAATGCGGCGCCGCGTGCAGCTGATCTTCCAGGACCCGATCGCCTCACTCAATCCGCGCCGGCGGATCGGCGACATCGTGGCCGAGCCGCTGATCATCGCCGGCGTCAGGGATGCCGCCGAGCGCAAACGGCGCGTTCACGAGGTGCTGTTGGCGGTCGGGCTCGATCCGGATCTCGTGGCGGGCCGGTTGCCGCACGAATTCTCCGGCGGCCAGTGCCAGCGCATCTGCATCGCGCGGTCGCTGGTGCTCAATCCGGAGTTCATCGTCTGCGACGAGCCGGTCTCGGCGCTCGACGTCTCCATTCGCGCGCAGATCCTCAATCTGCTGGAGGAGATGAAGGCGCGCTTCGGCCTGACGCTGCTGTTCATCGCGCACGACCTCGCCGTCGTCAAAGCGGTCAGCGACCGTGTCGCGGTGATGTATCTCGGTCGGCTCTGCGAGGTCGGCCCCTCCGAGCGACTGTTCGCAAAGCCTGCGCATCCCTATACCGGGCTGCTGCTGGAGGCGATCCCCGTGCCTGATCCGGACGTGCGTCCCGCCGAGAGCGTGGCGATCGGCGAGCCGCCATCGCCGATTGCGCCGCCATCCGGCTGCCGCTTTCGCACCCGCTGCCCGCGCGCCGACCAGCGATGCAGCGCGGAGATGCCGGAGTTGCGCGAAGTCGCACCCGGCCAGTTCGCGGCTTGTCACCATCCGCTGTGCTGACTTAAGACAGCGCCTGGGTTTGTCTCGCCCCGCCGCCCATGGCATGGTGGCGAGACGAAAAGCATGCGGGGAGGACGCCATGAAGAGTTTCAAGGTCGCCGATTTCAAGGCGCCGCTGCAGGAGTTCGACGAGGCGACGCCGCAGCCCACGGGCACGCAGGTGCTGATCAAGGTCAAGGCCGCCGGCGTCTGTCACAGCGATCTCCACATCTGGGAAGGCGGTTACGATCTCGGCCACGGACGCAAGCCGCTGTCGCTCAAGGACCGCGGCATCAATCTGCCGCTGACCATGGGCCACGAGACCGTCGGCGAGGTTGTCGCCTTCGGTCCTGACGTGAAGCCGGGCGACCAGGGCGACCTCAAGCTCGGCGACGTCGGCCTGGTCTATCCCTGGATCGGCTGCGGCAAATGCCCCACCTGCCTTGCCGGTGACGAGAACATGTGCCTGACCCCGCGCTCGCTCGGCGTCTATTGCGACGGCGGCTATTCCGATCACATGCTGGTGCCGCATCCGCGCTATCTGCTCAATCTCAGGGGGCTCGACCCGGCGACGACTGCACCTTACGCCTGCTCGGGCGTCACCACCTACAGTGCATTGAAGAAGGTCGAGCAGCACTTCGGCGAGCCGATCGTGATGTTCGGCGCCGGCGGCCTTGGCCTGATGGCGCTGTCGCTGCTCAAGGCGATGGGCGGCAAGGGCGCGATCATGGTCGACATCGATGCGCGAAAGCGCGAGGCCGCCGAGAAGGCCGGCGCGCTCGCGACCGTCGATCCCAAGGCACCGGATGCGCTGGAGCAGCTCGCCAAGAAGGCGGGTGGTCCGATCCGCGCCGTGATCGATTTCGTCGGCAATGCCGCAACGACGCAGCTCGGCTTCGACTGCCTCACCAAGGGCGGCAAGCTCGTCATCGTCGGCCTGTTTGGCGGCGGCGCGACCTGGGCCTTGCCGCTGATCCCGATCAAGGCGGTGACGATCCAGGGCAGCTATGTCGGCAATCTGCGCGAGACGCAGGAATTGCTCGATCTCGTGCGCGCGAAGAAGATACCGCCGATTCCGGTGACAAAGGCGCCGCTCAGCAAGGCCAACGACGCTCTGGTGCAGTTGCAGCAGGGTGCGGTGATCGGGCGCACGGTGCTGACGCCGTAGCAACGATTGTTGGTTTGTCGTCATGGCCGGGCTTGACCTGGCCATCCAAATCTTGCCACGGAGTTGGTATCGAGGCGTGGATGCCCGGGACAAGCCCGGGCATGACGTGGAGAGAGTAGGAAAGAATGTCCGCAAATAACGCCTTCCACATCGCCGTGCTCGCCGGTGACGGCATTGGTCCCGAAGTCATGGCGCCGGCGCTCGACGTGCTGCGCAAGATCGAGGCGAAATCGGACTTGCGTTTCCGCTTCACCGAGGCGCCCGCGGGCGCCAACAATTACCTGGCGACCGGCAAGTCGATGCCTGACAGCACCATCAAGCTCTGCGAGGAGGCCGACGCCATCCTGTTGGGGGCCTGCGGCCTGCCGTCGGTGCGCTACCCCGACAACACGGAGATCGCGCCGCAGATCGAGCTGCGATTCATTTTCGATCTCTACGCCGGCGTGCGGCCGGCGCGGCTCATTCCGGGCGTGCCGAGCCCGATCGTCGGTGCCGACCAGCGCGGCATCGACCTCGTCGTGATCCGCGAATCCACCGAGGGCTTGTTCGCCTCGATGGGCAAGGGCGTCGTCACGGATGAAGACGCGCGCGAGACGCTGGTCATCACGCGCAAGACCTCGGAACGGTTGTTCGAGTTCTCCTTCCGTCTCGCCGAACGGCGCAAGGCGCGCGGCAAGCCGGGGTCGCTTGCCTGCGTCGACAAGGCGAATGTGTTCAAGGCGTTCGCCTTCTTCCGCCGGATCTTTGACGAGACCGCCAAGCGTCATCCTGATGTGAAGATCGATCATCTCTATGTCGATGCCTGCTCGGCGATGCTGGTCAAGCGCCCCTGGGATTTCGACGTGATGGTGATGGAGAACATGTTCGGCGACATCGTCTCCGACATCACCGCGAGCCTGATCGGCGGCCTCGGCATGGCGCCGTCGGCCGACATCGGCGACAAATATGCGGTGTTCCAGCCGTGCCACGGCACCGCCCCCGACATCACGGGACAGGGCAAGGCCAACCCCACCGGCATGATCCTGTCGGCGGCAATGATGCTGGACTGGCTCGCCGACAAGCACGGCGTCGAGAGCGCCGCGGAAGCCTGCGAACAGATCGAGCGCGCGGTCGATCAGGTCTATGCCGGCGGGCTCAAGCCGATGGAGTTCGGCGGCAGCAGCGGCACGGCGGACATCACCAAGGCGGTGCTTGGCGCGCTCTGACGACGCGCACAGAAAAAGGGGCCTCGCGGCCCCTTCGTCACTTACCAGCGGCGCCAGTGGCGATGGCCCCAGCCCCACGGTCGTGGGCCGTAACCGTAGAAGCGGCGCGGACCGCCATAATAGCCATAGGCGCCGTAATAGTTCGGGCGCCACCAACAGCGGCCCCAGGCATTGCAGACCATCCGCACCTGGTCGACATGCGCGGCCGGGCCGCTTGCGACCTGGTCGGCCTGCGGAATGCCGTTCGGCATCGCCGCGAGCGCCTGTCCCGACGCCAGCGCCGCGCTGCCGAGCGCAGCCAGACCAAGAACAGCAAATTTGAGTTTCATCGCAATCTCCTCGTTGGTCGCGGGAGAACTTGCGCCGGATCAATTGGTTGCTACGCAGCGCAGGGCGACGAGGAATTTAATCTTCCTGAACAGGTGTTCACGGCAGCGGCGGCGTCGCCTCCGCGGCGCTCGGTCAAGCAGGCATCCCCATCGCAGGCCGAAATGGTGGATCGTTTCCGGGCGAGGGGGCCGGAGCAACGACTCCAAGGGCGAGCCCGTCATGTGAATAACCCCGTCGCCGCACGGCTCGGGCCACCCCCGGGCCAAATTGTTGAGTGATTTCTACTGTGCATGGGGTTGTTTTCGAGCTTTCTGCTGGCGCGAGAGAACGCCAGGGCTACTTCCCCTGGAATTGCGGCTTGCGCTTTTCCATGAAGGCCTGCCGGCCCTCGCGGAAATCCGCACTGTCCATGCAGGCGGTGCCGATCGCCTTGATCGCGTTCATGTCGCGCGCGCTCTCGTCTTTGAGCACCTCTGCGATGGTGATCTTCGCGGCCTTGATGGCGAGCGGCGCGTTCTGCGAGATCGTGGTGGCGATTCCCATCGTCTCGCCCCAGAGCTGGTCGTCCGGGATCACGCGGTCGACGAGGCCGATGCGCAGCGCCTCGGTGGAATCGATACGCATGCCCGTGTACATCAACAGCCGCGCCCAGGACGGACCGACCAGCGACACCAGATGCTTCAACCCGTCATAGCCATAGGCGATGCCGAGCTTCGCCGCTGGAATGCCGAACTGGCTGTCATGCGCAGCGATACGGATGTCGGCGAGCATCGCGACCTGCATGCCGCCGCCGAGACAGAAGCCCTGGATGCAGGCAATCGTCGGCTTCGGGTAATCGGCGAGCAGTGCGCGCTGGGCGGCGCTGCGCTTGCCGTATTCCTCTGAAGCCGCCGCGTTGTGGCGCGTCTTTTCGAACTGGCTGATATCGGCGCCCGAGACGAATGCCTTGCCGCCGGCGCCGCGCAGGATCACGACGCGCACCAAATCGTCGTCGCGCAAGGCGGTCAGTGCTTCGCCAAATCCCTCCCACATCTCCAGCGACATCGCGTTGCGCTTGTCGGGATTGTTGAAGGTGATCACGCCGACGCCGTCGGTGACCTGCTTGAGGATCTTGCCGTCGGCGTAGGGAGTCTCTTGGGACAGATCAGGCATCGCGCGCTCGCTTGTCGTTTGGCGAGGCGCAATGTGCGACCGGGTGAAGCCCCGGGTCAACCGCGGCGGGGGATGCGGTCTTGCATCCGCCCGTACCGCGATTGCATGCCTGGCGCGCTGTCCTACTGCGCCATATGCGCGGTCAGCGGATGGCTGCCGGCATTGCTGAAGAACGCAGCTTCCTCGGCGGTCGCCTCGAGCAATTGCTCGTCCTGGTTATAGACGTCGTTGCGGAACTGGACGGTCTGGTCCTTGGTCATCCAGGCCGTGAGATAGATCCAGGCCACCGGCACCTTCTTGGCCATGGCGACCTCCTGGTGCTGGCCGGTAGCGATCTCCGCGTCGATCGCGGCGCGGGTCCATTTCGGCTGGTCCTTGAGCAGCCAGGCGGCGAGATCGCGCACATTGTCGACGCGGGAGCAGCCGTGGGAATCGAAGCGGTAATCGTCGCTGAACAGGTTGCGCTGGTTGGTATCGTGCATGTAGACCGAATAGGAATTCGGCATGTCGATCTTCACCGCGCCGAGGGCGTTGAAGCTGCCGTTCTGCTGGCGCACGGTGAAGTTCGGCGTGTGCGTGCCCGACCAGTCGACGGAATGCGGATCGATCGGATTGTCGTGGGCGTCCAGCACCTCCATGTGCATGCGCGACAGATAGGTCGGGTCCTTGCGCATATGCGCGGAGATCTCGGTCTTGGCGATCGAGGAGGGCACGGTCCACGTCGGATTGAGCACGACGCCGGTGATCTGGGCCGTCAGCGTCGGCGAGGGCTTTTCCGTTTTGCCGACGATGACGCGATAACGCCGCACCACGACGTCGTTCTCGACTGCCTCGGCAAAGGCGGCCGGGATGTTGACCACGACATAGCGCGGGCCGAAGCTGAAATTCGTGTTCTCGAGCCGTTCGAGCGAGGCCTCGAGCTGGCGGATGCGCTTCTGCACGGAGACGTTCATGGCGGCGAGCGTGCGCGGCGTCATCATGCCGGTGGGCGCAAGACCGTGGCGGGCCTGGAAGCGCTTCACGCCGTCGGCCAGATCCTGGTCGAACGCGCCGCTCGCCTTGTCGGCGGCAAGGTCACCGGTGAGGATCAGGCGCTTGCGGAGGAGATCGTCATTGGCGCCCTGGACGCCGAGCGCAAACTTGGCGTCCGCGGGGATCGTCGGCCAGCCGCCGCGCACCGCGAGATCCGAATAGCTCAGCGCCGCATCCTTGATCCGCTGGGCGGTGCCCTCGTCATAGGTCGGCTCATGTGTCAGCGCGAGCGCTGCGGCGGAGCGGCTCTCGGCGGTTGAAATAGGGGCAGCGATGGCGGTCTTGGGGGCTGCGGCGTGAGCCGGGTTGGCGGCCGTCGGCACCGCACCGGAAGGGGCGGCAGGTTTGGGACCGGCCTGGCCGGTGGTCTCGGACTGCGCCAATGCGGAGGCGCTGGCCAAGAGGCCCGCTGCGAACAGATTCATGGCAACGATCACGGCATGGCGTTTCGACATCTGTCTGGTTTTCCCCAAATAGGCCCGAACGGGCGCTCGCATTGGCAATTCCCGGCCACCCAAGCTGCGCGTGCCGATTCGCTCAAATCGGCGGGACGCTAGGGTAACAGGGTTACGGTCCTGCTAAGCATGCCGCAGCGATCCCGCGACGCGCCGGCGCCAAGGCTCTCGGTTTGGTCGCAGCAAGGCTGGGCGGGGTTCGCGAAAATCGCGATCGATCGCGCTCGAACGCAGCAAATGGGCAAAGAAAAAGGGGCGGCTTGGCCGCCCCAAGACACAATGGCCGTGCGCATAGGGCGCGCAGGCCAGATCTGATCCCGGCAATTCTGGCTGGCGAAGCCTTGACCAAACATGCGTTGCCCAATCAAGCCTTGCCGAATCAAGCCCCGCCCAATCCAGCCGCGCCCCCGCGACGCGGCGGATTGAACATCGGCCGTGAAGGCCGGACCCTCGACTGGCTCAGTCTTCGTTCGCTGCGATCGATTCCATCAGCGAGACGAGCTGACGCTGCACCGTCTGATCCTTGATCTTGCTGTAAGCGCGCAGCAGGCGGAGGCTGAAAGCCGAGTCCAAGAACAGCAGGCTTTCGACTTCGCGGGCCTTGTTGTCGCCGTCATAGAAGAAGGTCACGGGCACATCGAGGGCGGAGGCGATCTGCTGAAGCCGAGCCGCGCCGACACGATTGACGCCCTTCTCGTATTTCTGGACCTGCTGGAAGCTGACGCCGAGCTTTTCTCCGAGCTCGGCCTGCGAGATCTTCATCTCGACGCGCCGCAGACGGATGCGCTTGCCAAGCTCGATGTCCGGCTTGCCGGCACTGCGCTGCTTCATTCTCTTCGCCGCTGCTTTCATCTTCGTTTTCACCTTTGTTCTTCGGTTGAAAATCCCCCGAAGAGCTGGGTCAGGGGTTCGCCCATATACGAGTCCTTGAATTCATGCGGATGCACGAATTCTTCCTTAAACCACGGGAAGCGAGCCGGATTGAAAGCCTCGATCAGCCAGTCAATCATGTGCCGCACGCGGGGAATCCGGCCGCTACCGGGGTGGTAGGACAACCAGATATCCAGCGGTCGGTTCAACTCGACCTCCAGTGGAATCAACTTCCCGCCAAGCGCAATGGCATAGCTCGGGAAGACGCCGATGCCGGCGCCGTTCGCGACCGCCCAGTAGTTGGCGCTTGAGACGTTGGTCTTCATGACCAGAAGGTCACGTTCCGGAACGCCCGGGAAGAAGCTCTCAAAGGTTTCCTTGGCGGCGATCTGGTCGGCGAATTGCAGCACCAGGCGGTGCTTGATCAACTCGGCAGCCGAGCGCGGCGCGCCATATTTCTCGACATAGCTCTTGGAAGCCCAGAACATCAGGTGCATACGGCCGAGCCGCACCAGCTTGACGTCGAGTGCCGACGGACGCGACAGATGGATGGCGACGTCGGCCTCGTGCCTGCTGACGTCGGCCGAGCGCATCGCGCAGTGCAAATCGACCAGCACGTTCGGATAGGTCTGCTGGAATTCCACCAGCCGCGGGGCGAGCCAGAACGTGCCCAATCCTTCCGTGACCGCGACACGCACCTCGCCGGTGAGGGCATTGGCGGTCGAATCGCTGGTGCGCAAGACGTCGAAGGCGGCGGCCTCCATGCGCTCGACAGCGGAGACCACCAGCGCGCCCTCATCGGTCAGATGGGTGCCGTGGACGTCGCGGGTAAACAGGGTGGTGCCGGTCTGGCGTTCAAAATCATCGATCCGGCGGCGGACAGCGTTGATCGACAGGGACAAGCGTTCAGCCGCCGAGCGGAAACTGCCGCATCGAACGACTTCCAAGAAAATGCGGGCCGCGTCCCAATCGGAGAGGCCGCTGATATTTGTCTTTAGGCGTTCCTCCAGTGGAACGCCCCTTTCCGCCAAGGAGTGCATACAAGTCCCTTCGGGCCGGTAAACTGGCAGAATCTAGCGCAAACCACAACCACGGCGGGTTGGGGAACGGTGAGTTTTGAACGTCATACTTACCGCGGCCGAGGTGGTATTTGAGTGTGCTAAGGGTCGGGAATCGGGCGAGTTTTTGCCTGGAAGAGGGGTACACGTGCGTTCCGTTGCGAGCCCTACCATGGCTGCGGGATTGCAGGGTCCAGGTGGACAGCAAGTTGACGCGCGAGATGTCGCGCGCGCGCCTGGAACGGGTCAAGCGCGAATGGATCACGCGCATTGGTCTCAAGCGCGTTGGTCTCAATCGGATCGGTTCAGGCATTTTGGTTTTGACAGTTCCGGCTTGCGCCGCGGAGCGGTGCCGTCCGGAATTGCGGTTTCGACACAGAAACACATTGAAATCGTCTTCGAGGGCTCAGTCTCCTCGTGCTATCCTTCGCTCTGTTTCGGGGCCGAGGGTATCTTTTCAAGCACGTCTCGCAGCCCGAACTAACGGAAAGAACTCCGGTGTCGTATTCAGACGAACAATTGCAGTCGGTGCTCGAGACGCTCGAGGAGTGCCGCAAGGTTCTCAACGAGAGCAACAACCGTGAATCGGCTGAGCTGCTCTCGATCGTCATCCTCGATGTCAGGATGAAGCTCAAGGGAATCGACAGTGCCGACCTCAAGGCGCTGTGCGACGAAATGCTGCGGAGCGCTGCCGGCGAGCCGCTGCCCCCCTCCAAGCAGACGCAGGACCAGCCCCGGCGTCCGCTGCTCCGCGTGGTGAAGTAGCCGCGCCGCCTGATCTCGCTTTTTGGCGAGCTTTGTGCGCGTCCCGATGCCGCATCTGTGATCACAGGCGGCATCGGGAGGAGCCCTGGTTTGATCGCGCCTCTGTTGCGCATTCCCCGGCATCGGCTACACCAGAGCCGGTTCGGCCCTCGTCATGTGCGCAGTCCCCGCGCGCAGCCCGGGGGCCCGGGATGGCTCCGACTGCATCATGCAAAATGTTTCGATTACGGCGGCGCTGATTGCCGGCCTCGTCAGCTTCCTCTCGCCCTGCGTTCTGCCGCTGGTTCCCCCCTATCTGATCTATCTCACGGGCGCCACGATCGAGCATGTCGAGAGCGACGAGCCCGACACGGCCTCCAAGCGCGCGATCACGATGGCGGCGCTGCTGTTCGTGCTCGGCTTCTCCACGGTGTTTGTGGCGCTCGGCGCCAGCGCCTCGCTGGTCGGCTCCCTGATCCGCGCCTGGTCGGCTGAGCTGTCGATCCTGGCCGGCATCGTCATCATCATCATGGGCCTGCACTTCCTTGGTCTGACGCGGATCGGCCTGTTGATGCGCGAGGGGCGCCTGACAGCGCCAAAACCTGTCGGCCTCTGGGGCGCCTATGTGATGGGGCTGGCATTCGCGTTCGGCTGGACACCCTGCATCGGCCCGATCCTGGCGGCGATCCTCTCGATCGCCGCGGCTGAGGCAACGGTGACGAAAGGCGCGGGGCTGCTCGCGGTCTATTCCGCGGGCCTTGGCATTCCCTTCCTGATCGCGGCCCTGATGATCGAGCAGTTCACAAGACTTTTCGCACGCATGAAGGGCCACCTCGTCAATGTCGAGCGCGCCATGGGCGTTCTGATGGTGATCACCGGCATCGGCTTCCTCACGGGCGCGGTCTCCAATGTCAGCATCTGGTTGCTGGAGACCTTCCCGGCCTTGCAGACCATCGGCTAAACTTACGCTCGCACGGCCTATAGCGCGCAGGCTGCCATGAAGTCCGGCCCCAGGGGGGGTCCCGGGCTGTCGTGATCGCCAAGGCAGCCAGGCCGACGAGCCCACGTCCTCGGTTCACCGCGGGTCATCCAGCGCGCAAATCACCGTGCAGACAACGCCGCGCGGCAGAAAGTCCACCGTCGCCTCACCGCCAAGCTGATCACGTGCGCTGCGCTCGATCAGGCGCGAGCCGAAGCCGCGCTGCACGGGCGCTGTCACCAATGGGCCGCCGATCTCGGTCCAGACCAGTCGCAGCCGCGGCTTCGGTGCGTCGGCAATCACGTCCCATTCGAGCGTGACGCGCCCGGTCTCGTTGGACAGCGCACCGTATTTCGCGGCGTTGGTTGCGATCTCGTGCACGATCATCGACAGCACGACCGCGAGCCGTGGCGACAGCGGCACGGCAGGGCCGGCCATCCGGATGCGATCGGGACTTGTCAGCAGGAACGGCTGCAGCGCACGCGCGATCACGTCCCTCAGCTCCGAGCCGGCCCATTTCTCCTGGCTGAGGAGATTGTGCGCTTCGGCAAGCGCGCCGAGACGCCCCTCGAACTTGGTCCGCTCGTCGCGGCTGGCGCTGCGGAAGGTTTGCACCGCGATCGCCTGCATCAAGGCCAGCGTGTTTTTGACGCGGTGGTTGAGCTCCTCGATCAAAAGATTATGCAGCATTTCACCGCGCGCGATCGTGGTGGCCATCCTGACCGCGAAGGTGAGGCCGATCAGCAGCAGCACGCCGCCGATCAGGCTGGTGATCGCGATGTTGCCCCAAAGCGGAGCGATCAGCGAGCTTTCCGGAACGCCGGCAGCGACCGTCCAGCCGGTCAGATGCGATCGCGTATAGGCGGATGCAAGTGGAATGCCGTCGAGTGAGACCGATGAGAGCGTAGCCTCGCTGCTGCGAAACATCTCGGTGTAGAGCGAGGGTGACGCGCGCTTGCCAAAGGTCTCACTCGGATTTGGCACGCGGGCGAACACGGTGCCCGTGGTGTCGAGCAATGAGACCGTCCATTCCGGGTCGGGTCGCTGCTTCTCGACGAGGCTCTGGAAGATACCGATCGGCGGGCTGAAGCAGAGGTCGTAGATCACTTCGCCGTCGCGGATCACGGGAACCTCGACGGTGAGAACCTGCCGACGGTTGTAGATGCCGTTGAACAGGTCGGAATATTGCGGCGCCTTGGTCGCGAACAATTTCTCAACAATCGCCATATTGCCGCGTGGCGGCAGGCTCGCCGCATCTTCCGTCGCGGACGAAAACAGAATGCGTCCCTTGCGGTCGGAGACGAGCACCAGGCCGCCCTTGCCATATTGATCGAGGAAGCCGAGCGCGATGCGGCGAAAACCGACGAAGTCGTCGTTGCGCAGCGAATTCGTCAGCGCCAGCACCTGCAGGCCGCCGGTCATCCGCTGCACCTCGGAGTCCAGCACCAGGCGCATGCTGCGCACGTTCTCAAGCACGCGGCGGGTCGCGTCGCTGCGGTCCTGCTTGTAATTGTAGAATGCGATGCCGACCGCGAAGACGATCAGCGGTAACATCGTTCCCGTGACCAGGAGAGCGAGCCGGACCGGCAGGGAGAGCTTTGACAAACGCTGGCGTCCCGATTCCAGCGCATTTGCGCCGGATTATGATTTTGCAGGGAACCATACGGGCAGGATTTGCGCGGCGCCACGATTTTCGTAATCGGCGAGCGGGCCAAGCGGGACTTTTTGCAGCGCAGTCACAGACGCTTCAGCTCATGCTGATTGCGGTGAGCAGCAGGCACACCGCGTACACGGCGGCCAGGCTGA
This sequence comes from Bradyrhizobium manausense, assembly GCF_018129685.1. Lineage (GTDB taxonomy): Bacteria > Pseudomonadota > Alphaproteobacteria > Rhizobiales > Xanthobacteraceae > Bradyrhizobium > Bradyrhizobium manausense_D. The sequence goes on from NZ_JAFCLG010000009.1 coordinate 224,267, forward strand.
GCCCGGCAATCCGGGCTTCTCGATTCGGTGTCATGTGATCAACTCCTGGGGCGGCCACCGCTCGCGGCGGCCGCCCGTTCATGACGCCTTAGTCGATTTCCTGCACGACCGTCCGTGTGCCGGGATCGACCAGCATCACGCGCTCGCCGGAGTAGACGTAGCGATAGTGCGTAAGCGACGGACCCCAATCGGCCGGAACCGCCTCGAGTTCGACATCCGTCGGAACCGTCGCGCCCACGACGATCTTCTCCTTTGTCGTCACCGGCCGCAGGTGATGCTCGGTCACGTATGTTTTGATCCGCGTCCGGTATTGCGGTTCGATCTGGATCGCCGCGGCATGACCGGTTCCGGTCGTTGTCACCACGGTCGATTGCGCGAACGCGCCGGTCGAGATCATCGCCGCCGCGGAAAGCAGGAATAGCTTCTTCATGTGGTCCTCCTCGTGAATAAGCGCCGCACCAACATCTCACCGCGGATGACGTTCCCAACCGACAGGAACTAATTGCCACTTTGTCCCGTTTGCGAGTCGACCGGGCGCGGAGCGTCCGGCAATTGGAGGAGGAGAGAATGAAGCTGAGGATTGCGGCCGCGGCGCTGATGGTTGCTGCGTTTTCGTTGCCGGCCTTCGCGGCCGACGAGTTCTACGTCGTGCAGGACGTCAAGACCAAGAAGTGCACGGTCGTCGACAAGAAGCCGACGGAGTCGAGCATGACTGTCGTCAGCCCCTCGGGCACGATCTACAAATCGCGCACCGAGGCCGAGAGCGGCATGAAGACCGTCAAGGTCTGCACGTCAAACTGAGGAGGATGCAAATGCCAGTCTTGATTCTGTGGGCCGTGCCGGCAGTGCTGGTGGTCGGCGGTGGCATTTATCTGATCGGCCACTTCCACTAAGCAGCAAAAACCAGTCGGGCTCCGCGATCGCTCGCGGAGCCCGACGCAACAAGAGTCGTGAACGTCAGAGATTGCTCTCGGTGATCGCGGCGTAGACCATGCTGCGCAGCTCGCGCCGGAGCGGGTAGGCGCTCGATGGCAGCACCTGCGTCATGAAGATGGTGATGAGTTCCTCGGCGGGATCGATCCAGAACGAGGTCGTGGCCGCGCCGCCCCAATTATATTCGCCGGGGCTGCCGGCGATCAGCGTTTCGGCGGGACGCATCGTCACGGCAAAGCCGAGACCGAAGCCGATGCCGTTGTAGGTCGCCTCGGAGAACAGCGACCGCGACACGTCCGGCAGCGCCTGTCCGCCCGGAATGTGGTTGGTCGTCATCAGCGCCAGCGTCTTGGGCCCGATCAGGCGGACGCCGCCAAGTTCGCCACCGTTGAGCAGCGCACGGCAGAAGGTGAGATAGTCGGCCATGGTCGAGCAGAGCCCGCCGCCGCCGGAAATGAGGGAGGGCGGCGTCAGAAACGAGCTTTTGGCCGGATCGTCCTGGAGCGTCAGGCCCTCGCGGCGCTGGCCGGCATGCATGGTGAATCCACCGCCGGGATCGGCGTTGTAGCAGGCGGCCAAGCGATGCGCCTTCGAGGCCGGGACGTAGAAATCGGTGTCGGTCATGCCGAGCGGATCGAGGATACGCGCTTTCAGGAACTGCTCGAGGGGCATTCCCGAGATCTTGCCGATGAGATAGCCGAGCACGTCGGTCGCAACTGAGTAGTTCCAGGACTCGCCCGGCGAGAATTCCAGCGGGATCTTTGCCAGGCTCTGGATCATGCCGTCCAGCGTGCCTGATTTCTCGACCTCGCCGATCTTCTCGGCGCGATAGGCGGCATCGACGTTGGAGCGCTGCTGGAAGCCGTAGGTCAGCCCCGACGTATGTCGAAGCAGGTCGACGATCAGCATCGGCCGGGACGGCGGCCGGGTCAGGAAGTTGGGGTGGCTGCCGGCGACGAAGACGCCGAGATTCTTCCATTCCGGAATGTACTTTGCGACGGGCTCGTCGATCGCGACCAGACCCTCTTCGACCAGCATCATGAAGGCGACGCTGGTGAGCGGCTTGGTCATGGAATAGATGCGGTAGATGGTGTCATCCTTGATCGGCGCCTTCCGCTCGACATCGGCGAAGCCCTGCACCGAGTTGTGGGCGATCTTGCCGCGGCGATAGACCAGCAGATGCGTGCCCGGGAAGCGGCCGGCATCGATGTACCTGACCTTCAGATGGGCATCGACGCGGTCGAGCGCGGCCTTGGACATGCCTACGGATTCGGGCGAGGCGGGGGTGGGGGCAAGCATCAGTTCCTCCGGCAGGTTTGTCCTGCGTTGATAGCCGAAATGACAGCCTTATTCCAAGCGGGTCGCGCTTAACGTGCGGCCGCCTGATGGTGTAGGCTCCGGTCTGGAACGCCTCCAATCAGCCCGGCCGGGCCAACGAGAAAATCCAGGGCAAACGCACCATGACCCAGTTCAACGAGACCGAACTCACCGAGGCCGTCGTCAAGAGCTTCGACAACACGCCGAATCCACGTGCGAAATTCCTGCTCCAGGAATTGGTGAAGTCGCTGCACGATTACGTGAGCAAGACCGGTCTGACCTTCGAGGAATGGGAATACGCGATCGAATTCCTGACCCGGACCGGCCAGAAATGCACCGATACCCGGCAGGAGTTCATCCTGCTGTCGGATGTACTCGGCGTCTCCATGCTGGTCGACGCGGTCAACCATCGCGACCGGGATGGTGCGACCCAGACCACGGTGCTCGGCCCGTTCTATGTCGGCGAGCACAAGGTCACCGCCCATGGCACCGATATCTCGCCGAACAATCTCACCGGGGAGCGGATGTTCGTGCAGAGCCGCGTCACCGATCTCCACGGCAAGCCGCTCGCGAACGTGCCCGTCGACGTCTGGCATGCCGACGATGACGGCTTCTATGATTCCCAGAAAGCAAACTATGACGAGGTCGGTGCCTCCGCGCGGGCGCGCTTCATCACCGACGGCGACGGCCGCTTCTTCTTCCGCACGATTTTGCCCTGCAGCTACCCGATTCCGACCGATGGGCCGGTCGGCGAGATGATCGTGCAGACCAAGCGTCATCCGATGCGCCCGGCACATGTGCACTTCCTCGTCAATGCCAAGGGCTATGAGCCGTTGATCACCCACGTCTTCATGGACGGCGACAAATATCTCGATTCCGACGTGGTCTTCGGGGTCAAGGACGACCTGGTCGCCAAGGTCGAGCCGCGCAATGATCCGACAATGCCCGACGGCACCAAGGCGAGCGGGCAGTGGCACTTGATGACCTATGAATTCCATCTCAAGCCGGGCGGCGGCATCGCGCCGAAGCCGCTGGGGACGAAAGCGGCGGAGCCGGCCTGAGCGCGGCTGGTCTTTCTTAGCGCGCGTGCAGCAGCGCGAGCAGGGCCACGACAACGCAGGCCAGCGTGACCGTCGTCAGCTTCCAGAACAGCAGCGGGTTACGCTCAATCAACGGCGTGGTGCGCGTGTTGAGATAGGCCGGATTGGGGTTGCGGAGCTCGTAGGTGAACTCGAACAGGTCCTCGTGGCGCTTGTTGGGGTCGGGATGTAGCGCTTTCCGCAACGCGCCATCGATCCAGATGGGCACCGCACGGTCATCGTGGCTGGCCGGACTATATCTCAGCTTCCATGCGTCCGATCGTCCCCTGATACGGGCGAGCTGGGCACCATAGGGCAGGTTTCCGGTCAGCATCTGGTAGCAGATGCTCGCGAGCGAAAACATGTCCGACCGCGGCGAGCCGCCCTCGCCGAGGAAATATTCCGGCGCTGTGTACTGGACCGTGCCGAGGATCTCCGCATCAGCCGGATTGGGCCCCGCCTCGGCGACGCCGGCGACCTTGACCGCGCCGAAGTCGATGATCTTCGCCGTGCCTGTCTTGTCGATCAGGATGTTGTCTGGTCGCAGGTCCTGATGCAGCATCTCCATGCGGTGGAAGGCGCGCAAGCCAGCTGCGACCTGGTCGACGATGCCGCGCACCGTTTCGAGATCGGGGCGTGGATTGTCCAGCATCCATTGCCTCAGCGTTTGTCCCTCGATGAATTCGGTGGCGACATAGAGATAGTTGCGTCGTTTGGCCCGCGTGCGCGGCTTCAGCACGTGCGGGCTGTCGATCCGGCGCGCGATCCATTCCTCCATCAGGAAACGCTTCAGATAGGCGGGATCGTCGCGCAGGTCGATCGAGGGAATCTTCAGCGCGACCATTTCCTCGGTCTCGGTATCGACGGCGAGGTAGATGTGGCTCCGGCTAGAGGCATGCACTTCGCGGACGATGCGATAACCGTCGAACAATGCGCGCGGCTCCAGCAGGGGCGGCAACGGCAGTTCGGCCGTGCCACCGAAAATATCGGCCGAGCCTGTTTGCGGCACCTCGTCGATGCGCAGGATCTGCACGGTGATGTTGTCGTCGCTGCCGCGCCGAAAGGCCTCCTCGGCGATGGCCCTTGCCGCAGCGTCGAGATCGTCCGTATGCGTTTCGAGCGTGGCCGTGACGAAGCGTTGATCGACGAACTCGTAGGCGCCGTCGGTTGTCAGCAGGAAGATGTCGCCTGGCCCGACCTGAAGCGCCTGATAGTCGATCTCGATCTGGGAATTGATCCCGAGCGCGCGGCCGAGATAGGTCTGCTCGGACGAGACGATGATCCGGTGGTCCTCGGTGAGCTGCTCGAGGGCCTTGCCGGCGACGCGGTAGACCCGGCAATCGCCGATGTGGAAGATATGAGCTGTCGTGGATTTCACGACCATGGCCGTGAAGGTGCAGACGTAGCCCTTGTCGCGATCGTAAGCGTACTGGCTACGCCGCGTTTCCGCGTGCAGCCACGAATTGGTCGCTTCCAGAACGCGCCGCGCCGAAGTCTTCACCGTCCAGGATTCGGAGGTGCAATAATAGTCGGTCAGGAAGCTCTTGACCGCCGACTCGCTCGCGACCTGGCTCACCGCGCTGCTCGATATGCCGTCGGCCAGCACGGCGGCGACGCCCTTCAAGCTCAGCAGCGGCTCGGTCGGGATCAGCGCGCCGTGAAAGTCCTGGTTGACCGGCTTGCGCCCCTTGTCGGAGTGCTGCCCGATCGAAATCTGCAAGCCGCGGCCCATCCTCGCCACCAATGCAAAGGGAGCCTCACCCTAGCAGGCAAGGCCCCCTTGTCTGAATAGCGATCGCTCAGGCTGCCGCGCGCGACTGGGCCTTCGTTGCCACCTCACGCTTCGGCTTCGTCAGCACGTGCGTGGTGTAGAGGGTCAGGCCGGTGAAGGCGAGGCCGCCGACGAGGTTGCCCAGCACGGTCGGGATCTCGTTCCAGATGAAATAATCCAGGATCGAGAACTTGGCGTGGAGCATCAGCCCGGACGGAAACAGGAACATGTTCACGACCGAATGCTCGAACACCATGTAGAAGAACACCAGGATCGGCATCCACATCGCGATCACCTTGCCGGGGACGGTGGTCGAGATCATCGCGCCGACGACGCCGGTCGAGACCATCCAGTTGCAGAGCATGCCGCGGATGAACAGCGTTGCCATGCCGGCCGCGCCGTGGGCGGCGTAGCCGAGGGTTCGGCCTTCGCCGATATTGCCGATTGCGGTACCGACCTTGTCGGGCTCCTGGGTGAAGCCGAAAGTCGTCACGAACGCCATCATGAAGGCCACCGTGAGCGCGCCCGCGAAATTGCCGACGAAGACGAGACCCCAGTTGCGCAGCACGCCGCCGAGCGTGACGCCGGGCCGCTTGTCGATCAGCGCGAGCGGCGCGAGCACGAAGACGCCGGTCAGAAGGTCGAAGCCCAGCAGATAGAGCATGGAGAAGCCGACCGGGAACAGCAGGGCGCCGATGATCGGCTGGCCGGTGTTGACATTGATGGTGACGGCGAACCAGGCCGCGAGTGCCAGGATGGCACCGGCCATGTAGGCGCGGATGACCGTATCCCGGGTGGACATGAAGATCTTGGATTCCCCAGCGTCCACCATCTTGGTGACGAATTCCGAAGGCGCGAGATAGGACATCGACCGTTCCTTTGTGCGTGTGACCCCTTAAAGCGCGACCGTTGCCGGACCGCGCCCTGGTCGACCTGATGAACTGCATCCCGCGGGGCGGGAACGCGCGACCTGGGCGGTTTCGGCATGCACCGGGATAGCGTCACGATGACCCCGCTTCGGGGCTCAGCGAACAGGTTTCGCCATCCTAGTGGCCGTCGGAAGCTCGAGGCCCCGGGCGCACTGCAGTCATCGTTGACCTGCGATTCCCAAGCAATCGATGTGCCAAGAAGGCGCGTCGGCATGGGCGGTCGTCTGGCGGCGTTCTGAACCAGGTTTGCCGCCGCTTGCTTGGCGCGAATCCGCTCCAGGGGGGCGCCAAATCGAGCTTGTGGCGAAAAATCGGGCGGCTGCACAACTCTTGTGCGACGCACAATCAACGGGCGAATCGGCATTCAAGAATTGAGCGGGAAGCCGAAGATTGATGCAATTATAGGCCTGCTCAGCATTTCATCATATGACCTAAGATATTGTTTTTCATATCATTTTCTTGGCCGTCGTCTTTGGCACAGAGCTTGAATTACAGGGTCTGACGCCATCGACGCCGTCACAAGCAATCAACCAATCTGTGACACCGCCCAACCGGGGGCTTTCCCCGAGCGTGCCTCTTTGCGTCCGCGATTCGTCGGTGTCGCGCCTTCCTAGTGAAAGGGAATTTCCAATGAGGGAAGACAGTCCGACCTGGATCTCAGACTGGAGACCGGAAGATGAGGCGTTCTGGAATTCGACGGGCAAGGTCGTCGCCCGGCGCAATCTGATCTGGTCGATCGTGGCCGAACACATCGGCTTCTCCGTATGGCTGATCTGGAGCATCGTCGCGACCAAGCTGCCGCAGGCAGGCTTCCACTACTCGACCGATGAGCTGTTCCAGCTCGTGGCGGTGCCAGGCCTGATCGGCGCCTTGATGCGCTTCCCCTACACGTTTGCAGTGACGACATTCGGCGGTCGCAACTGGACCATTTTCAGCGCGGCGATCCTGTTCATTCCGACGCTGTCGCTCGCCTATTTCGTGGGCCAGCCCGAGACGCCGTTCTGGCTGATGCTGCTGATCGCTTCGACCGCCGGTCTCGGCGGCGGCAATTTCGCCTCCAGCATGACCAACATCTCGTTCTTCTTCCCCGACCGGATGAAGGGCTCGGCGCTCGGTCTCAACGCCGCCGGTGGCAACATCGGCGTCTCCAGCGTCCAGCTGCTGACCCCGATTTTGATGACCCTCGGCGTCATCAACCTGTTCCAGGCGGCGCCGGTCGGCGGCGTCTATCTGCAGAACGCAGGCTTGATGTGGGTGCTGCCGATCGCGATCGCGGTGTTCGGCGCCGTGTACTTCATGAACAACCTGACCTCCGCCAAGTCGTCGGTGAAGAACCAGCTCGCCATCGTCAAGCGCAAGCACACCTGGATCATGGCGTTCATCTACATCGGAACGTTCGGCTCCTTCATCGGCTACTCGGCCGCGTTTCCGCTGCTGATCAAGACGCAATTTCCGACGGTGACGATCTCGATCGCGTTCCTCGGGCCTCTGGTCGGCTCGCTGTCGCGTCCGTTCGGCGGCTGGCTCGCCGACAAGATTGGCGGCTCCATCATCACCTTCTGGAATTTCATCGCGATGGCAGCGGCGACCGTTGGCGTGCTGTACTTCGTGGGGCAGAAGGATTTCATCGGCTTCCTGTCGATGTTCCTGATCCTGTTCCTGACGACCGGCATCGGCAACGGCTCGACCTATCGCATGATCCCTTCGATCTTCCGAGAGGAGAACCTGGCCAAGGTGCGCGGCAAGGGCGATGCGGCGCGTGCGATGGCGCTCAAGACGGCGAGCATCGAAAGCGGCGCGGCTGTCGGCTTCATCGGTGCGGTCGGCGCCGTCGGCGGTTACTTGATCCCGAGCAGCTTCGGCAAGTCGATCGCGGCGACAGGCGGCCCGCAGCTCGCGCTCGCCATTTTCCTCGCATTCTATGCTCTCTGCCTCGGCTTGACCTGGTGGTTCTATCTGCGTCGCAGCCCGCAGGTTGAAGGCGCGCCAGGCCTTGCCGAAGCGCGTGTGTGATTTCGCGACGAACATCGCTTCTCCCCGTACGCGGGGAGAAGCCGCTCTGATGACGTTTGACCCATGAACCTTGTTCGCACCGACGCGGACAAAGGCAGACTGAAACAGACAGGACAACATCATGACGCCCCAACAGATCGCACTCGTGCAGCAGAGCTTTTCCAAAGTCGCACCGATTTCAGAAGCAGCCTCGCAGCTGTTCTACGACCGCTTGTTCGAGGTCGCGCCGTCGGTGCGCGCGATGTTTCCCGAGGACATGACCGAGCAGCGCAAGAAGCTGATGGCCATGCTTGCCGCTGTCGTCTCGGGCCTGTCGAACCTCGAAACGATTCTTCCTGCGGCGTCGGCGCTGGCCAAGCGTCATGTCGCCTACGGCGCCAAGGCCGAGCACTATCCCGTGGTCGGCGCGACCTTGCTGTGGACCCTGGAGAAGGGCCTCGGCGAAGCCTGGACGCCCGAACTCGCAACCGCCTGGACCGACGCCTACGGCGTGCTGTCCGGCTACATGATTTCCGAGGCCTACGGCGCAGCATCGGCGCAGGCCGCCGAATAGGAGACGCTTTGTGAGTGAACCGCTCGTCATTGTCGGTAACGGTATGGCGGCCGCTCGTCTGGTCGACGAGCTCGCCAAGACCGCGCTCGGCCGCTACGCGGTCGCTGTGATCGGCGAGGAGCCGCGGCTCGCATACAACAGAGTGCTGCTCTCATCCGTGCTGGCCGGCGAGACCGGCTCGCACGAGATCGAGCTCCGGCCCGCGGACTGGTGGCGCCATCGCGGCGTCACCGTGCGCTATGGCTATCGCGTCACCGAGATCGATACCGGCCGCCGCGAGCTCAAGATCGCGGGCGAAGAGAGCATGGAATATTCCAAGCTCGTGCTCGCGACGGGATCGACGCCGCTGCGGCTCAACGTGCCCGGCGCCGATCTCCCCGGCGTCCACACTTTTCGCGACACCCGCGATGTCGACCTGCTGCTGACGCTGGCGGCGGCCAGGAAGCGCGTCGTCGTGGTCGGCGGCGGCCTGCTCGGCCTCGAGGCGGCCTACGGTCTCGCGAAAGCCGGTGCGCCGGTAACCCTGCTGCATCTGATGGAACGGCTGATGGAGCGCCAGCTCGATGGGCCGGCCGCGGACCTCCTCAAGACGCTGGTCGAGCGCAAGGGCATCCGCATCCTGCTCGATGCCTCGACCGCCCGCATCCATGGCGAGCGCCATGTCGAAGCCGTCGAGCTGGCCGACGGCAGCCGCATCGAGGCCGACGCCGTCATCTTCGCCGCCGGCATCAGGCCGAACATTGCGCTGGCCAGGGAGGCTGGTATCGCGGTCAATCGCGGCATCGTCGTCAATGACGTGATGCAGACGGCATCATCAGACATCTACGCGGTCGGCGAATGCGCCGAGCATCGCGGCACCTGCTATGGCCTGGTCGAGCCCGCCTATGAGCAGGCGCGGGTATTGGCCCGGCATCTTGCTGGCCGCCCGGCGGCCTATCAGGGCAGCGTTGTCTCGACCAATCTCAAAGTGTCCGGCGTCAGCGTGTTCTCGGCCGGCGACTTCATGGGCGGCGAGGGCAGCGAGAGCCTCGTGCTGTCGGACCGCAGGCGCGGCACTTACAAGAAGCTCGTGATTTCGGGCGGGTGCCTCACCGGCGCCGTGCTGATCGGCGATACCGCCGATGCGCTCTGGTATATCGAACTGATCCGGACCCGCGAGAAGATCGCGGGGATCCGCGCCGACATGATGTTCGGCCGCGCGCTCACGATTTCTGCCAAGGCTGCCTGAGATGACAGCCATCGATCTTGCGCTTCGCACCACCAAGACGACGTGTCCCTATTGCGGCGTCGGCTGCGGCGTGCTCGCAACACCCGACGGCGCAGGGGGTGCCGCGATCGCGGGCGATCCCGATCATCCCGCCAATTTCGGCCGGCTGTGCTCGAAGGGCTCCGCGCTCGGCGAGACCGTCGGGCTCGAAGGCCGGCTGCTTTATCCGATGATCCGCTGCAAGGGCGTGCTGGAGCGCGTTGCCTGGAGCGATGCGCTCGACCACGTCGCGCATCGCATGAAGCACATTGTCGCGCGCGACGGCGCCGACGCGGTCGCGTTCTATCTCTCGGGACAGCTCCTGACCGAAGACTATTACGTCGCCAACAAGCTGATGAAGGGCTTTGTCGGCACCGCGAATGTCGACACCAATTCGCGGCTCTGCATGTCGTCCTCGGTCGCCGGCCATCGTCGCGCCTTCGGCGCTGACACAGTGCCGGGAAACTACGAGGATCTCGACCAGGCCGATCTGCTCGTCTTCGTCGGCTCGAACGCGGCCTGGTGTCATCCGGTGCTGTTCCAGCGCATGCTGAAGAACAGGCAGGAGCGCGGCGCCCGCATGATCGTGATCGATCCGCGCCGCACCGACACCGCTGATGATGTCGATCTGTTCCTCGGGCTGAAGCCGGGCACCGACACCGCACTGTTCTGCGGCCTGTTCGTGCATCTCGTCGACAACGGCGCGCTCGATAGGGATTACGTCGCAAACAACACGTCGGGCTTCGACGATGCGCTGGCGCGTGCGCGCAACATTGCCGGCAGCGTCACCGCGACCGCGCTGGCGACGGGCCTCTCCGAGCAGGACGTGGCCGCCTTCTTCAGGATGTTCCGTGACACCGAGCGGGTCGTCACGCTGTACTCGCAGGGCGTCAACCAGTCGGCGCAGGGCACCGACAAGGTCAACGCGATCCTGAACTGCCATCTTGCGACGGGACGCATCGGCAAGCCGGGCGCCTCGCCGTTCTCGCTCACCGGCCAGCCCAATGCGATGGGCGGCCGCGAGGTCGGTGGCCTCGCCAATATGCTCGCCGCGCACATGGGCTTCACGCCGCCGGACATCGACCGCGTCAGACGGTTCTGGAAGGCGCCGCGCATTGCCACCCATGAAGGGTTGAAGGCGGTGCAGCTGTTCGAGGCCATCAATCGCGGCGAGGTCAGGGCGCTCTGGGTGATGGGCACCAATCCCGCGGTGTCGCTGCCCGATGCGGATTTCGTACGCGAGGCGCTGAAGAAGCTCGAATTGTTCGTGGTGTCCGAGAACGTGCTGTCCAACGATACCGTCGAAGCCGGCCCGCACGTGTTGCTGCCGGCGCTCGCCTGGGGCGAGAAGTCGGGCACGGTGACCAATTCCGAACGGCGCATCTCGCGCCAGCGTTCGTTCCTGCCGGCGCCTGGCGAGGCGCGGCCGGACTGGTGGATCCTGAGCGAGACCGCCAAGCGCCTCGGCTTCGGTGACAGTTTCAATTACAAATCTGCGGCGGACATTTTCCGCGAGCATGCCGCCCTCTCGGCCTTCGAGAACAATGGCAGCCGCGATTTCGACATCGGCGCGTTGACGTCGCTGTCCGACGAGGCCTTCGATGCCTTGACGCCGGTGCAATGGCCCGCGCGCGAAGGCGAGGCGCCCGGCGAGCGCTTCTTCGCGAGCGGCGGATTCTACACCAATGACGGCAAGGGCCGCTTCGTCTCGCCCGAGGTGCCGGCGCTGCGCAGCGAGACCGGGCCGTCACGCCCCTTGCGGCTCAACACCGGGCGCATCCGCGACCAGTGGCACACCATGACGCGCACGGGTCTCAGCAAGCGGCTCGGCGCGCATCTTCCGGAGCCGTTCGTCGAGGTCCATCCGGACGATGCCAACAAGTACAACATTGCCCATGACGGCTATGCGCGCATTACCACTGATTACGGCCAGTGCATTCTGAAAGTTGTCGTCAGTGAACGGCAGCAGCGCGGCACGCTGTTCGCGCCGATCCACTGGAGCGCGATGAACGCCTCCCACGGCCGCGTCGGCGCGTTGGTCGCCTCGTTCACCGATCCGTTCTCCGGCCAGCCTGAATCCAAGGCGACGCCGGCTGCGATCGCGCCGTATGAATTCGTTTTCCGCGGTTTTGCGTTGTCGCGAAAGCAGCTCGATCTGCCGCCCAACCTGCTGTGGACCCGCGTCACGGTCGCCGGCGGCTTCGGCTATCTCTTCGCCGACAATGCTGATCTGTCGCGCTGGCCGGTTTGGCTCGCGGGCCTCGCCGGCGAGGACGTCGCCGACTACCGCGATTTCGGTGGCGGCGTTTATCGCGCGGCGTCGTTTGCGAACGATCGTATCGAGACCTGTCTGTTTGTCGGCCCCGCACATGATGCCGGCGACTGGGAGGTCGTGAAGAGCGTGTTCGCGGCCGATCGCGTCACCGACGATCAGCGCCGCATGCTGCTGTCCGGCAAGTCCAGCGAAGGGGCCGCCTCGACCGGCCCTATCGTCTGCGCCTGCTTCGGCGTCGGCCGCGGCACCATCTGCGACACCATCGCTGCAGGTGCGCGCACCGCTGGCGAGATCGGCGCCAAGCTTAAGGCCGGGACCAATTGTGGCTCGTGTCTTCCCGAACTGAAGCGATTGATCGCGACAACGGAGGTGGCTGCAGTGAAAGAGGCCAGGCGCGCCGGCGCGGCGGGCTGAGCCTGGTTTCCAGAACCCATTTTGGGTATGCGCTGGTATGGGGGGCGGCCGGCAGTTGCCAAAATTTTAAGCAATTCCCGCTAACGTGCATTAATTTTTACGAATTAATACTCGTTAAGGCTGGAAACGCATGTTGAGCAGACTTCGGTTGGCGCGCCGCTCTCAATTCGGCATGAGCAAAATCAACGTCGGACTGCGTGCAAAGGTTCTCTTGCTCGGCGTCACCGGCGTGCTCATGGTGGGCGTGATCTATCTCGCCGGCCGGCAGATCGAGGATCGGAGTCGCGCGGTCGCCGACCGCTTTACACAACTGGAATCCCAGACCGCACGTCTGTCCGAAAGCTTGCTGCAAGGGCGCGAGATCGCGACGGGCTTCCTGCAAAAGCCGACCGACAAAAAGGTGGCCGCGCATGACGAAACGCTGCGCGCTGCGACCGCCTACCTGACCAGGGTCGAGGAGATTGCCGGCGCGCTGGCCGAAGATGATCCGCTGCGCAAGGCGCTGTCGTTTCGTCCGGTCATCAGCAGCTATGCCACGCGCTTCTCCAACGTCGTGGGGGCCCAGAAGCTGGTCGGCTTCAACGAGAATGACGGGTTGCAGGGCAAGTTGCGCGCGGCCGTGCATTCGGTCGAAAGCAAGCTCAAGACCTTCGATCAGCCGAGGCTTGCTGTCCTGATGCTGATGATGCGGCGGCATGAGAAGGATTTCATGCTGCGTGGTGACGACAAATACAGCGACGAGCTGGTCAAGCGCGTTGGCGAGTTCCTTCCTGAGCTTGCGAAAGCTGATTTGCCCGAAGGCGCCAAGACCGAGATCAAAAAGCTGATCGACTCTTACAAGAGTAGCTTCCTCGCCTTCTCGGCAGGCCAGAGCACGTTGAACGAAGAGGCCGAGGATCTGGCCCAGATCTACGACCGGCTGCGGCCCAATCTCGAGGCCGTCAGAAATGCCGCCGCCAAGCGTCTCGACGCCGTGAGGGACGAGCTTATGGTCGTGCAACGCTATGTGGTCTGGTCCATCGGCATTACGATTGCCGCGATGATCGCGATTGCGTTCTGGTTCGGGCGCAGGCTTACCGCGCCGCTGACCCGCATGGTGCGGGCGATGGAGCACCTGGCCGACGGCGATCTCGACCGCCCGATCGAGCAGATCGACCGCCGCGACGAGATCGGCAAGATCTCGTCTTCGCTCTCCGTCTTCCACCACAAGCTGCTCGAGAACCGGCAATTGTCAGAGACTCGCGAGCAGGCCAAGCGCGACGCTGAAGTCCAGCGCAAGCAGGGCATGCTCGAGATCGCAGATCGTTTCGAAGCAGCCGTCGGCAACATCGTCAATGCCGTCACCGCCGCGTCCTCCGAGATCGAGCTGGCTGCGAATGGATTGACCAACACCGCAGAGGGAACCAATACGTTGTCGACGACGGTGGCCGTCGCGTCGGGGCAATCCTCGGCGAGCGTTCAGTCGGCGGCGGCTGCGTGTCAGGAAATGGTCACGTCGGTCAGTGAGGTGGGCCGCCGGGTCGCGAAATCGCACGAGATTGCGCTCGCCGCTGTCGAGCAGGCCAACCGGACCAACAGCCAGATCGACGCGCTCTCGCAGACTGCGGATCGCATCGACGAAGTCGTGCGGATGATCTCGGCGGTGGCCGGGCAGACAAATCTGCTGGCACTCAACGCGACGATCGAGGCCGCGCGCGCCGGCGAGGCGGGCCGGGGCTTCGCGGTCGTCGCTTCGGAAGTCAAGGCACTCGCCGGACAGACAGCGAAGGCGACCGACGAGATCGGCCGTCAGGTCGCGCAGATTCAGTTGGCGACGCGGCAGTCGGTGGGCGCGATCAAGGAAATCGGCGGCACCATCGAATCGATGGCGGATATCGCGTCCTCGATCGCGGCTGCGGTCGAACAGCAAGGCGCCGCCGCGCAGGCGATCGCCCGCGACGTTCAGCAGGCGGCCCAGGGCGCATCCGAGGTGTCGACCAGCGTCGAGAACGTCAGACGCGGCGCATCCGAAACCGGTGCCGCCGCTGGTCAGGTCCACGGCGCGGCGCTTGCTCTCCTCGACGAGAGCAAGCGGCTTGGCAGCGAAGTCGAGCAGTTCCTGGCGACTGTCCGCGCGGCTTGAGGTTGCCTCCACGCCGTCGTCCCGCCGAAGGCCGGAACCCGTCGCGAAATCTCGCGACCGCGGGTGGACGGAGCAGCGAACGAAGAGCTTCTGCCAAAATAGGCCCTGTGGTTATGGATCCCGGCCTTCGCCGGGACGACAGTAGTGTGTTTGGCGCGACCATCTTCCCAACGCTGCCATGACCTCCGCACTCATCGACGCCCCTGCGATTGTGCCCTATGTTTCTGCGCGCTCCCATTCAATCATCACAAAAAACCAAAAATGTACCTGGAAACGCCACCGCGCCTGATCGAAACAAGAATCTTCTCCGCCATGCCGGACACATTCCGCCGCAAGGGCGTGCGGACGGATTGGGCCGACGCCAACAGGCCCGGCGTTCCGACCGACAGTTTCATCGAGGGGCCGTCCTTCGACAAGGATGGCAATCTCTACATCGTCGACATCCCGTTCGGCCGGATCTTCCGCATCGCGCCCGATGGTGCGTGGTCGCTCGTCATCGAATATGAGGGCTGGCCGAACGGGCTGAAGATCGCGTCCGACGGCCGCATCCTGGTTGCCGACTACATGCACGGGATCATGGAGCTCGATGCCAAGGCTGGCCGCATCGAGCCGCTTCTGACGTCACGCAATTCGGAATCGTTCCGCGGCTGCAACGATCTGCATCTCGCCTCCAACGGCGACATTTTTTTCACCGACCAGGGGCAGACCGGCCTGCACGATCCCAGCGGCCGCGTCTATCGGCTGGCGCCGAACGGCCGCCTCGATTGTCTCATTGACACCGGCATCAGCCCGAACGGACTGGTGCTCGACCCCAGCGAGACCGTGCTGTTCGTCGCGATGACGCGCGATAACGCGGTGTGGCGGCTGCCGTTCATGAAGGACGGCGCCGTGTCGAAGGTCGGCCGGTTCTGCTCGCTGTTCGGCACGTCAGGCCCCGACGGCATGACCATGGATGCGAAGGGACGCCTGTTCGTCGGTCACGCCTCGCTCGGCCATGTCTTCGTGTTTGCACCGAATGGCGAGTTGATCGCGCGGATCAAGTCATGCGCGGGACCAAACTGTACCAACGTCGCCATTGGTGGCGCGGCAAAAGATCGGCTCTATATCACGGAGTCCGCGACCGGTACTGTGCTGGTCGCAGACATTGGCGGACTGTAGTGCATCTGGTGGAACCAACATGAACAAGCATCCCTTCGGCAAGACAGGCACTGACGTCTCCGTCATCGGGCAGGGCACCTGGTATCTCGACCACGGCGATCGCAAGCGCGCGATCGCGGCGCTCCAGCACGGGCTCGATCTCGGCATGAGCCATATCGACACCGCCGAGATGTATGGCGATGCGGAACTCGTCATTGCCGATGCGATCGCGGGCCGTCGCGACGAGGTGTTTCTCGTGTCGAAGGTGCTGCCGAGCAACGCCTCGCGCCGCGGCACTATCACGGCCTGTGAGCGGTCGCTGAAGCGGTTGAAGACCGACCGGCTCGATTGCTATCTCCTGCACTGGCGCGGGTCGTACGATCTTGAAGACACCGTCGCCGCGTTCGAGGAACTGATGAAGGCAGGCAAGATTAAATCCTGGGGTGTCTCTAATTTCGACGCGGATGATCTCGACGAAATCCTCGATGTCGCCGGCGAAGGCAAGATCGCCTGCAACCAAGTGCTCTATCATCTCAAGGAGCGCGCGATCGAGCATGCGGTGATCCCGTGGTGCGAGCGGCATGGTGTTGCGGTCGTGGCGTATTCACCGTTCGGACACGACGATTTTCCGGATGAACGCAGCAAGGGCGGCGCCGTGCTGATGCGCATTGCACAGGCGCGTCGCGTGACACCGCGTCAGGTCGCGCTGAGCTTTCTCACCCGTGCGACTACGGTGGTCGCGATCCCCAAAGCGTCGTCCGCGGAGCACGCAGGCGAAAATGCGGCGGCCGGCGATCTCGTTCTGACGCAAGAGGAGATTTCGGCACTCGATGCGGCATTTCCTCGCGGTCCGAAACCACGCAGCTTGCCCATGCTGTAGTGCACAAAAGTCCATTATTAATGGAGTATTGACGCGCGCGGACGTGAGCGCATATCGGCATCCTGTTTTCGGAAGTTGCGAGCGCGGCGCATTTGTCGTTTTTATAAGCCGTTCTCGATTCGCATTTTCCCCAGGTTCCTACAGTGACACCGCCGCCCGCCGCAGCCGCAAGGCTCGACAGTATTCCCATGCCTTTGCCCGAGAAGAAGGAGGAGGCTCGCCGTGCGCCAGCGCGCGTCGATCATCCCTTCAAGGGCATCGCGCTGGTGCTGCTGTCGACGGTGTTTCTCGGCTGCTCCGACGTCACCTCGAAATATCTGTCGTCGAGCCTGCCATCGATCGAGATCACCTGGATCCGTTTCGTTACTTTCGCGCTGATGTTCCTGCCGGTGATGTTGCCGGGCTCGCCGCTGCATGCGATGCGGACCGGGCGGCTGGGCCTGCAGATCATGCGCGGCACGGCGTTGCTCGGCTCGTCGTTGTTCTTCATCACCGGCTTGAGCTACCTTCCCATCGCTGAGGCCTCGGCCACCGGTTTCGTCTCGCCGCTGTTCGTCACCGCGCTCTCGATCATTTTCCTCAGCGAGAAGGTCGGCATGCGCCGCTGGGTCGCGACCGCAATCGGGCTGACGGGCGTGATGATCATCATTCGTCCGGGCTCGGCCGCGTTCCATGTCGCGGCATTCTTCCCGATCGTCTCGGCATTCTGCTGGGCCGCCGCTCTGATCATGACGCGCATGATGAGCGGGCGAGAAGCCGTTCTCACCACGATGGCCTATTCCGCGCTCACGGGCGTTGTGATCATGACCATGATGGTGCCGTTTGCCTGGGTCACGCCGAGCTGGACTGCGATCGGGCTCGGTATCGTGATCGGCGTGGCCTCCACCGTCGGCCAGTGGATCATCGTGCTCGCCTATCGCTATGGCGATGCCTCGGTGCTCGCGCCGTTCTCCTATACGCAACTGCTCTGGGTCAGCATCCTCGGTTTCTTCATCTTCGGCGAGCTGCCGGATGTCTGGACCATCACGGGTGCGGCCTTCATCGTCGCCAGCGGTCTCTACATCGCCCATCGCGAGCGCATCCGCCGCGCCCAGCTCCTGGTGCTGGAAGAGCGTTCCCCGAACCCCTGACGCAAGTTCGCGCGCCCAGGATCGTGCTATCGACGGCTCCAACGAAGTGGGAGGAGCCGGATGCGCGCTGCGATTTTCAGGAACGGTGAGATTGTCGTAGGTCAGATGGCGGAGCCGAAGCCCGGCCCCGGCCAAGTGCTGGTCAAGACGCTCGCCTGCGGCATCTGCGGTTCCGACTTGCATGCGCGCCAGCACGCGCCGCGGATGGTGGAGATGGCGAAGAAGACCGGACGGACGCCGATGGATCTGTCGCGC
This sequence comes from Bradyrhizobium manausense, assembly GCF_018129685.1. Taxonomy (GTDB): domain Bacteria; phylum Pseudomonadota; class Alphaproteobacteria; order Rhizobiales; family Xanthobacteraceae; genus Bradyrhizobium; species Bradyrhizobium manausense_D. The sequence continues at coordinate 242,321 of NZ_JAFCLG010000009.1, forward strand.
GACGTCGTCTTCGGCCACGAGTTCTGCTGCGAGATCGTCGACTACGGCCCCGGCACCACACGCAAGCTCAAGCCGGGCACGCATGTGTGTTCGCTGCCCGCGCTGCTGACGCCTGAAGGCATCAAGGGCATCGGCTATTCCAACGAATTTGTCGGCGGCTACGCGGAAGCGATGCTGCTCAGCGAGCCGCTGCTGCTGGAAGTGCCGAATGGCCTTGCGCCGGAACATGCCGCGCTGACCGAGCCGCTCGCGGTCGGCGTTCATGCCGTCGAGAAAGCCAACATCCGCGGCGACGAGGTGCCGCTGGTGATCGGCTGCGGGCCCGTCGGGCTCGCCGTGATCGCTGCGCTCAAGATCAAGGGCCTGCACCCGATCGTCGCCGCCGACTATTCGCCGGCGCGGCGCGCGCTCGCAGCAAGGCTCGGCGCCGACATCGTGGTCGATCCCAGGGCGTCGCAGCCCTATGCGACCTGGGCCGAGCACGCGCAGATGTCGGAGGCGGAGAAGGCGGCGCGGCCGCCGTTCCAGGCCATGCTGCCGGCGCTGAAGCCTGCCATCATCTTCGAATGCGTCGGCGTGCCCGGCCTGCTGCAGCAGGTGTTCGAAGGCGCCCCGCGCGATGCCAGGATCGTCGTGGTCGGCGTCTGCATGGAGAGCGACACAAACGAGCCCATGCTCGGCATCGTGAAGGAGCTCAGCGTCCAGTACGTGCTTGGCTATTCGCCGGAGGAGTTTGCGGCGTCGCTGCGCCTGATCGCCGAAGGACAGGTGGATGCGGCTGCGATGGTGACGGCTGAAGTGGGCATCGACGGGGTCGCGAAGGCGTTCGCCGATCTCGCCAATCCCGAGGTGCACACTAAGATCATCGTGCAGCCGTGGAAATAGGGAAGGGCTGAAGCAAGGCGCCGTCGGATGTCTGCGCGGCGCCGGCATGGCTGGTCTGGGCGATCACGGCGCGGCGGTCGACGACCGCCTGATGGAATTGCGCCAGCACGAGACCGAAAGCGGCGAGGTCACCGTCCTCGATGGCGCCGTCTTCGTGGCAGACCAGCGTTTCGCGCAGGATGTCGTCGGCGGCGCTCTGCATGGATGCGAGCTCGTCGAGCGAGGTCGCCTCGCGCACGCTGGAGATCGCCGTCAGCAGGCGGTCGCGATGCAGCGCATTCTCGCTGCGCTCCTCGCGCCGCAGGTAGTGCCGCAGCCAGGCAGCGACAGAGCCGAGACCGGAGAGCAGCAGCACCGCGCCCCAGATGTAGTCACTGTACTTGTCCATGAAGCTGCGTTCATTGCCATCGATATAGGCGGCCGCGCCCGGATGCGCCGGAATTGCAGCGTCCTTGTCGGTGTCGGGCTTCTGGATGTGGCGAGCGCCGGGCAGGTCCTTGGTCAGCGAGGGTTTGACCGCGAACAGGTCGCGGGTGAAGGCGTCAACCGTATCTTCCGACAGCGCGCTCGGCGCCACGATCAAATGATTGACGGCGATGGTCTCGATCTTGTCGTCAGGCCGCTGCGGGGCCGCGGCAAATGCGCCCGCGGGGATTTCCTCGGATTCGTACAGCGGATGCCGCTCGGCGATCGCATCGGAGACGTCGACGGAGAGGAATTTCGGCTCGCCGCGCAAGCGCGCGGTGGCGGCGATGGTGTCTGCGATGACCTTGTCGTCGAGCGCGCCCACCATCATGAAGGCATCGAGCGTTGTATCCTGGGTCATGTCGGAGATGTGGTCGGTGCCGAACTGGCTGGTCGTCACCTTCTGCGGATTGACGCCTGACTCGGCGAGGATGACGCGCAGCAGATTGGGATTGGCATCGCCGAGGCCGACGATGCCGATGCGCCTGCCGCTGAGCGAAGCGATGTCTGTGACCTTCGACTTCGCCGTGCCCTTGCGCCCTGTCGGTGCCCACAGCACCACGAAATTCCGCCGCAGGATCGCGACCGAATTGGCCTCGGCCGGCATCGCGAGGTCGCCGCGCGCAACCGCAAGATCGGTCTTGCCGCCACCGAGCAGATTGAGGCTCTGCAGCGTGCCGTCGGTCTGGATCGGCGTCAGCCGCACGGCATTGCTCTTCGCCTCGACCGCCTTCGCGATCGCAAGCACCAGCGTCTGGTCGTCGCTGCCCGCAGGTCCCACGGCGATGCGCAGCGTTGCCGGCTGCCAGAACCAATAGGCAATCGCGAGCGCAACCGTCAGGAGCGATAGCAGGCTCGCCAGCGCGAGCCACGGGCCGAAGCGGTTGCGGCGGCGGGACGCGCCGCCGCTGGTGATGCTCAGATCGCTCGGCACGGGCATCTGGCTGTCCTCATCGGCAAGCTGCCCCACCGGCAGAGGCGGCGGGTGGCGTCAGTATTTCGCAGGCACGTACATCTCCGGCGGAATCGGGCCGCGGTGATAGTCGGGATTGCGGACGCGCGGCGGCAGCTCCACGGGCGTGTGGGCGACCTCCTGATAGGGAATCTGGCTCAAAAGATGCGAGATGCAGTTGAGGCGCGCGCGCTTCTTGTCCACGGCATCGACGATCCACCACGGGCTGTCCGGCAGATGCGTGTGCTCCAGCATCGCTTCCTTGGCCTTGGTGTAGGCCTCCCAGCGGCTGCGAGCCTCGACGTCCATCGGGCTCAGCTTCCACTGCTTGAGCGGATCCTTGATGCGCATGGTGAAGCGGAATTGCTGTTCGTCATCGGTGATCGAGAACCAGTATTTGACCAGGATGATGCCGGAGCGGATCAGCATCCGCTCGAACTCCGGCACCGTCTTGAAGAACTCCTGGTACTGCTCTTCGGTGCAGAAGCCCATCACGCGCTCGACGCCGGCGCGGTTGTACCAGCTGCGGTCGAACAGCACGATCTCGCCGCCGGCAGGCAGATGCGACACGTAACGCTGGAAATACCATTGCGTGCGTTCGCGCTCGTTCGGGGCCGGGAGCGCCGCGACACGGCAGATGCGGGGATTAAGGCGCTGGGTGATGCGTTTGATCACGCCGCCCTTGCCGGCGGAATCGCGGCCCTCGAACAGCACCACGACCTTCTTCTTCTCGGCCTGCACCCAGTCCTGCAGCTTGACCAGCTCGCCCTGGAGGCGGAGCAGCTCGCGGAAATAGAGCCTGCGATCCACCGAGGGGCGGAGCGCGTCGGTCTCGTCCAGCAGCTCGTCGAGCCTGCTGTCATCGAGCTCCATCTCCAGCTCTTCGTCGAGATCGTCGGTCATTTCCCGGATGATGCGCTCGCGCTTGGCCATTTCAGGGGTGCGGTCGGATGAGGTCATGAGTCCTTCTTTCGGCGGGATGCCTGTCGCCCACGACCATCGGCGGGGTTTATTGCGGCCATGTGACAATGGCGGCCGGGCCGGCCGGGCGGAGCCCGAATTGGCCCGGGAGGCCCGTCACACCGGCAGCGCGATCGAATATTTGACCTGGCTGAGCGCAAAGCTCGACTCGATCGAGGCGATGCCGTCGAGCCGCGTCAGCTTGGTCTTCAGGAAGGTTTCATAGGAGGCGAGGTCGGCCGCGACGACGCGCAAGAGATAGTCGCGGTTGCCGGTCATGAGGTAGCACTCCAGCACCTCGTCCCATTTCGAGATGGCGCGGGCAAAGCGGTTGAGGTCTTCCTCCTTCTGCCGCGCCAGCTTGATCGAGATGAACACGCTGACATGCAGCCCCAGCGCCTTCTGGTCCACGGTCGCGATGTAACGCGAGATCACGCCGCGCTCCTCCAGCAGCTTGACCCGCCGGTGGCAGGGCGAAACCGAGAGCCCGACCTTGTCGGCGAGCTCCTGCATGGTCAGCCGGCTGTCGTTCTGGAGCAGGGCAAGAATCTTGCGGTCGATGGCGTCGAGCTCGGGCATTGGAATGAAACCTGTAATCTTTGGGTATTTCTTGGTATGATATCCCAATATCGGCGGGTATGACGCGAAAAATTGAGAAATCTGCCGCGTCCCGCAGCGCTATGATCGGCCTTGTTTTTCCGGAGCATCGCCATGCCCGTTGAGCCCGCTCGCCTCGAAATCCTGACCGCCCTCAGCCGCAAGGCGCTGTGGCTGTCGTCATGGACCATCCACCACGCCAACCAGATCAGGCCGAACTCGGATGGCCTGAAGGTCGGCGGCCACCAGGCCTCCTCGGCCTCGCTCGCCACCATCATGTCGGCGCTGTATTTCCACGTGCTGCGCCCGGAGGACCGCGTCGCGGTGAAGCCGCATGCGAGCCCGGTGTTCCATGCCATCCAGTATCTGTTCGGCCGGCAGACCCGCGAGAAACTGGAGAACTTTCGCGGCTTCAAGGGCGCGCAGTCCTATCCCTCGCGCACCAAGGACGTCGACGACGTCGACTTCTCCACCGGTTCGGTCGGCCTCGGTGTCGCGCAGACGCTGTTCGCCTCGCTGGTGCAGGACTACGTCAAGGCCCATGGCTGGATGAAGGACCGCCGCGAAGGGCGGATGATCGCGCTGGTCGGCGACGCCGAGATGGACGAGGGCAACATCTTCGAGGCGCTTGCGGAGGGGTGGAAGCACGGCCTGCGCAACACCTGGTGGGTGGTCGACTACAACAGGCAGTCGCTCGACGCCGTCGTGCGCGAAGGTCTGTGGGAAAAGTTCGAGACCATGTTCCGCAATTTCGGCTGGGACGTGGTGATCGTGAAATATGGCCGGCTGATGCGCGAGGCCTTTGCCGAACCCGGCGGCGAGGCGCTGAAGCGCTGGATCGACAATTGCCCGAACGCGCTCTACGCCGCGCTGTGCTTCCAGGGCGGCGCGGCCTTCCGCAAGCATCTGCATGACGAGATCGGCGATCAGGGACCGATCACGGGGCTGATCGACAAGCGCAGCGACGAGGAGTTGCTGGCGCTGATGTCGAATCTCGGCGGCCACGACATGGCGAGCATGCTGGAGGCGTTCGAGTCCATCGACCACGATCGCCCGGTCTGCTTCATCGCCTACACCATCAAGGGCGTTGGCCTGCCGTTCCAGGGCCACAAGGACAACCATGCCGGCCTCATGACGGTCGCGCAGATGGAGACATACCGCGCGAGCCAGAACATCCGCCCCGGCCACGAATGGGACAAGTACGAGGGTCTTTCGCAGGACCCGGCCGAGCTCGACGCCTTCCTCGCGCGCGTGCCGTTCAACAAAGACGGCCGCCGGCTGACCGCGCCCGTCGTCGAGGTGCCGGCCCAGCTCGCCTTCAAGCCGTCGCCGCAGATGTCGACGCAACAGGGCTTTGGCCTTGTGCTGAACGAGATCGCGCGCGGCGACAGCGAGCTGGCCCAGCGCATCGTCACGACCTCGCCCGACGTGACGGTCTCGACCAATCTCGGCCCCTGGGTGAACAGGCGCGGCCTGTTCGCGCGCGGCGAGAAGGCGGACTTATTCCGTAGCGAGAAAATTCCGTCCACCTTCAACTGGGACTTCTCGCCCAAGGGCCAGCATCTCGAGCTCGGCATCGCCGAGATGAACCTGTTCATCATGCTCTCGGCGCTCGGCCTGTCGCACCAGATCAACGGCGAGCGGCTGCTGCCGGTCGGCACGCTCTACGATCCCTTCATTGAGCGCGGCCTCGATGCGCTGAACTATGCCTGCTACCAGGATGCGCGCTTCATGGTGGCGGCGACGCCATCAGGCATCACGCTCGCACCCGAAGGCGGCGCGCACCAGTCGATCGCAACGCCTTTGATCGGCATGGCGCAGGACGGTCTCGCCTCGTTCGAGCCGGCCTTTGTCGACGAGCTCGCGGTCATCATGGGCTGGGGCTTCAACCACATGCAGCGCGACCCGGGCGAGGGCGGCTCGGTCTATCTCCGCCTGTCGACGCGCAGCATCGAGCAGGCGCAGCGCATCATGACGCCGGAACTGCAGCAGGGCATCACCGACGGGGCCTATTGGCTGCGCAAGCCCGGCCCCAATGCCGAACTCGTGATCGCCTATACCGGCGCGGTGGCGCCGGAGGCGATCGAAGCCACCGGCTTCATCGGTGAGGTCAGGCGCGACATCGGCCTGCTCGCGATCACGTCGGCAGATCGCCTCCACGCGGGCTGGACCGCCGCGCGGAAATTGCGGCGGGACCGGCGCGGCGTGCAGCATCTCAGCCATATCGAGAAACTGCTGGCGCCGCTGCCGCGCGACTGCGGCATCGTGACCGTGATCGATGGCCACCCTTCCGCGCTCGGCTGGCTCGGCAGTGTCCGCGGCCATCGCGTCGAGGCGCTGGGCGTCGAGCAGTTCGGCCAGACCGGCACCATCGCGGACCTTTATCGGCATTACGGCATCGACGCCAATGCCATCATCGATGCGGCGGAAAGCCTCACCATTGGCGCGCCGGTGCTGCATCGGAAGATGGCGGTGTGACTCTCCTTCGTCGTCCTGGCGAAAGCCAGGACCCATACTCCGCGGCGGCGATTGTGGGCGGCGGGCGGTCGACGCCTGAGCAAACCAACCAGGGTTGGTGGCAATGGGTCCTGGCTTTCGCCAGGACGACGGTGAGACCACCTTGCCACGTTCCCGCCATCGGCTCATATAACCTCCGTCCGCCGCAACGCTGGCCCCGCATATGGCGGGTTCAATTGCCGGCGCTTTCGTGCAAGGATGCCTGCCGAAACGCCCCCAAGCCCCAAAAAGAGGTTAACGATGGTCAATCGCATGCAATTCTACATCGACGGCGCCTGGGTCGATCCCGCCGTCAAGAAGTCCACTCCGGTCGTCAACCCCGCGACGGAAGAGGCGATGTACGAGGTTGCGCTGGGCTCCAAGGCCGATGTGGACAAGGCGGTTGCCGCCGCCAAGCGCGCCTTTGCGACATTCTCCCAGACCAGCCGTGACGAGCGCGTCGCGCTGCTCAGCAAAATCATCGAGGTCTACAAGGGTCGTCTCAAGGAGATCGGCGCCGCCGTCTCCGACGAAATGGGCGCGCCGCTGCCGATGGCGGAGAAGCTGCAGGCCGGCGCCGGCCTTGGCCATCTCATGACCACGCTCGACGTCCTCAAGAACTATCATTTCGAGGAGCCCGTCGGCACCGCCATGGTGCTGCGCGAGCCGATCGGTGTGGTCGGCATGATCACGCCCTGGAACTGGCCGCTCAACCAGATCGCCTGCAAGGTCGCGCCCGCGCTCGCCGCCGGCTGCACCATGATCCTGAAGCCGTCGGAATTCACGCCGACCTCGGCTTTGATTTTTGCGGAAATCCTCCATGAAGCCGGCGTGCCGAAGGGTGTGTTCAACCTCGTCAACGGCCTTGGCCCCGAGGTTGGCGCTGCCATGAGCGAGCATCCCGACATCGACATGATCTCCTTCACCGGCTCGACCCGCGCCGGCATCGACGTGGCCAAGCGCGCGGCGCCGACCGTGAAGCGCGTCAGCCAGGAGCTGGGCGGCAAGTCGCCGAACGTCATCCTCGAGGGTGCCGACCTCACCAAGGCGGTGACCGGCGGCGTGATGCACATGTTCAACAACTCCGGCCAGTCCTGCAACGCGCCCTCGCGCATGATCGTGCCGGCCTCGAAGATGAAGGAAGTCGCCGCGATCGCGAAGGCCGTCGCCGACAAGACCAAGGCGGGCGATCCGCGCGCCGAAGGCACCACGATCGGTCCCGTGGTCAACCGCGGCCAGTGGGACAAGATCCAGGGCCTGATCAAGAAGGGCATCGACGAGGGCGCAACGCTGGTTGCCGGCGGACCTGGCCTGCCCGAAGGCGTCAACAAGGGCTTCTACGTTCGCCCGACCATCTTCGCCGACGTCACGCCCGAGATGACGATCGCGCGCGAAGAGATCTTCGGACCGGTGCTGACCATCATCGGCGCCAAGGACGAAGCCGAGGCCGTGCAGATCGCCAACGACACGCCGTACGGTCTTGCCGGCTACGTCTATGGTCCTTCGGTCGAGGATGCCAAGCGCGTCGGCCGCCAGATCCGCGCCGGCAACGTCAATCTCCAGGGCGTGCCCAACGACCGCACCGCGCCGTTCGGTGGCTACAAGCAGTCCGGCAACGGCCGCGAATGGGGCAAGTACGGCCTCGAAGACTTCCTCGAAGTGAAGGCCGTCGCCGGCTTCAACGCGGCGTAAGTTTTCGCGCGTGAACAGAATGACGCCGGAGCGGGAAACCGCTCCGGCGTTTTTCGTTTTCGTCGTACGGCGGGGAGGAGCCTCAGCGACGTACCCGCCGTCATTGCGAGCGCAGCGAAGCAATCCAGAATCCCTCCGCGGTGAAAGTCTGGATTGCTTCGCTGCGCTCGCAATGACGGAGGAGAGATCGACGCCTATCCCCCCACCGCGCCCTGCGTGTTCACATACAGCGCGTAGATCGACTGGCTCGCCGCCATGAACAGGCGGTTACGCTTGACGCCGCCGAAGCAGAGATTGGCACACCGTTCGGGCAATGCGATACGCCCGATCATGACGCCGTCGGGCGCGAACACCACGACGCCGTCGAGCTCGGGATCGCCCATGCCCCAGCCGCACCAGAGATTGCCGTCGATGTCGACGCGGAAGCCGTCCGGCGTGCCGGGGCCGGCATCGACGAAGACGCGCTTGTTCGAAAGCTTGTCGCCGGAAGGCGAGACGTCGTAGGCGAGAATTTTGCGGGTCGGCACGCCGCGGGATTCGATCAGGTAGAGGATTTTCTCGTCCGGCGAGAAGGCGAGACCGTTCGGCCCGAGCACACCCTCAGCCACGACGGTGGCTTTGCGGGTCTCCGGGTCGAGCCTGTAGACGTTCATGTCGATCTCGGGCTCGGACTTGTAGCCCTCGTAATTGCCGAGGATGCCGAAGATCGGATCGGTGAACCAGATCGAGCCGTCCGATTTCACCACGACGTCGTTCGGCGAGTTCAGCCGCTTGCCGCCAAACGAATCCATCAGCACGGTGATGCTGCCGTCATACTCCGTGCGCGTCACGCGCCGTCCGCCGTGCTCGCAGGTGACCAGGCGGCCCTGGCGATCCCTGGTGTTTCCATTGGCGAAATTGGAGGGCTTTCGGAAGTTCGAGACCGCGCCGGTCTCCTCTTCCCATTTGATGATGCGCTGGTTCGGGATGTCGCTGCACAGGAGATACCGCCCGTCGCCGAACCACACCGGGCCCTCGGCCCAGCGCAGCCCGGTCGCCAGCCGCTCCACCGCCGAGAGTTTCAACCAGTATTTTTCGAAGCGGGGGTCGAGTGCTTTGATCGCCGGATCGGGATAGTAGGTCGCCGGCCGCCAGCCCGACCGCTCCTGGGTGTGGGACGATGCCTCATTCATGTCGGTTCTCTCGTTTCGTTCCCTCTGGACAATGCTGCTATCATTAGAGACACGTGACGGCAAATCGGTCACCAACGGCGAGGGAAGACATGCCGCGTATCTTGATGACGGGAGCTTCGGGCGGAATCGGAACGCGCCTGCGCAAATTGCTGCCGCCGATCTATCCCGACCTGCTGCTGTCCGACATCCGTCCGCCCAAGGATCTCGGAGCGAACGAGCAGTTCAAGGCGGCAGATCTGTCTGATCTGGCGCAGTGCGAGGCGATCTGCGAGGGCGTCGACGGCGTCATCCATTTCGGCGGCTATTCGGTCGAGGGCCCCTGGGACGATATCCTCCAGGCCAACATCATCGGCGGCTACAATCTGTTCGAGGCCGCCTACCGCAAGGGCGTCAAGCGCGTGGTGTTCGCCTCGTCCAACCACACCGTCGGCTTCTATCCGCGCCACCGCAGGATCGACACCGACGTTACGGTGCGCCCGGACGGGCGCTACGGCGTCAGCAAGGTGTTCGGCGAAGCCGTCGGCGCGCTCTATGCCGACAAGCACGGGCTGAAAGTCACCTGCATCCGCATCGGCAATTGCGACGAGCGGCCGCTGGATCATCGCCGTATCGCGATGTGGCTGATGCCGGAAGATCTGGTGCAGCTCTGCCGGATCGGGCTTGAGCATCCCGACATCCATTTCGAGATCTTCTACGGCGTCTCCCTGAACGAGCGCGCCTGGTGGGACAATCATCGTGCCTATGAATTCGGTTACCGCCCGATCGGCCGCTCCGAAGACCATGTCGCGCACGCGATGGCCGAGCAGGCCAAGCTGAAGCCCGACCCGATCGGCGATCATTTCCAGGGCGGCGCGTTCTGCAGCAACGAGTTCGATGGCGACACGAGCCGGATCATCGATTGGAACAAGCGGTAGGAGATGATCGGACCGGACCGTCGCCGCAATGGCGGTGCGCTCCCTCGCCCCGCTCGCGGGGAGAGGGTTGGGGTGAGGGGAGCTCTCCGCGGGGGGGGGTGAGAGTTGGACCCGCAGCCACTCACCACACGTCATTGCGAGCGCAGCGAAGCAATCCAGAATCCCGCCGCGGAAAGACGCTGGATTGCTTCGCTGCGCTCGCAATGACGCGTTGAGAGAGTGATACCCGCCAGCGAGCACGTGACTCGCAGAGACCTGCCATTGATGTAGATCAACATCACTGCAGCTTCACTTGGCTCTCGATTTATGCGGCCGCAATTCGAGAGTCGCGATAATGAAATTCAAATTGTCAATCATCATACTGCTCGCGCTGATCGCGTCGGCATCGGCGCGAGCCGCGCCACTCAGCGACGCCGAGGCGACGTTCCTCGATCAGCTCGTCACAGCATCTGTGGTGCTGGAGCAGCGTTGCGTCGGCTACGAGGTCGATGGCGCCGGAGGCGTTCAGCTCGGCGCGCGGCTTCTCGGCAGCCCCAAAGCGGCGATGGCGGATGATCGACGCGTATTCCGCGGCCATCAAGGCCCGCGATGGCGAGGGTTACGATCCCGGTAAATTCCGTCCCGAGGTGCTTGAGGCGGCCGGCAAAACGTTCAAGCGCGTCCGGGCGGAATTGATCAGGGATCCGAAACGGGCCTGTTCCCGCTACGGCGGGGCCAGCGTGGATCGCGGTTTGCTGAGACGGTATTGAACCGGGACTTGAGGGATCCAGATCTCAGCAAACGAACGGGCCGTCTCGAAAGACGGCCCTTGGTTATTATTCCACAATCTCGACGATCCGGTGTGTTCGCGGTTCAACCAGCACGGTACGACCATTCACCACCGTATAGCGATACTCACGGGCGCCATACTCGGGTGGCACCTCGTAATAGGTCACGCCCTCTTCAGGAAGAACCGCCCCGACTCTCACGTCCTCCCGATATTGATAGGAAGGCCGTCGCTGTTCGACGACGTAGGAGTGAAAGCGCGGGCGCTGATCGACACCGAGGACTCCTGCCACGCCGCCAACGACGCCTCCGACTACGCCACCTACAACAGCGCCGACCGGGCCCGCCGCTCGCTCACCGTCTCGGGCACCGCGTTCGATGCCTCCGGGCACGCCCTGAGCCTGGGTCGCTACGGGAAGCAGGACGGCGACGGCAATAGCGGCAGCTCCGACAAAACGGCAAATCATGGCAGCTCCTAGTTGGGGGATTGGTCAAAGACAAGCACCAAGCCGACCATAGGTTCCCGGAGATCGCGGAGATGCTTCTCGTATTCTGGGCCAGCGGGTGCGAGCTACCATCTGCAGGCGATCACGCAGCTTGGCGCTCTATTGGGGTGATTCCTCACCTGCAATCCGCGCCAGATAATCCGCCTTGCTGAACTGCATGTGATCCACGCACAACTGCGCCAGTGCCCAGCTGTCGCGGCCTTTCAACAGCTCGATCATCAGCTCGTGCTGGCGCCGCGACTGCGCGAGCCCCTCGCGATCAGCGAGGTTTTTTGCGCGCATCGGCAGTGTCAGGTTCATGTAGTCCTGCAGCGAGCGGACCAGATAGGGATTGCCGCAGGCGGCGAACAGCGCGACGTGGAACGCGTCGTTGGCCTCGTGGATGCCGCGCAGGTCGCGGATGTCGGCCTTCGCGCAATACTCGCGTTGTAGCGCAGTCAGCTCGTCGATCAGGGCTTGCGGCGCGGGCAGGGGGATCATCAGCGCGGCCTGCCGGGTCAGCATCTCCCTGACTTCGTAGATCTGCCGCACCTCCTCGGCGGAATAGAACCGCACGGTGGCGCCGACATTCTTCTCGCGGCGGACGATGCCGCGACGCTCGGCATCGACCAGCGCCTGGCGCACGAAGTGGCGCGAGGTGCCGTAAGCCGACATCAGCGCGTCCTCGGTCAGGCGCGCGCCCGGCGCGAGGCGGCCGAAGATGATGTCCTCCTCCAGCCGCGCGACGACGTCATCCGGATCATCGCGCCGGAGCGGCTTGGCATCTGCTGTGCGAATATCGGACATGCCCTCGGCCTCCGGCACGAGCCGGATCTTCTGTGGAGCAGGGAGTGTCCAGATTGTCAATAATTTGTGTCTGCTACGGTGCCATGAGCTGGAAATGACGGCTCTGGGCGCCTCCGTTATTGACAATAAGGGGGCAGGCTGTAGCACAATGGCAGGCGAGAAGGAGCTAGGTGATGACGAGTGGTTTGCGCAAGGGCCTGACGAGCTATGGCGATGCCGGCTTCTCGCTGTTCCTGCGCAAGGCGTTCATCAAGGCCATGGGCTATTCCGACGACGCGCTGGAGCGCCCGATCGTCGGCATCACCAACACCTATAGCGACTACAATCCCTGCCACGGCAACGTTCCTGAGATCATCGAGGCGGCCAAGCGCGGCGTGATGCTGTCGGGCGCGATGCCGTTCGTGTTCCCGACCATCTCGATCGCCGAGAGCTTTGCGCATCCGACCTCGATGTATCTGCGCAATCTGATGGCGATGGATACCGAGGAGATGATCCGGGCCCAGCCGATGGATTCGGTGATCGTGATCGGCGGCTGTGACAAGACGCTGCCGGCGCAGGTGATGGCCGCGATCAGCGCCGATTTGCCGACCGTGGTCATTCCCGTCGGTCCCATGGTGGTCGGCCATCACAAGGGCGAGGTGCTGGGCGCCTGCACCGATTGCCGCCGTCTCTGGGGCAAGTATCGCGCCGGCGAAATGGATGACGCCGAGATCGAGGCGGTGAACGGACGGCTTGCGCCGTCGGTCGGCACCTGCATGGTGATGGGCACGGCCTCGACCATGGCCTGCATGATCGAGGCCATGGGCCTGTCGCTGCCGATGAGCGCGACGATCCCGGCGCCGCATGCCGAGCGTTTCCGTCTGGCCGAGGCCAGCGGCCGCGTCGCCGCCGAGATGGCCAGGACCAAGGGGCCGAAGCCGAGCGAATTGCTGACGCCGGCCTCCTTCAGGAACGCGCAGGTCGTGCTGCAGGCGATCGGCGGCTCGACCAACGGCCTGATCCATCTGACCGCGATGGCGCATCGCTCGCCGCACCGGCTCGACCTCGAAGTGTTCGACCAGATCGGCCGCGAAGTGCCTGTTCTGGTCGACCTCAAGCCGTCCGGCGAGCACTATATGGAGCATTTCCACCACGCCGGCGGCGTGCCGAAATTGCTGGCCCAGCTCGGCGATCTCATCGATCTCGATGCGAAGACGATCTCGGGCCGGACCTTGCGCGATGTCGTCGCCAACGCCGAGGACGTGCCGGGCCAGGACGCGATCCGCTCGCGCGACAACCCGATCAAGAAGGAGGGCGGCCTCGCCGTTCTGCACGGCAACCTCGCGCCGCGCGGCGCGGTCATCAAGCAGTCGGCCGCGAGTCCAAAACTGTTGCAGCACACGGGGCGCGCCGTGGTGTTCGAGTCCGTCGAGGACATGACGCTGCGCGTCGACGATCCCGAGCTGGACGTCACCGCCGACGACGTGCTGGTGCTGCGCAATGCCGGGCCCAAGGGCGCGCCTGGCATGCCCGAGGCCGGCTATCTGCCGATCCCCAAGAAGCTTGCTCGGGGCGGCACCAAGGACATGGTGCGCATTTCCGATGCGCGCATGAGCGGCACCGCGTTCGGCACCATCGTGTTGCACATCACGCCGGAATCCGCCGTCGGCGGACCGCTGGCGCTGGTGAAGAACGGCGACAGGATCAGCCTCGATGTGGCCAGGCGCAGCATCGAGCTGCTGGTCGATGCGGCCGAGCTGGAGCGCCGGCGCGCCGCCTTGAGGCCGGCCTTCGCGCCTGATGAAGCGCGGCGCGGCTATGCCTGGCTGTTCAACGAGACCATCATGCAGGCCGATGAGGGCTGCGACTTCGATTTTATGCAGAGGACTGGGAAGAAGACCGAAACGGGCTGATCAATACTCAAGCCGAGACCGCTCAAGCGGCCGGCGACAAAACAGGGGGAGACGACGATGGTACGATCCATGCCAGGATTCCTGCACGGCCTGGCGGCTGCGGCCGCCATGCTGTTCGTCACGGGCGCAGGGGCACAGGAGGTCAAGCATTATCGCTTCGCCTATGACCAGCCCCGCAATACCGGCTACTCGATCGCCGGCGACCTCTTTGCCGACAAGCTCAAGGAATTGAGCAAAGGCACCATGATCATCGACCAGTATCCCGGAGCGCAGCTTGGGCAGGAGCCGCAGGTGCTTCAGCTCGTGAAAGCCGGCGATGTCGAATTCTCCATCGTCTCCTCAGCCAACACCGCGACGATCTCGCCGCAGGCCGGTGTGATGTCGCTGCACTATCTGTTCCGCGACGAACAGCATGTGATCAAGGGCCTCGCCGACCCCAAGGTGTTCGAGGCGCTCAAGGCCATGATCGAGGAGACCACCCAGGGCCTGCATCTGATCGGCACGGGCTCGCAGGGCGTGCGCCACATGTACTCCAAGAAGGAGATCCACAATGTCGGCGATATCAAGGGCCTGAAGGTCCGCGTGCAGGCGACCGCCACTGAAGACACCATGTTCCCGGCCTATGGCGCTCAGACCGTGCACATGCCGTTCGGCAGCGTCTATACCAGCTTGCAGACCGGCGTCGTCGACGTCGCCGAAAACAGCATCAATGTCTACCTCGTCAACAAGCACTACGAAGTCGCGCCGGTGCTGAACATCACCGAGCACGAGGCCAACAACGCGCTGGTGTTCGTTTCCGACAAGCTCTGGCAGAGCCTCTCGGCCGAGCAGAAGGGCTGGGTGCAGGCCGCGGCCAACGAGATCAGCACCAAGGAGCCGGCCAAGGCATTCGATCTCGAGCGGGCAGCGGCCGAGAAGCTGAAGAAGCTGGGCGTCAAGGTCGTGGACAATGTCGACAAGAAGAGTTTTTCGGCGATCGCCGATCCCTATCTCGACAAGCTCGCCAAGGAGCTCGGCCCGCACGCCGAGAAGATCAAGAATTTGATCCGGTCGATTAATTAGGCCGCCGGCAGACGGTGCGCTCCCTCTCCCGCTTGCGGGAGAGGGCGGGGGAGAGGGTGTCTCCGCAACGGGACAATCCCCCAGAGGAAAGAACCCTCACCCGCCGCTACGCGGCGACCTCTCCCGCAAGCGGGAGAGGTGAAGCCAACTCGCAGCCGGGAGCAACAATGCCCATCGCCGACAAGCTCGTAATCCAGCGCCAGCGCCATCTGAAATGGCGCTGGCTTGACTGGCTCGAGCTCGCGCTCATGATCCTCTGTGGCGTGTTGTGCTTCGGCTTCTCGCTGTCGGTCACGGCCGACATCGTCACCCGCACCATTGGCCATCCCTGGCTGTGGCTCCAGGAGGTCACCTCGACGCTGTTCATCTATGCGATCTTCGTCGGGACGGCCGTTGCGGTCAGGCGCAACGACCATCTCTATCTCACCGCGATCTCCGAGGCGATGCATGGCGTGCCCAGGATCATCGTCGAGGTCATCATCCGCCTCATCGTGCTCAGTGTCGCCTTCTGCCTGATCTGGTACGGCTACCAGAACTATTTGCGCGGCTTCGGCAGCTTCCGCCTGCCGTCGGGTACGCCGATCGCCTCGCTTTACGCCATCATTCCCCTGTCCGGAATCCTGATCGGCCTGTTCACCGTCGAGCAGCTCGTCAATGGCCTGCGCAACGGCTTCGATCATCCGGAACCGCCTGACGAAGATACCGCGCCCGTCGTCGCCGAAACGCAAATGAGGGCGCAGCCGTGAGCGCACCCATCGTCCTGGCGTTGATGTCGATCTGCTTCCTGTCGTTCGGCTATCTCGGCGTGCCCGTGCCGTTCTCGCTGATGGCCGGCGTCTTCATTGGCGCCATCCTGTCCGACGTCTCGCTCGCCGCGATCATCCAGAAGATCTTTGACGGCATGGATTCCGAGGCGTTGCTGGCGATCCCGTTCTTTCTCCTGGTCGGCGAGCTCATGAGCTCGGCCAATGTCGTCGTGCGAATAGCCAACCTTTCGGTGTCGCTGGTCGGGCATATCAGGGGCGGGCTGTCGCAGGTCGTGGTCGTCTTCAGCATGTTCTTCTCGGAGATGTCAGGCTCGACCACCGCCGACGTCGCCGTGATGAGCCGCGCACTCGGCGGCCCGATGAAGCGCGAGGGCTACGAGCCCGCCTTCATCGCCGCGATCATCGCCTCCGCCTCGACCATCGCGGCCCTGGTGCCGCCGAGCATCACGGCGGTGGTCTACGGCGCCGTCGGCAACGTCTCGATCGCCGGCCTGTTCATGGCGGGCGTCGTGCCCGGCCTGATGATCGGCTTCGGACTGATGATCTATTGCTATTTCTTCGGGCCCTCGGGCCTGCGCAAGCCACGCGCGCCGCTGCGGCAGGTGATGTTCGCGGCCGGCGACGCGGCCCTGCCGCTGATGATCCCGGTGATCCTGCTCGGCGGGATCCTGACCGGCTGGTTCACGCCGACCGAGGCCGGCGTCGTCGCGGTGGTCTGGATCATCCTGGTCGTGATCCCCGCGCTCAACCGCGGTCATTTCCGGAAGATCCCCTACGATTTCTGCCTCGCAGGCCTCATCTTCTCGCTGCCGCTGATCACCATCGGCGCCGCCAACGCCTTCGGCTGGATGCTCGCCTATTTGCGTGGCGCCAGCTATATCGCCGACTTGATCACGTCCATCGCCGGCAACGATCCGCATCTGATCATGCTGCTGATGGTGCTGCTGTTCACGGTGGTCGGCGATTTCATCGAGCCGGTGCCGACGATCATCATCTTCATGCCGCTGGTGAATGCGCTGACCGAGGCCGGCGACATCAACGGCGTGCATATGGGCGTGGTGCTGATCGCGACGCTCGCCTTCGGCTTGATCACGCCGCCTTATGGCCTGGTGCTGCTGATGGCCTCGAAATTCGTCGGCGTCAGTTTTGCGAAAGCGCTGCGCGCGGCCTTGCCGATCTATGTGGTGTTCTTCGCCACCATCGCGTTCGCGATCTATTTCCCCAGCGTGGTGCTGTGGCTGCCGCAGAAGGTATTGCCGGAATCGGTCGGTTGCTTCAAGTCCCCGGCCGGGACGGGCTACATCTGTCCCAAATGAGCGCCCGGGGCTATTTGCTCTTGCTCGTGAACTTCTTCACGGCGGCGCGGAACTCTTCCGTGTTCATCGCCATGATGATCTTGTGCTCCTCGGCATCGAGCTGCTGCCGCACCGTCGTGGTCGCGGCCGCATAGACCAGCGACTTGGTGCCGGATATCGCCGCCGGCGGGTTCTGCGCCAGCCGCTCGGCGAGCTGCCGCGTCGCCGCCTTCAATTCGGCCGCGGGAACGGTCTTGGCGACAAGGCCCCATTCATGGGCCTGCTGCGCGGTAAAATTGTCTTCGGCCAGGAAAATCTGCAGCGCGCGGCGCGAGCCGACCGTGCCGACGATCCCGACCGTCGAACCGCCGTCCGGCGACACGCCGATCTTGGCATAGGCCGGCGTGAACTTCGCATCATCGGCGGCGATGCAGAGGTCGGTGACGAACGCCAGCCCCATGCCGGCGCCCGCTGCCGAGCCATGCACGCTCGACAGCGAGATCTTCGGCATGCGCCTGAGGATCTCGATGAAGGCATGATAATGCCTGAGTAGCTCGCCGACGACCGGCGTCACGGTGTTGGCTTCCGCGGCAGCTCCGATCGTCTGCAGATCGCCGCCGGCCGAGAAGGCGCGGCCCTCGCCCTCGAGCACCACGACCCTGATGGCCTCGTCGCCCTCGATATAGGCCGCAAGCTGCTCGAGCTTCTGCGCGATCGCAAGGTTGACCGAGTTGAACGCGGCAGGGCGGTTGAGCGTGATGGTTGCGATCGCACCGTCGATCCGCAGCAGTGCGGGATCATCGGGCTTTGAGACGGGAGCTGGCATTTTTGTAATCCCCGGCTGGAGGTTCGTTGCTGCAACTAAATCGCAGAAGGGCGGGGGTGACAATCCCCGGCCCGGCCGACGGGGTCTTGCGCCGCGCGGAATGTTCGGCTCATATGGATCCGCCTCGTTTAGGGACGGACACGAGCGCCGGCTCCTCGCAAGGCTAAGCCAAGCCATCTTCAGCGAGAGGAGACGACATGGGTGATGCTCGTGTCTTGCAGAAATGGGCTGTCCAATGACCGACGGTCCGGTGATCATTGTCGGCGCCGGCCATGGTGGCTACCAGGTCGCGGCATCCCTGCGGCAGGCGGGCTTTGCGGAGCGCATCTGCCTCGTCAATGACGAGGCGCATTTGCCCTATCAGCGGCCGCCGCTCTCCAAGGCCTACATCAAGGGTTCGGCGGGGCCCGAGAGCCTGATGTTTCGCCCCGAAAAATTCTACCAGGACCAGAAGATCGAGCTGATTGCCGGCCGTGCCGTGGCGATCGACCGCGCGGCGCGAAAAGTGCTGCTCGCCTCGGGCGAGACGCTGCCTTACGGTCACCTCGTGCTGGCGACCGGCGCGCGCAATCGGCTGCTCGATCTGCCCAATGCCAACCTGCCCGACGTGAGATATCTGCGCATCCTCGACGACAGCGACGCGCTGCGCCGGATCATGCCGACCAGGACGCGCGCCGTGATCATCGGCGCCGGTTTCATCGGTCTCGAATTCGCCGCCACCGCGCGGATCAAGGGCCTCGAGGTCGATGTGCTCGAGCTCGCCCCGCGCGTGATGGCGCGCGCGGTGACGGCGGAGGTCTCGGACTATTTTCAGGAACGTCATCGCGAGGCCGGCATCCGCATTCATCTCGGTGTGCAGGCAACCAGCATCGAAGCCGAAAACGGCAAGGTCACCGGCGTGTCCCTGAGCGACGGCCGGCATCTGCCCGCCGATCTCGTCGTGGTCGGCGTCGGCGTGCTGCCGAACATCGAGCTCGCGGCGGAGGCGGGGCTGCCGGTCGCGGCCGGCATCATCGTCGACGAATATCTTGCGACTGTTGATCCAAACATCTCGGCCATCGGCGATTGCGCGTTGTTCGCAAGCCCGCGCTTCGGCGGCTCGCTGCGGCTGGAGTCCGTGCAGAACGCCACCGATCACGCCCGTTGCCTCGCGGCGCGGCTGACCGGCGACAAGAAGCCTTATGACGGCCATCCCTGGTTCTGGAGCGACCAGGGCGACGACAAGCTTCAGATCGCGGGCCTCACCACCGGCTACGACCGCGTCGTGCTGCGTGGCGATCCCGCCAGAAAGGCGTTTTCGGTGTTCTGCTATCACGGCGACAAGCTGCTCGGCATCGAATCGATCAACCGCGCCGGCGATCACATGTTCGGCCGCCGCTTGCAGGCGATGGACCGCTCGATCACGCCGGAGCAGGCCGCGGACGAGAACTTCGACCTGAAGAGCGCGCTGGCCTGATCAGCCGGCGCTGAGCACCGCTGCCACCTCCGCGGCCGTCGGCATCGACGGCCCGGCACCCATCCGTTGCACGCTGATCGATGCGGCGGCGTTGGCGAAGGCGAGGGCGGTGCGCAACGGCACGCCATCGGCCAGTTGCGATGCCAGCGCGCCGACAAAGCAGTCGCCTGCGCCCGTCGTGTCGACCGCCGTCACCACGCGTCCCGGCACCGCAAATTCCTCTTGCCCGGCGAGCGCGAGCACGCCGCGCCTGCCCAGCGTGATGCAGATCGTCTGGTCCGCGCGCGCCTGGAGCCGTCGCGCCACCGCGATGATCTTTGCGCTCTCGTCGTCGTCCGAGAGCTCGCGGCCGGCGAGAAAGCCGAGCTCGGTCTCGTTCAGCACGAGGATGTCGACGAGCGCGAGCAATTCGGGCGACATCTTCTGCGCCGGCGCAGGATTGAGCACCGTTGTCGCGCCGGCGCCACGGGCGCGCTGGAAGAACGCGGCAATCGTCGGCAGTGGAATCTCGAACTGGCTGACCGCGACATCGCCCTGCAGCAGCGGCACGACGCCGACATCATCTGCACTCACAAGCCCGTTCGCCCCGGGAATGACGACGATGGTGTTGTCGGCCTCGGCGACCGTGATGATCGCAGTGCCGGTGTGGGCTTCCGCCGTCTCCCGCACGTAACCGAGATCGATACCCTGGTCGCCGAGAAAGGCCTTCAGCTCGGCGCCAAAGGAATCCTTGCCCAGCCGCCCGATCAGCGTCGTCCACGCGCCGAGCCGCGCCGCGGCCACGGCCTGGTTCGCGCCCTTGCCGCCCGGAAAATACAGCACCTGCCGGCCCGCGACGGTCTCGCCGACGCGCGGGTGACGATCGGCCGTCGCCACCACATCCATGTTGATGCTGCCGGCGACGAAGACGCGTCCCATCACAAACCCCGTCTAAACGCGGACCTCGAACTCGTGCCTGACTTTGGCGATGTCGACAAGCGTCGGCAGGCCGGCCTCGTTGCCGAGGCGCTGGATCTTGAAGGTCGAGGCGGCGCGCGCAAAGTCGAAATGCTCACGCCAGCTTTTGCCGGGATGGGCCAGATAGGAATAGACATAAGCGCCGTGGAACACGTCGCCGGCGCCGTTGGTGTCGATCACGCGCTCGCGCGGGATCGGCATCGCCGGCATCACCTGGACCGTGCCGGTTTCGTCGTACCAAAGCAGGCCCTTCTCACCCATTGTGACGCCGCCGATCTTGCAGCCGCGGCCCTTGAGGTAGTCGAGCATCTTCTCCGGCGTGAGATCCATCTGCTCGCACAGCCGCTCGGCGACGATGGCGACGTCGATATATTCCAGCAGCTCATGCGTGTTGGTGCGCAGGCCGCCGCCGTCGAGCGAGGTCAGAATCCCGGCGTCGCGGCAGACCTTTGCATAGTGGAGCGCGGCATCCGGCTGGTGGCCGTCGACATGCAGCGCGCGGCAGCCGCCGAGATTGAGCATCGGGAACGGATGGATGTGTTCGTCGTCGCGGCAGCGGACGATGGCGCGCTTGCCGTCCTTGGGCATGATGAAGGACAGCGAGGACTGGTTGACCTTCCGCCCGTGCAGCGAGATCGCATATTTGGCGCACATGTCCTGGAACATGCGCCCGAGCCAGTCATTGGCCGCGGTGGCGATGAGGTCGGGCACGATGCCGAGCTTGGCGCAGCAGAACGCCGCCGTGACCGCGTTGCCGCCGAAAGAGACCGCGTAGTCAGTTGCCACGTGCTTTTCGTCGCCGGTCGGCATGTGGTCGGTGAGGAAGACGACGTCGATATAGGTCTGTCCGATAAAGAGAGCCTGCATTGCTTGTCCGTGATGCGCTGGGTGGTCCCGGCCGGCACACCTACTCTAGCACCGGTTCCGCGCGGAGGACGCGGAAATTATTGCAAAACCGCCCCGAAGCGCTTGAGGTCGGCATAGGGCCGGAATACGACCATGTCAGGCCCGTGCCAAGCCCGGACATTTGCCGGTTTTCCGGGCCATGGTTCCAGGACGATCAAGAGGAAAATACATGATCACCGGCCTCGATCACGTCGTCGTTCTGGTCAAGGATATCGGTGCGGCCAAGGCGGCCTATCAGCTGCTGCTCGCCCGCGCGCCGGCCTGGCAGAATTCCGGCGAGGGCGCCGACCGCGTACTCTTCACCCTCGACAACATGACCATCGAATTGATGGCGCCGAGCGGCTTTACCGCGACCGCGGACCGGATGCGCGCGCTGCTCGACGACCAGGAAGGCGTGCTCGCCAGTCTGTGCTTTCGTGTCGCGGACATGAGCAGGATGCACCGGCGGCTCGACCGGGTGGCGCTCAAGCCGGATCCCGTCGCCGAGGTCGAGAGCAGCGACGACGTATCGGGCGCGGTCCTGCACTGGAAGCGGACCCGGGCGGCGACCGAGCTGACGCGCGGCGTGCGCATGTTCTTTCTCGAACTCGCCGACGAGCGCCCGAAATCGGTCGCGACGGATGTCGCGCCGATCGAAGCGCTCGATCACGTCGTCATCACCACCGAGGATTCCGATCGCGCGGCCGCGCTCTACGGCGCGCGGCTCGGGCTCGATCTCGCGCTCGACCGGTCGCACCACGACTGGGGCCAGCTGATGTTCTTCCGCTGCGGCGATCTCATCGTCGAGGTGGTGCGCCGCCTCGTTGCGGGCGGCGATTCCGAGCACGACCGTCTCTGGGGCCTGAGCTGGCGCGTCGCCGACATCGACGCCACCCGCGCCCGCCTGCTTGCCGCTGGCCTCGATGTCTCCGAAGTGCGCAACGGCCGCAAGCCGGGCACGCGCATCATGACCGTGCGGAACGGCACCTGCGGGATCCAGACCGTGCTCTTGGAGCGCTCGCCGAAGCCGGTGGGGTAGGGCGCCGCTCTCTCCCCCGTCATTGCGAGCGTAGCGAAGCAATCCAGAATCTCTCCGCGGTGGCAGTCTGGATTGCTTCGTCGCAAGGGCTCCTCGCAATGACGGCGCCCGCGTGATACATGGCTGTTACCACCACCCAGCGAGCACCCGGCTTGGCAAAGGCAACGGCAAAGCGAACTCTGAAATGGCAGCGCGACCCCGAGGGGATGCGGCTGCGCATTCTCGAAGCCGCCAAGCAGGAGTTTTCTGCTCACGGGCTTGCCGGCGCGCGTGTCGACCGGATCGCCGCCAAGGCCGGCGCCAACAAGCGCATGCTGTATTACCACGTCGGCAACAAGGACGACCTCTATCTGGCGGTGCTGGAGGGCGCCTATGACAAGATCCGGAGCGAGGAGCGAGGGCTCGATCTCGAACATCTCGCGCCGCCCGAGGCGATCAGGCGGCTGATCGAATTCACCTGGGGCTATTTTCTTCGCAATCCGGAATTCCTGTCGCTGCTCCAGACCGAGAACCTCGCGCGCGCCAAACATCTCAAGCGCTCGACCAAGGTCAAGTCGATGCATTCGCCCTTCGTCGAGATGATCCGCACCGTGGTGCGGCGCGGCGTCGAGAGCGGCGATTTCAAGGTCGCGGTCGATCCGGTGCAACTCTACATCTCGATCGCGGCGCTCAGCTTCTTCTATCTCTCGAACTCGGCGACGCTGAGCGTGATCTTCGGCCGCGACCTGCTCGCCAGGGACGCCAAGGACGAGCGCCTCGCGCACATGGTCGGCCTCGTGCTCGCCGCGCTGACGGGACAGTCGGCGGAGCTGCTGGAAATCGTCAAGGCGCCGAAGCCGCGTGCCGGCGTGGCGCAGACGGTTTAGGCGCGCTATCTCCCCGTCGTCGTCCCGGCGAAGGCCGGCAACTGTTATGTTGATGGTTCGACCTTATAGATTTTTCGGTCGCGCAGCATGGCGTTGAGGATGGTCAGCAGCTTCCTGGCGACAGCAATGAGGGC